>JBKXET010000001.1:0-2445894 GCA_046995905.1 Collinsella sp.
CCTCCCTTCTCAGTTCAAGCGCACGGCTCGGTGCCGTCCACCGGTCAGCGGCGCCCTGGCCTCCCACGGGCTGGCCCCGCAGTACTCTCGGCGCGATGGGGCTTAGCTTCCGGGTTCGGAACGGGACCGGGCGTGCCCCCCATGCTCTGGCCGCTGACCGGTGGGCGGCGCCCACCGTTACGGTGTCCTGGGTCTCACCTTACACGTGCCCTGGGGGCCGCATGGCGCATAGGAAAGATGACTCGGGGGCATCCTCGTGCCCGGACCGCGCGCATGAGCGCTGGGTCCCGCGGGCCGCGAGGTGCGGTTCCGGAAGAGCTCGGGCGATTAGTGCGGCTCGGCTGAGGACGTCGCCGTCCTTGCACCTGCCGTCTATCGACCAGGTAGTCTACCTGGGCCCTTACCGGAAGGAGAACTAATCCCTGGAACGGCTTCCCGCTTAGATGCCTTCAGCGGTTATCCGCGCCGCACGCGGCTACCCGGCCGTGCCGTTGGTCGACAACCGGTTCACCGGAGGTGCGTCCACCCCGGTCCTCTCGTACTGGGGGCAGCCTCCATCGATTCTCCTGCGCCCACGGAGGATAGGGACCGAACTGTCTCACGACGTTCTGAACCCAGCTCGCGTACCGCTTTAAACGGCGAACAGCCGTACCCTTGGGACCTGCTCCAGCCCCAGGATGCGATGAGCCGACATCGAGGTGCCAAACCTTGCCGTCGATGTGGACTCTTGGGCAAGATCAGCCTGTTATCCCCGGAGTACCTTTTATCCGTTGAGCGACGGCCCACCCACTCGGGGCCGCCGGATCACTAGAGCCTGCTTTCGCACCTGCTCGGCTTGTGGGCCTCGCAGTCAAGCCCGCTTGTACTCTTGCATTCAAAAGGACGGTTGCCGACCGTCCCGAGCGGACCTTCGCGCGCCTCCGTTACCCTTTAGGAGGCGACCGCCCCAGTCAAACTGCCCGCCTGGCACGGTCCCCGAGCCGGTTGACGGCCTCGGGTTAGGACGCCGGTCGCGCGAGGGCAGTATTCCAAGGGCGGCTCCCCGGGGGCTGGCGCCTCCGGATCTGTGCCTCCTGCCTATCCTCTACACGCGGGACCAGCGGCCAATGCCAAGCTGCAGTGAAGGTTCACGGGGTCTTTCCGTCCTTCCGCGGGTAAGTCGCATCTTCACGACCAGTGCAATTTCACCGGGTCCATGGTCGAGACAGCGCCCAAGTCGTTGCGCCTTTCGTGCAGGTCGGAACTTACCCGACAAGGAATTTCGCTACCTTAGGACCGTTATAGTTACGGCCGCCGTTTACCGGGGCTTGGCTTCGGGGCTTCGCCTTAACGGCTAACTCCTCCGCGTGACCTTCCGGCACCGGGCAGGCGTCAGACCCTATACGTCGCCTTGCGGCTTCTGCAGAGTCCTGTGTTTTTGGTAAACAGTCGCTTGGGCCTCTCCACTGCGGCCCGCCTCCGCTCCCCGGGCAAGCCGGTTCACGTACGCGCGGGCACCCCTTCTCCCGAAGTTACGGGGCCATTGTGCCGAGTTCCTTGACCATGGTTGACCCGATCGCCTCGGTATGTTCTACCCACCCACCTGTGTCGGTTTGCGGTACGGGCGCGCACGCGCCTGCCTAGGGGTTTTTCTAGGGACCTCGGGCTCACTCGCTTCGCTCAGTCGCTTCGTCCGGAGCCTCGCCCTTCGTGCGGACCGGATTTCCCTGGTCCGCGGGCCGCGCTCCATCACGGGGACGTCCAGAACCCCGCCGAGCCACCCCCATCCGTCGCCCCGTCGGTCGTAGCGCCGCGTGCGCGGTGCAGGAATGTCTGCCTGCTGCGCGTCGGCTACGCCTACCGGCCTCGCCTTAGCCCCCGACTGACCCTGGGAGGATTAGCCTTGCCCAGGAAACCTCGGGTTCACGGCGGACGAGTTACTCTCTCGTCTCTCGCTACTCATGCCAGCATTCTCACTCCCATGCGCTCCACCGTCGGTCGCCCTCCGGCTTCTCCGCCCATGGGAAGCTCCCCTACCGATTCTAATGAATTAAAATCCCGCCGCTTCGGTGTCCAGCTTAGCCCCGTGTATTGTCGGCGCATGTCCACTCGACCAGTGAGCTGTTACGCACTCTTTGAATGCATGGCTGCTTCTAAGCCAACATCCTGGTTGTCTGGGCGGACGCACATCCTTTGCCACTCGGCTGGAACTTGGGGACCTTAGCGGGCGGTCCGGGCTGTTTCCCTCTCGAGCACACAGCTTAGCCCACATGCTCTGACTGCCGCGCTCTGGGCCGCCGGCATTCGGAGTTCGGTTGGATTCGGTAGGCGGCGAAGCCCCCTCGTCCATCCGGTGCTCTACCTCCGGCGGTGAACGCGCGACGCTAGCCCTAAAGCTATTTCGGGGAGAACGAGATATCTCCGGGTTTGATTGGCCTTTCACCCCTATCCGCAGGTCATCGCCGCCGTTTTCAACCGACGTGCGTTCGGCCCTCCACGGGGTCTTACCCCCGCTTCAGCCTGCCCACGGATAGCTCACCCGGCTTCGCGTCCGCGGCGCGGAGCTCAAGTCGCCCTGTTAAGGCTCGCTTTCGCTTCGGCTCCCTTTCGGTTAACCTCGCCCCGCGCCAGCGACTCGCTGGCTCATTCTACAAAAGGCACGCCGTCACAACTAAAAGTTGCTCCGACTGCTCGTGGGCGCACGGTTTCAGGTACTGTTTCACTCCCCTCCCGGGGTGCTTTTCACCTTTCCCTCACGGTACTGGTGCGCTATCGGTCACAGGGTAGTACTCAGGCTTGGATGGTGGTCCACCCAGGTTCGGACCGGGTTTCACGTGCCCGGCCCTACTCAGGGACCGCGTCGCGCCGTCCGGTCTGGGTTCGCGTACGGGGCTGTCACCCGCTGCGGCCGGCCCTCCCATGCCGTTCCGCTCCCCAGCCGGACCTGCGCCCGGGGGCGGCAGCCCCCGGATGCGCGGCCCTGCAACCCCGTCGGCGGAACCCCTGCCGGGTATGCCCGCTCGACGGTTTGGCCATCGGTCCCCTTTCGCTCGCCGCTACTCGGGGAGTCTCGAGATTGATTTCCTCTCCTCCGGGTACTTAGATGTTTCAGTTCCCCGGGTTGTCCTCCCCGGCCCTATGTGTTCAGGGCCGGGGATATGCACACTGCTGTGCATGGGTTCGCCCATTCGGAGACCCCCGGGTCGAAGGATGTGTGCTCCTCGCCGGGGATTATCGCAGCTTGCCGCGTCCTTCATCGGCTCCCTGTGCCAAGGCATCCGCCGTGCGCCCGTGGTATCTTGCGGGACCGCTCCGGGCCCGCGGGATATCCACGTGTCGCTAATTAATCTAATTAATCGATATCATGAATAGCGCTCGTATGTCGCAATTCGGGTATCTCATACCGCGGCACAGTGTCTTCACTGTGCTCGCGATCAGATGCTCCTCACTCATAAATAAGTGAATTCTTCTTGTTTGGATCGGATGAATGATTGCTATCATTCTGTCTGATAAATCGCAGAAAAGAATCGAGTCTGGAAGAATTGGATCTTCCATCTCTCTCCTATCGCTATGCGGCTCTCAAGGTACGCGGGTGCGACCCCGGGGACCGGGTGCTGCGGGGACTTCATCGCGGGCGACATCCACCGGACGGGCTCCTGCCCTCTATTCGAGTTAAAGTTTGTCTCTCTAAGAACGATTTATCTCCCTAGAAAGGAGGTGATCCAGCCGCACCTTCCGGTACGGCTACCTTGTTACGACTTCACCCCCCTCACCCTCCACACCTTCGGCGCCTCCCCCCTTGCGGTTGGGCCGGCGACTTCGGGTGCAGACGACTCGGGTGGTGTGACGGGCGGTGTGTACAAGGCCCGGGAACGCATTCACCGCGGCATGCTGATCCGCGATTACTAGCAACTCCGACTTCATGGGGGCGGGTTGCAGCCCCCAATCCGAACTGGGGCCGGCTTTCCGGGATCCGCTCCCCCTCGCGGGGTGGCATCCCTCTGTACCGGCCATTGTAGCACGTGTGCAGCCCAGGGCATAAGGGGCATGATGACTTGACGTCGTCCCCGCCCTCCTCCGCCTTGACGGCGGCGGTCCCGCGTGGGTTCCCGGCATCACCCGATGGCAACACGCGGCGGGGGTTGCGCTCGTTGCGGGACTTAACCCAACATCTCACGACACGAGCTGACGACAGCCATGCACCACCTGTATGGGCTCCTCTCGGCCACGGGGTCTCCCCCGCTTCACCCATATGTCAAGCCCTGGTAAGGTTCTTCGCGTTGCTTCGAATTAAGCCACATGCTCCGCTGCTTGTGCGGGCCCCCGTCAATTCCTTTGAGTTTTAGCCTTGCGGCCGTACTCCCCAGGCGGGACGCTTAATGCGTTGGCTGCGGCACGGGGGGATCGTCCCCCCACACCTAGCGTCCATCGTTTACGGCTGGGACTACCAGGGTATCTAATCCTGTTCGCTCCCCCAGCTTTCGCGCCTCAGCGTCGGTCTCGGCCCAGAGGGCCGCCTTCGCCACCGGTGTTCCACCCGATATCTGCGCATTCCACCGCTACACCGGGTGTTCCACCCTCCCCTACCGGACCCAAGCCGCGGAGGTTCCGGGGGCTTCGGGGGTTGAGCCCCCGCTTCGACCCCCGGCCTGCCGGGCCGCCTACGCGCGCTTTACGCCCAATGAATCCGGATAACGCTCGCCCCCTACGTATTACCGCGGCTGCTGGCACGTAGTTAGCCGGGGCTTCTTCTGCAGGTACAGTCTTGACTCTTCCCTGCTGAAAGCGGTTTACGACCCGAAGGCCTCCGTCCCGCACGCGGCGTCGCTGCGTCAGGGTTCCCCCCATTGCGCAAGATTCCCCACTGCTGCCTCCCGTAGGAGTCTGGGCCGTGTCTCAGTCCCAATCTGGCCGGTCGGTCTCTCAACCCGGCTACCCGTTGTCGGCACGGTGGGCCGTCACCCCGCCGTCTACCTGATGGGCCGCGGAGCCATCCCCTCCCGTCGGGGCTTTAGCCGGGGTGCCATGCGGCACCCCGGGGTATCCGGTATTACCCGTCCTTTCGGGCGGCTATCCCGGGGGAGGGGGCAGGTTCTCCACGTGTTACTCAGCCGTTCGCCACTCGCTTCTATCCGAAGATAGGTGCCGTTCGACTTGCATGTGTTAGGCGCGCCGCCAGCGTTCATCCTGAGCCAGGATCGAACTCTCCGTCCAAAATAAATGGGCTTCGAGCCCGTCCGGTCCTCACAACTATTAGCTGATCGGTTCCGTTCGATTCATATGGTTCTAGTATAGGAAAAGGAATTTCTCGGGGCCGCCTCTCGGCGGCCTTGCGAAAAACAAATCCAAGTTAGACCATTTCAAATGGTTCGATGTCTGCCCGGATGCGACACTGAAGTAAGTGTCCATCCTCGCAGTATCCGGTTCTCAAGGTGCACGCCTGGCGGCTGGTCCGGTCCGACCGGGCCGCGCGGCAAGGAGATATATTGCCAGACCGGAGGGGCCCCGGGGGCGGGAATCGCGCACTCCATATTTTGTTCACAAACTAATTAACTGGGCTCCGAGTTGCTCAGAGTCACACATATGGTCATAAACCTTGGACAGACCGTATGACCTCGGGAATCTTGCTGTCCACTGTAGACATAGCATCTTTATACCCTCGTCGGCCTCCGCTAGTTAGCCCGTCATAAATTAAAGGACAACGTTAATAAACCTATAAAACGCCTGCGGGGCTCTATCACTAATTAGATAGAGCCCCGCAGGCGGAGTGAATTTGATTGAAACAATGCCCCTTAATTCATTTACTGGAAATAAGGAGCAAAAGATCCATCCGGATAAACGTGGCGACAGAACCCTGGAGCCGACTGAGCGCCACCAGAAAGTGACATAAGCAAGAAGATCGGCTCTACCTCACCGCGGACGACAACGATGCCCTCGACTAAAGTCAATCCGAGCACTCCTAAAACAGAAAGGGCAAATATCAGCTTTTACAACGCAAAAAAGGGGAGGCCGCGAGGCCTCCCCCTTCTCAGTTCAAGCGCACGGCTCGGTGCCGTCCACCGGTCAGCGGCGCCCTGGCCTCCCACGGGCTGGCCCCGCAGTACTCTCGGCGCGATGGGGCTTAGCTTCCGGGTTCGGAACGGGACCGGGCGTGCCCCCCATGCTCTGGCCGCTGACCGGTGGGCGGCGCCCACCGTTACGGTGTCCGGGTGTCTCGTCTACGTGCCCTGGGGGCCGCATGGCGCATAGGGGAGGTGACTCGGGGGCATCCTCGTGCCCGGACCGCGCGCATGAGCGCTGGGTCCCGCGGGCCGCGAGGTGCGGTTCCGGAAGAGCTCGGGCGATTAGTGCGGCTCGGCTGAGGACGTCGCCGTCCTTGCACCTGCCGTCTATCGACCAGGTAGTCTACCCGGGCCCTTACCGGAAGGAGAACTAATCCCTGGAACGGCTTCCCGCTTAGATGCCTTCAGCGGTTATCCGCGCCGCACGCGGCTACCCGGCCGTGCCGTTGGTCGACAACCGGTTCACCGGAGGTGCGTCCACCCCGGTCCTCTCGTACTGGGGGCAGCCTCCATCGATTCTCCTGCGCCCACGGAGGATAGGGACCGAACTGTCTCACGACGTTCTGAACCCAGCTCGCGTACCGCTTTAAACGGCGAACAGCCGTACCCTTGGGACCTGCTCCAGCCCCAGGATGCGATGAGCCGACATCGAGGTGCCAAACCTTGCCGTCGATGTGGACTCTTGGGCAAGATCAGCCTGTTATCCCCGGAGTACCTTTTATCCGTTGAGCGACGGCCCACCCACTCGGGGCCGCCGGATCACTAGAGCCTGCTTTCGCACCTGCTCGGCTTGTGGGCCTCGCAGTCAAGCCCGCTTGTACTCTTGCATTCAAAAGGACGGTTGCCGACCGTCCCGAGCGGACCTTCGCGCGCCTCCGTTACCCTTTAGGAGGCGACCGCCCCAGTCAAACTGCCCGCCTGGCACGGTCCCCGAGCCGGTTGACGGCCTCGGGTTAGGACGCCGGTCGCGCGAGGGCAGTATTCCAAGGGCGGCTCCCCGGGGGCTGGCGCCTCCGGATCTGTGCCTCCTGCCTATCCTCTACACGCGGGACCAGCGGCCAATGCCAAGCTGCAGTGAAGGTTCACGGGGTCTTTCCGTCCTTCCGCGGGTAAGTCGCATCTTCACGACCAGTGCAATTTCACCGGGTCCATGGTCGAGACAGCGCCCAAGTCGTTGCGCCTTTCGTGCAGGTCGGAACTTACCCGACAAGGAATTTCGCTACCTTAGGACCGTTATAGTTACGGCCGCCGTTTACCGGGGCTTGGCTTCGGGGCTTCGCCTTAACGGCTAACTCCTCCGCGTGACCTTCCGGCACCGGGCAGGCGTCAGACCCTATACGTCGCCTTGCGGCTTCTGCAGAGTCCTGTGTTTTTGGTAAACAGTCGCTTGGGCCTCTCCACTGCGGCCCGCCTCCGCTCCCCGGGCAAGCCGGTTCACGTACGCGCGGGCACCCCTTCTCCCGAAGTTACGGGGCCATTGTGCCGAGTTCCTTGACCATGGTTGACCCGATCGCCTCGGTATGTTCTACCCACCCACCTGTGTCGGTTTGCGGTACGGGCGCGCACGCGCCTGCCTAGGGGTTTTTCTAGGGACCTCGGGCTCACTCGCTTCGCTCAGTCGCTTCGTCCGGAGCCTCGCCCTTCGTGCGGACCGGATTTCCCTGGTCCGCGGGCCGCGCTCCATCACGGGGACGTCCAGAACCCCGCCGAGCCACCCCCATCCGTCGCCCCGTCGGTCGTAGCGCCGCGTGCGCGGTGCAGGAATGTCTGCCTGCTGCGCGTCGGCTACGCCTACCGGCCTCGCCTTAGCCCCCGACTGACCCTGGGAGGATTAGCCTTGCCCAGGAAACCTCGGGTTCACGGCGGACGAGTTACTCTCTCGTCTCTCGCTACTCATGCCAGCATTCTCACTCCCATGCGCTCCACCGTCGGTCGCCCTCCGGCTTCTCCGCCCATGGGAAGCTCCCCTACCGATTCTAATGAATTAAAATCCCGCCGCTTCGGTGTCCAGCTTAGCCCCGTGTATTGTCGGCGCATGTCCACTCGACCAGTGAGCTGTTACGCACTCTTTGAATGCATGGCTGCTTCTAAGCCAACATCCTGGTTGTCTGGGCGGACGCACATCCTTTGCCACTCGGCTGGAACTTGGGGACCTTAGCGGGCGGTCCGGGCTGTTTCCCTCTCGAGCACACAGCTTAGCCCACATGCTCTGACTGCCGCGCTCTGGGCCGCCGGCATTCGGAGTTCGGTTGGATTCGGTAGGCGGCGAAGCCCCCTCGTCCATCCGGTGCTCTACCTCCGGCGGTGAACGCGCGACGCTAGCCCTAAAGCTATTTCGGGGAGAACGAGATATCTCCGGGTTTGATTGGCCTTTCACCCCTATCCGCAGGTCATCGCCGCCGTTTTCAACCGACGTGCGTTCGGCCCTCCACGGGGTCTTACCCCCGCTTCAGCCTGCCCACGGATAGCTCACCCGGCTTCGCGTCCGCGGCGCGGGACTCAAGTCGCCCTGTTAAGGCTCGCTTTCGCTTCGGCTCCCTTTCGGTTAACCTCGCCCCGCGCCAGCGACTCGCTGGCTCATTCTACAAAAGGCACGCCGTCACAACTAAAAGTTGCTCCGACTGCTCGTGGGCGCACGGTTTCAGGTACTGTTTCACTCCCCTCCCGGGGTGCTTTTCACCTTTCCCTCACGGTACTGGTGCGCTATCGGTCACAGGGTAGTACTCAGGCTTGGATGGTGGTCCACCCAGGTTCGGACCGGGTTTCACGTGCCCGGCCCTACTCAGGGACCGCGTCGCGCCGTCCGGTCTGGGTTCGCGTACGGGGCTGTCACCCGCTGCGGCCGGCCCTCCCATGCCGTTCCGCTCCCCAGCCGGACCTGCGCCCGGGGGCGGCAGCCCCCGGATGCGC
Source organism: Collinsella sp. (assembly GCA_046995905.1). Classification (GTDB taxonomy): domain Bacteria; phylum Actinomycetota; class Coriobacteriia; order Coriobacteriales; family Coriobacteriaceae; genus Collinsella. The sequence goes on from JBKXET010000001.1 coordinate 8,952, forward strand.
GGCCCTGCAACCCCGTCGGCGGAACCCCTGCCGGGTATGCCCGCTCGACGGTTTGGCCATCGGTCCCCTTTCGCTCGCCGCTACTCGGGGAGTCTCGAGATTGATTTCCTCTCCTCCGGGTACTTAGATGTTTCAGTTCCCCGGGTTGTCCTCCCCGGCCCTATGTGTTCGGGCCGGGGATATGCACACTGCTGTGCATGGGTTCGCCCATTCGGAGACCCCCGGGTCGAAGGATGTGTGCTCCTCGCCGGGGATTATCGCAGCTTGCCGCGTCCTTCATCGGCTCCCTGTGCCAAGGCATCCGCCGTGCGCCCGTGGTATCTTGCGGGACCGCTCCGGGCCCGCGGGATATCCACGTGTCGCTAATTAATCTAATTAATCGATATCATGAATAGCGCTCGTATGTCGCAATTCGGGTATCTCATACCGCGGCACAGTGTCTTCACTGTGCTCGCGATCAGATGCTCCTCACTCATAAATAAGTGAATTCTTCTTGTTTGGATCGGATGAATGATTGCTATCATTCTGTCTGATAAATCGCAGAAAAGAATCGAGTCTGGAAGAATTGGATCTTCCATCTCTCTCCTATCGCTATGCGGCTCTCAAGGTACGCGGGTGCGACCCCGGGGACCGGGTGCTGCGGGGACTTCATCGCGGGCGACATCCACCGGACGGGCTCCTGCCCTCTATTCGAGTTAAAGTTTGTCTCTCTAAGAACGTATCTCCCTAGAAAGGAGGTGATCCAGCCGCACCTTCCGGTACGGCTACCTTGTTACGACTTCACCCCCCTCACCCTCCACACCTTCGGCGCCTCCCCCCTTGCGGTTGGGCCGGCGACTTCGGGTGCAGACGACTCGGGTGGTGTGACGGGCGGTGTGTACAAGGCCCGGGAACGCATTCACCGCGGCATGCTGATCCGCGATTACTAGCAACTCCGACTTCATGGGGGCGGGTTGCAGCCCCCAATCCGAACTGGGGCCGGCTTTCCGGGATCCGCTCCCCCTCGCGGGGTGGCATCCCTCTGTACCGGCCATTGTAGCACGTGTGCAGCCCAGGGCATAAGGGGCATGATGACTTGACGTCGTCCCCGCCCTCCTCCGCCTTGACGGCGGCGGTCCCGCGTGGGTTCCCGGCATCACCCGATGGCAACACGCGGCGGGGGTTGCGCTCGTTGCGGGACTTAACCCAACATCTCACGACACGAGCTGACGACAGCCATGCACCACCTGTATGGGCTCCTCTCGGCCACGGGGTCTCCCCCGCTTCACCCATATGTCAAGCCCTGGTAAGGTTCTTCGCGTTGCTTCGAATTAAGCCACATGCTCCGCTGCTTGTGCGGGCCCCCGTCAATTCCTTTGAGTTTTAGCCTTGCGGCCGTACTCCCCAGGCGGGACGCTTAATGCGTTGGCTGCGGCACGGGGGATCGTCCCCCCACACCTAGCGTCCATCGTTTACGGCTGGGACTACCAGGGTATCTAATCCTGTTCGCTCCCCCAGCTTTCGCGCCTCAGCGTCGGTCTCGGCCCAGAGGGCCGCCTTCGCCACCGGTGTTCCACCCGATATCTGCGCATTCCACCGCTACACCGGGTGTTCCACCCTCCCCTACCGGACCCAAGCCGCGGAGGTTCCGGGGGCTTCGGGGGTTGAGCCCCCGCTTCGACCCCCGGCCTGCCGGGCCGCCTACGCGCGCTTTACGCCCAATGAATCCGGATAACGCTCGCCCCCTACGTATTACCGCGGCTGCTGGCACGTAGTTAGCCGGGGCTTCTTCTGCAGGTACAGTCTTGACTCTTCCCTGCTGAAAGCGGTTTACGACCCGAAGGCCTCCGTCCCGCACGCGGCGTCGCTGCGTCAGGGTTCCCCCCATTGCGCAAGATTCCCCACTGCTGCCTCCCGTAGGAGTCTGGGCCGTGTCTCAGTCCCAATCTGGCCGGTCGGTCTCTCAACCCGGCTACCCGTTGTCGGCACGGTGGGCCGTCACCCCGCCGTCTACCTGATGGGCCGCGGAGCCATCCCCTCCCGTCGGGGCTTTAGCCGGGGTGCCATGCGGCACCCCGGGGTATCCGGTATTACCCGTCCTTTCGGGCGGCTATCCCGGGGGAGGGGGCAGGTTCTCCACGTGTTACTCAGCCGTTCGCCACTCGCTTCTATCCGAAGATAGGTGCCGTTCGACTTGCATGTGTTAGGCGCGCCGCCAGCGTTCATCCTGAGCCAGGATCGAACTCTCCGTCCAAAATAAATGGGCTTCGAGCCCGTCCGGTCCTCACAACTATTAGCTGATCGGTTCCGTTCGATTCATATGGTTTTAGTATAGGAAAAGGAATTTCTCGGGGCCGCCTCTCGGCGGCCTTGCGAAAAACAAATCCAAGTTAGACCATTTCAAATGGTTCGATGTCTGCCCGGATGCGACACATCTGGTGTGTCCATCCTCGCAGTATCCGGTTCTCAAGGTGCACGCCCCGCGGCTCATCCGGTCCGACCGGGCCGCGCGGCAAGGAGATATATTGCCAGACCGGAGGGGCGCCGTGGGCGGGAATCTGGGCGTACACATTTCCTACACATCTTGGAATCCGACTAACGTTTGCCAGCCGTTACCTACCGCTCGCCGAGCATCTCTTTATATAAGGCAGTCTCATGGTTAGAGCGGATACGTCCCCCTAGCTAAAGCACAGCCAGCATCGAGCAACTCATCACGTTCTTCCACCGAGAACCCCTCGGCGTAGACGCGCACCACTGGTTCGGTCCCGCTAGGACGGACCAGCAGCCACGTGTCATCCTCGAATGCCAAACGCAAGCCATCCATATGACTAACGTTTTGCGGCACCTTGCCACAAATCGACTTGGGGTTTACGCCCGGCAGCAGGGTTCGTAACGTTTCGGCATCTTCGGCCTCAAGGCGCAAATCCCGTCGACCGTAACTCGTCTTACCAAAACTGTCCTCGAGTTGGTCGACCAGAACGCCCAAAGGCGCGTCCGTCTTAGCCATAAGCTCACACAGAATCAGACAGGCGAGGATTCCATCGCGCTCGGGCATATGCGCGGCGATGCCGATACCACCGGCTTCTTCACCGCCTATGAGGACGCCGCCCTTCTTCATCTCCGCCGCTATATATTTGAAACCGACTGGTTTGACGGTCACGCGGCAGCCAAGCGCCTCGGCAATGCGACGCACGAGCGTCGAGCATGAAAGATTGACGACGACGCGCCCCTCCAAATTACGAAATTGAACCAAGTCGCCCAAAACGAGCGCCATGATCTGATGCGGATGTATATATCTGCCGCGCTCGTCAACCGCACCGATACGGTCGGCGTCGCCGTCGGTCACCAGACCAGCGCAAGCTCCGTCATCGATAACCGTGCGCTCGCAAGCGTCCACCCAAGGCTCAACGGGGTCGGGGCAGATATCTTCTTGGTCAGACGCCTGCCCGGCGTGAATCTCGTGCACCTCAACGCCAAGCTCGCGCAGCAAGTCGGCTAGATAACCCTGGGCTGCGCCGCCCATGGGATCGACAACCACGCGCAGGTGCGCGCCGCGGATGGCTTCGGCATCGACAAACGATGCCACCGCCTGCATATAGTCAGGAATGATATCCGCGGTGCGATATTGCCCCTCGATCCCCATTGGCTCGGGAGCCATGGTCTCTTCGAGCTCTTCGATGACATCCTGGTTGGCGGTCGAGCCGTCACCCATGCGAATCTTGAGGCACAGATAACCCTGCGGATGATGGGACCCCGTCACCATGAGCGCGCCGCACGCCTCACCGTCATAAGCCGCCGCCCACGTAAGGGCAGGGGTCGGAACAGGTCGCGAAGCGAGCACGGCGTCCAGCCCGTGCGCTGCTAGCACGCCCGCCGCAAGCTCAGCGAACTCGCTCGCCAGGGGCCGGGTGTCGAACCCTATATATACCGTTTTGCCCGGATTGGTCTTTTGCCACAACTCGCCGACGGCATCGGCGATACGGGCAACGTTATCGGCAGTGAAGTCCTCATCGACGCGAGCGCGCCAACCGTCAGTTCCAAAATGAATTATCGCGCACACGCGCAGACACCTCACAGTGTTTGGATCATGGTACGCGTGAGGTATACCCGCAACACGCACTCAGCAACCTGCCGGCACCAGCATTCACCATTTGGGCAAATGCTGCCGAGGACATGCAAGCAATCAGAACCACCCTTAAAAAGGGTGGTTTGCTCTTAGGGTATAACCCACGGGCCCCGGGCTCGCGTCTAAAGGCGCGGCCCCGGACTTCGTCCAGGCCTAGTGCATCTTGACCCGTGGCGCGCCGGTCGAACCGGCAGCATCACCCCCTCTTGAAGGGGTCCTCGTACTCCTTCACGCTCAGCTTGTCCAGCGCGATGTCGTGGGACTCCTGCTCCCTGATGTACTTGGCGACCGTCGCCTCGTTCAGGCCGACGGTGGACACGTAGTAGCCCTCCGCCCAGAACTTTCTGTTGCCGAACTTGTACTTGAGGTTGGCGTGCCTGTCGAATATCATCAGCGAGCTCTTCCCCTTCAGGTAGCCCATGACGCTCGCGACGCTGTACTCCGGCGGGATCGCCAGCAGCACGTGCACGTGGTCGGGCATCAGGTGCCCCTCGATTATCTCGATCCCCTTGTACTCGCACAGCTTCCTGAGGATCTCCCCTATGTCGCTCCTGATTTGGTTGTAGATCACTTTGCGCCTATACTTCGGCGTGAACACGATGTGGTACTTGCACATCCACTTCGTGTGGGAAAGGCTGTAGGCCTTCTGGGCCATGGCGACCACCCCTTCGACTCGAATTCTTGACGGCCTGAACAATCGTCAATATCGGTCGGAGGGGTGGCTTTGTAAAGCCGTTTGTCTCCACCCGCGTAGCGGGTGGTTTAAAGCTGGCCGCTGCGCGGCCAGCAGACTAAAGTCTTGAATAAAAAAACCGCCCCGTATGGAGCGGTTTTGCCCTTTATATATCGAGCGCCTCGGCCATCGCGGCCGTAGTGATTGCCGTGGTTCCACAGCAACTGCCCACCATTGCGGCACCGGCATGTCTCCATTCGATGCATGCGCGCGCGAAAGCTTCGGGGTTCTCGTGCCATACGGGGCCATCCTGAGTCTGGACCGGATCGCCTACGTTGGGACGCACCGTGACGGGAGTAGTCGCCGATGCAACCATCCTGGGCACCGCCGCGTTCGCGGCCGCAAGCGAACAGCAATTAACACCAACCGAGTTTGCGCCGTGTTTTTCGGCGTACAAAACGGCCGCCTCGATGTTGAGGCCATCGCCCAACAGGTCGCCTTTATCGTCAACGACAAAACTCACCAGAACAGGCATGCCGTCGGCGGCATCTCGGGCGCCGGCAAGCATGGGCTGCAGATTACGGATAGACGTCACCGTCTCGATCAGCAGACCGTCAACACCAGCATTGAGCAAGGCGTGCGCCTGTTCGCGCGCAATGCCGCGGATTTCACGATACTCGACAGAGTCCTCGGCAAACCACTCAATACCGATCGGGCCCATCGAGCCCAGCAGCAGCTGAGGGTGCGCCTGGCGGGCATCGTCGACGGCCCCGCGATTGACCTCCGCCACGGACGGCGCAATCTGGTCGTGCTTGAGGGCATAGCTCGATGCCTGAAAGGTATTGGTAATGAGCACCTGCGCGCCGGCGGCGACATACAAGCGATGGATACGAGAAACGGTCTGCGGCTCTGCCAGATTCCAAAACGCCGGTGGAATGTCGGCGGCATCGTACTCACTCAACAAAACACTGCCCATGGGGCCCTGCGCCAACAAGGTCTCGCTCGACAAGCGGCGCGTAAGTTCCTCGGCACCAAAGCGGTTGTAATAACTCGTATCCATATATATCCCGCTATTCCTCGACGCTGATTCCCTGCTTTTCGAGATAGGCGAGCCAGCGGCTCATCGTGTCCTCGGATAGCGCATGCTCCATCATGCAGGCCTCGGAATCGGCTCGCTCAAATTCGACACCGAGCTCCTGAACCAAAAACGTGCGGATGAGGCGATGACGGTACCAGATAGCCGTGCCAACCTCGCGGCCGCGATCGGTCAGGATTACCTTACCGTAGTGCGATTGCTCGACAAGCTCGGATGCCTTGAGCGCCGAAACCGCTTTATTGACCGATGCCTTGGAGACGCCAAGGCGCTGCGCGATGTCGACCGATCGCACGCCGTTGGTTTCCCCCTCTTCGCTTTCAATGCGAACCATGCACTCCAAGTAGTCTTCGTTCGCCACCGTCAGATGTAGTTCGCGCGAGCTATTTGTCGTATCCATGATCTTCCGTCCCTTCTGCATTCAATGGCTGATTCTACCCCATCCAAGCGTCGCGGTATGCCGTGGCATACCGTGCTAGAGTTCTTGTTGCACACGACGACCAAGATTGGAGCGGTCTTTATGGAAAACACCACCACGAGCCCCGATGTCCTCGAGCGCTTTTTGCGCTACGTCCAGATCAACACGCAGTCCGAGGATGCAAACTGCGACCAGGTACCCTCGAGCGCCGTTCAGTTTGACCTTGCCAACGTGCTGGCTGAAGAGCTGCGCGAGCTTGGTGCGGAAGATGCCCACGTGACCGAGCACGCCTATGTCTGCGCGCATATCCCCGCAAGTGCGGGCGCTGAGGACAAGCCCGCCCTGGGCCTGATTGCCCATCTCGACACCACCGAAGTTGCACCGGGCGCCGGCGTGAAGCCGCACATCGTACACTACGAAGGCGGCGACCTGGTCTGCGGCACGGTTGACGGTAAGCCCGTTGCCATGAGTACCGCCAAGCTTCACGCCCTGAACGACCTCGCGGGTGAGGACCTAGTCTGCAGCGATGGCACCACGCTGCTGGGCGCGGACGACAAGGCAGGCGTCGCCGAGATCATGTCACTTGTCGCGCGTATCGCTCAGGACCCCTCTCTGCCCCATCCCGCACTCGGCATTTGCTTCTGCCCTGACGAGGAGATCGGCCACGGAGCCGAGCTGTTGGATATCGATACCTTTGGCTGCAAGTACGCCTACACGGTCGACGGCGGCCCCATCGGCGAACTGGAGTGGGAGTGCTTTAACGCCGCCGAGGCGACCGTCCGCTTTGAGGGCCAGTCCATCCACCCGGGCGACGCTAAGGGCCGTATGGTCAACGCAGGCAATCTGTTCTGCGACTTCAACGCGTTGCTCCCCTACGTACAGCGCCCGGAGTATACGGAAGGCTACGAGGGCTTTTATCACCTTGAGGGTGTATCTGCGACCGTCGATCACGCCACAGCGCGCTATATCGTCCGCGACCATGACGCCGCCAAGTTCCAGCAGAAACTCGACCTTATTGATGCCGCTGCCTCGATGCTCAACCAGCGTCTGGGTGAGGAGCGCGTGACGGTCGAGATTAAGCAGCAGTATCGAAATATGGCCGAGATCGTTCGTGACTATCCCGAGCTTATTGATGTTGCCAAGGAAGCCTACCTTGCCTGTGGCGTTGAACCCCAAGTGCTGCCGATTCGCGGCGGCACCGACGGCGCGCAGCTGTCGTTCCGCGGTCTGCCCTGCCCCAACCTTTCCACCGGCGGCTATTGCTACCACGGCGTCAATGAGTTCGTCCCGGTCAGTTCGCTCGTCAAGATGACCGACGTGCTCCAGGAGCTCGTCGCCCGTTTCGCATAAGACTGGCCGCATAAGCCCAAAAGACGAATCGCCCCGTCCTCAACCGAGAACGGGGCGATTTTTTGCTGCAATGAGAACAGGTTGACGCGCGCCAGCCTCTTGACGCAAGGAGCGTCCCAAACTGCCGGCACATGAGGAACGTCCCCAAGTGCCAAGTGCATCAAGAGTGTCCCCTTTGACCAGTCGTTTAAGAACGTCCCCAATGACTAACGTCGCAGGTTGAGGACGGGCAGCGAGCGGGTCGCATTTGAGACAAGGTGACGTGAAACGAAAGGGCGCTGACCTTCTGGTCGCGCCCTTGAAGTTGAACGTCAGATTGTCCAAATGCGGCCCGCGCAGCGTCAAGCGGTTACGCGGTTTGGTAAAACCGCGTAACTCTAGTAGTTGGCCTCGTAGCCGTTACCGTCGCCGGTGGGCTCTTCGTAGTAGTCCGAATCGCTCGAATCGCCTGAGTCATCGGAATCGTCAGAGCTGACCGATGAAGTTGCGGTACCGTTTGCGTAGTCGTCAGACGTGTTGTTGTTCAGGTCGCCGATCGTAGAACTGGAACCGTCGGAAAGACCCATGGTGTTGGGACCCTTGGGATCCTTGCCGGCATCGACGCGCTCCATCATTTCCTTGAGCTCGTCCTCGTAGACAAAGACGTAGCTCACACCGTCGATCATGGTGCTGTCGTCGGCGTACGAGGGCAGGTTGGCCGAGTAGATACCGTCGACATCCATACCGCGCATGGCGTTGACCGTAGCCACGATATCCTGAACGCTCATATCGGTTACGAGCATATCGGACAGCGAATTAACCAGGCCAAAAATCTTCGTGGCATCGAAGTTATTGAGAATCTGGTTGGCAAGGGCGCCAAGCACCTGACGCTGGTGGCGCATGCGCGTGTAATCGCCGTCGGCATAGGTGTAGCGGCAGCGGGCATAGGTAAGGGCGGTGGCACCGTCCATATGCTGCTGGCCAGCAGTAATCTTAATATCCAGGTGCTCGGGGTCGTCAACATCATCGGTTGCGTTAATGTCGATACCGCCAACCGAATCAATCAGCGCCTGCATACCGTCGAAGCTGACCTCGGCATAGTGGGAAATCTGAACACCGCACAGCTCGTTGACCGCCTCGACCATGGCCTCGGCGCCGCCAACGGTATGGCAGGCGTTGATCTTCATGGTCTCGCCCTTGTACTCGACCTTGGTGTCGCGCGGAACGGAAATGAGCGTCGCCTGCTTTTGCGTGGGGTCGATGCGTGCCAGGATAATCGAGTCGGCACGGTACGTATCCTCGCCCGGACGGCCGTCGGTGCCAAGAAGCAGCACGTAGAACGGATCCTTTGCCTCATCGGTGTCAACCAGAACCCGACGCAGATTGTCGGTAATGACATTAGAATCGCCGAGCTTGCCCATAATGGTGGCAAACCACAGGCCGGCAGCGGTAGTGGCACTCAGCAGCACGCCAAGCACGACAATGAGCGCGACGTGACGAATCGTGTGGCTACGACGACGTTGACGAGCGCGCTCGGAATAGCGAGCCACGTTATCGCGACTGTAGATCTTGGCCTGCGCACCAGTTGAGGGTCTTCGGGCGGTGGTATCCGCGAGGGGCTTTTTATTAAACATAGGCAACCTGTATTAGTAGATGACGGGATCGGGGACGGTAGCATGCTCGACATGCGCGCCGAGCGCCCGCAGCTTTTCGACAAACTGCTCGTAGCCGCGCTTGATGTGATGAATAGCCGAAACCTCGGTCGTCCCGTCAGCGATCAAGCCCGCTACGACGAGGGCCGCTCCGCCACGCAGATCGGGCGAGGTAACCTGTGCACCCGAGAAGCCCTTGACGCCATGAATCATGGCATGATGGCTCTCGATACGAATGTCGGCACCCATGCGCACCAGCTCAGAGGCAAACATAAAGCGATTCTCGAAGATGTTCTCGGTAATAACGGAACTGCCGTCGGCAAGGGCGGAGAGTACCATAATCTGCGCCTGCATGTCCGTCGGGAAGCCGGGAAACGGAAGCGTTTGGATGTCGACCGGCTTGATACGCTCGACACGGTTCACATGGACGCCATCCTCGACGCGCTCGCAGTCGATACCCATGAGCTCCATCTTCTTGAGCACCATGCCCAAGTGAATGGGGCAAAAGCCCGTGATATCGACACCGCGATCGTCGGCCATCAACGCACCGGCAACGATAAAGGTACCGGCCTCGATGCGGTCGCCCACCACGCGATGGGTAACAGGATGCAGCTCTTCCACGCCCTCGATGGTCACGACAGGCGTACCGGCGCCAACAATCTTGGCGCCCATCTCGTTGAGCATGTTGGCGAGATCGACGATCTCGGGCTCGCGGGCGGCATTGTCGATAACCGTGGTGCCCTGCGCGCGCACGGATGCCATAATGAGGTTCTCGGTCGCACCGACACTGGCGAACTCGAGCGTGACGGTGGTACCGCGCAGACCTTGGGGCGCATTAGCGTTGATGTAACCGTGGGCGGTATCGAACTCAACGCCCAGGGCCTCAAGACCAAGAATGTGCATATCGATCTTGCGAGCACCCAGGTTGCAGCCGCCCGGCATGGCGATCTTGGCGCGATGGAAGCGACCCAGCAGGGGTCCCATCACGGCGGTGGAAGCACGCATCTTGGCAACGAGCTCGTAGGGGGCCTCCCAAGAATCGACCTGAGAGGTATCAATCTCGAGCGTGTGCTCGTCGAGAACATCGATCGTAGCGCCCATGCCCTTGAGCACCTTGCCCATCACGTGAACATCGGAAATATCGGGCACGTTCTGCAGCGTCGTCTTGCCCGGCGCCAGAAGCGTTGCCGCCATGAGTTTGAGCGCGGAGTTCTTGGCACCCGAGACGGGCACGGAGCCTCCGATGGCGTGGCCACCCTCAACGCGGATAATATCCAAGGTCTACCCTTTCAAAAAGCATGCCCGGGGTGGCTGGGCCATCCCGGGCATGATGTGTTCGCAAATGGTCGAACGCTAAATCGTTTGACTATTGGGCAAGCTTGAGCTTACACCATGCGATTTCATTATAGAGGTAGGCGCGGCGTGCATCATCCTCCGACAAATTACCCAGCTTCTCTTCAAAACCTTGAATATCAGCTTTAAGCTTGTCGGCATCGACGGTCGCCAAATCGCAAGCGCGCTCGGCGAGAACGGTCACGACATCGTCCGCAACCTGGGCATAGCCGCCGGCCACGGCAAACGTGTGGTCGACAGTGCCCATGGCCTTATCGGAAACGCGAACGTAACCGCGGTCGATCGTGCAGATCTCGCTGGAGTGAGCAGGCAGAACGCCAAACTCGCCATCCGTGGACGGAATCGACACAAACGCAGCGTCGCCCTCATAGGCGCAGCTCACGGGGCACACGATGCGGATACGCATAACCTACTTCTCCCCCATCTTGCGGGCGCGCTCGCGCACGTCCTCAATCGTGGAAGCATAGCGGAAAGCCTGCTCGGGCAGGTCATCGGCCTTGCCGTCGACAATCTCGGCGAAAGAGCGGACGGTATCCTCGACGCGGACGTAGACACCGGGGTTGCCGGTGAACTTCTCCGCGACGTGGAAGGACTGCGAGAGGAACTGCTGAATCTTACGGGCACGGTTGACCGTAAGGCGCTGCTCCTCGGACAGCTCGTCCATACCCAGAATGGCGATGATGTCCTGAAGGTCGGAGTACTCCTGCAGGAGCTCCTGGACCTTGACGGCGACACGGTAGTGCTCCTCGCCGACGATCGAGGGATCGAGAGCGTCGGAGGAAGATGCGAGCGGGTCGATAGCCGGGAACAGGCCGAGCGACGAAATGCTACGCGAAAGAACCGTGGTGGCGTCGAGGTGCGTAAACGTCGTGGCAGGCGCCGGGTCGGTCAGGTCGTCTGCGGGGACGTAGACAGCCTGGACGGAGGTAATGGAGCCCGTCTTGGTCGAGGTAATACGCTCCTGGAGGTCGCCCATCTCGGTTGCCAGCGTGGGCTGGTAACCAACGGCGGACGGCATACGGCCCAGCAGCGCGGAAACCTCGGAACCTGCCTGGGAGAAGCGGAAGATGTTGTCGATGAACAGCAGAACGTCCTGGCCGCAGTCGCGGAAGTACTCAGCGGTGGTAAGGCCGGCCAGACCGATGCGCAGACGCGCTCCGGGCGGCTCGTTCATCTGGCCATAGACCAAGCAGGTCTTGTCGATAACGCCAGACTCGCTCATCTCGAGGAACAGGTCGGTGCCCTCGCGGGTACGCTCGCCGACGCCGGTGAACACCGAGGTGCCACCGTGCTCCTGGGCGAGGTTGTTGATGAGCTCCTGAATCAAAACGGTCTTGCCGACGCCGGCGCCGCCGAACAGGCCTGTCTTGCCGCCACGGATGTAGGGCTCGAGCAGGTCGACGGCCTTAATGCCGGTCTCGAAGATCTCGGTCTTGGTGGTGAGCTCGTCGAAACGGGGCGCTGCATGATGGATGGGGTAGAACTCCTCCACCTCGGGCATGGGCTTGCCGTCGACGGGCTTGCCCATGACGTTCCAAATACGGCCGAGCGTCTTGGGGCCAACGGGCATCTTCATGGGCTCACCGGTATCGGTGGCGATGAGGCCGCGCTGCAGGCCGTCGGTCGAGGACATGGCGACCGTGCGGACGACGCCGCCCGGAAGCTGGCTCTCGACCTCGAGGATCGTGCTCAGATGACCGATCGGGGTCTCGGCCTCGACCGTGAGCGCGTTGTAGATCGGGGGCACCGCACCGTCAAACTTGACGTCGACGACAGGACCGATGATTCGCACGATGCGACCATCACCGGCAGTCGTCTTCTTGGTGGCTTCCTCGACCGCAAGCTTTACGGTGTTATTAGCCATTACTGTTCCTCCAATGCTGAGGCTCCGCCGACGATCTCGTTAATCTCGGTCGTGATCGAAGCCTGGCGCACGCGACTATACGTGCGGGTAAGGGTCGAGATGATCGCGGTGGCGTTTTCCGTCGCGGAGTGCATGGCCTTGCGGCGTGCACCCTGCTCGGCAGCCGCCGAATCGATCAGGGCCTGGTAGATGACCGTCAGGATATAAGACGGCACAAGCTTGCCGAGAACATGCTCGGGAGAGGGCACGAACTCGAACGTGGACGAGATGCGCTTAGGGGCGTCGGTCTCGTTCTTACGCGGACCGTGGGCCATAGCGATCATCTCGGGGTCGAGCGGCAACAGATGCTCGACGCGAAGCTCCTGATCCACGCGGTTCTTGGCGTGGTGGTAGACAAGCTCGACACGGTCAAGCTCACCGGCACGATACGCATCGCAGATATGAGAGGAGATCATGCGGGCCTGATTAAAATCGGGCTCAGAGGAGTTGCCCTCAAAGTGCATGACGACGTTTGCGCGGTCACGGAAATACGTGGCCGGTTTGCGCCCACACGCGATAATCTCGCACTCGATGCCGTCGTTCGCCCAAGAAGCGGCGAGCTTTTCGGACGTGCGCTCCACCGTCGTATTGAAACCGCCGGCAAGGCCGCGGTCCGAAGCAATAACGACAATCAGGCCATGCTTGACGCTCTCATGCTTCTGCAGCATGGGATCGGTGCCCGAACAGGAGGCGTCGCCGGCGACCGTCAACATGACGTCGGTCAGCGCCTCCTTATAGGGCTCAGCCTGCTTGGAGCGATCGAGGGCACGACGGATCTTGGCCGTAGAGACCATCTCCATCGTGCGCGTGATCTGCTTGGTCGTGGTAACCGAGGAGATTCGCTTCTTAATGTCGCGAAGGTTGGCCATGGGGCTTAGTTCTCCTCTGATCCAGAAACATCCGAATGGTGCTTGGCCATGAACTGCTGCTTGAAGTCGCCGATGACGCGCAAGAGCTCAGCCTTGGTGTCATCATCGATCTTCTTGGCGCGAACCTTGTCGAGCAGCGAGCCAAAGCCATTGTCCATGTACTCGATGAGCTCGGCACGGAAAGGCAGCACGTCGGCGATCTCCAGGTCATCCAGGAAGCCCTCGTTGCCAGCGAACAGCGTAACGATCTGCTCGCCAACCTCAAACGGCTTGTAGCGCGGCTGCTTCAGGAGCTCGGTCATGCGGGCACCATGGGTCAGCTGCTTCTGAGTAGCCTCGTCGAGGTCGGAGCCGAACTGCGTAAAGCCGGCGAGCTCCTGGTACGAAGCAAGGTCCAGACGGAGGTTGCCGGCGACCTGCTTCATGGCCTTGGTCTGTGCGTCGCCACCGACGCGGGACACGGAAATGCCCACGTCGACTGCCGGGCGCTGGCCCTGGAAGAAGAGCTCGGACTGCAGGTAGATCTGACCATCGGTAATGGAAATGACGTTGGTCGGAATGTAGGCCGAGACGTCGCCGTCCTGGGTCTCGATGATCGGAAGAGCCGTCATGGAGCCATAACCGTTCTTCTTGGACATCTTGACTGCACGCTCGAGCAGACGAGAGTGCAGGTAGAAGATGTCGCCAGGATAGGCCTCGCGTCCGGGCGGACGATGCAGCGTCAGCGACATCTGACGGTAGGCCACAGCCTGCTTGGACAGGTCGTCGTAGATGACGAGCACGTGGCCGCCGGGGTTGGTCTCGCTGGCGGGCTTGCCGTCCTCGCCGTTGTACATGAAGAACTCGCCAATAGCGGCACCGGCCATAGGCGCGATGTACTGCATAGGGGCGGAATCGGCAGCGGTGGCCGAAACGATGATGGTGTAGTCGAGCGCACCGTGCTGAGCGAGGGTCTCGCGGATGTTGGCAACCGTGGAGGCCTTCTGGCCGATGGCGACATAGATGCAGACCATGCCCTTGCCGCGCTGGTTGAGGATAGCGTCGATGGCGATGGCGGTCTTACCGGTCTTACGGTCGCCGATGATGAGCTCACGCTGACCACGGCCGATAGGCACCATGGAGTCGATGGCCAACAGGCCGGTCTGAACCGGCTCGCACACCGGGGTACGATCGATGACGCCGGGGGCCTTGAACTCGATGGGGCGACGGTGCGTGGCGACGATGTCGCCCAGGCCGTCGATGGGCTGGCCGAGCGGATTGACGACGCGGCCGAGCATGGCACGGCTCACGGGGATATCCATAATGCGGCCAGTGGTGCGGCACTCGTCGCCTTCCTTGATGGAGTCGACGGCACCAAACAGAACGGCGCCGACCTCGTCACGGTCAAGGTTCTGGGCAAGGCCGAAGACGGTCTCACCGGTATCGGAGCTCTTGAACTCCAGAAGCTCGCCTGCCATGGCGCTCTTGAGGCCGGAGACGCGCGCGATGCCGTCGCCTACCTCGTCGACCGTTGAAACCTCATGCGTATCGACCGTCGCGGAGAGGCTCGTGAGCTGCTCCTGCAGTTTCTTGGCGATATCCTGGGCATTGAGGGTTTCGGACATTAGGCTTCACCTCCGTACGAATTAGCAGAGTTTGCGAGGGTCTCCTGCGCGATGCGCAGCTGCGTCTTGACGGAAATGTCACGACGCTCGCCGCGGGCCTCGAGCACCAGGCCGCCCACGATAGACGGGTCGACCTGCTCGATAAGGAATACCTTGCGGCCGAAGTCCTGCTCGCATTTCTTAGTGATGGTTTGACGCAGCTCGTCGTCGAGCGGGATCGCCGTGGTGACGGTCACGCCCACTACATCCTCGTCTTCCTCGGCAACATACTTAAAGGCAGCTGCCACCTTGGGAAGAAGGTCGAGCTGGTCGCGCTTGGACATGGTGTCGAGCACGGCGATAATCTCGGGGCTGGCAGAAGCCAGGCGCTCGATCATCTCGAGGTCCTCGAACACATGGTTCTCGGCCTTAGCGGCTTCCAGAAGGGAGCGCGCGTAGGTCTCGAGCACCTTGTCCTGATAGCGGCTAGTCGGCATTCAGGCTACCTGCTTCCTGGATGTAGCGCTCGATGAGCTTCTTCTGCTCGGCATCGTCCTCGAGTGCCTCGCCCACGATCTTGGTGGCGACGGCAACGGACAGGTCGGCGATGGAGCTCGCGGCACCGGCGTAGATGGACTTGCGCTCGTCCTCGACGGTCGTATGGGCCTTGGCGATGATCTCCTCGGCCTCCTTGTGAGCAGCCTCGATGATACGGGCGCGCTCGGACTCGGCGTCCTTACGGGCCTCGAGAACGATGTCGGCAGCCTGACGACGGGCGTCGGTGACGATCGAGTCGGACTCAGCGCGCTTGGCGATAGCCTCCTGCTTGGTCTTCTCGGCCTCGTCGAGGCTCTCCTCGATCTTCTTGCCGCGCTCCTCCATGGTTTTCATGATGCCCGGCAGGGCGACCTTGGCCAGCACGATCCAGATAATCAGGAAGGCGATAAGCGCCGGGATGAACTCCGCCATCTTAGGGATGAGGATGTCCGCACCGGCAGCGCCGTCCTCGGCGAACGCGGAAACCGGCATGAGCAGCGCGGCCGCGGACGCGGAGAGTGCGATCGCGCTCTTCTGGGATGAAAGATTCATACTTGACGCTCCGTGCTATTTAACGATCAGCGCGACAACGAAGCCGATCAGAGCCAGAGCCTCGCCGAAAGCGGAGCCCATGATGAAGACGGTGAACACGCGGCCCTGGACCTCAGGCTGACGGGCCATAGCACCCGTAGCACCCAGAGCAGACAGGCCGATAGCAAGACCAGCGCCGATAACACCGAGACCGTAACCGATAACTCCCACGATTCCTCCTTTGTCGTGCGTGTCTTATTTCACGCAGGATAACCTTTTTATAACTGCCGGGCTCCATGGGTACGGGCACCGGCGGTTTAACGAATTGCCTTACCTTTAAGGCGCGAACGGAAGACTACTCCTCCTCCGCGACCTCCTCTGCCTCGGAGACATACACGGCGGTAAGGACCGTGAAGACGTAAGCCTGGATGGCGCCGACCACAAGCTCGATCGCATAGATCAGGATGAGGATGGCAAGCCAGGCCAGCGAAGGCAGGGCGCCGACGGCGTGGGCCGCGGAAACCTGCTGAAGCAGCGGCTGCATGAACATGCTCGCCATGATGGCGAACGAGCCCATGACCACGTGTCCTGCGAACATGTTGCAGAACAGACGGACGGCGAGCGTGATGAGGCGCAGGAAGGTCGAGAAAAGCTCGACGACCCACACAAGCACGTTCATCGGGAAGCTCACGCCCTGCGGGGCGAGGCTCTTGATGTAGCCGATCACGCCGTGAGCCTTGCATCCGTAGTAGATGAAGTACACGAAGGCGAAGATGGCGAGCGCGGCGGTGGAGCCGATTGCGCCGGTGCCGGGCTTCATTCCCGGGATCAGGCCGATCATGTTATTGATCAGGATGAACAGGAAAAGCGAGCACAGGAACGGGAAGTGCTTCTTCCAGTTCTCACCCACGACGCCCTTGCCGATATCGTTCTCGACGTACTCGATGATGTACTCGAAACCGTTGACGAAGAAGCCCTTGGGAACCAGGGTCTGCTTCTTCTTGAACACGGCCAGGACGATCAGGAGCACGATCGTGGAGACGATCAGCCAAAACGAGTACTGCGTGATGCCGCAGCTCAGATCGCCCACGACAGGGGTGGAGCTGAACTCGCTGACCAGATGATTAATCTCATCAGGCAGCTTTTCAAAAATTTCCACGACTTACCTTTCGACCTCATGAGGATCTCGCAGCGCCTTGGCGACGCGAACCGTGCAGGCGGCCATAAAGGCCACGAAGCCGATCGCCTCGCCCAGGAGGAACATGCGAAATGCCTCTCCGAACAACGCAAACACAACCAAGGTAAAGACGAGCAGGGCGACTGCCGAGACCGCCAGACTCACCATACCCTTGAGCATGTCCGCATTCTGCTTATCGTCAAGAACCGGCTTGAGCGTAAAGACAAAGGGAAGGAAGGCAATTGCGCCCGCGATGGTGCCTGCAACGATAGCGAGCAGATCGGCTATCTGAAACACTGGCTTCCTCGCTTTCCTTTTTAACGCCTCACAGCACAGTCCCAGCCAAACATTGGTGACTATTGTACGAGCCAATCGCTAAAGTACAACCGTAAAACAAACGGTTAATACGCACCTGTACGTTTTCTTAAGGCCTTCTTTATGCCGCAGGTACGGTAATACGTTTTTTCGAACCCCTCAGCGCAAAACGTCCGTGAACAGAAGTGCGCGTGGACGACTTTTGCTCGCCCGCGCGCACCATTTCTTCGTATTTGCGACCGTAGCCGACAAGGCCCAACGACTAGAGCGTACCGTAGATGCGGTCGCCGGCGTCGCCCAGGCCGGGAACGATGTAGGCGGCCTCGTTGAGATGGTCATCGATGGCGCAGGTATAAATATGTACGTCGGGATCCTTTTCGGTCAGTGACTTGAGGCCCTCGGGCGCGGCGACGATACACAGCATGCGGATATCCTTAACACCGCGCTCGCGCAGGTAGCTGATGGCCATCTCGGCCGAACCGCCCGTGGCGAGCATGGGGTCAACAACCAGGCAGATGCGCTGGTCGATATCCTTGGGCATCTTGCAGTAATACTCATGCGGCTCGTGGGTAACCTCGTCACGCTCCATACCGATGTGGCCCACGCGAGCGGAGGGTACCAAGTCGAGGATGCCATCGACCATGCCAAGGCCTGCGCGCAGGATGGGAACGATGGCGAGCTTCTTGCCGGCAAGCTGCTTAAACGTGGCAGTGGTGATGGGAGTCTCGACCTCGACGTCTTCCATGGGCAGGTCGCGCATGGCCTCGTAGCCGTCAAAGAGCGCAAGCTCGCGCACGAGCTGGCGGAACTGGTTGGTGCCAGTGCTCTTGTCGCGCAAGATCGACAGCTTGTGCTGGACGAGCGGATGGTCGACAAGCGTCACACGGGACGTATCGTAGGTGACGGTCATGGGTTGATGCCCCTTTCATTGCGGCCGGAAGATGGCCTTGCTGACAAGACGCATGGCGACGTTGTTGCCTCGCGCCGTGCATAAGTTTAACGGTTTGTTGTATCGAGCAGCTCGTCGCAACCCTACTGAGCGGTGTTGAGCGAACGCTTGACGGCATCACGCCAACCAGCGAGGTTGCTCTCACGGCGCTCGGCGGACATGTGAGGATGGAAGACTTTGACGATCTGAGCGTTTTGCTCCAGCTCCTCCAAATCCTCCCAATAGCCGACGGCAAGGCCCGCCAAGTACGCGGCGCCGATCGCCGTGGTCTCCACCGTCTCGCACTGCAGCACGGGGATATCCAGCAGATCGGCCTGGAATTGCATGATGAACTCGTTGCGCGAGGCACCGCCATCGACGGACAGGCGCTCAATCGAAAGTCCCACGTCCTGCTCCATGGCGCGCAGCACGTCATAACTCTGGTAGGCCATGGACTCGCAAGCCGCACGCACAATGGTCGCGCGACTCGAGGCGCCGGTCAGGCCGCAGACGATACCGCGAGCATGCGGGTCCCACCAGGGAGCGCCCAGGCCTGCGAAGGCGGGGACGAAGTAGCAGCCCTCGTTGTCGCTGATCGAAGTGGCGAGTTGCGCGGACTCGCTCACACTCGAGATGATGCCCATGTTGTTGCGCAGCCAGTTCATGGTTGAGCCGGCGGCAAAGATAGAACCCTCGAGCGCATAGCTGATCTTGCCGTCCGCGGCGATACCGATCGTGGAGACCAGACCGTTCTTGGATTCGACGATCTCGTCGCCGGTGTTCATGAGCATAAAGCAACCCGTGCCATAGGTGTTTTTGGTCTGGCCGGGATGGAAGCAGCAGTGACCGAATAGCGACGCCTGCTGATCGCCCGCCACGCCCATGATGGGTGGCATGTTGGTCATGATGTCGCTCGCGACGCGACCGTAGTCGCCCGAGCTCCAACGAACCTCGGGCATCATGGAACGCGGGACGTCGAAAAGCGCCAGCAGATCGTCGTCCCAATCGAGCGTATGGATATTGAAGAGCGCGGTGCGGCTGGCATTGGTGTAGTCGGTGGCAAAGACCTGACCGCCGGTGAGGTTGTAGATGAGCCAGGTGTCGATGGTGCCGAACATGAGGTCGCCCGCCGCCGCGCTCTCACGCGCACCATCGACGTTGTCGAGGATCCACTGCACCTTGGAAGCCGAGAAATACGGATCGAGCGTGAGTCCCGTGCGGGAGCGCACCAGTTCTTCTGCGCCCTGCTCGACCAGCTCGTCGATCAGAGGTGCGGTGCGACGGCATTGCCACACGATGGCGTTATAGATGGGTTGGCCGCTTATGCGGTCCCACACCACCGTGGTCTCGCGCTGGTTGGAGATACCGATGGCGGCGATGCGGTCAGAATGGATGCCGCTCTTAAACTGGACCTCCATCATCACGCCGATCTGGCTGGCAAGCACCTCCGTGGGATCCTGCTCCACCCAGCCGGGGCGCGGGAAGCTGGTTTTGACGCTACGACGCGCCTGGGCGACGATGCAGCCGTACTCGTCGACGATGGTCGCGAGTACCGAGGTAGTGCCGCAGTCGAGTGCCATGATGTAGGAACCGCCAAAGTTAAACGAGGCATCTTCCATGCCCAGGCTGCCCAGATTCAACGACATCGCTTACACCTTTCTATTGCATCGGGTCGGACAGGACCCGTTCGATCTCTGATGCGGGAAGCGCGCCTTGGCGCAGGATCTGGAGCTCGCCGTGCTGAAACGACACGATGGTTGAGGCGTCGCGACACGGGGTCTCACCGGCGTCGACAGCCACATCGACCCCCTCCAGGATGCGCTCCTCCACCGTGACAAAACTTGCCGGCGCGGGCGCGCCGTGCGTGTTGGCGCTGGTGCAGGCAAGAGGGCTGCCGCAGGCGCGGATGAGCGCTTGCACCACGGGCGAGGCCGAAGCGCGAAGTGCCACCGTGTCGTCGGCGGCGCGCATAAAGGTCGGCACGCAGGGGGCCGCATTGACCACGATAGTCAGGGCGCCCGGCCAGCATCGTCGGGCGAGCACGCGGGCCTCATTAGGGATATCCACGCCATAGCGGTCGAGTGCCTCGGCATCATCGACCAGCCAGGCAACCGTTTGGGTGAGCTCGCGCTGCTTGAGGGTAAAGATACGACGATAGCCGGTACCGATCGCGGGGACCGCGGCGCCGTTGACGGTGGCCTGCGGATCGCGCGGCCACGGCAGAGATTCACTTGTATCTTGTGGAACGGCATCCGAGAAGGCATTGACCGCCACGGCGACACCGTAGACCGTCTCGGTTGGAATAAGCGCCAGGCCGCCGCGACCGAGTAGCTCGGCCGTGCGCTCGACTGCAAGCCGATGCGGCTCGCGCGCTCCCTCGTATACCCGATAGACCGTCTGCATGTGTATGCCAGCCCCTTACGCTCTGGTGCAAGTTTGTTTACTGTGGGGCATTCTCGCACGAAACGTTCAACCTATTTGCCCAGAGCGCATGTTGGTTTGGTGAGCGGCTCTAGTAGTCGGTGAAAGTGAGGGGGTTAATTGAAGATTTTTAGCGCGCAAGCGTAACGGTACGATCGGGAAACTCGATGCTTGCAACCAGTTTTCCACCGAGGCTCTCTGCGTACCTGCTCAGCGTGTCAAGCCTCATCGAACCCAATTCCCCACGCTCGAGCTCGGATACGCGTTTTTGAGAAACGCCCATCGATTGGGCGACCGACGCCTGTGTTAGATCTTTTAGCCTGCGAATCTGAGCAAGCTTATAGGCTTCGATACGATCGCGAGTCCTCTCCTGCTCGGCGGTAATGGAGTCGCGTGTTATCCCGCGAGATTCCATATACTCATGCAGTTCCATCTCGATCGAGCCTCCTTACGTGGCGACGGTATATTTGCTCGGCCTTTGGAATGTTGATCGCATACCAGCCGTTCCATTTTGCCCTTGACGATCCCGCTCGCGACTTATCACCCGCCAATAGCAATACCGCCTGGCGCTTGGGGTCAAAGGCGAAGAGGATGCGGATCACCTGCCCACCACATGAAGTCACTCTCAGCTCCTTTAAATGATGAAGCTTCGAGCCCTTGACACGGTCAACCAGTGGACGACCAAGGCTGGGACCTTCCTTCTCGAGCACCAAAAGGTCTGCATAAATCTGCTTCAGCGTAGCTTCATCCTGCTCATCAAGCCAAGGTTCAATGTAATCAAGCACGATACGGTACCGATGCAGCTGATTTGACATACCTTTCTCCTTCTATAGTAGAAGTTTTACGGTATATTGCAAGAGCGGAAATAGGCTCGAAGGGTCTTTTTTGCAGAAGTGAAGCCCGAGATCAGTAGGCAACGAGGGGTTATTGGACTGCGACGAACTTCTTTGGCCTGCCGGCATGGCGTTCCTGAGCGGCGTAACGCTCGATGCTGTCGATCGTAATCATCCGACGGCCGTCGACAAGCTCAACATCGAGTTTGCCGGCTTTGACCAGCGCAGTGATTCGCGGTGCGGAAACCCTGAGGTCCGCCGCCGCGTCCTTAAACGTTCGACACGCCGCTTCCCGAGCGTCCTCGTGGTCGATTTCGACTGAAAGGGCCACGACCTCGGCCGAACGCTCGTACCCAGCCGGAGCCCGACCATTGTTAAGATCGTCGGCCAAAAACGCCATCAGCGCCTCGATGGCATGAGCTATTGCTTCTTCGCGCGTATCGCCATCGGCAAAGGCCCCGGGGACCTGCGGGAAGCTGGCACAGTAACCGTCGTCTTCTTTTATGAGAACGCAGTCATAGGTAAATCGTTGTTTCATTATGACCCCTTCGGCTACCAACCAGCTTGCCGGCGAATGCTTGCCCATGTCCCCTTCTTCGGCCGATTGCCACCAGAGCCATTTACGGTCACAACGCGATCACCAGAAACATACTTAGCATGGCTGCCGACCTGCGCGACTTTCAAGAATCCATCGTGTTTGAGCAGGGCAATGATTTCCCGAAAGGTAGGAGGTTGCATGGGCCGACCTCTTTCAGCCGTCCTAATTATAAACTACTTTATAGTTTTTGATAAATCAGTTAATAAATATTACTGACGCTGTTTGGGCTCCGTGACGACGGCTCGGACGATGCGGGGACGATCGGTGAGGTCGCGGACGATGCGCACATCCGACAGGCCCGCTTGGCGGCAGAGCTCGGCGGCGGCGTCGAGAGCGCCCTCGTAGAGCTCGCAGGCAAAGAGGCCACCGGCGCGCAACATGTAGGGCGCCGCGTTGAGCAAGCGGCGGAAGATGTCGAGGCCGTCGGCACCGCCTTCGAGCGCCAGGTCGGGCTCAAAATCCTTGACCTCGTGCGGCAGCGAGCGCATGACGTCGGTGGGAATGTACGGAGGGTTGGAGACGAGGACGTCGAAGGTGCCCCACTCTTCGCGGGGAATCGAGCTTACCAGGTTGGTGAGGCTGAATGCGACCTCGTCTGCCGTGAGACCTAGGGCGTCGCGGTTTTTGGTTGCCAGGTCGATGGCGCGCGGCTCGATATCGGTAGCGGTGCAGGTGACGTGGCCGCGGCGCTCCCAGGCAAGCGAGAGCGAGATACAGCCCGTGCCGCAGCCGACCTCGAGGACGCGGGCGACGCGGGGCTCGGCGGGAGCGGGCTCGGTGGCCTCGGCGGCGTTCTGCGCGGAGGTCGTCTCCTGGTCGTCGCCTTCGATGGCAATGCCGTATTCGTCGAGCTCGGGCTCGGGGGCTTCCATGGCCTCGGCTTCTGCTGCTTCGCTTTCTGCTGCCCGCGCGGCGGCTTCCTCGGCCTCGCGATCGGCCAGCTCCTCGGCATAGGCGCGGCTGCCAAGTACGTCGCTGCCCAGCGCCGCCTCGTCGGCAGCCGTGAGGTTGGCGGCACGGCGCTCGGCAGCCGCGCGTTCATCGGCCAGTGCTGCCTCGGCCTTGCGGGCCTGCTCGACTTCATCGTTCCAGGGCAACTCCACGCGCTGACGGGCGGCGGCCTCGGGGCTCAGCACCTCGGCATCCAGATAGTTCAGAACTTCCTCGACGAGCATCTCGGTCTCGGGGCGCGGGATGAGCACGCCGGGGGCGCACGCTACGTCGATCATGCGGAACTGCGTGCTACCCGTGATGTACTGCAGCGGTTCGCCCTTGGCGCGGCGGACGACAGCCGCATGCATGGTCTCGAGCTGGGCCGCGTCGAGCGTCTCGTCCATGCGCATATACAAGTCGATGCGCGCCAGGCCCGTAGCCGCGCACAGCAGCCACTCGGCAGAAAGACGGGGATGCTCCTCGCCGCGCTCGGCCAGGTACTCCTTGGTCCACTCGAGACAACGTTTGATGGTCCAGATCTCGTTTGCCATGGGGTCCTCCCCTCTTGAGCGCCGGGCGGCGCGTGAATGTCGGAGCAGATTGTACGCGAGGGTGGCACGCGGTAAGGGACGATTGGAAGCGATTATCGAGAATCAGCCCAGATTTTTGCTCGCGGCGCAATCGAAGTGCTCATTTGTCGACGTCTAGATTTGCATCCGTCAAGCTTTTGGCAAGGTTGCCCCAAAACTGACCAATATCCAACCAAACACTTGCCAAATCACTTGACGCACGACGCGTCAAAAAAATGGCTCGCGACTTCTTGGACGATTTTTTGAGCATTATTTTGGTAATCGACCGACGCTTTAAGCAGGTAAATGGCCCATAGACTACCAAGTCAACCTAAATAAACCCACATAGCAATTTACCAAAATGATCCGTTTTCCTCCGTCCCCTACGGATCAGAATGACTACCACTAACTGCCGCATCCGGAGCAAGACAACGCCGTAGGTAGAGGACGGACAGCGAGCGCCGCCCAGAACGAACAAGTTGGCATGAAAAAGGCAAGGCATAGACCTTCTGGTCATGCCTTGCCTTTTGAATGACAAATTGTCGTTCTGGGTGGCGCGCAGCGTCGGCCGGTTACGGCGTTCGTAGAACGCCGTAACCTAAACGGCCTGTGCCAGCTTCTCGGCTCGCTCGGCGGCGGCGAGCGCCTCGATGACGGTGCCGAGCTGGTCGCCCAGGAGGACGCCGTTGTAGGTGGAGTTGAAACCGATGCGGTGATCGGTCACGCGGTCCTGGGGCTGGTTGTAGGTGCGGATCTTCTCGGAACGGTTGCCGTGGCCGATCTGGCTCTGGCGCTCGGCACCGAGCTCGGCCTGCTGCTTCTCGAGCTCCATCTCGTACAGACGAGCGCGCAGCATCTGCATGCAGACCTCGCGGTTCTGGATCTGGGAGCGCTGCTCCTGCGACTGCACCACGGTGTTGGTGGGCAGGTGGGTGATGCGCACGGCGGAGTAGGTGGTGTTAACGCACTGACCGCCAGGGCCCGAAGCGCAGTAAGTGTCGATGCGCAGATCGGACTGGTTGATCTGGACGTCAATCTCCTCGGCCTCGGGAAGCACGGCGACGGTAGCCGTGGAGGTCTGGATGCGACCCTGGGACTCGGTCTTGGGAACGCGCTGGACACGGTGCACGCCGGACTCGAACTTCATGACGGAGTAGACGCGGTCGCCCTCGACCTTGAACTCGATAGACTTAAAGCCGCCGGCCTCGCTGGGGCTGGAGTCGAGCACGGTGGTCTTCCAGCCGCGCGACTCACAGAAGCGCTGGTACATCTTGTACAGATCGCCGGCAAAGATGGCCGCCTCGTCGCCACCGGCGGCGGATCGAATCTCGACGATGGTGTTCTTGTCGTCGTTGGGGTCGCTCGGCATGAGCATGTACTTGATATCTTCCTCGAGCTGCGGGAGCTTTTCCTCGTTCTCGGAGATGTCCATCTGGAGCATCTCCTTCTCGTCCGCATCGCTGGTGTCGCGGAGCATCTCCTTGGCGGCCTCGATGTCATCGAGCGCGCCGATGTACTCACGCGAGGCAGCGATGAGGTCGGACTGGTGTGCGTACTCCTTGTTGAGACGCGTGAACTCCTTGATGTCGGAGGCGACGGCCGGGTCGGAAAGCTTCTTCTCGAGCTCCTCGTAGGCCTTGATGATCTTTTCGAGCTTGTCGCGCATGGCGGGACTCCTTTATGTGCGTGAAGGTGAAAATCGGCAGAGTTGATGGGGCGCGCGGCGCCACTGCGGGGGTAAGCCCAGCTAGAACATGTCGATCTTCAGATACATGCGCATCCCTTCGCGTATGGGGTACATAGTTGCGGTCTAACCCATACATGATAGCGTGCGCAGGCAAACCTGCATATAACCCGCACGGAATGAGTGGACGTAGCCGTTGGGTACGTTCCTTAACGACTAGTCGTTTAAGAGCGTCCCCAACGGCTAACAAAGGGACTGTCCCTTTGTCACATTCTAGAGCGTGTGGAGCAGGGCGATGAGGAAGCGGATGCCTTGGAGGTAGGCGCGACGGGTGATGCGCTCGTTGGTGCCGTGGACACCGCGGTCACATTCGTCATCGTCGACCACAAAGGCGGAGAAGCGGATGCACTCGCGGCAAATGCGCTGGTAGTTGGCGGCATCGGTTGCGCCAATCACGGTCGAGGGCACGATGCTGATCGGCTCTTGGCCCACCGCAGACGATCCGTTTTCCTCCGTCCCCTTGGGATCACGGAAATAGCGGGCGGCGATGGCGCGAACGGCCTCGAGCCCCGGACCGCCCACGCGCGGAGACGGCGAGGGTTCGGAGCTGCCGGGGCCAAGTTCGACTTCCACGCGACCGGCAAGCCCCGCAGCGGCAACCGCCTCACGGCAGCGCGCCACGACGTCGGCCACGCTCGTGCCCTCGAGCATGCGGAAGTTAATATTGGCCCACATGTCCTGCGGCATTACGTTGGCGCCGGTGCTGCCACCCTCGATCTGCGTGGGCGCACAGGTGGTCGTCACGAGCGGATAGAGCTTTTTGCTGGCAAGGCAATCGCGCACGATGGCGTCCTTGTTGGCGGCAATTTCATCGGCCGTGTAGAGCCCCAGCTCGACGAGCTGCGCGGCAAGCAGATCGGTCACACGCGCCGGCCACTCGATATCGCAAATCGCGGTAATAGCGCGGCTGAGCACTTCGAGCGACGTGCCACCGTAAGGGTTGGAAGAATGCCCGCCTTCGCTCTTTGTCTTGAGCACGATATCGGCATAGCCCTTCTCGGCAAGATCGGCATGCATAAGCCAACCCTCACCTGCGCCGTACTCGGCAGCCGGAACGATACGATAGTCGCCCTCGTCGATCAGGTACTCAAGCTCAACGCCACGCTCCTCGAGCGCGCGGCCAATGGCACCCGCACCGCACTGCGTGGTCTCCTCATCCTGGCCAAAGGCCAGCAGCAGGGTTCGTTCGTGTTGCCAGCCGTGCGCCAGCGCATACTCAACGGCCTCCAGGATGCCCGCAACCTGGTCTTTCATATCGATGGCGCCGCGACCCCAAATATAGGTGTCCTCCACGTGCCCGCTAAAGGGATCGTGCGTCCAGTCTGTCTCGGTGCCCGGCACCACGGGAACCACGTCCATGTGGCCCATGAGCATGACCGGCTTGAGGGCGGGGTCGGTGCCGGCAAGCGTCACGAGCAGCGAATGGTCGATGAGCTCGACCTCGCTCGCCGCAAACACGCGCGGCCAGGCCTGCTGCATAAAGGCGCGCAGGTCGGCAAACGCCTGCCAGTCCACCGTCTGGGCATCCATGCTCGAAATCGTCGGAAACGACAGCACGCGGCCCAGGCGCTCGCACGCGCCGACCTCGTCGATATCGGCAAAATCATCCTCGTGCGCAAAGAAGCGCCAAACCTCGGCCATGCCTTCCTCCAAAAACAGCGTGGCAAAGAGGCGGTCCCTTTGCCACGTTCGCTTGCATTATTTGTCGTTGAGGTAACGCGAGAGGAACTCGCGGGTGCGCTGGTGCTTAGGATTGCCAAAGAGCTCAGCCGGCGCGGCGTCCTCGAGCACCACGCCCTGGTCCATAAAGACCACGCGGTCGGACACGGTGCGCGCGAAGGCCATCTCGTGGGTAACGACGACCATGGTCATGCCGTCGGCGGCGAGCTTGCGCATAACGTCGAGCACCTCGCCCACGATCTCGGGATCGAGCGCGGAGGTAGGCTCGTCAAACAGCATGATCTGCGGGTTCATGCACAGGGCGCGGGCGATGGCAACGCGCTGCTTTTGGCCACCGGACAGGCGACCCACGGCGGCGTGCGCGAACTTTTCGAGCCCCACGCTCGTCAGATGCTCCATCGCGACTTTCTCGGCCTCGGCCTTGCTCATCTTTTTGAGCGTGACGGGCGCGAGCGTGCAGTTGTCGAGCACGTCCATGTTGTTGAACAGGTTAAAGCCCTGGAACACCATGCCGATGTCCTCGCGGAGTTTATTGATATTGCAGCGCTCGGCCGTAAGGTCCTGGCCGTGGAACCAGATTTGGCCCGCGTCCGGGGTCTCGAGCAGGTTGAGGCAGCGCAGGAAGGTCGACTTGCCCGAGCCCGAGGCGCCGATAATGGTGACGACCTCGCCGGGATTGACGGACAGGTCGATGCCCTTGAGCACCTCGAGCGAGCCAAAGCTCTTGTGCAGGCCCTCAACGCGGATAAGCGGCTCTTTGGTTTGCGCGGCGGCCGCGGTGCCGGTAGTGGCGGTATCTGCCATGATGATTCTCCTCGTCTTGAGCCTAGTTGGAGCTGGGCAGCGTTGCCGGGGCCTCGGCGCCGAGCTTTTTGCCAAAGGCCTCGAGCAGGCGGCTCGCCACGAGCGTCAGGATCAGGTAGACCACGAGTGCCACGCAGTAGACCTCCATCTGGCGATAGTACACGCCGGCGACGGTGGTGGTGGCGTACATAAGGTCGAACACGCCGATGACCGAGAGCACCGACGAATCCTTGATGTTGATGATGAGCTCGTTGGTGAGCGCCGGAATCGCGTTTTTAATGCCCTGAGGGAACACGACCTTGCGCATAGCCTGCCACTGCGACAGACCCAGCGAGCGCGCTGCCTCGGCCTGGCCGGGATCGATGGACTCGATGCCGCCGCGCAGGACCTCCATCATGTAGGCGGTGGAGTTGAGCGAAATGGTGACGAGGCCGGCGGTGAAGGTACTCCAAATCTGGTTGGCCTGGGCAGTCTCGAAGCCCATGCCGCGCAAAACGGTGAAGCCCGCGTAATAGATGAGCAGACCCTGGACCATCATGGGCGTGCCGCGCACGATGGTGGAGTAGACGGTCGCAAAGCCGCGGCCGATGCTCTTAAAGAAGCGTGTGAGGTCGTTATCCACGCGGTCGAACGTCTGAACGCGCAAAAACACAAGGAGCAGCGCCAGGAAGAATGCGATGACGGTGCCGAAGGTCGCAAGTGCGATGGTGATCTCGATGCCACGGATGAAGAAGTCGCCGCTCTTGTAGGTCATGTAGACCAAGCTCGACAAAAAGTCGCTGGGGTTGGAATCCGAGACAATGCTCACCTGCACCAGATCGATAAACGACATGACGCAACGGTCGATAAAGAAGATCGCCGCGATGGCGACCACGACATAGCTGCCCAAGCGCGCGCCGCGACGGAAGCGCTCGGAAGCAAACGGCGACGTTTCGCGATAGTCGTTCCAGTGCATGAGCTTGGTGACGAGCGCCGCCGCCGACACGATAATCCAGGCCCAAAGAATTGCCCAGAGGCAGTCCTGGAAGATACCGGTGGGGGCCAAGAAGCTCAGCGGCGTGGGGTTGCGCTGGCTAAACGCCAGGCCGAGCGCCGCGATAACGCTCGTGCCCAGGTATACATAACGGTGGTCTGCCTTGATAAAGGAGGCCAGGCGATTGATGGTTTTCATGCTGCCTCCCTATGCAGGCTGACGGTCGAGGCACGCGTCCCACATTTGGTCGCGCTCCTCTTGGCTAATGCCCTTGAGTGTCTTGTCGATGAGTTTAAGCAGCTTGTCCGAGCCCTTGCGGCAGCCGACGTTTGCCGTGACCTCCTGCTTGAAACCCTCGCCCTCGGCAAATTGAATCGGCACGATACCCGGGTTTTGGGCCATATAGCCCTTCTCGTTCTCAGTGTTGTAGGTCACGGCGTCGCACGTGCCCTGCAGCAGATTCGAAAACACCGTAGGGACGGAATCGACCGGGTTTTTGTGCACGACGCCCGGGATCTCGTCGATGACGGTATCGAGCATGGTGTCTTTTTGGCCGAGGACCGTGGCGCCGCTAAAATCGCTGAGCTTGGTGGCGTTTTGGTAGGGCGAGCCCTCCTTTACGAACAGGCCAAAGTAGCCGATGAAGTAGGGGTCGGAAAAGCCGACCGACTCCTCGCGCTCGGGCGTGGCGCTCATGCCGGCGATAATGAGGTCGATCTGACCGTTGTTGAGCGAATCGATAAGACCCGAGAAGCTCTGCTTAACGGCGACGGGCTCGCCGCCGAGGGCCTTGCAGACGACCTTGGCGATCTGCACGTCGTAGCCGTCGGCATAGGCGCCCTGCACGTTATCGATGGGGATGGTGAACTCGCTGGCCTCGGAAACCTGCCAGTTGTACGGGGCGTAGGCAGCCTCCATGCCAATGCGGATCTTGTCCTTGCCGATCACGGAATCGGACAGGTCGTCGCGACCGCCGCCCGTCGTAGGCTGAACCACCTTGAGCGTGGACGGACGCTGGCAGCCGGCAAGCGCGCCGGCGACGACGGTAGCGCTCGCGGCGAGGGCGCTACCCAAAAAGATGCGGCGGCTGCACACCGGTTGGCGCTGCGCATCGCGCTGTTGGGGAGAATGCATAATCTGCCTTCCCTGTTGAATCGTATGCTGACGACTCAACAGGATACCGCACGCCGCTATCCACTTGTATGCATACATACAAGTTTACGAACTGGAAAATGACAGATTGATGCAGGGGTAGCTAATTTGGGACGGGGCTATTTTGACTACTTTCACATGCAAAGTAGTCAAAATAGCCCCGTCCCAAATTAGCTACCCTAACCCATGCATCGAAATGAGGGTGGAAAATCTCCCACTTTTGGCTCGCACATGAGCTCAAAACGGGAGATTATCCACGCTCAAGTTATGACCGCCCAGAACGGCGGAACCCCTAGAGCAGCGTAACGCTAAAGCTGCGCTCGTCCGTCTCGCCCGGCGCCAAGGTGATGGTGTTGACCTTGTGCTCGAAGACGTCGTCCTCGGTGTCCATGGTGGTGTGGCCGGTCCAGGGCTCGAGCGCCACAAACGGCGCGTCGTTGGCGGCAGACCACACGCCGATGTACTTAAAGCCCTCAAAGTCGATCTTGACGCCATGGCCCGACTTGCGACCGCGCAGCGTGAGCGTAGAGCCGGGAACGTCGGTGAACATAATGGCGTCGTTATCGAAGCTGCGATGCGTGATGGGCAGCACGTCCGAATTATCGGGCGCCTTATAGCTGGCCTCGAACGTCATGAGGCCATCGGGCGTAATGATGGGAGCCTCGTTGGTCCACGCCTCGGTAAATGCCAGCTCGTAATCCTCGAACGCCTCGCCATCGGCACCGGGGGCAGGCACGTTAAACGCGGGGTGGCCACCCACCGAGAACGGCAGGTCCACGTCTCCGGTGTTGGCGACGGCAAAGGTCTGCGTGAGCGTAGCGTCGCCGGTGAGCGCATAGGTCATATTGAGCTTAAAGTGGAAGGGGAAGGCCTTGAGCGACTCGGGCGTGTCGGTGATCTCGTAGGTTACCGAGGAGCCATCCTCGGAGACCTCGACCAGCTTGTGCTCGACAATGCGCGCGATGCCGTGGCGTGCCATCTCGCAGGTGCCGGCCGCAGACGTTGCCGTGTTGTTGCGCAGCGAGCCCACGATGGGGAACAGAATGGGCGCGTGCTTGCCCCAAAAGGCCGAGTCGCCCTGCCACAGATACTCGTTGCCGTTGAGGGCAAGGCTCGTGAGCTGGGCGCCCATGGAATCGATGGCCGCGGTGAGGCCGCCGCGCTTGATGGTGGTGACGGTGGACATGCTACTTCCTCCAAAAGTAAACAACAGTGTCGAGGGCTATTGTCCCACTCTTGGCCGCGGGACGGGGCGGCACGTAATTATTGAGTGTCCACGTACAGGTCAAACCCGCCCTGCGGCGTGCTGTCGACCGTATCGGGTGCTTGCGAGTTAAAGCTCACGGGAACCATGCGCTTTGAGGCACGGAAACGCGTACCGTCGGTGGCGACAGGCGGCTCGTCGACCGTGAGTTCGTAGTCGCCGGGCTTGAGCTCAATGCCGTCACCATCGGAATTGACGTATTGGTACTCGTCGACTGCCTGGCCCTTGAGCGTGCGGCCCACGATATGGATGAGCATTTGGCTGTCGCCGCGCGCGGTGTCCCACGTCGCACCGTCTTTAACCTCGACCGACACATGCACCGAGCGCGTGCGGCTGAGCGATTGCTCGACAGACATCTCGACCTTGGCGGCATCTTCGCGCTGTTGTTCCACATGGCTCCAGACGCTGCCGATCGCCGAGCAGGCAATGACGCCGGCCATAAAGGCGATGAGGATGGGGCCAAGTGGCGAGCGGTGGCCCGCGTCTTCCTCGCGAGCTAGGTTGGGGCGATACGTGGGGGCGGGCGCCTGGGCACCCTGCGAGGGCACGTCGAGGATACTGAAGGATGCCGTGCTGTCGGGGTCGATGGTATGACGTGGCTGCGGCGTCTTTGCCGGCGAGATTGACATGTCGGCTGGCTCACCCAGCGTTGCCGTGGCATCGGCCTTAGCCTCATCGGCCTCGGCCTGGGCCCAGGCCTGTTCGAAGGTCTGAGGCTCGGCGGCGACGTCGTTGCCGGTTTCAGCATCGGCGCTCGACACGTCACGCGGCGCGGGCTCGTCCCACTCCTCGTCCGGAGCCTCGCCCTCGCTATACCACCATTCAAAGTTATCGATATCCATACGGGGCGCCCCCTTGGCCTCGCAAATAAACACTTGCCAGTCTTATACCCGCAGATCGCACGAGAGCTCGCTGGCACAGATAGGAAAACCGTCCCAACATTCGGCGCTTTTCCTCGATTTCGAGATTTTCATCGAATGTTGAGACGGTTTGGGGTGGCGATCACATCGCAAGGACCGCGCGGATGGTTGGGTCGCTGAGGGCCTCGCGGAGCCAGGGGGCTAGCTGCTCGGGATGACCTTGCAGGTAGCCATCGAGCTCGGAGGGCGCCACGCGGCGTACTTCCGAGATTTCCTCTTGGTTGATATGTAGCTCGCCCGACTCGACGCGAGCCAGATAGACCTCGCACCATTCGCACTCGCAGCGGCCGTCGCCGTGATCCTCGCGGTACACCACGTGCCCCAGGTGCTTGAGCTCGCCGGGCTCGCGCGTGATGCCAAGCTCTTCGTTGATGCGACGCGCCGTCGCAGCGGCGACGTCCTCCCCCGGGAGCGGATGGCCGGCGCAGCTATCGGCCAGCACCCCACCCCACAGGCGCTTGAGCGGACTACGGCGGCAGAGCAGCAGACGAGTGTCTTCGCCCTGGCCCTCGACCAGAAGCGTCAGGAATGCTTGGTGCAGAATGCCCTCGCCGGTATGGGCTTTGATGCGATCGACAGGAGTGAGCACCTCGCCGGTCGCGGCATCGACCGCCACGACCTCGGCACCCGCACCGCCCTCGTCCCAGCCGGCACGCAATATGCGGGCCGCGGTTTCTTCGAGCGCGGCGATGAGCTCCTTGGTGGTGTTGAGCACGCGCTGCAGATCGTCCTTGCTCGCCTGCTCAACATGAAAGCCCGTGCTTGCGGTCACCGGCACGCCAAAACGCGTGGCCAGTGCCGCTGCAATGTCGTGCGCCGGGATCTCGTCGCGATGGCACGGAACGGCCAAGATGCTCACGGTCGCCGTGCGTCCGGGCTCGGGACGCGGAATGGCCTGCGCCGTGGCGCCCAGATGTGCGAACTCCGGCGAGCAGGCGTACACCACCATGCCTCGCGGCGTCACCGTCAACTGGGCCTCGAGCGTAAACTTGCCCTCGCCCACTGCAACCTTTGTCGTGTGCATACCCATGGGATCTCCTGTCGCCCGCGATGTACCTGAGACCATCTTCGCCTGTATTGCGACTATACAGGCAAGCGCAGACTGTGACAAAGGCGCTGCTTCTTTGCCACATTCTGCTAGAGTTGCAGGGATTGAATCCCGCTTATTCATGCGACATTGGAGTGACAACCTTGACCGCCACAACCTCGTCTGCAACAGCATCGACCGCCGCCGCGCTTTCACCCGCGCGCACCAACCTTTGCCTGGCGCTGCTCGTGTTGTTGGGCTTTTCGCTCGGCTGCTCGGAGTTCGTGGTTATCGGCATCGAGAGCGACCTGGCGACGGAACTCGGCATCTCACTTGCCACCGCAGGCCAGCTCATCAGCGTGTTCGCGCTCGTCTACGCCATCGCGACGCCGGTGCTTGCGCTCAGCACGGGACGCTTCCGCCGCTACCAGCTGCTCGTGTGCTACAGCATTGTCTTTGTGCTCGGCAATCTTGTCATGGCGTTGGCGCCCAACTTCCAAGTGCTGTTTGCCTCGCGCATCATCTTGGGCTCCGTCTCGGGCGCACTGCTCGCCGTAGGCGTGACGTATATCCCCGAGCTGCTGTCTCCGCAGCAGACCTCGCTCGCCATCTCGGTGGTGTACGGCGCTTTCTCCGTGGCGATGGTCTTTGTGACCTCGATCGGCAAGTTTGTGGCCGACACGCTCGACTGGCACGTTGCCATGTACGGCACGCTGACCTTCGCCGTTCTGATCTGCGCCGCGCTCGTGGCGTTTATGCCGCGCGCCGGACAAACCGACGAGCCTGCCACCTTCCGCGAGCAGGCGGGGCTTCTGCGCGAGCCAAGCATCATCACCGGCATGCTCATCTTCTTGTTTGGCGTGGGCTCGGTCTATGTGTTCTACGGCTACGTGACGCCCTATCTGGAGCAGGTGCTGGGCATGGGCACCGTTCAGGCGAGCACCACCCTGATGGCCTACGGCGTGTTCTGCCTGATCTCGAACATCCTGGGCGGATGGATCGATGCGCG
This sequence comes from Collinsella sp., assembly GCA_046995905.1. GTDB lineage: Bacteria > Actinomycetota > Coriobacteriia > Coriobacteriales > Coriobacteriaceae > Collinsella. The sequence goes on from JBKXET010000001.1 coordinate 43,345, forward strand.
CTTTGGCATGAAGGCGCTGCTCGTGACGTTTGTGCTCCAGGCCGCGGCTCTGTTTGGGCTGTTTGCCGTTGGCGGCACCATGCCCCTCGCGCTTGCCTTTGTCTTTAGTCTGGCGATGCTCATGTATCTGTTCTCGGTCTCGTGCATCACGCACTTTATGGACGTGGCCCGCAGCCGCCACCCCAAATCGATGGTGCTCGCGAGCTCGGTGGAGCCCATGGCGTTTAACGTCGGCATCTCGTTTGGCACCGCGGTGGGCGGCGCCGTGGTAAGCGGGATTGGCATTGCCTACGTGGGCGCGGTTGGCGCCGCATTCTCGCTCGTAGCCTGGATACTCACGCTAGTGACGATCAAGCTGGCACGCTGGGAGCGCAAGCGGGCAGCACAATCTTCGATGCAGGCATAGGGGTGGGATCGAGGCAGGCGCAAGTACAGCTCAGCGCAGCGGGCGTCCGATGAAAACCACACCATACGAGCAGTGTTTATCCGCCCGCAGGCTCCAGCGGTTCAATTTCGTGTACTTGAAATACACGTTTTTCCACGATTTCGTGTATTTCAAGTACACGAAATCGTACTAAACTATGTATTTGAAGTACATGAAATTGGAAAGGCAGCCCCATGCGCAGATCAATCGAATCCGTTATCGAATCATGGGCGACAAAGGACGCCTCGCGCCCCCTCCTCATCCGTGGCGCACGACGCGTGGGCAAAACGTACGCTGCCGAGGAAATCGGCAGACGAATCGCCGGCGATGCGTTTGTCAAACTCGACTTTCAGACCGATCTTGAGCTGATTGCCCCGCTGTTCGACTGCCCCACCGACGACGTTGACACCATCGTGGCACGAATCTCAGACTATAAACGCACCCCCATTCGCAAAGAAACCGCATTCATCCTGTTTGACGAGGTTCAGCTCTGTGAACGGGCGCTCAACTCGCTTCGCTTTTTCTCGGGTTCGGGCTGGCGCATATGCGCGACCGGCAGTCAGCTCGGCGTCGCCACGCGCAAGCGCAAGCTGCCTTTTCCCAGCGGCGTCCGCCAAGAGACCATGCATCCCATGTCGTTCGAGGAGTTTCTCTGGGCGCTCGGCGAGGAGCAGATGGCCGATGCCGTTCGTACCCACGCCGACACGCTCGAGACCTACGCCGCACACCAAGCCGCGCTCAACCTGTTTCATCGATACCAAATCGTGGGCGGCATGCCCGCCGCCGTCAACGCATATCGCAAGACGCTTTCCATCGAAGACGCGCGCGTCGAGCAGCGCGAAATCGACGAGACCTACACCGCCGATATGACCGACCCCGAAAACGGGATCAGCGGCGTAGCAGCGCGCAAGGTCTGGCGCTCCATTCCATCCCAGCTGCTACGATCCTCAACCAAGAAATTCAAGTACTCCGAGGTCGAACGCGGAGGCCGACGCTCAAAGCTCATCGAGCCACTCGACTGGCTCGAGGGCGCCGGCATCATATCGGTCAACAACCTGACCGAAGGCATCGAACCTCCCCTCGTCCCCTTCGACGACGAAGACGGGAGCTTCTTTAAGGTCTATCTTCTCGATACGGGCCTCATGTTCTACAAACTCGGTATCAACCCGCGACTCTGGCTCGACCTCAAAGAGGATTCCGCCATTGCGCTGTCTTCCGACTTTCGAGGTGCCTTGGCGGAGAACTCGGTCATGCAGGCATTTTCGGGCAATGGTTTGCAGACGTATTACTGGATGCCACCGTCGTCTTGGAAGACGAACGGCGAGCTCGATTTTCTACTTCAGACCGACCGTATGGAGATCGTTCCCGTCGAGGTAAAATCCGCACGCAACGTGCGCGCGAGAACGCTCGGGTCGTTTATGGAAAAAGCCCGGTCGCCGTATGCCTACATATTGTCCGAGAACAATTTTGCCCGCAGCGAAACCGAGGACGGGTGCGAGCTGCGCCACCTCCCCTTGTACGCAGCGGGCTTTATCGGAGCAAACTGCCTCAAGGCCAGTCTGTAAACCCCGCGCAACCGCCCTGAAAGGAAACCGCTCATGCAACGCATTCTGTTTATTTGCCACGGGAATATCTGTCGCTCGACCATGGCCGAGTCGGTGTTTACCGAGCTGGTGCGCCGTGCGGGGCGCGAGGGCGATTTTGTCATTGACTCTGCTGCTACCTCGACCGAGGAGATCGGCAACCCGCCGCATCACGGCACCGTCGCCAAGCTGCGCGAGGTCGGGATTCCCGTCGTTGCGCACCGCGCGCGCCAGGTGCGCCGAGCGGAGTATGGCGACTGGGACCACATCGTCTATATGGATGCCGAGAACGCCCGCGGCCTGCGCCGCATCTTTGGTAAGGACCCCGACGGCAAGATTACACGCCTGCTCGATTGGACCGATCGCCCCGGCGACGTCGCCGACCCTTGGTATACCGGCAACTTCGACGCCACCTACCGCGATGTGCTCGACGGCTGCACCGCTATGCTCGAGCAGTTATAGGCAAGCGAGCACGCGGACGCACGTGCCACGCCATCGGCATAAAACGAGCGTGGATAATCTCCCCCTTTGAGCGCGAAACGGCGCTCAAAGGGGGAGAAAGTCCACACTCGACTACTCGTCGACGATCTCGGCAAGCCAAACATTGAGGGTATCGACCTCGGGGCAGCAGAACTTTGCCGTGCCGGGCTTGTTGCCGGGCACGGTGCCGCCGTAACGCAGGATGTCGATATAGGGAAAGCCCACATGGCAGGCCATGGCGCACATCTTGCCGCGATCGCGGTCGAAGTCGAAGACATCGCCCGGCTTGTGACCATGATGGCAGCGGCACATCCCCAGCTGGTCCACGCAGCTAATGCGGATACGCGGACGCTTGCCGCGCGGAGCGCCGAGCGGCTTGTTCTCGCCCGAAGGCTCGGTGGAGCCGCTCTCGGCCGCGTTACTCATGGTCAATCACATCCAGACAGGCTTCGATGGGCAGACCGGCCGACTTATCCTCCTGGTCGGCATTGCGCTCGATAAGCTCGGCAACCACGCGCATGGCATCGGCCGTCGCACGCTGCAGGCTCCAACCGGCCATAACGCGGCCCACAAGCACCGCCGAGAACGTGTCGCCCGTGCCGGGAAAATAGACCGGGATCAGCTCGAAGGGAATCGTGAAGTACTCTCCCGCCACATGGTCAAAGCCGATAACGGAATTCTGCCCATCGACCACAGCGCTCGTTATGACCACCGACTTGGCGCCCAGCGCGCGCACGGCGTCCACGAGCGCATGGGCCTCGTCGACCGAAATCTGTTCGGCAATAGGCGTATCGGCGAGCAGGCATGCCTCGGTGTAGTTGGGCACCGCGTAGTCGGCGCACTCGAGCAGGCTGCGCATGAGGCCAATCGTGGACTCAGGCACGCCGGCGTAGAGCTTGCCGTTATCACCCATGATGGGATCGACAAACACCTTCGTGCCCTTTTGCGCGCGGCGGTGGCAGAAGTCCGAAATGATGCGCGTCTCTTCCTCGGTCACGATAAATCCGGTGGAGATGGCGTCGAATTCAAAGCCGAGCTCCTCCCAGATGGCAAGGCTCTGGCGCACGTACTCCGTGGTGTCGTGGATGTAGAACTTGGGGTAGTTGAGCGTATCGGACACAAGTGCCGTCGGCAGGTTGTGGATACGGTAGCCCATGTGTGACAGCACCGGTAGCATGGCGGAAAGAGCGACCTTGCCGTAGCCGCACATATCGTTGATCAGCAGCAGCTGAGTGTTCTTCATGAGTGTCCCCCTTGGGTCGGGAGCGGCGCAAAGTCGCCACAGTGCGACTAAGTGTAGCGCAGGGAACGCTGCAGACGGAAGTTTGCACCAAAGCCTTGACAAGGTGTGTCCCTAGGTGCCGTCAGAAAAGGAACGTCCCCAAGTGCCAACCAGGGCAACGCCGCAGGTAGAGGACGGACAGCGAAAACGCTCCTAAGCGAGCAAGGTGGCGTGAAAGAGGAGGGCATAGGCCTTGTGGCCATGCCCGACGATTGAACGCCAGATTGCCGCTTAGGAGCGTTTGCAGCGTCGAGCCGTTACGCGGTTTGGAAAACCGCGTAACAATCAGTTTGGTACCTTGACATTCCTGTATAGCACTCCTAGATTAGTTAGGCACAAAACAATCCCACTACCTAACTAAAGAAAGGAGCGATACGAATTCATGTGCGATGAACCCCTTAACCTTCGTCCGCACGAGCCCGGCGGCGACCCGTCGCAGCCGGCAGACGTGCCCGAAGCAGTTAACGGCGAAGACAAGCTCGCCAAGCGCATCCTGAGCGGCCTAGGCTTTTGCGGCCACTACATGCACTTTCACGGCGGCGGCGTGTCCGGCAAGGCGCCCATCGTCTGCCTGCTTGCCAAGCAGGAAAACGGCGAGATGTCGCAGCAGGAACTCGGCATGCACTTCGACCTCAAGCCGGGGTCGCTTTCCGAAATCTTGTCCAAGCTCGAGTGCGCCGGCATCATCGAGCGCAGCCGCAATCCAAAAGATCGCCGGCAGCTCACCATTCGCCTGACCGAGATCGGCTGGGAGAAGGCCCGCATCGACCAAGCCGCCCGCATCCGCTTTAGGGAGCAGGCCTTTAGCGCCCTCAACCACGACGAGCGTGAACAGCTCGCCGAGATGCTCGAGAAAATCCGCGTAACCTGGGAGGAACTGGATGATTAAAACCCTTATGGGCAGCATCCGCGATTACATGAAGGTCACGATCGCCACGCCGCTGCTGGTGCTTGGCGAGGTAATCTGCCAGATGATGATCCCGTTTATCACCGCCGACATGATCGACGCCATCAAGGACGGCACCGCCGTTACCGAGATGCTGCCCACCGCCGGCCTTCTCGTACTCATCGCGCTGACGTCACTCGCCTTTGGCGCCGCTGCGGGCATCACCTGCAGCCATGCCAGCTGCGGCTTTGCCAAGAACCTGCGTCGCGACCTGTTCTACAAGATCCAGACGTTCAGCTTCGCCAACATCGACGAGTTCTCGAGTTCCTCGCTCGTCACGCGCCTCACCACCGACATCAACAACGTGCAGCAGGCCTTTATGATGCTCATCCGCATCGCCGTGCGCTCGCCGCTGGTGCTGGTCTTTGCCTTTACCATGGCATACGCCATGGGCGGCAGCGTCGCCATGGTCTACCTGGTCATCATTCCGCTGCTGGGCTTTGGCCTGTTCTTTATCATCTATAAGGTGCGCCCGATCTTTACCCGCGTGTTCCGCAAGTACGACGCGCTCAACGAATCGGTCGAGGAAAACGTCACCGGCATGCGCGTGGTCAAGAGCTACGTGCGCCAGGACTACGAGAAGGAGAAGTTCGCCACCGCCGCGCGCGACGTCCAGATGGACTTCACCCGCGCCGAGAAGTTGCTCGCCTTCAACAACCCCATGATGAACATCTGCGTCAACGGCGCGTTCGTCGTCATCATCTACCTGGGCTCCAAGCTCATCATCACGAGCCAGGGCACCCTGTTCGATGTGGGTCAGCTCTCCTCCATCTTTACCTACGGCTTCCAGATTCTGATGAGCCTAATGCAGCTGTCGATGATCTTTGTCATGGTGACCATGGCAGATGAGTCGGCGCACCGCATTACCGAGGTGCTGGCCGCCGAGCCCACGATCGCTAACCCGACCGAGCCCGTGCACGAGGTTGCCGACGGCTCCATCGACTTCGATCACGTGAGCTTTAAGTATTCCGAGCATGCCCGCCGCCAGGCGCTCGACGATATCGACCTGCATATTAAGAGCGGCGAGACCATCGGCATTATCGGTGGCACCGGCTCGGCCAAGTCGACGCTCGTGAACCTGATCGCCCGCCTGTACGATGTCACCGAGGGCACCGTGCGCGTCGGCGGCGTGGACGTGCGCGACTACGACCTGGACGCGCTGCGCCACCAGGTAGCCATGGTCCTGCAGAAAAACGTGCTGTTTAGCGGCACCATCGCCGAGAACCTGCGCTGGGGCGACCCGAACGCCACCGACGAGGAAGTCCGCGAGGCCGCACATCTGGCCTGCGCCGACGAGTTTGTCGACGGCTTCCCCAAGGGCTACGACACCTGGATCGAGCAGGGCGGCTCCAACGTTTCCGGCGGCCAGAAGCAGCGCCTGTGCATCGCGCGTGCCCTGCTGCGTCGCCCCAAGATCTTGATCCTGGACGACTCCACGAGCGCCGTCGACACCAAGACCGACGCCAAGATCCGCGAGGGCCTGGCGAGCTACCTGCCCAACACGACCAAGCTCATCATCGCCCAGCGCATCAGCTCCGTGCAGGACGCCGACCGCATCATCGTCATGGAGGGCGGCCGCATCAAGGACATCGGCAACCACGATGAGCTGCTCAAGACGAGCGAGATCTACCGCGAGACCTTTACCTCGCAAAATAAGATGAGTGCCGAAGGCGAGGACGCGGGCGAGACCGCCGCAGCCGACACCGAGGCATCCGCACCGCAAGCTCAGACCCAGGAAGGAGGCGAGGCACATGAGTAAGGCCGCTACCGCCGAGCGCGCGCGCAACCGCAAGGGCGGCACCATGACGCGCCTGATCAAGATGCTCTTTGGCTTCTACCCGGTGCTTTTGCCCCTCGTCGTCGCCGGCGTTGTGCTCTGCGCCATCATCAACTCCATCGGCGCGACGTTTCTCCAGAGCGCGCTGCAGGTCATTAGCGAATCGTGGCAGTCGGGCGACTGGACGGCCGCGCAGCCCAAGATTCTGAAGCTCGTGACCACCCTCGGCTGCATCTACGCCGTGGGCGTCGCCTCCTCGCTCTTCTGGAACCGCGCCATGGCCGTCATCACGCAGGGCTCGCTCGAGAAGCTGCGCGAAAAGATGTTCAACCGCATGCAGGACCTGCCGATTCGCTACTTCGACACGCACCAGCGCGGCGACATCATGAGCCACTACACCAACGACATCGACACGCTGCGTCAGATGATCAGCCAGTCGCTGCCCAACCTGCTCATGACGATCATCGTCATCGTCACCGTGTTCTTCATCATGCTGTATTACAGCGTGTGGATGTGCCTGGTCATCATTGCCGGCGTCGCCTTTATGACCTTTATGACCAAGCTGCTCGGCTCCAACTCCGCACGCTTCTTTATCGCGCAGCAGACCGAGCTCGGCGTGGTCGAGGGCCATATCGAGGAAGTCATGAACGGCCAGAAAGTCGTCAAGGCGTTCTGTCACGAGTCCGCTGCCGAGGCCGATTTTGACGAGCGCAACGAGAAGCTCTTCGAGGTCTCGCAGAAGGCCAACATGTACGCCAACATCCTCATGCCGATCCTCGGGAACCTGGGCGACTTGCTCTACGTGCTGGTCGCGCTGACCGGCGGCATCTTCCTGGCGCTGGGCGTGCCCAACCTGAGCCTCTCGGGCATGGCGCTCTCCATCGCCGTCGTGGTGCCGTTCCTCAACATGACCAAGCAGTTCTGCGGCCAGATCGGCCAGATCTCGCAGCAGATCAACGCCGTGGTCATGGGCCTTGCCGGCGCCGAGCGCATCTTTGAGCTGCTCGACGAGGAGCCCGAAGCCGACGAGGGCTACGTGACGCTCGTCAACGCACAGGTGAACCCCGAGACCTGGCAGCTCGAGGAAGCCGACCACCGCACCGGCATGTGGGCATGGATGCACCCGCACCGCGCGACCGGCGAGATCGAGTACGTGCCGCTGCGTGGTGACCTGGTCATGGATAACGTGGACTTTGGCTATACGCCCGACCACGAGGTGCTGCACGGCGTGTCCGTATATGCCAAGCCGGGCCAGAAGGTCGCGTTTGTCGGTGCCACCGGTGCCGGTAAGACGACCATCACCAACCTCATCAACCGCTTCTACGACATTGCCGACGGCAAGATCCGCTACGACGGCATCAACGTCAACAAGATTCGCAAGTCCGACCTGCGTCGCTCGCTGGGCGTGGTGCTGCAGGACGTGAACCTGTTCACCGGCACCGTGATGGACAACATCCGCTACGGCAACCTGGACGCCACCGACGAGGAGTGCATCAAGGCGGCCAAGCTCGCGGGAGCGGACGACTTTATCACCCGTCTGCCCGACGGCTACGACACCATGCTCACCGGCAACGGCGCGCAGCTGTCGCAGGGCCAGCGCCAGTTGATCTCGATTGCGCGCGCCGCCGTCGCCGATCCGCCGGCGATGATTCTGGACGAGGCCACGAGCTCCATCGACTCCCGCACCGAGGCAATCGTGCAGGCGGGCATGGACAAGCTCATGGAGGGCCGCACGACGTTTGTCATCGCGCATCGCCTCTCCACCGTGCGCAACTCCGATGCGATCATCTGCCTGGACCACGGCCGCATCATCGAGCGCGGCAACCACGACGAGCTGATCGCCAAGCGTGGCTACTACTATCAGCTCTATACCGGAGCGTTTGAGCTGGAGTAGGACCGGTTACTGACGGAGGGCGCCCCGGGGGCGGCGGGGTAATTCCTCCGTGCTCAAACATTCTCGCTTCGCTGCGAAACTGCGCGCGGAGGAAATACCCCGCCGCCCCCGGGGCGCCCTCCTGCGCGCGATCAGCCCGTCATTTAAAACGGAATAAAAGTTTGCGAGGCCCTGGCCGTTTGGCCAGGGCCTCGTTTTGTGTAACAAAGGGACTGTCCCTTTGTCACACAAATTAGCTACTTGAGGAGTTGGGCCATGGCGTTGACGAATTTTTGTACTTGGAGGGTGGGCTCGAGCGGGTAGTGCAGAAAGACTGGCACCTCGCGACCGCATAGGAACGGCACACCCACAAAGGCCGGGTGCACCCCCGACCACGCCCCGCAGGTGAGCACCGCGTCGCCCTTTTCCTCCGCCTCGTTAAAGAGCGCAAAGTCGAAGCTATCCACATCGATCACGTCCACGCCGCCGTCTGCCAAAAGATCGATACGCAGGCTGTCCATAGCGTCGTTGCCGTGGCGGAGCACGCGCAGGCGCATGCCCTCCAGGTCGGCAACCGTAATGCGCGTCTTGCGCGCCAGCGGGCTCGTGCGTGGCACGTCGATATAAAACGGCACGTTAACGATGCGGAGCTTTTGGCAGGCGTCACCCCAGCGCGGGGTCGAAAAACTCGACTGCACCACATCCACCTCGCGACCGAGGCTGCGCATGACGGTCTCGCGTTCGTCGTAGAGGTCGCTTACCGGCACGATCTCAAATCGCAGCGACGGTTCCAGCTCGTGTACGCCCGTCCACATCGACAGCGTCTGGCGCCCCGGACACATCATCGACACGCCCAGACGCACGGCCCCGCCGTCGCCCGCCGCGCGTCGGGCACGGCGTAGCGCGTCCTCGGACTGCCGCATGATCGAACGTGCATCGTCCACCAGCAGAGCACCTGCCGGCGTCACCTTAACACCAGAATGCGAGCGCTCGAACAACGTGATGCCAAACTCGGCCTCGAAGCCCGACACCTGCTTGACGAGCGCCGGGGTCGACACGCGCAATTTTGCCGCCGCCCGTGAGAAGCTTCCCAGCTCCGCGGCGGCCGATATGGCCTCGAGTCGTCGATCGTACACGTCAATCTCCTGTTTTCGCGCCTATGGCCACATGATGCCACAGGGGGTTGTTTTCGCAGGTCACGCGCTTAATTGAGAAAAAACCGCATCGCACAGTGTAAACCTACGGTTAACGCCATTCTAACAAATATGCAATTCACCTGCGCAAATGCAAAGCATACGATAACCAGCGAAAACCACGTGGGTCGGTTAATGGGAGCGACCCACCGGGAGGCACAAGAAGGGAAGTTCCTATGAGCAACTGGCTTAAGCTCGAGGGCGATGTCTGCGCCGTGACCGGCGCGCTCGGCGGTATGAGCGTCGAGATTTGCCGCGAGTTCGCCCGCAACGGCGCCAACGTCGTCCTGCTCGATCTGGACGAGGAAAAGGTCAAGGCCGCTGCCGCCGACCTCGCCGCCGAGTTTGGCATCCACGCCGAGGGCTACAAGATGAACGCTACCGACGAGGCCGAGGTTCAGGCTGCCGTCGACGCCACCATCGCCGACTTCGGCCGCGTCGACGTTCTCGTCAACACCGCCGGCATCCTGCGCTTCGCCGCCATGGAGGACCTGCCGCTGAGCGACTGGGAGCAGGTGCTCAACGTCAACCTCACCGGTTACTTCATCACCTCGCAGCGCTTTGGTCGCGAGATGATCAAGGCCGGCCAGGGCCGCCTGGTGCACATCTCGACCGTCGCCAGCCACTCCCCCGAGACGTTCTCGGGCGTGTACAGCTCCACCAAGGCCGGCGTGAACATGATGTCCAAGATGCTCGCCGCCGAGTGGGGCCCCTACGGCGTCCGCTCCAACTGCGTCGAACCCTGCTTCGTCAAGACCCCCATGTCGGCCAACTTCTACGCCGACCCCGAGGTCGAAAAGAGCCGCAGCCGTCTGATCGCCACGCGCCGCATCGGCGAGGTCAGCGATATTGCCAACGCCGTCATGTTCCTGGCGTCCAAGCGCTCGGACTTTACCACCGGCGACGCCATCAAGGTCGATGGCGGCTTCTCCAACATGATGGGCGACCTCACCGCCAAGCCCGGCGGCCGTCGCGCCTATGCCGACAACTACCTTAAGAACAAGGGTGTCGAGCTCTGGTCCGATGAGTCCGGCGTCGCCAAGCCGACTGACCAGTAAACCAACCTGACAGGGAGGTCCCGCGGATACGACCGCTCCTCCCCCGTATCGATTAGAAAGAGTCCAATGGCTTCCACCAACTCCAACAAGGGTCGCGCCGTCGTGCTTTCCGCCGCATGCGTCACCATGTTCTTCATCAGCTCCATCGCGCTGTATTCCGTCGTGAGCAAGAACCTGCTCGCCGTCTACCCCGAGTGGTCCAGCGCCCTTACCTGGGCCTTCCCGGTCTTTCAGACCATCATGGCCGTGACGGGCATCTTCGCCGGCCGCATCTCCGATAAGATCGGCCCGCGCAACGTCGTTATCGCCGCCGCCGTGTGCTACGGCCTGGGCTGGTTCATGTCCGGCACCGTCACCGAGCCGTGGCAGTTCTACCTGTGGTTCTCGCTCGTCGCCGCCATCGGCAACGGCCTGGGCTACAACCCGGCGCTCACCACCGGCCAAAAGTGGTTCATCGACAAGAAGGGCCTCGCCTCCGGCATCACCCTGGCCGCTTCGACCGCCGGCCCCGCCGTGCTGTCCCCGGTGCTCGCCTCGCTGCTCATCCCGAGCCTGGGCATCTTTGGCGCCCTTAAGGCGCTCGGCGTCATCTTCTTTGTGACGATCGCCGCTTCCGCCCTGTTCCTGAAGGCCCCCGAGGCCGGTTGGCTGCCCGAGGGCTTCGAGGCCCCCAAGGGCGGCGCGCACGCCGGCACCTTCGGCGACCTCACCCCGAGCGAGATGGTCAAGACCCCGCGTTTCTGGGTTCTCATCGTCACCTTCGCCTTTGCCGCCACCGCGGGCACCCTGCTCGTCGGCAAGGTTGCCTCCATCGCCGCCGTCCAGCTCTTCGCCGACCCCACGAGCGCCGCGGCCGTCGCCCTCGGCGGTGTGGTGGTCTCCGTCAACACCTGCGCCAACCTGGTTGGCCGTCTGTCCTTTGGCCAGATCATCGACAAGCTCGGCGCCTATAAGTCGCTGCTCATCAGCCTTGTCGTCACCATCGTCGCACTCGTCATCATGTCGATGAGCTTTACGCAGGCCATGTTCTTTGTGGCGCTCGCCCTGCTCGGCTTTAGCTTTGGCGCCCTGCTCGTCATCTACCCGCCGCTCACCGGTGGCGCCTTTGGTACCAGCAACATCGGCGTCAACTACGGCATCATGTTTTTGGGTTATGCCGCTTCCACCTGGATCAGCCAGCCCATCACCGCCGTGCTGTATCACGCCGAGGCCGGCAGCGCCGCCTACCAGCAGTCCTTCTACGGCGCCATCGTGATCGCCGCCATCGCCGTCGTGCTCACCGTCTACATGATGGTCTCCGACAGCAAGAAGAAGTCCGCCTAGTTTTACCGATGCGACAAAGGGACAGCCCCTTTGTCGCATTCCACCGGCCACCAGTATTAAGGAGTCGAAATGTCTGAGCTCAACCCCGTCCGCATTGCCGTTATCGGCGCCGGCGCCATGGGCCGCAACCACATCCGCTTTGTCACCGAGGAGCCCGAGGCCGAGCTCGTCGCCATCGCCGACGCCTTTGAGGGCGCCCGCGCCACGGCCGAGGCCGCCGGCGTGCCGTTTTACACCGATCCCGCCCAGATGATGGACGAGGTCAAGCCCGAGGCCGTCATTATCGCCACCCCCAACGACCTGCACTTGGGCGTTGCTCGCGAGGCCGTAAAGCGCAACATCGTGCCGCTGGTCGAAAAGCCGATCTCCAACGATCTTGAGGATGCCCAGGCCTTCGCCGCCGAGGCCGAGACCGCCGGCGTGCCCGTGCTCGTGGGCCAGCACCGTCGCCACAACCCCTTCGTCAACAAGGCCAAGGAGATCATCGAGTCCGGCGAGCTGGGCAAGCTTACTGTTTCGAGCTTCCACTACATGATCTATAAGAACGACGAGTATTTCGATGTCGAGTGGCGCCGCAAGAAGGGCGCCGGCCCGATCCTGGTCAACCTGGTTCACGACGTCGATCTACTCCGCTATCTGCTGGGCGAGCCCGTTGCCGTCCAGGGTATGCAGTCCAGCGCCGCCCGCGGTTTTGAGACCGAGGACTCCGCCGTGGTCAACGTCCGTTTTGCCGATGGCGCACTTGCGAGCATGACCATCTCCGACGCCACCGCCAGCCCCTGGAACTGGGAGGCAACCGCTCGCGAGGATCCGCAGTACCGCCCCTTCGACGCCGACGCCTACTTTATCGGCGGCACTAAGGGCGCCCTGTCGCTGCCCCGCCTGCACCAGTTCTCCTACGACGGCGCCTCTAACTGGCACAAGCCGCTGCAGATGGAGATCCCGGCTGTGGACCCGGCGCTGCCGCACAAGATGCAGCTCAAGCACTTTGTGAAGGTCGTCCGCCGCGAGGTCGAGCCCGTCGTGACCCCCGCCGACAACGTTAAGACGCTCACGCTTCTCAACGCTATCAAGGAGGCCGCCGAGACCGGCCAGCTCGTCGAGCTGTAATGCCTTAAGAGCGACCGCGGCAGAAACCCCATGCCGAACCCTTCGGTCCGTCACCAACAAGCCCCTCTTCTTTGCCCCGCGAGCAGCCTCCTGCCCGCGGGGCATTTTGCTACCTTGCCGACGATTTTTCTGGAGCAGGGGCTATTTTGCGCCTCAGCTTGGTTCGTGCGCCCCAAAACAGTCTTTTGGGACGGGTGGTATCCTTGGTAGCCCTGTGCTGCAAACGCACCTTAAACGCAAGGAGTCCCATGGATCTTATCGCCCAGCTCGCCCGCGAGCTCAACCTTAAGGCCGCCAACGTCGAGGCAGCCGTCAAGCTCATCGACGAGGGCAACACCATCCCCTTTATCTCGCGCTACCGCAAGGAGGCCACAGGCGGAATGGACGACGTCGCCCTGCGCGCACTCGACGAGCGCCTGTCCTACCTGCGCAATCTTGAACAGCGCAAAGAGGACGTCCTTCTGCTCATCGACGCCCAGGGCAAACTTACGCCCGAGCTCGAACAGCAAATTCGCGAGGCCGCGCAGCTCCAGCGTGTCGAGGACCTCTACAAGCCCTACCGCAAAAAGCGCATGACCCGCGCACAGAAGGCCCGCGAGGCAGGCCTGGAGCCGCTTGCCAACATGATCATCATGCAGGCCTCGGCCAAGGGCAGCGCGCTCGACACCGCCGCGGCCTACGTCAACGAGGAAGCCGGCTTCGACACGCCCGAGAAGGCGCTCGCCGGCGCGGCGGACATCGTGGCCGAGACGGTGGCCGAAGACCCCGAGAACGTCGCCGACCTGCGCGCCTTTACGCAAAACACCGCCGACATCATCGTCGAGGCCACCGACCCCGCCGAGAAGACCCCCTACGAGCCGTACTACAGCTATGATGAGCCGCTGCGCCGTATTCCCAACCACCGCGTGCTGGCTATCGACCGCGGTGAGCGCGAGGGCAAACTCCGCGTGCGCGTGAACGTCGACGGCGCTGCCGCCACGGCGCGCCTCGGCAGCCGTTGGCCCCGACGCCAGGGCGTCTTCGCGCCCGTCTTTGACGCCGCCATCGCTGACGGCTACAAGCGCCTCATGGCCCCCTCGCTGGAGCGCGAGGCCCGCGCCAAGCTCACCGTTCGCGCCCAGACCGAGGCCATTAGTGTCTTTGCCAAGAATCTCGAGGGCCTGCTCTCGGCACGCCCCGTGCGCGGCGCCCGCGTGCTCGCGCTCGATCCGGGCTACCGCACCGGCTGCAAGGTCGCCGTCATGGACGAGACCGGCAAGCTGCTCGACCACGGCGTGGTCTACCCCACCAAGCCGCGCCACGACGTCGCCGGCACCAAGCGCGAGCTCGCCCGCCTCGTCAAAAAGGACGGCGTCAACACCATCGTCATCGGCAACGGCACCGCCAGCCGCGAGACCGAGGAAGTCGTCTCGGAGTTCATTGCCGAGCAGGCGCCCAGCCTTCGCTACACCATCGTTAACGAAGCCGGCGCGTCGGTGTACTCCGCTTCCGAGCTCGCCAGCCAGGAATACCCCGACCTGGACGTCACCGTGCGTGGCGCCATGAGCCTGGGCCGCCGCCTGCAGGACCCGCTGGCAGAGCTCGTCAAGATTCCGCCCCAGTCCATCGGTGTGGGCCAGTACCAGCATGACCTTGACCAGGCCGAGCTCTCGCGCACGCTGGGCCACGTGGTGGAGGACGTCGTTAACCGCGTGGGTGTCGACGTAAACACCGCGAGCGCAAGTCTGCTGGGATACGTATCGGGCATCACGCCGAGCGTGGCCAAAAACATCGTGGCCTACCGCGAGGAAAACGGCGCCTTTACCGATCGCCGCCAGCTCAAGAAGGTCCCCAAGCTGGGGCCCAAGGCATATCTCAACGCCGCGGGTTTCCTGCGCATTAGCGGCGGCAAGAACCCACTCGACGCGACGAGCGTCCACCCCGAAAGCTACGAGGTGGCCACGGCCGTCCTAGAACGCGCCGGCGTTAAAACAAGCGAGCTCAGCCGCGGCGGCGTGCCCGACATCGAGCGCCGCCTGGGCAGCATCTCGGCGCTGGCAAGCGACCTGAACTGCGGCACCCTCACGCTCATCGACATCGTCAACGAGCTCAAGAAGCCCGGCCGCGACCCGCGCGACGACGCACCCGAGGTGGTCTTTAGCCGCTCGGCGCTTTCCATCGACGACCTGGAACCCGGCATGGAGCTCAAGGGCACGGTGCGCAACGTCGTCGACTTTGGCGCCTTCGTCGACGTGGGCGTGCACCAGGACGGCCTCGTGCACATCTCCAAACTGGCCAACCGCTTTGTCAAGCACCCCAGCGACGTGGTGCGCGTCGGTGACACGGTCAAGGTGTGGGTCGAAAAGGTCGATCGCGACCGCAAGAAGATCTCGCTCACCATGGTGCAGGGAAAGTAGACCACCTAAAGCAAGGGTACCCCCTACAGCGGCGTGCAAAATCGCGAGTATTCTGCAATTTCTGCCGCTCCGAACGCCCCTCAGAGGCAATATAGTCAAAAACAGCCCCCGTTTTAGCATCATCAGAGCCAAAACGGGGGCTGTTCCGTGCTTCAACCAACTGGTAAAAGCCTTCACCATGCTGAATATTCGCGATTTTGCACGTCGCCAGAGGGGGTACCCTTGCTTACGGCAGGATATGGAAGCCGAGCGAGGCGATATCCTTGGCAAAGCCGCGGACGGTGTCGAGCGAGACCTCGTACGGGTCGCGACCGATGTTCTTGCGCTTGGCCAAGATGCTGTTGGGCACTGTGATGATCTGGCAACCGCATCCTTCCGCCTGGTATATGTTGATGAGCTCGCGCGTGGATGCCCACAGGACCTCGCAGTTGGGCTTGGCGGCGGCCTTCTTGACCGACTCCGTCACAAACGGAATGGGATCGACGCCGGTATCGGCAATGCGGCCGGCAAAAAGCGAGATGATGGACGGCGTCTCGGCGTCAACGGCCTCGACCATCTCGTCGACCTGCTCGGGCGTAAAGATGGTGGTGACGTTAACCTTGATGCCGTCGGCCGAAAGCTTGCGAACCAGCTCGGCGGTGGACTCGCCCTTGGTGGTCACGCACGGAATCTTGACGTAGACGTTGTCGGCCCAGGTAGCGATCTCACGGGCCTCGACCTCCATGGTCTCGGCGTCATCTGCAAAGACCTCAAACGACACGGACACATCGGTGATGTGAGCCAGGACCTCCTTGGCAAACGCGCGGTAGTCCGTCACGCCGCCCTTCTTCATAAGGGACGGGTTGGTCGTGAAACCCTGAACGTTGCCGTTCTCGTACATGTCGAGCATGCCCTCGAGGTTTGCACCGTCAGCGAACACCTTGATTGCCATCTGCCTGATTCCTTTCGTTAGCATACGGCCGATAAACTGCTAAACACTTTACCTACGTTTATCAAGGCGTGAGCTGCTGGTTTTTATCTTCTCGGCGAACGGTTTTGCAGATTTACCATTTTTATATCGACACCCCAGCGGCAAAACGTTTTTGCCGATCATTGCGTTTGATTCCGTTCACGGAGCAGAAGCAGCGCTTCGCCGGCTCGTTTTCGCAATCGCTCCAAAGCAAAAAGCGGTGACGCCTCATTTGAGACGTCACCGCTTCCGTGTAGGAGCCGGTTATCGGAGCTCCGCCCGATTAGGGCTTAACGTATGCCTGGATTACTCTTCCTCAACGTGGTTGATCACAGCACCCTTGGTGTGGATGAAGTTGGGGACGAAGGCGACGACCAGAAGGACAGCGAGAATCGCGTAGACACCGGTGGTACCGAAGGCCTCGGCAGCGCGGCCGAGCGTAATACCAATGACGGAGAAATCGAAGTCGCCGAACGTAGTGTTCTTGAAGCCAAAGACGTCAAGAACGGGCAGGAGCAGGGCCGGGGCAAAGGTGATGAGCAGGCCGTTGACGAAAGCACCAAGAGCTGCGCCCTTGCGACCGCCGGTAGCATTGCCATAGATGCCTGCGGTAGCACCGCAGAAGAAGTGGGGAACCATGCCCGGGATGATGAAGATGCCCAGGGTAGCGCCCACGATGAACATACCGACCACGCCACCGATGAAGGAGGCAACAAAGCCGAGGATGACGGCGGTGGGAGCATAGGGGAAGAAGACGGCGCAGTCGACGGCGGGGATGGCGCCAGGGATCAGCTTGTTGGAGATGCCCTGGAAAGCCGGGACCAGATCGGCGAGGATCATACGAACGCCGTTGTAGACGATAGTGACACCGACGGCGAAGGACAGGGCACAGGTCAGGGCGTAGACGATTACATTGTCGCCACCAGCGGTCTTGGTAACGACCGCGGGATCTGCGATGTAAGCGGCGAAAGCGGTAACCAGGTAGAAGAAGGCCATGGTAAGAGCCGTGGAAATGGTGGTGTCGCGCAGGAAGGAGAACTTCTCGGGAACCTCGATCTTCTCGGTGCTGTTCTCCTCGGCGTCCTTAGCAAAAAGCGTACCGACTGCAGCGGAGATGTAATAGGCGAGTGAACCGAAGTGGCCCATGGCGATTTCATCGCCATCGGTAACCTTCTCGGTGAAACGCTGACCAACGGCGGGAAGCATAGCGCTCACGAGGCCCAGGAACATGCCGCCCACGATGACAAGCTGGACATCCTGGAAGCCAGATGCCTGCAGAACGGCAGACAGCAGGCAAGCCATGAACATGCTGTGATGGCCCGTCAGGAAGATGTACTTAAACTTGGTAAAGCGGGCAATGATAATGTTCACGACGTAGCCGAGAATCAGGATCATCATGGTCTGAACGCCGAGGACGCTCTGAGCCATCGAAACGACGACCTCGTTGTTGGGCACGACGCCGGTGATGTGGAAACCGGTCTCGATGAAGGTGCCCAGCGGAGCAAGGTTCTCCTGAACAACAGCGGCGCCGGCAGACAGCATGATGTAACCCAGAATGGGCTTCAGGGTGCCCGTCATCACCTTGTGGGCAGGACGCTTAAGCGCGACAAGGCCCACAAAGGCAAATAGACCCATGATCCATGCTGGCTTGGTCAGAATCGATTGGATAAACTCAAGTATGGGAAGGATGGCTTGCATCTGCGCTTCCTTTCTCTCTAACGTGGGCGCGTTTCCCTCTTCCACAGGGAACCGCCCTTTTTTGTGCCGCTTTAGGCGTTAGCGGCGGCCGCCTTGATTGCCTCGAGGGCGTCTTCGCGGATCTTCTTCTTGTTCACATAGCTGCGAACGATCACAACGTTGCCGTGGAGCTCGGGAGCGAGTTCCTTAACGGTGATGAACAGATCCGGATTTGCGGAAGAAGCACCGTTCAGGTCCATAGACTCAACGTCGGCCTTGATGCCCTCCTCCTCGCAAAGCTCCTCGACTTTGCCAGCGAGCATCAGGCTAGACCCGATGCCGTTTCCGCATACGGTGATGATATGCATGGCAACCTTCCTCTCCTACACGTGACGGTTTTCCGTCTATCCAAAAGCGGCGACGCATCGCCGTGCCATTAAGGCCTAAAAGAATGAACGCATGGTCTCCAAAACCTGCTCGGGCGTATCGCATGCGCTGAGCTTGGCAACGCAGTCTTCGTCCTCGAACATCTGCGAAAGCTCCGCCAAGCAGCCAAGATGAGCCTTGGGGTCGGGTGCGCAAATACCCACGAGCACGTGAACCGGATCGAAATCCTCGTGTCCAAACGCAACGGCAGGGTCAAGCGTGACGATACAGATTCCCGCTTCACTCACATTGCCATCTGCCTGGGCGTGGGGCATGGCGATGCCCTCTTCCAAGACCATATAGGGGCCGAATTTGTGAACCGATGAAATCATGGCGTCAACATAGCTCTGGTCGCATTTGCCAGCGTCTACGAGCAACTTACCGCATGCCCTGATCGCTTCCTCCCAGTCGGAGGCCTCGACGTGGCAGGCAACAAGCTCGGGTTTAAGAAGATCGGTCAGCATGCTCGTCCCCTACTCCTCGGGCAAGATATGAAAACCAAGCGCCTGAACGTCGCGGGCAAAGCCCTTGACCGTATCAAGCGAGTACTCAAGCAAATCTTTCCCGAAATTCTTGCGCTTGGCAAGAATGGCATTGGGGACCGTAATGATCTGGCATCCAACAGACTCCGCCTGGAAGATATTGAGGACCTCGCGCGTAGACGCCCAGAGAACCTCGGCAGCAGGCTTAACGGCAGCCTTCTTTACGGACTCCGCCATGAGGGGCAGCGGATCGACGCCGGTATCGGCAATGCGACCGGCAAAGATGGACAGAATAGAGGGGGTCTCGGCAGAAACGGCATCGACGAACTCGTCGACCTGCTCGGGCGTGAAGATAGTGGTGACATTCACCTTGATGCCGTCGGCAGAAAGGCGCTTGACCAGCGCGGCAGTGGACTCGCCCTTGGTGTTGAGCGCCGGAATCTTAACATAGACGTTGTCTGCCCAGGTTGCAATCTCGCGGGCTTCGGCTTCCATACCAGCCTCGTCGTCGGCGAAAACCTCAAAAGAGACCGACACGTCGGTGATGTGCTCAAGAACCGTCTTGGCGAAAGCGCGATAGTCGGTCACGCCGCCGGCCTTCATAAGGGAAGGGTTGGTTGTGAAGCCCTGGACGTTACCGTTGTCGTGCATGTCAAGCATGCCCTCGAGGTTAGCGCCGTCGGCAAACACTTTGATCGCCATGTTCGGTCCTTTCTCACCTTACATTATTGCTATCGAAAGCTTTTTTCTTTGTTTCAAAAGCTTTACGGTTTTCTTTTATAAACTATTTCAAAAGTTATCGAAAGCTCAATTGTCGACTTTCCGTGAACGGTCGAATATCGGGTGTGAACGTATCGCTTTTCGGCACCACCTTCAAAATGAGACTCTATACAGCCCGTCTACGTGCGAGCTATCCGCTACATGTGAATTATGAACATGCCCTATCGCTCATTTTGTTCGTTCAATTTCGCCTTGTTCTTTTCATATCGATACGTTATATTTCGATTACGAAAGACGTATCTTTTGTCTTTCGTTCAAAAGGAGCGGCATATGGCATCTACTTCAGACCTTTCACCGGCCGAACGTCAGCGATTTATCATGAACTGGCTGGCCGAAAAGCCAAATATCTCGGTATCCGACATTGTCCGTCGTTTTTCGGTTTCGGAAGTCACCGCACGGCACGACCTCATCTCGCTGGAATCGGAAGGAAAGTTGCGTCGCGTACGTGGCGGAGCGGTATCGCTTTCTCGCTCCAACGCAATCTCTTATCCCGAAGAGCGCATCAATGTCCAGGTCGAGGCCAAGGAGGCCATCGCCACGACCGCGGCAACTCTTGTTGACGATGGCGACGTTCTGGTAATTGATATCGGTACCACAGGCTTTTACTTCGCTAAGGCCCTCATGGACAAACGTGAGATCACCATCATCACCGGCGATCTTGCTATCGCGAACTATGCCAGCTTCAATCTCCCCAACGCTTCGGTAGTGCTGCTAGGCGGCTCCGTGCGAAAGGGTCACCTCTATCTGGCGGGCGCGCTAACGCTCGACTGCATGAGCAAACTCCATGCCGACAAGGCGTTTGTCAGCGCCGACGGATTCCACCCCGACCACGGTTTTACCGTCGAGCACGACTTCTCGGCCATGATCAAGCATATGTACCTGACCAACTCGAACCAAGGCTATATGATGGTCGACCAGGGAAAGTTCAATAAGACCAGTTTTTATCAGTCCGCGCAAATCGACGACCTCGATGGCATCATCATAGATGGAGACGACGAGGGCATCATGGCGGCGGCAATCGAAAGCAGCCGCAGTCATCCCAAGCTCTATATTGCAAAATAGCTCAAATGGCCGGTTCGCCCACGGTGAGGGCGAACCGGCCATTTATTAAATCAGCCCAAAATGTTGCATCGCTGCCACGGTGCCGTCGTGTGCGACATCGTCGGTCACGTAGTCGGCGATCGCCTTGACCTCGGGCATGGCGTTGCCCATGGCCACGGCCGTCTCGACGGCAGCGAGCATGCCCAGGTCGTTGCCCGAATCACCGAAGCCAAAGGTGTGCGCATTTCCCTCGCGGCCCAGATACGCCAGTGCTCGCGCCACGCCCACGCCCTTGTCAATGCCCTTGGGGCTCAGCTCGCGATTCTGACCACCGGTGTTGCACAGCTCAAACTCGCGATCGATAAAGCCGTCATCGTTGGCTACGCGAGCCAGGTCGCTCGCGACGATGCCTACCTTGCCCACGCGCAGACGGCCGTCGACGCGCATTTCCTCGGTGCTGTGCACCACAGAAGTGCCGATCAGAGACGACTGCTCAACACCCGCGGGTTCCAGGGCAAAAGTAGCCACGTTGGTCTCGAAAAAGGTCTCAATCTCTGCCGCGGCCATACGGCGCGCAAGCTCCTCGATAACGTCCTCGCCAAAGCAGTCCTCGTGTACCACGCGTCCCTCGACCTCGAGCGTGGCTCCCGCCATGGCAACGATGCCCGCGGGGTCGAGCGCACGCAGGCTATCGGCGATAAGCCACAGGGGGCGGCCCGTGCAGATAAATGCCTTGTGCCCTGCATCGCGCAGTGCACGGAACGCCTCAACCACCGTCTGCGAGGGACGAACCGCCGAAAAGTCCTTATCGGTCATATCGTCGGGATCGAACGACGTCAGCGTGCCGTCTACATCAAAAAAGAGCACAGCGGATTCGGGGCACGCATCAATCATATGGGTTCCTTTCGAGGATAAGGGCAAACGAAGCATCCATCATATAATGGAGCGACGCAACCAGAGAGGTCACCCATGGAATTTTACGCAAGCTGCCCCGAGGGCTTTGAGTCCGCACTCGCCGATGAGCTTAAACGCCTCGGGCTTTCGCATGTTCGCCGGCTGAAGGGCCGCGCTACATTTGAGGGCGAGCTCGAGCAAGGCTACCGAGCATGCCTGTGGTCGCGCCTGGCGAGCCGCGTGTTCGTGGTGCTCGGGCGCTTTGAGGCGCAGGATGCCGACGAACTGTACGATAGCGTTTACGACATCGCCTGGGAGAGCATCGTCCGCCCCGGCGCCACCATCGCCATTACCGCCCGCGGCGTGACCGAGCAGCTGCGCAACACGCGCTTCTCGGCCCTGCGCGCCAAGGACGCATTGTGCGACCGCCTGGCCGAGACCACGGGCCGTCGCGCCGACGTCGATGCCGCCGACCCCGATGTTCACCTACTGCTTTCGTTGCGCCAGCGCCGCGCGAGCATAAGCCTAGACCTTTCGGGCGACCCGCTGTTCAAGCGCCTGCCGCCCGCGGCGACCCATGCCGGCGAGGGCGCGCACGTGCTGCGCCCCGACTACGCCGCTCTGGTGCTGGCGCAGGTCGGCTGGACCGCACTGTGCGAGCGCGAGCTGACGGCCGATGATTACGAGAATGAAGCCCTGCCCACGCTGATCGATGCCTCGTGCGCCGGCGGCGGTCTGCTGCTGGAGGCCGTGAATATCCTGACCGACCGCGCCCCGGGTGCCGCGCGCAAGCACTGGGGTTTTGAGGGCTGGCAGCTGCATGATGCCGACCTATGGGAACAACTGCTTGCCGAGGCGCGCGAGCGCGAGGCGACGGCGCGCGAGCGCCAGGCGCGCATCGTGGCCGTAGACATCGACCCCGCCGCCCGCAAGACTGCCGAGCGTATGATCAAGTGCGCCGGCTACAAGCGTTTCGTCGACTTCTGCGCTGCCAAACCAGCCACCGTGCTGGACCATGCAGGCGCTGTCGCCGGCGCCGCCGTAGTCGCAGACACCACCGAGACCCCGCTTTCGCTCATGCACGACGCCATGACGCTGGTCGGCGAGCTGCGCCGCGCGCCCGAACTCGCTTCGGCACCGGTCGCCACGCTCGCCCGCGATGGCCTTATGGCCCGCGCGCTCCATGCCGAGCCTGCGCGCTCCATCGCCGTCATGCCCAATAACGAGGAGGCGGCTATTGAGGTCTGGCCCTCGCTCGACCACGCCGCCGCGGCATTCGAAGCTGCGACCAGCGCAGATGCCGAACAGCAGACCGCAGACGCTCAAGACGAAGCCGCCGACACTCCCATGCCCGAACCTGCCGCCACGCTCGACCTGGGCGACGGCAAGCCGCTGCCCGTGCTCATCCCCGAATCCGAACAGTTCGCCAACCGCCTGCGCAAGAACGCACGCCTGCGTCGCAAGTGGGCAAAGCGCGAGGGCGTGAGCTGCTACCGCGTCTACGATGCCGACCTGCCCGACTACTCCGCCGCCATTGACCTGTACGAGGGCTGCCCGCAGACGCCGGGCCGCTGGCTCGTCATCGCCGAATACGCCGCGCCCAAGACCATCGACCCCGCGCTAGCCCAGGCCCGCATGCTCGACATCTTGGCCATCGCACCGCGCATCCTAGATGTCCCGGCAGAGCATGTGCACGCCAAGGCCCGCATGCGTTCGCGCGGCGGCTCGCAGTACGGCAAGCAGGGTGCCGGCAAGGGCGGATCGGGCGAGCGTGCCAACATCGTGCGCCGTCGCCTGCCGCTCATCGAAGAGGGCGGACTCACCTTTGCCGTCAACTTTGATGACTACCTGGATGTGGGCATCTTCCTGGACCACCGCGTCACCCGCAACCTGGTGCGCGAGCACGCCAAGCAGGCGCGCCGCTTCCTCAATCTGTTCGCCTATACCGGCACCGCCACCTGCTATGCGGCAGACGGCGGCGTCGAGGAAACTGTGACGGTCGACCTTTCCAACACCTACCTGGACTGGGCCGAGCGCAACATGCGCCAGAACGGCTTTGTGGGGCCGCAGCATCACTTTGTGCGCGACGACGTGCTCGCCTGGATTCGTGACCAGCGCCAGACGCGCAACCGCTGGGACCTGATCTTTGTCGACCCGCCCACGTTCTCGAACTCGTCCAAGATGGGCCGCCGCACCTGGGATGTCCAGCGCGACCATGTTGAGCTTTTGGCCGGCGTATCGCGCCTGCTCGCACAGGGCGGCCACGCCATCTTTAGCTGCAACCTGCGTGGCTTCCGCCCCGAGACGCGCAAGCTCGCGCGCGCGGGCGTCGTGCTGGAGAACATTACGGCGCAAACCATCCCAGAGGACTTCGCGCGCAACCAGAAGGTGCACCATTGCTATATCGTGCGCCGCTTGCCCATCGAGGACGCCATGGCCGAGGTCGGCTTTAGCGCCGAGGAGATTGCCGAGCGAACCGAGGAGCTGCGCAACCCCGAGGCGCGCAAGCCTCGCGCAACGGCGCCCGCGCACGCGCAGACCGGCAACGGCAAGCCCAACTTTGTCGGCAAGCCCTCCCCCGCCGGCAAGCCCAAAAAGAAAAAGTTTTACGCCAGCAAGCCCAAGGGCAAATAAACAAAGTTGCGGTGGAATACGGACTGTTTTGCCTGGAATTAGGCAAATTTAGACCGTATTTCACCGCAACTCATATTGGGATGGCGGATGCCGACCTATCCCTGGATGACCAATCGGTAACCAATACCCACGTGCGTCTGGATATAGCGCGGATGCGCGGGGTCGGACTCGATCTTCTTGCGCAGCGTGCCCATAAAGACACGCAGGCTCGCCAGGTCGCTCTTGGTCGCCGTGCCCCAAATCTCGTGCAGGATAAACTGGTGCGTCAGTACCTTGTCGGCGTTATGCGCCAGCAGGCACAGGAGCTTATACTCGATCGGCGTCAGATGCAGTTCCTCGCCATCCATCGTGGCGATGCCGGCATCAAAATCGATATGCAGCTCACCGGTATCGAACGAGCCCTCGGAGACAACGCCGCCCGTCTGCGCATACGAAAGGCGCCTGAGCGTGGTGCGAATGCGCGCGAGCAGCTCCTCGACCGAAAACGGCTTGGTCAGGTAGTCGTCGGCACCGGCATCGAGCGCCCGGATCTTGTCCGCGTCCTCGCTGCGCGCCGAGACCACAATGATTGGCATGCCCGACCATGTGCGCACCGACTCCACCACCTTGACGCCGTCCATATCGGGCAGGCCCAGATCGAGCAGCACGATGCTCGGCGCCTGCGACGAGGCGGCGGCGATAGCGGCATGGGCGGTCTCCACAGCCATATGGCGCAGGCCGTGCGCCTCGAGCGCGGCAACGATAAGGTTGCGGACGGCGGGGTCGTCCTCAACGACCAAGATGAGCGGTTTTACGGCAGAGTTCGGCACTGCGCTACTCCTTATCAAACGAAACGTCGGCGGCGGGAAGTTCAATCGTAAAGATCGAACCGTGCGGGTCCGCCGCGGCAACCTCTATGCTACCGCCATGTGCCAACGCAATGGAACGGCAGAGCGAAAGACCCAGGCCAACGCTGCGGTGGCTGTCGGCCAGGCCATGGTTGGCGGTATAGAACGACTCAAAGATGCGCTCGCGATCCTCGGGTGCGATGCCCGGACCATCATCGGCCACCGAGCACGCCACGCGTCCATCGTCGACGCTAATCGAAATCATGATATGCGAGCCCGCGGGCGTATAGGTGATGGCGTTGTTCACCAGATTGACCACCAGCTGCACCATCAGGCGTGCATCAACGTTGACGAGCGCCGGATCATCGCACGCTACCACCTTAAGGTCGTGCTCGCGCACGGCAGGGTTCACGTGGCGCAGCGCCTCCTCGACGATATCGTCCATGAGCTCGAGCGTGGTCGACAGGCGCATACCGCCGCCCTCGAGCTTGGTGATGGCGAGCAGATTCTCGACGGTGGCGTTGAGCCACAGCGCATCCGAGCGAATGGATAGAAGCAGGCCGCGGCGCGTCTGGGCATCGAGCACCGCGGTGCCGGTCGAGCCCTGATCGAGCAGCACGTCGGCATTACCCGAAATACTGGTAAGCGGCGTGCGCAGATCATGCGAGATGGAGCGCAGCAGGTTGGCGCGCAGCTGTTCGTTTTTGGCGAGCACCGCCGCTTCCTCGCGGGCCTCCATGGCGCGGGCGCGATCGAGTGCCAGCTCGCCTTCGCTCACGATGGCATCGGCAAGTGTTCGCTCCTCGTGCGTCAGCACGTCGGGCTCGGCAACGATAGCCAGCACGCCCACCACCGAGGCGGGGTCGCCCGAGCGCGCGAAGCCGTCGCCTGTGCGAACCGTCAGGTAGATGCCATAAAACGCCGAGCCGCCAAACGTGGCGTCGAGCGGCGTTCCCACATAGGCGGACGCCGAGAGCCGCGGCGGCATCTGCGGCGCCAGTTCGTGCACCGGTGCGGCATCGCCCACGGCCGTGTATGTCGCACGCGGCAGCAGGTCATCGCCCTCGGCATCGGCGCTGTACCACACGACCGGACAGCCCGAAAGGCGCGCCAGCTGCGTTGCCATGGCGTGAACGATCTGCTGCTGATCGGCGCACCGCTGCAGCATGCGGTTGGTCTCGAGCACCATATGCGTGCGGCGGTCGCTGGCGGCAGCCTGTGCCAAGGCGCGGCGCAGGGCCAACGCAATCGAGCTCGACACAAGCGAAACCACGAACATGATGAAGAACATGCCGGGATAGCCGCGGTCGATAAGCGACAGCGAGTAGCGCGGGTCGACAAACAAAAAGTTGTAGAGCGCCACGGCGGCAGCCGAGCTCAGCAAGCAATACAGGCGACTCCAGGTAAAGAATGCGCACAGCTGAACGGCGAACACATAGACGATCATGATGCTCGGCGCGAGACCCGGATGGTCGAGCAGCGCGCCCACAATCGTCGCCGCGACCAGCAGCCCCACCGATACGCAGGCGTCATACAGAGGAGTGCGGCGCGTCAGCGTTGTGCGCCGCCACCAAAAGCTATCGGCAATATCGCCGTCCGTACGGACGTCCATCAGCGTCCCGCCCCTCTCTCAAAAACAAAAACCACCACAAAGGGGACAGGCACCCTTGTGGTGGTTTCCCCTTGTGGTGGTTCCAAGTGTAAAGCCTTTGCAACCTGCGGTCGTTAGACAAACAGCACGTGCGCGAGCAGTGCGCACACGCACGCCGCGACAAGCACCGTCACCACGATCGAAATCACGCGGTCGGCCATATCCATGTTGGCCCGATTCGTAAAGAACCGATCTTCGGCAGCATCGGCGCGTACCTCACGCACCAGCTCGGTCGCAAGATCGCAACCGTCAAGCACCTTTGCATCCATGTTTACCTCCCCGGCCTCAATCTTGTCCATCAAAAACCAACTCCGTGTAGCCGCCGACGTCTACGGCCGCTCGTTGGGGGCCAGGCGCTGCATCTTGTTCACGGCCTTGAACTTGGTGAACAGCGGCACGTACTCAAAGCTCACGTTGGAGTTCTCCAGGCCGTACCAGCGCGCGGGCGTGCCGGCGGCGCGGCGGATGATGTACTTGAGCGTGATGGCCGTGCGCTCGCTGGGCTCCACGTCGCTCTCGGGCGCCAGCAGCTTGCGGATCATGACGAACTTGAACGTACCGATGTTGCCCGGATCCTTGTAGACCGAGTAGTCGTGCTTTTGCGCGGGCAGCTCGCCGGTGGCGGCAAGGTCCTGAACGACCTGGCGCAGGTAGGCATTGACGCGCTGGTTGACCTTATAGCCCAGGTACAGATGCACGCGGAAGACGTAGTCGGTGTCGAATGTCTCAACCGAGTAGGCAAACGTATACGGCTCGTCCATGGTCTCGACGTTGACGAACCACCAGGCGCGGGCACGCTTGGGATGCTTGTCCAGGATCGAGTAGACAATGTCGCGGTCGATGTAGTCGGTATGGGTGTCCTTGGTCAGGTACACGATGTTGTCGCTCATGCGCTCGTAGCGATCGTCGTCGCGCAGGCGCTTGAGCTGCGGCAGGTAGCTACGCAGCGGCAGCAGCGTAAACTGGCGCTGCTCAACAGCCGTACCGTTGTACCAGCACACCATGATACCCATGATGAGCGCGGCCATGAGGATGGTGAAGTAGCCACCATGGAAGAACTTGGTGAGCGAGCTCACAAAGAAGAAGCCCTCGAGCAAAAGGAAGAACGCGACGAAGATCCACGGTGCGACCTTAAGCTTGCGCTCCTCGTGCAGGTAGAAGAAGAGCAGCAGCGTGGTGCACATCATGGTGAGCGTAATGGCCAGGCCGTAGGCGGCTTCCATGTGCGCGGAGTTCTGGAACAGCAGCACCACGATGACGCAGCCCACAAGCATGACGTTGTTGACCATGGGAATGTAGAGCTGGCCCTTGGTCTCGGCCGGGTAGAAGACCTGCATGTGCGGCATGAGGTCCAGACGGCTGGCCTCGGACACCAGCGAGAACGCGCCGGTAATGAGCGCCTGCGAGGCGATGATGGCCGCAACGGTGGAAAGGCCGACGGCAAACGGGCGCAGGCCGGGGGCGAGCATCTGGTAGAACGGGTTGAGGTCGGCAATGCCCATGAGCTCGGGGTTGGCGGCATTGTTGATAAGCCAAGCGCCCTGGCCCATATAAGACAGCAACAGGCAGCACTTAACGAACGGCCAGGTGGCGTAGATGTTGCCGCGGCCGACGTGGCCCATGTCGGAGTAGAGCGCCTCGGCACCGGTAGTGGCGAGGAAGCAGCTGCCCAGAATCATGATGCCCGCGTGGTTGTTGGGGCTTAGCAAAAAGGCGATGCCGCGCACCGGGTTGAGGCACAGCAGCACGGCGGGGTGCTGGAAGACAAAGAACAAACCCGTGCCGCCCAAGAACAGGAACCACAGCGTCATGATGGGACCAAAGGCGTGACCGATCTTGGCCGTACCGATGCGCTGTACCAAGAAGAGCGCGATGATGATGGCGAGCGTAATGGCGACGACACGGCCCTGATCGTCACCCAACACAGCATGGACCGCCGGGATGGTGCGCAGGCCCTCGATGGCCGTGGTAACGGTAACGGCGGGCGTCAGGATGCCGTCAGCGAGCAATGCGGCGCCGCCCAGCATGGCGGGGATGATGAGCCATTTGCCGCAGCGCTTAACCAAGCTGTAGAGGGCAAAGATGCCGCCCTCGCCGTGGTTGTCGGCGCGCAGCGAGATGAGCACGTACTTGACGGTCGTCAGCAGCGTGACCGTCCACACGACGAGCGAGAGCGCGCCGAGCACGAACTCCTCCGTGACGCTTCCGATGCCGCCGTTGCCGGCAACGAGCGCCTTGGTTACATACATAGGGCTGGTACCGATATCGCCATACACCACGCCCAGCGTGACGAGCATCGCCGAGATGCTCACAGGAATCGCAGCGTGCGAGGCTGCCTCCTTGGCCTTTTGTTCCATAAGCCGGTTTCCTCCCAACTTTAATGTTCGAAGGAATTATAGGTAATCGGCCCATGTTTGAATGGCACTGTTTTCCCAGCTAGATAAAGATTTATACAGTCTTTAGGCTACCGCGGCGATATGGAATGTGACAAAGGGACTGTCCCCTTGTCACATTCGTCATTTTCCGAGCCAGTTTTTGAACCACCGCTCCATGGAGCGGCTCATCTCGGCCATAAAGGGACTCGTGTGCTTGCGGGTATAGATGTCCACGACGCGCTCCCCCATCTCGCGGGCATGCGGACGGAACATCGCGTCCATCTCGGCCACCTGCGCGTCCATGGTCGCGGCATCCGCACGGCAGTAGCGCTCCTCGTGCACCAGGTTCACCACGGGATGCGCAATGGCCGGACGCTCCTTACGGGGCGTGCCGATGATGAGCATCGACAGCGGCATGGTATAGGGCGGCAGATCGAGCAGCTCGGCAACTTCCTCGGCGTTCTCCACGATATCGCCAATGTAGCAGCTTCCCAGCCCCAGGGCCTCGGCGGCAACCACGGCGTTTTGCGCGGCGATCACGGCGTCCTGGGCCGCGATGGCAAAGTCGCCCAAACCCGGCGCGCGGCGGGGCGCCTTGCCCGTGCGCTCGACAAACTCGGACTCAAAGCAGCCCACGTGCTCAAACAGATCGATCCACTTGGCATAGTCGACCACAAATATTAGCGCCCAGGGCGCCTTGGCGATCATGGGCTGGTGGTCGCACAGGTCGGCCAGACGGTCCAGCGTAGCCTGCTCGCGAATGCTCACGATGGAATACATCATCATGGCGCCCGCCGACGGCGCACGACTCGCCGCATGCAGAATCGCCGCCCGCTGCTCGTCGGTCACCGCCACGGGACGGTCGTCGTCATCACGCGCGAAGGCACGCGTAGACGAGCGATGCTCCAAAATGTCCAGTACCGCGTTGCCCGTAGTCTCGACCGGATAGCCGCATGTATCCACGACCGCAGCTCCGTCGCCGCCCATGTCCGCCTTGCAAACCTGCTCGTTCATCGCCCTACCCTCGCCAATTCTTTAAGAAGCCTTTACGTTTCCGTGTAATTCCCGTCCATTATCGCGCAGGTCGCCACTACATTGCGCCACACCGCCACACGTGCGCGTTAATATGGCTGGTTGTTGTGCGCAGCCACCAATTGCAGCGCATATTTAGGTAACAATCGGGTAAACCCCCGCTTTCGTAGGTTTTAGTTTGTGAGGAGTCTCAGCATGTTCGCTGCCGCCATCTCGCTCGTCGGTCTTGCGGCGACCGTCTACCTTGTTTTGCGCGAGGCCAAGGCCATTCGCGCTCAGTCGGGCACCGTCACCAAGGGCGCCTTCGCCTGGAGCGTCGCCTTCGGCCTGTTCCAGCTCTTTTTGACCATTTGGGGCGCTATTGGCCTCGTCGCGCAAAACGAGCCGCTCGCCTTTGTGATGCTCATCCTGACCAATGCCATCCTCACCGGCTGCGCTTGGGCCAGCATCGCCCGCGACCGCATCGCCCCGCGCGTCTTTGCGTTCGCCGGGCCCGACGCCCCCGCCCCCACCGGCAAGCTCGCCCGCCTGCGCGGCGCCTTTGTGGGCAAACCGCTCGTCGCCGCCGTCCTGTGCCTGCTGCTCGCCGGCGTCTTTGCGCTGCTGGGCATGGAGGTCTCGTCCAACCACGACTTTACCTGGGTTTACCCCCTGTGCATCCTGCTCGAGTGGGCCATCATCACCACGCTCATGGTCGGCCTGTTCTTCCTGTTCCAGCGCCATGGCGCAGCTCCCGCGGTCCTGGCCTTTGCCCTCTTTGTCCTGGGCATTGCCGAGTTCTTCGTCATCACGTTTAAATCCATGCCCATCCAGCCGGGCGACCTTTCGGCCATCTCCACCGCCGCCGCGGTCGCCGGCAACGGCTACACCTTCTCGATCTCGCTGTTCTGCGTGCTGTCCACGGGCTTTACCGCCATCGCCATGCTGCTGTGCGAGTACGCCGGCCTGGTGGCACCGCACCGTCAGAAGGGTGCCGTTAATGCCAAGCGCATGCTGCTCACCAACCTGCTCGTCGCCGTGCTTTGCCTGGGCGGCGTGACCGCACACGTCACGCTCATCGACTACTACAACACCCTCGGCATCACCGTCTACACCTGGCGCCCGCTCGAGAGCTACTGGCGCGAGGGCTACCTGCCCGCTTTCATTAGCGCAGCGCAGTCCATCAAGCCGCCCAAACCCGCCGACTACTCCGTCGACGATGCCAAGGCCACGCTCAAAAAGTACGCCAAGGCCTACGACAAGTCCGACGCGGCCAAGAGCGACGAGCGCGCCGCCGCAAAGGAGCAGTTCGACAGCGAGAAGCCCACGGTCATCGCCATCATGAACGAGACCTTCTCGGATCTGTCGATCTACCAGAACATGCGCGCCGGCTACGAGGGTCCGCAGTACTTTAAGAACCTGTCCAACTGCCTCAGCCGCGGCAAGCTCTACGTGAGCGCCTACGGCGGCGGCACCGCCAATACCGAGTTTGAGTTTATGACCGGCAACTCCATGGCCAACCTGGGCTCGGGCGTGTACCCCTACACCATCTACAACATGGAAACGACCGGGAATCTGGCAGAGCAGTTCAAGTCGCTCGGCTATTCCACCACCGCCATGCACCCCAACCACGCGACCAACTGGAACCGCGAGAACGTGTACAAGGACTTTGGCTTTGACCAGTTCCTGTCCATCAACGATTTCCAGGGCGCCGATACCCTGCGCGGTATGGTGACCGACCAGGCGACCTACGACAAGATTCTTGAGCTGCTCGACCAGAACGCCGATCCGCAGTTTATCTTCGACGTGACCATGCAGAACCACTCGGGCTACGACACGGGCCTGCTGCCGGCCGACAAGCAAATGCACCTGAACATCGACACGACCGACCTGGACGCTAAGACCGTCGAGGACGGCACGCTCTCCGATGTCGACGAGTATGTCTCGTGCATCGAGCAGTCCGACCAGGCGCTTCGCTACTTCCTCAACGCCCTGAGCAAGCTCGACCGTAAGGTAGTCGTGGTGTTCTGGGGCGACCACCAGCCGTTCTTCCCGTCCAAGTTCAACGACAAGTGGTTTACCGGCGAGGACGATGCCACGCACCAGGAACGTCTGTGGCAGACCGACTACATCATCTGGGCCAACTACGACGTTGCCGGCTGCGACCAGACGAGCGAGGTCGACGACCTGTCCACCAACTACCTGTCCACCCAGCTGATGCAGCTGATCGGTGCCCCGCTTTCCGACTATCAGAAGGCGCACATGACGCTGCGCGAGTCGCTGCCCGCCATCAACTCGGTGGGCTACGAGGACGCCAGCCTGCGCTGGGCGCTCTCCTCCAACGTCACCGGTGACGACGCCGCCGCGGCAGCCGCCACCAAGGCGCGCGAGGATTACGCCAAGATGCAGTACTACGAGATGTTCCGCGACGGCAAGAACGTGTACACCGAGCACTTCCAGACCGAGGCCAACGAGACCGACCCCAACCTGGCACCGGGTACAACCAAGATCAAGTAACGGGCCTGTATCCCGGTTCGTCTGCCCGGCCGGCGCGGAATGTAAGATTCCCTGCTCGGGCAGTCCTGCTCGCACGGAGAGCACATTAAGTGCTCTCCGGCTCGTGCGGAACTCGCGATGAACCTTACATTCCGCGCCGCCCGGGCAGACGCCTTGTTGTTGGAGCGCGGCTTGTCGTAGGGGTATCCGCTGAACATATATAAGTCGAAGGCCACGTCATGTGGCCTTTTTTGCATCCGGAAACCGTGTCCCAGAATTCTTGTCTGGAATGGGATGCAGTTTCCGCTTGGGACCCGATTGGGAAAGTGTGTCCCACTATTCAGCTGGATTCCGGGATGTATTTTCCGGTTGAGGCTCGTTGGGAAAATGCGTCCCACTTTGGGGGCTGATTCTGGGACGTGGTTTCCGGTTGGGGTAGCGCGCAGAGTCGTGGTGTAAGAAGCAAGGGAGGGCCATCGCCTAGAATCGTCAGTGCCTAGATATTCGACGAAAGGAAAGACGATGGCCCACAGCGACATTCTATCCCAGCCGGACCGGGGGCTCGGCCTCGACCGGCCCCAGACCGAGGCCCTGCTCGCGCTGTTCTCGCGGTGCGACGACCTGAGGGAGTTCGGCAGGGAGGTGATCCAGTCCGTGGTCAACGCCCTGATGGACTCCCAGGCGCAGGAGGCCTGCGGCGCGCCCCGCGGCTCCAGGTCGCCCGAGCGCGTCAACAGCAGGAACGGCTACCGCGAGAGGTCCCTGTCGACCTCCCTCGGCGACCTCGAGCTGCGGGTCCCCAAGCTGCGCGAGGGGACCTACTTCCCCGAGGGCATACTCGAGCGCTACACGCGCGTCGAGGCGTCCATGGTCGCGCTCGTGCGCGAGATGTACGTCGCTGGCGTGAGCACCCGCAAGGTCGGGCTCGTCGCCGAGGAGCTCGGCGTCTCGTCGCTGTCCAGCTCCGAGGTGTCGGCGCTGTGCGCCGGGCTGGACGAGGAGGCCGAGGCGTTCAGGACCCGGCCGATCGAGGGCGAGCACCCCTACGTGTGGCTCGACGCGACCTACATGAAGTGCAGGACCGGCGGGCGCTACGCGAGCGTCGCGCTCGTCACGGCGATCGGCATGTCGTCCTCCGGGCACAAGGAGTTCCTCGGCTGCGCCTGCTTCGACAGCGAGAGCGAGGCCGCCTGGTCCGAGTTCCTCGGCTCCCTCAGGGACAGGGGCCTGCGCGGCGTGAGGCTCGCGGTGTCCGACGCCCACGCGGGGCTCGCCGCCGCCGTCTCCAGGGTCCTGCCGGGCTGCTCCTGGCAGCGGTGCCTGACGCACCTCCAGCGCGACATCAGGGGCCACGTCCACAGCCTCGCCGGCCAGGCGCTCGCCGCCGACCTGGTCCGGGCGTGCGCGGGGCAGGCCGACGCCGACGTCGCCCGCGCGGCGTGGGACCTGGCGGCGCCCAGGGTGCGCGCCCTCTCCCGCGCGGCCGGCGACGTCTTCGAGGGCGCGAGGGAGGACGCGCTCGCCTTCATGTCCTTCCCCCGCGAGCACTGGCAGAAGATCAGGACGAACAACGTGCAGGAGCGCGCGAACCGCGAGATCAAGAGGAGGTACCGCTCGGCGCAGTCGTTCCCCTCCGAGGCGTCCATGATGCGGCTCGTGTGCGCGGTGCTCGCCGGAGAGGAGGGCAGGTGGGCCGCCCACCGGGTCGCCGCGCCCGAGTCGGCCGCCCGCGCGTCCGCCCCGGCCCCGGCCCCGGAACCGCTCGAGGGCGAGAGGCTCGAGGCGGTCAGGCTGGCCGCGCACGAGGTCATAAGGGAGGTCCTTGACCGCCACGGCGTGGCGGAATAGCCTTAGGCGCAGGGGGCGCTGACGCGGCCCTCCCTCTTACACCACAAAAATTCACGCCATCCCGGTTGGCTCTCATTGGGAAAGTTCATCCCATTTCTCGGCCTAATTATGGGACGCAGTTTCCCGTTGAGGACCCTTTGGGAAAGTGCGTCCCGGTCTGGGCGCTCAAACTGGGATGGATTTTCCGGATGAGGGCTTGACGGAAAATGTGTCCCGTTCCGGGCGCTAATTGCGGGATGCAGTTTCCGCTTGCGGAGTCTCCACTCAACAGAAAACCCGGGTGGCCTGTTTTTTGGCTACCCGGGTTTTTGGGTTGTCGATATGTTCGACTGGCTACTAGTGGGTCTTGCGGCGCTTGATCAGCATGATGAGGGCTATCACTACGAGCGTTGCTCCCGCTGCTGCTGCGGTGGCGACTAGGGCGAATGTTTGGTCGCCGGTGTTTGCGAGGTTCTTCGCTGTGGTCGTAGTCTTGACCTTGGTGTCGGTCTTAGCTCCGTTGTCGGACTTGGGCTTGTCCGGATTCGTCGGGGTCTCAGGAGTCTCGGGGTCCTTTGAGCCTTCGGAATCGGTTGGGCCGGCGGTGTTTACCAGCGTATGGTCCAGGAACTTCTTGGCGCCCGCACTTGCCTGTGAGAACAGGCGGCGCGTGCGGATCGGGGTGGCGTTCACCGTTGTGAGCGCCGTCTCCTCGGCCTCGATATTCACGAGCGTCGTGCCGGTGTCGAGGCCCACGTCGTTGTATCCCACGTGGCAGTAATACTGCGCACCGTCATCGTCTGCGGTCAGGTCAATCTCGAGCTTTGAGGCCGTTCCAGCCGCGAGGTTGCCATCGGCACCCACGAGCTTAAACTCTGTCTCGCCGCGGCCCTTGCGGTACCACATATAGGTCGGTGCCAGCCCTGTTTCGCTATCGTCGGCACCGAGTTGCTTCACATGGCCAATCGCCGAGAGCGTCAGGTGACTTCCCGCCGTGCGCTCAACCGAAGAGTCGTATCCAAGATCCGACCCCTCCGCAGCATCCGCTGCAGGTCCGCTCACGGTCATCGTCATGCCATCGGGCATGGTCTTGACCGTGATGATTGCCGAGCGAATACCTGTTTCGGTCGTGGATCCATTCTTAACGGCGGCGATGGCGAATCGATACTCCGTATTGGGCTGCAGCCCATCCCACTTGAGCGAGGTCTGCGTGTTCTCGGCAATCTTCCAGCTATTGACGACCGCATCCGCCGCATTGCTCTGCAGCATGCCCACGCCGTAGCTAAAGCCACTCTTGTTTGCGAGCACATCGTCCCAGCTAAACGTAACGCTGGTCGAATCGACGGCGTTTGCCGTAAAGCCCGTCACGGCCGGCGCGTCGGGCATCTCGACGTCCTTAACGTCATAGCCCACGATCCAGAACTGGTCGGTGTCCTTGGTGCCGAGCTTGTCGCCCGAGTCTGCCTCGAACTTGTCGACATCCACCGCGTTGACGCCCAGACGCCACACAAAACCGTACTTGCCCTGCGCGGCCTCGGGCAGGTTGTCGACGGTGCCGCCGTATTCGGTCGATTCACTCGAGGAGTTACCCGTAGTAAAGCCGGCGTTGGCACCAAAGCACAGGCCGCCAAACAACTCGTGCTTTGCGAGCTTCGCGCCCATGACAACGCTGCCGTTCAGCGTCAAGCCGAGCTCGAGCTCCTGCTCCTTGCCCTCCTCGACTTCGATGGTCTGCTCAATGCTCGCCCCCGACTGCGCGGCGGCGCCGTTAAACCCATCGTGCGTGTAGGCGCGCGTTACGCCAGGCTTGCCCAGGCCAAAGGAATCCCCAACGGGAGTCTCGCCGTTGAGCGTCGTTTGATAGGTTCCGGGTTCTCCCGACCGGTTGGTCAAAAAGTAGCTGAGCGGCGTCATATTGTGCTGTTTGGCAATGCGGTCATAGGCCTCGACATTAACGACCGAGGTCTGCGCGCCGAGCGACACGGGCGCCGCCATCACGCCCTTGCCACCAGTTTCCTCATTTTCGATCTCATACTCGTAATAGACCATCGGAATCGTGTAGAGCACGGCCTTGTCACCCTCGCCGGCATGCGACTCATAGCTTACGCTTGCGCTGACCGTGCGCTCGCTCCGGTAGTCATAGCATCCCTCGGCGGCAAAATCGACTGAAGCATTCATCGCGACCAGGGGCGGACCGGTCTGCACCTCGACGGCAACGCCCAACTCGGCGCCAATGGTATAGCCCTGGGATGTCCCCGTGCCCTTTTCCTCTCCGTATGACGTGCCGCCCAACACCAGATAGCCGTATGCCTGCTCCAGATCCTCAACATAGGGCGCATCCTGCAGCACGGCAAGCACGCGCGGGTTGGTATAGACCTTGTAGCGGTCCTTGTACGTGATCTTGACGCTGTCGTTGTCGACATCGGGCAGCGCGAGCGAGATAAATGTGCCGTAGGTAGTGCCGCGACGGTTGCTCTCGCTAATCACCTGCTCCTCGCCGCGGCGCACCTTTCCGTTCTCGTCGAGCGAAAAATGCGAGGCGGTCATCCAATAGTAGTCATCGTTCTTGCGCAGGTCCTCGTCGCGGTGCTTGCCCACCACGGCGATAAAGCTCTCGTTATAGCGGTCCGAACCCGAGACGCTGCCCGCCTTGACGTCGCTGATCCACACCTGCTCTATACCCTTGTGGTCATGCTTGTTGCTGCTGTTGTATTGCTGACCGCTCATGCTCATGGTTCCGACCATGGACCCCAAGCCCTGAGCCCCGCTCTGTGCCGTGTTGCAGGCAAAGTCGCGGAACACATCGCCGCCCACGAGCACCTCGTCGACCGCCAGCTGCTCGGACAAGCCGTCAAGGTTGGCAGTGGCAAGGGCAATAGGCGCCAAAGTGCACGGATAGCGCTTATCCTGAGCGCTATCCTTCCATGCGCTGTTGGGCACATGCATCAGCCCATAGGAGGCGAGGAGCCCGTCTCTGTATTCCTTGCAATCGGAAAGCTTGAACTCGCCAGACTCCGAGTCAAAATACGCGTAGCGGTACAGCGCGCCGTACAGCCCCTTGCTGCCGTCAGAAGCGCCGTAATCAAAAGCGCTGCGTTGCCAGTCATAGCCCGCAAGAATAAGGCCCGTGACGGTTTCACCCGTCTTCTTTCCTTCTTCATCGTAGGCGGCAAACGTGCCGAACGTCGCATTCGCAGCGACCATGGTCTTGCCGTTCGCGGAGAGGGAGATTGCGCCCGCGTCGCCCAGAGCATCGACATGGACGAGCGCACCCTTGGATGCATCCCACGAAAACAGCTCGCAATGCGTCGACTTATCAATATTCTTCTTGCCGTAGGGTGCCGAGACCACGATGGCGAGGTCATCGCAAAAATCGCGATCGAGGTCGCCGGCCGCTAGCGAAACGACAGGAGCTGACTGAAGCTGCGTCCAGGAGTCGTTCCCGCCCTTGTTGTGCGTGGTGTAGTCCGCGGCGTTACCGGCATCGATCTTGACGACGCTTTGCTTCCAGTTGCCGCCCTCCAAGTCATACATGTCGACTACAGCCTTGCGCACGCCGTTCTCGTCGACATAGCAGCCCGCGTAGACAAAAAGCTCGTCGACGCCGTCGCCATCGACATCGCCCGCCTCGACATCAAAGACGGCGTCGTGCTCTTGCAGGTAACCGGCATCCAGGTACTTAAAACGGCCTTCGTACATCATATTAGTGTTGACCGTCACCGGCAGGTGTGTGTCGAGAGTGCGCGTACGCCCGTTGCTAAACGAGTAGAGGACCAGCTCAACCTTTCCGGCGTATGACTTGCCGTCAATCGTCGTGGAGGAACTGTCGCCGTAGGCACGGAGCTCGGCAACGCGGCTCTTTTTGCCCGTGCTGGCGTCGCTGCAGAACTCAACACTCGTGGCGTGAATGCCCGAGAAACCGTTGTTGTCGTTGGCGAGTACTGTTGAGGACTCATTGTTGCTTAGGTACGACCAGGTGCCGCCACCGTAGTCGCTATGCTTGTAGAGATCGCTGTTCGTATCGAAGTTGTTGACGTTTTGCCAGAACTTTGCGGCGCCCCACACACTTCCATAGCCATCGGTGAGTTTGCTGCTGCCGCCAATGTCACCGCGCTCGACGTTCTCGAGCTTGTCGCGCAGAGTGTAGCGATTGCCATGGCTACCGTTAGCTGCCATATAGACCTCGCTGCGCGTGGCAAACGTCGTGGGGGTATCAGTGGAATAGGGGCCAACGGTATCGGCCGGAATGTCCTCGCTCGTGCCCAGACCCAGGGCTTGATAATCCTGCTCGGTCATATCGGTGATTGCGGGCGCGTCTGCCGCCTGGGCAACCTGGGGCGTGGCCGTGAAGCAGGCGACGCTCGTGGCGATCAACGCAGCAAGCGCCGCCGTCCCAACAAGTGGGATTTTCGACAGCCTACGGATACGGGGGTGTGGAACGTACATGAGGGACCTCGCTTTATTCGAGTGGAGTGGACTCATTTTTACAAATGATACGTCCGATGCCCGATATCACGTGTCTCATTTTCGCCAACGGCGTGTCTCATTTTTGAGAATCCGAGATGCCGCGGAAATCTTATCCCAGCTCAAAGGCCATTTCTGGGATGTATTTTCCGTCGAGTGCCTCATCGGGAAACTGCATCCCATTTCAAGCGTCGATTCTGGGACGCACTTTCCCCTTAGACCCTCAACCGGAAACCGCATCCCACTTTGAGCGCAAATTCCGGGATGCATTTTCCGCTTGAGCCTCATTG
The DNA here is from genome assembly GCA_046995905.1 of Collinsella sp. Taxonomy (GTDB): domain Bacteria; phylum Actinomycetota; class Coriobacteriia; order Coriobacteriales; family Coriobacteriaceae; genus Collinsella. Next base: position 82,614 of record JBKXET010000001.1, read on the forward strand.
GGAAACGGCGTCCCACTTTGAGGGCTGATTGTGGGATGCATTTTCCGGTTTTGCTCTCATTGGGAAAATGCATCCCGTTTCTTGACCGAATAATGGGACGCAATTTCCCGTTGGGGTCGCGCGCGCAGACGTGGTGTAAGAGTGTCCTGAGGTCCGTCGCTGCAAGTCCCGATGTTACTCCTTCTTGAGACCGCGCTTCTCGACTATCTCGTCCACTATCTCCCTGGCGCGCCGCCCGAGCGCGCGGCGCCTCCCTCTGTCGGGGCCGGCCTGTCCGCGGGCTCGGCGAAGCCCTCGGCGGCCGAGGCCTCGGAGAACACGCGCTGCTGGGACCACTGCCCCTCGGTCTCCATGAGGCTCGCGCACGTCAGGCGCAGCATCGACTCCCTCGAGGGGAAGGACTGCACGACCCTGTAGCGGCGCTTGATCTCGCGGTTGGCGCGCTCCTGGACGTTGTTGGTGCGGAGCTTGGCCCAGTGCGCCCTGGGGAAGGCCGTGAACGCCAGCGCGGAGTCCTCGGCCTGCTCGAAGACCTCGCCGGCCCTGGCGGACACCGACGCCACCCAGGGCGCCGCCTCGGCCCACACGCAGCGCGCGAGGTCGGGGTCGTCCTGGTAGACCGCGGCGTGCACGAGGTCCCTGACGGCCGCCTTGGAGTCCTCGGGCCTGCCCGAGCAGGCGCTCTGGAGGTTGCGCTGCAGGTGCGTCACGCAGCGCTGCCAGGCGCAGCCCTGGAACAGGCGCGAGACGGCGGCCACGAGCCCGGCGTGGCTGTCGGAGACCACGAGGCGAACGCCGGCCAGCCCGCGCTCGCGCAGCCCGCCGAGGAATGCCGCCCAGGAGTCCTCGCTCTCGGTGTCGACCACGTCGCAGCCCAGGAAGTGCTTGCGCCCGTCGGCGCCCAGCCCGATCGCGGTCACGACGCCCTGCGAGACGACCGACGAGCCGACCCTGCAGCTCATGTAGGTGGCGTCGAGCCACAGGTAGCAGCACGGCGTGCCCGACAGGTCGCGGCTGCGGAACTCCGCCACCTCGGCGTCGAGGTCGGAGCAGAGGCTCGAGACCTCCGAGCTCGACAGCGAGGATATGCCCAGCTTGGACGCCACGCGCTCGACCTTGCGGGTGGACACGCCGCACACGTACATCTCCTGCACGATGGCGGCCACCGAGGTGTCGACGCGCGACCATCGCGCGAGCATGCCCTCGGGGTAGTAGGTGCCGTGCCTGAGCTTGGGTATCTCGAGCTCCACGTCGCCCACGGCGGTCTTGAGCGACCTGGGGCGGTAGCCGTTGCGGCTGTTCTCCCTGCCGTCGCTGCGCTCGTTGCGGCCCGCGCCGCACATCTGCTGGGCCTCGGAGTCCATCAGCGCGTTCATCACGCCGCCCAGCACCCTGCACGCGAACTCGCGCGCGTCGCCGCACTCCTGCCAAAGCCTCGCCGCCTCGAGGGCCTCGTCGCGGTCGAGGCGCAGTACACTCTCTTCTTGGGGCATCGCCTTTCCTTCCATTCGTCACCTTCATTACTCCAACGACGAATTCTAGGCGGTGCCCCCTCCCTTTCAAGAAAGAGAAGAGGCGGGGCATGCCCCGCCTCTTACACCACATCTCTGCGCGCTACCCCCGTTGGAGCGCCTTTGGGAAAGTGTGTCCCACTTCGACCGCCCAGAGTGGGATGCACTTTCCGCAAAGCACCTCAACGGGAAACTACGTCCCATTCCAAAGGCAAATTCCGGGACGCATTTTTCGAAAGCCTGACCATCCGGAAAGCCCGTCCCACTTTGGACGCATCCGGGCACGGAACCATCGACCTATCAGGCCTCCCATCAATAAAGAGGCGTCCTCCCGGACGGCGGGGCACGAAGTTCATCGCGAGTTCCGCACACAAAGAAGGCCACTTAATGTGGCCTTCGTCTTGCGCAGGACTGTAGAGCAGGGAACTTCGTGCCCCGACGCCCGGGAGGACGTTTCATTTAGAAAGATGGACCGACCGCCGTCAGCGATGGGAGCTACTCCCCCAGCACGGCCTTTTTGGCGGCTGCAGCCATGTTGTCCAGATCTTCCTTGGTGGGGTGATCCTTTGCGGCGACCCAGTTATCGAGCAGCATCTTAAGGCGGACATTGTCGGGATCTTGCTCGAGCATGGCCTCGTAGCGCTGCTTGACCGCGGGGCCCATCTTGCCCTGACACATCGCCCAGCCCGCAAGCTCGGCATCGTTGGCCAAATTGGAGGTCACGCGGTCGATAATCTGCTGGTAATAGCTCTGGTCGGCGCCAAAACCGCAGGTGCCAAACAAGAAGACGCGCTTGCCGTGCAAGGCGGAGAGCAACGCCGCGACCGAAGGCGTGCACGCACCCTTGTCGCACCAAAAACCGACGAGCACCGTGTCGGCCGCGCAGGCGCCCTGCGCCTCGAGCGCAACCTGATCTGCGTCCGCATCGTCGCTCAACGCCGCAGCGTGGACAAACTCAACGCCCGCAGCCTGCAGAGCGCGCTTGATCGCACCCGAAACCATCCTGGTATTACCGCTCTTGCTGTTAACCACCAAAGAGCACGTCATAGTCACGTTGCCTCGTTTCCCCCAAAACTAAAGCCACTATTGCAATTTATTAGATGAATATCTTAGTACTAACGTAACAGATGTAAACCACCGTCTGTCGATTGGCGACGCAGACGACATCTTTGGACAGATTTCGAACAGTATGTACTTCGGATTGAAACCGCCGCAGAACGTTTCACGAATGGCCGAAAAACTGTTTCACAAAACGCCGTCAAATTGTGTCACGGAGTATCGTCAAAATGTTTCACGCGCTGGTAGAACGCTATATAACAAGATCGCTCTATGGGACAAACAAACCTGATTAATTTGCCCCACGGGCTTGCTCACTGGGCGAATTGGCTGCGGTAGAGTTCGGCGTAGAAGCCGCCTGTCGCTAGCAGCTCGTCGTGCGTGCCGCGCTCGATAATCTCGCCGTCGCGCATCACCAGAATGCAGTCGGCGTTGCGGATGGTGCTCAGGCGATGCGCCACCACAAAGCTCGTACGGCCGGCCATAAGCTCGTCGAATGCCGCCTGCACCTGCAGCTCGGTGCGGGTATCGATGCTCGACGTCGCCTCGTCCAGCAGCAGAATCGCCGGGTCGGTGAGCATGACGCGCGCGATGCACAGCAGCTGTTTTTGACCCTGGCTAAACATGCTGCCGTCCTCGCCGATGACCGTATCGTAGCCGCTTGGCAGCTGCACGATAAACTTGTGCGCGTGCGCGCGCTTGGCGGCTTCGATAACCTGTTCACGCGTGGCATCCGGGCAACCGTAAGCGATATTTTCCGCCACCGTGCCCTCGAACAGCCACGTATCCTGCAGCACCATGCCAAAGGCGCGGCGCAGGCTTGCGCGCGTGTAGCCACGCGAAGACCGGCCATCGACCATGATGCGTCCGGCATCGATATCGTAAAACCGCAGCAGCAAATTGATGAGCGTTGTCTTTCCGCAGCCCGTGGGGCCGACCAGGGCAAAACGCATGCCGGGCTTGGCCTCGATGCAGATATCCTGCAGCAGCTTGCGGTCGGGCACATAGCTAAAGTCCACGTGTTCAAAAGTCACCTCGCCACGCGGGGCGGCAAGCTCCACGGCGTCTGGCGCATCGGGCTCCTGCTCGCGGGCGTCGAGCAGTGCAAACATGCGGCGCGCCGAGGCATACGCCGTCTGGATTTGCGTAATGACGTTGGTAACCTCGTTGAACGGCTTGGTGTACTGGTTAGCATAGGACAGGAAAATCTGCACGCCGCCCACCGTAAGCGCCGCGGGCACGCCCGTGATCACGCCCACGCAGCCGATCACAGCGACCACGGCATAGATGATGTTATTGATAAAGCGCGTGCCGGGGTTGGAGAGCGAACCCATAAACTGCGCGCGCTCGCCTGCCGTATAGAGCTCGGCGTTGAGGGCGTCGAAGCGCGCTTGGGCGTTCGGGCCGTAGGCAAACGCATCCACCAGTTTTTGCTCGCCCACATACTCCTCGATATGGCCACCGAGCTGACCTTGAATGCGCTGCTGTGCCGTAAAGCTCTTGTTGGAAAGCTTAGCGATGGCGCCGGCTGCAAAAATGGAAAGCGGCGTGACGAGCACCACCACGAGCGTCATGGTCAGGTTGATGGAGAGCATAAACGCGAGCGTGCCCACAATGGTGATAACGCCGGTAAAGAGTTGCGTGAAGCCTTGCAGCAAGCCATCGCCAACCTGGTCGACATCGTTGACCACGCGGCTCATAAGGTCGCCGTGGGCATGGCTGTCGATAAAGCTGAGCGGCATGCGGCTGAGCTTGTCGCTCGCCTCCACGCGCATGTCGCGCACCGTCTCGTAGGACAGGCGGTTAACGCAGTAGCCCTGCAGCCACTGGAAGGCCGCAGCACCTACGACGACAATCGCGAGCTTGGTGACAAGCGGCAGCAGCGCATCGAAGTCCACCTGTCCGGCGGCGACGATCAGGTCGATGCCTTCGCCGATGAGGATGGGCGTATAGAGTTGCAAGATCACCGAGATGGCGGCGCTCACAAACGACGCCGTAAACGAAATACGGTGCGGACGGACGTAGCCCATCAGGCGGCGGGTCACCGCGCCCACGGGATAGCGCTCAGGGTCGCCAGGCTGGCGTGGGCCGTCGCCCAGGTCGTTGAGCTTGTCGTTGCCGGACACATTGGCCGTCATCGTGGCGACCGAACCGGACGAAGTGTACGGATTCATTTAGCAGCCCTCCCTTGCGCAAGTGGATGCCGGGGCAGCCGGGGCGAACGCGGGACTTGGGACGGACGTGGGCGCCGCGCTCCCCTGCTGACCCTCGAGCTCCTCGCGGCGAAGCTGCGACTGGCAAATCTCGCGATAGAGTTGGCAGCTTGCGTACAGTTCGTCGTGCGTACCCAGGCCCGCGACCGAGCCGTGGTCGAGCACGCAGATCATGTCGGCATCGCGAACGGTCGAGACGCGCTGGCTCACGATCACCGTGGTCATGGGGACACCCCTCGAAAACACCGGGGCTCTTCCTGCGAGTTCGCGCACCGCACGGCGCAGAGCCGCATCCGTCTTTACATCGAGCGCCGATGCCGAATCGTCCATAACGAGAATCTGCGGGTATTCCACCAGAGCACGCGCGATAGTCAGACGCTGACGTTGTCCGCCGCTAAAATTTTTGCCGCCTGCCTCGACGGGAGCATCGAGGCCGTCCGGCAGGTTACGTACAAAATCGTCCGCCTGGGCCGTCTCGAGCGCATCCCAAAGCACGTCATCCATAAAGCACGTCCTTTGACGCCATGCCAGATTGGAACGAATCGTGCCGCTCATGAGGGTCGCCCGCTGGGGGACCATGCCAATAACCTCCCTCAGTTGGTCAAGATTCCACGAGCGCACGTCACGGCCGAAAACGCGAACCGTTCCCGCCGACGCATCGTACAGGCGCGGGATAAGCGAGACGAGCGTGGACTTGCCGCTGCCCGTACCGCCGATAATGCCGAGGGTTTTGCCCACCGGCAGCTCCAGGGTCACGTCATTGACGGCGTTGGCGGCGCCCGCGCCAAAGGAGAAGCTCGCATGGCTCAAGCTCAGCGCGGGGACCGGAACAGCGTTGCCCACTGCGCTCGGCTCGGGCAGCGCAACCGTCTGGTTGCCCTCGTCGGTAATGCTCGGCACGCAATTGAGTACCTCGTTGAGACGCGACGCACTGGCGCTCGCCTTGGTAAAGACCACGACCAGGTTGGCGACATACACGATGGAGGTCAGGGTCTGCGTCATGTAGTTCACAAACGCCATGACCTGGCCCTGCGTGAGCTCGCCCACGTTGACCTGGATGCCGCCCACCCACAGGATGGCGCACACGCCCAGGTTCATCACCAAAAACGTGACGGGGTTGAGAATCGACGAGAGCTTGCCCACCGCGATTGCGACACGCGCCTGGTCATCGGCCGTCTGGGCAAAACGCTCACGCTCGTGACCCTCGCGCACAAACGCCCGGACCACACGAGCGCCCGAAAGTCCCTCGCGACAAATAAGCGCGATGCGGTCGAGCTTTGCCTGCAGCTGCTTGTAGTACGGGATGCAGCGCGCCATAACAAACCAAAACACCAGGCCGATGGCGGGCGTGCAAATCAAGAAGATCATGCCGAGCTTAAGGTCGATGGCAAGGGCCGCGACCATGGAGCCCACCGCCAGGAAAGGCCAGCGGATGAGCATGCGCACGCCCAGCGCCACGGCGAGCTGCACCTGGTTGACGTCGTTGGTAATGCGCGTGATGAGCGACGGCGTGCCAAAGCGATCGAGCTCAGCATAGCTCAGCTTGTTGATGTGCTGGTAGAGCGCACCGCGAATGTCGGTGCCCATGCCCTGCGAGGTGAGCGCCGCCATCTTTTGGCAGACGAGCGTAAACGAGATGCCAATCACGGCCATGGCGGCGAGCACCATGCCATAGTGGACGACGGCACTCACGTCGTGTGCACCGATACCTTTATCGATCATCTGGGCAATCACCAGCGGCGTAAGCAAGTCAAAGATCACTTCGATCAACTTGCACGCAGGGCCGATCACCATATACCGGCGATACTTACCGCCAAAACGCCTGAGCAGCTCAATCATAAAAAGGCGCTCCCTATCATCATCTCTATTCAATCTGATTCATGATAGTACGGAGAACCCTGGAGATGCGTAAGCAACTCGTTACAGATGTAAGGGCAACGGTCACTAGCACCCAAGGCCCGTAGCCGCCAATGCTTTGGCAAAGCCAGCGAGTTCCACAAAGCACGGGATTGAATTGTTCAGATAAACGCGCCCTTACGGGTGATTTTTGGACGACATGGCCCGGCACCAAAAAGCGCCCGTGCGCTCGATGGATTCGGATGCCCGACAGAGGCTCCTTATGGCTGCTTCCTTCCGGACCTGACCAGATTCGGAACATGTCGTCATCCGAACCCATCGAACGCGCTAGGCGCTCGATATATCTTACCCGCTCCCGCCCGATGGGGCAAGGTAGCTAATTTGGGACGGGGCTTTTTTGACTACTTTTAGATGCGGCCAAGGTCGTAGGCTTGGGCGGCCGCTTCGCCGGCGCAGATGAGGTTGGTTGTGGCTTCCTGGGGATCGAGCGCCAGCTCAAGGCCCATGGGCTTGCGGCAGACCGGCAAAACCAGGTCGACGCCCTGCCCATACACCGCATCCAGGTTGTCGGCACGACCGCCCACGACGGCAACAACCGGCTTGCCATAGCGTTTCGCACGACGGGCCACGCCCACCGGCGCCTTACCGGCAGCGGATTGCTCGTCCATATTGCCCTCGCCCGTTATGACCAGGTCGACATCGCGCACGTGCTCGTCAAACTCAATCAGATCAAGCACCGTCTCCACGCCCGAGCGCAGCTCCGCACCGAGCGCTAGCAGCGCGGCGCCCAGGCCGCCGGCGGCGCCGGCGCCGGGCACACCGAGCACCGAGCCAAATGTCCGCGCACCCTCGGGCACGCGCAACAACCCCTGAGCCCGCGCCCCGGTAATTGCCGCATCGAGCTGGCGACCATAGCCGACCATCCAGCTGTCGTACCTGCACAGTACCTCGGCATCACCCGCTAGCAGCCCCTTCTGCCCGCCAAACACCGCCAGTGCGCCTCGGCGCCCCACGAGCGGATTCTCGACATCGGAAAGCACGACGATGCGTGCGCCGCCCAGCACCCGAAGCGCCGGTGCCAAATCGATACTCGCCACGTGTTCAAGACCCGCGAGCCCCGGCGCGATATCGCAGCCACGGTCATCGACAAGACGCGCGCCCAGCGCCTGCAGCATGCCGGCGCCGCCGTCGTTGGTGGCGCTGCCGCCCAGTCCTATATATAGAGTCCTCGCCCCCGCGCGAACCGCACGAAGCATCAGCTCGCCCACGCCATAGGTCGAAGCCGCAAGCGCCGCCGATTCCGTGCAGGGCGAACGCCCAATACCCGCCGCCTCGGCCATCTCAATAACAGCCGACTCGCACTCGCCGTCCACCAGCATCCTGGCAGACACGCGGTCGCCCAAGGGGCCTGTAACCTCGCAGGTCGAGAGCTCGCCACTGCGCACGGCGATGGCGTCGAGCGTTCCCTCGCCGCCATCCGCCAGCGGCAGCGCGCTTACCTGGGCATCGGGCCACACGCGGCGCACACCTTCGGCAACGGCCTCCTCCGCCTGCGCGCTCGAAACGCTGCCCTTAAAGGAATCAATCGCCAGCAGCACACGGCGGGGCCGGCGGCACGCGGCACCAAAATCGACCGCCCCAACGGCAGTATCTTCGACACACGCGAGCGCCTCGGCATGAGCGGCATGCGCCTCAAGATCGGCCCCACAACCGCAGCCAGCACCATCGGCGCCACGCAGCCCACTAAAATAACCACTTAGCACCGCGCGACACTCGTCTGCCAGGACGCCGGCGGTCACATTAAACCGATGATTCAGGCGCGAATCGGCATTGAGGTCGTATAGCGATCCCAGAGCGCCCGCTTTAGCATCAGCCGCGCCGTACACGCAGCGCCCCACGCGCGCGTTAACCATAAGCCCCGCACACATGCAGCAGGGCTCGAGCGTCACGTAGACCGTACAATCGGAAAGGCGCCAACGACCGAGCGACTGCGCGGCGGCGCACAGGGCCGAAAACTCGGCATGCGCCGAAGGGTCCTGGTCGAGCTCGCGGCGATTATGCGCCCGCGCGACAATCTCACCCGCGCGCACTACCACGGCACCAATCGGCACCTCGCCCACCGCAGCGGCGGCGCGCGCCTCCACCAGCGCCTCGCGCATGAACTTCTCATCGATTTCGATGCTCGTCATCGTTCGCCTCCCCTGTTGCAAATCCAAAACGATGCTATCATTACGACTCACGGAGAGATGGCAGAGCGGTTGAATGCGGCGGTCTTGAAAATCGTTGAGCGCGAGAGCGTTCCGGGGGTTCGAATCCCCCTCTCTCCGCCACTCTTAGTGACTCACCGGCGTCATGGTCCGCTCGAACAGCGCATCGACCACGTCGGCGATTTCGGATCTGCGCTCTAGTACGTGGCCCGATTCCCACCACATGGTAAAAAGCCGAATAATGCCACCGGCGACAAACTCAGACGTTGTCTCGAGCGATACGGGCGCGAGCGCGTCCTCGTCAAGCGCGCTCATCACGCGCCCGCGTATGGAGCGCGCGATGCGGTCGCAAATCATGCTGGTCAGCATACCCGACATGCTGCTCGCCAAAATGTTATCCATGAGCTGCTCATGCGCCAGAATCAGATCCATGGCATCGGCGAACACTTCGTGGCGAAGCGCGCGCACGTCCTCGGCGCCCTCCGCGCCATCCGCATCGGCCCGCTTTTGCGGCAGGCCCGACATGAGTTCATCGATATAGAAGGCAAAGTAATCGTTTTTGTCGCGGAAGTGCTTGTAGAACGTTGTCCGACGAATCATAGCGCGGTCGCACAGCATGGCAACCGTCACGTCCTCAAACCGATGCTCTTCGAGCAGCTCAGTAAAGGCCTCGAACAGGGCCCGATAGGTTTTCTTGATGCGAAGGTCCATATGCATCGCCCTCCTCAAGGAAAAGACAGCGCTCACTAATCTGTCGCATATCTTACACCTGTATCGTCCGCCCCCCTGGCGAATGGCCTCACCTTGGTGGAAACATAACGCTTACCGGAAAGTTCGGTATCGCCAAAGGTTGCGGGTATACTAGTAGCATTACACCAACGGCAGCCGGCGGAAGACGCCGCGGCCATTCGAAACGGAGACACCATGATTCCCGTCATCATCGGTATCGTTGTTGTCGTTGTGATTGTCTGCGCCATCGCCGGCATCTACAACAACATGGTCACCAAGCGCAATCGCATCGATAACGCCTGGCAGAACATCGACACGCAGCTGCAGCGCCGCAACGACCTGATCCCTAACCTGGTCGAGACCGTCAAGGGCTACGCCAAACACGAGCAGGACACGCTTGCCGCCGTGGTCAACGCGCGCAACGCCGCCGTGAGCGCCACCACGCCCGAAGCCAAGATGGAAGCCGACAACGTGCTGACCGGCGCCCTGCGCCAGCTCTTCGCCGTGGCCGAGGCTTACCCCGATCTTAAGGCGAACACCAACTTTATGCAGCTCCAGGCCACGCTCGAAGACACCGAGAATAAGGTGAGCTACGCGCGCCAGAGCTACAACGACTGCGTGCTTAGCTACAACAACGCCATCCAGACCTTCCCGGCCGTCATCTTTGCCGGCATCTTCCAGTTTAAGGAGCGCCAGGGCTTCGAGGCCGCCGAAGCTGCCCGCCAGGCACCGACCGTCAAGTTCTAACAGATCAGCAGCGTATCCTTAATCGGGTATATGCATAAACCGCGCCGCCGAATGCATACTTTGACGGGGCGGTTTCCTTTGTCGCAAAGGTCCCCCTCAAGGCGCCGTGCATTTTTGGGAGTATTCAACATGCCCGACAGCTTCGGGCGCCACGATAAATGCCAAAGACCGCGAATATCCCCGCAAATCAAACGCTGTCAGCCCATAACCCCGCCCATCATTCGTAGAAAACATCGATAAATCCCGATTTTTCGCCCGAGGTCGGTATGCAGGGGCCTTCGATTGCAGAATACTCGCAAAAATGCACGTCGCCACCACCCCCACATGGCGCAAACCAAAACAAAAGCGCGGCCAAAAGGCCGCGCGCCATCTTTATTCAGATTAATTATTGCCCGCACAACAGCGACGAACCACAGGGCGGAGAGCAAGTTCCCTCCCGGCGCACTCCGCAGGACGAAAAAACCTCCGCCGCACGAAGTACGCAGCGGAGGTTCTTTCATGTCCGAGGACGCGCCGGAAGGGAAGGCCGCCCTCGGGCCGGACAGCTAAGACAGCTTACGCGACGGTGTAAACCCAGTTGTGCTTATCCTCGACAGCACCGGACTGGATACCAGTCAGGGTCTCGCGGAGCTTCTTCATCACAGGACCGATCTCGGTGTAGCCAGCCGGGAAGGTCACGGTCTCGTCGGCGCCGTAAACCTTGTTGTCGATCTCGCCCACCGGGGAGATGACGGCAGCGGTGCCGCACAGGCCGCACTCCACAAAGGTGCCGGCCTTGACCTCGGCCCACTCGACGGGGCGCTGATCGACGGTCATACCCAGGTCCTGAGCGACCTGAACGAGCGAACGACGGGTGATGGAGGGCAGGATGGAGTCGGTGTGCGACTGCGGAACGACGAGCGTGCCATCCTCTTTCACGAACAGGACGTTGGCGCCACCGGTCTCCTCGACATAGGTGCGGGACTCGGAGTCGAGATACAGGTTCTCGGCATAGCCCTCGCGATGGGCCTCCATCGTGGGCTTGAGGGACATGGCGTAGTTCAGGCCGGCCTTGATGTTGCCGGTGCCGTGCGGTGCGGCGCGGTCGTACTCGGAAACGCGCAGCTTAACGGGCTTAAGGCCACCCTTAAAGTACGGACCGACCGGGGTCACGAGAATACGGAACGTGTACTCAGGAGCGGGAGCCACGCCGATCACGTCACCGGAGCCGATCATAAACGGACGCACGTACAGGGTCGCGCCAGAACCGAAGGGCGGAACCCAGGCGGCGTTGGCAGAGACGACCTGCTTGACGGCCTCAACGAACTTGTCCTTGGGGAACGGGGGCATCTCGAGGCGCTGGGCAGAGTTGTACATACGCTCAGCGTTCATGTCGGGACGGAAGCAGACGATGCTGCCGTCCTCGGCGGTGTAGGCCTTCAGGCCCTCAAAGACCTCCTGACAGTAATGGAAGATGCCGCCGCACTCGGAGACATGCAGGGTGTGGTCGGTGGTCAGGCCGCCCTCGTCCCACTCGCCATCCTTCCAATGAGCCTCGTAGCTGTAATCGGTCTTCATGTAGCCAAAGCCGAGGCTACCCCAATCGATATCCTTCTTCTCGACAGTCATATGTCGCTCCTTACATACACAGTTGCAAACTCGCGAACCCGCACGCAAGGACCGAGGCCGACCGCGTCGCAACGTCGCACGCCCGGAGCGTAGAGCCGGACGGGACACGCGAACAGCATCAAAGCCGATGGCACGTCGATTCGCATGCACGAGATTGTACTCCCCGTACGCGTCTGATAAAACGCTTTTCTTTAACTAAGTAAAGTATTTTCATTTGACCGAAACTAAAGAGGCCCGCCACCGTAAGCGGTGACGGGCCTCAACTGCACGGTTTGCGCGCTGGCTCGAGCTACGCGTTCTTTTTGCCCAGCTTAGCCTTAACCAGACCGACCACGGTCGGGATGATCGACACGGCAACGATGCCGACGATCAGCAGCTCAAAGTGCTCCTGCACAAAGGGGATGCCGCCAAAGAAGTAGCCCAGCAGCGTAAAGAGCGTTGACCAGGTAATGCCGCCCAGCACGTTAAAGATAACGAAGTTACGCCAGTGCATGCCGCCCATGCCGGCGATAAAGGGCACAAAGGTGCGGATAAACGGGAAGAAACGGCCCAGGAAAATAGCCAGGTGGCCCCACTTGTCCAAGAAGTCCTCGGACTTTTTAATGCGCTCGGGCGTCATGGCCTTGACCTTGCCCGAAGCGATGATCTTGCGGCCAAAGAAGTGGCCGATCATAAAGTTGCACTGATCGCCCAGGATGGCAGCAGCCCATGCGACGGCCAGCAGGGCCACGATGTTAAAGCCACCGTTGTGGGCAAAGAAGCCCGAGGCAAACAGCAGCGAATCGCCGGGAAGGAACGGGAAGAACACCACGCCTGTCTCAATGAAGATAATCAGGAACACGCAGCCGTAGGCCATAAGCGGGCCGGCGGCGATCCAGCTGGCGATCGCGGTGCGCGGGTCTTTGAGCAGCTCGGCGATAAAATTGATGAAACCCATGAAGTAAAACCTCTCAGTTGTGGGCGCGGATACGTCCAAGTTGACCAGTATACGGTTGCGGCGCCCCCTCGTGCGCAACCCCACAAAAGCATGACTCCATTACCAGCAAGTTTGCATAACTGACACCTGTTGCGCAATGCCGCCAAGATTGTCCTTCCTAATCCCTAGCGAATCGCTATACTTTATTGAATCGCATTGCCATGGCGCTAAGGGAGGGCGGCCGGTGAGCTTTATCAGTACCATTCGCGAGGACATCAAGACCGTCCAAGCGCAGGATCCCGCCGCGCAAAACGGTCTGGTCATCTTCCTTTCCTATCCTGGCCTGCACGCCAAGTGGAACCACGTGCCCGAGCACTGGCTCTGGGAGCATGGCCATCGCTCGCTCGCCCGCGTGCTCTCACAAATCACCCGCCACATCACCGGCGTCGAGATTCATCCCGCCGCACAGATCGGCAAGCATTTCTTTATCGACCACGCCATGGGCGTCGTCATCGGCGAGACCACCATTGTGGGCGACAACTGTGTGCTCTACCAGGGCGTCACGCTCGGCGGCACCGGCAACGAAACCGGCAAGCGCCACCCCACCCTGGGCAACAACGTCACCGTGGGCACAGGCGCCAAGGTGCTCGGCAACATTCGCATCGGCAACAACGTCAAGATCGGCGGCAATTCGGTCGTCGTCAAGGACGTACCCGACAACTGCACCGTCGTGGGCGTGCCGGGACGCATCATCAAGCGCAACGGCTGCCGTGTGTTCGAGGAGAGTTTCGACGCCAAGCAGCATCGCGAGTACATGCCCGATGACGCCGCCGAGCAGTCCGCCCTCAACCGCCAGGGTATCACCGAGAATGCCCGCCGCGTCAAAGAACTCGAGCGAGAGGTGGCCGAGCTCAAGGCCCTCGTCGCCAAGCTCGCGGACGAACGCTAGGGCTGCGAACGGCACAAGCCCGCATCAACACAAGAAGGCGCGCCAGGGAATTCATCCCCGGCGCGCCTTTGCGTTGATGCGACATGCGGGACTGTCCCTTTGTCACATTATGCGAACTGACTCAGATAGAGGTCGGCATAAGCGCCCTCGGCAGCCAGCAGCTCCTTATGCGTGCCCTGCTCGATAATGTTGCCGTGATCCATGACCAAGATCAGGTCGGCGTCCACGATCGTCGACAGGCGATGCGCGATCACAAAGCTGGTGCGCCCGCGCATAAGCGCATCCATGGCGCGGCCGATGGCAAGCTCGGTGCGCGTGTCCACGCTCGACGTCGCCTCGTCCAGGATGAGAATCGCCGGGTTGTTGAGCAGCACGCGTGCGATGGTCAGCAGCTGACGCTGGCCCTGGCTGATGCTTTCGGCATCGTTGGCCACGCGCGTGTCGTAGCCCTGCGGCATGGTACGTACAAAGAAGTCGACCTGCGCGGCGCGTGCGGCCGCCACGATCTCATCGTGCGTCGCCTCGGGGCAGCCGTAGGCGATGTTCTCGGCAATCGTGCCGTCGAACAGCCAGGCGTCTTGCAGCACCATGCCAAACTGCTGACGCAGCTCGCCGCGATCCATGCGGCTCGTATCCACACCGTCGAGCGTAATGCGGCCACCGTCGATCTCGTAAAAGCGCATGAGCAGGTTGATGAGCGTCGTCTTGCCTGCGCCCGTGGTTCCCACCACGGCAATCTTCTGGCCCGGCTCGGCGGTAAACGACACGTCGCGCATAAGTAGCTTGTCGGGCGAATAACCAAAGCGCACGTGCTCAAAGGAGACACGGCCCTCTACGCGACCCGGCAGCTTGGCGGCCTCCCCCGGCAGCGGATCGGCCTCCATCTCGGGCTCATCGAGCAGGTCGAACACGCGCTCTGCACTCGCCAGCGCGCTCTGCAGCGAGTTGAAGGTAAACGACAACTGCGTCATGGGCTCGGACGCCTCGTAGATAAACTGGAAGAACGCCTGGAACACGCCGACGGTCATGTAACCGGCGACCAGCATGCTGCAGCCCACGAGCGCAATAACGATCTGCGCCAAACGGCCGATAAAGCGCACCGCGGGGCCGACAGCATTGATCATAAAGTCGGCCTTGGTGCTCACACGAGCCAGTTCCTTCGAAGCCTCGTGCACCTCAGCGGAGCTCTGACGTTCGCGGTTAAACGCGCGGATCACCAGACGGCCCGAATAGCCTTCCTCGACCGCACTCGTAATCTTGGACACCCACTCCTGGCGCTCGCCCGTCACATCGTGTGTGCGGCGCGAGACGACCTTCGTCACCAGCAGCGACAGTGCCGTAAAGAACAGAAAGACGAGCGTAAGCTGCACGCTGAACACGAACATCACGCTCACAGCACCAACAACCGTGCCGATCGACACGAGCAGCTGCAGCAATCCGCGCTGCATGCTCTCGGACATCTTGTCCAGGTCGTTGGTCGCGCGGCTGACGACCTCACCGGGACGATGCGCGTCAAAGAAGGCAAGCGGCAGACGGTTGAGCTTTTGTGCGATGCGGTTGCGCAGGCGCAGGTTGAGGCGTTCGGCCACGCTCGACATCAAAAAGCTCTGGAGCGCGTAGAACGAAGCGGCGGCCGTCCAAATCAAAAAGTAGATGAAGATAGTCCTGCCGCAGTTCTCCCAGGTGATGCTGAAGGTGGCGTTGTTGACAAACGCTACCTGAATGTGGCCCCACAGCTCATCGATCACACGGGCGCTATATGCCGGCGCAGCGGTGTTAAAGATGGCATAGAACACAATGCTCGCGAACACGATATAGAAGCGCCAATGGTCGCCGGCAGCCTCACTCCACAGGCGGCGCACCGTCGCCCAGGTATCCCGAGGTGTCTCGTCCTCGTCTTCGTCGTCCACGTCGCGCATACGCTCTGCCTCGGCGCGGGCACGCTCGTCCTCGGCACGTTCGTTTTCCTCGTAGAGCGCTTGGCGGCGAGCCTCGCGCTCGGCTGCAGCCTTGGCGGCGTCATCCAGCTCGGTCGACGCGGCAGCCGTTTCCTCGACCAGTCCCGCGGCAGCGGCGTCATCAACGCCGCCCTGCTTCTTGAGCTCCTCGGTCATGCTACTCGCCTCCCTTCATCTGCGATTCCGCGATGGCGCGGTACACCTCGCAGGTTTCCATAAGCTCGCCATGCGTGCCCAGACCCACAACCTCGCCATCCTTGAGCACGACGATCTGGTCGGCGTGCAAGATCGTCGATATGCGCTGCGCGATGATGAGCACCGCAGCGTCACGCGTCTCGTCTTGCAACGCATGACGCAGGGCGGCATCGGTCTTAAAGTCCAGGGCCGAAAAACTGTCATCGAAGATATATAGATCGGCATGCTTCATGAGCGCACGGGCGATTGCCAAACGCTGGCGCTGACCGCCCGAAAAGTTCGTACCGCCCTGGGCAACCGGGGTATCGAGCCCCTGCGGTTGGTCGAGTACAAAGGTGCTCTGGGCAACCTCAAGCGCGTGAAGCATGTCGCCCTCGGTCGCGCCTTCGTTACCAAAGCGAAGGTTGCTCGCCACCGTGCCCGAGAACAGCCACGCCTTCTGCGGCACATAGGCAATGCGCCCGCGGATTTCGTCTTGCGTAAGCTCGCGCAGATCGACGCCGTCCAGGCGAATGGCGCCCTTAGTGGCATCGTGGAAGCGCAGCAGAAGCTTTGCCACCGTCGATTTGCCCGAGCCTGTCGAGCCAACGATCGCAGTCGTCTGACCGCGACGGCAGGCAAAGCTCAGGTCGCACAGGGTGTCCTCGTCGGCATCGTCAAAGCGAAACGACATGTGGTCGAACACGGCCACCGCATCGGCTTCGTCTTGGGGCTCGCGCGCCCCGTCATCCAGCGTGCGCTCGCCATCGACGATGCTCGGCTCAATCTCCAACACCTGCTGCGCACGGTTCAGGCACGCGGCAGCACGCGGAAGCGTCAGCACCACCATCTGGGCCATCATCACAAAGAACAGAATCAGAATTGCATACTCCAGCACCGCCGAGATGCTCGCGATCTGCATGGCGTGGGCGCCCACGCGGTTGCCGCCAACCCACAGCACCGCCACCTCGGCGATGTTCATCAAAAAGAAGCTGGAGCTGTCGAGGCCCACAAACAGGTGGTTGACTTTGATGGCGTTGGCGGCGTATTCGCTAAACACCTCGTCCAGACGCCGTTCCTCGTGGCGCTCCTTGTTAAACGCACGGATAACGCGCACGCCCACAATATTCTCGCGCAGCACCACGTTCATGCGGTCGATAAAGCCCTGTAGGCGCATAAAAATCGGCGCCGCGTTGGCAACCGTAAAGACCGCCGCCACCAGCACAATCGCAACGACTACGCCCAGAAGCGTGCCCATGGCGGGATCGATAAACCAGGCGAAGATGATGCCCGCCACAGCCAAAAACGGCACGGGCAGCACCAGCTGAATCGTCTGCAGAATCGCCTGCTGAATCACGTTGATGTCGTTGAGCGAGCGTGTGATCATCGATCCGGTGCCAAAGCGCTCAAAATCGCTGGCCGCGAGCTCGAGCGATTTGTCGTACACGGCATTGCGGATATCGCAAGCCACGTTGGCGGCCAGGCGCGCCGAAAGATAGCAGCCCAGCACCGTGCCGCCGCTAGCCATGCTGGTCGCGATAAACATGTATAGGCCGTTGCGTAAAATGTAGTCGACATCGCCCGTGGTAATACCGGTGTTGACCATGTTCGCCAGCATCGTGGGAACCAACAGCGTACCGATGTTATCCACCAGCAGCACCAGCAGCGTCACTGCGACAAGCCCTCGATATGGCTTTAGAAACCTCATTAACAGTCGCACGACTCCCCCTCACCTTGATTCTCGGCTTGGCTCTCGGCAGCGATATGTTGCTTAAAGGCATCGCACTCCTCGCCGAGCACCTGAGAGAATTTGCCGACCAAGCGCATAATCTCGCGCTGCTCACATGGCTCAAGCGCGCCAAAGGCTCGCTGTTCGGCCTTGAGTGCCGGCAGCGCATAACGCTCGGCAAATCGCCTGCCCTCTTCGGTCAGGCTCACAACCTTGTTCTTACGACTGCCTTCAGCAAACTCCAACGTTGCGAAGCCCCGCGCCGTCAAGGTTTTAATTGCCGAGTTGATGGTCTGCTTGCTGTAGAACCATTCGCTTGTCAGACGACTTACGGCAATACTGCCGCCCGCCGTGCTGGTATCGACGAGCATCCAGTAAGCGCAGTCCGAAAGGCCGCAGGCGCGCGAGAACTCCGAATAGATATGGTCGAGTCCATTGAGCAACCGGTCGAAGTCGGCCAGCGTAACCGCACTATCCATCTATCCCACCATTCAATTGTCCGATTTTTGACCAATTTTGTGTCTCTAGATTAGTCCGAGTTTTGACTATCGTCAACAGGCTCTCCGCAAATACGTGCACTTTTATGGCCTATCGGCAGAAAAAGACCGCCGGCGCGGGGGCGGCGCCAGCGGTCACGTGAAAATCGGGTTTTATTGCCTGTTAGGCGGCGACGGCCTCATAGACCGTAGCGCCCGAGAAGCTGTCATGCAGGCTCTTGCCGGCAATCCACGGCAGCTCGACGACCTCGCAGACCGTGTTGACCAGCTCGGAGCAGTCAGCAAAGTGGCCCTTGTCGTTGAGGGCCTCGCAATCCTGAACACGCCAATAGCCATCGGTGTGCGTGATGTAGTACTCGTGATCGTTGATCGACACGAAAGCGCGCGTCTTGGAACGCAGCAGCTTCAGAAATCCTTCGAAGTCGGTCTCGACGACATCTCCAGCCTGGAACATGATGTTACCTCCTGGCCCGGCGCCACCACGGCGCGTTGATAAACGTTGGTACTCCTTTAGTAAAACCTTTATCAGAGGTTATGCGTTCGTCATTTAGGCAAGTGGTAAAAAACCGCAGGGTAGACGGGATAAAACGTTTAACCATCCCATTTGTTTGTCACATTCTGAAGGTACTTTTATGCAAACCTACTTTCCCAATTGGAATCTATCCTTTTGGCCGGGCAATTGACCGTCTATCGTTTGAGCCCGACGGGTATGAACGGGGCATCTGCAACGCCACCGCAAGGAGACACCATGGAGACTATCGAAGCACTCATTCACCGCCGCAGCTGCCGCAACTACAGCGATCGTCCCGTCGAGGCCGAAAAGCTTGCACGTATTATCGAAGCCGGCCAATATGCACCGAGCGGCATGGGCCGCCAGCCGGTGACGTTTGTCGCCGTCACCGACCCCGCGACCGTCGAGCGTCTCTCGCAGCTCAACGCGCAAGTCATGGGCAGCAACAGCGACCCCTTCTATGGCGCCAAGACCGTTGTGGTGGTGCTGGTTGACCGCAGCGTGCCCACACATCTGGAAGACGGCTCGCTCGCCATGGGCAACTTGCTCAACGCCGCTTATGCGCTGGGTGTCGATTCGTGCTGGATTCACCGCGCGCATGAGGTCTTTGACTCGCCCGAGGGCCTGAAGCTGCTGGCCAGCTGGGGCCTGCCCGCCGACGGCAGTCTGCGCGGTGTCGGTAACTGCATTCTTGGCTACGCCGAGGACACGCTACCCGAGGCAAAGCCGCGCCGCGACAACATCATCTACGTAAGGTAATTAGTTCCGCCGTTCTACCGAACGGCGGGCTCGTTGACGCTGCGCGGGCCGCATTCACGCCAATCTGACGTTCAATTTCGAGGGCACGACCAGAAGGTCAGCGCCCTCTCATTTCACGTCACCTTGGCGCAAATGCGGCTCGCTCGCTTTTGGCGACTGACATCGAATGAGCCACTGTCTTGGGCAGCTAAAAAAGCCCCGTCCCAAATTTGCTGCCCCACTCGCAACTTATATTGACGTCGCCGTTGTCGTCGTTTCGTTCGTCTGGGCCGTTTCGGCGCCATCGCCTTGTTCGTCCTCGTCCTTTTGCGCATCGGCGATGGTGGAGGCCGCCGCAACGATACCGCGCTGGGGCGCAACGCCCGTCTGGGTCTGTGCGCCCTCGACAACTTCTGTGCCCGCATGCGCGAGCTCGGGCGATTTAAACATTGCGTCCAAGTTGGCGCCACCGCCGGCATATCCGAGCGCAGCGAGCGCGATGACGATCACTGCAACGGCGGCCACGATCGGAACATAACGATGCCAACCAGCAGGATTGAGCCCGCTGCGGCGAGCCGCCCCGCGGCTGATGTAACCAAGCGTTCCGTCGTGCTTGAGCTTTGAGCCCACCACGCGTTTGCGGCCCAACAGCGAGGACTCTGCCTGCATTGCCAAGCGGGCGCTTGCCGAAGGATAGCCGTATTTAGTGCGCTTGAACGAGCCATCAAACCCCGAGGCGTGTTTGCCCCACGTCACCGATGTCGTGCGTCGGTTAACCGGCGCGGCGCTCCGCCTTCTGCGGCTCGGTTTTGAAGTCTCAGCCATATGCCCTCGCACGCCGTAACCAAATCGAAACAATAACGCTTTGGACTGTAGCACACGCGTCGCGCGCGGTCACGGGCGCCTCGCTCAACGGTCATCGTCCTTCAGCAAGCGCCACAGCGTTGTACGGCTTATGCCCAGCACCTCCGCCGCACGGGTTCGGTTACCGTGGAGATGGTCTACAACCAGATGCGCGATATCTCGCTCGGTATCGGCCAGCGGTCGCAGAATATACAGGTCGCTTTCGAGTGTCGGGGCGCCAAAGGTTGCGGTCTTAATCACGTCCTCTTGGGCGAGCACTTCCTCCGCCACAGCGCGGTCCACCGTGCCCGCCCCCACCAATATATACAGTCGTTCCGAGACCTCGCGGAGCTGCAGATAATTGCGCGGCCAGCGGTAAGCATCGAGCGTCTTCGTCGCCGTGGCAGACAGCGTGGGCGCTGCCGTCCCAAATGCATCAGCGAGATATTCCAAATAGCGCGCGACCTTCGTCGACGCGGCTCCCTGCTCGGCGATTGCCGGCGCCACGCTCACCGCACAGGCGAAGCGCTCGGTCACAAAGGCGGCTTGATCACTTTCGCTGCCGCCCGGCATGTCATTCGCCGTCAGCACCACATGACAGCGCGTCGCCAACGCGGTGTCGGCCATCGTGGAAACGAGCTCGCGAAGGCGCTGGGGACCAACCGCATTCCAGCCCTCAATGCAAAGTGTCAGCCCCGTTTGGAACAGCGGCGATTCGGAGCTTTTGAGCACATGGCGCCAACCGCGATCGGTGAGTTCATCGAGCGCGACGGAAACAAAGGGCTGATCGGCAAAAGGACCGTCCAGATAGAGGCGCTTGGCGATCTCGATCTGGCCCGCGCCCAGCTCGCCCTCGAGCATAAGGGGCACGCCGCGCGCATAGCTCTCGGAAACCGGTGCAGCTACCGCAGCGGCACCCTCAACGATGCCGTACGCGCTCGATTCATAGCGGGCCTCAACTTCGTCGGCGTTGAGCCACTCGATGCCCGCATGCGCCGCGGCACCGCGCACCTCGCGGACCACGACGACCCAAAGTCCCCCGCCCTCTTTGTCGGTGGGGCGAACGGTCAGGCTCAGGCGCGTACCCGCACGCCCCATAACCAGACGCGCGCCGTCTCCTATACGGTCGAGGCGCTCGGCGACAAAAGCCGCCACATCCCGCTCAAGCGCCGCGTCATTCACGGTCGAGATCGCGACGTCCCCACGCGCATCGATTGCCAATGCCGAGGCCCCGGCAGCAGCCAGGGCCCCAGTCAAGATATTCAGCTTGGCATCGCTATCCATGATTTGCCCCTGTCCGCGGCGATGTGCAACCGCCGACGGTCATACGACCGAGTGTTTCAAAATTGAACGATATTGCTCACCAAACACTATAGGGCAGAAAGCGCCGTCCTGCGAGTATAGATGTTGCCCCGCATCGCCATCCTGGCGGGGCGATAAGAGCTCTTCGGGACTTATAAACCTGCGGACAAGCCATACCCGCAAGAGCTCCTATCGCTCCACCGCAGGCTTGCGCTCACCGGCACGCAGCACGCAAACAAGCTACTTCTCTACCAGATTCCCAGTACGTGTTGCATTCCCAAACTCATGCACGCGATGCCAATCCAGCAGCAAAAGCCCAATGCGATGGGCTTGCCGCCCTTTTTGACCAGCTCGACGATATCGGTATTAAAACCAATAGCCGCCATGGCCATCACAATAAAGAACTTCGACAGCTCCTTGATGGGCGCCGTAAAGGACGCGGGAAGCTGAAACACCGTAGTGATCACGCTCGCCAGCACAAAGAACAGCACAAACATGGGAAACGCGCGTTTGAGGGAGAACGTGCTTTTGGCGTCGCCGCCGGCCTTGCGCGCCAGATGCATCTGCCAGCAAGCAAGCGCCAGCGTGATGGGAATGATGGCCAGCGTCCTGGTGAGCTTGACCACTGTGGCGCTCTCGAGCACATTGGCGCCGGGGTGCATGCTGTCCCAGGCGCTCGCCGCAGCCGTTACGGACGAGGTGTCGTTGATGGCGGTACCGGCAAACAGGCCAAAGCCCTCGTTGGTCAGCCCGAGCATGCCGCCGAGCGTCGGAAACACGAGCGCCGCGATAACGTTAAACAGGAAGATGACCGAAATAGCCTGGGCAATCTCGCGATCGTCGGCATCGATGACGGGTGCGGTCGCGGCGATGGCAGAACCGCCGCAAATCGACGAACCCACACCCACAAGCGTCGCGATCTTACCCGGCACGTTCATGACGCGGCAGAGCACAAAGGCGATGACAAGCGAGGTCGAGATCGTCGCCACGATAATCGGCAACGACTGGGCGCCCTTGGACAGAATCTGGGAGAGGTTCATGCCAAAGCCAAGCAGGATAACCGCGTACTGCAAGACTTTTTTGGACGTATAGGTAACGCCGGCGGCGAGCTGTTCGCGACGATTCTTGGGAAAGACGAGCGCCAGGACCATGCCAAAGAGGATGGCGAATACCGGACCGCCGACCACCTCAATCTGTTTGCCGAGCAACGTCGCGGGAATGGCGATGATCAGGCAGAACAAGACGCCTTTCCAGCGCTCGCGTACGATGTTTGCCAGTTGCATATGGGATTCCTTCTTTCTATTTCACTTTTGCGACGGCTTATGATACGGCAACATTGAGCGCAGCCTTGCGCAAACACAGACTAAGATGCCGCAATAGTTCTCAGGCAACAGCCGAATTACCCACCGCGGAGAGCTGATTCGCGGCATAATTAACAACTGACATATGAGTTTGATAGAACAGTTGCGAGGCGCTATGGAAGAATCGATGCACGTCGGCGAGCAGGAAACGAGCCTACAGGACCAGTCCTATCACACCATTCGACGCAAAATCGTCTACCTGGACTACAAGCCGGGCGAAAAGCTGGGCGTCAAGCAACTTTGCGACGACCTGGATATGGGTCGCACGCCCGTGCGCGAGGCTTTGGTTCGCTTGGCGCAGGAAGGCCTGGTGCGCACCGTGCCCCAGAGCGGCACCTATGTCTCGCCCATCAACCTCACCCTTGCCGAGAGTGCCTGTTACATCCGCGAGCATCTGGAAAAGCAGGTGATCGTGGAGTGCTGCGCGCGCGCCACGTCGGCTGGCATCGAGCAGCTCGACCGCGCCATCGCGCTGCAGGAAAAGGCCATGGCCGAAGAGGATCGCATCGGCTTCTTTTTGAGCGACAACCTCATGCATCACATGATTTTTAGCATCGCATGTCGCAGCACCGTGTGGTCGTGGCTCGAAGAGACCAATGCCGACCTGGAGCGCTTCCGCTGGCTGCGCGCCGCCACGCAGGTTCTCGACAATCAGGACATCGTGAACGAGCACAAGCAGATTCGCCGCGCTATCGCCGGTCGCGACCCCATCGAAGCGAGCTTTTTGGTCAGCAAGCACCTGCACATGATGTTCCGCAACCAAACCGAGGTTCTGGACCAGTTCCCCGAGTACTTCGAGACCAGCAAGCTCCGCTAACCTGCCAAAAAGGGACAGGTTTATTTTGGCAGGTTTTATCCGGGCAAATGCAGAAAAGGCCCGGCTCCGTCTTGATTGAACTGCGCCCCAAATCTTGGACGCCCTAAATAGCGACTAGGCCGCGAGGGCCTGATTCCGGTACTCCTCCGGGGTCAGGCCCTTCAATCTTACCTGCCTCCGGCTCGTGTTCCAGTGGACTATGTATTCCTCCAGGTCGCGTTTGAAATCCTCGAACGTCTTCCACTCGCGGCCCCTGTAGAACTCGTCCTTGACGTGGCCGAAGAGCTGCTCGGTGGCGGCATTGTCGATGCAGTTCGCCTTCCTGGACATGCTCTGGACGATGCCGGCGGCCTCGAGCCTGGATGTGTACGAGGCGTGCTGGTACTGCCAGCCCCGGTCCGAGTGCATGGTCGGGGCGGCGCCCTCGGGGATCTTGGGCAGCAGCTCGTCGAGCATCCTCGCCTGCTGGGCCATGTCGGGCGTGGTCGATATGTCGCTCGCCACGATCTCCTTGGTGCAGAAGTCCAGCGTCGGGGCCCAGTAGGCCTTGCCGCCGGCCACCTTGAACTCGGTGACGTCCGTCCCCAGCTTCCGCCACGGGGCCCCGGCGTCGAAATCCCTCGCGATCACGTTCTCGAACGTCCTGCCGACGACGCCCCTGTACGAGTTGTACCTGTGGTAGGCCGTCTCGCGTCTGATCCCGCAGCGGATCCCCATCTCGCGCATCATCTTGAGCACGGTCTTGTCGGCTATCACGGCCCCCTCTTCCGCCCTGAGGCACATCGCTATCTGCCGGTGCCCGCAGCCGTTGGCGGTGCGCGAGAAGATCTCGGCGGCCGCCTCCCGGAGCTCGGCGCGCGTGGGCCTCGGCGGGTGCGCGAGGGCGTAGTAGTAGGTCGACCGCTTGAGCTCGGCGCATGCGAGCAGGTGCCCGAGCGCGTGCCCCTCGGCGCGCAGGGCCGCGAGCGCTTCGGCCTTCGCCCTGGTCAGAGCCCGTCCCTCTCGACCAGGGCGCGTAATTTTTTTAGGTAGGCCACCTCGGCCTCGAGTCCACGGCACCGCTCCTCGAGCTCCTCCTCGCGGGTCCGCGGCCTCGCCCTGGAACCGCTCGGCCGGCCCTTGGGCCTCGGGCGCAGGGCCTCCGCGCCGCCCCGGCGGTATAGCGCGCACCACTTCTTGAGCGGCGACATCGACATTATGCCGAACGCCGCCATCGCCTCGGTCTTCGTCATGCCGCCGTCGACGACGGCGGAGGCGGCGGCGACCTTCTGCTCGTATGTGTACCTGCCCTGCTTTCCGTCCATGCGCAGCAGCACCTCGCTCCCGAACGCGCGGTATATCTCCTGCCATCTTCTCACGGCTTCCGCGGGAAGCGAAAGGGCGATCGCGGCAGATTTATACCCGTGCCCGAGCTCGAAGAGCCCTATGGCCGCCTTCCTGGCCTCGACATCATGCTTCACCCTCAAATCAACGCGCATAAAGAAAGCCTCCCATTTCTCATGTCCAAGAAATGGGAGGCAGTTCAGATGCGGAGCCGGGCCTTAGCTGCTAGAACGGCGGAACCAACTACTCTACCGTGACGCTCTTGGCCAGGTTACGGGGCTGGTCGACGTCGCAGCCGCGCAGGATGGCGACCTCGCGGGCGAGCAGCTGCAGCGGGACGCTCGCCGTGATGGGGCTGAACACGTCGCGCACTGCCGGCACGCGGATGATGCAGTCGGCGATCTTGTTGATTTCCTCGTCGCCCTCGGTGGCAACGACGATGACCTTGGCACCGCGTGCCTTGCACTCCATAAGGTTCGACACGGTCTTGTCGTAGGTGGCACTCTTGGTGGCCACAGCGATGACAGGGAAGCCCGGGTCGATCAGGGCAATGGGGCCGTGCTTCATCTCGCCGGCGGCGTAGGCCTCGGCGTGCAGGTAGCTGACCTCCTTGAGCTTGAGCGCGCCCTCGTAGGAAATAGCGGCACCCATGCCGCGGCCCACGAACAGCGCCGACTGCGCGTCCTTGCACAGCAGGGCGGCCTCATGAACGGCCTCGGTCTGGGTATCCAAAATCCACTGGATCTGCTCGGCCGTATCGGAAAGCTCGCGGAACAGCATGCGCGCCTGCTTGGTGGTCAGACGGTACTTAACCTGCGCCAGCAGCAGAGCCAGCAGCGTAAGGCTCACGACCTGACCGATAAAGCTCTTGGTCGAGGCGACCGCGATCTCCTTGTTGGCCTTGGTGTAGATGACGCCGTCACTCTCACGCGCCACCGGGCTGCCCACCACGTTGGTGATGCCGAAGACCTTGGCACCCTTGATGCGCGCGTCGCGAATGGCGGCAAGGGTGTCGGCCGTCTCGCCCGACTGGGACACAGCCACGACAAGCGTCGTCGGCGTGATGATGGGATTGCGATAGCGGAACTCGCTGGCCGCCTCGACCTCGGTGGGGATGCGAGCCCAGCCCTCAATAAGGTTCTTGGCGATGAGGCCAGCGTGATAGCTAGTGCCGCAAGCGATCACGTAGACGCGGTCGATGTCGTTGAGTTCCTCGAGGGACAGGCCCAGCTCGTCGATATCGAGCTCGCCGGCGGGGGTCATACGGCCCACCAGCGTGTCGCGCACGACGCGCGGCTGCTCATGGATCTCCTTGAGCATAAAGTCGGGGTAGCCACCCTTTTCGGCCATGTCCAGGTCCCAGTCGATGTGGGTGACCTTGGGCTCGATAACGTTGCCGGCCTCGTCGGTGTACTCGACGCCTGCGGGCGTGAGCTTGGCAAACTGACCGTCCTCGAGCACCACGACATCGCGGGTGGCGTCGATGAGCGCGATGACATCGGAAGCAACATAGGAGCCGGTTTCGCCCACGCCGACTACGATCGGGGAATCCTTGCGGGCCACGGCGATCACGCCGGGCTCGTCAGCGCACACGGCGGCCAGACCATAGGCACCGACCACGTGGGTGCAAGCCTCGCGCACGGAGGCCATCAGGTCGTGCGTCTCGGCATAAGCCTCTTCGATCAGATGCGCGAAGACCTCGGTATCGGTCTCGCTCTTAAAGTGGTGGCCGCGACCCTCCAGCTCTTCGCGCAGCTCGGCGAAGTTCTCGATGATGCCGTTGTGGACGATGGCGATACGACCGTCGCAGCTGGTGTGGGGATGAGCGTTAACGACGGAGGGCTTGCCGTGGGTAGCCCAACGGGTGTGGCCGATACCGCAGGTAGCGTCACTGTCAATGTTGGAAAGCTCGCTCTCCAGGCCCGCGACCTTGCCCACGCGGCGGATGACGTCGAGGTGCGCCGCGGCGCCCTCACCCACCTCGAGCGCGACGCCCGAGGAGTCATAGCCGCGATACTCCATACGCTTAAGACCCGTGACCAGGATGTTCTTTGCAATATCAGAGCCGGTGTAGCCGACAATTCCGCACATAGGATAAATCCCTTCGTCCGCTTGACTGCAAAACGTCCACGCACAGGGGGCGCTGAGACGCATAACGTTCGAGTATTGTACTCACGCAAACGCAAGCTGATATACCAGAAGTGGTATCTCAACTTAGATACCACTCGATGCACACACGTCCAGCCGGTCCAAACCACCACAAAGGTACCTGCCCCCTTCGTGGTGGTCGCGCTGGCAACAGCGTTTCCCCAGATAAAACCTGCCAAAATAAACCTGTCCCTTTTTGGAAGGTTTGGGATGCTACAATCTGGCTTGTACTTGAAACGCATCAAAGGGGCCGCTATGGCAAAGGTAAAAATCAGCGACGTCGCGCGCGAGGCCGGGGTTTCGTTGGGCACGGTTTCCAACGCGCTCAACCACCCCGAAAAGCTGCGCCCCGAGACCCTCAAGCTCATCAACGAGACCATCAATCGCCTTGGCTACCTGCCCAACCAAAGCGCCCGTCAGCTCGCGGGCGGCGCCACCAAGTCCTTTGGCCTGGTGCTCCCCCGTCTCGATCACGGCTTTTCGCTCCAAATCGCCAGCGGTGCCCACAACGAGGCACGCAAGCACGGCTATGACTTGCTCATCGCCAACGCCGACAACGACGACATTCTCCAGGACCATTACCTGCGCTACTTTATGGGCACGCAGATGTCCGGCGTCATGGTTCAGCCCATGGCGTCCCCCGACTGGCACCCCGCTATGACCAAGATGCCCGTGCCGATCGTCCATCTGGACATCCACTGTTCCGAACCCGGTTACTACGTGGCCGCCGACAACGAGGCGCAGGGGCGCATTATCGCCGAGCTCGCCGTTGCCCGTGGCGCACGCCATATCACCGTTGTGGGCAGAGCGGCATTTATGCAGTTCACCCTGCGCGTACTTGGCATCCACAAGGCCCTTGCCCTGCACCCCGATATCAAGATCGAAGTCATCGACGCCGGCGAATGGAATACCGCTGCCGACGGCTACAGCATCGGCGCCCAGATTGCCGAGCGCTCCGGCGACGAGCGCCCCGATTTTGTCATCGGCCTGACCGACGTACTGGCGTCGGGCGTTATCTCGGCGCTGATAGACAAAGGCATCTCCGTCCCCGAGCAGGTCCGCGTGGCCGGCTGCGACGGCAATCCACTTGCCTGGAGCGGGTCGGTCCCCCTTACCACCGTGGCGCCACCGGGCTACGAAATTGGCCGCAAGGGTGTTCAATTGCTCATGGAGCAAATCGAGAACAAGGCGCCGGCAAAGACCAAGCACGTCCGCATCGGCTCTGCAGCGCGCACCGTCACCGCGGTCACAGCCATCGAGGACATCAACCGCCAAGAACTCGTGCGGCCGTTCCTGCTGGAACGCGCCAGCACCCAGGCAAGCAACCACGTCGAAGCCACCGCCATCAACCTGGGCGCGTATCTATAGCACGCGCGCAAGTATGCCAAGTCGCCGCTTAAGCAAAAGGGGCCCGACCATTGCCGGGCCCCTTTTGCTTAAGCGCAAACGTGGGTAATTGCTCGTTTCAACACCGCAATTGTCTAGAGCACAGCCTTGACCGCCGCCGTCAGGTCGAACAGCGTATCGAGCACGACCTCGCAGCCATCCACCACGTCCTGCGGCAGCGGCACGATGTCGGGAACGGCAAAGACGTGGCAGCCGGCCGTGATGCCCGAGACGCAGCCGTTGCGAGAGTCCTCGACCACGGCGCACTCCTCGGGGGCAAAGCCCGCGCGCTCGCAGGCGAGCAGATACATCTCGGGGTCGGGCTTGCCGTGCACGACGTCCTCGCCGCAGGTCACCGTTTCAAACTTGTCAAAGAGACCGACCATCTTAAGGTTGCGCTCGGCCGTGACATGGCGCGATGACGTTGCAAGGCCCACGTGATAGCCCGCAGCCAGCAGCTCGTCTATGCACTCGGCGGCGCCGGCCTTAAGCTCCAGATCGGTCTTGACCATCTCGTCGCGAATCTCCTTGTGGCGATGATAGATCGCCTCAGCGGTTTCTCTGCTGCCGCAATGCGCCTCAAGGATGTCCATGACATCGGGCAGCGTGCGACCGATAAATTGATGAATCAGCGTGTCATCAATCGCGACACCCAGCTCAGCGGCGGGCGCTTTCCATGCCTTGATGCCCAGACGCTCGGTGTCGACCAGCGTTCCGTCCATGTCAAAAATAACAGCCTTGATCATATCGGTCCCCCATCGACTCTCGCTGTCGCATTGCCGCAACTCTACCGCATTTGGCAACTTGTATATAACGTATATACCATATTGCACTTTCGTTACATAGATAGAAGTCTTATGGCAAGTAACGCATTAGGATTATAGTTTTCGATCGAGTACTCAACGATAAGGATCGTTTCATGATTTTAGACACCACGGCACCCGCAGAGGAGCTTCAAGACAAGCTATCGGCGCTCGAACAGCTGCTTTTGGCATACGGGCGCGTGGCTATCGGGTTTTCCGGCGGCGTTGACAGCAGCTTTTTGGCCGCCGTATGCGCCCGCATCATGCCTACCAATACCCTCCTCGTCCATCTCACCACGCCGCTCATCGGCACAGCCGAGCAGGCTTCGTTTGAGCGGTCCGTTGACGGACAAACCGATGAGGGTCCGCATTTTATGCTCCCCGTGCTCAATCTTTCGGTCGATCAGCTGCAGCTCCCCCAGGTAGCCTGCAACGATGCCGACCGCTGCTACCACTGCAAGCGCGCCGGCTTTACCGCTATCGTCAACCACGCCAAGTCGCTAGGCTTTCCCACCGTCATCGATGGCAGCAATGCAAGCGATCGCGGTGACTACCGCCCCGGCATGCGTGCGGCAGAAGAGCTCGGTGTACGCTCACCCCTTATGGAGGTCGGCTTTACCAAGAACGAAGAGCGCGAGCTGCTGCGCGCATGGGGCTATCCCGTTTGGAACCTGCCGGCGGGAGCATGTCTTGCCACCCGCGTCCCCACGGGCGAGGAGCTTACGCGCGAGAAGGTCGATTTAATCCGCGCCTGCGAGGATTACCTGCACGATCTTGATCTGGCACAGGTCCGTGCACGCCTGGTCGGCGGCTGCATGCATATCGAGGCCGCTCCCGCAGATGTCGCCAAGATCGCCGCGCTCGGCGGCACCGCCGTCGATGCCGAGGGCAAGACCCCGCTGCCCGCCGCCATCGAATCGGCCCTGCGCGAGCTGGGCTGCGGTCATATCTCCCCCGAGGTCACCCCCTACATCCACGGCAACATGAACCAATAGCGCATCCCGATGAGTTGCGGTGGAATAGTTCCTGTTTTGCGGCCAATCGGGCACAAACAGGAACTATTCCACCGCAACTTCGTTTGGCGAGCATTGACCCGCAGACCTGCCAAAAAGGGACAGGTTTATTTTGGCAGGTTTTATCTGGGGAAACGCAAACAGGGCCACGGCACTATAAAACGTCGCGGCCCTGTTCTATTTATGCCAGCACGTATTGATACGTATCTCCCATGGGCACAAAAGTGACCGGCAACTCACCGCCGGCAGCCCCAAGCGCAGCGGGCAACCATGCCGCCATGCACTCCATACCCGGCTCTTCGCCGTTAAAGTGACCCATATGGATGGCGCATTTCCCCTGACCGAGCATTGCGGCGTCGCGGATGTACTCACTCACCGTAAAGTCGATAAACTCCATGGCCAAAATGCAATCGATGTCATCAGAGTCGATATGGGCAATCTCGTCGTTATCTCGTCCCATAATGTGCATGGGAATCTCGACATTGCGAACGAGCGCGTCACCGTCGCCGATCAAGCGCGTTCCATTTAATCCAAGCTTGTGTACGAGCGCCTGCGCAAGATCGCGGGCCGGCGTTGGCTCAATGCGGTACCTCATGAATGACTTGTCTACCGCGGAGCCAAGCCAGTCCATCTTGGCCGCAAATCCGTAAAAGATGCCGTCGACCATCGAACCGTCCGAGGCGAGCGGAACGCCCGAGTGGATATAGTCATGGCAACGCCAAACCGCTCCACCCCAATCGTCAAGCAAGGCGCACTTTGCCTCAAAGGTCTCGTTCCCCGCGACCACTTCACGGCTGTCTCCGTGGTTCCAGAACAGCGCCTCGTGCGGAACAATCAGGTTGGCGCCAAGCTCCTTGGCACGGCTAATTACCTCCGCCGTAGCCCAAATGCATGTAACGATTCCGGTACATTGCTGATCGACGTTGCCGTAAAGCACCCGATCGCGCGTCGTCGCAAGCTCGATGGGCTTACCGGTAAAAGCATCGATGCCGCCGCAATAGTCCTGGATAGCTTGAATAGCCTCACTGATAAGCATATGTAACAACCCCTTCGACATAATATGCAGGGCGGCAGCAAACATACCGCCCTGCGGAATCATCTATAGGCGGCATTTTTTGAGCTGAACCACCTATATGCGACCGCTTTTCTAGCGCTCGGAAATCGGACCGTTCTCCAGCTCATCCTCGCTAAAGCCAAAGAACCAGGCAACGGCAAAGCTTACGATAAAGCCAGCTGCCGAAGCGATAGCGGCACAGACCAGGTTCTCGTTGCCACCGCCGACAAACGTCATAATATTAAGCACGTTTGAAGCAGCACCAGCAAGATAGGCATTCACATGCAAAGCGATCGCCCCGGCACCGGCGACAAATGAACCCGCCATGCAGGCAACGAACAGCTTACGATAGCGGAACAGCATGCCATAGATGAACGGCTCGCCGACGCCTCCAATGAGCTGGGCGACAAGATAGCCGGCACATTGGCTCTTTTCCTCCTTGTTGCGGAGTTTGAGCCATGTCGCAATCTCCGCTCCATAGGCAGCCCACAGCGAAACCGTAGTAGCGACCATAATAAAGCTGTCAGAGCCCGTCGACATGAAGTTTGCAATGGCAATCATAATGACCGCGACATGCATGCCCGTAATGACCATGGGCAACCAAATTGCCGCAAGCAAGCCGCCACCAATAATCGCCGCGATGCCTCCCTCGGCGCCGAGGAACCCAAAGATTGCAGCCAGACCGTTGCCGCACAAAGAGCCAAGAGGGGCAAGCAGGCAAAGCGCAAAGGGGACAGTCAGAGCAAGCGTGCAAAGCGGCGTAAACACCGTAGTAAGCGAATCAGGCATATGCTTGCGCAGGAACTTTTCGAAGACGGACATCAAGGCCACTGTGAGCAGGACGGGAATGACCGTCTGTGCATAGTTTTCAGGCACGCAGGGGATGCCGTAAACGCTAAAGGCTTTTCCCTCGGCTGCCATTTGCATAAACGTCGGTTCGATAAGCACACCGCCCATAAAAGCACCGTACATAGGCGTGGCGCCAATGTTCTTGGCGGCCGAAAAGCCCAAGAAGACTGGTATAAAGTAGAACGTCACGTTGTAGAGCATATTGAGCAGGACATATAGATCGCTCGTATCCGCAATGAGATTGAGCATCGTTGGCCCGAGTACGACGGCAACGGTTTTGAACATGCCCGAAGCGAGCAGCAATGGAATCATCGGAACCATGGAGCCCGAGAGGTAGTTAAGAATCGCATTGCCAACGGCTGTCGGGGTAAGCGGTGTTTTGACTCCACTTGCATCGAGGTTCTCGTCGATACTCTCCTGCTTGGCCAAGCCGCTCATCTTGATGAGCTCGTCATACACCTTAGGCACGTTTTGCCCAATAATCACCTGGAACTGCCCGCCAGATATTTGAGCGCCGATGACGCCGTTAATTTTTTTAACAGCGTTAATGTCAGGCAATTCCATATCCTTAAGGTTAAAACGCAGACGCGTCATGCAGTGGGCTGCAAAGGTGATGTTGTCTTTGCCACCCAACGCCTCGAGCACATCGGCTGCGATCTTCTTATTGTCAGCCATATCATCTTCCCTTTCGAACGATCCGGTTCCTTCCTCGCTGCGCGCGCGAGGAGACAAAGCGGACGGTGGCCCGTCGTCCGCACAGAAGTATTCGATTGTTGAGGGAAACGGCGTAAAGACAAAGAGCTCCAAAACGAGACATCGACAGGTCGCTCTGTCTTTACGTCACGCTTCGGAAGCTCAGCTCTCGAATAACACCTTATGTCGCGCCAAGGTTATCAGCTCTGCCATGTGAACGGCGGCCTCATGGTGCCCAAAAGTCTGCGAGCGGTAGGCTTTCTTCCCTGAACGGTATAGAAAGCGCCTATTTGTCGGCTGACACCTCGCCCGTCACGTTGCCGGCATAGACCCGATTGACATGGAGCATGAGATACACCTTCTCCTCGGGCACGATGGAGGCATGATACGTTTCCTCGATAAGTTCTGCCATTTTGGCAACACAAGCCGCTATAGCCGGATGCTCTTCACAGAGAGGACGATAGAGCGCCGCATTATCGGTATTAAGCGGCTCCCCGGTGCGGACGCGCTCTAACAAGTAGCGTACATGAGTGTCATAGCGTGCGTAGTCAAAAGCATCGCGGTCAACGGCGATAGCAAGATCTTTCTCGATAATCGCTACGAGCTTTTCGATCAGACGTTCCTCGCGGCGGACGTCGTTTGACTTTGCCTTACTAGAACTTGCCATAACGCTGTTAACGATGCAGAGCGCGATGCCTGCCCTCTCCCCGCGTGGCATAGATAAACCGAATTCGCGCTCTATGCCAGCATGGGCAAGCGCCGCAATCTTAAATTCAATGGGATATTGCTGCTGAACGTCACAAGAAAGCGGCATCTGAACATACATGTGCTCACGGCAGCGCTTGATGGCAAAACTGATATGGTCGGCAAGCGTAAAAGGGAGGTTCGCCGACAGCTCACGCGAAATGTTGGTGCGCGCGACATCGGCAATCTGCGCACTAAATTCCATTACCTTGGGATCGATCTCGTTAAGAAGTGGCAGGTAGCGTGCATCAACGTTGTAAAACGTGCGCTCAATCTGCGCAAGCGAAACCTCATCGGGGCCGTCAGGGAAACCAATGCCTTTCCCCAGCGCCACAAGCTCGGTTCCCTTATCGTTGACAAGCAAGGCGGCATTGTGATTAATGCGCTTAACGACCCTCATGATGCCTCCGAAAATAGGCGCAGCCGAAGGGCAAGCGCAATGAATTCCAGTTAAGATGGTTCGCCTCGATTATTCCACGCAACGTCACGCGAGACAAGCAAACCCGAGCTCCCACAACCTACCAAAAAGGGACAGGTTTATTTTGGCAGGTTTTATCTGGGGAAACGCCGAATAGCCCCGCATTCACAACCGCTGCAGCTCCATATGAGGCAAATGAATCAGTAGCATCTATCCCAAATCTTGAGTATTTGTTCGACAGAGCGGCCCCTGCCGGCTCCTGCTAGACTGGTAGATTCCCAACCGTCCATCCAGGAGCCTCAATGTCGCGCAAGTCCGCCTACAAGCAAGTACTTTCCATCGGCACCGCCGTGGTGCTGGGGTTTGCGCTGTTCACAGGGTCGCTCGACGGAGCGCCCAAGCTGCTCTCGCCGCAAAGCGATGAGCAGGCGGCTGCTCTGGCCGAGAAGCAAAGCGAGAGCCCCAACCGCACCGACGACGAAGCAGACCTGGTTACCCGGCTCGAATCGGGAACAGCGAGCTCCGAGGACTCCGGCGATGGCTCTGAATCCGCCACGACCGACACCGCTGACGATGCCTCTTCAAACGTCACCCCCATCGACGAGGTCGAAAACCCCGATCTCGACCGCGCCCGCGGCGTATATCTCAGCAGCATTCCCGACTACGCCGGCAACCCCTACGTTGCCCTTCGCGCCGACAGCACGCACCCGTTGGGCACGCCATCATTCACGCTCGACGAATACGAGCGAGCTACCGAAGAGGGCTGCTTTAAGAAGTTCTCCAAGCTCGATAGCCTGGGCCGCACCCGCAAGGCACTCGCCTGCGTGGGTCCCGAATCGCTCGGTCAGGGCAAGCGCGGCGATATCTCGCGTATCCATCCCGCCGGGTGGCACCAGCAGCGCTACGACTTTATTCCGGGTCAGAGCCTCTACAACCGCTGCCACCTTATCGCCTGGTCGCTCTGCGGCGAAAACGCCAACCGCAAGAATCTGCTCACCGGCACGCGCTATCTCAACGAAACGGGCATGCTGCCGTTTGAAGAGCAGATCCTCGACTACATCCACGACACAGGCAACCATGTGCTCTACCGCGTCACGCCCATGTATAACGAAGAGGAGCTCGTCTGCCGCGGCGTGCGCCTTGAGGCGCAATCGGTCGAGGACCACGGCAAGACCCTCTGCTTCCACGTATATTGCTACAATCTGCAGCCGCACGTGCAGATCGACTACGCCACCGGCCGCAATCAGGCCTCGGGGGACTAGGGCCGACCAAGCTGCCCCAAAACCTAAAATGATCCGTTTTCCTCCGTCCCCCAGGGATCAAAAAGGGCCGCCCTGGATTGCCCAGAGCGGCCCTTGCACCGGCATGCATGTTGCAGGCAACGCCACGCGCTACTTGGCGCGGCCCTCCTCATAGCGCTCGACCAGCTTGGCCTGAACGTCATAGGGCACCTGCTCATAGCCCGCGGGCTTCATGGTAAAGTCGCCCGTGCCGCGCGTGATAGAGCGCAGACGCGTCGAGTAATCCGTCAGCTCGGCCAGCGGCGCCTGCGCGATAACCACGGTGTCTCCGCGCTCATCGGTCTCCATGCCCGTCACGCGACCGCGCGAGGCCGAGATGTCGCCCATCACGGCGCCGGCGTAGCTCTCGGGGATCGTCACCGTGATTTCCTCGATGGGCTCCAGCACCACCGGGTCGGCATCGGCGCATGCCTTGCGCAGGCCGATGCGAGCCGCCGCGCGGAACGCCATCTCGTTGGAGTCGACGCTGTGATACGAGCCGTCGTACACAGCCACACGAATGCCCGTGAGCGGGTAGCCGGCAATGATGCCGTCCTTCATGGTCTCCTGGACACCCTTGTCCACGGCGGGGATCAGCGAGCGCGGAATGCGGCCGCCTACGACCTCGTCCACAAACTCATAGCCATCGCTCGTGCCGTCGGGCCCGATGAGCGGCTCAACGCGCAGCCAGCAGTCGCCATACTGACCGGCACCGCCAGTTTGCTTCTTGTGGCGGCCCTGGGCACTCGCCGTGCGGCGGATGGTCTCGCGATACGGAATGCGGATCGGCACGCTCTTGGCCACGACCTTGGTGCGATCCTCCAAACGGTTGAGCAGGACCGAAACCTGTGCCTCACCCACGGCGGAGATGATAGTCTGGCCCGTCTCCTCGTCACGATCGATGCTCATGGTCGGATCGGCCTTGCACGCCTTCTCGATAAACGTATAGAGCTTCTCCTCGTCACCGCGGTTCTCGGCCTCAATGGCGATGCGGTACTGCGAGTTGGGGAACTTAAACGCCGCCGCCTCGACCTTACCGGTAATCGAGAGCGTATCGCCCGTCTCTGCCGCCAACTTGGGCGCCACGATAATGTCGCCAGCATAGGCGTGACCGACCTCGGTCATGTCGCGGCCGCACATCACATACAGGTGAGCCAGACGATCGCTCTTGCGGGTACGCGCGTTGACCAGCTCAAGGCCCGGCTCAAGCGTGCCCGTCAGCACCTTGATAAAGCTGATGCGGCCCTGCTGCGGATCGGCCAGCGTCTTAAACACAAACGCCACCGGACGGTCATCGTCGCTCGAAATCTTGAGCGAATCGCCGTCGATAAGCGGCATCTCGCCGTAGTCGGTCGGCGCCGGGAAGTACGTCGCGATGTCATCCATCAGCGAGTTGATGCCCTGTTCCTTAATGCAATCGCCCGCAAAGACCGGCACAAAGATGCGCTCGGCGATCGCCTTCGACAGCAGGCCTTCAAGCTCCTCCTGCGTCAGCGTCTCCTCGCCTTCCAAGTACTTCATCATCAGCTCGTCGTCAGCCTCGGCCACCAGCTCGCACAGATGGTCATGGGCTTCCTCGGCCTGGGCACGATACTCCTCGGGAATCTCCGACTCAACGGCCTCGGCGCCGTTGCAGTGGCGCGCCTTCATGCGCACCAGGTCGATGATGCCGTCAAAGTCCTCGCCCTCGCCCCAGGGAAGGGTCACGGCGCCCAGGCGCGTGCCAAAGCGCTCCTGCAGCAGGTCCATCGTGGTCGCAAAGCTGGCCTCGGAGCGCGACAGGCGGTTTACGAACACCGCGCGTGCCAGGCGTAGGTCCTCGGCGGCATACCAGAGCTTAACCGTCGTAGGCTGCGGGCCGGCCTCGGCGTCGACCACAAACAGAGCCGTCTCGCAGACGCTCATCGCGGCAAAGGCGTCGCCGATAAAATCGGGGTAGCACGGGGCATCGAGCACATTGATGCGCGCGCCCTTCCAGTCGATCGGCGCGATGGTCGTCGAGATGGAAAATGCACGCTTGACCTCTTCGGGGTCATAGTCGAGCGTGGGCTTGGTGCCGTCGTGGCCGCCCAGGCGGGCGGTCTTGCCGGAAAGGTGGAGCATGGCCTCGGCGAGTGAAGTCTTGCCCACCCCGCCTTGGCCTACGAGCACCACGTTCCTTACGTTACCGGTCTTGGGAGCACCCATGATGACCTCCTTGCAGGGCCGCGCGCAATGCGCGACGCCAACGGGGAGAGTTCGCGGTCGGTGCCGTCCCGGGAGCAGCATGGTCGGCAGCCGAGCCGACTCACCCTCCAAATGTCCTATGCCACCACCCTACCCTCACGGACGGCTGTCCATGCATACCTTTCGGCACACGTATGAATACAGGCGGCGAGAGGAAGAGACAAGCTTGTGGGGCAATTATTGAATCCCGTCGATGTAAACAAAAAGCCGCCACAGACCGTAAGACCTGTGGCGGCTTCGCCTCAATTAATAGTTGAGTAAATACCTGAGCCTATCCCTCGATACGGCTCAAGAACTCACGCGTGCGCCGCTCGCGCGGATGGTCGATGACCTGCTCGGCAGGACCCTCCTCGACAATACGACCGCCATCCATAAAGACCACGCGGTCGGCAACATCGCGCGCAAACTGCATTGCGTGGGTCACGATCACCATCGTCATGTTCTGCGCAGCGAGGTCCTTAATGACACGCAGCACCTCGGCCGTTAGCTCGGGATCGAGCGCCGAGGTCGGCTCGTCAAAGAACAAGATCTCCGGGTCGAGCGCTAGGGCGCGGGCAATACTCACGCGCTGCTGCTGACCGCCCGAAAGCTCACACGGAACCTTATTCTCGTTGCCCACAAGCCCCATCTGAGCAATCAATTCATACGCACGAGCTTCCGCCAGCTCGCGCGGACGCTTAAGCACGCGAATCGGCGCATCGATGATGTTTCTCATCACGGTATAGTGCGGGAACAGATTGTAGTTCTGGAACACCAGACCAAAACGCGAACGCGCCTGTTTAGGTACATCGCCCTTTGCGTACACCGCGCCCGAACCCGCATCCGTCGCGACGGCAAGGTCGCCAAACGAGAGCGAGCCACCGTCGAGCGTCTCGAGCAGCGTGGCACAGCGCAGCAGCGTGGACTTACCGCCGCCCGAGGGTCCGATAATCGCCACGACCTCGCCACGCTTTACCTCGAGTGAGATATCCTTGAGCACCTCATTGCCGCCAAACGCCTTACGCGCGTTCGATATATTCATAACCGTTCCGGACACAGGAACCTCCACGTGTTTGAAAAGCACAACGGGACAGGCTAGTCATGGTAATAGTCAAGTCGTTTCTCGGCAGCGCCTAACAGCATCTCGACTACAAAGTTAAAGACCCAGTAAATCAGTGCCGCGATCGCAAACGGTACCATGCTCACCTGCGAGGCGACCAGCGCCTTGGCCGTCGAGAACATCTCACCCACGCCAATGGCAAACGCCAGCGACGTGTCCTTGACCAGCGTGATGATCTCGTTGCCCATCGCCGGCAAAATGCGCTTGGCGACCTGCGGCATCACGATATACAGAAACGTCTGCGTGCGCGAATAGCCCAGCACCTCGGCGGCCTCGTATTGACCGCGCGGAATGGACTGCAGGCCCGAGCGATAGATCTCGGCAAAGTAACCGGCGTAGTTGATGATGAACGCCACGACGCACGCCGTCCACTTGGAATCGGGCGTGAGCGAAATGCCGAACACGTAGTACGGGGCAAAGTAGATGGCAAACATCTGCAGCATGAGCGGTGTGCCGCGCATGACCGAAATGTAGATGCGCGCAATCCAGCGAAGCGGCGCGATTTTGCTCATGCGCATAAACGCCACGGGGATTCCCAGCGGAATCGACCCCAGCAGTGTCAGCACGAACAACTGCAAACTGACCAAGAATCCCTGGCCAAGCATCTGCATCATGACCTGAATAGACAACCCAAGCTCTCTTTCACAGTAACGGAACAGCGAACCCAATGCTAAAGCGGGTTTTCCAGGTGCCCGAGTTTGCCGTGAAAGAGGAGCGCCGCGTACTAAATGTACGCAAGCGACGGTTTGAACGGCAAAATCGGGTGCCTGGGAAAGCCGCTATTTGAGCACCCAGTTGTCGAAGGAAAGACCATAGCTTGAATATTTATCGCAGAGGTCCTTGACCGTGCCGTCCTCGTAGAGCGCCTTGAGCGACTCGGCTACAGCATCGGCCGACTTGGTGTCGCCCTTCTTAAAGCCAACGGCGTAGTGCTCGCTGGACAGCGGCTCATCAAGCTGCGTATAGGCATCGGGCTTGGCGGCAAGCTGATACTGGGCAATCGAAAGATCGCACGCCACGGCATCGACCGCGCCGCTCTCGAGCTGCATAAAGGCCGTGTTGTACTCGCCGATCGTGTCGAGCGTGGCAAACGTCACCGCCAGATCCTTCTGGTCACCCTCGAGTACATCCTGCGCAGCGGAATCGGTCTGGGTAATCACGGTCTTGCCGGCAAGATCGTCCCAGCCCTTGATGCCTGCATCCTTCTTTACCACCAGCACCTGCTCGTTGAGCAT
Source organism: Collinsella sp. (assembly GCA_046995905.1). Lineage (GTDB taxonomy): Bacteria > Actinomycetota > Coriobacteriia > Coriobacteriales > Coriobacteriaceae > Collinsella. The sequence goes on from JBKXET010000001.1 coordinate 122,608, forward strand.
GTACGGCTCGGAGAACGTGTAGTCGTCCTCGCGGCCCTCCATGGTAAAGCCGTTCCAGATGCAGTTGATGGCGCCCGAGTTAAGCAGCGTATCCTTGGCGTCCCAGTCGATGGCCTCGTATTTGACCTCCCAGCCCTGCTTATCGGCAACAGCCTTGGCCAGATCGAGATCAAAGCCGGTGTACTCGCCATCGTCGCCCACAAAGCCGTACGGAGGATAGGACTTATCAAAGCCCACCACGAGCTTCTTGGACTCCGCAGCGCCCTTCACATCCTTGGCCGCGGCAGAGCCAGCAGCGGAGCCCTTGCCGGCACCACCGCCGCAACCGACAAGACCAAGGCCAAGCACCGTGGCGAGCGAGCCGGCTAGACCAACAAACTGACGACGAGACATATCGGTGTTCATGGTATTCCCCCTTGATGGCACTTTAGTTAGATAAAGTGAGTCATGTAACGTTCAGAATCATACACTTTAGCGTGATAGAGCACAAGGGAGGGGTTGCCCGCTGGGCTCCGGGGCGGGGGTTAAGTTTCCTGCTCTACAGTCCTGCTCACGACGGAGGCCACATTAAGTGGCCTCCTGTTCGTGCGGAACTCGCGATAAACTTAACCCCCGCCCCGGAGCCCAGCGGGCAATCATCGTTGTACCTATCACTGATACCAATAAACCGCTTGCATATCGTCTGTTGGCTTGGCACGGTACAATGCTTGTAGCTTTAAATTAATAAATTAGTGGGGTTAATTCATGGCAGAATCTCGTGCGGAGCGTAAGGCTCGTCGTGCTTTGATCGAAGCAGCTGAAGGGTCGGAGGAGAAATCTTCTACGAAATCCAAGTCTTCTAAAGCTGCAAAAAGCAAATCGGCCAAGAGCAGGGCTAAGACCAAGCGTTCTGACTCTCGTCGAGGCGGAGACAAAGCATCTCAGACTCGCTCCAAGCGCCCGTATAAGAATCCGGTTCCGTCTGCGCGCAAGGCCGTTGATCCCAAGTCTCCTTGTTCCATCATGAAAGCTTGCGGTGGGTGTACGGCGCTCAATCGTCCTTATAAGAAGCAGTTGGCAGCCAAGCAGGCCGCCATGGAGGAGCTTTTTGCTACCCTTTGCGAGCGCGAGGGCATTAGCGTCGACCCCATTCGCGGTATGGGCGTCACCCTGGGCGACCCGGGCAAATATCCTGCGCCGCGCGGTTTTCGCCATAAGGCCGCCACTCCCTTTGCTCCCGGTAAGGAGGGTGCTGTCCGTTGCGGTTTCTTTGAGCGCGGCACGCACAAGATCGTTGCCGTACCCGAGTGTCCTGTCGAGGCACCGGGTGCCCGTCAGATTCTCAACGGCATCGCACGCGAAGCTGAGCGGCTGCATATTCCCGCCTTTAATGAGGACAAGCATCTTGGTTTGCTTCGCTATGCCGTCGTCCGCTGCGGTTGGCGTACCGACCAGGTCATGGTTACGCTCGTGACCGCTCAGCGCGACTTGCCGCATGCGCAGGAGTTCTTTGAGGCTGTCGCCGCACTCAATCCGCACATCGTCACCGTCGCCCAAAACATCAACGGACGTCCCGGCAACGCCATCCTCGGCGAGGAAACCCGCATTGTATATGGCGCCGAGTGCATGCGCGACCAGCTGCTCGGCTGCGAGTTCGATATCTCCCCCACCGCGTTCTACCAGACCAACCCGCAGCAGACCGAGCTGCTCTATCAGCTCGCGATTGACGGCATGGACCTGCAGCAGGGCGACGTACTCATGGATGCCTATTGCGGTAGTGGAACTATCGGCCTGTGCGCAGCCAAAGCCGCCCAGGACAAGGGCGTCGGTATTATGCTGCTTGGCGTGGAGCGCAACCACGCCGGCATTGCCGACGCACGTCGTAATGCCGAGCTCAACGGCCTCACCCGCAGCGCTTGGTTTATGGCCGACGATGCCACCGATTACATCCTGGATGCCGCCGATAACAACGAGCGGGTCGATGTCCTTTCCATCGATCCGCCGCGCGCCGGCTCTACCCCCGAGTTCCTCGAAGCTGCCTGCGCGCTTAAGCCACGCCGCATCACCTATATCAGCTGCAACCCCGTGACTCAAGAGCGCGACCTGCATCAGCTCCTCGACGGAGGCTATCGCCTGCTCAAGATCACGCCCGTCGACATGTTCCCTCACACCGACCACACCGAAACCGTAGCGGTCCTCGAACGCCGCTAATCCACCGGCACAAGAAAGGGGGCGACCCGCCTGGGCCGCCCCCTTCGCTTGGTTTATAAACTCCGCTACATCCCATTGCGCAGATCGCACACGCCGGCTGCCGCCATCTCGCGCAGCAGCGTCTCGCGATCGCGCGTCACGATCAGATCCAACGGGAAGTGAATCTCGTCGAGCATCTTGCGAGCGTAATCGAGCTTACCAATTGCCATGCCAATGTGCGCATCGGTCGAAACGCCAATGCCCACGCCCAGCTCGGCGCAGCGCTCGGCGATCTTGCGGCATACGGCCCAATGCTCAGTGTCGACACCGTGTTCAAGACTATGGTTGTTGATCTCAATAATCTTGTGCTTGGCCTTAGCTGCCAACAGCACCTCGTCGATATCGAACGGCACGCCCGAACGCCCCGTGTGGCCCAGCATGAACACCTTGGGGTGCTCCAGGGCATTGATATACATCTCGGTCGTCTGGGCCAGCGTCGCGCCCTCAGCAATCTGCGGATTATGCACGCTTGCAACCAAATAATCCAAATTACGCGTAACCAAATCGAACAGTGAATGCTGACGGCTGTACGAATCGCCGGCGATATCGAGCGTGACAGGAGTGTCCTCGCCAAACAGGCTTCCGTCCAGCGAAACGATATCGGCCTCGGCACCACGCAGCACCAGCACGCCGCTCCAAATGCGCGGCCAGATATCCTGGTTGATAAAGAACTGGTAACTGCGCAGGTCATTGGGGCAAGCCGTAACCATAGAGCTCAAATGGTCGGCAGATCCGAGCACCTGCAGACCACGCTCTGCCGCCCAGTACACATTCTCCTCAATGGTCGAATATGCATGCGCAGAGAACATCGTATGGGTATGAATGTCACAAGAAAGCAGGTAGGGCATCAGGTCTCCTTATCTGGCACGGCCGTCGCTTATATTCATTGTACGCATAGCCTTCGATAGTCGTAAAACCACTCCATCCCAAAGACACAACGTCCATGACAACGGGGTCCGGCTTAACACCAAACCCCGTTTCACGTAAAACATTGTAGGCAGAGCGCTTTACTTTTAACGATACTCGTCCGCCAACTGTTTCCAAGCGGGTAGCGAATTGACAATCGTTTCGTAGCTCACGCAATAGCCCAGGCGGAACCAACCCGGCATACCAAAGCTGTCCGAGGGAACCGCAAGCAACTCATACTTCTTTGCGCGCTCGCAAAACGCATTCGCATCGGACTCCAACGCTTTCACCCATAGGTAGAACGCGCCATCCGGCTCAACATAGGTGTAGCCATACTCCGCTAGTGCGTCGGTAAGCGCGGTGCGGTTACGTGCATAGGCCTCAACGTCACTCGGCTCATCGATGCAGTCGATAATTACGCGCTGAAAGAGCGCCGGCGCGCACACGAAGCCCAGCGTACGGGCAGCACCCGCAACAGCCGGCATCAGACGGGCAGCCTGCGGATTGGTGTTGGGAACCAAGATCCAACCCACGCGCTCACCAGGCAGCGACAGCGACTTGGAATACGAGTAGCACACGATGGTGTGCTCGTAGATCGAGGGCACCCAAGGCACCTCGGCACCGTACACGATCTCGCGGTACGGCTCATCCGAGATGAGCATAATCGGATTCTCGGAATCGCGCTGAGCGTTGGCCTCGCGCAGAACATTGGCCAGTCGCGTCAACGTGTCGCATGTATATACGGCACCGGTCGGATTGTTGGGAGAGTCGATGATGACGGCCGCCGTCTTATCGGTAATCGCCTTGAGCACGTTGTCCACGCTCAGCTGGAACGTATCTTCATCGGCGAGCGCCTCAACACACGTACAGCCGGCCTTCTCAATCCAAACGCGATACTCCGGAAAGTACGGGGCGATAACAATAACCTCGTCGCCCGGATTCGTAACGGCGTTGAGCGCGCAGGTGAGCGAAGCCGCGGCACCCACCGTCATAAAGACGTCTTTGCCCTCATAGCTCGTGCCAAAGCGGCGGTTGAGCGATTCGGCGACGGCTGCTCGACATTGCGGCAGGCCCGGAGCGGGGGTGTAGCCGTGCAACTGGTCACTCGGCAGCTCCAGGGCCTTCTTAATCGACTCAGCCACAGCAGCGGGCGCCGGAACGCTCGGATTGCCCAGCGAAAAATCGAATACGTTTTCCGCACCGATCTGCACCTTGCGCTCAAGGCCATAGCTAAAAATCTCACGGATGATGGAGCTTTCCGCACCGCGAGCATACATAGTTTCGTTGATCATCTGTTCCCCTTTCGCATAGGCGCTATTGTACGCTTTAGCCGAGCACAGTGCCGCAGCAATGTTGATTGGGAACAGACTTAAATGCGTGAAAACGCTCATTTAAGTCTGTTCCCAATCAACAAAAAGAAAAAGCCTCCGCAGGTTTCCCCGCAGAGGCTTTCGCCACAAAGGCTATTTGTCGGCGTCGGTGTCGGCACCGGCATTGACGGCACAGTCATCGCCGGCATCATCGGATGCGGCTTCGGCATCCTCCTGCATGGCCGCCTGCGCAAAGGCCGCGGCATCAGCCGCCAGCTCCTCCTCGCTCATTCGAGGCACGCGCTTCTTGGTCGGCATGCCGGCCGCCTTGGCATTGCGCTCCTCCTTGGCCGCCAGGATATCGCCCTCGCGCTCAAGGTAGGCATTCCACTCGTTGTCGAGCAGGGCGTTCACGGCGTCGCCCTCGACGGTCTCGCGCTCAAGCAGCACCTTCGCCATCAGATCAAGCTGATCGCGACGGGCGTCCAGAATCTCGACCGCACGACGATGGGCCTCACGCATAATGCGCTGAACCTCGATATCGATGCGGCGCGCCGTCTCCTCGGAGTAATCCTGGTGATCGGCGTAATCGCGACCAAGGAACACCTGATGTTGCGCCTCGCCAAACACTTGCGTGCCCAGCTCCTCGCTCATGCCCAGGCGCGTGACCATCTCGCGCGCCATCTTGGTTGCGCGCTCCAGATCGTTGCTCGCGCCCGACGTAATATCATCGCACATGAGCTCCTCGGCAACGCGACCGCCCAAGAACACGGCGAGCTCGTCGAGCATCTCGTTCTTGGTCTTGAGGAAGTGGTCCTCCTGCGGAAGCTGCAGCGTGTAGCCCAGCGCCTGGCCGCGGCTGACGATCGAGATCTTGTGGACCGGATCGGAGTGCTCCAGGATGTGGCCCACCAGGGCATGACCGCTCTCGTGGTAGGCAATCGTGGTGCGCTCGGCCTCGGTCATCACGCGACCCTTGCGTTGCGGTCCGGCAATCACGCGCTCCATCGACTCCTCGACCTCGTCCATCGAGATCACGGAACGATGACGGCGAGCGGCCAGCAGCGCAGACTCGTTGAGCAGGTTCGCCAAATCGGCACCAGTAAAGCCAACGGTCATCTGGGCGAGCTTCTCAAACTTAACGTCCTCGTCCATCGGCTTGTTCTCGGCATGCACGCGCAAGATCTGCTCGCGGCCCTTCACATCCGGACGGTCGACCGTAACCTGACGGTCAAAACGGCCGGGACGCAGCAATGCCGGATCCAGGATGTCAGGACGGTTGGTCGCAGCGATCAGGATGACCGACTCGCTTTCCTCAAAGCCGTCCATCTCGACCAGCAGCTGGTTGAGCGTCTGCTCGCGCTCGTCGTGACCGCCGCCCAAGCCAGCTCCGCGCTGACGTCCCACGGCATCGATCTCATCGATGAAGATGATCGACGGGGCCTGGGACTTGGCCTCCTTAAAGAGGTCACGCACACGGCTGGCGCCGACACCTACGAACATCTCGACAAAGTCGGAACCCGAGATGCTAAAGAACGGCACGCCCGCCTCGCCGGCAACGGCCTTGGCCAGCAGCGTTTTACCGGTGCCCGGAGGGCCAACCAGCAACACGCCACGCGGGATCTTGGCGCCCAGCTTGCGATAGCGATCCGGATCGCTCAAAAAGTCACGGATCTCCTCGAGCTCCTCGACTGCCTCGTCCACGCCGGCAACGTCTTCAAACTTGACCTTGGGGCGTGTGGCCTCGTTGGTCTTGGCGTTGGTCTTGCCAAACTGCATGTTCCTGTTGTTGGCGCCCATCATCTGGCGCATAAAGTAGAACATGATGGCGATAAGGGCGATCGTCGGAAGCACACTCATCGCCAAGTCGCCCCAAAAATCGGGATCGTTGGTGTTGACGATGTACTTGGTATCGGGGTGCTCCGCCATGAGCTCGGCAAGCGAATCGGAGCCGACATAGGTCGAGGAGAAGCTCTTGAGCTCGCTCGTATCGCCCTTGTCCTTCTTCGTCTTCCAGTAATGACCCGTCACGCTTCCGTCTTGAACCGTATAGGTCAGATCTTCGACGCGATCCTGCTTGATGGCGCTCACCATCTCGCTCGTCGCGAGCTTAACGGTATTGCTGGAATTGGCAAAGCCGGAGCCCATGTTAAAGAAGGCGTAGCCCAGAAGCGCGCAAGCCAAAATAAAATACAGCCAGCCCGTACGCGTGGGCTTCTTGCCTCCGGGCATCCCCGGGATCTTAGGCTCCCGGGGAGTCTGGGAATTGTTATCGTTATGGTCGTCGGGCATCTTACGAATAAACCTCCGGTTTCAAAATGCCCAGATACGGAAGGTTACGATAGCGCTCGGCATAGTCGAGGCCGTAGCCCACCACAAAGGCATCGGGGCAATGGGTTCCAACATACTTGGGCGTGATGGCCGAGACGCGGTCCTCAACGTCCTTCCACAGGAAGGCGGCGACCTCCAGAGAAGCGGGCTTGCGGCTCTCGAGGTTCTTCATCAGATACTTGAGCGTCAGGCCCGAGTCCAGAATGTCCTCGACGATCAGCACGTCGCGACCGCGGATGTCGATATCCAGGTCCTTAATGATACGCACGATACCCGAGGACTTCACACCGTCGCCATAGCTCGAAACAGCCATGAAATCGATGTTGGTCGGCAGCTCGATCTTACGCATCAGGTCGCCCATAAAGACCACGGCGCCGCGCAGGACCGCAATCAGCACCAGATCCTTACCCGCGTAATCGCGAGTAATCTCCTCGCCCAGGCGAGAGACGATACCGTCGATATCCTCCTGCGTGAACAGAACCTTCTCGATATCCGGATGTTGAGAAGCCATGACAACCCTTTCTTGTGCTTATCGCCCACACACCGCCGTATGGACGCGAACTTCACATTTTAGCAGCGCACGGGGTATATTTTCCAGCCCGTACGCCATCAGCGCGGGAATACCGTCAACGTCGCACAGAATAGCTGGCGTGGGACGCTATTCCGCATCGACCACGCGGAGCAGATATGCCACGCGCGTTGCGGCCGTGCACTTAAAACGCTCGTCCGCGCGAACTCCGGCGACCCACACCACGGCGCCCCCCGGCGCCGTCCTCACCATGGGCACGCCGGCGCGCTCGGAAACGGGAATGCGAGCCTCACCTAGCAAGTCGGATACTTTCTTGCTTCGACCACTCATCCCTAATGGGCACATCACGTCTCCCGGTACAGGACCGTCCACCCACAGGCGCGCCAATCGCGCCTCGGCAGGGATCTCGCCACGCGAGCCCGCCAGGATCCGCTCACTATCGCTGTCGGCAAAACCCAGGGCAGCCGCGTCTACCAAAGCTGCCACTTCCCCGGCAGCTGCAAGCTCACGGGCGCGGCGCACGATATCGCATCCCGGCTCAACGGCCATCGGTTCTGTGACCAGCATACGTCCCCCGCCCAACGGCAAACGACCGGGTACGGTAACCCAGTCCGCGACCAGGCCCTCGCGAGCCGCCGGCGCCTTGAACGCCAGCATGCCAAACTCAATGCGTGCGTCAATCCCCGCCGGAAGCGTGACCGAGCCGGCGCCCTCGGCAACGCAGGAAAGGACTCGCTCCACATGTCGCATCTCTGGACGAGCGTCCGGATCGATGCGCTTAATCGCCAGTCGCACGATGCGCCGCGCGATTACCACCTCGGCCGCAGCAAGGCGCCTGGCATCGAGCACCAGCGCGCCCGCCGCCTCCTTACGCAGGCAGCTTCGAAACGCCTGTGCCGAAAGCTGAGACAAAAACGCGTCCTCATCGCCTAAGATCTCGCAGGCGGCGCCAATCGTCTTGCAGACGCTCGCGTTGCGCTGCGCCACCACCGGCATCACTCGATGGCGCACGTAGTTTCGCAGATACGAGATATCCTCATTGCTCTCGTCTTCACGCCACGGCTGACCATGTACCTGTAGATAGCCCACGAGCTCGCCATGAGTTAGGTCGAGCAAGGGACGCACCACGATATTCCTCCGGCGAGGAATGCTCGATAGGCCAGCGGGCCCTGAACCCTTAATCGCGTTCATCAAAAACGTTTCCGCGCGATCCGAAGACGTGTGCGCGGTGCAGATACGAGCCGCCGTTCGCGGTGCCCCCGTCTGGGCGCAGAGCTCGCGAACATACCTCCGCGCCGCGGCATAGCGCACCTCGCGGGCCGCGGCCTCAACATTGCCCGACTCCCCATCAAAATAAGCGTGCTCCACGCACAGCGGTAAACCATATTTCGCGCAGAGCTCACGCACAAAGGCCTCGTCGCCATCGGACGCCTTGCCGCGCAGATGATGGTTTACATGCAGCACATGCAGGCGCTCGCGAGCAATGGGGGCAACACCGCGTCCGTCTTGGATATCCAGCTTTGATGTGCACGCCATAAGAAGCAGTGCCGTCGAGTCCGCGCCGCCTGATACCATGAGCACGACAGGAGCAGCCTGCTGCCTCGTTCGGGTCTCATCGACTGCCCCGGGCACGGCATGGTGTCCGTAATGCTGTGATACCGTTGGCATTCGCTTCCTCCTCTATTCGTCCGCACCCATTGTATCCTTTGGAATCTTATGTCTCGTCTGCACCTTCATATCCTCGGCAGTGGCTCTAAAGGCAACTGCGCACTCATCGAGGGCCCGCAGGGGCTCATTATGGTCGATGACGGACTGTCTCGCCGCGAGACATTAAAGCGCATGGCAGAACTGGGGCTCTCGACAGACAACGTCTCGGCTCTTCTCATTACTCATGAGCATAGCGATCACATCAAGGGCCTCGATGTCTGGTGCAAGCACTGGCACGGCCCCCTCTTTGCCAGCAGGGGCACTCTTTCGAACAAAGAAAATCTTTCGCATCTGCCTGTCGAGGAATTCGATCCCGGCGACGCCCTATCCATTGCCGGCATCCACGTGCAAACCTACTCAACATCACACGATGTCATCAATCCAGTCGGTTATCGATTCGACGCCCTCGATGATTCCATCGGCTTTGCCACCGACACCGGAGAGCTATCGAGCCAAGCCATGAACACCCTCAAAGATTGTCGAGTCCTCGCGCTCGAAAGCAACCACGATGTGACCATGCTGCGCGAGGGAGAATATCCCCGCTTTCTTCAGGAGCGCATCCTGTCTGCAAGGGGACACCTCTCCAATGGCCAAGCCGCCGAAGCCGCGCGCGAACTTGTTACCGATCGCACCGAACAGCTCATTGCCATGCATATCAGCCAAGACAACAATCGTCCGAGCCTTACCGTCAAAAGCTATGCCAAAGCTCTAGCCGCAACCCTGGATGACGAGCTCGGCAGCTCCGCCACCCTTCTCCAAGGATCGCGAAAACTCTCGATACGCCCCGCAAGCCAGTATCGGCCAGCAACCATTCAATAGACTGTCCTAAACAGCAAAAGGGGCCGGGAATCGCTTCCCAGCCCCTTTTGTTGTCTTTTAATAGCGAAGAACACCAACGAAGTTATTCGATGGAGATCTTCGTAACGTTCTTCTTCTCGACGATCTTGGGAACCGTAACGGTCAGGATGCCGTCAGCGTACTTAGCCGAGAGGCCCTCGCTCGAAGCGTCCTTAAGATACACGCCACGCGTCGCGCTGTACGAGCTGAACTCCTTCTGCAGGAAGTTCTTGCCCTCGTTCTCCTCGTCTTCCTCGACATTCACGCTAATGGACAGACGGCCCTCGTTAAGCTCGACATCGATATCGTCCTTGGCGACGCCGGTCAGATAAGCCTTGACCTCATAGCCATCGCCCTTATCCTCAACGTCAACGGGGAACGCCTTAGAGGCAATCGAGCTGTTCGCTAGGTCGCTCATATCATCAAACAGATCGAACAGCGAGCTTGCAGAGGGACGAACGCCAAAAACCGAACGATAAGGAACCATGCTTGCCATGTTTACCACTCCTTTATAGGACTGCCGAGTCATCTTCCAGGTGACTGGGACTTCTTTTGACGCTCTTATATATGCCCACCCAATGCTCATATATACATCGACTATAAAGTTTTTTGAGTCCAGTACTATAAGCATATCTAAGTGCGTATGACTTAGGTTTTAGGAAGGTTAAGGTTCTTTGAACCAGAGCTTAAATACCGAGTATGTCCCCAGCTACAAATAACAAGGGGCTTACAATGAGCGCGTACACGTTGTTGGTAACGAGCTAAAGGGCATCATGGACGACCAAAACCAGAACAAAATGTTTATGCCGACGCAGGGGGAAGATACTTCCACGCAGCCGCCACGGTTCCATCGCCCCCACATCTCGCAAGAGCCCATTAATGATCCGGAGCCCGAGTATGTGACGAGAAATCGATATCAAACACTCGAGGATGCCCAAACGGGGCGTAAACATATGGGCGTCGCCTCGGGAGACCCTGTATATCTGAAAGACGCACCATTATCTAAAAACAGCGCAGCTAGTGATGAGCCGATGAAAGCATCCGCCACTCATCAACAAAGAGGTCCTCGACCAAAGCAAACCTTGACGCATTCGGCTCGCTATCTCGAAACGCCAAAACAAGGAAAATCGATCTTCGTTTCGTCAAGTAAACGACGCAAGAAGCATCGACTGACACTCCTGCTTTTGATCATTGTGGCCATAGCAGTTGTCCTTGTTATTCGATTTATCTTCTTTAAATAAAGGCTCAATACCAAAAACGATAAGATCGTCTGATGTAATAGAGTCATTTACGCCCAATAAACGCAAAAAAGGGGGAGGCCGCGAGGCCTCCCCCCCTTCTTCATTCCATGCGACGGCTCGGTGCCGTCCACCGGTCAGCGGCGCCCTGGCCTCCCACGGGCTGACCCCGCAGTACTCTCGGCGCGATGGGGCTTAGCTTCCGGGTTCGGAACGGGACCGGGCGTGCCCCCCATGCTCTGGCCGCTGACCGGTGGGCGGCGCCCACCGTTACGGTGTCCGGGTGTCTCGTCTACGTGCCCTGGGGGCCGCATGGCGCATAGGAAAGATGACTCGGGGGCATCCTCGTGCCCGGACCGCGCATGAGCGCTGGGTCCCGCGGGCCGCGAGGTGCGGTTCCGGAAGAGCTCGGGCGATTAGTGCGGCTCGGCTGAGGACGTCGCCGTCCTTGCACCTGCCGTCTATCGACCAGGTAGTCTACCTGGGCCCTTACCGGAAGGAGAACTAATCCCTGGAACGGCTTCCCGCTTAGATGCCTTCAGCGGTTATCCGCGCCGCACGCGGCTACCCGGCCGTGCCGTTGGTCGACAACCGGTTCACCGGAGGTGCGTCCACCCCGGTCCTCTCGTACTGGGGGCAGCCTCCATCGATTCTCCTGCGCCCACGGAGGATAGGGACCGAACTGTCTCACGACGTTCTGAACCCAGCTCGCGTACCGCTTTAAACGGCGAACAGCCGTACCCTTGGGACCTGCTCCAGCCCCAGGATGCGATGAGCCGACATCGAGGTGCCAAACCTTGCCGTCGATGTGGACTCTTGGGCAAGATCAGCCTGTTATCCCCGGAGTACCTTTTATCCGTTGAGCGACGGCCCACCCACTCGGGGCCGCCGGATCACTAGAGCCTGCTTTCGCACCTGCTCGGCTTGTGGGCCTCGCAGTCAAGCCCGCTTGTACTCTTGCATTCAAAAGGACGGTTGCCGACCGTCCCGAGCGGACCTTCGCGCGCCTCCGTTACCCTTTAGGAGGCGACCGCCCCAGTCAAACTGCCCGCCTGGCACGGTCCCCGAGCCGGTTGACGGCCTCGGGTTAGGACGCCGGTCGCGCGAGGGCAGTATTCCAAGGGCGGCTCCCCGGGGGCTGGCGCCTCCGGATCTGTGCCTCCTGCCTATCCTCTACACGCGGGACCAGCGGCCAATGCCAAGCTGCAGTGAAGGTTCACGGGGTCTTTCCGTCCTTCCGCGGGTAAGTCGCATCTTCACGACCAGTGCAATTTCACCGGGTCCATGGTCGAGACAGCGCCCAAGTCGTTGCGCCTTTCGTGCAGGTCGGAACTTACCCGACAAGGAATTTCGCTACCTTAGGACCGTTATAGTTACGGCCGCCGTTTACCGGGGCTTGGCTTCGGGGCTTCGCCTTAACGGCTAACTCCTCCGCGTGACCTTCCGGCACCGGGCAGGCGTCAGACCCTATACGTCGCCTTGCGGCTTCTGCAGAGTCCTGTGTTTTTGGTAAACAGTCGCTTGGGCCTCTCCACTGCGGCCCGCCTCCGCTCCCCGGGCAAGCCGGTTCACGTACGCGCGGGCACCCCTTCTCCCGAAGTTACGGGGCCATTGTGCCGAGTTCCTTGACCATGGTTGACCCGATCGCCTCGGTATGTTCTACCCACCCACCTGTGTCGGTTTGCGGTACGGGCGCGCACGCGCCTGCCTAGGGGTTTTTCTAGGGACCTCGGGCTCACTCGCTTCGCTCAGTCGCTTCGTCCGGAGCCTCGCCCTTCGTGCGGACCGGATTTCCCTGGTCCGCGGGCCGCGCTCCATCACGGGGACGTCCAGAACCCCGCCGAGCCACCCCCATCCGTCGCCCCGTCGGTCGTAGCGCCGCGTGCGCGGTGCAGGAATGTCTGCCTGCTGCGCGTCGGCTACGCCTACCGGCCTCGCCTTAGCCCCCGACTGACCCTGGGAGGATTAGCCTTGCCCAGGAAACCTCGGGTTCACGGCGGACGAGTTACTCTCTCGTCTCTCGCTACTCATGCCAGCATTCTCACTCCCATGCGCTCCACCGTCGGTCGCCCTCCGGCTTCTCCGCCCATGGGAAGCTCCCCTACCGATTCTAATGAATTAAAATCCCGCCGCTTCGGTGTCCAGCTTAGCCCCGTGTATTGTCGGCGCATGTCCACTCGACCAGTGAGCTGTTACGCACTCTTTGAATGCATGGCTGCTTCTAAGCCAACATCCTGGTTGTCTGGGCGGACGCACATCCTTTGCCACTCGGCTGGAACTTGGGGACCTTAGCGGGCGGTCCGGGCTGTTTCCCTCTCGAGCACACAGCTTAGCCCACATGCTCTGACTGCCGCGCTCTGGGCCGCCGGCATTCGGAGTTCGGTTGGATTCGGTAGGCGGCGAAGCCCCCTCGTCCATCCGGTGCTCTACCTCCGGCGGTGAACGCGCGACGCTAGCCCTAAAGCTATTTCGGGGAGAACGAGATATCTCCGGGTTTGATTGGCCTTTCACCCCTATCCGCAGGTCATCGCCGCCGTTTTCAACCGACGTGCGTTCGGCCCTCCACGGGGTCTTACCCCCGCTTCAGCCTGCCCACGGATAGCTCACCCGGCTTCGCGTCCGCGGCGCGGGACTCAAGTCGCCCTGTTAAGGCTCGCTTTCGCTTCGGCTCCCTTTCGGTTAACCTCGCCCCGCGCCAGCGACTCGCTGGCTCATTCTACAAAAGGCACGCCGTCACAACTAAAAGTTGCTCCGACTGCTCGTGGGCGCACGGTTTCAGGTACTGTTTCACTCCCCTCCCGGGGTGCTTTTCACCTTTCCCTCACGGTACTGGTGCGCTATCGGTCACAGGGTAGTACTCAGGCTTGGATGGTGGTCCACCCAGGTTCGGACCGGGTTTCACGTGCCCGGCCCTACTCAGGGACCGCGTCGCGCCGTCCGGTCTGGGTTCGCGTACGGGGCTGTCACCCGCTGCGGCCGGCCCTCCCATGCCGTTCCGCTCCCCAGCCGGACCTGCGCCCGGGGGCGGCAGCCCCCGGATGCGCGGCCCTGCAACCCCGTCGGCGGAACCCCTGCCGGGTATGCCCGCTCGACGGTTTGGCCATCGGTCCCCTTTCGCTCGCCGCTACTCGGGGAGTCTCGAGATTGATTTCCTCTCCTCCGGGTACTTAGATGTTTCAGTTCCCCGGGTTGTCCTCCCCCCGCCTATGTGTTCAGCGGGGGGATATGCACACTGCTGTGCATGGGTTCGCCCATTCGGAGACCCCCGGGTCGAAGGATGTGTGCTCCTCGCCGGGGATTATCGCAGCTTGCCGCGTCCTTCATCGGCTCCCTGTGCCAAGGCATCCGCCGTGCGCCCGTGGTATCTTGCGGGACCGCATCGGGCCCGCGGGATATCCACGTGTCGCTAAAGTTAATTAATCGATATCATGAATAGCGCTCGTATGTCGCAATTCGGGTATCTCATACCGCGGCACAGTGTCTTCACTGTGCTCGCGATCAGATGCTCCTCACTCATTATTAAGTGAATTCTTCTTGTTTGGATCGGATGAATGATTGCTATCATTCTGTCTGATAAATCGCAGAAAAGAATCGAGTCTGGAAGAATTGGATCTTCCATCTCTCTCCTATCGCTATGCGGCTCTCAAGGTACGCGGGTGCGACCCCGGGGACCGGGTGCTGCGGGGACTTCATCGCGGGCGACATCCACCGGACGGGCTCCTGCCCTCTATTCGAGTTAAAGTTTGTCTCTCTAGAAGATTTATCTCCCTAGAAAGGAGGTGATCCAGCCGCACCTTCCGGTACGGCTACCTTGTTACGACTTCACCCCCCCTCACCCTCCACACCTTCGGCGCCTCCCCCCCTTGCGGTTGGGCCGGCGACTTCGGGTGCAGACGACTCGGGTGGTGTGACGGGCGGTGTGTACAAGGCCCGGGAACGCATTCACCGCGGCATGCTGATCCGCGATTACTAGCAACTCCGACTTCATGGGGGCGGGTTGCAGCCCCCAATCCGAACTGGGGCCGGCTTTCCGGGATCCGCTCCCCCTCGCGGGGTGGCATCCCTCTGTACCGGCCATTGTAGCACGTGTGCAGCCCAGGGCATAAGGGGCATGATGACTTGACGTCGTCCCCGCCCTCCTCCGCCTTGACGGCGGCGGTCCCGCGTGGGTTCCCGGCATCACCCGATGGCAACACGCGGCGGGGGTTGCGCTCGTTGCGGGACTTAACCCAACATCTCACGACACGAGCTGACGACAGCCATGCACCACCTGTATGGGCTCCTCTCGGCCACGGGGTCTCCCCCGCTTCACCCATATGTCAAGCCCTGGTAAGGTTCTTCGCGTTGCTTCGAATTAAGCCACATGCTCCGCTGCTTGTGCGGGCCCCCGTCAATTCCTTTGAGTTTTAGCCTTGCGGCCGTACTCCCCAGGCGGGACGCTTAATGCGTTGGCTGCGGCACGGGGGGATCGTCCCCCCACACCTAGCGTCCATCGTTTACGGCTGGGACTACCAGGGTATCTAATCCTGTTCGCTCCCCCAGCTTTCGCGCCTCAGCGTCGGTCTCGGCCCAGAGGGCCGCCTTCGCCACCGGTGTTCCACCCGATATCTGCGCATTCCACCGCTACACCGGGTGTTCCACCCTCCCCTACCGGACCCAAGCCGCGGAGGTTCCGGGGGCTTCGGGGGGTTGAGCCCCCCCGCTTCGACCCCCGGCCTGCCGGGCCGCCTACGCGCGCTTTACGCCCAATGAATCCGGATAACGCTCGCCCCCTACGTATTACCGCGGCTGCTGGCACGTAGTTAGCCGGGGCTTCTTCTGCAGGTACAGTCTTGACTCTTCCCTGCTGAAAGCGGTTTACGACCCGAAGGCCTCCGTCCCGCACGCGGCGTCGCTGCGTCAGGGTTCCCCCCCATTGCGCAAGATTCCCCACTGCTGCCTCCCGTAGGAGTCTGGGCCGTGTCTCAGTCCCAATCTGGCCGGTCGGTCTCTCAACCCGGCTACCCGTTGTCGGCACGGTGGGCCGTCACCCCGCCGTCTACCTGATGGGCCGCGGAGCCATCCCCTCCCGTCGGGGCTTTAGCCGGGGTGCCATGCGGCACCCCGGGGTATCCGGTATTACCCGTCCTTTCGGGCGGCTATCCCGGGGGAGGGGGCAGGTTCTCCACGTGTTACTCAGCCGTTCGCCACTCGCTTCTATCCGAAGATAGGTGCCGTTCGACTTGCATGTGTTAGGCGCGCCGCCAGCGTTCATCCTGAGCCGGGATCGAACTCTCCGTCCAAAATAAATGGGCTTCGAGCCCGTCCGGTCCTCACAACTATTAGCTGATCGGTTCCGTTCGATTCATATGGTTTTAGTATAGGAAAAGGAATTTCTCGGGGCCGCCTCTCGGCGGCCTTGCGAAAAACAAATCCAAGTTAGACCATTTCAAATGGTTCGATGTCTGCCCGGATGCGACACTGAAGTAAGTGTCCATCCTCGCAGTATCCGGTTCTCAAGGTGCACGCCCCGCGACTGATCCGGTTCGACCGGGCCGCGCGGCAAGGAGATATATTGCCAGACCGGAGGGGCCCCGGGGGCGGGAATCTGGGCGTACACATTTCCTACACATATAAGTACTCTCGGCTGGCTGGTTAAAAACAGGAGGGGACCTCGCATCCGAGATCCCCTCTTTAGCCCATCTATAGCTATAGACTCTTAAATACCTTATGCCAGCAGCTTGCGACCAGACTCCTCAATCGCGTCAAGTGCGGCATCAGCCTCGGCGGCATCCGCGCCCTTAGCGAAGATGTACAGCTTAATCTTGGGCTCGGTGCCGGAAGGACGAACAATACCCTTGTTGCCGCCCTCAAGATCGAACTCAATGACGTTAGCCTTCGGCAGGCCGTTCACGCAGGTGTTGTAATCCACGACAGCCTCAATCTTGGAACCGGCGAGCTCCGCGGGCGGGTTCTCGCGCAGACCAGCCATGATGCCGGCCATCTTTGCCGCACCCTCAGCGCCCGGATAGCTCAGCGAAATCGTCTTGTTGTGATAGTAGCCATACTTCTCGTACAGCTCGTGCATCGCATCTGCAAGGTTCTTGCCCTGGAGCTTGTAATACTGCGCCATCTGGCAAATCAGAAGAGAAGTGCTCACGGCGTCCTTGTCGCGCACGTGGTCACCGGCCAGATAGCCGTAGCTCTCCTCAAAACCGAAGATAAAGCGATCGACCTCGCCAGCATCGGAAAGAGAAGTAATGATGTCGCCGATGTACTTGAAGCCCGTCAGGCAGCGGCGGAGCTCAAAACCGTACTCGTCGGCCAGAGCGTCAACCATGGCGGAAGAAACGATAGTAGTGACAGCAACCTTCTTAGTGAGGTCCTCACCGCGAGCAGCGCGGGTCTTGCAGATATAGTCAAGCAGCAGAACGCCCATCTCATTGCCGGTCAGCAGCAGATAGTCATCGCCATTCTTAACGGCAACGCCAACGCGATCGGCGTCAGGATCGGTTGCAAGCAGCAGATCGGGGTGAACCTGCTCGCACAGGTCAATGCCCTTCTGCATGGCCTGACGAATCTCGGGGTTAGGATACGGGCAGGTCGGGAAATCGCCGTTAGGCTCCTTCTGCTCGGGAACAACCGTGACATCAGTGATGCCAGCGCGCTCGAGCACCGTCGTGACGGGAATGAGGCCAGTGCCGTTGAGCGGAGTGTAGACGAGCTTAAGCGGAGCGCCAGCGATCTCCTCGGCAGAAAGGTTAGTCACGCCGCGGGCGAGAACGGCGTCGTAATAACGCTCGAGGCACGAATCATCGATCCATTTGACCAGACCCTGCTCAAGAGCCTCATCGAAGTCCATGGACTTCACGCCGGTGAACGTATCGGTCTCGGCGATAGCCTTAGAAATTGCATCGGCGGCCTCGCTGGTGATCTGGCAGCCGTCGGGGCCATAGGCCTTATAGCCGTTATAAGGCGCCGGATTATGACTAGCGGTCATGCAAATGCCACCGGAGCACTTAAGGTCGCGGACGGCCCAGGAGAGCGTCGGCACAGGAGAAATCTTGGGATACACGAGGGCAGTCACGCCGTTTGCTGCAAGAATGGCAGCCGTCGTCTTGACGAACAGCTCACCTTTATTGCGGCTATCGCGAGCGATGGCGACCGTCGGATGCTCGAAGGTCGCATTGAGGTAGTCAGCGAATCCCTGGGTCGCACGACCGACCGTATAGATATTCATACGGTTAGTGCCCGCACCGATAGTGCCGCGAAGGCCGGCAGTACCGAAGGCGAGATCCTGGAAGAAAGCGTCGGTGATGGCGTCCTCATCACCCTGCTCCTTCATCGTGTTAAGCTCAGCGAGGAGCTCCTCGTCCTTGACATTGGCAATCCAAGTATCAAGCAGCTCATGAACATCTGCCATATGAGTCCTTCCGTCACAATCAATAAAACGACCCGTGTAAAACAGGACAAGCGCAGCAGTGCGCTAAAGCAAATATTAGTCCATTGAGAACAAAGAACCGACCAAAGAACGGTGAACGTCTATATTCAGCGGTGGATGATTAAATTGATTTAATTGCAGAAGGAATGTTGCGCGTAAACGCAAAAAAGGGGGAGGCCGCGAGGCCTCCCCCTTCTTCATTCCATGCGACGGCTCGGTGCCGTCCACCGGTCAGCGGCGCCCTGGCCTCCCACGGGCTGACCCCGCAGTACTCTCGGCGCGATGGGGCTTAGCTTCCGGGTTCGGAACGGGACCGGGCGTGCCCCCCATGCTCTGGCCGCTGACCGGTGGGCGGCGCCCACCGTTACGGTGTCCGGGTGTCTCGTCTACGTGCCCTGGGGGCCGCATGGCGCATAGGAAAGATGACTCGGGGGCATCCTCGTGCCCGGACCGCGCGCATGAGCGCTGGGTCCCGCGGGCCGCGAGGTGCGGTTCCGGAAGAGCTCGGGCGATTAGTGCGGCTCGGCTGAGGACGTCGCCGTCCTTGCACCTGCCGTCTATCGACCAGGTAGTCTACCTGGGCCCTTACCGGAAGGAGAACTAATCCCTGGAACGGCTTCCCGCTTAGATGCCTTCAGCGGTTATCCGCGCCGCACGCGGCTACCCGGCCGTGCCGTTGGTCGACAACCGGTTCACCGGAGGTGCGTCCACCCCGGTCCTCTCGTACTGGGGGCAGCCTCCATCGATTCTCCTGCGCCCACGGAGGATAGGGACCGAACTGTCTCACGACGTTCTGAACCCAGCTCGCGTACCGCTTTAAACGGCGAACAGCCGTACCCTTGGGACCTGCTCCAGCCCCAGGATGCGATGAGCCGACATCGAGGTGCCAAACCTTGCCGTCGATGTGGACTCTTGGGCAAGATCAGCCTGTTATCCCCGGAGTACCTTTTATCCGTTGAGCGACGGCCCACCCACTCGGGGCCGCCGGATCACTAGAGCCTGCTTTCGCACCTGCTCGGCTTGTGGGCCTCGCAGTCAAGCCCGCTTGTACTCTTGCATTCAAAAGGACGGTTGCCGACCGTCCCGAGCGGACCTTCGCGCGCCTCCGTTACCCTTTAGGAGGCGACCGCCCCAGTCAAACTGCCCGCCTGGCACGGTCCCCGAGCCGGTTGACGGCCTCGGGTTAGGACGCCGGTCGCGCGAGGGCAGTATTCCAAGGGCGGCTCCCCGGGGGCTGGCGCCTCCGGATCTGTGCCTCCTGCCTATCCTCTACACGCGGGACCAGCGGCCAATGCCAAGCTGCAGTGAAGGTTCACGGGGTCTTTCCGTCCTTCCGCGGGTAAGTCGCATCTTCACGACCAGTGCAATTTCACCGGGTCCATGGTCGAGACAGCGCCCAAGTCGTTGCGCCTTTCGTGCAGGTCGGAACTTACCCGACAAGGAATTTCGCTACCTTAGGACCGTTATAGTTACGGCCGCCGTTTACCGGGGCTTGGCTTCGGGGCTTCGCCTTAACGGCTAACTCCTCCGCGTGACCTTCCGGCACCGGGCAGGCGTCAGACCCTATACGTCGCCTTGCGGCTTCTGCAGAGTCCTGTGTTTTTGGTAAACAGTCGCTTGGGCCTCTCCACTGCGGCCCGCCTCCGCTCCCCGGGCAAGCCGGTTCACGTACGCGCGGGCACCCCTTCTCCCGAAGTTACGGGGCCATTGTGCCGAGTTCCTTGACCATGGTTGACCCGATCGCCTCGGTATGTTCTACCCACCCACCTGTGTCGGTTTGCGGTACGGGCGCGCACGCGCCTGCCTAGGGGTTTTTCTAGGGACCTCGGGCTCACTCGCTTCGCTCAGTCGCTTCGTCCGGAGCCTCGCCCTTCGTGCGGACCGGATTTCCCTGGTCCGCGGGCCGCGCTCCATCACGGGGACGTCCAGAACCCCGCCGAGCCACCCCCATCCGTCGCCCCGTCGGTCGTAGCGCCGCGTGCGCGGTGCAGGAATGTCTGCCTGCTGCGCGTCGGCTACGCCTACCGGCCTCGCCTTAGCCCCCGACTGACCCTGGGAGGATTAGCCTTGCCCAGGAAACCTCGGGTTCACGGCGGACGAGTTACTCTCTCGTCTCTCGCTACTCATGCCAGCATTCTCACTCCCATGCGCTCCACCGTCGGTCGCCCTCCGGCTTCTCCGCCCATGGGAAGCTCCCCTACCGATTCTAATGAATTAAAATCCCGCCGCTTCGGTGTCCAGCTTAGCCCCGTGTATTGTCGGCGCATGTCCACTCGACCAGTGAGCTGTTACGCACTCTTTGAATGCATGGCTGCTTCTAAGCCAACATCCTGGTTGTCTGGGCGGACGCACATCCTTTGCCACTCGGCTGGAACTTGGGGACCTTAGCGGGCGGTCCGGGCTGTTTCCCTCTCGAGCACACAGCTTAGCCCACATGCTCTGACTGCCGCGCTCTGGGCCGCCGGCATTCGGAGTTCGGTTGGATTCGGTAGGCGGCGAAGCCCCCTCGTCCATCCGGTGCTCTACCTCCGGCGGTGAACGCGCGACGCTAGCCCTAAAGCTATTTCGGGGAGAACGAGATATCTCCGGGTTTGATTGGCCTTTCACCCCTATCCGCAGGTCATCGCCGCCGTTTTCAACCGACGTGCGTTCGGCCCTCCACGGGGTCTTACCCCCGCTTCAGCCTGCCCACGGATAGCTCACCCGGCTTCGCGTCCGCGGCGCGGGACTCAAGTCGCCCTGTTAAGGCTCGCTTTCGCTTCGGCTCCCTTTCGGTTAACCTCGCCCCGCGCCAGCGACTCGCTGGCTCATTCTACAAAAGGCACGCCGTCACAACTAAAAGTTGCTCCGACTGCTCGTGGGCGCACGGTTTCAGGTACTGTTTCACTCCCCTCCCGGGGTGCTTTTCACCTTTCCCTCACGGTACTGGTGCGCTATCGGTCACAGGGTAGTACTCAGGCTTGGATGGTGGTCCACCCAGGTTCGGACCGGGTTTCACGTGCCCGGCCCTACTCAGGGACCGCGTCGCGCCGTCCGGTCTGGGTTCGCGTACGGGGCTGTCACCCGCTGCGGCCGGCCCTCCCATGCCGTTCCGCTCCCCAGCCGGACCTGCGCCCGGGGGCGGCAGCCCCCGGATGCGCGGCCCTGCAACCCCGTCGGCGGAACCCCTGCCGGGTATGCCCGCTCGACGGTTTGGCCATCGGTCCCCTTTCGCTCGCCGCTACTCGGGGAGTCTCGAGATTGATTTCCTCTCCTCCGGGTACTTAGATGTTTCAGTTCCCCGGGTTGTCCTCCCCCGCCTATGTGTTCAGGCGGGGGATATGCACACTGCTGTGCATGGGTTCGCCCATTCGGAGACCCCCGGGTCGAAGGATGTGTGCTCCTCGCCGGGGATTATCGCAGCTTGCCGCGTCCTTCATCGGCTCCCTGTGCCAAGGCATCCGCCGTGCGCCCGTGGTATCTTGCGGGACCGCATCGGGCCCGCGGGATATCCACGTGTCGCTAAAGTTAATTAATCGATATCATGAATAGCGCTCGTATGTCGCAATTCGGGTATCTCATACCGCGGCACAGTGTCTTCACTGTGCTCGCGATCAGATGCTCCTCACTCATTATTAAGTGAATTCTTCTTGTTTGGATCGGATGAATGATTGCTATCATTCTGTCTGATAAATCGCAGAAAAGAATCGAGTCTGGAAGAATTGGATCTTCCATCTCTCTCCTATCGCTATGCGGCTCTCAAGGTACGCGGGTGCGACCCCGGGGACCGGGTGCTGCGGGGACTTCATCGCGGGCGACATCCACCGGACGGGCTCCTGCCCTCTATTCGAGTTAAAGTTTGTCTCTCTAGAAGATTTATCTCCCTAGAAAGGAGGTGATCCAGCCGCACCTTCCGGTACGGCTACCTTGTTACGACTTCACCCCCCCTCACCCTCCACACCTTCGGCGCCTCCCCCCCTTGCGGTTGGGCCGGCGACTTCGGGTGCAGACGACTCGGGTGGTGTGACGGGCGGTGTGTACAAGGCCCGGGAACGCATTCACCGCGGCATGCTGATCCGCGATTACTAGCAACTCCGACTTCATGGGGGCGGGTTGCAGCCCCCAATCCGAACTGGGGCCGGCTTTCCGGGATCCGCTCCCCCTCGCGGGGTGGCATCCCTCTGTACCGGCCATTGTAGCACGTGTGCAGCCCAGGGCATAAGGGGCATGATGACTTGACGTCGTCCCCGCCCTCCTCCGCCTTGACGGCGGCGGTCCCGCGTGGGTTCCCGGCATCACCCGATGGCAACACGCGGCGGGGGTTGCGCTCGTTGCGGGACTTAACCCAACATCTCACGACACGAGCTGACGACAGCCATGCACCACCTGTATGGGCTCCTCTCGGCCACGGGGTCTCCCCCGCTTCACCCATATGTCAAGCCCTGGTAAGGTTCTTCGCGTTGCTTCGAATTAAGCCACATGCTCCGCTGCTTGTGCGGGCCCCCGTCAATTCCTTTGAGTTTTAGCCTTGCGGCCGTACTCCCCAGGCGGGACGCTTAATGCGTTGGCTGCGGCACGGGGGGATCGTCCCCCCACACCTAGCGTCCATCGTTTACGGCTGGGACTACCAGGGTATCTAATCCTGTTCGCTCCCCCAGCTTTCGCGCCTCAGCGTCGGTCTCGGCCCAGAGGGCCGCCTTCGCCACCGGTGTTCCACCCGATATCTGCGCATTCCACCGCTACACCGGGTGTTCCACCCTCCCCTACCGGACCCAAGCCGCGGAGGTTCCGGGGGCTTCGGGGGTTGAGCCCCCGCTTCGACCCCCGGCCTGCCGGGCCGCCTACGCGCGCTTTACGCCCAATGAATCCGGATAACGCTCGCCCCCTACGTATTACCGCGGCTGCTGGCACGTAGTTAGCCGGGGCTTCTTCTGCAGGTACAGTCTTGACTCTTCCCTGCTGAAAGCGGTTTACGACCCGAAGGCCTCCGTCCCGCACGCGGCGTCGCTGCGTCAGGGTTCCCCCCATTGCGCAAGATTCCCCACTGCTGCCTCCCGTAGGAGTCTGGGCCGTGTCTCAGTCCCAATCTGGCCGGTCGGTCTCTCAACCCGGCTACCCGTTGTCGGCACGGTGGGCCGTCACCCCGCCGTCTACCTGATGGGCCGCGGAGCCATCCCCTCCCGTCGGGGCTTTAGCCGGGGTGCCATGCGGCACCCCGGGGTATCCGGTATTACCCGTCCTTTCGGGCGGCTATCCCGGGGGAGGGGGCAGGTTCTCCACGTGTTACTCAGCCGTTCGCCACTCGCTTCTATCCGAAGATAGGTGCCGTTCGACTTGCATGTGTTAGGCGCGCCGCCAGCGTTCATCCTGAGCCAGGATCGAACTCTCCGTCCAAAATAAATGGGCTTCGAGCCCGTCCGGTCCTCACAACTATTAGCTGATCGGTTCCGTTCGATTCATATGGTTTTAGTATAGGAAAAGGAATTTCTCGGGGCCGCCTCTCGGCGGCCTTGCGAAAAACAAATCCAAGTTAGACCATTTCAAATGGTTCGATGTCTGCCCGGATGCGACACTGAAGTAAGTGTCCATCCTCGCAGTATCCGGTTCTCAAGGTGCACGCCCCGCGGCTGATCCGGTCCGACCGGGCCGCGCGGCAAGGAGATATATTGCCAGACCGGAGGGGCCCCGGGGGCGGGAATCGCGCACTCCATATTTTGTTCACAAATGAATAGATCCCTCAGTCGCGTCACTGAGGTTAAAACTGAAGCATTGGCTTCTGATATTGGCGATGACCAGCTGTTTTATGAGTATTGAGACATCGGTCATCTCTGGAGCGCTACTTTACTCCAAAGGCATCAGCTATTTGTTTCCCATCGGTAAAAGGCGGGTTTTGTTCGCCAAGCGTTCTTATATATAGATAGATACGGGTTCGAACCCGTGCACCGGCAACAAAAAAGACGGCCAACCGAAGTTGACCGTCTCAACAATCTTTGGGTGGGCCGTCGGGGGTTCAGCCTGCTTCGCAGGCGGCCGCTGCGGCGCTTTCGCGCCTTGCGCGCTGCGCTGGCAAACGCTCACGCGTTTACTCAGCTCCGCGCCCCGACGGGTTCGAACCCGTGCACCGGCAACAAAAAAGACGGCCAACCGAAGTTGACCGTCTCAACAATCTTTGGGTGGGCCGTCAGGGGTTCGAACCCTGGACCTTGGGATTAAAAGTCCCCTGCTCTGCCAGCTGAGCTAACGGCCCGCGGGTGGCATTGTACCACGGTCTGGGACTATTCCCAACTCCATTGGCCGTTCTGGAAAATCACAACTTCACGTCCATCAGGCGTAATGCCCGTAATATCGATGTCGTCCGTGCCGATCATAAAATCGACGTGCGTGCTCGAGACGTTAACACCATGCTCCAGGAGCTCCTCCTTGGACATGTCGTACCCACCCTCGATGCATTCGGGGAAACCGACACCTAGCGCGAGATGGCAGCTAGCGTTCTCGTCATAGAGCGTATCGTAGAACAGAACACCACTTTCGCGGATCGGCGTGTTCTTGGAAATGAGCGCGACCTCTCCCAGGTGAGCAGCGCCCTCGTCCGTATCGATGATACTTGCAAGCGTTGCCTTGCCCACGCGGGCGTCGTAGTCCACCACGCGGCCGCCCTCGAACTTAATCCAAAAATCGTCGACCTTATTGCCGTGGTGGATGAGCGGCATGGCCGAGTACACGATACCGTCGGCGCGCATGCGATCGGGCGAAGTGAAGACTTCCTCGGTGGGAATGTTGGGGAAGAAGGGGTGCCCATCGGGCGTCTTGCCCTTGCCGCCGGCCCACTCGTGACCCTTCGTCATGCCAATCATCAGATCGGTTCCATTTGCCGCGGTGTAATGCAAGCAGTCGAAACGATTGTCGTTCAGGAAACGCAGGTTCTTTTCGAATGCGGCGTCGTGGAGCTCCCAGTCGCTCTCTGGGTCCTGGCCATCGGCGCGAGCGGTGTGCAGAATCGCATTCCACAGCTTATAGATTGCAACCTCATCGGCGTCTCCCGGGAACACCTCGCGCGCCCAAGCCACGACCGGAGCGCCGGCGATGCACCACGGATTGATGTTGTAATCCAGTCCACGGCGGAAAACTTTGCACTGCGTGTTCTTTGCCTTAGAAGCTGCAGCGGGCTTAGCGGGATCGATGCCCTTAAGGGCGGCGGGGTCCGCACCCTCGATAAAGATAAAGCAGGCACCGTCCTGGGCCAGGGAATCCAGCTGCAGGCGCTTCCACTCGGGCGTCTGCTCAAAATAGCTTTTCTCGACATGCTCGTACGTGAGCCTCGTCACGGCATCATCGGCCCAGATGACCGTCACGTGGCCGGCGCCGGCAGCATAGGCCTCCGCGACCACCACGCGCGCAAACGGCGCGCACTCAACCGGAGACTGAACGACGACTTCCTGGCCGGGCTTAACGTTTACGCCCTTGCGGACAACCAGGCGCGCATAGTTTTTAATCTTGGGCTCCAGGGACTTCATACCCTCCAGGGCCTCTTCGACCGTCAGGGCAGCTCGAATCATGTGCCACTCCATCTATCTATAGAACAGTAAAAGGGCGCGCCGCAAAAACGACGCGCCTTATATCTTAGCGATAAGTATGTATGCAAACGCTACTTCTTCTTGGAGTCCTTCTTGTCCTCCTCGGCAGCTGCGCGCTCGATAAGAGCGTTGAGCTTGTTCTCGGACATGCCCTCGGCCTGCGCGCGGTACATGTTGCGCAAGGGACGAATACGAGCGAAGTCGTAGATAAAGTCACCTAGGATGATGACATAGGACAAAACGATGCCGACCATCTGGACAGGGCTGGACACCATGCCAGCGGGAGCGAAGTACAGCGAGGCCCAAATTGCCACGACGAGCACCATGCCAATGGCGAGCACAATCCACCAGATGCGACGGCGCTTGGTGTAGTCCTCGTCCTGCTTGAGGAGGATATTCGACACCGTATAGATGCGGTCCTCCTTGGCGCGCTGCTTGGCCTTGCGGGCGCGCTTCTCCTCTTTAGAGAGGCCCTCGAGGTTCTCGCCCTTCTCGAGCTCTTTGCGGCGTGCCTTAGACGAAGCCGGCACGACGCGAACGGAGCTCGCTGCTTGGCGGGCGGGCTTAGCAGATGCGGCAGACTTGCGCGCAACCCCGGTAACTTCGTGGGATTGCGTGCGCTTGTTCGTGGCGCTACGGGTACTCACTTATGCGTTCTCCTTCATGCTTGTGAACTGGGAGCCCGTGATGATCTGGAAGGCCTCGCGATAGCGCTCGGACGTGCCATCGATGACCTCGGCGGGCAGGTGCGGGGTCTCCCCCGTCATATCCCAGTTGGCCTTGAGCCAATTGCGGACGAATTGCTTGTCGTAGCTAGGCTGGATCTTGCCCTCCTCGTAGCTGGCAGCAGGCCAGAAACGGCTGGAGTCGGGCGTGAGGCACTCGTCGATCAGCGTGACCTTGCCATCAATAACACCAAACTCGAACTTGGTGTCGGCAATGATGATGCCACGGGTCGCGGCGTACTCGGCGGCAGCCTTGTAGATCTTGAGGGAAAGGTCACGAATCTGCGTGGCGATGTCCTCGCCCACGATCTCGCAGCAACGCTCAAACGAGATGTTCTCGTCGTGGTCACCGATCTCGGCCTTCGTGGACGGCGTGAACAGCGGCTCAGGAAGCTTGGAAGCCTCGGTCAGGCCCTCAGGCAGCTGGATGCCGCAGACGGTGCCGTTCTCGTCGTAGGTCTTCTTGCCCGAACCGGTCAGATAGCCGCGGACGATGCACTCGATAGGAATCGTCTGGGCCTTCTTAACCAGCATGGCGCGGCCAGCGAGGTAGTCACGATACTCAGCAAACTCCTCGGGGAAATCCGCCGGGTCGATGGAAACGAGATGGTTGGGGACGATGTCGGCAAACTTATCGAACCAGAATGCCGAGATGCGATTGAGTACCTCTCCCTTAAACGGAATCTCGTCGGGAAGAATGAAGTCAAACGCAGAAATGCGGTCGGTGGCGACCATCAGCAGGTTTTCACCGGCATCGTAAATATCACGAACCTTGCCACGGGAATCCGGACGACGCTCCATCGTTGTCACGTGAGTCACTCCTTACCTAAATACGACAGAAATGCGGGTTCTTTCCCGCATGTTTTCGCAAACTCGGAGCGGCAGGGACGCGGCCCCTCCTTCACCGAATAGCGAAAAGCTAGTGTTCCATTGTAGTAGATGCCGCGTCTGCCGTGTGCTCGCGGGGCAGATGAATTGTAAAAGTCGTACCCTTTCCAAGCTCCGACTCCACGGATATGTAGCCATGGTGACGCTCGACGATCTGCTTGGTCACGGCGAGGCCAACGCCCAGGCCGCCGGCTTCGCGGGCGCGGCTGGCATCGGCGCGCCAAAATCGTCCGAAGATACGCGACAGATCGTCCTTGGCAATACCGATACCGGTATCAGAAACGGCAATGCTGACGTGCTTGCGGTCACTGAGCACCGACACCACGACCCAACCGCCCTCGGGGGTGTAGCGCATGGCGTTGCTCATGAGGTTGATAACACATTGCGTGATCATGTCGGGATCGGCCTCGACGACATCGTCGTGACCCTGGGTCTCGTCCGCAAAACGCAGGCGCAGATCGCGGTCGACAAACAGGCGCTCCTGGGCATTGACGATGGAACGCACGAAAGGAACCATGTCCACCGGCTCAAGGTTGAGCGGAGCCGCGCTGTTTTCCATGCGCGACAGGTCGAGCATCTGCTGCACCAGACGAGCCAAGCGACGCGTCTCGGAAGCAACGGTCTCCAAATGCTCATCGTCGGTGGGATACACGCCATCCTGCATGGCCTCGACCGTTGCGAGCATGGCCATAAGCGGCGTGCGAAGCTCGTGTGCAACGTCTGAGGTCAGGCGCTTCTCGTGTTTCATATCCTTCTCGAGAGAAGTGGCCATCTCATCGAAGGTCTCACCCAGCTGATCGATCTCGTCATCACCGCGCAGTCCCGTGCGAGCCGACAGGTCGCCGTCACGGATTTGCTTTGCGGTACTGGTGATGCGATGAATCGGCTTGGTGAGCATGCGCGACACGAGCGATCCGATAACGACCGAAATGCAAATTGCAACAACCGCGGCGAGGGCCATGGCGTTAAAGGTCTTCTCCCTAAACGCAGAGTCCGCCTTGGTGAGCAGAGCGTCGGAGCCGATGGCCCACAGCTTTACCTGTCCGACATGCTCGCCGGAAGACGTTACAATCTCGACGTTAGCAACGCTATCGGAGTCGGTTGGAGCAGACGAGACCGGACTATGCGATGCCCTCTTGCCGCTCGTGTCGTCGGTCGTAGCCTGGTTTTCGCGTACATCGGCGGTGGCGCTTGCCGAGGGCCAGGAATCGTCATAAACGATCACGCCCTTTTTATTGACGACCTGCATACCCAGATCGTCGGAAACCAAACTCGACGTTGCGACCGTGCGCAGTTCTCCCGCGGTCCAAGAGCCGTTTTCCTCATATGAGGTTGCCAACTTCTCGGCAGCGGAATTTGCGATTTCGACGATATTGGAGCGTGTGTAATCCGAAAAGACCGTGCCCCACACAACAGAGACAACGCCCACCAGCACCAATACCGTCATGAGCGATGTCAGAGCAAAAGCAAGTGCCATGCGCGAGGGATAGCTCATCGTTGGCCGTGAATCGGAACGAGGCGTGTTCCAACTAGCCTTGGAACCCGCCTCGCTCTCCTGCTTGTGCTTTTGTCCGATTTCAAAGCGCGCAGGTGTCATATGTGATTTCCCTATTTCTCGTCCGACTTATCGGTCTTGGCCGGAGCCTCGAAGCGATAGCCGACACCATGGACGGTGTAGAGCCACTTGGGCTTCTTGGGATCATCGCCCAGCTTGGCGCGAAGATTCTTCACGTGGCTATCGATGGTGCGCTCATAGCCCTCAAAGTCATACCCGAGCACTTTCTCGACCAGCTCCATGCGGTTATACACACGGCCGGGATGGCGGGCAAGCGTGGTGAGCAGCTTAAACTCGGAAGCCGTCAGATCGACTTCCTTGCCCTCGACCAAGATCTTGTGGCCCGAGATATCGATGACCAGATCGCCGAAGTCGAGTACCTCGACGGCGGGCTCGTCGGCCTGATGGGCACGGCGGAACAGAGCGCGAACGCGGGCGACGAGCTCGCGCGGCGAGAACGGCTTAATCAGATAGTCGTCGGCGCCGAGCTCAAGACCGATAATACGGTCCTCGATCTCGCCCTTAGCCGTCAGCATGATGATGGGGACATCCGAGGTATCGCGAATGGTGCGGCAAACGCGCTCGCCGGGAATCTTGGGGAGCATAAGGTCGAGCACGACCAGGTCGAACTGATGCTTCTCGAACTCCTCGATCGCGGACTGGCCGTCGCCGACGCCCACAACCCAGTAGCCTTCGCGCTCGAGATAGGCAGCGACGGCGTCACGGATTGCCTTCTCATCCTCGACCAGCAGAATCTTTTTTGCATCTGAAGCCATAACACGGCCCCCCTGTCTCAATTAGCTAAGAACAAGCCCATTTTAACGCACCTGAGCCCGCCGGATGCCGCTATGACGCGGCAGCTCGGCGGGCGGTACTCACAATTACAACGCGTTTATTCCCCTGTTGGCGCCTTTTTAACCCCTCTAAGCTTAAAGAGAGAATAGGCGTGCAGTGACCGTCTCTGGTATACCCTGGCTGTTGCGCACCGTGGCGTACGTAAGGAATGAGTCCGATTTTCCCGCCGTAGCTGGATAATCGCCATACTCCAAAGCGCGGTCGGGCGACAGCAGCGAGCCATAGGTCTTGGCAGAGGTGTCGATCAGGAAATGCGACGCCTGTACCTTAACAAGGTATTTATTCTTCTTGCCAGCCGCACATGCGAGCGGCTCGCGTGACAGAAAGAGGTACGGCCCTCCCTCATTACCGATATACGTGCCCATATTGCCCAGGCTGCCCACGCCGCTATAGGCCGCCTCGATAGAAAACACGAAGGTATCGCCCATATACACGGCCTCGAAAGGCGAGACTGACGAGGGAAGGACTAGCTGGGCACGCTTGGTGTTGTTGCCGTCGGTCAGATCGATTGCCGTTATGCCGTAGTAGACGCCCTCGTCGTTGCGGACACGCGGCGAGATGGTCAAAATGCCGTCGCTCGCGCGCGGGGCCGATGCAAAGCGGCCCGTCGATTTCCAAATTGTCTCGGCCTTGGATTCATCAAGTGAGCGACGATAGCAAAACGAATCACTACTCGTTTTATTGCCGCCTGCCGAAGGCATTTTATACCAGATGACTGATGACCCGAACGCCGTAAACAGGGGCGGATCATAGTCCTTGCCACCTCGATCGAGCTCAACCACATCGCCAGAGAGCGAAGCGCCCGACAGATTTTGAGCGTAGAGCTTCCACGATGAATTGGCAAAGTTCATCTCAACCCACGCGAATACGCCGTCGCCGGCGCGGACATCGTAGAATGCATATCCCGTGCCCTCGACAGGATCCTCGATTAATGTGGTAAGCGAGCCATCGCCCAGGTTGAGCACACCGAGCGTGTTGGCGTGCAATGCCGATGCGGGCGCCATCATCGCCGCGGCGTAATCGCCGTCGCAGTAGTACAGCAGCGTACCCAGAGGCAGCGTCCACGACGCCGCCGGCTCAAGATCGATGTCGACAGCCTCATACTCATCCGTAATCGAGATAATTTTGGAATCGTCCTTGATAACCTGCGGCTCGCCGGCGGCATCATCGCTGGTACCCGTTTTTTTCGAGCATCCGGCAAGCACCGTGGCAGCGCCCGCGGCAGCCCCACCGAGTACAAAGCCGCGACGCGATATTCCGTTCTTGATGTGATCGGCGATACCCATTAGGCGATCTCGGCGCGAGCGGCCTCGATGGCGCGCGTAAGCTGGTCGGCGCAGGAGGTCTTTTTCATACCGCAGGTATTACCGGCGAGAACCTCGATTACGCGATCGGCAGGAGCGCCCTCGACCAGCTTGGAGATTGCCTTGAGATTGCCGTCGCAGCCACCGGTAAACTCAACGCCTATCACCTTGTTGCCGTCATCGGAAAGGTCAAGGTGAATATTGCGAGCACACACGCCCTGAGGCTTGTAATCAAACGAAATCATGCGATCCCCTCTCAGAATGTTATTCGAGACGACTATTATCCCCGTCTTTCCCTAAATGCAACGAGGCGCTTTGCCGGCAACACACATTACCAGCAAAGCGCCCTAAAAAGCTAACGTTATGCCCGAACCTACTCGAAGCTCAGCTGCTCCAGACGATCAAAGACCGTGTCGATACGGGTGAGGAAGTCCCATGGATCAAAGATCTCGTCGAGCTTCTCCTGGCTGACGGTGCAGCGCGGGTCGGCCTCGAGACGCTCCTTAAAGGTGGGGCCGGAGACACAATCCTGTACCTCGTGCCAGGTTGCCATGGCGTTCTCCTGCACAATGGCGTACGCGTCCTCGCGGGTGATGCCCGTATCGACGAGGGCGAGCAGCACCTTGGAGGAGAAGATGAGGCCGCGGGTCTTATTGAGGTTGGCCATCATGCGGGCAGGGTACAGCTGCAGGCCGTCGATAACGCGGATGAGGCACTGGAACATGTGGTCGAGTGCGATGAAGCTATCGGCCTGGGCGACACGCTCGGCAGAGGAGTGCGAAATGTCACGCTCGTGCCACAGGGCGACGTTATCGAAGGCGACCTGGGCGTTGGACTTCACGACGCGCGACAGACCGCAGACCTTCTCCATGGTGATGGGATTGCGCTTGTGCGGCATGGCTGAGCTGCCCTTTTGACCCTTACGGAACGGTTCCTCGGCCTCGAGTGTATCGGTCTTCTGCAGATTGCGAACCTCGGTAGCGATGCGCTCACAGGTGGCCGCGGTGGTGGCAAGAACGCCGGCGAGGTAGGCGTGATGATCGCGGCTAATAACCTGCGTGGACAGCGGGTCGTGAACCAGGCCCAGATGCTCGCAGACATATTCCTCGACAAACGGCTCGATGGAGCTGTACGTGCCGACAGCGCCCGAGATGGCACCAAAGGCAACGTTCTTGCGAGCATCCTCAAGACGGTCCAGATCGCGCTTGAGCTCCC
The DNA here is from genome assembly GCA_046995905.1 of Collinsella sp. Taxonomy (GTDB): domain Bacteria; phylum Actinomycetota; class Coriobacteriia; order Coriobacteriales; family Coriobacteriaceae; genus Collinsella. The sequence continues at coordinate 155,210 of JBKXET010000001.1, forward strand.
AGGCCCAAGAGCCAAACTTCATGCCGAAGGTCATCGGCTCGGCGTGGATGCCATGAGTGCGGCCGGCACAGAGCGTGTTGCGCTCCTCAAAGGCGCGACGCTTGCAGATCTCGCCGAGTTTTTTGACGTCCTCGATGATCAGGTCGCAGGCCTGGGTGAGCTGGTAGCACAGGGCCGTGTCGCCCAGATCGGAGCTGGTCATGCCATAGTGAACCCAGCGGCTGGGCTTGGGGTCGTCCTCGGGAACATCGGCATCGATGTATTCCTTCATGTTGGTCAGGAAGGCAATGACGTCGTGGCGCGTGACTTCCTCGATCTCATCGACCTTCGCCTTCTCAAAGTTGGCATGGTCGCGGATCCACTGGGCCTCGTCTTTGGAAATACCGATCTTGCCGAGCTCCGCCTGGGCCTCGCAGGCCAGAACCTCGATTTCCTGCCAAATGGCGTACTTGTTCTCGAGGGAGAAGATGTGTCCCATCTCCGGGCGGGTATAGCGATCGATCATAGCGGCTCCTTTTTGGTTATTGGCACGTTGGTCGTAACCCAACCATTGTACCGTGCGCAGGTGCAAGTATGGGCAGTAGGCATTAACCTAACATTTTGGAATTGGAGCGACCATGAGGACGTCTGCGCATTTGCTTCGCAAATACGCACCGGCTGCGGTCGGCAGACCCGGTCCGCGCACACGCACGGGCACAGCGGGTTGGACCCGACGTTCCCGAGGTCCCCCGTACTCGATGGAGCGGGCAACGGGACGTCCGCGCGCCCGCGTCGCGGACGCGCACCGGCTGCGGCGATCTCCTCGGATTCACGGAGACGATGGGGAAAACTTTGTTGAATTGGCCGTCCCGAGTTCTCCCGCGCTCGGTGGAGCGGGCAACGGGACGTCCGCGTATTTGCTTCGCAAATCCGCACCGGCTGCGGCCGCCTATCGGCGACCTTGCCTGCTCGCTATAAACGCTTCGCGTTTATTTAACGCTCGCACCCTGTCGGGTTCGAGTCCCGGCACTTTATTGAAAAAGGCACGGTAACGAAACGTTACCGTGCCTGAAATTCGAATGGAGCGGGCAACGGGACTCGAACCCGCGAGTGTCAGCTTGGGAAGCTGATGCCTTACCACTTGGCGATGCCCGCATATGTGGGGGATAGTATAACGCGGTTGTCTTGTTCGATACAAGGGTGGCGATGCTTGTTTTAGCTGTGGAGATTCGTTTGAAAATCGCGTCAATTGTGGAGACGAGGACCTTTGGCTTCCTGTTCCCCTTATCTTCTACCTGCGCTTTTGCTTGATTGTTGTATTTGAGCTCAATTTGTCAGGAATTGGGCAAGCTTTTGGTCAGGCTCCGGTACTTACCCGCATGAACCTCGGGGGTAGCCTCATCCTACGCGTCGCAGCCTCCCCGTGCGGCGCACGAGGGATAAGGAGCAGCCATGTCCAACGCACCCACGCACTCTGTCCACAGCGCAATCGCAACAGGTCCGCTGCTCCTGCTCCTCTTCCTGCTTTTCGGCTGCCTGGCACCGGGAGCCGCATTTGCCGTCGATGGCTACGACCAGCTCGGCTTCCGCACTATTAGCGATGATTGTGGGCCCTTCTTCGTCGGCAAGTATGAAGCTCAAGACGCCTCGATTGCCTACTGCATGAACCAGGAGCGCCCCGGCCCCACCAAGCCGGGCGGCCCATGGCTCAACTTTGATCAAGGCTGGGTGTGGCTCGACGACGAGTTCGCGGCAATCGTTTGTCACGGATATCCTACCGCCACGTCGTTTGGCGGTTACCATCTTTCACCCGATCGCGCCCGCGCCGCAACCCAGCTTGCCGTATGGATGCTCAACGGCACTACCCATGTCGACGGTACTTACTCTTACACGACCGCTCAGGGCAAAACCAAGAGTGGGCACTTTACCACTGACAATGAAGTCGTGGCGGCGGCGCGGTGGCTCCACGACAGCGCAAAATCAGGAAGCATCAAAGCCGCTCCGCACCGCGCGCGACGCTATCTAGGAGCCGTATCGGGCGGCAGCAAACGTCAAGACATGCTCTATGTACTGCCGGCGGTCTCTGTTTCCTTCAAAAAACAGTCTGCAAACGCCGCCATTACCAGCGGAAACAATACTTATCAGTTTGACGGGGCAACATTCGATATTTTTGAGAGCGCCAGCGGCGCGCATGTCGGCACCATCCAGATGGACAGCAACGGTCGGGCGCAAGCAACACTTCTGCCCAACACGGCATACTACCTAGTTGAAACGAAGGCGCCGGCCGGCTATGTCCCCCGTCGTGATCGCATCGCCTTTACCACGGGGAATGACGGTGGACAGGTCGCCATTGATGAACAGCCCGGCACCATTACCTTGCGCATCGCAAAGCTCGATGCCGCGACGAATGCAGGCCCCCAAGTTGGAGCTTCGCTCGCAGGAGCAAAGTTCACGTGTGTGTCGCAATCAACCCCTGGATGGGCACAAATCCTCACGACCGACGAAAGCGGTCGGGCCACCCTCGCCGATGTCCCCTTAGGAACCTTTACCATCTACGAATCAAAAGCCCCCGAGGGCTACCTGCCATCCAACGACAGCTGGACCTATACCGTTGGAGCCGACCAACTCGGCGATTCAGGCGTGGTCGAGATCGAATCTCGCGTTTCCGATATCCCCATTGCGTTTAACCTTGAGATTTCCAAATTCAAGGATTACGGCAATAGCGACCAATCCGGCCTGGAGCAGCCGGCGGGTGGTGTTGTCTTTGAGGTTGTCAGCAACAGCTCTCAGCAGGTTGTTGGCACACTGACCACAAACATCTATGGCTTTGCCTCCACCAAAGATCAGCCCGAAGCATGGTTCGGCACAGGCAAGCGACCCGCCGGTGTCCACGGAGCCGTCCCATACGACCGTGCCGGCTACACGGTTCGCGAGGTTCCGGAAACCGTCCCCGAGGGTTTTAAACGTGCAGGGGAATGGACCGTCGGGGCCAATCAGATTTCCGACGGCGCCGAGCTTCAATATATCGTAGACAACCACGCTCTGTCGACGCATCTCCAGATTGTAAAACGCGATGCCCAAACAGGCGCTTCTGTTCCCCTAGCCGGATTCACCTTCCAACTCCTCGACAGCAATCACGAACCTGTCTCACAAACTTGCTGGTATCCAGCACATAACGTAATGGACACCTTTACGACTGACGCGACCGGGACCGTCACACTGCCCGAATCGCTCGTGCCGGGCACCTATTATGTACGCGAAACCTCGGCCAAAGAGCCCTATCTTGTCGGCGAAGAGATCGAGGTAAACATACCCACCGACATGAACCTAACGCCCGTTGCAATCGCCTCGTATTATGACCACGCCGCGACCGGAAACATCAGGATCGTTAAAACCGATGCCATAGACGGGAGCAGCCTCGCGGGCGCCGTCTTTGAGATCCGTGCCTCGGGTGATATCGTGCGCCCCGACGGTAGCATTGCCGCGCTCTACGGTGAGACTGTCGCGACCGTCACGACGGATGAAACTGGAGAAGCACGCGCGGACAACCTCCCACTGGGATCTGACACCGCACGTTACGAGGTTGTCGAGACTCAAGCGCCGGCAGGCTTCTTGCTCGATCAGACAACCCATATTGTCGACCTTACTTATGCCGACCAGAAAACACCCGTTGTAGAAGCACGGCTTAACGTATCCGACGATTACACCAAGGTTGATATCTCCAAGGTCGATGCAAGCGGTGAGCAGGAAGTGGAAGGCGCACAGCTCGCCTTATATGGTCCCGATAAAACCGAAATAGACTCCTGGACCTCATCCGACAAGCCACACCGCGTCGAACATCTTGCACCCGGCACCTACTCGTTGCGCGAAATGATGTCTCCGCGGACCTATGACCTTGCCGAGGAGATAACGTTTGAAATAAAGGATACGGGAGAAGTCCAATCCGTCGCGATGAAGGATGCGCCCATCGAGATCAAGGGGCAGGTCGACAAGCGTCAGGAACTTGTCCAACCTATCGAAAAGGGCCTGTTGGCTAACGGCGATGGTAAAAACCGTGCCGCGATGCAAACCAATACGGATGGGCTTTTCTCCTATACCATCGACGCTCGAAACGATTCAACTACCCGGGTTGATGAGTTCACAATTACCGATGATCTTGAGTGTGCCGAGGACGATACGGCGAGATTCGTCTCAATCGAAACCCCCGTCGCCATCGGCGACCTCAACGGTCTGTGCAACGTGTGGTATCGCACGACGCCGTTGGACTCGACAGACGTCGATGAACCGGCGAACGCGACACTTGACGATGGACACGAAAATCCTTGGCTTGAGTCCGACGAAGTAAAAGAGAGCCTTGGTGAGGACTGTCGCCTCGTCGATTACGACGGCTGGCGCCTCTGGAAGGCGGATGTCTCGACCACGGAATCCACCACACTCGAGGCGGAAGAGCTCGACCTTACACCCAATACCGTCGTAACGGGCATTCGAATTGAATACGGTGCGGTAGCCGCCGACTTTACGACTCGAAGCGATGCGGATTCTTGGACCCGCGATGATCTCAAAGATGAGCACGACGACCTTGACGATGCCAAAGCAATCCTTGGCACAGACGCTCGGGGCGCAATCGTGCACATGCAGGCGACGTCGGCTTATACGCCCCAAACCGCACTCACCAACAGCGCACGCGTCGATCTTTGCCGCAACGGCGGCGGCGATAAACTTGAGTCACATGACGAGGACCGTGTCATTCAACGCTGTACCCTACTGCAGGACCTACCGGCAACAGGATCAGTTCCCATCGCCGCTTGCATCACCGCGCTCCTGACCTCGGGTGCCGCAGCCCTATGGTTCGCTCGCCTTAGGTCGACCCCAAAGAAGCGCTAGCGCGATGAAAAAGCGGGCGAGCCAGTCCCCTGGCTCGCCCGCTTTCAATCATGTAAATCGCCGTATCTACTCTGCAGACGAAGATCCACCATCAACGATTGCCTGCTCGGACTCAGGAATCCCATCGGCACCCGTACTCTGTTCTTGCTCCACCTCTTCGCTGATTGCGGAGGCGGGGGTCGAGCCCTTTGCACCCACGATGTAGGCAGCCCCAAATCCTAACGCAATGGCAATCAAGGTCAAAATCACGTAGACAGGCCAATGGCGCTTAATATACGAAAACACGTTGACTCCTTAGAGCTCCGTCTACGAACGGCGGATAACCTCGGTCACGACCTCGGATACCGTGGCAATGTTCGTCGGGTTGACATTGTGGGGCAGGTCGTCCTCGGTACGAGCGCAAGCCAGACGCGTGCCGTCCACGCCGGCGATGGTGAGGGCTCGGCGGCTCGCCTCGAGCGCGGCATAGGCATCGGTCTTGGCATAGGGCATCTCGAGCGCGCCACAATCGACATGGAACGACTTGCACACCTTGCTGACCAGGTTCATGATGCGGCGATCGCCCTTGAGCAGCTGCTGTTCGCCCTCGACCGTCACCACCGAAAGCCTACCGGCGCCGACGGATTCAAGATTGATGAAGAATACGCCGCGGAGCTTATCGCGATGCGAAGCCAAGAAGGCCTTCATGCCGGCGCCATCACAATCCGAGGCGCCCGTTGCCACAAACCAGATATCGTGACCGAGCAGCTCATCATCGCCCATAGAGGCGACAGCCGAGAGCATATCTTCGGAAGAAGCGCCATCGGAAGACGTAGCGCCGCCCTTCCAGCCATCGTTATCGTCCTCGAAGTTATCCCACGAACCGATACCGCGACCGGACTTCTTGGCATCGTAATCGTCTTCGACGCCCAGCCAATCACTCATGCTGTCCTGCTCGTTTTTCCTTTTACGACCGAACAGGCCACCCAGGCCGCGTTTGCGAGACTTGGGTGCCGCCGGGGCGGGAGCCGAAATGGTCTCGATCGGCTGCGCGCCCGACGCAACGGGCATAGAAGGCGCAACGGGTGCCGATGTGGGTTCGGGACCCTGGGCAGTAGCAAAGGGGTCGTTGACCTGGGCAGAGGGATCGGGAAGGTCGAACAGCGACGTGCGAGACGCAACGTTTGCCTGCTTCATAGACGGCAGCGACGGATCGGGGACCGAAGCCAGCGGAGACGAGGAAGGTGCAGGCGACGGTGCCGACGCCGGATCGGGAACATTCATCTGCGGACGCGGCGATGCCTGGGAGGAAATCTGGGCCATAAGGGAATCGACCGTTTCGTCCTGGGTGGGAGCGACATTGGCAACCGTGGCACCGGAACCACTCGGGGTCGGCATGGTGAAAATCTGCGTGGAGTAAGGCCTCGACTCATCCGTCTCGGGAGTCTCGGAAACCGCAGGCACTTCCTCCTGCTCGACCTCGGTCGAATCACCTTGATCGGCTGCCGCGTATTGCTCTTCGTCAGAGTTGGCCTCGACGGACTCGTCCTCGGCGGCATCTTGGATTTCGGCAGCATCAATGGGCTCGTCATCGTCTGCCGCGTCGCCCTGCTCATCGGAAATAGGAAGGGGCTCGGCAATTGCGGTGCCTTGCTTTTCAAACGTTATCGTGGAATCGAACTGCGCGGCATCAAACGACATGGTGCTATCGACGTGCTGCTGAGCCTCGAAAGACGTTGTTGCCTCAACAACATCCGCTGACGTCGGTTGCTGGGACTCAAAGGACGTCGTAGCTTCGGCAGCGTCGACGGGCCCGGACTGCATAGCCTCGTTCTGCTCGAACTCTTGCGCCGCGCGCTCACGTGCCGCCTCGGCTGCCTGCTGCTGAGCGATAGCCTCCTGCTCGGCAGCCTCGCGTGCGGCAGCGCGCTTCTCCTCGAAATCGTCGACAAATTTCCTGCCCTTTGCAAGCGCACCCTTAAAGAAGCTGGAAGCGCTGGCGCCAATCGAAGAGAACGCGGATGCAATATCGGCATGGGGCGTTGCCGCGGGAATCTCGGCAGAGAAATCAGTATCGCTCTCGTAAGACACGCGCCTCGGCTGTTCAACGTAATCGTCGTCAGACTCGTCCGCAACGTCTTGCGCCGGCGCGGCGGGAGCCAAAATGTCCAGTCCTGCCGCGGGATCGATCGCGGACACCGCCTCGGGCTCGGCAACGGCAGCGGTAACCGCGGCAGACTCATCATCCGCAGTGACAACGGGCGCAGGCTCGGGCTCAAACGTCGGCTCCTCGCCCTCCTCGTAATCGAGCGTGCAGGACTCGGGAAGCATTCCGAGTGCACGGATGGCATCCGAACCAAAGCGAATGTTGCCGGCGGCGTTGCGATAGAGCTTGGGCTCGGGCTCGGCCGCGGCAGGCTCCTCCGCCGGCTCAGCAGCGGGAACCTCGTCATTGAACTCTTCGGCCTGGACAGCCTGATTCTGATCCTCGGGCACGATGGCGCCAATCAGCGTCTCGTCGGCAGACGCACCCTCAAAGCCCTCAATCTGCTCGTCAAAAGCCTCGCCCTGTTCGGGCTCGGTTTGAGCGTCGGGAGCAATCGGCTGACCGAACTCGTCCTCGGCGTAGGTAGGCTCTTCGTACTCGATGGTGTTGCCGTAGTCGTTTTGCTGCTGGGCCGCGGCATACTCCGCCGCCGCGCGCGCCATTTCCTCGGCACGACGTTTCTGCTCCCCAAAATAGGTATCGAACGGAACATCGTCGGGAAACTCGTTCTCGCCCTGGAAGGGAGCAACGTTGTCCATAACGCCGAGCATAGCGGCGACAGAAGACTTGTTGCACACCGCGCCGGACGTATAGGGAAGAACGTGGCGGTTAGAGATGATGTTTGCCGCGTTGGCAAGTGCAACGAGGGAAGCGAGGATCGCGACAATCCACAGCAGAACCTTGAGCGCGCCGGGGAGCGGCAGGATACGCAGGATGGCAACGGCAGCAGGGGCAATCGTGGCAACGGGCAACAGCTTGGCGATGAGCGCACGATACGAAGCATAGGGCTCGCGGGCGAGCAGCTCAGCACGGGGAGAGTCGTAGTGTGCGACAACGACCACCGGGCGGTTGCGCGGAGACGCGAGCGGGCCCGAGGCCTTGTGGTAGGCGATGACATTTTGGCTCACGCCCGTCTTGCCCAGGCGCGAAACCACGGGGTGGCCCGTGCGCTCGAGCACGTAAAGAACGGCGCCGACAATGGCCAGCAAGGTGCCGACCAAGCCGATACCGCCGCCGATGCCCATCAGCAGGGCGCCGGCAAACGCAAGAATACCGGTAACGGCAAATGCCAATCTACTGGGCGCCGGGGCATTGAACTCCTGAACCTCGGGGTCAAAGCCGTGGTTGCGGAAGATCTGAGCGATATCCTCGGCAGCCAAGCGCTCTTCTTCGCTGCATGCCGGCGTAATGCCGGTGTTCTGCAGCAGGTGGTTAATATAGTTCTGGGTGTTCGCCATGTGCGCTCCACATCCATAATCCGACAAATAGGCCCAATGCATGCACATTAGAACCGTATATAGTCGAAAGTATACCCCGAGCGAGCGCAAACGACCGAATTCGGGCCATCTTAACGCCTCGAGCGGACAAGGATATAGCCTAATCTCCATATCGGACTAAAATCATGGCAGCAAACCACCTTCTCATGCGAGGACTCTATGACGGCAAGCGACGCGACCGCGACAATTAAAAAGGGGAATTCGGAGCCCGGTTTCGATAAAACGGCTCAGCGCATCCTCAATCTTTTCTTTGTGCTCAACAGCTCCCCCGAACCGCTGACGACCGAGCAGATCGTCTTGGATTCTGACCTGGGATATGGCTCGGGCAATATCGACTCGGATAAGCGCAAGTTTCGGCGCGATCGTGACAAACTGCTCGAGCGTGGCATCTTAATCAAGGAGATTCGCCCCGCCGGTGCGCAGGAGACCGAGGAAAGCTCGTGGACAATCGACCGCGAGCACACGTTTGCTGCAGGCGGCCTCATCACCGCAGACGACGCCGATATCCTACTCAACGCCATCGACCAGACGCTAGCGGCCGGCTCTTCCACCTTTGCCGCGCCGCTTGCCGATATTCGCTCCAAAATTGCCTACCTCACCGGCAGGACGACGGTGGACGAAGTACCGATCCGCCGCTCTCCCACCGTCGATGCGGTATGGAGCGCCTTTGCCGAGCGATGCGCGCTGCGATTTTTATATCAGAACGGACGCGGCGAGCAGAAAGAACGTACCGTCTGTGTCTACGGCATGTTCGAACGCGAGGGCGTGGCGTACTTCTGCGGCCTCGACAATGTCACCGACGACATCAGGACATTCCGCTGCGACCGTATCGTTCGCGCATGGCGTCCTTCGAAGGCCTACGCCATCCCTGCGGACTTCAATCTCAACGACTATCTGTTCTTTGAATTCGATTTCGCCGACCGACCGCCCGTTGCAGCCACGTTCTCGTTCGCCCCTCAGACGCAGATCGATATGATCAACGGCCTCACGCGCGGGCGAGGTGAGCTCGCACACACCGATGCGGGATGGACCTGGACCGTTGACGTGCGTGACCTTGAAGCCGCCGCCTCATTTTGCATGGCCCACGCCATGGACGGCATGAGGCCCATGGCCCCCAAATCGCTCAAGCAGGCGTGGAACCACCTCATTGAAAGGACGGTGCACGAGTATGCCCGTGCGTAAACTCACCAGCGAGCAGAGACTCTCGCGCGCCATCGACATCATGGAGGCCCTCTACGCCGCCGGCGAGAGCGGCATGACACGAACCGAGATTTGCGGCCGCTTTGACATCACGGGAGTATCGCTCGACGAGATTCTCGAGATCGTCTCGACGCTCGCGGACCGAGAATCTGGTGCGCGCATCATCTGCGAATGCCACGGCGAGCGTGTGGTCCTCACTGGTGACGCCGGGCGTGTGCTACCGTTGCGCTTGAGTGCAGCCGAGGGCGCTGTGCTCAACCACGAACTTGAATCGTTGGGGATCGAGCCGCAGACGGCAGCTCGGATTCGACATGCCCTTCTACCCGAAGAGCTCGGCTATAACCAGCGCGTCTTTGACACCGTCAACCACGGGTCGCACTGGCAGCAGCTGAGCTGTGCCATTCAGGACGGCGTTCGCTGCCGCATCTCATATCGCTCGATGGACGATGCACGGCCACGCGAGCGTCTGGTCGACCCCTTGCGCATTACGGCAAACGGCGACCAAACATACCTGATTGCCTGGGACATCACAGTCGATGAGCAGCGCACCTATCGCATGGATAAAATCGAGGGACTCGCCTTGACGGAAGACTCCGTCGTGCCTCACACACCGGACGTCGCATCCCTCCACGATTCCCTTGCCCGGACGCAGCGCAGCGCAAAGCTCTTGATGCCATTCGATATGGCGGAGCATCTGGAGTGGGCCGGCATCACCCTAATCGAGCGCGGCGGGGCAGACATGGCAACGGTAACTGTGCATTACGGCTCCGAGCGTTGGCTACTGAGCCAGGTAATCGCAGCGGGCGGAGCCATCCGCATCTTGGATGACCCCGCCCTGTCAAAGCGCCTGTGCGATATGGCAAAAGCCCTCGTCTGTCCGCTTTAGCGCCGCCGCTCGTGGCGTGCGCGCCACAGTTGCAGATAGTGCCCGATCTGCGCCGATTCGATGCGCTGGTAGGAGCTCGTGGGCAGCGACGTTAAGAACTTCTTTCCGTAGCCCTTCGTCACCAGGCGCGGGTCGGCCAGAATCAGCACGCCGCAATCGGTCGACGAGCGGATAAGGCGGCCGGCCGCCTGCTTGACCTCGAGCACCGCCTCGGGCAGCGAATAGCGCGCCCAAGCGCGGTCTTCGCGCAGGTTGCGCTCGCACGAGAGCGGGTCCGTGGGACTCGAGAACGGCAGCTTGGGAATGATGACGCAGCGCAGCGTCTCGCCGCTGGCGTCGAACCCCTCCCAGAAGGCCTTAAGCGCAAAAAGCGATGAAGTCGGCTCGTTGATAAACCGATCGCGCAGGCGACGAGGAGATGAGTTGCGCTGCTGGCAGTTGAGCTCCAGACCCGCACGGGCCATCTTGGGCTCAACGCGGGCGTACAGGTCTTCCATGTCGCGCCGATTGGTGAACAGTGTGAGCACCGATCCGTCCATGGCAAGATGGGCGTCGACCAGCACGCGCTCGAGCGCCGTAAGATAGCTCTCGCGATCGCGCGGATCGGGGATATCGCCCGCAACGACTACAGCCATGTTCGAATCGAAGTCGTAGCTCGAGTCCAAGTGCAGCGATGAGGATGTTGAAGCGCCGATGCGATCGAGGCCGACCGCGTGGTTAAAGTGTTCGAAGCTTTTGGACACCGTCATGGTCGCCGAGGCAAAGATAGCCGTGTGAACCTCGGGCAGCCACTCGGTTGCCAAGGCCTCGCCAATGTCGATGCGCTCTGCGGTCATTGACTCTCCGCCGGCACGCAGCCTGCGATTGACCTGCAGCGAATACACGTAGTGTTCATCGGTGCCATCAATGATGAGTTTGAGGTTCTCGGCCAGCTCGTGCAGGCGGCGCGAGATATCACCCAGGTCGACAACAACCTCGGGCTTGTCGGCGGCGACGGCTTGCACCAGCGCGTCGACGCTCTTGTCAGCCTGTTCCAATACGTCGATGGCAGCGTAGGCCGACTGTAAGAAATCATGCCAGTCGTCAGATTCGCGCAGCTCGGGGCCAATCCATAGATTGGCATTGTCATAACCCCCACGGGCACGGCGGCCGAGCTCGCGAACGCCATCGAACACGTCGGCGATTGCCATGCTCGCGCGCGCAACCGTCGACGTCGCCTTGGCAGTAAGGCCCAGATAGAGCGTAGAGCCCTCGGAGGTTGCCAAATCACGGGTGACCTGGCTTAGCGCACCGGTGCTCGAGCCACCCAGGCGCTCAAACAGAACGCGTGATTCGTCCGCCGACACCACGCGCGCCCACTGACGGCGCGCCTCGCGCTCGATGGAATGGGCCTCGTCGATTACCCAATGACGAATCGGAGGTAAAATCCTGCCCTCGGCCGCGACATTGCGGAACAGCAGGGAATGGTTGGTGACCACCACGTCGGCATGCGCTGCACGACGGCGAGCGCCGTGGACCAAACATTTATCAGGGAAAAACGGGCAGAGGCGACGAGCACACTCGCGCGAGGCCGTCGTAAAGTCGGGGCGGTTGACGCTGCGCCACCGAATGCCGAGCGAGTCGAGGTCGCCATCGGCTGATTGGCAGACGTACGCCATAATGACCGCGACCGCCGTGAGCGTGTCCGCCGGATCGCGCTTGGTGGTAATCTCGACCTGGCCGCGGCTCATGCGCTCAAGCTTGCGCAGGCATGGATAGTGGTCATACCCCTTGAGAGCGCAAAATGACAGACCACCGTCCAGTTGCTCGGCAAGTTTTGGCAGCTCATGGTACATGAGCTGGTCGGCAAGATTGTTCGATTTGGTCGCAATACCAACCGTGATGTTGTTACGGCGCGCTGCCTCGGCAAAAGGCACCAGATAGGCCATCGATTTGCCGACGCCCGTGCCCGCCTCAATTACACGATGAGTGCCCGTGACCAGCGCATCGCGGACCTCGAGCGCCATCGCGATCTGCTCATCACGCGGCTCGTAGGTGGGATACATGCGATTGACCAGGCCACCTGGCGCATAGTCTGCCTCAATCTCCTCACGACTCGGCATCTTGAGGACCGGCAGTTCGTCGGCGTCCACCCGATCGTCGGCGCGATCGGCCTTGAGAACGTCAGCACGAGCGGCGCTGAGAGAGAAGATAGAACCAGGGTTCTGCCCTGCCAAGAATGAGAAGATAGGACGATAGGACCAAGGCACATCCGGATGCATGTCGGCTAGGCGCGCCATGAGGCCCTGAGGCAAGTCGGTGAGCGCCACGAGCAACACGCGCCATACGCCACACAGGGCGTCGACGTCGGCATTGGCACGGTGTGATACCGAGTCACAGCCAAACAGATCGGCCATAAAAGACAACTTGTGCGATGCCAGGCGCGGAAGCGCGATGCGCGACAGCGCCAGCGAATCGATCCAGATATCGCTCACGTTGACGCCGCCTTTGACCGACTCGATAAACGAGCGGTCGAACGTGGCGTTATGTGCGATTACCGGGCAACCACCGACAAAATCGGCGAGAGCGGCTACGGCCTCAACGGCCGACGGGGCATCTGCCACATCGGCATTTGTAATGCTCGTGAGCTCGGTGATCTCGGCGGGAATCAGCTGCTTGGGATGCACGAAGGTATCGAAGCGGTCGACGACCTCGCGGCCCGAAAGACGGGCCGCCGAGATCTCGATCAGCTCATTGTCCTGCACCGAAAGACCTGTGGTCTCGGTATCGAGGACAATCACATCTTCCTCGATAAGGCCGAAGGACTGCGTTTTGGCGCGTTCGGCAAGCGTGGCATAGGAGTCGATGACAAACTGCGGCGTTCCTGACGAAACCGCGTCCTCGATTAGCATGCAATGCCCGCTCGACGAAGGCCCATACGGATCAGGCTGTCACAGACCTGCGGGAACGTCATGTCGTCGGTGTGGCGGATCTCATCCGGATACAGCGACGTATCGGTCATGCCGGGAATGGTATTGGTCTCGAGGATGACGGGGCCGTCCTCGCTCACGATAAAATCGCTGCGCGAGATGCCCAGGCAACCGAGGGCCTTGTGAGCAGCACAGGCAAGCTCCTGAGCGCGAGCGTAATTCTCGGGTGAAATCTGCGCCGGAATACGATGGATGCCCGTAGGGTCGACATACTTCACGTCCAAATCGTAGAACTCGCAGTCCTCAGGCTTGCGAATCTCGACAATCGGCAGGGCGCGCACGTCGTCCTCGCCGTACACGCCGACGGTGATCTCGGTACCCTCGATGCACTTCTCGACCAGCACTTTGTCGCCGTACTCAAACGCCTTGGCAATTGCCGCGGGCAGCTCGGAGGGCTCATGGACCAGGGAAATGCCATAGCTGGAACCGTTGACGGCCGGCTTCACAAAGCTGCGCTCGCCACAAACCTCGACGATATGATCGATATCGACTTCATCGCCCACCTCGAGCGCAAGGCCGGGGGCAATGGGAATGCCCGCCTTGGCGTACAGGAGCTTAGAAACCTCCTTGTCGGCACCGCAGGCGCTGGCAAGCACGCCCGAGGCCGTGTAGGGGATACCCAGGGTCTCCATGGCGCCCTGCATGGCGCCATCCTCGCCGCCGGCACCGTGCATGGCAATAAACGCCACGTCAAAGCCGCCGGTCGCCATGGTTACCATAAAATCATCGGCAGCCGTGTCGAGCAGCTCCACCGAAGTGTAGCCGGCCTCCTTCAAGGCAACCACGACGTTCTTTCCCGAATTGAGCGAGATCTCGCGCTCAGCGGAATGACCGCCCGCCAAGACCGCTACGTGCATGTTCTCTAGGCTTTTACCCGGCATGGGCAGACTCCTCCTCTATAATTTCTGCAGCTGATACCATATTGTAGCGATACCCTTTACGTTTCCCCAAAATCGAAAGGCTTCCATGAATCCCAGGACTAAATCTCAGGACATTCGCGACTTGAGCCAAAACGATATTCGCGAGCTCGTGGCCGAACTTGGCCAGCCCGCCTTCCGCGCGAAGCAACTCATTGAATGGGTCTTTGAGAAGAACGTTTGTTCGTTCGACGACATGACCAACCTTCCCAAGGCTTTCCGCGAGCAGCTTAAAGAGGCTTTTGCCTTTGACACGCCGACTGAACTCACCAAGCAGGTTTCCAAAGATGGCTCTCGCAAGTATCTGCTCGAGTACCACGACGGCGTTTCCGTCGAGACCGTCGGCATGCCCCGTCGTAACAAGCTTTCCGTCTGCGTTTCCACCCAGGCAGGCTGTGGCATGGGCTGTGCCTTTTGCGCTACCGGTCTCAACGGCCTCAAGCGCTCTCTGACCGCTCAAGAGATCGTCGACCAGGTACTTCATGTATCCAACGAATTTGGCGAGCGCGCCACGAGCGTTGTCTTCATGGGCCAGGGTGAGCCGTTTGCCAACTACGACGAGGTTCTCAAGGCGTTGCGAATCCTCAACGACCCCGATGGCATCGGTATCGGTGCTCGTCACCTCACCGTCTCTACCAGCGGCGTTATTCCCGGTATTCGCAAATTTGCCGACATCCCTGAACAGTTCACGCTTGCCGTTTCCCTGCATTCCGCCATCCAGTCGACACGCAATAAGCTTATGCCCGGTGTTAAGAAGTACACGCTACTTCGCCTTCACGAGGCGCTTCAACTCTACACCGAGAAGACTGGCCGCCGCCCGACCTATGAGTATGCCATGATCGAAGGCGTCAACGATACGAATCCCGAGATGCAGGCGCTCTGCGACTTCTGCGAGGGAACGTTGTGCCACGTTAACCTGATTCAGCTTAACGACATCGAGGGCAGCCCGCTCAAGCCTTCGCCGATTCATAAGGTTGAGGATCTTCAGCGTCGTCTTGAGTCCCGTGGCATCGAGACCACGATTCGTAACTCCCGTGGTAACGATATTGACGCTGCTTGCGGACAGCTTAAGCAGCGCTTCAAAGTTCAGAAGAACGCATAGGGGAGCTGCACCCCAAAACGTTTCATGTGAAACATCGAACGACCCCGGTTGCAGAATATGCAACCGGGGTCGTTTCAATTATTGACATTAATTTTGAATCAGCTGCTACCTGTCCCATTTTTTACGGCCAAAATAAGGGGTCCTTGTCTCGTGAATCAGACAAGGACCCCTCAAAATATGCTGAGTAATTGTTAGGTACCTAATAACCTACATTTTCCCATTGGTTGCTAACCCAACTTTGGTTAATCTTGGGATTCTTCGTTACCTGAGCAGTACGCATGGCAACATCTTCGGTCATAACATCCATTTTCTTTTTGGAAGTATCGACGATATCTTGCGCGCCACGAAGCAAACGACCTCGCAGTTCATCGTCTGTCGCGATCTTATAGCCAGCAAAGGCACCAGCCACGACAGTCGTAGCCAATGCAATCGCTGTTAAAATCTTATTCCTCATCTTGGCCTCCTTGATCAAACTGAATCATTTCGCCAAGAATACGAGAGAGCTCTTCCTCGTCTTTAAACTCAATCTCAATCTTATTCTTTCCACGCGAGCTCTTCACACGCACGTTAGTATTAAATACCTGACGAAGTACACGGGCAGCCTTTTTAAAAGACTGAGGCGTTGCAGGTCTCGGCGTCTTAGGTGTCTCTCCGGCAGAAAACAACGGAGCAAGATTTTCTGTCGCTCTTACAGAAAGGCCCTCTGCAACAACTTTCTCTGCAAGTCGAATACGCGCGTCTTCATAGGGAACCGCAAGAATCGCACGTGCATGACCAGCAGTAAGTTTGCCCTCAAAAATCATCTGCTGAACTACTTCGGGGAGATCGAGAAGACGCAGTGAGTTTGTAATTGCAGAGCGTGACTTGCTTACTGCCTTCGACAATGCCTCTTGGGTCATACCGCTGGCATCGATAAGCTGACGATAGCCCTTGGCCTCTTCGACGGGATTCAGATCAGAACGCTGAAGGTTTTCGATAAGAGCAAGAGCAAGCATCTCTTCATCATTTACCTCTTTAATGATGACTGGCAATTCTTCAAGGCCAGCAAGCTTTGACGCCTGGTAACGACGCTCACCAGCGATGATCTCATAGCCGTTTCCATGCTTGCGAACCAAAAGCGGCTGCAAAACGCCATGTTCTTGGATTGACTCGCTCAACTCGCGAAGTTCGGTTTCGTTAAAGTGAATTCGCGGCTGGTTAGGGTTGGGAACAATATCCTCAATAGGTAGTTTCGTTTCAGATGCAGCCTTTGACGCGGATGCAGCCGAACCACCGGTCTCATACTCGGCCTCTGAGACCAAAGCATTGAGTCCACGTCCCAATCCACCACGTTTCTTTACACTAGGCACGCTTGATCACCTCTTTTGCAAGGTTCATATACGCTTTTGCACCCTTATTTTGAGGTGCATAGGTAATTACCGGTTCTCCAAAAGACGGTGCTTCGGAGATTTTAACCGTACGGGGGATCAGCGTCTTAAACGCCTTGTCACCAAAGTACGATTGAACCTCCTCAACAACCTGATTCGATAGAGAAGTACGCGAGTCATACATGGTCATAAGCACACCATAGGTGTCTAAGCCCTTGTTCAGACGTGATTTAACCATCTTCATTGACTCAAGCAGCTTCGTAACGCCCTCGAGTGCATAATACTCGCACTGGATCGGAATCAAAACGCTGTCTGCCGCGGTCAAGGCGTTGATAGTAAGCAGGCCGAGCGAAGGGGGACAGTCAATGAAAATAAAATCGAACTCGTCCTGAATCGGCTCAAGCAAATCTTTGAGGCGGGTTTCACGAGCGATTGCGCTTACGAGCTCAATTTCCGCGCCTGCAAGCTGAATTGTAGCCGGAATTACGAATACCTTTTTGCAATTTGTATCAAGAACAAGCGATTCTGCCGGCACATCATTCAACATTGCATCATAGATGCAGTGATCAAGGTCTTCTTTTTCAATTCCGAATCCACTGGTGCTGTTTCCCTGCGGATCAAAATCGACAATCAGTGTCTTACGACCCTGCTCGCCCAGTGCCGCCGCAAGGTTTACAGCCGTCGTTGACTTACCAACGCCGCCTTTTTGATTGATAATTGCAATGATACGCATGTCTTTTGCGCTCTTAGAACGCTTAACGTCGCGAAATCCCACGGTCCCTCCTGGTGTGTATTGAAGCTGTCAAACGGAGGATGTTTCACGTGAAACATTCCGATTCAATATCAACCGCCATGTTTCACGTGAAACACTGCAAGT
Source organism: Collinsella sp. (assembly GCA_046995905.1). GTDB lineage: Bacteria > Actinomycetota > Coriobacteriia > Coriobacteriales > Coriobacteriaceae > Collinsella. The sequence continues at coordinate 172,913 of JBKXET010000001.1, forward strand.
TGTTAATATCTATTATGTTTCACGTGAAACATCTAGGCAAGCGGATTCTTCTTTGCCATGCCATTTGCACGAGGCAATGAAACAGATGCTGAATGACTCTTCTTAAGAACAATGAACTCCCTGTGACCCAAGCCTTCAGGCAAATCAATTGCGTCATTCAGAAGCAAAGTGAAGCCGCAAATCTTAGCTGCTGACATACCGGAAGCAAGCTCCTCATCCGAAGGATTGCCCTTGGTGATAACAAATAGCCCTCCATCCTTCAGGTACGGAGCCGCATACTCAACAAGAATCGGTAGAGGGGCCAGTGCGCGGGCGGTTACAACGGAGAACTGCTTCTTATGGCTTCGAGCATATTCTTCAAGACGATCATGAACCGCATGAGCATGTTTCAATCCAAGAGCATGGACAAAGGAATTAACCGCATCAACCTTCTTGCAAACAGAGTCAATATAAGTAGCTTTACGATGCGTGGTTATGGTTAATGGAATACCAGGGAAGCCCGCACCTGTTCCCATATCGAGCAAAGCTCCCTCAGGAGCCTTGTTGATATAGGGGAGCAAAACAAGTGAGTCGAGGATATGAAGTACTGCAGCATCTTCTACGTTAAGAATACGGGTGAGATTGGTTGTCTTATTTGTTTCTAGAACCAAATCCAAATGCTGAATACATTTCCTCAGCTTAACATCAGTTACGCTCAAGGAATACTCTTTGCAATAGGAAGTTAGACGACTCAACATCTCGTCAGCCTGCTGATCAGTAAGTACTAACAACGAAAGCTCCTTTCTGACAAAAATCAGTGTATCGAGAACTTTTGACAAAAAAAGGGGACGTGGAAACCACGTCCCCTTAGCATAAGCTCGAGAAGATTATCGAGCAACAATCACCACATGGCGATCAGGGTCAGAACCCTCAGAATGAGTATCGACGGCATCATTGCCACGAAGTGCAATGTGAACCAGTCGACGCTCGTAGGCATTCATGGGCGGAAGCGAAACACTCTTATGAGTGCGGATGGCACGCTCGGCAGCAGACTGGGCCATGGAAGCAACCTTGTCCTGACGGCGACTCTTGTATCCCTCTACGTCCACCACAACCGGATACCTAAAGCCAAGTTTGCGGCTCACCAGCAAAGAGAACATAACCTGAAGGGCATCAAGGGTGCGACCATGACGGCCAATGAGAACAGCAAGGTCGGGAGCCGTTACATCCAAAATCAGCTCACCCTCGTCGCCCTCATACTCATCGATAGGAGAGTTGGCGGCATCGAAGTGCGAAAGGATGGAACGCAGGATGGAAATCGCAACATCGGCAATGGTGTCGAGCTCCTCATCGGTCAGCTCTTCACCAGCCTTGTAGCGCTGTGCAATCTCGGGATAATCGCCCGCGACCTGCGGGGCAACCTCCTCAAGCATATCCTCGATGATCTCTTCAGACATAACGTACTCCAAAAGTTAGGTACCTAAATAAGATTGATATCCCGTTACTTCTTCTTGTGCGGGCGCGGCTTCTTCTCTCGACGAGTGACCTCAACCTGCAGCGGAGCGTTCTTAAGACGCTCCTCCTCATCGGCCTTCGCCTTGTCGATGACCTTCTGCGTCACAAAAATCTGCTGGATAACCTGCCAAGCAGACGAGACGTCGTAGTACAGCAGAACACCAACGGGAAGGCTCCAGCCCATCCAAAGCATCATGACCGTCATGACAACGACCATCATACGCATGCTCTGAGCCTGCTGGCCGGTCTGGTTGCGCGACATATAGAGCTGCGGAATCAGGGTCAGGACGGCGAACAGGATCAGGCAAACCAGCGCAGGCAGTGCAACCATAAAGCCATCGGCAAAGGAAGCGCTCGGCGTGGTGGTCAGGTCGGGCAGGATGTTGAAGAACGAGAACGTGCCGTCGTTAAAGTACTGCGGCAGGTTGCGCAGCAATGTAAACAGGGCGAACAGGATAGGCATCTGAATCAGCAGCGGCAGACAGCCAGCCATGGGGTTGAACTTGTTCTCGCTGTAGAACTTCTGCATCTCCTCGGCCTGACGCTGGGGATCGTCGGCATAGCGCTCCTGGATCTCGAGCATCTTGGGCTGCAGCACCTGCATGCGAGCCGTCGACTTGGTCGACTTGAGCATGAGCGGCGTTAGCAGCAGACGGATGATGACCACCAGGATGATGATGGACAGGCCCCAGTCGACCGCAAAGGTCTGGATGAGCTTGAGCAGCTCGAAAAGGATGTTAACGATCCAATCCCACATGTAAGTTTTCCTCCGATAGCGAGTGCCCGCTAGGGCACAGGGTCATAACCGCCGACGTGCAGGGAATTGCAGCGAGCGATGCGCCTCACGGCAAGCCAGCAGCCTCTCAAAACACCGTGCTTCTCAATCGCCTGGACGGCGTATTGCGAGCACGTTGGGTAATAAATGCAGGCGTCAGGCAATAAGGGCGAAATAACCTGTTGATATATGCGAATAGGAGCGATGGCAACACGTCGCAAAACGTGATTGCTCATCGCTCCTCCCCGGCAACGCCGGCGCGCTTCATAAGCGAACGCAACGCCTTGTCCATCTCCTGCGGCGAGGAAACCCTCGTCTTGGGAGTTGCGAACAAGATGATGTCATAACCCGCAACGGGAAATCCGCAGCTGCGGGCGGCCTCGCGCATCACACGCTTGGATCGGTTGCGCACGACGGCACAACCGAGTCGCTTAGCACCAACGAAGGCGACCCTTCCGGAGTCGCCTTCGCCAACCGATTCACATATGGTCATTCGAATCAGAGGGTGATTGAAACGACGCCCCTGACTGAACACATGCTCGAAATCTTGCCGAGACTTAATAGTCTTCATGCGAGATGTGTGTATCGCTGCTAGACAGTGAGACGCTTGCGGCCCTTGGCGCGACGACGGGCGAGCACGGCACGACCACCCTTAGTGGCCATACGGGCACGGAAGCCATGGGTCTTGGCACGCTTACGCTTATTAGGCTGATACGTACGCTTCATCTTAAGTTCCTCCTGCTGCATTTCGAGTGTCCGCGGGGACGCGGACGCAGATATAGACACGTGAGCTTGAAGATTGTAGGGAAATCAATGTTCAAATGTCAAGAAATCAAAGGTAAAAGGTTGCGCAGTTCACACGGTTCCCCCATAAGCCAAGCTCGATTTAGCGGTGCATGGCAACTTTTCACGATATTTCATCGAGTTTTCAACAGGTCATGTTGGCAATGTTGAGAACTTTTCGTCCGTTTTCCAAAGTTTTCAACAGGTTTTGAAAAGTTGTCGAAAGATGAGAAACATTGCACGGTGAGCTACTATTTGTTCGAAACCTTTTGGAAGATTGCGAGCGGCATGTCTGACGACTTTTACACCATGGTCGATTCCGGAGACCCGGCACCCGACAACGAGCACATCACCGGCGTGCGCGAAGAGCGTGACGAAGGTGAACAGACGACAACGCAGGCGCCAAAAGCCATGTACGCCGCGCGCATCGCCGTCTATGACGACATGCTGTCGACACCGCGTGTGATCGTCATTGATCCGCAAGATGTCCGCACGTATTTGGAAGAGACGACCAACACCGTCTACCAGTGCATGAAAGAACAAGGTGGCCACATCTCGCTCATGGTCATCCGCGAGATTGTCGAAAACTTTATCCACGCACACTTTGCCGAGCCCATCATCTCGATTCTGGACGGCGGAGACACCATCCGCTTTGCTGACCAAGGACCCGGCATCGACGACAAGGAACGTGCTTTCGACTTTGGCGTTACCAGCGCAAACAGCAAGATGAAGCGCTATATCCGTGGAACCGGAGCAGGGTTTCCCATGGTGCAGGAGTATTTGGAAAACGCCGGCGGTGCCGTATCCATCGAGGACAACATGGGCAACGGCACCGTGGTTACGGTAAGCCTGAACCCTAAACGCGTGCAGGAAATCGAGCGTGCCGGCGGACGCGGCGCTGCCGTGCGGCCCGAGACGGAGCAGCCCACATATCCCCTGCCGGGAGCTTTTGCGCAGCAGCCCGTGGCAACGCAGCAGATGCAGCCCCCCGTGGGACAGATGCAGCAGCCCGGAATGCTTCCCACACAAGAACCCCAGGCGGCATCTATGTCGATGCCGCCAAACATGCCAGAGGCCATGCCGCTGGCTGATCAGGATGCAGCAGCAATGCAGCAGGCGACGGGGGCGCCGGGTGGCCAGCAAATGGGCTATCAGCCGTACCAACAGGGATATCCATATCAGCAGATGCCGCCACTGGGGTATGGCCAGCAGTTCCCGCAGCAGTACCAGCAGGGATATCAGCAGCCGTACCAGCAGATGCCGCAGCAGCAGTACAACCCTTGGACCCAGCAGATGCCTCCACAGCCTTACCAACAGTGGCCTCAAAGTTTTCAACAGCAAATGCCGCCGATGCAGAGTTCTCAACAACCAGCAGCTCAAATGATGTATCCTAATGCAGCAAATCAGTATGCGCAGCCACAACCGGACGTGTTCGTAAGCGCTCGCGGCAACGCCGCGCTGGGCTATCTGGCGCAAAATCAAGCGTGCGGTGCAACCGATCTGGCGAGGACGTTTGGAAACTCGGCCCCCACTTGGTCACGCACGCTCAATGACTTGGCGCAGGCCGGCTTGGTCATCAAGCATGGCCAGAAATACCATCTGACCGAACTCGGCGCCGCTCGCGTGCGAGCTCAGAGCTAAAGAACGGGAGAGACAGTGGACGAGGAAGCAAGCATCATCCTGGGGGATGCCATCGCCTTTTGTCAGCGCGACGGCCAAGATGCACGCCTCATCAACATGCTGGGGCAATCGCGCGCCATAAGCCTGACCGAAGATACGCTCACGATCGAGGCCCCCTCGCGCTTTGCCATCGCGCAGCTCAAAAAGCATCAGCCGACTATTGAGGCCTATCTGGAAGAAATCGCCTTTGCGCCGATTGCGCTCGACATCGTGGCACCGCAAGGCGCCGCGACGGAATCCGCTGCCGCGACGGCGCCCGCCACGGCTCCCGCTGCTTCCCCGGCGGTGCCGGCCTCCGCAGGCGACGTGCCGACAATCGAGCACCAGCACAGCGATGTTTCCCGTGAAACCATGGCGCCGTTGCCGACCGCGGTAGCGACGTCAACGAACGCACCCGTCACGCACATGCCCATCGCTCACGACGCAGCGGCGGGCGCGGATTCGGGCATTGCAATCAAGAACACGCTCTCGGCCGACGATTTTCGTCGCATGATGAACCAGATGAAGGGCGGAGCGCCGACTAAATCCACGCAAGCTGCGACCCCCGCTTCACCCATGCCAGCACCGACCGTGCCGGCCGAGCAGAATACGGATGGAGCCCCGCTCGCCGCGAACTCAAAATTTACCTTTGAGAACTTTGTCTACGGCCCCGAGAACAGCCATGCCTATCGCTCGGCACTCAAGTTTGCCGCCCTCGCGGACGAGCGCGGCACATGCACATCACTGTTTATCTACGGCAAATCGGGCCTGGGCAAGACGCACCTGCTGCTTGCCATCAAAAACGAGCTCGCCGAGAAGTCGCCCGAGATCAAGGTCAAGTATGCCAACTCCCAGGCATATCTGGACGACCTGATGACCGAGTTCGACCGCCAAAAGAAGAGCAACGCCCCCATCATGCAGGCGTACCACGGCGTGGACGTGCTCATCATCGATGACATCCAAAACATCATCGGCAAGCGCGCGAGCGTGGACTACTTTTTCCAGCTCATGGACGAGTTCATCCGCAACAACAAGAAGGTCGTCATCGCGGCAGACCGCGCCCCCAAGGACCTGAGCATGGACGAGCGCCTGACCAGCCGCTTCAACGCCGGCATGCTCTGCCTGGTCGCAGAGCCCAGCTACGAGATGAAATACAAGATCTTGCAGCGCTATTACGAGAACACCATCGTCGCCGCTCCCGAGGCAGGCGACGACTCACTGTTGGCGGCCTACGGGGGCGACGGCGGGCACCTGACCGATGAGCACTTTAAGCACATGGCAGAGGTGTCGGGCACCAACATCCGCGAACTCGAGAGCTTCTGCGAGCGCTGCGCCGGCGAGGCGGGCGACCGCGAGCGCGAGGGCGGGGAGCTCACCTTTGACGATATCGACGCCATCGCCAGCCAGTACTTCGACACATCGGCCAAAAAGATCAACGTCCAGACGGTTCAGTCCGTCATCGAAGAGCAGTACGGCGTGACGCACGAGGAGCTCATCGGCCCGCGTCGCAACGCCAATATCGCCAAAGCACGCCATATCGCTATCTACCTGGCCATCGAGATGTGCGAGATGACGACCACGGCGGTGGGCGCCGAATTTGGCAACCGCAACCACTCGACCGTCAGCACGAGCTACAAAAAGGTCCAGAAGATGATCCAGGAAGACCGCACCGTCACCGAAGACCTCAAGTCGCTGCGCGATAAAATTACACTGCGCTCGTAGGGAAATAGAGACACCTGTTGAAAACTTGTCGAAACCACGGGCATAAGGTGTCTAAAACCCAATCCGCGGTGATGAAAAGTTTTGCGCAGGTTTTGAACGTGGAAAACCACCCCTGTTGCACACAGGTTGCTGTCGATTCTCTTTCTGGGTCTGACCTGCGTCTTTGTGAGTAATCAACAGTTTCGTCAGTGCTATTACTATTATTAAGATATTTATATCTATAGAAAGGTATTAAAAGATGAAGTTCACCGTCAGCCAGAGCTCGCTTACACAAGCCATCGGCGTCGTTATGAAGGGTGTCGCTTCGGCATCCACCCTTCCCATCCTGTCGGGCGTGCTCGTCAAGGCGCAAGACGGCATCTTGGAATTCCAGACCTCTAACTACACCATCTCGATCCGTCATCGCATCGCGGCGCATGTCGAAGAAGAGGGCGAGATGGTTATCCCCTGTAAGATGCTCTCCAATATCACCAAGACTCTCCCCGATGCCCCGGTCACCTTTGAGCTGTCCGAGCGCCAGGTGCTGATCAGTTGCGAGAAGAGCTCGTTCCGCCTGAACACGCTCGATGCCAATGACTTCCCTGAGTTTCCGGCCTATGCCATCGAGAGTGCCGTGGAGCTGCCGACCGATATCTTGTCCGAGATGGTCGGCCGCGTGTGGCGCGTCACCTCGACCGACAAGGCTCGCCCCATCCTGGGCGGCGTGCACATGAAGGTCGAGAACAACACCGTGCGCCTGGTGGCGACCGATTCCTTCCGCTTGGCCGTGTGCGATACGCAGGTCGAGACCTCGACCCTCGAGGGCTCCTTTGAGCTCAACGTTCCGGCTGACGCCTTTAACGACGCACTGAACATCATGGCCAGCCAGGCGACCATCATGATCGGGGCTACCGACACCCAGGTCGTCTTTGAGGCCGGCAACACCACCTACGTGTCGCGTCGTATCGAGGGCGTGTACCCCAACTACAAGCAGCTCATCCCCGATTCGTGCGTGACGAGCGTCAAGATTGACGTCGCCGCCTTTAACGCCGCCCTCAAGCGCGTGGCCGTTATCGCGAGCGCCAACCCCGCCGTCAAGTTCGAGATCGATGTCGAGAACGGGCAGATGGGCCTGTCCTCCATTTCCAATGACCAGGACCTTGCGCAGGAGACGATCGATGTCGAGGCCGAGGGCGAGTCGGGCACCATCGCCTTCAACTACCACTACATCTTCGGCTGCCTCAATGCCCTGTCCAAGGAGAAGGAGATCACGCTGGAGCTCAAGAGCTACTCGCAGGCGGGCATCTTCAAGTCCTACGACAAGATCAACTACCTGTACCTGGTCATGCCGGTCCGCATCTAGCGCTGCGCCATGACCATGTTCGCCCGCGATCTTTCCGTCGCGCACTACCGCAGCTTCGATAGCTATCGTCTTGCCCTGGACGAGGGCGTGACGATACTTGCGGGACCAAACGCGGCGGGAAAGACCAATCTCATAGAGGCGCTGCAGCTGCTGACGAGCGGCGCCTCGTTTAGGCATCCGACCGCAGCCGAGCTCGTCCATGACGGCGTGGGCTCGTGCAAGGTCGAGCTGAGGCTCGAGGGCGACGGCCGCGTGCTTGATATGGGATTGAGCGCGGAGGACGGTAAGCGCTCGTTTAGCCGCAACGGCAAGAGATGCTCTGCCGCCGGTGTACGCGGGGTTCTGCCGAGCGTGCTGTTTTGCCCTGACCATCTGGACATGGTTAAGCGAGGCGCCAGTGTGCGCCGCGCCGCCCTCGATGACTTTGGCATGCAACTGAGCGCACGCTATGCCGATCTTGCGAGCACCTATGGGCGCTGCGTGACCCAGCGTAACGCCTTGCTCAAGGAGACCTGGTGCTGCCGTGAGATGCTCGGCGCGTGGAACGATTCGATTGCCCGCGCGGGCGCGGCTCTGCTCGTGCACCGGTTGGCCCTGCTCGACCGGCTGGCGGGCCATGTACACACTGCCTACGGGCAAGTGGCGTCCGGCGAGGCTGCCAACGTGACCTATACGTCCACACTGGGGGATTTGCCCCAGGTCGAGGATCGCGAAGAGCTGAAGGGCTGGGCGTACGAGCGCATGCTGGCCGCCCTTGATGAGCACGCCGACGAGGAAATTCGCCGCGGCGTGACGTTGGTGGGACCGCATCGCGACGAGATTGAATTTACCGTGGCGGGTCGCTCCGCCCGTTTATTTGCCAGCCAAGGACAGCAGCGAACGTTGGTACTGTCCTGGAAGGTGGCCGAGGTGGCCGTGGCTCGCGATGTTCTGGGTACTGCTCCGCTGTTGCTTCTGGACGACGTGATGAGCGAGCTCGACGGCGAGCGCCGCGGTGCTTTTCTGCGGCTGATCGGCGATGATATCCAAACGGTCATAACCACGACCAACCTGGGATACTTTACCGATGACCTGCTTGATCGAGCCAAGGTGGTGAGCATGGGTGAGACGTGCTAATTACGAGCGCGAGAGCGAAACGGTCGCCTTCAGTGGGTTTTTAAACGCAGAGCGCCAGCGCATCCTGGCGGCTGCAACACCTGAGCGCCGCGCGCAGATGGAGGCTGCCGAGGAGTCGCGCGCGGTCTATCGCGCGTGGAACGCGGTGTGCTCGGGCACGCGCGAGGGGCGGCATGTGACGGGCCTGCGCTACCTGCCCGAGTCCAATGAGCTGCTGGTATATCTCGATTCGCCCTCGTGGACGCAGGAAATGACGCTGTTGCGCGAGATCATCCGCGCGCGCATGGAGCGCGTCGGTGCGCATGTGGATGGCCTGGTGTTCAAAACCACCGCGCCCGGTCACACGCCGCCCGCTGCCAAAGAGCGTCTGCGTCCTGCCGTGGCCGAGCGCCCGCCGGCTCCGCATGCTGACCTAAGTGAGGCCGAGCGCACCGAGATTGAGCGCCAAGTGGCGCCCATCGAAGACCAAAAACTGCGCGAGGCCCTCGAGAACGCCATGAGAGCCAGTGCCGAGTGGGCCAAGGGCGTGCAAGGCAAAAAAGAGCCTTAAATCGCATCTGGTGGCCTTGTAGAGCCAAATACCCTCGTTCCCGAGGGTATTTTTTTACGATAAACTAGTAAGGCTGTACACATTTTCTTGACTGAAGGAGGACGTGTGGCAAACGAAAACGATTACGATGGCGGCGAGATTAAGATTCTCGAAGGTCTCGAGGCCGTTCGTAAGCGCCCGGGCATGTATATCGGCTCGACGAGCGCCAGCGGTCTGCATCACCTGGTGTGGGAGATCGTTGACAACTCCGTCGACGAGGCCATGGCCGGTTTCTGCACCGAGATCCAGGTGACGGTCCACGCCGACAACTCCATCACGGTCGTCGACAACGGGCGCGGCATCCCCGTCGACGAGCACCCTGTTAAAAAGATCCCGACGCTCGAGGTCGTCATGACGATCTTGCACGCCGGCGGTAAGTTCGATAACTCGGCCTATAAAGTCTCGGGCGGCCTGCACGGCGTGGGCATCTCCGTCGTCAACGCACTGTCCAAGCGCGTGGTCGTTCAGGTTCGTCGCGATGGCAACACCTACGAGATGGAGTTCTCGCGCGGCAAGACCGTCAAGAAGATGGAGGTCGTGGGCACCTCGGATTCGACGGGCACCACCGTCACCTTCTGGCCCGACGATGAGATCTTCGAGACCTGCATCTACGATTTCGATACGCTGCACAACCGTCTGCAGGAGACGGCGTTCCTCAATAAGAACCTCAAAATCGTGCTGACCGACGAGCGCGAAGCGACTCCCCACGTGGAGGAGTTTTGCTACGAGGGCGGCATCATCGACTTCGTCAAGTTCCTCAACGAGGGCAAGGACGTCCCCGAGGCCTTTAAGGAGCCCATCTACATCGAGGGCAAATCGGACCCGGACGCGCCTGTGGCCAAGATGGGAGAGGTCGAGGTTTCCCTGCAGTGGAATAGCGGCTACGGCGAGAACGTCATGTCGTTTGCCAACGACATCTACACCCCCGAAGGCGGCATGCACCTTGAGGGCTTCCGCACCGCGCTCACCCGCGTGATCAACGATTACGCGCGCAAGCAGAACCTGCTCAAGGAAAAAGACGCCAACCTGACCGGCGACGATGTGCGCGAGGGCCTTTCGGCCGTTATCTCGGTCAAGCTGCCCGATCCGCAGTTTGAGGGCCAGACCAAGGCAAAGCTCGGCAGCTCCTATATGCGAGCGCTCACGCTCAAGATTGTGACCGACGGCCTCGCCGATTACTTGGAGGAGCATCCCAAGCCCGCTCGCGAGATCGTCAAGAAGGCGCAACAGGCCTGCAAGGCGCGCAATGCCGCCCGCAAGGCGCGCGAGGCGACCCGCCGCAAGAGCCTGCTCGAGACGGCGTCCCTGCCCGGTAAGCTCGCTGACTGCTCGGTGCGCGATGCCGAGCTGACCGAGCTCTTCATCGTAGAGGGCGACTCGGCAGGCGGTTCGGCCAAGGACGGCCGTCGCCGAGACATCCAGGCGATTCTGCCCCTGCGCGGCAAGATTTTGAACGTCGAACGCGTTGGTGACCATCGCGCGTTCTCGAGTGACACCATTCAGTCGCTGATTACCGCGATCGGCTGCGGCGTCACGACGAGTGCCGGCGACGGCGGCGACTTCGATATCACCAAGGCGCGCTACCACAAGATCATCATCATGACCGATGCAGACGTCGACGGTGCGCATATCCGCATCCTGCTGCTGACGTTCTTCTACAAGTACATGCGTCCGCTGATCGATGCCGGCTACGTCTATGTTGCCTGCCCGCCCATCTTTGGCATTAAGGTGCGCAACAAGATCCACTACGTGTATCCCAACGGCCGCCAGCCCGAAGACGAGATCCTGCGCGACACCATCCAGAGTCTGGGCCTGAACCCCGACGATAACGACGAGGACGGCAAGGCCAAGGACGGCAAGATTACCAAGAAGCGCAAGGGCTATACCGTCCAGCGCTACAAGGGTCTGGGCGAGATGGACCCCAAGCAGCTTGCCTCGACGACGATGGACCCCAAGACCCGCATCCTGCAGCGTGTGTCGATCGAAGACGCCGTGGTGGCGGACCGCGCCGTGCGCGAGCTGATGGGTTCCGAGGTCGGCTATCGCCGCGAATACATTGAAAAACACGCACATGATGCACGATTCCTTGATGCTTAAGAGGAGGTAACGTGGCAGACGATATCAACAACAATGAGGGTATGGACGAGGCCGGCGATGCCGGTATGCCCGACGATCTGAAGCGCCTGCTTGCCCGTGCTGAGCAGGGCGAGGACGGCGACCCGGACGCCTATAACCCCGATGCCGATGATGACGAGGAAGAGGACGACGACGGCGAGCTCGAGGAGAGCTTTGGCGAAGTCGACCGTGGCGCCTCGGCCGGCGAGGATATCAACGGCGGCCAGCTCCAGATTTCGGAGTTCGGTCGCGAGATGAAGCAGTCGTTTATCGAGTATTCGATGTCGGTCATCACGGCGCGCGCCCTGCCGGACGTGCGCGACGGCTTAAAGCCGGTGCACCGCCGCATCCTGTACGCGATGAACGAGAGCGGCATCTACCCCAACCGCCCGCACAAGAAGTCGGCGTGGACGGTCGGCGAAGTTATCGGTAAGTACCACCCGCACGGTGACTCTGCGGTCTACGAGGCCATGGTCCGCTTGGCGCAGTGGTTCTCCATGCGCACGCCGCTCATCGACGGTCACGGCAACTTCGGCAATATCGACGGCGACGGCGCGGCGGCCATGCGTTACACCGAGAGTCGCCTGGCAAAGCCCGCCATGGAACTGTTGCGTGACTTGCAGAAGGATACCGTCGACTGGCAGCCCAACTACGACGAATCGCTCGCCGAGCCCGTGGCACTGCCTGCACGTTTCCCCAACCTGCTGGTCAACGGCAGCCAGGGCATCGCCGTCGGCATGGCCACCAACATCGCCCCGCATAACCTCGCCGAGGCGATCGAGGCCACCTGCTACCTGATCGACAACCCCGACGCCACCGTCGACGAGCTCATGCAGATCATGCCCGGTCCGGACTTCCCCACCGGCGCCATCATCATGGGCAGCGCCGGCATTAAGCAGAGCTACGAGACCGGCCGCGGCTCCATTACCGTGCGTGCCAAGGCGCACGTGGAGTCCACCAAGACCGGTCGCAGCCGCCTGGTCTTTACCGAGATTCCCTATATGGTCAACAAAGGCACCCTGCAGGAGAAGATCGCCCAGCTCGTCAACGACAAGCGCATCGAGGGCATCTCGGATATGCGCGATGAGTCCAACCAGAAGGGTATCCGTCTGGTCATCGAGCTCAAGAAGGGCGTCATTCCGCAGGTCGTGCTCAACAACCTGTATAAGTACACCTCGCTGCAGACGACCTTTGGCGCCAACAACCTGGCACTCGTCAACGGCGTTCCCAAATGCCTGAGCCTGCGCGAGATGCTGCAGCACTACATCGACCACCAGGTCGACGTAGTCACCCGCCGCACCCGCTTCGACCTTAAGAAGGCCCAGGCCCGCGCGCATATCCTTGAGGGCTACTTGATGGCTCTCGACCATATCGACGAGGTCATTAGCATCATCCGCTCCTCGCAGACCGACTCCGAGGCCAGCAGTCGCTTGATCGAGCGCTTTGGCTTTACGCCCGAGCAGACCACGGCCATCCTCGAGATGAAGTTGCGCCGCCTGACCGGCCTGGAGCGCGACAAGATTCAGGAAGAGTTGGACGGCCTGCGCCGCGCCATCGCCTACTACGAGGACCTGCTGGCGCATGAGGAGAAGATCCTGGGCGTCATCAAGGAAGAGATGCGCGAGATCTCCAAGAAGTTCGGCGATAAGCGCCGCACCGAGATCAGCCAGGTCGAGAAGGACCTGGATGTCGAGGACCTCATCGCCGACGAGGATATGGTCGTGACCATCACCCACACCGGCTACGTTAAGCGTATCCCGGTTGCCGCCTACCGCGCCCAAAAGCGCGGCGGCAAGGGCGTGTCGGGCGTCAACCTCAAAGAGGACGATGTCATCGATGAGATGTTCATCGCGTCCACGCACGAGTACGTGCTGTTCTTCTCGAGCAAGGGCAAGGTCTATCGCCTGAAGGTGCACGAGCTGCCGGTAGGTACGCGCCAGGCACGCGGTACCGCGATCGTCAACCTGCTGCCCTTCGAGGAGGGCGAGAAGATCGCGAGCGTCATCAGCTGCCGCGAGTTCCCGGCCGACGAGTACCTGATGTTTGCCACCAAGAGCGGTATGGTCAAGAAGACCGTGATGAGCGCATATGACCGCAGCCGTCGCGACGGCCTAATCGCTATCAACCTGCGCGACGACGACGCGCTGTTGAACGTGCGCCGCGTGCGCGAGGGCGACAAGATTATCCTGGCCACCACCGCGGGCAAGGCGATCATGTTCTCCGAGGAGCAGGTGCGCGCCACCGGCCGCGATACCAGCGGCGTTCGCGGTATCGGTATGAAGGACGGCGTGAGCGTTCTGGGCATGGAAGTCACTAACGGCAACGGCGATCTATTCGTCATCACCGAGCGCGGCTACGGCAAGCGCACGCCGGTCGCGGACTACCCGGAGCAGAATCGCGGCGGTCAGGGCGTCTACACCATTCAAATGACCGAGCGTAAGGGTAACCTCGCGGCCATGAAGACGGTGGGCCCGCAGCACGAGCTGTTCATCGTGACGGAGGGCGCGACGGTCATTCGCGTCAAGACCGACGAGATCAGCCAGACCGGCCGCGCCACCCAGGGCGTCAAGATGATGACCGTCGACGACAACGACCGCGTATGCGCTGTCGCCCGCATGACGGCAGCCAAGGAAAAGCCCGAAGGCGAAGCCACAGAAAACGGCTCTGCTTCCGAAGAAACCCCTGTCGATCTAGGCGACGGCAACGACATGCCAGAAGATCTCCTCGACGAGTAAGAGGTCCTGGCTGGTAGAAAATATCAGACCCCATATATCGGCGGTCGGCGCACTGCGCGCCGACCGCTTTTTTGAAAACCTTGGGACTCGTGTTCGCCCCGGTCGCACGGCGACATGTGAAGTCGATCGCGAGTTCCGCACGAGCCAGAGAGCACTTAATGTGCTCTCTGTGCGAGTCAGGACTGTCCGAGTAGGCGACTTCACATGCCGCCGTGCGACCGGGGCGAACACCCTTCAAAGATTTTCAAAAAAAGTTGTTGACGCGCGCGTAACGACTCGTCTAATATATCCCTTGCGCGATGGACCTGTAGCTCAGTTGGTTAGAGCGTCCGGCTGATAACCGGGAGGTCACAAGTTCGAATCTTGTCAGGTCCACCACTTTCTTTCGCAATAAACACCCCAGCGAGAGCCGAGTCGCCGCTGGGGTGTTTATTACTGTCTCCGTGGGGGTTTAGCTCAGCTGGGAGAGCGCGGGCTTTGCAAGCCTGAGGTCAGGGGTTCGATCCCCCTAACCTCCACCATGATGGACCTGTAGCTCAGTTGGTTAGAGCGTCCGGCTGATAACCGGGAGGTCACAAGTTCGAATCTTGTCAGGTCCACCATCAAAACTGTGAAGAGCCCTGGGGCGTTGCCTCGGGGCTTTTTTCTTGTTTGCGATAAATCTCATTTTGGTTTTGTGTGCTGTGCGAAAGATTGGGTAGTATAGCTATTCAATGCGGCGGGCTGCCGCGTGTTAACCGCTACGTACCGGAGGTGTTCCATGGTTCGTGTCGACATAGAGACCATCGTCATGGCCGCCGGTCCCGTGCCATCGCTTATTGTGCTTCGTGAGCGCAGCAGCAAATCGGACTCGCCCGCGCCGCTGCGTTCCCTTTCCATTCAGACTGGTTCGTTTGAAGCTGCTGCCATTAGCCGTGGCATCGATAGCGGCCGCGCCGAGCGCCCGATTACCCATGACCTGTTGCTCGATACTGTTGGCGCCCTGGGCGCCAAACTCGAGCGCATCGAGATCGTTCGCGCCGAGCCGCCGGTGTTCTACGCGACAATCGTCGTACTGGCCGATGGCGAGGAGCGCAAGATCGACGCCCGCCCCAGCGATGCCATTGCCCTTGCCGTGCGCAGCAATGCTCCCATGTTTGTGGAGGATGACATCATGAATCGCCTGGGCACTGTTTCTACCCGCGCCGAGGAAGTCGACGACGAGCAGGAGTTCGAGAAGTTCGACGAGTTCGTCCATACGCTCTCCCCCGATGATTTCTAAATGCGGGGCGTTCAGGTTGTGGAGCGTTCGCTGATGGCCGGCGGCATGTCGGCCGAGGCAGCGGCTATCGCGCGCGAGGCCCAGATGTGCTCTGAGGCTTCTGAGGCGGCGCGCATTGCCTATGTGACGCAGGCCCGCACGCTTCGCGAACGCCGCGGCTCGTTTATCAAGATGGTTGTCATCTCCGCCCTTGTCGCGGCAATCTGTTCGCGCCTTCGTGGTACAGTTGGTGCGCTTGGGTTTTCGATCTCTACGGGCCTGGTGATCTGGGGTGTGGTCGACGCGGTAATGCTGACCAGTCAGATCAAGGTGCTCGACAAGCGCGCGATGGATATGATGCGCGCCCGCGACGCTGCCGCCAAGATCGCCGCCGAGGCACAGGAACTGTAACGACGCCGGACTCGATGGGAAGGTCTAAAGATGGCACAGGATATGCAGGACGCCGGTAACGTCTCCGCCGAGCTCGACGCCATGGTGTGTGACCTGATTGGTGCGTTCTTGGACGACCTTGCCGCCGGCGAGAATCCGGGCGTAGTTGTGGCGATTGAGGACGCTGCTTCCAACCGATATCTGGCGGCGCTCGACGAGGACGGCGAAGAGGCGTGCCTCGAGGCGGCCACCAACTTTATCTCCGAACACAAGATGGGTCTTAAGGACGAGGGCCTGGGCCGTATCGCCCGATATGCCATCGGCTACACCGGCTGCGTCGAGGTTGACGGCGGCTATCACGATGCTCTGCTCGTGAGCTTCTTCGAAACCACGCTCGAGAGCGGTTTTTCGGCATATGTGCTGTATGAGGGCATGGGCGCCGGCGATGGTTTTATGTGGAGCGACCCTGAACCTGCAGGTGAGGAAACCCCTCTCATCTAAAATCGCTAAAATAAACGAGTTTTCGGTAAAAGGCTTAATATTCCCGCCGAGCGTTGCATTGCTGGGTGGGTCGCATACGCGTGCCGGTTGTATATAGATAGAAGATAGGGGAACTACATGCGCGTAGACAATCTGAGGAACATCGCCATCATCGCTCACGTCGACCACGGCAAGACGACGATGGTCGACAAGCTCCTGCGTGCCACGGACGCCTTCCGTGCCAACCAGCAGGTCGAGGACCGCGTCCTGGATTCCAACGACCAGGAGCGCGAGCGCGGCATTACGATTCTCGCCAAGAACATCTCTATCGAGTACAAGGACGTCAAGATCAACGTCATCGACACCCCGGGCCACGCCGACTTCGGCGGCGAGGTCGAGCGCGTGCTGCGTATGGCCGACGGCGCCCTGCTGCTGGTGGACGCCTTTGAGGGCCCCATGCCCCAGACCCGCTTCGTGCTGCGCCACGCTATCGACACCGGCCTTAAGATCATGATCGTCATCAACAAGATCGACCGTCCGGGTGCTAACCCCGAGAAGGCCTACAACGACTGCCTGGACCTCATGGCCGACCTGGGCGCCACCGACGACCAGCTTGAGTTCGCCATGGAGCACGTGGTCTACGCCAGCGCCATGAATGGCTTTGCCCGCCTTGACCCCAACGACGGCAATATGGACATGTACCCGCTGCTCGATATGATCATCGACGACATGCCCGCGCCCGAGGTTGACGAGAACGCCCCGCTGGCTATGCAGTGCGTGACCATCGACCACTCCAACTTCGTTGGCCGCATCGGCATCGGTCGCGTGTACTCCGGCACCATCCATCAGGGCGACCAGATTCTGGTTGTGAAGAACGACGGCTCCAGCGCCACCGCCACCGTCAAGCAGCTCTTTACCTTCGACTACCTGGGCCGTACCGAGTGCCAGGAAGTCGGCGCCGGCGATATCGCTGCCGTCGTGGGTATTGACCGCACCGATATCGGCGATGTCTACACCGATCCTGAGAACCCCGTCGAGCTCGAGCCCATCGAGATCGACCCGCCGACCCTGTCCATCGTCTTTGAGGCTTCGACCTCCCCGCTCGTCGGCCGCGATGGCGACATCGTGGGCGCCCGTCAGCTCAAGGAGCGCCTGTTCAACGAGGCCGAGAACAACGTGACCATGAAGATCGAGGAGCTCGAGGATAAGAGCGGCGTTGAGGTCTCGGGCCGCGGCATTCTGCACCTGTCCGTTCTGATGGAGTCCATGCGCCGCGAGGGCTTTGAGTTCCAGGCCGGCCGTCCCCGCGTTCTGTTTAAGAAGGACGAGAACGGCAACAAGATGGAGCCTGTCGAGCAGGCCGTCGTCGAGTGCCCTGACGAGTACTCGGGCAAGGTTGTTGAGGTCTTCGGTACCTCCGGCGGCATCATGACGAGCATGGATACCTCGGGCATCGTGACGCACCTCGAGTTTAAGATCCCGACCCGCGGCATCATGGGTCTTAAGAACCGCATCATGAACGTTACCCACGGCGAGGGCGTGTTCTACCACACCTTCCTGGAGTATGGTCCTTATGCCGGCGAGATCGGCAACCGCCAGAACGGCGCCATGATTTCCATGACCACCGAGAAGGCCGTTGCCTACGCTCTGGGTACGCTGCAGGAGCGTGGCCAGCTGTTTGTTGAGCCGGGCACCGAGTGCTACGAGGGCATGATCGTGGGCGAGCGCAGCAAAGCTGGCGACATGGTCGTCAATATCGCCCGCACCAAGAACCTGGGCAACCAGCGTTCCTCGACCTCCGATATTTCCGTCCAGCTGGTGCCGCCTCGCACCTTCTCTCTGGAAGAGGCACTGGAGTACATCGCCGACGACGAGCTGGTGGAGATCACTCCCAAGAACATCCGCCTGCGCAAGCGTCTGCTCAACGCCACCGACCGCAAGAAGGCTGCCGTCCGCGCCGGCCAGGTCAACAAATAAGCGCTGGGTTTTATAACGTCTAACGAGAAAGGGCGTCGACCGCAATGGTCGGCGCCCTTTTTGGTGCAATGGGGTCAGGTTGCTTTGCAACACCATAAATATGCCTGGCCCTTTTGTGGTGGTTGGCGGCTAGGCGGAGGGAAGGCCTGGCGTGTTGGCGGCTTGCTGGGGCTTGAGGCGGGCGTTGCGCCAGATGATTTGGATAACGTAGCCGAGCATAAAGACAAAGGCCACGCCGCTGATGAAATCACCTACGAGGGGAAGCCCCGTGAGGGCGCCGGCGATCACGCCGCCGATGGCTGCCATGGCGTAGCGGTTTTGGCTGTGTCCGACCATGCGGGCGATCGCGCACCCCGCAAAGGCACTCGACACCAGCGCGATGCCAATAACACCGCACATGAGGGCTCCGGCAAGCGACAGACCAGCGATAGAGATAATTAGCAGTAGGACGGCGGGGACGATAGCAATCGTGCCCAGAAGACCGCTCACCCACAGGGGCATGGGGCGCTGGTGGAGCATACCGGCGGCGCTGGCAGTCGCACGCGGAAAGACGAGCTCGAGCAGCAGAGCGACAAAGCAGGTCGAGAGTGCCGCAGCGACGATACCGCCGATGACATCGTTAACGGTGGAAGTATCCTCGTTCTCGGTGCGGTCGATCTTGAGCGCGCCTACCTCGGCCCCTGCGGCACGCTCGGGGTCCTCGGAGACGTGCGCGTTCACGGTGCCGGTGATATGGGCGTTCTTGCCCAGGATGAGCTTGTCGGCCCAAACCTCGACATCGCCCTCGACGGTGCCATCGATGGTCACCGTATCGCCTGCCAGCGCTGCCGACTTGGTGGAGCCTCGCAGGGCAACCGTCTCGCCCATCGCGTAAAAACAGTTGGCGGTGCTACCGGTGTTGAGCACAACGTGCTGGCCGGCCACCGTGACGCTGCCATCAACCGTGGTCTTGGCGATGTCGATGGTGCGTGCCGCCAGACGGACGGCGCCGCCAACCGTGCAGTCGCGGATCGAGAGGGTATCGCCCGCGGCGATGACATCACGGTCAATGGACGCATCGTCCAAGTTGAGGGCCTGGCCGGCCCAGTACAGGTCACCATCGACGCCGGACGGATTGGCGTCATTGTCGGTCGCAAGGACGTTGCCTGCGGTGTCCGTGCCGGCGAACGACGCCGTGGGAAGCACGGTGATCGCCAGCGCGATGAGCGCGAACAGGATGGTGATGCGGCCCCATGCTTTACGGCGCTGGGTCAACGGGAATTGATTACAGGGCATAGTGAATCCTTCGTCAGATGCTCGATATGCATCTAACAGGGTACCCAACGCGCGGGCGCTCTAAAAGAACCTCTCGGTTGCATTTCGAGGGGTTGTGTCGTGCTGCCTACTTTTTACGGTGCAAAAAGCGCGCGATGTCTTCTTCGGTGGGGCTTTTGATGTCAAAGCGCAGCGAGAGCCAGCGCAGTCCCATGGTCACGACAACGCATACGACCAGCGCGGCGACATTGCTCATGATGCCGCTCATAACGAGACACACATAGCTTGTCGATCCGGCGATGGCGGCGATGGCATAAAAGTTAGTACGTTGGAAAATGCCCGGAACCACGCCCATAAAGCCGTCGCGCAGCATGCCGCCGCCTACTGCGGTAAAAAAGCCCATCATGATGCACACCGCCGGCGCAAAGCCGTAGACCAGCGCCTTGTCTGCTCCAGTGGCGGCGTAGATGCCGACCGAGATGATGTCGAGCAAGGGGATGAGTTTTTCGGGCTTGTCGACGATTGCCGGGAAAATATAGATGATGGCCGCCGTGGCAATGGAAAGCGGGAGTGCCATCGGCTGGTTGAGGATGTAGACGTTGCCCACCTGCAGCGTCATGTCGCGCAAGAGACCGCCGCCCAGACCGCAGACCACCGCGAGCGCGACCGCGCCCACCAGGTCGAGCTTGTGCTCACGCGCAACCAGCACACCCGAGATCGATGCAGCGACAACAGCGAACATCTCGAGCCAAAACGGAATAGCGACCATGGCATCCGAGGCATGTGGGGTAACGGTCATAGCGGCGACGACGGGCAAGATGGGGTCCTTTGGATTGTGGGTTTAGACAATGCCCGTACATACTACATGTTCGGCGCCGATTGCGATCCTATTGCTCGGCAAACGGTCGGGACTGGATGCGGGCGTGGCGTTACTGGAATGCCAAGGGTCCAAAACATGTACGTCAGCCTCCAAAAACGACATTTTCCGACATCTTTGGAGGCTGACGTACATGTTTGGATTGAGCTCACAGCATGAGTGAGTTGATTTACTCACATCCGGTATATTTCCCCACTTCAACGGACATAAGAGTTGGATACCGGCTCAGAGCGAGAGGCCCTCAATGGATACCCCTGTTCTCATTTCGCATAAAACCGCATGGCTTGTCCATCATGCACCCCAGAATTTGGTTCAGTCTCTTGCGCGGCACGACTACCAGATAGGCGCACAAGGCATCTCCACCCAGCAACGTGTTGCGCGCATACGACAGGCCCTTACCGACTGCGGCATTCCGTCCGATATGCTTAAGACTATCGATATCGCGGTTGTATTCGAATTTGAGCGAATTCGTACCAAAGGCGTCGTTTGCCACATTCTTGGACAAAATCTTCCCTACGAGCATATTAACGAGTTGACGCCCGGAATCTTCATCACCGACGAAGCCTTCGCCTTCGTGCTCGCTGCCGAGTGGATGGATAGGATCGAATATCTCGAATATGGCTATGAAGTTTGCGGCGATTATCGCATGAGGCTCAATCCCGCCGACCCTTATACCGAGCAACCAGCCACCACCTCCAAGGATGAAATAACCGAACTGCTCGATCGGCACCCCGGCAAACCCGGTGCCACACGTGCACGGCTCGCGCTCAGGCACATCTACGATCGCTCGGCCTCGCCTATGGAGACCGCTTCGGCAATCGCCCTCTCGCTCCCAACAAGCGAAGGCGGCGTTGGCATCCGAGGTGTCGAACTCAACAAACCGCTCGAGATCCCTCAACGTCTCTGGCATTGCGCCAAAGCTCGAACGCTCAAAATCGATGCGCTCGTGACCTATAAGCGCAGGGCGCTCGGTATCGAATATAAGGGCGGTTTTCACGATGAGCTCGAGCGCAAGGGAGCAGATGCGGAGCGAGAGGCCGTTCTCTCCCAAATGGGATATCGAATCGTTACGCTCACTTCGGCTCAGTTCGGCAGCCAGCTCGCCTTTCACCGCGCCATGAACAACATTCGCGAAGCACTCGGCATGCCTCGCTGTACCGACACCGGGTACCAGAGAAAACAAAACGAACTACGCAAGGCACTTATCCGCAACTGGAAAAGCATACGAGACGAGGAGGCACCTTCCGAATAGCGCCGCTCCCGTGAGCTCAATCCAAACGTGTACGTCAGCCTCCAAAGATGTCGAAAAATGTCGTTTGTTGAGGCTGACGTACATGTTTGGGGAAGCGTGGGATCGAGACGTATTTCGATAACAAAAAAGCTCCCATTCTTGGGAGCTTTCTCAACCAAAATGGCGGAGGAGGAGGGATTCGAACCCTCGTGACCTTATACAGGCCAAACGGTTTTCGAGACCGCCGCATTCAACCACTCTGCCACCCCTCCGCGTGGGGTAAAAACAAAGCAGGCTCGAAGGCCTGCTTTGGAATTAACTGGCGGAGAGTCAGGGATTTGAACCCTGGAGACGCTTTTGACGCCTACACGATTTCCAATCGTGCTCCTTCGGCCACTCGGACAACTCTCCGTTAAATGCGAAAGTCAGTATACACGAGGAATCGCAAAGTGCAAACAGAAAAGTTGGCATTTTTTAAAACGCTTGGCCGCACTTGGCGTTGCAGTGGGGTTTGAGGTGCCAAAAAACGGCTTCCGACCAGCGTGGTTGATCAACTCAATTGTTCAAAAAGGGTATTCATAAGCGACTTGGCAATGAATTTAAAAATCTTTGATTGGTGCTGTGGGCCACTGGTATGCATTTTGCGACCACAGCCTTGTGCCCGTTGACCTGCGGCTTGGCTCAGCTTGTCCCCGCGGCACCGTATCTTGTCCACAAATCCGTCAAGCATTTGGTCGGCATTTGGTTGGAATGCGCATGAAACACCGTGCGAGTATGGGCATATGTGGAGGTCATGAGGTTGTAGCTGCATATTCTTGCAGCCTAGGAGGTTGAAAGATATTATTACCAAGTCTTTTCCTGCTTCAGGCGCACCTTCACGACCTGAAGCCACATTTGCCCAGAGGAGGTGACAATATGAAGGCTTATGAACTGCTGTTCTTTGTTGACCCGTCGCTCGACCCCGAGACTCGTCTCGCTGTTATGAAGCGTATCGATACCACGATCGCTGAGGGCGCTGGCAAGGTCGACTCCGTTGACGAGTGGGGCAAGCGCAAGCTCGCCTACGAGATCAACGACCTCACCGATGGTGACTACACCCTCATCAACTTCCACGCAGATCCTACCCAGATCGCCGAGCTTGATCGCGTCCTGCGCATCACCGACGCTGTGGTCCGCCACATGATCGTCCGTCGCGACGACCAGGAGTAAGACTGTCGTTTTGGACTGGGCTTGTGCCCCAAGAGGAAGTAGTGAGTTATGAGCATCAATCGAGTGAACATCACCGGTAACCTCACCCGCGATCCCGAGCTGCGCGCCACCGCCGGCGGAACCCAGGTTCTGTCCTTTGGCGTCGCCGTGAACGATCGTCGCCGCAACGCGCAGACTGGCGAGTGGGAGGACTATCCCAACTTTGTCGACTGCACCATGTTCGGCACCCGCGCCGAGGCCGTGAGCCGTTTCCTGGCAAAGGGAAACAAGGTCGCGATCGAGGGCAAGCTGCGCTACAGCTCTTGGGAGCGCGACGGCCAGCGCCGGAGCAAGCTTGAGGTCATCGTCGATGAGATCGAGTTTATGAGCTCCCGTGGTGGCCAGGGTGGCTACGATCAGGGCGGTTACGCCCCCGCAGCTCCCGCGCCCGCAGCACGTCCTGCCGCACCGGTGGCAACGCCGCCCGCGGTCGACGTCTACGATGAGGACATCCCGTTCTAAGGGTTGTTCACCTATTTTTGAGTGAGAGGCGGCTTCGGTTCGCCGAAGTTGCCAAACGAAAGGTATTTTGACATGGCTAATGATTTTTCTGCACGTCAGCCGCGTCGTAAGTACTGCCAGTTCTGCAAGGAGAACACTGAGTTCATCGACTATAAGGACACTCAGCTTCTCCGTAAGTACATGACCGACCGTGGCAAGATCAAGCCCCGTCGTGTCACTGGCGCTTGCACGCAGCATCAGCATGACATCGCCAACGCCATCAAGCGCGCCCGCGAGATGGCTCTCCTGCCGTACACCGTCCCCGTGGTTTCCTCTCGTGGCAACCGCGACCGCGGCTAAGAAGGGAGACGCATCATGAAGGTTATTCTTCTCGATGAGATCAAGGGCAAGGGCGGCGAGGGTGACGTCGTAGAGGTCGCTCAGGGTTACGCTGAGAACTTCCTGTTCCCCAAGAAGCTCGCTGTTGCCGCCACCAAGGGCAACCTCAAGCAGCTTGACGAGCGTCGCAACAACATCGCCAAGCGCGAGGCCGTCCGTCTGGCCACCGCCAACGAGACCAAGGCTGCCTTCGAGGGCAAGACGGTCACCGTTGACGTCAAGGTCGGCGACGAGGGCATCCTCTTTGGCTCCGTTACCGCCGCTATGATCGCTGACGCCATCAAGGCTCAGCTCGGTATGGACATCGACCGCAAGCGCGTCGAGCTCGGTAAGCCCATCAAGGTTGCCGGTGCCCACACCGTTGCCATCTCGCTGTACCGCGAGATCAAGGCCGAGGTTGTCGTTCTCGTCGGCGTTACCGCCGAGGAGCTCGCTGCCGAGGCTGAGGTCGAGGAGGCCGCTGAGGTCGCCGAGGCCGAGACCGCCGAGGTCGAGACTGAGGCTGCTGCCGAGTAGCATTTGCTGCAACGCAACAATCTTGTTCTAAGAAGGGCGCTCTGGGAAACCAGGGCGCCCTTTTGTTTTTTGCGCTGAGTGAGTGTCATGGTGAACGTTGCGTCGAAGTCCTATATACAGGACCGTTCATCCGTTTGGTTCGGTGATGATTGGCGGCGCGCGGCGCGTTTTGGGACCGTAGCTGATACTATGGATGCTCGCAAGCGATATGAATGAGGATGCTCATGGCATATGACGATAGGGAGACCGGGCTGACGGTCGAGGACCGCGGCTCAAAGTTGGGTCTTCCCCAAAACCAAGATGCAGAGGCCAATGTGCTGGCCGCTATGCTGCTATCGCCCGAGGTGGTCGAAGAAGCCCAGGTCGAGCTGCAGCCCGATGACTTCTACCGGCCCATTCATAAGACCATCTATACCGCGATGGTCGATATGTACAACAGCCGCATTCCCATCGACTCCATCTCGCTGATCGATTACCTGCGAAGCATCAACAAGCTCGATGCCGTGGGCGGCGAAGCGTACATTTTGGAGTTGATGGGTCAGACCCTGTCGCTCGTCAACTGGCAGCATCATGCCGCCATCGTTCGCCGCGATTCGATGCTGCGTGAGCTGATCGGCGCCACCAACGAGATCAACGCGCTGGCATATAATGCCCCCACCGACACCAAAGAGGTTGTCGAGCTGGCCGAGAGCAAGCTGCTCAAGGTTACGGCGCGCGAGGTCAAGTCGAGTTACAAGACGTTGACCGAGTTTATGGTCGAGGCCTATAACGAGGCCGAGGAAGTGTGCCAGGCCGGTGGCCAGGCTGCGGGCGTGCCCACGGGCTTCCCGTCGCTCGACCGCATGCTCATGGGCTTCCGCGAGGGTCAGCTCATCATTATCGGCGCCCGTCCTGCTGTAGGTAAGACGTCGTTCGCTCTGAACCTGGCACTTAACGCTGCCGCTGCTGGTTATACCGTCGGCTTCTTCTCGCTGGAGATGTCGGGCAAGGAAATTGCCCAGCGTCTGATTTGCGCCTACGCCATGATCTCGATCAGTGACTTCCGCATGGGCCGTATTAGCCCCGAACAGTGGGCCAATATCAACGAGGCCACGCAGACCTTGTCCAAGCTCGATATTCTGATTGACGATACGCCCGGCACCACAGTGACCGAGATTCGCGCCAAGAGCCGCCGTATGCTCCATAACAAGGAGAAGGCAATCATCATCCTGGACTACCTGCAGCTGGTGAGTCCTCCGCCGGGACGCCGCTCCGAGAGCCGTACCGTCGAGGTTTCGGAGATGTCGCGTGGTCTGAAGATCATGGCCAAGGAGCTCAAGATCCCGCTCATCGCGCTGTCGCAGCTCTCGCGTCAGGTCGAATCCCGTACCGGCAAGCGCCCGCAGCTTTCCGACCTTCGTGAATCGGGCTCCATCGAGCAGGACGCCGATATCGTCATGTTCTTGGACCGCTCCGCCGACGAGGCCGAAGCCTCGCGCGACGATCGACCCGACGAGGGCGTTACGCGTATCGTCGTGGCCAAGAACCGTTCGGGCCCGATCGGCGACGTCGACCTGATGTTCCTGCCGGCATCCACCAAGTTCTATGAGCTTGATGGGGCACATGCCGAGGAGTAGGACAGGCGCCCGTTGCACGGGTATACTGGGAATGTTTTGTGCTTCTGCGTGCCGGCATGGCGCGTAGACAGTCCATGAATGTGAGGAGTAAACATGCCGTCAACCGTTTTGGTCGGTGCCCAGTGGGGCGATGAGGGCAAGGGTAAGATCTGCGACCTGGTCGCCGGCGACTTTGATGCCGTCGTGCGCTATTCGGGCGGCAACAACGCCGGCCACACCATCGTCGTCAACGGCAAAAAGTACGGCCTGCACCAGGTGCCCTCCGGCATCATGTATTCCGACCACGTGTCGGTGATCGGTAACGGCTGCGTCGTCAACCCCAAGGTTGTCCTTGAGGAGATCGACATGTTCGAGGCCGACGGCATCACCACCAAGAACCTCAAGATTAGCGGCAACGCGCATGTCATCATGCCGTACCACATCGATCTGGATGGCGCCTTTGAGCAGAAGCTCGGCAAGAAGAACATCGGTACCACCAAGCGCGGCATTGGTCCGTGCTATCAGGACAAGATGGCCCGCATTGGCCTGCGCATGCAGGACATGCTGGACGAGACGCTGTTCCGCGACAAGTTGGAGACCGCTCTCGCCCGCGTGAACCCCGAGCTCGAGCTCATCTACAACCTGCCCACCTACACCGTGGACCAGATTTGCGACGAGTACCTGCCGATGGCCGAGCGCCTGCGTCCCTACATCACCGAGACGAGCCTGCTGCTCAACAACATGATCGATGAGGGCAAGAACCTGCTGTTTGAAGGCGCCCAGGCGACGCTACTCGACATCGACCACGGAACCTATCCGTACGTGACGTCTTCCAACTGCACCGCCGGCGGCGCCATCACCGGCTCTGGCGTGGGCATGAAGAACGTCGACCGCGTGCTGGGCGTCATGAAGGCCTATATCACCCGCGTCGGTTCGGGCCCCATGCCCACCGAGCTTTCCTATGAGTCCGAGGCTGGCCACACGCTGACCGAGGAGGGCTATGAGTACGGCGTGACCACCGGTCGCCGTCGTCGTTGCGGCTGGTTTGACGGCCCTATCGCCAACTATGCCTCGCGCGTCAACGGCCTCACCGACATCGCCGTGACCAAGCTCGACGTGCTTTCGGCCTTCGACACCATCAAGGTGTGCGTGGCCTACGACGTCGATGGCGAGCGCTACACGAGCGTGCCCGAGCATCAGGTGCGCTTTGAGCATGCCAAGCCCATCTACGAGGAGCTCCCCGGCTGGAAGTGCGACATCACCGGTTGCCGCAGCTTTGATGAGCTGCCGCAAGAGGCTCAGGACTACGTGGCGTTTATCGAGGATCTGGCACACACCCGCGTGACGTTCATTGGCGTTGGCGCCGGTCGCGAGCAGATCATCAACCGATTCTGGAAGTAATCGGTTTATACGGTTATTGCGATATACCCCTTTGCAGCCCAGACGGGCGGCCGAGGGGTATATTTGCTTGCAAAGGGCTCGCGCGGAGCGGGCCATTCATCCATAGAGGAGGCACCCTTGAAGGCGGACACTCAAACCATCGACATCCTGTTGTTGGGCAGCGGCGGCCGCGAGCATGCTCTGGCAGCCAAGCTCGCAGCATCACCGCGCGCCGGCAAGCTCTACATCGCGCCGGGTAACGGCGGCACCGCGAGCTGCGGCGAGAACGTGGTTCTCGACGACTGCGATCCTGCGGCCGTGGCGGCGTTTGCTCAGAGCCACGGATGCGGACTCGTGGTAATTGGCCCCGAGGCTCCGCTCGTGGCGGGCGTGGCCGACGCCGTGCGCGCGGCGGGTATTCCCTGCTTTGGCCCGGGTGCCGAGGGCGCCCAGATGGAGGGCTCTAAGCTGTTCTCCAAGCAGCTCATGGAGCGTGCGGGCATTCCGACGGCAGCCTATGGTTCGTTTACCGACGAGGCTTCGGCTCTCGCCTACGTGCGCGAGCAGGGCGCCCCGCTGGTCGTCAAGGCCGACGGCCTTGCCGCGGGCAAGGGCGTTATCGTGGCGACCGAACTTGAGCAGGCCGAGGAAGCCGTACGCGAGTGCTTTGGCGGCACCTTTGGCGATGCCGGCAACACCGTGGTTATCGAGGAGATGCTGACCGGCCCCGAGTGCTCGCTGCTGGCCTTTACCGACGGCAAGACCGTGCGCCCCATGGCCACCTCGCAGGACCACAAGCGCGCGCTCGAGGGCGACAAGGGTCCCAACACCGGTGGCATGGGCGTCTACAGCCCGGTGCCCATCGTGACTGACGAGGAGCACGCCACCATGGTGAAGGTCATGGAGCAGACCGTTGCCGAGCTTGCTGCCGAGGGCATCGACTACCGCGGCTGCCTGTATGGCGGCTTTATGCTCACTCCCGCCGGCCCCAAGGTGCTGGAGTTCAACGCCCGCTTTGGTGATCCCGAGACGCAGGTCGTGCTGCCGCGCCTTAAGAACGACCTGGTCGAGGTCATGCTGGCTTGTGCCAACTGCGAGCTCGATCAGATTGAGCTCGACTGGCGTGACGAGTGGGCCGTGGCCGTTGTCCTGACGAGCGCGGGCTACCCCGGCAGCTACGAGAAGGGCAAGGTCATCACCGGTATCGCCGATGCCGAGGCCATGGAGAACGTGACCGTATACCACGCGGGCACTGCCGTGGTGGACGGTCAGCTCGTGACCAATGGTGGCCGCGTGCTTGCCGTGACCGCTCTGGGCGACACGTTCGAGAACGCTCGCAACCTTGCCTACGAGGCCTGCGAGAAGATTGATTTTGAGGGCAAGACCCTGCGTCACGACATCGGCCTGCGCGCGCTGCGCGGTCGCGACGCCTGGGATGCCTAAAATCCGAGAGGAATGAGACGGATGGACGAGAAGAACGAAGAGCTCGTGGACGCGCAGATCGTCGAAGAGGACAGCCACATGTATGGGCACGCCGAGGGCGAGCCTGGTGGCGAGGTCGCTGACGAGCCGGCGCTGGTGTTGGGCGATGACGACCCGCACGATGCCGAGCTGCACGAGAAGATTCTTTCGGAGGAGTGCGCCTGGAAGGGCAAGATTCTCGACGTCCACCGGCTTGAGGTTGAGCTGCCCAACGGTCACCGCAGCGCCCGCGATATCGTTCGCCATCCGGGTGCGGCGGCCGTTGTGGCACTGACCGAGAGCGGCAAGATCGTACTGGTGCGTCAGTACCGCACCGCCATCGACCGCGTGACGGTCGAGATTCCTGCCGGCAAGCTCGACCCGGGCGAGGACCCGCTCGATTGCGCCAAGCGCGAACTGCATGAGGAGACGGGCTTTAGGGCTGGTCGTATTCGCTTTTTGACGTCGATTGTCACGTCCTGCGGTTTTTGCGATGAGATCATCCACATCTACTTGGCTACCAAGCTCGAGTTTGATGCGCCCAACCCCGATGATGACGAGTTTGTCAACGTGGACCTGGTGCCGCTGCACGAGCTGATCGACGCCGTGCTCGACGGCAAGATCGAAGACGCCAAGACCGTCGTAGGCGCGCTTGCCTGCGACAGCATCGCGCACCGCCTTGGGGGCACGGAGCTTTAACGAGTGGGGATAGCCCTGGGACAAGTGCTACTGATTGCTTTGTCCCAGGGCCTTACGTTGCTGATATTTCTTTGAGGATCACATGCTGAAGAGGTTTCTTTCGTATTACGAGCCCCAGATGGGGCTTTTTGTTGCTGATACTGTTTGTGCTCTGGTGCTTGCCGCCATTGACCTTGCTTTTCCTATTATTCTGCGCAATTTGACCGGTGGGCTATTTACTCAGGGTCAGGCTGCCATTATGCAGGCGCTCGGCATGATCGCGGTGGGCTTGGTGCTGATGTATGCCGTCCGCTGCGCCTGCCGCTATTTTGTGAGCTATTGGGGTCACGTGATGGGCGCGCGTATGGAGTCCAAAATGCGCGAGGACCTGTTCGACCAGTATGAGCGCTTTAGCTTTGCGTACTTCGACCGCAACAGCTCGGGCGACATGATGAGCCGCGTGGTCAACGACCTGTTCGATATCTGCGAGGCGGCGCACCACGTGCCCGAGTGGATCATCATCTGCGGCATCGAGATCATCGGCTCGTTTGTGATCCTCTTTACCATCGCCCCGGTGCTGGCGCTTGCCATGGCTGTGGTGACGGCGGCGTTTGCGGTCATCATGTTTTGGCAGAACATGCGCATGCGCGAGGTCTTTAGCGACAACCGCAAAAAAATCAGCGGCATTAATGCGCAGCTGCAGGATTCGCTGGCGGGCATGCGCGTAGTCAAGAGCTTTGCCAACGAGGAGACCGAACGCTTCAAGTTCCGCGCCTCAAACAATCGCTATCTTTCGTCCAAGGAGAACATGTATCACGCCATGGGCGTCTATACCGCGACGTATGGCCTGCTCTCGGGTGTGCTCTATGTGATCGTGGTGCTGCTGGGTGGTTGGCTCGTTGCCCAGGGACAGCTACAGGCAGTCGATATGGCGACCTTCGCACTCTATATTTCGCTGTTCTGCACGCCGCTCGAGACGCTCGTCAATTCGGCCGAAACGTATCAGAAGGCTATCGCCGGCTTTAAGCGTATGGACGAGGTGCTCTCGACCGCGCCGGATATCCAGGACAAGCCGGGCGCCACGGATCTGCAGGTGACTGCCGGCGCCGTGGAGTATCACGACGTGTGCTTTAACTACGAGGATGTTGAGCTGGGCGAGGGCGATGCCGACGAGCGTCCCGTTATCGACCATATGGACCTGTCCATCAAGCCCGGGCAGACCATCGCTTTGGTTGGCCCTTCGGGCGGTGGCAAGTCCACGACCTGTTCGCTGCTGCCGCGCTTTTATGACGTGGCTACCGGATCCATTAGCATCGACGGTCAAGACGTGCGCGATGTGACGCAGCAGAGCCTGCGCCGTGCCATCGGCCTGGTGCAGCAGGATGTCTATCTGTTTGACGGTACGATCGGCGAGAACATCGCCTACGGCAAGCCGGGTGCTACGGCAGAAGAGATCGCCGAGGCCGCCCGTCGCGCCAACATCGATGCCTTTATCGAGTCGCTTCCACAGGGCTATGACACGGTCGTGGGCGAGCGCGGCAGCCGGCTTTCGGGCGGACAGAAGCAGCGCGTTGCCATTGCGCGTGTGTTTCTCAAGAACCCCAAGATCCTGATTTTGGACGAGGCGACGAGTGCTTTGGATAACGAGAGCGAGGAGGCGGTGCAGGAGTCGCTCGAAGAGCTAGCACGCGGCCGCACTACGATTATCATCGCCCACCGTCTCTCGACCATTAAGCATGCCGACGAGATTGCGACTGTTGAGCATGGTCGCGTTGTGGAGCGTGGCACGCACGAGGAGCTTCTCGCCCGTGGCGGCACCTATGCCCGTTACTATCGAATGCAGTTCGAAGGTGCGCGTGCGCACGAGCTCGACTGATTGATATGACAGGAAGTTTATGGCTGACAAGAACCCTTTGACTCCGGAAGAAGTGACGGAGTTATTCTCCGAAATCGATGCATCCGGTGTCTTGGATCCCACGCTTGCTAAAAAGCGAACCGAGCGCATGCGTGAGAAGGAGGCTGCGGCCAAGCGCGGTGACAAAGCGGCACTAGCGCAGTTGCGCAGCGAGGACCGCGCGAGCCAGGCAAAACATATCGACCCGCTGTCCGAGGACGATCCTTCGGGCTCGCAGGTGAGCCATACCATTACGAAGACCGCGATGGCCGTGGTCATCGGTATTTTGGTGTTGATCGTGGGCATGCAGGTCGGCTACGGCGTGATGCGTCGTCTGAACACCGCCAACCTGTCCGAGAGCGTTTCGGTCGATACCGTTTCGACGGCGCTGAAGGGCGGCCTTGAGTGGGGCAACGGCTTTACGCAGTTCCCACTCGACTTTACCGTCGATGAAGCCGATGAGCGTACGGGCACGGTCGAGGTGACGGTGTTGGACACATCGTCTGCCAACGAGCTCGAGCTGCTGTCCAATGGTCAGATCCAGGCCGCGGCGCTTGCGACCAACGCGCTGCTCAACGATAAGATCGACCGCGTGGTGTATAACGTTCACGCCTATATCGACGAGGATAGCAACATTCAGCACGATTCCTTCTTTGGCATGTTTCCCGCCCACGGCCACCAGAGCGCCATCCTGACGTTCGTGTGGACCAAGAGCTCATCCAACGCCACGAATATCGACTGGAAGATGCGCATCGTGAGTATGGATGACACCATCGCCGAGCGCATTCAAAAACAGGTGAACTCGGTGTCGTCGTTGATTGAGGACCCGGTGGTGAGCCAGACCAAGATTGACGAGGAAAAGGCCGAACGTGACCTGGAGCATCGTCTGCATGGCCGCGAGATTTTCCGCGGCGGCAAGCCCGATCGCTCACCGTCCGATCTGCTGGAACAGGACAAGAAAAAGTAAGACGCCGTCATCCCGCGTGAGCCACAAGCCCCGCGGGATGATTTTTAATCCCCGTCCCAGAAAAATCATTATGCATAGAAAGTCATAATTATCATTTCGTAAACATTTCGATGAAATTAACGCCATGAGGCATGCTTGCGGTTACAATACCGCGAGGCCTAACTACACACCTTTAAGCCGGTCCTGTGAGACCGGGAAGGAGAATTATGGCGAACAACCATACCGCGGGCACTGCCGCCCGCACCTTCGCGCCCAGCGAGCTTTGCCAGCGTATGCTGGCCAAAACCAGCAAGGGCACCTGCGGTCCCTGCATCCTGTACCTTGAGGATGGGACCATTTTTTATGGCCGTGCATGCGGTGCCGAGGGTACCGCGACCGGCGAGGTCTGCTTCAACACCTCGCTTGAGGGCTACTTTGAGGTCATGACCGACCCGAGCTATGCCGGCCAAATCGTAACCATGACCTATCCGCAGATCGGTAACTACGGTATCGACGAGACCGACGTCCAGTCGGCCTTCCCCGGTGATACCGCCCGCCCCGCGAGCGCTCCCGCCATGCGTGGCATGATCGTCCGCGACATGTGCGCCACGCCTTCCAACTGGCGCTCGGCCGTCAGCGTGCCGGAGTACCTGCGTGCCCACGGCATCGTCGCTATCGAGGGCGTCGACACCCGCGCTCTTGTGCGCCACCTGCGCGACAACGGCTCCAAGATGGGCATTATCTCGACGGAAATCTTTGACGTCGACGAGCTTGCCGAGCGTCTGGCCACCGCGCCGACGCTGGTGGGCGAGAACCTGGTCAAGACCGTGAGCTGCTCTGAGCCCCACGCTTTTGCCGCGAGCGATCTGCCTGCTACGCATGACTTTGCGCTTGCCCCTGCCGCTCCTTCCCGCCACAACGTGGTCGCCTACGACTGCGGCGTCAAACGCGGCATCCTGGAGGGCCTGGTCCGTGCCGGCTGCGACCTTACTGTCGTGCCGTGGGATACGCCCGCGAGTGAGGTGCTCGATATGAATCCCGACGGCGTCTTTTTATCCAACGGCCCCGGCGACCCCGATGCCGTGGTGGAGACCTACGAGCAGGTGCAGCAGCTGATCGGCAAGGTGCCGGTCTTTGGCATTTGCCTTGGTCACCAGATGATCAGCCTGGCGTGCGGCGCCCAAATGGAAAAGCTTAAATTCGGTCACCGTGGCGGTAACCAGCCGGTTATGAACCTGGTGAGCCGTCGCGTGGAGATTACCGCGCAAAACCACGGCTTTGGCCTGCTGTTCCCCAGTCTGGGCAAACTGATCCCGGAGCTTTCCGGCGGCGAGACCGAGCATGCGGCCGACGGCGACCTGCGCGCCTGGGTGCGTCGCGGCATCGCGCCGGTCGTGATGAACGAGCGCTTCGGCCGCATTCGCCTGACGCACGTGAACCTCAACGACGGCACCGCCGAGGGCATCCAGCTGCTCGACGCCCCGTGCTTCTCGGTCCAGTACCACCCCGAGGCCTCGCCCGGCCCCACCGATGCTCACTATCTCTTTACCGCCTTTACGCGACTCATGGACGGCGAGGAGAACTACCTGGACATCGATACCGCGAAGGACCGCCTTGCCGGCTGGAATTTTGCCGACGATGGTTCCGCCGTTCTACCGAACGGCGGACCGGTCGACGCTGCGGCTGCATCTGGCACATCATCTTGCCGTTCTGCTTCGGACGCGCGGGCATAAGCCCAGCGCGCCCTCGCATCACGGCAACCTGATGCACCAGTTGCACCCTCGCTGACTTTTCCAAAACATTGAGTCAGCCTCTCTAGGAGGTTTTAAACATGCCGAAACGTACTGACATCAAGCGCATCCTCGTCATTGGTTCGGGCCCCATCGTTATTGGCCAGGCCTGTGAGTTCGACTACTCCGGCGCCCAGGCCTGCAAGGTGCTCAAGGAGGATGGCTTTGAGGTCATCCTGGTCAACTCCAACCCGGCGACCATCATGACCGACCCGGGTCTTGCCGACCGCACCTATGTCGAGCCTATCACCGCGGAGTTTATCGAGCGCGTAATCAAGAAAGAGCGCCCGGACGCGCTGCTTCCCACGCTGGGCGGCCAGACCGGTCTGAACGCCGCCGTCGAGCTGGCGAAAGACGGCACGCTGGACAAGTACGGCGTCGAGATGATCGGCTGCGACCTGGCCGCCATCGAGCGCGGCGAGGATCGCAAGCTCTTTAACGAGGCCATGGCCGAGATTGGCCTGGAGGTCGCACGCTCGGGCTATGCCTACAGTGTGGCCGATGCCGAGGCTATCGCCGAGCGCGTGGGCTATCCCTGCGTACTGCGCCCGAGCTTTACCCTCGGCGGCGCCGGCGGCGGCATCGCTCACACCCACGAGGAGCTCGTCTCCATCGTGAGCCAGGGCCTGGAGCTCTCGCCCGCCCACGAGGTGCTGGTCGAGGAGTCCATCGAGGGCTGGAAAGAGTACGAGATGGAGGTCATGCGCGACCACGCCGGCAACGGCATCATCGTGTGCTCCATCGAGAATCTCGACCCCATGGGCGTGCACACCGGCGACTCCATCACCGTGGCTCCGGCGCAGACGCTCTCCGACCTTGAGTATCAGCGCATGCGCGTGGCCTCGCTCGCCATTCTGGAGAAGATCGGCGTCGAGACCGGTGGCTCCAACGTGCAGTTTGCCGTGAACCCCCAGACCGGCCGCCTGATCGTCATCGAGATGAACCCGCGCGTGAGCCGTTCGTCCGCGCTGGCCTCCAAGGCCACGGGTTTCCCCATCGCCAAGGCCGCCGCGCGCCTGGCCGTGGGCTACACGCTCGACGAAATCGTCAACGACATCACCAAGGCAACGCCTGCCTGCTTTGAGCCCACGATCGACTACTGCGTCGTTAAGGTGCCGCGCTTTGCCTTCGAGAAGTTCAAGGGCACTGATCCTACGCTCACCACGCGCATGAAGGCCGTGGGCGAGATTATGGCGATTGGCCGCACCTTTGAGGAGGCCTTCGGCAAGGCCATGCGCTCGCTGGAGGACGGCCATCAGGGCATTTGCGCCGGTGGCAAGGAGGGTGCCGACAGGCTGAGCGACGACGAGCTCGCCCAGGCCGTGGCCACCCCGACCGAGCACCGCATCTTCTTTGTGGTCGAGGCCCTGCGCCGTGGCTGGGACATCGCTCGCATCCATGCCACCTGCGGCATCGACCCGTGGTACCTCAACCGCATCAACGA
This sequence comes from Collinsella sp., assembly GCA_046995905.1. GTDB lineage: Bacteria > Actinomycetota > Coriobacteriia > Coriobacteriales > Coriobacteriaceae > Collinsella. The sequence goes on from JBKXET010000001.1 coordinate 208,484, forward strand.
CATGGTGCAGGTTCAGGAGAGCATCCGCGGCCTGCGTGTGGAGGATATTGACGCCGACGCGATGCGCCTACTCAAGCAGTACGGCACGAGCGACGCCGAGATTGCCGCGCTGACCGGCTCGGACGAGCGCTTTGTGCGCGCCTATCGCAAGGGTCTGGGCGTGGTTCCCAGCATGAAGACGGTCGATACCTGCGCTGCGGAGTTCTCGAGCGCCACGGAGTACCACTATAAGACGTACGAGAACATCTACCGCACGAGCCCGGATGCCAAGAAGTGCGTGGCTCCCGACGAGACCACGCCGGCGGACAAGCCCAAGGCGATGATTCTGGGCGCCGGCCCCAACCGAATTGGCCAGGGTATCGAGTTCGATTACTGCTGCGTGCACGCGAGTTACGCCCTGGCGGCCCGCGGCTTTGAGACCATCATGGTCAACTGCAACCCCGAGACCGTCTCGACTGACTACGACACCTCGGACCGCTTGTACTTTGAGCCGCTCACCTATGAGGACGTCATGGATGTCATCGATGTTGAGCGACCCGACGGCGTCGTGGTGACGCTCGGCGGCCAGACTCCGCTTAAGCTGGCGCGCATGCTCGAGGAGAGCGGCGTGAACATTATGGGCACCAAGCCCGATGCCATCGACTTTGCCGAGGACCGCGAGCGCTTCGCCGCTCTGCTCGACAAGCTGGGCATCATGTACCCGCCGGCGGGCCAGGCAACCTCGTTTGAGGAGGCCGAGGCCGTGGCCGCGCATATCGGCTACCCGCTGCTGGTGCGTCCGAGCTACGTGCTGGGCGGCCGCGGCATGATGATCGCCTACGATGCCGAGCATCTGCGCGATTACATGGCCGAGGCCGCGCGCATTAGCCCCGACTACCCGGTGTATCTGGACCGCTTCTTGGAGGGTGCGATTGAGTCCGATGTCGACGCCCTGTGCGATGGCGAAGAGGTCTACATCGGCGGCATTCTGGAGCATATCGAGGAGGCCGGTATTCACTCCGGCGACTCTGCGACCTGCATCCCGCCGTTCAGCTTTAGCGAGAGCCTGCAGGCAAAGCTTCGCGAGACCACGCGCCGCATCGCGATGGCGCTGGGCGTACGCGGCCTGGTCAATGTGCAGTATGCCATCAAGGGCGAGACCGTCTACGTGATCGAGGCAAACCCGCGCGCGAGCCGCACCGTGCCGTTTATCTCCAAGGCCACCGGCGTGCCGCTGGCCAAGTGCGCGGCGCGTATCATGGCAGGCGATTCCATCGCGAGCCTGGGCCTGCCGAGCGACGAGCGCCAGCTGGACTGGTTCTGCATGAAGGAAGCCGTTATGCCCTGGGGTCGTTTCCCGGGCGCTGACGTTATCTTGGGGCCCGAGATGAAGTCGACGGGCGAGGTCATGGGTATCGCTAAGAGCTATCCCGAGGCATACGCCAAGACGCAGCTGGCGATTGACTACAAGCTGCCCGACCCGAGCGCCGGCAAGGTGTTCATCAGCGTGTGCGACCGTGACAAGCGCCACATCCTTTCGGTCGCGCGTATCCTGCGCTACCTGGGCTTTGATATCTGCTCCACCGAGGGCACGGCGCGCGTGCTGCGCGGCGGCAACGTGACCTGCGAGGTCGTGGAGAAGATTAGCGGCCCGCACGACGGCGAGCGTCCCAACATCGGTGACCTGATCGCCGATGGCAAGATCGCGGTGATCGTCAATACGCCGTACGGTCCGGGCTCGCGTGGCGATGGCTACCTGCTACGTACCGAGGCCGTGCGTCGCGGCGTGACCTGCGTGACGGCGATGTCCGCGGCCAACACGTATGTGAGTGCCATCGAGGCCGTGCGCGAGGACCAGCAGGGTCACGGCAGTGCCAACGACATGGGCATGGACGTCATCGCCCTGCAGGACCTGCCGCAGCACACGGTGTAGGGTGACCTGTCCGGCCGGGGCGGGGGCCGAGTTTCCCCCTTCGCTCCGGCTGCAAGCAGAGTCGCTCAGTGGGAAACTCGGCTCCCCCGCCCCGGCCTGCGGTGACTTGGTTGTGCCGTGTGCTGCAGAAGGGGCTTTGTGCGTCCGGTGGCAATCAGGGTTCCGGCAACGGTGGGCAGACATCCGGCGGTTCGAACGATGGCGCCCAGGCGGGAAAGCCCGCTGGTGACAAGGCTCAGGGTGGCAAGTCCGCTAACTCACTTGCGAGCACCGGTGATCAAACGGTGGCGACCGTCGCCGCGATCGGCGGCCTGGGTGCCGCGATCGCCGCAATCGGAGTCTTCCTTGCTCGTTTCCGCCGCAAGGAAGACTAGCGCGAGCGATTGACAATCGCACACGTTTCCCAAGAGGGCCGCGGTAACCGTCGCGGCCCTCACTTTACCGGAGCGGTCTGAGGACTCGCGTCTTTCGCTTCGGACTGCTGCGCAGGGTCAATCAGGCGGAGATCTCACCCGTGTCGGGTTTGCGATAGCTTGGCGAATATAATTACGCGAAATCTAGGATTTCTCAAAAACGCGAAGTAGATGATATATTGTACTTCGCGTTTTTCAGTTAATCTTAATTTTGCGAAGTGGATTGCCATGAGACTTATTAATCGACCGTTCTATATGGATAAGCTCTCCAAGGTGGCGGGTTCGCCAGACATCAAGGTGATTACCGGAATCAGGCGATGCGGAAAATCGAAATTGCTTGAGGCGTTTGCCAGCCAACTTCGTTCAAACGACCCCTCGGCCAACGTCATACACGTCAACTTCAATCTACTTGAGTTCGAGCCGTTGGCGGAATACCATGCGCTGCATACATATGTGGAAAAGCATTATATCGAGGGTTGCCGGAATATCGTCATGATCGACGAGGTCCAGATGTGTGAAGGGTTCGAGCGGGCTATCAACAGTCTTCATGCGTCAGAGAAATATGACATTTACATCACGGGGTCGAATGCCTTTCTTCTCTCAAGCGACCTCTCGACGTTGTTCACGGGAAGAACGGTGGAGATCGAGGTCTTTCCGTTTTCACTTGCGGAGTTCTCGGCGTATCAAGAGATCACTTCTCCAGCCGAGGCCCTTGCTCGCTATGTCCGCGAGGGAGGAATGCCGGGTTCCTATATCTACCAGGACGAAAGGATGCGTTTCTCATACATCTCGGATGTGCTTGAAACTCTTATCCTGCGCGACATCAGACAAAAATATCGTATACGTAATGCGGAGCAGCTTAAACGTTCCTGCGAGTTCCTGATGGATAACGTCGGAAACATCTCTTCTCTCAAGGGGATGGCGGCTGAGCTGTCACGAGCGAACCTTAAGATAAGCGACAAGACGCTGGCTGTGTATATCGACTACCTGTGTGATGCGTTTGCGTTCTACCGGTTTCGTCGCTTTGACGTCTCAGGAAAGAAATACCTGTCGACGGGAGATAAATACTACCTGGCCGACCACTCGTTTCGCTACGCCGCGCTTGGTACGAAAAAGCTCGATTTTGGCCATGTTTACGAGAATATGGTGGCAATCGAGCTTATGCGCCGCGGATGGGAAGTCTACGTGGGCGTTCTCTACCAAAAGGAAGTAGACTTTGTCGCCATCAGGCGTGACCGCCGTGTCTATATCCAGGTGAGTGACGACATTTCCCAAGAAGCGACGCTTGAGCGTGAGCTTGATCCGCTGCGACGGATTCGAGACGCCTATCCCAAGTGCGTCATCGCCCGAACAGGGCACGAAACGACTGATTGGGATGGCATCAAGGTCGTCGACCTGGCACGATGGCTTATGGGTGAATCAGGCGAGCTGGCCGTCTAGCACGCGATGACGCGGGCTGGAACGAACGAGCGAGGATTCCGTCCCGCGAGGAGGCCAATACGGCCCTCTTCGAGGGACGGAATCCTCGCTCGATCTCTTGGCGGGACATTTTGCTCGGTCGATGATCAACGGTTGGTGGAAAGCGATGCCTCGTCCGTGCCACTATTCCGTGATTGCTGGTATTTTCTGCATGCTAAAATGAATGCATAAAAGACTTTATATTTGGAGGTCTCGATGCCTGCTTTAAAGATGCTCGACAATCTTGTTCCCATCAGCGATTTCAGTCACGGTAAGGGTCCCGCTGCGTTTTCGAGAGTGAGCAACGACAACCCGGTTGTAGTTTTGAAACACAACAAGCCGGCGTTCGTTATCGTGACGCCCGATGAATACCGAGAGGCTAAGCAGGCGGAGGAGGACCTCGCCTTGTTGACGTTGGCCCTTAAGAGGACGGCTGCGACAAGCGATGATGAACTCGTTTCCCTATCTGATGTTATGGCAGAGTTGGGTGTGGGCCAGGACGAACTCGATCAGATGGATGAGGTCGAGTTTGAATGAGCGGGTACGAAGTCGCTTTCTACCCGGATACTCTCAAGGATCTCAAGCGTCTCGATGGTTCCCAGCGAAAACACGTGTTTAAGGCTATAGAAAGAATCAGAACGAACCCATTGCCGCAGAACGAAGGCGGATTCGGCAAGCCTCTTGGAAACAAGGCAGGCACGGATTTGACGGGCTTCATGAAAATCAAGCTCAGGGGAAGTGGCATTCGGATTGTGTACCGCCTCATTAAAATCAAAGGAAAAATGGCCATCGTAGTGGTAGGCGCTCGTGAAGACATGGAAGCGTACCGAACCGCCCAAAGGCGTGCGATTGATTTCGAGAAGTGGGCGGAAGAGGCTCTCTAACTTCATGGGCGAAAACAGGAATGCAGCGATGTGCTTCAGGTGTGCGAGTTTTGAAAGGCTCTGGTGATTCGGAGGTCCGCCAGAGCCTTTTTCTATCTGTGGACATTCCTCTTGGACAGTTAGTTCAGATACGTATTTTTCAGAGGACGTGTGGAGGCCAATTTGGGCACAATTGAGCTATTTTTGATAGTCTGGACCGACAAGGCCGCGCGGGCAATAGCGAGAAAGACCTATTATTAGATCTAAAGCGACTTAAAACCAGTTTGTTAGCGCCAATTAGCACCGCCAAAATATACGTATCTGAACTAACTGTCCACCACCCTCCAACAACCTCCTATTTCAAATCAAATCAGCCACCGTGCGTCATGGATATTCCCGGTGGGTCGCGGGGTGGCGGCTACGACTTTCCCTCAGGATAATTCGCGAAGCCCGTTTTCCGAGGAAAGGTATTGGTTATGTAATACCAGTTAAACAGTAAAACTATGCTTAAGTGGTATCTGGCTGGAGAACCAATTGGTATGGTTGATTAGACCCACTTCGCCATCTACGTTCATTTTTATACCGCTGGGAGAATTCCAAACTTAATTTGCGCAACTGCTCACGTATGCTGGTTCAACCTTATAGGTGGCTATCTGGTTACTACCAGTTGACCCCTTGGTAACGGGTGGGCCAATTGTACGGAATGTACCGAACACCCCCCCCGTTTGATGCGTTCGCCCATGCTGCGGGGCGCGCGTCCGCGACACTTCCGCATGTCGGAGGGAAGGAGTCCAGGTGCGTAGGAATTCCATTTTTACGAAACGATGGGTGAAGGGAAGCGCAGTCCTCGTTGCCACGGCAGCGACGCTCGTGTTCGCCAGTCCCCAGCAGGCGGTTGCCACGCCACTCAAGGGCGTCGAATCGGCGACCGTGTCTCAGTCTGCCTCGAACGTCGTTGACATCGATTTCGCCGGCGGCATCAAGGGCCGCATTACGTTCCTCGAGGACGGTATTTTCCGTTACAACGTTGATCCCAAGGGTGAGTTTTCCGAGTACGCAACGCCGCGCAGTAAGTCCCACACGGCTAAGATCCAGGCCCAGCCCGATGCCTCGGACACCTACAGCAAGCCGAGTGCGACGGTTGCCGACAAGGGCAACACTATCGAGATCAGCGGTGGAAAGGCGACCGTGATCCTGGACAAGGCGACTGGCAAGATGAGCATCAAGTCGGGCGACCGTGTCGTGGTCTCCGAGTCCGCGTCCCTCGACCTTGATAAGAAGGGCACCGTACAGACGCTCGCCAAGGAGAAGTCCGAGAACTTCTTTGGCGGCGGTACTCAGAACGGCCGCTTCCTGCACACCAACCAGACTATCGCCATCTCCAACACCAACAACTGGACCGATGGCGGCGTTGCTTCGCCCAACCCGTTCTATTGGACGAGTGACGGCTACGGCGTGCTCCGAAACACGTTCGCAGAAGGTTCCTACGACTTCGGTTCTACGGATGCATCGACGGTCACGACTTCGCACAGCGAGAATGAGTTCGATGCCTACTACTTCGTGGCGACCAACGATGGCGCCTCGAACGTGGCAACCGAGATGCTGCAGGACTACTACAAGGTAACCGGTAATCCGGTGCTGCTGCCCGAATACGGTTTCTACCTGGGTCATCTGAATGCCTATAACCGTGATGGCTGGTCAACGACTTCGGGTCAGAAGAAGTGGGAGACCAAGGGCAGCAAGTCCTCGAGCGAGAAGGGCGACGTTAAGTACGAGTCTGGCATGGCGACGGGCTACAAGCTCGACGGCACGCTTGCGTCCGAGACGCTCAACGGTGAAGGTCCTACGGTCGATACCGAGAACATGAAGGCGACCGATTTCGACCGCCAGTTCTCTGCCCGGCAGGTTATCGATGACTACGAGGACAACGACATGCCGCTCGGCTGGTTCCTGCCGAACGACGGCTACGGTGCCGGCTATGGCCAGAACGGTTACTACAAGACCGGCGGCGTCAACTCCGACGGAACGAGTTCTGCCGAGCGCCTCAACGCCGTGCGCGCCAACGTCGACAACCTTAAGAAGTTCACCGAGTACGCTAACTCCAAGGGCGTGAGCACGGGCCTGTGGACCCAGTCCAACCTTGAGCCCGATAGCAACTCCGAGACTCCGTGGCACCTGCTTCGCGACTTCGACGCCGAGGTCAAGACGGGAGGCATCACTACCCTCAAGACCGACGTCGCCTGGGTTGGCTCTGGCTACTCTTTTGGTCTTAACGGCATCAAGACGGCTTATGACACGGTGACGACCGGCGCCAACAAGCGCCCCAACATCATTACGCTCGATGGTTGGGCCGGAACGCAGCGCTTTGGCGGCATCTGGACCGGCGACCAGTACGGCGGCAACTGGGAGTACATCCGCTTCCATATCCCCACGTATATCGGTCAGAGTCTTTCGGGCAACCCCAACATCGGCTCCGACATGGACGGCATCTTTGGCGGCGACCCCATCATCTCGGCACGCGACTACCAGTGGAAGACGTTCACGCCCTCTATGCTCGACATGGACGGTTGGGGCACCTACCGCAAGTCGCCCATGACGCACGGCGATCCCTACACGGGCATCTCGCGCTTCTACCTCAAGCTCAAAGCGCAGCTCATGCCCTATATCTACACGAGTGCGGCTTCGGCGGCCAACATCGATACGGGTAACGGCGATACCGGCCTGCCCATGATCCGCGCCATGCTGCTCTCCGACAACTCCGAGTACGCCGCGAGCACTTCGACGCAGTACCAGTATATGTTCGGTGAGAATTTCCTGGTTGCGCCGGTGTATCAGGATACCCAGGCAGATGACAAGGGCAATGACGTTCGCAACGGCATCTACCTTCCCAACTACGGCACCGATGATAATCCCACCATCTGGATCGACTACTTCTCGGGTAAGCAGTACCGCGGCGGCCAGGTCCTCAACAACTACGATGCTCCGCTCTGGAAGCTGCCGCTCTTTGTAAAGGCCAATTCCATCGTGCCGATGTATGCCGAGAACAACAACCCCGAGGCTGTGACCGAGACCAACACCAAGGGCACTGACCGCAGCCAGCGTATCGTCGAGTTCTTCGCCACCGAGGGTGAGGGCAGCTTCACGCAGTACGAGGACGACGGCTCCTCCATCGAGAACAAAACGACTGAGGACAATGCCTACGGCACGATCGACAATATCTCTTACGGTGACCATGTGAGTACCGTCTTTAGCTCCAAGGCCACGGGCGGCATCGCAACCTTTACCGCTGCGGCGTCCCAGGGCAGCTATAGTGGTTACGATTCCAACCGTACCACGACCTTTGTGGCCAACGTGTCCGCCAAGCCTGCGAGCGTCATCGCCAAGAATGGCGGCACTGCGCTCAACGTGACCGAGGTCGACTCACAGGAGGCTTTCGACGCCGCGACCCCCGAGGCTGGCCAAGCGGTCTACTTCTACAACGAAAGCCCCAACCTCAACCACTACGGCAGCGATGCGGACAGCACCGAGGCCGAGAAGGGCGAGAGCTTCAACGACACTAAGATCACCACGAACCCCAAGGTCTACGTCAAGTTTGCGAAGACCGATGTCGCTGCAGCGGAGCAGACGCTCGAGCTGGGCGGTTTCGTGAACGCCGACGCCACGCTCGCGGCCGACCGCCTCAACGAGAACCTCTCCGCACCAGCGAACCTTGCTGCCCCCGAGGACGCCACGACTCCCACGAGCATTAAGCTCACCTGGGGAAAGGTCGATGGTGCTACCTCCTACGACCTTAAGGTCGATGGCACCGTGTTCGCCGTGGGCGATGCAGCGGAATTCACGCATACCGATCTTGCCTACAATAGCAAGCACACCTACCAGATCCGTTCGCGCAACGCCGAGGGCTACTCCCGTTGGAGCGATGTGCTCGCGGCGAACTCCGCCCTCGACCCATGGCGGAACGTGCCCGAGGCCGAGAAGATCACCTGGGAGGGCTCGATCTACGGCAGCCATAAGGCCGATCTCGCCTTCGACCATGAGTTCCAGACGAGCGACGGCGGCTTCCACTCCGGCGGCAACGACCTGGGCAAGGCGCTCACCGTCGACTACGGCCGCGCCTACAAGCTCGACAAGCTCGAGTACTATCCACGTACCGACGCCGGCAACGGCACTGTGACCAAGATGCGCATCGAGACGAGTCTCGACGGTGTCCATTGGACGAGCCAGGAGGTCGATTGGGAGCGCTCCGCCGCCTGCAAAACGGTGACGTTCGACGGCGCCGTGGCCGCACGCTACGTGCGTATGACGCCGCTCGCTTCGGTTGGTAACTTCTTCTCCGCGTCCGAGATCGCCATCTACAAGGCCGATGGTACGGACGGCTTTGCTGTGGGTTCCAACCTCAACAAGGCAACGATCTCCGATGGCGACTTTTCCAACATGAAGAATTATCTGGGTCTCGAGAACCGCGAGCCCGATACCTCGACGTTCGACTCGCAGATTCGCGACCACTTTGCCGATCTCAACGGCAACGGGGTCTATGATGTCTACGACTACTCGTTTACCATGGCGGGGCTTGATGGCGGCACCAAGCAGAAAGGCAAGGTCGCCGGCAAGCTCGCGGTGATTCCGAGCAAGACCGAGGTCGATGCCGGCGATGAGATCACCGTCGATGTCTATGCGGCCGACGCCAAGAACGTCAACGCCCTGGGCGCGCTCGTCAACTTTAAGAGTGACCAGTTTGAGTTTGTGTCCGAGAGCATCTCGCAGGATGGTTCGACCGCCGGCATGGAGAACCTGTCGCGCGAGAAGGTCCAGTTCGCGGACGGCACACAGACCATCAACCTCGCCTTTGCCAACCGCGGCGACGGCAAGCTCTACAACGGCACTGGCGCGGTGGCGAGCTTCAAACTCAAGGCCAAGACGGCCGGCAAGGTTGAACTGCCCTCGACGTCTTGGCTCATCGGTCCGGCGTGCGATGCGCTCGAGTTTACGAGTGACGGTACCGTGACGATGCCGGACGTTCCGCAGCCCACGGTTGCCGAGTACGGTCAGGATGCCTTCAACATCACGATGACCAACGACGAGCTCACGACCGACGACGGTTCCAACGTCGAGAAGCTTATTCAGCAGAAGAGCTATAACGCGCTGTTCGATAACGATGAGGGCGACAACGGCTTTGAGTTCCTGTGGAACTGGAGCGGCAACTGGGACAGCGAGGGCAAGCTTCCGAGTTACGTGAAGCTTCCCACCACGATGACATTTGCCTTTAAGACACCATCGAAGCTCGATGCCGTTGAGGTCGTCAACCGCGACGGCGGTAACGGCACCGTGCAGAAGATCAAGGCCGTCGTGACGTTCGAGGATGGCTCGACCCAGGAGTTCGCGGGTGGGGAGTACGATTCCTTCCAGGCTCGCTACGCCTTTGGCCTCTCTGCCGAGAACAAGGGCAAGAAGGCGACTAAGGTCGAGATCACGCCGCTTGAGGCATCGGGTGACCAGATGCTCACACTGCGCGAGATCAACTTCAACTACACGCAGGGTGTCGAGGCCATCGAGGGTATCGAGCTGGGCAAGAACCAGACCGAGTTCTTTGAGGGCGACGTTACGCTCGTCGACGCTAAGGCCACGCCCGAGAGCGCCGGCTACCCCTATGTGACGGTCGAGAGCTCCGACTCCTCTGTGGTGAGCGTCTCCGCTGTTCAGGCCGGCGATAGCGTGAACTACTACTTGCGTGCCAACAAGGCCGGCAAGGCAACGATCACGGTGGCGTCAGTGCTCGACCCCTCCAAGACCGCATCCTATGAGGTCGAGGTCAAGGCTGGTGTCGACACCTCTGCGCTCATGGCGGCGCTTTCCAAGGCCGCGGGCTACAGCGAGTCCGTCTACACCAAGGATTCTTATGCAGCTCTCACCGCTGCGGTCGAGGCGGCTCAGAAGCTTCTCGACGGCGGCCAGGGCAGCTATAGCAAGAAGGATGTCGCAGACGCTACGACCAAGATCGAAAAGGCAATCGACGGCCTCAAGATGCGCCCCGTTGATGAGAAGAAGCTCATCAACACGCCCGAGAACCGCGAGAACGTCAAGGTGACCGGCTTCTCGAGCGAGGCCGACTATGAGGGCAGCAACGCCGTCAACGCTCTTGACGGCGATGAGCAGACGCTCTGGCACAGCGACTATGCTTATAAGACCGGTATGCCCCAGCACCTGACCGTCGACCTGGGCCGCGACTACGATCTCACCGACGTCACGTTCCTGCCGCGCCAGGACGGCGGCACGAACGGCGATATCTTTGAGGCCGAGGTGCTGGTCTCCGACACCGCCGACGGTTATGAGATGGGCACCGCCGCGTCGATGGGTACGTTTACCTTCGACAACGACGGCCGCGTGCTCACCGACCGTGGCGACTGGAAGCAGATGAGCTTTGGTGCCGCGCGCGGTCGCTACGTGACCGTCAAGGTGCTCCACGCCGGCGGTGGCAGCGTTGACGCCTACTGCAGCATGGCGGAACTCAAGTTCTACGGTGCGGCCGTTCCCGATCCGGTGGCGAAGGACGACCTCACTGCCGCGATTGAAAAGGTTGATGCCGAGGTTGCAGCCGGCGACCTTAAGGCCAGTGACTACACCGAGGCTTCCTGGACCGCGTTCCAGAACGCCTTGGCGAGCGCCCGCGCCATCCTGAGCGACGAGAACGCCACGCAGGACGAGGTCGACCAGGCACTCAAGGCGCTCGAGGATGCCCGTGACGCGCTCGAGAAGACCCCGGTGACCCCAGTTGAGAACCCGACCAAGAAACAGCTCAAGGCCCTGGTCAAGCAGGCGAAGGAGACTGACACCAAGGGAAAGACGGCCGAGTCCGTCAAGGCCCTGACGGATGCCATTACCTACGCCGAGGATGTCTTGGGTGATGAGAATGCTTCCGACACCCAGCTCCAGGCGGCTTATGACCAGCTCAAGCTGGCCATCGAGGGCCTTAAGGATGCCGACTCCGGCAACCAGGGCGGTTCGGGCAACCAGGGTTCCGGCAATGGCTCGAACGGCGGCAGCCAGGCGGGCAAGCCCGCAGGCGACAAGGCCCAGGGCGGCAAGAAGAACGGTTCGGCGATCCCCGTTACTGGCGATCAAACGGCGGCAACTGTCGCGACTGTCGGTGGCCTTGGAGCCATCATCGCTGCGATCGGTGCCTTCTTCCACCGTCGCAATAAGGCTGAGTAGTCCCAGCGACAACTAAGCAAACGTGCCCGCCGTCCCACCCAAGGACGGTGGGCACGCTTTTTTATTGGCTCTGTTAGACCAACATTGACATATAGGTGATGCCACCGTGGTATAATAGCCGTAAGCACTACGGCATTGGAGCATCATGAACGCCGAAGACCTGGTCATCACCTTCAAAAAGAACATGGCGAATCTCAGCAAAACCGAGCGCCGCCGCGCGATCGAATCCGTCAGGGACGTGATCCGCGCGGCGGCGTTCGATGACGCGGCCGGCTCCTCCTATGAAGTCGAATGCTGCCCGCGCTGCGGGTCAGTCGCGATTGTGAAGAAGGGGAAGGCCAAGAACGGAGAGCAGCGCTACCTCTGCCGAGACTGCGGTAGGACCTTCGGCATGGGCAGTGAGCGTATCCTGGGAACGAGCAAGCTCCCGAAGGAGACCTGGATGGCCTACGCCGAGTGCTTCGTGCTCATGCTGCCCCTGCGGGAATGCGCGAAGCGCTGCCACGTCTGCCTCAAGACCGCCTACACCATGCGCCACAGGCTGATTGAGTGCCTTTCGGCCTACTCCCCCTCGTTCAAGGTCGAACGGGGCTGCGGCTGCGAGCTCGACGAGACCTATTTTCCCGAGTCTTTCAAGGGCAACCACACGAAGGGGTCGTTCACGATGCCGCGTCCCTCCCGACATCGCGGCAAGCAGGTGCACAAGCGCGGGCTGTCGCGCGAGCAGATCTGCGTTATGACCGGCGTGAACGACTCGAACGAAACGTTCTTCGAGGTCTCGGGGCGGGGCGTCCTGTCGAGGAAACGCGCCATGGATGTGCTGAGGGGCCGCATCATGTCCGGTTCCGTCGTGGCGACGGACAAGGCGTCCGCCTACGTCGACGTCCTCGCCGAGCTCGAGGTCGCCGCGCATACTGCCTACGATTCCAAGGACCGCTCCGAGGGGACCATTAACCGGATCAACACCGTCCATTCGCTCCTCAGCACCTTCATGGAGCCGTTCAGAGGCGTGTCGACGAAGCACCTCGATGCCTACCTCGCCTGGTTCAAGTGGTGCCGGACCTTCATGGCGACCGATTCCGGCACCGCCGAGCGCACGGTCGCGCGACAGCTCGCGAACGGCGTATGCAGGAGCCGCATCCGTGACATGTTCAACATCCTGCCGCCCTATATGGACTACTGGGTCGCATCCGCCGCATAGAGACGATAAAATGGTTGCACCGTGATATACGAGGAAAGGTACAACCATGCCGTCGAACATACCCGCCACGACGATTCGCATCGAACCGGAGGTCAAGAAAGAGGCTACCGTCATCCTCGACGAGCTCGGCCTGTCTATGTCCACTGCCGTCAATGCGTTCCTCAAGGCTCTCGTCCGGGAGGGCGGGATGCCATTCGAGATGAAGGTCAAGACGTCGGCATCTGACGGAAAAACGGTGAGATAGTTGGCAAATCAACTTGAAACGCAGCTGGCACTGGCCTCTTCGCTCGGATTGTCGGAGCTGTCGAAAACCGCGATCATGCGCGGGCTTTTCTCGCTGGACGGCACTCAGATAAAGTATTCCTTCCGCAGGACGAAAAGCTATCAGATCAGCGATCCCGAGGAAAAGGTCAGGGCCGACGCCGTAGCGTTTCTGGTCCTGTCGAAAGGCTATGATTCGCGAAAGATCGATACCGAGGTGGAAGGCTCGCACAACGATTTCGCGGATATCGTACTATATGCGGGCACGATGCTCGATTTTTGGGAATTACAGATGGAGCCCCGTCCGCTTCGCCGCCCCGGTCGCGCAAACGGCGCCCATGTCGGGAACCATGAACCCGCGCCCGCCGCTGATCTCATGGGCGTGCCTGGTCAGCATCATGGCGCGCAGGTCGATCGCTTCCCTGATTTTGTCGATTCTGCCGCGCTCGTTGGCGATGAACGGGTTGCCGAGGACGTAGAAATACATCCCCCGCCATTCGGGAGGGTTGTTTCCGACGCCTGGTTCCCTAAGCCTTGCAACACCAGTTTGGGAAAGAGTCAAGACCTTGTATTCCTTCATCGGCTCTTTCCCGAAGTCCACGTTCCTTCTCATCCGTTTCACTAGATCCATCATGGGTGCAGATGACCAGCCATGCGGCACGTAATCGCCCTTATGAGCCATGTAGACATGGTATTTCGGGTCCACTTTATGACTCGGATGGCTTCTCCATACTGACGAAGCCCTCTCGGCGACGCATCTCGGGTCGGAAACCGCCCCGTTTTCCTCCCAGACGTTCCACTCTCCCAATATCGAGCCAGTCTGGTCGTCTGAAAGATAGCCGTTCTCGTCGGCGATATAGAGGTCGTTTCTAGGATCAGGTCGACCGGATGGCGTATATCCGATATGAGATGCCTCCCCGAAAAAGATGTTGTAGTCTAGCCCGCTATCCTTGAGAGCAACCGCAATGTCTCCCTCACAGGCTTCCAGTTGATTGCCCAATCTAGCCGATTCCAGGTCGGAGAACTTTTCAAAGATCAATATCGAAGTCTTGTTCGTGGCGCCAGACCTGCGAAAAGCGAAGTCTGGAAGGGAGATCACGGACAGTATTCTTCCCGATTTAAAGAGCCATTCACGAAGGGCCGGACAATTTGATTGAGACCCGCTGTTGTTGAGAACCCCGTCGGGCAGGACCATGCCGAGCCTGCCGCCCGGCTTGAGCCAGGAGACGCTTTTCTCCAGGATAATTTGTTCCGACTGTATCGATTGCTTTCCGCAGCCTAGGACGAAGTCATCTAGGAATGCGCCGTCAAGCTGGTCCTCATCTCCATTTGCGACTTTGGTTCCGAAAGGCGGATTTCCCACAATCAGGTCAAACTGGCGATCCTTCTGGAGTCTCGGCTTGCTCAGGTTTGGGCTGAGGCAGCTCTTGTCGGCCTCGATGTTCGTGTGACCATCGTGGTGCAGGAGCAAGCTGATTTTGCAGATTCTAGCCAGGGTCGGGTGAATTTCGATTCCGTAAACGTTCTGCGCGGCAAAATCGGATTTGATTCTCGCGAGGTTCCCCTGCCCGGCAAAGCCCGCATCGGTATCGTTCCATACTTGAAGGAGGGTTTCGAGCAAAAAGCCTCCCGAGCCGCACGTCGGATCTAGAACGTAATCTTCACTCGTGGGATTGAGCATCCCTACCGTGAATCTCGCTATCTGCCTCATGGTGAAATACTGACCGAGGCTTCCGCGGAAGACCGATCCGAAGAAATCCTCGAAGGCCGTTCCGATGACGTCGGAATCTGTATCGATGAACGAAATCTCCTGAATGACGCGAACGACCTGGGCGACCTTGCTATCCGGAAGCTCGATTTTCTCATCACGCGGGAAAATGGCCTGATCTTGCTCCTTAGCGTCGCTAAACAGCTTGTGGACCCTCGTGGCGATAGCCGAGTCGGACTCGTTGACACCAGCTTGGAACGAGCGGGGGTGGCCGTTTCGCGTGTAGCGCTCGTCGCGGACCTTGGCGAACATCAGCTTGCTCCACTCATCGAAAGCCGATAGCGGATCGCGTTTTCCTCCAGCCCAAATGATGGAGTGCGCGCGCCTGATGGCGATGCTGATATCGAAGGCGCTCGCCGGCTTAATATCCATTTCCGTGCCCGCGTGAAGCGGATACACCATATCCTGAGAGTAGTTCCTCGGAAGAAGTTCTCTGTCGCCCAGCTTATTTCTCCTGCGCTCCCTAGCGCCGAAGCCCTCGAGCTGCCAGACGCATGACTCGTCTCCGTAGTCCTTCATGGTGTATTTTGCGCCCAGCGCGATGCCGTTGGCGAAGGCCTGCGCTTCCCCTTCCGCCCTTTCAGTCGGAGTCGCGCCCTCTTTCTTGTTCTCGACGACTAGCCAGGGCTTCGTGCATCTGTCGTCTTCATAGAGTACGATATCCGCGAAATCGTTGTGCGAGCCTTCCACCTCGGTATCGATCTTTCGCGAATCATAGCCTTTCGACAGGACCAGAAACGCTACGGCGTCGGCCCTGACCTTTTCCTCGGGATCGCTGATCTGATAGCTTTTCGTCCTGCGGAAGGAATACTTTATCTGAGTGCCGTCCAGCGAGAAAAGCCCGCGCATGATCGCGGTTTTCGACAGCTCCGACAATCCGAGCGAAGAGGCCAGTGCCAGCTGCGTTTCAAGTTGATTTGCCAACTATCTCACCGTTTTTCCGTCAGATGCCGACGTCTTGACCTTCATCTCGAATGGCATCCCGCCCTCCCGGACGAGAGCCTTGAGGAACGCATTGACGGCAGTGGACATAGACAGGCCGAGCTCGTCGAGGATGACGGTAGCCTCTTTCTTGACCTCCGGTTCGATGCGAATCGTCGTGGCGGGTATGTTCGACGGCATGGTTGTACCTTTCCTCGTATATCACGGTGCAACCATTTTATCGTCTCTATGCGGCGGATGCGACCCAGTAGTCCATATAGGGCGGCAGGATGTTGAACATGTCACGGATGCGGCTCCTGCATACGCCGTTCGCGAGCTGTCGCGCGACCGTGCGCTCGGCGGTGCCGGAATCGGTCGCCATGAAGGTCCGGCACCACTTGAACCAGGCGAGGTAGGCATCGAGGTGCTTCGTCGACACGCCTCTGAACGGCTCCATGAAGGTGCTGAGGAGCGAATGGACGGTGTTGATCCGGTTAATGGTCCCCTCGGAGCGGTCCTTGGAATCGTAGGCAGTATGCGCGGCGACCTCGAGCTCGGCGAGGACGTCGACGTAGGCGGACGCCTTGTCCGTCGCCACGACGGAACCGGACATGATGCGGCCCCTCAGCACATCCATGGCGCGTTTCCTCGACAGGACGCCCCGCCCCGAGACCTCGAAGAACGTTTCGTTCGAGTCGTTCACGCCGGTCATAACGCAGATCTGCTCGCGCGACAGCCCGCGCTTGTGCACCTGCTTGCCGCGATGTCGGGAGGGACGCGGCATCGTGAACGACCCCTTCGTGTGGTTGCCCTTGAAAGACTCGGGAAAATAGGTCTCGTCGAGCTCGCAGCCGCAGCCCCGTTCGACCTTGAACGAGGGGGAGTAGGCCGAAAGGCACTCAATCAGCCTGTGGCGCATGGTGTAGGCGGTCTTGAGGCAGACGTGGCAGCGCTTCGCGCATTCCCGCAGGGGCAGCATGAGCACGAAGCACTCGGCGTAGGCCATCCAGGTCTCCTTCGGGAGCTTGCTCGTTCCCAGGATACGCTCACTGCCCATGCCGAAGGTCCTACCGCAGTCTCGGCAGAGGTAGCGCTGCTCTCCGTTCTTGGCCTTCCCCTTCTTCACAATCGCGACTGACCCGCAGCGCGGGCAGCATTCGACTTCATAGGAGGAGCCGGCCGCGTCATCGAACGCCGCCGCGCGGATCACGTCCCTGACGGATTCGATCGCGCGGCGGCGCTCGGTTTTGCTGAGATTCGCCATGTTCTTTTTGAAGGTGATGACCAGGTCTTCGGCGTTCATGATGCTCCAATGCCGTAGTGCTTACGGCTATTATACCACGGTGGCATCACCTATATGTCAATGTTGGTCTAACAGAGCCTTTTTATTTCAGCTAACGTACGTCATGGCAATCCCCGGTAGGTCGAGGGGTGCTTTGCGGGCGGGCCAGGCTTTATCTGAACGACTTTGCGAAGCAACCGGAGTGAAGATAAAGCCTGGCCCGCCCGCAAAGCACCACGCAGACCGCAGGGACGGGAGCAGCTATACTACTCTCAGTAGTTAAGGGTCGCGGATTCGCCGCGTCACCGCTCTCAACAGGAGGTCTTTGTTTATGGCAGATCAGAAGCCGGTTGTCGGGATCATCATGGGCTCCAAGTCCGATCTGGGCGTTATGGAAGGTTGCACCGCCGAGCTCGAGGCACTGGGCGTGCCCTATGAGCTCGTGATTGCAAGCGCGCACCGCACGCCGGCGAAGGTCCATGAGTGGGCCTCGACTGCTGCCGACCGCGGTATCAAGGTGATTATCGCTGCTGCTGGCAAGGCTGCTCACCTGGGCGGTGTCGTGGCTGCGTTTACGCCGCTGCCGGTCATCGGCGTGCCTATGAAGACGAGCGATCTGGGTGGTATGGACTCGCTGCTGTCGATGGTGCAGATGCCTTCGGGCGTGCCCGTTGCCTGTGTGGCCATCAACGGTGCCAAGAACGCTGCCATTTACGCCACGCAGATTCTGGGCGCCTGCGACCCCGAGTACCGCAAGGTTATCGAGAAGATGAAGCAGGAGATGGCTGACGCCTAAGCGCTCTGCCAGTCCATTTGCAGCATAAGGAGAGCCATGTCCGACTATCAGGGAAAGCGTTTTTCGGCTTCTCGGATTCCCGATCCAGCCAAGTCGGGAGCAGCCCGCGCGCCGCAGCGGGGTCGGACATCCTCTCCTCAGCAGTCGCGTGCGCCGCGCCCCGTGACGCCGGCGAAGCATCGCCGTCAGGATACGCCTGCTGCATATCGCCCTTCGTCATACAGTACGGCCAAGAGGTCACCTCGCTCTTCGGCGCATACCGCGCCATCGAGCTATACCGAGCCGCCGCGCAAAAAGCGCCGCTCCGTCATTCCCATTCTGCTCATCATCATCGGCATTGGCCTGATCGTTGCTGCGGCCGCCATCTTTATCAACGCGCAGATTGGCTATAAGCAGGCGAGCGAGTCGTATCAAAAAATCGAAAAGCAATATGTGAGCGACAAGGACGCCAGTGGCGTGCCAATTGTCGACTTCAATGCGCTGGCCCAGACAAATCCCGAGGTTGTGGGTTGGATTTACGCGCCCGGCACCAACATCAACTACCCCGTGGTGCAGACCAACAACAACTCCAAGTACCTCAACACGCTGTTCGACGGTACGGCCAATGCCTCGGGAGCCATCTTCCTGGATAGCGACGACAACGCGCCGGGCATGGTGGATCAGCAGACCACGATTTACGGTCATCATATGAACGACGGTTCGATGTTCAACGTGATTTCGGATACGACCGATCAGGCGACGTTCGACAGCATGGAATACGTGTACTACATCACGCGTGATGCGACGTATAAGTTGCGCCCGCTGGCGACCAAGGTGGTCGAGGACACGTATGCCAAGGCGCGCACGCCCAACTTTGAGGGCGATGACGGACTGAAGAATTACCTGTCCGAGATGCTCGACGGCGCCTCGGCCGTGGCGAGCGATGCCACCGATCGTGCCGCTTCGGCAACCAAGATCGTAACGCTTGTGACTTGCCGTTCGCTGTCATTTAGCAATACGCGCGCAGTCATGGTACTCACGCCGGTCGAGGAATAAGTGGTTCGAGAGTAGCTAAAAGAGCCCGTCCCAAAAAGACTACCCTGGAAATCAAAAGGAGAAATGATGCTTGAAAGCGGCAAATCGATGCCTTCGGTTGATGCTTGGCTGCGCGAAGCCAAGGCCGATGTTTCGGCGGCTGATTGCGGGATGTACCTGACACACAACGGCGTGGTGCGCGCGACGCCTAAGTCCGAGGTGCGTGGGGTCGAGACGGATGGTGTGGCGCCTGGACATAAGGTGGGCGGCATGGTGTTCGGCTTTGATGCCGATAAGGTGCAGGCCGCCATCGAGGCAACGCGCACGATGCCGGGTATCGGCTATGTGCGCGTGTGGCTGGCGAGTGGCGATCTCGCCGTGGGCGACGACATCATGCTCGTACTCATTGGCGGGGACATTCGCCCGCATGTGGTCGACGCACTGCAGGCGCTCGTCGGTACCATCAAAAATGAGTGTGTGAGCGAGGTCGAGCGCGAGGCGTAAGGCCGGCAGCAGCACTCACCAACAAAAAGCCCACTGGCAGTTCAATCAGTCTGCCAGCGGGCTTTTCTGTGCGTTGGAAAATCTCGGCATTGCGTGACGCTACACGCGCGTCGCATCCTTGGGGCTCATGGTCATGCTCTGGAAGCGGTTCTCCATGTAGTCGTTATCGAAATACTTGCCGTAGAACTGCGCGACGGGAATATCCGGCTCCGTGCCGTTGACGCGCTGGTACCAGTAGTCGAGCGACTGCAGCGTCATGACGCCGTCGACCAGCATAATGACGGTAAAGATGACGGTAGCCGAGTAGCGACTCTTCCACGGAATCATGTTGATGAGCTTGAGCAGCCTCGGCAGCAGCAGCTTGATCCAGATAAGGCCACCCAGGCCCCACAGGCAGGCAAAGCCCGTGCAGGTGCGTCCGCCCGTAAGAACGGCGAGTGGGTCGGGCATGCCGAACAGCTTCATGTGCGAGTAGCTCCACGAGACCACGCCAAATGAGGTCTGCATAAACCAGCCCACGAACACCTCAAAGCTCGCGCCGAGCACAGCGCTTACCAGGAAAATGATGATGGGGTTCTTTTTATAGAAGCGGTTGAGCACCATGGTCATGAGTACGGCGCCAAAGCCATAGATGGGGCTGAAGGGACCAAACAGCATGCCGGCGCGGTCCTGGTAGACGCCTGGGTCGTCGACCGTCATGTGCCAGATGTCCTCGGCGATCAGGCCGAGCACGCAGCAGACGAGGAATACCCAGAACAGGTTGAAGTAGTTGAGCTTGATGTAGCCCTCGCCGGTTTCATCGCGGCCGAGCATGCCCTCGGCGGCGGCGTCGCGGTCGAGCATCTCCTGCAGGCGGCGCTGCAGTTCGCGCTCCTGGCGAAGCGTAGGATCGACGGTGGCTGAAAGCGCGATGAGGATACCGAGCTGAATAGCGGGACGAAGCAAGAAGAGCCCGATACCTTGGAGCATCACGTCGACCAAAAGCTCGACGACGGTGAATGCAATAAGGATGTAGGACAGGCGGGCGGCGTTGCGGCGCTGGTTTTTGATAAGGTCCAGGCCAAAGATGATCAGGATGACGGCACTTGCCGCAGAGAGCATGATGCCGGCGACGATGAGTCCAACCGAGACCAGCATATTGTCGCCGAGCTTTTCGGCAGCGTTGCCGTTGATGAGCGCGGTGATGACCTGCCACATAAAGGCGGCGACCGACGGGAGGGTGCCCATGCCGGACAGGATGCACAGGACGGCGTACACCTTAATGATGAGGGGAATCTTCTTGACCTCCGTGGCGCTGGGGACGCTGGGGTCGAGTCCGTTTCGATCCATACAGAACCTTTCTCGCTTTGTCCTAGGCTACAAGGATACGCCGCCGACCTGCCAAAAGACAGGACGAACGTCCCAATTGCAACAATGCAACCCTCAACGGTGGGCGCGGCGGCCATATGGGGGCGCGGGCGCTTGCACTGGACAGACCGATAAAATGTTTGGCCGCAAAACGGATTATTAGCTCGGTGGGCTTTTAAAAAGCGCTGCTCATGCGCTGGGGAGCGCGTCGCGCCGTGCGTATAATAAGGCGGGTAACGCCAAAATACGAGGCTCTGAGGGGATGCCATGTCTCAAGAAACCATCCGCGCGGCCGAGCGTGCCGCGGGACAGGTGAACGCCATGTCGACGTATGATCCGGACTCCGACCAGCTGCATGAGGAATGCGGCGTTTTTGGTGTCTGGGCGCCCGATCGCGACGTGGCTCGACTGACGTACTTTGGCCTGCGTGCACTGCAGCACCGTGGCCAAGAATCGGCGGGAATCGCTGTTGGTGACGGCGGTACGGTTATGGTCCGCAAGGATCTGGGCCTGCTCGACCGCGTGTTCTCCAATGCTGACTTGTCGACGCTCTCCGGTCAGCTGGCCGTGGGTCATGTGCGCTACGGCACCGCCGGCGCCAAGAGCTGGGAAGCCTCTCAGCCGCACCTCTCTACCATCAATAGCGTCATTATCGCGCTCGCGCACAACGGCACCCTCGTCAACACCGACGAGCTGCGCCGCCAGCTGATCGAGCTGGGCGTGCCGTTCCTCTCCAACTCGGATTCCGAGGTCGCGACCAAACTCATCGGCTACTTTACTCAGCGTACAGGCCATCTGCGCGAGGGCATTCGCAAGACCATGGAGCTCGTGCGCGGCGGCTACGCCATGACGCTCATCAACGAGCAGGCGCTCTACGCATTCCGCGATCCGCACGGCATTCGCCCGCTCGTGCTGGGCAAGCTGGTGGACGAGGGCCTGGACCAGGCCGATGCCGCATCCGTTTCGCAGCTGCCGTCGCAGGACGGCGCCGCGACGGTCGACGCCACCACCCATGTCACCCGCGCCGGCGGCTGGGTCGTCGCCTCCGAGACTTGCGCACTCGATATTGTGGGCGCCGAGTACGTCCGCGACGTCCGTCCCGGTGAGATTTTACGCATCAGCGCCGAGGGCCTTGTGTCCGAGCAAGGCGTGCCTGCCGCCGAAGAGCCTGCTAACTGCATCTTTGAGCAGGTCTACTTCGCTCGCCCCGACTCCATCATGAACGGCAAGAGCGTCTACGCCTGCCGCTATGACATGGGTCGTCAGCTGGCACATGAGGAGCCCGTCGAGGCCGACCTGGTCATCGGCGTGCCCGACTCCGGCCTGCCGCCCGCGGAGGGCTATTCGCACGAGAGCGGCATTCCCTTTGGCGAGGGCCTCATCAAGAATCGCTATGTGGGCCGTACGTTTATCGAGCCTACGCAGGAGCTGCGTGCCATGGGCGTGCGTATGAAGCTCAACCCGCTGCGCGACAACATCGAGGGCAAGCGCCTGGTCGTCATCGACGACTCCATCGTCCGCGGCACCACCATGGTGCAGCTCGTCAAGATGCTGCGCAACGCCGGCGCCAAGGAGATTCATATCCGCATCAACTCGCCCGAGGTCATCTGGCCGTGCTTTTACGGTATCGATACCGACGTGCAGTCGCAGCTTATCAGCGCCAACAAGACGGTCGACGAGATTTGCGAGTATATCGGCGCCGATTCGCTGGCCTTCCTCTCGGTCGAGGGCCTGCTGAAGGTCATGCCCAAGGGCGGCTACTGCGATGCGTGCTTTACCGGACGCTACCCCGTGGCGATTCCCGAGAGCTTTGGCCGCGACAAGTTCATGGAGGGCTTTAAGCCCCGCAACCTGGACAAGCCGCTGCACTTTGACGACGACGCCGTGGTCGAGAAATACGACGACCGCAGCTGGGAAGAGGAGCACGGCGAGGCCTAAAACCTGCCATGTGGGGACAGGTTTTTTTGGTAGGTTTTACCTGCTGTTTTGTTGATATGACGGCGTGTGCTGTTATGGCGCGCGCCGAAATGAACGCAACTATGAGCACCGTTTGGCGCCCGCGCGGCGCCACGGTAGTGGGAGAGGAAGGCTCAGATGAGCGACAGCAAGCATGTGACGTATGAGGACGCCGGCGTCGATACCGCCGAGGGCGGCCGCGCCGTCGACGCTATTAAGCAGATGGTCAAGGACACCAACCGCCCCGAGGTCATCGGCGGCATCGGTGGCTTTGGTGGCCTGTTCTCGGCCGCCGCGCTTAAGGATATGGAAGACCCGATCCTGATCAGCGGCACCGACGGCGTGGGCACCAAGCTCGTGCTCGCCCAGATCATGGACCGTCACGAGACGGTGGGCCAGGACCTGGTCGCCATGTGCGTCAATGACATTTTGGCTTCGGGCGCCGAGCCGCTGTTCTTCCTGGATTACGTTGCCATCGGTCACATTGAGGCCGAGCACATGGCAAAGATCATCAAGGGCGTGGCCGACGGCTGCAAGCTCGCGGGCTGCGCGCTCGTGGGCGGCGAGATGGCCGAGCACCCGGGCGTCATGGCCCCCGCCGATTACGACCTCGCCGGCTTTACCGTGGGTGTTGTCGATCGTCCCAAGATGCTCGACCCCGCGAACGTTCGTCCCGGCGATGTGATCCTGGGCCTGCCCTCCACCGGTGTGCACTCCAACGGATACTCACTCGTGCGCAAGGTTATCGGTGTTGACGGCATCAAGCCGGGTACGCCCGAGGCTGCCGCTAAGGCCGAGGAGCTAAGCCGTCCGCTCGAGGAGCTCGGCGGTGCATCGCTGGCCGACGCCCTGCTGGCTCCCACGCGCATTTATGTGAAGCCGATTCTGGGGCTGCTCCACGGTGGCGCCAACGTTCATGCCATTGCCCATATCACCGGCGGTGGCATTACCGAGAACCTCAACCGCGCGCTCGCCGACGACGTCGACGCCGTGGTCACCCGTAATGGCGCCGAGATGGGCTGGGATGTTCCGCCCGTCATCACCTACGTGTCGCGTCAGGCCGAGCTCGCGCCCAATGAGGCATGCAAGACCTTCAACATGGGCGTCGGCCTGTGCCTGATCGTCGCCCCCGAGGACGAGGCTGCCGTGACCGAGGCCCTGGTCGCTCTGGGCGAGAAGCCGTTCCGCGTGGGCGAGTGCGTCGAGGGTTCCGGTAAGGTCGTGTACTCCGATGAGCGCTAACGAGCAGATGGCTGCTGCCGAGGGCCTGGGCTATGTGCCCTACACCCGTCCGACCGGCATCGATACGGCCGAGCCGCTCAAAATCGGTGTGCTTATCAGCGGTTCGGGTACCAACCTGCAGGCGCTGATCGACCTGATCGCTGTCGGCAAGCTCAACGCCTCGATTGAACTTGTGGTGTCGAGCCGTCCTTCGGCCAAGGGCTTGCAGCGCGCCGAGCGTGCGGGCATCCAGACACTCACGCTGTCCAAGGATGTCTACGCCGACCCTATCGCCGCTGACGAAATCATCGCGCATGAGCTGCTCGAGCGCGGCTGCGAGTACGTGGTGATGGCCGGTTACATGCGCATGGTGCACGCGCCGCTGCTGGCGGCGTTCCCCAATCGCGTGGTCAACCTGCATCCGGCGCTGCTGCCGAGCTTTACCGGTGCCCATGCGATTGACGATGCGTTTGCTCGCGGCGTCAAGGTGACCGGCGTGACCGTGCACTTTGCCAACGAGATCTACGACAACGGCCCCATCATCGCCCAGCGTGCGCTGGCTGTTGAGGAGGGCTGGGACGTCGACATGCTCGAGGAGCACATCCACGCGATCGAGCATGTGCTGTATCCCGAGGTCGTGCAAATGCTCGCCGACGGTCGCGTCCACGTGCTGGAGAGTGGCAAGGTCGCAATTGATGCGCCCCGCGGCTAGCGGTGCACAGTACAATTTAGCCGAGTAGTCAGGGTGGTCATTGGCGCCAAGGCGCGCGTGGCCACCTTTTGTTTTGGGTAGTCATCGGGGACGGTCTTTAACGACTAGTCATTCAAGAACGCCTCCGATGACTAGGTGAGAGAGGTGAGCGCATGGCGGATAACGAAGCGCTGTTTACGCCTGAGTTGGTGTTTTTTGATTGGGAGTGTGCGACGCCGGATGAGGTGTTCGCGCGGCTTGAGGGCGAGCTTGCACCACATGGCTACATTGCATCCGGTTGGCTCGATGCCGTCCGCACGCGCGAGGATGCCTATCCCACGGGTCTCGCTATGCCGGCGGCAAACATTGCCATTCCGCATACCGATCCGGGGTTTGTGGCCAAGCCCTATATCGCGGTGGTGAAGCCCGCCGCGTCCGTGACATTTAACGCTATGGCTGGCATGGGCGCTCCGGTGCCGGCGCAGATCGTCATCAATCTGGGTATTGCCGAGCCGGGCGGCCAGGTCGAGGCCCTGCAGGCGCTCATGAACATCTTTATGGACGCCGATGCCGCAGCCGACGTGCTCGGCCAGACCACGCCCCAGGGCATGGTCGACGCCATCCGCCGTCACTTCTAGGGTGGGGCTGAGTCGGCACTTGGGGACTGTCCCTAACTGCCGGCTGCCAGAGCTGTCCCCTTTGCACCAAAATGGTGCAGATTAACCTGTCCCCCATGCACCAGGTGTGCCGCGGGGGCTGCGTTGTGACACAATGGCGTTTGTTCGATTCGTGATGCGAAAGGCCAAACATGGCAAATAAGAAAAAGAACCCCGAGGTCACGCCGACGTCCGAGCAACGGTCCCGCGCCGCCTCCAGCTCTCGCAAGAGGCAGCGCAAGACCTATGTGTCCAAGACCGTCAAGATTGTCCTGGTGGTCATCGGCGTGCTGGCGATGCTGCTCTCCGTCTCGGCCATGGCGTGCTCCGGCCTGATGTCGCAGACCGAAAGCGCCAGCTCGGGCTATAAGCTCACTGGTGGTGTGGCTGCCACTATCAACGGCACCAACCTCACTGAGGACACCGTGACCAAGCAGATCATGAGCATGCGCACGTCCTACGGCTACACCAAGGACAAGGACTGGGCGCAGTACCTGGTCGACAATGACCTCACGCCCAAGAAGTATCGCAAGCAGCTCATCGACTCCTACACGCAGCAGATTCTGCTTCAGCAAGCGCAGAAGGAAAACGGCGTGACCGTCTCGGACGAGGAGGTAGAGAAGGCCTGGAAGGACGCCTGCAAGAGTGCCGGCGGCGCTAAGGATTTCAAGAAGACCCTTAAGACCTACGGCTACACCGAGGACACCTACAAGGATTCGCTCAAGGAGAGCCTGGCGCAGCAGAAGCTCAAGGACGCCGTGGCACCCACCAGCAAGCCCAAGGACAGCGAGATTGTCGATTACATCAATGAGAACCTGTCCAACTACAACGATGCCCGTCGTTCGTCGAATATCCTGATCAAGGTCGATTCCGACGCTTCCGACGAGGACAAGGCCGCCGCCAAGGCCAAGGCACAGGAGTGCCTGGACAAGATCAACTCCGGCGAGCTGAGCTTTGAGGACGCCGTGGAGCAGTATTCCGACGACACCGGCTCCAAGGAGAAGAAGGGCGATGTGGGCTGGGACAAGCTCACCACCTTCGTCGACAGCTACCAGGCGGCGCTCGAGGGACTCAACAAGGGCGATGTGAGCGGTGTCGTCGAGTCGACCTATGGCTATCACATCATCAAGTGCACCGACTACTTCCATGTCAATAATCAGGTCGATTACATTAAGCAGGTGCCCAAGGACATCAAGAAGTACGTCTCCAACGTGGTGAAGACGCAGGCGGCAAGCACTGCGTACAGCGAGTGGCTGGAGCAGTACAAGAAGGACGCCGACATCACCGTTAACCCCATGCCCAAGGACGTGCCGTACAACGTCAGCCTGAAGGGCGTCACCAAGAGTTCGACCGACGATTCGTCGACGACTAAGTAATCATGGGGCGGCGCTCGCGCGAGTGCCGCCCGCACTATTGAGGAGGATTTGCAGATGACCAACGAAGAACTGCAGAAGGAAATGATTGCGGCCATGAAGGCCAAGGACAAGGTTCGCCTGTCCATCATTCGCCAGGTTAAGGCCGAGGTGAAGAACATCGAGGTCAACGAGCGTCGTGATGTGACCGAGGAAGACGTCAACAGCATGATCAAGCGTCTGATTAAGCAGACGAGCGAGACGCTGGAGATGTCCATTAAGGCCGGTACCGACCAGGAGCGTACCGACAACCTGACTGAGCAGGTCAAGATTCTGGAGAGCCTGCTGCCCGCGCAGGTTTCGGGCGAGGAGCTCGAGGCCCTGATCGAGCAGGTCATCGCCGAGCTGGGCGCCACGTCCAAGAAGCAGATGGGCCAGGTTATGGGCGCACTCGGCAAGGCCACCGGCGGCAACTTCGACAAGCCGGCAGCAGCAAAGATCGTCGGCGCAAAGCTTGCGTAGGGGCCGAGCGGTACATAGTTGATGTTGAGGGGCGTGGCCGTCATGGTCGCGCCCCTTTTTGCTGGGCTGGGCACTCATCGGGGACAGGCTTAAATGAGTGCCCAATGGGTGGGTACTCATTTAAGCCTGTCCCCGATGAGTGGGTGGAAGGTTGCGGGTTCTTTACGGGAATGTAGTGTGGGCTGCGGAAACATGGTTCTTTCCGTACAATAGTTCAACTCGTGTAAACGCAGGGAAGGAATATTCATGGCAGACATGATCGAGATCAAGCATCTCAACAAGTACTTTGGCGACCTGCATGTGCTCAAAGATATCAACCTCACCGTCAAGCGCGGCGAGAAGCTCGTAATGATCGGGCCTTCCGGTTCGGGTAAGTCGACGCTCATCCGTTGCGTCGATTATCTGGAGGAGCCCACGTCGGGCGAGGTCGTCATCGACGGTACGCCGCTCACCAAAAAGAACCACCTGGAGATGGCTCGCAAGTACAGCTCCATGGTGTTCCAGCAGTTCAACCTGTATCCCAACATGACGGTGCTGGGCAACCTGACGCTCGCGCCCATCAAGCTGCAAAAGAAGAGCAAGGAGGAGGCGACCGAGATCGCCATCGCCGCGCTCAAGCGCGTCGGCATGGCGCATAAGGCCGGCGAGTATCCGCAGAATCTCTCGGGCGGTCAGCAGCAGCGCATCGCCATCGCCCGTGCCCTGTGCACCAAGCAGCCCATCATTCTGTTTGACGAGCCGACCTCGGCACTCGACCCCGAGATGGTCCAGGAGGTTCTGGACGTTATGATTGAGCTCGCGCAGGAGGACATCACCATGATCTGCGTGACGCACGAGATGGGCTTTGCGCGCCAGGTGGCCGACCGCGTCATCTTTATGGAGGACGGCCGTATCCTGGAGGAGGGCACGCCCGAGCACTTCTTCGATAACCCCGAGAACCCGCGCTGCCGCGAGTTCCTGTCCAAGATTCTGCACTAGGCGCGGTGATGGACATGACGGATATGACGAGGGCGGCCGTGTCGCGCCGTCACTTTTTGCAGCTGGCTGGCGCCGGCATGCTTGCGCTGACGGGGACCGCGCTTACCGGTTGCGGCAACTCCACCAGCAGCGAGGGCTCCGACAAGGGGTCTAAGCTTGCGGCCATCAAGTCGCGTGGCCATCTGAATGCCGGCGTTAAGAAGGACGTTCCCGGCTATGGCTATTACGACACCGCCAAGGGCCGCTTTGAGGGCATGGAAGTCGATTTGTGCTACCAGATCGCCGCTGCCGTCTTTGGCGTGAGCTACAAGGAGGCCCGCGCCCAGGAGCTTGTCGAGTTTACCGACGTGACGCCCAAGACGCGCGGTCCGCTGATCGATAACGGCCAACTTGACGTGGTCGCGGCGACCTACACCATCACCGACGAGCGCAAGAAGAGCTGGGATTTCTCGACGCCGTACCGCACCGACTACGTGGGACTCATGGTCAAGAAGCGTTCGGGCTTTACCTCGATTGAGGACCTGGACGGCAAGGTCATTGGCGTGAGCCAGGGTGCAACCACGCAGGGCCTGATCGAGCAGATGATCAAGGACAACGGCTTTAGCTGCAAGCCTGAGTTTAGGGCCTTTAGCGGCTACCCCATCATCAAGAGTTCGCTCGACGCCGGCAATATCGACGTCTTTGCCATGGACCGCTCCACGCTGGCCGGTTACATGAACGAGACCGTTGAGCTGCTGCAGCCCGAGGTCAAGTTTGGCGAGCAGGGCTACGGCGTGGCGACCAAGAAGGGTTGCGACCTTTCGGCCGTGGTCGATCAGGTGATTTGCGATCGCCTGGCCGACGGTTGGCTCGACCAAGAGGTCAAGACCTGGGGTCTTGTATAGGCGTATCGTCCAAGGAAGGAATCAAATGCTCGAAGGATTATTTGACGCCGACCGTTGGTCGACGACATTTCAAAACATGGGGCCCTTCTGGGAGGGCTTTGGCGTGACGCTGCAAGTGGTCGTTGCCGGTCTGCTGCTGTCGCTGGTGCTGGGCACGCTGCTGGGCGTGTTCTCTACCACTCGCTCGCGCGTGCTGCGCGCCATAAGCCGCGTGTACGTGGAGTTTTACCAGAACACTCCGTTGCCCGTGCAGGTGCTCTTTATGTACATGGCCGGTCCGCAGTTTTTGCAGGCCATAACCGGTGCCGACCAGCCGGTGCGCATCGCGCCGTTCGTGCTGGGCTTCTTGGGTGTGGGCCTGTATCACGCGGCCTACATCTCGGAGGTCATCCGCACTGGTATCGAGGCGGTTCCGCGCGGTCAGATGGAGGCGGCCCAGAGCCAGGGCTTCACCCGTGCGCAGGCGTACTGGTACATCGTGCTGCCCCAGACGTTCAAGATCATTCTGCCGCCGCTGTGTAACCAGGCGCTCAACCTGGTCAAGAACACGTCGGTGCTGGCGCTTGTGGCCGGCGGCGACCTTATGTACCGTTCCGACAACTTTGTGAGTCTGTACGGTTACCTGCAGGGATACATCGTCTGCTGCCTTATGTACTTCATCATCTGCTTTCCGCTCGCCATGCTGGTGCAGTGGCTCGAGCGCCGCTCCAAGGAGCGTCCGCGCGGCGTGAGCCTGGCCGAGCTGGGGCTCGACAACGTAGAGGAGGCCTAGCGCATGGAAATCTTCAACGCGACCAACCTGCTCTACATTTGGGGCGGCTTTGTTAAGACCATCGAGATCTCGGCGCTGTCGATCTTTTTCTCGCTCATCTTTGGCACGGTGTTGGCGCTCGTTAAGAGCTATGCGCCCCGCCCGTTCCGTATTTTGGTGAGCGCCTATATCGAGCTGTTCCGTTGCACGCCGAACCTGCTGTGGATCCTGTTTATCTACTTTACGGTGCAGGGTTTGGACATTGTGATTTCGACCATCGCCTTTACGCTGTTTACCAGCGCCGTTATGGCCGAGATCGTGCGCGGCGGCCTCAACTCGATTCCGCGCGGCCAGTTTGAGGCAGCGCAGAGCCAGGGCTTCGGCTTCTTTGCCACCATGCGTTACATCATTCTGCCGCAGACGTTTAAGACGATCATTCCGGCGCTGTTTAGCCAGTGCACGACCGTCATTAAGGACAGCTCGTATCTTTCGGGCATTAACGTGGCCGAGCTCATGTACACGGCAAACGTCGTGATGGCCCACGCGATCGATCTGTCGCAGGTGCTTATGCTCTACGGCCTGGTGTTTGCGATGTACTTTGTGCTCAACTTTGGTATCTCGCTGCTGGTCCGAGCGTATCAACGTCGTATCGTGGCAGCGTAGTCCTGCTTCCCCAAGCACGGCACCTTGCCCCTCAATCGTCGCTTGCGTACATTTAGTACGCGACGCTCCTCTTTCGGGGCAATCTGCCGCACTTGGGAAACCAGGACGGTCGTAAGTGACAAAATGGGAATCAGGAATCGCCTATTTCTCATTTGTTAGAAAGGAATCGCGATGAGCGATCTGGAGAACAAGAAGAGTCCCGTGGTCATTACCATCGCGCGCGACTTTGGCGCCGAGGGCCACGAGATTGGCCGTATCCTCGCCAATGAGCTGGGGATTCCGCTGTATGACAACGAGCTGCTGGTGCGCGCGTCGCTGCGTGCGGGTGAGTCGCTCGACAAGATGGCTGCCTACGACGAGCGCCTGGCCGTGGAGAACATGGCGTTTCTGCCTGACCGCTATGACGCGCGTTCGTACTCGGACAAGTTGTTCCAAAAGATGAGCCAGGTGATTTTGGATCTGGGCGAGACCGAGAGCTGCATTATCGAAGGTCGTCTGTCCGATTATCTGCTGCGTAACAACCCCAACCACATTGCCGTATTGGTGACCGCTCCCTTTGAGGACCGCGTCGAGATTGTGCGCAAAAAGCGCGGCCTCAACAAAAAGAAGGGCGCCAAGCTGGTCAAGCAGCAGCAGAAGGCGCGCGAGGCGTTCTACAAGCGCTACAGCGCCGGAAAGTGGAAGATGACGAGCGGCAAGGATATCGTTGTCAACCGTGCCAAGTTGGGACGCGAGGGCTGTAAAGACGTCATCGCCGCTGCCTACCGCTACAAGGTAGCGCAGCTCGAAGGCTAGCCGACCAAAACCATCACAAAGGTGCCTGTCCCCATCGTGGTGGTCGGGCGATCGGCATAGAAAAAGTCCCCGCCGGGCGTGTGCTCGACGGGGACTTTGCCGTTTGATGGCTAGCGCTGAGGGTGATTACTCGCCCAGCAGGCTCTTGGTGATGGAAGCGGCGGCCTTCTTGCCGGCGCCCATCGCCAGAATGACCGTAGCGGCACCGGTGACGATGTCGCCGCCGGCCCAGATGCGGGGATCGGTGGTCTGGCCGGTCTCCTCGTCGGCGACGATGTAGCCCCACTTGTTGAGCTCCATCTTGCCGCCGATCTTCTTTGCGAAGGGGTTGGCGTTGGTGCCGATAGCCGAGATCGCGACGTCGCAGGGGATCTCCTCGATGGCGCCCTCGATGGGTACCGGGCGGCGACGGCCGGACTCGTCAGGCTCGCCGAGTTCCATCTTCTGGACCTTGACGGCGCACACGGAGCCGTCCTCGCCAGCGACAAACTCGAGCGGGGAGACGAGCGGCAGAACCTCGACGCCTTCGGCCTTAGCATGGTGCAGCTCGGCGCGACGGCAGGGCATCTCGTCCTCGGTACGACGGTAGGCGATGATGGCATGCTCGGCGCCCAGGCGCTTGGCGGTACGGACGGCGTCCATAGCCACGTTGCCGCCGCCAAAGACGACGACGTTCTTGCCGTGCTTGGTGGGGGTGTCGTACTCGGGGAACTTGTTGGCCTTCATCAGGTTCACGCGGGTGAGGTACTCGTTCGCGAAGAAGACGTTGGGCAGGTTCTCGCCGGGGACGTTGAGGAACTTGGGCAGGCCAGCGCCAGTCGCCACGTAGATGGCGTCGAAGCCCTGCTCGAACAGCTCCTCGGCCGTGGCCATGTTGCCCACGACGGAGTTGTACTCAAACTTGACGCCCATGTCCTCCAAGCCGTCGATCTCGCGCTTGACGACTGCCTTGGGCAGGCGGAACTCGGGGATGCCGTAGACCAGCACGCCGCCGCCGGTGAAGAAGGCCTCAAAGACGGTGACGTCAAAGCCGTTACGGGCGAGCTCGCCGGCGCAGGTGATGCCGGACGGGCCGGAGCCGACGACGGCGACCTTCTTGCCGTTCTTGGGAGCCATCTTGGGCGTGGAGGCGAGTTCGGGGCGGTCGCCCAGGAAGCGCTCGAGCTGGCCGATGGCCACGGGCTCGGACTTCTTGCCACGGATGCACTTGCCCTCGCACTGGTTCTCCTGCGGGCAGACACGGCCGCAGATGGCGGGAAGCATGGAGTCCTCGCGAATGGTATCGAGAGCGCCGCCGAAGTCCTTCTCGCGGATCTGCTCGATAAAGCGGGGGATGTTGATGTTGACGGGGCAGCCCTCAACACAGAACGGCTTCTTGCAGTTGAGGCAGCGCTCGGCCTCGGCCAGCGCCATCTCCTCGGTGAAGCCCTTGTCGACGGGGCGGAAGTCGCAGGCGCGCTCGGCAGCCGGCTCCTCGTTATCGGGGGTGCGGGGCGACTTCATATCAGCAACGAAACGACCGTTAACTAGTGGCATGCGCAGCTCTTTTCCTCATAGGCCTTGAGGGACTCGCCCTCTTCGGAACGGTAAGCGGCCTGGCGGGCACGAAGGTCATCCCAGTCGACCAGGGTGGCATCGAAGTCGGGGCCGTCGACGCAAGCGAACTTGGTCACGCCGCCCACCTCGACGCGGCAGCAGCCGCACATACCGGTGCCGTCAACCATGATGGGGTTGAGCGACGCGGTGATGGGTGTGTCGTACTTCTGGGCGGTGAGGGTCGAGAACTTCATCATCGGAACGGGGCCGACGCAGAAGACCTGGCTCACGGCCTTGTCCTGCAGCAGGCGCTCCAGCGGAGCGGTTACAACGCCCTGCTCGCCGTAGGAACCGTCGTCGGTAGTGATGTGGATGTGGTCCTCGTCGAGGAGCTCGCGGAACTGGTCCTCCATGAGCAGGAGGTCCTTGGTGCGGGCGCCCATGATGGCGTGCACCTCGTGGCCGGTCTCGACCAGGTGCTTGGCGACCGGGAAGGCAATTGCCAGGCCAACGCCGCCGCCAATGACGGCGCAGGGGCCCTCGGCCATCTCGGTGGGAACGCCCAGCGGGCCCACGACGTCGCGCAGCGACTCGCCGGCCTCGTAGGTGGAAAGCATCTCGGTGGTCTTGCCGATCACCATGAAGATGAACTCGACCCAGCCCTCGTCACCGTTCCAGCCAGCCAGGGTAAACGGGACGCGCTCGCCCGTCTCGTTGGCGCGAACCATGAGGAACTGTCCAGCGTGCGCATGCTTGGCGATTGCAGGCGCCTCGATGCGGAACTTGAACACCTTCTCCGAGAACTGCGTCTTCTCCAGGATCTTATACATAGAACCCCTCTCTTGTTAGGGCCGCCGAACCGTGCCTCCACGGAAATGGACGGTAGCCCGAATAAAACCGTACGCGCACAGGCGTTGTGCAGACATACGGTGCAAATTATACCCTCATGGACATGTCGCTTACGTGTATCTTCGGCGGTTGGGAGCAGGGTTTATCCACTTTGGCCTACCAAAGGGGGAGAGGTTTATTTTGGTCGGTTTTATCAGGTAAAACGGCAAAGGGGGCCGGCCTCGGGTTGTGATGAGGCCGGCCCCCTTTTGGGCGCTATGTGTGTATGGCAGTGCGGGGTTTATTGCGATGCGGCCACTGGGGCGTTTTCGTAGATAAAACCTGCCAAAATAAACATCCCTTTTTGGCAGGTTTTAGTGCTTCCCGTTGGCGGAAGCGGCGCCGTTTACGTGATCGCGGGCGTAGATTACGCCGTGGACGATGGCCAGACCGGCGGCATCTGCGGCGCGGGCGCAGGTGTCCTGGAAGTCCTCTGCCTCGCGGGCGCGCAGCTGCTTGAGCACGTAATCTGCCACGGCCATCTTGCCGGGAGGGTTGCCGATACCGGTGCGGATGCGACTAAAGTCGCGGCTGCCCATCTTGTCGATGATGGAGCGCAGGCCGTTGTGGCCGGCGTGGCCACCGCCCACCTTAACACGTACGTCGCCGGCGGGAATGTCGAGCTCGTCGTGAATCACGAGCAGTTCCTCGGCCTTGATTTTGTACTCGCGGCAGAGCTTGGAGATGGGGCCACCCGAGGTATTCATATACGACTGCGGCTTGACCAGCACAATCTGGCGCTTGCCACCCTCTTCCTCAGCATCGTTGATATTGATGAGCGCGACCTCGGCGCCGGCCTGGTTTTTCCAGTACGTGACGCCGGCCTGACGGGCCAACTCGTCGATCGCCTTGAAGCCAGCGTTGTGGCGGGTTTCGGCATACTCATCGCCAGGGTTGCCAAGTCCGGCAACCATGCGAATCTTAAGCGGCTGTGCAGCTGCCATGTTCATCCTTTCGTTGATTTGTCGCCTGCTATGGTGAGCGACCCTGTTGCCGCTGTCAAATGGAGGGCAATTGAGGTTATTTGAGGGCGTTTGGACGGCCGTCGAAATCGAGGTGGACAGTTAGTTCAGATACGTATAAGTTCTGAGGACTCGAAGTGCTCAATTCAATGCCGATACGCTGTTTTGGAGCTTTAGTTAGTCCATATGACGCTGTTTTGAAGTCTACCCTGCCTTCAAATCGGGCGAATGGTATAGAGATAACTGCAAAACAGCCTAATTCAATGTGTCCATTTATACGTATTTGAACTAACTGTCCAGCCCTGCTCGACGGTGCACGGGTGATTCGCCGTTTAGACCGGCGCAAGGCCGATTCCGGCCCGCAGGGCGTTGAGCCAAGCGGCCTGACGCTTGCGATAGCCCTTGATACGGTATCGGAATCGGACTCCCGCGAGTCGATGCATCGTTTGGGCGAAGGCTTCGAGTGCAACAAGGTCTTTCATTTGGTCGCGATTGATAACCAGGACGTGGATGCCCATTGCCTTGAGGCCATTATTTCGATTGCCATCGTGGATGCGAGCGTTTTGAAGCTCATGCCCAATTCCGTTGTATTCGTTGTCGACTCCGGCGGCCGGGCAATATAGGTCGCAGATGGCGTAAGGGATGCCGGAGGACATGTTGACCGCAAGAGTGTCGAAGTCGATTCGATAGTTGAGTAGCAGGCCTCCCATGGGCAGGCTGCAACATCCGAATCCGCCAAAGCGCATGGGCGCTCCGAGAACGGCAAACATTAGGGATTCGGCTGGGGATGCAGATCCGGGTTGGGCGAGATTGACTGCCGTGCGAAACGAGGTGTATGAGCTGCTTTTGGCAAGCTGTGCAACAGTCTCGAGATCTTCGATGGTCGTGGCGGGCTCGCATTTGTAGTGTGCCTGTTCGTAGCGGGTTTCGTTCTGCTGTTCGGTCGCCGACTGGTCGCCCCGGCAATCGAGGTCGTCCATCGCTTCGTAGTCATCGCCCTTGGGCCAGATGTCGTCATAGGCAATGGGGTATGTTGCCCCGGGAGGAAGGGAGTAGGTTCCGAGCAGCTCCATAAGGAGCATCAAGGTTTTGGCGACTGATTCATTTTTGGAACAAAGCATGGCTGTCATGGCAGGAGACGTTGCGTAGATGTCGGCCTCGACGTGCATAATTGCACCTTCAGGAAGAGGAGTGGAGAGAATATGCTGAAGAAGTCGCTTGTCGGGGCGCCTGTTGTCTTCGTTTGAAACGAGAAGATCGAGCAGTTCGGAATCATCTTCATTCCAGGCGTCGAGTATCGAAAGTGCGCCAAAGTCTATCGCGTCATTGTTGGGAATGCAGCCAGCCAAGGCCTGTGCTTGCTGTTCGCTATCAACGGAGTCCCAGGGTAGGGCAGAGTACGCCCGTCGTGCGCGACGAATTGCGCGGAGGGCGGAGAGATGTGAAATCACGGTCGTCATAGCTATAACGTACTAAGTTGGCGGCAGAATGCGACCGCCATACCGTTCTTTTCGCTCAGCGGGGCGCTGCGCGCCATGAACGGCTGGGTGTTATGAAATCGGTGGAATCGGTTGAGGGGATTGCAGGAAATTGAGCTCTGCCGCGAAGGTTGACGATAGCTACTGGACAGTTAGTTCAGATACGTATAAGACGGCGGGCGTTCGAGGCGTTTCTAAGGGCTTTCGAGGGCGATTTGAGGGTAAATATGCGGCGGTCGTACTCGAAAGCGATGAGCTTTGGGCAGTATGGCGTTCGCCGGGGAGCTCAGAAGGCTCAGAACGGCCTTTGGAGCTTTAAAAAATACGTATCTGAACTAATTGTCCAGGGAAGGTTGTCGAGGGGTAGAAAAAGGGTCGGAAGCGAGCTTCCGACCCTTTAAAAACACCAAAGATGATGAGATGCACGCTGGATTACAGCGCGAAGTCGCCGCCGACGAGCGTGGAGACGGGCTCCTCGTGGTAAACGGCGGAGATGGCCTGAGCGAACTCCTCGGCGACCGAGATGGTCTTGATCTTGCCACCGACCTCGACGGGAATGGCGTCGGTGACGAGGCACTCGACGATGGGGGCGTCGTTCAGGCGCTCGATGGCCGGACCGGAGAAGATGCCGTGGGTGGCGCAGACGTAGATATCGCCAGCGCCCATAGCCTTGAGCTCCTTGACGTTGGCGCACAGGGTGCCAGCGGTGTCGATCATGTCGTCGTTGATGATGCAGGTCTTGCCCTTGATGTCACCGATGATGCCCATGACCTCGGCGGCGTTGTGGCGCGGACGGCCCTTGTGGGCGATGGCCAGGTCGCAGCCGAGCATGTCGGACAGCTTCTTGGCGGCCTTGGCGCGGCCTACATCGGGGGAGACGACAACCAGGTTGTCGGTGTCGAAGTGCATGTCGTTGTAGTACTGGCCAAACAGCGGCAGCGCGGACAGGTGGTTAACCGGGATATCGAAGAAGCCCTGAATCTGGCCCTGGTGCAGGTCGAGGGTGATGATGCGGTTGACGCCGGCGCGCTCGAGCAGGTTGGCGACGAGGCGGGCGGTGATGGGCTCGCGCGGGCCGGCCTTGCGGTCCTGGCGGGCATAGCCGTAGTGGGTGATAACGGCGGTGATGGAGCGGGCGGATGCGCGCTTGGCAGCGTCGGTGGCGATGAGCAGCTCCATGAGCATGTCGTTGACGTTGCCGCCGGCCACGGACTGAATCAGGAAGACGTCGGCGCCGCGGACGGTCTCGTCGTAGCGGGCGTAAATCTCACCGTTGGCGAACTGCTTTAGCGTAAGGCCCGAAAGCTCGACCCCAAGGTACTCAGCGATCTTCTGAGCGAGGGGACGGTTGGAGGAACCGGAATACACGCGGATGGACTTGCGCATATTCTCCGACTTCTCGGGATCATTAATCGGCATTACCCTTCTCCTTTATACATCGAATGCCATATAGATGCCTTGTTGCATTGTAACCGCGCGGCGGGGTTTATCGGGTCCTGATAACGTCTTTACCGCCAACGGACACGAACCGACCACTCATCCGGTTGCGCAGGTCACGATAGAAAAAGGAGCCGCCCCCATGGAACAGCTCCTTTTGTGCTTGGTAAAACGTTATACCTCGTCGTCCTCGTGCAGACGGCGGCGATAATCGGCGGCCCAGCCCTCAATATTTACCTGACGGGCGCGGCCCAGGCCGAGTGCGTCAGCCGGGACCGGATCGGTGATGACGGAGCCGGCGGCCACGAGCGCGCCGTCGCCGATCTGGGCGGGTGCGACCATCATGGTGTCGGAGCCAATGAAGGCGTCCTTGCCGATGACGGTCTTGTGCTTGTGGACGCCGTCGTAGTTGCAGGTGATGGAGCCCGCGCCCACGTTGACGCCGGGGCCCATGGTGGTGTCGCCGATGTAGGACAGGTGCGGCACCTTGGAGCCCTCGCCGATCGTGGACTTCTTGATCTCCACGTGCGTGCCGGCCTTGGATCCGTCGAGCATGTGGGTGCCCGGGCGCAGGTAGGCGCGCGGGCCGCAGTCGACGCCATTCTCGATGACGGCCTCGATGGCGATAGTCTCATCGATGACGCAGCCGCTGCCGACGGTGGTGTCGGTGAGGCGGCTGTTGGGGCCGAGCTGGCACTCCTCGCCCACGGTGACGTGGCCGATCAGATGCGTCTGCGGCCACACGATGGTGTCGCGGCCGATGGTGGCGTCGGGGCCGATCCAAGCCTGCGTGGGGTCGATGAAGGTGACGCCCTCGGCCATCCAGTGCTCGTTGATGCGGTCGCGCGCGATGGCGGTGAGCTGGGCGAGCTGGATGCGGCTGTTGACGCCCAGGCCGTCGCGGTAGTCGTCGCAGTGGAAGATGGAGACCGCCTGGCCGTGGTCTTTGAGAATCTCGAGCATGTCGGGCAGGTAGTACTCGGACTGCGCGTTGTCGTTGCCGATCTCGTTAATGTGGGCGGCGAGCTGCGCGCCGTCAAAGGCGTAGCAGCCGGCGTTGCACTCCAGCAGCGTGGCGGCCTGCTCGGGCGTGCAGTCCTTCTGCTCGATGATACGCTCGATCTGACCATCGGCGCCCAGCTCGATGCGGCCGTAGCCAAAGGGGTCGGGCGGGGTCATGGTCATGACGGTGCAGGCGAGCTCGCCGGTGGCGACGGTCTGCGCGAACTTGGCGACGGTGTCGGCGGTGATGAGCGGCAGGTCGCCGTTGAGCACGACAACGGGACCATCGGCGATGCCGCAGGCCTCGAGCGCGACCTTCACGGCGTGGCCGGTGCCCAGGCGCTCGGTCTGCTCGACGCACTCGACCTTGGTGGCGCTGTTGGCGTAGGCGCCGTCGATGAGGGCGCGCATCTCGTCGGCGTGGCTGCCGATGACGACCACGACACGGCTGCAGCCGGCCTTGATGGTGGCGTCGACGATCCACTGAACCATGGGCTTGCCCAGGATCTTGTGCGAAACCTTGCAGTGGTTCGACTTCATGCGGGTGCCCTCGCCGGCAGCGAGGATTATTGCGGTTGCGTCCATGTGATCTCCTGTTACGTTATAGAGACGTGTGTTTGGAAACGATACACGGCGCAATATGATACCGCAGGCATATGATGAGCGCGTAACGATTGGCGCGCGGTGGCCGAGGCCTGTGCTGCCGGCGCGGTGTTTGCGCTGCTTGCGGGCGGTGTTGGCAGCGCTCCGGTGCTGGCATTTGGATGAGAGAACGGGGGTGCCCGTGAACAACATGCGAGAGGGTTCGGGCGCCGAGCCCATTGCGGCGTTCTCGATGTCGCATCCGGCGGTGCCGGCGCTCTATATAGTGCTGACGCTGGGGCTCACCATGTTCTCGATGCAACCGGTGCTGATCGCGCTGTCGCTTGCGGGCGGGCTGGCGTATGGATTTGCGACGCGCGGGGCTGCCCGTACGTTGGGCGCACTTCGCTGGCAGCTGCCGGTGATTTTGATTATCGCGCTGGTCAACCCGCTGTTTAGCGCCTCGGGCTCGACGGAGCTGTTCCGTATTGGCATGCGCGCGGTGTATCTGGAGAGCATGGTATACGGCCTGTGCATGGGCGGGCTGTTTGTGGCGAGCATACTGTGGTTTGAGGCGGCGGCGTCGATGCTCGAATACGACAAGGTGCTCGCGCTGCTGGGCAATGCCGCACCGGTGATTGCGCTCATGATCTCGATGTGCATGAGGCTTATCCCGCAGTTTTTGCGCCGTGGTCGTACGGTGTTGGCGGTGCAGGATGCGATTGATGTGCCGGGCCGCGCGCCGGCCGACCCCGTGCGTTCGCGCTTGCGGGCATCGAGTGTGTTGATGGGCTGGGGCATGGAAGATTCGCTGGAGTGCGCGGACGCGATGCGCTCGCGCGGGTGGGGTGCCGCGACGCGTCGTACGACGTATGCGCGGTATCGACTGGGGCGCAGCGACGTTGCCGCGCTGGTTGGGCTTGCGTTGTTTGGCGTGGCCACGGCGGCAGTGGCGTGGACCGCGACGACGCAGTATTCGTTTTATCCGCAGCTCTCGGTGCCGGCGCCGTGGCCGGGCTATGTCGTGTACGCTGCCTGGATGGTGCTGCCTTGTGCGTTGCATGCGATTGATGAGAAGAGGTTTGGCTGATGGCTCGGTTTGATAGGAGCTCGGCGGCGGGTGTGGCATATGGCTCGGCCGCGCCGGCGATTGAGGTGCGAGGCCTTAGTTTTGCCTATCCCGGGGCCGAGGCACCGGTGCTCGAGGGGCTTGATTGGCGTGTTTCCCAAGGTGCGTTTGCGCTGCTTGTTGGCGGTACCGGATCGGGTAAGTCGACGCTGCTGTCGCTGCTCAAACCCGAGATCGCTCCGGCGGGTACGCGCTCCGGCGAGCTGCGCGTGCTGGGCGAGAACGTCGCCGACATGGACGTGCGGGCATCGGCGGAGCGCGTGGGCTATGTGTTCCAGGATCCCGAGAACCAGATCGTGTGCGAAACCGTGTGGCACGAGATGGCGTTTGGCCTGGAAAACTTGGGGCTAGCGCGTGATGAGATGCGCCGTCGCGTATCTGAGACCAGCTATTTCTTTGGGCTGGAAGATTGGCTTCACCGCGATACTGACACGCTTTCGGGCGGTCGCAAACAGTTGCTGTCGTTGGCGGCCGTTCTGACGCTGCGCCCGCGCGTGCTGCTGCTCGACGAGCCCACGTCTCAGCTTGATCCGGTTGCGGAGAAGAATTTCCTGCACGCGCTGTTTCGTGTGAATCGCGAGCTGGGCTGCACGGTTGTTGTGGCGACGCATCAGCCGCGGCCGATGCTCGAGTATGCGACGTGTACGTACCGGATTGAGGGCGGTCGCGTGCGCGAGGTGGCGGATATGTCTTCTTTGGGACGCCGAGAATCGCTGTTTTCCGATGACATGTTGGGGTGGGGTGCCATCCGATGTGCAAAAAACGGAGTATTCAGCAGGCGTGAGGACAATTTGGGTTCTCTGGAGCCGCCCGGGGACGTATCGAGCGCGAAAAAAAGTTCGGAATTGGACAAATCGTCCGAATTTGTGGCGCAAACGTCGCTCGAGAACGGCTCGGAAGCCTTCTCGCGCACGGATGGAAGCAGAATACTCCAAAAAATGCACGGCGGGTCGGCTACCACCCTGTCGGAAGGCTGGTTTCGCTACGATCGAGCGTCCGGCTGGGTGTTGCGTGGGCTCGATGCGTCGTTTTCGGCCGGTGCGGTGCATGCGGTTGTTGGCGGTAACGGCTGCGGCAAGTCGACGATGCTCTCGGTGCTGGCGAAGACCGCCAAGCTGCAGCGCGGCCGCATGGTGCGCGGAGCGGCCTCGGCGGCGCTGCTGCCTCAGAATCCCAAAGCATTGCTGGTTGCCGAGACGGTTCGCGATGAGCTGATGGAATGGGCCTCGACCTGCGGATATGACGAGAACTTGGCGCGGGAGCGTGCGGCGAGCTTGGGGTTGTCGGGTCTGGATGGACGCCATCCGTACGATCTTTCGGGCGGGCAGCGTCAACTGCTTGCATTGGCAAAACTGCTGCTAATCGGCCCCGAACTGCTATTGCTCGATGAGCCCACCAAGGGTCTAGACCTGTTCAGCCGCCGCATCATCGCCCGCGCCCTGCGTGACCATGCGAAGGCTGGCGGCACCGTCATCATGGCTACGCACGATTTGGACTTTGCCGAGCAGGTAGCCGACGACGTCGTCATGATGTTTGACGGCGAGATTGCCTGCATGGAGCCGCCGGCCGACTTCTTTGCCGATAACGTGTTTTATAGGGCGTGATGGGATGACGGATTATCGCGTCGCGCGCTTGCTTGCAAAACTGGAGGTCCCGCTGTTGTTGGCGGTGCCGGCGGTGATGGCTGCCGCGTTGCTGTCGGGTGTTGAGCAGGCAGCATTGGCCATGCTGGTTGTGGTGGCGCTGGTGCTCGCGCTGTTCTTTGCGGGTTACGAGGCATCTCGTCCGGGTTTGCGCCAGATTATGCCCACGCTGGTTCTGGCAGCATTGGCCGCGGCGGGGCGCATCTTGTTTGGCCCCATTCCCGACTTTAAACCCGTGAGTGCCATCGCCATTATCGCGGGGGCGACGCTTGGTCGCCGCAATGGTTTTATGGTCGGTGCGTTGGCGGCGCTGACCAGCAATTTCTTTTTTGGGCAGGGCATGTGGACGCCGTGGCAGATGTATGCCTGGGGGCTCGTGGGATACGTTGGCGGTGCGCTGGCGCATGCCGGCGCTTTTGATCGCGCCGATGGCACCGTGCGTATGCCGGCGCTGCTGACCTACGGCTTTGCTTCGGGTTTGCTGTACGGCGTTGTGATCAACGCCTACGACATTATCGGTTTTGTTCAACCGCTCACGTGGGCGGGTGCCATGGCACGTCTTGCCACGGCAGTGCCGTTCGATATCACACACGGCCTCGCGACTTGCGTGTTCTTGGCTGCCTTGTACAAGCCTTGGTGCCGTCGCATTAACCGTGTCGTCGTGAAATACGGACTGTAGGGCTAGTTGCGCCGAGGCGGGAATCAATACTGCCGAAGTGCCATTTTAAAACTATGCCGGTTTACGGGGCTAGATTGGCACAGGCAAACCATACCGGCTTTTTTCGAAATAGGACAAGTCGTTTACCTGCACTGATAATTGTCCTTGGGGGAAGCGGGCACTGCGGGGGCGCGTCAACAGCGCGCGATTTCCGCGTCGCAGCGCTACCCTGATGCTGAACGCCGGGACGATGACCCACTGACCTGCTGACGCCTCTTCGGCCGTCCTCAAATCCGACCTGTCTCGCCCCGGCTTCCGCGACCCGGAGTCCTGCCATGACCTAATAGGAGCATGAGCACTGATAATTGTCCTCGGGGAAGCGGGCACTGCGGGGGCGCGTCAACAGCGCGCGATTTCCGCGTCGCAGCGCTACCCTGATGCTGAACGCCGGGACGATGACCCACTGACCTGCTGACGCCTCTTCGGCCGTCCTCAAATCCGACCTGTCTCGCCCCGGCTTCCGCGACCCGGAGTCCTGCCATGACCTAATAGGAGCATGAGCGCGGACAATCGGATAAGGCAACTTGATTGTAGCGCTCCCGTCAGTGCAATGTCTGGGAGACCCGGGCGCGGAGCAGGCGGCAGACCGAGGGGAGCGAAAATGGAAGGCGAAACGGTCATCGCGGGCGTCGACACGCACAAGGACGTGCATGTCCTGTGCCTGCTCGACGGCCTCGGGAGGAAGATCTGGAGCGGGAGCTTCGGGGCCGACCCCGAGGGCTACGACAGGCTGGCGGAGGCGATAGGCGACCCGGGGAGCTGCATGGTCGTCGGCGTCGAGGGCACGGCATCGTACGGGGCCGGGCTGACGAGGAGGCTCGTGGAGCTCGGGTACAACGTCGTCGAGGTGCTCAGGCCCAAGAGGGACAAGGCGAGGCCCGGCGAGGGGAAGAGCGACCCGCTGGACGCCGAGCGCGCGGCGCGCAAGGCGGCGTCCGGGAGGGGCTGCTCCGTGCCGAAGTCGCAGGACGGCTGGGTCGAGGCGGTGCGCCAGCTCTACGTCGCGCGCAGGCTGGCCGTCGCGACGTCCACGTCCTGCGTGGCCTGCGCGAAGTCGATGCTCACGACGGCCCCGGGCGCCCTGAGGGAGCGGTTCAGGGGCCGCGAGCGGCCGAAGGACCTCATGCCGCTGCTCGCGCGCGGGAGGAAGGCGGGCGACGCGCTCGAGGAGAGCGTGCTGGCCTCGCTGCGGTCCGTCGCGGCGGTCTGGAAGGAGGCCCGCAGCCAGGTCGAGTCCCTCGACGAGCGCATCCGCGCGCTGCTGGAGGCGAACGCGCCCGCGCTGCTCGGCATCGAGGGCTGCGGCACGACGACCGCCGCCGCCCTGGTCGTGGCCGCCGGCGACAACCCCGGCAGGCTGAAGGGCGAGGCGGCGTTCTCGATGCTGTGCGGCGTCTCCCCGATCCCCGCGTCGAGCGGGAAGACGGAGCGGCACAGGCTCAACCGCGGCGGCAACCGGCAGGCGAACTGGGCGCTCTACGAGATCGCGATCAAGCGCATGGCATACGACGAGAGGACGAGGAGGTACGTGGCGAGGCGAACCTCCGAGGGGAAGTCCCGGAGGGAGGCGGTCCGCTGCCTGAAGCGCTACATAGCGCGGGAGGTGTACCGCGTGCTCATGGACCCGAATCCCGACGGCGCCGCGCCGGAGGGCCCCGAGCTCGCGAAGATGCGCAAGGCGATGCGGGT
The DNA here is from genome assembly GCA_046995905.1 of Collinsella sp. Taxonomy (GTDB): domain Bacteria; phylum Actinomycetota; class Coriobacteriia; order Coriobacteriales; family Coriobacteriaceae; genus Collinsella. The sequence continues at coordinate 252,966 of JBKXET010000001.1, forward strand.
GACCCAGAAGCAGGCCGCCGCGGGGCTCGGCATGTCCGCGGCCTCACTCGGTCACCTGGAACATGGGAGACGGCGGTCGACGAAACTGGAGAGGAGGTATTACGAGCTCCTGTGCGAATTGAAGGGAGCGCTCCCGCAAACTGCCTATTGACAACTTATAGGAGCGTCGGTTTTGTTTTTGCGTTGTTCGCTGTGGTTGAGGGTGGTGGCTTAAACGTAGTAGATGGGCGTGTTTCGTGGCGGATGGGTCACGCGGATACCCCCACGAGGTCCAAAATGATCCGTTTTCCTTCGTCTCCGGGGGGGTAGCTGGGGCTAGAGCTCCAACGTGAGGGTGACAGGGCAGTGGTCGCTGCCGAAGATGTCGCCACGGATACCGGTGTCGCGTACGTTGTCGGCGATTGCGTCGCTTACCAGGAAGTAGTCGATGCGCCAGCCTGCGTTGTTCTTGCGGGCATTAAAGCGGTAGCTCCACCAGCTGTAGACGCCCTCGACGTCGGGGTTTGCCGCGCGCCAGGTATCGGTAAACCCGGCGTTGAGCAGTTCGGTAAACTTGCCGCGTTCTTCGTCCGAAAAGCCGGCGTTGCCGCGGTTGGACTTGGGGTTCTTAAGGTCAATCTCCTCGTGTGCCACGTTAAAGTCGCCGCAAGTTACGACGGGCTTGCCGGTCTCGCGCTCAAGCGCGCTCAAAAAGCCGCGGTAGGCATCGTCCCAGGCCATGCGCACATCGATGCGCGCGAGTTCGTTTTGCGCGTTGGGCGTGTAGACATCCACAAACCAAAACTTGTCGAACTCGAGCGCACAGACGCGGCCCTCGGTTGCGGCTTGGGCGACGAGTACGGTCGCCTCGCCCTCGCCGGCGTAGGGTAGCAGCGCGTCGGCGTGCAGCACGCGCAGCGGTTCCTGGCGGCTAAAGACCGCAGTGCCCGAATAGCCTTTACGCTCGGCGTAGCTCCAGGTTTGGTGATAGCCGGGCAGGTCAATATCAACCTGGCCTTCTTGCAGCTTGGTCTCTTGCAGCGCCAGGATATCGACGTCGAGTTCTTGCGCGATCTGGATAAAGCTCGGGTCCTTTTTGAGCACGGCGCGCAGGCCGTTGACGTTCCACGAGGCGAAAGTGTAAGTCTGAGGCATGGTGTCCTTTCGACGGGGTTGGCAGGCTTAAGATTAGCGCAACAGGGGCGGGGTGGGCTCCGCGCATGCTGACTTAAAGGACGCATGCTGGGACGTCGCTCAACGCTGCCCGACCAACATGGACGGAGGACAAACATGACGCAAGCGATAACAGATCCCAAGCAGGCCTCCGCCGCGCTGGCGGAGCTGTTCAATACCCACGAGCGCGTGGTGTTCTTTGGCGGCGCGGGCGTTTCCACGGCAAGCGGCATTCCCGATTTCCGCAGCGTGGACGGCCTGTATCACCAGCAGTTTGCCTATCCGCCCGAGACCATGCTGTCGCACAGCTTTTACGAGACACATCCGGCGGAGTTCTTCGACTTTTACCGAACCAAGATGATCGCGCTTAACGCTAAGCCCAACCGCTGCCACATCAAGCTGGCCGAGCTGGAGCGCGTCGGCAAGCTTGATGCCGTGGTGACGCAAAACATCGACGGCTTGCATCAGATGGCGGGCTCGCAGCGCGTGTTTGAGTTGCACGGATCGGTCCATCGCAACATTTGCCAGTCGTGCGGAGCGGTCTATAGCGCCGAGTGGATTTGCTCGCGCGAGCACGAGGACGCCGCGGGCGTGCCCGTGTGCCCCGCGTGCGGAGGTCGCATCAAGCCCGATGTGGTGCTCTACGAGGAGCCGCTCAACGAGCATGTGTTGACCGGTGCCGTTGCCACCATCGCCGCGGCCGATGCCCTCATTGTGGGTGGGACCTCGCTCGTGGTGTATCCGGCGGCGGGCCTTACATGCTACTTTACCGGTGATACGCTGGCCATATGCAATCTTGCCCCCACCGATCAGGATGCAAATGCCGACCTGCTGATTTCTTGCGACATCGCGGCCGCGTTTGCGTTCTAGCCCGCGCGCGCGGATACAATAGAAAGACTGAGTGCAAAGCGACCCCGCCGCCAGCTCCCCAAGCTCGGCGGCGTGGGCATTTTAGGAGGATGTTCATGGCGAACGACAGCAAGACATGGCGGTGCGGAAAGTATGAGCTCAGCTTTGACCGTCCGCGCATCATGGGCGTCCTCAACGTGACGCCCGATTCGTTTAGCGACGGCGGGGAGCACTTCGACCCGGATGCCGCCATCGAGTATGGCCTGGCGATGCTCGACGCCGGCGCCGACATCATCGACGTGGGCGGCGAGTCCACGCGCCCCGGCTTTACCCCGGTCAACCCCGACGAGGAGGCGCGCCGCGTGCTGCCCGTTGTGCGCGCGCTGGCCAAGGAGGGCGCCATCGTCTCGATCGACACGCGTCATGTGGCGGTTGCCAAGGCGGCCGTGCGCTGCGGCGCCTCGATCGTCAACGACGTGACCGGCTTCACCGACCCCAAGATGGTCGAGTTTGTTAAGACGAGCACCTGCGGCGTCATCGTGATGCATGCCGGCGAGGTCGCCGCGCCCGCACGCACGCACGCAACGGTGCAGCTCGATACCTCGGCTGCGGCGTTTGTTGCCGAGAAGGCGCGCGAGGCGGCTGCCGAGGCCGCGCGTGAGGCTGAGAAGCCGGCTCGCCGCCGTCGCGGCAAGTTGCTGGGCGAGCCTAAGCCGGAGGCCAAGCTTCCGGGCGGCGTGGTGCAGCCCTCGTTGCCGTTTGGTGAACCGGAGCCCACGTCTGAGCCCGCAAGCGAGCAGGAGGCGCCCGCCGCCGAGCAGGCTACTGCCGCCGAGACCGTCGCACCCGCGCCCGAGGCCGCGCCCGCAGCCACCGAGGCCGCATCGGAGCCCAATGACCACCTGGCCGCCATGATGCGCCGCAGCGCCCGCCGCGAGGAAGCCTACGTGCCCACCTCGCAGCTCCGCCGCTTCACCCTGCCCGATTCGGCACCCATCATGCGCCGCGTCATGGGCTTTCTGTCCGACCAGGCCCGCGCGCTCATCCACGCCGGCGTGTCGCGCGACCGCATCTGCATCGATCCCGGTCCGGGCTTTGGCAAGACGGCCAACGAGGACATCGTCATCCAGCGCGAGACTGCCAAGATGGCGTCACTGGGCTATCCGCTCATGTGCGCCGTATCGCGCAAGCGCTTTGTGGGCGCTGTCTCGGGCGTGACCGAGGCCGCCGAGCGCGATGCCGCTACGTTTGGCGTGTGCCTGGGCGCCATCCAGGCCGGTGCCAACATCGTGCGCGTGCACGAAGCCGCGGGTTTTGCGCAGTTCCTGAACGGCTACTGGGCGGTTGCCAAGCCGCAGCCGCGCCGCGCGTTTGTGGCCGTGGGCTCCAACCTGGGGCACCGCTGTGACAACATCCGCGCCGCACGCGACATGATCGCCGAGATTCCACTCACCTGCGTGTCCAACTCCTCCAAGATCTACGAGAGCGAGCCGGCCTACGAGATGCGCCAGGACGCGTTTGCCAACGCCGTCATCGAGATTAAGACCGAGCTGGCGCCGTTGGTGCTGCTCGACGAGCTCATGAAGATCGAGGCCGAGCTGGGCCGCGACCGTTCCAAAAAGGCCAAGGCCAACGGTCCGCGCACCATCGACCTGGATCTGCTGTGGATGGACGGCGAGACCCACGGCGGCAAAAAGCTGCGCCTGCCGCATCCGCTGATCGGCGAGCGCGACTTTGTGCTGGTGCCGCTCGAGGATCTGATGCACGATCCGGCGCGGTTCTTCCGCTACAACGGCGTCGAGGTCAAGGAGCCCGAGGACCGCGTGGGCCATATCGTGGGCGAATTGGGGCGCATGTAGATGATCGAGATGAATGCTGTTGCCGCTGGTACCGAGCTCGACGCGGCGCGTGACGCGGGCCGCGAGGGCGTGTCCGCGGGCTGGTGCGCGTGGAGCGCGGGCGATGCTTCGCTGACGTTTTCGCTGGTTGTGCGCCCCGATGTGAATATGCACGCCTTCCACGGCCTGCCGTTTGTGGCGGCGATGGGCATGATGGATGCGCTCGTGGGCACGGCTTCGACGCCGGGGTTGGGCCTTGCCGGCAAGGTGGGTATCCAGTGGCCGAGCGATATCGTGTGCGGTGCGCCTGCGTTTGAGACGTCACTCGCGCGCGTTGCCGTGAACGGCGGTGCCGGTGCCGCGGGTATGTTTGCCGCGGTGACGGTTGATGTTGAGCGTGCGGCGCTGGGTGAGCTTGGCGTGGATATGGCAGATGAGGCGCTGATCGAGGCATTGGCCGCCGCCGTGCTGGTCCGCGTGGACACCTGGGCAGTTGCCGCCAACACGCCGCAGGGCGCCGCCGGCCCGCTGGCTCCGGTGCTGGGCGAGTACTTTGACATGGTGCCACTGCTGGGTCGTCAGGTCGCGGCGGTGTCGCCCAGCGGTTTGCCGCTTGCGGTCGGTGTGTTTGCGGGCCTGGACATCTGGGGTCGTGCGACCATCAAGACCGATGCCGGCGAGCAGGAGTTTCCGCCCGAGGCCGTACGGATTCGCGGACTGTAACGCGAGGCGCCCGCGCTCAAAGATAGCGATGACAACAAGACCCTCCTCGGCTGTGCCGGGGAGGGTCTTTACGCGACTACAGGGTGGCATCGCGGTTCTATTCCTCAAAATTGAAAATATTTCGATTTTGAGGAATAGAATTAAGCCAGCTCGGCCTTTAACGAGGTATATTCGTTGCAGAGTCTATTCCTCAAAACTGAATAATTTTCGTTTTTGAGGAATAGCGATAGAAGACCGCAGGGAGGCACCAATGAAACTCATCAATAGAACGTCATATATGGACACGTTGACGAGCCTTATTGGCGTACCGGACATCAAGGTCATAACGGGCATTCGCCGTAGCGGTAAGTCAAAATTGCTCGAGGCCCTCCGCGATTACGTGGAGGTAAATCTGTCCAATTCGAATGTCATCCATATCAATTACAACCTCGACGAGTTCGAGAGCCTGCTCGAATATCATGCCCTGCTCGCCTATGTAAAAGAGCATCGAGTGTCCGACAAGCAAAACTTCCTGCTTATCGACGAGGTTCAGATGTGCGACGGCTTTGAACGCGCGATCAACAGCCTCCATGCATCCGAGCAGTACGATATTTTCATTACCGGATCGAACGCCTTTTTGCTGTCAAGCGACCTGTCGACGCTCTTTACGGGGCGCACGTTCGAGATCGAGGTTTTCCCATTCTCGTTTGAAGAGTATCGCTCCTATGGCGACGAGGGCGAGGTTGACCGCGACTTCGATGAGTACGCGAGAACCGGCGGTATGTCTGGCTCTTACCCTTATCCACTGCAGGAGCAGCGCTATCAATATCTCTCCAACGTCTTTAAGACGCTCATTGTGAGAGATATCGTGCAGCGGCATAACGTGAGAAACGAATCGGCGCTGCTGCGCATTGCCGATTACATGATGGACAACGTCTCCAACATAACGTCGGCGCGCAACATTACGGATGTTTTGAACGCGGATGGGCTAAAGATAACGAACAAGACGGTCGGTGCGTACATGGGGTACCTGTGCGATGCGTTTGCCTTCTATAAAGTTCGTCGATATGACATTCGCGGCAAGAAATACCTTAAGAGCGGCGAGAAGTATTACCTGGCAGACCACGCGTTCAAATACGCACTGCTCGGTACACGCGATATGGACTGGGGTCGCGTGTACGAGAACATGGTGGCAATCGAGCTGCTGCGCCGCGGATATGAGGTATACGTCGGTGTGCTCTATAAAAAGGAAATAGACTTTGTGGCAATCAAGCGAAGCGAGAAGCTCTACATTCAGGTGAGCGACGACATCAGCTCGGATAAGACGTTTGAACGCGAGATTTCGCCACTGCTGAGCATTGGCGATGCGTATCCCAAGATGATTCTTGCCCGCACGCATCACGAGGCCACGGATCGCGATGGGGTGCAGATCGTGGACCTGGCGAGGTGGCTGTGCGACGAGGCCTAGCAGAAAGCCTATTCCTCAAAACTGAAAATTTTTCGATTTTGAGGAATAGGCTTGGCGAACGTTTGCGGGGGCTGTGGCATCGGGCGTGCTCGACTTAAGCCCCTGCTCTATCCCAGCTCCTGCATGCGGCGGTAGATTTCGCAGATGCCCTTGATGGTGAGTTGTCCGTCGACCACGTCGAAGGCATCGGTCGAATCGGCGACGATGCCGGCGAGACCGCCCGTGGCGATAACGGTGGCATCCTCGCGGCCCAGCTCGCGCTTCATGCGCGCGACCAGGCCCTCGGCCATGGCGGCGGCGCCCATCACGGCGCCGACCTTGATGCACTCCTCGGTATCGCGGCCGATGGCGTGTTCGGGCGCCTCGAGCGGCACGCTGGCGAGCTTGGCGGTACGGGCGGCAAGCGCGTCCATGGAGATGCGAATGCCCGGCGCGATCGCTCCGCCAATGTAATAACCGTCCTCATCGATGACGTCGATATTGGTCGCGGTGCCAAAGTCCACCACGATTGCCGGCGCGCCGTAGAAGGTCTCGGCCGCAACGGCGTTAGCGACGCGATCGGCGCCTACGGCCTGGGGACGCGCCGCGCGCAGCTTGGTCACCGCGGCCGTCTGCGGCCCGATAACGATGGCGTCCGCGGCAATGCGGTCGGCCACAGTGTGCCACCCGCGCGAGAGCTGCGGCACCACGCCGGCGAAGGCGATCGCGTCGACCGCGTCGAGCGAGAGGCCGTACATCTTAAAGAAGCCCATCAGGCGCACATGGATCTCGTCGGCGGTATAGGAGCGGTCGGTGGGCATGCGCCACGACTGCACCAGCTCGTCTCCGTCAAACAGGCCCATGGCCGTCTGCGTGTTTCCCATATCGATAGCGAGCAGCATGTCTACTCCCGGTGTTGGCATAAAAGGACGCGCACCATTGTATACGCGCCGTCGACGGCGCTCGGCCGCGATTCGTTTACGGTGATAGGGGCTGAGGGGTTTTAAATATGAAGGAATTATGCTCTACGAGATTTTCCTTGCCGTTTACCGAACTCCCGCGTAATATTCTTTCACGCGCACATGAGGCGCCCAGACATTGCGGGGTGGAGCAGTCTGGTAGCTCGCCGGGCTCATAACCCGGAGGTCGTAGGTTCAAATCCTGCCCCCGCGACCAAGAACTTGCAGCTCGTCGGCCTAGCCGGCGAGCTTTTTTGTTATTTCGGGACCGTGTTTTCGGTCCAATTCTCGGCCTCTCAAACAAAATCTCGATCTGTAACATCTAGACCCGATTTGGGCGGCTAGGTGTTACAGACCGAGATATACCGGTGGGTTGGGTCGTGTTTGTCTAAATCTGTAACACGAGGGACGGATTTTGCCGAGTTGTTGTTATAGATTGAGATTTTCTAGCAGGCGGGTTTGGTTTGTCTCGATCTGTAACAGTAAGACCCGGTTTTGTCGCGTAACTGTTACAGATTGAGATAAACCGACGGGCCGCCCCGCCCATCCCCATCCACCTGCCGCTACCTGCTGTCCGCCGATTTCCGTTGCGCTGCTGTATTCCCATGCCATATCCTCTAGATAACTACGCGGCATCATCGCCGCCGCGCCTACAAGAGAGGAATGTCCATGACCACACCTGCATCCAAGCTGCTCCAGCCCATTACGGTTGGCCCCCTTGAGCTCAAGAACCGCATTATGTTTCCGCCGCTGACCACCGGCTACGAGGAGCGTGACGGTTCCATCGGCGAGCGCAGCCTGGCTTTTTACGAGCGCTTGGCCCGTGGCGGCGTGAGCTACATCGTCATCGGCGACGTCGCTCCCGTCATGACCGCAAGCCCCACGCCCAAGCTGGCAACCGACGCCCAGATCCCCACGTTTAAGGCGCTGGCCGACGCCGTCCACAAGCACGGCGCCAAGGTCGCGCTGCAGCTGTTCCACCCCGAGTACGATGTGCCCGGTGTCGGCCGCATGGTCATGGGATCCATGGCCGCCGCCAAGGCCGCGCAGGAGGCCAAGGCCGCCGGCGACGAGGAGACCTTTGCCGCCAAGATGGCCGAGTCCAACGAGATCCGCAACCAGGCCTACGCCAAGCTGCATCACGACATGCAGCACTTTGTGAACGAGGCGAGCGTAGAGCAGCTCACCCAGATCAAGGAGGCCATCGCTGCCTCGGCCGCTCGCGCACAGCAGGCCGGGATCGACGCTATCGAGGTCCACGGCGACCGCCTGGTGGGTTCGCTGTGCTCGGCCATCCTCAACCAGCGCACCGACGAGTACGGTGGTTCGTTCGAGAACCGCGTTCGCTACGCGCTGGAGGTCGTCGCCGCCATTAAGGAGGCCGCGCCGCAGCTGATGGTGGAGTACAAGCTCCCCGTGATCATGGAGAACCCCGACGGCACGCCGCGCGGCAAGGGTGGCCTGCAGCCCGACGAGGCCTGCGAGTTCGCCAAGCTGCTCGAGGGTACGGGCATCGATATGATTCAGGTCGCACAGGCCAACCACACCGGCAACATGGGCGACACCATTCCGCCCATGGGCGCCATGCCCTACAACTGGACGCTGCCCGTGGCCGAGCGCGTCAAGGCCCTGGTCTCCGTGCCGGTGGCAACCGTCGGCCGCGTTGTCTCGGTTGAGGCCGGCGAGAAGATTCTGGAAGACGGCGCCGCCGACATCATCGCCTATGGCCGCTCGCTCATGTGCGACCCCGACATTGCGCTGAAGGCCGCCACGGGTGAGCCCATCCGCGAGTGCCTCAACTGCAACAAGGGCTGCGTCGATGCGATTCAAAACCGCAAGTACATCTCGTGCGTGCTCAATGCCGAGAACGGCGATGAGGCAACCATCGCCATTAAGCCGGGCGAGGGCGACAAGAGGATCGCCGTGGTGGGCGGCGGCATCGCCGGCCTGGAGGCCGCGCGCGTGGCGGCCAAGCGCGGCTACGACGTGACCGTCTACGAGGCGAGCGATCATCTGGGCGGCCAGATTGTGCTGGCGGCCGCGCCTCCGCGCAAGGACGAGATCATGCGCTCGGTCGAGTACTACGAGAAGATTCTGCCCGGCCTGGGCGTGAAAGTTGAACTCAACCATGCCGCCAGCCCCGCGGATCTCAACGCCGCCGACGCCGCGATTGTGGCAGTGGGCGCGCACGACGTGGTCATCCCCGTTCCGGGTGCCGATTCGGACAAGGTTGTCTCGAGCTGGGACGTGCTGGCCGGCAAGGTGGAGCTTACGGGCCGCGTCGCTGTCATTGGCGGCGGCCTGGTGGGCACCGAGACTGCCGAGTACCTGCTGCAGCACGGTTGCGAGGTGGCGATTGTCGAGATGCTCGACAAGATTGCCGCAGGCGAGTCCGAGACCATTCTGCCGCTGATCATGAGCGACTTTGCAGAGCACAACGTGGAGCAGCACGTTAAGACCCGCCTGACCGCCATTACCGACGAGGGCGTGGAGGCCATTCGCACCACCGAGGACGGCGCCGAGGAGCCGGTGAAGATCGCCTGCGATTACGTGGTGATGGCCGTGGGCTCCAAGGCCAACGCGTTTGACCTGGATGGTGTGACGGTGCCCGTGACCTGCGTGGGCGACTGCTCGGGTGAGCGCACCGCCGACATTGCGAGCGCCATTCGCACGGCGTATCACGCGGCCAACGAGCTGTAGTTGAACATCGCGGCCAGGCGGGGCGGTAGCACGGATCCGTCTCGCCCGGCTGTGTCCCGTCGGGTGTCAACCGGTGCGGGGCCTGCAAGCGCAGCAGGTCCCGCCCTTTTTGTTTTGCTCCGATGAATGGCAATGCGCGGTAATCATGAGGAGTGAGGACGTCTACTGCCTTGCAGATCACTCAAAATTATTGGGGGAGGGGTTAATAACTATATCCTCTATACCAAAGGACATAAAGAGATGCCAACTTTGTTGACAAGCGAATGACGATTGGCTGCGAGTCAGCTACCAGCGTAAATAATCGATAAAGAAATGTCGTAATTTGGTGCCAAATGTCCAGATAACACCGCGTCTACTTTAATTAACTGCTTTGAGCAAACAGTAAAATGCTACTATCTAACTTGCACGTAAGAAAGCAGATTAACGGCTAAGGCTAAGAAGTGGCAGGTATGTCGGAAGCAACTAGGACTCGCACGCATGCGCCCGAGGTTAGGCAGCGCGCCGTCGAGATCCTCCAAGAGGGGGTCGGTCATCGCGCTCTCGCCGCGGAGCTTGGCATTCCCCAGGCCACGGCTCGTCAGTGGGCCCGCGCGTATGCCGTGGGCGGTGCCGACGCCGTTCTCAATGCCGGTTCGCATCATCACACCTATTCGTACGACGTAAAGCTCGCTGTGGTTAAGGACCGTCTGGAAAACGGCTTGACGGTTCGCGAGGCCATGATCAAGCACAAGATTCCCAGCGAGTCTTCGGTCAAGGCTTGGTGCCGTCAGTACCGCGAGAGCGGTGAGGCCGCACTGGTCGATAAGCCGCGCGGTCGCAAGCCGCGCGTTAAAAAGGCGGAATAGCAAACGGGATGGTGCGCCCACAGGGGCGCATTTTTCTTGCCGCCTCTCTGCTCCAAAGCGGACGTGCCCTTGCCCCGTACACCTAAAACTCCCCAGTTGACCGAAAACCCGCCGCCGCTACTCATCAATTGAGCTATAACGTTAAACAATTGCAGCGTTTTTGCATGGGGGAGTGATGGTATGACGCTACTGTATTTCCTTACCCTGTTTCCGCTGGTACCGGCGCTGGGCATGCTGCTCGCGCGCGGTGACCGCGCCCGCGATGCGGTGGGACTCATAGGCTCCGGCATTATCATGGCGGTGACAGTTGTAGTCGCCGTCATGTTTTTTTGCACGGGTCCGCAGAGCTTTGAGATTGCCCCCGGTACCTCGCATGCGCTCTCGATCATCAGCTCCGTCATCGACGTAATTCTGTGCGCCGTCATCCTGTACAACGCGCACAAATATAAGAGCGTGCTTACCACGGTGCTCGGCATAGTCCAGCTGGTGGGCTCGCTCGTCTTTGCGGCCATGACGCTGCCTGCGGCCGAAGCCGTCACGGCGACGCCGCTCTACCTAGACTACATGAGCGTGATCATGGTCCTCGCCGTCGGCATCGTCGGCAGCCTTATCTGTATCTACGCTTTGGGCTACATGAAGGACTTCCAGGCCCATGATGAGCACGAGGCCGCGCTGCGTGGGCAGGCCGCGCCCGACCGTCGCCCGCAGTTCCTGGCGCTTATGTTCTTGTTCCTCTCGGCCATGTTCGTCATCGTGACGAGCGACAACCTGGAGTGGCTGTTCTGCGGTTGGGAAATCACCACCGTGTGCTCGTTCCTCATGATTGGCTACACGCGCACGCCCGAGGCCATCAAGAACGCCTTTACCCAGATTATCCTCAACATGCTGGGCGGCATCGCGTTTTTGGCGGGCCTTATGTTTCTGCACGTTAACGGCATGCCGCTGACCGTCTCGGGCATGATCGAGCTTTCCGGCGCTGGAACCGCGCAGTCCGCGCTGCTGGTGATGCCGGTCGTTCTGCTGTCGCTCGCCGCCCTTACCAAGGCCGCGCAGATGCCGTTCCACACGTGGCTGCTGGGCGCCATGGTTGCCCCCACGCCCACGAGCGCCCTGCTGCACTCGTCCACCATGGTCAAGGCCGGCGTGTTCCTGATGGTCAAGCTCAGCCCGCTCTATGCCATCTATCCCGTGACTGGCTTTATGGTCACGAGTGTGGGTGCCATCACGTTTTTGCTCGCTGCCCTCATGGCCATCTCGCAGAGCAACGCCAAACGCGTGCTCGCGTACTCCACCATTTCCAACCTGGGCCTCATCAGTGCCTGCTTGGGTGTCGGCGCGCCCGAGGCCGTGTGGGCGGCCATCTTCCTGATCCTGTTCCACACGGTGGCCAAGTCGCTGCTGTTCCTGTGCGTGGGCACGGCCGAGCATCATATCGGCAGCCGCAATATCGAGGACATGGACGGTATGTTCAGCCGCATGCCGCACCTGACGCGGCTGATGATGCTGGGCATCATGGGCATGTTTGTGGCGCCGTTTGGCATGCTCGTGTCCAAGTGGGGCGCCCTGGTGGCGTTTGCGCAGACCGGCAACGTGCTCATGATCATGGTGCTTGCCTTTGGCTCGGCCGCGACGTTTTACTTCTGGGGCAAGTGGCTTGCCAAGCTTTCGGGCGTCGACCCCACGGCTCAAAACGTTGAGGTCAATGTCCACAAGACCGAATGGATGGCGCTCAACACCATCGCCGCGCTGCTGATTCTGTGCTGCGTGGCGTTCCCGGTTATCTCGAGCGGTCTGGTGTCGCCTTACTTGGCCATGGTGTTTGGCCGCGTGCCGTACGTTATTGGCAAGGACGCCATGTATCTGATGGTGGTTATCGTGGCGTTTATCGCCGTGGTGCTGCTGACATCGTTCCGCGTGAGCAATAAGCCGCACGTCAACGTGTACCTTTCGGGCGTGGGAACCGACAATTACCGCCATTTCCGCGGCTCGATGGGACGCGAGGTAAAGGCCGAAAAGCGCAATTGGTACTCGGAGGACGCCCTTGGCGAGAAGCGTATTGGCCCCGCGGGTAGCGTCGTGTGCTGCAGCATTATCTTGTTTGCGCTGCTGTGTTGCGCGTGGATTGGGCCCGAGCGGCTTGCCATGAGTGCGCCCTCGGTGCTGCGCGGCAAGTATTTCGAAGGCTCGGGCGTCGTGGGCATCTTTATTGGCACCGTGGCGTTTGCCTTGCTGGCGCCTTTGGTTGGTGGCCTGATCGACGGCATTGACCGCAAGCTGTCCGCCCGTATGCAGGGCCGCGTGGGCCCGCGCTTGCTGCAGCCCTTCTACGACGTTGCCAAGCTGCTGCGCAAGGCCCCTGCCAGCGTAAACACCATGGACGATACCTACATGGCGTGCGCGCTCATCTTTACCGTCGTGGGCGGCGGCATCTTTGTGTCGGGTTCCAACACGCTGCTGTGCGCCTTTATGGTGACGCTCGCCGCGATCTTTGTGGTGCTGGCGTCCGCCTCGACGCAAAGCCCGTTTGCCCAGGTCGGCGCCGACCGCGAGCTGCTGCAGGTTATGAGCTACGAGCCTGCCGTTTTGCTGATGAGCGTGGGCCTGTACCTTGCCACCGATAGCTTTGATTCCATCGCCGTGACGGGGCAGTCGGCCCCCATCATCGTGTACAGCGCGCCCATTTTCCTCGCGCTGCTCGCGGTGCTTACCATCAAGTTGCGCAAGTCGCCGTTTGACCTTTCGTACTCGCATCACGCGCATCAGGAGATCGTCCAGGGCGTCGCCACCGAGATGAGCGGCGGCACGCTGGCCAAGATGACCCTTATGCACTGGTGCGAGACCGTGCTGTTTTTGATGTGGGTGGGCATGTTCTTTGTTTGGGAGAACCCGGTGAGCTGGGTGGTCGCCCTGGTCGTGATGGCCGCGACGTACTTTATCGAGGTGCTGATCGACAACACCTTCGCACGCAGCACCTGGCGCAGCTGCTTTAGGCTCGGCTGGGGCGTGGCGCTGGTGTTTGGCCTGCTCAACCTTATGCCCATCCTCGTCGACGTGTTTATTTAGGAGGCGGCGTTTATGGATCATAAAATGTCGCGCTCGCCGTGGGTTATTCATTACGACGGCTCGAGCTGCAACGGATGCGATATCGAGGTGCTGGCCTCGCTCACGCCGCTGTTCGATGCGGAGCGGTTTGGCGTAGTCAACACCGGCAACCCCAAGCATGCGGATATCTTTTTGGTGACGGGTTCGGTCAATGCCCAGAACCTGCCCGTCGTGCGTCAGATCTACAACCAGATGCTCGAGCCCAAGTGCGTGGTGGCGTGCGGTATCTGCGCGTGCTCGGGCGGCGTGTTCCGCGATGCGTATAACGTGATCGGCGGCGTGGATCGCGCGATTCCCGTGGACGTGTACGCGCCCGGGTGCGCCATTCGTCCCGAGACGGTGATCGATGCCATTGTGGAGGCGTGCGGCATCCTTGATCAGAAGGAAGCTGTGATGCGTGCTGGCGGCGATCCGCTTACCGTGGGCGGCGCCGCAACCTGGGACGGTGGCGTTGAGCTGGGCGAGGACGGGTTTGTGGCTGCTGCGGGGGTCGGCGACGCCCCTGCCGGGACGCCCGCCGCACCCGCCGCTGGCGACGCACCCGCTGGGACGCCAGCCGCTGCAAAGGAGGCCGAGTAATGCAAAAGGCAATCTATACCACCGTCGGGATCGACGAACTCCTGTCGCATGTCCAGGCGCTCAAGGGCGTCGGCGCGCGCTTTGTGCAAATGCACGCCGAGCGCAACATCGACGACGGCACGTATCGGCTGGTCTATACGTTTATCAACGTTCGTGCTGCTCAGGAGCATATTGAGCAGGACGGCAGCTATGCGATCGAGAACCTGGTGGTCGAGGGCATCGATCAGTACCAGGAGATTCCGTCCATCAGCTCGTATTATCCGGCGGTATTCCCGTTTGAAAATGAGGCCCACGACCTATTTGGTCTTGCCATCACCGACATGCAGATTGACTTTAAGGGCTTTTTCTACCAGGTCTCGACTGCCGAGCCCATGAGCGTTATCACGCCCGAGGTGAAGGCTGCGCGCGAGAAGGCCATGAAGGTCCGTGCCGCCGCCGAGGCCAAGGCGCGCAAAGCCGCGGCCGAGAAGGCCGCCACGGCTGCGGCTGCTGCAGGGGAGGGCGCTGCGAGCGCCGATGATGCTTCGGCTGCGGCGAGCGCTCGACCTGCTGCGGCTGCCGGCTCCGATGCTCAGCATGACGATGCCGCCGCCAAGGCGGCGCTCAAGGCCGCCGAGATGGAGGCAAAGCTCGCCGCCATGGATCCCGAGAAAGCGGCCAAGGTCCGTGCGGCGCTTGCCGCCAAGGCCGCCCGCGACAAGCAGAAAAAGGAGGCGTAAGGTCCATGGCACATCGCTCCGTTATTCCGTTTGGCCCGCAGCACCCGGTGCTGCCCGAGCCGCTTCATTTGGACCTGGTGATCGAGGACGACCGCGTTCTCGAGGCAATTCCGCAGATCGGCTTTGTGCACCGCGGACTCGAGAAGCTCACCGAAAAGCGCGACATGCATCAGTTTGGCTACATCGCCGAGCGCATCTGCGGCATCTGCGCCGTGGGACACAGCTGCGGCTATGCCAGCGCCTGCGAGCGCATGCTCGATATCGAGGTGCCCGGCCGCGTGCAGTATATCCGCACCATTTTGCATGAGCTTTCGCGCATCCACTCGCACCTGCTGTGGCTGGGCCTGCTCGCCGATGCCTTTGGCTTCGAGGCGCTGTTCTATCGGTCGTGGACCCTGCGCGAGCAGATTCTCAAGATCTTTGAGAGTACGTGCGGCGGTCGCGTGATTCTGTCGATCAACGAGATCGGCGGTCTTAAACACGACATCGAGGACTCCGAGCTGGCAGGCATTGTCCAGACGCTCGATGCCATGCGTCCCGACTACGAGGCCCTGGTGCATACGTTTTTGGACGACAACAGCTGCGGCGAGCGCCTGCATGGCGTGGGCGTGATCAGCAAAAAGGACGCGCTGGAGCTTTCGATGGTCGGCCCGTTTGGGCGCGCCTCGGGCGTGGACTACGACGTGCGCATGTTTGGCGACGGTGCCTATGCGGATCTGGCTGCATTTGAGCCCATCGTTGCCATCGATGGCGACTGCTATGCCCGCTGCCAGGTGCGTTGTGCCGAGGTCACGCAGGCCATGGACATTATCAAGGAGCTTGTGGGCAAGATTCCGCACGACGGCATCGGCGGGCGCACCAAGCTTACGCCGGCCGACGGCGCGCGTGGCGAGGTTGTGATTGAGCAGCCGCGTGGTGAGGCGTATTACTATGTGCGCGGCAACGGTACCAAGAATCTGGACCGTTTTCGCGTGCGCACGCCGACGTCGCAGAACCTGGCAGGTCTGACGCATGCGCTGCAGGGCGTGCTCCTTGCCAACGTGCCCATGATTATCCTGACCATCGACCCCTGCATTAGCTGCACGGAAAGGTAGGCGCGGCATGAGTTTACTGACATTTGCCAAGACGGCCTTGGGTTCTATGGTCAAGCGGCCGGTCACGGTGTGCTATCCGCAGGAGAAGCTTACGGCGCCCGAGCGCTTGCGCGGGCATATCGTCAACGACATGGACGTGTGCATTTGCTGCGGCATGTGCGCGCGTCGCTGCCCGGCGGGCGCGCTCGCGGTCGATCGCAAGGGCGGAACGTGGTCGATTGACCCGTATGCTTGCGTGGTGTGCGGCGAGTGCGTCGAGAGCTGCCCCAAACATTGTCTGACTATGGACACCGCCCGTACTCCAGTTGCGGCGGATAAGACTCCCACGGTAGAAAACAAGCCGGAATAGCGCTGAAATAGGGGCCGGCGGGGCAAAATGCCCCGCCGGCCCCGCGCGTAGACGCGCGGTTAGGCCATCTCGAACAAAACTATGCCGGTTTACTACGATGAATTGCTAATCTTCAACCACGCCGCATTTGGTAAAAACAAAACTGCAGGTAGACGGCTTGCGATTTTGCAAAGAAAGCGAGTGTGGTCGGGGAATTCGTATTTATCGTAGTAAACCGGCATAGTTTTGAAATGGCACCGTATCGGCAACAGCCCCTGATCCCCCGGGGACGGAGGAAAGCGGATCATTTTTGCCTGATGACTCCGAGTCGCACCCGTTTTCCTGCGAAAACGCCGTGTCTCAACTTTGGTGAGACATTTGTCTCACGCCCAAAACCGAATCTGGAACATGTGTCACCTGCCCTAATTGTGTCTCATTTCGTAACTTTAGGCTGATGCAAGGTCTGAGACCGCGAGAAGGGAGACGCGATGAGTAAGTACACGAGGGGTCTCTTGGCGGTGATACTTGCCGTAGTGCTTGTGTTGCCGGCTGCAGCATTCGCCATGCTGCCCGAGGCCAACGCCAGGTCCAGTACGGGAATGGACGGGCCGACAGCGAGCGGGCCGACGGTCGTCGACCCCGACACCAGCGGACGCTGGGAAAAATGGGCGGCCGGCCACGGCGGCAATAAGGTGACGACTCAAAACGTCGGTCGAATCTGGACCGACAAAACGGTTGAGGCAACCGGAGAAAACGAAGTGTCAGATTTTGTGACCACGCTTTCGGCGATGTCCTCGACGTCTAATTCAACCGTGACAGTCACCACGCCACTCGACATCGTGCTAGTGCTGGATGCATCCGGCTCGATGAATGATCCTATGGGTGGTGGAGATTCCACCAAGCGTATCGATGCGCTGAAGAGCGCTGCGAAAAGCTTTATCGACACCATCGCCAAACAAAACGAAGGTATCGAGGGTGTCGATAGGCAGCATAAGGTTGCCATTGTTAAGTTTGCGGGTGATGAGACCGACAAAGTTGGAAACGACAAGTACCGCTCCGGCGGCCATAGCTACAACTATTCGCAGACAATGCAAGAGTTGACAGCGTGCACGGTTGGCGGCGCAAAGGGTCTTAAGGGAACGATCGATTCTATCGAGCCTGCTGGCGCTACGCGTGCCGATTATGGTATGAAACAAGCCGAGAAAAACATTAAAACTTTTGGACGCGAGGGCGCCAAGAAGGTCGTTGTGTTCTTTACCGACGGCAAGCCAACGAGCTACAGCGAGTTTGATTCTGATGTCGCCAACTCTGCCGTGACGGCTGCCAAGAGCATGAAGGACGGCAAGGCCACCGTTTATACTATCGGCATCTTTAGCGGAGCGAACCCCGCTGCCGATCCCTCGAATAAGGGAACGAGCGACGTAAATAAGTTCATGCACGCCGTGTCGAGTAACTATCCCAGCGCCACGTCGTATACGAGCGATATGCTTGGTGCGCGCGTGGAAAACTCCGACTACTACAAGTCGGCGACCAATGCCGATGAGCTCAAGAAGGTCTTCGACGACATCTCAAAGGCCATTACGTCGGAAGCACCTCACCCGACCGAAATCCACAAGGGCTACGACGCGACCAAGTCCGGCTACATTACGTTTACCGATGAGCTGGGCGACTTTATGCAGGTCGACGGTTTTATGTACAACGGCACAACGTTTGACAAGCCGACAAAGACCGAGGACAACGTCGACACCTACACATTCACGGGTGATGCCGCGAACCTGGTCATCACCGTTCAGCATGCTAAAGAGGGCGAGCCCCGGACCGGCGATATCGTAACGGTCAAGATTCCTGCGTCGTTGATTCCGCAGAGCCACTTTAAGAACGAAGACGGCAAGCTTTCGGTCGACAGCGCTCAGCCTATCCGCGTGAAGTACACCTCGAGCGTGAAGAGCGTTGCGCTCGACAACCTGTTTACGCCCGAGAAGGTCACGGGGCTCAAGGACTACATCGAGCATAATACGACCGTCGTTGACGGCGCCAAGACCGTGAACTTCTACGCGAACAAGTGGAACGCTGGCGCGCTGGGCGATACGATCGCGAACTTTGAGCCCGCCGACACCAATCGCTACTATTACTTCCAGAAGCAGACACCCATTTACACGGATAAGGAATGCACGCAGCCTGCAAAGGGGTCCGCGCTGGCTGGCGAGGTTACCTATTACTACAAGGATGAGTTTGAGGAGCAGGGCGAGAACGGCGAGGCCAAGCCCGCCACCGCCGTCATCGAGTTTATCGGCGGCGACGCCGCGAAGTTCGACGGCGCGATTGTTCCCGATGAGAACGGTAACTTGGTGTTTACTGTGGGAACCGCACGCCTGGCCTTTATCGATGAGCTCCACACCACCAAGGAGAGCGTGGGCGGCAACAAGACCGGCACCGCGACCGACGTGCTCAACCCCAAGTGGAACAACATGTCCGCCAAAGCGACCGCGACGCATGTCAATTCCTACCTGGGCAACAACGGCAAGATTAGCTATAAGTACGACATGACGCCGGCAACGGTGGATACCAAGGCCAAGTTTGACCTGACCAAGGTGCTCGAGGGCCGCGACTGGACGAAGGAGGACACGTTTGAGTTTGGGCTGACGCCCGTGGACGGCGCCCCGATGCCCGAGTCCGCGACGGCGCCCGTGACTGTGTCTGTGACCAAGGACGATCTGGTCGACAAGGGTAAGGCTGCCATTAACTTCGGCACGATCACCTACACCGAGCCTGGCACGTATGTCTACAAGGTCAGCGAAAAGAACGCCGGGACCACGGTTGACGGCATTGCCTACAGCAAGAACGTCGCGAAGATCACCGTGACGGTCACGCCCAACAAGAAGGGCGTGCTCAGCGCTGACGTGAAGGTGGCCTGGAACGAAGCCGACGAGACCGAGTTCAAGAACGTTTACACTGCGGAGCCTGTTGAGTCCAGTGTCACCGACAAGATTGACGTGACCAAGTCCCTGACCGGGCGCAACCTTGCGGCCGGCGAGTTCAGCTTCGAGCTGCGCGAGATCAAGGGTGAGGACTCTGAGCTTATCGAGACCGTTGCGAACGCTGCCGACGGCAAGGTGACGCTCAGCCCCATCAAGTACACCGAGATCGGCCAGCACACCTATACGCTGTGTGAGGTCAAGGGCAACGCCGGCGGCATCGCCTACGACGACACGGTCTATACCATCGTGACGACCATAGCCGACAACGGCAAGGGCCAGCTGGTGGCTACGCACGAGCTGAAGGATGCCAAGGACGCCAAGGACGTCAAGAGCATCGAGTTCAAGAACGTCTACACCACGAATGCTGCCGAGGCATCGCTTGCGGGCAAGAAGAGTCTGCAGGTTCCCGATGGTCTGACCCCGGCCGACATCACCGGCAAGTTTACCTTTATCGTGATCGGCGAAGAGGGCGCGCCTATGCCTGCGAGTACGAGCGTGCACAACGACGCCGACGGCAAGGTCGACTTTGGCAAGATCACCTTTACGCTCGACGACCTTAACAAGGCCCTGGGTGAGAAGCCCGAGAAGCGCGAGCATACCTTTACCTACACAGTGACCGAGTCCGGCGAGGTCGCTGGCGTGACCAACGACGCCAAGCTGTCGCGCGAGGTTTCCTTCACCGTGACCGATAACGGCAAGGGTAAGCTGGACGTGTCCCGCAAGCCGGATGGCAACGCGGCCTTCACGTTCACCAACACCTATAGCGTGAAGCCTGTCGAGACGAGCGTCACCGACCAGATCACCGCGACCAAGGTCCTGACCGGTCGCGAGCTCAAGGACGGCGAGTTCTCCTTCGAGCTCGTTGAGGGCGACAAGGTCGTTGCCAAGGGTACCAACACTGCCGACGGCAAGATCACGATGGACGCCGTGAAGTACGACAAGCCCGGCAAGCACACCTACACGCTGCGCGAGGTCAACGGCGGAACCACCAGCAAGGGCATCACCTACAGCGATGCCAAGTTCACCATCGAGACCACCATCACCGACAACGGCGACGGCACGCTCAAGGCCGAGCATGTCCTGAAGGGCGACGCCACGGCTGCAACCTTCAAGAACACCTACAGCGTGACCCCGCTCGAGACCGAGGTCGACTTTGACCTGAGCAAGGCTATCGACGGCCGCGACTGGACGGATACGGACGAGTTCAGCTTTACCATCAGCCCCGCCGAGGGCACCGACGCCCCGCTGCCCGACCCTGCAACCGTGACCGTGAGCAAGAAGAACGCGGACGACAATGGTATCGCCGCCATCAAGTTCGGCAAGATCCGCTACACGGCTGCCGGAACCTATAAGTACGAGATTCGCGAGAACGCGGGCAACGCGGCCGGCATGACGTATGACGAGCATGCCGCGACCGCCGAGGTGACCGTGACTGAGGACGGCGAGGGCAAGCTGATCGCCAATGTCACCAAGAAGGAAAACGGACGCTTCACCAACACGTACCGCACTGAGCTTAACTACACCGCGGCCGGCGGCCTCAAGCTCAGCAAGAGCCTCTCCGGACGTCCCATGACTGAGGGTCAGTTCACCTTTACCGTGACGCCCGCCGACGAGGCTTCGGCCAACGCGCTTGGCCTGCTGCCCGGAGCCAACAACTTCAAGTCCCCTGCAACGGCAGAGGCGACGGTCGGTCTGATTGACATTCTGGCTGGCCATGAGGTCAAGTTTACGCAGGCCGACGCCGGCAAGACCTTCACGTACGCCGTGGCCGAGAAGAATGACGGCAAGCCCGGTTACACCTACGATGACGCCGTCCGCACCGTGACGATTGCTATCGCCGATGACGGCGCCGGTACGCTTACCGCCACGACGACCGTCTCCGGCGGTCCCGAGGGTACGCATACGACGGTCCACAAGAGCGGTGAGAACAAGGTCGAGAGTGCCCTGGTCCCGTTCCACAACAGCTACAGCGCTACGACCAACACGCCTGGCGGTACCGCTGCTCAGGTTGTCGCCACCAAGACCCTGACCGGTCGTCCGATGGTCGACGGCGAGTTCTGGTTCGGCATCGCCTATCAGGGTGAGCTTGTGGCATACGAAAACCTCAAGCCCAATATCGGCGGGCACGTGAGCTTTGATGCGCTGCACTACGATACTGAGATGCTTGCTAATCTCGAGGCGGCCGGGCTTGCCCATCGTACCGATAAGGACGGTAAGCTTGCCTGGACCATTAACTACACGGCCTACGAAGATTTATTCGGGCTGCCGAATGGCGTTTCCGCTACAACGTGGTTCTTTAACTTTAAGGTTATCGTTGTCGACAACGGTGACGGTACCCTGACGGCAACGGTCGACTACGGTGGCGTCGAGCCCTTGTTCGAGAACGTCTACGGCGCCGAGGCCGTGGATGCCACGCTCGCCGGCACCAAGAAGCTTCAGGCTGCCGAGGGCCTGACCCCGGCCGACATCGCGGGCAAGTTCACCTTTACCGTGACCGCCGACGAGGCTGGCTCCCCGATGCCCGAGCGCACGAACCCAACCAACGACGCGGCCGGCAACGTGGACTTTGGCAAGATCCACTTTACGCTCGAGGACCTCAACCGCGCCCTGGGCGTGACGACCGACGCTTCTGACGACGCGTCGAACGACGCCGAGGCCAACGCCGACGAGGCCGAGGTTGACGCCGACGCTGCCGACACCGACGAGTCCAACGACGAGTCCGAGCCCGCAGCCCCCACCGCTCCGCGCTCGCACACCTTTACCTACACGGTGACCGAGTCCGGTAGCGCCCCTGGCGTGACCAACGACGCCAACGCCACGCGCAAGGTTTCCTACACCGTGACTGACGACCGCGCCGGACATCTGAGTGTCGTGCGCGAAGGCGACGACGGTGCGGCCTTCACGTTCACCAACACCTACGGCGTGGCGCCCACCGATTCTGCCGTGACCGATCAGGTCAAGACGGTCAAGCGTTTGACCGGACGCGACCTTGCAGCCGGCGAGTTCACGTTTGAGCTGCTCGAGGACGGCGTGGTTGTTGCTAGCGGCACCAACGACGTCAACGGCAACGTTACGCTGAGCCCGATCCACTATGAGGCGCCCGGCACGCACGCGTACACGCTGCGCGAGGCTTGCCCCAACGCGCTCGGCCTGTACAAGGGCGTCACCTATGACGGCACGACCTACACCGTCGTGACCACCGTCTCCGACAACGGCGACGGCACGCTGACCGCGACGCACAAGCTCGAGGGAACCACCGAGTCCGCTGGCTTTACCAACAAGTATCACGCCATGCCCACGCAGGTTTCCATCGGCGCCATCAAGGTGCTCGAGGGACGCGAGCTCAAGAAGGACGAGTTTAGCTTTAAGCTCGTTGGCGAGGACATCGAGTCTACGGTTACCAACGATGCCGACGGCAAGATCAACTTCGACAAGTTCGAGTACGACGAGCCTGGTACGTACGCCTACACCATCAGCGAGGTCAAGGGCGACGAGGCCGGTATGACCTACGACAAGTCCGTCTTTACCGCGACCGTCAACGTGGTCGACGACGGCGAGGGTAACCTCAAGGCGAACATCGCCTTTACCAAGGGCGACAAGAGCGTCGAGGGTATCGTGTTCAACAACACGTACAAGAAGCCCGAGACACCCGTGCCGACGCCCGATCCCGGCACGCCCAAGACCGTGACGAACATCGTCAAGACGGTCAAGGGTTTCCTGCCCACCACGGGTGACCAGCAGGCAGCCGCACTGCTCATGGCATTCGTCATCGCCATGGCCGGCGTTGGAGCCCTGGTCTGGGGTATCCGTAAGCGCTAGGCAAACTGACAGTGCCCGGGGCCAAGGGCCCCGGGCCGCTGGCGGGGAGCCAAAACATAGCCCCCACCCCACCCCCAGCCGCCACGGAGACGTCTCCCTTCTCCGTGGCGGCACTTTTGTGCGCGGAGGAGGAGGGCGCGCCACGAAATCGGCCCATCTACTACGTTTGGCCCCTTACCTCCAACCATGCCAAAAAACGCGAAAACAAAAGTGCAGGTAGAACGCCTGCGGTTTTGTTCAAAACGAAGGTATGGTCAGGGGTATCGAGTCAAACGTAGTAGATGGGCTGATTTCGTGGCGGGCGCCGTCAGCCGATCTCCGTGGGCGGAAGAAAACGGATCATTTTGGTCCCGCGAGGCTTGCGGAGGCATTCGTGCAGGGCCGCCCGAACAAAACTATGTCGGTTTACGGGGCCGGATTCCGAATCCCCAACCATACCGAAAAGCGTGAAAATAAAACCGCAGGTAGACGAGCCGTCATTTTGCGGAAAACGAGAGCATGGACGGGGTTTCCGGGTTTAGCCCCGTAATCCGGCATAGTTTTGAAACGGCATTAAAGCGGTAGCAGCCATTTTGCTTTGCCGGAGCGGTTGACCGTTGGGTAATTACCCTCGCAGGTAGGCGATGGCGATCTGCGTGCGGTTGCGCAGGCCCATTTTGGCAAGGATCGAGCTGATGTGGTTGCGCACGGTGCCTTCGCCCATATAGGCGGTGGCAGCGATCTCCTTGTTGTCGAGGCCGCGGGCGATGAGCTCGGCGACTTCGAACTCGCGGTCGGTCAGGCTGGCAAAGGCCGCGGGCCGGCGAGGCATGTCTGCCTTGTTACCCATCCCGTCAAAGTCAACATCTTCGATTGCCTTGCCCTCGAGCACGCGTTTGCCGTCCATGACCTGCGCCAACGCTGGCGGAATGGCGGCGACATCGGTTTTGATCAGATAGCCGCGGGCACCCAGTTTGAGCGCCGACACAATGTACTCGTCATCCGAGAATGTCGTCAGAAACACCACGCGCGCCGCAGGGTCGCGCTCGAGGATCTCGCGTGCCGCCGATAGGCCGTCGCGTCCTGGCATCTGAATGTCGAGCAGCGCGATGTCGGGTGCGTGTTCGGTGTAGAGCGCGACCGCTTCGTCGCCGTTGGCGCCGGTACCCACCACCTCGATCTGCGGCTGGGCGCCCAGGATAATCTTGAGCGAATCGACCACCAAGCGGTCGTCGTCGACAACGATGAGCCTCATCGGCCCTCATCTCCTTGCTGTTTGGGAACGGTGGCAAACACGCGCCAGCCGCCGACGCCGGCGCGCGGACCGGCGGTGAAGGTGCCGCCAAGCGCCTCGATGCGCTCGCGCATGGAGGCGAGCCCCATGCCCTCCGCGGCGCCACGGCCGATTGCTTGGACCCCGCCCACGCCATCGTCGGTAACGATGAGCTGGTAAAACGACGGATGCTCCATGCACCGTACGGTGACAGTATGGGCGCAAGCGTGGCGCATGGTATTGGAGAGCGCCTCGCGCAGGACCGCCGCAAAGCAGTTCGCGACGTTTGCGGGTGCATGCTCGGTCATAACCTCAAGCTCAATCTGCGGGCCGCTGTCCGAGCGCGCGCCTTCAACAATGCGTTCGAGCTGCACGGAAAGGTCGACAGCGTTGTCGTTGAGCGCATGGACGCTAGTACGCACAAGCTGGAGCGCCTCGTCAACCGTGCGTTTGACGTCGGCGAAATCGGCGGCGACGCCGGGCTCGTCGGCGTGGATCACGCGCAGGGCTTCGGCTTGTAGCGAGGCACGCGTGAGCTGGTGTCCGACGTTATCGTGGATTTCGCGCGCGATGCGGGCGCGTTCGGCGAGCGTCGCGAGCTCGACTTCGTAGTCCTGGCGGTCGGCAAGATCGCGGTTGCGCGCTTCGAGCACGAGGGCTCGTTCCTGCAACTCGTCGCGGATACGGTGCATGCGCTGCTGCTCGCGCTCCAACTGGGCGGTACGTAGTGATAACAAGGTGGCGGCAACCGAAAGGATGGCGGTCAGCAGGAGCGTTCGGGCGGTAAGCGCATCGGCACGAAGGTCCGCGACGAGCGCAAAGACAAAGACGACGCCAATGCCCAGCGCGACCCAAACGTGTTCACGGCGCACGCGCCGCGCGATGTCATAGAGGGCGAGGGGCGCAAACGGCACAAACGGCGGCACGAAGACAGCCGCGATGATGTAAGCGTAGCTCGCGGCCTTGCTTGCACGGCGCGTGCGTTCCTCCTGTGCGACCTCGGCCAGCGAGGTGGCAATAACGCCAAGGCAAAACGCCGCGACCAGGCGAGCGTCCACAGCAAGACCCATGGCGGCCGCAATACAGCACGCCAGCACGATCGATTTGTCGAAAAGCCTGTTCATACGGGTATTGTACGCGAAGCCGCGCGTGGTAGAGGGGCCGCCTGCGCAACCGTGACATTCCTCCCGCGCGGCAAAGCGGGGGCGCCGGCGGGCCGCACGACCAAACCTCGCACTCGTGACAAAGCTCACTGGCGCGCGTCGGCGGCTCCTGCGATGATGCAATCGTACCGGGCCGCAATCAACGGAAGGGCCGCCTCATGACAGACATCGTCCACGTCGAAAACCTCGTCAAGCGCTATGACGATCTTATTGCGCTCGACCACTTTAACCTGAGCATCGCCCCCGGCGAGATCTTTGGCCTGCTCGGACCCAACGGCTCGGGCAAGACCACGTCCATCAACTGTATTCTGCAGCTGCTCGCTTACGACAAGGGCACCATCGAGCTGTTCGGCGAGCCCATGACACCCGCCCGCTACGACCTCAAGCGCCGCATCGGCGTGGTGCCGCAGCAGGTGGCGGTATTCGATGAGCTTACGGTGCGCGAGAACATCGACTATTTCTGCAGCCTCTACGTCAACGACCGCAAGCGCCGCCGCGCGCTGGTGGACGAGGCGATCGACTTTGTCGGGCTGGGCGACTTTACCAAGTTCCGCCCCGGCAAGCTCTCGGGCGGCCTGGCGCGTCGCCTCAACATTGCCTGCGGCATCGCGCACAAGCCCGAGCTCATCTTCTTTGACGAGCCCACGGTGGCGGTCGACCCGCAGAGCCGCAACGCCATCCTGGAGGGCATCTGCCGCCTGCGCGACGAGGGCGCCACGGTGGTGTATACCAGCCATTACATGGAGGAAGTCGAGCAGATTTGCAGCCGCATCATGATCATGGACGGCGGCCGCGTGCTGGCGCAGGGCACCAACGACGAGCTCAAGCGCATGATTCAGATGGGCGAGCGCGTGACTGTCGAGGTCGGCGCCGTCGAGGCCGCCACAGTCGAGCGCCTGTGCGCCCTCGAGCACGTGCTCAGCGTCGAGCTGTCCGGCGGCGAGCTCGTCTGCACCTGCGAGGCGAGCCCGCACAACCTGGTCGACATCCTCGACACGCTGCGCGCTGCCGACGTTGCGCTCGGCCGCGTGTGGAGCGAGCCGCCGACCCTCAACGACGTGTTCCTCGAGATCACCGGCCGCGAGCTGCGCGACTAGGGAGCAGTCATGTTCAACACCATTATCATTACGGTCAAGACGCTGCTGCGCCGGCCGAGCACGTGGGTCTGGGGCGCTCTCTTTCCCATCGCGCTTTCCACGATGTTCATGTTTATGTTTGCGAACCTGAGCTCCGACGGCACGGTCGATCCGGTGCCGGTTGCCGTCGTGGCGGACGAGGCCTGGGACGCCTCGACCTTTAAGGACGTGGCGGCTTCGCTTGCCAAGGAAGGCGACGACCAGCTGCTCGATGTGAGCGAGTACGAAGACTTGGCTGCCGCGCGCAAAGCGCTCAAGGCCGGCGAAGTCGCGGGCATTTACACGGTGGATACCGCGGGCACGCCCAAACTCACATTGCTTTCGAGCTATGACAGCTCGCGTGCGTCGACGGTGCTCACCGACCGCAGCATTTTGGAGACGGTGGCAAGCTCGTATACACAAAATGCCGAGCTCATGTCCCAGATTGCCCAAGACAACCCGGCGGCGCTCGCCGACCCGGAGGCGGTTGCGCGCGCCCTGTCGCTCGAGGGTGGCACCCGCCGCGTAAGTCTGACACGCACCACGCCCGATGGTACGGTCGTCTACTACTACGCGCTCTTTGGCCTGGTCGCGATGATGTCTGCCGAGTTTGCCGCCTTGAGCGTCGTCGATCTGCAGCCCAATCTGTCGGGCCTTGGTGCGCGTCGCTGTGTGGGCGGTCTTTCCAAGACGGCGTCGCTAGCCGGCATCTTTGTCGGCTCGTGGCTGGTTTCCTTTGCCTCGATGGCGGTCGCGATTAGCTACGTGCGCCTAGTCGTTGGCGTTGACTTTGGCGGGCGCGAGGGGCTGTGCCTGCTGGGCGGTGCTGCATCCGCGCTTGCCGCCACGGGCTTGGGGCTCTTTGTGGGCACGCTTCCCGTTAAGGGCGGCAAGGCGTCCAAGTCGGGCATCCTCACGGGCTTTGCCACCACGTGCGCCCTGTTCGCCGGCCTCTACGGCGAGCCGGCGATGGCGCTTGCCGACGACGTCGCCCGCGCCTGCCCGGCCGAGTGTTGGCTCAACCCCGTCAAGCTTATCTGTGACATGTTCAACCGCCTGTATTTCTTTGAGGACCTGGGTCCCTTTGCCGTTCGCGCGGGCGCGCTGGTCCTCATGGCCCTGGTGTTTGTCGCCGCCGCCACGCTGATCTTTGGAAGGAGCCGCTATGAGCACCTTTAAGACTGCGCTTCGCATGGCGCTGGCGCACCCGTTCTACCTGCTCATCTATACGGTGTTCATCTCGCTCATGGGTGTATTCATCGCGGCCTCGGTGAGCTGGAACTCGTCGCAGCTCACCGAGTACAAGCCCTATGATGCCAATGTGATCGTGGTCGACCGCGACGACAGCGACCTTTCGCGTGCGCTTACCAAGCATCTGGGTTTACGCTTTGAACTGGTCACGGGCGTTGGTGACGACACGTACGACCTTGCGGACGCGCTCTCCAAGAGCAACAGCGCCAAGGGCAGCGCCGACTGCGTGTTCTTTATCCCGGAGGGGTTTGAGGGCGACCTCGTTGCAGCCGCCCGCGCGGGGGAGTCTCTGCCCAAGCTCGACGTGACTTACGGCGCTGGCACCATGGCGGCGGCGCTTTCGTCTGCCGAGGCCTCGCGCTGGATCTCGCTCGCGGGCGCTGCGGCCGCACTTGAGCCCACTGCCTCCAACAGTGACGTTGCCAAGGCTGCCGAGCATGCGGCCGCGAAGCGCGCGGAGGTCGAGATCGATCAGGTCAAGGTCGACTCGACTGCCGCCGCCACGCTCGAGTCGTATTTCAATTTTGGTGCGTATGCGATTATCTCGTCGGTCATCGTGTCGGTGGGGCTGGTGTTCTCGGGCATGAACGAGCCCGAGCGCGTGCGTCGTATGGATGCCGGCCCAATCTCCGAGCGCCGGCGTTCGCTTGCCGTGTTTGCGGCTGCCGCGGTGCTCACCGTCTGCATCTGGTTTGTGTCGAGCATGATGGGCGTCGTGGGCTTTGCCGGCGCGGTCGCCGAGGTCGGCGTGGGCCGTGTGTGCCTGGCGCTGGCGGCGACGCTTGCCCTGGCGTGCACGCCGCTGGCCGTTGGCTTTGCGCTGTCGAGCCTGGGCGCGCGCGAGGAGCTGCTCAACGGTGTGGGTAACCTGCTCGGCATGCTCATGACGTTTTTGGGCGGCGCCTGGATGCCGCTGTCGCTGATGGGCCCGGCCGTGCAGACCGTGGCGCACTTTGTGCCGACATATTGGGTGAACGACGCGATCGGCAAGGCGCTCGCCGCGGACCTGACGTCCACCGTGCTGGGCGACATCGCCTGCGACCTGGGCGTCACGGCACTCTTTGCCGTGGCCATCGCCGCCGCAGGCCTAGCCCTCGCACGCAACAAATCCCACGCCTAGCCACCTAGTCATCGGGTACTCATTGGGGACAGACTTAAACGACTAGTCATTGGGGACAGTCTTTGCCGATCGGCTGTTTTGCCGGCTGGGTTGGCAGAGACTGTCCCCAACTGCCGGCAGGAAAGGAACGTCCCTAACTGCCGGGTGGCGAAAGAGTGTCCCCAACAGCTAGTCGTTTAAGAACGTCCCCAATGACTAGTCTGAAACAAAACCCCACTCTCGCTCCAAAATAGTTCGCCAAGGTTTACTATTACGTTTATAAAGTAGTACGAGGCTAACAATGGGGATAGCATGGCGACGAAGCAAACCTACGTCCAGGTCAAGGGGCTCAAGAAGCACTACGGCGACGGTGACGCGCGCCTGACGGTGCTCGACGGCATCGACACGTCCATCAATCGCGGCGAGATCTGCGTCATGCTGGGGCCTTCGGGCTCGGGCAAGTCGACCTTCCTTAACCTGATCGGTGGCCTGGAAGATGCCGACGCCGGCTCCATCATGGTGGACGGCTGCGACCTCACGGTGCTCAAGCCTACCGACCTGGGCGAGTATCGCCGCCGTGAGCTGGGCTTTGTCTTCCGGTTCTACAACCTGGTGCCCGATCTCACCATCAAAGAGAATATCGAGGTCACGGCGCACCTGTCCAAAAACCCGCTCAATGTCGACGACCCGCTGCGCTCGCTGGGCCTCTACGAGCACCGCAACAAGTTCCCGCGCCAGGTCTCGGGTGGCCAACAGCAGCGCTGCGCCATCGGCCGCGCGCTCGTCAAAAACCCGGGCCTGCTGCTGTGCGACGAGCCCACGGGCGCGCTTGACTACAAGACGTCCAAGGAAATCTTGCAGCTCATGGAGGATGTCTACCGCACCTACGGCTGCACCATCATCATCGTCACGCACAACGCCGCCATCGCCCGCATGGCTAACCGCGTGCTGCGCCTGCGCGACGGTCGCATTGTCGAGGATGAACTCAACGAGTCGCCCGTCGCGGCCGCCGAGCTCGATTGGTAGGCGGCGCCATGACACCTCTCGCAAAACGTCTTCCGCGCGAGCTGCGCCGCAATATCGGCAAATACCTGGGCATCTTTTTGCTTATGTGCGGAAGCATCGCCCTTACCTCGGGCTTTTTGCTCGCAGCGCATTCCATCGGCTGCCTTATCGACGACATGCGCGATGCGTACACGATTGAGGACGGCCGCGTGACCACCTCCTTCGAGGCTACCGACGATCAACTCAAGGCTGCCGAGGATGCCGCCAGTGACGTCGGCGGCGTCACGCTCTACAAGAATTTCTCCATCGACGCCATCATCAAAAAGGCGTCCGGCGACGACGGCACCAAGCGCACGCTGCGCACCTATGCGCACCGCACCAAGGTCGATATCGCGTCCTACTGTGAGGGCAAGGAGCCCAAGACGGACGGTGAGGTGGCAATCGACCGTGTCTTCGCCACCAACAACGACCTCGCCGTGGGCGATAAAGTCGAGCTCGAGGGTCGCACCTACACCATCTGCGGCATCATGACCCAGCCCGATAGCCAGGCGCTGTTCCTCAACAACTCGGACTTTACGGTGAACACCATCACCTATGGCGTGGCCGAGGTCACCGACGCCGGCTTTGCCGCGCTCGAGGACGCTGGCGGCGCACCCGCCTACACCTATTCCTTTACCTTTATCGACCGCGACCTCTCCGCCGCGGACCGCATCGACGCCGAGCAGGATATGGTAGAGGCGCTCACCGATGCCGATGCACGCGTGGATGACCTCATCGATGCCGATTCCAATCAGGGTATTGGCTACGCGCGCGACGACGTAGACGGCGACTCCATGATGTGGACGACGCTGCTCGACATTATCATCGTGATCATGGCGTTCGTCTTTGTGGTCCTTACCGACGCCACCATCGAGGAGGAAAGCGCCATCATCGGCACGCTGCTCGCCAGCGGCTATCGTCGTCGCGAGATCGTGCTGCACTACCTGGCGCTTCCCGCCATCGTAGGCGTGGTCGCGGCGCTGCTGGGCACCGCGCTCGGCATTGCGTTCTTTACCGAGCCTATGCGTAGCCTGTATTACGGCTCGTACAGCCTGCCGCCCTTCCAGGTGTACTGGAGCTGGGGGATCTTTGTGAAGTGCGCCGTGGTTCCCGCCGCCGCGCTCATCCTCATCACGCTGGTGGGCCTGCTTCGCAAAATGGGCAAGACGCCGTTGCAGTTCCTTCGTCACGAGGCGAGCGGCAAATCGGGCACCAAGCGCGGCTTGCAGCTGCCGGAGCGCATGGGTTTTGTCTCGCGCTTTCGCCTGCGCATTTTCCTGCGCAACCTGGGCAACTTCGCCACGCTCTTCGTGGGCATTGCGTTTGCCTCGCTGCTGCTGCTCTTTGGCCTGGCGATTCTGCCCACGATGACGCACTACGCGGACAACCTCGAGACGAGCCTGGTCGCCGAGCACCAGTACACGCTCAAGGCTCCGCTGGAGCTCGAGGGCACTGCCGAGGAGCGTGAGCAGTGGTCGGCACTCGAGCGCTTGCAGTCGGTTGACGGCGCGCTGCTTTCCGCTGCTCAGGATGCCGATGACGAGCTTGACGACGCGGCCGATACAGCGCAGACGGCAGCCGATGCCGCGACCGCGTTTCCGTCTGCCGAGAGCCTGACCGCAGCGAAGAACGCGCTTGCCAAGGTTCAGGACAAGAAGGATGCGCTTTATGCGTGCCTCGATGACCTTGCCGATGCCCTCGGCTGCAACCGCGACGAGGCTATCGACCTGATCGACAAGGCCTCTAAGATCGACGCTGACAACGACGATATCCACCCGATCAATACGACCGACAACGGCGCGGGTACAATCGCGCAGGCCGAGAAATATGCCGTTTACCAGCTGCAATACAACCGCGGCGATGGTAATGGCGAGGAGACGATTTCCGTCTACGGCATCTCGCCCGATTCGCGCTACTGGAAAGACCTCAACGTTGGCGATGGGCGCGTCGTCTTTGGCGGCGGTCTGCTCGATAAGTTTGGCTGGAGCGAGGGCCAGAAGGTCACGCTCAGCGACAAGTACGAGGGCGAGCATTATTCTCTTGAGTACGCGGGCAGGGATTGTGCCTGGGGCTCAAAGTCGGACATGAATATCTATATGAGCATCGACGACTTTAACGAGCTGTTCGACAACGATGCCGCCTACTTTAACGGCTATGTGAGCGACGAGAAGCTCGACTTCGATGCGCGCTACTTTGCCGGCGACACCACGCCCGACGACATGCGTGCCGTGGGCGACCAGTTCATCGGCATGATGAGCAAAATGATCGGAATGATGATCGGGCTCGCGGTGTTTATCTTCCTGCTGTTTATGTACCTGCTGACCAAGGCTGTGATCGACCACAGCGCCCGGTCGATTAGCTACATGAAGGTCTTTGGCTATCGCGATGGCGAGATCTCGCATCTGTACATCCGGTCGATCACACTGTGCGTGGCGGCGTCGCTTGTGCTGAGCTTGCCGGTCATTATCGGCTCGCTCACGGCCATCTTCCGCTCGATGCTGCTCGCCTACAACGGCAATATCGAGATCTACGTGCCCGCTTGGTCTATGGCTGCATGCGTCGGCATCGGCTTTGCGACCTACCTGGTCGTGGCGCTGCTGCACACGCGCTCCATCAAGCGCGTCAGCCTGGCCGAAGCCCTCAAAGTCCAAGAGTAGTCATCGGGGACGTTCCTTTCCTGCTGGTAGGAAAGGAACGTCCCTAGCTGCTAGGTGGCGGGGCACTCATTTAAGTCTGTCCCCAATGAGTAGTCATTTAAGAGCGTCCCCAATGACTAGGTGCCGTACTTGACTTTAACTCTGCTTTAACTGGTACCATCCTCTTATGTCTGTAACGCCATATAGACCGAGGGGATAGATCTATGACCGCAACTGCACCCGCAGCACCCGCTAAGGTGTACTTCACCAACCTGCGCACGCATGCTCGCGAGAGCCAGCTCGACAAGCTCAAGCGCCTCATCCGTCGCGCCGGTATTGAGCAGATCGACTTTGAGAACAAGTTCGTCGCCATCAAGATTCACTTTGGCGAGTTGGGCAACCTGAGCTTTTTGCGCCCCAACTACGCCCGCGCCGTCGCGGATGTCGTGAAGGAGCTGGGCGGCAAGCCCTTCCTCACCGACTGCAACACGCTCTATGTGGGTAGCCGCAAAAACGCGCTCGAGCACATCGACACCGCCTACCAGAACGGCTTTACCCCGTATGCCACGGGCTGCCAGATCATCATCGCCGACGGCCTCAAGGGTACCGACGAGGCGCTCGTCCCGGTCGAGGGCGGCGAGTACGTGCACGAGGCCAAGATCGGTCAGGCGCTCATGGATGCCGATATCGTAATCAGCCTCACCCACTTTAAGGGCCATGAACAGGCTGGCTTTGGCGGTGCCATGAAGAACCTGGGTATGGGAGGCGGCAGCCGTGCCGGCAAGATGGAGCAGCATGCCGCCGGCAAGCCGAACGTCGCGACCGAGCACTGCATTGGCTGCCGTGCCTGCGAAAAGATCTGCGCGCACAACGCTATCTCGTTCGACGATACCCGCGAGCGCGAGCTTGCCAACGGTAACACCCGCACGGTTCACGTCGCCGCTATCGACCACGATCGCTGCGTGGGCTGCGGCCGCTGCATTGCGGCATGCAACCAAGACTGCATCAAGCCCGGCTATGACGCCGCGGCCGATGTGCTCAACTGCAAGATCGCCGAGTACACGAAGGCTGTCGTCGACGGCCGCCCGAGCTTCCATATCTCGCTTGCTATGGATATCAGCCCCAACTGCGATTGCCATCCCGAAAACGATACGCCTATCGTCAACGACATCGGCATGTTCGCGAGCTTCGACCCGGTCGCCATCGATCAGGCCTGCGCCGACGCCGTCATGGCGTCCGAGCCGCTGCCCAACACCGAGCTCACCGATAGCGCGGCCAAGATGGAGCACAACCACGAGCATCTGGAGGGCGAGCAGGCGCACGACCCCTTCTGCATCACGCATCCCGACACCGACTGGCGCGCGTGCATCGCGCATGCCGAGAAGATCGGCCTGGGCACGAGCAAGTACGAGCTCATCGAGGTTAAATAGCGCCTAGCTATTGGACAAAACAAGCGCATTTGTAGCGCAACGTTAGCAAATGCCGCCCGTGAGTACAGCGCCCACGGGCGGCTTTTCGGAAGTGCGGTGAAAAATCGAATACCGCCGACCACAAACCGTTTTTTGGCAACAAAACCCCTGATAAATTGTTGGTAAAACTGTGGTCTGGTTGAGCTTCCCGCGATTTTCCCCGCACTTCCGAAAATAGGGGGTCAGATAAAGCCCCAGACGTTGCTATTCGCCTAAAAATACTCGTCGAGGAAGTCGTCGACCGTATTCCAGTAGAGCTCGGGGTCAATTTGCGCGCTCTTGGCGTGGGTGGCGCCATGGATGGTGAGCTTTTGCTTGACCTTGCTGGCGCACGCCTCGTAGTTTTGGTCAAGCATGCTGTACGGCACAAAGGTGTCCTGGTCGCCGTGGATAAACAACATGGGAACCGTCGCGTGTTTGAGTTGCTCTACGCTGCTCGCCTTATGAAAGTCGTAGCCCGCGCGCACGTTGCACACCAAGTTTGCTACATCGAGCAAGGGAAAGCTGGGCAGGCCGAACACGTCCTTGAGCTGCAGAGAAAACTCGTCCCAAACACTCGTATAACCGCAGTCCTCGATAATGCATTTCACGTTTGCGGGCAGAGATTCCCCCGCGACGTTCATGGCGGTTGCCGCACCCATCGACTCGCCAAAGACCAGGATGCACGCCTCGGGGTCAGCCTGAACGATTCGCTCGATCCATGCGACGATGTCGAGGCGCTCGGGCCAGCCCATGCCGATATAGTCGCCGCCGGAGCGCTCGTGGGCGCGGGCGGCGGGTGCGAGTACGTTCATGCCGCGGTCGTGGAATCGCTTGACGTATCGGGCCATACCGATGGGCTCGTTGGTATATCCATGCAGGCAGACGGCGTAGTCGTGCGTGCTCTCCGAAGCAGCAAAATACCAAGCGGCAAGCTCGGTTCCGTCATCTGCGGTGAGGCTGCTGCTCTCGCGATTCTCTTTAAACCACGCCCGCGCCTCGGTGTCCTCGGCATCCGGCTGCTCACCTTCTTTGTCGTTCTTGCTATCCTGCATCATCTTCATGGTGTACGGCGCTTGGGGGTTCAGGGCAAAGTCAAACAAAAAGTTGCCGGCAAATCCGAGCAGCGCAACAACAACCACCAGTGCAACGATGCCGGCTATCTTGAGCTTTCGATGGGGGTGTGCGCTTTGGGGCATTTATGGTTCTCCTTAAAGATGTTAATACATCAACATTTAATGCAAGCGCATTATGGACGTTCACCGTTGATGCGTCAACAAACAAAGAATGGGTAAACAAAGGGTCACGTAAGGTGCAAATTTCGCACGCACCCAGACGCTTTGATATAGTGTTGAGAACTCTTTACGTTGGAGGATGTAACCGGCATGTCCGATTCGAGCGACAGTTCTAAGCCGCGACCCAAGACCGCGGCCGTTCCACACTACACGGTGGGCGAGGAGATCATGAACTCCGTCACCCATGGTGTCGGCTGCCTGCTGGGTATCGCGGGCTTGGTGCTCCTGATCGTATTCGCTGCCCTGCGCGGAGGAGGCCCGGCCCACATGGCCGCGGCGATTGTCTATGGTGTCAGCATTATTCTTGAATATCTGGCCTCCACGCTCTACCACGCGATTCAGCCCGCGGGCGCCAAGCGCGTGTTCCGCATTATCGACCACAGCTGCATCTACTTGCTCATAGCCGGCAGCTATACGCCGTTTTGCCTCATCACGCTCGCAAACGACGGCGGCCCTATGCTGTTCTTTGCCGTGTGGGCCATCGCCATCATCGGCATCGCGCTCGAGTGCTTTATGCGCGAGCGTCAACCGCACTGGGTAAGCGGCTTGGTCTACCTGCTGATGGGCTGGCTCGTTGTTTTTAAGCTGCCCGAGCTCGTGGCGCTGCTCAACCCCGTCGCGCTTGCCCTGCTCGCCGTCGGCGGCGTGTGCTATACCGTGGGTGTGCCGTTCTATATCGCCAAAAACGTGCGCTATCTGCACAGTGTTTTCCACTTGTGGGTGCTCGCCGGCAGCATCTTCCAGTTCATGGCGGTGATCCTCTTCGTAATCTAGCGACCGCGCCCACGGCCCCGCTCGCACGGGCGACTGGCGCAATTGCCGTATCCGCGATCAACGTTTTAACCTAACGTCCCGAATCTTGGAGGTTCGAGAAACTCCCGATGGACATAACCATCTCCCTTATCACCACCCTCGTTTTGACCCTCATCAACGGCTACTTCTCTATGTCCGAGATGGCGCTCACCACGGCTAAGCGCGCCGTGTTGGAGCACGATGCCGAGGAGGGCGATAAGCGCGCCGAGCGCGCCGTCCAGCTCGCCGCCGACTCCGATCAGCTGCTCGCCACCATCCAGGTCGCCATCACGCTCGTGGGCTTTGCCTCATCCGCCGTCGCCTCGACGAGCCTGTCCGACCCGCTTGCCACATGGCTCATGAGCTTTGGCATCGCGCCGCTTTCCGCCATCGCGCGCGGCCTGGCGCCGGTCATCATCACCGTCGCCGTCGCCTTTGTGTCCATCGTGATCGGCGAGCTCGTGCCCAAGCGCATCGGCCTCGCTAACGCCGAGGGCGTATCCAAGCAAGTCGTGGGACCGCTTTCCGTGTTCCAAAAGATCGCCCGCCCGCTCGTGTGGCTGACCGGTGCTTGCTCCGACGGCCTGGCCCGCATCCTGCGCATCAAGAGCGCCGATGACCGCCAAAACGTCTCGGAGGAAGAGATCAAGTACATGGTCTCGGAGCAGGACGACCTGCTCGACGAGGAAAAGCGCATGATCCACGAGATCTTCGACCTGGGCGACACTGTTGCCCGCGAGGTCATGGTCCCGCGCGTGGACACCACCATGTGCGAGGACGACGAGACGGTCGCCGACGTGCTGTCCACCATGCGCCAGACCGGCTTCAGCCGCATCCCCGTCTATCACGAGGACCCCGACAATGTCGCGGGCATTGCGCACATCAAGGACCTGATCCAGCCTGCGCTCGACGGCAAGGGCGACCAGCCCATCGCCGGCTTTTTGCGCGACGCCACCTTTGTGCCCGATACCAAGGACATCCTGCCGCTGCTGTCCGAGATGCAGACCTCGCACGACCAAATCGTAGTGGTCGTGGACGAGTACGGCGGCACGGCCGGCATCATCACCATCGAAGATATCGTCGAGGAGATCGTCGGCGAAATCGAGGACGAGTTCGACCCCGACAACAAGTACCTCACGCGCCTTTCGCGCCGCGAGTGGCTCGTCGATGGGCGTTTTTCGTGCGATGACGCGATTGAGCTTGGTTGGCCGCTCGAGGAAAGCGATGATTATGAGACCATCGCCGGCTGGATTTTGGAGCTTTGCGACTCGGTGCCCGACATCGGAGAGGTGTTTGAGGTCGCAGGGTACAAGTTCAAGGTACAGTCGATGCGTGGCCAGCGCATCTCGCTCATTCGCGTGATCGCTCCGGCCGAAACCGATAAGAAGGATTCCGAGTCTGCGGCGGACGAGCCGGCGGCGTCGGGTGCGGATGCTGCGATTCCGCACGACGGCGACGAGTAGGACAAGGAAGAGTAGGGGAGAGTTATGGCAGGCCTGTTCAACATCCTTAAGGTCACCGTCAGCGAGGACAAGATCTGCGCGCACGTGCTGGTGAACCCCGGCATGCCGCTCATGACCTCGGAGGATATCGAGGCCACGGCGCGCGTGTACTATCTGGTGCCGGCGATTGCCAAGCATCTGTGCCTGGGCGATTCCGGCCGCGAGTTCCAGGATTGCATGGGCCAGACCGAGCTCTGCCACCTGCTGGAGCACGTGTCGGTCGAGCTCATGAACGAGACCGGTCTTGCCGGCAGCATCTCGTGCGGCCGCACCCGCGTGAGCGAGCACGACGAGCGCGTCTTTGAGATTGAGCTTTCGTGTCCCGACGATGCGCTGGCCATCGGCGCGCTGTCATCTGCCACCTTCATGATGGATTGGGCCTACCTGCATGCCGACCAGCCTGCGCCCGACGTGGACGGTACGGTCGCGGGTCTGCGCAACCTGGTTTTGGGCATGCGTGCCGAGGCCGAGGGCAAGGATCCGCACGAGGCCGTCGCCGCTGCGAACGGCGAAGATGCTGCCGAGGACGAGGGCGCTGACGAGGGCGATGTGCCGGCCGACGCCGAGCTCGTTGCCGATGCGACCGCCGAGCCCGTTCCCGCCGAGCCCGTTCCCGCCGAGCCCCAGGGCGTCCCCAACTTTGACGACGAGCCCCAGGTGGCGATTGATACCGAGGGCGCGGTTGCCGAGAACCACGAGGCCTCCGCTGCCGTCTTTGGCGGTGCTGCGACGGTTCCGGCGGGACCTGCGCATGAGGGCGGCCTGCCGCTCGTGGACGGCGCCGGCGAAGACCCGGGTGCCACGGTGGCCATGCCGGCTATGCCCCAAGAGTAGGCCTACGCGTTTATCACCATCACGTACCTGCGCCTTTGCCGTACGCAGATGAGCGGAGCGGCAAGTGATGCGCTGCGGGTATAATGGACAGCATTCAAACGGTGGGCACCGACGTGCCCGCAGGAGAGGAATGATCATGGGTAAGACTTTCAGCTTTGTCTCCGGCGCACTTTTTGGTGCCGCTGCCGGCGCTATTATCGGTGTTGCTCTGGCCCCGCGCTCGGGCGCCGAGACCCGCGCCATGGCTGCCGATATCGCCAACGACGCCTGGGACAATATGCGCGACACCTACGAGCACAGCGCCGAGGAGGCCCGTGCTGCGGTGAATGACTTTGGCCCGATGGTCGACGCCAAGACCGACGACCTGCGCGCCAAGGTCGACCTGGCCCGCGAGCGCATGGACCAGCTGCGCGAGCAGCTCAACGACGCCATTTCGGGTGGCAACGTGACGCCTGCCGCCGACGTCGTGGTCGAGAACGCCGTCGAGGCTGATGCCGAGGCTGCGGAGCCCTCGACCGAGGCATAATGCGCGCCGGGGATTTTGTCGGCGCCAAGATCTATCGCAAGCCTACCGAGGACAAGCGCACCAAAAAGGACGGCACGCCGCGCAGCCCTAAAAAGCTCGGAAAGATTCACTTTCCGGTCTTTACCCCGGGCGGTACGCGCGTGGTCGGCTTTATGGTGCGCCAGTCCGATATCGCGGGCATGATCGAGCGTCCCGACCGATTCGTAGCGCTCGACGCCATTGGTGTCTACGAGGGCGCCATTGCGGTCGATGACGTCAAGGACACGTACGATGCCGCCGCCGCCAAGCGCCTCGACATCAACCTGGATGATTGCATCATCTGGGTCGGTATGGACGTACGCACGGAATCGGGCGACGTCGTGGGCTATTGCTCGGACGTCGAGTTCAAGCCACGCTCGGGCATCGTGCAGGCATTCTATGTGACCGCCGGTGCTGCTTCGAGTGTTTTGGTTGGTGACACGCAGGTGCCGCCGACGATGCTGCGCGGCTACGAGAACGGCGCGATGATTGTCTCGGACGAGGTCAAGGCGCTCGGGTATTCGGGCGGCGCGGCCGCCAAGGCTGCCGAGGCCAGTGTCGTGGTGGGCGATAAGGTCAAGAAGGGCGCCAAGGTGCTCGATGACAAGGGATCGGTCGCCGTGGACAAGGGCAGTCGCGCGCTGGGCAAGCAGCTCGGCAAGACGCGCGGTATGTTCAAGGCCTTTAAGGACGAATATCAAAAGGCGAGCGGGGGCTCGTCAAAAGCTACAAAATAGCGACGTACCAAATGATGGGAGGCAAGCCGGAGACCTGTTGCTCCGGCTTGCTGTGTTTATGGGGGAGGGCACATGCGCCAAAACGGATCCAACTTAAACGGGCGTTCGGGCGCGCGTCCGACGGCGCGCCGCGACCTGGGGCAGCTGCCCAGCGGTCAGCGTCGACGTCGCCGTAAGCCCGGCGCGATGTACCTCAACCATAGCCGCGGGTTTAGCGATCGCAGCGCGCGCATCGGCAACGGGCGCTCGCCGCGCCGACCGTCCCGTCTGCCCTATGCGCTTATCGCCGTGGGTTGCGCGCTCGTGCTGTTTATCGCTGCCGTCGTGGGCTACGTCAACCGCAGCGTGGACGTGGAGCTCAACGGGCAAAAGACCGCGGTGCGCGTGGGCTCTACGTTGCAGAATCTCATCGACGACCAGGAGTTGACTGACACCTACGACGCAGGCGACCTGCTGGCCGTCGATGACAGCGTGCTCAAGCGCCATGGCGGCGAAAAGCTGTCGGTTAAGGTGGACGGCAAGCGCATAAAACAGGGCAAATGGGATAGCCGCGAACTTGAGGGTGGCGAGAAGGTGACGGTCAAGGATGGCCGTAACACCTACGAGAAGCATGAGGTTCAGGCTACGGTTATCGAGCCCAAGCTCAAGGTCGAGGGCACGGGCGCTATCGAGTATGTGCAGACGTGGGGCGTTCAGGGCCGCTCCGAGGTGTGGGTTGGTGAGCAGTCGGGCAAGACGCAGGACCGCGGCGAGGTTGTGCCCGCCACCGACTGCGTCGTTGCCTGCGCCAGCGTGGCGCCAAAGGGCAACGAGAAGGTCGTCGCCCTGACGTTTGATGAAGGGCCGAGCGGTGCCACCAAGCAGATCTTGCAGGTGCTCAAGGAGAAGGGTGTGAGCGCCACATTCTTCCTTTCGGGCGATGCCGCCGAGGCCTCGCCTGCTACCGCCAAGGCGATTGTCGACGCCGGGTGCGAGGTCGGTTCCAATAGCTATAGCGACGATTCGCTCAAGGGCGAAGATCGCGAGACGGTGCGCAATCAGATCACGAAGGGCACCGAGGCGATTAAGTCGGCGACCGGCGTTGAGACGATGCTGTTGCGCGCCCCGTACGCCGCCTTTGACGAGCAAAACTGGATTGACTCGATGGACCTGGTGTCCGCCGTGGTCTCGTGGAATATCGACTCGGGCGACTGGCTGCTCAACGGTGCCGACGAGCAGGTCTCGACGGTGCTCGATTCGGTGACGCCGGGCAATATTGTGCTGCTCACCGATAGCGACGAGTGCGCTGAGCAGACGCTCGAGGCGCTGCCGCAGATTATCGATGGCCTCGTCGCGGACGGCTACAAGATCGTGACGCTCAGCGACCTGGTCAAGACAGACACGGCGCTCAGCAAAAAGCTCACCTCGCTCACCAAGGTCACCATGCCCAAGAACGCCGTATTCCCCCAACTCGCCGAGGACGACGACACCACGGAGTAGTCCCCAACGACTATGTCACGGATACGTCAGCGTTTGGTATGCCTGCAATGTGCAGCGCATAAACTCGGTGCCGCAGCGCAATGCTGATGCTATAGTTACTGCGGTTAATGAGGGTCAAGAGAAAGGTTACAGGTGAAATCCAAACCTCGACCATACAGTCGATGACCCCATGCAGGTGCTTTTTGCGCATGCACGGGGTGTGAGCGTCGAGCGGCGTGCCGCCCGCGCATGCGTATACATATCAAACAATCCACGGATAGCGTACCCGTCTGGCCGCGGTCCGCAGGAATAATGATGGGGAGCACCATTGAATTATCTGAGTGAGATGCTCAAATTGCCGGTCTTGGACGTCGACGGCGAAAAGCTCGGCGTGGTCAACGATTTTGGCATTGCTACCGGCGAAGTTTTTCCGCACGTGACGTCGCTCGCGTTCCGCGGTCCCGGCAAGACGCCGTTTATGATCAGCTGGCGCAAGTGGGTCGACCGTATCGACGAGACGGGCGTGTACCTCAAGACGTCGGCCACCGAAATCCGCTTTTCGTACCTGCAGCCGACCGAGCTGCTGCTCGCGCGCGATGTTCTCAACAAGCAGATCGTCGACACGCAGGGCATGAAGGTCGTGCGCGTAAACGACATCAAGTTCTCCATGTCGGGCGAAAACCAGCTGCGCCTGCTGGGTGCCGAGGTCGGTGCCCGCGGCCTGCTGCGCGCGATTAGCCCCGCGCTCGAGCATGTCGTCGAGGGCTTTATGAAGCATCTGGGCAAGCCGCTCAGCGAGGACATCATCGCCTGGTCCTACATGGACCTGCTCGACCGCTCGACCAAGAACATCCAGCTCTCGGTGTCGCACAAGACGCTCGGCGAGCTGCATCCCGCCGACATCGCCGACATTATCGAGCAGCTCGACC
This sequence comes from Collinsella sp., assembly GCA_046995905.1. Classification (GTDB taxonomy): domain Bacteria; phylum Actinomycetota; class Coriobacteriia; order Coriobacteriales; family Coriobacteriaceae; genus Collinsella. The sequence goes on from JBKXET010000001.1 coordinate 295,176, forward strand.
CTCGCCTCCGCGCGCAAGTGTTCGCGCAGCTCGATACAGCCCAGGCCGCCGAGGCTATCTCGGAGTTCGATGACGACGAGCTCATGACCGAGATGCTCGAGGGCATGTCCGACACCGACGCATCGTCGATGCTGGCCATGATGGACCCGGACGACGCCGCCGACCTGATTGACGAGCTCGATTACGAGAAGGCCGAGAAGCTCCTGCGCCTGATGGGCGTCAAGGAGGAGAAAGCGATTCGCAACCTGCTGGGCTACGAGGACAACACCGCCGGCCGTATCATGACCTCGGAGTTTGTCGCCCTGCCTGCTACGGCGACGGTCGGCGATGCCATCGAGGCAATCCGCAAACTCGACGAGGACTTCGAGAGCGTCTACTACGTCTACACCGAGGACCCGAGCGGCATGCTGACGGGCGTGCTTTCGCTGCGCACGCTGATCGTGGCCGACCGCGACGCCACACTGGGGCAGCTTGCCTATCGCGACCTGGTCTATGTGTCGCCCGACGAGGACCAGGAAGACGTGACGGACGAGATGACCAAGTACGACCTGGTTGCCATCCCTGTCTGCGATGAGAACCGTCATATCCTGGGTATCGTAACCTTCGACGACGCCATGGACGTTATCGCTGAGGAGCATCAGGAGGACCTGCAGATCGCCGGTGTCGGCTCGGGCGATAGCGCGTCGGACGACTCGACGAACGTGCTCAGCTGGTTCGTGCATCGCCAGTACTGGGTTGTTGTATGGGGCATCGCGTCGTGCATCATGGCGACCGTGCTGGGAACGGCGCTCGGCTCCGCGCATCTGGTGGTGTTCCCCATGTGCGCCATGCCGCTCGTGCTGCTGGCGGCCTCGCGCATGGTGTCGTTCGTCAAGAACTACTTCCTGGAGTATGACGGTCACGACGACGAGCCCAAGCCGTATCTGGGGTTCTTCTTCCAGAGCACGGGCATGGGCCTGATTCTGTCACTCGTGACCTACCTGTGCGCCCAGCTGGTGCGCACCGCTGCGTTCCCCGATGCGCCCATGTTTGAGGAGCAACTCTTTACCGGGTGCTTTAATATCGCTGCCATCATTTGCCTGGTTGGCAACATGAGCGCCGTGATTTACCTGATGGTGCTGTTCTGGCGTGACGAGCATGACCTCAACACGTCGGGCACCGCCATGAACGTTATTGCCGTCATGATCTCGTGCGTAGCGTACTGCGCCGCTGCGGTGCTGCTCACCATGTCGGTCATGGGTTAGGTGGTCGCGTGCAAAATACCAAGCAAAAGTCGGGCACCAAGCAAAAGTTGACCATCGCGGCCATCTTTGGCGCTATGGGTCCCGGTCTGCTGGCGGCGCTTTCGGGCAATGACGCCGGCGGCATTGCAACGTATTCCAGCGCGGGCGCCAGCTATGGCTACAAGATGCTCTGGATGCTTCCCGTCATGACTGTGCTGCTCATCGTGACGCAGGAGACCGCGGCGCGCTGCGGCTGCGTCACGGGCAAGGGCCTGGCATCGCTCATTCGCGAGCGCTTTGGCGTGCGCAAGAGCGTGCTGGCCATGGCGGCGCTGTTGATCGCCAACACGGCCGTGACCATCTCGGAGTTCGCGGGTATCGCGAGCGGCCTTGCTCTTTTTGGCGTCCCGGCGAGCATCTCGGTGCCGCTTGTGGCGCTGCTGGTGTGGATGCTTACCATGTCGGGCAGTTTCCAGCGTATCGAGAAGATTTTGCTGCTGGTAAGCTGCGTGTTCGTGACTTATATTGTCGCCGCGTTTATGGCTGGCCCCAACTGGGGCGAGGTCGCGGTCGATTTGGTCGTGCCCAATATTCAGAATGATCCCAACTACGTGTCGCTCGTGGTCGCAACAATCGGTACCACCATCGCACCGTGGATGATCTTCCTGGCGCAGAACAACGTGGTCGATAAGAACGCGGGCGAGGACGACATCGTGCTGCAGCGCATCGATACCGTAAGCGGCTCGATCGCTGCTGATATCATTGCGGGCTTCATTATCATCACGACCGGTACGGTGCTGTTTCCGGCGGGCATTCAGATTAGCGATGCCGCTGACGCTGCCCGTGCACTGGAGCCTATCGCGGGCCAGTGGTCCACGGTGCTGTTTGCCTCGGGCCTGGTTGCGGCGAGCTTTTTGGCTGCGTGCGTGCTGCCGGGTGTTACGTCCAGCGCCATCTGCGAGGCATTTGGCTGGGAGCGCGGTGCCGATCGCAGCTGGGACGAGGCTCCGGTCTACCGCGGCATCATTACGGCCATCATTGGCATCTCTGCCGTGCTGGTACTCATGCCCGGCGTCGATTTGTTCCAGATCATGATGACCTCGCAGGTCATCAACGGCGTGCTGCTGCCCGTGGTCTTGGTGTTCCAGGTGGTTATCGCCGCCGACCGTCACATTATGGGTGCCAACCGCAACGGCCGCGTATGGAACGTGCTCACGTGGGCGACCATCGGCGTGATCACGGTGCTGACGGTTGTTATGTTTGTGCTTCAGGCGCTGGGCTACAGCGCTTAACGCCCCTTTCGGGGCTTCGGGCAGGCCGCAGCAATGGGCTGCGGCCTGCTTTTTGCTTGCTATAGGGGCTAGTTATATAACAGTGGGCAAAAAATGCCAAATATGAGTACTGTTGCTAGAGCGATAGCATTTATGTGCAAGAAGATAATGTACACAATCTAGAGTGTGTACATTAAAATTCACCTCAGCAGGCTCTAATCCAGCTAGGTTGGCCGCTTTGGTGGTTTGCAGGGGGTCGCTCGGACGCCATTTTGGGCGGATTTGCCTGCTACTAAAATAGCAACAGTACTCATATTTGCCCTTTTTTGCCCACGGCCCCTTGGCATGTTGTTACGAAGCCGCTCCTGGACTGGAATTGACAGCCCAGGGGCGGCTTTCGCTTGTCGCGGGAGTGTCCCAAGGTGCCGGCATAAAAGGAACGTCCCAAGCTGCCGGATTACTTGTTGGCGCCCAGCTTGTGCGGCTTGAAGGCGAGGGCGTTGACGAGTGCGTCGGTGGCAGACTTGACGGCCGCCGGCTGCGGATCGTTGACGTGATCCTCGGGATGCACGGGCAGGTCCTTCTTGACTGCATCGTGGATCAAGTTGAGGTACTCAGTCACGCCAGTGGTCGACAGGTGCGTGCCATCGCCATCGAACAGGTCGTTGCGATTGGCACTGTATCCGTACCAGTCGATAACGCGCACGTTCTTGTAGCGCGTAGCGGCGTTGGCGATGGCCTGGTTGGTAGAGCCAACCCACGGCTGCGGGCTGCGCGTGTTCACAAACACCACAATACGCTTATCTCCTGCATCGGTCATGATGGCGTCGATCTGGTCGTCGGTTACCAAGCCGTTGGTGCCCAGTGCAAAGACCACGATCTTGCCGGCAAGGTTCTGTTGAAGATAGCCCTCAAATGTCGCGCGGCCCGCATCAAACTGGCGGCCCTTTTCGGCATCGATATGGCTGTGCGGGAACACGCCGTCAAAGGAATCAACGGCGCGCAGCGACACGGAGTCACCGATCATCAACAGGTCGTAGGAGCCATCGGGGAAGCCGTCGTTGTCCTTGTCGGTGTCGTCGGCTGCCTGTTGGTCCGTTGGCGCGGTGTTCTTGGCTTCCTTGTTGAGGACTTCGGCGCCCTCACCGCTCAGTGCAGACGTCTCGGGCACAAAGACCAGGCCGCCCAGTGCAACGACCAACACGACAGCGCAGGCTGCGCAGACAGGGACGTGCGCGCGTACCCAGTTGGCGGGCGTGGTGGCGCCGTCGCGAAACTCGGATACGGTGCGCCCAAAGGCGCCCTTTCTAAACGGCGTCTCGATAAAGCGATATGAACATTCGGCAACGGCGACCACCAACAACACCTGCAAAATGTACTGCCACCACGGCGTATCGTTGATGTTGGCGACCGGGTTCATGAGCAACAGTAGCGGATAGTGCCACAGGTAGATGCTGTACGAGCGCTTGCCAACCCACACGAGCGGCTCGGCGGACAGTGCGCGGGCAACCATTCCCTGGGGCTGCACGCAGGCCGCGATGACCATGAGCGTGAGGATGGAGCATAGCAGCGTGCCGCCGCGATACTGGAACGCGGTGTAGCCGTTGGTGAGCGCGACCATGGCGGCAAGGCCAACCAGACCCACGACGCCCAGCACATCGATGGATGCGGGCGAGGACCAAAAGCGCACGAGGGCGCTCGGCTGTGCCGGGACGGTCTCGGCTGCGTTGTCGGCCTTCTCGCCAGGCTTGCCCTCGGCGTTCTTGCCGTGCTTGGCGGCGCCAGCCAGGCGATTGAGCCCCAAACGACGAGCGAGACGCACCGGCGCCAGGTCGCGATCGGGGATAAAGGCCATCCAGGCGCCCAGCAGCAGCGAGAACACGCGGGTGTCGGTGCCGTAGTACACGCGGCTGGGGTCGGCGGCAGGGTTGTAGAGCACCATCATGGCAAGGGCGGATACCGCTGCGAGTCCCAGGACCACACGGCGCGTGTTGGGTTTGCTCACATGCATGGACACCATGGCAAACAGCAGCGGTGGCCAAACCAGGTAGAATTGTTCCTCGATGGCGAGCGACCAAAAGTGCGTAAGCGGCGAGGGGTCGCCCAGGGCGTTGAAGTACGAGGCGTCCTGCATAATCTGCCACCAGTTGTTAAAGAACAGCAGCGACGGCAGAATGTCGGGGCGCATCTTGGTGAGCATCACGTGGTTGAAGACGGTGCACAGCGCACAGGTTACAACCACAACGGTCACCACGGCGGGGACCAGGCGACGGATGCGGCGAATCCAGAAGCTCTTAAGGTCGATGCGGCCGGTCTTAGCGACTTCGTTGAGCAGCAAGCGCGTGATCAGATAGCCCGAAAGCACAAAGAAGATCGTGACGCCAAGCAGGCCGCCCTGAGCCCACGTGAGGTTGAGGTGATAGAGCACCACCGCGACGACGGCAAGCGTGCGCAGGCCGTCGAGCGCAGGGATGTAGCGGGACTTGGGGCGAGCAGGCGTCTGCTCCGCGGCGGGAGTGTTGGCGCGGCCCGCGTTGTTGGCAGAAGCGCGATGGGGGCTTGCGGTGCGTCGCGGCTCGTTGGCACGGCGCTCGCCCTTCACGCGTTCGTGCGGCGCCGGCTCGTTGCCCGTGCGGCGTCGACCGCGCGAGCCCGATTGCGAGAATTGTTCCATAAAACATCATCCAATGACGAGAATAATCAGCACGTATTCATTGTAGCTGCCTGCCCCTGTGAATGCTTGCTGCTGGCGCAAGCTCAAGCGCGCGTCCACATCAAAGTGGACTAAAGTTATAGGGGGTGCGAGAGTGCACAATCGTTGGTCGACGGTGGGCGCAAAGCCTGAAGGCGAGGAGGTTTCCATGGCGGATCACAGCATCGTTGCGGTGTTCGGCAGCATGAACATGGACCTTTCGGTGGCGTGCGAGCGCATGCCGCGCGCGGGCGAGACGGTCGATGGCAGCGGTTTTATCACCAACGCCGGCGGTAAGGGAGCCAATCAGGCCGTTGCCGCTGCGCGCATGGGTGCGCGCACGTGCATGATCGGCGCTGTTGGGCGCGATACCTTTGGCGATGCGCTCGTGGCAGGGCTCCAGGATGCCGGCGTGGGCGTTGAGTTTGTGGCGCGTCGCGATGACGTGGAGACCGGTACCGCGACTATCATTCGCTGCGAGAGCGACAACCGCATCGTGCTGTCGCCGGGCGCCAACCATGCGCTTGCGGGCGAGGACGTTGCCCGCGCACTGAGGCGCTTGGTGGCCGACGAGCTCGACGGCGATGCCAGCGAGATTGCCCCGGCTGCCGGAAGCGTCTTTATTGCCCAGGGCGAATGTGACCTTGCGGCAACGGCCGCGGCACTCTCTTGCGCTCACGAGCTGGGGTTCTATACGATCTTTAACCCGGCGCCCGCCTGCGACCTGCCGGCAGGAGCGTGGCCAGCGGTCGACCTGGTCTGCCCCAACGAGACCGAGTGCCAGGTGCTGACGGGCGTTCTGCCTACGGATGATGCGAGTTGCGTCGCCGCGCTCAATGCGCTGCTCGACAAGGGCGCCGGGGCTGCGGTCATCACGTTGGGCGGCGCCGGCTCGGTTACGCTCGGCGATGGCGGTGAGCCGCTGCGCATGCCGGCGCTTTCGAGCGCGGTGGTCGATACGACGGCCGCGGGCGATACGTTTATCGGCGCGTTGGCGGCAGCTCGTCTGGAGGGCCTGCCGCTCTTTGAGTGCATGGCGGCGGGCGCTCGCGCCTCGGCGGTGACGGTGTCGCGCTTGGGCGCGCAGCAGTCGATCCCCACGCGCGCCGAAGTTGAACATTGGTTTGGTTAAACGATTGAGACGGAGAAGCGGAGTAGAACAATGGCAACCAAGAAGCTGATCCTTGATCTGGATATGGGTGTGGACGATGCGATGGCGCTTGCCTATGCCATCGCGAGCCCCGAGGTGGAGCTCGTCGGCATCACCACGTGCTTTGGCAACGTGCACGTCGAGCAGTCGGCGCACAACTGCTTGGCGGTGCTCGACCTGTTGGGTCGTCCCGAGGTGCCGGTGTACCTGGGCGCCGATCGTCCCGTGAAGGCGACCGAACCCTACACGCCGCCGGCGTCCACCGCGCTCATTCACGGTAAGAACGGCATCGGCGGCGCAAGCGTGCCCGCCTCGCCGTACGAGCCGGTGGGCGCGACGTCGGCCGATGGCAATGCGGCGGTCGATTACCTGATTGATGCCGCGCGTACCTATGGTCCCGACTTGGTCTATGTGGCGACCGGTCCGCTCTCCAACTTGGCGCTCGCCCTTGAGCGCGACGCGGCGGCGATGATGTCTATCGGCCGCGTGGTGGTGATGGGTGGCGCCCTGACCGTGCCCGGCAACGTGAGCGCCGGTGCCGAGGCCAACATGGCGAGCGACCCCGAGGCCGCTGACGCCGTGCTGCGCTCGGGCCGCAAACTCACCATGGTTGGTCTTGACGTGACGCATCGCGTGGTGCTGACGCGCCGCGACATTGCCGGTTGGACGGGCTCGGGCACCATGGCGGGCTGCGCATTTGCGAGTATGGTCGAGCACTACATTGGCTCGTACGAGATGAACGCCCCTTACCTGGGCGGCTGCGCGCTGCACGATCCGCTTGCCGTTGCCGTGGCGATTGATCCCACGCTCGTGGGCGCACTTGGTTGCAACTTGCGCGTCGACCTGCTCGGCGAGTATCGCGGCCGCACTATCTGCGACGAGCATCGCCTGTCCGACCCCGACAAGAGCGCGCTTGTGGCACTCACCGTGGACGCCCCGCGCTTTCTGTCCGAGTTCAAGGCGCGCATGGCCCGCATCCTAGGCTAGGCTCGGGATCGAAGCACGCCCATCTGCTCGATGTGGCCGCTGGCGGGCCGACATCTACCGTTCGCCAGCCCGATGGTCCCCGGGGCGGGGAGAGCGCTATAATGCATTCTGCATCTTGGATTGTTACTCCTGTGTGGAGGCATGCCCAAGAGCAATACAACACGGATTGTTACGTAAGGCATGACCGCAATAGCACTGCTATTGGCTATCATGCCTTTTTCTGTGAGTGTTCTTGAAAGGAGGTTCACCATGCTTGCAATTAAAAAGCTTAACAACAACGCGGTTCTTTGCCGTGACGGACAGGGGCGAGATGTCATCGCCATGGGCAGGGGCGTCGGTTTCGGCGGAGATTTTCCTCGAGAGCTCCCTCTTTCTAAAATCGAGCATACGTTTTACGACATTGATCCTAAAGGACAAGATGTCATGAGGGATCTTCCCTCGGATATCGTGATGTTTGCGGCGAAAGTTATGGACATCGTTGCCAACGAACTGCCCTACGACCTCTCGACCAATGCGACGCTGTTCATGGCTGATCACCTGTCGTTTGCCGTTGCGCGAGCCCAAAAGGGGGTCCGCATCGCGATGCCTCTTGCCTATGAAGTGCGGGAGACGTATCCGAAGGAATACAAGGCTGCCCAGTTTATCGTCATGCGACTCGAGAAGGAGCTCGGAGAGCGGCTTCCCAAGGATGAGATTGCCAGTATTGCGATGAATCTCGTGAACGCACGGGTTGTTGAAGCCGTCAAAGCCACGGCCGAGCCCGCAAAGCAGTTCGACGATATGCTCGAGGACGTTATCGAGATTCTCGAAAGCGATTTCCGCATTATTGTCGACCGCGATTCCTTTGATTTCACCCGCTTCGCCACGCATCTGCGGTACCTGTTCAAGCGCATTCAAGCCGGCGAGTCGCTGAACAGCGCCAACATGCAGATGTACAAGAACTTTCATGAGGAGTTTCCGCAGTTGGCAGAGTGCGTGAAGCATATCGGTTCCTATTGTCGTGAAACGTGGGACGCCACGCTCTCCGAGGAGGAGGAACTCTATCTGATGATCCATCTCAACCGGATCATCTCCAAAAAAGGATTGTAACCCGTAGCCATTCGGGGCATGACCTTTGCCGATTCGAACAGTAAGCCAAGATTGTGCAAAGGAGCCAATGATGGCAAATTACAAAAAGGTGGCAGAGCAGATTCTCTCCACTGTGGGCGGGGCGGAAAACGTGGCTTCGGTTACGCATTGCATGACGCGCCTGCGCTTCAACCTCAAGGATGAAAGCCTCTCGAATGATGAGAAGCTTGAGGACATCTCGTCTATCATCAGCGTCGTGCACGCCGGAGGGCAGGTGCAGCTGGTGGTCGGGCCCACGGTCGACAAGGTCTACGACGAGGTTTGTAAGCAGGGCGGATTCGAGGTCACGGTATCGATTGACGAGGAACTCGATGGCCCTCAGCTTAGCTGGAAGGAGCGCTTGGCGCCTAAGCACCTCTTCAATCAGCTGCTCGATGCCGTGAGCGGCGCTATCACCCCGATCCTTCCGATCTTTTGTGTCGCCGGTATCTTCAAGATGCTCGTTATTCTGTTTGGGCCCGAAGGCGCCGGTTTTATGTCCGAAACGAGCGACCTGTATCGGATCCTTTCCCTGGTGGGCGATGCGGCGTATTACTACTTCCCGGTGTTTGCCGCCTATAGCTCGGCTAAGAAGTTCAAAACGAGTCCTGTGCTGGCACTGCTCATCGCTGTTGTGATGATTTATCCCGACATGCTCGCTATTGTTGAGGACGGAAAGCCTTTCAGCGTCTTCGGCATCCCCATGCAGCTCGTCAACTACACCCAGGCTGTTCTTCCGGTCATCTTGATCACCTGGGCCCAGTCCTATGTTGAGCGCTTCTTTAAGAAGATCTCGCCTGATATGTTGCGCATTCTGATCGTACCCGTGGGTACGGTGCTCGTGATGTTGCCGGTCGCGCTGTGCCTCTGCGGCCCTGCCGTCCAATTTGTCATGGGCCTTGTGGCCGATTTCATCATTTGGCTCGCCTCTGTTGCCGGTCCCGCTGCGACCGCGGTTATCGGCGCATTCTGGAATCTGATCATCGCCACCGGCATGCACGTGCCGATCTATACCGCCATATTGCCCGCCGCGCTCCAGAACGGTTACGACGCCATCTTATACCCCGGCACCGCGGTTGTAGCCTACACCACGCTTGCCATCGCGCTCGCCTATGGCCTGCGCGCTAAGGACAAGGAGAGTCGAGCCACGGGCTGGAACTTGTTCATCACCTATGCCTTCGGTCGCGTGAGTGAGCCCATCATCTACGGCATCCTGTTTCGCGACAAGAAGGCTCTTGCCTGGAACATGATTGGTGGTGCTGTCGGTGGTCTGCTGGTAAGCCTTCTTCATGCCAACGTCTATATCTTCACTGGCGTTGGTTTCCCATGGATGAACGTGCTCATGTTTGCTCAGGATATCATCCCTGGCACCATCGGGTGTCTTGCTGGCGGTGCCGTGACGTTTGCGTTGGCGATGATTTTTGGATTTGAAGGACAGGAGAAGATGCCGTTGAAGTCCAAGAGCGGCGATTCTGAGGCCGTTGAATCCGTCGAGGCATAAGAGGCTACTACACAAATATGCTCCCCAGCCGTTGCGCGGTCCGACCCCTTGGCCGCGCAACGGTACTGTGCTGTTGCGCGGCACTTGCCGAGTCCGTTGCGTTCGACAGTGTGGGCCGGGAATTTGATAGAAAGGACGACACCATAATGTTTAGAGAAGATTTTTTATGGGGCGGGGCTCTGGCTGCAAACCAGTGCGAGGGAGGATGGAACGAAGGCGGTCGCGGTTTAGCCAATTCCGACATGCTGCCGTTTGGCGATCAACGCATGGATGTCATGCGGGGAGACCTTGATCCGCGTGCGTTGGCACCCGACAGCTTCTATCCCGCTCGCAAGGGCATTGATTTTTACCATAGGTACAAGCAGGATATTGAACTGTTTGCCCAGATGGGTTTTAAATGCCTGCGCTTATCAATCGCCTGGAGCCGCATTTTTCCCAAAGGAGACGAAGCCGAGCCCAATGAAGAAGGCCTTGCCTTTTACGAGGATGTTTTTAGGACGTGTCGCGCGCATGACATTGAGCCTTTGGTGACGCTCAACCACTATGATGTCCCCATGCATCTCGTCGATGCGTATGGCGGATGGCGCGATCGCAGGTTGGTCGACCTGTTCGAGCGATATTCGCGTACCGTGTTCGAGCGCTATCGGGGATTGGTCAATTATTGGCTGACCTTTAACGAGATCAACATCATGACGCAGGCGTGCTTTATGGCGGCGGGGATCATCTTCGAGCAAGGGGAGAATCGCTATGCAACGGTTCACACGGCCGTGCACCATGTATTGGTTGCGAGCGCCCGTGCGGTCGGGGCGTGTCATGAACTGTGCCCTGGGGCGAAGATCGGTTGCATGCTCAACGCAGGTGTCTTCTATCCGGCTACATGTGATCCGGACGATGTGCTGGCTGCGCAGGCTGAGAATCGCAGCCATTACATGTTTACCGACGTCCAGGTGCGCGGTGCGTACCCGAGCTATGTTCTCAAGGAATACGCCCGCCATGGTTTTGAGGTGCCCTATCGGGATGATGACCGCGAAGTACTGGCTGCAAACCTGGTCGATTTCGTCTCGTTTTCGTATTACTCGACGCGCGTCGCAAAAGCGCATGCGGAAGGTCAGTTCGATTCGAACCTTCTTCGCTCGGCGCCTAATCCGTATCTAAAACAGGAGCCTTGGGGGAGGTTTATCGACCCCAAAGGGCTGCGCGTCACCATGAATGAAATCTGGGATCGCTATCAAAAGCCGCTGTTCATCGTCGAAAACGGTTTGGGTGCTCCTGATGTGCCGGAAGATTCGGGTGAAATAGAAGACGACTATCGAGTTGAATACCTGCGGGCCCACATCGAGGCGATGAGGGAGACCGTCGAGCTCGACGGGGTGGAACTCATGGGATATACCTGTTGGGGCCCGATCGATTTGGTTTCGGTCGCCACAGGACAGATGCGTAAGCGCTACGGGTTTATCTATGTCGATCGAGACGATAGCGGTGCGGGCTCGTTTGAGAGACGTAAAAAGAAAAGCTTCGAATGGTACCGACGCGTAATAGCAAGCAATGGCGAAGACCTTGCGTAATAACGTTAAGATGGACAAATGCGCCCGTTGGGGGAATAGTCGTGCCACTTCGCTTGACAACAGGCTAAACTAGCTAATAAACATTTACTATTCTGTTTAGATTGAATTTGCGGTCGTTTAGTTGCCGAGCCACGGGGCGGTCAAGCCACGATGCTCGGCCGCGACCGATGCTAGGGGGAACGATGGCTAAAGCAAGCGTCCGCGAGATCAGCCGCATTACCGGCTTTTCGCCCGCAACCGTGTCCAACGCGCTCACCCGCAAGCGCAGCGTGAGCGAGGAGACCGCCAAGGTCATCCTGGAGTGCGCGCAGTCGCTTGGCTATCAGCAGTCGACGCAGCTCGAGAGCATCCAGTTTGTGCTTGCGCGCAAGACGGGCACCATCCTGGACGAGAGCACCTTCCATCCCGCGGTCATCGAGGGCGTGGAGCGCCAGGCGCGTCGCCACGGCATGAGCACGAGCTTTGTCTCGCTCGACTTTAGCGACCTGGACGCCGTGCGCCCGCAGGTCGAGGGCCTGATCGCCGACCCGTCGGCCGCCATCGTGCTGATGGGTACCGAGCTGGGCGAGGAGGACTACGCCCTGTTCGCCGACGCTGCCGCCCACCTGATTGTGCTCGACGGCTGGAGCGATCGCCAGTACTTCGATGCCGTAGTCATCGCCAACACCGATTCGGTGCTGCGTGCCGTGGATTACCTTATCGAGAAAGGCCACAGGCAAATCGGCTATCTGGCGGGCGACCTTCGGATCCGCAACTTTAAGGACCGCGAGCGCGGCTATCGCCAAGCGCTTGAGGACGCGGATCTTGAGGCCAACCCGGCATGGCACGTCACGCTGGGTACCACGCTCGAGGGCGCTTATCACGACATGGGCGTGTGGCTCGACAACGTCTCGCGCGACGATCTGCCGACGGCTTTCTTTGCCGAGAACGACGTGCTCGCCGTGGGCGCCATGCGCGCGTTCAACGAGCACGGTATTCGCGTGCCCGAGGATGTCTCGATGATTGGCTTCGACGATCTTTCCGTGGGCGCCTTCTCCAACCCGCCACTCACCACGGTGCATGTTCCCAAGCACGAGGTGGGCGAGATCGCGGTGCGCCGTCTGGTGGGCAACATCCGCAATCCCAAGAGCTATACCTGCAAAACGGCCGTCTCGACCTATTTTGTCGAGCGCCAGAGCGTGCGCGAGCTCTAGGCAGAACGGCGCTTGATGAGCGATGCCCCCAGCTCGATCTTGAGCGGGTGGTGCTCGGCCTCGTCGATAACCTCGACGAGGCGCCGTGCGGCGACGGCGCCCATATACTCCGAAGGAACATTGAGCGTGGTCAGTTGTGGCTGCACGTAGGTTCCGCCGGCGTTGTTGTCGAAGCCGACGATGCGTACGTCATCGGGCACGCGATAACCACGCTCGATAAAGGCTTTCATGGCCCCAATAGCTATATCGTCAAAGACAGCGACGTAGTTTTGGGCGAGGGGTTCGCCCGAATCAATAATGTCGAGCATATCGGCGTATGCTTCATCTGGAGCGACGGCGAGTTCGTGGATGATGCCGCACTTTTCCGAGCCCGATAGCTGACCGATGGCGTGTTCGTAGGCGAAGCGTCGTTCGGTGAAGTTGCTCACGGTAACGGGCGTCGTTAACAGCCCGGGGACAGATCCATACTTCGAATGCAGGTACTGCACGGCTAGCATCATGCTGGCGGCGTTGTCGATCTTGACCGTATCGACCCCAGCGCTCATGCATGAGTCCAACAGCAGCAGAGGGCAGTCCAGCGATGCAAACGGCATAAAATCCGATTCGAACATCTCAGTTGCAAGGATGATGACACCATCATATTGCGCTTCGGCGATGTCGGCGATCTGTTGCTGAGTGTTTTCGAACGGTGAGTAGTTCACCAGCGAAAACGAGAATCCCGCGTGTCTAAGAGCGCCCTCGACTCCGGCGAGCATATCGGCGAAGAAGGGGCGCGCAAAGATGCGGCGCCGGTTAAAGGCAACCAAGGCAACGGTTCCGCTCTTTTGGCGCTCGAACTTAATCTTGCTAAAGTCGTAACCTAGAGCTTCGGCGGTACTAAGTACCAGCTGCCGTGTTTTTTCGCTTACGCCGCGTCGATTGTTAAGTGCAAGGGAAACGGCCGCTGCCGAAATTCCCAGCTGGTCAGCGATTTGTTTTGCAGTAACGGCCATGGTGGTTCCTAACGTTTGTGAACTTACCATGAGCTTAACACCAGGCTGTTTATTAAGCTAATTTTTTAGTAAGTCAACTTAAGAATCAATAGAAGTTAAGTAGCGTCCCCAGTAGAGTCTGTCTCAGCAAACGCAACAGCAAGGGGGACGAGATGATCAGCGGTATTTTTGAAATGCCCATTACGGATGAGAGCTATCCGTTTTCGAGTGCCGAGCGCTACTGTCATCTGAGCGCAAAGGATTACGTCGAGCGCGAGTATCGCGTTGACGGTACCGCCAACGTTTATCGCACCGCCGACGAAGACGGCGGCGTGGAGGTCATGACTGCCGACGCCCCTTATTCCAATCGGATCGTTGTTCGTGCTCCGAAAAATCCGGCGCAAGCGAGTGGCAATGTGGTCGTGGAGATCATCAATCCCACCTCGTTTATGGAAATCGAGCGCATGTGGATTCTGGGTCACGGCGAGTTTGTGCGCTCTGGCGATATCTATGTGGGCATTACCAGCAAGCCCAACACCATCGCTAAGCTCAAGGAATTCAATCCCGATCGCTATGCCTTCATGAGCTGGGCAAACCCAACTCCCGAGCGGCCCTTTGACTTTGACCCGGAACAGCTCGAACGCGACGGCGCGCTTCCCGACATGGACATCTCCTATGAGACTGGCCTGTTTTGGGATATGCTGACCGATCTTGCGTGGCTCTTGCGCGGGGACTCCGACCTTAACCCGATCCGCGACTATCCTCGCCAGGCAATTTGCCTTACAGGATGGTCTCAGTCCGGCGCCTATCTGTTCCGCTACCTTAACAGTTTTGCCTATCGCGAGGAGGTGCGCCGTGACGGCCGCGTGTTTGACGGATACCTGTCTGGCGGCGGCATCCATTCGATGTGCATTCCTGTCAACCAGTATGAATGCTGCCGGGAATACGCACACCATCTACTGCGTGTGGAGCACGTCGAGGAGCCGTTTATCGCCCTTCAGACCGAAAGCGAGAACGGTCGCTTTGAGAGTTGGCGCACGCTTATGCCCGATAGCGACGATCCCGATTTTAAGTACCGGCTGTACGAGGTGACGGGTGCTTCCCACGATACGCAGTGGAGTTACGTCGACTATTACCAAGACGACGAGGATCTCAAGCATATCGACCATCTGCCGGTGTATGTCGGTAAGCATGCCGAGGCAAACGCCTATCCGTCGCAGTATCTGTTCCATGCTGCATTCCGCAACCTGTTCCGCTGGGTCCGTACGGGTGCGGCTCCGGCAACCTGTCCACGCATTGAGCTGGACGCGAGCGGCGAGAACGTAAAGGATGCCCTGGGAAATACCAAGGGCGGACTTCGCACCTGCCTGCTCGAGCATCCGTTTGCCCGCTACTCCAACACGAGCTTGGTGGAGCCGGGGCAGGGCACGGTCGATAAGACGAGCGATAAGGACGGGCTGTTTGGCCACATGGAGTCGTTCTCGGCATCGATGCTCAAAGAGCTGTACGGGTCGCTCGAAAACTATCGCGCTCTGTGTGAGCGCGATACGGCGATCGAGGTGTCACAAGGTTTTATTTGTGCCGAGGATGCCCAAGCGATCGTTGACTTTGCCATGACATCCGCTCGTGAGCGAGGACTGAACTAGCAGGACTAAGACCGGAGAGGGGTCTGCAATGGATATGACGTTGAACAAGGACGCTGTTGCCGAGATTTGGCGCCCGGTTGTACTGACGTTTGAGAGCGCCTGTTCGTTCGATAACCCGTTTTTAGACGTTGAGATTTGGGCGGAGTTCACCGGCCCGAGTGGCAGGGTAATTCGCCGCGAGGCCTACTGGGATGGTGGGCGTACCTACTGCGTGTCGTTTGCCCCGACCGAGCTGGGTGCCTGGAACTATGTTATCGAGGCTCCCGAGCAGACCGGTCTTAATGGCTGCACGGGCCGCGTCGAGGCCGTGCCGTACGCGGGCGACCTCGATCTGTATCGCCACGGTTTTATCCGCGTTGCAGACGATTCGCGCATGTTTGCCTATTCAGATGGTACGCCGTTCTTTTGGCTGGGCGATACCCATTGGGAGTTTGCCTACCGCGAGAGCTGGGATACGTCGAACCATCCCGGCATGACGAGCCAATTTCGCGGCATGGTCGACCTACGTGCCAAGCAGGGCTTTACCGTCTATCAGACCAACCTGCGCTCTGACATGGGCGCAGGTGATCGCTATTGGATTGACGGTGGCATGGCCAAGGGTGTGGAAGACGTGCCTAATGTGGCCTTCTACCAGCGGGAGCTCGACCGCCGTATGGCCTATATCGCCGATGCGGGCTTAGTCAATGCGCTTGGGCAAGCGTGGGCGTTTGCCATTCTCGGCGAGCATGCCGTGGAACACCAAAAGCACCTCGCCCGCTACCTGGTGGCGCGCTATGGTGCATATCCGATGGTGTGGACGCTTGCCGGCGAGGTTGCCGGATACCGCAAAGAAGGTCGAGCCGCCATGATTGACAGCTGGCGTGAGGTCGCCTTGGAGATTGAGGCACGCGACGGCTATGGTCATCTGGCGACAGCGCACTATACCAACGAGCGCCCCTTTGCCGATTACTACCAGGATGAGCCCTGGATGGACTTTACGCTCAACCAAGCCGGTCACGGCGATTACATAATCAAGGCAAGCGACTACTTTGACTATCTGGCAGCTCATGACGACAAGCCCTTCGTTGAGGGCGAGGCGCTCTACGAGTTTTGCTCGACGCTCGAGGAGATGGGTACGCGCCTGTGCACCGCAGACATGCTGCGCCGTGTGGCGTATATCTGCATGCAGGCCGGCGGCGCCGGCTATACCTACGGAGCCCAGGGAATCTGGGACAACGTGTGGGAAAGCCCTGAGGAGCTCGACCCCTTTATGGCGATCTTCAACCGCTTTGGCATTACTTGGGCCCAGGCGGTAGACGGAGAAGGTGCGGTCCAGATGGGCTACATGCGCTCCTTCTACGAAGACAATCACTTCTGGGAGCTTGCTCCCTACGAAACGACCGATGCGGGCAACCTGTTTGCCAACAAGGCTCCGCTGGCAACCGCCAACCGAGACCTTTCGCGCATCGTCGCGTACTTTGGCGATACCGTGCGCCAAAAGCTTGCTATCGAGGGCGTGCCGACGGGCGCTGCCTATGCAAGCCGATGGTTTAACCCTCGCACGGGCGCATACCGTGACGGCGAGGACGCCCTTGCCGTCACGGGCAGCATCATTCTGCCTGACAAACCCGGGGTTGGGGATTGGCTCCTCGTCCTCGAGCTCAAGGCGTAACCATATTTCCATTGGTCATAGGCGGGAAAGAGTCGGCCGCAATTTCTCGTTTGACAGCTAGATGAATCGTTTAGAGAGGATCAGTGAACACAAAAATGAGCGTTCTCGATTCGATGCAGGGCTTCCTCGAGAAGCACGTGGGTCCCATTGCCCACAAAGTGAGTAGCTTTAAGGTCGTAAAGGGCCTTATGTCCGGCATGATGGCGACCATGCCCGTTACGCTGGGCGTGGCGCTGCTCTCCATTATCAACGGGCTGCCGATCCCGCCGTTGCAGGCGTTCCTTACCAGCACCGGCATGTCGGCGACGATTACCGACGTACTGGTCGTTACCATGAACCTCGGCGCCATCTACATGTGCGCCTCGGTCTCGTACTCCTACGGCAAGGTGCTCGGGAACAAAGGCCTTACGTCGACGGTTGCGGCTATTGGCGTTTTGCTCCTGCTGATTCCTCTTGGTCATGCCGAGGACGGCTCGACGTTTATCGCGACCCGTTATCTGGGCAGCTCGGGCCTGTTCGTTGCGCTGCTCGTGGCGTTGATCGTGCCGAAGGCGCTTAACTTCCTTATGAAGCATATCGCCATCCCCATGCCCGATTCCGTCCCTCAGTTCGTTAACGATTCGCTATCTCCGATGTTCTGCGCCATCGTTATCTTCACCACGGCCGCGCTGCTTAAGTGGGGTATGGGCCTGACGAGCTATGGCGATGTCTTCAATCTCATCAACTCCACCGTCGCGGTGCCCGTTATGTTCCTTGGCTCGAGCGCGCGGGCAGTTGTCGCTTACTTTGTGCTGTGCAATCTGCTGTTCTTCTTTGGTATTCACCCCAGTGTCCTGATGGGCGTGTACATGCCGGTCATCCAAGCCTGTGGTCTTGCCAACATCGAGGCATACCTTGCCGGTGAGCCGCTTCCGTATCTGGCGTTCATCGTGCTGTTCTCCGTGGGCTCTGTCGACGCCTTGGGTATGGAGCTTGCGCTGCTCACGGCTAAGTCCGAGCGCTACAAGACGCTTTCCAAGGTTGCTCTGGTGCCCGCCATCTTCAACATCTCCGAGCCCATTATCTTTGGTACGCCCATTGCCATGAACCCCTATATGTTCATCCCCTACATCCTGCTCAAACCGGTCGCATGCGCCGTTGCCGCCATTGGTCTGCTGCTGGGATTTGGCAACGCGTTTAATCCGACGATCAGCATGCCGTTTGTAGTGCCGCTGCCCATCACCGACTTCTTTGTCGGTGGTCTCGGCCTGGTTGCCATCGTTTGTATTGCGATTCTCGCCGTCGCCCTGCTGTTCATCCCGTTTGTCAAGATGGCCGACAAGGAGGCCCTCGAGGCCGAGGCCGCTGCAAAGGCTTCTGCCGAGTAAGACATTGGCTATAAGTTCGCAGGCTCGGTCGATTACGTTGATCTTCGAATCATATAGGTCCCTGTGAGGGGTTACAGGAAAGGAACTGCAATGAAAAACATCGTTCTTATGTGCGCTGGCGGCATGTCCACGAGCATCATCATGAAGAACATCAAGAAGGCCGCCGACGCCGAGGGCCTGGAGTGCGAGGTCTCCGCTCACGCCGTCAACGAGGCTGCCACCATTGGCCGCAATGCCGACTGCATTCTGCTTGGGCCGCAGGTTGGCTATGCCAAGGATGAGGTCTGCGCCGCATGCCCCGAGGTTCCGGTCGGCGTAATCCCCATGACCACCTACGGCATGATGGACGGCGTCAAGGCTCTGGCCCAGGCAAAAGAACTGATGGGGCTGTAAGTATGACGTCAGAAGAGATTCAACTTCAGAGTTTTCAGATCATTGCAGGTGTCGGTTGCGCGCGCAGCTGCTATATCGATGCGATTCATCTAGCTCGTGACGGCAAGTTCGAAGAGGCCGAGGCAAAGATCGCGGAAGGCCAGCAGCACTATGCCGAGGGCCACGCTGCTCACGGTGGCCTTGTCCAGCAGACTGCCGCCGGCGAGGACCTGAGCATCGATCTTTTGGTCGTCCATGCCGAGGATCAGCTGATGAGCGCCGAGGGCTTTGGCATCCTTGCCAAGGAGTTCGTGGACGTCTATCGCAAGATGGGCGCGTAGCCACGGACTTTGCCGCCAGGTTATCACCGTGGGCGGTGTACTCGCGGTAACAGGGCGGTGTTGATTCGTTTACATACATGCGCGGATAGAGAGGGTCCTTCGGGGCCCTCTTTTTGTTCCCCTTATATGTTCAGTTTGTTTACATACCGTTTAGGCTGATTTCTCTACCGTTTACGGGTATTTCGCGTTACACTTCTAAACAAAAGAGTAAAACATTTAGTAAACAGAACAAAACGAAACACGCGTCTGTTTACTGAACATGTAACTAGGGGAGGACGTACATGGATAAGATCAAGCTCGGTTTTGTGCCCACGCGCCGCAGCATCTTTAGCGCGCCGGACGCGCTTAAGTATCGCGGCCTGACGGCTGATCGCCTGCGCGAGATCGGTGTCGACATCGTGGACATCGACGACATTAACGACGAGGGCCTGCTCTTTGACGACAGCCATATCGAGCCTATCGTCAAGAAGTTCCGCGCCGAGGGCGTCGACGGCATCATGCTGTGCCACGCCAACTTTGGTACCGAGTACGTTTGCGCCCGCCTTGCCCGCGAGCTCGGTCTGCCTGTGCTGCTGTGGGGCCCGCGCGATGAGCGTCCCGAGCCCGACGGCACCCGCCTGCGCGATAGCCAGTGCGGCCTGTTCGCCACCGGCAAGGTTCTGCGCCGCTTCCAGGTTCCCTTTACCTATATGACCAACTGCCGCCTGACCGATCCCGAGTTCGAGCGCGGCGTCTGGGACTTTTTGGCCGTGTGCAACGTGGCCAAGACCTTCAAGCACACGCGCATCCTGCAGATGGCGACCCGTCCGTTCGACTTCTGGTCCACCATGTGCAACGAGGGCGAGCTGCTCGAGAAGTTCAATATTCAGCTTTCGCCCATCCCCATGACCGAACTTGTTCAGGCTGTGCGCGACGCTCAGGCCGACGAGCAGGCCATGGCCGCCATGCTCGACCACATTCGCCACAGCTTTGAGATCTGCATACCCGAGGACAAGGTCCCCGCGGTCGCAGGGCTCGCCATCGCTATGAAGCGCCTGGTCGAGAAGTACGGCTGCAACGCCGGCGCCATCCAGTGCTGGAACGCCCTGCAGGACGAGCTGGGCATTATGCCCTGCGCCGCCAACGCCATCCTCAACGAGATGGGTATCCCCGTCGTCTGCGAGACCGACATCCACGGCGCCATCACCGCGCTCATGGTCGAGGCCGCCGATCTTGGCCGTCACCGCGGCATGTTCGCCGACTGGACCGTCCGCCATCCCGACAACGAGAACGGCGAGCTGTTGCAGCACTGCGGCCCCTGGCCCTGCAGCTGCGCGGCCGTCAAGCCCAAGCTCACCTATCCGCTGGCCTTCGATCACCCCGGCGCGCTGACGGCCGAGGCCAAGCACGGCGACCTCACCCTTGCCCGCTTTGACGGCGACAACGGCGAGTACTCGCTGCTGCTGGGCAATGCCCGCGGCATCGACGGCCCGGCCGGTATGGGCACCTACCTGTGGGTCGAGGTCGAGAACCTCAAGCGCCTCGAGGCAAAGATCGTCGAGGGCCCCTACATCCACCACTGCGTGGCCATCCACGCCAACGTGGTGCCGGTGCTCTACGAGGCATGCAAGTACATCGGCATCCAGCCCGACCTGTACGACCCCATCGAAGAAGACGTCAAAGCCTACCTGCGAGGAGAGTAGAAATGGCAACTATCGAAGAGCTTGAGTCCCTGCGCTGGGACCTCCGCCGCGATTGCGTCGACATCATCATGGCCGGCGCCGGCGGCCACATCGGCGGCGACATGTCGGTGATCGACGCCCTCATGACCCTCTACGCCAACCACCTTAACATTTCGCCCGAGACCGTCGACGATCCCAACCGCGACCGCTTTGTGCTCTCCAAGGGCCACGCCATGGAGGCCTACTACGCGGTGCTGTGCCACGAGGGCTATCTGGACCTCGACGACGTCAAGGCCCGCTTCTCCAAGTTCGGCAGCCCCTACATCGGCCACCCCAACAACAAGCTCAAGGGCATCGAGATGAACTCCGGTTCGCTGGGCCATGGCCTGCCCGTGGCCGTCGGCATGGCGCTTGCAGGCAAGATGGACGGCCGCGACTACCGCGTCTACACCATCATGGGCGACGGCGAGCTTGCCGAGGGCTCGGTCTGGGAAGGCGCCATGAGCGGCGGCAACTACCAGCTCGATAACTTGTGCGCGCTCGTGGACCGCAACCGCCTGCAGATCAGCGGCAGCACCGAGGACGTCATGAAGCAGGATTCGCAGGAGGAGCGCTGGGCCGCCTTCGGCTGGAACGTGCTCTCCATTCCGGGCAACGACGTCCAGGCCATCGACGCTGCGCTGACGCTTGCGGCCGAGACCAGCGGAAAGCCCACGGTCATCATCCTCAACACGGTGAAGGGCTACGGCTCGCCCGTCATGGAGGACAAGGCCGGCTGGCATCACCACCTGCCCAACGATGAGGAATATGCCCAGATCATCGCCGATTTCGCTGCCCATAAGGAGGCCATCAATGGCTAACAAGATCGCCAACCGCAAGGTTATCTGCGACACGCTGCTCGAGGCCGCCGAGACCGATAAGGACATCGTCGTCCTGTGCTCCGACTCCCGCGGCTCCGCATCGCTCACGCCGTTCTTCGATCAGTACCCCCAGCAGTCCGTCGAGGTCGGCATCGCCGAGCAGGACCTGGTGAGTATCGCCGCCGGCATGGCTTCGTGCGGCAAGAAGGCCTGGGCCGCCTCGCCGGCGTCCTTTGTGACCACGCGCTCGTATGAGCAGTGCAAGGTCGATGTCTCGTACTCCAACACCAACGTCAAGCTCATCGGCATCTCGGGCGGCGTGTCCTACGGCGCTCTGGGCATGAGCCATCACTCCGCGCAGGATATCGCCGCCATGAGCGCTATCCCGAACATGCGCGTGTATCTGCCGAGCGATCGTTTTCAGACTGCCGAGCTTGTGCGCGCCCTGGTTGCCGACAACAAGCCGGCCTATATCCGCGTGGGCCGCAACCCGGTCGAGGACGTGTATACCGAGGACGAGTGCCCGTTCCAGATGGATCGTGCCACCTGGGTGCGTCGCGGCACCGATGTGACGATTGTCGCCACCGGTGAGATGGTCCGCCATGCCGTGGACGCCGCCGATCTGCTCGCCGAGCAGGGCATCTCCGCCACCGTGCTCGACATGTACTGCGTCAAGCCGCTCGATGCCGAGGCCGTGATCGAGGCCGCTGGTGCCACGCGCGCCGTCGTGACCGTCGAGGAGCACAGCCCCTTTGGCGGCTTGGGCTCCATGGTCGCGCAGGTCGTGGGCGAGCATTGCCCGCGTCCGGTCAAGTGCCTGAGCCTGCCCGACGCGCCGGTCATCACCGGCACGAGCCCCGAGGTCTTTGCGCACTACGGCCTCACCGGCGAAGGCATTGCCAAGACCGTTGCCGAGTTCCTCGGCAACTAGTAGACACAGACGCTGCGCGGCCGCCAAGCACCGCACCTTGCCGTTCAAACCGTCGCTTGCGTACACAAAGTACGCGGCGCTCCTCTTTCACGGCAATCTGCGGCACTTGGCGGTCGCTCGCTCCTTGTCCGCCAGGCTGTCTTTGATTTGGCGGAAGGAATGGGAGAGTACATGAGCAAATACATCATCGGAATCGATCAGTCCACGCAGGGCACCAAGGCGCTGCTGGTGGACGAGGGCGGCCATCTGATTCATCGTGCCGACCGCTCGCATCGCCAGATTGTCAATGATGCCGGCTGGGTGAGCCATGATCCGGTCGAGATCGCCGCCAACGTGTTGGCCGTGGCGCGTGCCGTGGTGGAGGAGACCGGGGTCAATCCGGCCGACATTGCTGGTATTGGCATCTCCAACCAGCGCGAGACCACCGTTGCCTGGAACCGCACGACGGGCGAGCCGCTGTGCGACGCCGTGGTGTGGCAGTGTGCCCGCGCCCGCGAGCTGTGTGACGAGCTTGCGGCGCGCGAAGGCGTGGCAGAGCTGGTGCGTGACACAACGGGCCTGGTGCTCTCGCCCTACTATCCGGCGGGCAAGATGGCTTGGATTCTCGCGAACGTTCCGGCGGCTGCCGAGGCCGCGGCGTCGGGTGAGCTGTGTCTGGGCACCATCGATGCCTGGGTGGTCTGGACGCTCACGGGCGGCGCGGAGTTTCGCTGTGACTGGTCCAATGCCAGCCGCACGCAGCTCTTCGACCTGCGCCGTGGCTGCTGGAGCGAGCCGGTGTGCGAGGCCTTTGGCATCGATCCGGCCTGCCTGCCGCAGGTGACCGATTCCGACGGCCTGTTCGGCACGACGGACCTGGGCGGTTTTTTGCCGGCGCCCGTGCCCATTCACGGCGTGCTCGGCGACAGCCATGCCGCCCTGTTTGCACAGGGCTGCCACAGCCGTGGCATGGCCAAGGCCACGTATGGTACCGGCAGCTCGGTCATGATGAACGTCGGTGACGCGTTTGTCGCCAGCTCGCACGGGCTTTCGAGCTCGCTTGCGTGGCGCATGGACGGCGTGACCGAGTACGTGCTCGAGGGCAACGTGAGCTACGCCGGCGCCGTCAAGACGTGGCTGCGCGACGACCTGGAGCTCATCAACAACCCCGAGGAAGTCACCGACCTGTGCTATGCCGCCAACCCGGCGAGCCGCGTCTACTTTGTGCCGGCGTTTACCGGTCTGGGCGCGCCGCACTGGGCAAGCGACGCCGAGGGCTGTGTCTTTGGCATGACGCGCACCACGGGTCGCGCGGAGTTCGTGAAGGCTGCCGACGAGTCGATTGCCTATCAGATCTTCGACGTGATCGATGCGATGGTCGAGGATTCGGGCGCGGCGCTGGCCGAGCTTCGCGTTGACGGCGGCCCCACGCGCGATGCGTACCTGATGCAGTTTGAGAGCGATCTTGTGGGCTCGCCCATCCGCATTGCGAGCAACGACGAGATGAGCGGCCTGGGTGCGGCTTGGGCCTGCGGCATTGCGCTGGGCATGTACACGCGCGACGTGGTCGACGTGTACGGTGCTCGCGGCATCGTGGAGCCTTCGATGCCGGCCGACGAGCGAGCCAAAAAGATCGCCGGCTGGCGCCACGCCGTACAATCTACGATCGCGTACACCGCCTAGCATGATTTTTCTGGGACGGGGATTAAAAACTCATTGGTCCCCGTCCCAGGTAGCTAATTTGGGACGGGGCTTTTTTGACTGGTATGATTGGTGCGACCATTCCAACCAGCTAAAAGAGCCCCGTCCCAAATTGACTACCGAGAGGATCTACCATGGAGCGCATTGCGAGCTTTTCTGTCGATCATCTGCTGCTTGAGCCCGGCGTGTACGTGAGCCGCATCGACCGCGATCCGGCGACCGGTACCGCGGTCACCACCTTTGACCTGCGCCTGACCACGCCTAACAAGGAACCGGTCATGAACACGGCCGAGTGCCACACCATCGAGCACCTGGGCGCGACGTTTCTGCGCAATCATGCCGAGTGGTCGAGCCGTATTGTCTACTTTGGCCCCATGGGCTGCCGCACGGGCTTTTACCTGGTCGTGTTTGGCGAGGTGACGAGCGAGGAGATCCTGCCGCTCGTGCGCGAGCTCTTTGAGTTCGTCGCCGACTTTGAGGGCGATGTCCCCGGTGCCGCTCCCGAGGAGTGCGGCAACTACCTGGACCAGAACCTTCCCATGGCAAACTGGCTCGCGCGCCGCTACCTCGACCGCGACCTGGCCGATATCGACGAGAAGCACCTGCACTACCAGCAGGCGTAAGGATTGCCTTCTGCTTCTAAACCGTTCACATGGAGATATCGACCGTTTAACTGTTTAGTAATGTTTACACGAGGTCATTTACGGTGTTTCGCTTAAACTGGCAAACAGAGTGATATTCAGGCAAGGCTCCTGAAGCAGCATCTGTCGACATTGATTGTCGGATTCTGCTTCGGGAGCCTTGTTTTGTTTAAGGGGGACACATGGAAATCGTTAAACGAATTAACACCAGCGCTGTCCTCTGCATCGACGGAAATGGCAGGCAGCTGGTGGCATTCGGGCGTGGCCTGGGGTTTAAGGACGTTGGCGATGAATTACCGCTCTCGGAGATTCAACGAACGTTCTATAACGTTAGTTCCCGCTACATCGCTCTCATTGATGAAGTCTCGGATGAACTTCTCGAGCTGACCTCGGATGTTATTGATATGTCGACAGGACTGCTTCCCTATGAAGTAAGCCCTAATTTGCCGTTTATTCTTGCGGACCATATCGCGTATGCAATTAAGCGCAAGGAGCAAAACATTGTTGTCCATATGCCCTTGTCTTTTGATGTTCGCCAACAATATCCCGTCGAATTCAAAATCGGCGAGTACGCGCTTCGAATAATCAGGAAACGTCTCAATGTTAGGCTTCCCGCTCATGAGACAGTTGGAATTGCCATGGCGTTTATCAATAACATGGCCGATTCGGATTCATGTGAGCTGGCTGAAGAGTTTGGCACGGACGTTTACGATCGCGTTCTCGAAGAATCAACTATTGCTGTTGAAAGACGGCTTGGTATTCAAGTTGATCGGGAGGGCTTCGATTATGCAAGGTTCGCAACCCACCTTCAGTACCTATTCAATAGGTTGAACTCTGGCGAAAGTATCGTAAGCGACAACCGCAAGATGTATCTCTCGCTCAAAGATGAATATCCGGTGGCATCGGCGTGCGCCGATGACATCGCTTCTGTTCTCAGCCGGCTGACGGGCCAAGAACTTATAGACGAAGAAAGACTCTATCTGATGATGCATGTCAATCGAATCGCATCGAAAGCTAGGTAATTGGTCGGCGAAGGCGCGCGCTTTGCCGATGGTTACATATAAAACACAACATGGGAGAAATGGTATTTATGGCAGATACAACCAAGCTCGCTGCCGAGATTCTCGAGATGGTGGGCGGTGCAGAAAACGTTACATTTGTAGCCCACTGCATGACTCGTTTAAGGTTCAATCTTAAGGACGAAAGCATCGTAGATGATGCAAAAGTCAAGGCAATCGATGGTGTGATCGATATTCGCCATTCAGCAGGGCAATACCAAGTGATTGTGGGGCCCAAGGTCGATAAGGTCTACGAAATCGTTGCAAAGGAAACCGGGGTTGACACCGGGAAGTCCGCGGCAGATGAAGGCGAGACCAAAGGTTTTCTGGGAAAGCTGATGAAGCTGATCAGCGGCATCATGATGCCCGTTCTTCCCGCCTTGATTGCATGCGGAATGATAAACGCCGTCCTTAGTATCCTGACGACGGCAGGTGTCGTTTCCGCTGAGAGCGGAATTTATACCCTGCTGTACGGCATGGGAAACGCCAGCATGTATTTCTTGCCCGTTCTCGTCGGATCGTCTGCGGCCAAATTCTTTGGAATCGATCAATATATCGGTGCGGTGCTCGGTGCAATCCTGCTTTACCCGACTTTTGTTGCCGCAGCTGGAGCTGGTGATGCGCTGGATTTGTTCGGCATGAAGTTCACGATGGTGAGCTATGCCTCGACGGTGTTTCCCGCTATCGTGGCGGCTTGGTTCGCATCCGTTCTTTATAAGTGGCTGCGTGCGGTTCTTCCCGATGCTTTGGCATTTGCACTCGTTCCGTTCCTGACAGTTGCTATTGCTGCCCCCATCTCGCTTCTTGTGGTTGGCCCGGTTATCCAACAGGCGAGCTCCTTGCTTGCGACTGCCGTACTGGCGGTCTATCAGTTCAGCCCCATTCTTTGCGGCGTTATTCTTGGACCGATATTTGGCCTCGTCATGATTCCTCTTGGACTCCATTGGGCCCTCATTGTGATCTCCATCAACAATATTATGACCGTCGGTTCCGACCCTATCCTTGGACTTCTTTGCGGTAGTATGGGTGTCGTCGGCGCTTGCTTGGCGTTTGCTTTCCGCTCGAAGGATCCGAGCGAAAAGAGCCTTGGATTCAGCTGTGCCATTACGAGCCTGTGCGGAATTACAGAACCTGCCCTGTACGGCATAGTTTTGGAGCACAAGAAGATCATCGTCGCTTCCATGATTTCTGGTGCAATTAGCGCTGTTATCCCGGCTATCTTCAATACCCGCACGTTCGTTATGACGTCGAGTGGTATTTTCAGCTTCCCCGGCTACATGAATCCTTCCGGTGATATGAGCAGCCTTATTGGTGCGATCCTTTGCAATGTCGTTGGTTTTATTCTTACCTTCGTCCTCGTCTACATCATGTATCGCCCTGATGCAGACACGTCGGCGGAATAGACAATTATTCGGAATGTAAGCTGCTGAAAACCCCGCGGCAGATTGCATATGGTGGGCTTGCGATTGATCTGCGCGAGCCCACCTCGTTTTTGGAGTGACTGGTTATGACAATTACTGCCGATATGACATTTGGAGAAATCGCACTTCTTCCTGAGTTCGCTGGGTTCGGTGAGCATCTCATGCTTTGCCGACCTTCAACTTGGGAGCGCATGTGGAATAAGCCCATCGCGGCCCATTTGAATTCCGACACTAATCCGTATGAAGTTGCTCGTGTTCTGCGCGGGTTGAATCGGATTGTTGAGCTTGCGGATGACGGGAGGCAGGTTGCATACGATATTTGGGATGAAGCCGATTGTATTCGCGATCCGACCCGGCGCAACGCAAAGCTGTTTTTCTTTCCGGGGCGACCGGGGGCGCCATTCGTTATCGCGATTTCGGGTGGGGGCTATCAGAGCGTTTGTCACCAAATGGAAGGTTTTCCCGTTGCTCCCGAGCTCAACGATGCGGGCTATAACGTGTTTGTGTTGTCATACAGGGTGAGGGTCGAGCCGCTGATGCCGCGTCCGATCGATGACCTTAATCGCGCAGTCCGTTTTGTCCTCGAGAATTCAACGCGATTTAATGTGGACAAAAAATATGCGGTTATCGGTTTTTCCGCTGGCGCGCATTTGACCGCCGAGTGGGGGACGGATAACAAGGGGTTTGCATCTTACGGATGCGAGCCGCCAAAAGCTTTGGTTCTGTGTTACGCCCCGATTGACCTTCATGAGTCCGAATGTGCGTCAGACCATAGATTTCTTGATTCGGTGTGCGGTGGAGCTGGGCACGATGCGATTGATGATTTCTGCATTGATCAACATGTGTGGGAACGGTATCCGCCGACATATCTTTGGCAATGCGCCGACGATGATGTCGTATCGCCCGGCAATCTCGGAAAGATGGTTGACGCACTGGATGCGGCTGGGGTGCACCACGAGGAGATTGTGTATCCAGAAGGAGGACATGCGTTAATGAAACCTCATGCGCCGGAAACTGATCACTGGTGCTCGGGTGTCATTGAGTTCCTTAAGGGCTATCTCGGCTAAGTAAAATACACGCCGCCCTTTTGCCCATGTGACTCTGGTGCGTGTTGTTTGTGGTATTGACTCCATCAAAAGACGGCTAATGTTCTAGAATGTTTATATAGTCACATTTACGAACAGGAGCGAACATGCATATCTACTCTGTTACCGATCCCGAGTTCAAGTCCTACGGCCGCGTGTGGGACGACGTACCCTCCAGCCTGACAGCTCCGCTTGTCGAGGCACTTTCCGCCACGCCCATTCCCGAGGGTAGCAAGTATGTGGCCTCCGCGCCCGAGCTGGAACAGGTCGAAGGTGCCGACACGCTCGGTCTGCTCATGTACGGCGGCCGCCCCTTCCAGCTGGGCTGGTGCAACGGCCGTAACACGAAGCTCAACTGCCTGGAGTATCACCGCGCCAGCGAGTTCAACCTGGGCGCCCGCGATTTTATCCTGCTGCTGGCCAAGCGCGAGCAGATCGTCGACGGCAAGCTCGATACCGCGCAGGTCAAGGCCTTCCGCGCGCCGGCCGGCACGCTCGTCGAGGTCTACGCCACGACGCTGCACTACACGCCGTGCATGGTCGACGACGGTGGCTTCCAGGTAATGGTAGCGCTGCCCGCCGGCACCAATGGTCCGCGTCCCGAGGCCGCTGCCAACATGTCCGCCGCCGGCGACAGCTACTGCTACTGGAAGGCCGACAAGTGGGTCCTCTGCCACGCCGATAGTCCCAAAGCAGCCGAGGGCGGCTACGTAGGCCTAACCGGCAAAAACCTCGACATCACCTGCGACTAGCGCTTCGTCTCAATCCTGTAACATCTAGCAGCCAAAATCGTCTCTACCTGTTACAGAACGAGACAAACTGCAGGGGGCTGCCCGAAAATCTCAATCTGTAACACCAGGCTCGGTTTTGACGGTCTAACTGTTACAGACCGAGACAAACCGGTCAAAACCACCACAAAGGTGCCTGTGCCCCTTCGTGGTGGTTTTCCTACAGCTGACTGCGCAGGTAGTCAGCCATATAAGGAACAGCGAAGCGCACGTACCCGCGGCGGGCCTGTTCGATTACGCCGGCGTCGATAAGGCGCCGGCGATACTTTTGTGCGTAGTCGGGTGTGACCGACATGCGCTCGGCTACATCAGAAATGCGCGACACGGTGTCTTCGTCATCCGCCATTGCGGCAAGAAACGCAACGTCTTGGTCCGAGAGCGCGGCGAGCGTCGTCTCGCACACATCGTTTTCGAAATCGACCTTTGACGCCTCGATGGCTCCGTCGACTAGCTCTCGTGTTGCGCGTTCTCCTGCCTGGCAACGATTGGCGATGTTGTAACCGATGAGCTGCAACATGTAGGGCGAGCCCTGGGTTGCGCGAGCGGCATCTAGTCGAAGATCGCTTGGGATATCAAGGTCGAGTTCTTCGAAAGCCCGCTGGTAATAGGTGTCGACGTCTCCGACTGAAAGCGGTTCGAGTGTGACTTTGCGAGCGCGGTTGAGAAACGTCAGCACGCGGTCATTGAGCGTCGCCGAGACCGCTCCCGGAAGGCCCGCCATAACGAGTGCGACGTTGAGTCTCTCGCCGACGAGTTCTTGATAAGCGGTGACGAGTTGTCTGATCTCGGGCGAATTGGCCTGGAGCTCATCGATGAGGATGAGGATGCCATGTCCTTGCTCGGTTAGTTTGCGCGCTAGTTGCGTGAGCTTGAACTGGAAGCTCTTGGTTTCCTGCACATCGCGCGTGAACTCAAGGCCGGCTGAGAAACCGAAGACGCTCAGGCTGCCGCCCGTGAGTTTAGGGAGATGGCGTTTGTTGGCATAGGGCTCGCCCGCCTCTTGGATTTTTTCAACAATGCGCTCGAGCATGTCCTCGGAGGCAACGGTGGGCGTGGCGACGACGAAGCCAAGCTTGCGAGCGCGATCGGCGAGCTCCCACAGGAGAACCGTCTTGCCGCTTCCTCGCTGGCCGAGCATGAGCATGGCGCGGTCTCGATTGCCCGGCTCCTGTTCAAGGCCGGAGATGAATGTTGAAATTACATTTCCTCGCCCAACGAGATAGGATGGGCGATTTCCAAATGAAGGGGAGAAGATGGTTTCAGTCATAAGTCTCCTTTCCTTTTTTTCCTATTTTTTCCTTTTTTTCCTATTCAGTCAAATGGTCTGCCACCCGAGGGCGCCTTCGCTGTTGTGGAGGCGCCCTTTTTTGCAAGTGAGTAGACTTTTTGGCTTAGTCTGACCACGCCGGAACATGCCAGGTAAGCTACCTGCGGTTTTGATGGCGTCAAAGGCGGGTCTGGTTGAGTTTTGCCAAAAAGTCTACTCACTTGACGTTCGCGGCGTGTGGGCGGGTGCTTTTTCGTGCACGCGAGGTATCAAAAAGTGTCAGGAGCGCACCGTCTGCCGATATGCGGGAGCGAAAAGAAGTGTCGACCTGCGCCGTTGCCGTTGAGCGACGTGCCGTTTATAGAGATACTGAGCCTATGACAAACAGCGTGTGAAAGGATCGATGTATGGCTTTCCGTAAAGACTTCCTGTGGGGCGGCGCGACGGCTGCCAACCAGTGCGAGGGCGCCTACAACGTGGACGGCCGCGGCCTGGCCAACGTGGACGTGGCCCCGCACGGCTCCGAGCGCTACGCGGTGGTCTCCGGCCAGCGCAAGATGCTCGACTTCGAGGACGGCTACTACTATCCCGCGCAGACCGGCATCGATTTTTACCATCACTACAAGGAGGACATCGCCCTCTTTGCCGAGATGGGCTTTAAGACCTTCCGCATGAGCCTGGCCTGGACCCGCATCTTCCCCAACGGTGACGAGACCGAGCCCAACGAGGCCGGCTTGGCCTTCTACGAGGACGTGTTCCGCGAGTGCCAGAAGCACGGCATCGAGCCGCTCGTGACCATCACGCACTTTGACTGCCCGATCCACCTCATCAAGGAGTACGGCGGCTGGCGCAACCGCAAGCTCATCGACTTCTACAAGAACCTTGCGACTACGATCTTCACCCGCTACAAGGGCCTGGTGAAGTATTGGCTCACCTTTAACGAGATCAACATGATCCTGCACCTGCCGTTTATGGGTGCCGGCCTGGTTTTTGAGGAGGGCGAGAACAGGGAGGCCGTCGAGTATCTGGCCGCCCACAACGAGCTCGTCGCCAGCGCTTGGGCCACCAAGATCGCCCACGAGATCGACCCCGAGGTCAAGATTGGCTGCATGCTCGCTGCCGGCACCTACTACCCCTACAGCTGTCGCCCGGGCGATGTGCGCCAGGCCCAGCTCGACAACCAGGACAACTACTTCTTCGTCGACGTCCAGAGCCGTGGCTATTACCCGGCCTATGCCGTCAAGAAGCTCGAGCGCCTGGGCATCGATGTGGGCATGACCGACGAGGACCGCGAGATCCTGGCCGACAACACCGTCGACTTCATCAGCTTTAGCTACTACAGCACCCGCTGCTCCGCGGGCGCTGACAATCCCGACGTCGAGAAGACCCAGGGCAACGCCTTCGCCGGTGCCAAGAACCCCTACCTGCAGCAGAGCCAGTGGGGCTGGGCCATCGATCCGCTAGGCTTCCGCATTACCCTCAACGACCTGTACGACCGCTATCAGAAGCCTCTGTTTGTGGTCGAGAACGGTCTGGGCGCCAAGGATGTTGTCGAGGAGGACGGCTCCATCAACGACGACTACCGTATCGATTACCTGCGCCAGCACATCGCCGCGATGCGCGACGCGGTGACCGAGGACGGCGTCGACCTGCTGGGCTACACCACCTGGGGCCCGATCGACCTGGTCTCGGCCGGCACGGGCGAGATGTCCAAGCGCTACGGCTTCATCTACGTGGACCGCGACGATGCCGGCAACGGTACCCTCAAGCGCTCCAAGAAGAAGAGCTTCGACTGGTACAAGAAGGTAATCGCTTCCAACGGCGAAGATTTGGCCTAAGGACACTGAGGCACTCAACCTTGGGGCTCCAACCCTCCTCGCGTACTTAAGTACGCTTCGTCGGGCTTGTCGCTCCCAATCTTGAGCACCTCAGGCCCTTAGGAGGCAGTCTCGACCGCGGCTCTTCGCAAGTCCAACCGCATAGCCTCCTAACCAAAGCGCCCGGCGAGCAGTTTGTGCTTGCCGGGCGTTTTGCCGTCCGCGGATTTTGGGACATGCGGCCCGTTTTTTGTGCCCGCCTGTCGGTACACTAAAAGCACTATGGGTACCCGCGAGCGACATATCGGCCATGCGGCCGCCCGATCCGCGCCGGTGGCGGATCCCAGGGGCGGCAGGCTCTTCGCCATGCCGCGATTCCTCGTTGGCATAACGCACCTGGTGTACCGTCGCCGCGCCTTCGTCATTGCCGGCGTCATAACCGCACTGTTTCTTCTGCTTTTGGCGGTCTTGCCGGCGTCATTCGCTTCCGATCCCAAGCTCTCCAACACCGTGCCCATCTATAACGAGGTGTCCAAAGAAGTCGTGGACGGGCTTATCCATTCGAGCTCGATTCCGCTGCTCCTCGCTGCCGTCGCGTTCTCAATCTGGGGTGTGCTGGTCTATCTGCGCTGTCTGGATTACGTCTTGCGCCGCCGTCTTGTTGCCATCGCCACCATCTGCGCCCTGTGGATGATCGAAGTCATTCTCAAGTACAAGTCGTTCACGCCGTTCTATGCCACCGTGCTGTGGTACCTGTACTACGTGCCCATGACGCTCATTCCGCTGCTCTACCAGTTGTGTGGTCTGCGCCTTGCGGGTCTGGAGCAACACCGCCTGGGTCGCCGCTACTGCGCTGCGCTGTGGATTGTGGCCATCCTGCTTATCGGATTTGTGCTCACCAACGATTTTCACCAGCAGGTCTTCCACTTTGACCGTACAAGCGACACCTGGAGCAACGATTACACGTACGGCTGGGGTTATTTCGCCGTCCTCGTGTGGACGGCCTTTAACTTTGTGGCCTTTTTTATCCTGGTGGGCCGGTCCTCGTCCTTTCGCATTCAACGTTTCTCGGGCACGGCGGCGCTCGTGCTGCTGGGCGGCGCGTTCTTTGCCATCTCATATGCGTTGCGTGTGCCCTGGGCATGGAGGCTCAACTTCTCGCTCATCTATTGCGTCTTGTGTGTGGTGGCGATGGAAATCTGTCTCGATTGCGGTGTCATTCCGTCATATCACGACATCGCCGGCATCTTCGACACCTTGCCGCTTGACCTCAAAGTTCTAACGCGCGACCTGCAGGAAGTCTATGCCACGCCGGTGTCGAAGCCAATGCCGGCGGGCGTGTGCGAGGAGTTGCGGACCCAGGCGCACAGCCGCGCCCATGCCTTTGCCGTGGCGTCCGATCCCGATGTGATGTACCGTGCCTTTCCACTGCTGGGCGGATCGGCCCTGCTTGCCCAAGACGTGTCGGATCTCAACGAGCTTAACCGTGAACTGGCACATCGTCGTATGGAGCTGCAGCGTCAAAATGAGCTGCTCGCCGCCGACTACGACCTTAAGACGCACCTGGCAGACCAAGAGGCCGAGACCTTGCTGGTCCAAGACGTGGACCAGGCGCTTGCCCGCGCGCTCGAAGGGATGTACGACCTGCTGAGCTCGCTGCCGCCGTTGACCGATGAATCGTCTTCGCACGAGCGTTACCGCATGCTGCAGCGCGCCAAGATGCTCGTCGCCTATTGCAAACGCAAGGGCTCGCTCACGTTGGCGCAGCATGGGGAAAGCGGATTTGACCGCGATCGTATCCAACTCATTGCCAACGAGCTGGCAAGTGACTTGCGCACCATCGATGTCGACTGCGCTTCGATCATCGCCATACGGCGTCCGATGCATGCCAGTACGGTAAGCGCGCTGTACGACTGCGTGTATGACTTTGCGTTTTTCGCCTACACCATCGATCATCCGGCACTCATGTACCATCTGAGCGAACACGATCCGTGCAGCGTGGAGCTGCGTGCCACACTCTTTTCCAACGACGCGGAAGACTTGTCGCAGACGCCCGCCGCGCACGAGCTCGAGGTCGCACTGCAGGGGCGTAACGTGGCGTATCGTCTTGAGGGCGAGGCCGGTCAGCTGCGTATGATCGTGCTGATGCCGCGGGCGGGTGAGTGATGATGCAGATGCCGCTTACCCTTCCCCAGATTGTTGCGCTCGATGTGCTCTTTGCCCTGGTGGCGTGCTTACAGACCATCCACCTTCCGCTGATAGCATCGCGTCGTTCGTCTTACAACCGCAAAGTGATCTGCGCCTACGAGGCGAGCCTTGTGCTGCACTTGGCTATCTCGGCCGTCATCTTGTTCGCGTCGAGCGGGTCGTATCTGGTGGCGCCGCTCTATGTCGTCGCCGAGGCGGCGGGCGCGCTGCTATGGCTCAACGCCGCGATTGCCGCCTATGGCGTAGTCCTTATGGTGCATTATCGTCGTCCCGTCATGATGGTTGAGCTGCTGCTTGTTGTCGCCGCGACGCCGCCGCTTGTTTACGTCATGGGTTCGGCGTGGCCCGCAGTCCTTATCGCGGAGGGCGCGTTCTTCCTGTTCCGCTCCGTCGCGGCGCTTTTGATGGACGTGCGCAACCGCCAGGAGGACATCACGGCGTTTTCGACGATCGAGACCATTAACGTGATCCCCGTCGGCATTCTGTATCTGGATTCGAAGGGCCGCCCGTTGCTCATGAACCGCTGCATGCGCAGGAATCTCGTGGAGCTTCACATGCCCACCGACCTGCACGACATGAGCGATACGTGGGGCGGTCTTCGAAAACTCAGTGCGGAGATGCCCGAGAGCAGCAAAAACCGCGTTCGAATCGACTTGGACCGCTTTGGGGAGGCGCGTGCGGTGGTCGAGGTTTCCCCCTCCGAGATTCGTCTGTTCGCGTGCGATGAGGTTATGGTTTCGGGCCGCCCCTTTGAGCGCATTATCGGCTTGGACGTGACGGAGTACGCGCATGCCCACGACCGTCTGACGCAGGCCAACCACCTGCTTGAGCTTGCGGGTCAAGAACTTCAGACTCAGATCGAAGAGGTCAAGAAGGTTGCCGACAATGCAGCCTACCTGCGCATGCGTGCCCGCGTGCACGACGTGATCGGGCAGCGCCTGTCTATTCTCCATCGATACTTGGAGGAGGGGCGTCTGGATGACGAGTCGCTCGAGCAGATCGATCCGCTGCTGCGCTCGATTGCCGCCGACCTGCGTAGCGGTGGCGACAGCGAGCCGGCGGAGCAGCTCGGCGATATCGTTCATGCCTTTGGCCTGGTGAGCGTGCAGATCGATGTGGATGGATCGCTTCCGGACGATGCACACGTCGCTGCCGCCTTTTTGCAGATTATCCGCGAGGCGTCGACCAATGCCACCAGGCATGCGCAGGCTCACCAAGTCCAAGTGCGCCTGTGGCAGGAGGGGTCGGATGGCGGTGCCATTGCCCACATGACGGTATCAAACGACGGCGCGCCTGCTCCCGTATCGTATCGCGAGGGAACGGGTATTCCTGGTATGAGGCATGTCGCGCAAAATCTGGGCGGCAGCCTGGAGGTCCATGCCGCCCCGCCCTTTACGCTTGCGGTGTCCATTCCGCTGAACTCCAACGCAACGGTCCAAAGGAGAAGCTCATGATTCGTATCCTTATCGTCGAAGACCAGGCCATCCTGCGCGAGAGCCTCGCGCGCTCCGTTGGGGACCAGCCCGACATGACCGTTGTTGCCGCCATCGCCGATGCCTCAGATGCCTTGGACGTCGCGCTCAAGGAGCATCCGGACATGATTTTGATGGACGTGTGCACCGAGCACGATTCCAACGGCATCGTGGCGGCGGCGCGCATCAAAGAGCAGCTGCCCGAGTGCCGCGTCATTATCATGACGGGCATGCCCGAGATTACGTTTGTGGATCAGGCGCGCGAGGCAGGCGTCGACAGCTTTGTGTACAAGAACGTCGGCATCGATGAGCTCTTTGCCGTGATGCGCTCCACGCTGGCGGGCTATTGCACGTTTCCCAAGCCGCCCGAAAGCATCTTTTCGGGCACGGCGGCGCTCGACGACGTTGAGTTGTCGATTTTGCGCCTTGCCTGCGAAGGCAAGAGCCGTCGCGAGATCGCGGCCGAGTTGTTTATGAGCGAGGGCACCATCAAGCGCCGCATCTCGGAGATTCTCAACAAGACCGGCTACGACAACATCATGCGCCTGGCCGTGCACGCGGTAACGGAGGGCAGCATTGTTCCCAACATGGAGCGCTAACGCTCGGTACGCATCGGCATAAAAGCGACGGGGCCGCAGGATTAACTCCTGCGGCCCCGTCTGGTGTGCGCGGATGTGTCCGCCAATCCGAGGCTGATGTTACATGCCGTTACGCGATGGTTGCGCTGTAGGAGGCGACGTCCTCGTAGGAATCGGTCAGGTAGGCGTCGATGCCGATGGTCGTGTTGACCAGGTCGTCAAGACTGTCAAGCTCGCCGCTCGAGAACGTGAATTCCTCGGTGGCGCTGGTGCCGGGCATCAGGTTAGCCGAGAACCAGGGTTCCTTCATGGTGCCGTTGACGTTGGTCTTGCCGGAAGGAGCGTAGAAGGTCAGGTCCTTGTCGCTCTTGTTGGTGATGTTGACGACAAAGCCGATGTCGCCCCAGTCGTCCTTGAACTTCTCGGTGATGGTGATGGTGCACAGATCGTCATCGGCGACGGTGACGGCGGGGGAGATTTCGACGTTCTGGACATCGTCGTCTTCGACGGCCTCATCGATCTCCTCTTCCTTTTCGGCCGCCTCGCGATCCTTCTTCACCGTGCCGGACAGATCCTTGTCGGACTTGGTGAAGACAAGATTGCCGTCATCCTCTTCGAGGATGAGTTTGCCGTCCTTGAGCTTCATGTCGTGCGACTCATCTTCGGCGGTGATCGTTACGGTGGTGGCGTCCTTTGCCTCCCATTTAAGGTCGACAACCTCAAGGAACAGATCGAGGGCGCCTGTACCGTCCTCGTCGAGAATCAGGACGCAGTGGACACCCCAATCCTCGAGCATCTTCATGTACTCATCGGTCAGCTCTTCGCCATCCACGGTTCCACCCGAGAGTTCCCAGCTGCCGACGAAGTCGGCCTTGGGGTCTTTGGCGCCGCCGCTGCAGCCCGTCAGGGCAAAGGCGAGCGCCAGGACGCATGTCAGGAATGCGAGTACGGACTTTTTGAACGTTGTCTTCATGGTGTCCTCCTTAATCGAACGAAACCCATAGAAGCAGGAGCGGGGGCGGCGGATCCCCCGCCAATTACCAGATAGAGGGGCTAGGGCCTGGGCGTTCCGCAGTTGCAGCAGAACTTGCCGCCGTTTTCGCTACCGCAGTTGGGGCAGAACCACTTGGCCGGTGCCGGGGCGGGCGCGGGGCTGCCGCACTCCGGGCAGAACTTGCCGGTGTTGGTGGCGCCGCAGCTGCAGGTCCACGTGCCGGCCGCAGGCGCGGCGGCGGGAGCCGGTGCCGGGGCGGGAGCAGGTGCCGGTTGCGGGGCGGCCTGCTGCTGCGCCTGGCCGGCAGCGAACAGCTGGCTGGCGTTCATGCCGCCCATGCCGCCTGCCATACCCATGCCCATAAAGCCGGCCATCGCGCCGTTGGGGTTGGCCGCCGCGGCACGCATCGCGTCGCTCTGGGCACTGGCGATGTTGGCGGCTGCCATGGTGGGATCGCGCATGACGGCGGCCTTCTGCAGGTCCTTGATCATCTGCTCGTCTTCTTGCGAGGCGGCGATGGAGTTTACGCCAAAGCTCACGATCTCGACGCCGCGCAGGTCACGCCAGTCGGCGGAGAGGACCTCGTTGAGCGCGCGGGCGAGCTCGGTGGTGTGGCCGGGGATGGCGCTGTAGCGGATGCCCATCTCCGAGATCTTGGCAAAGGCGGGCTGCAGGGCGGTGAGCAGCTCGGACTTAAGCTGGCTATCGATCTTGTCGCGCGTGTAGCTATCGGTCACGTTGCCGCACACATTGGTGTAGAACAGCAGCGGGTTGGTGATGCGGTACGAATACTCGCCGTTGCAGCGCACGGAGATGTCGACGTCCAGGCCAATATTGTTGTCGACCACGCGGAAGGGCACGGGCGAGGCGGTGCCGTACTTGTTGCCGATGATTTCCTTGGTGTTGATGAAGTAGACGCGCTGGTCCTTGCCCGCGTCGCCGCCGAAGGTGAAGCGGCTGCCGATATTGGCGAAGGTCTCCTTGATGGAGTCGCCCAGGTTGCCGCTAAAGACGCTCGGCTCGCTGCCGGTATCGAAGACGAACTCGCCGGGTTCCAGCGCGACCT
Organism: Collinsella sp.; assembly: GCA_046995905.1. Classification (GTDB taxonomy): domain Bacteria; phylum Actinomycetota; class Coriobacteriia; order Coriobacteriales; family Coriobacteriaceae; genus Collinsella. The sequence goes on from JBKXET010000001.1 coordinate 333,740, forward strand.
CGATGATCTTGCCGTTTTGCACCACGAGCATGCCCTGGCCGTCGTTGACGGCGATGACGGAGCCGTTGGAGATGACGTTGTCCTCGCCATGCGTGTTGGAGCTGCGGCCGCCGGTGCGCTTAACGCCCTTGCAGGCCAAGACGTCAGCGGGCATCGATTCGCAGTAGATAAATTCCTTCCACTGGTCGGCCATGACGCCGCCGGCAGCTCCCAATCCAGCTTTCAAGAGTCCCATGGTGATCTTCCTTTCTCGTCAAAGTCCGGGTGGTGTTGATCGGGTTACTTAGTCGTCCTTGTCGTCCTTCATGACAACGGTGGTCTCGGTGTGGCTGAAGGTGTCGTGCTTCTCGACCAGGTCGAGCTCGCCGCAGTACTCGTCGGCGTGAGTCGCCTCGTTGGCCGTCTTGAGCTGGCCTACCAGCAGCACGTCTCCGATGATCACGATGATCAGCGGCGCGATGATATTGATGAGGATGCCCTCGATATCAAAGGTGAGGTAATCCGGATCGAAGGCGTATTCGCCCATAAAGAGAATCTGGGAGAGGACAAATCCGATCACAAAGAACAGCAGCGAGGCGATAATGAGCTTGGGCTTGGAGCAGGGGAGCTCGCCGACCATACGGCCGGTTTGGCCGTTCATGGCAAACAGGTAGCTCTTGCCGTTCCACGAGGTCGAGAGCATCCAGACGGGGAACAAGGCGTAGTCGCTGTCTTCCCAGGTGTAGTCGAGCTGCTTGCTCTCGACCGAGGCATCGTCGTACTCATCGATAACGGTCTCGCGCAGGGCCGAGATCGTGCTTTCTTCCATACGGCGCTCGGCACGGGCCTTGCAAGTCTCGCAGTCCTCATCGTAACGGTTGGCGATGTAGCCGGGCATGTAGGCGACCGAGAACGGGCGCAGCGCGTCGTAGTCAAACGGTTCGATGGCGTCCATGTGGCCGTCGGGCATCTTGGACGATCCGTCGACGGGCACGCGCTCAAACGAGATATTGCCCTTACGGTAGGCATCGTAGTGGTCGGTGGTCGTGACGGTGCGGTCGGATTCCTCGGTCACGGTCTCGTTGGTTGCGTCAAAGTGCACTTCGCCGTCCACGCGGGCGCCGTAGAGCCAAAACGGCACGTAGACGCCTTGGACTTCGTCGATGTGGTTGCCGGTGACAAAGCTCTTGGGCAGCAGGATCTTGCCCTTGTAGTGCTCCTTGAGCGCGGCCAAGACATCGTCGCGCCCGAGCTTAAACGGAATCACCAGGTCGGGGGAGAAGTCGCCCGAGAGCTGACCAGGTGCCACGGCGGGGTTGCCACAGTACGGGCAGGTGGAGACGGCGACGGTGCCGTCCGAGATCAGCTCGGCGCCACACGACGAGCAGATATAGCCGGCGTTTTGGGCCAGTTCCTGCACCGCATCGTCGGATGCGGGCTTGGATGCTGCGGCCGCCGCATCGGCTTTGGCATCTGCCTTGTCCTGGCGCTCGCGATAGAGAGCCTCGACCTCTTCGACTTCAAAGCGCGAGTCGCAGTAGTCACAGACGAGCTTTTGCTCGGCGCTGGCAAAATGCAGCGGGCCGCCACACGCGGGGCACTGATAGTTAACGCTTTCGAAGGCCATGATCGGTCCTTTCCGTGCCGAGGGCTATGCGCCGATGGCGCCGCCGCAGTATTCGCAGCGCCCACTGGCATCGGGAATGGTGGTGGCGCCGCAGAAGGGGCAGGTCACCGCGGTCTTGGGGGCCTTGGCGGCAACGACGCTATCGCGCGTCTCCTGACGCAGCTGCACCAGCGCGTCGCGGACTTCGGTTGCCTGACGCTTGGCCTCGCGGTACTCGATGGATCCGCGCTGCTCGATGGTGGAGTCGTTCACGCGCAGGTCGATCTCGGTAAAGTACGGCGTGTTGACGTGGATGGTCAGATTGAAGTCGTAATCCAGGTCGTAGCGCGGCGGGTCATAACTCTCACGCTCGCCGTCCTTGGTCTCGCGATAGATCTCGGTGCGGTGCTCGTCGATATCCATATCGCAACCGAGCACCTGCGAGAACTCGATGATGTCGGGGTTGGCGTCACGCCAGCGCGTCTGCGAAGTAATGATCAGCAGGCCCGCGTCCTCGTCGAGCATAATATTGGTGCGCCCGGCCGAGAGCGTGCGCGTGGGGTTGAACGATGCCAGGCGCTCGGCATTGGCCTCGCGATAGGCGAGCTGCTCGCGAATGTCGTCCGCGGTGCTAGAGCGATAGCCTCCAAAGAAGGGAGAGAGCTTGCCGACGCACTCTTTGCACAGGTAGCCTTCGTTGATCTTGGTCTTACCTAGAAGTCCCAGCTCGGTACCGCAAATCGCGCACTCTTTCTTCTCGAACATCTTGTCAAAGAAGCCCATGGTTACCTCCCATCAACAGGTAGCGTGTGTCACTTTTGATGATGGGGGAGCGCACGATCTTTCACGATACCCAGACGGCTCAAGAGGTCTCCACAACTGGGACACACGGCCCATTTTTCATCCCCAAATAACTTGCGGTGAAATAGTTCCTAAATGGCGGCCTTAGAAGGCCAAACAGGAACTATTCCACCGCAACTTCTGGGTAGTCATTGGGGACGTACTTAAATGAGTAGCAGTTGGGGGCACTCCATGTCGAATGTGGGTGTCGCCGCTTACTACGCGACGGCCACTCATTGGGGACGTACTTAAATGAGTGGCGGTTGGGGACACTCCGTGCCGAATGTGGGCGCCGTCCTTGTTATGCCACGGTCACGGCGACCTGGGCGTAGCGGGTGCAGGGACGCTCGGCGCGCGTCTGCACGCTGAGGGTGAGCACGATGCGGTCGCCGGGTTGTGCATCGGTGGGTACGGTGAACGTGGCGTTCGTCGCGCATTCCTGCCACAGCGACAGATCTTGAGCGCCTGCATAGCGCGACGGTCCCATGGTGACATTCCAATGAGCATCGAAGCCCCTGCCATCGGGGTCGACGATGGTCGCTGCAAGAGCAACGCGCTCGCCGGCCGCGGCGCTCATGTCGCCCGTGACCTCGGCAACATACGCCGGATGCGAGCAGGCCGCGGGCTCATGGGCGCACCACTGCGCGCGAGCGGCGAAGTCTTCCTGGTAGGCGCGCAGATAGGGGTTGGGGTTGCCGTCCACCGGCGTACCTATGGCAGCAAAACCGGCAGGCGCATCTGAGTCGGGATGCCCGTCAACGAACATGCGGCCGAGCAACGTGTCAAAGTCGCGGTTATCGATGCCGCGCAGGCCAAACGGCAGCAGCGGAATATAGGTCATCGAGTCGCCCTCGGCCATAAAATCGCCGCGCTCAAATTGCATCGCGGGCATGCCTTCTAAGCCCCAATCCAAGCGGGCATGCTTGCCAAACTGGAACCTCTCGGGCTCGTTTTCGTACACCTTGCCATCGCCATAGAGCATATAGCGCGCCATAAGGGGACCGTTGCCCTGCGTGAGATTTTGCTCGGGCCAGGGAGCCTGAAAGAGCGGCAGCGTATCGGGCTGAGCCATCTTGGCATCGACATAGCCGCCATACATATAGGGCACACACCAAAAGATGAGATCGGGGAAGATCTCATGCCCATGGTCGAGCCAAGAATTGTCCTGTCCCACACCATCGGCAACGCCCATCACGCGTACCTTCTGATAGACACGCTGCTGCACGAAAGGCCATTCGGGCGTATCACGATAGCGCTCAGCAATGCTCATGAGCGCACGAACAATGGTATTCATGCCGCCCCAGCTGAGCAGCCACAGCGTGCGCGGATCATCATCCAAAATCGCCTGAGCAATTGCGCGCGAGCCCTCAGTCTCCTCACGCACATCGCCCTCAAAAGTAACATTGCCCACAAACGTACGCTCAATCATCTGAGCAGGCGAGGGAAACGACGGCTCGCCGGCAGCAGCCGCATTAGCCTGCAACTGCGGCCAAGCCTGGGCATACTCATTGCTCCAGAGACTCTCGATCCAATGCTCAGGAAACGGTCGATACTCAAGAAGCTCCCCAGCCGTGGGATCAGGCTCATGAGGCACAACATCCCACTCATAAGAGCGACGCCCTTTAGTCCGCCAATGAGGATTCACCTCGCCGAGCGTATGAACCCCATCCCCAAGAAAGTGATACTGCGAAGCCGTATACACCACAGCCTGAACATCAAGTACATTAAGATACAGAGCCAAATGAACGAGCGAGTTCATATCATCGACTTCCATATCAGTAGTAACAATCACCCGAGTTAAATCGCGAGTCATAAGAAAGCTCCAACCAAAATCATTTCAGCCAGTTACGCGCAAGGCAAGACGGGACCCCCGCCCTCATCGCCACCGACCCGGCGGCCTGCCGGAAGCGCTCGTCCAGGGTCTACAGCAACGTCAACGCAGCGGGGCCGAGGGCTTACCTCTGAAAATATTCCGCAGGGGGCGGCCCGGTTGCACAGCGCGAAGCGCGTGGTGCAACCGGGCCGCATGCCCGAGGACATTTTCAGAGGTAAGCCCTCGGCCCCGTGATGGGATAGATTACCTGTCGACCCTGGCCGACCACTCCCAGCAGCCCACCGGCTCGCCGTCGATGAGTACGTTGCCCCCGTCGAAGTCTTGATAACACAGGTCGTTGAATTGGTGGATCCACACGCCATGGTTGAACGTCTTCTTGGGCGAGCCGTCGGCCTCGCGGTAGCGCCCGGTCAGGTCCTCGACATGGCTAAAGTAGGTGAGATGCACGTTGGCGCCGGCAGCGCGCAGGCGAGCCGTGAGCGGCAGCACGGTCTCCTGCGGTATCACGAGCTCATCGCCCTTGGAGTGCGTAAACCACAGCGGTGTCTTGGCAAGGGCAGCAACGTCCTCGTCCGTGGCGTTGTACCACGGCGCGCAGCAGGGAAGGCCCGCGGCGAAGAACTCGGGGTAGTCGGCGCACAGGCGCAGCGTCATAAAGCCGCCGTTGGAAAGGCCAGCGACCACGATGCGGTCGGTGTCGATGCGGTCGGCATGCTCGGCGACAAACTCGTCGATGAGCGCCTTAATGACGGGGGAGTAGATGCTCTGGTTGGAGTGGCCGAGCTGCTCAGTGCCGTTGTCCATCCAAAACGTGGGCGACTGCGGCACGAGAACCCAGGCAAAGCCGCCAAAGTAGCGTTGGATCTGCGCCTGGCTGATGGCCGTCACGCGGTTGCCGATATAAGCGCGCGTGGCGCCCTCGCCTTGCGTAGCGCCCTTGCCCTCGCCAGCGCCGTGCAGGTACACCACGAGCGGGGCCTTCTGGGGCACGACTGTCGTTTCGGGCGCGAAGGGGTTGAAGCAGGCGGAGTCCTCGGCCTTAAAGCTGGGCTCAAAGAAGCCGTACTCGAGCGCGATGCCGTTGACGGCGGTCTTTTGCGTGGCATTGCTCCAGCCCTTGAGCGCGGGACAGATGTCGCCGCGGCAGGTGTCAAAGACCAGGCCGCAGGTTGGATCGTCACCGTCATTGCCGGGAAGGGCCGCGAGCTGCGTGATGCGCAGCTGGTCGTCGAGCAAGCGCGAGCCCATCACGCTGCCCTCGATCTTCTTGGTCAGGCGCTGCTCGGCGATCTCGAGCGCCACATGGGTGCCAAAGGCGAGCTTGCGTCCGCACTCATCGCACGGATAGGCGGCGAGGACGTCGACATAGCCTACGGAAGGTGCGGCGTGGTCGGCGCCGCGCTCTTTGCGCATCAGGATCTCGCCCGTGCGTTCATGGCGCTCTACATATATATGGAAGGTGCGCGCATCGATATCGTTGGCGCGAACGGTGCACGGCAGGTCGAGCACGACTTTGCTGATCCAGGGGCCAAAGTCTCCCAGCGTGGTGACGGTTGCGTAGGTGCACGATTTGAGTTCCATGAGCTGCCTCCTCTGCGCCGCGAGTGGTAAACATCAGCGGCAATACAACTTAAACATGTTTAGTTTAATGCAGAGCTACAGAACAGGCAGATGAACTCGGTAAACGGTCAAAATGAACACTCAACAAATTACTAAACATTCGTTTATCACCATTTAGCAGGGCTTTTGTTGATGGGTCAACAAAGAATAGAGGTGTTTACCAAATTAAAAGACCACGTAAATAGGCATTTAGCAGCAGAGCGTCAAATAGACAATCCCTTACCGTTCAAGTACGTTCACCCCCGATTTCCTACCGTTCACCGGACTACAGACGGCAAAATTGCCACAAATTAGACGTTCTGTGTAAACTAAAGCCCGTAAACGTTCAGTAAACACATTGTTTACGACAGCGTATCCAAGGGTTCGGTGGCCGTAAGGGGTTATAGTCGCCGAGCCAAAGGCGTGCCTACGCCCAAACGAGTAGGCACACGATGATATGGGGAGGGGTCCCATGGCAGTAGATAACAAGCAGATTGCCACCGATGTCCTCGAGCTCGTGGGCGGTGCGGAGAATGTTTCCGTCGCCACCAACTGCATGACGCGTCTGCGTCTGACGCTCAAGGACAACAACAAGGCCGACGTGGAGAAGATCAAGAAGGTCAAGGGTGTTCTGGGTTGCCAGTTCGCCGGCAGCCAGCTCCAGGTCATCATCGGCCAGAACGTGCCCAAGGTGCTCGCCGAGTTCGTCGCCATGTCCGGCGTCAAGCAGGGTGCCGCGGTCGACGAGAACCTCGATGCTCCCAAGGAGAAGTTCGAGCTCAAGAACCTGCCGAACATCATCCTCGACTATCTGTCGGGCTCCATGACCCAGCTGATCCCGCTGCTCATGGCCGGCGGTCTGTTCCGCACCATCGCTGCGGTCCTCGGTCCCACCATGCTCGGCGTTCTCTCTGACACCGATCCGACCTACACGTTCCTCTACACCACCCTGTACGAGGCCACGTTCACCTTTATCCCCATCTACCTGGGCTATGCCGCCGCTAAGAAGCTCGGCGCCTCCCCGGTTCTGGGCATGCTCCTCGGCGGCGCCCTCATGGCCCCGTCCGTCGTGAGTGTCGCGACCCAGGATGGCGGCGGAATCATCTCCGTCTACGGCATTCAGATCGCCGCTGCCAACTATCAGCAGTCCGTCCTGCCGATCATCCTTTCGGTGCCTGTCCTCTACTTCGTCGAGAAGTTCTTTAAGAAGGTCATGCCCGACGTGCTCTCCACGGTCTTCACGCCGTTCTGCACCATGATCGTCACCATCCCCATTGCCTTTATCGTCCTCGCCCCGCTCGGCAACGAGATCGGCAGCCTCATCGCTAACGCCCTCTTCGGTCTCGCTGACATGGGTGGCGTCGGTATCCTGATCGTCATGGCCGTCCTCGGCGCCTTCTGGCAGCTCTTCGTGGTCTGCGGCATGCACATGCCCGTCATCCTGCTCGCTCAGGTTCAGATCATCGCTGCCGGCTACGATCCCTTCGTCTTCGTTTCCACCAACTGCGCTATGGCCGCTGTCTGGGGCTGCGCCTTCGGTGCCTTCCTCAAGATGAAGAACCCCGACGAGAAGGGTCTCGCCCTGGGCTACGTCATCTCCGCCATCGCCGGCGGCGTCACCGAGCCCGCGCTCTTCGGTATCCTCATGCGCTTCCGTCGCACCATGTTCGGTATGTTCATCGGCGGTGCCATCGGCGCCGTGTTCTCCGGCCTCATGGGTGTTACCTACTACCTCGCCGGTGGTGCCTCCAACTTCCTGGTCTTCACCAACTACCTGCAGGGTGGCCAGATGAACACCGTCTGGGCTATCGTCGGTATGGCAATCTCCTTTGTCATCGCCGCTGCCGTCGTCTTCGTCGCCGGCTTCTCCAAGGAGGAGCTCGCCGAGATGGAGGCCTAAGGCCAAGCCATTCGGTCGCATACGACCTTACCTACACGACAGGGCCCCGTCAGGCGCAAGCCCGGCGGGGCCCTTCTTGCAAGGTAGACTGGAGTGGGCAAGTGGTGTCCGCCCGCAGGGGTTTGTTAAACGGCGGGGGCTTTCGCATCAGGGGTTACCGCGAAAGCTTCTGCCGGTTCGCAATTCCTTTATCGAGCGAAAGGACATGCAGATGAGTTTGGGAAAACTGACCGTCAACGGTCGTCAGGACGGTTTTTTGTGCGAGGGCAAGCCGTTCTTTTGGTTTGCCGATACGTGCTGGAGTGCGTTTACCAGCATCCCCGAGGCCGACTGGGACTACTATCTGACCCGCCGCGCCGAGCAGGGCATGAACGTGCTGCAGATTAACACGCTGCCGCAGTGGGATCGCTGCTGCCCCGATCTGGGCATTTGGCCCTATGCCAGCGAGGATGGCGTGCGCTTTGATTGGTCTCAACCCAACCAGGCGTATTGGGATCGCGCCGCCGCCATGTGCCGCGCTGCCGTCGAGCACGGCATTCGTCCGGCGCTCGTGCTCATGTGGTGCAACTACGTGCCCGGTACCTGGGGCGCTAAGATCGCCGAGCGTTGCGGTGCCGAGGTTATGCCGCGCGAGGAGGTCCGTGCCCACGTTGCCCGCGTCGTCGAGAACCTGGGCGAGTTCGATCCCGTCTATGTGGTGACGGGCGACACGGACTTTGCCGGTGACGAGGCGATTGCCTATTACGAGGATGCGCTCGACGAGGTTGCGAAGCGCGCGCCCGAGGCCCTGCGTACCATGCACATCAATCGCGGTAACCGCACGATTCCCGCGCAGTATTTGGACCGCCTGGACTTCTATATGTTCCAGCCCGGCCACAACTACGAAGGCCAGCCCGAGGCCTGGCACCTGCCGCAGGACTTTATCGCCAGCTATCCCAAAAAGCCGATGGTCAACTCCGAGCCCTGCTACGAGCAGATGGGTGCGTCGCGCAACGTGTACTGGCGTTTTACCGCGCAGGACTGTCGCGCGAGCGTGTGGTCTTCGATCCTTGCCGGCGCCAGCGCGGGCGTGACCTACGGCGCCCACGGCGTTTGGAACTGGCAGACATCGCGCAGCCAGGGTTCGGTGCTGGGCGAGGGCTTTGACATGCCGTTCCGCTGGCAGGAGTGTCTGCAGTTTGCGGGCGTGTGGGATTTTGCCGCCATCGAGCACGTGCTTGCCGGCCTGGGTGCCACGGCTAGCGACGACGCTCTCGCCGTTATCCCGGCACAGGAGCTGCTCGATGACGCGCGCGAGTCCATCCGTGTGGCGCGTATTGGCGAGCGTGTCGTCACCTATCTGCCGCGCACCACGGCACTTACGTTTAAGCTCGATAGTGCGCGCGGCTGGTCGGCGACGGCCCTCGACATGGAGGCCAAGCGTATCGCCAAGCTGCCCGTTCGCGACAATGGCGACGGCACCGTGCGCGTGGCTCAGCATTCCTTTGAGCACGACGCCCTGGTGATCCTGACACCCGAGCACTAACACCCGAGCTCCAACACTTCCGATCCCTCCATCCCCTTCTCCATCGCACGCAACCCAGTCCCTCAATAAGTTGCGGTGAAATAGTTCCTAAAAAGCACCCCCAGCCGGACAAACAGGAACTATTCCACCGCAACTGAGCGTGCGATCGGAGAAGGGCTCCTTTAGTTGCGGTGAAATACGGTCTAAATCCAGCCTTTTTGGCTGTAAACAGTCCGTATTCCACCGCAACTTGTGTTGAGGGCGGTTGAGGGCAATTGCGTAACACTTCGGCTATTGCGTGGGTAGTAAGACCCGTTCTCTATTAAAATGGTTTTCCGGACATCTAAGCGGGTGGGGGTTACCATGAGGGACCTGGGAGACACAACCGCATATTTGCGCCGGGGCATACGGGAGATTCTGTGCCTGGCGCTTTTCTTTTTCACGTTTTTGGCCGGCGAGTACCTCTTTGACGTGCGCGTGGCCGAGTTTGTGCCGGCGAACGAGGTCGTTATCTACGAGAGCATCGTCGTCGGCGCGAGCGTGATCGGCTATTTTGTGCGTCCTCTCCTGTACTATCGCCGTCCCCAGACAATCGATGCAACGAGCGATATGACGGGCGTGCTGCTGGTGTCGGCATTGCTGCTGCTGATTATGGCGGCGCAGTTTCAGGTTGTGATTGCGGGCGGTCTGGTGGCGTGCTGCGCCCTGGGCTACTGCGGATCGACCGCTCATGCCAATCTGGCGCGGCGTTTTGCGCAGACGCCTTGTCTGGCACGTGCCGTGGCGGTTTCTTATGCTGCGGGCATTTTGGTACAGGTGCTCAACCATATGGTGATGCCTGCGGGCATTCCTCAACAGTTTGTCCTTATTGCCTGTGCGATTGCGCTGGTTGGGCTGCTTCACGGTACCCGCCGAGCTAAATTACGCGATGAGTCCGCGCCCGAGTTCGAAGCCGAGATTGCCGAGCTATCGGTCGATGCGTCGGAGCATGGCGCCAAGTGGCGCGATAATCCCGAGGCAAAGGCGGCCTTCCAGGGTGCCGTAGTGCGCTTGACGGTGGCGACCGCCTGCCTCACCGGCGTATTCGCGGCTCTCAATGCCGGTCTTACGACCTCGCATGCCGCCGGCGCTATCGATCTGGGTGACTGGCCGCGCTTGCTGCTGGTTGTGAGTGCGCTTGCTGCCGGCGCCCTGTATGACCTGCGCGGACGCTCGTATATGAATATCATCATGACGTGCGCCGCCATGCTGTCCACGCTCTCGTTCTTTGTGCTTATCACCGATGGCAACGGCGGCAATGCGCTCGCCGCCACGATTATCTTTTACCTGGGCACGGGCTTTTTCGTGGTGTTCTTCACCGCGAAGTTCTCCGCGATTTCGATGTATGCCCGCTGGTCGTATCTGTGGCCGTGCATGGGCCGCGTCATCAACAACATTTGCTCAATGCTTGTGACGGCTCCGGCGGTGGCGATCATCTCGAGCCAAAACGTGCTGATGGCGGTGGGTGTCGTACTCGTGCTGTTTGTCGGCATTGCGATCTCGCTGTTGGGGCAGTTTGGACAAGGCGTTGAGGACGAAGCGGGTCACAGGGGACTGGCGTTTGCCACCGACGATCTTGGCGTGAGCCGTGCGCCCGATCAGGTCGACACGGTGTCCCTGGAGACACCGGAGCTTTCGTTTGACGATCGACTCGACGGTTTTGTAGCCGCCTTTGGACTTACCAAGCGCGAGCGCGATGTACTGGAGGCGCTGGTCGTATCGGACGACAGCGTGCAGGACGTTGCGGCAGCGCTCTTCCTTTCGCGTTCTACGCTCTACCGCCATATCGCCTCGATCAACAAAAAGACCGGTGCCGCCTCGCGCGTGGCCCTCATCAATTTCTTCTGGTCCTGGACACCCCAAGACTAGCCAAAACCACCACGAAGGGGACAGGCACCTTTGTGGTGGTTTTACCTGCAAAAATATGAATATGAGACATTTGTCACCTGCCGTTTTGGCGCTCAAAGGCATATGAATGTGATGTTGAGCGGAGCAGAACGGAAGGGGTGGGCCTATGGCGTCTCGTGGTTGCTCGTCTAATAAAATTGCGGGCGCGCTTATCGCCGTGGTGGTCCTTGCTGCGGCGGTGACGCTTGTGCGGGCATACGGCTTTGGTGCCCGTGCCGACCAGGGAAAGAACGCCGCGCAAGCGTTGCTGAACGATTGTGCTGCCGATCCGGTGGCAGTCAAGCTTATCGAGGACGGCGAGGCGCGGACGATCTATGAGACCGACGATGCCGAGCTGGTCGCATCGACTTTTGCCGCGCTCGACGATTGCACCGTGGGAGGTGCGGTGGATGAGCGGATGAGCGATGCCGGTCGCACGCTCGTCTTTGTCTATGAAGACGGCTCGGAGCAATCGGTGGAGTTCGAGGGCGGGAATATCGTGCTCGACAAGACGGCATATCGCCTTGACGGTGCCGATGAACTGTGGCGACAGCTAGCCGCCATCAAGAACAGCCAATGAAATGAGGGGTGTACGGGATGAGTGATTTGAGATTCTGCCCGGCGTGCGGGATGCAGCTGCCGCGGGTCGCCGGCGTGCCGGTGCGATTTTGCCCGGGCTGCGGTGTTCGGCTTGAGAGCGTTGAGGATGACCCGGGTGTCGCGGAACACGCAAATGGGGCGGCTGCCGATGATGGCGCGGGTGAAGGTTGTGAGCCGAGCGCGAACGCGCCGGTCGATGTGCCGATGCAGGATGCCGACGCCGCGTCGCCGGTCCGCGACGTGGCCGCAGCGGATGCTCCCCGCGTCGGCGACCTTGAGCTCCACACCGCATGCGATGCCTCTGGCGGCCAAGCGCTCGCGCAAGTGGCGCTGCCGCGGGGTTGGCGTATCGAAGAGGCGCATCTTGAGCGCAGCAGTAGTTTCGACTGCCCGATTTCAGTTGGCGTGACGGCGGCAGGCCCGGCGGGCGAACGCATCATGTATCGCTCCGAGCTCTGCTACGTGGACGCGGGCGCCGTTGCCAAGCGTATCCCCACGCAAACCGAGCGCAAGGCGTTTGTGCACGTGGAGACGGCGTGCGACGAGTTGGCTCAAGCCTGCGCGGCGCAATTGGGCGCACGGGCGGAGGTTGTGGCCGAGCAACCCTATCCGTCGAGCGCGGCAGGCGATATTGAACATGAGCGTGCTCGCGTAAAGCGCGAGGCTGCAAACGACTTTGCGATTCAGGGCTTTTCGATGGAACCGAGCGATGTGGTCTATGAGTGCCGTATGCGCCGATATCGGCTCGCGGGCGCCCCGGCGCCTACCGAGCTTGCGGTGGCGGCAAAGGTCGAGGGCTATGTGGCCTCGATCGGCGGAGTCGCGGGCTCCGTGGGTAAAGGCGTTGCCGCCGGGGCCGAGGCGCTGCTGGGCGTGGGCCTTTCGAGCGGGCTGATCGGCGGCGTTCTGGGCAAGCGCCTGCGCGAGCGCCAGACGGCTGCGGCGGTGGGTCAGCGCGCCGCGAAAGATCAGGCCACGGATCAGAGCGATTGCCCAGACGGGGCGCCGTTTAAGCTGGGCGCGGCCGACCTGTTGCAGTGGCGTATCAGGGACAGCTTCTGCCTGGTTGCGCCAGAAGGCCGTCTGGACGAGGCGGCCTCCACGGCGCTTGCCTCAATGGCATCGACCCTGCGGCTCAACCCGTCGATTGCGCGCGAAGCGTGCGCTCAAAAGCAGCAGATGGTGCTCGAGCAGCGTCAGCGCACGCAGATGAACATCGCCCAGCAGCAACAGCAGTTCGCGGCCTGGCAGCAGATGCATGCCTCGCAGCAGGCGGCGTTCGACAGCTACCAGCAGGCTTGGTTTGAGCGCAGCGATCGTCAACACGCCGCGAATATGGCCGCCAGCGCGGCCAATTTCTCCAGCGCAGGTGTGGGAACGGGCGCGGCGTCGTATTCCGATGCCATCCGCGGGGTCAACCATTACACCAGGCCCGACGGTACCGATGTCGAGGTTTCGGTGATGGCGGATCAAGCTTGGGTGAACGGCTCGGGCGACGTGATCGGCACGCGCGATGGCTTTGAGCCCGGTTTTGGCTGGACGGAGTTGCCCCGTCAATAGCGTGAGTGGGCTACGGGAGGATCGGTGTCGAGGCGTTGCTCGGCGCTGTGATAGGAAACGGGAAAGGAACAACGATGAGGGAGACGGTTATTTCGCGCACGGCGTTTGTCGCGGCGGCGGGAACGGCGTTGCTGACGCTTGCGGGATGCGGCGGACAGCAGGCGCAGGACACGACGGGTTTTAACGACGATCGCCCGGTAAAGGACAAGATGGATGCGGGCTCGTCATCGGGTGATTCCGGTGATGCGGGCGGCGGTGCGGACACAGACAGCGGCTCGGCGGACGCGTGCGATACGTGGTCGGATGACTGCTGGGATGCGCACCGCAACATCAGCATCGCAGCGTTGCTCGAGCTTAAGGGCTGGCAGTTGCAGGAGTTTGCGTCGCAACAGGGTTATACCTGGCAAGATGCGCTCGAGATGTACGAGAACGAGGCGGGTCGCGTGCTCAGCGTCTGCAATATCAGCAAGGATGGCGCAACCGAATGGCTCGGCGAGGATGAAATCGGAAAGCTCGACAAGGGCGGCACCGGGAGTACCGTGATGTTTACGCTGCAGCTTGCGGGCTATTCGAGCTGCGAGGATGTTATCGCGGGCTTTTCCGTTCCGGTTGAGGACCGCGCGCAGATTACCTCGGGCTCGTGGATTGCGTACGTCTACGGTTCCAACATGGCGCGTCACGTTGCCATGGTGAGCCAAATGGAAAACGGCGACTACCGCCTGGACCTCATTACCGAGGAGGCCATCAAAACCGGTACGTTTACCCAAGGCGGCGGTGCCCCCACGATTAACGAATTTTGGCAGGAGAAGACCGGGCGCGCGCTCGGCTAAGTGCGATGCGGCCAATAGCATAGCGAGGGACGAACATGATGAACGAGATGACGATGAGCCGTGCGGTCTTTGTGGCGGGCGCGGGCGCGGCGGCTTGCGCGCTGGCTGGCTGCTCGGGCGGATTGGGCGGCGCGGGCGGTGCCAAGAAGGCGACCACGGCGGACGCCGCCTGTGTAGACGACAACGCCAACGTGACGGTCTATGCTGCGATCAACTTGGACGGCGCCGACCTGGTGCGCCTGCTCAAGCATCAAAATTATGAGTGGCAAGGCGAGAACGTGGGCTACGGCGCCGTCGATGACGCGGGATTTTTCGCTTTTACCTTTTCCAAGGTTTCGGATGATGTGGACGAGCTTGCGAACAGCGCGATACCGCTTTCGGAGTCCGAGTACGAGGAGCTTGAACCGGGCGGCGGAGACGAAAACATCGCGATTCTGCTCTCGGTGGGCGGCTATACAAAGGGCGAGCGGGCGCTCATCGGCGCGATTGGCGATGCGGCGATGGTGCAGGAGAAATGCACGATCGATGATGCCCTGTATTGGCTGGTCAAGGCGCTTGACGGCCACCGCTACGTGATTATGGCCGACGACACCGAAGACGATGGCGATAGCGCTCATGACATCTATATCTACAATGAGGCTTTTATTCGAACCGGCTACTTGAGCGGCGGCGACCAGATCGATATCGATGAGCTCTGGAGCCGCCTGACCAACGCCTCGTAACGCTCCAAAACCACCACGAAGGGGACAGGCACCTTTGTGGTGGTTTTGCCTTAGGGCTGTCTGTTACAGCAGCTCGCCGTGACGGGCGATGTAGCGGCGCTTGGCCAGCTGGGTCAGTGCAATGTAGGCGGCGACGATGCCGATGAGCAGTGCAAAGAAGCTCAGCGGCAGCGGCATGAGGCCCAGAGCCTCGGCGATGGGGCTTGCCGGCAGCCAAGTGACGAGCGTCAGGCCCAGTACGGTGAGCACGCACAGCGCGGGCGCGGCGTGGTCGCGCGGGCTCGGCAGGTGCGGGGAGCGCAGCATGTGGATTACGAGCGTCTGCGACCACATAGACTCAACGAACCAACCGCTCTGGAAAATCGCCGCAAAGGTTGCCATGCCGGCAACATTGCCCGCGGCGGCAAGCTCGGCCCAGCTCGCGCCCACGGTGGCGGGGCACACCGCAAAGAAGAGCGCGGCGAAGGTCACGATGTCAAACAGCGAGCTCACGGGGCCCAGCTCGAGCATAAAGCCCTTGATGGACGCAGCGTCCCAGGCGCGCGGGCGGGCAGTCCAGGCATCGTCGACGGTGTCCCACGGCAGCGCGATGCACACGATCTCGTAGACCAGCGACAGCAGCACCAGCTGCAGGGCGCTCATGGGCAAAAACGGCAGGAACAGGCTCGCGACGGTCACGGACAGCACGTTGCCAAAGTTGGAGCTCACCGTGGTCTTGAGGTACTTGAGTAGGTTGCCGTAGGTGCGACGGCCTTCGATGATGCCGCGCTCGATCACGCCCAGGTCCTTCTGGAGCAAGATGATGTCGGCGGATTCTTTGGCGATGTCAACGGCCGAATCGACCGAGATGCCGCAGTCGCTCGCACGCATGGCGGCGGCGTCGTTGATGCCATCACCCATAAAGCCCACGGTATGGCCGAGCAGTTCACGCATGACGCGCACCAGGCGTGCCTTCTGCAGCGGCGAGAGCTTGGCAAAGAGATGCGTCTGTTCGGCGCGCTCCGCCAGCTCGGCGTCGTCGAGCGCGTCGATCTCGGAGCCCAGCAAAACGTTGCATGCGTCGATGCCAATCTGCTCGCAGACGGTGGTGGCGACGCGGTCGTTGTCGCCGGTCAGGACCTTTACCGCCACGCCCTTGGCCTCGAGGGTGGCGACGGCGCCCGCGGCGCTCGCTTTGGGCGGATCGAGGAAGGCCAAAAAGCCCATCAGCACCATGTCGCACTCGTCGGCGATGCCAAACTCGCCCACGGTGTGCGGGTTGGTCTTCTGCGCCACGGCGATCACGCGCAGGCCCTCGGCATTGAGTCCTGCCACCTGCTTGCGAATCTGGGCAAGCTTCTCGTCGGTAAGCGGCTGAGCGGTGCCGTCCACCTCGACGTAGGAGCAAATCTCGAGCATTTCCTCGGCAGCGCCCTTGGTGACCATCTGGGTCTTTCCTTGGGCGTCGGCGACGACCACGCTCAGGCGACGACGCGAGAAGTCGAAGGGCACCTCGTCGACCTTGGCGTAGCGGTCGCGCAGGCTCTGGCCCAGCATGGAATCGGGCGCGACGGCCGAAGGGGTCATGTCGGCGCGGTCGATCACGGCCAGGTCGATGAGGTTCTTGAGGCCCGTCTGGAAGAAGCTGTTCAAAAACGCATGGCGCAGCACGCGCGTATCCTCGTTGCCGTCGGTGTTGAGATAGCGCTCGAGCACGATGCGGTCCTCGGTGAGGGTGCCGGTCTTGTCGCAGCACAGTACGTCCATGGCGCCGAGGTTTTGGATCGCAGGCAGCTCCTTGACGATGACCTGGCGGCGGGCGAGGTCCTTGGCTCCCTGCGACAGACTCGTGGTCACGATGACGGGAAGCATTTGCGGCGTGATGCCCACGGCCACGCTCGTGGCGAACAGCAGCGCATCGATGACGTTGCCCTTGGTGGCGGCGTTGATGGCAAAGACGGCCGGCGCCATGACGAGCATCAGGCGCACCAGCAGCATCGAGACGCTCGAGACGCCGCGGTCGAACGCGCTCTTCTCGCCGCGCCCGTTGAGCATCTTGGCGATGCCGCCCAGGTAGGTGTCCGAACCGGTGGCCACGACAAGCGCCATGGCGGTGCCGTTTTGCACGGAGGTGCCGGTAAAGACGATGTTCTTGCAGGCGGAGAGCGGCAGCGTGGAGCTGTCGGCGCCTTCGACGACGGTGGCGACGGCGGTCTTCTCGACGGCCTCGCTTTCGCCGGTGAGGGCGGACTCGATCACAAACAGGTCGCGTGCGGTGATGATGCGGGCATCGGCCGGCACCATGTCGCCGGCGGAGAGGCGGATCACGTCGCCGGGGACGAGCTCATCGAAGGGTATCTCGATGCGCTCGCCGTCGCGCAGGGCGGTGCAGGTGTTGGAGACCAGGTCCTTGAGGGCCTCTGCCGCATTGCCGCTGCGTGCTTCCTGGATAAACTTCATGCCGCCCGATACCAGTAGCATGATGCCGATGACGATGACCGTGGAGGGGTCGCGCTGCGGCTCGGGCACGGCGAGCACGTCGATGTAGAGCGAGACCAGCGCGAGCGCGGCGAGGATGCCGGCGAAGGGGTCGATGAAGGCGTCGGCGATGCGGCGGGCAAGTGTCTTGGTCGGCGCCTCGATGGTGTTGGGACCGGCGGCGTCCAGGCGCTCGGCGGCCTGCCCGGCGGTGAGGCCGTCAGCCGTGGCGTCGAGCAGCACGAGGGAGTCCTCGGCGCTATGGGTTGCGGCAAAGATGGTGTTCTTGGCAAGGCCGTCGTGAGCGGCAGGGCGCGCCGTGCGGCGGCGCTTGGAGATGACTTCGAGTACCGTGGCGGTTTTGAGCATCAGCATAGGGTCCTCCTTGTTAAAGGGAGTTAGCGTACGTGTCGTATTGAATTGCAAAAAACCTAGATGTCGCTCACGTCATGCTCGCGAATCACCACAAGGGGGGCAGGCACCTTTGTGGTGGTTTTGGTGATCGACTGTTGGCGCTTATGCGTGCGCGGAGTCCTCGCGGCGTGCCGAGGGCGACATGCAGGTTTTTCGACTATGACTGCCTTCCATGGCACACCTCCTTAAGGCCGGGCGCAGCGCGCTTTGGGTATCTCGTACCCGTTTCAATCCGCCGGTATTTTTGACGAGGGGGTTTGCCGTGTCAACCCCATTGTTCGGAAAATCATCGCCCCTGACAAAGCCCTTACAGAGCGCCATGGCTTCAAAGCGCGCCCGCATCGACGTCCTGCCTGCGCTAAACTGTGAAACACGAACGCCTAATCGAGAGGAGCCCGCATGGAGGCTTACAAGCAAGAATTCATCAAGTTCATGGTCGAGTCCGACGTGCTTAAGTTTGGCAGCTTTACGCTCAAGAGCGGCCGTCAGTCCCCGTTCTTCATGAACGCCGGCGCCTACGTGACGGGCTATCAGCTCAAGAAGCTGGGCGAGTATTATGCCCAGGCCATTCACGACAACTTCGGCGACGACTTTGACGTGCTGTTTGGGCCTGCCTACAAGGGTATTCCCCTGGCCGTCGTCACCGCCATTGCCTATCACGAGCTCTACGGTAAAGAGGTCAAGTACTGCTGCGACCGCAAGGAGGCCAAGGACCACGGTGCCGACAAGGGCAACCTGCTGGGCTACGAGCCCCAGGACGGCGACCGTGTGGTCATGGTCGAGGACGTCACCACCAGCGGTAAGTCCATCGATGAGACCTATCCCAAGGTCAAGGCTGCTGCCGATGTCGAGATCAAGGGTCTGATCGTGTCCCTCAACCGCATGGAGGTCGGCAAGGGCGGCGTGACCACCGCACAGAAGGAGATCGAGGCCAAGTACGGTTTCCCCGTCGCGAGCATCGTCTCTATGGCCGAGGTCGTCGAGACCCTCTACAACCACGAGATCGACGGCAAGGTCGTCATCGACGATGAGCTCAAGACCGCCATCGACGCCTACTACGAGCAGTACGGAGTCCGGGAGTAGTTACGCGGTTTTCCAAACCGCGTAACGGCTCGACGCTGCGCGCCGCCCAGAGCGACAATTTGTCATTCAAAAAGGCAAGGCATGACCAGAAGGTCTATGCCTTGCCTTTTTCATGCCAACTTGTTCGCTCTGGACGTCGCTCGCTGTCCGTCCTCTACCTGCGGCGTTGTCTTGCCCCGGATGCGGCAGTAGTCATTGGGGACGTTCTTGTTTGACTAGTCGTTTAAGAACGTCCCCAATGACTAGTCAGAGATGAGCGTGGGTAATCTCCCGGTTTTGGCCTGCGTGGGGGCTCAAAGTGGGAGATTATCCACGCTCGTGATTTGAGTGTCCGAAAATCCACGCTCGTTTGGTCGGTGCATGTCTACGCAGCGTAGGTTGTCGAGGGCTGTCTTCAAATGGATACTGGCTCTTGAACCGGTTCGCTCCATTCTTCCAATCTGATTG
This sequence comes from Collinsella sp., assembly GCA_046995905.1. Taxonomy (GTDB): domain Bacteria; phylum Actinomycetota; class Coriobacteriia; order Coriobacteriales; family Coriobacteriaceae; genus Collinsella. The sequence goes on from JBKXET010000001.1 coordinate 353,041, forward strand.
GACATCTCATGAACCAGACACCGCAAAGCAATGTCCCCCATACTTTTTTGGCAGCACATGCCATCAAGCGGCTGCGCGAAGATCGCGGCCTCACCCAGCGCGCCCTGGCGGAAAGCCTTGGCGTGACCGATAAAGCCGTCAGCAAGTGGGAGTCCGGCCGCGGCCTTCCCGACATTTCCCTCGTTGAGCCTTTGGCCCAGAGACTCGGCATAAGCGTGGCTGAGCTTTTGGCTGGTGACATTCGGGCCAACGCCAACCGTGCAGGCAATATGCTCAAAGGCGTCTTTTACGTTTGCCCTATCTGCGGAAACGTTGTGCACGCGCTCGGAGAAGGCAGCTTTAGCTGTTGCGGCTCCACGATGTTTCCCCAGGAGGCCGAAGAGCCGGACGCGGATCACGCCTTTTCCATCGAGCGCATCGAGGACGATTGGTACGTCACGCTCGACCATCCCATGACCAAGGATCATTACATTAGCTTTGTGGCATATGCGACTATGGATGGCATCTGCCTCAAGAAGCTCTATCCAGAGCAATCGGTGCAACCGCGTTTTCATATCACCGGACGCGGCAGAATGTACCTCTACTGCAACCAGCACGGACTCTTTGTTTTGCCGACGCCTCGCAAGTAAAAGCCCGCTGTCCGCCCGATGCCCCTGCGCCAACGAGTTGCGGTGGAATAGTTCCTGAAAGTGCTGGTTTAGAGCCTAAACAGGAGCTATTTCACCGCAACTTAGGAGGGCGATTGGAGGCGCGGTGGGGCCGGATTGTTATTTGAGGCCGGGGAGGCGGGTGTAGGGGAACGAGCGCTCTAGGAACTCGGCGCAGCGGGCGTAGTCTTTGGCGAAGTAGCTGCTGTAGAGCGAATCGAGCACGTATTGCACGGCGATGTGGCTGGCGAACTGCGTGATGCGGTGCGTCATGCTCTCGTGGTCGCTCACCGTGAGGTAGGCGGCAAAGCCGGGGTGCAGGCGCGCACAATAAGGTGTGCCGATGACAATGACGGGAACATGTCGGCTGCTGAGGATCGGCAAGATTTCCTTGAGGTTGGGTGCAAGGCCGCTGTAGGAGATGACGATCGCCACATTGCCGGAATCCGAGGCGAGCGCCGTGCGCACCTGGGCCTCGGTGCTGCTGTAGCATGTGGCGCTCTTGCCGGACGAAAGTAGGCGGTCGCGGAACATCCCCGCTGGATAGAGGTTGTGCGAGCCGGTGTAGATATCGACCTGCCGTGCCTTCGCGATCAGTTTGGCGGCGTGGTCGAGCTGCGCGGGGTCGAGCAGCTCCTGCGTCTCGGCCAGCGTGGTCTGGTAGAGCCCTTCCATGCGCTCCATAACCTGCGCGGGCGTGGATGTGGCATCGAAGGGAAAGTTGATGTCCACGTCGCGGCGGTTGCCTGCTTCGGTCGCCAGGCGGATAAGCTCGACCTTGAGGTCCTTAAAGCCCTCGAGGCCGAGCTTTTTGCAAAAACGGTGCACGCTTGCGACCGAAACATTGGCGCGGGCGGCAAACTCCTTAATGGAGAGTCCGCGGATGTCCTCGCCCATGGCAAGGGCCGAGATGCCGAGCTGCTGCTCGGTAGGGGTTAGGCCCTGCGCCTCGGTAATCTTGCGTTTGATATCCATTCGAACTCCCGCACTCGCCAAACCTGCCAAAAAGAGACGGGTTTATTTTGGCAGGTTTTGCCCGAGAAGGGTAACGGGGCCGAGGACACCGCTGGGCGCGACGGGCTCGGTGAGGGCGAAGATGTCGGAGGTCGCATGGTCGAGCGTGTTGATGACATCGATGGCGAGCTCGTGTGCGCCGGCGGTAAGCGCGCCTGTCGCAAAGCGGTAGGGCGGGCAGATGCGCGTGCCGAGCGTTTGTCCGTCGAGTGTGAGCGTTGCGACTTCGTAGACATCCCCTAGGTCAATGACGGTGTGGGCGAGGTCGTCGACCAGCTCGAACGACGTGCGATAGCGGAACGTACCACATACGCCGGGGAACTGCTCGGCCGTGAGGTCGCACAGGCGCTCGAGCTTTTGCGGCTCGCCAAAGGTTCCATCGCTGCCGGCAGGGGAGAGGGCGACGGTCCAGGAGTGGCTGATGTCGAGGGCGAGCGTTGCACGTGTGCTCGTGTCGGTGCAGTCCGCGGGCTCGATTGCGCCGCTTGCCTCCAGAACAACAACGCAGTTCTCGTAAGGCGCCAGCTCCAGCACGCCGTCAAACGCAACGGGCTTGGTGCTGTTCAGCAGGTCGAGGCGCGTTCCGCAAAGACACTTGTCTTGTGGAAGCGAAACCGTGCAGCAAATGCTTTCACGTGGGTGCTCGTTGACCAACATGACGTAGGTCTCGCCGGCACGCTCGTAGCGAAGCGCGCGTAGCCAGGGCTGCGGCGTATCGGTCACAACAGTCTGCAGCCCCGCGCGTGCAAGCGCAGCCGCCACATCGGCAAGCGGGGTCGCGGCAAGACCGCTCAGCTCGGCCGCGCCATCCGCGTCGTAAAGCGCGCCGGGCACCTCGTCGACGGCAAGCGCCATAACCCCCGCGGCCATCATGCGCCCGACGGCACGTGCTGTGACAGCGCCAATAAACGAAGCCCCGGGCATAACAAACGCCTGGTAGCGACAGCCATTAACGGCAAACGTTCCATCGGCAATCGAAACCTCGTAACGCTCCTCATTCTCAAAAGCCTCTGCCGGCACAAAATCAAAGTCGATCTGCGCGCGCGTGAGTTCGGCCGCCACGCGCTCGACGGGCATGGCGTTGCCGGCCCATTCGGCGTCGGCATGGTACAGAATGGCGACGGGGCGAGCGGCAGCGCCTTCCGAAAGGAGCGTCGCCGTGCGATTCATATAGCGCATGAGCTGGCCAAAGTGCGGCCATTGCGGGTTGTTGCCGTGCGCGTAAAAGTGCGGCGGGCAGTCCCAATCGGGGAAGGGCGCCATGCTAAACGCGTGCGGCGTAAACCAGTTAATACCGCGGACGAGCATATGGTCGGCGATCCACTTCATCTCGCGCAGGCCCTCGTGCCAGCCAAAGGCGCCAAAGACCTCGGCCATGCAGCGCCCCTGCTTTTTGGGGTCGAGGCGCGCTGCCGAAGATCCCAACTTGGCGAGCGCGTAGGTAAAGAACTCCATGTTCCATGCGCCGTGGAAGTAGCTGTAGCGCCCGCGGTCAATTCCGGGGGCAAGCTGGTTGATGACCACATCCACGCCAGCCATGTCCTGCCCCGCGACCGCGCGGAAGTAATGTCCGGCGCCCTGGCCCAGGCGCGTGTGGCAACTCTTGTCCTCGATCACGTGGCCAATGTGCATGACGCCGTGCGCGCGGCACCAATCGCCAATCTGCTCGTCAAAGCAGCTGCGGTAGAGCTGCGTAGCAAGGTCCATATAGGCGTGGCGAACCTGGGCGCCGTCTGCCTCGCGCGTCCAAAGGCCGTGCAACTTGGTAAGCCAATTCTCGCCAAGCGCATCGTGTAGGCGGCGGGCAAGCTCGTCCGACCACGGCAGCGCCAAGTCGCTTCGCCCGATAAAGCTGCTGGTAGAAGCATCGTCGGGCGCGGTGCCCTTCTCGTTCATAAAGCCGGGCTCGTCGGTAAAGAAGCCCAAGATCGTTTTGCCGAACTCATCGCCCAGGTGCTCAAACGTGGGTTCGTAGACAGCGTCGATCAACACACGGCACGAGGCGGCGTCGACCATGTTGATGTACTCATCGCGAAAGCCGGTCTTTTGGCTGGTGGCGTACAGCACGATCGTAGTGACGCCGGTGGGGGCGTCAAAACGCAAGCGGGCGGGCGTTCCATCGTCTCCTTGCTCAACAGCGAGCGCAAGGTCGAGCGGCGCACCAGCGGCATCAAAAGCCGCCGCGCCCACAAAGCGCTCGGTGGGGTCCATGAGATTACCGAGCTTGATAGTCGTGGACGGTTGGGGACCAACAACCGTAATCGTGCGATGCTTGAGCACGGTTTTCTTGAGCGCGGGGTCGACGCCATCGCCCGCAAGCGCGCCGTTGGCATAGCCTGTGGGGAAGTGGGCGTCGTCGAGCAGCCAGATCTTTAACCCCAGGCGCTTGCACTCGCCGATGATAAAGCGCAGGTCAGACCACCAGCCGTCGCGACAGAAATCGGGATGCGTGCGCGATTCCAGGCAAACCTCGCGGATGTCCGCCCCGGCAATCTGCTCCAGATACTCGGTAATCGTCTCGCGCGCCTCGCCCTTGAGCCACAAGAACGGAAGCACGTGGTTGTCGTAGGTGCCGCCAAGCACCTGCTCAAAATACGCCGCCATATACGCTCCTCCAAAACCGGCCTTTCAAATCCATTGAAGTCAGAGTACGCCGAGCGCGCCGCCCTGCTAATATCAAAACCACGGCAGAATATGACCGAATCAACGATGGGAGCACTATGGAGCTCGCGCGCTTGGATAACCTGCTACTCGAGCTGACCGACAGTGAACGCGCCTATCGCGCGGGCGCCCATTACGACTGGAGCGATGCACTCGGTCAAGGTAATCAGGCAGATATTGATGGCCGATTCATTCGTAAAATTGGCAACCCAACGCTCGCTCTGCACCAAGAAGGCATGCCCGATGGTCTATCGATTGTTCGCAACTCGCGCTTCAATCCCGTGCCGGAACATGTCCACGATTATGTCGAAATCAGCTATATCTATCGAGGACGAGCGCCGCAGATCGTCAACGGCGCGCCGCTCATGCTCGCTCAAAACGAGGTCCTCCTGCTCGATGTCGCCTGCCCGCATGCCGTAGGCGAGCTCGGCGAGCACGACATTATGCTGAGCGTTATCATCTCGCGGCCAATGCTGCGCCGTAGCCTGGAGCAAAGCCTTTCGCCCACAAGCGCGGTCTCGCGGTTCCTGCTCAACGCCCTCACGGACGAAACCGACCACCGCGGACACGTGCATTTCCATACGGGCGGCAGCCGTCGCGTGCGCCGCTACATGCAGGAGATGCTGTGCGAGCGTCTGGACCCCACGCCAGCGAGCCCCCAGATTGTCTCGAGGCTGTTTGAGCTGCTGTTGGTCGAGCTCATGCAAAGCTACGAGGCCGGTCTTCTGCGGTCGGACGCGCCCGCGCTGCCATCGGCGCAGGTCGCGGCTGCTATGGGCTATATCGAGCGTCACGCCTGCGATTGCGCGCTCGACGACCTCGCCCGCCATCTGCACCTGAGCCCCAACTACGCAAGCGCCCTACTCAAGCGTCAGACAGGCCGCACATTCATACAGCTCGTGCAGGAGGGCCGCCTGGCGCGCGCAGCGGCACTGCTCGACGCCGGTGCCACGGCAGAGGCGGCTGCGCGCGAGGCGGGCTATGCCAACATGAGCTTCTTCTACAAAAAGTTTGCCGAGCGCTATGGCTGCACGCCGGCTGCCTATCGTCAGCGTTTTCCCAGATAAAACCGACCAAAATAAACCTGTCCCTTTTGGGCAGGTGTCAGGAAGTGTCAGGGGCGGGCAGGCGGCGGGATGCCGCTGCGAAAAGAAGTATCGGGTTTGGCGCCCCCGCCTCCGCATGTCTCCCGCGTGGGCGATACTCGGCTTATCGACCCACGATGCAAAGGAGATGCTCATGGCAAACATCAAGTTCCCCGAGGGTTTCTATTGGGGCGGCGCCACTGCCGCCAACCAGTTTGAGGGCGCTTGGAACGTGGACGGCCGCGGCGCTTCCGTCGACGACCACTTCCTGGGCGGCAGCTACAAGGAGCCGCGTCAGATCACGATCGACATCGACCCCAACCGCTTCTACCCCAACCATGACGGCATCGATTTCTACCATCACTACGAGGAGGACATCGCGCTGTTCGCCGAGATGGGCTTCAACATGTTCCGCATGTCCATTTCTTGGAGCCGAATCTTCCCCAACGGCGACGACGCCGAGCCCAACGAGGCCGGCCTCGCCTTTTACGATCGCGTCTTCGACTGCCTGCGCGCTCACAATATCGAGCCGCTCGTGACGCTCTCGCACTACGAGATGCCCTATCACCTGGTCGAGAAGTACAACGGCTGGGCGAGCCGCGAGCTCATCGGTTTCTTTGAGAAGTACTGCCAGACCGTCTTCGACCGCTACCAGGACAAGGTCAAGTTCTGGCTGACCTTCAACGAGATCAACTGCGGCACCATGGACATGGGCGCCATGATGGAGACCGGTCTGATCCAGGGCTTCGAGGGCCCGGCGAGCGCCATCAAGACCACCGCTCAGCAGCGCTACCAGGCCCTGCACCATCAGTTTGTGGCCAGCGGCCGCGTCGTGCGCTACGCTCACGAGCACTACCCGCAGTTCAAGATGGGCAACATGGACTGCTTCATCCTCTCCTACGCCGCTACGTGCGATCCGGTCGACGTGTTCGCCACGCAGCAGCAGATGAACTCCATGAACTGGTACTGCTCCGACGTGCAGGTGCGCGGCAAGTACCCGTTCTATGCCAAGCGCTTCTGGGCCGAGAACGACGTCGAGCTCGCGATGGAGGGCGGCGACCTGCAGGATATCGCCGACGGCAAGGTCGACTTCTACACCTTTAGCTACTACATGTCCGGTACCGTGGGCACCCACAAGGACCACGAGATGACCGAGGGCAACATGACCTTTGGCGGCAAAAACCCCTACCTGGAGTCCACCGACTGGGGTTGGCAGATTGACCCGCTGGGCCTGCGCATCGCCCTCAACGAGATTTACGCCCGCTACGAGATTCCGCTGATGGTGGTCGAGAACGGCATGGGCGCCTACGACGAGGTCGAGGACGATGGCTCCATTCACGATCCGTACCGCATCGCCTATCTGCGCAGCCACATCAAGGCCATGGGCGAGGCCGTCGCCGATGGTGTTGACCTGATCGCCTACACCTGGTGGGGCCCCATCGACCTGGTGTCCGCCGGTACCGGCGAGATGCGCAAGCGCTACGGCTTCATCCATGTCGATAAGTACGACGACGGCACCGGCACTTACGAGCGCCGCCGCAAGGACAGCTTCTTCGCATACCAGAAGATCATCAAGTCCAACGGCACCGAGGGCTTGGAGTAATTGACAATATGAGTGCCACCGGGGAAAAGCGTTGGGATGGGCTCGCGATTCGAGTCCCCACCTTAGCATTTGAACCATTTGGCACTATAATCACCATAGGCATGCGCACTACGTTGCGCTTAATCAAGAGGAGAAAACGTATGGGTCTGTTTGACATGTTCAAGAAGAAGGCTGAGCCCGCGGCTGCCGCTGCTCCTGCCTCCATCTCTGCTTCTGCCGGCGCCGACGTGCTGTGCTCGCCCGTCAAGGGCAAGGTCATCAAGATGGCCGACGTGCCCGATCCCGTCTTTGGTGGCGAGGTCCTGGGCAAGGGCTGCGCCGTGTGGCCCGAGGACGATCTGGTCTACGCTCCCTGTGACGGCAAGGTTACCGTCACCATGGGTCACGCTGTGGGCCTGCAGTCCGATAGCGGCATCGAGGTCCTGGTGCACGTTGGCGTCGATACCGTCAACATGAACGGCGACGGCTTCGAGGGCTTCGTCAAGGCCGACGACGTCGTGAAGGCCGGCCAGCCCATGCTCAAGATCGACCGCGCCAAGATTGCCGCTGCCGGTTACAAGGACTGCGTCGTCGTGGCCGTGTCCAACACCGCCGAGTTCGCCGATGTCGAGCTTGCCGTCGAGGCCGACTCCGCTGTCGCCGCCGGTGACGCCATCGCCAAGGTCGTCCGCAAGTAAATCGCGGCATCGCATGATGTCTAAGGGTGGTCGGATTGTCCGGCCACCCTTTTTTATTGCACGGTACGGATGTGTTTTATTGCACGTTGGGCGGGCTTGCAAACCGTTCGGACGCTAAAACGAACCGACCGCGCCTTCGTGCCGTCGAGGGTGTTCATAAGTGGATAGTATGGGCTTACTTATTACAACGTGCGCCGTGTCTGGGAAGCGCGGTGCCGCTTATTGGGAGGAACAACATGAAAAAGAAGCTGCTGCTTGCGCCCCTCATGGCCGTCTTGGTTGCGTGCGTGGTCGTGCTCTCCGGCTGCGGAGGCCCTTCGATCGAAGAGCTCATCACCGAGGACCTTACGACTCAGTTCGATGAGGTCAAAAACGGTGGTGACGATTTCCTCTCTGGCCTGGAGGAGGCTTCGGGCGACGAGTTCGAGCAGCTGGGCATCGATCCCAAGGAGTATGCCAAGACCTATCTCGAGGGTTTTGATTACGAGATCGGCGACGTGACGGTCGACGAGGACAAGGGCGTTGCAACCGCCGAGGTCTCCATCACCTGCAAGTCTATGAACAAGATCGTCGAGGACTTCTCCACCCAGTATCAGGAGAAGGTCGCTGCACTTGACACGGTTCCTTCCGATGACGAGCTGTACAAGATGGCCGGCCAGGTGATGGTCGATGTGACCAAGGCCACCGAGCCCAGGAAGACCACGGTTATCTTCAAGTACACCTGCAACGATGACGGCGAGTGGTCTGCCGACGACTCCGTCAACTCCGAGATGATGGATGCGATGCTGAGCTAGTTCGTTACGGCGTTTTACCAAACGCCGTAACTGTTCGACGCTGCGCGCCGCCCAAGCCGACAATTTGTCACTCAAAAGGCGAGGCATGACCAAAAGGTCTATGCCTCGCCTTTTTCATGCCAACTTGTTCGGCTTGGGCGGCGCTCGCTGTCCGTCCTCTACCTGCGGTGTTGCCATTGTTGAGGGGCAGCTAATTTGGGACGGGGCTCTTTTAGCTACCCCGTGCCCATCTAAGTTGCGGTGAAATAGGGACTGTTGGGGGCAGTAGGCCGGCAATCAGTCCCTATTTCACCGCAACTTATTGGTGGGCGGCTCGCTACTCGCCCAAGATCAGCGCGGCGAGTTCGTCTTGGGTGTCCACTACGTAGTCGGCGCCGGCGGCTTCGAGCTCTGCTCGGCCGCGGAAGCCCCAGGTGACGCCGGCGCTCTTAAGGCCGGCATTGTGGCCGGTCAGAACATCGACATTCGAATCGCCAACGTAGAGCGTGGTCGCCGGGTCGGCGCCCAGCTCCTCCATTACGTGCAGCGTGACGGGAGCCTCGGGCTTGGGTGGAAACGCGTCGACACGACCCTGCACCAGCGCAAAACGATCGGGGCCAAAGTACTTTTCGATAAGCGGAGCCGCCGAAATATGGTCCTTGTTGGTGAGCACGGCAAGCTCAACGCCCGCGGCGCGCAGACGGTCGAGCATCTCGACCGTGCCGGCATAGGGGGCGGTGTGGTCCTCCTTGTGCTCGCCGAAATAAGCCCTAAACTCGGCGAGCGTCTGCTCAAACATGCGGCCGTCGCCCGCGTACTCGGCGGGCATAAAGCGCTCGACCAGCTTGAGCATGCCGTTTCCCACCTTGTAGCGGTACTCGTCCACGGCAAACGTGGGCCAGCCGTGCAGCTCGCAGGTATGGTTGCCGGCTGTCGCCAGGTCCTCGAGCGTATTGAGGATGGTGCCGTCCAGATCAAAAATCACATGGGAATAAGCAGCTGTCATGGGTGCTCCTGCCGTTTGAGTTGTAAAGCGCACCCCATGATACTGGGCTTGCGCGTCGGGCGTGCCTGGAATCTGAACATCTTTAACGGCATCGGGGCGCATCGCGCCAGCGCAAGCCTTTGCCGCTAGCAGATCCTGGGCAGCTGCTCTCCCACGAGCATGTCGAGGATACGCGTCGAGCCCCAGCCGGTGCGCACACGCACGGCGGGACGAGCACCTTCGGCGACCGGCAGCACGCGACCGATGATGGCGGCGTTCTCGCCGTAGCGGGCGGCACGCATGGCTGCTAGCGCCGCGTCGGCCTGCTCGGCTGGCACCACGGCGACCATCTTGCCCTCGTTGGCAACCTGCAGCACGTCGTAGCCGAGCATCTCGCAGGCGGCCTGCACGTCGGGGCGCACGGGTACGGCGTCCTCGTCAATCTCCATGGCAACGCCGCTGGCCTGGGCAAACTCGTTGAGCGTGGATGCCAGGCCACCGCGCGTGGGGTCGCGGAAGCAACGCGTATCGGGGGCGGCGGCCAGCACGTCGGCAATCAGGTGGTTGAGGGGCGCGGCGTCGCTCTCGATGCTGCTCGAGAACGCCAGGCCCTCGCGCTGGCTCATGATGGCGATGCCGTGGTCGCCCAGCGTGCCCGAGACCAGGACGACGTCGCCGGGCTGGCAGCTGGCGCCGCTGAGCGTCACGCCCGCGGGAACCTCGCCCACGCCGGCGGTGTTGATGTAGACGCCGTCAGCTCCGCCGCGCTCGACCACCTTGGTGTCGCCGGTGATGATTTTGACGCCCGCCTCGCGCGCCGTCTCGGCCATGGTCTGCACAATCTGGCGCAGCTTATCCATAGGATAGCCCTCTTCGAGGATAAAGCCGCACGAAAGGAAGCGCACGTTGGCACCCGAGGTCGCAACATCGTTGACGGTTCCGCACACGGCGAGCCTGCCGATATTTCCGCCGGGGAAGAACTGCGGCGTCACCACAAAGCTGTCGGTCGACATGGCGATGCGCCCGCTCGCGGGCAGGGCGGCGACACCGGCATCGTTGCCTTCGAGCAGCTCGGGCGACCCAAAGGCATCCAGAAAGACCTCGTCGATAATGCGCTTCATCATCTGGCCGCCGGAGCCGTGGCCCAGCAGGACAGTGCTATCGGTGACGCTATGGGACATATCGAAAACTCCAATCGTGGTGCGTCTGGTGCGTGGGGGCGTTCGGGCTAGATTTGGTATCTAAAGTACGCAGCGCAGCTGCCTTCCGAGCTCACCATGCACGGGCCAACAGGATGCCCGGGCGTGCAGGCGTGGCCGAAAAGTGGGCAGTCGCTCGGTGCGATGGCCCCGCGCAGCACGTCGCCGCAACGGCATCCGCGCGGCTCGACCGTCGGTTCAACGGGCACGTCATAGCGGGCGCCGGCGTCAAAGCGCGAGAACTCGGGGCGGATGGAAAGGCCCGAGGCGGCAATCGGTCCCAGCCCGCGCCATGTGGTATCGCACGGCTCAAACACCTGCTCGACCAGTTGGCGCGCCACGGGGTTGCCGTCCACGTTGACGCCGCGACGGTACGCGTTGTCGATCGCGGGCCGCCCCTCAACGACCATCTGCACCAGCATGCAGATACCCTGCAGAATATCGACCGGCTCAAATCCCGTGACCACGCCTGGGGTCCTAAACTCATCGACCAAAAAGCCAAAGGGTACCAGGCCTGTGATGGTGGCGACGTGGCCCGGCAGGATAAAGCCGTCGATAGTGGTCTCGGGGTCGTTGGCAATCGCGCGCAGCGCCGGTGGCGTGGTCTTGTGGGCGCAATAGACCGAGAAGTTCTGGAGTCCGCGTGCATCGGCCTCCAGGATGGCGGCGGCGATGGTGGGCGTCGTAGTCTCAAAGCCCACGCCCATAAAGATGACCGGGCGGTCGGGGCTGTGTTTGGCGATATCGAGCGCGTCGAGCGGCGAGTAGACGATACGGATGTCGCGTCCGGCTGCCTTTTGCGCGGCAAGCGAGGTGGACGATCCGGGCACGCGCATCATGTCACCAAAGGTAGTGATGATGGCGCCGTCCATCTTGGCGAGTGCGATTGCGTGGTCGATGTCGCGGTTTGCGGTAACGCAGACGGGGCAGCCCGGGCCGCTCAACAGCTTGAGCCCCGCCGGCATAATGGAGCGAAAACCATAGCGGCCAATGCTCACGGTATGCGTACCGCAGACCTCCATCAGGTTGATGGTGCGGTCGCCGACAAGCTCATGAATGCGGTCGATGAGCTCGCGAGCGAGCCGTGGGTCGCGAAATGCCGAAAAGTCGATACCGGAGTGAACCGGTTGCGCCGCCGCCACTAGTATGCCTCGGCCGGGTTGGTGGCGAGCTGGTCCTCTTCGACCAGCTCGGTCATGGCGTTGACCAGCTCGAGCGTCTCCTGGGCTTCCTGCTCGTCGACAATCTGGATGCCAAAGCCGGCGTGTACGAGAACATAGTCGCCCACCTGTGCCGTCGGCACAAGTCGCAGCGATACGGGGCGCTCGATGCCCATCATGTCGACGATCGCCTTTAGGTCGTCGTCGCGTTTGACCACTTTACCGGGAACGGCAAGGCACATAATGTTTCCCTTTTATACGCTTTGCGCTGGATGGGCGCTTAATAATCCATCAGTTGATGGTAGCGCTCGCGGGGGTTGCGGGCAAACGCGTTACACCTGTGAGACGGCGGCGCATGGGCTGGCCAAGCAGCCTACCGCGATGCGATCTGCGTGAGGCGAGCGCGGGCGACCGCCGCCTGGCCGTAGGCGATGCAGCCGTCGTTGACGGGCACGGTGTGGGGAACCAAGACGGCAAGACCGGCGTCTTTGAGCTCGCGCGTGAGGAGCCGAAGCAAAAGTCGGTTCATGAACACGCCGCCCGAGAGCGCGACGATGTCGATGCCTTCGCGAGCGCAGATTTCGCTTGCGATACGTGCCGATGCGCGTGCAATGGCGATATGGAAGTCGAGCGCGAGCTTGTCGGCCGGCACACCGGCCTCGATTCCACTCAAAAGCGCCTCAAAAAGCGGTTTGGGATCCAAAATGAGGGGGTTGTCCGAGGCCGCCTGGACAGTTAGTTCAGATACGTATTTTTGTGATGGGCTCTGGGTGGCAAAAGCCGTCTGCGAACACCCCAAATGGGTCGTTTTTGGGTGTTCGGCAGACATATTCGCCGCAAACGGCGTGTCTGGAGAGCCCTTTTTGGCCAAATTCGAGCCAAAAATGCCGGATAGGGGGTTTGTAGTTAATACGTATCTGAACAAACTGTCCAGCGATGTTGAGGCGGATGCGGATACACCCGCTTGATTGTCAGTGAAATGGCTGTTTTCGTCGTTGAGAGCGCGCCAAGCGGCGGCCTCGAGCTCGATGGCGGGTTCGCCCTCGTAGGTTGCGGTGCCGCAGATGCCCAGGATCGCGGCCGCAGCGTCGAACAAGCGGCCCATGCTGCTCGTGCGCGGGCTGTTGATATTCCGTTCGATCATCGTAGCCGTGATACTGCGCGTTTGCTCGTCGAGGCTGTCCAAAAGCCGAGCGGCGCCTGGGTGCTCGAGCAGGCCGAGCTCGCTCAGCAGGGCAAAGGCGTTGCGGCGGGCGTCGCGCACAGATGCGGCGCCACCGGGGAGTGCCCAGGTACGCAGGTGCGCGGTGCGCTCAAAATCGGCGAGGCCGGCGACAAGAAACTCACCGCCCCAAATGGTTCCGTCGGTGCCAGCGCCCGTTCCATCGAAGGCGATGCCAAGTACGCGCGCATTGGGTGCAAGCTGTCCTGTGGCGATAGCCTCAGCCATCACGCTCGCGATATGCGCATGATGGTGCTGGACTTCGATAAGCGGCAGATTGCGCTCGCGCGCCTGTTCGCGTGCCCACTGACTCGATAGGTAGCTGGGGTGCAAGTCGCAGGCCAGCGCGGCGGGCGCTAGGTCAAAAAGGTCTTCCAGTCGCGTGCGTGCCGCATTCCACGCATCGAAAGTCGCACCGTTTTCGACATCGCCGATATGCTGCGACACAAAACAGGCCGACGTTCCATTCGCGTCTTCGCGCGTGAGTGCGATCGTGGCCTTTTGCTGCGGGCCACAGGCGAGCACACAGGGCGCGGCGCTGGCGAGTGCCGGCAGCGGCAACGGCTGCGGGGCGTACCCGCGAGCGCGGCGCACGGGCATAACGACCCCGTCGACCACACGTACCACGGAGTCGTCGTAGCGCGAGAGGATCGCGCGGTCATTGCCGAGCAGCGCGTCGGCGATGCCGGCGGCAACGAGATGCTCCCAGGCAAGATCGTCATCGGTCTCGATGGGCTCTTCGCTCAAGTTTCCGCTGGTCATAACCAGCGCGTGCATGCCATGCGTTTCTGCCGCGGCAAGCAGCAGATGCTGAAGCGGGGTATAGGGGAGCATGACGCCGAGCTCGGGCAGATCGTGCGCAACGGACGGCGCAAGTGCGAGAGCATCGAAGGAATCTCCCATGCCAACACCACGCCGGCGCAGCAGCACGATGGGGCGGATGCTGCCGGCCAGCAAGTCGCGCTCGGCGTCGTTGACACGGCACAGGCGCTCGGCATCGGTAAGGTCGCGCACCATAACGGCAAGCGGCTTGTTGCTGCGGCGCTTGTGACGGCGCAGCTCGACTACTGCTTGCTCGTTGGCGGCGTCGCAAGCCAGATGGAATCCGCCCAGGCCCTTGATGGCAACAATGCCGCCGGCCTCGAGCAGCTCGACACAGCGCTCGATAATAGCGTTGCTAGACTCGCGCGTGTCGCCGACAGCCGGCGTCGCCTCTGAGCTCTCGAGCACCATGCCGCCTGCCGCCTCGCGCCAGGTAATATGCGGCCCGCAGTCAAAGCAGGCATCGGGCTGCGCATGAAAGCGCCGGTCAAGTGGGTCGGCATACTCCGCGGCGCATTCGGGGCACATGGGAAAGCGATCCATAGAGGTGGCCGCTCGGTCATAAGGCAGCGAGCGGATGATGGTAAAGCGCGGGCCGCAGTTGGTGCAGTTGATAAAGGGGTAGTGATAGCGTCGATCAGCGGGGTCGAACAGTTCGTGCAGGCAGTCGTCGCAGGTGGCGATATCGGGCGAGATGAGCGTCGTATGTGCAGTCTTATCCTGTGACGCCACAATGCGAAAGTCCTGCTCATTGGCGTCATCCCAAGTGTCGGGCTCCAAATCCGCAACGTCGACGCGCTCCACGCGGGCAGCCGCGGGTGCGTGCTCCGACAGCGCGGCGACAAAGCCGTCGACGGCCGCACCCGAGGCATGCGCCTCGACATGCACGCCGTCGCCTGCGTTGAGCACCCAGCCGCAGATGCCATGCGCCATGGCCTCGCGATACACAAACGGCCGCATGCCAACGCCCTGCACAATGCCCGTCACATGAATATGCACATGCCGCATGCGGCTCTCCCTCATCAAAACCGACCAAAAAGGGACAGGTTTATTTTGGTAGGTAAAACATCTAAACCTGCCAAAACAAACCTGTCCCTTTTTGGCAGGTGCGCTGCGGGAAATCCCGCTACAGTCCTAGGCTTTGTCCGGTGGCGGCACACGTGAGCTCGCCGTGCTTAACGCCGCGCAGCCCCAGCAGGCGGTCGGCCAGCTCGTAGACGCGCTCGCCGCGACCCTTGAGCGCCAGAATCTCCAAGCAGTTGTGGTGATCCAGATGCACATGCATGGTTGAGACGATCTCGTCGGTGTAGTCGTGCTGTACCTCGTCCAGGCGGCGCGTCAGATCGCCGGTATGGTGGTCATAGATCATGGTGAGTGAACCGATGACCTGCTCGTCGGGCGTGCGCATCTGCTCCTTCGCGATCGAGGCGCGAATCAGGTCGCGTACGGCCTCGGAGCGGTTGGCCACGTCACCGCGGCGTGCGATCTGCTCGTCAAAGCGGCGCAGCAGATCGTCGGGCGCGGTCACCGAAAAGCGGACCAGCTCGGAGCTGGAGCCGGCGCAACGGCAGCTCGCCTGGTCGGCCGGACCGTGCGGATGCTCGTGCTTGTGGTCGCAGCCGTGCTCGTGCTCGTGCTCGGTCACGCTACACCAGCTTCACGGAGCCGACGGAGTTATGGTCGGCCTCGATGGCGTCCTCGTAGCCCTCGAGCGCGTCATGCGCCTCGTGCAGCGCAGCCATGGCGGCCTCGAGCTTGGCGCCAATACGCTCCATGTCAAAGTTCTCGGTCGCATGCAGCAGCTGATGGCTCCACTCGTGAGCGAGCTCGATGGTGTCGTCGACCTGCTTGACGCTCATGGCAAGCTGGCTCATGTTCATTCCAACATCATGCATGGAAAATCTCCTTTTGTATGGGGCAGTTCAGTGGTTCAGATTTTACTACGCCCGCTCTGTGCGCAGCTGCATAAGAAAACGGGTGCGAGTCTGTGTGACTCGCACCCGTTCACTGGGGGCTGTTTGTAACTACCATACTATCCGTGGTCGTCCGCGCCGCGCCCGGCAGTCCGGCGAGCGGTGCAAAAGCGCTCATGGACGGCGGGTAAGTAACAAGCGTATTACAGATGCTTCTCCAGCAGCGCCTGCAGCCTCGCCTTGGGCAGAGCGCCAACCGAGCGGTCAATCTCCTCGCCGTTCTTAAACACAATCAGCGTGGGGATGCTCATGACGCCATACTTCATGGCCAGGTCCTGGTTGTCGTCGACGTTGCATTTGGCAACGGCAAGCTTGCCCGCCAGCTCATCGGCAACCTCGTCAACGATGGGCGACAGCGAACGGCAGGGCCCACACCAGGGAGCCCAAAAATCGACCAGCACGGGAAGGCTGCCGTTGACGGTGGCGTCGAAGTTCTCGGGGGTAATCTGCTTAATGTCAGCCATGGTGACCTCCATAATGCGACGCGGCTCGGCCGCGTAAAACTCAGTACGACCGTGCTTATACCCAGCGGCCCGCAAAGCAACCACTCGCGGGCGGCTCTTTTATCAAAAGCGCCGCAAAACCCCTTTCTTCAGATATGGGGATATAAGGCGCATCGGCGTCAGCCGATATACATATACGGCTGCAAGTGGTATACTGTTTTCATGGATAGATACAGGAGCAACGACAACATAGTCTGGGACTGCGACTACCATGTGGTCTTCTGCCCGAAATACCGCAGGAAGGTGCTCGTGGACGGCATCGGCTCCCGCTTCGAGGAGATCGCGCACGAGGTCGCGGAGGAACTCGATTTCGAGATAAGGGAAATCAAGGTCATGCCCGACCGCGTGCACATGCTCGTCTCAGTTGACCCCCAGTTCGGCATCCACCGGGCCGTGAAGCGCATCAAGGGCAGGACCAGCCACGACCTGCGCGCCGAGTTCCCGCAGCTGAAGCGCAAGCTGCCGACGCTCTGGACGAACAGCTACTTCGTCTCGACCGTCGGCGGGGCGACGCCCGAGGCCGTCAGGCAGTATATCGAGGACCAGAGGAACGCGTGAGGGCCATGGACAAGACCTTCGAGTACCGCATATACCCGAGCGCCGAGCAGGAGGCCCTCCTGCAGAAGACCTTCGGCTGCTGCCGCTGGGTCTACAACAGGGTGCTGGCGATGAGGCGGGACGAGTACGCGTGGACGGGCAAATCGAGGCACATCAACTCCTACATCACCCAGATCCCCGCCTGGAAGAGGGCGGACGCGCCGTGGCTCTCCGAGGTGGACTCCATGGCACTGCAGCAGTCCCTGCGCGACCTGGACAAGGCATTTAAGAACTTCTTCCGCGCACCAGGCAAGGTGGGCTTTCCGAAGTTCAAGTCCAAACGCGCGGGGAGGAAGAGCTACCGCACGAACGGCGTCGGGATAATCGACGCCAGGCACGTGAGGCTGCCAAAGCTGGGGACCGTCAGGGCGCGGGTGAGCCGTCCCGTGGAGGGGCGCGTCCTGTCCGCGACGGTCAAGCAGGTGCCGAGCGGCAAGTACTACGTGGCGATATGCTGCGCGGACGTCCCCGCCACGGACGCGCCGGCCCCGACCGTCGGGTTCCTGGGAGTCGATGCGGGAATACACGACATAGCCACCTGCTCCACGGGGGAGCGCCTGCCCAACCCCAAAAACCTGCAAAGGAGCGAGAGGAGGCTGGCGCGGGAGCAGCGGCGGCTCTCGCGCAAGCGGAAGGGCTCCGCAAATCGCGCCAGGCAGCGTGTCAGGGTCGCGCGGGCGCACGAGAAGGTTGCCAACCGGCGGAAGGACGCCCTGCACAAGTTCACGACGCATGCGGTGGGAGAAAGCCAAAACATCGCGGTCGAGGACCTGAACGTCAGGGGCATGCAGAGGAACCGCCGCCTCGCCAAGGCCGTGGGCGATGCCGCCATGTCGGAGCTGGCGCGCCAGCTCGAGTACAAATGCGCATGGTCGGGGCGCGGCTTCGTAAGGGTGGGCAGGTTCTATCCGTCCAGCAAGACGTGTTCCGCATGCGGTTACGTCTACAGGGGACTGACGCTGGCCGAACGGGTATGGGACTGCCCCGCGTGCGGCATGCGTCACGACCGCGACCTGAACGCCGCCGTCAACATCGCCCGCGAGGGAAGGAGAATCCTGGAAGGTACCGCAGGGCATGCGGGAACCGCGGCAGACGCCGCAAACGCTTGTGGAGAGGGCGTAAGACCTACGGCTGCATGCGCAGTCTAGGCAATTCTCGGTGAAGCAAGAATCCCCTGGCTTTAGCCATGGGGAGTGTCAAATAATGGTGGGCACGCAAACGATTGGAGAGCGCATACCTATGTCACAAAGCCAGAAAAAAGAAGCCATCGCCCAGGCGGCCGAGCAGGAGCTCGCATCGCTTGCGGGTCGTGGCGTGCGCATCGCAGGCAACGCGTGCTCGCCGATTGTGCTGGTAAAAGGCGATTTGGATGAGGCCGAGCGCTCGGGCGGCGAGCTTGCCGCAGGCGCGGATGGCGCGGCGCTGCGTAAGGCGCTCGGGGCCATCGGTTATGCGCCCGAGGATTTTTGCGTGCTGGCAAGCGTCGCCGGTGCGGGCGACGGAACGGTGGCGGTGGGCCATGCCCTGCCGTGCGAGCTGTTCCGCGAGGCGCTCGAGGCGCTGGACCCCGAGGCGGTGCTGTTGCTGGATGATCGTGCGGCCGATACCATGCGCGAGACCTATGCCGATATGCTCGTGGCGATCGACGACTTCGACACCGCCATGCTCAAGCCCGGCCTGGTCGCCCATGTGCAAGGGCGCCGCGTGCTCGCGCTCGACGGCTTTGAGGCGGCGCTCACCGACAAGGCCGCCAAGCAGCGCATGTGGGCCTACATTAAACAGCTGACTCCGGCCGCCGCGCCGCTGTAGCGGACCGGCGCTGGCAAGGTGGCCCCGGCGGGCCGAGCATGCCGGCAGCTTGTCGCGTCCCTACATCACGGCACGCAGCTCAAATCGGTCGCCGTGAATGCGGAACTGGCAGTTGCCGTTCATGCGCTCGACGGCGAGCTTAATGCTCTTGGTGCCAAAGCCGTGGCCGGCGTGCTGGGCCACGGGCATGCCGTCAACCATACGCGGCGGGCGGTCAAACGTGTTAGAGACCAAAAGCAGCAGCTGCCCGTCTTCGTAGCGCAGGTCCAGATCGACGAATCGTTTGCCCTGGGGAGCGGCGCTCGCGGCGACGATGGCGTTGTCCAGGGCATTCGAGAGCACGCTAAACAGGTCGACATCGGCCACATGGACGTTCTCTGGCACGGCGGCGCGCAGGTCGGCGGTGATACCGTTTCGGTTGATATCGGAGCTAAATGACGAAAGCACGATGTTGACCGTTTCGTTGGCACAGTAGCGGCGCACGGCGGTGCGGTCGTTTGTCTCACAGAGTTCGTTGATGCGCCCGAGCGCCTCGTCGACGTGACCCTCTTCGATTAAAACCGCAAGGCCGCGCAGGAAGTGCCGCATGTCATGGCGCAGAACCGAAAGCTCGCGTCCAGATTGACGCCAGGCTTCGAGCTCTTTGATAGCTGCGCTATCGCGGGTCTCGAGCATCCAACGCTCGCGCTCGGCGGCCTCTTTAGCCTCGTATTCGCGCAGATACACAGCAAGAAACATAAGGTAGAAAGCGCAAAGCGCAAACGCCAAAAACTCAACGGTCACAACCGAGCCCGAGTGGAACAACGTGGTGTAGACGTTGGTGGCGTAGTCAAAGATGTAATAGACGAGCGGCAGGATGAGCAGAATCTCGAGCTCGGTAGGGCTTTTGACTGCCAAGCGCGGACCGATGTCGCCGGCCCAGTGCAGCAGGAGCGCAAAGACGGCGACCGTGGTGATAATGCGTGTCGCGTAGTACGCGATTTGCGAGCCGCAGGCGGCGAGCGCGGCGATGCCCATCCAGTTGCTAAATTGGCAGCTCAGGTATGCGCTGGTGACGCCGAGCATAACGAGCAAAGGGCTCAGCCGATAGTGCGCGCACAGATAGATGACGAGCGGCAGATGCACGACGAGCGGATACACCTGTCGAGCGAAAAGTTCGCCGCCAAAGACATTGGCGAGCGCAAAGGCGGTACCGGTGAGCACGTCAACCGCGATCAGCTCAAGCGCATGACGGCGGTTGATCTCGACCCCGCACAGCGCTGCCGAGGCGAAAACGCCAAAGAGCAGGGTCGTTGCGTGGTGGATTGCCCAAAGCAGCATTTCGGCCGTGGGGAGCATCAGTGCCTCCCGCCCTCAAAGCGCGCCGCAAAGTAGGCATCTTGGAACCCCTGCTTGCAACTGCGTGCCAACGGGATACAGGCGCCCGATCTCATGAAGATCTCCGTGCGGTCAAAGTGATCGATGTTGCGCAGGTTGACCTGGTAGCTGCGATGGCATTTAAAGAAGACCGCGTTTTGCGCCAAGCGGTCCTCGACGCTGCGGAACGATTCGAGCGCCTCGATATCGCGTCCGTCGCGCAGGTGGAAAACCACGTGCTTGTTGCGTGCCTCGGCATATTCGATGTCGGACAGGCGCAGGGCGTGGTAGCCAAAGGACGTTTTGATCACGAGCTCGTCGGTTGCCGCCGGGCGCATGCTCGAAAGTTCGTCGAGTAACTGCGCCAGGCGTTCGTAAGTCACGGGCTTGAGCAGATAGTCGAAGGCGCGGACCTCGTAGGACTCCAGTGCAAACTCGGGCGACGAGGTGAGGAACACCAGGCGCACGGCGGTGTCGGCCTGGCGCAGTTCGCGTGCGGTGTCCATGCCGTTGACGAGCGGCATGATCATGTCGAGCAGAATGATGTCGGCGCGCGATGCGGCATGGCGGGCCAGCAGGTCCTCGCCGCGCGTGACGAGCGCAACATCGACCGCCGTGCCCGTCTCGGTCGACCAACGGTCGATCATCCGGTGCAGTCTATCTAGAAAAGCGACATCATCGTCGCAGGCGATAATCTTGAGCATTCGGCCCCCTTAAGTAGTTCGATTTTGCCACATCGGGCACGCGCCGCTTGCGGGGGTGCGGACCGTTTGCGCCCCACGGCGTGCAGCTCGCGCCAAGCGGTGTTGCGGTGGCGAAAGATGCCTCCTGCGCCATCGAGAGCTCAGCTATCCTCAGCTTGCCAGTTCGAAAATGGACCTGCCACATGATTGAATCTTTATTTCAACTTTACACCTAGGTTTACAGCTGTCTTGTCAGCTGTAAACCTAGGTGTCATACTAAAGCCCCAAGATTCGCCAAAAGAGAGGGGCCTTGATGGCACAGAGCGCGAACATGGATGCGTCGGAGCTTGCACGCGATATCGCGGCCGGCCTAGCATCGGCAACGACGGCAACGGAGCGCGCGGCACTGGTGCCCGCAGAGCTCGTCGAGGCCATTCAGCAACTAAAAACCCAACGTGACGCGGTGATCCTGGCGCACTATTACGTGGCGCCCGAGGTCCAAGCCGTTGCCGATTACGTCGGCGATAGCTTCTACCTGGCAAAGCTCGCCAAAAGCCTGCCGCAGCAGACCATCGTGTTGTGCGGCGTGGAGTTTATGGGCGAGAGCGCCAAGCTGCTCAATCCCACTAAGACCGTGCTGCTGCCCGAGCCGGGTGCGGACTGTCCCATGGCGCACATGGTCAAGCGCGAGACGGTCGACGCGGCGCGCGCCGACTACGGCGACGACCTGGCTGTCGTCTGCTACGTCAACTCCACGGTCGAGATCAAGAGCTGGAGCGACGTGTGCGTCACCAGCTCCAACGCCGTCAAGATCGTGTCCGAGCTGCCGCAGCAGCATATCCTGTTCATTCCCGACCAAAACCTGGGCCGCTTCGTAGCCGAGCAGGTGCCGCAAAAGCACGTCATCCTCAACAACGGCTACTGCCCGCGCCATCACATCATCACCGTCGAGCAGATCGTCGACGCGACGGAGGCCCACCCCGACGCGCTCGTGCTGGCGCACCCCGAGTGCAAGGCCGACGTTCTGGCCGAGGCCGACTACATCGGCTCCACCGCCGGTATCATCAAGTATGCCGAGGAGTCCGACGCGAGCGAGTTCATTATCGTGACGGTCCGCGGCGTGCTCTATGAGCTCGAGCGCCGCTGCCAGGGCACCGGCAAGAAGTTCTACTTCCCCGTGGTGCAGCCCACCTGCGTCAACATGGATCTCATCACGCTCGAAAAGCTCGTGCGCTGCCTGGAGACGGGCGAGGGCGAGGTGCAGATCGGCGTCTCGGACGAGGCGGCAGACCAGGCCAAGCTCACGCTCGACCGTATGCTCGAGTACGCAGCGCGCTAGAACAATGTTGCATGAGGGACGGTCCCTTATGTCACATTACAAGGGAGAGGATTCCTGTGGAAACCAAGCAATACCCCGATATGGAGTGCGACGTCGTTATTGCCGGCTGCGGCGTGGCGGGTC
Organism: Collinsella sp.; assembly: GCA_046995905.1. GTDB lineage: Bacteria > Actinomycetota > Coriobacteriia > Coriobacteriales > Coriobacteriaceae > Collinsella. Next base: position 375,272 of record JBKXET010000001.1, read on the forward strand.
TGTACGCGGCCCTCAATCTGCCGACGAGCACGCGCGTGATCATGCTCTCCAAGGGCGCGGTCGATGAGTGCGATTCGATGCTCGCGCAGGGCGGCATCTGCGTGCTGCCCGAGGGTTCGGACTACGATGCCTTCTTTGAGGACACCATGCACGCCGGCCACTACGAGAACCGCCGCGAGAGCGTCGACATCATGATTCGCTCGAGCCGCTCGGTCATCAACGACCTGCTGGCGATGGGCGTGGATTTTGAGCGCAAGGCCGACGGCAGCCTCGACTTTACCCGCGAGGGCGCGCACAGCCGTCCGCGCATTGCCTTCCATGCCGACATTACGGGCAAGGAGATCACGACCAAGCTGCTCCAGGCCGTTCGCAAGCTGGACAACGTGCAGATTTTGGAGCACGTGGCCATGACCGACATCCTGACCGCCGAGCGCGATGGCGCCACGGTGTGCACCGGCGTCGTCGCCGTAGCCGTGGACGAGGACAACTCGGTTCGTCCCGCCGACGAGCTGGCAAATGCCGCTGAGGGCGTGCATGCCGGTAAGCCGTTTAAGATCCATGCCCGCCACACGCTGTGGGCGACGGGTGGCATTGGCGGCGTGTACGACCACTCGACCAACTACCCGCAGCTCACGGGCGACGCCTGCTACATCGCTCAGGAGCATGGCATTAAGATGGAGCACCTGGACTACGTGCAGATCCATCCCACGGGTCTGTTCTCGCCGCAGCCGGGTCGCACGTTCCTGATCAGCGAGAGCTGCCGCGGCGAGGGCGCGATTTTGCTCAACGCCGCCGGCGAGCGTTTTACCGACGAGTTGCAGCCGCGCGACGTTGTCGCCGCCGCCATCCGCGAGCAGATGAAGCAGGACGGCACCGAGCACGAGTGGCTGAGCTTTGCCCCCGTCGAGCGCGACGTGGTGACCGGGCACTTTGCCAATATCCGCGCGCGCTGCCTGGAGGACGGCCGCGACATCTTGGATGAGCCCATCCCCGTTACGCCCACGCAGCACTACTTTATGGGCGGCGTGTGGGTCGACAAGGACGGCCGCACCTCGATGCCCGAGCTCTACGCCGCCGGCGAGACGGCCTGCAACGGCGTTCACGGCAAGAATCGCCTGGCTTCCAACAGCCTGCTCGAGGCGCTGGTCTGGGGTCGTCGCGCCGCGTGGTATATGCGTACCGGCGAGTCGCTGGCCGTGGAGCAGGCGGGCGAGCCCGCGCTCGATGGCCGTCATCGCGCCCTGAGCGCCGACACCCTGGCAATCGATGATTTGGCCCGTGCCGCCGGCACGCGGGCCGTGGAGGAGTAGACCATGAATCCCATTACCATGAAGCTTGTCGTCGATGATCTGATTCTGCAGGCGCTGCGCGAGGACATTACCTTTGAGGACGTGAGCACGGCGAGCGTGTGTCCCACGGCGCGTCCCGCCACGGTGGAGCTTATCGCCAAGGCCGATGGCATCATCGCGGGCTTGGATGTGTTCGCCCGTACCTTTGAGCTGCTGGATTCGCAGAGCTCCGTGTTGTTTGATGTCGCGGATGGCGACGAGGTGCACGCCGGCGATCACGTGGGCCAGGTTCGCGGCGACGCGCGCGTGCTGCTTTCGGGCGAGCGCGTGGCACTCAACTACCTGCAGCGCATGAGCGGTATCGCCACCTATACGCACAGGATGGCCTCGGCGCTCGAGGGCACCAAGACGGTGCTCGTCGACACGCGCAAGACCACGCCGGGCATGCGCGTCTTCGAGAAGGCCGCGGTCGAGATCGGCGGCGGCAGCAACCACCGTTATAACCTGTCGACGGCTGTCATGCTCAAGGACAACCACATCGACGCCGCCGGTGGCGTGGCGCGCGCGATTGAGATGGCGCGCGCCCACGCGTCGTTTACCACGACGGTCGAGATTGAGTGCGAGAACCTGGATATGGTGCGCGAGGCCGTGGAGGCCGGTGCCGACATTATCATGTTCGACAACATGACCCATGACGACATGGTCGCCGCCATCGAGCTTATCGCCGGTCGCGCCAAGACCGAGTGCTCGGGCAATGTGGACGCCGACAACATTCGCGCCCTGGCTGATCTGGGCGTCGACTACATTAGCTCGGGCGCCCTGACGCACTCCGCGCCGATCCTCGACCTCTCGCTTAAGCACCTGCGTCTGCTGGACGGTAAATAATGAACGCCCGCGAGCGTCGCCGTGCCATCATGGCCGTGCTCGAGGGAGCCAAGGGGCCCGTATCGGGCAGCGCGCTTGCCCGCGAGGTGGGTGTGAGCCGCCAGGTCGTGGTGCAGGACATCGCCCTGTTGCGCGCCGATGGGCACGATATCGTGGCGACCAACCGCGGCTACGTGCTGCAGGAGGCCCCCAGCAGCCCCGCTGTGCCCACGCGCTTGGTCAAGGTTCGCCACGGCGTGGAGCAGGCAGGCGATGAGCTTACGAGTATCGTCGACGCCGGTGGTGCCGTGCTCAACGTGATCGTCAATCACCGCGTGTACGGTAAGATCACGGCCGACCTGGACATCCGCAATCGTCGCGATGTTGAGCGCTACCTGCACGATATCGAGAGCGGCAAGAGCTTCCCACTGCTGACGGTGACCAGCGGCTATCACTTCCATCGCATTGCGGCAGAGGACGAGCAAACCCTCGACGAGATCGAGGCTATGCTCAAGGAGAAAGGCTACTTGGCAGACCTGATGCCCTACGAAGACGATTTGTCCTAGTCGACGCCGCATCTATAAGTTGCGGTGAAATAGTTCCTAAAATCGGCATCCAAGACATAAAACAGGAACTATTCCACCGCAACTGCCAAGGGTCCCGCTCCAAATTAGCTGCCCACATATGCAAAAGGAGGCCTCCGCGGCGATGCGGAGGCCTCCTTTTTGTGCACGGTGTACTTGTGAGTGTGCAAGTGGGGGAGTTGTTACTCCTCGACGATCTCGGTGATCGCGCCAGCGGGGCAAGCGTCCTGGCAAGCGCCACAGGCGACGCAGGAGTCCTCGTCAGCGACGGTAGCGACGTCCTGGAGCTCCAGAACGCCAGCGGGGCAGGAGTCGACGCAAACGCCACAAGCGATGCACTCGTCGGCATCAATTACGGGATGAGCCATGGTGGTTTCCTCTCTGTTGACCGACGCTACAGGCGATGCGCGCCGGTTTGATTCGGGCAAAAACATACCACGGGAGCGACCGTTTGCAATACCCTCTGGCCGGCATCTTCATACCGTTCGCCGAGTATGCCGCGGCTTACTAAAAAACATGCAGGTGAGGCCGTTGAGCTGCGCAAATGTTAGCTATGGGTGACTTGAAATATAGGGCGATTGAGCGTGCTTGCGGAAACCGCATCCCGTAATCCACGTCCAAAACGGGACACGGCTTCAGACTCGCACCCCAGTCAACTCTACATAGATCTCAATAGACCTGTTGAGAACTCAAACAGTGTATCTACCTGCGCATTTGAGAACCTAAACTCTCAGAGATAAGAAATCTTATATGAATTGACTTAGATTTTGTATATTCCGGCCCATAAGGGGATACACTACATCCTGAAAGACAAGCCGAAGCGCCACGCGGCAGACCGCCGAGTCGGTGCAAACGCACAAGAGAGAGGGAATTTCTAATGGGCAAGATTCTTGGTATCGACCTTGGTACTACTAACTCCGCTATGGCCGTTCTCGAGGGCGGTTCTCCGACCATTATCGTGAACGCCGAGGGCGACCGCACCACCCCGTCCGTCGTGGGCTTCCGTGCCGACGGCGACCGCGTCGTGGGTAAGGCCGCTAAGAACCAGGCTGTCACCAACCCCAAGAACACCGTGTTCTCCATCAAGCGCTTCATGGGCCGCAAGTACTCCGAGTGCACCTCCGAGATCAAGACCGTGCCGTATGAGGTCAAGGAGGGCCAGGGTGGCCGTGCCGTCGTCGACATCGAGGGCAAGGATTACACCGCCGAGCAGGTGAGCGCCATGACGCTCGCAAAGATGAAGGCCGACGCCGAGAAGTATCTGGGCGAGACCGTCACCGACGCCGTCATCACCGTCCCGGCCTACTTCAACGACGCCCAGCGTCAGGCCACCAAGGACGCCGGTAAGATCGCCGGCCTCAACGTCAAGCGTATCGTCAACGAGCCGACCGCTGCTGCTCTTGCCTATGGCCTGGACAAGCAGGGCACCGACCAGCGCATCCTGGTCTTCGACCTGGGCGGCGGTACCTTCGACGTCTCCATCCTCGACCTCGCCGACGGCGTGTTTGAGGTTCTGTCCACCTCGGGCGATAACCACCTGGGCGGCGACGACTGGGATCAGCGCGTCATCGACTGGATGGCCGATAAGTTCCAGCAGGAGAACGGTGTCGACCTGCGTCAGGACCCCATGGCCCTGCAGCGTCTGAAGGAGGCCGCCGAGAACGCCAAGAAGGAGCTCTCCGCCGCCCAGCAGACCACCATCAACCTGCCGTTCATTACCATGAACCAGTCCGGCCCGCTGCACCTCAACTACACGCTGACCCGCGCCGAGTTCGAGAAGATCACCCGCGACCTGCTCGAGCGCTGCAAGCAGCCTGTCACCAACGCCCTGCGCGACGCCAAGCTTAAGCTCTCCGATCTGACCGAGGTCATCCTCGTCGGCGGCTCCACCCGTATGCCCGCTGTCCAGGAGCTCGTCAAGACCATGACCGGCAAGCAGCCCAACATGTCCGTGAACCCCGACGAGGTCGTTGCCGACGGTGCTGCCGTCCAGGGCGGCGTGCTCACCGGCGACGTCGAGGGCATCCTGCTGCTCGACGTTACCCCGCTGTCGCTGGGCGTCGAGACCATGGGCGGCATCATGACCAAGATGATCGACCGCAACACCACGATCCCGACCTCCAAGACCGAGGTCTACTCCACCGCTGCCGACAACCAGACCAGCGTCGAGATCAACGTGCTCCAGGGCGAGCGCGAGCTTGCCCGCGACAACAAGTCGCTCGGTAAGTTCCAGCTGACCGGCATCCCGGCTGCCCGCCGCGGCGTGCCGCAGATCGAGGTTACCTTCGACATCGACGCCAACGGCATCGTCAAGGTCTCCGCTAAGGACAAGGGCACCGGCAAGGAGCAGCAGATCACCATCTCAGGCTCCACCGCGCTTTCCGACGACGAAGTCGATCGCATGGTCAAGGACGCCGAGGCTCATGCCGAGGAGGACAAGAAGCAGAAGGAAGAGGTCGAGGTTCGCAACCAGACCGACAGCCTGTGCTACTCCACCGAGCAGACCCTCAACGAGCTCGGTGACAAGGTTTCCGCCGACGTGAAGTCCAAGGCCGAGGCCGCTATCGCCGACGCCAAGAAGGCGCTCGAGGGCTCTGACGTCGAGGCCATCAAGGCCGCTGGCGAGTCCCTGCAGTCCGTGGCCTACGAGCTGGCTCAGGTTGTCTACGCCGACGCTCAGCAGCAGACCGACGGTGCCGCCGGCGTCCAGCCTGCCGACGATGACGTAGTCGACGCCGACTACGAGGTTGTGGACGACGAGGACAAGTAATCATGTCCGCCCGTAAAGCTCGCACGGAGGCGGCTGCCGCTGGCGCCGCCCCCGTTGACTCTGAGGAGAAGGACGTGAAGATTCCCGTAGAGGCCGCAGACGATACCGAGGTCAATGAGGCCCCGGCCGCCGAGGCTGCCGAGAACCAGGTAGAGGATTCCAACAAGGAGGCGACGATGACCGAGGACGAGATGGTGGAAGCCGCTATCCGCGCCGGTGAGGAAGCCGCCGACAACGACTTTAAGCTCAAGTTCGAGCAGGCTCAGAAAGAGCTTGCCGACGTGCGCAATGAGCTCGATGCTGCGGCAGAGGCTCAGAAGGCCGCCGAGGACAAGGCAAAGGACGCCACCGAGCGTACCGCCCGTCTGCAGGCCGACTGGGAGAACTTCCGTCGCCGCACCGCCAATGAGCGTATCGCCGAGCGCGAGCGCGCGACCGAGAAGCTTGTCACCGCGCTGTTGCCGGTGATTGACGATATCGAGCGCGCGATCGACCATGCCCGCAGTCAGGAGCTTTCCGACGACTTTAAGCAGTTCGTCGATGGCGTTGACGCGGTACATGCCAAGCTGCTCGACGTGTTTGCGCATGAGGGCGTTGAGCCCATCGACCCCAAGGGCGAGGCGTTCGATCCGCTCGAGCATCAGGCTGTGGGTCGCGTCGAGGACGCATCGCAGTACGACGAGACCGTCAACGATGTGTACCAGAAGGGCTACCGCATGGCGGATCGCATCCTGCGTTCCGCGATGGTGACGGTGACCTACGGTGGCGAGAAGCGCCCCGCACCGGAGCCCGAAGCGGCGCCCGAGGATGCTACGGCCGATACGGTCGAGAGCACCGAGGAGTAATTGAGAAGGGCCCCGGGGCAACACCCGGGGCCCTTTCTGGCCTAGTGCCATATGAAAGCATGAGCCGTCGTCTGCATGGGCGGCGGACGTAACAGGAGAGGAGCTACGATGGCTGCAGGCAAAACCTTCTATGACATCCTGGGCGTATCCAAGAGCGCCTCCGACAAAGAGATCAAGAGCGCGTTTCGCAAGCTCGCGCAAAAATATCACCCCGATGCCGGCGGCGACGAGGCCAAGTTCAAAGAGATCAGCGAGGCCTACGAGACGCTTTCGGACGAGAAGAAGCGCAAAGAGTACGACCAGATGCTCATGTTTGGCGGCATGCCGGGCGCGGGCGGCGCGTACGGCGGTGGCTATGGTGCCGGTGCCGGCGCGAGCGGCTGGGGCGATATCTTCGACAGCATCTTTAGCGGCAACGGTGCCTGGGGCAGCGATTGGGGCTCGGGCTTTGCCGGAGCTGCCGGCGCCGCGGGTGCCGGCTCGGGCCGCAGCCGCGCGCGCAAGGGCGGCGATCTGTCGCTGACCGTCGACGTGACGGCCGAGGATGCGTTTCGCGGCGTGACGCACAAGGTCACCTACCGCATTCCCTCGACGGGTGAACAGCAGACCATTACGGTCTCGGTGCCCGCGGGCGCGGTCGATGGCGGCAAGCTGCGCTATAAGCGCCGCGGCGAGTACGGCGTCGCCGGCGGCGAGCGCGGTGACCTGGTCGTGACCACGCACGTCGAGGAGCACCCGCTGTTTAAGCGCAAGGGTGCCGATGTGACCATGGAGGTGCCGATCTCGGTGTACGAGGCGGCGCTCGGCTGCTCGGTGGACGTGCCCACGCCCGGCGGTGCGACGGTTCGTCTAAAGGTGCCGGCGGGTACCCAGACGGGCAAGAAGTTCCGCTTTAAGGAGATGGGTGCGCCCGACGTTAAGCATCGCGGCCGTACTGGCGCGCTGCTCGTCGAGATCAAGGTGCAGGTTCCCACGAATCTGTCCGATGACGAGCGCGATGCCATGACCAAGCTGCGCGAGGCCGATACGCGTGACTATCGCGAGAAGGTCAACCGTTACAAGGCGACGTACTAGTTTGGTCGCATGGCCCGCGGGCGGCCGCGGGCTTATGATGGATGAGGACGAGACGTAAAAGGGGTCGGGTAGTATGGCCGAGGACAATAGGAACAAACCGCTGTACATGATTAGCGTGGCGGCCGAGCTGACCGGTATGCACCCGCAGACCCTGCGCGTCTACGAGTCCAAGGGCTTGGTGAACCCCCAGCGCTCGGGAGGCAACACGCGTCTGTACTCGCGTGCCGATATCGAGCGCCTGGAACTCATCAACCAGCTTACCGACGAGGGTATCAACCTTGCCGGCGTGGTGCGTATCCTCGATATGAAGGAGCGTGCCGAAGAGCGCGAGCGCGAGAACGAAAAACTTCGTGCCCGCGTGCGCCAGCTCGAGGACGAGCTGCACGAGTACAAGATGCAGAAGAAGATCACCGCCCTGGCCCCGCGCGATGGCTCGGTTAACCCCGAACAGGTCATGCGCAAGCTGCTGGGCGCCGGCGGGGATTTGTAGTTACGCGGTTTTACCAAACCGCGTAACGGGCCGACGCTGCGCGCCGCCCAGAGCGACAATTTGTCATTCAAAAGGCAAGGCATGACCAGAAGGTCTATGCCTTGCCTTTTTCATGCCAACTTGTTCGCTCTGGACGTCGCTCGCTGTCCGTCCCCTGCCTGCGGCGTCGCCTTGCTCCGGATGCGGTAGTCGTTGGTAGCCATTGGGGCCCCGCTCGCTGTCGTTGCCAAAACATCGACGTTGTTATGGGTAGCCATTGGGGACGTTCTTAAATGACTAGTCGAAAGGGACACTCTTGCACTAAATCTGCCGGCCCTCGCCGGGTTCATCCTTTACTTTACCGAAATAAAGTGAACGTGCAGATTCGTAACCCACTCGCAACCGTTCTATGGCACGATATTGAACGAATGTATGCTATGCGCCCAAATCTTTTGGGCAGAGTGGGAGACAGTATGGTCAAGCTGTACGAGGACGGCATCTACCTGCGCGGCGGCAGCGAAGTTGTGCCTGCGGCCGAGGCTGCCGAGCGCGGTATTACGCAGGCGCCCGAGGATGCCAAGCGTGGCACCATCGCGTATTCGATCCTTCAGGCACACAACACGTCCGGCGACCCCGAGGCGCTCAAGATTCGCTTCGACGCCATGGCGAGCCACGACATCACCTTTGTCGGCATCATCCAGACGGCGCGCGCCTCGGGCATGGAGCAGTTCCCGCTGCCCTACGTGCTCACCAACTGCCATAACTCGCTGTGCGCCGTGGGCGGCACCATCAACGAGGACGACCACGTCTTTGGTCTCTCGGCTGCTAAGAAGTACGGCGGCATCTTCGTCCCGCCGCACATCGCCGTCATCCACTCCTTTATGCGTGAGAACTTCGCCGGTTGCGGCAAGATGATTCTGGGTTCCGACTCGCACACCCGCTATGGCGCCCTGGGCACCATGGCCGTGGGCGAGGGCGGCGGCGAGCTGGCGAAGCAACTGCTGCGCGACACCTACGACGTTGCCTATCCCGGCGTTGTAGCCATCTACCTCACGGGTGCCCCACGTCCCGGCGTCGGCCCGCACGACGTAGCGCTCGCCATCATCCGCGCCGTCTTTGCCAAGGGCTACGTCAAGAACAAGGTAATGGAGTTCGTGGGCCCCGGCATCGCGAGCATGACGACCGACTACCGCAACGGCGTCGACGTTATGACCACCGAGACCACCTGCCTGTCGAGCATTTGGGCCACCGACGAGGACACGCACGCGTTTTTGACCATGCACGGCCGCGGCGACGACTACCGCGAGCTCAAGCCCGCCGATGTTGCCTACTACGACGGCTGCGTCGAGGTCGATCTGTCGAGCATCAAGCCCATGATCGCGCTGCCGTTCCATCCTTCCAACGGCTTTGAGATTGACGAGCTCAACGAGAACCTCGAGGACATCCTGCACGAGGTGGAGCTCGAGGCCGCCAAGATCGGCGAGGGCAAGACGCACTTTAGCCTGCTCGACAAGATCGTCGACGGCAAGCTGCACGTGCAGCAGGGCGTTATCGCCGGCTGCTCGGGCGGCAACTACGACTCCGTGGTCCAGGCTGCCCGCGTGCTCAAGGGCGCCAACACCGGCTGCGGCGAGTTTTCGCTGTCGGTCTATCCCACGAGCCAGCCCGTGGCGCTCGAGCTTACACGCCGCGGCTATATCTACGACCTTATGGAGGCCGGCGCGATTGTGCGCACGGCGTTCTGCGGCCCGTGCTTCGGCGCCGGCGACACGCCTGCCAACAACGGCCTGTCCATACGCCACACCACGCGCAACTTCCCCAACCGCGAGGGTTCCAAGCCGGGTAATGGCCAGCTGAGCGCCGTGGCCCTGATGGACGCCCGCTCCATTGCGGCGACGGCTGCCAACGGCGGCATCCTGACGCCGGCGACCGATCTGCCCAAGGAGACTTGGGATGAGGCCTGCGAGTACACCTTTGACGACGCGCCGTACAAAAAGCGCGTGTACTGGGGCTTTGGCAAGGCTGAGCCGGCCGACGAGCTGGTCGAGGGTCCCAACATCAAGCCGTGGCCCGCGATGGAGCCTCTCGGCGACGACATCCTGCTCAAGGTGTGCTCCAAGATCATGGATCCGGTCACCACAACCGACGAGCTCATTCCTTCGGGCGAGACGAGCTCCTTCCGCTCCAACCCGCTGGGTCTGGCCGAGTTTACGCTCAGCCGCCGCGATCCGGCCTACGTGGGTCGCTCCAAGGAGGTCGACGCGGTGGAGAAGCGTCGCGTGGCCGGCGAGTCCGCGGGTGACCTGGCGGCACTCGATGCTGAGCTTGCCAGCGTGTTTGAGGCACTGGCCGGTGCGGGCGTCGCGGCCGATGCCAAGGCGACTGAGTACGGCTCCATGCTCTATGCCAAGAAGCCCGGTGACGGTTCTGCCCGCGAGCAGGCCGCGAGCTGCCAGCGCGTAATTGGCGGTCTGGCCAACATCGTCCACGAGTACGCCACCAAGCGCTATCGCTCCAATGTGATGAACTGGGGCATGGTGCCCTTCCAGATGGAGGCCGAGCCCAGCTTTGAGGTGGGCGACTACGTCTTTGTGCCGGGTATCCGCGCCGCGCTCGACGGCGACCTGAAGGACATCGCCGCTTACGTGGTTCGCGCCGATGGTGCGGTCGAGCAGATTGAGCTCTACATTGCCGATATGACGGCAGAGGAGCGTGCCATCGTCAAGGCCGGCTGCCTGATCAACTACAACAAGTTCAAGGCCGCTGCCGAGTAACGCACATACTTGTCCGCCCCGGTTATACCTTTCCCTGCCGCTCACGCGCTTCGCGAGGGTCGCGTCAGAGAAAGGTATAACCGGGGCTACTTGTTAAGTGCTGCTCGTTGGGTCTTGAGGGGCGCTAAAATCGAGGTTGCAACTCTTCTCTATGGGGGAGTGCGCCTTTGTTCATATGCTATCTAGAATTGACAGTATGAAGTTGGCGCTTTAAAGTGAGCTCAAAACACTCTCGTTTGTGGAGTTGAAGATGAAGCGTTGCACTTCTGTTTTGTTGCTGTTGGTGGCTTGCGTCGTCGCTGCTGCGGGCGTGGTCCTATTTGGCTCGCTTATCTTCTATGGGCCGAGTGGGGTTGAGCAGACGGTCGAGATGGCGTCCCTTGTTGCATCGATGCCCGGGCAAATGATTTCGGACGTTACAAAGCCCGATGAGATAACGCTCGATATCGAGGAAACGCCGGGCATTCTAAGCATAAGCAACTACCCCATGATTGAACTTGGCTCGTCTCGCTATACCAAGGACGAGAAGTTGTCCCGACAGGCGCTGGACTTGCTAAACGGGCGTTCGTTCAAACGCTGGGACGGTTGGGATGCCTATGAGCGCCGACGTGGTTTTGTGAACGGTGGCTACTATACAACGCTGAAGCTGTATTCATCTGATGGCAAACTGATGCGCACCGTTAACTACAATCCGGAATACGCAAAAGCCGGAGGTGGGGACGGCGTCTATATCCAAGATGGCGGCGTGACCTACATTCTTGAAGGCGACCAGCAGCAGGTGATCGATTTTTTGGATCGTTGCGTGATGGACGCGTACGACCAGACCTGCCTGCCCGACCCGCAGACTGCGCGCGATAGTGGGTCTGCCCGTACATGGCTGTTCGAGGATGAGATGTCCTGGACCGCCGAATCGGGAAGCACGGGCTCGGCAAAAGAGTAGAGAACGCGACCACCACAAAGGTGCCCCTTTGTGGTGGTTTTCGGTCTGTCTCGATCTGTAACATCTGGGCCGTTAAAAGAGGGCTTGGTGTTACAGATTTAGATTTTCGATTCGGGTGTCTTCTGTTTATCTCGATCTGTAACAGGTAGACCCTTATTTGCCGAGTAGTTGTTACAGATTTAGATAAATGGGAGCTGCTGAACATTTCATCTCGATCTGTAACATCTGGGGTCAAAAACGGCCGCTAGATGTTACAGATCGAGACAGATGAGCGCCGGAGTCGAAAATCACCACAAAGGTGCCTGTCCCCTTTGTGGTGGTGGGGGCGGGCTCGATGTTATTGTGATCGCTGGGCAGCATTTTAATGAATGTCTCTACAGGATTTCATCCAGGCTGGCGGGTTTGGTTGTTTTGGGGATGCCGAGTTTGGATGATGCGAAATCGTCAACATTTTCTTTGATCCCATCCTTGGTATAGACGGTGACCATATAGGTGCTGTGTCCGAATTCGCACTTGTCGCGTATTGCCCAGGCCTGCCAGTAGGCGGCCCCACTTCGCCCCTCGATTTTTCCGACACGGCGGAGTTCTGTTCGCTTTGATTTCTGGTCGCTATAGATGGTTCGACCGGCCTCCTCGGTGAGCCCGCACTGTCCAAGCATCTTGTCGAGGACTTGGTTCATGTGGCGCTCATCGGTGTTTGGTGCGTAGTCGTAGGCGAGGGTGATGGAGTCGAGTGGCTGGTCGTCGATCAGATAGTTTAGCGCCTGAGGTTCAAGGCAGAAATAGGGGGAGCACCCGTCGATCTGACCGAGCAACGGTAACTTGGACTGCCAACTTCCGGTGGGAATTGCATATTCGTAGAACACGCCACGGCAGACAAAGGAGAGCGAGGTGGCACGCGAGCCGGCGTCGACCATCCCGCATAAATCGAAGGGCGAGGCGATACCAAAAGAAAAGGGCGTGACGACGATAAGGAAGAGCATCACGATGGGTGCGGCGAGAATGGCGATGACGTTGCGGCCGGTGGAATGAGATGGCTTCATATGCGCTCCTCGAGACAAAGAGCTGTTGAGGATAGATAGAAATAGATATATTCAGGTAACAATCCAATTTTAATCTCATGGCGTGAGATGGTCGACCGTTAGCGTCGAAACCCACCACAAAGGTGTCTGTCTCCTTTGTGGTGGTGGGGAGTGGACGGCTTCTTTTGGTGATAGTGTTGGTTGGCGGTATCATTAGTGCAGGTGGCGAAGGTTTGCATTGTGAGGTGTTTTGCCGTGAGACATTCTGCCCAATTCGGATTGATTGCTCTGGCGCTTGCAATCGCCGTGGTTGGCGCGGGCGCTGTCGGTATGGCATTTCTACCTGCTGCGGTGACGGAGCCGCTGGTCAAGCCTGTGACTCAATCTGTCGAACTTCTGACCGGCGACGACAAACTCGAGACCATTACCGTTGATTTTGGTGAGCAACCGGCTGCGCTGGGTATTAGCAATTATCCTCGTATTCAGCTTGGAGCCACGCGCTATACCACGGATACAAGCCTGATCGATAGGGCGTCCGATCTGCTCAAGGGCAAAACCTTTAAACGTTGGTACGGATATGCGTCCTATCGGGCAAAGGCGAACGACATGGTTGGCGGATGCCGCTCGTCCATCGAGTTGGACACTGCGAACGGCGCCAAGTTGTGTGATGTCTCGTACGATCCGGGCTACGAGGGCAATGAGGGCCCGGGCATTTACATCATGGCCGGCGATGCAGCCTATGTCATGGAGGGCGACCAGGCCGAGCTCAACGATTTTATGGGTCAGTGTATCCAAGATGCCTATGAACAGACCTGCTTGCCCGACCCGCAGACTGCACGCGATAGCGGTTCAGCCCGTACATGGCTGTTCGAGGATGAGATGCCCTGGAGCGGCGAGTCGGGAAGCACGGGCTCGGCGAAAGGGTAGAGACCACGACCACCACAAAGGTGCCCCCTTTGTGGTGGTTTTCGGTCTGTCTCGATCTGTAACATCTTGGCCGCTAAAAGCGGGTCTGGTGTTACAGATTGAGATTCTCGATTCGAGTGTTTTCTGTTTGTCTCGATTTGTAACAGATAGGGCTTTATTTGCCGAGTAGTTGTTACAGATTTAGATAAATGGGAGCTGCTGAACATTTCATCTTAATCTGTAACATCTGAGGTCAAAAACGGCCGCTAGATGTTACAGATCGAGATGTTGAACGCCGGGGTCGCGGCGGGCCGACATCTCAGTGCCCTATCCCTCAATCACTCAGAAAATCTTATATATAGAGACTTAGATTTGTGTATAAGATCGCGCAAAGCTGGCAACAATACTTCTCGAACAACGTGAAGCCGCCCCGTAGGGCGGCCACCCCAAGAGAGGTGATTCCATGAGAATCGATAAGCTAGCAATGACGTCGCGCGAGGCGCTGCAGACCGCCATGAGCACGGCTGCCGATGCGCAGGCCGGCGCGGTGGAGCCGATTCATCTGCTGTCTGCCCTGCTCGGTGCCGGCGAGCGCAATATCTCCGTGATCATCGAGCGCATCGGTGCCGACCCGGCTCAGCTCGCACGCTCCACACAGGATGCCATCGACCACGCGCCCAAGGTTTCGGGCGAGGGCCAGCAGATGGGCCTGTCCAACGAGCTCGTCCGCGTCATCGAAAAGGCCGAGAAGAAGGCCACCAAGATGGGCGACAGCTTTGTGGTGACTGAGCATCTGCTGATGGCGCTTGCCGAGGACAAGGGCGAGGCGGGCCGCGTACTGCGCGACGCCGGCGTCACCAAGGAGCGCATCGAGCAAGTCTACGAGGAGCTGCGTGGCGATGACCGCGTGACGTCTGCCGAGGACAAGACTCAGTTTGAGGCACTGGAGCAGTACGGTCGCAACATCTGCGATCTGGCCCGCGCCGGCAAGCTCGACCCGGTCATCGGCCGTACCGATGAGATTCGCCGCACCATCCAGGTCCTGTCCCGTCGCACCAAGAACAACCCCGTGCTCATCGGTGAGCCGGGCGTCGGCAAGACGGCCATCGTCGAGGGCATCGCCCAGCGTATCGTGGCCGGCGACGTGCCGAGCACCCTGCGCGACCGCGACCTTATCGAGCTCGACATGAGCGCGCTGGTCGCCGGCGCCAAATACCGCGGCGAGTTCGAGGACCGCTTGAAGGCCGTGCTCAAAGAAGTGCAAAAATCCGAGGGCAAGGTCATCCTGTTCATCGATGAGCTCCACACCATCGTGGGCGCGGGTGCCACCGAGGGCTCTATGGACGCCGGCAACATCCTGAAGCCGGCGCTTGCCCGTGGCGACTTGCACGCGATCGGCGCGACCACGCTCGACGAGTACCGCAAGTACATTGAGAAGGACGCGGCGCTCGCCCGTCGTTTCCAGACCGTGATGGTGAGCGAGCCCACCGTCGAGGACACCATCTCGATCCTGCGTGGCCTCAAGGAAAAGTACGAGATCTTCCACGGCGTGCACATCACCGATAGCGCGCTCGTGGCCGCCGCCGACCTCTCCGATCGCTACATCGCCGACCGCTTCCTGCCCGACAAGGCCATCGATCTGGTCGATGAGGCGGCAAGCCGCCTACGCATGGAGCTCGACAGTATGCCGGTCGAGATCGACGCCACCACGCGTCAGCTCACCCAGCTGCAGATCGAGGAGCAGGCGCTCATGAAGGAGACCGACGACGCCTCCAAGGAGCGTCTGGAGGCCCTGCGCCAAGAGATTGCCGAGGTCCAGGAAAAGCTCAATGTGCAAAAGGCCGGCTGGCTCAACCAAAAGAACGCCATCGACCACGTGCAGGAGCTCAAGGGACAGCTCGACGAGGCCAAGAGCGAGGAGGAACGTGCGACGCGCAACGGCGACCTGGGCCGTGCGTCCGAGCTGCGCTACTCCGTGATTCCGGGCCTGCAGCAGCAGATTCAGGATTCCGAGGCCGCACTCGAGGCACAAAAGCAGCAGGACGGCGAGGGCCTCAACGAACAGGTGACCTCCGATGAGATCGCCGAGGTCGTGAGCGCCTGGACCGGCGTGCCCGTGTCCAAGATGATGCAGGGCGAGCTCGACAAGCTGAAGGGCTTGGAGGGCGAGCTGCATAAGCGCGTCATCGGCCAGGACGAGGCCGTCTCCGCCGTCGCCGCAGCTGTGCGCCGCAGCCGTGCGGGCCTCTCCGATCCGGACAAGCCCATCGGCAGCTTCTTCTTCCTGGGCCCCACCGGCGTGGGCAAGACCGAGCTCGCCAAGGCGCTGGCCGAGTGCCTGTTCGATGACGAGCGCGCGCTCGTGCGTATCGACATGTCCGAGTACATGGAGAAGTTCAGCGTCCAGCGTCTGATTGGTGCGCCTCCGGGATACGTGGGCTACGACGAGGGCGGTCAGCTCACCGAGGCCGTGCGCCGCAGGCCCTACTCCGTGATCTTGCTCGACGAGATGGAGAAGGCTCATCCGGATGTCTTTAACGTGCTGCTGCAGGTGCTCGACGACGGCCGTCTGACCGATGGCCAGGGTCGCCAAGTGTCCTTCAAGAATACGATCATCATCATGACGTCTAATGTGGGCTCTAAGGCTATCGCCGAGCTTTCCGGCAAGGACGAGGAGGAGATGCGCCATCAGGTCGACGCGGCCATGGCTCAGACCTTCCGCCCCGAGTTCCTCAACCGTATCGATGACATCGTGGTGTTCCATCCGCTCGACATGGCGCAGATCGAGAAGATCGTCGACATCCAGCTTGCCGACGTCCGCGCGCGTCTGGCCAAGGAGCGCATGACGCTTGCCATCACCCCGGCGGCCAAGCAGATGCTCGCCGTGGGCGGTCTGGACCCCGTGTTTGGTGCCCGTCCGCTCAAGCGCCTGGTCCAGCGCGAGGTCGTGGATGCCATCGCGGCCGCCATTATCGACGGCACGGTGCGCGAGGGCGATCAGGTGACGGTCGATGTCGACAAGGACGGCGGCTTTACCGTCGTGTGCGACAACACGCCGGCGGCCACCTACGAGGTCCCCGACGCCGAGTAGATTTTGGGGCCGGCTTTAAATTGCCCCTCATCGCAAAACGCCAAGGGCGGCGGATCCAATTGGGTCTGCCGCCCTTTTTCGTGCGACAATCGATGATGTTGAACATGAGCACATGGCAAGGAGATATGCAGATGAAAAACGAGAACGAGACGAACGTGCCGACGACCGATGTTGCGCCCGCCGCACCCAAGCCTGCGCCTAAGCCGGCACCCAAGCCGCGCGACCCTTTCATTCGTGCCGAGAACGAGGACGACGACGGCTACGATCCCTACAGCGATCGCCGCCCCGAGCGCGAGCCGATGTTCGAAGCCGATCCCTGGCGCTAAAGTAGCTAATTTAGGACGGGGCTTTTTTAACTACTTTTGCCGTCTTGCCTGCCCATCCTCAAAGTAGCTAAAAGAGCCCCGTCCCAAAAGACTGTCCTGGGTGTCGCGGGCGACTAGCTCTGGGCCTTGATGCTTTGCAGCAGAAAAACTTGATTATCTACTAATCAAGTTACACGCAATCTTGCTCTCTTGCTAATCAAGAGGCAGTATAATCTTGATTAGCAAGAGAGCAAGATTGGAGAATCATGGCATTCAACGACTTGGTGGCCCAAAAAATAAAGGACTTTGAACAACAGGGGGTTCCGCAGGTCTTTGAGCGAGACCTTGATCTAGGAAACCCACAGGAGCCAAAGCGCGACAACATCGTAAATGTGATTGTGGGGGCCCGCCGTTGTGGAAAGACGTATCGCCTGTATCAGGAGATGCGGCGGCTTCAGAGCCGGGGCGTCGAGCTTGACCGGATGCTTTACTTCAATTTTGAGGATGAGCGCTTGCGCCCGTATGAGCCATCGCTGCTGGCGGACGTGCTCGACACGTTCTATGCGCTGTATCCTGTTGCTCGAACCGAGGGCGCTTACATTTTCTTTGACGAGATCCAGGAAATTCCCGAATGGGGTGCGTTTCTGCGGCGTGTAGTCGATACGGAGAAAGCGACCGTCTATGTGACGGGATCTTCTTCCAAGATGCTGTCCTCAGAACTTAAGAGCGAGTTCAGGGGTCGTTCTCTTGTGCGAGAGCTTTTTCCGTTGAGTTTTTCGGAATACGTTCGATATAAGACGGGGAGCGTTCCCGAGCCAGATGCGACCTTTTCCCCGAGCGATGCAGCGCTGCTTCGACATCATCTGATCGGGTATCTTGAACAAGGGGGATTCATCGCGACACTTGAGCAGACGCCTGCAGACGCGATTCAGCTGCTACAGGAATATGCTTCGCGAACGGTCGCCATGGACGTCGTTGAACGTTACGACGTCAAGAACCCTCGCCTGGCATCGCTGTTTCTGACGCGGTGTATGGCATCTTCGGGACGAGAGCTGTCAGTGAACAAAGTGTACAACGAGTTCAAGAGCAGACAGATACCCGTCAGTCGTAATTCGCTCAGCGATTTACTTGAGTATTATGAGGACGCCTACCTGTTATTTTCTGTGCCGGAGTTCACGCGTTCACTGGCAAATAACATGCGGTCTGCGTCTAAGGTCTACGCTGTCGACCCTGCGATGTTTGGAGCATTCTCTCCCGCATCGGCATTGGACCAGGGCCAGAGGCTCGAGACCGCAGTGTTCAATGCGCTAAGAAGAAGGACTCCCGCGGTGAGGACCGGCTCGGTCTGCCGCCTGCTAATCAAAGAGAAGAGCAAAAGCCATGAGGTGGACTTTGTGGCTGGGGACGCGCTTCTCATGCGGGCTTATAGCCTGATTCAGGTGAGTACGGATATGGCAGGTGAGAAAACGCGCGAGCGCGAAATTGCCGCGCTTGATGCCTCGATGGCCCAGTTTGATCTTGGCGAGTCGGCAATCGTTACCATGGATGAACAGACCGATATTCCATGCGAGCACGGTGTGGTACACGTTATGCCCGCATGGAAGTGGCTCCTTGCCTAATCATCTATGGACCTGTGGGGTCAGGACCTCCTGGCTCCTTCATCACGGTTGGGGTGCACCTTGCTGCGCCAGGCTAGTCCTGGGCCTTGATGCTCGGCAGGAGAATCTGGGCGAGGTAGTCGGTCTCGAGTTTGGTCGCGGCGTCTGCCTTGCCGTCTTTGCCGACCAGTACGTTCTTGATCTGGCTATAGGTGTAGCGGTTACCGGTCGTGAGCTCGACAAGCTCAATGGCCGTGTCCATGGGGTAGGTTGACACGGGATTCTGCGTCCGTCCGTTGATGGTCTGGGGCACCACGTACGGATAGACGGGGCCGCTGGCGTAGACGGTATAACCGTTGCCTAGATTGGCCGCACCCAAAACCGTATCGCCCTCATCGGGCGTAAAGCTCTCGCCCTCGCGCACCGCGACGAGCGTCACAATCGGCGTATCGCTGTCGCCGGCAAGATAGATGCATAGCGTGCTGCCATTTTGCCAAGTCTCGACCTTGCCGTACCACTCGACGGGGATATCGAGCTGGTAGAGGTCGGTTGCCTTGTGGCGAGCGTCAGCATCGCGGGCTGCCTGTGCCTTTTGCGCGCTCACGGCATTGACGGCGGCGTCGCGCCGCGCGGTTGCCGCCTGCTGGAGCACCTTGGCGGTGGCGGCGGAGCTCGCGCCTCCCTCCTCGGCATATTTGGCGGCGGCATCGATCTGGTCGTCGGTTACCGTGTCGGCCGAAGGCACCTTGAGCTTAAAGGCGGCCTGGCTGCTTAGGTCCTGTCCGTCGCTCTTGATCGTGACCTGCGCCTTGGTGGTCGGCACGGTATAGACGGTGCCGTCGGACGCGATGGGGGAGGCAGCGATGGAGAGCGTGTAATCGCCGGGCAGCAGTTTGATGCCACGGCCGTGCTCGTCAACATAGAGTGTTTCGCTCACGGAGGATCCGTCAGAATCCTGGCCACTCACTTGTACGGGAATCTTGGAGCCGGTGGAACAGTCGAGGCCCGCGGCATGTACGCCAATCTGCACCGACATCATCGTGTGGGCATTGGCGGCGGCGATGGCAGCCTGCTCTTGCTGATATCCGTTCCAGGCAGCATAGCCTGCACCGCCGGCGACGAGCGCGGCGGCCACGATACCGGCGACCATCAGATTGCGGCGCTTGGGCGACATCTTGCGATGACGAACCTCGGCCTC
Source organism: Collinsella sp. (assembly GCA_046995905.1). Taxonomy (GTDB): domain Bacteria; phylum Actinomycetota; class Coriobacteriia; order Coriobacteriales; family Coriobacteriaceae; genus Collinsella. The sequence continues at coordinate 395,001 of JBKXET010000001.1, forward strand.
GCGTGCCGAGGGAACGGACGGCAGGGGAATATCGCCCATGGCGATGGTCTCGTCCACGGCAGGCGCAGAGCCTAAGCCAGGAAGCTCGCGGGTCAGCGAATCCTCGGCCGGCAAGCTGTCGAGCAAGATGGTTTCCTCGCCCGTGTCGGATTCGGGCTGGTTGTCGGCCTCGCTTTCGGTGTCTTCGTGACCTGCCTCATCTTCGGCAGGCTCAACGTCGCCTGCATCCTGATCATCGGGCTGTGCCTCGATTTCCGGTTCATCCTGCACATCAACGCTCGAATCGTCAAACGCAACATCGTCAAGCGAAATCCGGTCTAGGCTCTCCAGGGCCTCGGCACACGCTTCTGCATCTTGGGCCGCATCCTCTTGGCCCATCGTCTCATCTTTCATATATCCCCCAAGCTCAATATCGGGACAACACTGTACCCAAAAACGGGACCCCATAGAGCCGCCGCATGATTTGAAATCCGATTTTATATATGCGTATGTTTTTGAATAGATGAATAGAGACGCAACGACAAAAGCCCCCGAAAAGCGAGCGAAACGCTTTCCGGGGGCTCTGCGAGACATTGGATGAAAATCCTGACGGGCGGGCCTATGCCCAACTGCCAACAGCGACCAACACGTTACTCGGCGTGCGCGTAATCGACCTTGGCGCGGCGGGCGGTTGCCTTCTCCCAATCGCTGGTGCCCTCAAAGACATCCTGCTTGTAGGGGTTGCGGCCGAGCTTCTTGGCGCGGTAGACGATGTAGATGATCGCGGCGACGTTGGCGATCAGCGCGGCGATCGAGACCGCGGTGGCCGCGGTGGGGTCGAGCGTGGAGTGGGTCACAAAGATGGACTCTTCCTGGAAGTACGGGAACACCTGGGCAAACATGCACCAAATGGCCAGCGTGAAGGCGCGGTTCTGGATCCAGCCGCCCTTGTTCCAGATAAAGGCGGCCACAGTGGGCGCCAGCAGCAGCGCAAAGCCGCAGAACCAGGAGTGAGTGGGCAGGCAGTTGTAGGTGTAGCAGAAGTTCCAGATGTCGTAGGCGATGATGTAGACCCAGGTCATATCGGGCCACAGCATGTCGGTCTTGTCCTCGGAGGCATAGACGCTCCACCAACCGGTCATGCAGAAGATGTTGATGATACCGGCGATGCCGTTGAACACGTTGTTCCAGCCGGCCAGCTGCGTGGCGCCCTCGGAGGTGACCCAAGTGGACTGGCCCAGGACAAAGAAGTGATAGGCGCTCTCGAAGTCGGACACTACGGCGATCATGATGTTGATGGCGACGATCACAAACGGCCATGCGCGGAACCAGTGCGCCTTGCCGATCTTGCCCCACTGATACTTAATGGCGATGAAGCCCCAGCAACCGGCCAGCGCCGCGTACACCTTGGCGTAGTGGAACCAGCTGTTCTGGTACACATGGGTGGGGTTGGTGAGCGCCCACTCGGCGCCCTGCGAAACGCCGACGGCGATGGCGACGCAGTAGATGGTCATGGCCAGCGGAGCCACGCCAAAGATGATGGCCGCGCCCAGCTTGGTGCGGCGGCCGACCTCGTTGAGCACGATCAGGCCAATAAAGACCATGGCCCAGCCGGCCCAGTGGATAAGGGTATCGCTACCCCAAACATCGAACAGCATGCTGCTCTCCTTTCACACGCCCGCGGCCCCTCTTCTGATCGCGGGCAGTTTGGCCAAATGTCGTCAGTTCTGGGGCTTGCGCTCCGGATACTTGGCGGTATAGCCCTCGATGTGGAGCGTCGAGGCGATGATTTCCTTGACCGTCTCGTCGGGCACATCGGGGTGCGTGCGGATATACATCAACAACCCCATGATGAGGGTGTAGAACGTCTCGTAGACATGGTCGATGCGTAGCTCATGATGGGCGACAAAATCCACCACGGTGGTGTCGCAGATATACTGCGCTACGCGCTGGACCACGTTGTGCAAAAAGCCGCCGTAGAGCGCGCCGCTGCTCGAGGTGAGCGTGCTCGGCAGCTCGTGGCCGCTGGCGACCAGGCGCTTAAAGAGCGGGGCGACGGTGTCGAGCGCGCCCTCGATATCGCCGACGGTGCGGTTGGCATTCCACTGCTCGAGCTCGGAGATAAAACCGTCGATTGCCTCGTCCATGACGGCGGTGACGGCGGCGTCCATGTCGGCGAAGTAGTGGTAGAACAATGAACGCGTGCAGCCGGCTCGCTTGGTCACGGCCGATACCGATAGGTGGGACACGCCCAGCTCGGAGCTTACGGTGCGTACGGCATCGAGGATCTCGCGACGGCGTTCGTCGCCCGTCAGGCGCTTTGCCGCGCTATCGGATGCGGGGACGGCATCGACCACAGAGGTATCTGCTGCGTTGTTGCCCATGTTTTGCCGCCTTTCATCCTCTTTTGCCTGACCGTTCGCCTAACAGTCTTGAATATTGTTGACGGTTCGTCAATACTATTTTTGACACAATGTCAACAATGGCGGGTGAACGGCATGGGGGCATGCCCGGCCTGCAAAAAAAAGAGGGGCGCCGCGGTCCCGCCGGGCTGTGGCAAGAGAAGGGACAACCATGATTCTCAACGGACCGGGGATTAGCTACACCGAGCCCGACATCGGTTCGGAGTTCGTGCCGCCGCTGCCGGAGCATCCGCGCGAGGCCATCGTCAAGCTGTGCGAGCACTGCACCAACCGTCTGCTGCATCGCGATGAGCTGCTGGGCTACGAGTACTGGTCGTTTGCCGAAGCTGCAACCGACGAGCAGGCCGAAGTGCTCTGCAAGATGAAGATGCGCCGCCCCTATACGCTGCCCGAGATGGTCAAGCTCACCGGCATGCCTGAGGCCGATATCGAGAAGATGCTCGACGACATGAGCTACACGGGTCTGCTCGAGTACAACTGGGAAAACCCCGAGCGCGCCAAGCAGTGGGTGCTGCCCATGCTGGTGCCGGGTTCCGCCGAGTTCCTCAACATGCGCATGAGCCAGCTCGAGGAGCACCCGGTCTATGCCAAGTTCTTTGAGCAGGCGTCCAAGGGACCGCTGTCCAAGGCCACGCCGATGGTGCCGCCCGGTGGTGCCGGCATCGGCATGCATGTCATTCCGGTCGAGAAGGCTATCGATGCCGCGAGCACGTCGGTGCCGATCGAGCATATCGAGCATTGGCTCGACAAATACGATGGCAAATATGCCGCTAGCACCTGCAGCTGCCGCGCGAGCCGTCGCGTGATGGGTGAGGGCTGCGCCGACGACCCCGCCGACTGGTGCATTGCCGTGGGCGATATGGCCGACTATGTGGTTGAGACCGACCGCGGCCATTATGTAACGCGCGACGAGGTCTACGACATCCTGCGCCAGGCCGAGGACAACGGCTTCGTGCACCAGATTACCAACATTGACGGCGAGAACAAGATCTTCGCCATCTGCAACTGCAACGTCAACGTGTGCTATGCCCTGCGCACCTCGCAGCTGTTCAACACGCCCAACCTGTCGCGCTCGGCCTACGTCGCCAAGGTCGAGAAGGACAAGTGCGTGGCCTGCGGTCGCTGCGTTGAGGTGTGTCCGGCCGGCGCCGCCAAACTGGGCCAGAAGCTCTGTAGCAAAAAGGCCGGCGGACAGGTGCCCGAGTATCCGCGCCAGGAGCTGCCCGATGCCACCAAGTGGGACCACACCAAGTGGTCGCCCAACTACCGCAACGACAACCGCATCGAGACGCACGAGTCCGGCACCGCTCCCTGCAAGACGGCTTGCCCCGCACACGTTGCCGTTCAGGGCTACTTAAAGCTCGCGGCGCAGGGCCGCTATGACGAGGCTCTGGCGCTCATCAAGCGCGAGAACCCGCTGCCCGCTATCTGCGGTCGCGTGTGCAACCGCCGCTGCGAGGATGCCTGCACCCGCGGTCGCGTGGACGAGGCCGTGGCCATCGACGAGGTCAAGAAGTTTATCGCCCAGCGTGATCTGGACGCCGCGACCCGCTACGTCCCGCCTGTGGTGACGCCGACGCGCGCTGGTGGCTTCGACCAGAAGATCGCCATCATCGGCGCCGGTCCGGCCGGTCTGTCCTGCGCTTTTTATCTGGCCGAGAAGGGCTACAAGCCCGTCGTGTTCGAGAAAAACGGGCGCCCGGGCGGCATGCTCACTTATGGCATTCCCAGCTTTAAGCTGCAGAAGGATGTTATCGAGGCCGAGGTCGAGGTTATTCGCCTGATGGGTGCCGAGTTCCGCTATGGCGTGGAAGTCGGTCGCGACGTGACGCTCGATGAGCTGCGCGCACAGGGCTTTAAGGCCTTCTACGTGGCTATTGGCTGCCAGGGTGGCCGCCTTGCCGGCATTCCGGGCGAGGATGCCGAGGATGTGACCGTGGCCGTCGACTTCCTTCGCGAGGTCAACAGCGGCAAGATCGACGCGCTGCCCGGCCGCACCATTGTGGTGGGCGGCGGCAACGTGGCCATCGACGTGGCTCGCAACGCCTGTCGCCTGGGTTCCGAGCACGTTGAGATGTTCTGCCTGGAGAGCGAGGCCCAGATGCCCGCTAGCGAGGAAGAGCGTCGCGAGGCCGTTGAGGACGGCGCGCACATCAGCTGCAGCTGGGGTCCCAAGGAGGTCCATCTGGACGATGCCGGCCGTGTGTGCGGCATTACCTTCAAGCGCTGCACGCGTGTCTTCGACGACGAGGGCCGTTTTGCGCCCGAGTACGACGAGAACGATCTGCGTCGCGTGGACGCCGACCGCGTGGTCATGTCCATCGGTCAGTCCATCGTGTGGGGCGACCTGTTGGCCGGCTCCAAGGTGGAGCTCGGCCGTGGCCAGGGTGCCCTTGCCGATCCCCAGACCTATCAGACCGCCGAGCCCGACATCTTTGTGGGCGGAGACGTCTACACCGGCCCCAGCTTTGCCATCGATGCCATCGCCGCCGGTCACGAGGCGGCCGTGTCCATACATCGCTTTGTGCAGCCGGGCTCTACGCTCACCATTGGCCGCAACCAGCGTAAGTACAGCGCGCTCGACCGCGATGACGTGGTGATCGAGAGCTATGACAACGCGAGCCGCGAGGTGGCTCACGTCGACCGCGAGCGCGAGAAGGCCGAGCCGTTTAGCGAGTATGTCGAGACCTTTACCGAGGAGCAGGTGCGTGCCGAGACCGCCCGCTGCCTGGGTTGCGGCGCCTCGATCGTCGACCCCAACAAGTGCATCGGCTGCGGTCTGTGCACCACCAAGTGCGCGTTCGATGCCATCCACCTGGATCGCGATCGCCCCGAGTGCTCCACGATGGTCAAATACGAGCAAAAGCTTCCCAGCCTGGGCAAGTACGCACTCAAGCGCGCCATCAAGATCAAATTCGGTCGCAAGTAATGAGGTTCCGCCGTTCTAACGAACGGCGGCACTGCCGACGCTGCGCGGCGCCCAAGCACCCCATCTTGCCCCTCAACTTCGGCGCCGCGGGCAAAAGCCCAGCGGACGCCTTGTTTCGGGGCAACCTGGGGCACCTGGATCGCCGCTCGCTGACGTTTGGCTGACATCGCATCAACCGTTGTTGAAAGGTTTCTACCTTGCATGAATTGGGAATCGTTTACCACATCATTCGCGATGTCGAGAATGTGGCGCGCGCTCATGGCGTGCGTCGCGTTTCGAGCGTGACGTTGCTACTGGGCGAGGTCTCGGGCGTCGTTCCCGACTTGCTGCTCGACGCTTGGCGCTGGGCAGCAGATAAAAAGCCTATCGCGCAGGGCGCGGAGCTTATCGTGGAGCCCGTCGAGGCCGTGACACATTGCGAGGCGTGCGGCTGCGACTACGCGACGGTCGAGCACGGCAAGACCTGTCCCCATTGCGGTAGCGGCGAGACCTATTTGCTGCAGGGCCAAGAGGTAATGATCAAACAGATCGAGACTCCCGACGAGGACCCGGCAGACGCTGCTCCTGACGGCCTCTCCGACGCACCCGATGCCGTCGACGCCGCCAACCCACTCCACATCGCCTAACATCCAATGACTGCATGGGCTAGAGTTCTAAACATATTTGCTTCGGTTAGTCAAGTCATGTCTGTTTAAACAAAATGGCGGCACGCAGGCGCATTGGGATCCACCTAAAAGCGGTTTTAACGAACAGTGCGCCTGTATATGTCTTTGGAAACAATCGGCAAATCACGTTTTATCAGGCAATGAGCTGTAAACCAGCAATGTAATCAACTTGTAACAAACTTAGACGTTTAAACAAATAATCCAACCTTTTGCGAATTTAGCTATAATTCCACAATCCAAACAGGTATACTCCTTTCATGTCGTGTAGGAAATACGTAGACAAAAAGGAGGTTATGTGATGGTAAGTATTGTTCTTGCTAGCCACGGGGACTTGGCAGCTGGAATCAAGCAGACGGGCTCGATGGTCTTTGGCGATCAGCCGTCTGTTGCCGTGGTCTCGCTCGAGCCGAGCATGGGCCCCGACGACTTCCGTGCCAAGGTCGAGGAAGCAATCGCTTCCTTCGAAGACCAGGAGCAGGTGCTCTTCCTCGTTGATCTGTGGGGCGGCACGCCGTTCAACCAGATCAGCGGGCTCATCGAGGGCCACGATTCCTGGGCTATCGTCACCGGTGTCAACCTGCCTATGCTCATCGAGGCATATTCGCAGCGCTTTGACGCAAAGAACACTGCACATGCGATCGCAAAACATCTCGTGACTGAGGCTAAGGCTGGCGTGCGTGTCAAGCCCGAGTCTCTGGAGCCCGAGGAGAAGAAGCCGGCTGCGGCCGCCGCTGCTCCTGCAGGCGCCATCCCTCCGGGAACGGTCATCGGCGATGGGCACATCAAGATCGCCCACGTCCGTATCGACACCCGTCTGCTTCATGGTCAGGTGGCCACCACGTGGACCAAGCAGATCAACCCCAACCGCATCATCGTGGTTTCCGACGGCGTTGCTCACGACGAGCTCCGCAAGACCATGATCGAGCAGGCTGCCCCTCCGGGAGTCCATGCCAACGTCGTGCCCATCAAGAAGATGGCCGAGGTCGTCAAGGACACGCGCTTTGGTGACACCAAGGCCATGCTGCTCTTTGAGAACCCGCAGGATCTGCTCAAGGCCATCGAGGCCGGTGTCGACATCAAGGAAGTCAACATCGGTTCCATGGCTCACTCCAAGGGCAAGGTCGTCGTCACCAACGCCGTCGCTATGGGCGATGATGACGTCAAGACTCTCGAGGCCCTCAAGGCCAAGGGCGTCAAGTTCGAGGTCCGCAAGGTTCCTTCGGATTCCTCCGAGGATCTCGACGCCATGTTGAAGAAAGCTAAGGCCGAACTGGCCGCTCAAGCATAGTAAAGGAGGGTCCGATACATGTCTGCAATCACTATTCTGCTTGTTGCGATTGTCGCGTTGCTTGCCGGTATGGAAGGCATTCTGGATGAGTTCCAGTTCCATCAGCCGCTCGTGGCATGCACGCTTATCGGTCTCGTAACCGGTCACCTTCAGGAGGGCATCCTCCTGGGCGGTTCGCTCCAGATGATGGCCCTTGGCTGGGCTAACGTCGGCGCCGCTGTCGCGCCTGACGCCGCTCTGGCCTCGGTCGCTTCTTCGATCATCATGGTGCTCGCCCTCAACGGTGGCGCCACCGATTCGGCAAAGGCCGTTACCGCCGCCATCGCCGTCGCCGTCCCGCTGTCGGTCGCTGGTCTGTTCCTGACCATGATCTGCCGTACCCTGGCTACCGCTATCGCTCACGCCATGGACGGTTGCGCCGAGAAGGGCGACTTCTCCGGCATCGAGCGCTGGCAGTACGCTGCTATCCTCATGCAGGGCCTTCGTATCGCCATCCCGGCAGTACTTCTGTGCATCATCCCGGCCGAGGCTGTTACCAACGCGCTTAACGCTATGCCCGACTGGCTGTCCGGCGGTATGGCTGTCGGCGGCGGCATGGTCGCTTCCGTCGGTTACGCCATGGTCATCAACATGATGGCCACCAAGGAGACCTGGCCGTTCTTCATCCTCGGCTTTGTCCTTGCTGCCATCCCTCAGCTTACGCTGATCGCCCTTGGCCTCATCGGCATCTCCCTTGCCCTCATCTACCTTGGCCTTAAGGATCTGGCCAAGCAGGGTGGCGGCATGGGCGGCGGCTCCGGTGACCCGCTCGGCGACATTCTGAACGATTACGAGTAGGAGGGGAGTGATACATATGGCAGAGAACAAGATTCAGCTCACCAAGGCTGACCGCAAGAAGGTTTGCTTCCGTCATCAGTTCCTTCAGGGCTCGTGGAACTACGAGCGTATGCAGAACGGCGGCTGGTGCTTCGCAATGATCCCTGCGATCAAGAAGCTCTACACCAGCAAGGATGACCAGATTGCCGCTCTTAAGCGCCACCTGGAGTTCTATAACACCCACCCCTATGTTTCCGCCCCCGTCATTGGCGTTACCCTCGCTCTCGAGGAGGAGCGCGCCAACGGTGCTCCGATTGACGACGTCGCCATTCAGGGCGTCAAGGTCGGTATGATGGGCCCGCTCGCCGGCGTCGGCGACCCCGCCTTCTGGTTCACCCTTCGCCCGATTCTGGGCGCTCTGGGCGCTTCCCTGGCCCTGTCCGGCAGCATCGCCGGTCCGCTGCTGTTCTTCTTCGCGTGGAACATCATCCGTTACGCCTTCCTGTGGTACACGCAGGAGTTTGGCTACAAGGTCGGCTCCTCCATCGCCAAGGACCTCTCCGGCGGTCTGATGGGCAAGGTCACCGAGGGTGCTTCCATCCTTGGTATGTTCATCATCGGCGCCCTGGTCGAGCGCTGGGTGTCCATCTCCTTCACCCCGGTCGTCTCCAAGGTCACGCAGTCTGCTGGCGCCTTTATCGACTGGGCTAACCTGCCCTCCGGTTCTGAGGGTGTCAAGGAAGCACTGACGATGTATAACTCTATCGGTGCTAACGCCCTTGATCAGGTGAAGGTCACCACGCTTCAGGCCAACCTCGATCAGCTCATCCCTGGCCTTGCCGCCGTGTGCCTGACCCTGCTGGTCTGCAAGCTCCTCAAGAAGAAGGTCAGCCCGATCGTCATCATCCTGGCTCTCTTCGCCATCGGCATCATCGGTCGCGTTTGCGGCTTCATGTAAGCACGTTTCGGCTTAAGACCGAGAATTGCTAAGCAAGGGCTTTTGAGCCATTGAAACGGACCGCACCCGGTGGGTACACTGGATGCGGTCCGATTGTTTTATTTGGAGGGCGAGGCGCGCATGGCGCAATCTCAGAACAGCACGGTCGATCTGGCAACGCCGGCAACCTGCCTGATGGGGCTTACCAGCCACGGTAACGTGATGGTGGGCAATAAGGCGTTCGAGTATTACAACGAGCGCAATCCCGAGGATTATATTCAAATCCCGTGGGACGAGGTCGACTATATTGCCGCCGAGGTTTTGCGCGGCACCAAGAAGATCACGCGTTTTGCCATCTTCACCAAGGACAACGGTCACTTTACGTTTTCGACGCGCGACGACAAAGAGACGCTTCGTGCTGTCCGCAAGTACGTCGACGAGGATAAGCTTGTGCGTTCGCCCGACTTTATCGATGTGACGGCCAAGGGCGCCAAGAGCATCCCCTCCGTTATCAAAAACCTCTTCCACAAAGGTAACTAGTCGTTGGGTAGTCGTTGGGGAAATATCATCCCGGTTTGAGCGCCTATTCTGGGATGCAGTTTCCGGAACAGGCTCAATTGGGAAACCATATCCCGTTTCGAGCTCAAATTCCGGGTCGTAGTTTCCTAGAGAGGCCCCATCCGGAAAGCCCGTCCCAGATTTCGTCTGGATAGTGGGACACGCTTTCCGGAAGGCTGTTCCACCGTAACTTCGAAGAGTGGCTATGCGCTGCATGGCAGTGGCGCAAATCTGCTACACTAGTACAACATGCCTCCGTAGCTCAGGGGATAGAGCACCGCTCTCCTAAAGCGGGTGTCGACGGTTCGAATCCGCCCGGGGGCACCAGAGAAATAGCAGGTCAGGAGTTATTTTTGCTTCTGGCCTGTTCTGGTTTTGGGACTAAGAATCGCTTTCGTTTGTAAATCTGGTAAGTAAATATTATGGCTTTCCGAGTTTTCCACCGAAAACAGGAAATCACCATTTTGGGGATAAAAGTTTTCAACACCTGTTAGCCGGTTCCATTTTGGTGAAGCGCCTCCCTCTTTTGGGTAAAAAATTTCACCATTTTGATGATTCGGTAGCTTTGAATTCTTTGATAAAAAGCCTGCTCAGAAGCTTGTGCCATACCCATTTTGGTGATCCCAATTAATAGAGAAATAGATTGTAAAGAAATAGGGACGGCAATGCCGTCCCCTTCGCTCGCGGAGCTCGCTGCGCGGCCACGTGCCGTGTCCTTGCCGCCGGCTACGCCGTCGATTGATACGCTCACTGCGTTCGCTGATTGATAGACTAATCCGTTTTATCGCTGACACCGGTCATAAGCGCAGCAATTGACATGTTGAATCCATTGGCAATTTTACAGAGATTGGAAAGACTGACATTTCTTCGTCCGACCTCTATCGAGGCGTAGTAAGACCTGTCCATGTCGATGCGATTCGCAAATTGCTCTTGTGAGTAACCAGACTTTGATCTGAGTTCTTTGCAGCGTAGACCAAAGGATCGTTGTAGCGGCGAGATATCCATGACAAAAAGAGTCATGGATTGTTGTATTTATGCCAACGGACTATATACAACAATCCCAGTTAAGGCGCATAATTATCTTTATTGGAAAGCACTCTGATGCCCAGTCGGATATGGCACGGAAAAGGAATGGAATAGCAATGACTCAGGGAAAGCATTTCGCTGCCGGTGGCGATCACTTCGCCGCACTGCCAAGCAAAAAGATTCACGCCCCGAAGGGGATCGCACGTCTGACCGTCACCGCGGCAACCATGGCCGCCATGACCGGATCGAGCCTCATCTCGCCGTTCGCGGCATTCGCCCAGACCGGTGACGGGGGCACACAGCATCCCGCCGTGATGTCGCCGATCGCCGCCCATGCCGGCGCGGCATCCGGTACCGGCGCGAAATCCGCCGCACAGACCATCGCGGACCTGCAGAAGGCGGTCGACAAGGCGAAGGCGAAGGAGGACGCCGCCAAGGCATCCTACGACGAGGCCGCCGGTTCCTACAACGAGGCTGTTTCCGCCCGCGACCAGGCCAAGGCATCATATGATTCGGTGGTCAGCGCCGGCACGGCAGCCGACCGTGCGGCGATGGACGAGTACGCCCGCCAGGTCGCAGAGGGCAAGGACGCCGCCGATGCCGCCGGCAAGGACCTCGAGCAGGCGAAGGCGGGTCTTGCAGACGCCAAGGCGGATGCATCCAAGAAGGACGAGACATACCAGTCCGTCCTCAAGGCGGCCCAGGACGCCAAGGACGCCCTCGATAAAGCCAAGGCCGATGCCGCAGGTGCCACCCCGGAGGCAATCAGTGCCGCCGAGCAGGCCGTGAGCGACGCCCAGGATGCCGTGAGCAAGGCGCAGACCGAGCTCGACCGCGCCAACGCGACGCTTGCCGATGCCCAGTCCAAGCTGGTCGCGGCCCAGTCTGCAAAGGATTCCGCAGATACCGTCCTCGCCGCAGCCCAGCAGAACAAGGACACGGCGGATGCGAAGGCCGCAGCCGCCAGCGCCGCCTACGAGCAGGCGAAAGCCGACCTCGCCGCAGCGGAGGCCGGTGCCAGCGGTCCTGAGTACGATGCGGCAAAGCAGAAGGTCGCGGACGCAGAGGCAGCCCTCGCCGCCGCACGAGCGGTGCAGTCCCAGTGCGAGTCCGAGCTCAAGCAGGCACAGTCCGCTGCGGCAACGGCACAGACCGATCTGAATGACGCCCAGGCGTCCCTCGCCGCGAAGCAACAGGTCGCACTCGATGCCTCGTCCGGCGTGAATGACGCCCAATCCGCACTCGATGCCGCAAATTCCGACCTCGATGCGGCCAAGCAGGCGAACTCCGATGCCATCGCCAAGCTGGATGCCGCGAAGCAGGCCGTCAAGGACGCCGAGTCCGCAAAGGCAGCCGCCGACGAAGAGCTCGCGAACGCCAAAACCGCAAAGGATACCGCTGACGCGGCCGTGACCGCAGCCCAGCAGAAGGTCGACGAGGCACAGGCGAAACTCGACTCCGCCGACGCGCAGCTCAAGCAGGGAGCCATCGGCTTCTTCCGCGCTATGGGTGCCGATGATGCTGCGGGCATCATCCTGAATGCAAAGTACGCCAGCTATACCGAGGTGGGCAACGAGAAGGACGCCACCTCCCTCACCAACATGATCGACGCGATCAAGTGGATGAGGTCCGTCAACGACTACCGCAAGAGCGTCGGCCTCCCCGAGCTACAGGTCACCTATAAGCTCATCGCGGCTGGCATCTCCAACGCTAACTATTCCGATACCGTGATCGCGCACTCCCAACAGTTCAACGGTACCGGTGACAGCCTCGCATGGAACTATGGAACTGATCCGATCAGGCAGTGGGTTGACCAAGAGAAGGTGTATTTCGACCAAGCGGTGGAAGCGCTCTACGGTGTCACCGGGCTTACCGGAAAGGACGCCTACGATTTCTATTTCGAGAAGGGCGGCTATTACAACAACCCTATCGATGCGTATATCGCCGAGAACTTCGGAAAATCTGATCCCTATGCGAGCGTCGGCCACTACATCCATGTCATAACCCCCACCCTCGGCGCTATGGGGTTCGGGGTTTGCAGCAAGGGAACCATGTACGGCTGGAAAACGGATAGCTTCACCGCCTCGTGGTCCGATTCGTCAAAGTCGCCCTGGAACACAGACCCCATCTCCGTCGACGAGTACGAGCAGAATCTGACCTCATACATCGACAGTCTCAAGAACGCCAAGAGCGCACTCGACGCGGCCAAGGCCGACCTCGCATCCAAGCAGCAGGCAGCCGCCGGCGCCGCCGCAGCCGTCAGGCAGAAGCAGGTCGCAGCGGATTCCGCACAGGCAGGTGTCGATGCCGCGAAGCAGGGTGTCGATGAGGCGCAGGAGACCGTAAACGCGACAGGGCGCGATATCGCCGCCAAGCAGCAGGGCGTCACGGATGCCCAGACCGAGCTGGATGCGGCGAAATCGAACCTCGAAGCCGCCAACGCGGCAGTCGTTACGGCAAAGTCGACCGTCCAGCAGAAGCAGGTTGCCTTTGATGCCGCCAACGCAGCCGTAACGACCGCACAATCCAAGCTGGATTCCGCCAAGACGGACACCGCTGCCAAGCAGCAGGGCGTCACGGATGCGAACGCCGACCTCGCGAAGTTCTTCCAGGACGTCGCCGACGCCAAGAAGGCGCTCGATACCGCAAAGAGCGCCTATGATGCGGAGGCAGCCGAGCAGACCGAGAAGGCAACCGTCCTCGCCGCCGCCAAGCAAAAGGCGGACGGCACCGCAAGCGCCCTCGCGGATGCCCAGCGTGCGACCGATGCGGCAAAGGCCGAGGTCACCGCCGCCGGCACCAAGCTCACCGGCTCCAAGTCCGATCTCGAGGGTGCCCAGTCGAACCTCGACCTCCTCACCGGTCTGGCCGCGAAGCTCACCGAGGCACAGCAGCGCGAGCAGGATGCCGCAAAGGCCGTCAAGGACTCCAAGGCCGCCTTCGATACCGCAAAGGCTGATGTCATCGCAGCCGAGTCCCTGGTCTCCGCAGCCGAGCAGGCGAAGGCGCAGGCAGACGCAAAGCTGGCGAAGCTGAACTCCATCGATGCCGGCGCGGCGCTTGTTTCCGGCCATGACGCGAACGCGGATGACACCCTCAACGCGCTTTTCGCCGCCGCAGTCGAGGCGCGTGCCAAGGTCGCGCCAGCCAAGGCTATCCTGGACGAGAAGCAGGCCGTGGTGGACGGGCTCCAGCCCGACTATGATGCGGCACTCGCCGCCTATGAGCAGGCGAAGTCCGACCGTATCGCAGCGGAGCAGGATCTTTCCGATGAGATTGCCCGACAGGAGGCGGAGAAGGCCGCAAAGAAGCAGGCGGCATACAGCCCGAAGCACCTCGCCGTCACGGAGGCCGCCCAGCCCGGCAGCCTCGCCCAGACCGGCGACCGCGCGGGCCTCATCGGCGAGACGTTCGCCATCGGCGGTACCGTCCTCGTGGCAGCCGGCGTCTTCCTCGATCGAAAGAAGCGTCGCGAGCAGATGTAAAAGCGAACCGGGCGTTGGACACCGGCCAGTTGTCAACGCCCGGCTTCATGGATAGGGGGATCGGTGTGAGAACAAAGGCTATTATCGTTGCGTTTCTGGTGTGCCTCATGGCACCTCAACTTGGATGCGCCAGCGTTGCAAAGCAAGAAAGCGGCTCTGCGGAAAGGACCACCACAGCGGTAAAGAATAAAGACAAAAAGAAGCCAAGTGAAGAAAAGGCGGCGCAAGCCTCTGGAGACAAGACCGAGGAGAAGAAAGAATCCGACGACAAGGACCAGAAGTCCGATGACTCCAAGAAGGAGGATAACAAGTCTTCCGATTCCTCGAAGTCGGACAACAAGGGCGATTCCTCCCAGTCCAAGCAGAATTCCGGCAATTCGCAGAGTTCCGGCAGCAACAATTCCTCTTCCAACGGCGGTAGCCAGAAGAAGTGGGTTGCCGAGCAGGGCCACTGGGAGACAGATTACAGCCAGGTCTGGGTACCGAATGTAGTGTATACGCGCCATGAACGTTGGATGTGCTCTGTATGCCATGCAACGTTTAACTCAGCAGCCGAAATGGACAATCATGTTATCTCTACCTACGGTGATGCACAACACCCTAATGGAGCTTCTGCAATCAATGATTCGTATACCACCTCTGAGGACCAGGGACATTATGAACAGCAGGCTACGGGACAGCATTGGGTTGTCGACGTCGCCGGTCACTGGGAGTAATGGAAATTCGTTCCCCTTCTCTTACATTCGGTGAATACATATTTGTTCGCGGGCGGTCGGTTTCGGCCGCCTTTTTATGTGCTCAGTTTGGGAATAAACGATAGGAGAATAATCAATCAGGAGGCCGCTGTGGAAAACAAGAATGCCAGTAAAAAGAAAACCGAAGAGCCGATGAGCCTCAAGGATAAAAAGGGACAGGCCATTGCCGGATCAAAAAGAATTGCTGAGGAGCGCGCTGAACGTAGAAGACTAATGGGCCTTGACGTCTAGCTGATAACTCCGGTGATGTCTAAATTGTTTCCCGAAGCCTTTCGAGAAAGAAGATGAGGCCTCTCACCTTCTGCCTACGCTTCGCTTCGTCTATGCCCCTTCTGGGGCATGCAAGATGGGTGTGGGTGGCAACAAATGGGCCCATACGGGCCATTTGTTTTCCCACACATCTTGCTTTACCACCTCTCACGGCGGTAAAGTTTCCACGAGGCGTTTTCAAGTCGCGTCGGCGATTTTTAAGCACTCGAAAAGGAAAGCGAATCGAATAGCCGGTTTTGCACCGGAGGCCTCTCCGGTGTGCGATTCATTTTCGAGGAGCTGCCCGTGAGTACGAAACGTCCGTTCACAGTCAAGGCGACGCTGAGCGAAGAAGAAAAGAAAACGCTTGTTGCGTTTTCCAAAAAGGCCCAGATGTCTGAGGCCGAACTGATTAGGTATTTCCTGCGTCCCGACGATGCGGTGACTCGCGGGGTTAATCTGGCTGAAGATGAAGAGCGAACCGAGATGATTCGCATCCGGGTTTCTCCAAGTGAGAAAAAATCCATTGGGAATCGCGCCTCTGAACTCGGCGTGTCGATGTCGGCCTTCATGCGTCGCACCGCTCTTGTCGGGAGAGTCGAGAAAATCGATGTCGATCGGGCGTCGATCGACAAGATCTACCACGAGTTGCTGAAGGAAGGAACGAACCTCAATCAGCTCATGTATTTTGTGAACGCCCAAGGGCTTCCCGCGTACAATTCGAAAGCTGTTTTCCGAACTCTTGAAAAGGTTTATCAAGTTGGGCGTAAGCTAGACCGTTTCATCGATGAGCTCGAGAAACGCTATTTCGTCGGCGGTGATCAAAATGACCGTCATTAAGCAGAAGAGCGTTTCGAGTGAACGGTATGCGAAAAATGTCCGTGCTTACATCAACGGAAAAGATGCGATTGCGCGTGGTGGCTGGAACATCGAATGGAGCAATCGCTGGTTTTCGAAGATGGATAGAACCAGAAAGGTTTTCCATCACGACAGACCGTCGAGAGCCGGAGCCAAAAACGTAATCATGCTACATCAGATCCTCGCGTTTCTTCCGGAGGAATGCAGCTGCAACGGAGGCAAGATGACCCCCGATGCATGTTTGGCCTACGCGGAGCAATGGCTTGCGAAGCACTATCCGCATCAACAAGTGATTCTCGCGCTGCACGAAGAAAGCGATAAAGCGGGAAAACGCTACGCAGTGCACATGGCGATCAACCGTACCGATTTGCTGACCGGCAAACGTTGCGAGACGGGCGGGCGGCATGGAAAGTACGAACGCGCCTCATGGGTCCGAGAACTCGATAAGGACTGGAATCTCGCCCAACTTGAAAAAGGAAAGAAGAATTCGATAATTCGCGATCGCCAGCCGCGCGACACGGAAAAGGAGATTATCGGTCGCGGTGAGTACAGTTACAAAAACAATCTGCGTGAGCTGATCCATCTTGCAATCAATGAAGGTCGCCCGAAGAATATGGAGCAGTTCAAAAAACTACTTGCCTCATGGGGCGTAGACATTTTCATCAAGAACAATCGAGTCTACGCGACGGATCTCGATATCAAAGAGGCCGGCAATCCGAAGTGTACCTTCAATCTGACTCGTCTTGACGGACGCTTTGCGTTGAAGTCATTGCAGAGGGCTTTCGAAAATAACGTCAGGGAAGCCGAGCGAGCCCTTCCTTATGAGAAGCGCTGCGAGATATACATCCAACGTCTCAAGAAAGCGTATTCGGCGTGGGTCGAACAGGCGAAAGCGAGCAAAGGCGTCGCCTACAATCTGTTCCCTAAATTCATTGCACCGAAGTGTGACGAAGACCTGCTCGAAGATCCCGCCGTACGCGATGAACTTCTTGCGCGTCGCGGTTATGCAAGGGAGATTCGCAACCGTTACGCCGGCGCCGTTCCCGATGCCGGCGACGATCGCGTTCGCGCCGCCGGTCAGGCGCACAGCGGTAGCGCCGTGTCGCGACAGATGGACGATCGCGTTGTCGACCGTGGCGATTTCTCACGTGGCGACACGCCTCGCTAGCTTTGGATAGTTCATCGTCAGTGCCCTGGTGCGCTACCATTCGGTGCCGATTCTGCCACGTCCGCAGTCTCGGCGAGGGTGAGGAGCATGAATTGAATGAAGAGAGCCAGTCGCTCTGATAAAATCGTCCTCGCTGGCGGCAGTCCTCGTGCCGGGCAGAGCCCTCCATCCGATGGGAGGTGATGCCCATGACCGATTTCACCGAGTTCGTGAAGCTCCTGACCGCTATGGTCTCGCTCCTCACGGCCCTTGTCGGCCTTTCCAAGGCACTTAAGCAGGGCCCGAAGCCCAAAAAGAAAGGTCACCGTCGCTAAGACGATGACCTAACTCTACTAAGCAACGGCTCTGCCCAGCTCACCACAACTTGGGCTGCCGTCGGCACTATTTTACCCTCCTGACGAGGAATTCGTCCATAATTCAAAAATCAAATTGTGCCTGCTATCGAAGCCTTAGACTTTTATCCGAGCAAATTCGGCAGATTGGAGCTTGGAACATGAGGGATATGTGCCTCATGTCGCTCAAAATACGTCTCCTGACCTCGAAGGAGAACGTTTTTTAGCGACAGAAGGAGACATAAATATGATCTGGTTTACCAGCGACACCCACTTCGGGCATGAGAACGTGCTGAAGTTCACCGACCGCCCGTGGGAGACGATTTGGCAGATGAACGACGCCATCGTCGACAACATTAACGGCAGGGTCGCCGTGGACGACGAGCTCTACATCCTGGGGGATTTCTCATTCAAGATGACCGCCCAGGACGCCTACGGGCTGCGCAAGCGGATCGCCTGCAGGCGCATCCACCTCGTCCCGGGAAACCACGACAAGGACTGGACCCAGCCGGCGGTCGCGGGCGCGTTCACCGTGGAGCCGCCGATCTGCGTGCTCAAGATCGACGGGCAGAAGATCGTCCTGAGCCATTACCCCATGGCCGACTGGCAGGGCATGAACCATGGATCGTGGCACCTCCACGGGCACATCCACACCAGCGGCGGCGCGTACAACGAGTTCAACCGCAAGCAGGGCCTTCTGCGCTACGACGTCGGTTGCGACGCCAACGGGCACGCCCCGGTGAGCCTCGACGAGCTGAGGGAGTGGTTCACCGGAGTCGACGAGCCGTGCGGTCGGGTGAAATGGCCCTGGTGGGTCAACGAGACCGGCGACAGGCAGGTCGAGCGCGAGCTGGCGGCGTACAAGAGGGAAGAGGTGATTCGATGACGGTCTATGTGACGGGCGACATCCACAGTGGGCTCGACATGCAAAAGCTCCGCGACTGGGAGCTTGGCGACAGTCTTACCGGCGACGACTATCTCATCGTCGCCGGCGACTTTGGCTTTCCGTGGGATTTCTCTGCCGAGGAATGCGCCGACATCGCCTGGCTGGAGTCGCGGCCCTACACGGTGCTGTTCGTCGACGGCAACCACGAGCGCTTCGACCACTGGGAGGAGCGCCCCATGGAGCCGTGGCATGGCGGGCTGACGCAGCGCCTGTCGGACACATCGTCCATTCGGCGTCTGACGCGCGGCGAGGTCTTCGAGCTCGACGGCTCGACGGTCTTCACCATGGGCGGTGCCACGAGCGTGGACAGGGAATACCGCGTTCCGTATTCCAGTTGGTGGCCTCAGGAGCTCCCGGATGAGCGCGAATTCGATGCCGCGCGGGCAAGGCTCGACGAGGTCGGCTGGAAGGTCGACTGCGTCATCACCCATACCTGCGCCACGCGCATGCTCTCGCCGACGCTCTACCCGGACCCAGGCTGGGAACGCCCCGATGTGGACCGGCTGACCGGATTCCTTGACGGGCTCGAGGACCGCTTGGACTACAAGCGCTGGTATTACGGCCATTTTCACCGAGACGGCAACCCGGACGAACGTCATACCGTGCTGTACGACCGGATTGTGAGGCTCGGGGACAAGCTCCTGCCGTGGGGTGCGTACTGATGACGGTCTATGTGACAGGCGACGTGCACGGCAGGGCCGAGTACGGGTCCAGCCGGTTTGCCTTCAAGAATTGGCCGCTGGGCCGGACCCTGACGTGCGATGACGTGGTGATCGTAGCTGGCGATTTCGGCTTTGTCTGGGATGGATCCAACGCCGAGAAATACTGGCTCGACTGGTTCGAGTCGAAGCCCTGGACCACGTGCTTCGTGGACGGCAACCACGAGAACCACCACGCCCTGGCCGAGCTGCCGGTGCGGGAGTGGAACGGCGGGCTCGTCCATGAGGCACGACCGCGCGTGCTGCACCTGATGCGCGGAGAGGTGTACGACATCGCGGGGACCACGGTCCTCACCATGGGAGGTGCCGCGAGCAACGACAGACAGTATCGCAGGGAGGGGAGGAACTGGTGGCCCGAGGAGATGCCGAGCGAGGAAGAGACGGAGCACTGCCGCTCCTCGCTCGACCGCGTGGGCTGGAAAGTCGACTACGTTGTGACTCACGAGGCACCGACTGCCCTTGCTGAGGGGCTGTGTCGCGAGCGTGGACGCGAGTATCGAGGCGACCGGCTTCAGCGATTCCTTGCCGAGCTCGACGGGCGGCTCGGCTACCGCGCCTGGTTCTTCGGCCATTACCACGGTGACGAATGGCTCGACGCCAAGCATCGCCTTGTCTACCGAGACATCGTGCCGATCGAAGATGCTGCGCCCGGTTCTAGAAATCTTCTAGAAGCGCTCTAGAAGGTTTCTATAAATCAGCCACCTGACAGGAAGGGCGCGAGACTACTTGCCCTTCATCTGGGTCATGACCTCGATTTTGGCCTCAGCCACGGCTGCACGCTGCTCGGAGGCGGCGAGGCGGTCCTTGAGGGCGGCGACCTCGGCCATCAGGTCGCGCTGGGCCAGGAGCGCATCGTTCAGCTCGGCTTGGGCTTTCAATGCGGCGTCACGCTCGCCGCGCAGACGCTCGATCTCATCGACCATGGCCTCAGCCTCGGCATGGAGCTGGACGACCTGTCTGTCGAGCTCCCTGGCATCGGCGAGGTACCTGACGCTCGCGGCGTGGAGCTCGTTGTTCTCGAGTTCGAGGCTCGCGGTATCGAGCTCGAACTTCTCCTCTATAAAGGCAATCCGCTCATTGCAGTCGGCTTCAATCTTTTCATTCCGGCCTCTCGCCTCGCCGAGCTTGCGGTTGAATTCGTCGAGCTGGGCCCTGAGCAGTGCATTCTCGGTCTTGAGGTCGGCGGTTTCGCGCAGCAGCTTCTCCCGCCACCTCGCCTCGATTCGCTCGGCGGCCTCATCGAGGACGGACTTTATGCCGTAACCGTAGATCTTCCTGATTTTTCTATCGTCTGACATCGTGCGACACTCCAATCAACAATGGGCATGACTCCGCCACGCCGTACGGCTGGGAACAAATACGCGGCCGCTGTTGATTTGTAGTCGTCCTGCGATCGGTGAGTTCTAAAAAGGCGTCTCAAGTCATGCGTTCACGCAGGTTTTCGATTGGAGGAATACCGCACGTTTTCATGGTATCACGTGCCTTAAAGACCATGAATGGACGGCCACATCGATTCGTTGAAAATGGCACCTACGACGTGTTGGTGGCGGGAGAGTGATGGCGTTAAAGATGTCGAGAATGATTATAGGATTGTTTTAGATGCGGGCATGAAAAAGGGTCGAATCGAAGTGTCTGGCCGGACGCCAATTGTCCGGGAACTGTTTCGATTCGACCGTGTTTCATTTTACATCCGCGGCATGCTCTTATAGATGCCCGGCGATTACCGACCTTCACGACCTCGATAGTCGGGCTATGGACTTAAGATTTCTTGGGCTCCCAGCCGTTTTCGATTGCGGCGGGGTAGACTGCGGCGTAATTAAGCATCCAGCTGCCATCGCCCGCTTTTTGAATAAACCCCTTATCCGTCAAAGAGGTATAGGCCCGGGAGATCGTATTCTTACTTAGGTGGTAGCGCTCCTCAATCCATTTGCTTTTTGCGTAAAAGCCCATGGCTCGTTTGTTTTTGGAAGGATTTCCAAGCTTCCATACTAGGCCGAGGATGAGGCGCTCGGCAGCGACAGTGGTGGCACAACACGCCCAGTCGGGCACCGAAATAAAATTCGCGTTATCCATTTTCCTTCTAATCTCTCGTTGCTCATTAACATCATCGCGATATTTGTCAGAAATTGACGGTAGCTCGCTCATGTTTACCGCCTAGTCAAGGTGGGCGGTACGACCTTCAAGCTGTTTGAAAAGTTCGTAGAATGAGCTTTCAAACATGTAATTAGAGCGATGGACCTGGATGAGCTTGCCGGACTCGCGCATGAATTTGCGTGCAGTGTTCTCGCTCCAGCCAGTGATTTCGCGGATATCGTTAACGCGGAGCAACCGATCGCACTGAGCGGCACCAGTAGGGAAAGTCGGTGTGGACGCCTGGGTGCTAATCTTTGGAGTAGCCATGATGAGCTATCCTTTCAATGAGGGCCCTCCCTGTGCTTGTAAGACGTACCAGGTTCATAAGCACTTGGGGGGCCGGTTTCTATGACTACATGCGTAGTCATCTGACAGCTTTAGCATGTATTAAAACTCATTAGATGTCAATCAAATAAAGCATCTACCTGCGGAAACGGTATTATAGTACCGTAATATTATGAAAAAAACGATGAATGAAAAACATGCTATTTCTCGCTTCTCTGTATATAGGCGTTGATGAAGTCTTCGTAGCCTTTAACTGCTTTTATTTCTGATTGTTGAACGAGGCTTGTATACGTTTTGAGCGTGATATTGGGGTCCGCGTGGCCAAGAATACCTTGCACGCTTCTAACGTCCGATCCGTTCGCCAGCATAAAAGTGCTTACACAATGCCTGAGCTGATGCGGGCAGATGCCCTTATATAGTTTTCCGCCAGTCGAATTGTTCGGCTCATAGATTCCAAGATTGCAGCTAACTGCGAAATCGCGAAACCAATGGTTGAAGATGTAGTTTTTCATGTGACAGACAGTAGGGACCCCTTGCTCGACAGCAATATCGCTAATGATGGGAGTGCTGCCAGTCTGGGACAGCCCCAGAGAGGCCAGGAGCTCTTTTTGTATGGCTGACCATGATTGAAGACGTTCGGCCAAGGTTTCTCCAACGGGGATTTTGCGTTGGCTTTCTTGTGACTTGGGTGCCCTCAGTTCATGATCGTTGGTGTACTGCCTGTCAATTTTCAAGGTTTTATTGGCAGGGTCCCAATCGCGCCATTCGAGGCCCAGCATCTCGCCTTTTCGCATACCCGTATACACTAGTACTAGCGTACCAACAGCTTCGGCGGTGAGCTCAATGTGTTGAAGATGTGTGCATAGGGTAGCTACTTGGTCGATTGTAAGTGATTCTCTTTTGTTGCGTGGTCTGCGAACATGAACGGTAGCGCAGGGGTTTCGGTCAATTATTCTCTTTGCGACTGCATTCGACAGAATCTGACGCAGTTTCGCATTGATTCGTACAAGCTCTGATGGTTTGTATTTTCCCGTACGACGAGCTTCGGCATATGTTTCTTCGATTAGATCGGGAGTTAGCCCCTCAATTGTCTGAAACGCACCGAATAGGTCTTCGATATGCCTGCAATCGTACGCTTCTCTTTCATAGCTCGTTGGCGCAAGCTCGGTGTCCCTATTTTCATGAAAGGCCCAGCAGTAGGACGCAAGCAAAGTGGGCTTTTTAGTTTTAGTGATCGTGCCAGAGGAGTTGATTTCAGCCAGCTTGGCCTGCATTGCAGCCTTAGCTTCTGTTTTAGTCTTGCAACGAACCGTATAAGTTGGGGATCGTTTGTAACGCCCTGTCTTAGGGTCCTTGACCCCAAGGGAAAAATAATAGCGATAGGTGTTAGGTGATCTCTTGTCTTTCCAACACGTGCCTCTTCCGCTAATGAGTGGCTGTTCTGACATCTTTGCACTCCGTTTCTTTGAATAGTTTTCAACAATTCATTGAGTGCAGTTTAGCTAAAGCTGTTAGTAATATGTTTGTAAAAGCGTAGGCGCAGCTACCGGAGGCAAAAGACACAAACTGCTATGTTTATCTGCGGTTATATGATGTTCAATGATGCTTGATGAATGGTAGGGGGTAGCATTAAATCATATCTCCTAAAGCGGGTGTCGACGGTTCGAATCCGCCCGGGGGCACCAGGGAATATGACGGCGTCGCGGGAGCGGCGCCGTTTCTGGTTTGCGGGGGCCGCCGGCGGATTCGGGCCGTCGACACCCGCGTCACCAATTGCGTCTAGGGCCCTCCGGTAGAGTGTCCAAGCCCTAAAGCCCAGTTGATGCTACGGGGTTTAGAGGCGGACTGAAGCAAGGGGAAGACATGTCCGCTCGGGGTGATAGACTAACGCTGTGGTAAATACAGGACAGTTTGACCGTTTTTCAACCAAGATAGGCGTCCCATGCAACTAAATGCAGCTGATATAGCGCAAAAGAGAATTGACCTCGGCCTCACCCAAAAGGAGTTCGCCGCCGCCCTTGGTATGGGCTCGTCTGGCGAACGCACCGTTCGGCGCTGGGAGTCTGGGGATACTAGTCCAACGGCGGCTGAATGCGCCTTTATCGCATCGCTCGATGCGGGGGCTCCATTTGACCAAGGGGAGCGCAGCGACGCGCCTTTTACCTTCTGCGATCTCTTCGCGGGCATCGGCGGTATACGAATGCCGTTCCAGGAGCTTGGCGGTAGGTGCGTCTTCTCTTGCGAGTGGGATAAGTTCGCCCAGAAAACCTACCGGATGAACTATGGAGAGACCCCGGCGGGCGACATCCGTCAGGTCGCATCAAACGATATACCGGACTTCGATGTCCTGCTCGCAGGCTTTCCTTGTCAGCCATTCTCCCTTGCAGGCGTTTCGAAGAAGCAATCTTTGGGGAGACCCACCGGCTTTGAGGATAAAACGCAGGGAACCCTCTTTTTCGAGGTCGCTCGCATCATACGCGACAAGCGCCCGAAGGCCTTCTTGCTTGAGAACGTTAAGAACCTTACGAGTCACGACGGCGGGAAGACCTTCAAGGTCATACGACAGACGCTTGAGGAGGACCTTGGATACCATATTTTCTGGAAAGTGCTTGATTCAAAAAACTGGACGTGCCAGCACAGGGAGCGCATCTACATCGTGGGGTTCAGGGAGGAAGTTCCCTTCTCGTGGGATGACCTTGAGGTGCCGGGACCGGGACATACGCTAGGGGAAATCCTCGAAGAGCAACCGAACGAACGCTACACCATTTCGGATAAGCTATGGGCCTATCTGCGCGCCTATCGCGAAAAGCATGAGGCGGCGGGCCACGGCTTTGGATACTCGATGGTCGGCCCAGAGGACACGACAAGGACGCTTTCCGCCCGGTACCACAAGGATGGCAGCGAGATTCTGGTCGGGCAGGAAGGAAAAAACCCTCGTAAACTCACTCCCCGCGAATGCGCGCGCCTGCAAGGATTTCCCGATGAGTTCATCATCCCGGTGTCGGATACTCAGGCATACAGGCAGTTCGGCAACTCCGTGACCGTGCCGGTCGTGCGCTCGGTCGCGAAGTTGATGATGGAGGTGTTCTAGGATGGACTATGGAGTACTTGGCGCGTATTTTGACGGTGCTGTCGCGAAAACCCTCGCGGGCGTTGACATCATGGGGGCCAATAAAAGCCACCAGCACGAATTCAACGGCGTGGGGCCTTTGCGCGCGCTTTTCGGAGACGATGACATAAAGGGGATGCGAACTACCTTCGCATATCTCGATGATGGTGCAGACCCTATATTCGACCATGGTTATACCACTTGGTACGACGCCCGCAGGAAGCATCCAACTAGAACTGAGTATAGGCTCTACTACAACGATAATGCTGCCATGGGCATGGCCCGTCCGGGCGACCTCATGGTTTTGGCCCTACACGAAGCCAAGGAGGTCGTAATCCTATTTGCCCGAGCGGGGAGTACGGC
Source organism: Collinsella sp. (assembly GCA_046995905.1). Classification (GTDB taxonomy): domain Bacteria; phylum Actinomycetota; class Coriobacteriia; order Coriobacteriales; family Coriobacteriaceae; genus Collinsella. The sequence continues at coordinate 420,024 of JBKXET010000001.1, forward strand.
GGAATCTCAAGTTCGCTGGCTCTTCGCGCTCGACGGGGTTGGCGAGAAGGGTTTTACGCCCTCTGCTCGGGAGGATACGCGCATCACGTCGATCGCCGCAAGGATTTTGGAGTCCATCGGCATCGAAGTTAGCATGCCGATCGCAGCGGAGAACTTCCTCGACGGTATGATCGAGAAATTCGGCGAGTCCTTCCCCAAAGGGGCAGACTTCTCAGCCTACTCAGCTTCCACCCTTGGAAAGCTCGATTGGACGGGCGACCCGGATGGCTGCTTGGTCGCTTGTTACGAACGCGAAGAGATGCTGTTCCGCGTCTTCGAGCGGCATCTCTTGGAGCGCGACCTCGCGCCATACCTTGGCTCGGCGCTTGATGTTGATGGCGTGCTGCGCACCACTATGTCGGCCTTCCAGCGCCGCAAGTCCCGTGCGGGGACGGCGTTCGAGAATCAACTCTCGATGCTATTCGATGCTAGGGGCATACGCTACTCGGCGCAGAAATACACCGAGGGCAAATCAAAGCCGGATTTCATCTTTCCCTCTATTGACGATTACCACGACCCCAAGTTCCCTGTCGCTCGACTGACGATGCTCGGTGCCAAGACAACCATCAAGGAGCGTTGGCGTCAGGTGCTTGATGAGGCTGACAGAATCGAGGACAAGCATCTTGTAACACTTGAGCCCGCCGTAAGTGAGGATTACACACGAGCTATGGCTAAGGACAGGCTCAGCCTCGTTGTGCCCTCATCGCTGTTCGAAACCTACACGCCCGCGCAAAGGGAATGGCTCATGAGCGTCAACGACTTCTGCAGGCTGGTAGAAGCCCGACAGCACGAGTAGAACCACGAGACGTTTTTTAGAAATGAGGCCGGAGACCAGTTGAGTCTCCGGTCTTCTTTTTTCACTCGCAACAGATTCGTCGATCACGAGGTGGGATTTGTATTTGGACTGCGCAAACTCTTGGGCAAGGGTGCTTTTTCCAACGCGGCGGGCCCCCTCGAGCATGATGGCTCGGGATCCATTGCTCGCTTTCCAATCGAGGAGTTTATTGTAGGCCGTACGTCTGAATACTGACATGATTGCCCAATCTAGCTGCTGTATACACGAAATGGGAAGTGTGGTTACCTGATTCAATACACGAAATGGGAAGTATATACAGGCCCTTTTCTACACGAAATGGGAAGTGCGGGTACCGCTGGAGCTTGTTGGGATAGATGGAGCGCATGTGTTGCGTCGCTCAGGTATGCTCATATGTGCCTAGAGTTTCACATGCCGAGAAAGGTTGATGGCTGCCATATCCACATACCAAAACACGGAGCGCTCAGCGCCGTCGACACCCGCGTCACCAATTTCCCCGCGGGGGGGGGAGTTTTTGAATCCGCCCGGGGGCACCAGGGAATATGACGGCGTCGCGTGAGCGGCGCCGTTTTTGGTTTCAAGACTTTAGTCCGCTGGCCGCGCAGCGGCCAGCTTTAAACCACCCGCTACGCGGGTGGAGACAAACGGCTTTACAAAGCCACCCCTCCGACCGATATTGACGATTGTTCAGGCCGTCAAGAATTCGAGTCGAAGGGGTGGTCGCCATGGCCCAGAAGGCCTACAGCCTTTCCCACACGAAGCGGATGTGCAAGTACCACATCGTGTTCACGCCGAAGTATAGGCGCAAAGTGATCTACAACCAAATCAGGAGCGACATAGGGGAGATCCTCAGGAAGCTGTGCGAGTACAAGGGGATCGAGATAATCGAGGGGCACCTGATGCCCGACCACGTGCACGTGCTGCTGGCGATCCCGCCGAAGTACAGCGTCGCGAGCGTCATGGGCTACCTGAAGGGGAAGAGCTCGCTGATGATATTCGACAGGCACGCCAACCTCAAGTACAAGTTCGGCAACAGGAAGTTCTGGGCGGAGGGCTACTACGTGTCCACCGTCGGCCTGAACGAGGCGACGATCGCCAAGTACATCAGGGAGCAGGAGTCCCACGACATCGCGCTGGACAAGCTGAGCGTGAAGGAGCACGAGGACCCCTTCAAGAGGGGGTGATGCTGCCGGTTCGACCGGCGCGCCACGGGTCAAGATGCACTAGGCCTGGACGAAGTCCGGGCCCGCGCCTTTAGACGCGAGCCCGGGGCCCGTGGGTTATACCCTAAGAGCAAACCACCCTTTTTAAGGGTGGTTCTGATTAGTGGGGGCCGACGGCAGATTCGGGCCGTCGACGCTCGCGTCACCAATCGCGTCATTCGAATCGGCGCTGGGAATTCAGTGCTTTTCCTCATGCAAGTATCTTCCATCTTGCGTCGCCGTCAGCCGTGAGCGGTCGATTTTTACCGATAAACGGCAAATTAATTCAGAAAAAATCAGATAATTTCAAGAATGGTCAAACTTGATTAACAGCAAAACCACAAGGTAGATGGCTTTATACGGTGAAAAACTCTGACACAATGAGAAAAAGAGTGAAAAATACTGATTGAAAATGAACTTATGTGGCAGTAATCTACATGTCACAGGGTAAGCCCCGGCGCGCAGGCGGCGGCCCTTATCGAATTACGGATATAGATCAGGTGCTCGAACGGGCAGAAACGATCAAGGACGAAGGTAAAGGACGTAGAAGCATGAAGCTTGCAACTCGTATCAACTCCTATTTTCGCGATGGCGACAAGAATCTTGATCGCGTGTTCGCGGAGTTCCAGAGCGTGGGCCTCACGCACGTCGACCTCAACTACCCCGAGCACTGCACAGGTGTCACGGCTGAGGACATGGCCGCCAAGCTCGCAGCTCACGACCTGCAGCTGAACGGCTGCGCGCTGCGCTTCCGCAACGCCTTCCTCAACGGTGACCTGGGCAATGCCGATGATGCCCTTGCCGCGGAAGCCCTTGAGCTCTGCTACGAGGCGTGCGACTACTGCCGCACTGCCGGTGGCAACACGGTGACCATCTGGCTCGGCCACGACGGCTTTGACTACAGCTTCCAGATCGCCTACGCTCGCGTCTTCGACCAGCTCGTAGCCGCATTCCAGAAGGTTTGCGACTACGCGCCCGACCTCAAGATCTCGATTGAGTACAAACCCTACGAGGAGCGCGCGTACGCGTTCATCGACTCCATGGGTATGACCGGCATGATTCTCAACGCTGCAGACCGCCCGAACCTGGGCGTCACGCTGGATTACTGCCACATGCTCATGAAGCACGAGAACCCTGCCATGGCCGCCGACCTGTTCGGCCGCGAGGGCAAGCTCTACGGCATTCACCTAAACGACGGCAACGGTCGCTTCGACGATGGCCTTATGATTGGTACGTCCACGCCGGTGAAGACCCTCGAGTTCCTCTACTACGTGAAGAAGCACGGTTACGACAGCGCAATCTACTTCGACACGTTCCCGGTCATCGAGCCCGCTGCCGGCGAGGCTGCACAGAACGACCAGATGATCCATCTGCTCAACGACGCCATCGAGGCCGTAAGCATGGAGAAGATCCAATCCGTTATCGATGCAAACGACGCGATTAAGGCAGCCGAGCTTGTCCGCGAGCTCTTCTGCGCAATGGGGAGGTAACCAATGAAACGCGACTGGAACGCGATGGCTCAGGGGATTCTGGACGCCGTCGGTGGTCCCGAGAACATCTCGGGCATGACGCACTGCGCGACGCGCCTGCGCCTCAATCTCAAAGACGACGCGGCTTGCGACGACGCTGCGGTCAAGGAAGTCGAAGGCGTTGTGAACACGCTGAACAAGGCCGGTCAGTACCAGGTTCTCATCGGCACTGAGGTCCCGAAGCTGTACGAGAAGTTTGAGCCGCTGGTCAAGGGTTCGGGCGTGGAAATCTCCGCTGCTACCAAGGACGAGGGCGAGAGCATCGTCAGCCAAGTCTTCTCCGCGATCTCCGGCATCTTTGCCCCGCTGCTGCCCGCCATGGCCGGCTCCGGTATCCTGCGCGGCTTCGTTATCCTGGCCGCCCAGCTCGGCATCATCGCTGAGGGCACGGGTACCTACACCATCCTGTACACCCTGGCCATGAGCGTGTTCTACTTCCTGCCCGTGCTGCTCGGCTTCTCCGCCGGCAAGCGCTTCGGCGCGAGCCCGTACCTGTCGGCGCTGCTCGGCGCGTGCCTGCTCTACCCGGACTTCATCGCCCTCATGGGCGACGCGGGCAACGGCGCCATGACGGACTTCTTCGGCATCCCCGTGGTTCTCATGAACTACAACTCCACGGTTATCCCTGCCATCTTGTCTGTCTGGGTCTACTCGTACCTGTACAAGTGGCTCGATGAGCACGTTTCCGAGATGCTCAAGCTCGTCGTGCTGCCCGCCATCTCCCTGATCGTTATGGTTCCGCTCACCATGCTCGTCATCGGTCCCCTGGGCGTCTACGCTGGTGAGGCCATCGCCTTCGTGGTCAACTGGCTGATCGAGCGCAGCTCCGTGTTCGCCGGCGTGCTGGTTGGCGGCGGCTGGTCCGTGCTGGTGTCCATGGGCATCCACTGGGCCGTGAACCCCATCATGATCAACAACATCGCTCAGAACGGCTTCGACTACATCTGCCCCTTCACCTTCGCCTGCAACTTCGCCGTTATCGGCTGCGCCTTCGGCGTGTTCCTCAAGGCCCGCGACCAGAAGCTCAAGAGCTTCGCGATGACCGGTGTCGTATCGATCGCCCTGTCCGCCATCATCGAGCCCACGCTGTTCGGTATGCTCGTGAAGAACAAGAAGGTCTGGCTTGCGCAGATCATCGGCGGTGCCGTCGGCGGCGCGTTCCTCGGTATCATGAAGGTCGTCACCACTGCGTTCACCTTCGGTTCCGTCACTACGTTCCCGGCTTTCGTGAGTTCCGACCCCATGAACTTCGCTTGGGCTATGGTCGGCATGCTCATTTCCGCCGTCGTGGCCGGTGTTCTTGCCTTCGCCTTCACCGGCAAGGAGGATCAGCTCGCCTAAGAGCCCCGGATGCGCCGCCTCTCCTAGGGTCGTTCTCTTCGCTTGAAGAGCGTCGCGCTTACGCGAGGTGTGTCAACCTCGTTCAAATTGTGAACGAGAGGGTAGGTCAATCGATTAAGCGGTCGTCATCGCAACAGGTGGCGGCCGCTATTCTGCTTGTGCGTTACACTTTTCGAAAAGAAATGAACGAGCGTGAAGCAGAGTGGTTTGGAGAGGTTCCCAATATGATTCCGTATGAGCGCCAGGAGCGAATTGTAGAGTGCCTGCAGAAGTCGGGCCTCGCGAGGATTTCCGAGCTGCAGGAGGAGCTGCCGGGCGTCTCTATTTCGACGCTACGTCGCGACCTCAAGGAGCTGGAGGCGCTTGGCAAGGTTGAGCATCTTTCGGGCGGCGCGGTGAGGCTCCTCTCGGCTGTCCACGAGGTGAGTATCTCGACGCGTTCGGGCCTACACGGGAGTGAGAAGGAACAGATTGCCCAAGTCGCCTTGCGTTTTGTTGAGGACGGGGACACGCTCTACTTGGACTCGGGTTCCACCTGCACGGCGCTGCTGCGTCTGCTGCTCGACCGCGACGTGACAATTTACACGACGGATGCCTCGGCGTGCCTGATTAAGAGCGAGACGCGCGCCCAGCTCATCGTGGTGGGTGGCGAGTTCAACTATGTGAACTCCTCGTTCTGCGGTTCTATGACCGAATCGATCCTGCGCGATCTGTACTTCGATAAGGCGTTTATCGGGACCAACGCGATTGACGAGGACCGCGGCGTCATGACGCCCTCCTACGTTGAGGCGGCGAAGAAGCGCATCGTGCGCGAGAATTCGAATAAGGCGTACGTGCTGTGCGACAGCTCGAAGTTCCATCAGTTCTCGAATGTTCGCGCGTTTGGGTTCGATGGTGTGTCGATTATCGCGGAGTCCTATGACGAGAAGATCGCCCAGTGCGCGCGCCTGATCACGCCTGGAGCGTAGGGGGTCCGGGCTCAGGTCTGCGGATTGCGGCCCCTGGCTGCTGCTGTCCGCGTAGCGGGATTTCTTCCTAGGGAATACGACAGCGTTTCGTGGTGCGGGCTCCTGCATGATACCAGCTAGATAGGCAAATATGGCAACGTTGTGAATCTGGAAAAGCCTGCAGGTTAACAACGTGGTTAAACGATTAATCAGCCAGACTGTAGATAAAGGTTAAACGATTAATTACCACCGAGTAGATAATCACCGAGCAGATAAGGAGTTCACTATGCTGCTCTGCCCCAGTCTCATGTGCGCCGACTACGGCAATCTGCGTGCGACCGTCGAGGATCTCGACGCCGCCGGCATCGACATCTTCCATTGCGACGTGATGGACGGCAGTTTCGTTCCCAATTTCGCCATGGGTCTCGAAGACATCAAGGCCGTGCGAGCTGCCACCAACAAGCTCGTCGACGTGCACCTTATGGTCGAGAATCCTGCCAGCAAGGTTGAACTTTTCGCCTCCGCCGGCGCGGACATCATCTATATCCATCCGGAGTCCGAGCGTTACGTGGTCAAGACACTCGCCGCGATTAAGTCCCTCGGCAAGAGCGCCGGTATCGCCGTGAACCCCGACACCTCTATCTCCGAGATCGAGGAGATGTTGAACCTCTGCGATTACGTGATGGTCATGACGGTGAATCCGGGTTTTGCCGGTCAGAGCTTTATCGAGTTCACGAACGACAAGGTGCGTCGCCTTGCCGCGCTGAAGGAGCGCTTTGGCTTCAAGCTCATGATCGACGGCGCCTGCTCGCCCGAGCGCGTGCGCGACCTGTCCGCCATTGGCGCGGACGGATTTATCCTGGGCACCAGTGCGCTGTTTGGCAAGGACGCTGGTTACGAGGAGTGTCTGCGCCGTTTGCGCGCCGGCGAGGTGTATTAGAAGCGGAACGGCGAATTAGGACGGATTGAGCGCGCGGCATGCGCGAATGGTTCTTATGGAAAGGGGTCTCTTTTGAAGATCGGTATTGGAAACGACCACGTCGCAGTCGAGTACAAGGAAGCCATCACGGCGTATATCCAGGAGAAGTACGGCTACGAAGTCGTGAACTTCGGTACGGACAGCACCGAGCGCTTTGACTATCCCATCGCGGGTGAGGCCGTGGCGGACGCTGTCATGTCCGGCGAGGTTGATCGCGGTATCGTTATCTGCGGTACGGGTGTGGGCATCTCGCTTGCCGCCAACAAGGTGCGCGGTATCCGTTGCTGCACCTGCTCTGAGCCGTATTCCGCTCGCCTGTCGCGCGAGCACAACAACACCAACATGCTCGCATTTGGTGCTCGTGTGGTAGGCATCGAGCTGGCCAAAATGATTGTCGACGCCTGGCTCACCGGCGAGTTCGAGGGCGGCCGTCACCAGCGACGCATCGATATGATTCGCCAGATCGAGGCTCGTCAGCTCGTACGTGCGGAGGAAGCACGCGGCTGGTAGCGGAAAAGCCCGTCACCCGTAGTGGCGGGCTTTTGCATGTCGCGCGTGGGATAGAGCACATGCGAGAGAAAAACGCGGCTATTCGCTGCCCGCTGTCTAGCTGCTCGCGCGTTGCACGAGCTTAACGGGGACAAGCGTCTCCATCTCGGGCTCTTCGCCGCGCAGCAGGGCGAGCAGGGCCTGACATCCCTCGTGCGCGAGGCGCTCGGGGAAGCGGCGGATGGTGCTGATTTGCGGCGTCGGAAGCTGCGCGTAAACGGAATCGTCGAAGCCGATGAGACGGACGTCTTCGGGTACGCGCTTGCCGGCGGCAACGAGCGCACGCAGCGCGCCCACGGCTGCGTGGTCGCTATGGGCGAAGACGCCGTCGACGGGGTAGCCCGTGGAGAGGAAGTCGGTCACGAGCTCTTCCGACTCGATGATGCTCGGCTGCTTACCCGAGACAAACAGCTGGTAGTCGCGGCGTAGCGGCATTCCGTGCGCGGCGAGCGCCCGCTCGTAGCCCATCTGGCGCTCGTTGCCGGGGTAGTTGGCGGTAAAACTCGAGATGCTCAGGATGTCCTTGCAGCCGCGCTCGATGAGGTGCTCGGTCGCCATGTAGCCACCGCCGATGTTGTCGGAGCCCACGTGTGGGAAACCGAGGTCGTTTTCGGGCGCACGGTCGATGCAGACCACGGGGATTCCGTGGGGGACGAACTCGCCGTCGAGCCTGCGCAGGCCGGAGATACAGATGATACCGTCGGCCTGCTTGCTTGCCAGCGTGCGGAAGTAGTCACGCTCGCGGGCGGGGTCATTGGCGCTGTTGCAAACAAAGACCGAGTAGTCCTCGGTTGCCAGCTCGCGCTCCACATGCAGGGCGATCTTGGAAAAGAAGTCGTTGGAGATGTCCGGCACGATCATGCCGATGGTCCGGGACTGGGCCATACGGAGGCTCTTCGCCGCCATGTTCGTGACGTAGCCGTATTCCTTTAGGGCGGCTTCCACGCGTTTGCGGGTGTCTTCGGAAAAACGGCCGCTGCCGTTGATGACGTGGGAGACCGTGGCGACGGATACGCCGGCCGCGACGGCAATCTGGCGCATGGATGGGCGCTTGCCTGGTGTGGGCATGGGGCCTCCTGCTGCTTTCGGGTGGTTAACAGATTAACCGAGATTGTAGCGCATGCGCGATGCCGTAATGGGTCGCTTCGAAGTCGTTTTGTCGCGCTCGGTCTGCACCTTGGATAAGAAGGAGTTCGTCGAGCACTCCGATCCGGAGCACACGCGCGCCAACATCCCGCTGTTCCAGCAGGGCATCATGATACAGCAGCTCAACTCCGAGAAGCTCGTGGTCGAGATCATGGTGAAGTTCTGCGGCCAGTAATTACTGCATCACATATTCTGTTGTCACCTGGGAGGCTCGCTTTTGCGGGCCTCTTTGCGTTGCTATGGAGCCCTGGTCTGTCGATAAACAAAGCGCCCGCTTGCTGGGGGAGCAAGCGGGCGCCTGTGAGCGAATATGTTTGCGGCGAGAGCCGCGATGAGCGGTGGGGTGGCGACTAGTTGGTCGTACCGGAATCGTCGCCCGTGCTCGTGCCCGAGCCCGAGCCCGAACCAGAAAGTGTGACCGTCAGCGTAATCGTGCTGTCGGTGGACTGCTTTCCAGTGGGGGAGACGCCCGTAACGGTGGCATCCTCGTTACCGCTTACGGGATTGCCGTTCTGGTCACAGAAGCCAATGTTATAGAAACCGGCGTTGTTGAGCGCGGTAACGGCGGCGGAGATGCTCTTGCCGTACAGGTTGCCCGGGACGGTGGCCTTGCCGGACTTCTTGGCAATGACGACGGTAATCGTGGCGCCGGGCTTCTGCTTGCCGCTGGGGTTCCAGCTGATCACGGTGCCCTCGGTAACCGAGTCGTTCTCCTGGTAGCTCACGTCGACGCCAAAGCCTGCCATATCGAGGGCGTTGCGCGCCTGGGCCTCGGTCATGTCGGTCAGGTCGGGGACGGACGTGGTATCCGGGCCGCTCGAGACCTTGTACGAGATGGTCGTGCCCTTCGCGACTTCCTTACCGGCTTCGGTGCCCTGCTCAAAGACCTGGCCCTCATCAGCCTCGTTGGCCTCCTCGGAGGCGTTGCCCTTCAGGCCAACGCTTGCCAGTGCGGCTTCTGCTTGGTCCTTGGTCAGGCCGACAAGTTTGGGAACCTCAACCTTTTCGGAGGGCTTGGGGCCCTTGGAGATTACCAGGTTCACCTTGGTGCCCTTGGTCTTCTTGGTGTTGCCGTTGGGCGTCTGCTCGGCGACCTTGCCCTCGTCGACATCGTCGTTGTAGCTTTGGTCGATGGTGCCGACCTCGAGGCCAGCTTCCTTGATCAGCTCGACGGCAGTCTGCTGGTCCTTGCCCAGCACATCGGGCACGGTGACCTGCTCGCCGCCAAAGAGTCCTGTGGCAAAGGCCACCACGATGCCGATGACAGCAACGGCTGCCACCACGGCGGCGATGATCTTGTTCTTGTTGGATTTGGGCTTTTCGACCTCGTAGGAGCCGGTGGAGCCCGAAACCGAGCTACGGGTGGTGTTCTGGCCGCTCACGCCCGAGACGGGACGAACCATGGCGCGCGTCTGGTCGGAAAGCTCGCGGGTCTTGGTGGCGCCGAGCTCGCCGGGGGCACCGATGATGCGCGTGGGCTCGGAAATGTTGACGGCGCGCCCGGACAGGTAGCTGTTGAGCACCTGACGCAGCTCGTCGGCCGTCTGGAAGCGATTCGCCGGGTCCTTTTCCATGCACTTGAGGATGATGCGCTCAAGATCGGCGTCGACGCCGGAGTTAATCTGGCTCGGCGGGATGGGCAGCTCGTTGACCTGCTTGAGTGCGACCGAGATAGCGTCGTCGCCGTCAAAGGGCACGCGGCCGGTGGCGCACTCGTACATCACGACGCCCAGCGAGTAGATATCCGAGGTGGGACCGAGGTCCTGGCCGCGAGTCTGCTCGGGGCTTACATAATGGGCGGTGCCCAACACGTTGTTGTCCTGCGTGAGGTGGCTATTCTTGGCGCGCGCGATGCCAAAATCCATCACCTTGATGTTGCCGTCGGGCAGCACCATGATGTTTTGCGGCTTGATGTCGCGGTGGATGATCTCGTGCTTGTGTGCGACCGAAAGCGCAGAGCTGATCTGCGAGCCGATCTGCGCGACCTTTTTGGGGTCGAGGGCGCCGTGGCTCTTGATGCCGCTCTTGAGGTCGGTACCGCGCAGATACTCCATGACGATGTAATAGGTGTCGCCGTCCTTGCCCCAATCGTAGACGCCCACGATATAGGGGGAGGAGAGACCGGCTGCTGCCTGGGCCTCCTGCTTAAAGCGTGCGGCGAAGGTTGCGTCGCCAGCATACTGCGGCAGCATGATCTTGACGGCAACCGTGCGGTCGAGGACCTGGTCCTGTGCACGGTAGACGGTCGCCATGCCGCCTGTCCCCACCTTATCCTTGAGGAGGTATCTTCCCCCGAGGACCCTCTGTTCCATTCCTGCTCCTAACATAACTATTCGCTCAACGATGTGTGTAGTACCTACGATGTGGCCGCTGGGGCCGTGTGGCGCGTTGCCGCTAACTCTTCGGCCGCGGCGCGCCCCGGGTGTCCGATTCGATCATGGGCATCACGCTCCCTGTGCGGCGAGCGCCGCGGTCAGGACGATGCCGGCAATCTTGGCCGCCTTGACGTCGTGTTTGTCGTAATCCTCCAAGGCCACCGAGATGGCGACCGTGGGTGAATCGTAAGGTGCAAAGCCAACGAACATCGAGTTGACGTTGGTGCCGCCGATCTCGGCCGAGCCGGTCTTGCCGGCGACCTTGACGCCGGGGACCTGGGCATCGGTGCCGGTACCGGACTGGACGACGGCGAGCATGGCCTGCTTGACCTGGTCGGCCGTGGCGGAGCTGACGGCCTGACCCAGCGAGCGGGACTGCGTGGTCTTGACCACAGTTCCGTCCGGGGCGAGTACTTGGGCTACAAAGTACGGGTCCATGACCACGCCACTGTTAGCGATGGCGGCGGCAATCACGGCGTTTTGCATGACGGTGGTCTGCGGCCCGGGCGTGTGGTCCATGCCGACAGGCTGGCCGGCGCCGGCCCAGGCGGTCTCCCACTCGGTCATGAGCGACGGGTCGGCCATGATGGAGGCCGCGGAGGTCAGGTCCTGGCCGAGCTTTTGGCCGTAGCCAAAGGCGTTGGCAAACTGCACGAGCGTGTTTGCGCCAACTTCGTTTGCCACCTGGCCAAAGACGACGTTGGAGGACACGGCAAAGGCCTGCTGCAGGCTGATGGTGCCGTAGCTCTCGTTGGCATAGTTGGTGACCGGTGCGTTGCCGATGTCCATGGAGTCGGGCGCCTGGTAGGTGCTGGTAAGGCTGGCGGTACCGGTCTCGAGTGCCGCGGAAAGCGTAACGACCTTAAACGTGGAGCCCGGCGTGTACAGCGCGTCCATAGCGCGATTGTACATGGAGCCGTCCTCGCCGCCGCCCGCCTGCAGCAGGGCGTCGATGTTGGTGTTGTCGTAGGTGGGCGAGCTGGCACATGCGAGCACCGCGCCGGTACGCGGGTCGATGACCACTACAGCACCCTTAAAGCCCTTGAGCGCCTGCTCGGCCGCCGTCTGGATACGCGAGTCGATGGTGAGCTTGGCGGTGTTGCCCGGCTGGGTCTGGCCCGCGAGCGACGCGATGGCGTTGTTCCAGCTGGAGTAATCCTTGGAGCCGGTGAGCGTGTCGTTCATGACGCTCTCGATGGCAGTGGTGCCATACTGCTGGCTCACGTAGCCAACCACGTGCGCTGCCAGGTTGCCGTTGGGGTAGGAGCGTACGTAGGTGCCGTCCTCCTGCTGCAGCGACTCGGCCAGCGTCACGCCGTCGGACGTGATGATGGAGCCGCGCTGGATGTACTTGGAGCGGGCGATGGTGTGGTTGTTGGTCGGCATATCCTGATAGTCCTTGGCCTTGATGACCTGGACATAGGTGAGGTTGCCGATAAGGATGGCGAACAGCGCCGTAAAGGCGAGCACCGCACGGGTTAGACGGTTGGCGAGTGCGACGCGGCCGAGCACGCCGGATTCAGGCGTGTCGAGCAGGCGACGGCGCATGCGCGAGCCGACGGAATGGCTGCCGCTGCCGTAGGAAGACGCGGCGGCAAAGCGCGTGCCCGACGGGGCGGCGGCAGATGCGACCTGATCATCGGTGATGGCGGCCATGGTGCCGGTGCCGGTAAGCTCGGCCTCGCGTCCGGTCGCTTCGTCACCGGCGCGCAGCAGGAGCGCGACGATGATAAAGCTCGCCAGCAGCGAGGAGCCGCCCTGGCTCATAAAGGGCAGGGTGACGCCGGTCAGCGGGATCAGGCGGGTTACGCCGCCAACGATCAAAAAGGCCTGGAAGCTGATGGCGGCCGTAAGGCCTGTGGCGCTAAAGGCGGCGAGGTCGGATTTAGCGCGGGCAGCCGTGGTGAGGCCACGCACGGCAAAGAGCATAAACAGGATGAGCACGGCGCCGCCGCCCAAAAGGCCCATCTCCTCGCCGATGGCCGAGAAGATAAAGTCGGACTCGACGACAGGGATGTTGTTGGCCATGCCGTTGCCGATGCCAACGCCGACCAGACCGCCATCGGCAAGCGAGAAGAGCGACTGGACGATCTGGTAGCCCTGGCCCTGGGCGTCCTTAAACGGATCGACCCAAACCTGGAAACGCACCTGAACGTGAGACAGGAACTTGTAGGCGCCCACGGCTCCAACGGTTAAGAGTGCAAGGCCGATAACGACATACGAAAAGCGTCCCGTGGCAACGTAGAGCATTAGCAAGAAGATGGTGTAGAACAGCACGGCCGAACCCAGGTCGCGTTCGAAGACGACGACGAGCAGGCACACACCCCACACGGCAAACAGCGGCAGCAGCAGTCGCAGGCGAGGGATCTTAAAGCCCAGGATCTTGCGGTTGGAGATGGAGAGCAGCTCGCGGTTCTCGGCCAGGTACCCGGCCAGGAACAGCACGATAAAGACTTTGGCGAACTCGCCGGGCTGGATGGTAAAGCCTGCGATGCGAATCCACAGCTTGGAGCCCGAGATCGTGGTGCCGATAAAGATGGGCAGCATCAGCAGGATGATGCCGATAATGCCAAAGGTGTACTTGTAGCGCATGACCACGTCGAGGTTTTTGACCAGTGCGAGCGTTCCCACCATCAGGGCCACCGAGACAAACAGGATGATGAGCTGTGAGATCGCGAGAGCGGGTGCGAGACGCGTCACGAACGTGATACCGATGCCCGAAAGCACAAAGACAATGGGCAGGATGGCGGGGTCGGCACCGGGCGCCAAGATGCGCACGGCAATGTGGGCCGCGGCAAAGGCGGCAAAGAGGCCGATCGGTACGGCGAGCGTCTCAAAGGAGATGGCAGCGCCCGCGGTGAGCACGTACATCGCATACAGCAGGATGACGGGGAACGCCGAGGCGATGAGCAAGAGCAGCTCGGTGTTGCGGCGACTCATAAGCGGCACTCCCTTTCTAATTCTTATCGGAGGCTTCGGCCTCGGCGGACTGTTCGGCGGTTTTCTCGGAATCTGATTCGGAGGTCGATCCCTGATTGGTGTTGTCGCGAATCGTTTGCGCGTCGATCACCTGGCGGGTTTGCTCCTCGTCGATCTGGTGGCGGTACTTGGATATCGTGTCCTGCGCATCGTCGACACTTGTTTGCGGAATGCCCGCCTTGAGGCGGTTTTGCGTGTCTTCGGGCAGGTCGGACAGCTTGATGCTGGTTTCGCTTTCGAGCCAGTGGAGCTTGAGTCCGAGCGGCTTGCCGGGCAGGCCGCGCCAGACGGCGACATTGCCCTGGTGGGTACCCAGGTAGTACGAGCCGGTGACACCCGTGTAGGCCCAGATGCCAGCTGCCAGCACAAAGACGAGGGTCAGGATGGCGGCGATGGTAATGTTGCGGCGACGCACGCGTTGCGCCTCGCGCATAACGCCATCGTCAACCAGGTCAACGACTACTACGGTCACGTTGTCGTGGCCGCCGGCGGCAAGCGCCGCGTCCACTAGGTTGTCGACGCAGATTTGCGCGGTTGAGGACTGCGTGGCGATGTTCTCGATATCGCTGTCGGGAATCATGCTCGAAAGGCCGTCAGAGCACAGGATCAGGCGGTCGCCTTCCTCGATATGCAGAGTGAAGTGGTCGGCATACATGGCGGGGTCCGAGCCCAGCGCACGGGTGATGACCGAGCGGTTGGGGTGGACGCGAGCCTCGTCTGCCGTAATCTCGCCGGCGTCCACGAGCTCCTCCACGTAGGAGTGGTCGCGGGTCACGCGGATGAGCGTGCCCTCGTGGAGCAGGTAGGCGCGAGAGTCACCCACGTGGGCGATGGCGAGCGTGTCGTTTTCGATATAGGCGCAGGTGGCTGTGCAGCCCATGCCGGGCTTGCCCAGGCCGTTCAGGGCCGCCTCGATTACGGCGGCGTTGGCTGCCTCGACGGCTGCGGCCAGGCGTGCTGCGTCGGCGGACTGCGGGGCCGTCTTGGCAATAGTCTCGACGGCGATGGAAGAGGCTACCTCGCCGGCGGCGTGACCGCCCATGCCGTCGCATACGCAAAAGAGCGGCGACTGCACCAGGTAGGAATCCTCATTGTGCGGGCGTACGCAGCCAACGTCAGAGCGGGCGCCCCACATGAGTTGCGTGGTGGTGCCGGCATCATAGGTCGAGTCGGTCTCGATGCGCTCCTCGGTCAGGGGCTCAAAGCTCATGGTCGAGCCGGGGTCTTTGAGCTTGGCCTCAACGGCGGCAACGTCGATCTCGGCTGTGTCACCGGGAGGGACGGTGTCGGTCTCGGCGTTTGATTCGGAATCGCCGGTGTCCGGGGAGCCGGGCTCTTCGGACGCGCAGGCGGTCGACTCGTCGTCTTGCGGGCTGACGTCTATAGGCTCGGGCGTCGCAAAGTGCGACGGCGCGGGCGTGCTTTGCGACTGGGCGGCGGGCTCGGTCACGGCATCGGACTCGCTTGCGGGCGCAGGCTGCGGGGCCTTGGGTGCGGGGCCGTCCTCGGGGGATGGCCCCGCCTCGGGCGCCGGCGTAGACGCGGGCGCAACCTCGGATGCCGGGGCTATGGGAAACGCCGGCGCGGCGGGTTCGGGTGCCGCAAACACCGCAGCGCTCTCGTTGATTGCCGCGGCGACGGGCTCTGCAAAGTGAGCCGGCGCCGAGGTTGCTTCGGGCGCTGTGGGCTGTTCCGCGGCATGTGCGCCGATGGGCGCCGCTACGGCATCCTCTTCGTCCTCGTTATCGGCGAGATCCGAAATATCATGCGTTACATGCGAAAGAGGCAGGGAGAACACGGTGTCCTTGGGTTCCACGGGTGCGGAGCCCGCCGGAGCGGCGTGGGCCGGCGCAGCTGTGGCGGCAGCCGGTGCCTCGGTCATAGTCGCGGACTTGTTCTCCTCGTCGATCATCGACGGTTCACCTTCATGACCACATCGCCAATCTGGACTTCGTCGCCCTCGCGCAGCGTTGCGGGCTCCACAAGCTGGCGGCCGTTGACGAGCGTGCCGTTAAGCGAGTTGAGGTCCTCGATGATGAGCGCCGGGCCCTGCAGCGAAAAGCGCGCATGCGAGGCCGAGACGAATGGTTCGTTGATGCAGATGTCCGAAGACGGCGAGCGACCGACGATGACGGGGCCGAGCATGTCTACGTGGATGCCGCGGATACCGCGCGGGCCCTTGTCCACATCGATCGTCCAGATAGCCGAGTCGCGGCGCTGCCCGCGCACAAGTCCCACGCCGGTCTTCATGACGGCGAACAGGAAGATATAGAGCAGGGCGACCAAGACGATGCGGCCTGCAAAAAGGACGATATCGATGTTCATAAGCGACTATCCCCTAAATTCAAAGGTACTCAGGCCAAACGTCAGCAGATCGCCGTTGCGCAGCGGGCAGCGCGTAATGCGGCGGTTGTTGACGAGCGTGCCGTTGGTGGAATTGAGGTCCTCGATCGACCAATCCGAGCCCGTAAAGGTGAGCTGGGCGTGGCGGCGCGACACGTTGGGGTCGCGCAGGGCGATGTCGGAAACTGAGCGCTCGCGACCGATGGTCACCTGTGCGGAGGTGATGCTATGGCTCTCGCCGCTCACGACGTCGACGAGCTGGGCGAGCGGGCGCTGCGGGGCGCGAGTGCTCGCCATGTTGGAGGCGATGCCGGCTGCGGCGCCTAGGCCCACGGCGGCACCGGTCGCGGCGGCTCCGCCCATGCCGGCAAGCGCGTCGCGCGAGACGGTCTGCGGCACCGGGATGGGTGCGGCGGCGGGGTCGGGGACGCTAGGCGCGAAGGGGTCTGCCACGGCAAACGGGTCGGGAGCGGCGGCGCGAGGCGTCGGCTGCTGCGGGGCAGCAAACTGCTGCTGGCCGGCGCGCGGGGCGCTGGCGGCACGGCTTGCCGCGGAGTTGTTCTGGCCCAGGCCGTTTTGATAGGCGCGCTCTTCTTCGTACAGGCGGCCGAGCGTGGGGGCATCGACGTTCTCGGCAAAGACCGAGAACTTGCCGGCGCGCAGCTGCGGATCGATCATAAAGCGCACGAGGGGCTCGCCGACAAAGACATAGCGGCGCTTTTCGGCCTGCGCCTTCACGAACTCGCGGACCTCGCGCGAAAGCTCGGGGTAGAACGGGGCGAGCATGGGATCGTCGTCGGCGGCGATAAGGATGGTATAGAGTGCCGGCGCCGTGTTGACGCCGTTGATCACCAGAGTCTGATCCTCCATGTCGCGAGCGGCCTGCTTGGCAAGCTTCTTAAAGGAGAACGGGGCACGGGTGGCACCGAAGATGCCGGCCACGTGGTCCTCGAAGATGTTCAGGAAGTTCACGAAAGATCACTCTCCGTATAGGTTCTTTGGTATCCGAGCAAATATAGGCATATCCCAACGATTATAGAGGATAGGGTTCCCGCAACCGCCGCCTTGGCGACGACCGCGGCTGCAAGGCTGGCAATTTCCATATGGTGTGCAAGACAGGACACCGCTGCACAGCCGATGCCGGTGACAGCGATGGCGGCGATTGCGGCAAGGTTTGAGCTCTGGCCGGCACGCTTGGCATGGACATTGAGCAGCGCGGATGACGCTGCGGCAGTTGCCGCGACTAGCACAAAGGCGACCCAAAGGAGCGGGTCTCCCAGCGCTGCGGCAACGTTACCGAGCCCCAGCACGCCTCCGGCTGAAAGCGCGACCGTGGCCAGACGGGCAAAAAGCGCGCCCATGCCCGTTGCCGCGGCGGCGCTTGCCGGGCCGAGCCAAAATGACGCGACGCCGGCGGTGACCCCAGCTGCCAGGAAGGTATTGCCGGTCAGACAGCCAAGCGCGAGTGCACAGGTGAGCGCGGCGCTCGCGGCAGCCTCGGTGCGACCCCAGGCGATCCACCAACCGGACATGGCGGCGGCAAAGATCACCGCGACGGGCAGCATCGACAGGATGCCCTGCGCCTGCATGGTGGCGTTGGCCATGAGCACCAAAAAGCCCACAGCCGAGATGGCCGAGCCAATCTGGGGGGCCAGGCCAGCCGCCGCTCCGATCGCGATGGCCGCAATGACCAGGCCGGGAAGCGCCGCGACCCCGGCCGTTTGCATCAGCAAAAAGCTAAAGGTGCCGCACGTTAGCGCCGAGATAGTGCGCATGGTGTAGTCGCGCGTATGGCTCCAGCGCGTGCCCGCCCAGCCGAGTGCGGGGTCGACCTCGATGGCGTCGTCCTCGTAGTGCGACGGCTCGATATCGTCGAGCTCCTGCTCGTCATCCGAAAGTTCGCCAACCATTTGCTCCAGGCTGCGACGGCCTTCGCGCACGCTGCCCAGACCGGCAAGGAGCTGGTCGCAAAATGCCTCGATGCTGTTGGGGCGGTCCTGCGGCATGGGGGAGAGCGCGCTCATGAGCGCGGCCTCGGCTCCCGGGGGAAAGTGTGGTATCAGCTCGCTGGGATAGGTGGCGCCGCCGATGATGCGGCCGAGCGAGTCGGCGGGCGTGGCCGCCATAAAGGGAGCGCTGCCGCACAGGCCCTCGTAGATCACACAGGCGAGGGCAAAGACATCGGCGCGCTCGTCGACCGTGCCGGTCTCGATATCGAGCTGCTCGGGCGGCATGTAGCCGATAGTGCCGCCGCGTGAGCCGCCAAAGCCACCGGCAGACGACAGTCGCGCCATGCCAAAGTCGGTGAGCTTTACATTGCCCGAGTGGTCGATGAGCACGTTGGCGGGCTTAATGTCCAGGTGGAGTACGCCATTACTATGGGCGAAGGTGAGCGCCTGGCCCAGGGCATCGGCAATGGCCGCGGCCTCGTCAAAGGTAAGTGAGTGGCCGTCCACGCGGTGCAAAAACTCGGCAAGCGACATGCCATCGACATACTCCATAACCAGGTAGGCATAGGCTGTGTCGTGCGTAAAGTCGATGACCTGCACGATGTTGGGATGTTGAAGCATGGCGGCAGTGTGCGCCTCGCGCAGGACATCCATGATGTCGCTGGCGGGCATGCCGGCACCGTTGATAAGGGGGATGCGCTTAATGGCGACGCGGCGGCGCAGGTGCGTGTCGCGGCAGATCTCGATGGAGCCAAAACCGCCGGTCGCAAGTGTCTCGAGCGGCTGGTACCGCTTGAGCAGCTCGCGAGAGCTGGTGCCCTCCAAAGGAACGTCCGGCGAGAACCGGGCGGTATGTTGCGAGAAAAGCGGCATGGCCAACCCTCGTGCGTTTAAAGTTCGTTTGCGAGTGGCGGGCGCGGAGCCGAGCCGTTCGCGGTGGCATAGATGCTGCTAGTGTAGCACGCTCGGGTGCATGGGGAGGATAGCGGGATGCGAGGCTGCCTGTCTGGCTTGGCCTTAGCGCTTCTTCTTGTTCTTCTTCTGCTTGCGCTTGGTCTCCTGGGGCTTGTCGCCCTGCTTGGCCTCGGCGGCGGCCTTCTCAGCCTTCATTTTCTTCTTTTTGGTCTCAATACGGAGCTTTTTGTTGATGCGCGCCTTAAGGAAGGGGCCGAACTGTTCGGCATCGCCACGGACGAAGGTGTCCTTGGGGATCGTCACGCCCTGGTCGGCGAACATGGCCACAAAGATGCGCTCGCCGTCGAGCACGTGGTCGAGCTTGTCAAACGGGAAGAACTGTGACTTGCCGCTCTTGCCCCAAACCATCAGGCCGTCCTCGTTGGCGGCGACGCGGCGATAGCGGCCACCCATGGACTCGTCGGCCTCGACGGCGTCGATAAAGTCGCGGGCGAGGGTGTGGTGCAGGTTTTTGCTCCACCAGGCCAAAAAAGCGCCGAACACGATCAGCACGACGCCGAACTTGATCCAGCTGCCGCCGGCCACCAACATGCCGATGCCGATGAGCGCGGCAATCGCGGCGGCGACGTACAGGGAGCCACGGCGCCTGGGCGAGGCGACCAGGCGCGCAAAGTCGGTGACCAGGTCGTTTTCGTACTGGTACTCGTTGAGGTACAGAATGCCGTCATCGGCCGCGGCCTGCTTCTCGAGCGCGACCTCGACCTGGTCGGCTGCTTCGGAGGGAACGAGGTTGCTCTCTGCGTCTGCCATGCTCTTTGGACTCCTATCGCGGCGGGCTCGCCGTACGGGTTATTATGAATGCAGTATGCCGTGCGACCGCATGGCCGTCGCGGCAACAAGACTCAGTATACCCGGGGGAGCACCCATGGAATCGTTGTACCGAAAGTATCGCCCGCTCACCTTCGACTCCGTGGTGGGCCAGCAGCATATCGTCTCGACGCTCGAGCACGCCATCACCGAGGGGCGCCTGTCCCACGCCTACCTGTTCTGCGGACCGCGCGGCACGGGCAAGACCACCATGGCGCGCATTCTGGCCAAGGCGCTGCTGTGCCGCAATGCCGAGGCGGCGCGCGCCGAGGGTGCAAGCGGCTGCATGCCCGACGGTACTTGCGAGGAGTGCGAGCTCATTGCCGAGGGTAACCACCCCGATGTCTACGAGCTCGATGCCGCAAGCCGTACCGGCGTGGACAACGTGCGCGAGGAGATCATCAACTCCGTCAACTTTGCCCCAGTGCGCGGCAAGTACAAGATTTATATCATCGACGAGGTCCACATGCTCACGACGGCGGCGTTCAACGCGCTGCTCAAGACGCTTGAGGAGCCGCCGGCACACGTGATCTTTGTGCTGTGCACCACCGACCCGCAAAAGATTCTGGAGACCATTCTCTCACGCTGCCAGCGCTTCGATTTCCACCGCATCGGCAACGAGGATATCGAGCATCGCCTGTCTTACGTGTGCGAGCAGGAGGGCTTCGATTACGACGACGAGGCACTCGCCATTGTGGCGCGCCATGCCAAGGGCGGTATGCGCGACGCGCTTTCCACGCTGGAGCAGCTGAGCGTCTTTGGCAACGGTTCTGTGCATGCGGACGACGCCCGCTCGCTTTTGGGCGAGGTTTCGGACCAGATTCTGGGCGAGTTTTCCCGCGCCATTGCCGATCGCGATGTTGCCGAGCTCTATGGACTGATCCGTGCGCAGGTCGAGGAGGGCAATGACCTGCTGGAGCTGACGCGCGACCTGGTGGCGCATGTGCGCGACGTGTACGTTGCCTGCGTTGCCGGTGCCCGTGCCGAGCTGTTTGAGGGCGGCTCCGAGCAGGCCGAGGCGCTTGCTGCCGAGGCCGCTGCCTTTGGCGAGCATCCTGCCGACCGCCTGGCCCGCGTGCTGACGGTGCTCGACGATGCCGCACTGGAGATGAGGGGCGCGAGCGACGTGCGCCTGGTGCTCGAGATTGCCTGCACGCGTCTGGCGCGTCCCGAGGCCGATTTAACGATTGAGGCATTGGCCGAGCGCGTGGCGCGCCTGGAGGCCATGATTGCCAACGGCGCCGTGCCGGCGAGCGTGGCTGCTGCTCAGGCCGCCGCGCCTGCAGCATCCGTACCCGCTGCTGCCCAACAGCCGACGCTCATTTCGGGCGCTCGTGCTGCCGCTCCGGCGGCATCCGCTGCCCCCGCTGCTACGTCCGCGCGCCAGGGCGGTATGCCTTGGGACCGCGGCGCTGCTGTTCCGGCTGCCCAGCCTGCGACCAAGTCCGCGGCTCCTGCGCCGGCGCCCAGACCTGTAACGCCTGCACCTCAGCCCGTTGCGGCTCCGGCTTCCGCGCCTGCTGCATCGACCGTGTCGGTGTCCAAGCCCAACAACGCCGCCCAGGTTGCCGCCGCCGGTGCTGCCGAGACCCCCGCGGTTGAGGACGCCGGCGAGCTCCAGCGCAAATGGGCCGAGGTCGTCGAGCGCGTCAAGGCTCGTCAGGCCTCCTACGCAGGGCTTTTGCTCAACGCCCGCGCCACGGCCGACGACGGCTCCAAGCTCACGGTCTCGTTCCCCGCGGGTTCGACTTTTGCCATCAAGATGCTCGGTCGCGCCGATACGCAGTCGGTGGTCCTGCCGACGGTCTGCGCGGTCTTCGGTCGTCGTACCGTCGACTATGTCCTGGATGGGGGTGGCACGCCGGCTCCTCAACATGAGGAGCATTCTCCATCTGCACGGGCTGCGGTATCTGCGGACCCGCAACCCGTGTCCTCGGTGCCCCCTGCATCCTCGAGCGCCAGCGCGACGCAGCCAAAAGCGGCGCCGGTAGCGGCACCGACCCCGTCGGCGCCTGAACCCGCTGCGCCCAAACCGGCTGCTCCGATCCCCGCGCCCAAGTCCGCTGCCGCGCCTGCGCCCAAGTCATCCGACCTGGCCAAGGCCCCTTGGCTGCGCTCCGACAACCCTGCCGGTGCTCCTGCCACGGGCAAGCTCCCGACCGAGCCCGCGCCCCGAGCGCCCGAGCGCGCGTCCGTCCCCATGGCTCAGCCGCCTGCGCAGGCTGCGCCATGGGAATCCGAGCAGGTGCCCTACGACGATGCTATGGTCGGTGGTTTTGCTGCCGATGCCGGCGGGGACGATCTGCCCCCGTTCGACGTGCCGGGTGCGGCGTCCGCGACCAAGGCCGCTGCTGTGGCACCCGCAGCCTCTGCAAACGACGACGTCCCCGCCGCTCCCTGGGAATCCAATCCCGGTGCTGGCAGCCCCTTCGGCCATCAGGGCGCAGCCCCGAGCATCCCGCAGACCGAGGACGAGGCCAAGGCCCTCATCCGCAGCGTCTTTGGCCAGGCCACCATCTTCAAGCCGGTGGAGTAGCTGCGCAGGCGGGTATACTGCTCAAGAAGAGACGTCTTTGAACGGAGCGAGCTTATGATGTGGGAATATGTCCGCCTTGAGGACGATACGCAAGTTTCGTATTCCGAAGTCCGTGAGGACAACACGGTGAAGGTTATTGTGGAGCGCCCGCGCGATTGGGGTTTTGACACGGCGGAGTGTATCTTGCCGGCATTCAATTGGGTGTCACACGAGGGCTTTAGCGAAGCGGACCTCAAAGAACTCGATGATTTCGTGCGTAACAATGCCCCGCTCATCCTGCGTTTTGCCTACGAAGGCGGACGAGTCTATGCCTAGCCTGTTTCGACTCGGGCCGTACATCATCTTCTTCTGGACGGGGGAGAACGGCGAACCTGTCCATGTTCACGTTGCGGTCAAGCGCCCCACTGCCGAGGCAACCAAGATATGGCTTACCCGCTCCGGCGGATGCAAGCTGGCCCATAACAAGGGCGATATTCCTGCTCGGGATTTACGCGATATCATGCAGTTTGTTTCATCTAACCATGCGCTGATTTGCAAACGTTGGAAAGAAACAACTGGTGGGCTATCGTTCTACTGTTGAGAGTCGCTCGCCGGGCTTAGGATCCCCAACTCTTCAGGGGTTTTGTCCGGGCGCATCTGTATTTCGGACATGTGCAACGTGGTGCCGCGTATGTCGCATTTGAGCAGACAGGTGCGTGACGGTCGGCCTAGGATGCTGAGGTCGATACGATACGTCGCATGGCTGTCCGTGTACTCGACTTGCTCGGCGTTAATGGTTGCTCCGATTGCCAAATAAACGCCTAGCTCGGCATCGACAATCTTGAAGTCCTTTATCTTGACCTTGAACTCTTGATAGAGGGACGGGCTGTTGTAGTAGACGGTTCGGGTTCCGTCGGTGCACTCATCGGTCGTCTCCCATTTGACGACGGGCTGGTCCGAGCTGGCTATCAGCAGTTCTGCTCCAAAAGCTATGGCATGGGTGATGACAACCAGCAATGCCCAGCCGACAAAGAGATAGAGAACCACATATGCAACGGGGTGTTTTGAGCGGATGTTTTGGAGCGCGTTGGGGGCATTCATGGGGCACCTCCAAATTACTATCTATGGCAATCAAATTATACCCTGCCGCCATGTGCGCCGCCTCGAGCAGCGGTTCGGCATTTAGCTATTTAGTGGCGCACATGAAATGCCGGATTCGGCTCTACTAGATTGAGTGTGCGATATTATGCAACCTTGCATAATTCGACCTTGCATAATCTTTGAGTGCGGTTTGTATTGGAGGACATGTATATCGACTGAGGTAACACGTCCGCCCCGCTCTCTCGCCGCGCGCCGTGGTACGATTTTTGAGTTTGAAAGTCCCGCCGTGCTCCGGCTGCCCTTGCAGCTCGGCGTGCGGCCGCACGTAAAGGAGCCATCATGGCCGGTATGAACATGCAGCAGATGATGAAGCAGGCTCGCAAGATGCAGGAGCAGCTTGCCGCCGCGCAGGAGAACCTCAAGTCCCAGACCGTCGACGCCTCTGCCGGCGGCGGCATGGTCAAGGTGACCGTTAACGGCGAGATGGAGCTCGTCAACCTCACCATCGATCCCGATGCGCTCGATCCCGAGGACGTCGATATGCTGCAGGATATGATCATGGCTGCCGTCAACGAGGCCGTCCGCGGCGTCAACGAGCTCGCCAACAAGCAGATGGGCGCCATCACCGGCGGCCTCAACATCCCGGGCATGCCGTTCTAAGACACGCATATATATGAGTGCCAACCACAGTCTGCAAAAACTGCTCGATGAGCTGGGCCGTCTGCCGGGCATTGGTCCCAAGTCGGCCCAGCGCATCGCCTATTACCTGTTGGAGGCCGACGCCGAGGAGGCGCGCCGCCTGGCCGAGGCCATCCTGGAGGTCAAGCAGGAGGTCCACTTTTGCAGCCGCTGCTTTAACTACGCCACGGCCGACGAGTGCTCCATCTGCCAGGACCCGATGCGCGATACCACTCGCATTTGCGTGGTGGGCGAGCCGCGCGATGTCCAGGCGATCGAGCGCACGGGCAGCTACCACGGCCTCTACCACGTATTGGGCGGCGTGATCAGTCCCATGGACAAGATTGGCCCCGAGCAGCTGCACATTCGAGAGCTGCTGGCACGCTTGGGCCACGAGGACATCCACGAGGTCATCATCGCCACCAACCCCAATATTGAGGGCGAGACCACGGCGAGCTATCTGGCCCGTACCATCAAGCCGTTGGGCGTCGAGGTGTCGCGTCTGGCAAGCGGCCTTCCCGTGGGCGGCGACTTGGAGTATGCCGACGAGCTTACGCTTGGCCGCGCCATCGAGGCCCGCCGCGCGATTTAGGTGGCGAGCCTGCTCCTGCCGTATGTTTTCCTCGCGACGCACGGGGTAGTCATAATTTCCCCGTGCGACTGTAAGTTTGTTGTGCAACAAAGATGCTTTGTATCCGCTTATCGCATGGATGCTTCCACTCGCATCCTTAATTTGCCCATTCGTTGCGCAACCTTTTGGGTTCGCTGATACACTCAAATATGGATTCGAATGAATGCGCCGCTCCCGAGCGGCGTGTTTTTGTTGGAGGAGAACGCATGCGGCCCGGTGGCACTCAGACAAAGCGCGGCGCCGCGGTGCGCATGCGACGCCGACTGGGCTTGGCGCCGCGGGCGTACGCACTGCTGTCTTGCTCGCTGGTGCTGGTCATAGCTGGCGTTTCTGCCTATGGCATGACCGTGCCGTCCATGATGCAGGCACATGCCGCACGCGAACCGCGCGTGGGGCATGAGGTCAAAAGTGATCTGGGCACCACGACTGGATATGCTTGGGCAAGTGTGGTCGCGCATATTGTGTTTGGCG
This sequence comes from Collinsella sp., assembly GCA_046995905.1. Lineage (GTDB taxonomy): Bacteria > Actinomycetota > Coriobacteriia > Coriobacteriales > Coriobacteriaceae > Collinsella. Next base: position 445,394 of record JBKXET010000001.1, read on the forward strand.
CCGACGACGCGGACGGCGCCGAGGCCCCGGACAACGAAGTCACGCTTGCCAATGGCAAAACCATCGTGCTCACCAACACCAAGATCATCGATCGGTTGTCCAACAATAGCGTGGCGGCAACGGTGAATAAGGTCGAGCGGCAGAAGGAGCAGGACGCCCAGCAGTCCGGAAAGCCCGGTAGCTCGGATACTTCTGGCTCCGGCTCGGATTCGTCGAGTTCGGGCGGCGGCTCTGGGTCGGGTTCCTCTGCCGGAGGGTCTGGAAACGGCGGCTCGACGGGCGGCAACGCTGACAACGATGCAAACTCCGGTGGCCTTTCCGCTGCTGAGGAAGAGAGCATTCACAGTTGGCTTGTGACCAAGTACAACATGCTCGACGGCTATGTTTCTCGTGCCAATGACGTGGTCTCGACCTATAACTCTACGGGAGATCCCAGGCCGTGCGACAGCCTGGTCGGGGAGATGTTTGTCATTCGAGCCGAGTTTGGTCGTCAGACATTCTCGCCCCGGTCAAAGTGGTATCAGCAGTATGCCAATCTGTGGGGCTGTTACACCAACCTATGTCAATGGGTCGGCCATTACGGCGATGATGACGTCGCGCTCGGTAACTTCAACAATAACGTGGCGGCGCTTGCCCTATGATGACCGATCTTGCATCCACCACACCACAATCGCTCGGTCGCGATCCCATGGTCGGCTTGCGCCTGGCGCGTGTCGACGGGTTTGAGCCGGCCATTGCGCTCGGTCAGGACGAACTGCCTGCCTATCTGCGTCGTTTTACGATGCTGTTTGCCGACGATGCCACCATGCGCCGTGGCGGTATCGGCCGCGTGACGCGTGCCGTCAACGCCCAAGGCGAGGCCGTGGCACTCAAGCAGCTCATCTTGCCGACGCGCGATGAGTTTGACGACGATGCCGCTCACGAGGCGCTGGTCGCCAAGTTCAAGGCGGCGTTTCGCGAGGAATACGAATGCCATCGCGCCCTTTCGGGCCTTAAGGGCTTTCCCCGCCTCTATGGCTGGGGCGAGGTCGACGGTGTGCCTGCAATTGTCATGGAATGGGTCGAGGGCGAGACGCTTGCCCGCTTGCGTTCGCGACTCGCCGTGGACGATGCCGGACGCCTGTCGCCGCTTGTGGCGGCGCGTCTGGGTCGCGACCTGTTCGATCTGCTCTGCCGTATGAGCCTGGTGGGTGAGGGCTTTGTCCATCGCGATATCTCGCCCGCTAATATTATGGTGCGCACGGCGCGTCTACCGCTTGACCGGCAGCTTGCCGAGGGCACCTTTGACCTGTGCCTGATCGACTTTGGCTCGTCGCTGGCGCTTGAGCCTGCGTCGGCCGTGGCCGGTACCGGCGGCAAGGCATCCTTTACCGAGCGCTATGCCACGCTGCGTCGCGCGACGGTTGCCTATGCCCCGCCCGAGATGCTCACCGACGATATTCCCGATCTGCGCGCTTTGCGTATGTCGCCGGCGATCGACGTCTATGCCGCGGCAAGCACGGTTTACGAGCTCATTGCCGGCGTCGCGCCATACGAAGCCGCGCCGAGCACTTCGGGCACCTCGGGTTCGCGCAAAAAGACGCGCGACATCGCGAGCCCCTACCGTCTCAAGATGGACACGCGGCCCGACTATCCCATTGGTGCCCATGCGCCCGGTTGTGATTTGACTCAGCTGCTTCGTCGTGAGCCCGATGTGGCGCTCGCCGCGGCCGAGCAGGCCCAGCAGCTAGGGCTTGAGCCGGATTCCGAAGAGCTACGCGATGCGCTGGCGTTTGTCGATGCCCAGCTGTTCGACGTGGTGATGGCCTGTCTGTCCAGCCATCAAAAAGATCGTCCCGAGCCGGCGGCGGTCGAGGCGGCGCTCTCAGCGTTTTGTGACCACTATGCGCAAAATGTCGGCCGTTCGCTCCGCGGCGAGCCGCTCACGCCGTGCCCCATGGATGCGTCTGGCCGCGCGGTTCGTCGCGCGCTGATGGTCGGCGCGACGGTCGTCTGTGGCGTGGTTTGGGCTGTGATCGTGGTTTCGGCCGCGCTGCTGGCGTCGGGCGCTCGCGTGACGGCGACTTTGGGATCGCTCGTGTGGTCTGGGTCGCTACCGGGTATTATTGCCGCACTGGCGTTGGCGCTGCCAGGCATAGCCGGCGTTGCCGCGGGGGCGCTTGCGCGCGATCGGCGCTCGGGCTTCCTGCAGGGTGTGCTTGCGCTTTCTGCCTGCGAGGTTCCGGTGCTGGTTGTGGCTGCATGTAGCGTATTTTCCCAACGCGCCGTGATGGGCGGCCTTGTTGCCGCTCTGGTTGCAACCTATACGCTTACGTGGTTTTTGCTTGCGATGGGCTTTGCCTTTGAACTTCCCGTTTCGGCACCGCGACGCACAAAAGCCCAGATGGCGACTCCGCTTGCCGGTGGAGCCGCAGCTGCCCGTACTTTTGGCGGACCTGTCGAAGTATCGTCCGATTCTATTTCTACGACCAAGGAGGCCTAGGTCATGGCATCTCAAGTTGAGCTCACCCCATGCGGGGCCATGTTTGACATCTTTAAGCGCGCGGCGCATCTGAGCCATATCGAGCTGTGCGGCTTGGTGCTTTCGTCCCGTCCGCTCGCCGACGGCCGCAGCCCGCAGAGCCGAGCCACCGATCGCTCTTGGGTTTCCCGCTTTATCGTTCGCGCGCCGGTCGGCACGCTTCAGCAGCGCTACTTTGCCGAATACGGTACCTCGGCTGCGCGTATTATGTCGCAACTGGCCCTGCGCCAGCGAAACCCCATGGACTCCACGGCTGTGATCAATATGGTGTGCGGTCCTGCAGGTGAACCGATGGTACGCGCGCTCGAAGAGTGCCACCAGGACACGAATCTCTATCGCAACGCGCTCGATCGCCTGTCCCAGGCGGCGGAACTCATGCCCGCCGAGCGCGCCGAGGCCGTGCTGGTGCTGTTTGTCGCCGTCGGTTGTTCGGCGGATGTGCGGTCCTCGGTGAACTATGCCATCGACTACGCGCACGCGACCTGTGGCGGAGGCACATCCACGCCGCGTTCGCTTGGCATGTCGATGACCGCGGGCGAACGCGAACCCGCCCCGGCGCACCCCTTGGGCTTGCTGCGCGTACAAAACAGTTTTGTCGTGAACGCCCCGCGCTGGATTCAGCCGAGTGAGCAGGGTGTTGAGATTGGCGCGCTGGCCACTGGCGAGGGCGATATTACCGACGTCGGCGACGATGTCTCGGCCCGCCATGCCCATATCTGGTGCGATGCTCAAAATATCTGGCACGTCGAGGACTTGTCGTCCACCAACGGAACCGTGGTGGTAAACGGGGCCACGCGCGTCTGCATTCAGGTCGAGCCCGGCCGTTCCGCCCAACTCAATCCCGGCGACGAGCTCAAGCTCGGCGAATCCACTACCTATGCCATCCTCTTCGGTGCCCTCTAGCCGGCAGATGGGGACGTTCCTTTTCTGCCGGCACTTGGGGACACTCCTTGGCGCGCCAGAGCCAGTCGCCCGGGGATGGAGGGGCCATTTTGGCCCTTGGCGGTCAGTCGGGGCGAAACTAGAAGATCTTTCCGATTCGCGGCTGTTCATGCTTGTAGAGCATCTAAAACAATAGGATGTTATTCTGGAATATGCCGGGTGCGTGAACTTGCCTGTCTTAGCCTTAATAAGGTATAGGGGAGTTTGGCTCAGGGGTTCCGTCTTGTTCTTCAGCGCAGTATTGTGGGACAGATTTGCTGAGATTGGCGCCTTACACCGCAGAGCGCACGGAAGGCTCTCGATTTGTGTTCTGGCCCCAGAATACAGGGCCTGATACTTACCAACTGTGGCATGGATGTAACATCTGTAGAAATCAACCCTTTTGTTGTCGACCTTTGTAAGAAAAACACTGCCATCAACTCTTTGGATGACGAAACTAGGGTGCTTGAGGGGAGCCTTTACTCCCCTCTGAGAGATGACTCATGTTTTTCGCTTGTCGTTGTGAATCCTCCGTTACTGCCGATTCCGGATGAGATTCCTTATCCCTTCGTTTGAGATGGAGGACAATCGGGTCTGGATAAAACACTTCGTATTCTTAAGGGTGGCGATACGCATTTAGAGAAAAACGGTAAAATACTGCTAATAGGGGTGACGACGATGGTGCAGGGGCGACCCGCGATGCTCTCATCAATACGTCGGATACTTGGGAAATCAGGTCTAGATGCATGTATGATGATGCTGTGTGGCTATTCAATTAATCCGCGTTCCGAATGGGTGCAGGGTATAGCTGCGACATCGTATGCTTTTGACCCGGCGCGATACTCAGATATTTCTGAGGCGGTTGACGAAGTTTATACGCACTATGCCGCGCAAGGCGTTTCGGAAGTTTGCACATCTACGTTACGGGCTTAGGTTTCTTCAAGCGAGCAGGCCGGTTGCGTTATTTCGAGCGATTTTTCTAGTCTAGACGACAAAAGGCAAAGGATTTGATGGGTATAAAACGCGGACGTTTGTGGGCGGATGCTCAAATCTATTGTGGCAATCGGGCGGTTGAAAAAGATATTTCAACCGCCCGATTGCCAGGTTCGTCGGAGGAGATGTCCGATTCCGACTCTCATGTAGGAAGAGCTTGAGATCGTATTGGCCCAAGGCAATCTTAAAGCAGCCTCATTGGCAAATCTTCGCTCCTGTTGTGTTGAGGTGTAAGGTATCAGTGATTGATGTTTTGTGGCGGGTAGATTGGGGCCTTCCTTGATTCGATGCGTTCTCTCGAGGTTCATCAGAGCAAAAGGGGCTTTCGTCTTCATTGCTATCACGGTGATTGGAACCGCTCTCTCCTATGCCATGCCATACGTGAACGGGAAATTCTTAGATTTTCTTCTCGGTAACCGCAGCGAAAGAGACGCCGTACTCTTCGCGCTCCTGGTTGCGTCAATAGGAGTTTTCTCCACCCTCTTTACTTATTTTGCAGGAACACTTTCCATTCGCATAACCACGAGACTTTCCTTTGATCTTCTCAGGGAGGCCGTCTTGCGTTTTGAAAGAGACGATTACTTGGTGAGTCGGACCATCGATCCAGCCTATACAACGCAACGGATTATTTCCGACTCCAGCGTGGTCTCATCCTTCGTTTTGGCGAATTTTATCAGTGCGCCGCTGTCCATTGTAGCCATTCCCATCGTATTGCTTATCATATGGTCAATTGATTCAACTCTCGCGGTGTTTTCCATCATTCTCCTCATCGTGTATTTCTGTGTAATTACTGGGTTGAGGAAACTTTTGTATAGGGTCACGTATGAGAAGAAAGAGGCGGACAGCGCCTTTTACGCCGCAATTGCATCGCAGCTTAATCAGATTCTCAACATTCAACTGACATCTTCGTACGGCAAGAGCGAACAAGCGCTCGACGCTGGGTTTAAGAGCTATTTTCCCAAAGTTTTGCGCTCCGGAAAGCTATCATATTCTCTGACATCGCTCGATGGTCTTTTCGCAGCGTTGTTTCAAGCGGTGATACTTGTTGTTTCCGGAGTACGAATCATTAACGGAACTATGTCAATAGGCGAGTACACTATCATCGGTACATACTTCGCGGTTCTCTTTAAGACTTTGAAAAGTATGATGTCATTGTTCAAATCCTATCAAGATGCCAAAGCATCATGGGATAGGACGGCTATCGCGACGAGAGAAAAGGAGAGATCGGGGTGGAATCGGACCGATTTAGCTAAACTCGATGAAATAAATGACATTTCGGTATCTGATTTGGAATTCTCGGTTGCCCTTCCAGACGGATCTGTCCGAGAGGTCCTCGGCGGGTTTTCTTTCAAGTTTTCCGGTCCTGGTACATATTGCATAGTTGGGGAAAACGGAAGAGGCAAGACGTCACTTCTTTACTTGATGCTCGGGCTATACTCATCGAAAGGCAAAGTAAAATACAACGGCGTGCCAATCGAAGAATGCGACTTGGATTACATACGTGCGAGAGAGATATCGTGCTGCCCACAGTCGTGCTTCGCGCCGGACGAAACGGTGAAAGAGCTGTTAGAGTATTTCGACACGCCCTTTTCTTCCTATCACCGGGGTGTAGATGGCCTACTTTCGCTGGAAAACAGCGTGAAGGAGTTGCTCGGGAAACGTTGCTCCGCGCTTTCGGGCGGTGAGCTGCGCCGAGTGTACTTATGGTCGGCGATTTCACGCAAGTCGTCAGTTTTGGTACTCGACGAGCCCACGACTGGGTTAGACGCTGTAAGCCGCGCCGAGCTTGCGGCCTATGTTAAGCGCAACAAGCAAAGCCAGCTGATCATCGTTGTCTCTCACGATGACGAGATGGTCGGCGCGGTAGAAGGGGTAGTGGATTTAGGCAGCATGTACCAGGGTAAATGATGACAAGTGTAGTGCTACCCAACTGGCAGAGATAACAAAAAGGCGATGCAGATGCACGTAGCATTCAGGCGGTTCGGACTCGGTGCCTTCACGCCATCGCAACGCTTTCAGATATAGTTCTCGTTCTCTTACTAAAGGAAACTTTAGTCTACGTCATCTTGTCGAGACAGAGGTGAAGCGAAGTGTTGTCGCGACGTATCTTATTCCAGGTGGCTCAGTATCAGCGTGAGTGAGTATTTGCTCGCTTGAGCACTGTTGAATATCGCGAAACAGCACCGCCGATATCGCGCTTGGGCACCGGGGCCGACACTGGCCCCGGTGCTTTTTTATTGCTACCGGTCTATCCGCGGCGCTGCCGCATGTTGGCCTCGCCCATGTCGACCCAGACCGCGTTGTGCACGATCCTGTCCATGATGGCGTCGGCATGCACCCCGCCGCCGAGCCTCGGGTGCCAGTCCTTCTTCTTGAACTGGGTGCAGAATACGGTCGAGGCCGTGCCGTACCTCAGCTCCATCAGCTCCAGCAGCATCGACCTGAACTCGGTGTCCGGCCTGTCGAGCAGCCACTCGTCTATCACGAGCAGGCCGAACGCCCCGTACTTGCGGACGAGCTTGCGCTCGCCGCCGGGCCGGTCACGGCTCTCGCGCCAGAGGTCCTCGAGGTCGGGCTGGCGGACGTAGCACGACCTCACCCTCCTGGCGCAGGCGGCCTTCGCGAGCGCGCAGGCCAGGTAGGTCTTGCCCGTGCCGGTGAGGCCCTGGAGAACCACGTTCTCGCCGCGCCCGACGAACCCGCAGGTCGCGAGCTCGGCCACCGCCACCCTGTCGAGGCCGCGGCCCTCGAAGAAGTCGACCGAGCGGACGTCGGCCTCGGGGTACCTGAGGCCGGCCCTCCTCGTCAGGTTGCGGACCTTCTGCGTGATGAAGTCGGAGTGCGCCTCGTCCACCGCCATCTGGACGCGCTCGGCGAACGCCATCCCGGCGCACACGGCCTCGTCCTGGGCGGAGAGGGCGGCGAGCAGCTCGGCCGCCCCCATCTCCCTGAGCTTGCGGGCGGTCTCCGCGTTGACGTCCATGCTCACTCCTCCCCGTAGAAGCCGGCGCCGCGCACGTAGCCGCAGTCCCCGGACGCCTCGCCGGCTGGCGCCCTGTCCTGCCCCGACCTCAGCACGGGCTCGACGTCGCGGTAGCGCGGCGACCTCTTCCCGGTCGCGAGCGCCATCCCGCACGCCCGCTCGAGCCTCGCCGGGGTGTAGCGCCTGGACAGCCTGAGCACGGCGAGCGCGGCGTTGAAGCCCTGCTCGTCGAACTCGTAGCAGGCGAACACCCTGTCCACCAGCTCGGAGCAGGAGGGCCCGACCCTCGAGGCCCAGGCGCGGATGCGCGGCGCGTCCCAGTCCGACCACGCCCTGCCCTCGGGCATGTCCGAGCCGCGCGTGGAGTAGCGGTTCCTCGCGTAGGACGGGAACCTGGGGTGCGTGGCCACGCGCTCGCCGCCGGAGAAGACCTCCACCTTGCCCTCGGTGACGCGCAGGTCGACCGTCGAGCCGACGAGCAGGTGGCTCACCGAGTAGTAGTTGCGGGCGTACGCGACGTGGCAGTTGGCCTGGACCTTGCGGCCGTAGACCCACTCGCACACCTCGAAGGGCTCGGCCGGTAGGGGCCTCAGCAGCGGGCGCTCGACCTCCTCGAACACCTCGCGCCTCGAGCCCTCGCGCTTGGCGAACGGCGCGTCGTTGTGCTCCGCGACCCTCCGGGCGACGGCGGCGCGGAGGGCCGCCATGTCGGTGAACACCTCGTCGCGAAGCGCCGCTATCACGTAGGTCGCGGCGGCCCAGACCTCGTTCTCGGCGCTCGGCTTGTCGCGGGGCCTCCTGACCCTCGCCGGGATCACGGCGGAGCCGTAGTGCGCGGCGAGCTCCTCGTAGGCCGCGTTCAGGACCGGCTCCCCGGCCCTGGGGTGGGCGGTGACGCCGGTCCTCAGGTTGTCGGGGACGATGCAGGGCGTCGCGCCTCCCAGGAAGGAGAAGGCGTGCACGTGGCACAGCAGCCATGTATCCTGCTTCATGTCGAGCGTCGGCTCGACGTAGCTGTACCGGCTGAACGGGAGGCAGGCCACGAACAGGTACACCTTCCTGACCTCGCCGGTCGCGGGGTCCACGAGCCGCATCGTGGGCCCCGACCAGTCGACCTCCATGTTCCTGCCCGCCTTGTGCCCGACGCGGCTCACCACGTTGCGCGACACCGTGTACTGGCGGTAGCGCTTGCAGAACCTGTCGTAGGACATCGACGGCGCGCCGGCCTCCGCGCACCCGTCGGCATACTCCGCGTGCAGGAGCTTGAGCGTGACGCCGGTCCTCGCGAGCTCGCGGTGGACGCGTGCCCAGTCGGGGTCGGCGTGCACCGGCCCGGCGTCGCCCCTGCCGGGGAACAGCAGCGCGTAGGCGGCCTCCTCGGACATCCCCTCGACGTCCTCCCAGGAGACGCCCCGCTCCCTCGCGGCTTCCAGCACGTCCTGGACGCTGTGCTTCGAGACGTGGGCGGTGCGGGCGATCGCGTTCTGCGAAAGCCCGTTCACCGACCTCAGCCTCAGGACCTCCCTGGCCCTGATCCTTCTCGCCATGTGGAACCTCCTCGTTCTCTGGACTGCATGGCAGCCCGAGCGTAACGGGGATGCGCGGGAAGGCATTTAATGGCGGTGCCGAACGGCAATAATCGGTCGGGTGGGCGGCGGTGCTGATTCGCAATATAGGTGGTGTCGAAAGGGCCTAGGACTCAGCGTGAGAATCGCACCAAAGTGTACTTACGATTCTCGTGTCCCACGGACAACATGAGCTGAGCATTGAGGTTCCACCCTTTGCTGCAACTACACGGGGTTGGACGGCAATGAATATGCCGGGCCGCATACCACGCGCAGCGGGGGTCCATGTCCCAGTATGTTGCCTACAGCAGCCTCGATGTCCACGCACACATCATCTCTGCCTTCGCGTTCAATCCATTTGCCGGAGAGTGCGAGGGTTGCCAGGCCGTAGAATTCGAGCCGAACAAATGAAATGCGGTATCAGCGCATAGGATTAAACTGACGATTGCTTTGCACTGAGAATACGCTTGGAAAGCCGCTATGGGTGGCGGCCCGGGTTAAATAGAGAAGCCCGTCCGATCACTTTCATGTGGCGAACGGTCGGGCTTCTTATTCCACTTGCCAATGCTCGGCTCATATTGGAAGAAAGCTACGCTAATGTTTGCGTGACACTCCTATTTTCTCCGAAGAAAGAGTCGGATAATGAAGAATAGAATTAAAAAAGGTGCCAGATATAACGCAAGTATAAAGGCTAATCCAACGAGACCTTGCAATAATGGCATAACTCCTCCCAGACACGAGATTTTGGTATTTGTTCCCATCTTATTCTGAATTGGACCAAATAGTTCCTAGCCACAAAACTACTCGTCAACTGGATCGCACCAATCTGCTGGCAAAACACAGCTTGATTCTTTATCGACATAGCACCAATCCGCAACAGGGCACTCGGCGATGTCGTAAAAATTGCATATATCAACTCCAAGACAACAAGGTTCAACGGGAGGATGTTCATTTGAACCAACAGGATGGATATGCTTCATAACAGCTCCTCACCTTAATCCAATTAGAGACTACGTTTGATCAATGCCACAGTGATCTACAACGCAGATGCTGCCGCCATCCATGTCATAGTCGCAGTAATCGTATGCACCACAGCCATCTGCTTTATCATAAACAGTACAGATGTCAGTAATGCCCAAGAGGCAGTCAAAAGACATCGGCTTCACGCCTGCCTCGTCGCCACTTCCTGGATTAATCGGATGAATATGCTTCACGACTACCTCCCTTTGAGTGCAGAAAAACCTTAATATTGTGTATAACAAACCAAGATGTCTAGTTCACCATATTTCTAGAATGGTTTCGGCGAATGTAGCAATAAGCTTCGCAGACGGTAATCAGAAGAACGAACACCTCCACAATGGTGACAGCAATGCGCTGAACCGCTTATTCCGATACAGTAGCTTCTCGTTGATTTTTCTCCTGCGAAGATGAGTGGCGGGAAATAAGGTCAAAAGCCATCTCGTAGCACATTTTTCTATATTCACATGATGCAGGGTGTAGACTCTTGGGCAAGTAGCCGTGCTCGTCTGCAGCCTCCCAGCTACAGCCCCCACCACAGAAAGACCGAGCCCAACAGTCCGTACAGTCAATTCTTTTTTCGACACCCTGACTCCAGTTTTCAATATACCTAGTTTCGTCAATTCCGGTGACGATGTTGCCCATTTTGAATCGCATCATCCCGACAAACCTGTGACAGGGGTATACGTCCCCTTCGGGAGTCACGGAAATAAAACGCCTGCCAGCCCCGCATCCGACAAAGGCGATCCTGTTGCTCATAATCAAATCAACTGCAGTTTTCAATGTTCTAAACAAGGGCTTTTCCCCTTGATCAATCTGTTTGAGATATTGATCCGCCAAATCTATTAGGCCCGCCCTGATTTTGTTTAATGAGTGTTCGTCGAGTTTGATATTCTCATCGAATGAGCTCACGGGCGAGAAGTAAATCCTTCTGAAGCCCATCTCTTTAAACTGAAGATAGTCTTCAACAAGGTTACAGTTATCATTTGTTAAGGTCGCTCTTGCGCCGAAGGGGAACGACTCGGAAAAACGACGAACGTTTTTGTCGATATCGGAGAAAGAGCCGCCTCCCGTCTTGTACGGGCGCGATGCATCGTGCTTGCATCCTGTACCATCGAGACTAATCAGAACAGAAAACCCGTGCTCCTTGAAAGAATTCACAGCAGTGTCATTCAAAAGCGTTCCGTTGGTCGTAATAGAATAGGTAAAGTTTCTATTGGGGTATATTCTTTTTGAATAGTCGACCGTTTTCCATATCAGCGGCTCGTTAATCATGGGTTCCCCACCAAAAAAGACGATCGCAAGCGTTTCGTTTTCCGATGAACTTGCGACGAGGTAGTCGACCGCCTTGAAGGCTATCTCGTCTGTCATCAGCAGAGGAGACGTTCCATAATCTCCTTTACCGGCAAAACAGTAACTACAACCAAGGTTGCATGCATGTGAAACGTGGAGTTCGATGGATCTAAGTTTTCGAGGCGTGTCTTTTGTTAAGAAAGTCCGCTCAGACAATCGTTGATACTCATCAATGTCGTCTTCAAGTTCTGCTATGGTCGTTTGGTCGTAGCCTTTCGCAGCAAGTGACTTTGTTAGCAACTTCGAGTTGACCGTTCTTCCCGATGCTTCAAATATGCGAAGCGCATCTTCTGATGCTTGGTCAACCTGAAAGCAATTGCGAGTGACCTCATCGAAGCAGTAACGACGATCACTTACTGAGAAAAAATGCATACGTTCCTCAATTTCATGCTGGACTGGCACTAACCTTGTTTATTGTTGCGCAGCTATAAAAAACCACCAGCGGGGATTCGGTGTGCGGCCCAATCGGACTCCCAAAAGGTTCTATTTGAGACTGGCAAGCTTTGTGTTGTTGGCACTTCGACAGCGCTCTTTATTCCAACATGGAGCCTCGCAGTTTGAGTCGACTTGCCTCTGGAAGGTCCGATCTTAACTTGATTTAGGATGAAAACAGATTACAGGCGCGCTCCTCTAGAAAGAAAGGAAGCCAATCGCCGCCTTTCACCAGGAAAGTTTTTATAGCCCACCTCGAACAAAATGAAAGATGCGAGAGCGATTGGGGAACAACGCGAATCTCCCCTTTTGGGTGGGAGCGAGCCTTCAGCCACCGGCGAACGACTCGCCCTGGTCAGAATCTGGAAGTGGTGCCGGGCCGCTTGGGCCTCCCCGGTGACTTCGTGGGGCTTACCTGCCTGACGTCGAGGAACACATCCGCAAGATTCGTTCCCTATGCCGTTTGCTCTCACGCCCGCCTTAGTTCCAAGTCGGGCGAGCCGCCGCGCTCATGCGACCCGTGGCGGCGACACGTCGACGCCGCGCTCGCTGAGCACATCTTCGGTCGCGGGCGAGCACGAGGTCGCGCCGGCGCATCCGCTGGGACTGCTGTGCGTGCAAAACGGCTACGTGGTGAGCGTCCCGCGCTGGATTCAGCCGAGTGAGGAAGGCGTTGAGATCGGCGCGCTGGCAACGGGGGAGGGCGGCATCACCGACGACGTCTCGGCCCGCCATGCCCATATCTGGTGCGACGAGTCTGGCGCATGGTTTGTCGAGGACCTGTCGTCCACTAACGGCACCGTGGTGGTAAACGGGGCCACGAGTGTGTGTATTCAAGTAGAGCCCGGCCGCTCCGCCCAGCTCAACCCCGGCGACGAGCTCAAACTCGGCGAATCCACCACCTACGCCATCCTCCTCGGTGCCCTCTAACTCATCCCCCCAATAACTTGCGGTGAAATAGGGACTGATTAAGGCCGTTAACAGCAAAAACACTCCCTATTTCACCGCAACTGCTGTGGGGTTCCAGGGGACTGTGCCCGTCGGTGCCGGGCGCACAATAGTCACCCGAGGTAAACCTTTACCGGCCACCTATATTTGCCGAAATTACACTTGACGGCGGGGTACAATAAACCCGCATGCGGATTTCCGTTGCGGGCGCTTCCCATCGCCGGGGCGTGCCCGGGAGCATCCGGCATGCGGCCTTTGCGGCGCTCGGTCATGTGCAAGACGGGTAGCTGGGCCTGTGGAGCGCGTGCAGCCCTCCTCGCCTCGGCATGCCTTCTCTCCACGCCATGTACCTGCTGCTGAGCCTGCCTGCCAGATGATTGGAAGCAACAGCGAAAATCCCATCACGCCAACATCCCGGCGATCGCCGGGGCCTGTATACCTATATGAGAGGAGAGGGGTATATGGCGCGTAAGTTTAAGTCTATGGACGGCAACGAGGCGGCCGCATATGTTTCGTATGCGTACACCGAGGTAGCGGGAATCTATCCCATTACGCCGTCCAGCCCGATGGCCGACCATGTCGACCAGTGGGCGGCCCAGGGTCGCAAGAATATCTTCGGCACCCCGGTCAAGGTCGTCGAGATGGAGTCCGAGGCAGGTGCAGCCGGTACCGTTCACGGTTCGCTGGGCGCCGGTGCTCTGACCACCACCTACACGGCTTCTCAGGGTCTGCTCCTGATGATCCCGAACATGTACAAGATCGCGGGCGAGCAGCTCCCGGGCGTCTTCCACGTCTCCGCGCGTTGCGTCGCTTCCCACGCCCTGAACATCTTTGGCGATCACTCCGACGTCATGGCCTGCCGCCAGACCGGTTTCGCCATGCTCGCCGAGGGCAACGTCCAGGAGGTCATGGACCTCTCGCCGGTGGCTCACCTTGCCGCCATCGAGGGTAAGACCCCGTTCCTTAACTTCTTCGACGGCTTCCGCACCAGCCATGAGATCCAGAAGGTCGCCATGTGGGACTACAAGGATCTGGCCGAGATGTGCGACATGGACGCTGTCCAGGCTTTCCGCGACCACGCGCTCAACCCTGAGCACCCGCACACCCGCGGCAGCCACGAGAACGGCGATATCTTCTTCCAGAACCGTGAGGCCTGCAACAAGGTCTACGACGAGCTTCCCGCCGTCGTCGAGGGCTACATGAAGAAGATCAACGAGAAACTCGGCACCGATTACGGCCTGTTCAACTACTACGGCGCTCCCGATGCCGATCGCGTCGTCGTGTGCATGGGCTCCTTCTGCGACGTGCTCGAGGAAGTCATCGACTACCTCAACGCTCACGGCGAGAAGGTCGGCCTGGTCAAGGTTCGCCTGTTCCGTCCGTTCTCCATCAAGCACTTTGTCGACGTTCTCCCCGAGACCGTCAAGAAGATTGCCGTCATGGACCGCACCAAGGAGCCGGGTTCCATCGGCGAGCCGCTCTACCAGGACGTCGTCTCCGCTCTCTACGAGGCCGGCAAGACGGGCATCAAGGTCGTCGGCGGCCGTTATGGCCTGGGCAGCAAGGACACGCCTCCCGCGTCCGCGTTCGCTGTCTTCGAGGAGCTCAAGAAGGACGAGCCCAAGCGCGAGTTCACCATCGGCATTGTCGATGACGTGACCAACCTGAGCCTGCCTGAGGCCGAGGATGCGCCCAACACCGCAGCTCCCGGCACCATCGAGTGCAAGTTCTGGGGTCTGGGTGGCGACGGTACCGTCGGTGCCAACAAGAACTCGATCAAGATCATCGGCGACCACACCGACAAGTACGTCCAGGCCTACTTCCAGTACGACTCCAAGAAGACTGGCGGCGTCACCGTCTCGCACCTGCGCTTTGGTGATTCCCCGATCCGTTCGCCGTACTACGTGACCAAGGCCGACTTTGTCGCCTGCCATAACCCCAGCTACATCGTTAAGGGCTTCAAGATGGTCCGCGACGTCAAGCCGGGCGGCACCTTCCTGGTCAACTGCCAGTGGAGCGACGAGGAGTTCGCCGAGCACATGCCCGCCGTGGCCAAGCGCTACATCGCGAACAACAACGTCAACGTCTACCTGATCGACGCTATCGACCTGGCCGCTAAGGTCGGCATGGGCAAGCGCACCAACACGGTGCTCCAGTCCGCCTTCTTCGCGCTGGCCAAGGTCCTGCCCGCCGAGGACGCCCTGCAGTACATGAAGGACGCGGCTACCAAGTCCTACATGAAGAAGGGCCAGGCCATCGTCGACGCCAACCACAAGGCCATCGATGCCGGCGCTACCGCTTTCCGTAAGTTCGAGGTTCCGGCCGACTGGGCTACCGCCGAGGACGCCGCTCCCGTCGAGCTCTCCGAGGAGACCAAGTCCGCCATCGCCCAGCAGGTCAAGAACCTGCTCGAGCCCATCGATCGCATGGACGGCGACAGCCTGCCCGTTTCCGCCTTCGTCGATTGCGCCGACGGCCAGTTTGAGCTGGGCGCCTCCGCATACGAGAAGCGCGGCGTCGCCGTGGTCGTTCCCCACTGGGACGAGACCAAGTGCATCCAGTGCAACCAGTGCGCCTACGTGTGCCCGCATGCCACCATCCGTCCGTTCGCGATGACCGAGGACGAGGCTGCCGCCGCGCCCGAGGCTACCCGCACGCTCGACGCCATGGGCCCCAAGGCCAAGGGCATGAAGTTCACCATGGCTGTGTCCCCGCTCGACTGCATGGGTTGCACCAACTGCGTCAAGGTTTGCCCCAAGGGCGCCCTCGAGATGGTTCCCACCGAGCAGGAGATGGACCAGCAGCCCGTTTGGGACTACATGGTCGAGAACGTCTCCGAGAAGAAGGAGCTCATCGCGGCCAACGTCAAGGGCAGCCAGTTTAAGCAGCCCTACCTGGAGTTCTCCGGCTCCTGCGCCGGCTGCGCCGAGACCGCCTATGCACGTCTGGTGACCCAGGTCGCCGGCGACCGCATGTTCATTTCCAACGCCACCGGCTGCTCCTCCATTTGGGGTAACCCCGCTGCCACCGCTCCTTACTGCAAGGACAAGGACGGTCACGGCCCGGCGTGGAACAACTCCCTGTTCGAGGACAATGCCGAGCACGGTCTGGGCATGGCCGTTGGCTATGAGGCCGTTCAGCACAAGCTGATCGCCGCTACCCAGGACATCATCGCTGCCGATGGTCCGTCCGATGAGCTCAAGGCCGCCGGCCAGGCTTGGATCGACTCCATCAACGACGCCGAGGCCTCCAAGACCGCTGCCGCTGCCTACGTTGCCGAGCTCGAGAAGTGCGGCTGCGACGCTTCCAAGGCGATCCTCGCCGACAAGGCTTACCTCACCAAGAAGTCCTTCTGGATTTTCGGCGGCGACGGCTGGGCCTACGACATCGGCTTCGGTGGCCTGGACCACGTCCTGGCTTCCGGCCACAACGTCAACGTCTTCGTCTTCGACACCGAGGTCTACTCCAACACCGGTGGTCAGGCCTCCAAGGCCTCGAACCTGGGCCAGGTCGCTCAGTTCGCCGCTGCCGGTAAGGTGACCAAGAAGAAGTCTCTGGCCGAGATTGCCATGAGCTACGGCTACGTCTACGTGGCGCAGGTCGCCATGGGCGCCAACCCGGCTCAGACCCTCAAGGCCATTCACGAGGCCGAGGCCTACGACGGCCCGTCCCTCATCATCGGCTACAGCCCCTGCGAGATGCACTCCATCAAGAAGGGCGGCATGCAGAACTGCCAGGCCGAGATGAAGAAGGCTGTCGAGTGCGGTTACTGGAACCTCTTCCGCTTCAACCCCGAGGCTGCTGCCGGCAAGAAGTTCTCGCTCGATTCCAAGGAGCCCGCGGGCGGTTATCAGGAGTTCCTGATGAACGAGGCCCGTTACGCTTCGCTGACGCGTTCCTTCCCCGAGCGCGCCGAGGAGCTCTTCAAGGAGAACGAGCAGGCCGCCATGGACCGCTACCAGCACCTGCTGAAGCTCAAGACGGTGTACAACGAGGCCTAAGTCTCCCACCGCAGGATCTGAGGGCTGACCTTCGCGGACGTCCTCGGACATGAAGGAACCCCCGCTGCGCACTACGTGCGGCGGGGGTTCCTTCGTCCTGCGGAATGTCCGCGAAGGTCAGCCCTCAGATCCTGCTACGACTACGTCCTCGGATTGTGTGGGCGGATGAAGGACGTGGTTGAGGGGGCCTTTTGTCCCCTTCGCTGTTTCGCGGCTTTGCCGCGAAATGCGCGCCACTTTGGGGATGGATGGGGGACTTGGCTGTTGCCGCCTTTTCGGAGTCCTTCTTTATTCCTTATGCTGGATGAAAAGCCCCTTGTTTTTGCAGGGGTGCATACTCGACTTATAAGTGCATAGAATCTCGTATAGCGCGAGTAAGATATTGCGCTGTCCGTTTTGTGTTTAGCAGAGATGTAGTTTGCATAATCCAACATAATCCTCGCTTCATTTAAATAAAGTCGCACGTAAATTACGTAGATATGTCTGAGCTGGAGTTCTGTACGCTGAGCGGATAAAAACGACCGTTCACCGTTCTGCTATTTTCAAAATGAATAAAATGAGCGATAAAGAGAATATAAACCTTAATAAACTCGCGTATCGCACGGACGCGGGTTATTAATGGGTTGTAGGCCTTTTACAGAAAGGATTCCAGCAATGTCTAAGCCTCTTGGTAAGCCCGATCGTATTGTCGTCGCCCTTGGCGGCAACGCCCTCGGCAACAACCCCGTCGAGCAGATCGAGGCCGTGAGCAACACCGCCCACGCTCTCCTCGGTCTCATCGAGCAGGGCAACGAGATCATCATCACCCACGGCAACGGCCCGCAGGTCGGCATGATCCAGAACGCCTTCGCCGCCGCCCACGACGCCATCGGCACCCCCGAGATGCCGCTGCCCGAGTGCGGCGCCATGTCTCAGGGCTACATTGGTTATCACCTGCAGCAGGGCATCGGCCGCGAGATGCACAAGCGCTATAAGCGTTGGCACGCCGCCACCGTCGTCACCCAGATCGAGTGCGATCCCGACGATCCCGCGTTCAAGAACCCGACCAAGCCGATCGGCCCCTTCTACACCGAGGAGCAGGCCAAGGAGTTCATGGCCGAGGATCCCTCCAAGGTCTTCGTCGAGGATTCCGGCCGCGGCTGGCGTCGCGTCGTCGCTTCCCCCGATCCCAAGAAGATCGTCGAGGCTGACTCCATCCTCAACCTGCTCGACAACGAGTTCATCGTCATCGCCTGCGGTGGCGGCGGCATTCCCGTCGTCCGCGACTACGAGAACAAGGGCTGCTACAAGGGCGTTCCCGCCGTCATCGACAAGGACCTGGGCGGCGAGCTGCTGGCCGAGGACTGCGATGCTGACGTTCTGTTCCTGCTGACCGCCGTTGAGCATGTTGCCATCAACTTTGGCAAGCCCAACCAGGAGGAGCTCGAGGACCTCACCGCCGACGAGGCCGAGCGCCTGGCAGACGAGGGTCAGTTCGGCAAGGGTTCCATGGAGCCCAAGGTTCGCGCTGCCATCAAGTTCGCCCGTTCCCGCAAGGGCCGCACCTGCATCATCGGCGCCCTGGACAAGGCCGCCGAGACCATGGCCGGCCTCTCCGGTACCCGCATCCACGAGTAGTCTCTACTCTGTTGCCTCTCTCGTGGGCGCCAGGCAAAGCGCCCACAAACTAGCCTCTCTTCATGAGCCCCGCAGTCCGCTCCGACTGCGGGGCTTTTGCTATTCACCTAGTCATTGTAGTCATTGGGGACGTTCTTAAATGACTAGTCAAACATGAGCGTCCCCAATGACCACTCATTTAAGTCTGTCCCCAATGACTAGTAGTAGGCCCACATGGCTTCGACTTCGTTGAGGACCTCTACGACGCCTCAGCGACGGGCGCTGCGGCTGGCCGAGTTGGGGTCGTAGACGCCAATCTGGTCGGCATCGTCGATGCCGTAGAGCACGATGTAGTGGCCTACGTTGGTAAACGTACCGGGGCGCACTGCGGCGATGACGGGCGCACCCGAGCGAAGTGCTTGAGTAATCGATTCGCGATCGTTATAGAGCTGTGTTCCGTTGAGCCCCAGCTGCCACGCACCGCCTGTCATAAACGACCACTCGGTGGCACCAGTGGGGGCGTAGTTGCCGGCTTCGGCCAGCGCGCATATATCGACCGGCGTCTTATCGGTATGGCCGGTCTTAAAGATATAGACCATGGTGAGGCAGGTAGGACCGCAAGCGTTTTCGCGAATAGTGCCACCGGCATAGGGCAGCTCCGACCATGCGGGGTCAATTTGGTAGATGTGGGGCATGGTGCCGGCCTGCCATTGCGAGCGTGGGGTCGAGAACGCAAAGGAGTAACCGGGCGCGACGGGAGCTTTAAGCAGCCTGTCCTCGGCAGTGGGCTCAAGACCGGCTGACCCGTGGGAGATACAGGATCCCAAAAACACAAAGACGAGGCAGGCGGAGATGGAGCAAAGCGCAAGGCGTAGGCGGCGGGCCGGAAGCGCGTGGCTTGTGGCGTGCGACGCAGGGTGAGGGGCGGAATTGCCGCGATCGCGTTGAGGTCGCGAAAAGGAGCGCTTGACGTAGTAGTCGGTTTTACGGCGATCGTAGCGGCGTGGCTGCGATGTGTCGGTCTGGCGTTGGCGTGTGCTCGTACTCACGCGGTCTGACTGCTGCACGGTACGGCTTTGTTGCCGCGAAGAAGCCCCGAGCTGCTCTTGGGGGCGCTGCGGGTTGTCGTTGTCGGAGGTGATTCTGGGCGTTGGCGTGGCGCGGCCGGCAAGGCGCACGCTTTGTGGCCGTTGGTCGCCGTCATTGTATCCGTATGCCATTCGAATCACCTTGCCTCATGTGTAACTTGTCTATCCTACATAAAAAGATGCACGACACATGGGCATGTGCGCCAAAAGCCTGACAAATGGTATGAACGTTGCCGCGCCGAGCGCCAAGCGTCACGGCAACAGGTATTCAAAAGCAGAAAAGATGAAAGCGCCCAAGACGAATGACGTCTCCCGCCGTTCGTCCCAAAAACGGTGCCGCTCGTTTTGCAGTTCTGCCTTCGGTCGAGCTGCGAGCGGCGCTGCTGCGCCAAGGCCGTATCTTAAAGCCATGGAATAAAAGCGCGCGGCAAAACGGACCGCGCAAGGGGTGACGCCAAGGGCGTCAAATAGGAAAGGAGGGGAACAATGGCGGACAAGAACGCAGAAGTTGCAGTCGAGGATAACGGCGGCATGAAGAAAACGCTCTCGCTCTGGAACTTCTTCACCATCGGCTTTGGTGCCATTATCGGTACCGGTTGGGTTCTGCAGGTCGGCGACTGGATGGTCGTGGGCGGCGGTCCCGTTCCCGCTATGATCGCATTCCTCTTGGGTGCAATCTTCCTCGTGCCCGTCGGAGCTGTTTTCGGTGAGCTCACGGCTGCTATCCCCATCTCGGGCGGCATCGTCGAGTATGTCGATCGTAGCTTTGGCCGTACACTGAGCTACATCACCGGATGGCTTTTGGCCCTGGGCAACGGCATCCTGTGCCCGTGGGAGGCCATCGCCATTTCGACCCTCGTGTCCGAGATGTTCGGCAGCCTACCCGGTCTTGAGTGGCTGCGCGCCGTCAAGCTCTACACCATCCTGGGGGCCGACGTCTACCTGTTCCCGACGCTGATCGCGCTCGGCTTTGCAGTCTACGTCATCTTCCTCAACTTCCGCGGCGCCAGCTCGGCCGCCAAGCTCCAGGCCTTCCTGACCAAGGCCCTGCTCTGCGGCATGCTGCTCGCCATGGGCGTCTCGCTGTTCACCGGCTCGCCGGACAACGCCATGCCCGTGTTCTCCCAGGTCACCGGCGCTGGCGGCGGCAAGGCCGCTACCGAGAGCACCAGCCTGTTTGCCGGCATCGTGTCGGTCCTGGTTCTGACCCCGTTCTTCTACGCCGGCTTCGACACCATTCCTCAGCAGGCTGAGGAAGCAGCCGAGGGCCTCAACTGGAACAAGTTCGGCAAGATCATCTCCCTGGCCCTGCTGGCCGCCGGCGGTTTCTACATGGTCTGCATCTACTCGTTCGGTACCATTCTCGACTGGCATGAGTTTGTTAAGAGCCCGGTTCCCGCGCTTGCCTGTCTCAAGGGCATCAACATGCTCCTGTACCTGGCCATGCTCGTCATCGCCACGCTTGGACCCATGGGCCCGATGAACTCCTTCTACGGCGCAACGAGCCGCATCATGCTCGCCATGGGCCGCAAGGGCCAGCTGCCCGAGAAGTTCGCCGAGGTCGACCCCAAGTCCGGCGCTCCCAAGCTCGCCTGCGTTGTTCTGGGCGTCATCACCGTCGTCGGTCCGTTCCTGGGCAAGAACATGCTTATCCCTCTGACCAACGTGTCGGCTCTCGCCTTCATCTTCTCCTGCGGCATGGTCGCCCTCGCTTGCCTGCGCATGCGCTTCACCGAGCCCGACCTGCCTCGTCCCTACGAGGTGCCCGGCGGCAAGTTCGGCATCGGCCTCGCTATCGCTGCCTGCGCCATCATCATCGGCCTGCTCGTGATTCCGTTCTCTCCCGCCTCCCTCAACATGGTGGAGTGGAGCATCGTGATCGGCTGGTTGACTATTGGCCTGGCCCTCATGGCTTTCACCAATTCCCGCAAAAAGTAACGCCGAGCCGGGGCGAATCGGGTGCGCGGGACCCTCTCTCCCGCGCACCGAACCCGGCACCACTTGGGTAGCTTTGTGAGGTCTTAACCCAACACGGCCTCGCCCACTATATGGATCCATAAGGAGGAACCATGTCCACTAAGTATGCAATCGTTGGCGGCAAGCTCATCGACGGTACCGGTGCCGAGCCGGTCGAGAACTCCCTCGTTCTCGTCGACGACAACGGCAAGATCGAGTACGCCGGCGCCATGCAGGACCTTCCCGAGGGCGTTGAGGTCATCGACGCCGCCGGCAAGACCGTCCTTCCCGGCCTGATCGACACCCACCTGCACTTCTCGGGCAACTTGACCGACGATGACACCGACTGGGTCATGCAGCCGCTTCTCGAGAAGCAGGCCGTCGCCGTCAAGCAGGCCTACGACTGCCTCACCCACGGCCTCACCACCGTCTGCGAGATCGGCCGCTTTGGTATCCAGATCCGTGACTGCATCGACAAGGGCGTCTTCAAGGGCCCGCGCGTTCTGGCCACCGGCCTTGGCTTCTGCCGCGTTGCCGGCCACGGCGACTCCCACCACTGCAGCCAGGAGCTCAACAAGGAATCGCACCCCTGGGGCGATCAGGTCGACGGTCCTTGGGATCTGCGCAAGGCCGTCCGTCGTCGCCTGCGCGAGAACCCCGATGCCATCAAGATCTGGGCTACCGGTGGCGGCATCTGGCGCTGGGACTCCGGCCGCGACCAGCACTACTGCTCCGAGGAGATTCAGGCTGTGGTCGAAGAGGCCAAGATGGTCGGCATCCCCGTGTGGAGCCACTGCTACAACAACCACGCCGCTGCCTACGATTCCGTCCGCTTTGGCTGCGAGCAGCTGATCCACGGCTTCGATATCGATGAGCGCACCATGGACCTCATGGCCGAGCAGGGCACCTTCTTCACCCCGACGATCGCCTTCCTGCCCACCTGGTACGCCACCTATCCGCCCGTCTACGTCCCCGAGCTGCACGACAAGTACGAGGGCACCCTGGTCGAGAAGGAACTGCAGCGCAACTACGACTGCCTGCGCGAGGCCAAGAAGCGCGGTGTCGTCATGACGATCGGCTCCGACTCCTTCTCCTTCGTCACTCCGTACGGCACCTGCTCCATCGAGGAGATGTACGAGTTCGTCGACAAGATCGGCTTCACCCCGGTCGAGACCATCACCTGCGCCACCCTCAACGGTGCCAAGATGTGCCACATCGAGGACGAGACCGGTTCCATCGAGGCCGGCAAGTGCGCCGACCTGCTGGTCGTCAACGGTGATGTCGCCGCCGACATCCACGTGCTCAACACCGACAACATGGACGTCATCATGAAGGATGG
Organism: Collinsella sp.; assembly: GCA_046995905.1. Taxonomy (GTDB): domain Bacteria; phylum Actinomycetota; class Coriobacteriia; order Coriobacteriales; family Coriobacteriaceae; genus Collinsella. The sequence goes on from JBKXET010000001.1 coordinate 468,107, forward strand.
CTGGATCGTCGAGGCCGGCAGCTTTGGCGAGGCCAACAAATACAGCGCCTAAGCTACCGTTCATCGATGGCTGGATGTAAAACACAGTATTTGATTGCATAATGCAATGGAGAGGGTCGCTTGCGGCCCTCTTTATTGCTATGGGGTGCGTCAGTAAGAAGGGGATGACGGTGGATCTCAATAGGCTGATTCTGGGCAAGAGCTACAACTCTACCAAGGTCTTTCGTACCGCTCAGCATGTGGTTCAAGCCATCTTGCTCGGTATTGTCGTTCCGCTGCTTATCCTGCTGCTCATCTGGGATCTAACCGATAATCCCAATCCCGTTCCGGCCGTTGTCGTCATTGCCGGCTTGGTCATGCTGTGCTTCTTCTTCTCGTACGTCTTTGTCGTTCCCGACGATCTCACATCGAGCGCAACCGACCGCACGCTCGCCATCGCTTCAAAAATATTCGCCTACACGTCGCGCGGCCTTACGCCCGAGGCCGCCCTGGGCGCCTCTAAGATCATTCTGTCCGAAACTATCGCCTCTGCCATCTGCTTTACCGACGGCAAGCAGGTGCTGGCGAGCTGGGGCGAGGACTCGGCAAAATGCCCCGCGGGCACCCCGGTGGTGCTGCGGACTACGCTCAACGTGATCAACAGCGGTGAGCAAAGCGTGTTTTCGCGCGATGCCTCGACCGAGACGGGTGGCTACTTTCCGCGTCTGCGCGCCGGTATTGTCGCACCGCTTACCGTGCGCGGGCATTGCGTAGGCACGCTTGAGCTGTATTATCCCCGTCTGAGCAGCATCGATATGCGCCAGACGGCGCTTGCCTCGGGCTTTGCCGACCTCATTTCCACGCAACTTGCGAGCTTTGAGCTCGAGCGCCAGGACGAGCTCACGGCCCGCGTGGAGCTGCGCGCCTTGCAATCGCAGGTCGATCCTCATTTTCTGTTTAACACCATCAGCACCATCGTGTCGCTCGTTCGAACCGAGCCCGACAAGGCGCGGTCGCTGCTGATCGACTTTTCCAACTACTATCGTCAGACGCTTTCTGATTCCGATACGCTCACCACGCTCGAGCACGAGGTGGAACAGGGCACTCGCTATATCAATCTAATGCAGGCTCGTTATGGCGACGGCCGTCTGCGCGTTTCGGTCGACATTGACTTTGAGGTGCGCGACAGCCTGGTGCCGCCGTTTATCTTGCAGCCGCTGCTCGAAAACTGCATCAAGCATGCGCAGCGCGAGACCGAGCCGCTTTCTATTCGTGTTAGGGCTTTTGAGACCGATGACGGCTTGGAGATCATCGTCGAAGATGACGGCATCGGTATGAGCGAAGAAGTCTGCGCGCATCTGTTTGAGCAACATCGCCGAGAGGAGCCCGAGAGCATTACCGCCGACGGCTCCATCAAGCGAGGTTGCGGCCTGGCGCTCTTCAACGTGCTTCAGCGCATCCATTTCTTTTACGGAGAAGATTCCGGCATGCGCGTGGAGTCCCAGGAGGACGTGGGAACGCAGGTTATCGTCGAGCTGAACGGCGAGCCGCATGAGCCGGCGCCGTTGACGGCGTAGCACGCGAGTGTATTGAGGAGAGAGGAAGCGCACATGTCCGAGGGCTGGAACATCCTGGTGGTTGATGACGAGCCTCCCATCAGGGCTGAGCTACGCTATCTATTGGAGAAGGACGCGCGCGTGGGGCATATTGCCGAGGCAGGCAATGTCACCGAGGCCGTGGAGTCGATTCTCTCGAACAAGCCCAACGTGTTGTTTTTGGACATCACGATGCCCGGCCGCTCGGGAATTGAGCTTGCCGAGACGCTGCAGAACCTAAAGACGCCGCCGGTGGTTGTGTTTGTGACGGCGTTTGCCGAGTTTGCCGCCGATGCGTATAACCTTGATGCGGTCGACTATGTCGTCAAGCCGGTCGAGGACGCACGCCTGTCAAAGGCACTCGACAAGATCGAGGCAGCCTTGGGTGCCCGTCGTGTTATCCACGCTCCGCGCCAGCCTTTGCGTCTGACGGTGGACCGCGGGGGTAAAAAGGTGTTCATTCCCGCCGCAGACGTCTGCTACTTTGAGGCGCGCGCCGATTTTTGCAACGCCATCTGCGCCGAGGGAACGTACCTGATCAATGAGTCGATCTCTTCGCTCGAGCGTCGCTTGAGCTCCGAGGGCTTTATTCGCGTTCATCGCAGCTATCTGGTCAATTTGGAAGACGTGCACAATGTTGAGATTGGCTCCACGGGGTTGATGGAGCTCAGGCTCGACCGCGTGAGCTCGACGGTACCGGTGTCCCGTCGTCGTGCCGCCGAGGTCAAGTCGCACCTGGGGCTTGCGTAAGAGGCTTGCGTGCCGTCGTTTACCATCGCAGGTTTGGCATGGGCGCGCGGTGGGCATAATGGGTGGCATCGAATGAAATCGAAAGGATCATTATGCCCGCGCTTATCACCCATCATCTGTTTGGCGAGGAAAGCATCGACCGTCTTCCGCAGGGCGTCATCACGTCCGATGAAGAGCGCATTGCCTTTATCTTGGGCAACCAAGGCCCCGACCCGTTTTTCTTTCACATTCTGACACCGCGTGTTTCCGACTGCACGCTGCTGGCGCAGGTCATGCATCGCTCGCGCATGTCTCGCCAGTTCGCGTGCCTGCGCGACGGCGTGTCGCATCTGCTGCCGCGCGACGCCAGCTTGGGTCGCGCCTTTGCGCTGGGCCTGCTGTCTCATTACGTGCTTGACCGCAACGCCCATCCCTTTGTCTATGAGCAGCAGTTTGGCATCGTGGAGTCCGATTCAGAGCTTGAGGATTCGAGCAGTCAGGTCCATGCTGTGATCGAGAGCGACTTGGATGTACTGATGCTGCAGCTTAAACGCGATGGCGCTACGGTCGACGATTACCCGCCGGCGGGCGAGATCGTCACCACCGATCGCATCAATCGCGTGGCCGGCGTGCTGATGAGCTATGTTGCCGGACGCGTGTACGGCATTGACATTCCGGCGGGGGAGTACGGTGCTGCCGTTGCCAATATGCAGCGACTTTACCGCGCGATTGAGCCGGCCGGCTCCGCAAAGACGCGCGCGATCTCGCTGGTTGAGGGCTTGGTGCACGACTACTCGCTGCTCGACGGCCTTGCCCATCGCGTGACGACTGAGCTGCCCGAGCGCACCGGTAACCTGGGCCATCTGACATGGAAGAATCCTTTTACCGACGAGGTCTCGAACGAGAGTTTCCCCGAGGTCTTTGATCGCGCGCTGGTCGATTACGAGTGCACGGTCGCACGTTTTATCGAGACCGGTGACATGGATGCCGTGACCAGTCACGTCAACTACAGCGGTCGCGTGCTCAATGCCGATGAGGAGTTCGACCGCGAGGAATAGGGCCCGTGCGTGTCCCTTTGCCGAATCCTTACCGGTGCTTCTGGACAATTGGGGTACGATGAACTAACTGCATATCGGGCAAATACGAAGGGTCCCTGTCCATGAAATACACCAAGCTCGAGCGTAACTGGGTTATGTACGATGTGGGAAACTCGGCCCTCGTGCTGCTCAATACCTCGGTGGTGCCCATTTACTTTAACGCCATCAATACTGGCGCTTCCTCGGCCGACCTGGTGGTCGCCTGGGGCAATGCGCAGACGATCGCCTCGCTGGTCATCGCCATGCTCATGCCCATTCTGGGAGCGCTTGCCGACTACGCCGGCAACAAGATCAAGTTCTTCCTGGGCTTCTTCCTCACGGGCCTGGTGCTTTGCCTGGCGCAGGCTATCCCAATGTCCGCCATGGCATTTTTGACCGTGTACGTGCTGTGCACCATCGGCCTCAACTCTTCTATGACGTTCTACGACGCCATGCTGCCCGACATTACCACCGACGAGCGCATGGACGCCGTGTCCAGCTCGGGCTATGCCTGGGGCTACATCGGTTCCACCGTGCCGTTCGTCATCTGCCTGGCGCTCATCATGGGTGGCCCCGCTCTTGGCGTCCCCACCATGCTGGCAACGCGTCTGTCGTTTATCATCACTGGTGCCTGGTGGCTCATCTTTACCCTGCCGCTCATTCGCACCTATAAGCAAAAGTACGGTCGCGAGCGCGGTCCCGAGGACACTATCGGCCACATCGTGGGCGGTGTGTTCTCCGAGGTCGGACACACCATGCGCGAGATCGCCCACAACAAGACCGTGCTGGTCTACATGATCGCGTTCTTCTTCTATATCGACGGTGTGCACACGGTCATCTCCATGGCCACCAGTTACGGATCGGCCTTGGGCATCGATTCGACGCAGCTGGTCCTGGCGCTGCTCGTCACGCAGTTTGTTGCTTTTCCGTCTGCCATCATTTACGGCAAGCTCGCCGGCCGCGTGGGCACGCTCAACATGATCCTGGTGGCGGTCGCCGCCTACATGGGCATTGTGCTGTTCGCCGCGTTCTTCCTAAAGACCGCCTTTGAATTCTGGGTGCTTGCCATTATGGTCGGCCTGTTCCAGGGCGGCGTGCAGGCGCTCAGCCGTAGCTACTTTGGCCGCATTATCCCCAAGGAAAAGTCCAACGAGTACTACGGCTTCTTTGACATCTTTGGTCGTTATGCAAGCGTTATGGGCACCTTCCTGGTGTCGGTTGTCACCTCGCTGACCGGCAACCCGTCGCTGGGCGTCCTTTCCATTGGTGTGCTGTTGGTCGTTGGCTTTATGCTGCTGGTCCGCCTGTCCCGCATGACTCGGGCGGCAGGGCATGCCGCATAGGAGCGAGCGGCTATTGTGCCTGTCCGCGATACTCTTTTGGGGTTATCCGCAATAAACATTCTGACTTTCGAACAATGATTAGCTCAAGTGGGTATGATGGAATCAGCTAGGTCGCGGGGCGTCGCCTGTGTTTGGCGGCGTCCCGTTTTTGTGTTGCAGGGAGGGTAAGGCATGAACGCCACGGTCGTGATTCCAACGTATTGGGCGGGCGATGACGCTCGCGCAAACGCCCCTGGCACCTATGACCATTCGACACGACTCAACGCCGACAATCCCGAACTCGACCGCTGCCTGGCCTCGCTTGAGCAGGTGCGCGACATCCCGCGCATCATCCTTTTGGTGGTCTGTCCCGTTTCTGCCACAGCCGATGTGTCGCTGCGCGTGCACGAGATTGTCGACGCGCATCCCACGCTCAAGGTCACCGTTGTCACCAACACCCAGGCCTCGCGCATCGCAGATCGGGTTGCTCAGATCGCGCCCAAGGGTTCGGGCGAGTGCGTGAGCCTGCGAGGCTACGGTGCCATCCGCAACATGGGGCTGGCCTGTGCCGCTGTGCTGGGGCATGACGCGGTTATCTTTTTGGATGACGATGAGACTGTCATCGACGCCGACTTTATGAAGCGCGCGACCTATGCGTTGGGGCAGCAGACGCGTCAGGGCCTGCCTATCTTGGTCAAGAGCGGCTATTTCTACGATCGCGACGGCTCGCCGCTGGCTCCCACGGACAAGGCGGGCATCTGCCATCGTTGGTGGACCAAGCGCATCGAGTTCAACCGTTGGATGAAAAAGGCGCTCTCGGGCACCCGCATCTCGCGCTCCAACTACGTGTGCGGTGGCCTGATGGCCCTGCACGCCCGCGCCTTTACGCGTGTGGCCTTTGACCCGTTTATCACCCGCGGCGAGGACTTGGATTACCTCTTTAACATGCGCATGTTTGGCTACGACGTGTGGTTCGATAACGAGTGGACCGTGCGCCATCTGCCTCCGGAGTCCGAAAAGCGCTCACCGCGCTTTATGCAGGATGTATACCGTTGGTACTACGAACGGGCCAAGTTGACATTCGCCGCGCATCAAAAGGAGCTCATTCCCGTTACGGCGGCATCGCTCATGCCCTACCCGGGCCCGTGGATTTCGCGCGAGCTCGACGACCGCGTGCGCAAGACCGCTATGGTCCGCAGCGTGTTTACCCGCGAGCATGAGGGCTACCTGCGCATCTGGCGCCATGGTATCGACGAGGCAAAGGCCTATGCGCGCCAAAACGCTGCAAGCTATCTGCGTTTCCAGAGCTTTTGGCCCAAGATCATGGACGGGCTTTGGCGTGACGCACAACTGATCAGTATCCTGGAGGGGGCCGAATGATCGACCGCCGCGCCCAGCGCGATAGTTCAATATCAATCTTTCGCATCATTGCCGTTGCCTGCGCCATTTGCGTGCTGGTGTACTTTATTTTTGCCTTGGTGACCGGTATCGAGCCGATCGCCACGGTGATTGCCTGCGCGCTGCTGTGCATCTTTCTGTGCATCTTTATCTTTTTGACGCTCAATCCCGATTCGGTGCGCTCCCAGTACACCGAGGAGACGCTCTCGGTGGCCTCGGCCATGCTCGAGGACATTAAGGGCGGTCTGACGCAGGAGTCGGCGCGTTTGGTGTGCCGGCGCATTTTGCCCGAGACGCGCGCCATGACGGTGGCCATCACCGACGAGGACAACGTGCTTGCCTGCGCGGGCGAGTTTGAGGAAAAACTGCTGCCCGATACTCCCATCCACACGCTTGCCACACGCTACGTTATCGAACATGGCATCGTGCAGTCGTTCAACCGTATGGTGGATGTCGTGGGCTCGGACGGCTCGCACAACCAAGTCCCCGCCGGCATTATCGCCCCCATCAAGGTGGGCGATCGTACCGTCGGCACGCTCAAGTTCTACTACAAGACCCCGCGCGCCGTCGACCGTACCCAGTACGCGCTTGCCTCGGGCTTTGCCGAGATCTTGTCCACGCAGCTCGCCATCCACGAGCTCGAGGTGCAAAAGGAACTCACGGCGCGCGCCGAGGTGCGTGCGCTGCAAGCGCAGATTAACCCGCACTTCCTGTTCAACACGCTGAACACCATTGCATCGTTTACGCGCACCGACCCGCTGCGGGCCCGCGAACTGCTTCGTGAGTTCTCATCGTTCTATCGTGCCACGCTCGACAACTCGGGATCGCTTATTCCGGTCTCGCGCGAGGTCGCACAGACCAAGCGCTACCTTACCTTTGAGAAGGCCCGCTTTGGCGAGGACCGCGTGCTTGCGACGTTCGATGTGTCCGAGGACGTAGAAGATACGCTGGTGCCGGCGTTCGTGATCCAGCCGATTGTCGAGAACGCCGTACGTCATGGTATGGGCGATGACGACGCCCTGAGGATCGACGTGACCGTTCACCAAGACGGCGAGGATGCAATCTTGATTGCCGTGGCCGATAATGGCGTGGGCATGGATGAGGGTACCGCCGCCAGACTGTTTGACGAGCGCTCTGCCCGTCCCGACGCCAGCTCTCCCCAGGGTGGCGGCGCCGGTGTGGCCATGCACAATATTTCGGAGCGCATCCATCGCTTTTATGGGCCGCACTCCTATACGCGCGTCGAATCGGCGCCGGGCAAGGGCACCAAAGTGCTCCTTCATCTTGATTTGTCAGAGAGCATCTTCGACATTCAAGAGTAAAATAAAAGGCTACGGGCTCAACGTCATGCGACGGATGCCCGGCGTAGTTAGTTGACGAAAGGTTTTATCCCTATGCTGCGTGCGATGATTGTGGATGATGAGGCGCCGGCTCGCTCGGAGCTTCGCTTCCTGCTCGAGCAAACGGGCAAGATCGGCACGATCACGGAGGCGTCGAGCGTCCGCTCCGCCATCGAGATGCTTATGGAAAGTCGCGTGGATGTCGTGTTTCTCGATATCTCGATGCCCGGTGCCTCGGGCCTGCAACTTGCCGAGGCGCTGCATAAGCTCAAAAATCCGCCGGCGATCGTGTTTGTGACTGCGTATAGTGACCATGCGGTCGAGGCATTCGACGTGGATGCCGTCGATTATCTGATGAAGCCGGTCGAGGAAGCTCGCTTGGATCGCGCGATTGAGAAGGTCATGCAACGCGCCAAGCCGGTTACGGACAGCAAGGTGACCATCGAGCGTATCCCGGTGGAAAAGGGCGGCCGCAAGGTGCTCATTCCCGTGGACGACATTCGCTTTATCATGGCCAAGGACGATTACTCCTGCATCTATACCGTCGATGATCGCTTTTTGTCGACAACCTCGCTGGCGCAGTTTGAGGCCAAGCTCTGCGACTTTGGCTTCTTCCGTGTTCACCGCCGCTATATCGTCAACTTGGCGTGCGTCACGGATGTCGAGACGGTGCCCTCGGGTGCCATCCAACTGGGCATTACGGGCGTCGACGAGCGCGTGCCGGTTTCGCGCCGTCGCGTCGTGCCGCTCAAGAAGGCCCTGAGTCTCTAGCACACTGGCCCCGCAGCCCTGTAGACCCATCGTCTGCGGAGCCGTGGGGCCTTTTTGTATATATCTGCCGAATCGTTTTTTTGCGGAAGGGATCCCATGAACAGTGCAAGCGCCAAGCGCATCGACATCATCTCGGACACCCACGGCTATCTTTCGCCTGCGCTCTTGGATGAGCTTGAGGGCGCAGACCTGATCATCCACGCCGGCGACCTCACGTCAGAGATAGACTACGAGCACCTATGCACCATCGCCCCCGTGCGGGCCGTACTGGGCAACAACGATTACTACCGCGACTACGGCCCCGATGTAGACCGTCTTGCACTCTTTACCTACGAAGGCCTCAAATTCGCCGTAGCCCACTACCGCGAAGACCTTCCGGTGGGATCCGTAGACGTAGCCATCAACGGCCACACCCACGTAACCAAAGAAGCCCAAGTGGGCCGTTGCTTAGTCCTCAACCCGGGCAGCGCCAGCTACCCCAGAGGCACCCGAGGCCCCACCATGGCCAGAATGCTCGTCAAAGACGGCAAGATCATAAGCACCAAGTTTATTGACCTAGACTAACCGCAACAAAAACGGGGGATGTAAAACCGCATCTCCCGTTTTTTATGAGCCAAAGGCCGAGTTTCAACAAGAATAATCAGACCAATCCCACCGCGGAGAACGGGGACCTCGAGCCGCGGAAGCGGCGAGGAGCAAGAACTGTTTGGACAAAGTGACGGCAGGGAGGGTCTCCGGGGCTGAGGGCGGGGGTTAAGTTTGTCGCGAGTTCCGCACGCAAAGGAAAGCACTTAATGTGCTTTCCGTCTTGCGCAGGACTGTAGAGCAGCAAACTTAACCCCCGCCCTCAGCCCCGGAGACCCTCCCGGATGGCCCTGAAAAATTTTTTCAAAAAAGTTGTTGCGCGCCAGACAGACTTCTGTGTATACTAATCCCCGCAGCGCACGCGAGCGGAAACAAACGCGAACGCCTGCCTGGGGAGTTAGCTCAGTTTGGTTAGAGCGCCGGCCTGTCACGTCGGAGGTCGCGGGTTCGAGCCCCGTACTTCCCGCCAACGCAATTAAAGCCACGTCTTCGGACGTGGCTTTTTGCGTTTGATGCACTTTGTTTCGGTAGAACGATCGCCCTAGCGCATCTTCGCCCAGAATCCCCGCCCCTTCAGGAACGCAAGTAAAATCTAATAAGCATATCTGTCTAAACAACAGCTTTGTTGCGCAACACCTGTTCAACGAGACAGGGGGTTAGGTTATACTAAATTGCACTGTAGGCCGCATCTGATGCATTTCGCTCCAAGCGCGGCACTCAGTGGATATCCGATTTACCATTTGGATGTCCTGCGGTCATTTTGCGTCTCGACACAAGCTCGGCCCCGGAGCTCGTTCGAGCTGTTCGTATTCCTTGGAAGGGGAAAAATGGACATATCGAGGAAGACTGATTATGCCCTGCGCATGTTGGCGATGCTTGCCGAGGAGCCGGAGCGTTTGCTTTCTGTTCGCACCGCTGCCGAAGAGGTCAATGTGCCGTATTCGTTTGCTCGCTCGATCCAGCACGGCTTGGTCCAGGCCGGTATTGTGGAGAGCCTGCGTGGAGTCCACGGCGGTATGCGCCTCAAGGTCAGCCCGGACGACGTTACCATCCGCCAGGTCGTAGAAGCCGTTCAGGGCCCCATGGTTATGAACGATTGCACCGCGCCCGATGGTGACTGTGCGCGCATGGGCACGTGCTGCTATCATCCCCTGTGGGCCGGAGCCCAGGCGTTGATGCGCGACTACCTCGATTCCGTTTCGCTCGGCGACATCGTCGCTCACCGCCAGTTCCCGGCCGTCGATCCCAAGTTCGCCGACCGCGAAGCGTTTCCCGAGTACGCCACCTGCGCGTGCGCTTACCGGGAGGAATAGCGCCGCATAAGGAGCATAGCCATGATTCAGGACCCCTTTCGTTCGATGATTCGTTCGGAAGGGGTCCTGCGTTATCGCGACCTTCCGTGGCGCCGCACACGCAATCCGTACATCATCTGGCTCTCCGAGGTCATGCTACAGCAGACGCAGGTGCCACGCGTGGAGACGCGTATGCCGGCGTGGCTCGATCGCTTTCCGACCGTGCAGGCGCTTGCCCAGGCTGCGCCTTCGGATGTTTTGGACGCTTGGCAGGGGATGGGCTACAACCGACGTGCTCTGGCGCTTCACGGGGCCGCTCAACGGGTCGTAGAGGATTGGGGTGGGGAGTTTCCGCGTGAGACGCGTGACTTGGTCGCTCTGCCTGGTATTGGCCCGGCAACGGCGCAGGGTATCCGGTCGTTTGCGTTTGATCTTCCGGGCGTGTATCTGGAGACCAACGTGCGCACGGTCTTTCTGCATCACTTCTTTCCCGATGTACCGGCTGTTCCCGATCGCGAGCTGGTGCCGCTGATTCAGGCGGCCTGTCCGGCGGCCCCCGGTGCGGCGCCCGACGAGATCGCTCCCTTTGCCGTGCCGCTCGATGATGCCGACACGCCGCGCGCGTGGTATTACGCGTTGCTAGATTACGGTGCATATCTAAAAAAGACGTTGCCCAATCCGTCCAGGCGCTCGGCGGGCTATAGTCGTCAGTCCAAGTTTGAGGGCTCGCGTCGCCAAAAGCGCGCCCACATTGTGCGCATGCTGCTGGCGGCGCGCGATGGACAACCGGCAGGTATTACGCTCGATGAAGCCGTTGCAGGCGTTAACGAGATGGAGACGGCAGCCGGCCGAGAGCCGGTCGAGCGCGAGCTGGTCGCAAGCATTCTTGCCGATCTGGAGCGCGAGGGCTTTTGCCGAGCCGAGGACGATCGTTGGTTGAGTGTGTAGCCCGCTCAAATCTGAAGAACGGGATTGTAAGGTTTAAATTCGCGGCTTGAGGGCATCCTAAAGACAAGGCCGCTCAAAGCCTATGGGCGGCACGTGTTGAAGGGAAGTACACCTATGGATTTTGAGAATTCCCAAACCAAGAAGAACCTCGAGACCGCTTTTGCCGGTGAGTCCCAGGCACACACCAAGTATCGCTACTATGCATCCAAGGCCAAAAAGGACGGCTACGTTCAGATTTCGAATATCTTTGCCGAGACCGCAGGCAACGAGTCCGAGCACGCCAAGCTGTGGTTTAAGTATCTGCACGACGGCGTCGTCCCCGATACCCTGGACAATCTGCGCGATGCCGCCGCAGGAGAGAACTACGAGTGGACCACGATGTACGATGAGTTTGCCAAGACCGCCGAGGAGGAGGGCTTTGCCGAGATTGCCGCAAAGTTCCGTGGTGTCGCCGCCGTCGAGAAGGCCCACGAGGAGCGCTACAACAAACTCGTCGAGCGCATCGAGTCGGGCGAGGTGTTTGAGCGCGAGGGCGTGAAGGTGTGGAAGTGCCTGAACTGCGGGCACCTGCACGTTGGTGCCGAGGCGCCTGAGGTGTGCCCGGTGTGTAACCACCCGAAGGCGTACTTTGAGGAGCAGGTGGTGAACTACTAGCGCTTGGCGCTAGCGTGAGCTGGGCCGGGAGGGCCGGACTACCTTCCCTCCTCGCTCACGGCTTCGCAGGGTCGCGTTGAGGGAAGGTAGTCCGGCCCTCCCGGCCCGCTTTGGGTCGTCGCGTGCTCGCTACAGAAAAGCTGATAAAAAAGTTTGTGTGCCGCCCCTTATGGGGCGGCACGTTTTTGTGGGGGCCGGTTGGGGCGGTGACGTTGCTTAGAGGGTACACTGGGTAGCGTTGGCTATTCGTTTCCTCTTGTGAGGTGTTGGTTATGGGTAAGAAGTCTCGGGCTCGGGTTGCTGCGGCGGGAACTCGCAAGGATCCTGGTCGTCGGGTTGCCGAGGGTGAAAAGGCCAATCGTGCTGAGAAGGGCAAGAAGGTCGGTGCGCATGCTCATCCTGAGTGGGCGCCCCATTTGAATTCGGCTAGTGAGGACTTGACCGCCAAGCTGTTTACGATGGTCGAGGTCATCTTGGGCGTGGTGCCTGTGGTGGTCATTGGCCTGTTCCTGGCCTCTAAGGATGCCACGAGCGTGGATAAGCTCACCGAGGTCTTTTCGCAGGAGCCCTCGATGGTGGTCACGTTTATTTCTGCGTGCCTGCAGCCGTTTGTGGCGTACATGCTGTACATGATTTATCGCAAATACTGCGAGGGCGATGCGGGCTTTGCCGCCGGCAACCTGATCGGTCTTTTGTGCTCCGAGATCCTACTGCTCAATATCCCGGGCGTCATCGGTATGGGCATCTTGCTGTGGCGTGTTTGGCGCAACGTTGCCCCGCACTTTGAGAGTTGGCTGTTTGAGCGCCGCGTAATGGGCGTGCTGGCAGACATCGCCGGGTCGCTCGTGATTCTCGTCTTGGCATTTATGTGCGCCACCGCCGCCCGCGGTCTCGCGGGCATGTAGTCTGTTCTCACCGACCACGGGGCGCAGGGCGGGGAAACCTTCCCCTCTCGCTCACGGCTTCGCAGGGTCGCGCGAGGCAAAGGTTTCCCCGCCCTGCGCCCCGGCGTTGAGTCGTCGCATGCTCGTTACAGAAAAGCTGATAATAAGTTTGTGTGCCGCCCCTTTGGGGCGGCACTTTTTGTGTGGGGTCCCGGTCTCCACAATTTTCGTCAAGCTATTGGTTAGATTTTGGTCAGTTGGCGTAAGGGTGGAAGGCCAAAAGATTGTTGGCGAAAAAAGCTCAGAGAAAGTGCTGGTAGGGGAGTTGTTGAGCTTTTCGACAGCTTTTGAGCAAAAGAAACTTTGTGGCTATTGCCGGCGATTGCGTTGTCGCGGTCATGGCGGTGCGGGATGCTGGTCGTAAGCGTCGAATGCTCCGATTTTGGAGGCCAGCATGGATCTGTTTCTTGAGACTCCGCAGCAACAAGCCGAGCGCATGTTGCGCCAACAGCAACGGCTTATAGAGATGCAAATGCAAGGGGCGGCAGCCCAGCCCTTTGCGCAAAACGTCGTGCCCGCTGCTGTACCTGCAGCCGTGCCCGGGTGCGAATCGGCACCAGAGGCCTATTCCGTACAGCAAGATTCATATGCGCAGGAGCTCGCGTTCGACAAGCGTCGTGCGCGTCGTCGCCGCGTGGGCCAGCGCCTGCGCACATTGGCGATGATCGTGCTCATTCCGCTAGGACTTGCGGCAATCTTCTTGGCCTCATATGCCCTCACGTGCATTCTCAACGGTGCCTCGCCCAATGAGGTGCTCCAGCATCTAGCGGCCCTGGGCCAGCGCCTAGGCGATGTCGCAACAACCATCCGCGCCGGCTGGGAGAGTTAGCGTTTGTCACATTAGGACTTCCAGGGTGTACGAATTATCGCCACGAGCAGAATTCTTGCATCCTGTGGGTCCTGTCGTGCGACTGAATAGTATTATTGAAGATAAATAATAATAGGATTTGCTATGTATAAGCAGGATTTAGAGCAGACTCTTTTGGGCATTGACGAAGAGGCGGAGCTGGAAATAGGTCCAAGAGACGACAGGCCGAACGTTGTATTGGTGGGAGGAAGCGCCTTCATGCTAAACGATGTGACGAATCGTTCGGTTACACATGACATTGATGTGTTTGAGGCAGATAGGTGCCTCCGCGAGATCATAGCTCGATACCCCGAGGTGAATGGTATGGCGGTGGCATATTGTAATCAGATGCCGTTCAATTACGGAGATCGTTTGATTCCCTTGGATATTGGGGCGCGCTTTATCAGGTACTTTACGCCATCCTTGGAGGACCTGGCGGTAATGAAGCTCTATGCCTGTCGTCCGAACGACATCATCGATCTTCATAGCCAGGCATTCGTCGACCGACTTGATTGGGGACTGCTCGAACGGCTTATATTCGACGAGGGCGAGGCGCTGGCGTCGTCGCCTTCGGAGCGGAGTTATCAAGAGATGGTCTGCGCATACAGCCAATACAAAAAGGAGGTGCTCGGTTGAATCTGACCTTTGAGGGATTCTTAAAAGGCTATTGCCGAGAGCTATCCGGACAGCAGTCGCTCAGTTTTAGAAAACTGGTTAAGCAAGCGACGACGGTTGCGCCGCGCGTGGCGGAGCCCCTGTTTTTGCTCGCTTTGGCACAGGGTAAAGCCGAATACGTTCTGGGCTTATCCGAGGGTTCGTGGATGGAAGAGGGTTACCGAGGCGTTTTGTCCTTGTACGCCCAAACGGGTAGCCTGGCATCTCTATGCGCCGAGGACAAACTTCCTAATCGTTATGCCAACGTTTGGCGTGCGTATAGAGCGGTGAAGGAAAAGCCAGTGGCGGACAGAAGAATCAACGCCCTGATGCGAAAAAGAACGTTGGGAGCGCTAGAGGAATCGGGTGTAACGCGCTACGGTCTCTGCCGCGATTTGAATCTGAATAAGGGAAACGTGTACGCATATTTAGCCGGTGATGACTCAAAGGTGAGCAGGGAGACGGCGCGCCGCATTATGGAATATGCGGAGGAGAGGGGCGCCCAAGAAGGGGCCGGGCGCCCGGTGCGTATGGCGGGGTAAGATTGATCGCGGTTTTGATTGGTGCTCGATTGGGTTTGTTGGGCGGAGTTTATGTCTGCTATTGATATTGTGCTTGTTGTGATCGCCTTGGTGGCGGTGGGGGTTGCTGTGGCTTGCGCCCTGCAGCTTAAGGGCCTTCGCGCCGAGCTGCGGGAGCGCGGCGATAGCGGGGTAGAGATGCTGGCTGCGCTCGAGCAGGCCAACAGCGCGCTCGATGCCCTCAACGTCGCGCTGGCAGAAACCCGCCGCACGGCAAATGCCATCGCGCAGCAGCAGACAACCGATGCGGCCGTGGAGCAGCAGCGCTACCTGACCATTGCGCGCGAGTTCTCGCAGGCCGGCGACCGTATGGATGACCTGCGCCGTGAGACGGCTCAACAGCTTGGCGCCAACCGCGAGGGCATCGAGCACCGCCTGGACAAGGTGCGCGAGACGGTCGATGCCCAGCTGGGCGCTATCCGCAAGGACAACAACGTTCAGCTCGACCAGATGCGCGCGACGGTGGACGAGAAGCTTTCCCGTACGCTCAACGATCGCCTGTCTGCATCGTTTAAGCAAGTGAGCGACCAGCTCGAGGCCGTGTACAAGGGCCTGGGCGATATGCAATCTATCGCCACCGGCGTGGGAGACCTTAAGCGCGTGCTGGGCAATGTGAAGGCGCGCGGCATTTTGGGCGAGGTGCAGCTGGGCGCGATTCTGGCGGACATCCTCACGTCCGATCAGTATCTGGAAAACGTGGCCACAAAGCCCGGCGCCTCGGAGCGTGTTGAGTTTGCCGTCAAGCTGCCGGTAGACGAGGGCGATCCCGTGCTGCTGCCGATCGACTCCAAATTCCCGGGCGACGCGTACGAGCATCTGCTCGATGCCCAGGAGTCGGGCGACGCGGAGGCCGTCGCCGCTGCGCGCAAGACGCTCGATGCGATGGTGAAACGCGAGGCAAAGGACATCTGTGAGAAGTACCTGAGCGTGCCCGCGACGACCAACTTTGGCATTATGTTCGTGCCGTTTGAGGGCCTGTACGCCGAGGTCGTCAGCCGCCCCGGGCTTATCGAGACCCTGGGCCGCGACTATCACGTCAATGTTGCCGGCCCCAGCACCATGGCGGCCATCCTCAACAGTCTGCAGATGAGCTACCAGACGTTTAAGTTGCAAAAACGCACCGATGACGTGCTGCGCGTACTTTCTGCCGTCAAGGCCGAACTGCCACGCTATCAAAAGGCGCTCCGCCGCGCCCAGCAGCAGATCGAGACCGCGGGTAAAACGGTCGAGGGCATTATCACCACACGCACCAACGTTATGGAGCGCAAGCTCAAGGACATCGACGCGCTGGAAGACGCGCGGGAGGCCGACGAGATTTTGGGCTTGGAGTCCGCGGGCTTACTCGCGGGCCAGGAAGACGAGGACTAGTCGCAACGGACGGCGGGGCGCCGGCGTAAAAGCGGGGCGCGGGCGCTTTTCGCGTCGTGCGTGCCTGAAGCGCACTTCGGTGTGCAACAATGGCGTTTCGTCCTATCAGATGCGAAAGGAAGCCCATGTCTCAGAGAAGCACCAGTCCGCTCAAACGCTCCACCGTGCGCCGCACGCTGCAGCGTTTTTGGGACGTCACGCGCACACAGCCGTTGATCGTCTTTCTCTCGGTGTTCTCGTCGGCGGGCTACATCTTTTTGCTTACGTTTGCCAACACCTACGTGATGGCCCTTATCGTCGACCGCGTCCAGGCCGGCCCCGTGGCGGGCGACCAGGTGCTTGAGGTCTTTGGCCCCTACATTCTGGCGCTCGTGCTCGTTAATCTGGTAGGCCAGATCCTCTCCAAGCTGCAGGACTACACCGTCTACAAGCTCGAGATTGCGGGCAACTATCACCTGGCGCGCCTGTGCTTTGACACGCTCTCCAATCAATCCATGACATTCCACACCAGTCGCTTTGGCGGATCGCTTGTGAGCCAGACGAGTCGTTTTATGAGCGGCTACACGGGTCTGGTGGACGTGACGGTGTATTCGCTCATTCCCACCATCACCTCGGTTGTCTGCACAGTGGCGGCGCTCGCCCCGGTGGTGCCGACGTTTACCGTGATCCTGGTGGGCATCATGGTCGTCTACATTGCGTTTGTCTGGCTTATGTACAAGCGCATCATGCCGCTTTCGGCCGCGACGTCCGCCGCTCAGAACAAGCTGTCGGGCGTGCTGTCCGACGCGGTCACAAACATCCTGGCCGTCAAAACCTGCGGGCGCGAGGACTTTGAGCGCGACCTATTCGATACCGCCGACCGCGCCGCGCGCGATGCCGAAACGGTTTCGATGCACGCCATGATGCAGCGCAACTTTACGACCTCGGGCCTTATCGTCATTACCATGGCCGTGGTGAGTGTGTTCGTCGCGGGCGGCAACGCGTGGTTTGGCATCTCGGCCGGCACGCTCGTCATGATCTTTACCTATACGTATAACCTCACTATGCGTCTGAACTACGTGAGCTCCATGATGCAGCGCATCAACCGTGCGCTGGGCGATGCGGCCGAGATGGCGCGCGTGCTGGACGAGCCGTGTCTGGTGGCAGACGACGAGAATGCCCCCGAGCTCAAAGTGACCGAGGGCGCGATTGATTTTGAGCACTTGAGCTTTGCATACCGTGACGCCGCGGCAGGCGAGAGCGTGTTCAACGATCTGACGCTCCATGTGGCGGCGGGCCAGCGCGTGGGTCTGGTGGGCAAATCGGGCTCGGGCAAGACGACGCTCACCAAGCTGTTGTTGCGCCTGGACGACGTGCAGGGCGGCCGCGTGCTCGTGGACGGCCAGGACGTCTCGCGCTGCACGCAGCAGAGCCTGCGCCGTCAGGTTGCCTACGTGCCGCAAGAGGCGCTGCTGTTCCACCGCTCCATTCGCGAGAATATCGCCTACGGCCGCCCCGACGCTACCGACGAGCGGATCCGCGAGGCTGCGCGCCTGGCCAACGCCCTGGAATTTATCGATCGCCTGCCCTGTGGCTTTGACACCATGGTGGGCGAGCGCGGCGTCAAGCTTTCGGGCGGCCAACGCCAGCGCGTGGCCATCGCCCGCGCCATTCTCACTGACGCGCCGATTCTGGTGCTCGACGAGGCGACGTCTGCCCTGGACAGCGAGTCCGAGGCGTTGGTGCAGGAGGCGCTCGAGAACCTGATGCGCGGGCGCACCTCCATTGTGGTGGCGCATCGCCTGTCCACCGTGGCGGCGCTCGACCGCATCGTGGTGTTGGCGGACGGTGAGATTGTCGAGGGCGGCACACATGCGCAGCTTGTCGAGGCGGGCGGCGAATACGCAAGCCTGTGGAGCCGCCAGACCGGCGCATTTTTGGAGGCTTAAGGCCCCCGTACGTGGGACAATCGTTTCCGTGAAGTTATGTTTCTGCCGAGCCGAGGAGTCGTTATGCCACGCGAGACCAATGCCGCCAAACGCGAGCGCGCCATCGAGGTGTGCGAGCGCCTTAACCGTCGCTATGGCCCGGTCGAGTGCTTCTTGGACCACGAGAATCCCTTTAGGCTGCTCATTGCGGTACTGCTCTCGGCTCAGACGACCGACGCGCAGGTCAACAAGGTGACACCCCAACTGTTTGCCCAGTGGCCCACGCCCGAGGCCATGGCCGGAGCAAGCGTGACAGACGTGGCGGACACCATTAAGTCACTCGGCTTTTATAAGAGTAAGGCCAAGCATGCCGTGGAGGCCGCGCAGATGATCGTCGCCGATTACGGCGGCGAGGTGCCGGCCGACATGAAGGAGCTTGTAAAGCTGCCGGGCGTGGGGCGCAAGACGGCGAACATCGTGCTCAACGTGGGGTACGGCATCGTAGAAGGCATCGCGGTGGATACGCACGTCAACCGCATCGCGCACCGCCTGATGCTGAGTCCCAAGACGCACGCCAAAGAGCCACTCAAGACCGAGCAGGATCTGCTCAAGATTTTGCCGCACGAGTATTGGGAGTCGGTCAATCACCAGTGGATTACCTTTGGCCGCGAGATTTGCGATGCCCGCAAGCCCAAGTGCGACGAGTGCCCGCTGGCAGACCTTTGCCCCAGCGTGCGCGTGACGGGGTAGGGCCCGACACGTTTTGCCGGCACCCGAAGACGGCGACCAATGTTGCGCAACACATTTGGGCTGCGATGGCTCAATATGATGGCGACAGATGCCGTTTGTTGTGAGGGGATGCCCGAATATGTTTTGCACCAAGTGTGGATCCGAGATGCCCGACGGAACCGATTTTTGCACGAACTGCGGGGCACGCATGGGCGCCGCTTCTCCGGCGGCCGCGCCTGCTGAGCCCGCATCGATGCCGGCGGCAGGGATGCCTCCCGTGCAGAAGAAGTCACATAAGCGCGCGGTGATTGTCGGCATGTGCGTGGTAGGCGTGCTCGTTGCCGGCGGTGCCGCTCTGGCGCTGACCGGCGTGCTGGGTCCGCTTGGGCAGGGCAACTCATCGCAGATTACGGTACTGGGGTCCGACGAGGGTTCAGCCGAGCACAAGGACAAGGGAAGCGCCAAGGAGAAGCCTGCCGATGAGCAAGAAGAGCCGGAAGAGACCGAGCAGACGAGCAGCAGCGTAAAAGTCGACCTTAACGACCAGGCAACCTATGCCGCCGCAAACCTGTTCCTGTCGAACTTTACGGAGGAGCACTTCGATCGGGACTGGTATCAGACGGGCGGCTTCGATTCGACTGACGGACTTTCTGATGACGAGAAATACAAGCTGGTTAAGTTTATCTGGTGCCATTTTATTGACAACGCGCCGTATCGAATCGAGAAAGGCGACTATGACAACGGTAATAGCCAGCGTGTGGCGACTGATGTGATCAATAGGGAACTCAATCGCTTGACGGGTCTGACGCTTTCCGATGCCGATATGACTTATGACAGAACGCCGGAGGGGCAGGCGATTCCTGATTCGGCCGAAGCGCATGACGGGTACTTGTATCTGAAACAGGAATATGGCCAGGGAAATTACAACCCACCGTGTGCCATCGTTACGGGCACGACTGACCTTGGCGACAACATTTACGAGCTCACCTATGAGGTCTACAGTGCTGGCGGCATGTTACTTCCTTCCGACATCCCCGAGAGCACCTACGGCCTGCCAAAGAACCAGTTCATCGCCGCAATTCAAGCGGACGCATCCATGGGCCGTACCGAGACTTGCACGGTCCGCGTCGCGCAGGGTGACGGCATCCCGACCTTCATGCTGCTTAAAATGGGCGTCTACGATTAGACTCGGCGTATAGCTCACTCTGATAGCGCCAGGCGGCTTGCCCGTCTGGCGTTTTTGTTGCGGGGCTGGGCGTACGCTTGAGCAGGAGTATATGTTGCCTCATGCCGCCCCATGCAAAAATGTGTTGCTAATTTAGAAGCCTATTCAAGCGCGCCGAAGTCGTGGCGTGCTGGCGTAGCATGAGCAAAAAATCAAGCAATGGAGGGTAACGTGGCAATATCGAAGACGCGAGAGCTCGAAGATTATTTTGAACGCATCGTGCGCACGCGCGAAGGCGACCTGCCTGGTCGTCGCAAAGGCGACGAATACTTGTCTCAAACCCATGCGCTCTACCATGGCGACCCTGCGCCCTGGGCTCTGACGCCAAAGATATTCGACAAGGATATGACGGCGCTTCTTAAGGAGGCGTCCGAGCGCATGTACGGCATTATGGACAAGGTGACGCGGGCGTTTTGTTCCGATGCCTCCGTGCGCGCGTGGTTTCGCATGGATCCGGCTTTTGCTGACCTGTGCGCTATGGATGCCGGCTATGATTGCCAGATCCCCCTTGCGCGCGTTGATATCTTTCTTGACGAGGACACCGGTTCGTATACGTTTTGCGAGCTCAATACCGACGGCAGTGCCGGAATGGTAGTGACCGATGCGGTCTGTCAGGCAGTGCGAACGACGCCTTCCTTTGAGGAGTTTGCATCCGACCACCCCGGCTTTCGGCAGTACGATTTGTGCGACGACTGGATAGATGC
Organism: Collinsella sp.; assembly: GCA_046995905.1. GTDB lineage: Bacteria > Actinomycetota > Coriobacteriia > Coriobacteriales > Coriobacteriaceae > Collinsella. The sequence goes on from JBKXET010000001.1 coordinate 488,755, forward strand.
ATTGTTTGAGACCTATGCAGAGTGGAAGCTGGCCCATCCTCGCCGCACCGAGGATAGTGCACGATTGGACGACGGGGCCCGCGTTGACGAGGGGCTCTATGCGCCGCAATCAAAGAAATGTCCCGCTTCGGTGGCAATCGTCGACTATTCGGAAAGCATCGACTCGGAAGATGCGGCTCATTTTGTCGACCTTATGAGGCGGCGGGGTGTAGCCGCACGCTTTGCGGATGTGCGCGACCTGCGGATTGGCGAAGGCGAAAGCGGTGCTAGGTGCCTGTGCGATGCCGCTGGTCCTATTGATTGCGTCTGGCGGCGCGCGGTGACCGGCGAGTTGTGGGATAAGCCGTGCGATGGACGCTCGGCCTTAATTGAGGCGGCTCAAGAAGGGATTGCGTGCATCGTCGGGGGATTTAGAACGTGGCCGTGTGCGACTAAGACCGTATTTGCATTTCTGTGGTCTCGAGCCGGGCAGTCCTTGTTGAGCCCGGAGGAGCAATCGTTTGTACGGGAGCATGTGCCCTATACCGAGATTTTGGACGAAAGCACCCAGTTGTCGAGATTTGCCGAAAAGGACCGATGGATCGTCAAGCCGTGCGGCGGCTACAATGCGGTTGGCGTTGTCGCTGGTTTGGATGCCACGGAACAGGAATGGTCCCAGGTGCTTACTCGTGCTGCGGCCGCTGGGGCGATTGTACAGGAGTATGCTCAGCAGTATCAGACTCCCTGCTTGCGCGGAACGCTTGTCGATGGGCCGCATCGAGGAGAGGCGCCCAAAGGACTTGTGGATGATCTTGGTTTTGCGCCCGCTTCTAATATGGAAGGCTTGTATCTGTATCGCGGCCGTTTTGCAGGCGTGTACACACGTGTGGGCTTTGCCAACACCATAGGAGAGTGGACGAGCCGTTTGAACGTTGCGAGCTTTTTTGAGGAATAGCCGTTTCTTGGGGAGCCTTCCGTGGTTGCGGCGTTTGACGTGACGGGGAGATTTTGGCGAAGCCGGCGAGTCCAGTTCTATCTGGCGTTTTTGTTGCGGGGCTGGGCGTACGCTTGAGCTGGAGTCCTCTCCATGCGCTACCATGACAGGCAACGAATTTGACGAACGACCCGCCGAGCTTGCCTCGGCGGGCTTTTGGCGTTGCAATGCCGGAGGAACAGCATGCTCATTCACCGTATAGCCGCGCAGCTCTACACTGCCGAGGCGCTGCAGACCGTCGAGGCCGGGCTCGATTCTGGCGAGGACGTGACGCTGGCCGTGTCTCAGTCGGGCCGAACGCTTATGGCCGCCGCCCAGTTTGCGCGTCGTCCGCGCCCCACGGTCTACATCGTGAGTGGCGAGGATGCGGCCGATCGCGCCGCACGCAGTCTGGCCGCCTATGTGGGCCTGGCGCACGTGTGCCGCTTTCCCGAGCGCAAGGACTACCCTTGGCGCGAGCAGGCGCCCGACGACGCCGTGGTAGCCCAGCGCTGCGAGGCACTCGGGCGCATCGTGCGCGGCGACAACTGCATCATGGTCGCCTCGGCCCGCGCGCTGCTGCGTTGCGTGCCGCCAGTCGAGAGCCGCTACTGGGAGTCCACGACCTTCGCGGTGGGCGAGGAGATTCCTTTTGACGAGGTGCCGCGGCGCCTGGTGGGCATGGGCTACACCAATGCCGGCGCTGCCGACGCGCCCGGCCTGTTCCGCGTGCACGGCGACACCGTCGAGGTGTTTCCCGCGCAGGAAAAGGCGCCCGTGCGCATTGAGTTTTTTGGCGACGAGATCGACCGCATCCGCCGCATGGTGAGTTCAACGGGCCAGACCATCGGCAACGAGGACAGCATCGAGATCTTCCCCTGTCGCGAGCTGGCGCTTACCGACGAGGCCGTTCACAACATGCATGTGGCGCTCTACCGCGCCAGCCAGGACGACAGCAAGTTGGCGGCGCTGCTCGAGATGGTGGATGCGCGCATCGTCACGCCTGAGCTCGACCGCTTTTTGCCGGTGATGTACGGCCAGACCGTGAGCCCGCTTTCGCATGTGAGCGGCAAAGCGCTCGTAGTGCTGTCCGAGCCGCGCTCGCTGTTCGACGATTGCCTGCGCGCCTACGAGGATATCGAGGCACGTGCCGGCGAGGCGGGGGTCGACCGTCTGGACGGCCTGTATGTGCGTGCCCAGCAGCTCGATTTTGGTGCTCAGCAGCGCCTGAACTATGTGAGCCTCATCCGTGCCGGCGGTGCGGTGACGGCAGAGCTCAAGATTGAGCAGCCGGCCATTGCGGGCTCGGACAATCGCTTTATGACGCGCATCCAGGAGGTCGTGGGCAAGCGCTATGCCTGCGTGTTTGCCATCCCCGACCGCGGTGCGCGCGAGTCGATGGAGCTCACCTTTGGCGACGAGGGCATTACCTTTGAGGAATCGCTGACCGCCGCGCCCGAAAATGCCGGCGCTATCGGCGACCGCGTGCGCGTGGCAGCGGCGGATTCCGCCGACCGTGCCGCACGCCAGGAGGCCCATGCTTCCATTCGCGAGCGTAAGGCCGATGCGCTCAACGCCCGCTCGCTCGAGGCGGGTGCCGCCCAGGCTGCCGCCGGCGCCGCCGTGCCCACCATCTCGCGCGGGCGCGTGACCTTTGTGGACGCTGCCCTGCCGCAGGGCGTGGTGGTGCCCGATGCCAACCTGGCCGTATTCTCGATTGCCGACCTCAACGCCCGCATGGATGCCAACCGCGCGCGCAGCCGCCGCAAGGTTGACATTACGCAGATCACCTTCCCATTTAAACCGGGCGACTACGTGGTGCACGCCACTCACGGTATCGCGCTCTTTAGCGAGATCGCGCGCCAGGAAGTGGGCGGCAAGGAACGCGACTACTTTTTGCTGGAATATGCCGATGGCGACAAGCTCTACGTGCCGCTCGAGCAGGTCGACCGCATCACGCGCTATGTTGGCCCCGACGGCGACAAGCCGCGCCTGACCAGGCTCAACACCGCCGACTGGACGCGTGCTACCAACAAGGCGCGCAAGAACGCCAAAAAGCTGGCGTTTGACCTGGTTGACCTGTATACGCGCCGCTCGTCGATTACCGGTATCGCTTGTCCGCCCGATACGCCCGAGCAGATCGAGATGGAGGAGAGCTTCCCCTACGACGAGACACGCGACCAGCTGGAGGCTATCGCCGACATCAAGGCCGACATGGAGGCGCCCAAGCCCATGGACCGCCTGCTGTGCGGCGACGTGGGCTTTGGCAAGACCGAGGTCGCCCTGCGCGCGGCGTTTAAGTGCGTGGACTCCGGCCGCCAGGTCATGGTGCTCTGCCCCACGACCATTCTGGCCCAACAGCACTACGAGACATTCTTTGAGCGCTTTGCCCCGTTTGGCCTGGAGGTCGAGGTGCTCAGCCGCTTCCGTACCCCGGCGCAGCAAAAGCGCGCGCTCAAGGCGTTTGCCGAGGGCACGATAGACGTGCTCATCGGCACGCATCGTCTGCTTTCGGCCGATGTGAACCCCAAGAACCTGGGCCTGGTGATCATCGACGAAGAGCAGCGCTTTGGTGTGCAGCACAAGGAGCAGCTCAAAAACCTGCGCGAGCAAATCGACGTGCTCACACTCTCGGCAACGCCTATTCCGCGAACCATGCAGATGGCCACGAGTGGCGTGCGCGACATGAGCCTGATCACCACGCCGCCGACCGGGCGTCGTCCCGTGATCGTGCACGTGGGGGAGTACGACCCCGACGTGGTGAGTGCGGCGATTCGCCTGGAGGTGGGCCGCGGCGGTCAGGTGTATTACGTGTCCAACCGCGTCAAGACCATCGACGATGCCGTGGCGCGCGTGCACGAGGCCGCGCCCGAGGCGCGCGTGGGCGTGGCACACGGCAAGATGAGCCCGCGCGAGGTCGAGGACGTGATGATCGAGTTCGCGACCAAGAAGATCGACGTGCTTATCGCCACGACCATCGTGGAGAGCGGTATCGATAACGCGACCGCCAACACGCTCATCATCGAGGACTCGCAGCGTCTGGGTCTGGCACAGCTCTACCAGCTCAAGGGCCGTGTGGGTCGCTCTGCCACGCAGGCCTATGCGTACTTTATGTTCCCGGGCGAGCTGCCGCTTACCGAGGAGGCCACGGCACGCCTGACTGCACTTTCCGAGTTCCAAGACCTGGGCAGCGGCATGCGCATCGCCATGCGCGATCTGGAGATTCGCGGCGCCGGCTCGCTTATGGGAGCCGAGCAGCACGGTAACCTGTCGAGTGTGGGCTTTGACCTGTTTACGCAGATGCTGGGACAGGCCGTGGCCGAGGCGCGCGGCGACGACGATGCCGGCGTGGAGGCGGCGAGCGTGGGCATCAACCTGCCGGCCGACTACTTCTTGTCCGAGGAGTACATGCCGGCGGTGGACCAGCGCGTGCTCGTGTACCGCAAGCTCGCGGCGGCTGAGGACCTGGAGAGTGTCGACGAGGTGCAGGAGGAGACCGAGGCCGCGCACGGTGAGCTGCCGTTGGCGGGGCTCAACCTGTTCAATCGCGCGCGTATCCGTATCCGCGGCGAGCGCCTGGGGCTCGAGAGTGTCACGCTCAGCGGTGGGCGCATTACCTTCCTGGGGGTTGACGTTCCCAAGAAGGTAGCCTTTGAGTTCAAGAATCGCTATGGCGCGGTGAACTTTCCCAAGAGCCGCAAGCTGTCGGTGCCCTACAAGGCGGGCGCCGGCGCGGGCAGCGGCCTGGGCCGCGGCCTCGACGCCAACGACGGCACCGGCCCGGTGGCCGCGGCGCTCATGCTGCTGCAACAGCTGGGCGCTAGCGACGACGACTAACAAGTAGGGGGCGTGGCGGGATGAAGTTGTCTTTGTCCCGCCACGTTGCAGGTTGATTCCAGCCCCATCGAAAGGAAAGCATGTTCGGGTACATCTATAAGAAAGATGCCGCCATTATCGCGGTTGTCCTGTGTCTTTGTCTGGGCGTGGGCAGTTTCTTCGATTATCAGATCTCGAGCGCGCTGTTCAATATCGGCAGCATGTACGGTCGCTTTATCGAGGCCGCCGGCGAGCTGCCGTTCGAGCTGACGGCGAGCATCGCGGGCGTTATGCTCGTGCGCGCGGTGCGTCCCGACTCCAGGGGGAGCAAATGGCTCGCTGTGCTCGGCATCCTCGTCAACGTTGGCCTGACCGGCTACGAGATCGTTTCGTCCCTGAGGGTTGGCGGCAAACTCATCGCGGCTCAGTTGGTGCTGACGTTTGTGCTGGTCATCGTCGCCAACCTTATCGTCTATCGCCTCACGCGCACGACCGAGCCCGACGAGCTCACACGCTGGGCGTTGATGGTGCTTGCCGTGTGGGTCGCTCAGGCCATCATCCTCAACGTGATCGTCAAGCCGCTGTGGTCGCGCCCGCGCATGCGCGTGATCGAGGTCACGCCGGGGCTCAATTTTCAGCCGTGGTGGGTGATCGGCAATCCCGACAAGTGGACCTATATCGCCGCCGGCGTAATCAAGGACGGCTTTAAGTCGTTCGCGAGCGGGCACACCGCGCATGCGGCGATGGGTCTTATGCTCGCCGGACTTCCCGCGGTGGCCTTTAAGGAAAAGCCCTCGCGCCGTCGGGTGGTCTTTTGGACGGCGGCTGTGGTCGCGGCGCTCGTCGCCTTTGGCCGCATCGTGATCGGAGCGCATTTTTTGAGTGACGTGAGCTGCGGCTTTGCCCTGGTGCTGGCGCTTGAGTGCCTTGCCGCGCGCATTGCCTATCCCAACGGCGTACAATAGCTCCGTTTGAATCATCTGGCCGATACCCGGTAAGAGAGGATTGCCATGCTCGCGTTTAACAACGACTATTCCCACGGCGCACATCCGGCAGTGCTGCAGGCGCTCGTCGACACCAACATGGAGCCGCAGCCCGGCTACGGTACCGATGCGCACACCGAGCGTGCCAAGCAGCTTATCCGCGAGGCCTGTCAGGCCCCCGATGCCGACGTGTTTTTTCTGGTGGGCGGCACGCAGGCCAACGCGACGGTGATCGACATGCTGCTTGCGCCCTACGAGGGCGTCGTTGCCGCCGAGACCGGCCACGTCGCCGGGCACGAGGCGGGCGCTATCGAGTTTGGTGGTCACAAGGTGCTCACTATCCCCGGCTACGAGGGCAAGATGCACGTCGAGGATCTCGAAAACTATTTCCAGGTGTTCTACGAAAACGAGAGCCATGAGCACATGGTGTTCCCGGGCGCCGTGTACGTGAGTCTATCGACCGAGTACGGCACGCTGTATTCCAGGGCTGAGCTCGCGGCGATTCACGCGGTGTGCCAGAAGCGCGAGATTCCGCTATTTGTGGACGGCGCTCGCCTGGCCTATGCACTGGCGGCCGGTGAGTGCGACATTACCCTGCCCGAGCTGGCGCAGCTGTGCGACGTGTTCTACATCGGCGGCACCAAGTGCGGCGCGCTCTGCGGCGAGGCTGTGGTGTTCTGCGGCATGCACGCTCCGGCACATCCCATTCCGCGTATTAAGCAGCACGGCGCGCTGTTGGCCAAGGGCCGCCTGACGGGCGTGCAGTTTGAGGCACTCTTTACCGATGGCTTGTATTTTGAGATTGGTCGACAGGCGATCGAAACCGCGCAGACGCTTCGTCGCGTGCTGCACGAGCACGGCTACCGGTTCTTCTTGGAGACGCCGACTAACCAGCAGTTCGTGATTCTGCCCAACGAGGACATGGCGCGCATTCGCGAGCATGCGGCGATCGAGTACTGGGAAAAGTACGACGAGACCCACACGGTGGTGCGCTTTTGCACCAGCTGGGCCACGACGCAGGAGGATATCGACGCGTTGGCGGCGGTTCTGTAGCCTGATGTAATGACGAGGGGCCGCCTTGCGCTTGGGTTTGGCGCAAGGCGGCCTTTGTTTTTGAGGGAGAAGGGTTGTATGACCGAGATGTCCGATCCGACGATTCGTCTGGCGACGCCCGATGATGCGCCGGCGTTGCTTGCCATCTATGAGCCGTATGTGCGCCAGACGGCGATTACCTGCGAATACGAGGTGCCGAGCGTTGAGGAGTTCGCCGGGCGCATCGAGCGCACGCTCAAGCGCTATCCGTATCTGGTGATGGAACTGGACGGGCGTCCGGTAGGCTATGCCTATGTGAGTCCGCTCAACAGCCGCGAGGCATACGACTGGTCGGTCGAGACATCGATCTACCTGGCGCGTGATGTGCGCCACGGCGGGCTGGGCCGCAAGCTGCATGACGCGCTCAAGCAATGCCTGATCGCGATGGGTATCACCAACATGTGCGCCCTCATCGCCGTGCCGCACGACAAGGACGATGAGTACCTGACGCACAACAGCCAGGACTTCCATGCCCATATGGGGTATCGCCTGGTGGGCGCCTTCGACCGCTGCGCCCAAAAGTTCGGCCGCTGGTACGACATGTGTTGGATGGAGCTGGTCCTAGCCGAGCGCACGCCCAACCAACCCAAACCAACCTGGTTCCCCGACCTCCCCAAACCTGCCATTTAGGGACAGGTATATTTTGGCCGCTTTGTAGCGTCAATCCACCGCGAGAAGTACGGATTCACGCGTCTTTTGATGCGGATGGGCGTAATTTGGCTTCGATTTGGGTCCGTTTGGCTTCGATTCGAACTAAGTGAGTAGACTTTTTAGCGCAGGTCGAGCACAAGGCGTATCTGCCTTAGTAAAACCGCAGGTCACAGAGGTGACAGTTTTTGGTGTGCTCGACAGGTCACGAAAAGTCTACTCACTTAGATTTGCGGTACTGGATATTCTGAGCAGGAACAGTTGAGCTTGGACGGCGCGTATTGCCAGGCGATGTTGGCATTTGTGCCATGCTGGCTTGAGATTTAATAAAACCGCAGGTAAAACGTTCATTAGGTACAGTTTGCCTCGTTTGGTGCGCTAGCCGATGGGCTCGGTGTATTTTGCGCGGTCGGTGCGCTGGATGCGCTTGGAGACGTGGAGCGGGCGGCCGTCGGTGTCGTAGACGTAGTCGGTGATTAGGATCAGCGCCTGCCCGCGCTCAACGTTGAGCAAAAACGCCTCGTTTTGCGAGGCGTAGCACACCTCAAAGGTCTTATGCCCCTGTGCCGGTGCGCGATGGAACTCCTGTCGCAGCGTGGCGTAGAGCGAACCGTTGATATCGCGATCGATGAGTGCCTCAAAGCTCGGTGGTAGATAGGTGGTCTCCAGGCACAGCGGCGCATCGTCCAGATAACGCAGACGGACAAGTTTGACGAGCTTGCTGCCCACGGCGGCATCAAAGAACTTAGCTATGCTGCCGCCCGCCTTGGTAAAGCCCGAGTCCACGGTGCGCGTGGTGGGCTTCATGCCCTGGCCTTCGACCTGCTTGGTATAGCTCGAAAACACCAGGTTGTTCTCATGGAGCGCGGGCGTGTCGGCCACAAAGGCACCACGTCCGCGCTCGGTGCGCACCAGGCCCTCATCAACGAGCACCTTAAGGGCGTGGCGCACGGTGCTGCGCGACAGCCCCGATTCGTCCATAAGCTCCATCTCGGACGGCAGCTTGTCTCCGCGCGCGTAGATGCCGGCGGCGATGCGGTCGCGAAGCGTACCCGCCAAGCGCTCGTATTGGGCCAGTTTCTTTTTAGACGAAGCGTTCATGCGATCAACCTGTATCTAACTTGTATGCGTATCTAATTAAGCATGTATTCAATACAACAACAAAACCGCTGGTAGCTAGCTATCGAAAACCGCATCAGCAAAATTTCTAGGACAAATATAGCATACAACTAGTCGACATAACCAAAACATGTATGTAACTTGTATGCCATCGAGAGCATCAAACGAGAAGAAAGGCTGATGCACGATGACTACTCAGGAACAGGTTAAGGATGTCGTCTCCCAGGTTTTGGCTGACAAGGCAGACAAGGGCGGCATCAAGCGCGTCGTGTGGATTGGCGCTGGCGGATCCAACGGCGGCAACTATCCTGCCCAGTACTTTATGGAGCACGAGGCCACGCAGGTCGTGAGCTCCAGCTACACCAGCAACGAGTTCGTGCACGCAACCCCTGCCTACGTCAACGAGAACACCCTGGCCGTGGTCGTGTCCATGCGCGGCACCAAGGAGACCATCGTCGCCGCCCAGGTCGCCAAGGACCACGGCGCCAGCACCATCGCAATCTATGTTGACGAGTCCGGCCTCACCGAGGTCTGCGACTACAAGATCCAGTACGACAGCTTGGCCGTCAACGAGTCCTGCATGGGCCGCACCAACTCCGCCGTCGTGACCATGATCGCCATGGAGCTCACGCAGCAGACCGAGGGCTATGCCGAGTACGAGACCGCTATGGCCGCCTTCGATCTGGTCGATCCCATCTACCGCAAGGCCGTCGAGTACACCCGTCCGCTCGCTGCCAAGTGGGCCGAGCAGAACGCCGACAAGCCCTGCATCAACGTCATGGCTCAGGGCCCGCTCTTTGGTGCCGCCTATGTCTTTAGCATCTGCAACGTTCAGGAGATGCTGCAGATCGACTCCTGCACCATCAACACCTGCGACTTCTTCCACGGCCCCTTCGAGATCCTGGACAAGCGCACCTCGCTGTTCCAGCTCATCAGCGTCGGCCGCAGCCGCTGCAACGACGAGCGCGGCATCCGCTTCGTTAACCAGTACGGTGGCGAGCGCGTCTATCAGCTCGACGCCAAGGAGCTCGGCCTCAACGACATCAAGGACAGCGTGAGCGAGTACTTCAACCACCTGATCTTCGCTCCGATCCTCAACAACGTCTACATGCGTGCGCTTTCCGCCGTCACCCACAAGGACTACATGACGCGCCGCTACATGTGGAAACTCGATTACTAGGGATAGAGCAACCTAACAACTCAATGTCCTCATAAGTTGCGGTGGAATAGTTCCTGTTTGGGGGCTTGAAGCCTCTATTCAGGAACTATTTCACCGCAACTGAATCCAGGGCGGCACTTGGGGACGTTCCTTTTGTGCCGGCACTTGGGGACACTCCTGGGAATCATTTCCTCGTTCGCCGATTTGTGTCTTGAAAAATGTATATAACGACTATAACGTAGTGTGAAACATATTGGAAACAATACCGAGGAGGCTGCGTTGAAGAAGAGCAATCTGGGCTATGTGCTGGTGCTGATCGCCGCGCTTATGTGGGGCAGCATCGGAATCTTTGTAAACGGCATCTCGGCCATGGGCGTTTCGTCCCAGAGCATGGCTGCCTTTCGCTTGTTGGTCGGAGCGCTTATCTTGGCGCCGGTCCTGATGTTTATGGGCTGCCGTCCGGGTGAGGGGTCTACCGTGGCTCAGGGTCCGCTGGCCCTGTTCAAGGCAAGCCCTAAAGAGCTTGTTCCCTGTGCGCTTGTCGGCATCGTCGGTTTGGCCGCCGCCAACACCTGTTATTACGAGTGCATGGGCGAGGTGGGCATGTCCACGGCCTCGGTGCTGCTCTATACCTCGCCGGTGTTTGGCGTCGTGCTCGGCCGCGTGCTTTATCGCGAGGACGTGACCCCCAACAAGCTCGTCGCCATTGTCTTTAACATCGTTGGCTGCGTGCTTGCAGTGACCAATGGCGACCTTTCCGGTTTTCATTTTTCGGTTTGGGGCGTCACGTCGGGCGTGATTGCAGGCCTTTGCGGTGCGTCGCTCGCGGTGTTTAGCCGGATAGCAACCAAGACAGTCCACCCGCTGGCTGTCACGTTTTGGGGCTTTGTTTTTGGCGGTGCGGTTATGGCGGCTATCGCGGCTCCGTGGCCGGATGTCGCCGCGGCAATGTCGCCACAGCTGCTGCTGCTGTTCCTTGGCTTTGGACTCATCCCCACAGCCGTGGCTTACATCTTATATATGCAGGGTCTGTCCATGGGGCTCGAGACGTCGAAAGTTCCCGTCGTAATGTCTTTCGAGACGGTCGTCACCGTACTGGTGGGCATTGGCATCTACGCTGAGCCCGCCGGCGCGATCAAGGTCCTGGGCATCGTGCTGGTGCTCGCGTCCATCCTGATCATGAACACCGACTTCTCCAAGCTGCGCAACAGTGTGTTTGTCGGTCATGTTGTTGAGAGCATGACCTTTAAGCCCAACGCGTGGTGGACGGAGAAATCGCAGGACATGGATCTGTTTAAGGAGCGCACCGGCATCGCGCTGGAGCCCACCGTACAGGAAAGCCCCTGGTACTTCGTGCGATAGGGGATTGCGCGCAGGGTCTGACCTGGGGTTATCCAGCTAGCGCCGGCCTACCCAGTCCAACGTTTCGAGTACGTTAAACCCGTCAACGGTCGATTTTCACCCGCGAACGGTCTTTATACTAATTAGCAATATAAGCAACGTATAAGACGTTATAATGACCATAACGAAAAGGAGGAGGCAAGATGAATCAGATCATTCTCGCATCTCATGGCGGCCTGGCCGCAGGCGCCAAAGACACGCTCGAGATGGTTCTCGGCGACGTGTCGAACGTCCACGTCGTGTCGCTTGCTCGTGACGACAAGGAGCCCATCACCAATAAGGTTGAGGCTATGATCGCCACGTTCAACGCGGACGACACCGTCTATGTGCTGACCGATATGCTCGGCAGCTCGGTCAACAACAACATGGTCGAGCTTTCCAAGAACGGCACGAAGTTCACGGTTGTCAGCGGTTTCAACATCCCGTTGGCGCTCACGCTTGCTATGAGCCCCGCCCCCGTCAAGGGCGCCGAGCTCGCGGCCCTCATCAATGAGGCCCGCACCGGTCTGACCAACCCCAACGCACCGGTCGAGGCCGCCGCGGCTCCCGCCAAGAAGGCCAAGGCGTCCCGTCACAGCTCCGGTCCCGCCAAGATCGTCCTCGCACGTCTTGACTACCGTCTGCTGCACGGCCAGGTCGTCTTTACTTGGACCACCAAGGTTCAGGCCGAGCGCATCATCGTCGTCGACAACGCTGCCGCCAACGATGACATCAAGAAGGGCGCTCTTAAGCTGGCCAAGCCCCAGGGCGTGCGCCTGAACGTCTTCACCGTCGAGCGTGCCCTCGCCAAGATGGATAAGCTCAACACCCTCGGCGAGCGCGTCATGTTCGTCTTTGGCAACACTGCCGAGATGCTGCAGTTCTGTCAGGGCTACAAGCTCGACGCCATCAACCTGGGCGCCACCGCCAACCACGACGGTGCCGATCAGGTCGGCGGCAAGGACAGCTCCGTCTTCCTCGACGCCACCCAGAAGGCCGACGTCAACCAGCTGCTCGACATGGGCATCAAGCTCTATGTCCAGCAGACCCCTACGTATCAGAGCGTCGACATCGACGCCAAGCTGTAATCAACCAGGCTTTTGCCTGACTGAAAGGAGAAGGGTATGAATACGTTCATCAGTGCGGTGCTCGTCGGCCTCGTCGGCGTGTTCTGCATGTGGGACTCCCGCCTGCTCGGTCGTCTTAACTTCGAGCAGCCCCTCGTTGGCGCTACGCTCGTCGGTCTGCTGTTGGGCGATGTGCCCACCGGCCTTGCCGTCGGTGCCGCCGTCGAGCTCGTGTCCATGGGCCTGGTGCAGGTCGGCGCCGCCGTTCCGCCCGATATGGTCCTGGGCGGCATCGTGGCCGCTGCCTTTGCGTGCCTGACCGATGCTTCCGCCGAGACCGCCATGACGATCGCCATCCCGGTCGCCGTCCTGGGTCAGCTCCTCGGCATCGTGTTCCGTTCCATCATCGCCGCCCTTACCCATGTGGCAGATAGCGCGATCGATAACGGAAAGTTCAAGACCGCCTACCGCATGCACATCTGCGCCGGCTCCGGTCTGTACGCCGTCATGTACTTCCTGCCGATCTTCCTCGCCGTCTTTGTTGGCACCGACCTGGTTCAGGCCATCGTCAACATGGTTCCCGAGTGGCTGTCCACTGGTCTTAACGTTTCGACCAAGATCATGACCGCCTACGGCTTGGCCCTGCTGCTCACCATGATGATCAAGAAGGGTATGACTCCGTTCCTGTTCATCGGTTTCCTGCTCGCCGCTTACCTCAACCTGTCCGTCATCGCGGTCGCTCTGATCGGTGTGTGCCTGGCTGTCGTCTTCATGGGCTTCAAGTTCAACGGTTCCCATGCAGCCGCCGGTGTCGATTCCGACTACGATCCGCTCGAAGACGACGAAGACTAAGGAGGAACACACTATGGCAACCGCAACCAAGGACGTGTCCCTGAACAAGAAGGTCAGCCAGTTCTTCTGGCGCTCCTGGGCCATCCAGGCCTCTTGGAACTACGAGCGTCAGATGAACATGGGCTTCCTCTACGGCATGGTTCCCACGCTCGATCGCCTCTATCCGGATGAGTCCGACCCCAAGCAGCTCGCTGCTAAGAAAGAGGCTTACCACCGTCACATGGCGTTCTACAACTGCACCCCGCAGACGAGCGCTTTCATCCTGGGCCTCGCCGCCTCCATGGAGGAGGAGTACGCCAAGGATCCCGAGAACTTCGATCCCGATTCGATCAACGCGGTCAAGACCTCCCTCATGGGTCCGCTTTCCGGCATCGGTGACTCCTTCTTCCAGGGCACCATCCGCGTTATCGCCTTTGGTCTGGGCGTTCAGCTGGCTCAGCAGGGCTCCATCATGGGCCCGATCCTGGCCATGCTCATCTCCATCGTCCCCTCTGTGCTGATCACTTGGTTCGCAGCCAAGATGGGCTATCAGGGCGGTCACGAGTACCTGAGCAAGCTTCAGGGCGGCGACCTCATGGAGAAGCTCATGTATGTCTGCGGCATCGTGGGTCTTATGTCCGTGGGCGGCATGATCGCTACGCTGATCGGCGCCACCACCCCGCTGCAGTTCGCTGAGGGCACTGTCGTGATCCAGGACATCCTGGACGGCATGATGCCCCAGATGATCTCCCTTGGCCTCACTGGCCTTATGTACTGGCTCATCAAGAAGAACGTCAACACCGGTTGGCTTCTCGTGATCGCCATCGTGGGCGGCATCGCCCTCTCCGCGGCCGGCATCCTGGCCTAGTCGCGACTAAGCGCCTAACCGCTTTCCCCCGGGGGCCTGCCTGGCATCCCATACCCCAGGCAGGCTTCCATCCCTATACGTGACAAAGGACAGTCCCTTTGTCACATCCTCAACGGGCCGGCGACTCGGTCCAAACCACGGTAACCCTGCGAGCGCCCGGCAATGTGGCGCCGCAAAAATCGAAAGGAATGTGTCAGATGTACGAGATCGACCTTAACCTCCCTAAGCAGATCGTCGCTGACGTCCTGTCCAACCACGAGATCCACAGCGTCGCCTTCGTCGGCTGCGGCGCTTCCATGTCCGACCTTTACCCCGCCAAGTACTTCCTGGCCAACAACACGGACAAGCTGAACGTTCAGATCTTCACCGCTAACGAGTTCAACTACGACACGCCTTCCTGGGTCAACGAGCACACCTTCGTGATCACCTGCTCCCTCGGTGGCTCCACGCCCGAGACCGTCGAGGCCAACAAGACCGCCAAGAAGCACAACTGCCCGGTCGTCTCCCTCACCAACAAGGCTGGCTCCGCTCTGACCGTCGACGCCGACCATGTCATCGTTCACGGCTTCCACGCCAACTACGCTGCCAAGTGCGAGAAGCCCGGCTATGCCATCGCTCTTGCTGTCGAGATCCTTCAGCAGACCGAGGGCTATGACCACTACGAGGACATGATCACCGGCCTCACCAACGTCTTCGATCTCTGCGAGAACGCCGCTCAGCACTGCAAGAAGCTCGCCAAGAAGTTCGCCGAGGACTTCAAGGACGACAAGATGATTTACTTCATGGCTTCCGGTGCCTCCGAGAAGATGGCTTATTCTCACGCCGCCTTCCTGTTCACCGAGATGCAGTGGATCGACGCCGCCGCCTACAACACCGGCGAGTACTTCCACGGCCCGTTCGAGGTTTCCACCGAGGGTAAGCCCTACGTCTTCTTCATGTCCGATGGCGCCACCCGTCCGATGGACGCCCGCGCCCTCACCTTCCTTAAGCGCATGGGCGCCAAGGTCGCTCTGATCGACTCCAAGGACTACGGCCTGGCTGACGTCGTGCCCGCGAGCGTCGTCACCTACTTCAACCCGCTGCTGCACCTTGCCGTTATGCGTGAGTACGGCAACCAGATCGCCGAGGCCCGTCAGCACCCGCTGACCATGCGTCGCTACATGTGGAAGCTTTCCTACTAATCACAAGTAAGTAGACCTTACGGGTTGATTGAAAGGGGATGGGGTTTACGCCCCGTCCCCTTTTTTGCTCTTGAGAGGAGATGCGTATGATCAAGGCAGTGCTGTTTGATATGGATGGCGTGCTGGTCGATACCGAGTGGTTCTACAACCGCCGCCGCGTGGCGTTTATGGAGGAGAAGGGCTTCCACTTTGACGAGATCCCCGATCTTTCGGGGTCTAACGAGCCGGCCATTTGGCAGGCGCTGGTGCCCGACGATGTTGAGTTGCGCGAGCGCCTGCGCGTGGAGTACAAGCAGGTCTACAGCCCGGTCCATCCCGTTCCGTATGCCGAGCTGCTCAACGAGCAGACAGAGCCGGTGATGCGCGAACTGCACGAGCGCGGCGTGAAGTGTGCCATCGCGAGCTCGTCCTATCGCGAGCTGATTGACGAGCTGGTGGACATCGCCGGTATTGCCGACGTGTTGGACTACACCATCAGCGGCCACGAGTGCAGCGCGTTTAAGCCCGACCCCGAGATTTACCTGCGTGCCATGGAGGCGTTGGGGGCGGAGCCTGCCGAGTGCCTGGTTATCGAGGACTCGCCTTTGGGCATCGAGGCCGGCAAGCGTTCCGGCGCCCGCGTCCTGGCACTGCGTCCGCACGAGGGCGTCAACCTCGATCAATCGCGAGCCGATGCCGTTATTGATAATCTGACCGACATTTTGGCCGCTTTGTAGTGTCAATCCGCCGCGAGAAGCACGGGTTCAAGCGTTTTTTGCGGTGGACTGGCTCCATTTGGTTTCGATTTTGATCCGTTTGGCTTCGATTCGGACTAAGTGAGTAGACTTTTTGGCGCAGGCCGAGCACAATGCATATCTTCCTTTGTAAAACCGACGCTCCTATAAGTTGTCAATAGGCAGTTTGCGGGAGCGCTCCCTTCAATTCGCACAGGAGCTCGTAATACCTCCTCTCCAGTTTCGTCGACCGCCGTCTCCCATGTTCCAGGTGACCGAGTGAGGCCGCGGACATGCCGAGCCCCGCGGCGGCCTGCTTCTGGGTCACCCGCATCGCCTTGCGCATCTTCGCGAGCTCGGGGCCTTCCGGCGCGGCGCCGTCGGGATTCGGGTCCATGAGCACGCGGTACACCTCCCGCGCTATGTAGCGCTTCAGGCAGCGGACCGCCTCCCTCCGGGACTTCCCCTCGGAGGTTCGCCTCGCCACGTACCTCCTCGTCCTCTCGTCGTATGCCATGCGCTTGATCGCGATCTCGTAGAGCGCCCAGTTCGCCTGCCGGTTGCCGCCGCGGTTGAGCCTGTGCCGCTCCGTCTTCCCGCTCGACGCGGGGATCGGGGAGACGCCGCACAGCATCGAGAACGCCGCCTCGCCCTTCAGCCTGCCGGGGTTGTCGCCGGCGGCCACGACCAGGGCGGCGGCGGTCGTCGTGCCGCAGCCCTCGATGCCGAGCAGCGCGGGCGCGTTCGCCTCCAGCAGCGCGCGGATGCGCTCGTCGAGGGACTCGACCTGGCTGCGGGCCTCCTTCCAGACCGCCGCGACGGACCGCAGCGAGGCCAGCACGCTCTCCTCGAGCGCGTCGCCCGCCTTCCTCCGCGCGCGAGCAGCGGCATGAGGTCCTTCGGCCGCTCGCGGCCCCTGAACCGCTCCCTCAGGGCGCCCGGGGCCGTCGTGAGCATCGACTTCGCGCAGGCCACGCAGGACGTGGACGTCGCGACGGCCAGCCTGCGCGCGACGTAGAGCTGGCGCACCGCCTCGACCCAGCCGTCCTGCGACTTCGGCACGGAGCAGCCCCTCCCGGACGCCGCCTTGCGCGCCGCGCGCTCGGCGTCCAGCGGGTCGCTCTTCCCCTCGCCGGGCCTCGCCTTGTCCCTCTTGGGCCTGAGCACCTCGACGACGTTGTACCCGAGCTCCACGAGCCTCCTCGTCAGCCCGGCCCCGTACGATGCCGTGCCCTCGACGCCGACGACCATGCAGCTCCCCGGGTCGCCTATCGCCTCCGCCAGCCTGTCGTAGCCCTCGGGGTCGGCCCCGAAGCTCCCGCTCCAGATCTTCCTCCCGAGGCCGTCGAGCAGGCACAGGACATGCACGTCCTTGTGCGTGTCGACGCCCGCGATGACCGTTTCGCCTTCCATTTTCGCTCCCCTCGGTCTGCCGCCTGCTCCGCGCCCGGGTCTCCCAGACATTGCACTGACGGGAGCGCTACAATCAAGTTGCCTTATCCGATTGTCCGCGCTCATGCTCCTATTAGGTCATGGCAGGACTCCGGGTCGCGGAAGCCGGGGCGAGACAGGTCGGATTTGAGGACGGCCGAAGAGGCGTCAGCAGGTCAGTGGGTCATCGTCCCGGCGTTCAGCATCAGGGTAGCGCTGCGACGCGGAAATCGCGCGCTGTTGACGCGCCCCCGCAGTGCCCGCTTCCCCCGAGGACAATTATCAGTGCTCATGCTCCTATTAGGTCATGGCAGGACTCCGGGTCGCGGAAGCCGGGGCGAGACAGGTCGGATTTGAGGACGGCCGAAGAGGCGTCAGCAGGTCAGTGGGTCATCGTCCCGGCGTTCAGCATCAGGGTAGCGCTGCGACGCGGAAATCGCGCGCTGTTGACGCGCCCCCGCAGTGCCCGCTTCCCCCAAGGACAATTATCAGTGCAGGTCACAGGGGTGGCGGTTTTGGGTGTGCTCTGCAGGTCGCGTAAAGTCTACTCACTTGTAATTTGGGCCTTTGGTCGTGGGGTTGCTGGTCCCGCTTTGGTTGTCGGGAGAGGGTGAATTGAAGCGCCCCCGCACGCTCCATGCTACAATCGCGGACATATCCCACAACTACATCTGCCTTCGAAAGGAGCCTGCGTGGCGAACGCCATCGATCAGCTCACGGACCGAGTGCTCGTGCTCGGCCGCCTCACCATCGTCCGCCGCGCCATTACTGCTGTGGCGGTCACCATTTCCGCCGTTCTCCAGACATTTCTGATCCAGGCGTTCATTCAGCCCGCCGACCTGCTTCCGAGCGGTCTCACCGGCGTCGCGGTCCTGCTCGATCGCGTTACCTCGCTGGGCGGCGTTCACATCGACATCTCGCTCGGCATGCTTGCGCTCAACATTCCCGTGGCGCTCCTATGCTGGAGCGGCATTAGCAAGCGCTTCGTCATCTTCTCGATGATGCAGGTCGTGCTCTCGTCGCTGTTCCTCAACATCTTTCACTTCGCTCCATTTTTGGGCGACAAGATCATGCTCATCATTTTTGGCGGCGTGGTCTCGGGTCTGGGCGCTGCCATCGCACTTAAATCCGGCGCATCCACCGGCGGCACCGACTTTATCGCGCTGTGGGTTTCCAACCACACGGGCAAGACCATCTGGGGCGTCATCTTTGGTTTCAACTGCTTTATCCTGGCGATCTTTGGCTTTATGTTTGGCTGGGACAAGGCGGCGTATTCCATCGTGTTCCAGTTTATTTCGACCAAGACCATCGACAGTTTCTATCGTCGCTACGATCGCGTGACGCTGCAGATTACGACGCGCAAGGCAGACGAGGTCATGACTGCCTACGTAAACCATTTTCAGCACGGCATTAGCTGCGCCGAGGTCGTCGGCGGATACAGCCGCGAAAAGATGTACCTGCTGAACACCGTTGTTTCGACCTACGAGAGCCAGGACATTATCAAACTGGTGTGCGACGTTGATCCCGGCGCCGTGATCAACGTGTTCCACACGCTCAACTTTGTGGGCGGCTGGTGGGGCGGTCATGTCGACGAGCCCATGCCCACGGCCGTTCCCGATCCCGACAAGCCCGCACGCATGGCCAGCAGGCAGGCGCGCCTCAGCGAACAGGACAGCCTGCAGCAGGACGACGGCAAGTAGGGTATTGGCATTTTGCCGGTCCTGCGCAACCCATCCGAACGAGCCCCCCGAAAGCCCCGTTGCTTTCGAGGGCTCTCGTTTGCCCAGATAAAACCTACCATAATGAAGCTGTCGCTTTTTGGTAGGGAGGGTGTATCGTTTTATCAATATGAGGTAACATGAAACTAGACGTTATATACGTATTAGAAATTTAGCTATTTTGATAAGAGTGATCAGATATGCCTGCGCCCAAAAATGCACCGCTTTACCAGCAGATTTATGACGAAATCAAGGATGCGATCGAGAAAGGTGTTTATGCACCCAAGGAGCGTATTCCGTCCGAGCTTGAACTAGCCGAGCAGTACGAGGTGAGCCGTATTACGGTGCGCCGCGCTGTCGAGGAGCTGTGCTCCGATGGTTACCTGGTTAAGCAGCAGGGCCGCGGCACCTTTGTCTCCACGCCGCACATCAACCGCCAGTTTCACGCCTCGACGCTGCAGACGTTTACCGCGCTGTGTGCCGGCAACGGCATGAAGGCCGGTGCGCACGTGATCGATCGCCAGATCGTTCCGGCGCGCCAAAACGAGATGGAGTTCTTTGGCCTGCAGAAGGATGCGCTGCTGCTGCATATCAAGCGCGTGCGTACGGCCGACGGCGAGCCCATCTTTGAGGAGAACATCTTTGTGCCGTTTGACGCCTACCGTGAGCTGTTGACGGCCGATCTTGAGGACAAGTCGATTTTTGCCGAGGTCGAGCGTGTTGGCGGAACGCCGATTGTCTCGGTTGGCTACCGTACGGTCGAGGCCGTTCGAGCTAACGCCGAGCAGGCGGCCGAGCTGGGCATTGCTCCGCACGATCCGCTGCTCAACCTGCGTGCCGGCTTTACCGGTCCCGATGACGAGCCGGTTTTGATGGGTAAGCAGTACTACGTGGGATCGCGCTACGTTATGGTCATGTAAGTTACGCGGTTTTACCAAACCGCGTAACGGCTCGACGCTGCGCCTTTGGTTCCGCCGTTCTGCCGAACGACGGATTGGTCGACGCTGCAAGCCCGCCAGGGCGGCAATCTGCCTTTCAACTTCGGCGGCATGACCAGAAGGTCAATGCCGCCTCGTTTCAAGGCACCTTGCTCGCTCTGACGGGCTTTCGCTGTCGTTGCCAGAACATCGGCGTTGCCGCGGTCCAAAGTAGTCGTTGGGGACGTTCTTAAATGACTAGTCGTTGGGCGTTCTTGTATGACTAGTCGTTTAAGAACGTCCATCGACTAGTTTGGGCTGCGGTCGTGTGCTGCTGTCCCTGTGGCGGCGTATAATCGGCGGCAGATGACTTGGACGTTAGGAAACCATGACCGATAGCATGCAGCAGATGGCGCTCGACACGCTCGGCGCCTATTTTGGCTACACCTCGTTTCGCCCGGGACAGGATCGCATGGTGGATGCGATCCTTGCCGGCCGCGATGCGCTCGGCGTTATGCCCACAGGCGCCGGCAAGTCCATTTGCTACCAGGTGCCTGCGCTCATGCTGCCCGGCATCACCTTTGTGGTGAGCCCGTTGCTGTCGCTTATGGAGGACCAGACCCGCGCACTGCTCGCGGCGGGTGCGCGCCCCAGTTATCTCAACTCCAGCCTTACGCCGGCTCAGCAAAATACCGTGCTCAAGCGGGCGCGCGAGGGCCGTTATCAGCTTATGTATGTGGCGCCCGAGCGCCTGCTCGAGCCGCGCTTTTTAGCCTTTGCGCAGGAGGCCGCGGGTTCCTCCGGCATTGGCGTGCCGTTCGTGGCCATTGACGAGGCACACTGCGTGAGCCAGTGGGGGCAGGATTTCCGCCCCGCCTACCTGCAGATTCGCGAGTTCATCGATTCGCTGCCGCAGCGCCCCATTGTGGCGGCCTTTACCGCTACGGCGACCGAGCGTGTGCGCGCGGATATCCAGCAGATGCTCGGCCTGCAAAACCCTGCGACGGTGGTGACGGGCTTTGATCGCAAGAACCTCTACTTTGGCTGCGAGGAGATGGGCGACAAGGCCAAGGCAGCGTGGGTGCGCGACTATGTGATCGCGCATTCGGGCGAGAGCGGCATCGTGTATTGCTCGACCCGCAAGACGGTCGATGCACTGGCAGGCGAGCTTGCCGAGGCGCTGGGCCCCAGCGGCATTCGTGTTGGCCGCTACCATGCCGGCATGGGCAACGACGCCCGCCGCCAAAGCCAGCGCGCCTTTATCGACGACGATATCCAGGTGATGGTTGCCACCAACGCCTTTGGCATGGGCATAGACAAGCCCAACGTGCGCTACGTGATCCACAACAACGTGCCCGAGAGCATCGAGGCCTACTACCAGGAGGCAGGTCGCGCCGGCCGCGATGGCGACCCGGCCAGCTGCCACCTGCTGTGGAACGGCAACGATTTTCGCATGCGTCGCTTTCTGATCGATCGCGGCGATGCCGCCGATGAGGCGCTCGACGACGAGCAGCGCGCGTGGGCGCTCCAGAATCGATATCGTCTGCTCAGCCAGATGGAGGGCTACTGCAATACCACCGGCTGCCTGCGCGAATACATGCTGCGCTACTTTGGCGACGAGGCCGCGGCCGAGCATGCGGCTGCGGCGGGTGCGGGCAGCGCCGCCATGGACGAGGCCGAGGGCTGCGGCAACTGCAGCAACTGCCTCACGCAGTTCGAGGTCGAGGACGTCACCGATATGGCCCGCGCCGCCGTGCGCTATGTGGACACGCGTCCCATGCGTTTTGGCAAGTCGCTCATCGCCGACGTGCTCCACGGCGGCAACACCGAGCGCATTCGCCAGATGCATCTGGACGAGGACCGCGGCTACGGTGAGCTGTCGAGTGAATCGGTTGGGCGCATCAAGGATATTATCGGCCAGCTGTGCGGCCGCGGTTATCTGGCTACCTCGCAGGGGCAGTACCCGGTCGTGGGACTGGGCCCGCGTGCCGGCGAGGTCGAGGACGAGGCGTTTGCCTTTACCGTTAAGCGTCGCGCGTCCAAGCGCAAGGCCTCGGCCCGCGCCCGCCGTGCGGTGGATCTGCTGCGCGAGGAGGCCGAGCTGGATCAGCGTCCGCGCGTGGGCGACGATGCCGAGTTGTTCGAGCGCCTGCGTGCCCTGCGCAAGGAGATTTCGACCGAACTGGAGATGGCGCCGTACATGGTCTTTTCCGACAAGGCCCTGCGCGGTCTGTGCCGTCTACGCCCGCAGACGCGCGACGAGCTTGTCCAGGTCAACGGCATTGGCGAGAAAAAGGCCGACGCCTTTGGCGAGCAGTTTATGGCGGCGATTGAAGAGTTTGAGTCCGAGCATGCACGGGATGGAGCGTAATGATGGCATCCGACGATAAAACCGAGCGCACTGAGGTGTCCGCCGTGCCGCTGTACCAGCAGGTAATGGACGACCTAAAAGGCGAGATCGCGCGTGGCGTGTACGCATCCGGCTCGCGCATTCCTTCCGAGATGGAGCTCGCGAAGTACTACGGCGTGGGACGCATCACCGTGCGCCGCGCCGTCGAGGAGCTGTCGCGCGCGGGGTATCTCAACCGCCAGCAGGGGAGGGGCACGTTTGTGTGCGCGCCCAAGCTCAAACGCAAGATTGTCCAGAAGGGTGACGTTCAGAGCTTTTCCGAGGGTTGCGCTGCCAATGACATGGTAGCCGGAGCACGCCTGGTGTCGCGCACGGTGGTCGCGGCGACACGCGAGGACGCGGCGTTTTTTGGGGTGGAACCCGGCTGCGAGCTCATCGTTGTCGAGCGCGTGCGCACGGCAGACGGCGTGCCCGTCATGCTCGAGAACAATGCCTTTGTACTGGCCGACCATCCCTATCTGCAGACGCTTGCCGACAAGGACCTCACGGACAATTCCATCTTTGCGCTCGTTGCCGAGCATTCGGGCCGCGCGCCGCTCAAGTCCGACCCCTGTACTGTGGAGATTGCGCTTGCCGATGCTCAGGCGGCCTCGCTGCTGGAGGTGCCGGTCGGCGAGCCGCTCTTCTATATGGAGGCGTACTTTACCGATGAGGACGAGCGGCCCTTGCTGCTCGGACGCCAAAAGATCGTGGGTTCGCGCTACGTGTTCGACATCTAACGTCCACAGATAGAACGATATAGAACAAATTCGGTGAAATGGCTTCACGGGCGTCGTCATGCGTGCTATAAATAGGACAACATAGAACGACCGCAGGTACGAGCTGACGTCGTTCAAAAGCGCCACACAAGGAGGAGCATCACCATGAACGCACACGATCTGATTCAGGAAATCATCGAGCGCAAGGGCAAGATCGAGAATGTCTTTTGGATCGCTTGTGGCGGTTCGATGATTGACCTGATGCCGGCCAACGAGCTGCTCAAGCGCGAGGCCACCACGTTTACCTCGACGGTCTACACGGCACGCGAGTTTTGCCTGATGGCTCCCAAGAGTCTTAGCGAGAAGTCACTCGTCATCGCCTGCAGCCACAGCGGCAATACGCAGGAGGTCGTCGATGGTTGCGAGATGGCGCTGGCAGCCGGCGCCGAGGTCGTGGCCATGACCGACTGCGAGGGCTCCAAGATCGATAACGGCAAGTGGACCACCTGGGTCTATCCGTGGGGCGAGGGCGTGCCGCAGGCCGAGGTCCCGCAGGGCATCGGCGCTCTGATCGCCGCCGAACTGCTCGACCAGCAGGAGGGCTACGAAGCGCTCGCCGACATGTACGAAGGCCTTAAGCAGATGGACGCGCTGCTGCCCGCCGCCCGTGAGAAGGTCAACGCCGAGCTGGGCGCCCGCTTTGCCGAGCTCTGCCAGCAGCACAAGTTCTTCTATATCCTGGGCTCCGGCCCCAACTTTAGCCAGACCTATGCCATGGCGATCTGCTCGCTCATGGAGATGCAGTGGCAGCACTGCTGCTACATCCACTCCGGCGAGTACTTCCACGGCCCGTTCGAAGCCACCGAGCCCGGCGTGTTCTACTTTGTGCAGCTCGGATCGGGCGAGTGCCGCCCCATGGAGGAGCGCGCGCTGGCGTTCCTCAACACGCACACCGATACAGTCATGGTGCTCGATGCGCTCGAGTACGGCGTGGGTGAAGTGCCTGCCAGCGTGCGTTCGTTCCTGGAGCCGATCTTCTTCTACAACATGAGCTGCGAGCTGCGCGCCGCCCGCGGCAAGGTGTTCGACCACAGCCCCGAGATTCGTCGCTACATGGGCATCGAGCAGTACTAGGTAACGGGAAAAGCATTCACCTTCGATTCGCAAGCGGGCCACATGAGTCAAAAAGCGGGCCGCGCCGGGGATTTCCGGCGCGGCCCGCTTAGTATCGCGCATAGATTCGCAAGGTTGCGGTAGCCAGCGGCCTACTTTGCGTCGTAGGCCTCGGCGTCCCACCAGTCGAGCTGGGCGATGTTGTCGCGGATGTGCTGGCAGCTCTTGTGGAAGCCCTCGAGCTCGTGCTCGGACAGGTCCAGCGTGTAGACCTCCTCGACGCCCTCGGCACCGATCACGCACGGCAGGGAGGTGAAGATGCCCTCCTCGCCATACTGGCCGGTCATGAGCGTGGAGGCGGAAAGCACGGCGTGCTCGTTATGCAGCACGGCGGCGCAGACGCGCGCGGCGGAGTTGGCGACGGCGTACTCGGTGCACTGCTTGCCCTGGTAGGTCACATAGCCGCCCTTGCGTGCGAGCTCCTCGACCTCCATGTGGTCGAAGGCGTACTTGTCGGGGTTCTCGGCCTGAAGCTCAGTCAGGCTCTTGCCGGCGATGGTTGCGGCCTTAAAGGCGGCCAGCTGGCTAAAGCCGTGCTCGCCGATCATGTAGGCGTCGATGGACTTGGGACTCACGCCGACCTTCTTGGAGATCTCGGTGCGCAGGCGGGCGGAGTCCAGGCCACAGCCCGAGCCGATGATCTTCTTGGGATCGTAGCCGGTCAGGTGCCACAGCTCGGTACACACGACGTCGCAGGGGTTGGAGATGCTTACAAAGATGCCGTCAAAGCCGGCGTCGACGATGCGCTTGGCAAAGGTGCGGGCGGCGTCGGTGGTAAAGAATAGCTCACCGTCGCGGTTGCCGGCGGCCAGCGCAACCTTGCCGGCGGCGTTGACGATGACGTCGCAGCAGGCCAGCTCCTCGTAGTGGTCGTAGCAGTTGACGATCTTGGTGTTGTACGGGACAAACGAAAGGGAGTCGCGCAGGTCCTGGACCTCGGACGTCACCTTGGCCTCGTTGATATCGCACAGGTACAGCTCATCGGCAATGCCCTGCATAAGCAGGCTGTTGGCGACATGTGCTCCTACGTGGCCCTGGCCGACCACACCGATCTTACGCGTCTGGTACATATGAGTATCCTTTCGGCCGAGTTTTTCGCGTTGAAACATTGTAGCGTCCTGCCGTTACTTTGCTAGGCTAAAGTGCAGCAGATTTTAGAGACATGCCTTAATTTCTACTTTTGGGGCGTTTTGGGCCGCTGACGGCATCGCCGGGCGATGTACTCGCGCGGATGGGGCCGGTCGTTGTACCATAACTGCAACTGACTCGTAAGGAGCATTCATGCCCATTCGCATCCCCGACGCCCTCCCTGCCGCCGCGCAGCTCGAGAGCGAGAACATCTTTGTCATGACCGAGTACCGCGCGCTGCACCAGGACATCCGTCCGCTGCGCGTGCTCATCCTCAACCTCATGCCCACCAAAATCGCTACCGAGACGCAGATCATGCGCAAGCTCTCCAACACGCCGCTGCAGGTGGAGGTGGACCTGCTGCGCACGAAAACGCACGAGGCCACGCACGTGAGCGCCGGCCACCTGGAGACGTTCTACCGCACGTTCGACGACATCCGCGACATCCACTACGACGGCCTGATCATCACGGGCGCGCCGGTGGAGCAGATGCCGTTCGAGGAGGTCGACTACTGGCCCGAGCTCTGCCAGATCATGGATTGGTCCACCACGCACGTGCACTCTACGCTGCACATTTGTTGGGGCGCGCAGGCCGGCCTGTACCATCATTACGGCATCCAGAAGTACGACCTGCCGGCAAAGGCGAGCGGCGTGTTCGAGCATTATCTGGTGAAGCCGCAAAGCCCGCTGGTCCGCGGCTTTGACGACCGCTTCTATGCCGTACATTCGCGCAACACCGACGTGCGCCGCGAGGACGTGGAGGCCGAGCCGCAGCTTGAGGTCGTGGCCGTGTCCGACGAGGTGGGCCTGTACATCGTCAAGTCGACCGACAGCCGTCGCTTCTTTGTCTTTGGTCACCCCGAGTACGATACCGACACGCTGCGCCTGGAGTACGAGCGCGACGTGAAGCGCGGCCTCAACCCTCAGGTGCCGGCGCATTACTTCCCGGGCGACGACCCCTCCGCCGATCCGCGCAACGTCTGGCGCAGCCAAGCTCAGCTGTTCTACACCAACTGGCTCAACTACTACGTCTACCAGACCACGCCCTACGACCTGGCCCGCGCCGGCGAGGAGCACTAGGCTGCGATGGTACTGCTGTAGCCGTGGCTGATATGGCAGCGATTAGGCGCTGATGATGTGGGGTAGTGGCAGGTCGTGAGCGTCGGTGGGAACGCGGTCGACACGCTGCTCGTCAAAGGCAATGCCGATGATCTGGCATGTGGCCGAAAGCGTGGACAGGTAGCGATCGTAGCAACCGCCGCCGTAGCCCAGGCGCGCGCCGGTTTGGTCGAAGGCCACGAGCGGCACAACAATCATGTCGAGTGCTTCGGCAGGTACGATGGGGAAGCGGTTGCTGTCGATGTCCGCGGCGGCGAAGGTTCGCGTGGGATGGGTGATAAACGGAGCGGCGGACGCATCGTCGGCGGCAACTGCTCGCATGCACATGCGCTGGCCACAAGCTGCGGCATCAATTGCCGAGAACATGCACGGATAGGCTACGCGCCAGCCGCGCGCGGCGGCCGCAGCGGCAAACGCGGCAGGGTCTGCCTCGGAGCCCATTACGGCATAGACTGCAACGGTGTGCGGGGCTGCGGGATCCGAGCTGCCCAGCAACTCAACAAGCCGCGCACAGATAACGGCAGACTTCGCCGCCCGCAAGTCCAAATCAAGAGCATCGCGCCGAGCAATCACTGCCCGCCGCAACTCAGCCTTATCCATCCCAGCTCCCTCTCCTAAACCTACCAAAAAGGGACAGGTTTATTTTGGCAGGTTTTATCTGGGCAAACAGCAAAAACAACCACGAAGGGAACACAGACACCCTCGTGGTTGTTTTGATGGCGACTTGTCTCTATTACAACGCCGCGGCGATTGCTTCGGCCACAAATTTGTTAAGCGATTCACCCTTCTTTGCCGCCGCCAGTGCTGCCTGCTTGTGAAGCTCGGAGCCTGTTCTCACATTGAATGAGCCCTTAAAAGCCCGCTCTGGTTCCTTGCCCTTTTCGGCACAAAACTCAAGGTAATCGTCGACGGCCTCGTGGAAGCATCGCTCCACTTCTTCAACCGTGGAGCCTTCAAATACAATTGCGTCCCTAATGCCGGCGACCATACCTGTCAGCACGTGCTGTTCGGCATCGAACTCGACCGGGGCGAAATAACCCTTGTAAGCCAAAACGTTACTCATGGCTGCCTCCGACATCTTGTAGAAATCGAACGATGTTTCGGATGGTTCCCGCCGTCAATTCGTCAGATGGATGGGGTGCGTGCATCACGAACATTCTGCCGTCCGATGGCCTGTAGAAGCGAATGCGCGATCCGGATGTCCTGCCTTTGTTGTCCATTTCAAAGCCATATGAAGCCATAACTTTAAGAAAGTCAGCAAATCTATACGTTGAAGGACAGCTAAGCAGCTGGGCGATGAGTTTGTCGATCCGAGCCATCCTGCCTCACATCCCGCAACTATATTATAGTTGCAATTTAATCCCGAAGCAATCACCCATACTATAGAACACATGTACGTATAGAACAAGTGTTCGAACCGCCACAAAGGTACCTGTCCCCTTTGTGGCGGTTTTGCTTGCTGTGGTTATGCCAGCAGGTCGACTACGTTGAAGTCGGCGTTGCTCTTGGCGATGACTTCGCGGCCGCCAAAGACGCAGGTGGGCGACTCGGCTGCGATGCGCGTCACGTCGGCGCCGAGCGAGCGCAGCTCACCGGGCGTGGCGGCGAGCATCTGGGCGCGACGCTCCTCGCGTGCGTGCGGATCGAGCCCGGCCAGGTAGGTCGTGTTGCGGCGCTTGGTGAGCGCGTACGGCTTCACCGGCGCGTCCATGCCGCTCACGCAGCTCACGATAAAGCCCTCAAAGGCGGCCTCGTCGGGCTCAAAGCTGCCAAGCCATGCACCCGCGCGCTCCACGCGCTCAATCGAGGGGTCGATTGCCGGGTCGCGGTAGGTGTAGAACGCCGTCTGACGCTCGCCAGCCGCGCGGAATCCGCAGCCGTACGCACCGCCCTTCACGCGGATCTCGTTCCACAGGTAGTCGTAGGAGAGTGCGTTGGCGGCAACCGCCCAGGCACCCGTCACGCCAATGCCCAGGCGACGCGGGTCGCACGCGCTTGCCGCAAAGCAGATGTCGCTGGGGATCACGAAGGCCTCGTGGCGGTCGCACGGCGCCGGCACCGCGAGCGCGTCGCGGCCGGCGCCATCGCCCGCATCCAGCCCCAGGTCGCCCGCGGCATCCCAGTACGCGTCAAAGTCCTCATCGCTGCCGGTAAAGCTCGCCAGGCAGCCGTCGGCCACAAAGATGCGGCCTGCCAGCTCGGCAAGCTTGGCACGCAGGCCGTCCAGGCGCTCGTCAAAGTGGTCGAGCAAATCGCGCAGGAACAGGTAGAAGTCTACGCCCGAGAGCTGCTCACGCACCACGGCCGAAGGCGAGCTGTAGCTCATCGCGCGACCGAGCGCCGCCGAGTGGCCGTTGTTGATAAAGCCCTGCTCAAGCCCAATACGAATCTGCGTGAGCACGTCGCGCACGCGGTCGGCATCGGCGTCCGCCAGCAATGTGCTCGACCACACCTCGCGCGGTAGGCTCGCCAGCGCGTCGATCTTTTCGGACAGGGCGCCGGCGCTCACCAGCAAGTAGGGGCGCACGCCGTCCACTTCGGGCTGCGTCATGACCTCGGTCGTAAAGCTCAAAAAGCCCAGTTTGCCGGCAAGTAAATTGTCGAGCTCCTCGGCCGAATGCTCGCGTGTGGGCAGCTGCTTGAGCAGGCGGCAGAGCAGCGTCACATAGGGCAGATCCTCAAACGCGACGCAGCTCAGGTCGAAATACTGCATGGCGTAGGCCAGACGGTTGGTGGGGATGCCGTGGCGCAGGCAGGGGATGGGCGCGGTCGTGTCCACGACCAGCGGCGGCTCGGGGCGCGCCTCGCCAATGTCGGACACGCGCAGACGCGGCAGTGTGGCCTTGGCCTCGGGTGTGTCTTCCGCCTCCTGTGCGGCACGCAGTGCTGCCGTGCGCTCGACCACGTCGGCCAGCTCGGCATCGGTCATGGCGTCCCGCTTGGCTGCCAGCTCGGCGGCCTCGGCACCCTCCGAACCCTCGGTGGCGTCCACCGGCACCAGCTCGACCAGTGCCATGTGATCGTTCTGCAGCACCAGTTCGCGCAGCAGGTCCTCAAAATAGCTGCCGTCCAGCTCGCCACGCAGCTCCTCGTACACCGGGCCGTACTTGAGCGCCAGCGTCGCGGCGTCGTCATCGTAGAGCCAGGTGCTCAGCGCGTCGCACGCAATGGCCACGCCGTCGGCGATACCGTAGTCGCGCTGGCGCAGGTCGTATTCGTTGCTGCTGATGATGGCTTCCAGGCGCTCGCGCGGAACGCCGTGCTCGCACAGGTCGCGGCAGGCGTCCTGGAACACGCGGCGCAGATCGCGCGCCACGCCGGGCTGCGCGTTTTGCAGCATGATGAGCTCGTAGGGCTGCAGGCTCTCGGCCGCGGTGTAGCTCACCACGTTGCCACCCAGGCCGGCGGCCAGAATGGCCTTCTTAACCGGCGCTTCGTTGGAGCCCAGCAACGCCTCGAACAGGATATCCGCCGCGATCGTGCGCTTACGGTCGAGCGCGCTGCCCAGCACCAGGCCCAGGCCCACCAGGGCGTTCTCGGGCGTGGTGGCCATCTCGACACGCTTATACTCGCAGGTCACGGGCGCCTGCACGCCCAGCGGATTGGGCGCCAGCGTGGACGGGTCCTCGCCGGCGGCAACGGCAGCGTCCATGCGGCGGCTCGCGGCACTCGGCTGTGACAGATAACGCTCGTCCAAAAACGCCAGCGCGCGGTCCACGTCCAGGTCGCCGTAGAGCGTGATATAGGAGTTGGAAGGATTGTAGTGGCGCGCGTGCGTGTCCAGGAACTGCTCGTAGGTGAGCGCGGGAATCGCGCGCGGGTCGCCGCCGCTCTCGTGCGCATAGGCGGTGTCGGGATAGAGCGCGGCGTTGACGGCGTCGTCCAGCACGCTCATGGGGTCGGACAGCGCGCCCTTCATCTCGTTGAACACCACGCCGTTATAGCGTAGCGTGCCCTCGCGCAGGCTGGCGGGGCTGCCGTCGCCCTCGCCTTCGGCGCCCTGCGGCAGGTCCAGCTCGTAGTGCCAGCCCTCCTGCTCAAAAATGGTGGGCTTGGTATAGATGGCCGGGTTGAACACCGCGTCCAGGTACACGTCCATCAGGTTATACAGATCCTGCTCGTTGGTGGTGGCAACGGGGTAGATGGTCTTGTCGGGGTAGGTCATGGCGTTGAGGAACGTCTGCATGGAGCTCTTGATCAGGTCGACAAACGGCTCCTTGACGGGAAACTTGGCCGATCCGCACAGCACCGAGTGCTCAAGAATATGGAACACGCCGGTGGAATCGGCCGGCGGCGTCTTAAAGCCAATGGCAAAGGCCTTGTTTTCGTCGTCGCACGCCAGGTACAGCAGACGAGCGCCCGAGGCAGTGTGTCGCAGCACGTAAGCGTCCGAGTCGAGCTCGGGCACGGTCTCGCGGCGCTCGACGGCAAAGCCGTGGCAGGTAGTGCCGGGCACCAGCAGTGCAGCGGCTGCGGCGCGCGGGTCGGTTGAGGTGGTGGGCATATGCAGTCTCCTTTGACGCCCCAGCGGGGGCGAATCGAGTCGAATCCTCGAGAGTATACCCATATGGGGCCGCGACCCTGCGGCGAACTGGAGACGATGCCAGCGGATTGGGCGAAGGGCTCGCGTGCCCGCCGCACGAGCGTGGAAAATTGGACGCCTATCGAATGAGAGTGGATTTTCGGACGGAATCAGCCTCAAAACGCCCAAAAGCCGTCCAAATATCCACCCTCATTTCCCGACCGTCCAAAATCCACGTTCATCCGCCGCCCGCACATCTCTCATCTCTCATTCGTCACGAATACGAGAGATAACAGAAAGACGAGAGATAAATATGAGAGATAGCTGAGCAGCAAAGAGACAAGCAATCATGGTATTGTCTCAATACCGATTGTCTACCAGCAAAAACATGTTTAAATGAAACAGATGGCAGACATCTTATCTCTCATCTCTCACTCATCTCTAATATGAGAGATAACAGATAGATGAGAGATAATTACGAGAGATAACTGAGAGACGAGAGAAATCCATCCGTGGTACACCCGCAGGACCGAGCGAAAGGACGTGCAGATGAACGAAAACGAACTGACCGGTCTGCTCGAGTCTTTAAGGCGCATGGGCTCGGACGATCTTAACGTCGAGGTCAAGGAGAGCGCCACGACGCTTTCCCGCGACGTATGGGAAACGGTCAGCGCTTTCGCAAACACCGCCGGCGGCATCATCGTACTCGGAGTGAGCGAGCGCGCGGGTTTTGTCCCAGTTGCAAACTTTGAGACCGAGAAAGTGCTCAACCAATTCGTGGCGGGCATGGGCGATGCCGGCGGTCGCGGAAAGCTGGCCAATCCGCCCAAATACACCATTGAGCGCGTGGAGCTCCAGGGCACCGTGGTTCTGGTCATCACGATTGAGGAGCTCGACCCGTCGAGCAAGCCTTGCTATGTCATAGAGCGGGGCGCTCAAGGTGGCAGCTACAAACGCATCGACGACAAAGACGTGCCGCTTTCGTCGACCGAGGTCCTGTCCTTGTCGTCATACGAGCAGACGAGCCTCAGCGATCGCGATGCGGTGCCTGGTGCAGGCGTGGACAATCTTGACGATGCCCTGGTCGACCGTACGATAGATCGGGCTTTCTCGTTGACGCCCCGGGCAATGCGCGGCGCGCCGGACAAACAAACGAAGCTGGAGCGCCTAAATTTCCTTGATTCCCAGGGCAATGTTACCAAGGCTGGACTCCTAGTTGCGGGCACCTACCCTCAGCAGTTTTATCCCAAGCTCTTTATCGACATGGCTGTCTATGCGGGAACTCAGAAGGGCACTGCGGGGCCACTAAGGTTCATGGACCGCACAATCTGTGAGGGCACGTTGGGCGAGATGATCTCGGATGCTGTCGCGGCCGTCGCCAAGAATTTGCGGCGAACCTCGACCGTCCAAGGCGTCTCGCGTGTCGACTCGCTGGAGATTCCCGAGGAGGTTCTGCGCGAGGCAATCGCCAACGCCGTAATCCATCGAGAATACGGGGATCGGTTCTGTGGACAATCGATTGCCGTCGACGTCTTTGACGATCGTGTCGAGGTGACGAATCCTGGCGGCCTTTACGGGGGAAAGACTCGCGAGAACTTGTTTGACGGCAGCTCCCGATGCCGTAACGCGACGCTCGTGAAACTCATGTCGATTGTCCCGCTGCCGGATGGCGCAGGTTCGCCGGCTGAGGGCAATGGCTCGGGCATCCCGATGATGATCGATGCCATGCGCGCGCATGGTCTGGCCGAGCCCCTGTTCTGCCCGGGGTTCGATCGGTTCAAGGTCGTACTTTACCGTTCAAAGATCGAGCCGGTCGATCATGGCGGGGGCTTAATTGTGACAGCACTCAAACACTACGGCGAGCTGGGGACGCGTGAGCTGGCAGAACGCACGGGGCTTACGATTTCCCAGGTTAGGTCGCGCGTCAACGCGCTCATTGCTCAAGGCGAGCTTGAGCCCACGGCGCCGGCGACGAGCCGCAACCGCAAGTATCGACTGTCAGAGCGCGTGGAATAAATGCGTTAGCGGACGAGGCGACCCAATAATCGACCCTCGATTGGCGCCCACTAAGGTTAAGCGGTTGTTGCCCAGTTGACGGTGATGCTAAAGACTCGGCTTACGCCGGCATGGCCGCGAACCCGTCCATCAAGAACAGCCTAAGAACCAGCTTGATGACATATCCCGGTTTGACTTCAGCCGCGTCAAAGACATGGCGCTCGGCGAGCTCGCTGCAGTATGTATAGATGTCGCGGATAAGGTCCGCGCCCGAAAGCGTAAACATGTAGCCTGCGTCCGAAAGCGCATTGGGCGCGGCAGGCAACTTGGCCATGTGACAGAACGTTTGCAGGTCGGGCGCCATAACGTTCTGGTAGTCGAGGTGGCCGTTGGCATCCTGCGCGGCAAGCTCCAATTGGCGCACAAAATCCAGCGCCGCCGCTAACACAAAGCTCGGCGTAGGCGCATTGACGTCCTGAGTGGTCGCCACAAGCCTGCCCGCCGCCTGCGTGACAAGCCAAGCGACCTCGCGCTGGCAACGCACGGCCTTGCGCGTAACCGGCTTGATGGACGAAGAAGAAACGCTTCCCTTAGGCGGATTCGAAGCAGCCATAAGACCCTCCCATGAACAATCCGGCCCAACAAGCCCGGATGAAACACGTGCTACATCAGTATACAGGGGAGTGGGGTAGCGGGGTACAAGCACGCCAGCGGCAAACCGAGAGCATCAACGATGTGCCGATCGCGGAATGAGATCTCGTAATAATTGACTCTCGGCCATATTATTGAGGGGCATGACTCGCGTTCGTATGGTTGTAGGTGCTGGCGATGAACGACATTGACCTTGCTGTTCCGTTGATGGATGGACCAAGCTATGACCGCGCCTGCAGTCTCGTGCCTTCCGAATACGTTGAGGCATGGGAGTGGTTTCTGGGTGAGGAACAGCGCGGCGGCGTTTGGACCAGCCTTCCGCACCACACCAAGGAAGATAGCCCTCAGTATCAGTACCGTTTGAGAATTGACTCGGACTTCTTTCCCGTAACGCGGGATTCAGGGATCTTCTGGCCGGGCCAGGATCGGGTGAAGCAAGATCCCAATAAGATCTTTGCGCTTTCGGTCCATAACTCTAAAAAGAGCTTCTACACCGATGTGCCTCCGCTCTATTTGGATGACGGTACGTGGGTCATTAAGTATTCGGTCCAAGCGCCAGGCGCCGTTGGTTCTCGAGACCAGAATTACAACCGTAAAATGCTCAACTGCATGGAATGTGGCGTCCCAGTCGGAGTCATATTTGCAACCGAGGTGGGCTATAAGGTGCTCGGCCTTGCGTTTGTTGAGCGGTTCGAGCCCGAAAACGGATGGTTTGTTCTGCACGGTCCTGTTCATAAAGGCGGACCGGACCCTCGTTTTGCGCCCGACATGAGTTATCTGAAGCACATACCCGTCGATATTGAGTTTGCCGGACAGGGTGTGACCGACGACGAAAAGGTCCGCTATGCGTTAAGGCGCGAGCGATTGGGGCAGCAATGGTTCCGCAAGCAGCTCGTTGCCGCCTATGATGGCCGTTGCGCGGTGTCGGACTGCGGCGTCAGCGAAGCTCTGGAGGCTGCACATATCGAGAATTACTCGGGACCCAAATCGCAGGTTGCCAGCAACGGTATTCTGCTTCGGCGCGATCTTCATTCCCTATTTGATGCTCACCTGATTTCGTTTGAGCCTGTTTGCGGCGAATATCGGCTGTGCGGATCGTACCTGCTGGATAAGACCGACTACGCTTCCTTTGCGGGTGCGACGCTAAGGCAGCCGAATGAGCGTCAGTGGCGACCCGATACGGTGTTTCTTGAGGCCCATCGCATTGAGTTCGATCGCTCGGAAAAGAAGCGTGAAAAGGCGGGGCTTCTGCCGTATTAGCGTATTTGGCTTTGGCATTCTTTGACGATCGTGTTGTTTGATCGGATCGCGTGGCGATGCAATCTCGCGCCCGCCCGCCGGTGCATGCTCTTCCTGATTTGTATAGCGAGAGGGGAGCGTGTATGAGCTGGCGAGGCGATATTGCGATGGGGAAGTACGGAAAACTGCCGTGTGCCCTTATAGACAACAATATGTTTCCGAGCGTAGAGATTGATTGCGGGTCGTTTGTCGTTGCCTGCCCTTGCTGCGGCTCGCAAATACCGTGTCTCGACATTCGGTTTATCGATGCGCGCGACAGACTCAGCGACGAAGTGAGAAAACGGACAGGCGTTCATATGCCGGTGTATCCGGAGAAATGCCCTGTTTGTGGCCTCGATATCGTGTACGACGCCGGCGACGAGGGATAGGTGATGCGGAGGAGTTGGCTGTGAGTGTCTTTTGCCTCTACAAATAAATCCCCTCACCGAGTTGCTTGTGGAACTCGGCGTGATGGTCGCGTGCCCAGGTAAAGAGCGCCTGGTCAAAGTCGGTACGCGTGGCCGGGACGCCAAAGACGCCGGCAACTTCGACGCGTATAAACTCCAGTGCCGGCAGCTTGTTGATGGCAGTGAGGGCAAACGGGGACGAGGGCTCCTCGAACAGATAGCGGCTGCCTTGCAGCGCGTCGCAACTGGTGCACGTGTTGCCGAGCGACGGGGCTTTGGAGGCTCGCGCGCCTACGGGCTTGTAGCCGCAGCGCTTATGAAGGTAGTCGCGGATCTCGCCCGGCACGCAGCCAAGAGCGGGCACGATGGCGAGTGCGTTGGCGTTGGCCGTGTCGATGGCAATGTACCTGGCTTCGTTGGGCGCGTGCGCGATGGCGATGCTCTCGTCGTTATCGGTTCGATAGGGAATGCCGAAGGCCGCGACCGAGGTCTCTTTGTGACACTTCCAGCACTCGCGCTTGCCCAGTACTAGATATATATACGGCGCTGAGGGGTCGGATCGGTCAACACCGGGCAGCCACTCGGCAAAGGGCTCGGGGTTGACGCCGCTGGGTACATACCAGATCTTCTTGGTCCGGTCCCATTTGGCGCCCAGCGCCTTGGCTTCTTCTTTGTGCGAAAAGGGGACATCGAGCTCGGTGCGCATGGCGGCTCCTTGGTGCTGCAGGTGCAAGTGGCTCAAGGATACCGCAGGGCGCAGACATCGCGGCGTTTTGTCGAGAAGTTGCGGCTCGGATGGGTTCGAGACGCGTTGGTCTCGGCCTCGGTGGCTATTGACGCGGTTTTGTGCATGGGCAGGGTGGTTGCTTGGGCGGTTGGAGCTGCCAGCGGATTTGGCGACATAAAACAAAACAGCCCAGAGGACATAGCCTCTGAGCTGCGAACATTTGGTGGGCGTTAGAAGATTTGAACTTCTGACCTCTTCCGTGTCAGGGAAGCGCTCTCCCCCTGAGCTAAACGCCCGATCAAGGGTGCGCAAGCGCGCAAGGGATAATATAACGGAGCCTGAACTCGGTGGCAAGAACATTTTTAAAAATCGCTTACATTGTGGAATTCGGGGGCTTTGTCATATCCATTTCAAAAGAGCCTGCTGCCGCGATTTGGCTGTCGCATAATGCAAGGCCATTGCGGTATCGAGCTATGGAAAGACGCCTGCGGAATTGTCCTACCGATAAGCGGACAAGCCTCCAGCTGGTGACTTCGCCGTGGTAAGGTAAGCCGAATTGTTTCCAGGCTGTTTCGGGGGAGCGGAATGAGCAAAGAGTGTGTCGAGCAGGTCGAAGGCGCAGGGGCTTCGGTGCCGATGACCGATATATCGAACATTGATGTGCCCGAGGGCACCGACGAGCTCAGCCGCAACACCCGTCGCGCATGGCGCGACCGCCTGAACAGCGCTTCGACGCGCAAGATGATCACGGGCGTCTTGGCTACGCTGGTGGGCGGTTCGTTTTGGGGCTTCTCGGGCACCAGCGCGAGTTTTCTGTTCGATACCTACCACGTCGACACCTTGTGGCTTATGAGCGTGCGTCAGATTCTCGCCGGTCTACTCTTTATGGCCGTGGTTGTTACGCGCGACCGCGAGCGCCTGATTAAGCTCTGGACCACACCCGCCGATCGCAAGCAGCTGCTGCTCTTTACCGCCTTTGGTCTGTTGTTCAACCAGTTTTGCTATCTTTCGGCCGTGCGCCTGACGAACGCCGGAACCGCGACGGTGCTCCAGTGCCTGCAGCTCGTTATCATCATGGGCTACGCCTGCGTGACCGATCGCCGCATGCCGCGCACTCGCGAAGTCATCGGCATTGGCCTGGCTCTGGGTGGAACCTTTTTAATCGCCACCGGCGGCGACCCCACCAGCCTGAATATCTCGCCGCTTGGCCTGGCAGCAGGTCTTATGTGTGCGGTCAGCGCCACGTGTATGGCGGTGATTCCCGCCAAGATCCTGCCCGAATACGGCAGCCCCATCGTCACGGGCTCGGCAATGCTCACGGCGGGTGTGGTCTCGTGTGTCTTCGTGCAGCCCTGGGCGTATATGCCGGCGCTCGACGCTGCCGGCGTCGAGGCGCTCGCGGTGTTCGTGGTTATCGGCTCGTTTTTTGCTTACATGCTCTATATGCAGGGCGTTAAGGACATCGGCTCGGTGCGTGCGAGTCTCATCGGAACTGTGGAGCCGGTTTCGGCGACCATCACCAGCGCCGTTATGCTGGGCACGGTGTTTTTGCCGACCGACCTTATCGGCTTTGCCATGATCATCGTGATGATGTTCCTCACGGTGTAGCTGGCGCCGCCGCCAAGACAGAAAAGGTGTTGTGCCGCATTTTCGCCAATTGATGTCCGTGTCTGGAGTTTAGCTGTCGATGATCAAAATGCCATAAACTAGTAACGTTATGGACTTTTTCATTGCGACTCAATTGCGAGGATTTCTTTATGGCTGGTAATCACTTTAAGGGCAGCGATAGCGGCCGTCCTGCAGTTCCGCCGCGTCCGAACGGGGCTGGTAAGGCCGGCACGCCGGGCGGCGCTGGACGGGGCGGTTCCGGTAAGCGCGTGTCCCCGGGCGAGACAGCGATGTTTACCGCTCTGTACGAGCAGTCTCAAAAGGCAAAAAAGACCGGCCGTGCAAGAGGGAATGTCTTTGCGGGTGGTGCAACCTCCACGTCGCAGCCGAGCGGGGCTCCTTCGGTACCTGCGAACAACGCAGGTGCTGTCAACGCCGCGAATGCCGCCGGCAACGTTAATGCCGGCAAGGCCGCCAACAATACTCCCTCTGCCGGTGGCGCGGGGCTTACGGGTAACCTTGGCACGATCTACACCGGCGCCTCCGAGACTGGCACGTTCGCCCGCCTGGATGATAGCGGTGCCGAGTTTGCGGGCTCGGGATCCAAGGAAGATTATTACGATTTTGGCTTGAACTACGGTAGCGACGCTTCGTCGAGTTCGACCTCTGACGGTCTGATCCGTCATCGCCATCGCAAGGGCGAGGGCAAGAAGCGTCACACTGGCGCCATTATTGCCGCTGTAGTCGCGGTGCTTCTCGTTGCGCTTGGCGCGAGCGGCTTTATGCTGCTTAACTCGGCAAAGACCGTAAAGAGCGAAGCGAAGGAGGCTGTCGAGATCGTCGGTGGCCTTAAGGACAAGGTCACGTCGGGCGATTTTTCGACGCTGCCTGACGACGCGAAGAAGATCGATGAGCTCTGCGACAGCATGAAGGCGGAGACTTCGAGCCCGCTGTGGACGGCGGCTTCGTTTATCCCGGTGTATGGCAGTGACATCAACGCAGCCCGCACCATGATTGATGCCCTGTCCGATGTCTCGAGCAACGCGCTGGTTCCCATGGCCGACAACCTTTCTCAGGCCACGCCCGGCAAGCTGTTCCAGGATGGCATGATTAACGTGTCCGCGCTGCAGGCGGTCGCCGATTCGCTTTCCAGCAGCTCGAAGGTGTTCAAGAGCGCCAACGAGAAGGTCCAGGGCATTGGCGATACTCATGTTTCCCAGGTGACCGAGCTGGTCGATAAGGCCAAGGATGGCTTTGCCACCCTCAGCGGCGCGGTCGATGCAGCGGAGAAGGTCGCCCCTGTCCTTCCCCAGATGCTCGGCGCCAACGGCCAGACGCGCAACTATCTTATGTACGCCATGAACAACGTTGAGATTCGTGCTTGCGGCGGCTTTGGCGGCTCGCAGGGTCTGATTTCGGTTACCGACGGCCAGATGTCGATTGGCGACTTTGTTCCCCGCATTGGACTGAGCGAGGATGAAGCGGTCGAGAGCGTCGACGAAGAGGACGAGGCGCTGTTCGGCAACCACAGTAACCTGTACAACTCGGGTAACACCTATTCGCCCGACTGGCCGCGCAACTCGCAGCGTGTCGCAGCCCTGTGGAAATCTCAGTATGGCCAAGACGTTGATGGCGTCATCGGTATCGACCCGGTGTTCCTGCAGTATCTGCTGGGCCTTGTCGGTAATGTCTCGCTGCCCGATGGCACAGTTGTCGACGGCACCAATGCGGCCAAGGTCCTCATGCACGACGTGTACTGGAACTATCCGGTCGAGGAGTCGGACGGCATCTTTGCAGCCGTTGCCAGCGCCGCCTTCGACAAGATTCTCGGCGGCATCGGTGATGTTGATGTTACGAAGCTCGTCAGCGCCGTTGAGCGCGGTGCCGAAGAGGGCCGCCTGATCGCGTGGATGAAAAACGACGACGAGCAGAACGCTATCAAGGAAATGAACATCGACGCCTCGCTGCCCGATCCGGACGACCCGAGCGAGGATCCCGTTGCCGGTGTCTACTTTAACAACCTGAGCTTCTCCAAGCTCGACTGGTACCTGAACGCTGATACGCAGATTGGCCAGGGCATCAAGAACGGTGACGGCACGTGCTCCTATCGCATCACCGTTACCCTGACGAACATCATGACGCAGGAGGAGGCTGGCAAGCTGCCCGACTACGTTGCGGCGAGCGCACCCGATGCCGCGCGTGACGACGAGCGTCTGAATGTCTCACTGTTTGCCCCGACGGGCGGCAACATTACTGATCTGACCGTCGAGGGCACCCAGTTTGGTCTCGGCGCCGCTACGTGGCATGGAATCCCCTTCTATTCGGGCACCGTTGACCTGCATGCTGGCGAGACGACGACGATCACGTATACGCTGACCACGTCGGCCGAGGCGGGGGACAAGCCGCTTACGCTGCGTCAGACTCCTACATGCCAGGCGGCTCGCGACAGCGCGTCGGCGTAGGGTTTTTCTGGTAGCGCAGATAATCGAGTACCATTTTGGGGCGGACAGGCAATCTGTTCGCCCCTATTTTGTAAGGAGAGCGCATGAAGTACTTTGGCACCGACGGCTTTCGCGGCGAGGCCAACGTTGGGCTGACGGTAGAGCACGCTTATAAGATTGGCCGTTTTGTGGGCTGGTATTATGGCGCCAACCGCGAGCGCAAGGCGCGCGTTATCGTGGGCAAGGACACACGTCGCTCGAGTTATATGTTCGAGGCGGCGCTGGTGAGCGGTCTGGTCGCGAGCGGTGCGGACGCCTATATGCTGCACGTGATCCCGACGCCGGGCGTGGCGCATCAGACCGTGGAGGGCTGCTTCGATTGCGGCATCATGATCAGCGCGAGCCACAACCCGTTTTGCGATAACGGCATTAAGCTCGTCAATAGCGACGGTTTTAAGATGGACGAGGACGTACTGGAGCTCATCGAGGACTACATCGATGGCAAGAGCGAAGTTCCGTTGGCCACGGGCAACCACATCGGTGCCACGGTGGACTACATGCAGGGCCGCAACCGCTACATTGCTTCGCTCATTGCAAGTGCGAACTTTTCGCTGCAGGGCGTCAAGATCGGTATCGACTGCGCCAACGGCTCGGCTTCCTCGGTGGCCAAGCCGGTGTTTGACGCGCTCGGTGCCGACGTGCGCGTGATCAATGCCGCGCCCGATGGCTTTAACATCAACGTCGACTGCGGCTCCACGCATATGGAGCGTCTGCAGCGCCATGTGGTGGAGCAGGGCCTGGACGTGGGTTTTGCCTACGATGGCGATGCCGACCGCTGCCTGGCCGTGGATGAGCGCGGTCGCGTGGTAGACGGCGACCAGATCCTGTACGTGTGCGGCGTGTATCTGAACAAGCACGGTCGCCTTTCGGGCGGTACCGTGGTGCCGACGATTGCCAGCAACTTTGGCCTGATCAAGTCGTTGGAGCTTGCCGGTCTGAGCGCCGTGACCAGCGGCGTGGGCGACCGTCACGTGTATGCCAAGATGCGCGAGGGCGGCTACAGCCTGGGCGGCGAGCAGACGGGCCATACGATCTTTGGCGATATCGAGCGCACGGGCGACGGCATTATGACCTCGCTGCGCGTGATGGAAGTGATTCGTGCCGAGCGCGAGACGCTCTCGCAGCTCACGGCTCCGTGCAAGCTGCTGCCGCAGGCGCAGGTGGCCGTGCGCGTGGCGGACAAGGACGCCGCGCTCGAGAACATGGGCGTGCAGAACGCCATCGCCGAGGCCGAGGTTGCGCTGGCAGGCGAGGGCCGCGTGCTCGTGCGCAAGAGCGGAACCGAGTCGGTTATCCGCGTGCTGGCCGAGGCGCCCGACCAAGCATCCGCCGATGCCGCCATGAAGCGCATCGCCGCCGCGCTGGAAGCTCTGTAAGGTAGTCGTTGGGGACGTTCTTAAACAACTAGGTGGAAAGGGGGCGCCGCGGATTGGTTCCGCGGCGCCCCCTTTGCGTTGGCGTGTCGGTTATGCCTTACAGCTCGTAGAGCGTGGTGAACTTGTCCTGCAGGTAGCTGCAGTAGTAGCGGGCATCGAACGCCATGCCGCACGCGCCCTTGATGAGCTCCGGCGCGTCCTTGGCGCGGCCCCACTGCCAAATGTGCTCGCCCAGCCAGGCGCGGACGGGTGTCAGGTCGCCGCTCGCACAGGCGCCGTTGAGGTCGACACCGTCGCGGCACATGGCCGGCACAAACATGGCGTCGTAGGCGCTGCCCAGCGCATAGGTGGGGAAGTAGCCAAACGAGCCGCCGCTCCAGTGCGTATCCTGTAGGCAGCCGTGCGTGTCGTCGGGAACGGGAATGCCCAGGTACTCATCCATGAAGCGGTTCCAAAGCGCGGGGATGTCCTTGGCCGTGGCCTCGCCGGCAAACAGCATGCGCTCGATCTCGTAGCGCACCATAACGTGCAGCGGATAGGTGAGCTCGTCGGCCTCGGTGCGGATCAGCGAAGGCTGCGCGATGTTCACGGCGTGGTAGAGCGTGTCCTCGTCGACGTCGCCGTAGACCTCGGGTGCGTGGCGGCGCAGCACCTCGAGCAGCGGTCCCATAAAGGCGCGGCTGCGACCCACGGTGTTCTCGAAAAAGCGGCTCTGGCTCTCGTGGATGCCCATGGAGGTACCGCCCTCCAGACAGGTGCGCGCATAGGCGGGATTGACGCCCAGCTCGTACATGGCATGTCCCGCCTCGTGGATGATGCTGTAGACGTTGGAGATGCAATCGTTCTCGTAGATGTGTGTCGCGATGCGCGCGTCACCCACGGCAAAGCCCTCGCTAAACGGGTGTTCGGTAAAGGCAAGCGTGGTGTCGTTCAGGTTCAGGCCGACGAGCTTCATAAGGTCGAAGCTCATGGCGCGCTGGGCGGCCTCGGGCACGCGGGCGTGCAAAAAGTCGGCAGCGGGCTGCTGGCCGCGCTCGCCGATGGCGTGCACGAGCGGCACGACCGTCGCCTTGACCTCATCGCAAAACGCATCGAAGCTCTTGGCGGAAAGGCCGCGCTCGTACTGGTCGAGCCAAACGTCGTATGGGTCGCGCTTGGGGTCCATGAGTTCGGCCTGATGCTTAAGTTGGGCGATGATTCTATCCACATAGGGCTCAAAACTCGCCCAGTCGTTGGCCGTCTTGGCCTTGTGCCACACGGCGTCGGCCTCGCAGGTGAGCCTGGTCCAGGCCTCGGCCTCCTCGGTAGGAATAACGCTTGCCTCGCGCTGGTCGCGGCCGAGCACGCGGATCTCGTCGAGCAGCTGCGGGTCGTCTACGTGTCCGCTTGCAACCGTCTCGCGCGCTAACGAGCGTACGAGCTCAACGGACTTCTCGCTGGTCAGTAGCTTGTGATGCTCGCCGGCAAGCGTGCCCATGGCGTCGGCACGGGCGGCAGCACCGTTGGCAGGAGCAATCGTCGCTCCATCGAACTCGGCAATCTTGAGCAGGTACTCGCGAGTCCACAGCTTGCCCTCGAGTTTGCGGAACTTTTTGACGGCCTTGTCGACTTTAGCGGCCTTGACGCCCTTGGCGGCCTTTGCCACGGCGGCCTGGGCCTTCTTATCGAGTTTCTTTCCCATACCGTATCCTTAATCTCGCAGGCCGAGCGCCGCAGGCGGGTGCGCGGCCAATTTGCACAGCTACCTGCCTTGTACCCAGCGCGAACAAAACGGAACGCGGCGATGCGCTCGCGAAATGTGTTATCCTATAGCCCAATGCGTTGACGGAGAGGGTTTTGCCCGCCGCGTCGCCGGCAAGAGAGGGAAGGTCATGGGCTGCAAGCCTTCCTGCGGTGGCAAGGGCCAAGCGTTCACTTCCGAGCAGCGACCTCAACGGGCGCGCGGCCAGTGGCGGCGATGTCCCCAGTAGGGAAGCCGTGAGCCTCGCGACAAGGGGCGCAGAGTGGGCGCGGCGGGCCAGACATCCGCCGGGTCAAACAAGGTGGTACCGCGGAATTTAACCGTCCTTGGGCAATGCACATGCCCGAGGGCGGTTTTTTGTTACCGAACCGGGCCGCGCATCCGCAGCATCGGGCGGCGTCAGCCGTCCCGGAGCGCGGATGCGCGAGAGACGAAAGGGAAGACATGAGTCTGATTGATGATCTGGTCAAACTCGAGGAAGAGGCCAAGGAGCTCGTCGCAGGCGCCGACGACGCCGAGAAGCTCGAGGCCGCGCGCGTCGCGCTGCTCGGCCGCAAGGGCCGCATCACCGGCCTGATGCGCATGATGGGCAAGCTCGCCCCCGAGGATCGTCCCGTTATGGGCAAGCGCGCCAACGAGATGCGCCAGCTGATCGAGGGCATGCTCGACGAGCGCACGACCGAGATGAAGGCCGCCGCCCTTAAGCACGCACTCGAGCACGATGCCGTCGACATCACGCTGCCGGGCATCCGTCCGCAGATCGGTCACCAGCACCTGATCAAGCAGATCATCGAGGAGGCCGAGGACATCTTCTGCGGCATCGGCTACACTGTCGAGTCCGGCCCCATGGTCGACACCTCCTACTACAACTTCACGGCGCTCAACGCCCCCATGGATCACCCGAGCCGTTCGGCCCGCGACACGTTTTACGTGGTCGACAACAACCCCGGCAGCGTTGCGCACCCCGAGGCGCACGCCCACGGCGAGTCCGACGTGCTGCTGCGCACCCAGACCTCGGGCGTGCAGATCCACACCATGGAGTCGCAGAAGCCGCCCATCTACATGATCTGCCCGGGCACCGTCTACCGTCCCGATACGGCCGATGCCTGCCACCTGCCGCAGTTTAACCAGATCGAGGGCCTGGTCGTGGACGAGGGCATTACTTTCGGCGACCTCAAGGGTACGCTCGACTATTTTGTTAAGTGCATGTTTGGCGAGGACCGCAAAACGCGCTACCGCCCGCACTTCTTCCCCTTCACCGAGCCTAGCTGCGAGGTGGACGTGAGCTGCCACGTGTGCGGCGGCAAGGGCTGCAACTTCTGCAAGCACAGCGGCTGGATCGAGATTCTGGGCTGCGGTATGGTCGATCCCAACGTCCTTATCAACTGCGGCATCGACCCCGAGAAGTACACCGG
The DNA here is from genome assembly GCA_046995905.1 of Collinsella sp. GTDB lineage: Bacteria > Actinomycetota > Coriobacteriia > Coriobacteriales > Coriobacteriaceae > Collinsella. The sequence goes on from JBKXET010000001.1 coordinate 533,379, forward strand.
CTTCGCCTTTGGCATTGGCGCCGAGCGCGTCGCGGCTCTGCGCTACGACCTGCCCGACCTGCGCACGCTCATGACAGGCGATATGCGCTTCCTCAACCAATTTTAGGCTTGCCCATGCACCCCATCTTGGCGTTCAAACCGTCGCTCGCGTACCTTTAGTACGCGTCGCTCCTCTTTCACGCCAACCTGGGGCACCTGGACAACCCTAAGGCGAACGTCTTCATTTGATATTCCTCCCCTTGCGGAGATTAAGAACTAGGAGAGCTACATGCGCGTTTCTTACGACTGGCTCAAGACCATGATCGATATTCCGGAGGATCCCAAGACCCTTTCGGACGAATATATCCGTACCGGTACCGAGGTCGAGGCGATCGACACCGTGGGCGAGTCCTTTGACCACGTGGTGACCGCCCAGGTAATCACCAAGACCCCGCACCCCGATAGTGACCACATGTATGTGTGCTCGGTCGACGTGGGCGACAAGAACCTCGACGCCGACGGCAACCCCGCTCCGCTGCAGATCGTCTGCGGCGCGCAGAACTTTGAGGCCGGCGACCACATTGTCACGGCCATGATCGGCGCCGTGCTGCCCGGCGACGTCAAGATCAAAAAGAGCAAGCTGCGCGGCGTCGTGTCCATGGGCATGAACTGCTCCGCGCGCGAGCTCGGTCTGGGCGGTGATCACTCCGGCATTATGATTCTGCCCGAGGATACGCCCTGCGGCATGCCGTTTGCCGAGTATGTGGGCTCCAGCGACACCGTGCTCGACTGCGAGATCACGCCCAACCGCCCCGACTGCCTGTCCATGATCGGCATGGCCCGCGAGACCGGCGCCATCTTCGACCGCGATTTCCACGTTGAGCTGCCCGCCATCAAGGCCGAGACCGGCCGCGCGACGGACGACGAGCTTTCGGTCGAGATTGCCGACGAGGGCCTGTGCGACCGCTATGTCGCCCGCATCGTGCGCAACGTGAAGGTGGGCCCGTCGCCCGACTGGATGGTCAAGCGCCTCAATGCCCTGGGCGTGCGCCCGCACAACAACATCGTCGACATCACCAACTACGTGATGATGCTCACCGGTCAGCCGCTGCACGCCTTTGACCTTGACACCTTTGCCGAGCGTGAGGGCAAACGGCGCGTGGTGGTTCGCGCCGCCCAGCAGGACGAGAAGTTCACGACCCTCGACGGCGAGGAGCGCACGCTCGACGCCGGCATGGGCCTGATCACCGACGGCGAGCGTCCCGTGGCGCTGGCCGGCGTCATGGGTGGCATGGATTCCGAGATTGAGGACGACACCGTCGACGTGATGGTCGAGAGCGCCTGCTTCAACGCCGGCCGCACCTCGCACACCAGCCGCGACCTGTCGCTGATTTCGGACGCCTCCATCCGCTTTGAGCGCCAGGTCGACGAGACCGGCTGCGTGGACGTCGCCAACGTGGCCTGCGCGCTCATCGAGCAGATTGCCGGCGGCGAGGTCGCTCCCGGCTACGTGGACGTGTTCCCTGCGCCCAAGACCATCGACAGCATCAAGTTGCGCCTGGCTCGCGTGCACGCCATCTGCGGCGCCGACATCGAGCCCGACTTTATCGAGCGCTCGCTCACCCGCCTGGGCTGCACCGTCGAGCGTGAGGGCGAGGACTTTATGGTGACCCCGCCGAGCTTCCGTCCCGACCTGCCGCGCGAGATCGACCTGATCGAGGAGGTCCTGCGTCTGTGGGGCATGGGCCGCGTGACGGCGACCATCCCGGCTGCCAAGAACCATATCGGCGGCCTGACCCGCGAGCAAAAGCTCACCCGCAAGGTCGGCGAGATCCTGCGCGCCTGCGGCCTCAACGAGACCACGACCTTTGGTTTTGCCGCCCCGGGCGACCTGGAGAAGATCGGCATGCCCACCGAGGGCCGCGGCTGCCCCGTGGTGCTCATGAACCCGCTGGTGGCCGAGCAGACCGAGATGCGCCGCTCGCTGCTGCCGGGCCTTTTGCAGTCGGTAGCCTACAACGAGGCCCACGGCACGCCCAACGTGCACCTGTACGAGGTGGGCAGCCTGTTCCACGGCCGCGAGAACGCCAGCCTGCCCAAGGAGACCAAGTCCGTGGCGGGCGTGCTCTCGGGCCAGTGGAGCGAGCAGTCCTGGAACATGAAGTACCGCAAGCTGCGCTTCTTCTATGGCAAGGGCATCGTGGAGGAGCTGCTCGCCCAGCTGCGTATCGAGAAGGTTCGCTTCCGTCCCGTCGAGGGCGAGGGCTACGCCTTCTTGCAGCCGGGCCGCGCGGCCGAGGTTCTGTCTGGCGGTACCGTGCTAGGCTGGGTCGGCGAGATCCACCCCGAGGCGCGCGAGGCCTGCGGCATCGACGAGGTCGTCGTCGCCTTTGAGCTCGATTTGGACAAGCTGATCAAGGGTGCCCGTAACCAGGAGAACTACCGCGAGTTCTCGCAGTACCCGGCCGTCGAGCACGACTTGGCTATCGTGGTCGATAACGCTGTGACCTGCGAGGACCTTGAGCGTCGCATCGCCAGTGCCGGCGGCAAGCTGCTCGAGGGCGTGCGCCTGTTCGACGTGTACCGCGACCCGGTCCGCATTGGCAAGGGCAAGAAGTCCATGGCCTTCGCGCTTACGTATCGCTCCGACGACCATACGCTCACCAGCGAAGAGGTCGAAAAAGCGCACCAGAAGATCGTCACCAAGGTGTGCAAGGGCGTAAACGGCGAGGTCCGCGGCTAGGTCCTGCGCTGGGGTATGGGTCAGCGGTGGCTGCTGCCGAGTCCTACGTGACTGCTGTTTTCGGTATAAGGCACCGTTGAGCCTGCATATATGACACGCGCATTACATAACGGCGTGCTGCTTTGTCGGCAGTGCGCCGTTTTGCTATGATAGCCCGCGGCGTGTTACGAATCTGACATTACGTAACACTGGAAAGGTAATTCAAGCGGCGTTGCAATTCCGTGCGCCGATAACCGGGAGGCGTACATGCACATTCCAGATAATTATCTGTCCCCGCAGACCGATGCCGTCATGGCGGTGGCGATGGTGCCCGTCTGGGCTCACTGTATCAAGAAGGTGCGCGCCACGCTCGATCGCGAGCACATGGCTTTCCTGGGCATCTGCGCCGCATTTTCCTTCTTGCTTATGATGTTCAACGTGCCGCTGCCCGGCGGCACCACTGGCCACGCCGTTGGTGGCGCACTTATCGCGCTGCTGCTGGGCCCCGAGGCCGCGGCTATCGCGGTTTCGGTCGCGCTGGCGCTGCAAGCGCTGCTGTTTGGCGACGGCGGCATCCTGTCCTTTGGCGCTAACTGCTTTAACATGGCCTTCGTGTTGCCGTTTGCCGCAGCCATCGTGTTCCGCGCGCTTAACAGCCGTTTGCACGACAAGAGCTGGGGCACCTCGGTTTCGGCCATCGTAAGCGGCTGGGTCGGCCTGTGCCTGGCGGCCCTGTGCGCAGCAATCGAGTTTGGTATTCAGCCGATGCTTTTCACGAATGCTTCGGGCGCTCCGCTGTACTGCCCCTTCCCGCTGTCCATTGCCATTCCGGCCATGATGATCCCGCATATGTTGGTAGCCGGCGTGGTCGAGGGCGTGGCGACGGCCGCCATCTACGGTTTCATTAAGAAGACGGCGCCGAGCGTTATCGTCGGCCCCGAAGCCGCCGATGGACAGCTTGCTGCCGAGGGCGCTGCTGCAAAGAAGACCTCGCTGGTCCCCACGCTCATCTTGGTTGCCGTGCTTGTCGTGGCCACGCCGCTGGGCCTGCTGGCCACGGGTGACGCCTGGGGTGAGTGGGACGCCGAGGGCGCCGCGACCGCCGTTCAGGAGGCTGGCGACGACAGCCTGCAGGCTTCGGTCGGTCTCGACACCCCGACCTTTGCCGACGCTCTGCCTACGGGTGATTACCTGCAGGCCTATTCCGAGGAGCAGGGTCTCGGCTTTGCCGGTCAGGCTGCCATGTATATCTTGTCCGGCGTGATTGGCGTGGCGGTGCTCACCATCGCATTCCGTCTGATCTCGCTGACGGTCAAGGAAAGCGGAGCCCATGGCGATGGTCGAGCTGCCTAGCTGGCTTGCGGTCGAGCAGCGTTACGAGCCCACGGGCGCTCGTCATCGCGTGATGCAAAAGAACGTCCTGCACCTGGCGAGCCTGCTTGAGCGGGTTCGCCTGGGTGGAGGCGCGCACGAGGGCGGGTCGATGGTCGACCGCGCCCTTTCTTGCGTTTCGGCTCCGGTGCGCCTGGTGGGGATATTCGTTTGCGTCCTGTGCGTGTGCCTGACACAAAGCCCGCTGTACCTCATGTTGATGGCGGCCATTGCGCTGGTGCTCGTTGCCGTGCGTCCCATACGCGGGCTGCGCGCGACCTTTGTGCCGGCGCTTGGCGCCGCGGGGCTCGCAGTGGTTTTGGCGCTGCCTGCCCTGCTGCTGGGTGCTTCCGCTACGGGCACCATGCTCAAGATTGCGCTCAAGACCTTCATTAATGTGTCGCTGGTGCTGGGCGCTTCGTGGACCCTCACGTGGAGCCGCATGTCGGCGGCGCTCAAGATGCTGCATCTACCCGACGAAGTTATCTTTACGTTTGATATGGCGCTCAAGCACATCGAGGTGCTGGGTCGTACGGCGCACGATCTGTGCGAATCGGTCATGCTGCGCAGCGTTGGCCGTGCGCCCGAGGGATTTTCGCGTACCGATTCGATCGCGGGTATCATGGGCATGACCTTTATCAAGGCGATGAAATGCAGCCGCGCGATGGACGAGGCTATGCTTTGCCGCGGCTTTGCCGGTGCGTATCCGGCTCCCGCGCGCGCCAGGTTTGGCTGGCGCGATGCGGCCTATGCGGCCGGCGTGGCGCTGCTGACAGTGTTGTGCGCCGTGCTGTAGGCGCTGCTGGTCCCGACTGGGGATGTAAATGGGGAAGGGCGACGTTTTGACGATCGATATGAATAATGCGGCGGGCACGAACGGTGCGGGCGGCGCCGAGGTCACGCCGCTCATCGAGCTGCGCGACGTAGTGTTCTCCTATGCGGGACATACGGTTGTCGATGGCGTTTCGCTGCAGGTGGACCGTGGGGAGCTCGTTGCCCTGCTAGGTCCCAACGGCTGCGGCAAGACGACGATCATGCGCCTTATCAACGGCCTTGAGCTCGCGGACGCGGGCACGTATCTGTTTGACGGGCATGCGGTCGATGCGGCATATCTCAAGGATCCCGCGGCTGCCCAGCGGTTCCATCAGCGCGTGGGCTTTGTGTTCCAGAATGCCGATGCGCAGCTCTTTTGCGCCACGGTGGGCGAGGAAGTTGCTTTTGGTCCCGCGCAGATGGGGCTGCCGGCAGACGAGCTCGAGCGCCGCGTGCGCGATGCCATGGGGCTGTTCCAGGTTGCCGACCTTGCCGACGCCTCTCCCTATCAGCTCTCGGGCGGGCAAAAGAAGCGTGTGGCGCTGGCGGCAGTTGTATCGATGAACCCCGATATCCTAGTGCTCGATGAGCCCACCAATGGGCTCGACGAGGATTCATGCGACATCGTGGTCAACTTCTTGCTGGCCTACGTCGCGGCGGGTAAGACGGTCTTGATGAGCACGCATCACCAGGATTTGGTGCGACGCCTGGGTGCCCGTGCAATCTATATCGATCGATATCACCATGTGGTCGAGACGCCTTCGCCGTCGTATGGAACCGAAAGCGGTACTACGGACTAGTTGCTGCGTAGAGCGTGCGTAGCCGCCCGCGCGGCTTTGCCGTGATGGTATAGTTATCCAGGTTTTTTATGGGGGTGGCTATGCCAAGTTGGAACATTCATATCGCTCAGACGGAGCGTTTGCTGGAGCGCACCGGTGCACTTGCCAATAGCGTGCGCGACCGCAATGCCTTTTTGTTTGGCTGCGTGGTTCCGGATATTTTCGTGGGCTATATGGTCCCTGGCATCGCCGATCCCATCCCGTACCGCATTACGCACTTTGCAAAGCCCGAGCCTATCCCTAAGCCTCGTGAGCATGAGTTCTGGGATACCTATGTGGCACCGTTGCTTAAAAGTTCGCCCACCGGTGCGCCAGCCGCGGCGACCTCGATTGTCGAGGAGCGCGAGCGACTCAATCGGGTGCATTATCCCCAACGCTACAAGGATGCCGAGCCGGTTGCCGGTCCCGGTGCTAGCGAGCTTTCGCTCGCGCCCGATGACGTGGCGCAGTCGCTGCTCGATCTGACGCTGGGCGTTTGGTCTCACCTCGTGGCCGATACCGTGTGGAATACGCGCGTGAATCAGTACCTGGAGGCGCACGGCGGCAAACCGTGCGAGGAATTCCGCATTAAAAAGCAAGGCGACTTTGACTGGTTTGGCAAGACGCTCGGCATCGTTTCGATTCCGCGCGCGACCGATCGCCTGTATACTGCGGCGACGCGTTTTGGGCAGTATCCCATCCATAAGGAGTATGTGCTCAAGACCATCGGCGTTATGCACGAGATCGTGCGCGAAAACCCCGGCGAGCCCGACCATCCGCCATACCGCCTGCTGACCGAGAAATTCTTCGACGCAACGTTTACCGAGGTCATCGAGCTGACCGAGGCGGGCTTTGCGGCTCGCGTTGCCGCTTCTGACGTCCCCGCAGTCCCCCTGATCGCTAGCTGCTAGCCGGCCGGCTTGACGGTGAACAGTTCATCCCAATTGACCAACGGCTCCCGTCGCAGGCGTCTTCGGTGGTGCGCTCGGCATCGGAGAGGCTTGCGACTGAACGCAAATCGATGAGGCGGCATATGAAGAAGGTCTTAAAAAAGCCCGGAAGGCAATGCCTTCCGGGCCCTTTGCAATGCAAGTCTGCTTGCAAGTGCGATTTAGCGCACCTGAGCGACGTAGGCGACGTTGGTCGAGGAGACCTTGTCCTCGAGCTGGACGCTCATGCGGGGATCGCCGGCGGTAGCGACGGTCAGGTCGCCGGCCTCGACGTAGCCGAGCTCCTTAGCGGTCTCGATCGCCTTGACGATCGTGCCGTTGACGGTGCCCTGAGTAATCTCGGCCTGGTGCGGGATAACGCCCCAGTACATAATCATCTGCTGGACGGCCCACTCGTGGCGGGAGAACGCGCAGATCGGCATGTTGGGACGGAAGTGCGAGATCAGGCGAGCGGTACGACCGGTGGTCGTCGGCACGGTGATGCACTTGGCGCCAACAGTGGTAGCCATGTTCACAGCGGACATACCCACAACGTTGTTGACGACGCGGGTGCCGTGAGCGTCAGCCGGAACCTCGAGCGGAGCGTGAGCCGGGAGGTACTTCTCGGTCTCGAGAGCAATGCTGGCCTGCATCTTGACGGCCTCGACCGGGTACTTACCGGCAGCGGACTCGCCAGAGAGCATAACGGCGTCGGTGCCGTCGTAAATGGCGTTAGCAACGTCGGCAACCTCGGCGCGCGTCGGGCGCGGGTTCTGCTGCATGGAGTCGAGCATCTGCGTAGCGGTGATGACGGGCTTGTAGGCCGCGTTGCACTTGGCGATGATCTCCTTCTGGATATGGGGAACGAGCTCGGGCTTGATCTCGATGCCCAGGTCGCCACGGGCGACCATGATGCCGTCGGAAGCCTCGAGGATCTCGTCAAAGTTCTCGACGCCCAGGGCGCACTCGATCTTCGGGAAGATCGTCACGTGCTCGCCACCGTTCTCGCGGCAAAGCTTGCGAATGCCGCGGACGGACTCGCCGTCACGGATGAAGGAAGCGGCGATGTAGTCGATGTTCTCGGTCAGGCCAAAGAGGATGTCCTGACGATCGCGCTCGGTGATAGCGGGCAGCGAGATGTTGACGTTGGGCATGTTGACGCCCTTACGCTCGCCAATCAGGCCGTCGTTCTTAACGACGCAGGTCATGTCCTGGCCGCTGACGGACTCGACCTCGAGGGCAACCAGGCCGTCGTCGATCAGGATAAGGGAGCCCTTCTCGACCTCGGAGGGCAGAGCCAGGTAGTCGAGGGAGATGTGCTCAGAGGTGCCGTGGAAATCCTCGGACGTGGGCTGAGCAGTGACGACGATCTTATCGCCGGTCTTGACGGCAACCTTCTTGCCGTCGACCAGAAGGCCGGTGCGGACCTCGGGGCCCTTGGTGTCGAGCAGGATGCCGACGGGCAGACCGAGCTCCTTGGAAATACGACGGACGCGCTCGATGCGACCGTGGTGCTCGTCGTAGGATCCGTGCGAGAAGTTAAAACGGGCGACGTTCATGCCCGCCTTGATCATCTCGCGGATGGTCTCGTCGCTATCGCAGGCGGGACCCATGGTGCATACAATCTTAGTGCGCTTGTACATTCAGACCTCCATCTGACATCGTCTTGCGCTGATAGATAAACCATAAGAAATAAAACCGAGATGATTATAACGAAATGCCGACCGAATACCCCAAAAAATCGACCGTATGCCGAATTAGAAGTTCATTTTTTGCGGTAAAAACGGTATATGAAAAATCTTTACCAACCGTTCTGACCGCTGCTATCTGGGCGATATTTCAGTTTGACGATGCGCCGAAGAAAAAACGTTTTATCAATGTTGAGCATCACACGGTCTGCATCGTTGCACTCGAGCCGTGTTTCCAATTGGAATGTTTTGGCTAGACGCGCCGCTTTGGGGTACCATAGCTCCACTATCAACTGCCGCTCAGCACGGCAGCCTTGATGAGCCCTTGCCCTTCTCCTGGGAATTATGATCGGGCATCAATCTGCTGAGTGGCCCGAATCCCAGGAGGGGACTCTATATGCAAAAGGAATACCTGTCCGCCGCGGCGGAGGTACTCAGCGACCAGGGCGTCGATGAGAACCTCGGCCTGAGCAACGACGAGGCGTCGTCGCGCCTCGCCAAGACAGGCCCTAACAAGCTCGATGAAGCCGAGAAGACGCCGTTGTGGAAGCGCTTCTTTGAGCAGATGGCCGACCCCATGGTCATCATGCTGATCGTTGCCGCCGTCATCAGCGCGCTCACGGGTATGGTCAAGGGCGAGCCCGACTTTGCCGATGTCGTCATCATCATGTTCGTCGTTATCGTCAACTCGGTGCTGGGCGTGGTCCAGGAGGCTAAAAGCGAGGAGGCTCTCGAGGCCCTGCAGGAGATGAGCGCGGCGCAGTCCAAGGTGCTGCGCGACGGCAAGCTCGTGCACCTGCCGAGCGCCGAGCTCGTGCCTGGTGACGTGATCATGCTCGAGGCGGGCGACTCCGTCCCGGCCGACTGCCGCGTGCTCGAGAGCGCCACGATGAAGATCGAAGAGGCTGCACTCACCGGCGAGTCCGTGCCTGTCGAGAAGCATGCCAACGTGATCGAGCTCGCCACCGGCACCGATGACGTGCCGCTCGGCGACCGCAAGAACATGTGCTACATGGGCTCCACCGTGGTGTACGGCCGTGGCCGCGCCGTCGTAGTCGGTACCGGCATGGATACCGAGATGGGCAAGATCGCCGGTGCCCTGGCTGAGGCCAAGGAAGAGCTCACGCCGCTGCAGGTGAAGCTTGCCGAGCTCAGCCGCATCCTCACCATCATGGTTATCGTCATCTGCGTCGTTATCTTTGGTGTCGATATCATCCGCCACGGCGTGGGCAACGTTCTTACCGACCCGACCGCCCTGCTCGATACCTTTATGGTCGCCGTCTCGCTCGCCGTCGCCGCCATCCCCGAGGGCCTGGTCGCCGTCGTGACCATCGTGCTGTCGCTTGGCGTGACCAAGATGGCCAAGCGCCAGGCAATCATCCGCAAGCTCTCCGCCGTCGAGACCCTTGGCTGCACGCAGACCATCTGCTCCGACAAGACCGGTACCCTCACCCAGAACAAGATGACCGTCGTCAAGCACGAACTCGCCGCGCCTAAGGAGAAGTTCCTGGCCGGTATGGCGCTGTGCTCCGATGCCCAGTGGGACGAGGACTTGGGCGAGGCCGTGGGCGAGCCGACTGAGTGCGCGCTCGTCAACGACGCCGGCAAGGCGGGCCTCACTGGCCTGACTGCCGAGCACCCGCGCGTGGGCGAGGCCCCGTTCGACTCGGGCCGTAAGATGATGTCCGTGGTCGTCGAGACCCTGGACGGCGAGTATGAGCAGTACACCAAGGGCGCGCCCGACGTGGTGATCGGCCTGTGCACCCATATCTACGACGGCGACAAGGTCGTTCCGCTGACCGAGGAGCGTCGCGCCGAGCTCGTGGCCGCCAACAAGGCCATGGCCGACGAGGCCCTGCGCGTGCTGGCGCTGGCAAGCCGCACCTACACCGAGGTCCCGAGCGACTGCAGCCCCGCTGCGCTCGAGCACGACCTGGTCTTCTGCGGCCTGTCCGGCATGATTGACCCTGTCCGCCCCGAGGTCGCCGACGCCATCCGCGAGGCCCACGATGCCGGTATTCGCACCGTCATGATCACGGGCGACCACATCGACACCGCCGTGGCCATCGCCAAGCAGCTGGGCATCGTCACCGATCGCAACCATGCCATCACCGGTGCCGACCTCGATCGCATGAGCGACGAGGAACTCGACGCGCACATCGAGGACTACGGCGTGTACGCCCGCGTCCAACCCGAGCACAAGACCCGCATCGTCGAGGCTTGGAAGTCGCGCGACCAGATCGTGGCCATGACGGGCGACGGCGTCAACGACGCCCCGTCCATCAAGCGCGCCGACATCGGCGTGGGCATGGGCATCACCGGTACCGACGTCACCAAGAACGTTGCCGACATGGTGCTCGCCGACGACAACTTCGCCACCATCATCGGTGCCTGCGAAGAGGGCCGTCGCATCTACGACAACATCCGCAAGGTCATCCAGTTCCTGCTTTCGGCCAACCTTGCCGAGGTGTTCTCGGTGTTTATCGCCACGCTCATCGGCTTTACCATCTTTCAGCCGGTGCAGCTGCTGTGGGTGAACCTGGTCACCGACTGCTTCCCCGCGCTCGCGCTGGGCATGGAGGATGCCGAGGGCGACATCATGAAGCGCAAGCCGCGCAACGCCAAGGACGGCGTCTTTGCCGGACATATGGGTCTGGACTGCGTGGTCCAGGGCCTGATCATCACCGTGCTGGTGCTGGCGAGCTTCTTTGTGGGCGTGTACTTTGACATGGGCTACATCCACATCGCCGATATGATCGCCGGCAATGCCGACGAGGAAGGCGTGATGATGGCGTTCATCACGCTCAACATGGTCGAGATTTTCCACTGCTTCAATATGCGCAGCCGTCGTGCGTCGCTGTTCACCATGAAGAAGCAGAACAAGTGGCTGTGGGCTTCCGCCGCGCTGGCACTGGTGCTGACGGTGATCGTGACCGTGCAGCCGACGCTTGCCGAGATGTTCTTTGGCCCCGTGACGCTTGAGCTCAAGGGCGTTCTTGCCGCGCTGGGCCTTGCCTTCCTGATCATTCCGCTGATGGAGATCTACAAGGCGATCATGCGCGCGGTCGAGAAAGAGTAGGTCGAAAGGCCATCCTTCCCACCGGCCCGACCGCCTGCGGGGTTTCTTCTTCGCTGGTCCTCGCGCTTCGCGCTGCGGGATCGCTCAGAAGAAATCCCTCCCGGCGGTCGGGCCTTCGGATAACCTCTCGGGACCATAAGCTGAGGGAAAGTGTGTGAGTCGGTCGAGCAATTGCTCGACCGACTCTTTTTTGTGGGTAAAATACCTGCCCAGTTGTGATTTATGGTGCTGGGAGGCGTTTGTGGGCAAGGCTAAGGCTAAAGCGAAGAAGAAGACGACGGGGGCGCGGGCTAAGCGCGATCGTCGTCGGAAGCTTGCGACCGAAGCTCCCGCGTCTGCCGAGGAGCTGCTGGCAAGCGTGCCGGGGCTCGATGCACTGCAGGATGTTCCGGCGTTTGATGACCTGCCGGTCGATGAAGCCCAGCAGACTGCCTTTGATGATTTCTGCGCACATGCCGAGGAGCCCGAGCAGATGCAGCTGGGTGCCGTTATTCGCCTGGATCGCGGGTTTCCGCTGGTGGCCACTGCCGACGACACCTTTCGCGCCGAGCATGCCGTGGGGTTTGCCAAGTCGCGCGGCGAGGACGAGGTCCTGCTGCCTGCCGTGGGCGACCGTGTGGCGGTGCGCCGCGCTCCCGGGCACGATATGGGCGTGATTGAGTGCGTGCTGCCGCGCCGTACGAGCTTTGAGCGTTGGCGCGGCCGTGCCCGTGGAGAGCGCCAGGTGCTCTGCTCCAACGTGGATAGCGTGCTAATCGTGCAGGCGCTCGGTGCCGGTGAGGTGCTGCTCGACCGCGTGGCGCGCTCGCTGGTGTTGGCGCTCGACTGCGATGCCGAACCGGTGGTGGTACTCACCAAAGCTGACCGCTGCGATGCCGAGGAGCTCGAGCGCGATCTGGACCGCGCGCGCCGCCTGGTGGGTCCGGACGTGCGCGTGATCGTGACGTCCTCTGCCGAGGGCCGCGGCCTGGACGAGGTCCGTTCCTGCGTGCCTGCCGGGAGCTGCGCCATGATTCTGGGCGAGTCGGGTGCCGGCAAGTCGACGCTGCTCAATGCGCTGCTGGGCCACGATACGTTGGCGACCGGCGGTGTGCGCGAACGCGACGACCAGGGCCGTCACACTACCGTCGCGCGCGTGATGGTGGCGCTGCCGGGCGACGCCGGTGTGATCGCCGATGCCCCGGGCCTGCGCAGCCTAGCGCTCGTGGGTCACGAGCGGGGTCTGGCGCGCGCCTTCCCCGAGATTGTCGAGGCATCGCGCGCGTGCCGGTTTGGCGATTGCACACATACCCATGAGCCGGGTTGCGCCGTTCGCGAGGCCGAGGACGCCGGGCAGATCGACAGTCTGCGTCTGGAAACGTTCCAAAACTTGGCGTCATCCATGCGCGTGAGCGCTCAAATGCTCGATCCCGATGTCCATCTGTAATTGATTTTTCCTATGACAGCCGTCTCCCAACTGTTCGGGAGACGGCTTTTTTGATGCGGAAAAGCCTCGAAACATGCAGCTTGCTGACGTGCTGACCAAAACCTTGCCATGAGCTTGACGGGCTGGTCAGCTTTTGGTCAGCGATTGGTTTGACATCGAAAACCAAGATCGCGATTGCGCCGCTTTGCACTCTGACCGCCCAGACAATGGTGGTACGGGCATTCGCCCGGCACTGCCATGAGAGGAGCGGCCGTGAACAAGAGCAAGCGCATCGCCATCAGTCTGGTCGCGGGCGTGCTCGCTGCTCTGCTCTGCATGGTTTACGGCTCGTCGATCCGCTCGCAAGCCGAACAGGTCCAGGCTGAGACCTTGGCCAAGTACGGTGGCGATCGCGTCGAGGTATGCGTCGCGGCGCGCGATATCGATGTGGGCGAGACCCTCGATGAGACCAATGTCATAACCCAGGAATGGCTGACGAGTCTGCTGCCGCGTGACGCGGCGACCGAGCTGCGCCAGGTGCGCGGCGACGTGACGACTTCGCGTATTCCCAAAAACGCCGTGATCTGCAATGTCTACACCAAGGCCGAGAGCCACAAGCTCGAGGTGCCTAAGGGCAAGGTCGCCGTTTCGGTGGCGGTCGATGCCGAGCACTCGGTCGGCGGCGCCACGGGCGTGGGCAGCTACGTGGATGTGTATGTGCAAAAAGACGGCGTAACCGATCGGCTGTGCGGCGCGCACGTGATCGATACCAGTGAGGATTCCGGTGCCACGCGCGAGGGCAAGATCGAATGGGTGACGCTGGCGGCTGACCCCGAAGACGTCAAGGAACTGCTGGGAGCTTCGGGTAAGGGAACGGTCAGCTTGACGATTCCCGCCACGGCGCGCGGCAAAAAGAGCGGAGGCGACGAGTGATGAAGGCGATCTGGCTTGCGTGCTGCGCGTGCGGCGATTACGGGCTGTTGCAGCGGGAAGTCGAGGGCCGTGATGCGGGTGCACAGGTGCTTCGCGTGGGTGACCTGGACGGGCTGATTTCCATGGCGCGGGCGTTTCCGTCGCGCCGCGGGGCTGCCATCATCGCGGCGTCTCTGTTTGATACCGAAGATGTGCGCAAGGCTGTTGCGCGCCTGACGGCTGAAGGCCGCGTGAGTCGCGTGGTCGTGTTGATAGAAGCACTCGATCCGTCGGATATCGAGGGGCTGTTTCGCGCAGGGGCGACCGAGGTCATCGCTGCGCACAGTATATGCGGCAACGGGCGTGCGGGCGAGGGGGCGGTTGATTCCGATCGGCGCATGACGATTGAGCCCGATGCTTTTGTTGATAGGGAACCCGGGGCGCCTCGCGCTACAAGAGGCCCGCGTGTTGATGATTTTGGAAAAGCGGAAGCCGAGCATGGTCGGCGCCCCCGGAACCCCCTTGTATACGATGACGCTGGAGAGCCAGCGCAGCATGCTGACGACTCCCCGGCTGCAGATATGGGATACGTGCACGGCGTGAATCTGGCGGATGAACTCGACGAAGTTGAGGGCTTTGCCGGGTGCGGCGAGTTGTCGCTGATGCGGCATGAACAGATTGCACAGAACGAGCCTGCCTCGCAGACCGAACAAGCCGCCATGCCGGCTTGGACGCAGCGTGTGGTTGCGGCGGGGGAGACGGGGACGCTGTCACCGACGCCCGCTCCGCCGCCTTCGATGCCGCCGGCAGACGCTGCCGCTCCGCAGCATCGAGCTCCGGTCATCTGCGCCATTTCGGGTTCGGGCGGTTGCGGCAAGTCGACGATCGTTGCCACCATGGCACACGCATCGTCGCTGTTGGGCTTGCGTGCCGCCATGCTCGACCTGGACCTGATGTTTGGAAACCTTTACGACTTGTTAGGCGTCGATGCTCCGCGCGATATGGCGGCACTTATCGAGCCGTCGGAGGCGGGCGCGCTCACCGAGCCGGATATCGTAGCCACATCGATGCGCGTGGCGCCGGGCGTTACGCTCTGGGGTCCCGTCGCGGCGCCCGAGCAAGCCGAGCTCATGGCACGTCCGGTGGAGCTGCTGCTCGATGTCCTGCGTCGCGAATCCGACGTGGTCTTTATCGATACCTCGGTCTTTTGGGGCGATGCCGTGGCGGCTGCGGTGGCGGCGAGCGACCGTTGCCTGGTCGTTGGCGATGCGGCGGTGTCGTCCGCGACATCGGCGTCGCGCGTCATTGAACTGGCAAGTCGAGTAGGTGTGCCGCGCACGCGCATGAGCGCCGTGTTCAACCGGTTCGGTGCGCGCGGGGCAGACGAGGACGTCGCCATGCGCTTTGAGATTGCCTGTGCGTTGAGCTCCAAGATTCGTATCGCCGATGGCGGGCAGGATCTCGCCGCGCTCATGGCGTTTGGGCGCGCCGACGAGGCAGTGGGTCAGACGAGCGCTTTTGCGACCAGCGTGCGCGAGGCCACGCGCGAGATGCTCGTGGAACTGGGGTGCGCCGTCGGCCCTTGGAGCGATATAGTCGCCGACCGTGCAACGCGTACCGAACGCCCGCGTATCCGCCTTCCCTGGTCGCGCGAGGGTGATCAGCGATGAGCCTGCAAACGAGGATTAAGGCTGCCGGCGCTGCAGCGGCGGCAGCGCCTGTAGATGCGGGGCGTCGCCGCGCGGTGAAACGACGCACTAAGCGCGCCGTGATGGACCGCATGGGTTACGACGAAGTGGCGCGTATCAGCGCCTATGTCGACCCGGCACTTGCCCGCTCGGAATTGCGTCCTGCGGTGGAGGCGGCGCTCAATGTTGAGGAGCCGACCGATCTCGCGACGCCCGAGCGCGAGACCATCATCGACGAGATTTTGGATGACGTGGTGGGCTTGGGGCCGTTGCAGCCGCTCATCGAGGACGACACCGTTACCGAGATCATGATCAACGGCTGCCGCTCGGCTTTCTTTGAACGCGGCGGCGTCTTGCACCCCATCGAGCATGCGTTTGAGGATGATGAGCAGATTCGTGTGCTTATCGACCGCATCATCTCGCCACTTGGCCGCCGTATCGACGAGCGCAGCCCCATCGTCAACGCCCGCCTCAAAACGGGCTATCGCGTCAACGCGGTGATTCCGCCTGTGGCGATTGACGGACCGATTCTCACCATCCGAAAGTTCTCGGACCGCATCTGCTCGCTGGACGAGCTTGTGGGGCTGGGGTCGCTGCCGCTTTGGTATGCGCAGCTGTTGTCGTGCGCGGTGTCGCTGCGACAGGACCTGGCGGTTGCGGGAGGCACGGGATCTGGTAAGACCACCCTGCTCAACGCGTTGTCATGTGAGATTTCCACCGGCGAGCGCATCGTGACGATCGAGGACTCTGCCGAGCTCAAGTTTGCGCATCATCCGCACGTGGTGCGTCTAGAGGCGCGCGAGGCTTCAATTGAGGGCGAGGGCGCGGTGACGATCCGCGACCTGGTGACCAATGCTCTGCGCATGCGCCCCGACCGCATCGTGGTGGGCGAGGTGCGCGGTGCCGAGTGCTGCGACATGTTGCAGGCCATGAACACGGGCCACGACGGGTCGCTCACGACACTTCATGCGGGTTCAGAACAGGAGACCGTGGTGCGTCTGACGTTGCTTGCACGTTATGGCATCGATCTGCCGAGCGAGCTCATCGAGGAGCAGATTGCCATGGCGCTCGACGGCATCGTGATGTCCGAGCGCCACGCCGATGGCAGGCGTTTCGTCTCCTCGTATTCGGGGGTGCGACGCGCCGCATCGGGTGGCGTAGAGCTCGAGCGCTATGTGACGTTCGATGCCGCCGAGCGCACCTGGACGCTTGACCGCGAGCCGCCGTTTATCGCAGAAGGCCTGCGGTCGGGGACGCTCACACAAGAGGAGGTGGACGAATGGAGATCACTGTGCCCCTCGTCGTAGGGGGCTTGGCAGGGCTTTCTGTCGCGACGGCGTGCGGGGCGGAACCTCGTGTGCCGCAGGTACCGCCGGCGGAGCTGGCACGTCAGGCGCTCGAGACGGTGGCAGAGAAGCTGCCGCGTGAGCTGGTGGAAAACGATCTGCTGAAAAAGATCGCCCGTTCGTGGGCATCGCTGGCTCCGGCGCATCGCCTTGGCCTCGTGATCGAAGATGCTTCGGGACGTTTGGCGTTTCTGCTGCTATCGAGCGGTGTCTGCTGCGTTTTACTAACGATGGTGTCGTTATCGCCCCTCGGATTTGCCTTGGGATTTGTTGCTCCGTTTGCCGTTGGCGCCGCTCGGGATGGCTTTGAGAGCCGGCGCGAGCAACACGATGCAGAAGAGGCAATGCCCGAGGCGTTTACCGCACTTTCCATGTCGCTTGCCTCGGGACATTCGCTGGCCCAGGGCATGCGCTTTGTGGGCGCTCATGCGCAAGAGCCAGTACATACCGAGTTTTTGCGGGTGGCGGCGGCGATCGATTGCGGCATCTCGGCGACCGACGCGCTCGATGACTTGCTCGTGCGTATCGACGCCCCCGGTCTTTCGCTTGTGACCTTGGCGCTTAAGGTGTCTCAGCGCACCGGCGCTCCGCTTGCCGACTTACTGTCCGAGGCGTCGAGCATGGTGGGGGAGCGCATTGAGCTCAAGCGCCGCCTGGATGTTAAGACGTCGCAGGCTCGCATGTCTGCGCATATGGTCGCGGCGATGCCGGCGGGCATGTGCGCGGTGTTGGCGCTGCTTTCGGCAGATTTTCGTCGCGGTCTTGCGACGCCTGCCGGCGCGGGCGCTGTGGTGCTGGGTCTTGCCCTCAACGCCGTTGCCCTGGTGGTTATCCGGCGCATTATGCGGGTGGAGCTATGAGCGCCCCGGTTGCAGTTGCGGCTTGCCTGTGCGCCCTGAGTGTATTTGTCGCGACGGGTTTGGATCGGGCGGATGCACGCAAGATCGCAGAGGCCTGCAAGCGCGAGGCGGTGCTGGTCGCTGCCGCGGGTCGCTCGGTGGTCGATGCTCTGACCGCGCGAGTGAAGGGCGCGGTTGGAGCGGGCGGCCCGGCGCGAGTGTCGCTCGGCGAAGTGTCCGAGATGATTGATGTTGTGCGCTTGGGTCTTTCGGCCGGTCTTTCGTTTGATGCGGCGCTTGAGATTTTCTGCGCCAACCGCCGGTCAGTGCTGGCTCTTCGCCTTGAGCGCGCCTGCATGGCGTGGCAGGTGGGCGTGGGCACGCGTGAGGACGAGTTGTTGGCCGCCGCGCGCGACCTGGACGTGCGAGCGCTCGAGACCTTTGCCATCACGGTGGGGCAGGCGCTCGCCCTGGGTGCCCCACTTGCCGAGACGCTGGCCGCTCAAAGTCGCGAGATTCGTGCGGCTCATCGCGCCGCGGTCGAGCGCGAGATCGAGCGTGCGCCCGTCAAGCTGCTGATTCCCACCGGCACGCTCATCTTGCCGGCGTTGCTTCTGTCCATATTGGGCCCGCTGCTGGGAGCAGGCGGGATGATGTAGGGAGGAATACATGAACACGATGACTGACGCTGCTGGCAAGGTCCAGGGCTGGGCGTTTTGCCGGGCGGCACATGTTCGTCAGCGCGCCAAGGAACTATTGCAGGAGGAGAGTGCACAGGGTACCACCGAGTATGCCATCTTGGTCGGCGTGCTCGTGGTGATCGCGATTATCGCCATCGTCGCATTTAAGGGCAAGGTCCAAGATCTATGGAACGCTATCAGCGAGGGCATCAACAGCCTGTAGAGGGCGAGCGCCCCATCGGGGTGCTGCTGGTGTTTGCTTGCCTGACCGTGGCGATAGCGGCGGTGCTTTGGGGGCTTAACGCCGCGCGGCAGCAGCGTCCTGGGACCGCCTCCGATTTGGGCTCAGATTCGGCGGTGGCGTCTCAAAAAGATGAGATGCGAGATGCGGACGATTCGGATGTCGCTGTCACGGCGCAAACCTTTCTGCGGACGCTCGACAAGCGGTCTGGCACTGCGACGGATTCGCCTGAGGGCAACGCGATTGCGGTCCGGCTTGCATGGTCCGAGGACCGACCGATGACCGAAGCGGCGGCGGATATGCTGCGTGCCTATCGCGAGGTACCCACGGCGCAACTTGCTCTGAGCGGCTATCTCGACATCAAGGGAAACGTGTGGGGCGCCATCGTGCGCGACGGACGCGGCTGGGTCGATATGGTGACAATTGCCGCGGATGCTGGCGATGCTTCGTGTCGTCTGCGCGCCGTGCGCCTGAGCCCGCAGGCAACGGACTCAAAGGAGGGATCGTGAAATGCATGATGTCCTGCGTGAGGAATCTGCCCAGGCGACGGTCGAATACGCCATTGTCACGGTGGCGCTGTTATCGATCGTGCTGGCGATCGCGGGACTTTGGCGTGCCGGCACCGATGGGCGCTTGGCGGCGCTGGTTGAGCGGGCGGCATCCCATAGCGTTGCCTCGACGTCGGTTATCGACGCCGCTGCGGCCGCTAAGGACATCGCGTTGTATTGATGCCGCGCGCGAGGACCGGGCGCAGTCTACGGTCGAGGCCGCTTTTTTGCTGCCGACGTTTCTGACACTCATCCTTCTCGCGCTGCAACCGGTGTGCCTGCTCTATACGCGCGCGGTCATGGAGTCTGCCGCCGCCGAGACCGCGCGGCTCATGACCACGACGACGGCGGAGGACGACGATCTTAAGGAGTTCACCCGCCGCCGACTTGCCGCAGTGCCCAACGTTTCGATCTTTCATGCCGGCGGGCCGTTGTCGTGGGATATCGAGCTTGGCCGGGCCGGTGCGGGTGGCGTCTCGTCCGTGTCCGTTTCCGGCGAGGTCAAGCCGTTGCCTGTGATCGGTGCGTTTGCGCAGGCTATGGGTGGTACCGCCGAGGGCGGCTACGTTGAGCTCAAGGTCGATGTCTCGTATCAATCGCGTCCCGAATGGCTGGAGGGAGATTATGATTCGTGGATTGCTGCATGGGATTAAGTGTTTCTGGTCTAGACGCGTTTTGACGCACCGTCCGAGCTGCCATCGCAAGCGAGGTGGCTTTATGGGTCGAGCCGGTGTCGATCTGTTTATCGAAGACGGCGCCTATACCGCGCTTTCTTCTGCCGTGGTCATCCTAGTGGTGCTCACGTTGTTGTTTTCGTCGACCGCGGCGATATGGAGCATGTCGCGTGCCGGGGATACCCAGGTGGCGGCTGATAGCGGCGCGCTGGCGGGTGCCAACGTAGTGTCGTCCTATCACACGGCTGCCACGGTGGTTGATGCGAGCATCTTGAGTCTGGGGCTGGCGGGGTTTGCCACGATCGGGACGGGCCTGGTCGCCATCCTCATCCCGGGTGCCGAGCCGGTTGCCGGCAATATGGTCGACACTGGGATTGAGATCATTAAAACGCGCAACAAGTTTGCCAAAAGCGCATCGGAAGGCTTACAGAAAATCGAGACGGCTCTGCCGTATCTGATCGCCGCGCGTGCCACGCAGGCGGTGTCGGCGCAGGATACCGATAGTGTGACCTATACCGGTACGGCGCTTGCCGTGCCCAGGACATCCGAGTCTGACTTCGCTGCGCTCAAAGGATCAGAGATCTCGACCGATACCATTAAAGACACATCAGATGATTTAGAGTGTGCGGCCGAGGAGCTGCGGAAGGCTTCTGAGGACACGGCGAAGGCTAAAGAGCGTGCTTGGCTGGCGGATTGTGGTGGGTCTGACAAGGGCTCGGTCGGCAGCTGTTCTTGCATGTGGGAGCGTGCGAAAAGCCTAACGGATCTCCCCGGTGTTCAAAATCCGCATTACTCATCGAGCGTTACGTGGGAGCCCCAAGTTGCCCTTGATCGCGCGAAGGACTACTACCACTGGCGTCTGACAAATGAGAAGCCCCACGGCTCGAGTGTCGAGATGAAGGCAGAGTCTGCGGCGCGTAAGGCGTTTTATACCTATGCGAGCGCGGAGGTCGATCGGGCACATATAACCGAGAACGGAGGCAGGGTTTCCTCCTATATTCCGCTGCTGCCGCGCAACTCTGATGAGGTTCGGGCGACGGAGCTCTATACCGATGCGGTGTGGCCGACGAGCGTGAACGATGACAAGGCGTATCTGCATTACGGGACGACCTGCCCTAACTATAAGAAAGGGACGCCGAGCGGATTTGCTTCGGTTGCCGATTACGATGGACAGGATAAATGCAGCAAATGCCATTTTGGCGTTTTGTCGCTTGGTGCTGTTGCGGCGCCTTCAACCTCTATCGAAAACGGCTTCGAATATCACTTCGACGAGTTCAAAAAGGCCTTGGAGGAATACGTCAAATGTCGGAACAAAGAGCTTGAGCTCATGCGTCAGACCGAGGATGAGGCCGACCGTGCGAGCAATGCGTTTGACCAGGCCATTAAAACGCTTTCGGGCGAACGTCCGCGTATCGCTCCGCCCGGTCGCAACGGCGTGGCTGCCTTTGCGGTTTCGGGTGCCATCTCGAGCCCCGATGAGCTCAACTCTTCGTTTAACACGGCAGTCAGGCTTGGCGATCGCGGTGCCATCTCTGCCGCGGTGCTGGCGCCCGATGAGGCGACGGCGCAAAACAACGTGCTTTCGCGATTTTTCTCGACATTGAAGGGACGCTCGGGTGGCGTTGCCGGCGTACTCGATGGCGTCATGGATGTCTGGGGACGGCTGCTTGTGGGATACGGAGACATCCAAGGTTCGGCCGACGAACTTATGGACGAGATGATTAAGGGCCTAGGAGGGGGCAACGGCGCGTTGGGCTCCATTGCGTCGTGGCTTGGCGATACCGTTTCGGCGTCCGTGGCGGCGCTGGGCTTGGAGCCGTGCGACTTGCGCCTGCGAAAGCCGGTGCTGACCGACACCGCCAATGTCATCAAGAGCCCGGGGTCTGACATCACGGCTCTTTCTAATGCGCAGGACGAGCTACGAAGTATTCCGTTGGGCGTGACCGACCCCAAGGCGCTTTGCGAAGCGCTGGAATATCAAGTCGAGCGCACCATCAGCGGCACGACGTTCACGCTTGCGGAGATTCCGCTGCCCGGCGGCGGTTCCATCCCACTTACCGTCGATGTCACCACACTGGCGGGTGCCCTGGGCGGTGGGTCGTAATGGGCATCCGCACGCGCCTTTGCGAGGAGCGCGCCCAGGCGACGGTCGAGATGGCCGTGGTCACGCCCGTCCTGCTGGTTCTGGCGCTTATCGTGTACAACGTCATGGTCTTTGCCGGTGCGGTCGCACGCTTCGATCGCGTGGTGCCCGATATCGTGCTAGCACATGCCGTGGCGCCGAGCGGGGAGGGCGATGGCAGCTCCATCGATGCTTCCGCGACCGTTCAGGCTCAGATCCAACATGCCATGGAAGGCTATGACTTGCTGATCGAGGTCTCGAGCGAACAGGGTGCGACGACATCGGATGGCGGTTTGCTTTCGCTTTCCGGCACGTTTAGGACCTACACCTGCACCATGCGCTATGAGCCGTGGCCGAGCTCGCTCAGCATCGCCGGCGTTTCGCTGGGGGCACCGGCAAAGTTGTCACACGAGCGCGCGGTGACGGTCGATCCATGGCGTCCGGGGGTGGTCATGTGACCGCGGTCTCGTCCTACATCGCCTACGCGCGGGCACTCAATAGGCTGGGCTGGACGCCGGCCGAGTTTGCGGTGGCGGAGTCGTTTGCCGTGCGCCTGCGCGGCATGCTGGGACGGTGCCCGGTTGCCGCCAACGGTCTGCCGCTCGTCATGGCATTTCCACGCTGCTCTTCGGTCCATACGTGTTTTATGGCCTATCCCATCGACATCGCCTTCATCGATCGCGACGGCAATATCCTCGCGCGCTACGAAAACGTACGTCCCTGGCGTATGTGCTCCTGCCCCGGCGCCTGGGCCGCACTAGAGCGCCCTTCAATCATTGTTTCGACCCCTGCTCTCCAACGCGTGCCGGCTTAAGAATTAGCGATAGCGGACTTTCGTCATACGAAATTGGGTAAGATGGAGGAGAAGATGCACGGATGTTGAGATCCATCCCAACGCTAAAAAGCACCTGACGGAAAAGCAGGTGCTTAGCGCTTGGCTTGCGGTTACTGAGTGCATTCGTCGCGAGTCGAAGGACGAGCCGCCGAGATGGCTTGCGATTGGATGGCTCCCAGACGGACGAAGCGTGGAGCTTGTCGCGGTCGAGCTTGTCCGTGGGTGGCTTATCATTCATGCCTTGTCTCCAGTCCAGAAGAAATTTTGGCAGGAGATTGAACGGGCTCGGCAAAGGGGTCGATGATGGGCAAGACGTATACGGCCGCTAATGGTCAGGTTGTAACGGATGAAATGATTGACGCGTGGTGCGAGTCGTACGAGCGCGGAGAGTTTCCGGATGGCGAACACACCGTTGGTGGGATCGTGCATGGACGGCCCCCACTCTCAGGTGAGGGGACGGCAACGCTGTCGGTCAAGATTCCTCTGGGAATGAAGGAGGCCATTCGTCGACGGGCGGCTGCCGAGGGGATGACGCCAAGTGAGTTTGCCCGTGCGGCTCTGAGCGAAAAACTTCTTGCTGCCGGCTGATGCCTCTGACGTGCCGATTTAAAGAACCGAGGCTGTGCTCAAAAACTTTTTTGAAATTCTCGGTTGACCGGAACGCGTCCTTGGTTATACTAATCAAGCCTTGAAACAAGGCACACCTCAAATGGCTGGGTAGCTCAGTTGGTAGAGCAGAGGACTGAAAATCCTCGTGTCAGGGGTTCGATTCCCTTCCCCGCCACCTTGAATTGACTAGGACCTCTGCAAAGGGGTCCTTTTCTTTTATGAAGTTCCCACATGGAATCGAACCCCGTGAGGGCGCGGAGCTGAGTAAACGCGTAAGCGTTTGCCAGCGCAGCTCGCAAGGCGCGTAAGCGCCGCAGCGGTCCGTCCGCGCAGCGCGCGGACGCGATTCCCTTCCCCGCCACCTTGAATTGACTAGGACCTCTGCAAAGGGGTCCTTTTCTTTTATGTAGGGTTCTGCGGAAAATGCGCCCCATTATTGAGCGATAGAACGGGACGCGCTTTCCGGTGCCTGCCTCCGGCGCGCGTACACACCTCGTCGCACCATTCCGAGTCCGCCCGCCCCAGACATTCCTCCCACTTTCGCGTCACTTTACAGACCGTTCGGTCGCCTGTCCGCACACGCGGGTATACTCAAAACGATACTTATCCTATGCAATACGATGCGGGTTCGACCTGCATGATCCGAAGGGGGCAGTGATGGAGAGGATACTCGGCGTTAATCTCTCTGGCTGGTTTATTCCCGAGCCTTGGGTGACCCCGTCGCTGTACGCGGCGACCGGTGCATCCAACGCGGCCGAGCTACAGGAGGCCATGGGTACCGCCGCCTATAACGAGCGCATGCGCCGCCATTACGAGACGTTTGTGAGCGAGGACGATTTTCGCCGCATGGCGCAAATCGGTCTCAATGCCGTGCGTCTGCCGGTGCCCTGGTATGCCTTTGGCTCACAGGAGTCCGATGCCTCCTACATATCGGTTGTCGATTACATCGACCGCGCGATTGAGTGGGCTGCCAAGTACGATATCCGCGTGCTGCTCGATCTGGCAACTGTGCCCGGTGGCCAGGGCGATTCCAACGATTCACCCACCACGCCGGAGGCTGTCGCCGAGTGGCATTCGTCCACCAACGGCCGTCATGTCGCACTCGACGTGCTCGAGCGCTTGGCCGATCGCTATGGCGAGGCCGAGAGCCTGCTGGGCATTGAGCTGCTGGACACGCCGCAGATGAGCGTTCGCAAGAGCCTCTTCACCATGACGGATGGCATTCCTGCTCACTACCTGCGCAATTTCTATCGCGATGCCTACGAGCTCGTCCGTTCGTATATGCCCGAGGATAAAATCGTCGTCTTCTCGTCGTCGGGGCATCCCAGCGAGTGGAAGCATTTTATGCGCGGCGCCAAGTACAAGAACGTCTACATGGACCTTCACCTGTACCATTACCGCGACGAGTATGCGCTCGACATCACGAGCCCCCGCGGACTGACGACGGCGATTTCGCGCAACAAGCGCGAGCTCAAAGAAGCGATTTCGACCGGGTTCCCCGTGCTGGTGGGCGAATGGTCGGGCGCAGCGATTTTTGCCAACTCGTCGGTTACGCCTGAGGGCCGTAATGCCTACGAGCGCGTGTTTATCGCCAACCAGCTGGCATCGTTTGCGCCGGCTGCCGGTTGGTTTTTCCAAACGTGGAAGACCGAGAAGCGCATCGCAGCATGGGATGCCCGCGCGGCGCTCGGTACGCTCGAGCGCGGCATGATTGAATAGGTTGATATGACGCAGAACAGTGCCCATGCGGGCAAACTCTATGTGGTCGGCACGCCCATCGGCAACCTGGGCGACCTGTCCCCGCGCGTTGGCGAGGCGTTTGCCGCCGCCGATGCCATCTGCTGCGAAGACACGCGTGTGACGTCAAAGCTGCTGATGCACCTGGGCATTTCCAAGCCACTTGTCCGTTGCGACGAGAATGTGATCGCCAGCCGCGCCGCCGGCCTGGTCGACCGTCTGCTGGCGGGGGAGACCCTCGCCTTTGCCTCGGATGCCGGCATGCCGAGCGTGTCCGATCCCGGCCAGGCGCTGGTCGAGGCGGCGCGTGAGGCCGATGTGCCCGTCGAAGTTATTCCCGGGCCCTCCGCTTGCGTCACGGCACTCGTTTCGTCCGGCATTCCCTGCGAGCATTTTTTCTTCGAGGGCTTTTTGGGCCGAAAGCACGGCGACCGCGTGCGCCGTTTGCAGCGCCTTGCCGTGGTGCCCGGCGCGCTCATCTTCTACGAGTCTCCACATCGCATCGTGGCGACGCTCGAGGCCGTGGCGGAGGTCTTTCCCCAGCGTGAGGTTGCCGTCTGCCGCGAACTCACCAAGCTGCACGAGGAGGTCTTGCGCGGGCCCGCTGCCCAGCTTGCCGAGGAGCTGCGTGCTCGCGGCGAGGTAAAGGGCGAGATTGCGCTGGTCATCGCGCCGCCGAGCGAGGATGAGGAGGCCGGTATCGTGCCGGTTGGCGCCGCGGCAGCGGATCCCGATGAGGCCCTGCGCGCGGATATCCGCGCCGCGCTCGAGGAGGGGGAGCCCGCCTCTGCGGTGGCCAAGCGCCTGTCTCAGAAGTATTCGCGCCGCAAGCGCGATGTCTATGCCATGGTGCTCGATATGCAATAGATGGAGGATATCCAGCCCTTGCGCTAGAATCATCCTCTGTATGCAACGTTTTTCTGGAGGACAAACCCCATGGATCAAAGCAAGCCTTCGTTCTTTATCACGACGCCCATCTACTACGTCAACGCCGATCCGCACCTGGGCACGGCTTATTCCACCATCATCGCCGACGTTCAGGCTCGCTATCGCCGTTC
The DNA here is from genome assembly GCA_046995905.1 of Collinsella sp. Lineage (GTDB taxonomy): Bacteria > Actinomycetota > Coriobacteriia > Coriobacteriales > Coriobacteriaceae > Collinsella. The sequence continues at coordinate 559,472 of JBKXET010000001.1, forward strand.
CGCCGGCTATAACGTCAAATTCCTGACCGGCATGGACGAGCACGGCGAGAAGGTCGCCGAGGCCGCAGCCAAGCACAACATGACGCCGCAGGAGTGGACCGATAGCCAGGCTCCGCACTTCAAGGAGCTTTGGAGCAAGCTCGAGATTTCCAATGATGATTTCATTCGCACCACCGAGCCGCGCCAGCATCATGCCGTGCAGTACCTGTGGGAGCGCATGAAGGAGTCCGGCTACCTGTATAAGGGTAGCTACGACGGCTGGTATTGCGTGCCTGACGAGACCTACTTCACCGATACGCAGGTCCAGAAGGGCGACGAGGAGTACGGCAGCGTCGGCCAGCACCTGTGCCCCGACTGCCACCGTCCGCTTGAGCGCGTGCAGGAGGAGTCCTACTTCTTTAAGCTTTCCGCCTTCCAGGACAAGCTGCTTAAGCTCTATGACGAGCATCCCGACTTTGTCGAGCCTGCGTTCCGCATGAACGAGGTTCGCAGCTTTGTCGAGGGCGGCCTTAACGACCTTTCCGTGAGCCGTACGAGCTTTGACTGGGGCATTCAGGTCCCGTTTGACGAGGGTCACGTGACCTACGTGTGGTTCGATGCGCTGCTCAACTATATGACGGCCGTCGGCTACGGTGTCGACACCGACGAGGCGCGTGCCGAGCTGGCCTATCGCTGGCCCGCGCAGTTCCACATCGTGGGTAAGGACATCATCCGCTTCCACTGCGTCATTTGGCCCGCCATGCTCATGGCCATCGGCGAGGCCCTGCCCGAGCACGTCTTTGCCCACGGCTTCCTGACCGTGCGCAATGCCGAGACCGGCAAGGCCGAGAAGATGTCCAAGAGCCGCGGCAACGCCATCGCTCCGCAGGACGTTATCGACATGCTGGGCGTCGAGGGCTATCGCTACTACTTTATGACCGACGTCGTCCCCGGCACCGACGGTGCCATCAGCTTCGACCGCATGGAGCAGGTCTACAACGCCGACCTGGCCAACAGCTGGGGCAACCTCATCTCGCGTTCGCTCAACATGAGCGGCAAGTATTTTGACGGTTGCGCGCCCGCCAAGCCCGCATCGTTCGATGCGTTCGACAACCCGCTGGCAAAGATCGCCGATGGTCTGGTCGAGCGCTACATGGCCAAGATGGACGTGCTCGATTACGGTGGAGCCAAGGACGAGGTCATGGAGCTCATCCACGCTGCCAACCACTACATCGAGGACTCCGAGCCTTGGGCACTTGCCAAGGACGAGGCCAAGGCTGACGAGCTGGCGTTTGTGATCTACAACCTGCTCGAGGCCATCCGCATTGCCGCTCACCTGCTGATGCCGCTCATGCCCCAGACTTCTGCCGAGGCTCTGCGCCGCCTGTCCTGCGAAGACGAGGCCGCGAGCGACGACCTCAAGGGCATTTGCGCTTGGGGCCTGCTTGCTGGTGGTCAGCCCGTCGAGAAGGGCGAGCCGCTGTTCCCGCGTCTGGGCTAAGACGCCGCGCGCCATATCGGCAATTTACTGTTTAGATGTAAGGGCATGGCCGCAACGGTCCATGCCCTTTTGTTTCAAGACGCCGCCATCATGCTAAGGAGGCAACCATGACAACTTCGCCTTTGGCAAACCCCACGGCCACCAGGGAGCTGCTGGAGGAGTTTGGCCTTGCGACCAAGCATCGCCTGGGCCAGAACTTCCTGATCGACAACCATGTAATTGAGCGCATTTGCGAGCTTGCCGAGCTTGCAGGCGATGAGCGCGTGCTCGAGGTTGGTCCGGGCGTTGGTACGCTCACGCTTGCGCTGTTGCAGGAGGCGGCGTGCGTCACGTCGATCGAGGCCGATCCCGAGCTCGAGCCGGTGCTCGATGCTCACGCCGCCGACTACGCCAACTTCCGCTTTATCATGGGTGACGCGCTTAAGGTGGGCCCGGAGCAGATTGAGCAGGCCGCCGGCGGTGAGCCGACGGTATTTGTCGCGAACTTGCCCTATAACGTGGCGGCGACGATCATCTTGCAGTTTTTTCAGACGATGCCCGCGCTCAAGCGTGCCGTGGTCATGGTGCAAAAGGAGGTTGCCGATCGCATTGCTGCAGTGCCGGGCAACAAGACCTATGGCGGCTATACGGCAAAGCTCGGCCTGTATGCGCAGGTGACGGGTCGCTTTGAGGTGCCGCCGCGTTGCTTTATGCCGGCGCCGCACGTGGACTCGGCCGTCGTGCGTATCGACCGTGTTGACGGCGTGGTGCCCGAAGGACTCGATCGCGAATTTGTGGCCCGCGTGATTGATGCTGCATTTGCTCAGCGTCGCAAGACCATCCGCAATTCCATGAGCGCCAACGGCTTTGCCAAGGACGTGCTCGATGCTGCCTTTGAGGCTTGCGGTATTGCACCCACCACGCGCGCCGAGACGCTTGATGTTGCCGACTTTGTCCGCCTGGCCCAGGAGCTAATCCATGACGCTTAATGCCGAACGCGTGACGTTTACCAAGAAAAAGAAGACGGTTGCTTGTCCCGTGCCCTTGGCGCCGCTTGCCGACACGCATGCGCATCTGCTTTCGTTTTGGGGCAAAGAAGTGCCCGAGACGCTCGTGCGCGCCAAAGCCGCGGGCGTCGACCTGTTGGTGACGATGTTCGACCCCATCGCTGACAAACGCAGCGTGACGGACTATAGCGACTGGCTCGTGCGCGAAATTCTGCCGATGCAGGATATCCCGCAGATCAAGTATCTTGCCGGCGTGCATCCGTATGGTGCGCCGGACTATACCGACGACGTTCACGCGCAGGTCGTTGCCGCACTCGATGACCCCTTATGCGCCGGTATTGGCGAAATCGGCCTGGACTACCACATGGACTATGACGACGATATCGCGCCGGCACCCCATAACGTGCAGATTGACTGCATGGCGCGCCAGCTCGAGCTTGCCGTGCGCCGCAATGTGCCGGTGGAGCTGCACCTGCGTCACGAGGACTCGGATGGGGAGCGCACCTCGCACATTGATGCGTACAACGTACTGCGCGAGGTGGGCGTGCCCCAGGCCGGTTGTGTGCTGCACTGCTTTGGCGAGGACCGCGCCACGATGGAGCGCTTTGTGGAGCTGGGCTGCTATATCGCCTATGGTGGTGCGGCCACCTTTAAGCGCAACGACGACGTGCGCGAGGCATTTGCGGCAACCCCACTCGATCGAATTTTGTTCGAGACGGATTGCCCGTATATGGCTCCGGAGCCCATCCGCGGTCTTGAATGCGAGCCCGCAATGATCTCCATTACGGCAAACGCGCTGGTTAACGACCGTGTCGATCGCACAGGTGAGGACGCCGAAACAATCGCGCAAGCCGCCTGGGAAAATGCCTGCAAACTTTTTCAAAAATAGTTCTTGCGTTCGCGGTGGCGCTCCGTTATTCTAATTCCTGCACGCGGGCGTGGCGGAATTGGCAGACGCGTACGGTTCAGGTCCGTATGGGGGCAACCCCATGAAGGTTCAAGTCCTTTCGCCCGCACCATTGAATGAAAGAGCTCCCAGCAATGGGAGCTTTTTTGTTATGGGCCCTTCACAGGGACTTGAACCTGTGAAGGAGCGAGCGTAAAGAAAACGCGGAGCGTTTTTAGCGAGCTGGCGAGGACGCCGGCAGGCGGCCGAAGCCGGTGCGGATCCGCGAAGCGGATACGCGGACGTCCTTTCGCCCGCACCATTGAATGAAAGAGCTCCCAGCAATGGGGGCTTTTTTGATATGCACGATCTCCTTGGACGGGTATCCTAATGCCAACGTTTGCCTATCAGAGGAGAGACCATGCTGTTGTCCGGTATCATTGCCGCCCTTACGAGCCTTCTGCTTCCCATCATCATTTTGTTGCTTCTGCTTCCCAACGCCTGCTATGTCGTCGAGCAGCAACATGCTGTAATCATCGAACGCTTAGGCAAATTCAATCGCATCGTCAACGCGGGCTTCCACATGAAGGTGCCCGTGATCGACCGCAAGGCCGCCACGGTGAGTCTGCGCACCATGAAAAACGGTTTTGGCATCGACGTTAAGACTCAGGACAATGTGACCATCGGCCTCGAGGTCTCGGCTCAATATCACGTGAGCTATGACATGGGTGCTGGCCCGGCGGATTCGGGTATCTACAAGAGCTACTATATGCTGCAGGAGCCCGTCGACCAGATGCGTGACTTCATCACCGACGCCCTGCGCTCTTCGATTCCCGTCTACACACTCGATGAGGTCTTTGCCAAGAAGGATGACATCGCCAAGGATGTCAACGCTACCGTTTCCGAGCAGATGGCCGCCTACGGCTTCACCCTCGTGTCGACGCTCATCACCAAAATCGCACTGCCGACCGAGGTTGAGAACTCCATGAACGACATCAACGCCGCCCAGCGCAAGCGCGCTGCGGCACAGGAGCTCGCCGAGGCCGACCGCATCAAGCGCGTCACCGAGGCGACCGCCGAGGCCGAGGCTATGGAAAAGGCGGGCGAGGGCATCGCCAACCAGCGCAAGGCCATTGCACTGGGTATCAAAGATTCGCTCGAGATCATCCAGGAGACGGGTGTCGGCAATGACGAGGCCAACCAACTGTTCATGTTTACGCAGTGGTCCGAGATGATGACGGAGTTCGCTCGCACGGGTAAAACCTCGACGGTCGTGCTGCCGAGCGACTTTTCGCAGTCGGCCTCTATGTTCGAGCAGATGCTGGCTGCCGGTAAGGTTCAGAACGAGTCAAAGGAGTAGGCACGCGTGAAATACACCGTCGTTTGTGTTGGCAAGCTCAAAGAGCGCTTTTGGAAGGACGCGTGCGCTGAGTACACCAAGCGCCTAGGCGCCTATGCCAAGGTGGATATCCGCGAGGTGGCCGATATCGACCCGGCTAAGGCGGGCGGCGTGGATGCCGCGCGCGACAAGGAGGGGGCGGCAATTCTTGCTGCATTGCCGTCTCGAGCGCATGTGATCCTGCTGGCTATCGAGGGCAAGGAGCGTTCGAGTGAGGAGCTCTCGGCGAGGCTCGATGATCTTATGCTGCGTGGTAACAGCGACATCGCCTTTGTGATTGGCGGATCGGACGGCGTGAGCGATGACGTGCGCGCACGAGCCGACGAGATGCTCAGCTTTGGACGCATTACCTTGCCGCATAACTTGGCGCGCGTGGTGCTGCTAGAGCAGATTTACCGTGCCTGCAAGATCAGCCGTGGCGAGCCGTATCACAAATAGGTCGGCAATACGAAACAATGGCGTGGGACAATACCTTTCGTTTTGAGGAATGTGTCTGAAAGGACTATGCGATATGAAGATTGGATTTGTCGGTTTTGGCAATATGGCGAGCGCTATGGCTGATGGCTGGATCGCTGCCGGTGTAGCTGCGAGCGACATGTGCGCCTGCGCGGGTCGCTACGACGCACTGGTTGAGCGCTGCGAGGCGCGCGGCATGGTCGCCTGCCACGATGCCGCCGAGGTTGTCGCCGCATCCGATATCGTGGTCGCTGCGGTCAAACCGTACATGATCGAGAAGGTATTCGCCCCGCTCAAGGATGCTCTTGCCAAAAAGGTCGTTCTGTCGGTTGCCTGGACCTGGGACAGTGCCAAGTGGGAGCAGGTCCTGCCGGGCGTCGCGCATATCTCGACGGTGCCCAACACACCGGTTTCGGTGGGCGAGGGCGTCATCGCTTGCGAGAAGGCTTCCACGCTTAGTGATGAGCAGAGCGCCGTGGTGCTTGATCTGCTTGGCAAACTCGGTGCGGTGGTCGAGCTCGATACGAGCCTGCTGTTTGTGGGCGGCACGGTGGGTGGTTGCGCTCCGGCATTTGTCGCCATGGCAATCGAGGCCCTGGGCGATGCGGCGGTCAAGCACGGTATCCCGCGTGCCGATGCCTATCGCATTGTGAGCCAGATGGTGCTAGGTACGGCAAAGTTGCAGCTCGCAACCGGTCAGCATCCCGCAGCGATGAAGGATGCCGTGTGCTCGCCCGGCGGTGCCACCATCAAGGGCGTCGTCGCGCTCGAGGACGCCGGCATGCGCAGCGCCCTGGTCAAGGCAATCGACGCAACCCTCCAGTAAAACCTGCTATTTAGGGACAGGTTTATGTTGGCAGGTTTTTCCTGCGGTTTTGTCCTTTTAGCGAAAAGCGCCCCGCAACTGGCTCAATTCCAGTTGCGGGGCGCTTGCGTTTGCCCAGATAAAACCGACCAAAATAAACCTGTCCCTTTTTGGCGGGTTAGTCCCAGAAGCTGTCTTCTTCGTCCTCGGATTTGGGGCCGCGGTCGACATACATCTTATGGGTGCGCTTCTCCATTACAAAGGCAAGAATCGCAAACAGCAGGATGCCGCCGGCGAAAAGGATGGCAAAACCGGTGCGGGTGCCAAACAAAAAGGAAAAAACTGCGTCCATTGGGTGCCTTCTTGCGTAGTTGAGTTGGGTCGTAAACGTTCATAAGTATATACTTGCCCATACATGTACAAGGTTGCAACCTAAATGGAATGTATATCGCCGGAGGATCTAATGCTTGATATCAAGTTTGTTCGCGAGAATCCCGATGCCATCGATGTCGCCATGGCTAACCGCCAGACGTCTTGGGATCGCGAGAAGTTCTTTGAGCTCGACGACGAGCGCCGTGCCGTCATCACCGAGGTCGAGGAACTCCAGGCTACGCGCAATGCCGAGTCCAAGAAGATCGGCGCCCTGATGAAGGAGGGCAAGAAGGAGGAGGCCGAGGCCGCCAAGGAGGCCGTGCGCGCCGTCAACGAGAAGATTGACGGTCTGGCCGAGCGCCGTACTGCTCTCGAGCAGGAGCAGTACGACTTCATGGCTCACCTGCCCAACATTCCGTGCGATGCCACCCCGTACGGTAAGGACGAGGACGAGAACATCGAGCGTCGCCGCTGGGGCACCCCGCGCGAGTTCGACTTCGACTTTAAGCCGCACTGGGATCTGGGCACCGATCTGGACATCCTCGACTTCGAGCGTGGCAACAAGCTCTCCGGCAGCCGCTTTACCGTTCTCGGTGGCGCCGGCGCCCGCCTGGAGCGTGCCCTCATCAACTTCTTCCTCGATACGCACACCAGCCGTGGTTTTAAGGAGTGGTGGCCGCCCATCGTCGTCAAGCGTCAGACCATGTTTGGCACGGGTCAGCTGCCCAAGTTCGAGGACGACGCCTATCACGTCTCGGGTGACAACTTCCTGATCCCCACCGCCGAGGTCGTGCTCACCAACCTGCACGCCGGCGAGGTCCTCGACGCCGACACCCTGCCGCGCCGCTACACCGCCTTCACCCCCTGCTTCCGCGAGGAGGCCGGTTCCGCCGGTCGCGACACCCGCGGCATCATCCGTCAGCACGAGTTCGACAAGGTCGAGATGGTCAAGTTCGCTAAGCCGGAGGAGTCCGACGAGGAGCTCGAGAGCATGACCGCCGAGGCCGAGTACCTGCTGCAGCAGCTGGGCCTTCCGTATCGCGTGATTAGCCTGTGCACCGGCGACTTGGGCTTCTCTGCCCGTCAGACCTACGACGTCGAGGTCTGGCTGCCGAGCTACAACGCCTACAAGGAGATCAGCTCCTGCTCCAACTGCGGCGACTTCCAGGCCCGCCGCGCCAACATCAAGTATCGCGACCCCGAGAACTTCAAGGGCTCGCGCTACCTGCACACCCTTAACGGTTCCGGCCTGCCGGCTGGCCGCACCATGGCCGCCATTCTGGAGAACTACCAGAACGCCGACGGCACCATCACGATTCCCGAGGTTCTGCGTCCTTACATGGGCGGCCTCGAGAAGATCGAGCCGGTCGCGTAACTTGCCTGCATAGGGGATATGCAAGGGCGCTCCTTCGGGGGCGCCCTATTTCGTGCGTAGGTCCATACCATGCCGTGCGGACAGCTCAATAGAAAACACACGAACAACTGTTCTGTATACAGCCATCTACCTGCTATGCTTTTGCTAAATAAGAGCGAGAGAAAGGGGACGCGATGGAGCTGTTTGATGATCGGGTGGTTTTGTTTGAGAGCGACGAGGGCGGGGAGTACCTGCTTGTAACGTGTGAGCCGTCTGGCATGGGTGGCCTGGTGCTTCGGCAGACGAGTGAGGGTCCGTTGACCCAATGGTGCTTTGAGGAGTCGCCGCATGTGGTCGAGACCTTTGTGACGCACGAGGGGCTTGTGGCGCTGGAGCACTTCTATGGAGTTGGGACTTCCAACCAGGTCGCGCGCATGCTGAGCATCTCGTTTGCCGATTATGATTGCGCCCAGCGGGTGAGATCGCTCCTGAGGGAACTTGATGCCAAGTTCGACGTGATCGAAAAGCCAATCGATCGTACGGGGAACGGCGGTATATGCGGAGCAGCATGACAAAACTGCGTTCCACAAAAAAGTTTGAGATTGTGCTTGACTCCAATAAGCTAAAGTGGTTTTATATGTCTTGCGCTGCGGCGTTACCTCAGCTGGATAGAGGGTCTGACTACGAATCAGAACGTCATAGGTTCGAATCCTATACGCCGCACCAATTGAAATTGAAAGCCTCCGGCAACGGGGGCTTTTCTTTTACGTAAGCACCGCATGGATTCGAACCTCGGTCGAGGCGCGGGCGTCAAGAAAACGCGGAGCGTTTTTAGCCCGCGGGCGAGCACGCCGGCAGGCGGGCGAAGCCGGTGCGGATCCGCGCAGCGGATGCGCGGAATCCTATACGCCGCACCAATCGAACTTGAAGCCTCCGTGCAACGGGGGCTTTTCTTTTTTGGAAACCATGCATGGATTCGAACCTCGGTCGAGGCGCGAGCGTCTTAATCATCACTTCGTAAAATTTTTCCAAATTGTCGCTTGACCCATCGAGGGGTCACGTGCATAATAATCCGTGCGTTGCGGCGTTACCTCAGCTGGATAGAGGGTCTGACTACGAATCAGAACGTCATAGGTTCGAATCCTATACGCCGCACCAATTGAGTTTTAAGCCTCCGGAAACGGGGGCTTTTCCTTTACGGGGGCATTGCGGAGATTCGAACCTCGGTCGAGGCGCGGGCGTCAAGAAAACGCGGAGCGTTTTTAGCGAGCGGGCGAGTCCGCCGGCAGGCGGGCGAAGCCGGTGCGGATCCGCGCAGCGGATGCGCGGAATCCTATACGCCGCACCAATTGACTTTAAAGCTCCCGGCGACGGGGGCTTTTCTTATATCGCGATGCGTCGAAGATCGCGCCAAGCCCTCCAAATGATTAAAAATCAAATTCGATAACTTTTTTTGAAAAAATGCTTGACCATTATTCAGTTCCTGTGCATAATAATCAACAAGTCGCGGCGTTACCTCAGCTGGATAGAGGGTCTGACTACGAATCAGAACGTCATAGGTTCGAATCCTATACGCCGCACCATTTGAGATTAAAGCTCCCGGCAACGGGGGCTTTTCTTTTATGTAAGCAATGCATGGATTCGAACCTCGGTCGAGGCGCGGGCGTGAAGAAAACGCGGAGCGTTTTTAGCCCGCGGGCGAGCGCGCCGGTAGGCGGGCGAAGCCGGTGCGGATCCGCGCAGCGGATGCGCGGAATCCTATACGCCGCACCAATTGAAATTGAAAGCCTCCGGCAACGGGGGCTTTTCTTTTACGTAAGCACCGCATGGATTCGAACCTCGGTCGAGGCGCGGGCGTCAAGAAAACGCGGAGCGTTTTTAGCCCGCGGGCGAGCGCGCCGGCAGGCGGGCGAAGCCGGTGCGGATCCGCGCGGCGGATGCGCGGAATCCTATACGCCGCACCATTTGAGATTAAAGCTCCCGGCAACGGGGGCTTTTCTTTTACGTAAGCACCGCATGGATTCGAACCTCGGTCGAGGCGCGGGCGTCAAGAAAACGCGGAGCGTTTTTAGCCCGCGGGCGAGCGCGCCGGCAGGCGGGCGAAGCCGGTGCGGATCCGCGCGGCGGATGCGCGGAATCCTATACGCCGCACCATTTGAGATTAAAGCTCCCGGCAACGGGGGCTTTTCTTTTGCGCTAGCTTGAGTGCTTTTGTCCAAAGGGACGATTTCCTGTCGACTCGTGTAAGATTCCGAGTAGATGTCGCGACTTATTCGCGACCACTCCTTCTCAAGCGACCGATCAGGGTGATATTTCGTGGCAGAGCGTCCGACATACAAGCTCAGGTTTCTCGATCCCAAGAAGCGCTTTCCGGTGATGCCCGAGCAGCCTGCGGGACGCTCATATGGCGTGGCCTGGAAACTCTTTGGCGAGGATCAGCATGAATCTTGTTATGTCGTCGAATTCGTTGGCAAAAGCCATGTGTCGCTTTTGGGCTACGTAAGCGTTTCGGGTGAGGTGTACAAGGTGGACCGCCCCGTTAGCGAGGCTCCGCTGCCCAACGATCCCGACATGGAACTGGTCCTTGACGACTCGGACTCCGGTATTGGTGAGATTATGGTGAGGGGAGCAAACGGCACGATGCGCGCGTGCGCGCGAACCGTCGGCTCTCCCGAAGGTCCCATGCGCGAACAGTCCGATCACGAGACATGGAATTCGACCCGCTCCCTTCCTTACGGTGAGTTCATGGCATCGATGTTCCTGCGCTACGTGATATTCGCTGACTTCGAAAATACCATTGCGAGCACGGCGGACGCCGACGGACTCGACGAGGGTATGCAAAACGTTGTCGACAAGATCAAGCTCGTAAAGTTGCCCGAGCCAGTCGAGGTGTTTTTGGGCTTTAACACGACACCGCTGCCTGACGCTATCGAGACGCTGCTCTACCGCGTTGACCATGCCGAGAATCCGAGCGGTATCGAGCGCTATGCCGCCGCCCTTATGAGCGAAATTGACTTGCCCCGCTTGCGCACCATCGCCGCTAAGTCCGAGATGAGCCTGGCTCGCATCGATCGCTCAAAGCTTTTCTATCTCAATTTTGATCGCAGTCTGCTGGACCAGGACGAGATTGACATGCTGCTTGCCATCGAGTGCCGTCTTAACCGTCTCTCCGGCATCCTTGAGCGCATCGGGGCTGGATTGGTCCCTGCGGCATCCTCGCCGAGCCTTGAGGGCTGCGCGCTCTTTGATGCGTGGCATATCGCCAAGACGACCAACGATGTTCCCCGACTGTTCGATACGGCCTCGAGCGATAACCCGTGGCGCAAACCGGGTACGGTGGCTTGCCAGCCGGGCGGTGAGTGGGATGTGCGTACCCGCCTCGCGCGTATTGTCGAGGCACTTAACGTGGTCACGCGGCTCGACTATACCTATCGGGCAAACGTTGCCGAGGGGATCATGCTCGTTCGGTTTGGGCAGTCTGTCGTTGATGCCATGCCGCAACGTGAATACGATGCCCAGGATGACGTCTGGCGCGAGTTGGACGAGGGCGTGCGTGCGATTTGGGCTGCGGAGCACGACGCGCGCGTGGCACTCACGCTGGCGGCGGCGTGTTTTGCCGCAGGCGCTTGCATTGCGCGCTGCTACGTTCAGATTGCGGCTCCCGACGGCGAGCAGGGCGAGCGCATTATTGCAACATATTCCTTTGGGCGTGCGGCCTATCTGGCCAATTGCGTGCCTGTCGCCAAGGATCTTGAGAGCGTGGATATGGACGATATGCCGTGCAAGCGCATGCTTGAGGCATATGAGTCGGACGCGCCGGATGCGATTGAGCCCGCTGAGGTTCACGCTCGTCCGCGTGACGACCACCGTTCGCTGCCGCCGGCGTTGCGCGACCTTCTGCTTGCCGATACGGCTGATGAGCTAGAGGTCATGGAAGAGGACGACGACCCATACGTGGCCCGTGTTGTTGAATTGCGCGAGCAGGCAAAAGTCGACCGTACAGGTGCTTTTGAAGGTTTTTCCCGTCTTGTTGAGGAGTTGGAGGCCAAGTGCGCCGTCGCCGAGCTTTTGGCGACAGGTCCGGTTCAAACGCAGTTTTGCGATAACCAGCTGGTGCGCATGGTGCTACCGGTGTTGGAAGAAGACCGCTCTGTGCGAATCCTTCGTGCGCCCGATGCGCTGTACTTTGCCCAGCACGAGATCTGCAGCTTTTACGCCGAGCAGGAGGACTTTGAACGAGCACTGCCCGAGGTGCGCCATCTTTACGATCTGGCGCGCTCGTCCATGCAGTCGCACTTTGCGCTCGTCAACGTGCTTGCGCGTCTGGAGCGCTTTGACGAGATTATCGAGGTGGCGCGCCACGGCCTACGTATTGCCAGCGATCGTTCTGCAATCGGCTACCTGTTCTATCGCTTGGCGTTTGCCTATTGGAATTGCGATCAGCTCGAGCTCGCGTTGGCGTGCTACCGCCTCGTGCCGCGCGGCGAGGAGTCGGGTAGCAACGCGCTGGAGGAAATGCAGGGCCTTATGAACGAGATGGGTGTCAATGAGCCGCCGACGTTCGAGGAAGCGGTCGAGACCATCCACAAGGCTGGACTAGAGCTGCCGCCAGTGTCCGCCGTGACGAATCAGCTGGCAGATGCCGCTGTGCAACTGGTCGACAACGGTTTCTTTTTCCTGGCGCGCGGTTGTATCTTCCAAATGTGGCGCACCATGGGCAACGACGAGCTCGGCTCCCTCAACCGCTCGCTGGGGTAGGGGCAATATAGAGGGGCCGCACCGCGCTATTTGTATCGGCGCGGGCGGGAGGACCCGGCAGGATCGGTAAGGCATAAAGCCGCCGAGCCTGCTAAAACTGTTAAACTCTGCTAAAGTTGCTAAACTTTGTTAAAGTTGTTAAAACTAGCAGAGGAGGGCAGAATGACGAAGGCTGTTAACCCCTTTAAGCCAACGGCGGGCATGAATCCGCCTGAGCTTATCGGACGGGACACTGTTTTGGATGACTTTGCCGAGGCTCTTGAGAATGGTCCTGGTGCCCCCGATCGACTCATGCGCATCTCGGGCGTCCGAGGCACAGGTAAAACGGTGCTCCTTAATGCATTGGGTGACCTTGCACGCAAAAAAGGATTCGAGGTCGTTGACGTTGCCTCCAATGCTGGTTTTTGCAATAGAATCCTCGAGGCTCTGCAGCGAAACGTTCGTCTTGAATCAATCTCGATTTCCCCATCGATTTTAGGGGTCAGCCTTGGCTCCATGGAGATGTCGAAGTCGGCCTCTCATCTGGGCGAGGCGATGTACGATGCTGCGAAGCGCGGTGGTCTGCTCATTACGCTCGACGAGATCCAGGATGCCTCAACTGAGGAAATGCGCGAGCTAGGCAATGAGATGCAGCTCTTGATCCGCCAAGGAGCGAATGTCGCTTTCGCTTTCGCCGGGCTGCCGACATCGGTAGATGGCGTGGTGGTGGATGATACGTTGACGTTCCTTCAGCGAGCCAAACATGTTGAACTTACTCGGCTTTCCGATTTTGAAGTTGGCGGATCGTTTGAGGATACGATGAGACGAGCGGGCAAGGAGCTCGACAAAGGTGCCGCTGTGCTATTAACAAAAGCTTCGGCAGGCTATCCCTTTATGGTCCAGCTGGTCGGATATTACGCTTGGCAGGTTGCTGCGCGCAGTGGGGCGGAGAGCGTGAGCGAAGAGGCGGCTCGTAAGGGTATCCAGGCGGCTCTTGATAGCTTTAATGCTATGGTGATTGCCCCAGCGCTGCGCAGGGTGTCGGAACGGCAGTTTCAGTATCTCGCGGCGATGGCTCAATGCGAGGGCGTCGATATCGCCAACGGCGATATCGCCAAGAAGATGGGTTTGTCGGCGAACAAAGTTGGGTCATATCGCAAGCGTCTGATCGATGCGGGGTTGATTGAGCCCGCGGGCTATGGCTGCGTTTCGTTTGCAATTCCGTACATGCGCGATTATCTGTTGGAGACCGTTCGAGAGGACTAATAAAGAATGGGCTGTCCGCGCTGTCGCTGGGGCCGTCCTTGTATCTTTGTCTCAATCTGTAACATCTGGAGGGGATTACGGCCTGCAGATGTTACAGGTTGAGATGATTGACTGAGACGTTTACTGGTAAAAGAGAGGTAAAAGAGGAAACGCCTCAAAATTCCCCTTGCCCAACTTCGGCTGTTTGGTTACTATAGAACGGCTGTTACGGAGAGCTGACCGAGAGGCCGAAGGTGCTCGCCTGCTAAGCGAGTATGCCCCAAAAGGGCATCTGGGGTTCGAATCCCCAGCTCTCCGCCAGTATGACTTTGAAGAAGGGTCCCATTTGGGGCCCTTTTTTATTATCAAGAATGGCGGCTGGGGATTAGAGTCCGAAAGGGCGTGAACATTAGGCAAACACGGGGCGCTTGAAAACGGGGAGACCCAGGCATGCTCGTGCACCCCGGTGTGGGGTTCCGAGGGGATGGAGTAGAAATATGGTAAAGGTCGGGCTGCGTAAGCCGAATCTAAAGACATCACTCAAGGCAAGAACGACCGGCAGAGCGAAGCGCGCGGTAAAGCGGGCGATAATCCCCGGCTATGGTAAGAGGGGCATGGGGTGGATCAAAAATCCGAAGAAGGCTGCTTACAATGCCGTATACAGCAGAACGACCGTCGGAGTTGGGGATGTCGCTCGCGCCGTTGCTAAATCAGGCGCTCGGAGCTCGGCGTCAAGGACGTCCTCAATTACTGTTTCATCGCATGAAGTTACACCTTTGGCGAAGCCTGAACAGAAATCTCTCACTCGAGAGATTACGTCGGTTGACAGGGCAAACAAGGCGCTTTTGCTATGCTTCCTTCTTGGGTGGTCGGGCGCTCATAGGGCGTATGCACGGATGTGGGGTAGCTTCTTTCTATATCTCTTTACCTTTGGCCTTTTTGGATTTGGTTGGCTGTTTGATATTGTGACACTACTGATGAGACGCTCCGAGCTAAGGCGTCTCGGCGACAGTGATCCGACTCAACAGCAAGCGCCATGTTCCGCTGATTCTACATTCGATCGAAATGTCGCCGACTCCGGAAATTGGGAACAGCGTGGAGATGGGGAGGCTGCGGCTCGGCTAGAGCTTCAACGTAAAAACCGTGCCTATATGGAAGAAAACGGCATCGATGTGGAGATGTTTACCGAGGAAAAGGTCGCGGCGGACGCCTTGCGAACCATTGAGTCGGTATGCCCGTGCATGCTTAGGTTTGGCCGAGGCATGAGCGAAGAGGAGCCAAGCATCAGCTTTTGCTCTCCAACAAAGACGGGGAAAATGCCCAAGAATGTCGTCGAGGCCCGCATTTACCATCAGGACGTGAAGCTATTGATGGATTCCCACGGCTTCGAATTGCCGGAGTATGGTGACAGCATCAATGTCATGATCAGCTATCTAGCTGATGGGCGCATAAATAAAGTCGATATCCATGGGTTCCATAATGGCAGCTCCGTTAGTGTCTCCATTCGCAGGCGGAGCGACGATCTTGTTATGACGAGTGCGGGCACCATCGGAGAAACGGGTGCCTGGCAATCGCTGTGTCCTGGGGCAGACCCCTCAGCCGGGGATCTGTTCAGGGCCTTGACCAAGGAGGTCGAAAGGATTTACTAGCATGCCCGGCGACCCGTTTTCAAGGTCCGAAAAGACATAGCGAAGGTAAACGGCTAGCAATGTCGCTTTGGTGATTCTGACGCATTCCGTTTAAGAGGTATTAAAAAAGAGGCGCCCCGTTGGACGCCTCTCCAATCGCAAATGTAATGTTCCCTCAGCCCTACACCTCGGGCGCCTTGGCTACGGTCTCGCTCTCTGCCGTGAGCGGGCGGTTGTCGATGCGGCGGCCCAGACGGTCGAGCTTCACAAGGAGCCACTCGATGGGATTGGGCCCCGAGCCTTCCTCGTCGGCAACCAGGTCCATGACGGCGATCTTGGTGCCGTCCTGCTTGAGCGTAACGCTACCCACCTTGTCGCCCACATGCACCGTGCCCGAAAGATCGTCGTAGCTAATCTTTTCGGTCACCTTGCCGGCAAGGGAAAACACGGTCGCTTGCGCCGTGGGATCGGCGAGTGTGGCGTCGATCGTCTTATCCGTCCAGTCGGTTTGGCCAATGCGCGCCATAAGCGGGTTGCCGTTGGCGGTCTTTTCCTGTGTGTTGGCGATTGCGACCGTCACCTTGTGGCCGTAGTACCAGTTGGCAAGGGTGGCGGTATCGGTAAAGCGCTGGTCGGTGGTGGTGGAGTTCAAAACGACGGTGTAGATCTCGTCGCCGTCGCGGTTGTAGGCGCTCGCAAAGCAATAGCCCGCGTCGTCGGTGGTACCGGTCTTGCCACCGATGTTGCCATCTTGGCCCAGCAAATAGTTATGCGTGTCCATGGAATGCGAATGGTCGGTGCCGTCGGCGCCCGTGACCTCGATCCAGGAATCCTCGCTCGCTACGACCTCGCGGATCGTATCGTTTTTCATGGCCTCCTGCATCATCAGCGCTACGTCGTGTGCGGTTGAGTGCATATCGCCAGCCCACTCATCAAAGTCCAGACCATGCGGGTTTTCAAAAAGCGTACCGGTGCAGCCGAGCTTCTTAGCGCGCTCGTTCATGGCCTTCACAAAGGTTGCCTCGGCGTCTTTGGTCTTAGGGTCGATCTTCTTGCCCACATATTCGGCGAGCACGACGGCGGCGTCGTTGCCCGAGGGAATCATCAGGCCGCGCAGTGCCTGCTCCACGGTAAGCTCGTCGCCTTCGAGCAAGCCGGCGGTCGAATTACCCACGGTGGCTGCGGCGTTGCTCACCGTGACCTTCTCGTCCATCTTGCAATTCTCGACGGTTAGGATTGCGGTCATGACCTTGGTGATCGAGGCGATTTTGACCGGCTCATCGGCGCCGCGCCCGTAGTAGACGGTGCCGTCTTTGCCC
The DNA here is from genome assembly GCA_046995905.1 of Collinsella sp. Lineage (GTDB taxonomy): Bacteria > Actinomycetota > Coriobacteriia > Coriobacteriales > Coriobacteriaceae > Collinsella. The sequence goes on from JBKXET010000001.1 coordinate 576,139, forward strand.
ATGACGAGCGCATTGGTCGCATCGATATCGGGCAGATTTTCGGCCGTGATGCCGCGCGCATCGGCGGTTTTGCCGCAAACATTGTCGGTCGTGAGTAATTGGGCGCCGGCGACGGTGGGCACGCCAGCGGCAAGGGCGATAGCGCAGACAAAGCCGGCGGCAAGCTGAGCTGAGCGCTTTGCAAAAGAGGTGAGGGACTTCACAGATTTCGCTTTCGACGGGATGGTCTCTTCTGGAACTAGAGTATATCGTTTGCCGGCGTCGGCGATCATCGCGTGCGTGCGTGGCCCACATCCGCACCCGAACGGGCACAAGGGTGCTTAAGGCCGACTTAATCACCCACGCTTGTTGTGTGTGGCGTGCGTCGCCTCGGGCATAATGGAGCGCGAGAGGAGCACGTATGAATGAGCGCATACTGGTAGTTGATGACGAGAAGGCCATCGCCGACTTGGTTGGTATCTACCTTACAAAAGAGGGCTTTGATGTCCAGATTGCCTATAGCGGGGCCGATGCTGCCAAGGCAATCTTGGAGCAGGAGTTCGATCTGGCGCTGCTGGATGTCATGCTGCCCGATATCGATGGCTTTGAGCTGCTGCGTACGATCCGTTCCAGCCATACCTATCCCGTGATCATGCTGACGGCGCGCGATGCCCAGCAAGACAAGATCGAGGGCCTTTCGCTTGGCGCGGACGATTACGTGGTTAAGCCGTTCCGCCCGCTGGAGCTCATCGCGCGCGTGCACGCTCAGCTTCGCCGCTACACCAGTTACGGTAGCCGTGCACAGGCGGCCGAGTCGCCGACCATTCAGCTCGACGGCTTGGAGATCAACCGCGACGCTCGTTCCGTGACGGTGGACGGTGCACCGGTACGCCTCACACCCACCGAGTATTCAATCTTGCTGTATCTGGTCGAGCATCGCGGCAGCGTGGTGGCCGTGGAGGACCTGTTCCGTGCGGTGTGGAACGAGGATTTTATGCCCGGCTCCAACAATACGGTGATGGTGCACATTCGCCACCTGCGCGAAAAGATCGGCGACGACGCACAAAAGCCGCGCTTTATCAAAAACGTCTGGGGCGTCGGCTACATAATCGAATAACGCCTTTGATGGTGGGGAAGTGGATATGACAAAAGACGATAGGCAGGCATTCGAGGTACCCGATCGGCTCTTTGATTACGTGAGGTCGGTCGTCGACAACCGTGCGCTTGCAACGGTGCTGCTCTTTTTGCTGAGCCTGCTGCTGATTGGCATCGACAACATCGTCGGAATCTTGGCGGTGCTGCTTGTTGGCTTTTTGCTGATCGATCGATTTGAGATCGTGCGCCGCTGCGTGGTGATTGGCGGCGCCGCGTGGGCCATGACGTTGGCGATTGGCGCCATGGCGCTTGGCGGCATCGAAGGGCCGGTGCTGTTCGATGCCGGCTTTGTATTCAACATGCTTGGCTTTGTGCTGGCGCTTGCCGCGTGCGTGCTGTTCTTGTGCGGCCGTGCCCTGTACTACCAGGGCTACGAACAGGGCGAGCAGCATGCCGATTGTGTGCTGGCCGCTCGTATTCAAGATCGCCTGATCGATCACCCCGACACCTGGGACAACATCGACGGCGACTTCTTGGAGGTCGAGGGCGCCCTTAACCGCGTGCGTGACCGTGAGCGCAAGGTGCAGCAAGCTCTGCGTGACGAGTCGCATCGCAAGGACGATCTGGTTACGTACTTGGCACATGACCTACGCACCCCGCTTGCGAGCGTAGTGGGCTATCTTTCGCTGCTGCAAGAGGCTCCTGAGCTGCCGGTTGAGCAACGTGCGCACTTTACGGGCGTGGCTCTCGACAAGGCGCACCGGCTCGATGCGCTCATCGAAGAGTTCTTCGATATCACGCGCTTTGACTTCCACGATATCGTGCTCACGCGCGGCTATGTTGATCTGGGGTTGCTGCTGGCTCAGGTGGCTGACGAGTTCTATCCCATCCTCAACGAGCAGCATAAGGAAGTCCAAGTTGATATTCGCGAGGACCTGACGGTGCTCGTGGATGGCGACAAAATGGCTCGCGTGTTCAACAACATCATGAAAAACGCTATTGCCTATAGCTATGAGGGCTCGACCATCACGATCGAGGCCAGACGCCGGGACGGCGGTGGCGTGCGCGTGCGCTTTATCAATCAGGGCGATCCCATCCCTGAGGCAAAGCTCAAGGTGATCTTTGAGAAGTTCTATCGCCTGGATGCGGCGCGTGCGACCAATCGCGGCGGCGCTGGACTGGGGCTTGCCATCGCCAAGGAGATCGTATGCGCGCACGGCGGTACCGTTGCATGTGAATCGACGCCCGAACACACGATATTCACCATCGAGCTGCCCGCCGCATAGCCAGTGTGCCCTTACAAACACTTGACAATGCGCTCACGTGCATATGAGCCGCGATTCCTACTATCGTTACTGCTGAATTGATATCGATGTGGAGGTATGCGGTATGACGGCTGCTGCGGCTGTGGAGCCCACGGAGCTTGAAGAACTCATGAAAGCGCAGGCCGAGGCCGCGCGCGAGCGCGAGGTTGGGGATGCGACTCGCCCCACGGCAGAGGATCTTGCCGCCTCGCCGACGCGTATCGATGTCGAGGGCCTCGACCTGTTCTATGGCGACCACCATGCGCTCAAGGACGTGAATATCAAGATCCGCGACAAGCAGATCACCTCGTTCATCGGGCCTTCGGGCTGCGGAAAGTCCACGTTGCTGCGCTGCTTTAACCGCATGAACGACGGCATCAAGGATTGCCGCATCGAGGGCAAGATTGCGCTCGATGGTCAAGATATCCTGGGCGACTACGACATCTGCCGCCTTCGCCAGCGCGTGGGCATGGTGTTCCAGCGCCCCAACCCGTTTCCCATGAGCATCTACGACAACGTCGCGTATGGTCCGCGCGGTATGGGTGTGCGCGATCGCGCTGCGCTGGATGAGCTGGTCGAGGACTCCCTTCGTCGCGCTGCGCTATGGGATGAGGCCAAGGACAAGCTCAACGAGTCGGGCCTGGGTCTTTCGGGTGGACAGCAGCAGCGCCTGTGCATCGCCCGCGCACTTGCCGTGCAGCCCGACATTCTGCTGATGGACGAGCCGACCTCGGCACTCGATCCTGTGTCGACGCTGGTGGTGGAGCAGCTGGCCTGCGAGCTCAAAGAGACCTGCACGCTCGTGGTCGTTACGCACAATATGCAGCAGGCGGCGCGTATCTCCGATTCGGTCGCATTCTTTTTGCTGGGTGAGCTGGTGGAGCACGCGCCCACCGCGCAACTCTTCAAGAATCCGACCGATCCGCGCACGGCGGATTATTTGACGGGGCGTTTTGGCTGATACCATCTAGTAAAGGTACCTTTAGGGTTAAGATGCGGTCATGCCGGCCGCAAAGGGGTTCAACATGATCTATTACGTCGAGGACGATGACAACATCAGGGATTTGACGATCTATGCGCTGCGCAAGCAGGGGATTGAGGCCGAAGGCTTTTCGTGCGACGGTGAGTTTAAGGCTGCCGTGGCGCGACGGGTACCCGATGCCGTCCTGCTCGACATCATGCTGCCCGATACCGATGGCTTGGCGATTATGCGTCGACTGCGTGCCGATCGCCTGACGGCGACGGTGCCCATCATGATGCTTACCGCCAAGGATACCGAGCTCGACAAGGTGATGGCGCTCGATGGCGGTGCCGACGATTACCTGACTAAGCCGTTTTCGCTCATGGAGCTCGCCAGCCGCTGCCGCGCACTGCTGCGTCGCGGCGGCATGGTCAAACAGGCAAGCGATGTGCTCAGCGTGGGCGACATCGTGCTCTCGCCCAGCCATCGTGAGGTGACTGTTGCCGGCGAGTCGCTTAAGCTCACCCTGCGCGAGTTCGACCTGCTCGAGTACCTCATGCACAAGCCCGGCGTGGTCTTTACCCGCGAGTCGTTGCTGCAGAGCGTGTGGGGCTGGGACTTCGACGGCGGTTCGCGCACCGTCGACGTGCACGTGCAGACGCTTCGCCAAAAACTGGGCGAGCATGCCAGCGCCATCGAGACCGTGCGCGGCGTGGGCTACCGCTTGGCCGAGCCTTCTGCTGGTGATGGTGCCGAAGGTGACGACACCGCGGCCACCGCATCGGAGGAGTAACCCGTGGTCTTCGCCCCCCAGGGAAAACATACGCTGTCGCACCGCGTTTTTGTGACAATCTTTGTCTGTGCCATGGCGGTTATCGTGGCGTTTACGGTGCTGGGTGCGTTCTTTGTGCAAAACACCTTGGCGGATGCCACGAGTGCCAATCTGGCGCAGGAAACCGAGCTCATTGCTGCCGCCCTCGACGAGCAGCAGGAGCCCATCCCGTTCTTGCGTAGCCTCGATCGCGAGGACTTGCGCATCACGCTGATTAACAAGGATGGATCGGTTGCCTACGACAACGAGGCGTCGCCTTCCACACTGCCCAACCACGGCGATCGCCCCGAGGTCATCGAGGCCTTTGAGAATGGTTCGGGTTCCGCGGAGCGCGCAAGCTCTACGCTCGACGAGATTATGCTGTATCGCGCCGTCGCCCTTGATAACGGCCAGGTTGTCCGCTTGGCGCAGGCCCAGCCTGGCGTTGCGGCGATTTTGCTGTCGATGGTGGCGCCGATGCTGCTTATCGCGGCAGCGGGTGCGGTACTCTCGTTTTTTATGGCGCGCCGCGAGTCCCGTGCCATCATCGCGCCTTTGCAAGAGGTGGATTTGGACCACCCACGCCGTAGCTATGAGCACGCCTATGCCGAGATGGTCCCCATGCTTGAGCGTATTGAGTCGCAGCGCCAGGAGCTCAAGCGCCAAATGGCGGTGCTAGCGGACAACGACCGTATGCGCCGCGAGTTCACGGCGAATATCACTCATGAGCTCAAGACGCCGCTTACGGCGATTTCGGGTTATGCCGAGCTCATCGCAAACGGCATGGTCGAGGGCGAGGACGACCTGCGCAACTTTGGCGGTCGCATCTATCGTGAGGCGGGCCGTTTGGCGGCGCTTGTCAACGACATCCTTACGCTGTCTAACTTGGACGAGGCCGAGCGTGCAACTGAGGGCGAGGCGGTGCCCATTGGGTCCACGGAGCCTATTGAGCTCTCGCGTGCCATCTACGCGGTTGAGCAGCGTCTTGAACAGGTCGCCCGTCAGGCGAATGTGACGATAAGTCATGAGACCAAGCCTGTGGTCATCGAGGGCGTGTCGCGCTTGATTGACGAGCTCATCTATAATCTGGCAAGCAACGCCATCCGCTACAATCGACTCAGCGGTACGGTTACGCTGCAGTGCGGCACCAACGACGAAGGCCATCCGTTCCTTGCGGTCGCCGACACGGGAATCGGTATCGCGCCTGAAGAACAGGGCAAGGTATTTGAGCGGTTCTATCGCGTGGACAAGAGTAGGTCCAAGGCGCGCGGCGGAACCGGTCTGGGGCTTGCCATTGTCAAGCATGCGGCCCTGTATCATCACGCCACGCTCGATCTGTCGAGCGAGTTGGGCGTGGGAACCACCATTACGGTGACGTTTCCCATACAGCAGGACGAGCCATTCGCATAGCGATACAACATGGGTATTGATGTAGACGCCGCATTTGACTTTCGGGTGCGGCGTTGTTGTGCAATTTTACGATTGCTTCCGACATTTTTACAGGAGAGCCTGTTTCTTATGTATAGAGTTTGGTCTCGGTAAAAAGATGCGATAACATACGGACAGTTTTGTCAATCCGAACTGGGGAAATGAAAGGCAAGCTGCATGACCCTTCTCGAACTGTTCCAGCTGCTGAAGAAGCACCTCAAGCTGGTCATCACCCTTCCGGTGGTCTGCGCGATCGCCATGGGCATCGTGTCCTTCGTTGCGATGGACAACACCTACACCGCGACGACGAGCATGTACATTCTCGCCAAGACCGACGATAGCGGTCAGATGAGCTACAACGATCTCTCGGCGAGCCAGATGCTTTCCAACGATATCGCCACGCTGCTGGATAGCGATAGCGTTAAGAGCGGTGCTGCCAATGAGCTGGGCCTTGCTGACCTGGATGACTACAAGGTGTCTGTTTCCTCCGAGACCACCACGCGTGTCATTACGCTTTCGGTTACCGGCACCGATGCCAAGGAGACGGCTAAGGTCGCAAAGGCCATGGCCAGCTCGGTGAGTACGGTCGCTCAGAACGTCGGCGCTGCCCAGAGCATCAACGTTATCGACGAGGCCAAGACCCCCGAAGCCCCCAGCGGCCCCAAGCGCACGCTGTATATTGCCGTCGCGTTCCTCGCCGGTATCTTTATCGCAGTTGCCTATGTCGTTTTGGCGGACATGCTCAATACCCGCATCCGCGGTGCCGAAGAGGCAGAAGAGCTCCTGGGCATTCCCGTTGTTGGCCGAATTCCGGCTATGAAAGGTGGTAAATAGGCATGGCTAAGGCAAAGAACACCGATAAGCTCGTTGTACAGAATGCCGCCAAGACCCTTCTGGCCAACATCCGCTTTGCGAGCGTGGACGACCCCATTCGTACCATCACCGTTACCTCCTCGATTCCCAACGAGGGCAAGTCTACGGTTTCCATTAACCTTGCTCAGGCAATCGCCACGAGCGGCAAGTCCGTGCTCCTGGTCGAGGCCGATATGCGCCGCAGGTCTCTTTCCGATATGCTCGGCGTTCGTTCGCGCGGCGGACTCTATGCGGTCCTTTCCGAGCAGATCTCCATTGACCAGGCAATTGTCGAGACGGGTCAGAAGAACTTCTACTTCCTCGATGCCGAGCCGCACATTCCCAATCCTGCCGACATCATCGTTTCTCACCGCTTTGCCAAGCTGGTCAAGGCGCTGTCTGCCAAGTTCCAGTACGTCATTTTCGACGCTCCTCCGGTCGGCACCTTCATCGATGCTGCCGAGATCGCAAGTCTGACCGACGGTGCGCTTTTTGTCGTGCGTGAGGATTTCACCAAGCGCGAGGAGGCGCTCAACGCCATCGGTCAGCTTAAGAAGTCCGAGAAGGTCAAGCTCATTGGTACCGTTATGAACTACTGCGAGACCGAGACCAGCGAGTACTACTACTCCTACTACACCAAGGACGGTAAGAAGGTGAAGAAGGGCTCCGACGATCAGGGGACTTCCAAAAAGGGCATCTTCACCAACCGAGCAAACGTTTAGTTGATTAAGGCTGACCTATGCGTGACATTCATTGCCATATCTTGCCGGGTGTAGACGACGGCGCCGCCGATCTCGATGAGAGCTTGGCGATGCTCGAGGCTGCCAAGCGGGCCGGTGTAACCAGAATCGTTTGCACTCCTCACTGCCGTGATCCCTATTTTGATTACGACAAGATGTGGGATGCCTTTGAGCTGCTGCGTGATAACGCTGACGGTTTTCCGCTCCAGATGGGCTTCGAGGTCAACCATCGAAAGCTCGTTGAGCTTGGTATCGATGCCGCGGAGCACTTGCATTTCGATGGGACCAACGAGTTTCTGCTCGAGCTTTCGACGCATGCCGATGCGTATGCGTTTAGAGAGTACGAGAACACGATTTACGATTTGCAGTGCCGTGGCTACCAGGTGATCATCGCTCATCCTGAGCGCTATCGTGCGGTTCAAAAGGATGTAAGCGTGGCGGAGCGCCTGGTCGATATGGGCTGCAAGCTGCAGGCTTCGGCGGACTTTATTGCCGGCGGTCGATTTGGTCGCGAGAAAAAGCCGGCACAGCGCCTGTTCGATCAGAACCTGTACAGCTTCATCGCGAGCGATGCCCATAACGTGGGTCATTACGACTGCCTGGCGAAGGCTCGCGCGAAGTATAGCGTGCGCGGAGCTCATTTTCGCTAATATCTGTCCCTAACGTTCGCATTGAATGAAAGGGCAGCCATGGATATCCAACTTAAGACGGGATGCTTTGATGACGCGGCGTTGGTACGCCGCGTCATTTTTATGGACGAGCAGGGCTACGAGAATGAGTTCGACGCTATCGACGAGGATCAGAACTGCATTCATGTGACGCTCTATGTAGACGGCGAGCTTGCCGGTTGCTCGCGCGTGTTTCCCGAGGAGCTTGAGCGCGTGGCTGACGCAGAGGCCCCGGTGTTGCCGGCATGCGACATGGACGAAGGCGTTGCGGCGGGGGAGGCCTACATTATGGGGCGCGTCGCCGTGCTGCCGGCTATGCGTCGTCGCGGACTGGCGAGTGCGATCGTCGAGGCCAGTGCTTCGTGTGCACGCGATGCCGGCGCTAAGCTTATTAAGCTGCATGCGCAGGAATACGTGTTGCCGCTCTATGCAAAGGCGGGCTACACGCAAATTGCCCCGGTAGATTACGAAGACGAGGGCCAGCCCCATGTCTGGATGGCCAAGCGCGTAGATGGCAGATAGGGACGTTCCTTTTCTGCCGGCAGCTGGGGACACTCCTTGGCAATTGACGCATTGGAGCGCTCGGACATACAGTTTTTCGATTCCGTATGTATATATGCGCGCTATTGGGTTATAAAATCTAAGTCTGAACATAGCAGGTCTGCGATGCGGCTCGGGCAACCGGGCCGTTTTTGCGGACGGGGGTAGCGCGAAAGGACTGCACATGCGTCAATTTAAGACCGAGAGCAAAAAACTGCTCGACCTCATGATCAACTCCATCTACACCAATAAGGAAATCTTCCTGCGCGAGCTTATCTCTAACGCGAGCGACGCCGTCGACAAGCTCAACTTTAAGAGCCTGCAGGATCCGAGCGTCAAGATCAACCAGGGCGACCTGGCCATTCGCGTCTCCTTTGATAAAGACGCCCGCACCATTACCATCTCGGATAACGGCATTGGCATGACCGCCGAGGAGCTCGAGCGCAATCTGGGCACCATCGCCCATTCCGGCTCCGAGGAGTTTAAGACCGAGAACGCCGAGCAGCAGGGCTCCGATGTCGACATCATCGGCCAGTTTGGCGTGGGCTTCTACTCTGCCTTTATGGTTGCCAGCCATGTGAAGGTCGTCAGCCGCGCCTATGGCGAGGATGTCGCCCATGTGTGGGAATCCGACGGTCTTGAGGGCTACACCATCGAGGACGGTGAGCGCGCCGAGCACGGTACCGATGTCATCCTGACGCTGCGCGAGAACGAGAAGCTCGATGCCGACGGCGAGGCCGAGACCTACGATCGCTTCCTGACCGAGTGGGGTCTCAAGAGCCTGATTCAGCAGTACAGCAACTATGTGCGCTACCCGATTCAGATGATGGTGTCCAAGAGCCGCCAGAAACCCAAGCCCGAGGACGCCGGCGACGATTACAAGCCCGAGTACGAGGACTATCAGGAGCTCGAGACCGTCAATTCCATGACACCGATCTGGAAGAAGCGCAGCTCCGATGTCGAGCAGAAGGACTACGACGAGTTCTACAAGTCCACGTTCCACGACTTTGACGATCCTGCGCGCACCATCAGCTTCCACGCCGAGGGCACGCTCGAGTATGACGCCCTGCTGTTTGTGCCGGGACGCGCGCCGTTCGATCTGTACAGCAAGGACTACGAGAAGGGTCTGGCGCTCTACAGCTCCAACGTCCTGATCATGGAGAAGTGCGACGACCTGCTGCCCGACTACTACAACTTTGTCCGCGGCGTCGTGGATTCCGCCGACGTGTCGCTCAACATCTCGCGCGAGACGCTGCAGCAGAACCGTCAGCTCAAGGCCATCGCCAAGCGTGTGGAAAAGAAGATTACCGCCGACCTTGAGGATATGCGTGACAACGACCGCGAGGCCTACGAGAAGTTCTTTGAGAACTTTGGCCGCGGTCTTAAGTACGGCATCTACTCGAGCTATGGCATGAAGGCCGATGAGCTCGCCGACCTGTTGCTGTTCTGGTCTGCCAAGGAACAGAAGATGATTACCCTGGCAGAGTATGCCAAGGGCATGCCTGAGGATCAGAAGGCCATCTACTACGCCGCCGGCGACTCGCGTGAGCGCTTGGCCAAGATGCCCGTGGTAAAGGGCGTGCTCGACCGCGGCTATGACGTGCTGCTGCTGACGCAGGATGTGGATGAGTTCACGTTCCAGGCTATGCGTGAGTACGTTGCCGCCGATATGCCCAAGATCTACGAGGACGATGCCGCCCGCGAGGCTGCCGAGAAGGCCGTGGCCGATGGTGCCGAGCCCGAGGTTGAGGATCGTCACCTGGAGCTCAAGAACGTCGCAACCGGTGATCTTGACCTGGCGACCGAGGACGAGAAAAAGGAGGCCGAGGACGCCACCAAGGAGAACGAGGACCTCTTTAACGCCATGAAGGAGGCACTCGGCGACAAGGTCGAGAAGGTTGCCGTCTCTGCGCGCCTGACCGATGCTCCCGCGTGCATCACCACCGAGGGCCCGCTTTCGCTCGAGATGGAGAAGGTGCTCCAGAAGGGTCCCGAGGGCGCGCCCGACGGTATGCCCAAGAGCCAGCGCGTGCTCGAGCTCAACGCCAAGCACCCGGTCTTTTCCAAGCTCGTCGCCGCTCAGAAGGCGGGCGACGCCGACAAGATCAAGCAGTACTCCGGTTTGCTCTATGACCAGGCCCTGCTGGTCGAGGGCATTCTGCCCGAGGACCCCGTTGCCTTCGCAGCAGCTGTTTGCAACTTGATGTAGTTAGGTATTTACGCGGTTTTACCAAACCGCGTAACGGCTCGACGCTGCCCTCAGTTCCGCCGTTCTAACGAACGGCGGACCAGTCGACGCTGCGCGGGCGCCAGAGCGACAACTTGTCATTCAAAGAGGACGGCATGACCAGAAGGTCTATGCCGTCCTCTTTTCATGCCAATTTGTTCGCTCCGGCGCCCGCTCGCTGGCATTGCCAAAACATCGACGTTGCCGTGGTCCTAAGTAGTCATTGGGGACGTTCTTGTTTGACTAGTCGTTTAAGAACGTCCCCGATGACTATTTGAATTGCTAATTTGTGCGGGTTGTGGTTTTGTGACCTGCTGAAATTTAGGATACTGTACATCTGTACGTTAACTCATCTTCGTAGTATATTGCTACCCGCAAAACTCAACACCATTGTGCTTTGAGACGTTAAAGCGCCTACTACAATGGTTGTCGATAGTACGATTCGATTTAACGACAGGATGGATGGTCCAAGCGTGAGTCTCGGCAGCAAACTATCCAATGCAAAGGTGTCCTTTGCGATATTTAAGCGCGACATTAAGCGACTGCTTGTGAACCCCGTCGCCCTGGTGGTTACCCTAGGCGTGTGCGTTATTCCCTCGCTGTATGCCTGGTATAACATCGTGGCAAACTGGGATCCGTATGGAAACACCCAAGGCATCAAGATTGCTATCGCCAACAACGATCGAGGCACCCAAAACGACTTGGTGGGTGAGCTCAACGCTGGCGACAAAGTGGTCGACCAGCTCAAGGAGAATCATCAGTTGGGCTGGACGTTCGTCGACTCGACGGCCGATGCCAAGGAGGGCGTCGAGAGCGGCGAGTACTATGCCGCTATCGTGATTCCCAAGAACTTCTCGGATAACCTGGTTTCGATGCTCGACGGCAACTACCATCAGCCCAAGCTCACGTACTACGTCAATGAGAAGAAGAGCGCCATTGCGCCCAAGGTTACCGATACCGGTGCAAACACCATCGAGGAGCAGATCAACTCGGAATTTGTCTCTACGGTAGGCAAGACTGTTGCCGGTATCGCCAAGGATGCCGGTGTCGATTTAAAGGACAAGGCAACCCAGACTCAGGACTCGCTGGCAAGTTCGGTGTCCGAGGCGTCCGACACCTTGGGCGAGGTGCGCGATTCGATTGGCGATATGAATGCCGCCATCGATAAGACGAGTGGCGCTATCGCCTCGGCTGATGCGGCACTTGCCGGCTTGCAAGGCCAGGCACCGTCGCTGACGCAGGCGATCTCCCAGGGCAACGACCTGCTGAGCGAAGCTCGCACCACGGCGGGCAACTCCATCACCTCGCTCTCCAAGGCGCTCTCGGAAGGCAGCCTTGCGCTCACCAAGACGTCGGCCTCTGCGAACGCTGCCATCGGCAAGCTGACGGGCGCGGTCACATCTACGACCACCCGTATCGACAACTCGCTCGAGTCTCTTCAAGCGACGATCGACCACAATAAGGCCGTTATCGGGCACTTGGAGATTCTCGCCAATGACACGTCGACAGGTTCCGAGGAAATTGACGCGCGCATTGTATCGACCATCGATTTGCTTCGAGAGCAGAATGAAAAGCTTCAGAGCATCAAGGACGGTCTGTCCGCGCAGTCGAGCGCCATGGCGAATGACGCAGCGGCTGTTTCGGGTGCCAGTGACGCTATCAATAACGCAATTCATACCGGTGCGACCAACCTTGGCCAAGCCCAGACGGACTTGGGCCAAAACGCGCTGCCGAAGGCCTCGAGCGCGCTCGACTCTTTTGCTGCCGTTTCGGGCGACCTGACCGGTATCGTCTCGGGTATGACACCTACACTTGCAAATGCGCGCGGTACACTTTCGCAACTCAACGCCACGCTCGGTCAGGCCAAGACCACGCTGTCCCAGACCGATGCCTCGCTTGCCAAGGTCCAGGACAAGCTCGCAACCGCCGCCAACGACATCGCGGCGCTACAGACCTCCGAGTCCATGGGCGAGCTGGCCGGCCTGATGGGCGTCGACGTCGATGATGTTGCAGACTTCATGGCATCTCCGGTCGAGCTGACCTCAAAGTCAATTTACCCGGTCAAGAGCTTTGGTTCGGGCATTGCCCCGTTCTATACCAATCTGGCGCTGTGGGTGGGCGGCTACGTGCTTATCGCCATCTACAAGCTCGAGGTCGACCGCGAAGGCATCGGCAGCTTTACCGCGCGTCAGGGCTACTTTGGCCGCTGGTTGCTCCTGGTGATCCTGGGCGCGTTGCAGGCCATCATCGTTACGGTAGGCGATCTGGTGATCGGCGTGCAGTGCGTCAGCCCGCTGCTGTTCGTGCTGGGCGGCATCGCCATCTCGTTCACCTACGTCAATATCATCTATGCGCTGTCCACCACGTTTAAGCATATCGGCAAGGCTATCGGCGTCATTCTGGTTATCGTGCAGATCCCGGGTTCGTCGGGCATGTACCCCATCGAGATGATGCCAGGCTTCTTCCAGTGGCTGCACCCGCTGCTGCCCTTTACCTACGGCATCAATCTGCTGCGCGAGACGGTCGGCGGCATGTATTCGTTCAACTACCTGTTTAACCTGTGCATTCTGGGCGTGTTCTTGATCGTGGCGCTCTTTATCGGTCTGCAGCTGCGTCCGCTGCTGCTCAACCTTAACCTGCTCTTTGATAAACAACTTTCCACGACCGGTATGATGATTTGCGAGTCCAACGACCTGCCGCGCCAGCGCTACTCGCTGCGCACGGCCATGCGTGTCATGCTCGATTCCGATTCGTACCGTCGCGAACTGCTCGATCATGCGGTCGCCTTTGAACATCGCTACCCGTACTACATCAAGGGCGGTTTTGCCGCCGTGGTGGGCGTTCAGGTCCTGCTCTTTGTCCTGTCGACGGTTCTCGATATCGACAATAACGGCAAGATCATCCTGCTTGTCATTTGGATCATCTCGGTTATTGCCATCTGCGGCTGGCTTATCAATATCGAATATATCCGCGCGAGCCTCAATACCCAGATGCGCATCTCGGCGCTTTCGGATGAGGACCTGCGTCGCGAGATGCGCGAGCACACGGCCGCCATTCCTGCCGCCCGCCACATGTTTGGCCTCAACGCCAGCGAGCGTGGTGCCAAGGGCGGCGATCAGTCCACGGGCCGCTTGCCGCATATCGGCTCGCACCATAAATCTCAGGGCAGCGACAGCACAGCCACAAATGATGGAGATACCACCGCGCTTGGCAAGCACTCCAAAGGAGGTGAGGCATAAATGAAGAACATCCTGCATCTGTTTAGGCGCGATGTCCAAAACGTGTCTCGCTCCGTGATCGGCTTGATTGTCGTGATGGGCCTCATTATCGTGCCGTGTCTGTACGCGTGGTTTAACATCGCCGGCAGCTGGGATCCGTACGGCAACACCGGCAATCTTAAGATCGCCGTGGTCAACACCGATGAGGGTTACGAGAGCGATCTGATTCCCGTCGAGGTTAACGTGGGCGAAAACGTGACCGCCACCCTACGCGGCAACGAGAGCTTCGATTGGGTTGTGCTTAACGATCGCGAAAAGGCTATCGAGGGCGTTAAGTCGGGCGCGTACTATGCTGCCGTCGTTATCCCCAAAACGTTTAGCGCTGACATGATGACGCTTTTCTCGACCGACGTGAAACACGCCGATATCGAGTTTTACGAGAACCAGAAGGCCAACGCCATCGCGCAGATCGTGACCGAGAAGGGTTCGAGCGCCGTTCAGAACCAGGTTAACGAATCTTTTACCGAGACCATTACGAGCATCGGTCTTAAGACGGTGTCCAGCCTGCTCGATTACATGAGCACCGACCAGGTCAGCAACTTTATCGCCAACCTGTCCTCGACGCTCGGCGATTCGATTGAGGACCTGCAAGACGTTCAGGCTAATGCTTCGTCGCTGGCGGGCATTTTGAGCTCTACGTCCGATTCGTTGACGTCGGCGAGCGGTATGCTCCAGCAGACGGGTACGGTCGATGAGTCGACCAAGCGGTTGATGGAGCATGCCAAGAGCGGCATGAGCGATTCCAAAGAAGCGCTGAAGGCCGCCAACGACGCCATCAACGCCGCGATTGACGGAAGCGCTGGCTCGTTCGACAACGTGTCCGCCGAGCTTGCGAAGGCATTCGATGCCGCGAATCAGCATGTTGCCCTTACGGTGTCTCAGCTCAACGATGCCGCGGCGGCGCTCAATACACGTGCCGACGATATCGACGCCACGGCCGACCAGCTCCGCGGCTTTGCCGAGCAGGTCAGTGACGAAAAGCTCCAGGAGAGCCTCAAGTCTGTGGCAACATCGCTGAACAGGATCGCGGTGGAGTATCGCAACAGCGCCAAGGACCTGACGGCAACTGCTAAGTCCCTTTCTGACAGCATGGCAGAGGTCAAGAGCACGCGTGCCGAAGTCGACCAGGCCATCGCCGATGCCAAGGCGGGCATTTCGGGCGCCAAGTCCGACTACGACTCCACGTTCTCGGTCAAGGCAAAGGAGCTCAAGAAGACGGTTTCAGGCATCCTGGACTCGCTGGATGGCATCTCGGGCGATCTGGATAGCGCCGTAGACGGCCTGACCGACGCATCCGGTTCGCTGGCAAAGGGCCTCTCCAAGGCTGCAAAGCTGGTCAACAAGGCTTCCGATCAGCTGGGTGAAGCGTCCGATAAGATCAGTGCCTTTAAGGACGAGCTCGACGGCGCCCTTATGTCGGACGATCTGGCCACGATCAAGACGATGATTGGCAATGATCCCGAGGGTTTGGCCGTGTCGCTTTCCGGTCCCGTCGCGCTCGATCGCAAGCCGATCTATCCGATCCGCAACTACGGCTCGGCCATGGCGCCGTTCTACACGATTCTGTCGCTCTGGGTCGGCTCGATCGTGCTGGCGGCCATGATGAAGGTGTCGGTTGACGACGAACTCATCAATGAGTTAATCCCCGTGCGCTTGCACGAGATCTACCTGGGCCGCTACCTGTTCTTTGGCGGTCTGGCCCTGCTGCAGGCAACGCTCGTGTGCGCGGGCGACATCCTGTTCTTTGGCATTCAGTGCGACAACCCGCTGCAGTTTGTGCTGGCGGGCTGGGTCGCGAGTCTCGTGTTCTCCAATATCGTCTACACGCTTACGGTTTCGTTTGGCGATATCGGCAAGGCTTTGGCCGTTGTGCTGCTGGTCATGCAGGTCGGCGGTTCGGGCGGTACGTTCCCCATCGAGATGACCGGCCCTGTGTTCCAGGCGATCTATCCGTTCCTGCCGTTTACCCATGGCATTAACGCCATGCATGCCGCCATGGCTGGCGCCTACCATATGGAGTACTGGGTTGAGCTGGGCATTCTGGCGAGCTATCTGATTCCGTCGCTGGCCCTGGGCGTCGTCTTCCGCCGTCCGGTCATCAAAGCCAACGACTGGATCATCGAAAAGCTGGAGTCGACAAAGCTAATTTAGTGCGGCAACGTTAACGCTGATGTAGCACTAATGCCAGCGAGCGAGCCGCATTTGCGCCAAGGTGACGTGAAATGAAAGGGCGCTGACCTTCTGGTCGCGCCCTTGAAATTGAACGTCAGATTGGCGTGAATGCGGCTCGCGCAGCGACGGCCGGTCCGCCGTTCGGTAGAACGGCGGAACAAAACGCTTTAGTGGGCTGGATTGCGATGCAACGCCGGTTGTTGCTACAGTAGCGGGGCGTGCCGGGGGTCCGGTGCGCCCTGTTTTTATTTGACCATGAGGCGGCACGCAGCCATACGCGTGCGGACACCACGCCAAGATTGAGTGTGAGGATGTTCCATGGCCCAATACGCTGCCAACGAAATCGAAAACATGCCCGATAGCCCTGTCGCACGGGAGGACCTGGGCGCCGGCGGCACCTCCCGCGGCGCCGGCGCGCGTTCCCCGTTCTTCTGGAAGGTCTTGCTGCTATCGGTGGCGGTCATCTGGGGCTATTCCTTTACCACCATGAAAGATGCGCTCGACACCATTCCGGTGTTCGAACTGCTCTATATTCGTTTTCTTCCGGCTTCGCTGGTTATGTTTGCCATCTTCCACAAACGCATCATCGCGCACTTTAATGCCCGCAACCTTATCGTCGGACTTGGTATGGGCGCACTTATGTGGGGCGCGTACGGTTTGCAGACGATTGGCCTGGCACAGACCACGGCGGGCAAGAGTGCATTTTTGACGGGTACCTATTGCATCCTCGTGCCGTTTGCGAGCTACGTCCTAAGCGGCGAAAAGCTTACCCGTTACAACTTGGGCGCCGCGTTGCTGTGCCTGGCGGGCATTGGTCTGGTGGCGCTCGATAGCGTCGAGTTCAATGTCGGCGATGTCATCACACTGGGCGGTGCGGTCTTCTTTGCCATCCAGATGGCGGTGACGGCCAAATACGGTCGCAAGATGGACATCAACGTCATCACATTTTGGATGTTTGTGGGCAATGGCGTCTTGAGCTTGGGAACGTCGCTGCTATTCGAGACCCAAGCGCCCGCGTCCGTGTGGACGCCGAGCTTTATCGGTGTGATGGCGTTTCTATCGGTGGGCTGTACGTGTGTGGCTCTGCTCATCCAAAACGTCGGCCTGGCGCATGTCCCGGCCTCAACGGGCTCGCTGCTCCTTTCGATGGAGTCGCCTTCGGGTGTGCTGTTCTCGGTGCTGCTGATGGGGGAGGCGCTCACCTCGCGCCTGCTCGCCGGCTTCGCGCTCATCTTTCTTTCGATTATCTTGAGCGAGACGCATTTCGATTTTTTGCGTCGAAAGCCGCGTCCGCAATTGTAAACAATTTGTTGCGCCGCCTCCCGGGGCGGCATTTTTTATGCGTCGCCCTTAAAGTAGTACCTTGCACTTTACGCTATCAAAGTGCTTGCTGCAAAAACGTTACTGGAGGGCATCTATGGCACCAGCACTGTCCGATCTTCAACCGCAATCAGCGCCCAAGGCCACCGCGGCGGCGCAGACCGCTATCGGTGACGGTCTTGTTGCAGAAGCTCAGGCTTTTGCAGATGAGCTCGCTGCGTGGCGACACGATTTACATCAGATGCCCGAGCTGGGTAATAGCCTCCCGCAGACCTCTACGTATATCCAAGCGCGCCTGACCGAGATGGACATCCCATTTGCTACGCTCGTCGATGGTTCCTGCGTTGTGGGCCTTGTCGGCGCCGGTGCCGCCGCGGCCCAAGGCAATGGCATCTGCACGAATGAGCAGGCCGGTACGGTCATCATGCTTCGTGGCGACATGGACGCCCTGCCCGTTGCCGAGGAATCCGGCGAGCCCTTTGCATCCACCAACGGCTGCATGCACGCTTGCGGTCACGATATGCACGCGACGGCGCTGCTTGGTGCGGCTCGTATGCTCAAAGCGCGCGAGGCAGAGCTTGTTGATGCCAACGCTACGGTTAAGTTGCTGTTCCAGCCGGGCGAGGAAACCTTTGAGGGTGCCCGCGCCGCCATCGCCGACGGTCTGCTGCAGAACCCGCGCCCTCAGGCGGCCTTTGCCATGCACGTTAACAGCCAATCGCCGCTCGGCCTGGTGCTCTATGGGAGCCCGGCGCTTTCGGGCGTGTATGGTTTCCGCATCACGCTGCAGGGCAAGGGCGGCCATGGCTCGAGCCCCGAGATCTGCATCGACCCCATCACGACCGGCGTCCATGTGCACCTGGCGCTTCAGGAGCTCATCGCTCGCGAGGTGCCGGCCGCCAAGGAGGTCGCACTGACCGTGGGTAAGTTTGCCGGTGGCCAAGCGGCCAACGTCATCCCGGATACCTGCGTGCTCGAAGGCACGCTGCGCGGCTTCGACGTCGAGCTCATGGAGCACCTCAAGACCCGCATCGCGGAGGTCGTTAACGGCGTTGCCACAACATATCGTACGCCGGCGACCATCGAGACGCTTTCGGATGTTCCGCCGCTTGTACTCGACGGCGATATGACTCAGGCGTCGCTTGGCTACGTGGGCGCAGTGCTGCCCAAGGCGGCTTTCTTGCCGCTTTTCCATGCCATGGCGAGTGAGGACTTCGCGCTTATCTCGAGCGAGATTCCGAGTGCGTACTTTACCGTGGGCGCGGCCGTAACCGACACGGACGAGCATTTTGCCCAGCACCATCCCAAGGCACGTTTTAACGATGCCGAGCTGCCGCTCGGTGCTGCGGCTTATACCGCCGTCGCTTTGGGCTATATCGCCGACCACCGGTAGCACCCAACCTTGCCTTTCAAGCCTGCGGGCATGGCCATAAGGCCTATGCCCTTGTCTTTCAAGGCAATCTTGGGCACTACCGGCGCCCGGCGCAGGCTATTCGTTTGTTAAATAAGGAGCAGTATGCCCCAGCAGCGTAAGTTCTTCCCCGGCTGGCTCGTGGTGGCCTCCGGCTTCGTGATCATGGCCACGTGCTACACGATTTTCGTCAACTGCATGAGCCTGTTCCAGCCGCTCATCGTCAGCGACTTGGGAATATCTCTTGCGCAGTACAACATCTCCAATGCGATCTCTACCGTGGTGAGCGTTATCGGATCGCTTGTCATTGGCCATGTTGCCGATAAAGTAAGCGGTCGCGTTTTGGGTTCCCTAACCGTTATCGCTACCTCTGCCGTTCTTGCCAGCATGAGCTTTGTCGGTGAGCTGTGGCAGGTCTACGTGCTCTTTGCCGTTTCGGGCTGCTTCGCTGTGGCCTCGACCCGCCTGCTCATCAGCCTAGTGACCGCCAACTGGTTTACCGCCAAGCGAGGCCTTGCCATCTCCATCGCACTTTCGGGCTCGGGCTTTGGCGGCGCTATTCTGTCTCCCATCGTGAGCTCGCTTATCGTGAGTGTGGGCTGGCGCTCTGCGTTCCTGGTACTCGCTGCCGTCTGCATGGTGGCGGCACTGCCCATCACGGCCTACTCCTTCCGCACTAAGCCTTCCGAGATCGGCCTTAAGCCGCTCGGCGAGAACCCGGGCGATCCGTCCGTCTCGACGGCTGGCGACAAGGACGAGCACACGGCGCCCGAGGTTAGCGTCGGCTGGTCTCGCATCAAGAAGAGCCCGGCGTTTTGGCTGCTTGTCGTCGCCTTCCTCTTTATGGGTCTCGTTAACGGTGCCATCTTGCCCAACCAAGTCACCAACATGACGAGCGTTACCGTCAACGGCGCCAAGATCGTCACGGGCGGTCATGATCCCATGTGGGCGGGCACTGTGCTTTCGGCCTATATGGTCACCGTCGTTATCGCCAAGATTTCGCTCGGTGCGATTTATGACCGCTTTGGCCTGCGCTTTGGCAATATCCTTGGCTCCGTTGCGTGCATTATCGCCTGCGTGGCGCTGTGCTTCCCGACGACGGACCTCGGTCCTATTGTCGCCGCTGTGAGCTTTGGTATCGGAACGTGTATGGGCACCATCACGCCTACCATCGCCGCGTCCAAGCAGTTTGGCATGGCCGACCTCGGCAAGGTCACGGGCACCATCACCTCGCTCGAGATGGTCGGCGGCACCGTGGGCGCCATTGTCTCGGGCGTGCTGTTCGACGCCACGGGCTCCTTTGCGAGCACCTGGATCGTGTGCTTGGCGTGCTCCGTGGTCATGCTCGTGTTCCTGCTGGTATCCGAGCCCATCGCCGCCAAGCTGCGCGCGAGCGTGGCGGGGGAGTAGGCGTTCGTCGCTCTTTTCTGTTCGTCCCGTTCTGTCCGTGGCCGCCTTGGAAGCCGAATGGATGCTCGTACCATCATTCGGTTTCCAAGGCGGCCACGGGCCTACGAAATGATCCCTATTCCTCCGTCCCCAAGGGATCACGTGATCCGAAGGGGACGGAGGAAAAGGGATCACAAACAGCGGCGGCGCGTCTGGCCGAACGAGTCCCCATACCCTCGTTCGGTCAGACGCGCCGCCGCTGTTTGTATTTGTGCCGTATAATGACCGTTACCTATGACGCGATACAAAAGAAAGGTGTTTGCCCATGCAGGCACAGAAGGCGGAGGGAACCCGCGACCTTATCGGCGCCGAGATGCGCGCCTGGCAAAAGATGCAGCAGATTGCGGCCGGCGTGTTCGAGCCGTTTGGTTTTAAACCCATCGAGACGCCCGCGATCGAGCAGGTGGACGTGTTTGTCCACGGTATCGGCCAGTCGACCGACGTCGTGCGCAAGGAAATGTTCCGCGTGTTCAGCGGTGCCAACCTGGAGCGCGTCTTTACCGAGGGCACCGACACCAAACTCAAGCCCAAGCAGCGCCTGGCGCTTCGCCCCGAGGGCACGGCCGGCGTGGTGCGCGCTGTCGTCGAGAACAATCTGGTGCCCCAGGGCTCCACGCCGTTTAAGGCGTACTACGCCGAGGCCATGTTCCGCGGCGAGCGTCCCCAGAAGGGCCGCCTGCGCCAGTTCCACCAGGTGGGCATCGAGTGGCTCGGCGCTCCCGATCCGGCGGCAGACGCCGAGTGCATCATCATGCTCATGGAGTTTTACAAGCGCCTGGGCTTCGATCTTTCCAAGCTTCGTCTGCTCATTAACTCGATGGGCGACGCTCAGTGCCGTCCGGCTTACCGCGAGCAGGTCAAGCAGTTTATCCTCGATCACGCCGACGAGATGTGCGATGAGTGCCGCGAGCGCGCCGAGCTCAACCCGCTGCGCGCCTTCGACTGCAAGAACGACCATTGCCGTGAGATCATGGCCGACGCCCCGCTGATGGGCGACAACCTGTGCGACGAGTGCCGCGAGCACTACGAGCAGGTCAAGCGCTATTTGGATGCGGCGGGTATCGAGTATGTCGAGGATCCCACCTTAGTGCGCGGCCTGGACTACTACACCCGTACTGTCTTTGAGGTCGAGGCTCCCGGCGCCGGTGTCGGCTCCATCGGTGGTGGCGGTCGCTACGATGGCCTCGTCGAGCTCGAGGGCGGCAAGCCCACGGCAGGCGTCGGCTTCGCCGTCGGTTTTGAGCGCGCCCTGCTGGCCCTGCAGGCCTTTGGCAGCGACCTGGGTGCCGAGGAGGTCCCGTGCGTCTACGTCGCCAATGCCGGCAAGGAGCTGCGTCAGAACGTCTTTGCCATTACGCAGCAGCTTCGCGCCGCAGGGATTGTGACCGAGGCCGACTATCAGGGCCGTTCGCTCAAGGCCCAGTTTAAGCAGGCCGATAAGGTAGGCGCCAAGCTCATCCTGGTCCTGGGCGGCGACGAGCTTGCCGCCGGCAAGGTCAAGGTGCGCGACATGGAGAGCCACGAAGAGGTTCTTGCCGATCTGGCCAACGTCGTCGAGGCGGTTCGCGAGCGTTTGTAGCGCATCTTTTTGAGCTGCGGGCCTGCTAACGTGCCCTGCTCATGGAGAGTAATTGTTACGGGGGTGTTTCGCTTTTATGCGGAATGCCCTCGTTTGCATATGCCGCCCACCGAGAAATACGACCATTTGGGGCAAAAACCCTTGCAATGCAGAAAATACTTTTGTGTGATAAAGCGCAATCAGTGTCGAAAGTATTTCTCAAGCGCCTATAATGAATACCGCATGTTACGTGCATAGAAGGAGGAATGGGAGGAAACGTGGCTGAGAACCTAAGCAACCAGTCTGTACCCGAAGCCGCGGCGCGCGTCGCTGCCGTGGTCAACCGCCTCGTTAACCGAATCGGCTCGAATGCCGAGTCCAGGGAGCGTCTCGCCGAGATCGAGATCCCCGAGGAGCTGCGCGATAATC
This sequence comes from Collinsella sp., assembly GCA_046995905.1. Taxonomy (GTDB): domain Bacteria; phylum Actinomycetota; class Coriobacteriia; order Coriobacteriales; family Coriobacteriaceae; genus Collinsella. Next base: position 598,361 of record JBKXET010000001.1, read on the forward strand.
TGGCGCTGTTCCTGCGCCTGGAACGTCGTGTGCTTAGCGAGTATGATCCCGAGATCGCGGACCTGTTCGACAAGATTTTGACAGCCGAGATTGTGGTCAATGCTGGCAACCCCGGTAGCCGCGCTGCCGACGAGTCCGTTGACGAACAGGGCGTGCCCACTGCCGACGAGCCCACCGCCGTGGCGTTTCGCGAAGCCGTCGATTTGATTGACAGCCTGCCGCTTGATAAGCAGCAGGTCATCGTTCGCGCCTTTACGAGCTTCTTCCACTTGGCAAACCTGTCGGAGGAGAACTACCGTGTGGCGCAGCTGCGCGAGCGCGAGGCCGGCGCATCGACCGATACCGAGGTCGATCCCGCCAACGAACTCACCGTCGCCTATCACCAGTTGGTAAACGAGATGGGCGTCGAGGGTGCCAATGAGCTGCTCGGCAAGCTCGAGTTCCACCCTGTCTTTACCGCACATCCCACCGAGGCCCGTCGTAAGGCCGTCGAGGGCAAGATTCGCCGTATCTCCAACCTGCTGGAGGAGCGTCCGCGTTTGGGCGGCTCCGACCTGGTGGAGAACGAGCGCCATATGCTGCAGGAGATCGACGCCCTGGTGCGTACGAGCCCCATCGCGCTCAAGAAGCCCACGCCGGTCGAGGAAGCCGATACCATCATCGACATCTTCGATAACACGCTGTTCGACGTTATCCCCGTCATCTACCGTCGTTTTGACGACTGGGTGCTGGGCGACAAGGCCGGTACCGTGCCGCCGCTGTGCCCGGCGTTCTTTCATCCCGGCAGCTGGATCGGCTCCGACCGCGACGGCAACCCCAACGTCACCGCCAAGGTGAGCCGCGAAGTCGCCGCCAAGTACTTCACTCACATGGTGCTCAAGCTCGAGGACAAGTGCCGCCGCATCGGCCACAACCTTACGCTCGAGGCCACCTACAGCAAGCCTTCTGCCGAGCTCATTAACCTGTGGAACCATCAGGTCGAGATGAGCCCTCGGTACACGGCCCGCGCCGAGCTGATCTCCGAGCACGAGCCGCATCGCGCCGTCATGCTCGTCATGGCCGACCGCCTGAACGCCACCGTGCGCCGCATCACCGACACCATGTACCACAGCGCCGATGAGTTCCTGGAGGACTTGCGCGTCGTCCAGCGTTCGCTGGCTGCCTGCGGTGCCGTCCGTGCCGCCTACGGTCCGGTGCAGACCATCATCTGGCAGGTCGAGTCCTTCGGCTTCCATATGGTCGAGATGGAGTTCCGTCAGCACTCCGTGGTGCATGCCCGCGCCCTTAAGGATATCCACGAGAACGGTATCCATGGCGACCTGCAGCCCATGACGCGCGAGGTCATCGACACCTTCCGTGCCATCGGTTCCATCCAAAAGCGCTACGGCAAGAAGATGGCGCACCGCTACATCATCTCGTTTACCAAGAGTGCCCAGCATGTGGCCGACGTCTTTGAGCTTGCCCACCTGTCCTTTGCACACGAGGAGGACGTTCCCGAGCTCGACGTGATCCCGCTGTTCGAGCAGCTCGAGGACCTCGAGGGCTGCGTTGACGTGCTCGACCAGATGCTTACGCTGCCCGTGGTGCAGAAGCGCCTTGCCCAGACCAACCGCCGCATGGAGGTCATGCTGGGCTATTCCGACTCCTCCAAGGATGCCGGTCCTACCACGGCCATGCTCGCGCTGCACTCCGCGCAGGAGCGCATCGCCAAGTGGGCCGAGAAGAACGATATCGACCTGGTGCTCATGCACGGCCGCGGCGGTGCCGTGGGCCGTGGCGGCGGCCCGGCCAACAAGGCCGTGCTGGCGCAGCCCAAGGGTTCGGTCAACTGCTTCTTTAAGCTCACCGAGCAGGGCGAGGTCATCTTTGCCCGTTACGGCAACCGCACGCTGGCTCAGCGCCATGTTGAGTCCGTTGCCGCCGCAACGCTTTTGCAGTCGGCCCCGAGTGTCGAGAAGACCAACACCGAGACCACTCAGAAGTTCTGGGATATGGCCGAGAAGCTCAACGCCGCAAGCCACGAGCGCTATCTGGACCTGCTGAACACCGAGGACTTCACGCCGTGGTTCTCGACTGTGACGCCGCTGACCGAGGTCGGTCTGCTGCCGATTGGCTCGCGTCCTGCCAAGCGCGGTCTGGGCGCCAAGTCGCTCGACGACCTGCGTACCATTCCGTGGATCTTCAGCTGGAGCCAGGCGCGCATCAATCTGGCCGCTTGGTATGGCCTGGGCACCGCCTGCGAGCAGCTGGGCGATCTTGACCAGCTCAAGGCTGCCTACCAGGAGTGGCCGTTCTTCCGCACCTTTATCGACAACATCGAGATGTCGATCGCCAAGACCGACCAGCGCATCGCCAAGATGTATCTGCACCTGGGCGATCGCCAGGATCTGTCCAAGAAGGTCTTTACCGAGATGCAGCTCACTCGTAAGTGGGTCCTTGCCATCGTCGGTGACGAGTGGCCGTTGCAGCGCCGTCGCGTGCTCGGCTGCGCCGTTCGCGTGCGTAACCCCTATGTCGACGCCCTGTCCATCGCCCAGGTCCGCGCCCTTCGTGAGGTGCGTATGAACCAGGACGAGATGGCCGAAGAGAAGAAGGCCGAGTACATGAGCCTGATCCTTTCGACTGTGACCGGCGTCTCGGCAGGTCTGCAAAACACGGGGTAATCGATAGCCTTGTGGCTCTCACCGGGACCCGATGGGTTTCCCTCTGAATGCGTCCTCGCACTTGAAGCCCCCTTATCCTGCTCCTTCGGAGCTGCGGATAAGGGGGCTTCGTGCTGCGGAATGCATTCAGAGGGAAACCCATCGGGTCCCTTCGTCCTCGGTCTTCGGCGGATTACTGGCTGGGGGAATAATGGCGCGCTTCGCGCGTTTTGGATGGGGTCTGTCCCGGCGGCGCGTTTGGCGCTTCGCGCCGCGCGCCTTATCGATCGGGATTGAGATGCATGTGGTGCTTCTCGCCTTACGACTGTAGCGGCCGCGGTCCCGTTTGGGATCGCGGCCATTTTGTTGTGGGTCAAATATGAACGTTGTGTTAATGAGTCGGTGGACGGTGGTGTTTTTCGGTGAGCGGCGTATCCTTCCAACGGTTAATCTAGTGTGTCAGTTGAAAGGAAGAGGGCGCTCGTCATTGTTTGAATGTGAACTACCGTTTGACCACAAGACGTTGCATCTGGAGCTCGAGGATAAGAATTTCGCGGGTGTGATGGAAGGTCATCAAAACGAGTTTAAGACTACAAAATCGCAGGAAGAGCTGGTAGAGGAGTCACTTGCCAACCCTTATGGCTCGCCTTCGCTCGAGGAGCTTTGTGCTGGCAAGAAGGATATCGTCATCATTAGCTCCGATCATACGCGTCCCGTTCCCTCGCGTGTGACGATGCCTATTCTGCTGCATCACATCCATTCCGCTGCGCCTGAGGCTCGAGTGCGTATTTTGGTTGCTACGGGTATGCACCGTCCGTCGACGCACGAGGAACTCGTCAACAAGTATGGCGAGGAGATTGTTGCCAACGAGGAAATTGTTATGCACGTCGCGACTGACGACAGCATGATGAAAAAGATTGGCACCCTGCCTTCTGGTGGCGAGTGCATCATCAACAAGATTGCCGCCGATTGTGATCTGCTGCTTGCCGAGGGCTTTATTGAGCCGCACTTCTTTGCCGGTTTCTCTGGTAGCCGCAAGTCCGTTTTGCCTGGCATCGCCAGCTACAAGACCATCATGTACAACCACAACGGTCAGTTTGTGAACGATTCCCATTCGCGTGCCGGCAACCTGTGCCACAACCACGTGAGCGAGGACATGTTTGCCGCTGCCGAGATGGCTCACCTTGCCTTTGTGCTCAACGTGGTGCTTAACGGCAAGCATGAGGTTATCGGCTCCTTTGCAGGCGACATCCATAAGGCACACGAGGCTGGCTGCGAGTTCGTGAAGAGCCTTGCCGGCGTTGAGCCCGTCGAGTGCGAGATCGCCATCACCACCAACGGCGGCTACCCGCTCGACCAGAACATCTATCAGGCCGTGAAGGGCATGTGCTCTGCCGAGGCCACGCTTCCCGAGGGCGGCGTGATCATCGACGTCGCCGGTTGTGCCGACGGCCACGGTGGCGAGGGCTTCTATCACAACATCGCCGACAACGATCCGGCGGAGTTTGAGCGTGCCTGCATCGACCGTCCTAAGGACGAGACCCTGCCCGACCAGTGGACGAGCCAGATCTTTGCCCGCATCCTGGCGCATCACCCTGTGATCATGGTCACCGACCTGTGCGATCACCAGATGATCAAGGATATGCACATGACGCCGGTCAACACCCTCGATGAGGCGCTCAAGCTCGCCTTTGAGATGAAGGGTGCCGATGCCAAGGTGGCCGTCATTCCCGATGGCCTGGGCGTTGTCGTCGCACAGCACTAGTACGCGGCCTAAACGAATCGTTTATAACCGACAAGAAAGATAAGGTTTTATGCTTACCAAACTCCTCTGCGAATTCGGCGCAACGGCCCTCATGATCATCTTTGGCGTGGGCGTGCACTGCGATACCGTGCTTAAGGGTACCAAGTATCAGGGCTCCGGCCATATGTTTGCCATCACCACTTGGTCTTTTGGCATCTCGGTCTGCCTGTTTGTCTTTGGTGGCGCCGTGTGCATGAACCCAGCTATGGTGCTTGCCCAGTGCATCGTCGGTCTGGTGCCGTGGAGCAGCTGCATCCCCTTCATGATTGCCGATATGCTCGGCGGCTTTGCGGGTGCCGTGATCGCATGGTTGATGTATGCCGATGAGTTCAAGGCTTCCGATGGTGTCATCGATCCCATTGCTCAGCGCAACATCTTCTCGACCAACCCCACCACCGAGGGTACGAACTATGCCCGTAATTTCTTCTGCGAGGCTATCTGCACCTTTGTGTTCATCAGCGCCATCCTTGCTGCTGCTAACCGTGCTGGCGAGAACGTCCTGATGCTCGCTATCTGCGTCGGTCTGATCGTTTGGGCTGTTGGCATGGGCATGGGCGGCATCACCGGCTTCGCCATGAACCAGGCTCGTGACCTTGGTCCTCGCATGGCCTATCAGGTGCTGCCGATCAAGAACAAGGCTGACAACAACTGGAAGTACGGCCTGCTCGTTCCTGGCATTGCTCCGTTTGTCGGTGCCGCTCTGGCCGCACTGTTTGTGCACGGTTTCTTGGGCATGTTCTAGTCCAAGACTACATAGTTGTTCGCCGTCCGCATGGGGTAACTTCCCAGCGCGTCCTCGGACATGCAAAAAGGCTCGCTGCGCACTTTGTGCGGCGAGCCTTTTTGCGTCCTGCGGAGTGCGCTGGGAAGTTACCCCATGCGGACGGCTGCGGGGTCTTTGTTGCGTTCGTACAAGCAACCCAACATATATATCTGAATTTGGATGGGAGGGGCTTGTTGCTGTTGGGGGGCATTGAAGCGCGAGTGGCACTTTGGGATGCGTGGCGGCCTGGGTTGGGGCGATGCTTTAGGTTGAGCCTCTTACTTAGTTGAAGAGGGGTTTTATGGCTGATAGGTAGTCTTTGGCTACTTCGGCCTTATCTGCTTGGAAGTTGTGCCAGGCCCACCATTGGACCATTCCTACGAAGCTTGAGGCTATGTGGTGTAGTAGGAAGCTGCGGTCCATGGTGCCGGCGGGGCCGTTTGGGTCGGTAGGGACGGTTTCGGCTGCGCACGACATGATGGTCTTGCGGAGACAGTCGGCGAAGACGCGGGAGCCGGCGCCGGCTACGAGGGCTCGAACGCCCTGACGGCGTTCCCAGAGGTTGTTGAGGATATGCTCGACCTGCACGAGTGGGTCGTCGAGCGGTGTGCCATCGTCGTCGAGGGCGTGGGTGCAGATGTCGCTCACGAGCTCGGACAGTAGGTCGTCTTTGCTCTTAAAGAGGCCGTAGAATGTCGCGCGGCCTACGTGGGCGCGCGCGATGATGTCGCCGACGGTGATCTTGCCGTAGTCCTCTTCGCGTAGCAGCTCGGAGAACGCCGCGACGATCGCGGCGCGGCTTTTGGCCTTGCGGGCATCCATGGCTATGCGTCCTCGTCAACGAGGAGACAACGGAGCGTGCCGGAGCAACCCTCGTAGGGGCGTTTGCCGGCGCCGTAGCCGACGGCTTTGATGCGGTAACGGGCCGGCAGGTGCTCGGACGTGCGCAGTGCGGCGACGATGGCGGCGCCCGTGGGCGTCACGAGCTCGCCGGCGACCGGTGCGGGCGTGAGAGCGATATTGCCTGCTTGGCATAGGTTGATGACGGCGGGCACCGGGATGGGCATAAGGCCGTGGGCGCAGCGGATGGTGCCGTGGCCCTCGGAAAGCGACTCGACCACGATGTCCTCAATACCTAGGTCATCGAGGCAGATGGCGACAGAGCAGACGTCGACGATGGAATCGACGGCGCCTACCTCGTGGAACATGACGGTGTCGGGCGTTTTGCCGTGAGCCTTGGCCTCGGCAGTAGCGAGTACGGAAAAAATGGCAAGGGCGCGACGCTTGGCGCCATCGCTTAGCTGTGAGCCGTCGATGATGGCGGTGACGTCCGCCAAAGAACGGTGGTGATGGTGATGGGCGTGATGGTGGTCCTCGTGGCCATGGCCATGGGCCTCATGGTCATGCTCGTGGCAGTGCTCGTGTTCGTGCTCGTCGTGCTCATGATGGTGGTGCTCGTGCTCGTGCGTGTGCTCGGCAGCTGCTTCGTTGCCGTAGAGCCAGGCCATATCGTGGTCGTGGTTCTCGAGCTCCTCTGCAAGCGGGACGTCAAAATCACAGGCGTCGATGCCATGCTTGTTTGCACGCGTGACGGCGATCGTAAAGCCGTCGACCGACAGCGTAGCGAGCTGTTCGCGCAGGTGCTCCTCGCTGGCGCCCAGGTCGAGCAGGGCCGCGACGGTCATATCGCCGCTGATGCCCGAGGTCCCGTCGATGATAAGCGTATGCTGATGGTTAGACATGGAATGCTCCTTAACGGGCGCGGGGCGTGCCAGCGCTCAGATGATTGATAAGACTTGCCTGGTAGGCGGCACCAAAGCCGTTGTCGATATTGACGACCGAAACGCCGCTGGCGCAGGAGTTGAGCATGGCGAGCAGCGCGGCTACGCCACCAAAATTTGCGCCGTAGCCCACGCTGGTGGGAACGGCGATGACCGGACAGCTCACCAGACCGCCGATAACGCTCGCCAACGCGCCCTCCATGCCGGCGATGGCGATGACCACCTGCGCCCGGGCAAGTTCCTCGGCATGTGCGAGCAGGCGGTGCAGGCCGGCGACACCTACGTCGTAGAGGCGGTCGACCTCGTTGCCATAGAACTCGGCCGTCAGTGCCGCCTCTTCGGCGACGGGCAGGTCGCTTGTGCCGGCGCAGGCGACGACGATGCGTCCGTTGCCGGTAGGGGAGGGCTTGCCGCCCACGAGGGCGAGCTGTGCGTCCGGGACATATCCCAGGTCGATGCCGTTGTCGAGGAGCTCCGAGGTACGGGCCGCTTTTTCGCTGTCCAGGCGCGTGACCAGGATGCGCTCCTGGCCGGCATCGCGCAGCGCCTCGATAATGGCGGCAATCTGCTCGGCGGTTTTACCGGCACCGTAGACAACCTCGCCGGCTCCCTGGCGTACCCCGCGTGAAAGATCGAGCTGCGCAAAACCCAGATCGGCGGTTGGCGCCGTCTGGATGCGCGTGAGGGCATCGGCCGGCATAATGCTTCCGTCTGCCACGTCACTTAGCAATTGCTCAAGATCTCGTTTGTCCATATAAGTTCCCTTCGACGCAGAAAAGTTTAGCACGCGAAGGGTTGTTTCCGAACATTAGAGCATAATTGTTCGGAAATCTGACATGTCAGATTAGATGAAGTTGTGAGGCAAACTGACTAGTCGCGCAGGATGATGTCCATGGCGAGCATCAGGTTGCGCTCGTCGATGGCAAACGGGGCGGCTTCGCGCGTCTTGGGCTTGGCACAAAACGCGATGCCCGTGCCCGCGGTCTGAATCATAGGGATATCGTTTGCCCCGTCGCCGATCGCGACGGTGTGGGCCATATCGACACCGCACTCGACTGCCCAATCCAGCAGCCGGATGAGCTTGGATTCCTTGGTCACGATGTCTGCCGCCAGCTTACCGGTGAGCTTGCCGTCCACGACCTCTAGGCGGTTAGCCAGGCAAAAATCGATGCCCGCGGCGGCCACGATCTTGTCGGCCACCTCATGGAAGCCGCCGCTTACCACGCCGACCTTCCAGCCCTTGCTGTGCGCTGAGCGCACAAGCTCCAGCGCGCCAGGAGTAAACGTCACGCGCTCAAAGGTACGCTCGAACACACTCTCGTCCAAGCCGGCAAGCAGCCCCACGCGCTCCTCGAGCGCCTGCTTAAAGTCCAGTTCGCCGCGCATGGCGTGCTCAGTGATCTTCGCCACTTGCTCGCCTACGCCGGCCTCCTCGCCCAACAGGTCGATGACCTCCTGGTTGATGAGCGTGGAGTCGATATCCATAACAATGAGCCGTGCAGTCATGACGGGCCTTTCCGAGTGCAGTTGTATTGGGGCACATTGTCGCACGTGGCGCGCCTTGGCGACGGCCGCGGTGCGTCAATTGTTTCGTCTCCGTCAAGTCTTTGGGCAGGAGCCACTTTTCCGCGGCACATCGACACAGGTGCGATAAGATAGAACGCCATGTCTGGCTGCGCGGTTTACGCAGGCTGGGCAAATCTGTACGACGCCGCCCGGAACGACACGGGGCGGCACAGATCCATAAAGGAGGATCACTGGTATGAGCCAGACCCGTCCCATCGACGAGCATTCCATGCACACCCGTACCTGCGGCGAGCTTCGCCGCGAGAACGTGGGCGAAGAGGTCACCCTCACCGGTTGGGTGAGTCGTCGCCGCGACCACGGCGGCCTTATCTTCTGCGACCTTCGTGACCGCGAGGGCATCACGCAGCTCACTTTCGACCCCGAGCACTCCGACGGCGACGCCTTTAAGATCGCCGAGACTATGCGTCCCGAGTGGCCCATCAAGATCCACGGCGTCGTGCGCTCCCGTGGCGAGGAGACCACCAACGCCAAGCTCGCGACCGGCGAGATCGAGGTCCTGACCGACCACGCCGAGGTGCTCAACACGTCTGTCACCCCGCCTTTCCAGATCGAGGACGGCATCGAGACCAGCGAGGACACCCGTCTGCGCTATCGCTATCTGGACCTCCGCCGTCCCGAGATGATGGCCAACCTCAAGCTGCGCTCCGACTTCACCTTTGCCATTCGCGAGGCGCTGCACAACCGTGAGTTCATGGAGGTCGAGACGCCCTCCCTGTTTAAGTCCACGCCCGAGGGCGCCCGCGACTTCATCGTTCCCAGCCGTATTCAGCCGGGCAACTTCTACGCGCTGCCGCAGTCCCCGCAGCTCCTGAAGCAGCTGCTCATGGTCGGTGGCGTCGAGCGCTACTACCAGGTTGCCAAGTGCTTCCGCGACGAGGACCTGCGTGCCGACCGTCAGCCCGAGTTCACCCAGGTCGATATCGAGATGTCCTTCGTGGACCAGAACGATGTCATGAGCGCGCTCGAGGAGGTCCTGGCCGACGCCTTCGGCCGCATGGGCGTCGAGATGCCCACGCCGCTGCGTCGTATGGACTACTGGGAGGCCATGGACACCTATGGCTCCGACAAGCCCGATACCCGCTATGGCATGCACCTGGTCGACCTGACCGACATCTTCGCCAACTCCAAGTTCAAGGTCTTTGCGACTGCCGCAAACGAGGAGGGCTCTGTCGTCAAGGCCATCAACGCCAAGGGCGCCGGTGCCTGGGCACGTGCCAAGATCGATAAGCTTGCCGGCGTGGCCTCCACGTTTGGCGCCAAGGGCCTGGCCTGGATTGCTTTCCGCGAGGACGGCTCTATCAACAGCCCCATCGTCAAGTTCTTCTCGGACGAGGAGATGGCGGCTCTGCGCGAGCGCATGGATGTCGAGCCCGGCGACCTTGTGATGTTCGCCGCCGGCCCGCGCTTGCTCTCCGACGAGATCCTGGGCGGCATGCGTTCGCACATGGCCAATGCGCTCGAGATCAAGCGCGAGGGCCACGACTTCCTGTGGGTCGTCAACTTCCCGCTGTTCCACTGGGACGAGGATCGCAAGGCCTATGCTGCCGAGCACCAGCCCTTTACCCTGCCGACCGAGACCGACATCGCCAAGATCGAGGCCGACCCGTTGGCAGCCGGTTCTTGCACCTACGACTTTGTCATGGACGGCTTTGAGGCCGGCGGCGGCGGTATGCGTATCCACAACGCCGAGATGCAGATGTCCATGCTCAAGCTCCTGGGCTTTACCGAGGAGCGTGCCGAGTCTCAGTTCGGCTTCCTCATGGAGGCCCTCAAGTTTGGTGCGCCCCCGATGGGCGGTTTCGCTCTGGGCCTGGACCGCGTGTGCATGCTGCTCACCGGTTCCGACTCCATCCGCGACGTCATGGCGTTCCCCAAGACGGCCAGCGGCTCCGACCTTATGTCGGGCGCCCCGAGTGCCGTTTCCGGCGCCCAGCTCAAGGACGTCAGCCTGCGCCTGATGTAGGCGAGCGGCTACATAATGCCCACAACGAGGGAAGGACGCGTGCCTTCCCTCGTTTTTTATGGGACGGGGGTGCGCCGGTAACGTACAATAACTACCACGTGGCTGGGTTTGCCGGCCGAATGTGTGATGTCGTGGGAGGGGACATGGTCGAGTTTACAAAGACGATTAAAGATCCGTTGGGACTACACGCCCGCCCGGTTGCGCTGCTCTATGACATCATTGCCAAGCACCGTAGCGACGTGTCGGTCAGCATCGGCGACCGCCATACCGACGGTCGCGATGTCATGGGCCTCATGGCTCTCTACGGCGAGTGCGGCGAGGACATCATCTTTCGCGTTTCGGGCGTAGACGAGGCTTCCTGCGTTACGTCGATCAGAAACCTCTCGCTCTAAGCATGACAGGGCGCGGCAAAGGACAGCTCTTTGCCGCGCCTTTTTGTTTCGTATAGGAAACTTTTTCGAAATCTGAATAGGGACCCTTTCCAAAAAGTTAACCACGTGCTAGTTTACTAAAGCGAACATAGACGTGGTTAACTTTTATCGCGTCGATGTTGAGGACGAACTGACGTTAGGAGCCACTCATGTCTTGCGGACCGCAGATGCCGGCCATGCCGCTTTCGATGGTAAAAGCGGGCGAAACCGTGCGCGTGTCTCGTGTAAAGGGCAATGAGGACATGAAGCACCACCTCAAGGACCTCGGCTTTGTCGAGGGCAGCGAAATCCACGTGGTGAGCTCGAGTGGCGCCAATATCATCGTCACGGTGCTGGGCGCACGCTTTGGCATCGATTCCAAGGTTGCCATGCACATCATGACCGTCGGTTAGTCCGCAGCATTTCATAAAAACCGAAAGGGGGACAAGAGGATGAAGACGTTGGGTGACGTTAAGGTGGGCGAGAGCTCCACCATCGTCAAGCTTCACGGTGAGGGTGCGCTTCGCCGCCACCTTATGGACCTGGGGCTCATCAAGGGCACTTCGTTCAAGGTCGTGAAGGTTGCACCGCTCGGTGATCCGGTCGAGATCAACGTGCGCGGCTACGAGCTTTCCATCCGCAAGGAGGAGGCCGCCGTCGTCGAGGTTCAGTAAGGACTCGCGGCGCATATTTCTGCAGATAAAGTTAGGTTTTTCTAACTTAATGCAGCATCTTTGAAGCACATTATCCAGCCTGCGCGGAGAAAGCAGCGCAGGCACACAAGGAAGAAGGATTGAATGGCGGATTCTCAGATCCATGTCGCGCTGGCGGGTAACCCCAACTGCGGCAAGACCACGCTTTTCAACCTGATTACCGGCGCCAACGGCTACGTTGGCAACTGGCCCGGCGTCACGGTTGAGAAAAAGGAAGCCAAGCTCCTAAGCGACAAGAACGTTACCATCACGGACCTCCCTGGCATCTACTCGCTTTCCCCCTACAGCCCCGAGGAGCAATGCTCGCGCGATTACCTCATGAGCGGCGAGCCCGATGTTGTCGTCCAGGTTGTCGACGCCACCAACCTCGAGCGCAACCTGTATCTGGCGCTTCAGGTTATCGAGACCGGCCTGCCCGTGGTCGTTGCCCTCAACATGGCCGACCTGGTCGAGAAGAACGGCGACAAGATCGACACGGACAAGCTCTCCAAGAAGCTCGGCTGCCCGGTCATGATGATCTCGGCCCTTAAGAACAAGGGTATTAAGGAGCTGTTCGAGCAGGTCAAGAAGTCCGCTGCTTCCAAGGGCCAGGTGCCGGAGCACAAGTTCGACTCCTCCATCGAGGACGTTCTGGACCACATCGAGAACAACCTTCCGGCGAGCGTTTCCGCCAACAAGCGCCGCTATTACGCCGTCAAGCTGTTCGAGCGCGACGCGGACGCCTGCAAGCTCATCAACCTCACCAAGGAGAAGGCCGCTCGCGTGGAGCAGCTGGTCGCCCAGTGCGAGCAGGACTGCGACGACGACGCCGAGTCCATCATCACCGGCGAGCGTTACGGCGTGATTGCCCACATCATTGACGAGTGCCTCACCAAGGCTCCGGCAAAGATGAGCACCTCCGAGAAGATCGACCGCGTGGTTACCAACCGTATCCTGGGCCTGCCGATCTTTGTGGTCATCATGTTCTGCGTGTACTACATCGCCGTTTCTACCTTGGGCGGCACGGTGACCGACTTCACCAACGACCAGCTCTTCGGTACCGACGGTTGGTATGTGCTCGGCCAGGGTCGCGACGCCTACGACGCGGCCGTCGAGGCTGCGGGTGACAATGCCGACTCGGTCGACCCGGCACAGTACGGCCCCTATGTCCCGGGTATCACCACCGTGGTGCACGACGCCCTTGTGGCGGGCGGCACCGAGGACGGTGGCCTGGTCGATTCGCTGGTCTGCGACGGTATCGTCGGCGGCCTGGGCGCCATCTTCGGCTTTGTGCCGCAGATGTTCCTGCTCTTTGTGATGCTGTCCTTCCTGGAGGACTGCGGCTACATGGCCCGCGTCGCCTTCATCATGGACCGCGTGTTCCGCCGCTTTGGCCTGTCCGGTAAGTCCTTTATCCCCATGCTCGTGTCCTCGGGCTGCGGCGTCCCCGGCGTCATGGCTACCAAGACCATCGAGAACGAGAAGGACCGCCGCATGACGGTCATGACCACCACGTTTATTCCCTGTGGTGCCAAGCTGCCGATCATCGCCCTGCTCATGGGCTCCATCATCGGCGATTCTTCCACCACCGCCGCGTGGATCAGCCCGCTCTTCTACTTCCTGGGCGTCTTTGCCGTCATCGCCTCGGGCCTCATGCTCAAGAAGACCAAGCTCTTCGCCGGTCGTCCGACGCCGTTCGTTATGGAGCTCCCCGCCTACCACTTCCCGGCGATCCGCTCTTGGGCGCTGCACGTGTGGGAGCGCTGCTGGGCCTTTATCAAGAAGGCCGGCACGGTCATCTTCGCGTCCACCGTCGTTGTTTGGTTCCTCTCCAACTTTGGTAGCTACAACGGTTCCTTTGGCTTCCTGCCTGCTATGGACGGCATCTCCGAGGAGTTCATGGACTACTCCGTGCTTGCCATGCTCGGCAACCTGGTCGCTTGGATCTTCGCCCCGCTCGGCTTTAGCACCTGGCAGGCAACTGCGCTGACTGTCTCTGGCCTTGTCGCTAAGGAGAACGTCGTCGCCACCGCCGGTTCGCTGCTGTCCGTGGCCGACGCCGCCGAGACCGACCCGAGCCTGTGGACCGCGTTCGCCGGCATGTTCCCGACCATGGGTGCTTGCGTTGCCTTTGGCGCGTTCAACCTGCTGTGCGCTCCGTGCTTTGCCGCCATGGGCACTATCCGCAACCAGATGGACTCCGGCAAGTGGACCGCGATTGCCATCGGCTACGAGTGCGCCTTCGCTTGGGTGATCAGCCTGTTCATCAACCAGTTCTATAACCTGCTTGTCCTTGGGCAGTTTGGCTTCTGGACGGTTGTGGCCATCGTTCTGCTGGTTGCGATGCTCTTCCAGATCTTCCGTCCCATGCCCAAGCACGCTTGGACCGACGAGGACGAGACCAACACTGCTTCTGCCGCAGTTTCCGCTTAAGTCCGAATAAGGATTAACCCCTTTCCATGAGCCCGGGTGTCCCAGCGACACTCGGGCTTTTTGGTGGGGGAGATGTGGCGTTTCCGCAGATAAAACCGACCAAAATAAGCCTGTCCCGTTTTGGTAGGTGGAGAATGGGGTAAAGTAAGTGGTGGTTAACTAGAGGAGGCTTGCTATGGCACCTATCGATATTGTTGTACTGGCTGTAATCGGTATTGCGTTTGTCGCCGTGTGCGTGCGCATCTACCGCAAGGGCACCTGCGCCGACTGCGCTCAGGGTGGCGCTTGCACGGGGCATTGTTCTAACAAAAAGACTTGTGCCGCGCTTAAGGGCGTAGACAAAATCGCCGAAGACTTGGGTCGCGGTATCAAATAAGGTCCGGACATCCAAGCGCTCCGCGGGCATCCGTTCGCGGGGCGCTTTGTGCATTTGAGGGAGAGCACGGCGAGTCGAAGAGTATTTTTGGGTATCGTTAAATCAGTTGCGGTAGAATACGGACTGTTTTGGCTGTCAAAGGCCTTATCTACTCCGTATTCCACCGCAACTTTTTTTGTGAGGTGGGCTAGAGACGCTGCATGCGGTACCCGACACCCATGTGCGTCTGAATCATCTTGGGGTGAGAGGGGTCTGCCTCGATCTTCTTGCGCAGGGTGCGCATGAACACGCGCAGGCTCGCCAGATCGCTGTCCCAGCTCGTGCCCCATATCTCGCGGGTGATGAAGGTGTGGGTGAGCACCTTGTCGACGTTTTTCGCCAGAAGGACGAGCAATTTGTACTCGGTTGGGGTGAGCGAGAGCTCGCGTCCGTCTTTCGTCGCGTATCCCGCGGCGTAGTCGATATGCAGCGGACCGTTGTCGAACGTGCTCGCTTCTGTCGACTCGCTCGACGCCATCGAGGAGCGCCTCAAATTCGCACGGACGCGCGCGAGCAACTCATCCACAGAAAAGGGCTTGGTGAGGTAGTCGTCTGCCCCTGCGTCAAGTGCTGCAATCTTGTCGGAATCTTCGGTGCGCGCCGAAATGACGATAATGGGGACTGCCGACCAGCTTCGGATCTTCGTGATGACCTCGATACCGTCAATGTCGGGAAGGCCGAGGTCGAGCATGATGAGGCTGGGGCCGTGCGACACCGCATCCATGATGGCGGCCTGGCCGTTGCAAACCTTGCTCACGACATAGCCGTGGAGGTCAAGCGCAGTCGAAACGAGGTTTTGAACGGTCAGGTCATCTTCGACCAGGAGGATGCGTGGCTTAGTGGCATTATTCATGAATCTCGATCTCCTCGGCGGGCAGGGTAAAACGGAAGACGGCCCCATGGGGGTGGTTGTCGCGAGCTTCGATGACGCCGCCATGCGCCTCCACGATGGAGCGGCAGAGCGACAACCCAAGGCCGATGCTTCGACGCGAATCCACGGGCCGCGTATTGCTTGAGGTGAAGAAGCGCTCAAAGATATGAGGCTTGTCGCAGTCTGCCACACCCGGCCCATCGTCTGCGACGTCCACCACGACGAACGCACCCTCGCGACGTGCGCTGATGGTGACAGTCGAGTCCTCGGGCGTGTATTTGAAGGCGTTCATGATGAGATTCGTAAGCACCTGCATGATGAGATGGACGTCGATGCGTACCAGCAGGATGTCGTCAGTGTGCTCGATGGTGACGGCACGTCCATGCGATGCTTGGGCGACATGGCTGAGGGCGGCCTCGATGACCTCGTCGATGAGCTCGGATGTTAAGTTGAGGCGAATGGTGCCGTCCTCGACGCGTGTGATGGCGAGGAGGTTCTCCACGGTATCGATAAGCCAGAGGGAGTCGTCGTAGATGGCATCGGCAAGATCGCAGCGTTGTTCGAGGCTGAGCTTCTCGTCGCTCTTCCGAAGGATTGCCGCAGATCCGGATATAGCCGTGAGGGGTGTCCTCAAATCGTGGCCGATGGAGCGCAAAAGGTTGGCGCGCAGCTGCTCGTTTTTCGCCAAGACCGCAGCCTCTTCGCGCTCTTGCGCCGCCCGGTCGCTTTCGAGCGCCAAGGCGCATTCACCTACGATAGATAGGACGATCGAATGCTCGAAGGCTTCGATCTCGCGCCCCTCCAGGGCGATGCCGATGACACCGAATACCTTGTCGCCGGTGCGAACCGCGAGGTAGAGACAGCGCGCCTCAGGCAGGGTCCGCGTGCTTGCGCCCGCGCGCTTGTTGTTGGTGTAGGTCCAGGTTGCAACGGCGCGCTCGTAGTCGGTGAACAGCGACGCGGATCGGTTTTCGGTGCCAGCGGACTCATAGAGCGCCTTGCCGAGCGTGCCGTGTTCGGCGGGGTAGAAGACCACGTCGAGTTTTAGCAGTTTGACGAGTTGGTTCATGGCGACGCGGGCGCACTCCTCCGCGCTATGGGCTTGCTGCAAGAGCTGGTTCGTTTCGAGGAGTACGCGCGTTTTGAATGCGTTCTCGGCAGATGTACGGGCGTTGTCGGCGATGCGTGCAGTTAACTCGCCGGCGACCATAGCGGTAGCGAACATGATGCCGAACGTGACCAGATAGCTTCGGTCGTAGCTGGCGAGCGAAAACAGAGGCGTGACGAAGCAGAAGTTGTAAAGCACTACAGAGAGCACGCTCGATACGATCGTGCAGATACGCCCCGTCGTGGTGACGGCGGTCAGCAGGGCCGTGAGGATATAGAGGGATATGATGCTGGAATCGGCAAATCCCAGATGGCGGAAAGCCGTGCCGATCGCCGTGGCGGCAAGAGAGAGGGCCAGCGTGCGAAGCACGTTTCGGCTGCTGGGCGGCTGCAGGGCGAGCGCATGGCGGCGTCCTTTGGGTCGGGAGGGCGGAGTCGACTGTTCTGGAATGATGTAAATGTCGAGGTTCGGGGCGAATGTTATGAGCTGTTCTACGAGAGATTTGCGGCCGAAGAGGGCCTGACGGACGCTGCTGCGCTCGCCCGTGCGCCCCATGACGATCTTCGAAATACCCGACAGGCGCGCGAACTCGGAGATCTGAAACGCGGTGTCGTCGCCATAGACGGTTTCCATATGTGCTCCGAGCTGCTCGGCTAGAGCGATATTGGCTGCAAGCTTGGTGCGCTCATTATCGCTCATGGCTTGCGTGTGTGGGCTCTCTACGAACAGGGCGACGAGCTCGCTGCGAAACGCTTTCGCCATGCGCGCGGCGGCACGGACGATGCGGGGATTGGTCGGCGCCGGGGAGACACAGACTAAGATACGCTCCCTGGTGTAGTAGTCACGGTTTCCCAGCACGCGTGCGGCGTCTGTGAGGTGGCCGGTGCGATCGGCGCAGCGGCGCAGCGCGATTTCTCGGAGTGCGGTGAGGTTCTCGACGGTAAAAAAATGCTGTTGCGCTCGGTCGGCTTGTGCGGGACGGTAGACGAGGCCGGCGCGAAGGCGCTCAAGTAGGTCTTCGGGCTCTATGTCGACGAGCTCGACCTGGTCGGCATCATCGAAGATACGGTCGGGGATTCGTTCGCTCACGACAACGCCGGTGATGGATGCAACCATGTCGTTTAGGCTCTCGATATGCTGAACGTTCACGGTCGTATAGACGTCGATGCCCGCATGTAGAAGTTCCTCGACGTCTTGATAGCGTTTGTCGTGGCGAGACCCCGGCGCATTCGTATGGGCGAGCTCGTCGACAAGGATGAGCTGAGGGGCGCGTTCGATAGCCGCATCTAGATCGAACTCGTTGAGCGTAATGCCGTTGTGTTCGATGAGTTTACAGGGCACGTTCTCAAGCCCTTGTGCAAGATGGGCAGTTGCCGGACGTTCGTGCGGCTCGATGTATCCCGCGACGACGTCGACACCTCGCCGCTTGGCGGCGTGGGCGGCTTGAAGCATCGCATAGGTTTTGCCCGCGCCAGCAGCGTAGCCAAAGAAAATCTTGAGGTGTCCCCGGCTGGTTCGAGCGTCATCGGCGACCTCGTCTTTCTCAATTGCCTTGAGGATGAGGTCTGGATTGACGCGAGTGTCCGATGCGTCGCGCTGCATAACGTAGCCTTTCTGAAGCGTTGTCCATGCGTGCATACGCGGTGAGGACGCCACTGTATGCTCGCGAGGTCGAGTATAGGCGCACTGCAGCCGCAATAGTGCTTTCTACCTGCATCTTTACGGCATCTTAAGGACGTGAGCCCCGGCCCTCACGCCTCTTTAATCCCTAGAAGCGTTTACTGTCCCCAGACGCTTGCGAGAGCAGGCGTCCGAGACATCGGACCGCGCGTGAAAGGGGCGGTAAATGGACATCCTCATTCCCATCATCGGAGTTGTCTGCATTGGACTCTTTATCTATTACATCTACATTCTGATGAGGAGTGATTCGTAAACTATGGAGGCTGCGATTCAGTACATCTTGTACTTTGCCGTGCTCGTCGTCCTGGCCGTTCCGCTCGGTCGGTTCATGGCCCATATCATGGATGGTGAGCATACGTTCCTGTCGCCTGTGATTGCTCCTGTTGAGCGTGGCGTCTATCGTCTGCTTCGCATCGACGTGGCAGAGCAGATGGGGTGTAGGCGCTATTTGGCGAGCGTGCTGGTCTTTTCGGGGATCGGCCTCGTGACTCTTGTGGCACTCCAGGCGCTTCAGTCCTTCTTGCCAGGCAATCCCCAGCACCTGCCGGGTGTGTCATGGGACCTGTCGTTCAATACGGCTGCTTCCTTCATAACCAACACCAACTGGCAGTCCTACTCCGGTGAGACCACCCTGTCCTACCTTGTGCAGTTCATGGGTCTCACCGTGCAGAACTTCGTTTCCGCTGGCACCGGTATCGCGGTCATGTTCGCGCTCATCCGCGGCTTCCGTCAGGTCAAGGAGCAGGGTCTGGGTTCCTTCTGGGTCGACCTCACCCGCACCGTCCTGTATGTGCTCATCCCGCTGAACCTCGTGTTCGGCATCTGCCTGGCTGCCGGTGGCGTCATCTCCAACTTCCAGCCGGCTCAGAAGGCTGAGCTCGTAGAGCCCGTTGCTGTTCAGCCTAATGCAGACGGCGGCTGGAGCGTCATCGACGGCGCCCAGATCGAGGGCGACACGGTCAAGGTCGACGGCAAGGTTGTCGAGGGCGCGCGCGTGGTCACCGAGCAGTTCCTGCCCCAGGGTCCCGCGGCTCCTCAGGTCGCCATCAAGCAGTCCGGCACCAACGGCGGCGGCTTCTTCGGCGTGAACTCCGCCCATCCGTATGAGAACCCCAGTGCCTTCACCAACATCATCGAGATGACCAGCCTGCTGCTGATTCCGGCCGCCTGTTGCTTCACCTTCGGTATCGGCGTCAAGAACACCAAGCAGGGCAAGGCCATCTTCGCGGCGATGCTTATCCTGCTGGTGATCTTCACCGGCATCATCGCCGTCAACGAGCATGCGGGCACCCCGCAGCTGGCCGATGGCGGAGCGGTCAATATCGAGATGACCGACGGCCAGGCCGGCGGCAACATGGAGGGCAAGGAGAGCCGTTTCGGTATCGCCTCCTCTTCCACCTGGTCCGCTTTCACGACGGCTGCTTCCAATGGCTCGGTTAACTCCATGCACGACTCCTATACCCCGCTGGGCGGTTTTGTCCAGATGCTCCAGATGGCTCTGGGCGAGGTCGTCTTCGGCGGCGTGGGCTGCGGCCTGTACGGCATGATCGGCTTCGCCATCCTCACAGTGTTCATCGCCGGCCTCATGGTCGGACGCACGCCTGAGTTCCTGGGCAAGAAGATCGAGCCGGGCGAGATGCGCTGGGCAGTTGTCCTGTGCTTGGCAACTCCGTTTGCCATTCTGGTGTGCTCGGCCATCGCCTGCATGGTGCCCGGTCTTGCCGACCAGCTCAACAATGGTGGCGCGCACGGCTTCTCCGAGGTGTTGTATGCCTTCACCTCATGCGGCGGCAACAACGGCTCGGCGTTTGCAGGCATGAACTGCAACATTCCCTGGATCAACGTGATGCTCGGCCTCGAGATGCTGTTCGCCCGCTTCATGCCCATCATCGGTACGCTGGCTATCGCCGGCTCGCTGGCCAAGAAGGGTAAGGTCGCCGAGAGCGCCGGTACCCTGTCTACCACCAACGGCATGTTCGTATTCCTGCTCGTGTTCATCGTTCTGCTGATCGGTGCCCTGAGCTTCTTCCCGGCCCTGGCGCTTGGCCCCGTTGCCGAGTTCTTCCAGATGATTGCGTAAAGGAGGGCGCAGATTTATGGCTATGCAAAAAGACATGATGGGCCGCGCGGTCCGCGACTCGTTTGCCAAGTTGGATCCTCGCGTCCAGATTCAAAACCCGGTCATGTTCCTGGTGTGGCTTTCCGCCGGCATGACCTCCGTCCTGGCCGTCGCTTCCATCTTCGGTGTGCAGGACGCGGGTGTGCCCACCTACTATGTGGTCGCCATCGCGGTCATCCTGTGGCTCACAGACCTGTTCTCGAACTTCGCCGAGGCGCTTGCCGAGGGCCGCGGTAAGGCTCAGGCCGATTCCCTGCGTGCGGCCAAGAAGGATGTCGAGGCCCATCGCATCGAGTCCGTTGAGGACAAGGAGCACTTCACCGTCGTTCCCGGCACCGAGCTTACGCGCGGCGACCTGGTGATCGTACGCGCCGGCGAGCAGATTCCCGGAGATGGCGACGTCATCGAGGGCGCTGCCTCCGTTGACGAGTCCGCCATCACCGGCGAGTCCGCCCCCGTGGTCCGCGAGGCCGGCGGCGACCGCTCTGCCGTTACCGGCGGTACCACGGTGCTATCCGACTGGATCATCGTCAAGATCTCCAGCGAACCCGGCCAGAGCTTCCTGGACAAGATGATCGCGATGGTCGAGGGTGCCGCGCGCAAGAAGACCCCTAACGAGATCGCTCTGGAGATCTTCCTGGTGGCCCTCTCTATCGTCTTTATCCTGGTCACGCTGGCCCTGTATTGTTACTCCTGCTTCTCGGCCGGTCTTAACGACATGGTCAACCCCACGGCCGTGACCACGCTCGTGGCACTGCTCGTGTGCCTGGCTCCCACTACCATCGGCGCCCTTCTGTCCGCCATCGGTATCGCCGGCATGAGCCGTCTGAACGAGGCCAACGTGCTGGCCATGTCCGGCCGCGCCATCGAGGCCGCCGGCGACGTCGACATCCTCATGCTCGACAAGACCGGCACCATCACCCTAGGTAACCGCCAAGCCGCCGAGTTCATCCCGGTCGACGGCGTCGATCCCGCGGAGCTGGCCGATGCCGCCCAGCTTTCCTCGCTGGCCGACGAGACCCCCGAGGGTCGTTCCATCGTCGTGCTCGCCAAGGAGCAGTTCGGTCTGCGCGGTCGCACGCTCGAGGATAAGGGTATGGAGTTCATCCCGTTCACCGCGGCAACGCGTGTGTCCGGCGTGAACTACGAGGGCAATGAGATCCGCAAGGGCGCTGCCGATTCCGTGCGCACTTATGTGGAGGCAGCCGGCGGCGTGTTCTCCCAGGAGTGCGACGAGGCCGTCGAGCGCATCGCCAAGGCCGGCGGCACCCCGCTGGTCGTGACCAAGAACTGCCGTGTGCTGGGCGTTGTGTACCTTAAGGACATCATCAAGTCCGGCGTTAAGGAGAAGTTCGCCGACCTGCGCCGCATGGGTATCAAGACCATAATGGTGACGGGCGACAACCCGCTCACCGCCGCGGCAATCGCCGCCGAGGCCGGCGTTGACGACTTCCTGGCCGAGGCCACCCCTGAAGGCAAGCTCGAGAAGATCCGCGAGTTCCAGCGTGAGGGGCACCTGGTCGCCATGACCGGTGACGGCACCAACGACGCGCCCGCTCTGGCCCAGGCCGACGTCGCCGTGGCCATGAACACGGGCACCCAGGCTGCCAAGGAGGCCGGCAACATGGTCGACCTCGACTCCAGCCCTACCAAGCTCATCGAGGTCGTGCGTATCGGCAAGCAGCTGCTCATGACCCGCGGTTCGCTCACGACCTTCTCGGTGGCCAACGACATGGCGAAGTACTTCGCTATCATCCCGGCCCTGTTTTCGCCGATCTACCCGGGCCTTGGCGCGCTCAACATCCTTGGTCTGGCAAGCCCGCTGTCCGCGGTTCTTTCGGCCATCATCTATAACGCGCTCGTTATCGTCGCGCTGATCCCGGCCGCGCTGAAGGGCGTTAAGTACCGCGAGGTCCCGTCCGGACAGCTGCTGACCCACAACCTGCTCGTGTGGGGTCTGGGCGGCATCGTTGCCCCGTTCGTATTCATCAAGCTCATCGACATGCTGCTCGCGTTCTGCGGCATTATGTAAGTGGAGGTTTGTATGTTCAAAGGTGTTGCATCGCGCGCACTGGGCGTGTTCGCGCTGTTTACCGTTGTCTGCGGCCTGGGCTATACGCTCGTCGTGACCGGCATCTCCCAGGTTGCGTTCCCGTATCAGGCGAACGGTTCGCTCATTACGGTCGACGGCAAGGTTGTGGGTTCCGAGCTCATCGGCCAGAACTTCGATGACGAAGCCCACATGTGGGGTCGTATCCAGAACGTGTCAATTGTCGAAGGCGAAGATGGCAGGCTCATGGCGTATGGTGCCCCGTCCAATTTGTCCCCGGCGAGTGATGAGTATCGGCAGCTTGTGGATGCGCGCGTGAAGAAGATCCGCGCCGCCAACCCCGATGCCGATATGGACGCTGTGCCCGTCGACCTGGTGACGTGTTCGGGGTCCGGCCTCGACCCGGAGATCTCTCCGGATGCCGCCGAGTACCAGGTCCCGCGCCTTGCCAAAGCCACGGGCAAAAGTGAGGACGAGGTGCACGACATCATCGCCGCGTGCACCAAGGGTCGTTTCCTCGGCGTGTTCGGCGAGCCCACGGTCAACGTGCTCAAGGTGAACCTTATGCTGGACGGCGTGCTGTAGGTGAAGGAGCGGCGGATGAGGGCATGACTGACTATCTGAGCCCTCAATTCCACCCCGCCCATCAGTTGCGGTGAAATACGGACTGTCTTGGCTGTCAAAGGCCTTATCTACTCCGTATTCCACCGCAACTTTTTGTGGGTCGATACGTAGGCAGGGGAGTGCGTGCGGTCGGGTACCGTGCGGTTGCTGGTACGATAGATAAGTCAGCAACTGCCGCCGAGCGGCTTAAACGAAAGGAACCCTGTATGGAGTCTTCCGCCTATCCGATGCTCTTTAGCCCGATCAAGGTCGGTACGACCGAGGTCAAGAACCGCGTCTTTATGCCGCCGGTGTCCACGAACCTGGCCGATCACGGCTATGTGACCGACGACTTGGTCGATCATTACCGTGCCCGCGCCAAGGGCGGCGTTGGCCTTATCATCACCGAGGTCGTGACGGTCGAGCCTACCTATACCTATCTGCCGGGTGACATGTGCTGCTACGACGACACGTTTATCCCCGGCTGGGAAAAGCTCGCCGCAGCCGTCCACGAGTACGGCTGCAAGATCATGCCGCAGCTCTTCCACCCCGCCTACATGGCCTTTAACATTCCGGGCACGCCGCGCCTGATCGCCCCGTCCTTTGTGGGCCCGTCTTACGCCCGCGAGGCACCGCGCCCCATCACGGTCGACGAGATCCACGAGCTCACGCATCAGTTTGGCGACGCTGCCGTGCGTATGCAGAAGGCCGGCGTCGATGGCGTCGAGGTCCATGCGGCGCACGCCCACGGTATGCTCGGCGGCTTTTTGACTCCGCTCTACAACAAGCGTACCGATGAGTACGGCGGCTCGCTCGACGCCCGCATGCGTTTCCTGCTCGAAGTCATCGCTGAGATTCGCGAGCGCTGCGGCAAGGACTTTATCATCGACGTTCGTATCTCGGGCGATGAGTACACCGATGGCGGCCTGACCCTCAACGACATGATCTACGTCTCGCGTCGCCTGGAGAAGGCCGGCGTCGACATGATTCATGTGTCGGGCGGCACCACCATCAAGCGCGGCTCCGCGATTCCCGCCGCCGGTACGCAGCAGGCCTCGCACGCCGCCTGCTCGCGTGAGATTAAGAAGCACGTCAACATTCCCGTCGCCACCGTCGGCCGCATCAACGAGGCCTGGATCGCCGAGGAGCTGATCGAGGACGGTGCCGCCGACATCTGCATGATGGGCCGCGCCAATCTGTGCGATGCCGAGTTCTGCAATAAGGCGGCCGCCGGCAACGCCGACGACATCCGCCCCTGCATCGGCTGCCTGCGCTGCCTGAACGGCATTATGTTTGGCAAGCGCATCTCCTGCACCGTCAATCCCGATGTGGAGCGCGACGAGGCCGGCTACGAGCCTGCCGCCGAGGCCAAGAACGTACTGGTTGTGGGTGCCGGTCCCGCGGGCATGGAGGCAGCCTACATTGCCGCCAAGCGCGGCCACAACGTGGTGCTCGTGGATAAGCAGGACGAGCCGGGCGGCGAGATGCGCATCGCAGCCGTTCCGCCGGCAAAGCAGGAACTCACCCGCGTGATCAAGTATCAGTATCGTCGCCTGGCCGAGGCCGGCGTGAAGTGCGTCTTTGGCACCGAGCTTACTGCCGAGGACATTCAACGCGACTACGCCGGCTACGAGGTTGTCCTGGCTTATGGCGCCGAGCCCATCGCTCCGGCCTTCATGCAGGGCTTTAAGCAGGTTATGACGGCTGACGACCTGCTGGGCGGCAAGGCTTTCCCGGGCAAGAAGATCGTCATCGTGGGCGGCGGCACCGTTGGCTGCGAGACGGCCGATTATCTGGCTCCGCTGGTCAACGACCTGTCGCCGGCCAACCGCGATGTCACCGTCATCGAGATGACCAAGACGCTCGCCGCCAACGAGGGCGGTGCCGGTCGCGCGGTGCTCATCACGCGCATGCTCTCCAAGGGCGTCCACGTGCTGACCGAGGCCAAGGTGACCGAGATCACCGAGGACACCATCAGCTACGAGAAGGATGGCGAGATCCACACCATCACCGGTGCCGATACGCTGGTGCTTGCCATGGGCTATCGTCCCAATACCAAGCTGGCCGACGACCTGGCTACAGCCGGCGTTACCACCCACGTGCTGGGCGATGCCAACAAGTGCGGCAACATCCGCGACGCCATCGGCGACGGCTACAAGATCGCCTGCGCCCTCTAGTCAACCCCTTGGTGCATGGGGGTCAGGTTGGTTTGCGCCAACTTGGTGCATGTAAACCTGACCCCATTGACGAGGTTTCCGCCATCCCAGGGCGGCTACATGGAGTAGCGCCCGTGCGCATCGATTCCCTCTCATAGATGTGCGGCACAAAGAACCCCGAGCTCACACGAGCTCGGGGCCTTTTTCGTCTGGATTGGGGACGCATAGCCGGACGAAAGCGTGTTGCGTTTGGCGTAAAACCATACGAAAGTGCAATTTGCGTCTTATTTCCGAACGTAAAACAGACGAAAACCGTTTACGTCTGCTTTAAATCCGTACGAAAACGGTTTTCGTCTTGCAGGGCAGTTGCCGTTTCTACAGTTCAACTTCCAGTTCGGCTTTGTGCTCGTAGAGGTAGTCGCGCATGTAGGGGATGGCAAATGAGACCTTGCCGTACGAGGGAGCCTCGATAATCGATTCTCTTAACAGGCGGCTGCGGACGGAACTCACCTGTTGAGGCGTTTTGTTTAGGGCATCGGCAACCATGCTGGTCGAGCTCGTCTGCCCCAAAGACGCCATGCTCAGCAGATAAGCGATGCACGTGGGCGGAATGCGCTGCAGCGCGGGCTCAATCACCATGGCGCAGAAGCGTTCGCGTGCCGTTGCAATGCCACGCTCGGCTTCTTCTTCTCCAATAATCGCTGTATGCGCGCGTCTCGCCAACTGCCATGCGTAGTATCCAACGAGTTGGATCATGAAAGGATAGCCTTGCGTTGCCTCGGCAAGTTGGCCGGCAATACCTGGCTGCAACTCCATGCCAGACGCTTCAATGGTTTCCTCGAGGGAGTACGACACTTCGGTTACTGCCACAGCCTTCAGGTCAAAGGGGAGGGCGCGGCGCAAAAACGCAAGTGTCTTTCCGTTGATGATGCTTTCAATCATCGAAGGCAGACCCGCAAAAACAAAGGCGATATCAAGGTCTTCGCCGATAACCTGCTGAATCGCAATGGAGAGCGTTCGGACCTCATCGAGCTCTGCGTCTTGAACCTCGTCGAGAGTGATGAGCAGGCCGTTTCCATTCTTGGATATTGTCTGTCTCATGGCGTCGCGTAGCGATGGGCCGATTCGCTCAATATCTATGCTGCCGATGGATATGCCAGCTACGGTGGGCTCAAATCTGGCGTGCTTGGCCTGGAATTTGGGCTGCAGCTGTTCGAGAATGCGCTGGCAAAGTCCCTCGGTTGCGACCTCTTTTATGACCGTCCAGCCACGGCTTTGCGCCAAACGTGAGCACTCGTCAAGGAGGACCGTCTTGCCCGTTCCACGGACGCCGGCTATGCGCATTAGGCGCCCCGGGGCACCAGGCCCGTTGACGAGGCCCTCATTGAATTCTTCGAGCACATCTTCGCGGCCGATAATCGTGGGAGGTGTTTTACCTGCTGTGGGCTTAAAAGGGTTTGTTTGCATGTGAGCCACCTTTGCTCAAGATATAGCAAGATATAGCAAAGTATAGTGAGATATAGCAAAGTAAGCGCTACTCGCGGGTTTTGCGGTGGTGCTATTTTCCAAATGCCGCGCGGATAAAGCACTGGGCGAACAGCTTGTTGGCAACTCACGAGGGCTCGGGGTGCCAATTTGGGATGGAGTAGTGCTGTGCCACGAATAGGGCCTATCTACTACGTTTAAGCCGCAGGGGTCAACCATAGTCGGCTTTTTCGAAAATCGACAAGCTGTCTACCTGCACTGATAATTGTCCTTGGGGGAAGCGGGCACTGCGGGGGCGCGTCAACAGCGCGCGATTTCCGCGTCGCAGCGCTACCCTGATGCTGAACGCCGGGACGATGACCCACTGACCTGCTGACGCCTCTTCGGCCGTCCTCAAATCCGACCTGTCTCGCCCCGGCTTCCGCGACCCGGAGTCCTGCCATGACCTAATAGGAGCATGAGCGCGGACAATCGGATAAGGCAACTTGATTGTAGCGCTCCCGTCAGTGCAATGTCTGGGAGACCCGGGCGCGGAGCAGGCGGCAGACCGAGGGGAGCGAAAATGGAAGGCGAAACGGTCATCGCGGGCGTCGACACGCACAAGGACGTGCATGTCCTGTGCCTGCTCGACGGCCTCGGGAGGAAGATCTGGAGCGGGAGCTTCGGGGCCGACCCCGAGGGCTACGACAGGCTGGCGGAGGCGATAGGCGACCCGGGGAGCTGCATGGTCGTCGGCGTCGAGGGCACGGCATCGTACGGGGCCGGGCTGACGAGGAGGCTCGTGGAGCTCGGGTACAACGTCGTCGAGGTGCTCAGGCCCAAGAGGGACAAGGCGAGGCCCGGCGAGGGGAAGAGCGACCCGCTGGACGCCGAGCGCGCGGCGCGCAAGGCGGCGTCCGGGAGGGGCTGCTCCGTGCCGAAGTCGCAGGACGGCTGGGTCGAGGCGGTGCGCCAGCTCTACGTCGCGCGCAGGCTGGCCGTCGCGACGTCCACGTCCTGCGTGGCCTGCGCGAAGTCGATGCTCACGACGGCCCCGGGCGCCCTGAGGGAGCGGTTCAGGGGCCGCGAGCGGCCGAAGGACCTCATGCCGCTGCTCGCGCGCGGAGGAAGGCGGGCGACGCGCTCGAGGAGAGCGTGCTGGCCTCGCTGCGGTCCGTCGCGGCGGTCTGGAAGGAGGCCCGCAGCCAGGTCGAGTCCCTCGACGAGCGCATCCGCGCGCTGCTGGAGGCGAACGCGCCCGCGCTGCTCGGCATCGAGGGCTGCGGCACGACGACCGCCGCCGCCCTGGTCGTGGCCGCCGGCGACAACCCCGGCAGGCTGAAGGGCGAGGCGGCGTTCTCGATGCTGTGCGGCGTCTCCCCGATCCCCGCGTCGAGCGGGAAGACGGAGCGGCACAGGCTCAACCGCGGCGGCAACCGGCAGGCGAACTGGGCGCTCTACGAGATCGCGATCAAGCGCATGGCATACGACGAGAGGACGAGGAGGTACGTGGCGAGGCGAACCTCCGAGGGGAAGTCCCGGAGGGAGGCGGTCCGCTGCCTGAAGCGCTACATAGCGCGGGAGGTGTACCGCGTGCTCATGGACCCGAATCCCGACGGCGCCGCGCCGGAGGGCCCCGAGCTCGCGAAGATGCGCAAGGCGATGCGGGTGACCCAGAAGCAGGCCGCCGCGGGGCTCGGCATGTCCGCGGCCTCACTCGGTCACCTGGAACATGGGAGACGGCGGTCGACGAAACTGGAGAGGAGGTATTACGAGCTCCTGTGCGAATTGAAGGGAGCGCTCCCGCAAACTGCCTATTGACAACTTATAGGAGCGTCGGTTTTGTTTTCACGGTTTTCGGTATGGCCGAGGCTATCCGTGTTAACGTAGTAGATGGGCCACTTTTGTGGCAAGGGGGCCGATCTGCGGGCCAGGGTAGCTAAAAGAGCCCCGTCCCAAAAAGACTGTTGGAAGTTGCGGTGGAATAGTTCCTGTTTTTGCTGCTGAAGGCCTTGAGCAGGAACTATTCCACCGCAACTTATGAGGGGGCGGGGGATGCGATAGTATTGCATGGTGGTATTCGATTAACCGAGGGTTTATCCGAGGGCTTTATGGAACAGCACCAGCATTATCAGAGCCTGCAAGACCAGGCGTACAACGCACTGCGCTCCAAGATCATCTACGCCGAGCTCAAGCCCGGCACACGCCTTTCGGCGATTGGTCTGGAAAAAGAGACGGGAATCGGGCGCACGCCCATTCGCGAATCCTTTGTGCGTCTGCGTGAGCAGGAGCTGGTGGAAACGCGTCCCAAAAGCGGCACCTACGTCTCTAAGATCAGCATGGAACGCGCCGAAAACGCCTGCTTTTTGCGCGAGAAGCTCGAGAGAAGCGTGCTTATTAAATGCAGTTCGGCCGCCTCGCCCGAGCAAAAGCAGCGGCTTGAGCAGATTCTTACCGAGTCCGAGTCGCTCGACCATGGCGAAACGCGTCGTTTCTTTGACCTGGATAACCTGTTCCATGAGACGTGTTTTGAGATTGCCGGTCGTCACATGTTGTGGGATTGGATGAAAAGCATCAACACGCATTTTGAGCGATACAACTGGCTGCGTATGGTGTCGCAGGACCTGGATTGGGAGCCGATTCGTCGGCAGCATCGCCGGATTCTTGAGGCCATTAAGAGGGGCGATACCGATGCGGCGAGTTATCTGGCAGAGACGCACTTGCACCTGATGCCCGAGGAGCAGGGCCCGGTTATCGCCTTGCATCCCGACTATTTTGAGCTGCCTAAAGACTCGTCTATCTAGCCCATCATCGCATCTGCTCGAGACGCAAAAACGACGCTGCTCACCTACAGCGTTTTGCAACCGAGATTTTTAAAAAATGCCTAAAATGGCTCAGGCCGCCGACAATTGGGAAACGGGGTGCGCTATGGCGCAGATGAGAATCAAGGACATTGCCGCCGAGGCGGGCGTGAGTCCGGCCACGGTCTCGCGCTATCTCAACAACCGCCCCGGGCAAATGACCGAGGAAACCCGTGCTCGCATCGCGGCGGTTATCGAGCGCACCGGCTATCGCCCGCGTGCCGCCGCGCGCAATCTGCGCTCCTCGCGCACCAACCTCATCGGCGTGATCCTGGCCGACATCGCCAACCCATTCTCGAGCGCCATGCTCGAAGGACTTTCCGCCAGCGCCGCCGCGCGCGGCTGCTCGCTCATGACTGCCATTAGCGGCAACGACCCCGCAAAGGAGGCCGAGTCGCTCACCAGACTTATCGATGCTGGCGTGGACGGCCTGGTCGTCAACACCTGCGGAGGCAACGACGAGGCGATCGCCGCGGCAGCGGGACGTCTACCCGTCGTGCTGCTCGACCGCGATGTTGTTGACGGCGGTGTTGACCTGGTGACATCTAACAACCGCGAGCTGGTCGCCGGCTTGGTAGACGCCTTGGCCGCCGCTGGTAGCGAGCGCCTGTGCCTGCTCACCGAGGCAAGCGACGACAGCCCCGTGCGTCGCGAGCGTGCCGAGGCCTTTACCGACGAGCTGTCGCGACGCGGCCTTGCCGGCGAGGTTGTCACCTTGGCCGATGGCGGTGCCACGGGCGTTGGTCGCTTGGACGAGACCATCCGCGGCTATGCAGGCAAAAAGCTCGGCCTCATTGCCGTCAACGGCCTGGTCTTCCTGCGTCTGACCGAGGCGCTGGCGCAGCTTGGTCCCTCGCTGCCGGCGGGGCTCAAGATCGCGACGTTTGACGACTACCCTTGGAACCATGTGCTCTTTGGCGGCGTCACCACGGCCGCGCAGGATACCCTCACCATTGCCGAGCGCGTGGTCGAGCGCCTGTCCGAGCGCATCGACGTCGTTACCACCACCGTGGGCGAGGCCGCAAAGCTCGCCCCCAAACGCATCGAGATCCCCGGTCACATCGAACACCGCGCCTCGACCTCGCGCTAGTATGTGTGATAATATATAGACAATGTCATACAGGAGGTATCCATGGCTGCGTCTGTGCTGAGTGTGCGAGTGGACTCGTCAATTAAAGACTCATTTGCCGAGCTGTGCGAAGAGCTTGGCATGACTTCGTCTGTTGCGGTCAATATGTTTATGAGGCAGATGCTGCGCGAGCGCTCTCTGCCGTTTGTTCCCTCACTTGGTAAAAGCTCTGCGAGCGAAAGCGCCGCGACGGGCATTTTGGATACTGCCCAGATTGAGTCCGCCGTCCGCGAGGCAGCCAGCTCGATTCCCGCCATCAAAACCGTGATTCTTTTTGGTTCGTATGCCCGGGGCGAGGCACATGTTGATAGCGATATTGACTTGCGTCTCGAAGTCGATCGCGAGCAGGGCTTTGGTCTTTTCGCGCTGTCGGCATTTGGTGAGGCGGTGCGCAAAGAAACCGGGAGGCAGGTTGATCTCGTCTCTAGTGATCATCTTGATGACGATCTTGCCGCGGTAATCGAGCGTGAAGGAGTGATCCTTTATGATCGCGCGTAAGTCAGACGGCCTTCGTGCCCAAGAGGTTTTGGAGGCCATCTCTGAAACGAACGAGCGCATCAAGGTTTTTGATATCACCGAGGACCAGTTTCTGCATGCGAATGACGTGCGGACGAGGGCGTTGGCGGACTCCCTTTTGATGTGCGCACTTAGGGTGACGGAAGAAGCGGGCAAGTTGTCGGAACGCTCGCAGCGGCTTCATCCCGAAATTGAGTGGCGTGGAATTATCGGCATGAGAAATTATCTTGCGCATGATTACGGCAATGTCGATCGCTCGGTTGTTTGGGATGCAGTGACGATGGAGTTCCCTGCGCTGGAACGAGCCTGCAGACAAATTGTCTCTGAATCCGAACGATAGCCGCTTGTCATATCTGCCTGTTCGCGCACGTTTTTTGAGCGCTTGATACGCTTTAACCCTGCGGAAACATTTTTCTGCGATAGTATCTGCGATATAGACCAGTCGAAACCCGCCCGAAAGAAAGGGGAGCGACATGAACCAGCAGAACATCGATTACGTACTCCGCTCCGTAGAGCAGCGTGACATCCGCTTTGTGCGTCTGTGGTTTGTCGACATTCTCGGCCGCCTCAAGAACTTTGCCATTAGCCCCGAGGACCTCGAGGTCGCTTTTGAGGAGGGCATCGGCTTTGACGGCTCCGCCATCGAGGGCTTTGCCACGCCCGAGGAAGCCGACATGCTGGCGTTTCCCGATGCTTCGACCTTCCAGATTTTGCCGTGGCGCCCGAGCCACAACGGCGTCGCCCGCGTGTTCTGCGACGTGTGCACCCCCGATCGCAAGCCGTTTGCCGGCGACCCGCGCGATGCCCTGCGCCGCATGTTCCGCAAGGCCGAGAAAGCTGGCTATCTGCTCAACGTGGGTGCCGAGCTGGAGTATTACTACTTCCCCGACGAGCACACGCCCGAGCCGCTCGACAACGTGGGCTACTTCGATCTTTCGGTGAGCGATGCCGCCCGCGACCTGCGCCGCAACACAGTCCTCACTCTCGAGAAGATGTCCGTGCCCGTGGAGTACACCTTCCATGCCGCCGGCCGCTCGCAGCACGGCATGAGCCTGCGTCACGCCGAGGCCCTGAGCATGTCCGACGCCATCACCACGGCCAAACTCATCATTAAACAGCAGGCCTACGAGAGCGGTTGCCACGCCTCCTTTATGCCCAAGCCGTTGGCGGGCGAGGACGGCAGCGCCATGTTTTTGCATCAGTCGCTGTTCGACCACGACGGCAACAACGTCTTTTGGGGCGAGGACGACGAGAAGTACCACCTCTCCGATATCGCCAAGCACTACATGGCCGGCATCTTGGCGCACGCACGCGAGATCAGCGCCATCACCAACCCCACGGTCAACTCGTACAAGCGCATCACCACGGGTGGCGACTCCGTGCCGCAGTACGCCACGTGGGGCCTGCGCAACCGCGCGAGCATGATCCGCATCCCGGTCTACAAGCCCGGCAAGCAGCTGTCCACGCGTATCGAGCTTCGCAGCCCCGACCCCATGGCCAATCCGTATCTGGTCAACGCCGTCACGCTGGCGGCTGGTCTCGATGGTATCGAGCGCAAGCTGGAGCTCCCGCCCGAGGCCACGGCCGAGACGCTCAAACTCACCGACCGTCAGATGCTCGAGGCCGGCTACACGCCGCTGCCGCGTTCGCTCAAAGAGGCGCTCGACGTCTTTGAGGACTCGCAGTTTATGAAGGATGCCCTCGGCGAGCACATCCACAGCTTCTTCCTCAAAAAGAAGCGCAACGAGTGGCATAAGTTTGAGTCCACGATCACCGAGTGGGAGATCAAGCATTATCTGGCGAACTCCTAATCGCGCTGGCTTGTTCCAGTACGATTGAGCTCATTTCCTTGGAGGCCGATATGTCCGAAAAGAGTGCCCTGTTCATGGCGCGCACGACGCGCTTCCACGAGTTTGCCCGCAGCTTGACGACTACCCTGGGTGTCGAGGTGAGCCTGGCTACCCCCGATTCGCCGACTGCGGCGCACGACTTTGATCTGCTGATCCTCGATTCCGATGGCATCCGCAGCGACCGCATCGATCAGATTGCCAAGTGGCTTGACGATCGCGGCGGCGTCCCCATGTTGGTGATCGTCGACGACGAGGCGCTCGGCACCCTGCGTCTGCCGAATCATGCGCATGCCGACTTTGTATGTCCCACGGCGACGCCCAACGAGCTCAAGGCTCGCGCGCAGCGCCTGATGGGCGAGGAGGAGACCGTCGCCGCCGACGATGTGCTCAACATCGATAACCTCGAGATTAACCTGGCTACCTACCAGGTGACACTCGATAACGAGCCCATCGACCTGACGCTGATGGAGTACTCGCTGCTGAGCTTTTTGGCGACGCATCCCAACCGTGCCTACAGCCGCGAGGTGCTGCTGCACCGCGTGTGGGGCTTTGAGTATTGTGGCGGCACGCGTACCGTCGACGTGCACATTCGACGCATCCGCTCCAAGGTGGGCCCGCAGATCGCGGCACACATCACCACCGTCCGCGGCGTGGGCTATCTGTTTAAGGACTAGCTTTTCACCACAAAGGGGACAGGCACCTTTGTGGTGGTTTTGACGCAGGCGCGGGTTCCTTTCGGGCCTGCAACAGAACTTAAGCCTTCCTAAAAGATTGCGTTCTCATACACGTACGCCCGCATATTGGGGTACAACTCATCGTGAACAATGATGGCCCGCCACGTGTTTGGCGGGCCTTTGGTTATTTGACGAAAGGATTGCAGCTATGAGCGAGAACGATTCCCAGCGTCCCCAGGATGCGGGCCACGCCGGCGAGACTCAGCAGCAGCCGCGCGTGCAGGTGGAGTCGACGCCTGCCGACGGCAACATTCCCTACGTGCAGGCCTACGACACGCAGACTGGCAAGCCGCTGAGCGGCCAACAGGTCGTAAACAAGCACACGGTGGTCAAGACCAAGACCAAAAAGCTGCCGATCTTTATTACGGCGCTCGCTGGTTGTGCGTGCGGCGCCCTGCTGGTCATCGCGCTCATTATGAGCGGCACGCTCGATATCGGCGGTGGCAGGAACGCCGTGACGGCGGGTGCCTCGGGTTCATCGACGCAAAAGATCACCATCGACTCCGAGGACACCACGCTGGCCGAGGCCGTTTCTGCCAAGGCGTTGCCCTCCGTCGTTTCCATCACCGCCACTTCGAGCGGTAGCCAGAATGGCTCGCTTTCGCAGTCTGCCGACGAGTCGGACAGCTCGGGCAGCGTCGGCTCGGGCGTTGTGCTCGATACCGAGGGCCACATCCTCACCAACAACCACGTGGTCGATGGCTATGACCAGTACGTGGTGACCATGGACGACGGCACCACCTACGAGGCCGAGTTCGTGGGCAACGATGCCTCGAGCGACCTTGCCGTCATCAAGCTCAAGGACGCCGACGCCTCCAAGCTCACGCCGATCGAGATCGGCGACTCCTCCAAGCTCAACGTGGGCGAGTGGGTCATGGCCATCGGCTCGCCGTTCGGCAACGAGCAATCTGTCTCCACGGGCATCGTGTCGGCGCTGTACCGCTCCACGGCCATGAGCTCTACCAGCGGCAACACCATCTACGCCAACATGATCCAGACCGATGCCGCTATCAACCCGGGCAACTCCGGCGGCGCGCTCGTCAACGACAACGGTGAGCTCGTGGGTATTAACTCGCTCATCGAGAGCTATTCGGGCTCCAGCTCGGGCGTAGGCTTTGCCATTCCCGTTAACTACGCCAAGAACATTGCCGACCAGATTATCGACGGCAAGACGCCGGTACATCCGTACATGGGCGCTACGCTTTCGAGCGTCAATGCGCTTAACGCCCGCACCAACAAGCTGAGCACCGATAGCGGCGCGTATGTGGCAAGCGTCGTCGAGGACGGTCCTGCCGCCAAGGCTGGCATCCAAGAGGGCGATGTCATTACCAAGCTGGGCGACGATGAGATTACGAGCGCCGATGGCCTGATCATCGCGCTGCGCAGCCACGAGGTGGGCGAGAAGGTCGAGATCACGCTCGTGCGCGGCAAGGAAGAGAAGAAGGTCACGGTCGAGCTGGGCTCCGACGAGGAGCTGCAGAACCAGCAGCAGGATGACAGCGCGACTGACACCGGCAACGGCGGTATTACCGACGAGCAGTTGCGCCAGTACCTGGAGGAGCTGTTGGGCCAGCAGGGCCAGGGTCAAGGCTACGGTCAGGGTTTCTAACGAGCCGTATCGCACATATCGAAGCCAGAGGGGGCTGTCCCATCAACGCGGGACAGCCCCTCTTTACTTATTGATCCGTTGGGGACGGAGGAAAACGGATCATTTGGAAACGGCAAGGACATGGTTTGATCGCGCGATCCACCCCGATCCGACGGCTGCCGATTCGGTGCGGTTTGAGACCGCTATTCGACCCCTTTGCGACCGGTGGTACTCTAGTATCCGTTTGAAATCGAGCGAAGGAGTGCCGCTATGGAGCAATCGAGCCTGTTTGGTGACGGCGTGGACATCGATACCGAAACGCCCGCGAGCGCGGATGCCGCCGCACCGGCCGACGCCCGTGCCCAGGCGGCAGCGCGTGCGGCCGAGCTGCGCCACGAGCTCGATTACCACGCCTATCGCTACTACATGCTCGATGCGCCCGAGATCACGGATGCCGCCTTTGACAAAATGCTCGTTGAGCTGCAGGAGATCGAGGCGACCTACCCCGACCTGGTGACGCCCGACAGCTATACCCAGCGCGTGGGCGGCTATGTGAGCGAGCAGTTTACGCCGGTCACGCACATGGCACGCATGTATTCTATGGACGATGCCATGGATTTGGACGAACTCGACGCGTGGCTCCAGCGCACTGAGGATGCGCTTGGTGCCGGTAGCGTCACTTATACCTGCGAGCTTAAGATCGACGGTCTGGGCGTGGCGCTTACCTACCAAAACGGCACCTTTGTGCGCGCCGCCACGCGCGGCGACGGCACCACGGGCGAGGACGTATCGCTCAACGTGCGCACCATCAAGGATGTGCCCATGCATCTGTCCGAGCCGGCGCTCGCCCACATGGCCGCCGATCGCGAGCGCACCATCGAAGTACGCGGCGAGGTCTATATGCCCAAGGGCAGCTTTGTTCGTCTGAACGACGAGGCCGATGCCGAGGGTCGCGACCCCTTCGCCAACCCGCGCAACGCCGCCGCCGGCAGCCTGCGCCAAAAGGATCCCAAGGTCACGGCACGCCGTGACCTGGCCACCTTTATCTATGCCATTGCCGATACCGACCCGTTGCACGTCCACAGCCAGCGCGAGTTTCTGGACTGGCTGCGTAGCGCCGGCTTTAGCGTCAACCCCAACGTGGCACGCTGCGCCACGCCGACCGAGGTTCACGAGTTCTGCGCCCAGGCGCTTGAGCACCGCGGTGACCTGGACTACGACATCGACGGCGTGGTTGTAAAGGTCGACAGCTTCCAGCAGCAGCTCGACCTGGGCTTTACCGCCCGAGCGCCGCGCTGGGCCATTGCCTTTAAGTTCCCGCCCGAGGAAAAGCAGACCGTCCTGCGCGAAATTCGCATCCAGGTGGGCCGCACCGGTGTGCTCACGCCGGTCGCTGAGTTCGACCCGGTGACGGTTGCCGGCTCCACCATCGCGCGCGCCACGCTGCACAATATCGACGAAATCCGTCGCAAAAACGTGCGCGAGGGCGACACCATCATCGTGCACAAGGCAGGCGACGTGATTCCCGAGGTCGTGGGCCCGGTGCTCGACAAGCGCCCGGCCGATTCGGTCGACTGGCACATGCCCGAGGTCTGCCCCGTGTGCGGCAGCCCCGTGGTCCACGAGGACGGCGAGGTTGCCTACCGCTGCGTGTCCATTGACTGCCCGGCGCAGCTCAAGGAGCGCTTGCTCCACTGGGTGAGTCGCGGCTGCATGGACGTCGACGGCCTGGGCGACGAGATCGTCGACAAGATGATCGCCGCCGGTCTGATCCATGATGTCGCGGACTTCTACCAGCTCACGGTCGACGACATCGCCGGCCTGGACACGGGCCGCGTGTACGCCAGCTCCAACAGCAAAAAGGGCGTCAAGAAGGGCGACCCCATTCCGGTGGGCCTCAAGACGGCCGAGAAAATCATCGCCGAGCTCAACAAGTCCAAGAGCCAGCCGCTCGGTCGCGTGCTGTTTGCCCTGGGCATCCGCCATGTGGGCAAGAGTGTGGGCGAGGTTATCGCCGAGCGATTCCTGTCGATTGACAAGCTCATCTTGGCGAGCGAAGAGGATATCGCCGAGTGCGAGGGCATCGGTCCCAAGATTGCGGCGAGCGTCAAGCAGTTCCTGGCCGTGCCCGAGAACCTTGCCGTGCTGGAACGTCTGCGCCAAGCGGGCCTTTCGCTCGAGGTCGACTTGGGCGCCGCTCATGCGCAAGCCGCGGCCGAAGCTGGCGTGGCGGGCGAGCTCGCCGACGCACAGCCGCTTGCGGGTCTGACCTTCGTGCTCACCGGCACGCTCGTCAACCGCACGCGCGACGAGGCGGGCGCGGCGCTCAAGGTGCTCGGCGCCAAGGTTTCGGGCAGCGTGTCGAAGAAGACGAACTATCTGGTCGCCGGCCCCAAAGCGGGCTCCAAGCTCACCAAGGCCGAGCAGCTGGGTGTGCCCGTGCTGGACGAGGACGCGCTCGAGCAGATCCTCGCTACCGGTGAGGTGCCGGAGGCGTAATGGATATCGAGAATCGCAATTGCTCGCAGGTGGAAGGGCGCGCGAGGCATTCCCAAGTGCAGGCAAAAGAGCGCTTAATGATGCGAATTTGCGTTGCCGAGCGCGAGCGCGCGGCGGGTGCATCTCGCGATGCCTTTGAGGCGTTGACCGAGTTAGAGGCGAGGCTCGGTCTAGCCTAGAGAGACCGGCACCGTGATCTGCGTCACGTAGGTCGCTGGGTCATCGCTGATGATGTCGTCGATGAGGGCGATCTCGCGCGACGGACCGGCGGGCGTCAGGTTGTGTTCATGCATGTAGCTCAGCAGTTGCTCGTAGCGTGGGGCTGCTTGCCCGTGCGTGCCGCGGAAGCTTATGGTCAGGCAGCGCGCGGCAGGTCGCGTCTCAACATCGCCCAAGTACTCATCGGTGTCATCGAGCAGCAGAAAGACCTCGTCGTAGCCGTCAAAGTCGCCGGCGGCCAGGCGTTCGGGCGCGATACCCACACCCAGATTGCCCAGATAGGCAAAGGTTTCGAGCTGCCCCTGCTGAAGCTGGCGGATATGCCATCCCAGCGAATAGGCGTCGGTGGGATTGACGTGCTCGTGCAGCGTGGCGCAGCGAAGTTCGGGTTCCTCGATTTCGCTAATGGTGTCGAGATCAGCATTCAAAGCGCCATGAAGCAAGGCAAGCCGCTGGTCAATCTTGCGCGACATGCGCTCCAACTCACGCCGCTTGTGCTCAATTAACTCCTGTTGCTTGGTCAGTTGCCGTTGCATCAAATCCATATCGCGCGTAGTGACAAACTCGCGAATCTGCGCCAGCGGCAAGTCGAGAACGCGCAGGTTGCCGATGGTGTTGAGGGTGGAGAGCTGCCGCGATCCGTAGTAGCGGTACCCACTCGCCGGATCGACATATGCCGGCTCCAATAGCCCCATCTGTTCGTAATGGCGCAGTGTGCCCACGCTCAAATTGAGCAGGCGCGCCACCTCGCCAATGCGAAGCAGGCCCTCGGTATGTTCAGTTGGCGAGTCGGCCATAGGAACGCTCCTTTCAATAGGGTCGGGGAGGGGCGCCAGGCTCGCGTTGCCCCGCTACGCCATCAGCTTGTCAAAAGTTCCGCGGCGGTTGAGCACGGTAAATGCAATTACGCAGATGACCGCCGACAAAATCGATCCGCACGGCGAGGCGATGCCCATGGGAAACAACGTGTCGGAATAGGCGTTCGACAGCAGCCAAGCGCCGGGCACGCGAATGAGGGCCACGGCCAGCACGTTGTGCGCAAAGCCGATGTAGCTCTTGCCGTATGCGGCGAAAAAGCCGCTAAAGCAAATGTGGATGCCGGCAAAAATCGCGTCGAAAATATAGCTGCGCATATAGCCGGTACCGGCGGCGACTACTGCAGCGTCCTTGGCAAAAAAGCCGATAAACGCCGGCGCCACCAGCCACATCAGCACCGTGATCAGGCAGCCGTACACCGCCGAGATGGTCATGGCATCCTTGAGCACCTGACGCGCGCGGTCGCCCTTGCCCGCGCCGGCGTTTTGCGCCGTGAGCGCGCTGACGGTGGCACCCATGGAACTCGGCACAATGAACAAAAAGCTGATCATCTTCTCGACCAAGCCCACGGCGGCGGCGTCGACCAGGCCGCGGTGGTTGGCGATGACGGTGATGAACATAAACGCCACCTGGATGCAGCCGTCCTGCACGGCCACGGGCACACCGATCTTAAGAATACTGCCGAGCACCTCGGGCTGGGGGCGCAGGTCGCTGCGCTTAACGTGGATGTTCGTGCGACGGCTCTTGAGCCACACGAGCGCGAGGGCAACGCTGGCCGTCTGCGCGGTCACCGTGCCGAGCGCCGCGCCCACGGGGCCGAGCCCCATGTGGCCGATAAACAGAAAATCAAGCGCGATATTAATAATGCACGCCACGCCGATCACGTACATGGGCGAGCGAGAATCGCCCAGGCCGCGAAAGATAGCCGAGAGGATGTTGTACGCGGCGATAAACGGAATGCCGATAAAGCAGATACGCAGGTAGGCGGCGGTGCCTTCGACCGCCTCGGCGGGCGTGCCAATGAGCGCTACAATCTGCGGGCACAGTGCGAGCAGGACAGCGGCCAGCACCACCGAGACGCCCATAAAGAGCGTGATGGTGTTGCCGATGGCGGTCTCGGCGCGGTCGAAGCGACGCGAGCCCACGGCATGGCCGACGATGACCGTCGTTCCCATGGCTAGGCCCACGAGCGTCACGGTAATGATATAGAGCGTCTGCGCGCCATTGCCCACGGCGGTGATGCCGGCGGCGCCGCTAAACTGCCCCATCATGTACAGGTCGGCCATGCCGTAGAGCATCTGCAAAAAGTACGAGAGCATATAGGGCAGGGCAAAGACCGCGATGGTCTTAAGGACATTGCCGCGTGTGAGGTCGTGTTCCATGGGCGGGGCTTTCTGGCTGTGTTTGTTTACGTACCAGTGTAGTGAAAACCCTACAACGATTGTAGAGTCAAGGTTTGTGTTGGCGGCGGGGCGAAAAGGTCACGCACGCGTTCATTTCCAATTGAATACGGACATGCGCCCTGTGAGCATGGCGCCTGCACTAGCCTTGCAGAAATCGATTTCGGAGCACTTGACACCGCCGCACGGCGCGCCATAATACGTGGGTTTGCGAACAACGTTTGATGGGGGATGAACCTGCGTGCGCAATCTCAAGATTTTGTTTTCCTATCTGGGGGCATACCGCCGCGATGCCATACTCGGCATGTTCTTTGTGACGGCCGAGACGGCGCTCGAGCTGTTTATCCCGGTCATCATGGCAAATATCATCGACGTGGGCGTTCCCGCGGGCGACATCGACTACATGCTGTTGCAGGGCGCGTATATGCTGGTATGCGCCGCATGTTCGCTGGTACTCGGCTTGGGTTATGCACGCACGTCCGCCCGCGTTGCCTCGGGGCTGGGCGCTAACCTGCGCGAGGCCGAGTATCGCAAGATCCAGGCGCTCGCTTTTGGCAATCTGGACAACTACGACGCCAGCTCGCTCGTCACGCGCATGACCACCGACATCACCGTGATTCAAAACGCTATCGGCAACGGCTTTCGCCCTATGGTGCGCGGCCCCGTGACGCTTATCGTCGGCTTGGTCTATGCGCTGGTGCTGTCGCGCCCGCTCGCTACGGTATTTGCGATCATCCTGCCGGTGCTGGCGATCGTGCTGGGCGTTATCACCTATCGCGTCAGTCCGCTCTACCGCCAGCTGCAGACCTCGATGGACCATCTCAACGGTGTGGTGCAGGAAGACCTCACCGCCGTGCGCGCCGTCAAAGCGTACGTGCGCGCCGAGCACGAGGAGGCCAAGTTCGATGCCGTCAATACCGAGCTTGCGCACACGGCGACGAAGACCTTTGGCAACGCCGTGCTCAACCTGCCGGTGTTTCAGCTGTCGATGTACGTGGCGGCGCTTTCCATTCTGTGGATCGGCGGGCGCATGATTCTTGCCGGCGAGCTCGGCGTGGGCTCGCTCACGGGCTTCATGAGCTATGTGCTGCTGATCATGAACTCGCTCATGATGATTTCCAACGTGTTTTTGCTGCTCACGCGCGCACTTGCCAGCGTGGAGCGCATCTCGCGGGTGCTCGACGAGCGTTCGCTTATCCAGGCGCCCGACGCTGCCGCTGCCGTGCACGGGGTGGCCGACGGAAGCATCGAGTTTCGCGACGTGTCGTTTAAGTACCGCGAGGATGCAGCCGAGGATGTGCTCGAACATATCGACCTTCGCATCGAGAGCGGCTCGACGGTGGGCATCCTCGGCGGCACGGGCTCGGGCAAGAGCTCGCTTGTGCAGCTGATCGCGCGCCTGTACGACGCCACCGAAGGCGCCGTGCTCGTGGGCGGGCGCGATGTGCGCGATTACGACCTGGCCGCCTTGCGCGACGCCGTGGGCATCGTGCTACAAAAGAACGTGCTGTTTACGGGTACCGTGCGCGAGAACCTGCAGTGGGGCGCGCCCGATGCCACCGACGAGGAGCTGCTGCGTGCCTGCCGCGCGGCGTGCGTGGACGAGTTCCTGGATCGCATCGGCGGACTCGACGGCTATCTGGGCCAGGGCGGTGCCGGCGTCTCGGGCGGACAAAAACAGCG
Organism: Collinsella sp.; assembly: GCA_046995905.1. Lineage (GTDB taxonomy): Bacteria > Actinomycetota > Coriobacteriia > Coriobacteriales > Coriobacteriaceae > Collinsella. The sequence continues at coordinate 640,197 of JBKXET010000001.1, forward strand.
TCTGTGCATCGCGCGTACGTTGCTCAAACATCCGCGTGTGCTCATCTTTGACGATTCGACCAGCGCGGTCGATATGGCGACCGATGCCAAGATCCGCGAGCATATCGCTCAGATTCCCAACACGACGGTGATTGTCATCGCACAGCGCATTGCGAGCGTCATGGATGCCGATCGCATTATTGTGCTGGACGATGGCCGTGTCCACGGCGTGGGCACGCATGAGGAGCTGCTGGCGGGCGATAGCATCTACCAGGAGATTTACGCCTCGCAGATGGAGTTTGCGGGGGATGCGGACGCCGGTGACGGCAGCGACGATGGCTGCGCGAACGATCCGTTTTCTTCCGTCCCCAGCGGATCGACCTTGGAAGGGGGTGAGCGCCATGCCTAAGACATCCGCTCAGGCCCGTCCCACCAATCTGACGCAGACGCTTCGCCGTCTGCTCTCCTACATGGGGCATGCCAAGTTCTCGTTGCTCGCGGTGGGCGTGCTCGCCTCCGTCGCCGCCATCGCGAGCCTCGCCGGCACCTACATGGTGCGCCCCATCGTTAACGGTTTGGCCACGGGCGGGGAGGAACTGCTCGCCAAGCAGGTCATCCTGACGGCGATCATCTACGCCGCGGGCGTGCTGTCGGCCCTGGGCTACTCGCAGATTATGGTGCGCGCGGCCCAACGTGTGGTGTCCGACATCCGCCGCGACCTGTTCTCGCACATCCAGACACTGCCGCTCAGCTATTTCGACGGCACGCGTTCGGGCGACATCATGAGCTTCTTCACCAACGACGTCGACACGGTCTCCGAGGCGCTCAACAACAGCTTTGCCAACGTGATCCAGGCGACCATCCAGGTGATCGGCACCACGGCCATGCTCATCATCCTCAATTGGCAGCTCACGATCATCACGCTCGTGTGCGACGCGGCCATCGTGCTGTACGCACGCTACTCGGGTATCCGCTCCAAGCGATTCTTTGCCGCCCAGCAGGCGTCGCTCGGCGACTTGGACGGATATGTCGAGGAGATGGTCTCGGGCCAAAAGGTCATCAAGGTCTTTAACCACGAGCAGGCCAACGTGGCCGGTTTCGATGCGCGCAACCAGGAGCTGCGCCGCACCGGTGGCGCTGCGCAGGCCTATGCCAACTCGATGGTGCCCATGACCGTGGTGATCGGGTACGCCAACTACGCGATCGTCGCGGTGGCGGGCGGCATGCTCTGCATCAACGGTCTGGCCGACGTGGGCGCGCTCGCGAGCTACCTGGTCTTTGTGCGCCAGGCGGCCATGCCCATCAACCAGTTCACGCAGCTGGGCAACTTCTTGCTCAACGCGCTGGCCGGTGCTGAGCGCCTGTTCGCCGCAATGGACCTTGAGCCCGAGGTGGACGAGGGTTGCGTGGAGCTGGTGCAGACGGGCGAGTCTGCGTGGGCGTGGAAGATTCCCGAGGGCCGTGGCGTGGGCGCGTACGGGCATTTGCACGATGTGGCCTCGGTCGATGACGCGGACCGTGCGGTGGCTGCCGACGGCACCGAGCTTGTCACCGGCCTCGTCCCGCTTGCCGGCGACGTGCGCTTCCATGCCGTGGACTTTTCCTACGTGCCGGGCACGCGCGTGCTCACGGACCTCAACCTGTTTGCCAAGCCGGGACAAAAGATCGCTTTTGTGGGTTCGACGGGCGCCGGAAAGACGACCATCACCAACCTCATCAACCGCTTCTACGAGGTCGATGACGGCGAGATCACGTACGACGGCATCGACGTCAAGCACATCGCCAAGGCCAGCCTGCGCGGGTCGCTCGGCATTGTGCTGCAGGATACGCACCTGTTTAGCGGCACCATTGCGCAGAATATCCGCTTTGGCAAGCTCGACGCGACCGACGAGGAAGTGCGCGCTGCCGCCGAGGCCGCCTGCGCCGACTCGTTTATCCGCCGCTTGCCACAAGGCTACGACACGCCGGTTACGGCCGATGGTGCCAACCTGTCACAGGGCCAGCGGCAGCTGCTCGCTATCGCGCGCGTGGCCGTGGCCGATCCGCCGGTGCTCATCCTGGACGAGGCGACAAGCTCCATCGACACGCGCACCGAAAAGCTCATCGAGCGCGGCATGGACCGCATCATGCGCGGACGCACCACGTTTATGATCGCGCACCGCCTGTCCACCGTCCGCGACGCCGACGCGATCATGGTCCTCGAACACGGCCGCATCATCGAGCGCGGCACGCACGAAGAGCTGCTCGCCCAGCACGGCGAGTACTGGCAGCTGGCGCATGGCTTAAAAGAGCTGGATTAACCCGTTCGAGCACGATGCTTTGACCCCTCCGTGTTCCTCACCTCGTCTCAAACCATCACAACATTCGACGTTTTTTGCTAAAAACGGGAAAAGCATCGAATGTTGTGATGGTTTTTCTGCCACTCGACCGGGTGAAATCGCTTTCTTGTGCACGAAGGTGTGCGGACCCGTGGACAGGGGAATAAGGTTGGTTATCCGACCCATTGGAGGGCTCATGGACCTGCCGATTGTCCTGTCCCATAAGACTGCCTGGCTGTACCACAACGTGGCGCGCCCGTCCGAGCCGCTCTCGCGAGCAAGCAGTCTATACGATGAGGACTCGCTTGCTAACGAGGCGGAGCCGACCGCGGGCCTGCCCAAATTGGGGCTCGATGCCAAGGGGCTGAGGGCTTCAACGGCAGTTGGGATCGTTACCGACTATCTGGTTTCGCTCGGTATTCCACGAGGAGAGCTCGATCATATCGACACGCTCGTCAACTTCGATTTTGAGCGTTCGACGCCGGCTGGATTTAGGTGCCACGTGTTTGGGGCGCCGATACCTCCAGGCCATCTTATCGAGGTGGCGGAGGGCCTTCTGGTGGTTGATGAGGCCATGTGCTTTGTCCAAGCGGGTTCGTGGATGAGCGAGCCCGAGCAGCTGGAATACGGCTATGAAATCTGTGCCCGATACCATTTGAATCATTTGTCGTCAGGCGATTATATCGAGATGGGGCAGAGGTATACCGTTGCCGACTTGGTCGCTTATTGCGATGAGAACCGATCTCGTCAGGGGGCTACGCGTGCGGCTGCCGTGCTCAAGCGCGTGCACGATGGCGCACGGTCGCCCATGGAGACGGCCACCGCAATCATGGTTGTCGCGAAGCGTTCCCAGGGCGGGCTCGGGTACACCAGGGTCGAGCTCAACCATCGGGTCGATGTTCCCAACGAATTCAAATATCTCGCTAAGGCCGGGTATTTCGAGATCGACGTATATGCGCCTGCGAGCGGTACGGGGATTGAATACAACGGCTCGAACCATCTTGATAAACAGCGCAGCGCGTCGGACGCGGAGCGTATGACCGTGCTGAGCGCGCTGGGCTTTAGGATGATCGTCCTCACCGGGACTCAGTTTGCCCACCAGCTGCAATTGCACCGGGCGATGAATGCCATCGCGCTCGCTATGGGCCTCAAGTGCGACCGAAGCGAAGCGTTCCAGAAACGTCAGAACGACCTGCGAGAATTCGTGATTCGCCACTGGAACGGCGGCCTCTAGGGGCGTCTAGCTCGTCTTTCGAGCTCTGTGAACACCTAAACCGTCCCAACATTTGACGTTTTTTGCCAATATCGGGAAAAACATCGAATGTTGGGACGGTTTGAATGCTGAGGATGGGCTCGGGAAGCCCTTCTTGCTCGAATGGCCTGTCCTGTCGTACGCGTGTCGGCACGATTCTCTTGTGGGGTATTATGTTTCCCGAAGAATAAATCGCTGCGTGAGGGGAGGATTGCGTGGACGAGCGCCTGCAACATGACGGTTTTGGCCGCGATATCAACTACCTGCGCATTGCCGTGACTGACAAGTGTAATTTCCGCTGTATCTATTGCATGCCTGCCGACGGCGTGGTGCCGCGCGCGCACGACGAGCTGCTTAGCGCCGAGGAAATCGCCCACTTTGTGCGCCTAGTGGCGGGGGAGGGCATTCACCGCGTGCGCCTGACGGGTGGCGAGCCGCTGGTCAGCCGCCGCATTATCCCGCTCATTCGCGACATCCGTGCGATCCCGCAGATCGAGGACATCTCGCTCACCACCAACGGCGCCCTGCTGCCCAAGCTGGCGCCGCAGCTCAAAGACGCCGGGCTCGACCGCGTCAACATTTCGCTCGACACGCTCGACCCCACGCTCTTTGGAAAGATCACGCGCCTGGGCCGGCTCGAGCAAACCATGGCGGGCATCGATGCGGCGCTGACCTGGGGCTTTGATCCGGTTAAGGTCAACTGCGTGATCGTCCGCCGCCTCAACCAGGACGTGGCGGCCCTCGCGCGGCTCACGGTCGACCGCCCCATTCACCTGCGCTTTATCGAATACATGCCCATCGGCGATGAGCACACGAGCTCGCATTGCGCCGTAGACCCTCATGCGCCCACGCTCAATCCCGAGTTGTGGGACGCGAGCGATACCGTTCCGAGCGACGAGTTGCGGGCGCGCATCAATGCCGGGGCCGCCGCGGCGGGACTGGGCGAGCTCGAACCGCTCGACATCAACGACGCTCCTGCCGGCGCGGGCCCTGCGCGCTATTGGCACTTTCCGGGCGCGGCGGGAACGGTCGGCTTCATTAGCGCCATGTCCAACCATTTTTGCGCGAATTGCAACCGTCTGCGCCTGACGGCCGACGGAAACGTGCGTCCGTGCCTGTTCAGCGATGCCGAGTATTCGGTGCGTGAGGCGCTGCGCAGTGGTGATGATATGCAGGTACTTTCGATTTGGCGCGATGCCGTGGCCCACAAACCGCAGGAACACGCGATAATTGAGGGCACGCAACGATTTATGTCCCAAATCGGAGGATGATCATATGGCCAAGAGCAGGTACGCCGATGCCACCAAGGCCGCTCGCAGGGCTGCGATGTCTGCCCACAAAGTCACGGCTGCGGCCAGCGATGCCGTTGCAGGCGCGAAGCCGACTGCCAGTGCCGCCACCGAGCCCACCCGTGATGCCCGTCGCGACGAGCTTACACACGTGGACGCCAAGGGCGAGGTACGCATGGTCGACGTGTCCGACAAGGCCGAGACCCATCGCATTGCCATCGCCGAGGGCACCATCCTCATGCACCCCGAGACGCAAGCCATGGTGCTGCAGGACCGCGCCAAAAAGGGCGATGTGCTCGCCTGCGCGCGCATGGCGGGCATTATGGCCATCAAGCGCACGAGCGACATCATCCCCATGTGCCATCCGTTGCTCATTACCAAGAGTAAGTGCGACATTGCGCCCATCGCTCCGGCGGGGACGCCGGCCGAGGACGTGCCCGAGGGCTGGGCGCCGGCGCGTCCGGACGGGCAGGTCGGCTTTCACGTGCTGGTCACGGCGGGCGTGACGGGCAAGACGGGCATCGAGATGGAGGCGCTGACCGGCGCGAGTGCCGCGTGCCTAACCATCTACGACATGTGCAAGGCCGTCGATCGCGGCATGGAGATCGTCGACGTGCGCCTGCTGCACAAGGAGGGCGGCCGCTCGGGCGTGTGGGATCGTGCAGAGCGTCAGGCCGCTGCTGTTGAGTCCGTGGCCGCTGACGGTGCCGCGCCCGCGAGCGCACCCGTGGCCGTCGCGCCCGCAGCTCCCACTCCGGCCGTCCCCGCGATCGCGTTTATCGGCTACCAAAACTCGGGCAAGACCACGCTCGTCGAGAAGGTTATCGCCGAGCTCACCCGCCGCGGCCTGCGCGTGGGTTCGCTCAAGCATCATGGGCATCACGGCTTCGATATCGACGTGCCCGCTAAGGATACCTGGCGCCATCACCAGGCCGGATCCAAGCACGTGGGCCTTATCTGTGCCACGCGCTGGGCGGAGTACGCCGACACGCGCGAGGAGGACGAGATGCCCGCGCGTGAGCTGCTGTCGCGCTACAACGATGTCGACGTGGTGATCATCGAGGGCTACAAGACCGAGGGCTTCGACAACATCGTGGTCGCGCGCTCCGGTGTCGACCGTCTGCGCGGCAAGAGCTCGCTCGACCTGGTCGACGGCCGCACGCTGGCCTTAGCCTGCAACGAGGCCCTGGCGCGCCAGGCCTTCGACGCCGGCTTCGCGACCCGAGCCATCAACATCAACGACGCCCGAGCCATCTGTGACCTGATCCAAGATCATCTGGCCTAAAACCTGCCAAAAAGGGACAGGTTTATTATGCCAAAAAGGGACAGGTTTATTTTGGCAGGTTTTATCTGGGCAAACGTCACTTCCGCCACAAAGGGGCCAGGCACCTTTGTGGTGGTTTTGCTTTGGTAGATGTGTGGGACATGCCTTACAATCTACCAAGTAGTTCATGACGGGCGAAAAACGGAGAGAAGGGGGCTTGATGCGTCCTTAATGTTTCATGCGGATAGATTGATTTGGCAGACGGTGGCGAATGCTCGCCGTCCGCATTCGTATGAAACAAGGAGTCTCCATGCTCGCCTCTCTTTTCTCAAAGCCTCAATCATCGCTGTCCGTGCAGGCCAAGCGCCTGGTGGCGATGCGCTTTCTCATCTACACCGGTTTTCAGACCAGCTACTTTATCGGCGTCATCGGAACGCTCACCTATGCAGACGATGCCTCGGTCGTGGCGACATCGCTGGCCGTCCTTTTTATGAACGTATTCGTGATCTTGGGATCCTTTGCGGGCGGCGCGGCGCTCGACGCCTGGGGTCCGCGCCGCCATTTCTTGCTGAGCATCATCGGCGCTCTCGCAACTGGCGCGGCGATCCTCGTTTTTGGCAGCGCGACCGGAACAGTCCTTGCCGGCGCGGTGCTCCTGGGCTTTGTGATGGGATTCGCCCAGCCCATCGCCACGTCCTATCCGGCGTATCTCACCGACGACCCCGTTGAGCTCAAAGACATCAACTCCGCCATCGCCATGCTCTCAAACGTGAGTATTATCGTTGGCCCCACGCTGGGCGGCTTTGTCGCGGCGGCTGCGTCGTCGCGCGCGGTGTTCGTGCTCATGATGATCTTTACCGTACTGGCACTCGTCGCCGGTTGGGGCTTTAGGCCGCAGACCAGCCATGTCGCCGGAGATGCGGATGCCGATTCGGCAGAGGAAGGGGAGCGTGCGGGACAAAGCTCCAACCCCAGCACATCCACCCGCGCCACCTTCGCAGCCAGCATCAAGACAGTCTTCACCAACAGCGTCCTCGCGCTACTTTTCTGCATCATTTTTCTTTCGAACTTTGGCTACGGGGCCTTCGATCCGCTCGAGTCGTTTTTCTATCGCGATGTCCTACGCGTCGGCGTTGAGTGGATGGGCTGGCTCTCGTCGGCCTCGGGCGTGGGCGCGGTGCTGGGCGCCGTGGTCGCGCTCCGCTTGCCGCCGCACCTGGTCAACCTTAAAACGCTGCTCGTGGCGCTTATGTCTGTGGGCCTGGGAAGCCTGCTCTATGTGGGGACACCGTACGTGGGTGTGGCCTTTGTCGGCCAGGTCGCCCTGGGCATAGCTTGGGGTGTCGTCAACCCGCTCCACAACACCATCGTGCAAACGACGGCTCCGCTCGAGCAGCTCGGTCGCGTCAACTCGGTCATGGGCTTTGGCAACATGTTCGCCGGCGTAGCCCCGCTGGCGATTGCCCCCTGGCTGGCGGCGACGTTTGGCGTGCAACAGGCGCTCGTAGGGGCGGGCATGGTCGTGACGGCAGTTCCCGCGGCGTTGCTGCTGTTTGGACGCCGGCATTTTGATCGTGCCGCAAGGCAGTAAAAACCATCACAACATTCGATGAAAATCGCGATTTTGCCGAAAAATGTCGAATGTTGTGATGGTTTGCGCCCCGGGCCAGGCCACCCTTCGGGTTCGGCCACCACAAGGGGGCGGGCACCTTTGTGGCGATCGGGCCCCAACGGCCTGCGCCTTGGTATACCATGTACGCCGTTCACGAATACACCCCACACCGCCGCACAACCCAGAAAGGCCCCCATGGACGCCACCTTCAGCCACATCAAAGCCGTGTTCTGCGATATCGACGGCACGCTGCTCACGAGCCAGCACACGGTGTCCCCGCGCACCGTGGCGGCGATCCGCGCCCTGCGCGAGCGCGGCGTGCTCTTTGGCCTGTGCACCGGGCGCGACGCCCACGCGACCGAGGCCATGTACGAGCTCTGGGGCATCGAAGGCCTGGTAGACGTGATGGTGGGCTGCGGTGGTGCCGAGGTCATCGACCGCGCGCACGATATCAACGAGCTGAGCTATCCGCTGCCGGGCGAGACCATCGCGCGCATCTGCAAACACATGGCGGACCTTCCGGCAACACCCGTCTGCCCCCGAGACGGCGTGTTCTACGTGCCCGAGAGCAATGCGTGCGTCGAGCACCTGTCGCGCGTCGACGGCGTGCCCTATCAGGTGGTCGATTTTGCCGAGTTCTTGCGCGAGCCGCAGCCCAAGGTGATGTTTACCATGGCGCCCGAGGTAATGCCGCGGGTGATTGAGCGGGCGTCGACGTTTGCCGACGACACCGTTAAGGCGGCGGCTCTGCAAACCACGCAGCGGCTCTACGAGTTCATGGATCCGCGCGTGTCCAAGACGCGCGGCCTTGTGCGCGTGGCGGAGCTCAACGACATGGGGCTCCAGGACATCTGCGTGTTTGGCGATGCCGATAACGACACCTGCATGGTGGCCGACGCCGGCGTGGGTGTGGCCATGGCAAACGGCAGCGATGCCACCCGCTTCGCCGCCGATTTTGTAACCGCCAGCAACGACAAAGACGGCATCGCGATTTTTATCGAGGAGCATCTGCTGTAGCGCCGGGGGAGAGCCACCACAAGGGGAACAGGCACCTTTGCGGTGGCCTCAGGCGATTTGGGCGAGTTGATGCCTAAAATCTGCGCGAGAATCAAAATAACGTTGTCTGAACATTACGCTTCTAACCACCGATGAGTTAAAGATATTCTCATCAGTTTGGTAGGGTATTTCTCCCGGTAAATGACCTACAGCTCATGGTCAATTTTCGACTGTTTACAGGATGTTTACTCTTGAGCAAAATGTTGTGCAAATAAATCTAATGCCATTAAAAAATGATGGGCAACTAAATTACCAGTAGAAACAAAAAATAGATAGCGAATAAACGAAGATAAATCTGAGCAATTGTCAAGAGAATTGACAATTCGCTACAAAACTATCGGTTTATTTGCCCAGATGTTCAAACAATCGTTACAATATTCATTACTAAGCGTGCGCAATTACAGATTGCGCAGATACGTTTGATGGTGAAAGAGCAAGATCGCGGTCTCTTGGGGAGGAGACATCGATGAAAGCGAATTCGGACAAATCTAAGCAGAGTAATAAAGCGACGCGCCGTGTACTGGCAGGCGTTTTGTGCGGCGCTTCCGTTTTGAGCCTGGTGCTGTCGCTCGTCATGCCCCCGATCTCGCAGGCCATTGCCAACGACGCCCAGCCAGTTTCTACCGAGGAAACTGTAATGGGGGGTTCCTCAAGTGAGTCTACTGATGTAGACAACACCACCAACGGGGATACCGAAAACCAGAATAGTGACGACGCCGAGGGTGACGAGACCGGAGACGATGCACAGCCTGAGGAGCAGCCCGAGGAAGAGCAGCGGAACGAGGGTACAACGACTTCGGATGGTGAAACCGTTGCTGCGGTTGCGGAAAACGAGCAAACTAGAGCGGCTGCCGAGAGAATTGATAATGCAAGTGAGCTCAAAAATAAACTTGAGAGCGTTGCGGAAAATCAGTCCGGCAGTTTTCAATTGATGGAGGACCTAGACTGCAACGAAGAGATTATTCTCAAGAGTGGTAGCAATATCACCCTTGATCTTAATGGCTGCAAGATAAAGTACTCGAGCAATAATAAGTCGCTTTTCAATGTGAGCAATAGTGCCGAGTTTACAATCACGGATTCTAATCCGGGTGTGGATCAGATCGCTGGCTCTCAGCCGCTGCAGGATCAAGACCAGAATCTGATAGCTGATAACTGTGGCAAGACGGCAGAAATGTCCGACTATGTAAATGACGTTCCGAATGAGCTTACCTATTACGTGACTGAATCCAGCGAGAATACAACGGACAGCACTCGTACAAACGAGACCACCTACAAGCATGAGGTCAAAATTACAGGTGCCATCGTGGCGTGCAGCAGCAGCAAAGTGAATCTCATCAATCTTGAGGGCGGTACGTTTAACCTTCAGGGTGGCGTGCTTACTCAAAAGAACAATTGCAACGTCGATGGCCTTATCTATGCCCATAACGGCTCTACCGTCAACATGAGTGGCGGATACGTTTGTGGTGCTTCTATGGGCAGCAGTGGTGCTGGTGCTGGAATTCGTGTTGAGGGCTCAACTCTGGATGAGGGCTCAACCCTGGAGATCTCTGGCGGCGTAATTGCTGGTAACTATGCCCCCAGTGGCGGCGGCGTTTATGCCAAGAATTCTACGGTATACATGGTTGGCGGTATTATCTCCGGTAACGGTACAAATAATTATCAAAGCGGTTATGGCGCGGGAATTTGTGCTGAGAACTCTAACGTGACCATTACGAATGGCTACATCACCAACAACAGGTATCAGTTCTACGAGGATGTAGCGCCGGGATGGACGCACAAAGGCTACGGTTGCCACGGTGGTGGTGGCATTGCTGCTTTCCATGGCGGCAGTCTCACAATTTACGGTGGTTACATTACCGGTAACTACTCTGCCGAGGCTGGCGGCGGCGTTTATGCTGGCGCTTGGGATCAAGCTCTTTCCGGGTTTACGTTTTCTGGTGGAACCATCGCCAGCAATGTGGCGGAACACTCGGAGGGCGGCGGCATCCGTATCTCTGCGCCTACAGTTGGCGAATTTAATGTGAGCGGTAACAAAGCCTATATTACTAACAATGCGACCAACACCACCAACGACTGGGGTGGCGGCGGCGTGTTCGTTCAGGGTAGTAGTGACCAAAGCATTAAATCGGCGAGCCTCAATATATATAACGCGCTGATTACCAACAATCATGCCAATGGCTTTGGCGGCGGGTTTGCCGCTTGCCCGACTGGTAAGACTGCCATTACCGATACCAATGGCATCGCGATTTTCGCTAATTCTGACGGTAATTCTAACGGTAGTTATAACCGATCGGGCGGCACCAACGGCAAGAACGATGACGCGGATTGGCTCCCTAACAACCAAGGCGGCGAAATAACTGAAGATTTTAAAACAGCCGGTCACCAGGATCTTTTTCTTATTCGCGATCAAAATAACAATCAATACATCGCAGCCGTAACGGGCCAGATGCTTGGCGGCGGCGCTGCCAATTGGACGGGCACGATCGACAAAACGACACCAACGTCTATCGGCAAGTACGAGGGCGCTCAGGCTAAGTACAGGATTGGCCTTAAATCTGATCCGATTAAGGAGGATAAGGATGCCGCTACTGCGGCTGCGACCCTCTACATCACGGGCAACAAATCCAACGTCCACGGTGGCGGCATCATGACCAACGGTAATGTTGTCGCTGGTTTCACCCAAGAAGTCAAGGTTTACCCCAAGATGAAGCTCAATGGCTCCAAGGTGTTTGAGGGCGGCACGCTTAAAGGAAATGACTTTGATTTTCAGCTACTCAAGCAGAACGAGATTAAGGACAAGAACGGTCAGGTTACGGGATATACGGTGCCGAGTTTTGATGCCAATGACACTCTTCAGCCCAATGGCTGCTCGGTGGTCAATACGGTGAAAAACGATGGGAATGGAAATTTCACCTTTGATCTGGGTGAAGTTTATGCCGATGACGATCTTGTTTACTACTTGGTAGAGGTTCCAGGCACGGACAAGGACGTTAATTACGACAAGGCTATCTACAAGATAGATCCTACGGTCACAGAGGATCGGACCAGGATGCACGAGGTGCTTGGTATTAAATACAGGTACTACACGGTAAGTAACGTGAAGATCACCAAGATGTCTGATGGCACTACTGAGCCTGAGACCGTGGTTACCCCAACGTCTGAAGGCGACGTTGCATGCGTTGCACTTACTACTAAAGGTGCGACTTTCACCAACACCCAGTACACCTCCACCGGCTCTTGGACTCCCAAGGCGACTAAGGTCGTTGAGGGTGGCGAGATGAAGGAGTTTACGCTCGAGTTTGCGGATAACGGGAGGTTTGATAGCGCTACGACGGTCAAGACGACGGCTAATGACAAAAAGACTCAGACGCTTGAGTTCCCCGAGATTGAGTACAACCTTGGCAGTTTGAAGCGGAACGATTCTGAGGTTCCGGGTCGCGGTGCTTCCAAGACCTTCACGTACTACGTGCGTGAGAAGAACGATAGCTCGATTTTCTCGCATTACAAATTCGACCAGTCGGTCTACGAGATTAAGGTCGTGGCAACGGATGACACCAAAGGAGCCATCGACTGTAAGGTGACCTACAAGAAGGGGACCGTTAACTCCAATGGCGAGTGGATAAACTCCGATACCACGGGTCACGAGCTCACCGACACTGACACCCCAACCTTCACTAACACCTACTCCACTTCTTTGCCCCTTTCTGGTATGTCGGGCGTCACTCTGACGTACCTTGCCGGCGCGGCGGTGCTTTGCGCTGCTGCGGCCTGGATGCACATTCGTCGCAAGGCGAATGCGAAGGGAGGTGAGCGTCGTGAATAAGAAGTTTAGCTCCTTCCCGATCTTGTTTGCGCTGCTCGTCCTCTTGGTCAGCACCTGCGCGGTCGTGTTCCCCGCTTCCGCGCAGGCCGCGCCGACCTCGACCGGTTCCATCACGGTGAGCGGCACCGTGGCGAGCAGCTACGACGCCTACCAGATCTTTAGCGCCAACGTCGTCGACGGCGACAGCGACGCCAAGATCGCCACCGACCTCGCCTGGGCAAGCGACGCCGTGTGCGACGCCGCGCTGCCTGTGCTGCACAGCGCCGGCATGCCCAATTCCCAGACCACCGCGCAGGAAGCTGCCGAGTGGCTCAACGCCGATTCCCACCTTACGAGCGCGCTGAGCGCACAGCTCGCTCGTTCCCTCCAGAGCTCTGGCACCGAGCTCGCGGCCCTTAACGCGGGCACGGCGGCCGAGCTGCCCTGCGGCTACTGGCTCATCGTCGCCGACGACGACGCCATCGCCCAGAACGAGGCCGGCACCGCGCCGATCATGGCCTTGGTGGGCGGCAGCGCCGTCACCGTCAAGCCCAAGGCCGCGACGCCCAAGGTTGTCAAGCACGTGCTGGAGGACAGCACGGCCGCATGGGGCAAGGCCGCCGACGCCACGGTCGCCGACGACCTGTACTGGCGCCTCTCTGCCACGGTCCCGGCGGGGCTTTCCGCCTACGACACCTACACGGTGCAGTTCGTCGACACCATGAGCGCGGGGCTCGACCCCTCCAGGGTCGCCTCGAGCATGCACGTGTACGTGGCGGCGGGCGCGGACGGTAGCCTCGACGCCGTCCCGACCGGCAGGGACGAGCGCGCCGGCACCGAGCCCGCCAAGGGCTGGGCCGACATCACGGCTCAGTGCGCCACCAAGGTAGCGGCCGACGGCAAGACCTTCACCGTGCGCACCGGTGACCTAATCGCCGCGCTCGGCGGGGCCGACGCCTTTACCGCGGGCGCCCGTGTGGTCGCCGTGTACAACGCGCCGCTCGCCAGCGGCTGCAATCACGGCATCGCCAAGGGCAACCCCAACGAGGCCTACCTGCGCTACCCGCGCTCACCCTTTGCCGACCAGTCCGGCGACGCCGGCTTCACCCGCACGCCGAGCGATGACGCGACGGCATACACCTGGGATCTCGCGCTCACCAAGCGCGGCAGCGACGGCGACAAGCCGCTGCCCGGGGCGGTCCTGAGCATCACCGACGACCGCGGTCGCACGCTCACGGCCGATGGCACGTGGGATGCGGAGGGCAAGGCCACCGTCACCATGGGTGAGGACGGCCGCGTGACCGTCTCGGGCGTGGACTCGGGCAAGCTGGAGGTCCGCGAGCTCAAGGCGCCCAAGGGCTACGCCGCCTTTGAGGGTACGCGCTCCGTGACGGTCAAGGCCGAGGGCCTGGACGTCGACCAGGTGGCTGCCGCCAAGCCCAAGCTCACCATCACGGCCGAGTCGCCCCTGCGCGCCGACAGCGCGGACGGGTCGACGGGCAGTCTGGAGGCGTCGCTCATCAACACGCCCACCGGCACACCCCCTAGCATTACCACCGGAGGCTTTATGCCCTCGACTGGCGATATGGCAATGTACGCCGCGGCCGCCGCAGCGGTCGCCGGAGCCGCACTCCTCGTGGTCGCGCTCCTGATCAAGCGGGGAGGCGGCAACCATGCAGAGTAGCCAATGGCCCCACAGAGAGCGGGGCGAGACATAACCAAGCAGATGCTTAGACACAGACAGATAGTTTTAGATCAAGCGGAATTCAAGCAGAAAGCAGAGGAAAAGAAGATGAGTATGAGCAAAAACATCGCCCGCCTGGCAGTGACGGCAGGTCTTACCGCAGCGTTGAGCTTCGGTGGAGTCATGGCCCCGGTGACCATGGCGTTTGCAGCTGAGGGCGGCTCGACTGTGACGTTCGAATACGGTGACTACGCTGGATCAACGACTTATAAGGGCATTCAGATCTTTACGGCTAATGTGAACGGCTCCACTGTCACGAATATTCAATGGGCGGGTTCTGGCGAGCAGCAAGCGGCAATTCGGAATGCCGTCGTGAAAGCAATCAATGAATGGAGCGAAGCCCACAATAAGGGTACTTATGACAGCACGAATGCTCAGGAAGCTGCCGATTGGCTGAATAAGAATTCCGGTGTGACCGTAAACAATGAGCAAGTGGCAAATAACAACGTTCTGAGCATGATCGCCGCTAATCTGAACGGCACTGGTTTTGATTGGAAGACGACGAACGCGGAAACCCCTGAGCTCAAGGGGCTCGATGCCGGCTACTGGTTGTTCCTCACTAACGCGGTGGATACCACGGCTACCGATAAGTCGACCGATGCTTTCTCGGCACCCGTGTACGCTTTGATCGACGGCAAGAACAACATGGACGTCACCCCCAAGAAGGATGTGCCCACCGTCGATAAGAAGATTCTTGATGATGCTGCTGCTGACGTTGCTGGTGCAGATATCAAGACCTCTGAAGAGTGGAAAGACTTCGCCGATTCCCAGATTGGCCAGGAGGTCAATTACAAGCTCACCGGCACGATCGCCAGCAACTACGCCACTTACGATAACTATGCCTACAAGTTTACCGACAATCTTTCCAGCGGTCTCGACTATGTCAATGACTCTGTTAAGGTATATGCGTTCGACGGTAGTGGCTACACCGAGATCCAAGCGAATAAGTACGAAGCGAGCTGTGTTGACAACAAATTGATGGTGGAGTTTAAGGTCGGCGAGGGTAAGAAGGGCCTCAAGGACGTTGAGGGCGTAGACGCCCGCACCAAGATTGTCGTCTTCTACAAGGCCAAGCTCAATAGCAATGCTGTAATTGGCAACGCTAAGGATGAGTCTGGTAACCTCAAGAAGGGCGGCAACCCCAACACCGTTAAACTTGAGTACTCCAACAATCCGTATGGCACGGGTGAGGGCACGACGGTCGAGCACACCGTTGCCGACTTCGCGTTCAAGCTCAACCTCAAGAAGGTCGACCAGGGCACCGAGAAGGGCCTTGAAGGCGCTGTCTTTACCATCCAGTCTGCCGACGCAAATACCAAGGACCAGTACATCGCTTCGGCGGCTGGTACTGTTGGGGACACTAACGTCGTCGCAGGTCAGCTGGTGACCGTTCCTAGCGGTACCGAACTTCCTGGTTGTGTGAAGTTCACGTCCGGCAACGACGGCAAGATTGCTGTCTCCGGTCTCGATGCAGGCTCCTACAAGGTGCATGAGGTCAGTGCACCGAATGAAAGCTACACTACTGCTGCCGATTTCACCTTCACCATCAAACCGACATATACCACGAATGGTACTCTGAATGTGGATAAGCTCGAAGCTACCCTCGATTCCAGCACTCGTGGCGATGTTGTCATGGGTGAACTCGACGGTAATGCCGGTGACAATGTGCTGAACGCCAAGTTCGGCACTGAGACCAAACCCGCGGATGGTGAAATCAATATCACCGTCGGCAACACCAAGTCGGTTGGCCTCCCGCTGACCGGTCTCAACGGCGTGACCTTCACTTGGATCGCTGGCGGCGCGGTGCTGTGCATCGGCGTGGCGCACCTCATCCGCAGCCGTAAGCAGGCTGAGGAGTCCGAGCAGGAGTAACGCTCGCTCACCCATCCCTTTGGCAGGTGGGATGTGATGACCATGAGACTTGCGGACACTTTTCTCGTCCATCGACGTTCTTGCTTTGCCATTCTATTTTCGGGGCAGACTCCACGCTGGAGTCTGCCCCGTTCTTTTTGGACAACGCAGGCAGCCTCCACCGTCCGATGCGGACTCATCCGTCATCGCGTTTCTAGACTCGTATGAGGTTCGGTTTAAGGTCCGTAGGCGCACGCGCGGTGCGGACGGTGGAAGGCATTTGCGCCGAAACAAGCGCAAATAGGAATGCCCGGGGTTAGAGGCCCGGGCATTTAACAAAAGCTGAAAACTAGGCCGCCCGCGCTCTCATACACTTACGCGGGGTGCATCGTTTTCTATAGACATTGTATCCCGGATCGCCCCGCCGATTCGGGACATTTTGAAAACTCAAATACGGGCCTCTACCTGACCGGGCAATGCCGCCAGGCTCCGCTGCTCGAAGGACCGTGTGTGTAACCATCGAACAAATGTTTGCAAATATTGCGTTTACCAGCTGTAAGTGCGTGCGCTCGCGGTAAAATACCCTTGCGACGCATCCCGTGCGCGGGCGGCCGACGACTCGATCGGGGGTCCCCAAATGCTGAAATTCCTTAACGTGCTCGCCGCCCTTGCAGCGGTGGGCTCGTTCGTCATCGCGTTTTTTGACTCGTATGAGGTTCGGTTTAAGGTCCGTAGGCGCACGCGCGGTGCGGACGGTAGAAGGCATTTGCGCCGCAACAAGCGCAAATAAGAATGCCCGGGGTTAGAGGCCCGGGCATTTAAAAACGTCGGAAACTGGCCGCCCGCGCTCTCGTTCATTTACGCGGGATGCGTCGTTTCCTATAAACATTGTATCCCGAATCGCCCCGTCGATTCGGGATATTTTGAAAACTCAAATACGGGCCTATGCCTGACCGGACAATGCGGTCTGACCCTATTGCCCGAATGGCGGCACTTGGGACTCGCTAATCGGCTATTATTTGTTTAGACAACCTGAGCTGTAGAGGAGTGACCGGCGATGGTGCAGGGCGCCAAACATATGAAGGGCAATAACACCGCGGATAACGGCGGCTCGAGCCCGCAGCCCAAACCTCAACCAAAGCCCAAGCGCCGTCGCAAGCGACTGCCGCGCTGGGCCGACCGGCTCATCACTATCGTCATCATCCTTATCGGCGTGGGCCTTATGACCTGGCCGTGGATCTTGGACCGGCTCGAGGCCTCGGGCGTGTTCAACCAGATCAGCACGGTGTCCAGCACCGTGGACGCGCTGTCTGCCGAAGAGCGCGAGCGCATTCTGCTTCAGGCGCGCTCCTTTAACGAGCAGCTGGCGGGCGAGGCCACCGAGCTTCCCGCCGACCAGATCGAGCCCTATGCCCAGCAGCTCATCTTTGACCGCGACCCCATGATGAGCTGGGTCGAGATCCCCTCCATCGACGTGAGCATGCCCATCTACCACGGCACGAGCGAGGAAGTCCTCATGGCGGGCGTCGGCCACCTGGAGGGCACGAGCCTGCCGGTTGGCGGCACCTCGACGCATTGCGTGCTCACCGCGCACTCGGGCATGCGCAACCTGAGCATGTTCGACGACATTCACTCGCTGGAGCCCGGCGACCTGGTGCTGCTGCACACCATGAACAAGACGCTCGCCTACAAGATGGTGGACTCCGAGGTGGTGCTGCCCGAGGAGATGGAGTCGCTGACCATCGAGCCCGGCGCCGACAAGGTGACGCTCGTCACCTGCACGCCCTACGGCGTGAACGACCATCGCCTGCTGGTGCATTGCGTGCGCACCAAGTACAACAAGAAGGACGTCGACAAGCAAAAGTCGCTGGCCGGCCGCCACTGGGGCAAGCGCGAGTTTGCCGTGCTTATTGTAGTCGTGGCCATTGTGCTGTTGCTGCTGGACATCGTGATCCACGCGGTCCGCAAGCGCCGCAAGGCCAAGGCCTCGGCATAAGACATTCTTCAGAACCACCACAATGGGGACAGGCACCTTTGTGGTGGTCGGGGCTTTCGAACCATCACAACATTCGATGAAAATCGCGATTTTGGCGAAAAGCGTCGAATGTTGTGATGGTCTTCGTAGTGGGCGGCATGATCTTCGTTGCGGACGGCGTGGTTTTCGTTGTGAGCAGTACGGTTTTCGCTATGGACGGTGCGGTTTCGCTGCAGAACCGCCAGCCCGCCGCCTGCCAGTCCGCCGTCCTCGTTACGTTTTCGCTGCATTTGGGTAAAGCGCCTGCTCCAAGCCGGCGTTGCCCTGTATACTAAAGCGGTTTAACTGTTATGCGGAAGGGAGCGCCTATGGCACTCAGCGAGAAAGACGTGCGCGGCATCGCCGAGTACGCAAAGATCGCACTGACCGATGACGAGCTCACCCAGATGACGTCCTACATGAACGACGCCGTCCAGATGCTCGAGCCCGTCTTGCAATATGACTTGCCCGACGTGGAGCCCACGTTCCATCCCATCGGAAGCCTGTCCAACGTGATGGGCGATGACCTGCGCGAGCCCGAGCGCGACCTGCCGCTCGACGTTGCGCTCGAAAACGCCGGCAGCGCGCGCGACCGCTACTTCCGCGTGCCGTCCATTTTGGGAGAGGGGGAGAGCGAGTAATGGCGCAGAGTTTCGATTCCCTTACCGCCGTCCAAGTCGCCGCGGGCGTTGCCGCCGGCGACTTTACCGCTACCGAGGTGGCTCAGGCCTCCCTTGCCGCCATCGAGGCGCGCGAGGGCGGGGTCCAGGCATTCCTGCAGGTGTCGCCCGAGCTCGCGCTCGAGGCCGCCGCGCGCGTGGATGCCGACCGTGCCGCAGGCAAGCCGCTGCCCCCGCTCGCGGGCGTGCCGCTGGCCATTAAGGACAACATGAACCTCGTGGGCACGCGCACCACCTGCGCTTCCCGCATGCTCGAGAACTACCAGAGCGTCTACACCGCCACCTGCGTCCAGCGCATGCTCGATGCCGGCTGCCTGCCCATGGGCAAGGCCAACATGGACGAGTTCGCCTTTGGCAGCTCCACCGAGAGCTCGGCCTTCCACCGCACCAACAACCCCTGGGATACCGAGCACGTGCCCGGCGGCTCCTCGGGCGGTTCCGCTGCCGCCGTCGCCGCGGGCGAGGTCGCGCTCTCGCTGGGCTCGGACACCGGCGGCTCCATTCGTCAGCCGGCGTCGCTGTGCGGCGTGGTGGGCTTTAAGCCCACGTATGGCGCCGTGAGCCGTTACGGCGTGGTTGCCTTTGGCTCGTCGCTCGACCAGGTGGGCCCCTTTGGCCGCACGGTCGAGGATGTCGCGCTGGCTATGAACGCGCTTACCGGCGCGGGCCACGACCCGTACGACTGCACCAGCCAGGATTGCGCCGTCGACTTTACCGAGCACCTCAACGACAGCATCGAGGGCAAGCGCGTGGGCATCATCCCCGCGTTTATGGAGGCCGAGGGTCTGACGCCCGAGGTCAAGGCCGCTGTTCAGCGCGCCGCCCAGGAGCTGCAGAACCAAGGCGCCGAGCTGGTCGAAGTCGACCTGCTGCACCTGGACGCCGCCATCGCCGCCTACTACGTCATCGGCCCGGCCGAGGCGTTCTCCAACCTGGCTCGCTTCGACGGCATTCGCTATGGCTATCAGGAGGAGGGCTGCGCCAACCTGTCCGACCAGAGCTCGCTTTCGCGCGCCCACGGCTTTGGCGCCGAGGCCAAGCGCCGTCAGATGCTTGGCGCCTACCTGCTGAGCTCGGGCGTGTACGACAAGTACTACTACGCTGCGCAAAAGGCCCGCACGCTCATCACGCAGGACTACGACGCCGCGTATGCCAAGGTGGACACCATCCTCATGCCCGCCTCGCCGCGCACGGCCTTTAAGTTTGGCGAGATCAGCGACCCCACGCAGATGTACCTCTCCGACCTGTACACCATCTCGCTCAACATTTGCGGCAACGGTGGTATCTCGGTGCCGCTGGGTCTGGGCGAGGACAGCAAGCTGCCCGTTTCTGCCCAGCTGGTGGGTCCGGCCTTTAAGGACCGCCAGCTGCTCATGTTTGCCCGCGCCCTGGAGCGCGGCTTTGCCGATGCCGCCACGGGTGCGCCCGCGCTTTCCGTCGCACCCGATTTTGCCGGGAAGGGAGGCGAGCTGTAATGAAGGAGCTTTCCGAGGTCCTGCAGGATTGGGAGGCCGTGATCGGCCTGGAGATCCATACCGAGCTCACCGCACTCGATACCAAGATGTTCTGCAACTGCAAGCTCAGCCACGATGACGAGCCCAACGCCAACGTGTGTCCGGTGTGCCTGGGCCTGCCCGGCGCCCTGCCGGTGCCCAACAAGCGCGCCATCGAGAGCATCGTCAAGGCCGGTCTCGCCACCAACTGCGAGATCCAGCGCCACTCGATGTTCTACCGCAAGCACTACTTCTATCCCGATATGGCCAAGAACTTCCAGACCACGCAGGGTCCGGTCGCCTTTGCCATGTACGGTCACCTGGATCTGGACGTGACCGGTCGCGGTGCCGCCGAGCGCCCCGACTGCGCGTTTGGCGAGGCCGAGGCCCAGAGCCTGGCGAGCGCCTCGGCCAACGCCGAGGGCCTGTCCACGTCCATGACGACGACCATGCGCGAAGGCAATCAGCGCGCCGGCCATCTGGCCAGCTATGACGCGTCCAACCTGCAGATGACCGAGCGTCGCGAGGACGGTTCCTACACGGTGCCCATCCGCATCCTGCGCATCCACATGGAGGAGGACGCCGCCAAGATGGTGCACGTGGGCGGTGCCGAGGGCCGCATTACCGCCGCTGCCGAGTCACTCGTCGACTACAACCGCTGCGGGACGCCGCTGATTGAGCTCGTCACCGAGCCCGACCTGCGCACGCCCGAGGAGGCTCGCCTGTTTATGGAAAAGCTCCGTCGTATCTTTGTGACGCTGGGCATTTCCGATTGCTCCATGGAGAAGGGTTCCATGCGCTGCGACGGCAACGTGTCGCTGCGCCGCCGCGGCGAGACCAAGCTGGGTACTAAGACCGAGCTTAAGAACCTCAACTCGTTTAAGAGCCTGCATGACGGCCTTGCCTACGAGATCTGCCGTCAGGCCGAGGTGCTCGAGGAGGGCGGCATCATCTATCAGGAGACCCGCCACTGGGAGCCCAGCCGCAAACGCACCGTGGTCATGCGCGTGAAGGAAACGGCAGACGACTATCGTCTGTTCCCCGATCCCGACCTGGCGCCGTTCGATCTGGACGACGAGTTCATCGACCGCTGCCGTGGCGAGATCCCCGAGCTGCCCGATGCCAAGCGCGCCCGTTTTGAGGCCGACTTTGGTATTAAGGCGGCCGATGCCGAGCAAATCGCGGGCGACCCCGAGTTTGCCGAGTTCTTTGAGGCCGCCGCTGCCGGCATGGCTGGCAAGGAGGCCCAGACGGTCGCAAACCTGCTGGTGAACGAGATGATCGCCTACCTTAAGGGCGCGGGTGTCTCGCTCGCCGAGTCCGGCATTGCGCCGGCTCAGGTGGCGGCACTCGCCAAGCTGCTGGCGACCGATGCCATCAGCTCCAACCAGGCGCACGAGGTCTTTGAGGCCATGGCCCAGACCGGCGACGACCCCAACAAGATCGTCGACGAGCGCGGTATGCGTCAGGTAAGCGATGCCGGCGCGCTGCAGCCGATCGTGGACGAGGTGCTGGCAAACTGTGCCGATCAGGCGCAGCAGTATCGTGAGGGCAACCAGAAGGTCATCGGCTTTTTGGTGGGCCAGTGCATGAAGGCGAGCCGCGGCAAGGGCAACCCGAAGCTCTTCAACGAGTTGCTGAGAACGTCGCTCTCGTAGCTGCGAGGCCGGGGAAGCCCCGAGTCGCCGGGGTGTTTCCTCCAAATTTCAAACAGTCCTATGCAAGACGAAGGCCACATTTAGTGGCCTTCTTTGCATGCGGAACTCATTTGGAGCAAACACCCCGGCGACTCGGGGCTTCCCCGGCCAGACGACTCGGCCGTTCGGGTCAGGTGGGCTGATGGGAAAGATGGTGACAGAGGCGCAAAATGCGCCTCCGTCTTTTGAATGTGATGAAAGTGTGGCGAACTGAGCTTAATACTTCCGTAAATGTGATAAACATCACGTTTTCCCTGGGGTAAAATGTGGGAAATATCACGTTTACGGAAGTTTCTTTGCGGGAGGTTCGGTCATGCAGCGAGATATCATTGCCAAGCTTAACGCTTGGAA
Source organism: Collinsella sp. (assembly GCA_046995905.1). GTDB lineage: Bacteria > Actinomycetota > Coriobacteriia > Coriobacteriales > Coriobacteriaceae > Collinsella. Next base: position 662,599 of record JBKXET010000001.1, read on the forward strand.
AGCGTCAGAATATCGTAAGCCGCTTATCCTTAAGGGGGCGCGCCAGGTTGGAAAGACGTGGGCGCTTAAGGAGTTCGGCCGAACCTCGTACATCAATTATGTGTATCTGACGCTCGAGGAGCCGTCACCTGGGGTACAGAGCGAGTACGCTCAGTTTTTCGAAGGTACGCGCGATCCTCGACGGATCATCTCAAATCTTTCCCTGGCACTTGGACAGCCTATCGAACCCGGCGAGACGCTGCTTATTATTGATGAAATCCAGGATTGTCCTCCTGCAGTCGGCGCCCTTAAATACTTCTGTGACGAGGCCCCCGAGTATCACGTCGCATGCGCAGGGTCTTTGTTGGGCGTTCGCTTGTCCCGTGAGACCAGCGCTTTTCCGGTGGGAAAGGTCGAGTTCATGGAGATGCGCCCCATGAGCTTTTCCGAGTTTCTGAAAGCCGAGGGCGCTGCAAACTACGACGAATACCTTGGCGGCCTGGATCAGATCGAGACAGTGCCCGATTTCTTCCATGTCCGTCTCGTCGAGCATCTTCGTCGTTATTTTGCATGCGGCGGCATGCCAGAGGCTCTTGGCCGGTGGGCGGAGACGGGCGATATCGTTCAGGTCGATAAGGTGTTGTCTGATCTCTTGGATTCCTACGAGCGCGATTTTGCCAAGCATGGTGGCCGTGCGCAGTTCGCCAAGCTTTCGCAAATATGGAACTCGATTCCAGCTCAGTTGGCGCGCGAGAACAAAAAGTTCGTTTGGGGTGCGGTGCGCGAGGGGGCTCGTGCTCGAGAATACGAGGATGCTCTGGAATGGCTTGCCGATGCTGGGCTCATCACGGCGGTTCGCCTTAATGCTGCCGGTGGTGTGCCGCTCTCTGCGTACGATGACCTCAAGGCATTTAAAGTCTACTGTCTTGATGTTGGCTTGCTGCGTCGCATGGCAAGGCTGGATGCGTCCGCTTTTGCCATCTCGGATGCGCTATTTTCGGAGTTCAAAGGTTCGTTCGCCGAGAACTATGTGCTTCAGGCATTACTTTCACAGTTAGATGCTGCTCCGCGTTATTGGACAAACGAGAAGCCGAAGCACGAAGTCGATTTTTTGATTCAGGTCGGAAACGAAATCGTTCCCGTCGAGGTCAAATCGGGAGAGGTCGTTCATTCCAAGAGCCTTAAGTACTATGCCGACAAGCATGCGGAGACGACTCCATTGAGGGTCCGCTACTCACTTAAGAACCTAAAGCTCGACGACGGGGTGCTCAACATTCCGTTGTATTTGGCTGATCGATCTGTCCCTCTTATCAAAAAGGCGCTTGATTGTGCGCATCTTGACGTTTAGATCCCGGGTGAGCTGACGGGCGGCGGCTAATTAATCGCTCCGTTACGGCCAGGGAGCTTGGGCCTTAGCGATGCTTGCTTCGCCAGGCCGTGGGTGTCATGCCGGTGTATTGTTTGAACGCTTGGGCGAAGGCGGCCTGCTGAGGGTAGCCTAGACGCTCTGCCACCTGCGCTATCGTGAGCGCGCTATCTGCCAAAAGGTCCTGCGCTCGCTCCATACGGCGTCTGCGAATGTAGGCGCCCAGGGACTCGCCGGTTTGGGCCTTAAAGGTGGCGCATAGTTTGGAGCGGCTTGTGTAGAGCCTCTCGGCCACTTCGTTGACACCCACACGTCTGCCTTTGTCGAGCGCGCGCTCAATCATTGCCGTTGCTTCTTCGGCAATGGTTATGCTGGCGCGTGTGTCTGCCGCCTGCCGCGCCTGCTTGTGGGCCGCGCGCGAACAGGCGAGCTCCGCGACCATGGTCTCCACGATGCCCTGCATATAGACGTGTCCGCCTACGGTGCGGGCGCGTTCCTCGTTAATCCGGCGCAGCGTGTGGCAGATGGCAGACGTCGCTTCCTCGTGCCATGGCTCGGCAAACGCCTCAAAGATTCCCGTGAACTCGGTGGGATAGCGGTGCTCCAGTTCGTCAAAATATCCAGGCAAAAAGAGCACCGAGCACGAGTGATAGAGCTCCCCCGCAAACAGCGGGCTTAATTCCTCGCCACAGCTATCTTGGATAAAGCTGCAAACGGCATTGTTTGGCCACGGTCCATGCAAGGGTTTAAGGTTCGCGGGCGTTATGCCAGCCTCGGGCATGCAGGTGAGCGTGGCGCTGCTGATTTGGCTCACGCAGGCGTATGGCTCGGGTGTGTATTCGGCCAGGTACATATCGTGCGTCGGGGTGATGAAATGCTCCATGACGATGCAGGCAGGGGAGAGAGGCATGATCCATGCGCGGCCGTGCGCCCGGTCGTTTGCCACCTCGCCGGTAAAGACGGCGCCCTTGCCGGTAAGCTCCAGGCCAAACTGCTCAAACTGCGGTGCGTAGAGCTCGGTTATGTCGGTCGCTGCCCGCCGTATTTGCAAAAGCGTCCCTTTCCTTTGCAGAAACGTCCATGCCTTGCTTGATTGTGAGCCATGGCTAACACGTCAATGATAAGTTCATTACGGTTAACTCTCAAGCCGTTAGAAAGGAATCTCATGGCAAAGGGATCAAAAAAGGAAGGTGGTGGTATCGGCGAGCTGCTTGCATATGCCGGTGACCGCAAATTCCTAACGTATTTGGGCATGGCGCTCTCGGCGCTCTCGCAGCTGCTGAGCTTTGGCCCGTACGTGTGCATTTGGCTTGTCGCGCGCGATTTGATCGCCGTGGCACCTAACTGGAGCGAAGCCACCGATATCGCGATGTATGGCTGGTGGGCCGTGGGTTTTGCGCTGGCGAGCATCGTGGTCTATTTCGTGGGACTCATGTGCACGCACCTGTCCGCGTTTCGCTGCGCGTCCAATATTCGCAAGACTACGAGCGAGCACCTGCTTAAGCTGCCGCTTGGCTACTTTGACACGCATGCCACCGGCGAGCTGCGTCGTGTTGTAGACGGATGCGCCGCCTCCACCGAGACTTTGCTCGCACACATGCTGCCTGATATCGCAGGCGCCACTGCCATGGTCGTGGGCTTGCTCGTGCTGCTTTTCGCTCTCGATTGGCGTTTGGGCGCGGCATGCCTTATCTCGGTCGTCGTTTCGCTTGGCGCCATGGCCACCATGATGGGCGGCAAGGGCGGCGAGTTTATGAAGGCCTACATGGGCGCGCTGGTCAAGATGAACAAGACCGGTACCGAATACGTACGCGGCATTCCCGTGGTCAAGGTGTTTCAGCAGACGGCCTATTCCTTTAAGGCGTTCCACGACGCGATCGCCGAATACGCCGACATGGCGCAAAACTATGCGGGCACGTTCTGCCGAGGTCCGCAGGTGCTCAACCTTACCGCGCTCAATGGCCTTGTGGCATTTCTCTTGCCCGTGGCATTGCTGTTGGCGCCGGGCGAGACGGACTTCGCGCACTTTATGGCCAACTTCACGTTTTACGCGATCTTTTCGGCCGTGGTGCCGACGGCCATGACCAAGCTCATGTTTGTGGGCGAGGCCTCTCAGATGAGTGCCGATTCGCTGGCTCGTATTCGAAGCGTCATGGAATCCAAGCAGCTCTCCGTGCCCGCCCAACCCAAGCACCCTGCCGGCGGCGACGTGCGATTTGAGGACGTGAGCTTTACGTACGAGGGTGCCGAAGCACCTGCCGTTAGCCATGTGAGCTTTAGCGTTTCCGCGGGTAGCACCCTTGCGCTGGTGGGTCCCTCGGGCGGCGGTAAGTCAACCTGCGCAAGCCTGATCCCGCGTTTTTGGGATGTTTCCTCGGGTCGAGTGCTCGTAGGCGGCGTGGACGTTCGCGATATGGATCCGCACGAGCTTATGGACCAGGTCGCCTTCGTGTTCCAGACCAACCAGCTGTTCCGGCAAACACTTGCCGATAACGTGCGCGCCTCCAAGCCTACGGCCACTGACGACGAAGTGCGTGCGGCCCTCTCCGCAGCTCAGTGCGACGACATTGTGGCCAAGCTCCCACAGGGCATCAATACTATGCTCGGCGCCGGCGGGGCATATCTTTCGGGTGGCGAGGTCCAGCGCGTGGCACTCGCCCGCGCGATCATTAAAGACGCGCCTGTCGTGGTGCTCGATGAGGCCACGGCGTTTGCCGATCCCGAGAACGAGGCGCTCATCCAGCGCGCCTTTAGCAAGCTGGCGGCGGGCCGCACGGTCATTATGATTGCGCACCGACTCTCGACTGTAGTGGGCGCAGACCAAATCGTGGTGCTCAACCAAGGCAGCGTGCAGGAATCGGGTACCCATGCCGAGTTGCTGTCCCAAAACGGTCTGTATGCCAAGATGTGGGCCGAATACGAACAGGCCGCGAGCTGGAAAATCACTGCAGCGACCGCGGATGCCGCCGTCACGAAGGGAGGCGAGGCCTAAATGTTCGCCTCATTCCAAAAGAAGTATTTCCTATCCGATAAAGGCGTCGCCGGCGTAAAACGCGGCATTTTCTGGACCGCGCTCACCAATCTCATTACCATGGCCGGCATGGGCTTTTTATTCCTGGTTATGGCCGGCTTTGTCGAGCATCTCACCAGCGGGGCTGACCTGCCGGATGCCCTGCCGATCGTGGGCGGCCTCGTGATCTTTTTCGTACTGCTCTTTGCCTCTAACTGGCAGCAGTATTACTACACCTACTGCATCTTTTACGAGGAGTGCGGCAAGCAGCGTATGGAGATTGCCGAGCGCTTGCGCAAACTGCCGCTGTCGTTTTTTGGCCGTCGTGATCTGGCCGATTTAACCGAGACCATCATGGGTGACGTCCAGGCCATGGAGCACGCCTACAGCCACGTGCTGGGAGAGCTTTGGGGTGCCATCATCGCAAGCGCCATTGTCTTCGTGGCATCGCTGTTCTTTTGCTGGCAGCTGGCGATCGCGGCGTTTTGGAGCGTTCCCGTGGCCTTTGCCGTGCTGTATCTAACACGCGGCCCCATGACCTCGGTGTTCGATCGCGTGCGCGCCGAGAAGGTCAAGGTTACCGAGGCGATTCAAGAGACGCTCGACTGCGTTCGCGAGATCCGCGCCACCAACCAGGAGGCCCATTATCTTGAGGGACTCAACGCCGTGATCGATGCCGAGGAGCGCGAGACCACCAAAGGCGAGCTCGCCAATGGGCTTTTGGTCAACTCCGCCTTTGCCATCCTGCGCCTGGGGATTGCCACCACGTTGGTCACGGGCGCTGCGATGGTCGCCTCCGGCCAGGTCGACTTTTTGGTGATGTTTGCCTTCCTGCTCATGGTGAGCCGCATCTATGCGCCCTTCGATCAGGCACTGATGCTGATGTCCGAGCTGTTTGCCGCCGAGTCGTCGGCCAAGCGCATGCGCTCCATCATGGAGGAGCCCGTGGCGCGGGGCAGCGAGCAGTTTGAACCCGTGGGTCATGACGTGGTGTTCGATCACGTGGCATTTGGCTATGGTGCGGGCAGCGACGGACGCGCCGGCGAGAAGGTTTTGACCGATGTGAGCTTTACCGCCAAGGAAGGCGAGGTCACGGCACTGGTCGGTCCTTCGGGTTCCGGTAAGTCTACGGTGAGCCGCCTGGCCGCGCGCTTTTGGGATGCTACCGAAGGCACGGTCACCGTGGGTGGCGTGGATGTTGCGAGCGTTGATCCCGAGGTGCTGCTGCGCGACTACGCTATTGTGTTCCAAGACGTGCTACTCTTTGACGACACGGTGATGGGAAACATCCGTCTTGGACGTCGCGATGCCACCGATGAGGAAGTGCTTGCTGCCGCGCGTGCCGCCAACTGCGACGAGTTTGTGAGCCGCATGCCGCAGGGCTATGACACCATGATCGGCGAGAATGGCTCCAAGCTGTCCGGCGGCGAGCGCCAGCGCATCTCCATCGCCCGCGCGCTGCTCAAAGACGCGCCGATCGTGTTGCTGGACGAGGCGACGGCGAGTTTGGATGTGGAGAACGAGACCGTGGTGCAGCAGGCGCTCTCCCGCCTGCTCGCAGGCAAGACGGTAATCGTGATCGCCCACCGTATGCGTACGGTGGAAAATGCCGACAAAATCGTTGTACTCAAGGATGGTGTGGTTGCCGAGCAGGGCACTCCGGCGCAGCTCAAGGCGGCAGGTGGAGAATTCGCCCGCATGGTTGCGCTGCAAAAGGAAGCGGCTGCCTGGCAGATCTGATGAAGGCATCCGCAATGTGACAAAGGGACTGTCCCTTTGTCACATTGCGGGGGTGGTGGAAATCGCAGTCTAATATTTTTCCCGAGAAGTGAACGACCTTTTTTGGACCCCTTAAGCGTCGACACTTTCTGGAGTCGGTTTCCTGCGGTTTTTGTCGAGTTTTTCCTGCACTGATAATTGTCCTTGGGGGAAGCGGGCACTGCGGGGGCGCGTCAACAGCGCGCGATTTCCGCGTCGCAGCGCTACCCTGATGCTGAACGCCGGGACGATGACCCACTGACCTGCTGACGCCTCTTCGGCCGTCCTCAAATCCGACCTGTCTCGCCCCGGCTTCCGCGACCCGGAGTCCTGCCATGACCTAATAGGAGCATGAGCGCGGACAATCGGATAAGGCAACTTGATTGTAGCGCTCCCGTCAGTGCAATGTCTGGGAGACCCGGGCGCGGAGCAGGCGGCAGACCGAGGGGAGCGAAAATGGAAGGCGAAACGGTCATCGCGGGCGTCGACACGCACAAGGACGTGCATGTCCTGTGCCTGCTCGACGGCCTCGGGAGGAAGATCTGGAGCGGGAGCTTCGGGGCCGACCCCGAGGGCTACGACAGGCTGGCGGAGGCGATAGGCGACCCGGGGAGCTGCATGGTCGTCGGCGTCGAGGGCACGGCATCGTACGGGGCCGGGCTGACGAGGAGGCTCGTGGAGCTCGGGTACAACGTCGTCGAGGTGCTCAGGCCCAAGAGGGACAAGGCGAGGCCCGGCGAGGGGAAGAGCGACCCGCTGGACGCCGAGCGCGCGGCGCGCAAGGCGGCGTCCGGGAGGGGCTGCTCCGTGCCGAAGTCGCAGGACGGCTGGGTCGAGGCGGTGCGCCAGCTCTACGTCGCGCGCAGGCTGGCCGTCGCGACGTCCACGTCCTGCGTGGCCTGCGCGAAGTCGATGCTCACGACGGCCCCGGGCGCCCTGAGGGAGCGGTTCAGGGGCCGCGAGCGGCCGAAGGACCTCATGCCGCTGCTCGCGCGCGGAGGAAGGCGGGCGACGCGCTCGAGGAGAGCGTGCTGGCCTCGCTGCGGTCCGTCGCGGCGGTCTGGAAGGAGGCCCGCAGCCAGGTCGAGTCCCTCGACGAGCGCATCCGCGCGCTGCTGGAGGCGAACGCGCCCGCGCTGCTCGGCATCGAGGGCTGCGGCACGACGACCGCCGCCGCCCTGGTCGTGGCCGCCGGCGACAACCCCGGCAGGCTGAAGGGCGAGGCGGCGTTCTCGATGCTGTGCGGCGTCTCCCCGATCCCCGCGTCGAGCGGGAAGACGGAGCGGCACAGGCTCAACCGCGGCGGCAACCGGCAGGCGAACTGGGCGCTCTACGAGATCGCGATCAAGCGCATGGCATACGACGAGAGGACGAGGAGGTACGTGGCGAGGCGAACCTCCGAGGGGAAGTCCCGGAGGAGGCGGTCCGCTGCCTGAAGCGCTACATAGCGCGGGAGGTGTACCGCGTGCTCATGGACCCGAATCCCGACGGCGCCGCGCCGGAAGGCCCCGAGCTCGCGAAGATGCGCAAGGCGATGCGGGTGACCCAGAAGCAGGCCGCCGCGGGGCTCGGCATGTCCGCGGCCTCACTCGGTCACCTGGAACATGGGAGACGGCGGTCGACGAAACTGGAGAGGAGGTATTACGAGCTCCTGTGCGAATTGAAGGGAGCGCTCCCGCAAACTGCCTATTGACAACTTATAGGAGCGTCGGTTTTGCTGCGAAAAAATGCGGATGCTTCGGGGGTCCGATTTTGCTCGTTCACTTCTCGGGAAAAGTATTAGACCTCAATTCGCAGGGGTGGGGAGGGCCCTTTTCCTGGGTCGTGGAAGTGCGCCATGGCGAACGGATCGCCAAAAACTGGGCATTTTGAGCCCCATAGTTTCCAAAAAGTTAACCGTTGTTGACCTGATTTGTTAGATAAACTAAACTATTTCCCAAAAGTGTGCTCGAGCAAACTTATCAACTCGGGTGCTAAGGCACCGTGCCGCAGTTGTTGCGGAAAAGGGAGAGACATCATGAAGAAGTCCACGTTCAACACTCTGCTTGTCGGTGGCGGTTTTCTGCTTGGCACGGCCGGCATCAAGCTGCTCACCAGCGCTCCGGTAAAGAATGCCTGCGTGCAGGGCATCGCGTGCGGCATGCGCATCAAGAACGGCTACCAGGACATGGTCGAGCAGGCCAAGGCCAATGTCGACGACATGGTTGCCGAGGCTGCCTATATCACCCAGAGCGAGGCTGGCGCGGACAACGCGGCCGAGTAGCGCTCCCAGGCACAAACTATGAGATTCTCGATTATCAGCGAGATCCCCGGCAGGACCCGCCTCCAGTTGGCGGGTCCTGTGCCAGAGAGCGATCTCGATGCGCTTCTAAAGCTCAGCGGCGAAATCGACGGCGTGCACAAGGTACGCGTCTACGGTCGTATCGGCCAGATGGCGCTCGAATATGACGAGTCGCGCCGCGATGTCGTGCTTGCCGCCGTCGGCGCGCTCGATGCCCAAGCCATCGCCGATGCCAAGTCGGGCTACGTGATGCAGCTCGAGCCGCGTAAGCACAAGCTGGTTATGGATCTGGCCACGCTCGTCGGCGCCCATTATGCACGCCGTTGGTTTTTGCCCACGCCGTTGCGTGCCGTCTTTGTTGTGGCCGGCTACATGGCCTTTTTGCGTGCCGCTCTCCGCGAGCTCGCGCAGCCGCGCCTGACCGTTCCCGTGCTCGACGCGTCGGCCATCGGCATCTCGTTCGTCAAGCGTGACGTCGATACCGCAGGTCAGACAATGTTCCTGCTCAACGTGGGCGAGCTGCTCGAGGACTACACACGCGCCATGAGCGAAAACGAGCTCATCAACTCGCTGCTCGACGTGCCCGACAAGGCACAAAAGGTTGTCGGCGACACCGAGGTGAGCGTTGCGGCCACCGAGCTTGAGCCCGGCGATCTGGTCGCCGTGCGCACCGGCATGTCCATCTGCATCGACGGCGTGGTTGAGCAGGGGAGCGCCATGGTCAACCAGGCGACCCTGACCGGCGAGCCGCTGGCCGTCGAGCGCAGCGCGGGCGACGACGTGTTCGCCGGCACCGTCGTCGAGGACGGCAGCATCCTGGTGCGCGTGCGCGCCAATACGGCCCAGACCAAACTGCGCTCGATCGTCTCGCTCGTGCAGACGGCCGACTCGCTCAAATCCGAGGGCCAGTCGCACATGGAGGACCTTGCCAACAAGATCGTTCCGTGGAACTTCTTGCTCGCGGGCCTGGTCGCGCTCACCACACGCAGCCTCATCAAGACTTCCGCGGCGCTGATGGTCGACTACTCGTGCGCACTCAAACTCACGGGTTCGGTCGCCGTTATGACCGCCATGAGCGACGCTGCCAAGATGGGCGTTATGGTTAAGGGCGCCAAGTACTTTGAGTCGTTTGCCAAGGCCGACACCATCGTCTTTGATAAGACCGGCACACTCACCGAAGCCCAGCCACGCCTGGCTTGCGTGCTCACGACCGATGGCTGGAGCGAGGACGAGGTTCTGCGCCTATCCGCCTGCCTGGAGGAGCATTTCCCGCATCCGGTGGCGCGTGCCGTCGTCAACGCCGCGGGCGAGCGCGGGCTCGAGCATCGCGAGCGCCATGCCGCCGTCGAGTACATCGTGGCGCACGGCATTGCCTCGTCCATCGAGGGACGCCGAGCGATCATCGGTTCGGCGCATTTTGTGTTTGAAGACGAAGGCGCGCAGCTGGAGTCCGACATCAAGGAGCGCATCGAGTCCCAGATGCAGGGCCTGTCGCCGCTCTATCTGGCTGTCGACGGCACGGTTGTGGGTGTGCTCGGCATCGAGGACCCGCTAAAACCTGGCGTGCGCGAGGCCATTGCCGACCTGCATGCGCTGGGCGTAAAGCACGTGGTCATGCTCACGGGCGACTCCGAGCGCACAGCTGAGCGCATCGCGCGCGAGGCGGGCGTCGACGAGTTTAAGGCCGAGCTGCTGCCCGAGGACAAGTACGCCTACGTGGAGCAGATCAAGCGCGAGGGGCGTCGTGTTGCCATGGTGGGCGACGGCGTCAACGACTCGCCGGCGCTGGGTCTGGCCGACGTGGGCCTGGCCATGGGCGGCGGAAGCGACATCGCCAAAGAAGTCGCCGATATCATCCTGGCCGATACGGACCTCGCGGCGATCGTGCGCTTGCGTCGCATGAGCCAGGGACTCATCGACCGTCTGACGAGTTCGTATTCCAAGGTGATGCTCACCAACTCGGCGCTGCTGGCGCTTGGCATTACCGGCACGATTACGCCGCAGACGTCGTCGCTGCTGCACAATGGCTCAACGATCGCCTACAGTCTTAACAACGCGAAAGCGTACCTGCGCTAGCGGGCGTGTTCACCCACGTTATCTGGCCTGCGTCCGGACGGCACCGTTGCCGCCTGGGCGCAGGCCTTTTGCGTTTGACCGTTTGCTAGCTTCTCTATATAGTAGTGCTAGCGAGGCTAGCAAGTGAAGGGAGCGTGATTGACGTGGGTGCTGTTAGCGGCATGGCGCAAGTGAATGTTCGCGTGGATCGCCAGGTCAAGGACCGTGCCGAGGAGGCGTTGCGGCTCTCGGGCGGGTCGCTGCCCGAGCTCATCAAAAAGGTTGTGGCCAAGGTCGCGCAGGGCGGTGGCCAGTGCGAGGAAGTGCTCGCTGCCGTCGACGATCGGCGGCAAGCCATCGCGCCCGAGTCCCCGTTTGCCGCGTCGTGGGCGACCGCGGATCAGCTCTATGCGAACTTGGGTATCGCTGCGTCGCCCGGGTCCGCTGACCGCGATTGGGATACGGTCTATGCGGAGGCCATGGACGAACGCTATCGCCAAAAGGGGATGATCCTGTGAACGGGGAACCTCTCAAGATCATGGTAGATGCCAACGTGTGGGTCGATTCGTTTTGCGTCGATCATGTTGAGTCGCTTGCCGCGCGGGCTTTTATCGGACAGGCTGCGGAGTCGGGTGCGTCACTGTTCTTTCCCGTGCACATCGCCAAGGACGTGCTGTACGTTGTCCAGCACGAATTAAAGCGCAGCGTTCTGGCCAACGGGGGAGCGCTCGACGAGGCGTCTGCCCGCGCAATTGGCGATGCGGCGTTGGCGTTTGTCCGCAACATGACCGAAAACGCCACAGCCGTGGGCGCAGATGCATCGGACCTTTGGCTGGCCGACAAATACTTAGCGCTCCATCGCGATTACGAGGACAACTTGGTGCTCGCCGCGCGCAGGCGCGCGCAGGTCGATTACTTGGTGACCAACGATCGCAAGCTGCTCGAACATGCCGATATTGCAGCAAAAACGCCACGCCAAATGATGCCGATTCTGGCTTTGGCCGAACGTAGTGGGCGGGTATCCCACTAGCGTCTGACTATCTGCGCACCCTTCGGAACGTCGACGCTCCGAAGGGTGCGCATCCTCTAATTACAAAAGTGCTGCCTTGATGATGGGGACTTCTGCGAGCTGCTCGGCTGCCTTTTCGTCGGAGCTGTCGAGTGCTGCCAGGCTGCGGTAGACCCACTCGTTGACCTGGGTGTTCTTGACGCCTGCGGTCTGCATAAGGGCGCCTACCTCGCGGATTGCTGCGAGCAGATCGGCCTTGGGGCCCACGAGCTCGACCTCGATGTCGTGGTAGGCGGACACGCCGCGGTTCTCACTCACATGGTCGATAAAACCCTCAACGGTCTCGAGCTGCTGGGCGAGAGCAGCATCATCGTCGGCGTCCAGCGCGACGAGTGCGTTCGATACCGTGAGGGCGGGATGTCCGCAGGGGACAAAGCCTTCGATGACATCCATAGCTTCGGTAATGGTTGAGCCCAGGCCTGCGAGGGCATTGACGAGTTGCTGCTTGGTATCCATAGCGGTCCTTTCGACGGGTCAATTTTGCTTGGCGAAAATATAAGTGACGCGATCGGTAGCAAAAGTGCGAAGTGCGGCGCACATTGGGGTCTTCACAGCTCGTGCATAGAACAGCTGTACGCTTTCAGAACGTGGTAAGATAACACTCCACAAGCGGGGCTCGCCCCGTATGTTCCTTGAAAAGTCGACGGGTGTTGGGTGCTCGTGCCCAATGCCATCCAGACTTTCCCGACATTCGGGGGCGACTGGTTTCGACACGATAGCTCTGAGAGAGGAAGCAAGCCGAGGTCTCCTCGCCTCGTTAAACAGGGGTACCGTCAAATTGAATTGACAACAACTCTTCTTTTGAGCCTATGGCTCTCGCTGCTTAATTTATAGCGGCGCGTCAACCCGGTGATTTCCCCGACACCGGCGCGACGTCATTTTAGGGGAATGCTCCTGCGCACGTAATCGGTATGGCGCAGGCTAAGACCGAACCGATTAGGACGCCGCGAGCGTGTCGCTGCGCGCAAAGCGTCCTAGACAAAACCAGCGACTGAGCTTGGAGACGCCAATCAGGGGGCTTTCGTGGACCGGAGTTCGATTCTCCGCGCCTCCACCATAAGCAACAGGCAGGTAGATATTCGTATCTACCTGCCTTTTTATTTCCAGTCCGTACCGCGGAGAATCGAACTCTGTGCAGGGCGCGAGCGTTAAACAAACGCGGAGCGTTTGTAGCGAGCGGGCGAGGACGCCGGCAGGCGGCCGAAGCCGGTGCGGGTTCGCGAAGCGAACACGCGGATTCTCCGCGCAAAGCTTCAACCCTATATAGATGCGATGTTATCGAATCTCAGCCTGCCATGCGCCACATCAACGGATCCCCCCGTACCGCGGAGAATCGAACTCTGCGCAGGACGCGAGCGTAAAGAAAACGCCGCGTCAACGCAGGCCGGGACACGCTTTCCCAATGGCAGCCCGGGCGGAAAGCGCATCCCGGAATCCGCGCTCAGACTGGGTCGCAGTTTCCGGATGATGCCTCAAGCGGAAACTGCGACCCGGAATCGAGCCGTAGAGTGGGATATGCTTTCCCAATGGCAGCTCAAGCGGAAAGTACATCCCGGAATCCTCGTTCGGAATGGGATGCAGTTTCCAAATGAATGGCTAGCGGAAAGTTCATCCCGGAATCCGCGCTCAGAACGGGATGCGCTTTCCCAATGACGGTCCAAGCGGAAAGCGCATCCCGGAATCCCGCCTCAAACTGGGACGCACTTTCCGCTTCACCTGCCGCCTCGAAAAACCTGCGCGCTCGCCATCCCAAAACTGGGTAGAAGAAAGCCAAAACGCAATCGCAGGAGGTCAACATGACTGCAGAAGATAAGGCAAAGAACGCCGGCAAGGTCGCGCTCGTCCTGGAGGGCGGTAGTTTTCGCGGGCAGTTTACTGCGGGCGTGCTCGACGTTCTCATGGAGGCCGGCGTCGAGATTCCGGCGGTATATGGCGTATCGGCCGGCGCCCTCAACGGCGTGAACTACAAGTCGCACCAGATCGGCCGTGCCAACCGCATCAACCTGGCTTTCTGCAATGACAATCGCTTCATGGGCGCCGCATCGTTTGCGTCCACGGGTTCCATCGTGGGTTACGACTTTATCTTCAACGATGTCCAGGACCGCCTGGATCCCTTTGACAACGAGACGTTCGACGCGAGCCCCATCGAGATGTACGCCGTCGCGACGGACATGCTCTTTGGAACCGCCACGTACCTCCCGGTCAAAAGCGCCGTGCTCGATCTCGACGCCGTGCGCGCCTCGACTTCGTTGCCGCTGGTGACGCCTCCGGTCGAGATCGACGGGCACAAATATGTCGACGGTGGCGTTGCCGATTCGGTCCCCATCGAGCATGTGCTCGAGGAGGCGGGCTTCGACCGTGCGGTCGTCATCGTCACGCAGGACCGCTCGTACGAGAAAAAACCCTACGAGTTTTTGCCGGCCGCGCGTGCGCGTTATGCCGACTACCCCTATCTGCTCGAGGCTATCGAGACGCGCCACGACCGTTACAACATCCAGCGCATGCACCTGTGGAAGTATGAGCGCGAGGGCCGTGCGTTGGTCGTCGCTCCGCAAAAGCCGGTCGAGGTCGGCCATGTCGAGCACGATTCGGCAAAGCTTTTGGACCTGTATGTCCAGGGCCGTCAGGAGGCAAAGCGCCTGCTCGCGGAAATCCAAGAGTTCGTTGAGCGCTAACGACGGCGAACCCTCAAAAAATGACAACAGCTAAAGAGCTGGAAAATCACAGCTCGTGGATGACATGTGCAGAAACTCTGGTCGGAGCCAAAATACCTGTTGACTCGGGCGGCGAGCGGGGTAATATAGACGGGTTACTTGCAGAGCCCCGTGAATCTCTGTAACAACACGTACTGTACATGGAGGAGTCTAAGTGATTTCGAAATCGACTCACTACGCCAAGCAGGGCGAGGTCCAGCGCAACTGGGTTCTCGTCGACGCCGATGGTGCTGTCCTGGGCCGTCTTGCCACCCAGATCGCAATGATCCTGCGCGGTAAGAACAAGCCCCAGTTCACGCCCAACAGCGACTGCGGCGACTTCGTTGTCGTCATCAACGCCGATAAGGTCCAGCTTACCGGTAATAAGGCCGACACGAAGACCTATTATCGCCACAGCGGCTACAACGGCGGCCTCAAGGCTGAGAACTTCCGCCAGGCTATGGAGAAGCACCCGGAGAAGGTCATCGAGCGCGCCGTTCGCGGCATGCTGCCCAAGACCACCCTCGGCCGTGCCCAGATGACCAAGCTTAAGGTCTACGCTGGTGCCGAGCATCCGCATGCTGCCCAGAACCCCACGAAGATTGAGCTGGAGGCTTAAAGATGGCTGAGAACACCGTTGTCTACCAGGGTACCGGCCGTCGTAAGAACGCCGTCGCCCGCGTCCGTCTCGTCCCCGGCACCGGCAAGGTGACCATCAACAAGCGTGATGCCGAGCAGTATTTCGGCCGTCATCAGCTCGTTGAGAACGCCCTTGCTCCCTTCAAGGTGACCGACACCGCCGGTCAGTTCGACGTTATCGCTCTGTGCGATGGCGGCGGCATTTCCGGTCAGTCCGGCGCTCTGCGCCTGGGCATCGCTCGCGCTCTTCTGAACGCTGGCGATTACCGTGCTGACCTCAAGAAGGCCGGTTTCCTTACGCGCGATGCTCGCGTGGTCGAGCGCAAGAAGTACGGCCTCAAGAAGGCCCGCCGCGCTCCCCAGTTCTCCAAGCGCTAAGGTTTTATCTCCTTTCGAGATACAATGTACAAGCGGGGCCTGCCGATTCCTCGGCGGGTCCCGCTTTTCTTTTTCGACTAGGGCGGGCGGTTGCATATCGCCTGCTAGGGAAGGAGCGATCCTATGCCCCAGAACATCTTCGGTACCGACGGCGTTCGTGGCGTCGCCAATGCCGGCCTCTCGTGCGACCTCGCGTTTCGCCTGGGCCGCGCGGCGACCAAGTTTCTTGGTCCGGATATCTGCATCGGCCGCGACACGCGTCTTTCGGGCACCATGCTCGAGAGCGCTCTGACCGCCGGCATTATGGCCGAGGGCGGCCGCCCGCATTGCTGCGGCGTCATCCCCACGCCTGCCGTGGCACTGCTCACTGTTCAAAACGAGCTCGACGGCGGCATCGTCATCTCTGCTTCGCATAATCCGCCGGAGTTCAACGGCATCAAGTTCTTTAGCCGCAAGGGTATGAAGCTTCCCGATGCTGTCGAGGAAGAGATCAGCGCCTGGGTCATGTCCGAGGAAGCCATGGCTGCCGACACGCTGCCGACTGGCGCCGGCGTGGGCCACATCATCAAGATGAAGGACGCCCGCAAGGCATACGTCGACCACGCCATCGATACGCTTGATGGCCTGAGGCTCGACGGCCTGGTCGTTGCCGTCGACTGCGGTCACGGTGCTTCCTGCCAGACTACGCCCGCCGCGCTGCAGCGCCTGGGTGCCACGGTCCATGCCATCAACACTGATTACTGCGGCACCGACATTAACGTCGAGTGCGGCTCCACTCACCTTGAGCCCCTGCGCGAGCTCGTGCTGCGCACCCATGCTGACATCGGTCTGGCCCACGACGGCGACGCCGACCGCGTACTGTTCGTGGACAGCGAGGGCAATGAGATCGACGGTGACTATATCCTGGCTATCTGCGGTTCTGACCTCGCCGCTCGCGGCAAGCTCGCCAACTCCGAGATCGTCTCGACCGTCATGTGCAACCTGGGCTTCTCCATCGCTATGAAGGAGCAGGGCTTCGAGATGGTTCAGACCGCCGTGGGCGACCGCTACGTTCTGGAGCGCATGCTCGCGGACGGCGCCGTCATCGGCGGCGAACAGTCCGGCCACATCATCTTCCTGGAGCACAACACCACTGGTGACGGCCTGGTGACGGCTCTGCAGCTGCTGGCCGTGCTCAAGCGCACCGGTCGTACCCTCACCGACCTTGCCGGCATTATGAAGAAGTACCCGCAGGTACTCGTCAACGTGCATTCCGACAACAAGGCCGGTCTGGACGATTGCCAGCCCATCTGGGATGCCGTCGCTGCTGCCGAGAAGGAGCTTGACGGCCGCGGCCGCATTCTGGTGCGCCCGAGCGGTACCGAGCCGCTGGTCCGCGTGATGGCCGAGGCCGAGACGCACGAGCTGACCCAGCGCGTTGTCGACGACATCGTCGAGGTTGTCAAGCGCGAACTTCCCTAATGGTCAAAAACCGTTGCCAAGTGGTAAACTGTTAAGGTTATTTTGATTGATTGGTATGTCCGAGGGGGAGCATGTTCACTAAAGTCCTAAGGTCTTTTGGTATGCGTGGTCGAGTCCTTACGCTGGATGCTCCCATCTCGGGCGACGTCATTCCGCTTTCCGAGGTAAACGACCAGACGTTTGCCACCGGCCTTTTGGGCCAGGGCGTGGCGATTCGGCCCACCGGAACGCGTGTGATTGCACCGGCTGATGCCAAGGTCGAGGCTATTTTTCCCACGGGACACGCCGTTGCGCTTAACACGGTCGATGGTCTGGACGTGCTTATCCACGTTGGTTTGGACACTGTTCAGCTCGAGGGCAAGCACTTTACCGTACATGCGCAAGTGGGTGACATCGTCCATAAGGGTGATGTGCTCATTGAGTTCGATCGCGAGGCAATTGCTGCCGAGGGCTACGATGTGACGGTTCCCATCTTGGTGTGCAACTCCGTTGAGTTCTCGAGCATCAAGGGCTCCGTTGGCGTGCATGTCGAGGAGATGGATCAGCTCATCGTTGCTCGCGAGCGCTAGCAAGTGCACGTGGCCATTAGCCTACAATTCAAACACGTTTACGGAGGGCGCCCTTGAAAGAGGACGCCCTCCGTGGCAAGATGGGATTTGTCCGAGGCTAAACAGCTTCGGGTCACCGTGGACGGGCAGGGGCCTCGACGCGGTTAGACACGAGACACATACATTACGCGACCTCGCCCTGGTGGCCGCACACGTTGGTTGCGGCCGACGCGGGCCGCGGGCAAGTGCTTGTAAGGGAGCCTTGCCTCTCTTGTACGAGAAAGGACGCGTAATGAAGATCATTAAAGCTAAAGACTACGAGGATATGAGCCGCAAGGCCGCTAATATCATCTCGGCGCAGGTTATCCTCAAGCCCGACTGTGTGCTGGGCCTTGCCACCGGCTCCACCCCGATCGGTGCCTACAAGCAGCTCGCTGCTTGGTACGCGAAGGGCGACGTCGACTTTGCCGAGGTTAGCACCTACAACCTGGACGAGTATCGCGGCCTTTCGCACGACGATCCCCAGAGCTATCACTACTTCATGCGTGAGAACTTCTTCGATCACATCAACATCGACCTGAACAACACGCATGTGCCCGATGGCTCCAACCCCGACGCCGCCGCTGCCTGCTCTGAGTACGACAAGATCGTTGCCGACGCCGGTTACCCGGATCTGCAGCTGCTCGGCATCGGCAACAACGGCCACATCGGCTTCAACGAGCCCGATGACCACTTCTCCAAGGGTACGCACTGCGTCGACCTCACCGAGAGCACCATTCAGGCCAACAGCCGCCTGTTCGACAGCATCGACGATGTTCCCCGTCAGGCCTACACCATGGGTACCCAGACCATCATGTATGCCCGCATGATCCTGGTCGTCGCCAACGGCGAGGCCAAGGCTCAGGCCGTGCATGACATGTGCTATGGCCCGGTTACGCCCGAGTGCCCGGCTTCGATCCTGCAGCTGCACACCAACTGCGTTGTCGTTGCCGACGAGGCCGCCCTTTCGCTCTGCGAGTAGCGCGAATCCTGCACCTCGACATAGCCTTGCCTAAGGCCTCCGCTTTGCGGGGGCCTTTTTGCTATCCCTTTCCGCCCGCTTGACCAAAATCTTGGCGCAAGCTTGACGAATGCCGGATGCCCAACAGCTTGATTCATTCCATACCAGATTCTATGCAAAAATGCCACTAGAAGGTCGTAGACGGTAGCGGGTGCTAGGCGAGTTGAATGACATGGCTGAACCTTGTTCATCTGCGTTACACTGCCGCTTAGATGGGACAAGCTGACAAGCTCATTTACCTGCTTAAAGACCGATTAGTCGGGGGATTAATAACAATCGGCCCTCGCTGTACAAAAACTTGCCGCTTGCGTACCAAAAGACAACCTAAAACACAAGGTCGCTCTATTCATAGCGCGGCTTGTATGGTCTTGCGGCTACAGTGTCCATACGGTCGAGTTGAGGAGCGGGCATGGTAAACGATTTGGGCGGTATAGACGAGCTCGAGCTGATGCCGTTGGGCGGAGGCTATATGGTGCGACGCGAACGCTTGATGAATGAGCTTATCGCCAAGGGCCGAAAGGCCGGCATCGTGGTTCTTTATGCGCCCGACGGGTTTGGGAAGACCTCGGTGCTGCTGCAGTACACCCATGAGGTTAAATGCGACCCGACGCGAGGCCCCGTGCGGATTATCGAGGCGGATCGCGCCATTGGGCGCGAGGTGTTTATGCAGCTCGAGGTGGTTACCGAAGAACTCAAAGACAAACCGCACTCCCTTATCGCGATTGATAATGTGCCAAACCTCGATCAGCACGATACCGAAGACCTCATCGACAGGATTCGCGGCCTGCGCGCTATGGGGGTAGGGGTCTTTATCTCCTGCCGTCCTTCAAATCGTCAGCTGATTCATGGGCTGGGCGATTCGGTTAAGATCAATGCGCAGATGCTTAAGGTGCATGCCTATGAGTATTCGGCGTGGGCATCGGCGTTTTCGATCAGCACATCGCTCGACTTTTATCAGCTCACGCAGGGCGTGCCCGAGCTCGTTTCGGCATTGCAGACGGGTCTGTATGGCCAAGGTGACGTAGCCGGTCTGCTCGAAAACGAGATTGTCAACGTATATGGCGCGGCACTTGCCGATCTGGCTTCGCTCGACAATAATGCGCTGTTTTGCGTGGCATGTCTCATGGTTTTGATGGGCGAGGGCAATATCGCAGAACTCGAGGCCTGTGGGGTGAGGCTGTCGATGGTCGACCAGTCCTATTTTGTGCGCGACTACCCGATCTTTGGCTTGGATCCCGCCGAGCGGAGTTTTACGTGTCTGGGCACGGAGGATAACGGACGCTTGCGCTTGCGTAAGTTGGTGGCCGAGGTCCGCCCCGAACTTGTTCCGAGGGCGGCCCGGATTTTGCTTAAGGCGGGCCGATGCGATGCGGCGATGGGCCTGGCGGACGCCTTTTTGGACCGTGAAGCGGTCCTTGAACTTGCTGGGCAGTATGGGGTCGATCTGGCTCTGACGGGGCACGGGGCCGATATCTGCCGAGCGGCGCTGGGCACGATCGATGCCGACGATCCGGCTCCAGAGCCAACGCCCGCCGAGGCGCTCGGCGTATATCTGGCAGCGGTCAGCGTGTCCAATACAAAGCTCGCTCGCTATATGGCATCGGTTATCGAGCGCGGGGGCGAACGGGCGGCCTGCGAAATAGACCCTGTCTCATGGAGGGTGGCCCAGACACTGACAGCTGTTTGCTATGGGGACAACGGGCTTGGGCTCCCTACGAACCTGGCCGTGCCAGAAATCGAGACATCCCATACCGCACTCGATATGTTGTCTGCGCATATCGAGATCAAGCGATGCCTGACCGAACGGGGAGATGACGGCGGCGTTCTACAGCAGCTCAAAACGAGCAGGGCCTACGATTGCGAGCTCGACATCGTGGGGATTGTTATACGGGCCGATAGCATGCTGGTGGAGCTCTTTGACGGGTCGTTTGCGGGAACCGACGAGCGCGACGACGAGATGACGGTGGTGCGGGAGGCGCTCGACGTACGTGGGCTTAAGGCGATGGCTATCTGGGTGCGCATGGTGTTGGCGGCACGGCGGCTCCTTTCCGGCTTGCCGGTAACCGACGACGCGGCGTTCAACGAGCTCGATCGTTTTGCCGTGCGCATGCGTGACAACCAGATTCAGCTGTTTGGCCTGTTGCTAGAAGGCTGGCAGTCGCTGGCAGAGGGACGGCCGGTTAATGCGAAGTTCCGTGCGGTCCAAGTGCTCAAACTTGCCGAGGAGTCGATTGCGTACATGCGCGATAACGCATTGCTGCTGGAGCGCGTGGCATATCTGCGTAACACCTCGATGGTTTCGGTGCGCGAGGAAGCGGAGCTACTCGATATAAGCCAGACGCAGGTTGGTGGCGCAGAAGCCTGGATGGTGGCGCTGCATTTGGCTTGCGCGGGGCGAGATAGCGATCTTGCGGCCTGGATGTCCATGAATCGTGCGGGGATTCTAGAGCCATCGTATCGGCTCTTTGCGCGCCTTGCCATGCATTGTCTGGGCGAGCCGGCGGGCAGGATACGCAAGAAGCTTCCCGTGCGCGAGCTGTCGCGGTACTCGCTGCGCGACGATTTGGAAGGGGAGGGCGAGCGCCTGTTCCAGGCCGGCGAGGTTGAAGCCGTTGATACCATCGACCATATCGAGATCCGCATGTTTGGGGCGTTTCGCGCCGAGCGCGACGGGTTTCCCATCACGGATAAGATGTGGCGCCGCAAGAAAGCGGCGACGCTTGCCGAGCGGCTTGCGCTGGGCATGGATGCACTGGTCGACCGCGAGACGCTGGCTATGGAGCTGTGGCCCCACGCCGAGTTCAATAGCGCTCGTAACAATCTGTACTCGACGATATCGCGCCTGCGTTCGGCCTTGGGGCCGACACCGGACGGCAAGTCGTGTGTGCTGATCCAAAACGAGTGCATTGGGCTTAACGGCGATTACGTCAAGACCGACGTGCGGTTGTTTGATCAGATAAGCCGCGAAGTTTTGGGAAATCGCACGGGTGCGCGCGGACCCCATCTGATCGAGCTGTGCCTTAAGATCGAGCAGCTCTACGCCGGCCCGTTGTATGTTCCCAATGGCTGTAATCCCACCTACTTTTTGCGTATGCGGCGCATTATGGAATCGAAGTATATCGACTGCATGATTCGGGGCGCGAATGCCGCCCTAGAAGAAAACGACCTGCAGTCGGCGGTATGGCTGGTGGAGTCGGGGTTGCGGCAAGAGACGGCGCGCGAGGACATGGTGCGTTGCGCTATGCGCGTCTACGGTGCGGCGGGGCGACGACGCGATATCGTTGAGCTGTACAGTGGGCATATGCATCACCTGAGGGAGCAGGTCAATGGCGTGCCCGAGCCCGAGACGCGGCGTCTGTACGAGCGCTTGGTGGAGGGCAGGCTTAACCGCGTGCTCGTCGAGCGATAAAAAAGAGCGTCCGAATTGCTTGGACGCTCGCAAGTTTGATGTATATTGGCTCGCCGGATCGTTGGCTCTTAGACGAGCTTAATCTTCTCGATGTCCTTGCGCGAGGACTCGCGATACAGCGAGAACTTGCGGCCGATAACCTGGACGACCTCGGCATGGCAGCGGTCGGCGAGCTCTTCGGCGGCCTCGCGGGCGGAAAGGCTGGAACCGTCGAGTACGGAGCACTTAACGAGCTCGTGCTTCTCCAGGTAGGCGACCGTCTGCTCGACGGTGCCCTCGTTGATGTCGGACTTGCCGATGATGATGGCGGGGTTGAGGTGATGGGCCATGCTGCGAAGCTGCTTGACCTGGGCTCCTGTCAGTGCCATGGGTTCTCGCTTTCTATGTTATGGGGCGCCCCGCGATGGGGCCTTAATCTACGTGAGCTGTCCCACGATAGCGCAGGAACGGCGTGGTGTGGGGCGTGTTTGCCCAGTTCAAAAAGAATGCGGATGCCGAGCGGGAGAACAGCGCGGGTTACAGGCGGACGTGTACGGCAGCCGAAAGCGGTCTATGGACAGCTCGAAGAGACCGGCTCCCATGCAATAAACGCCCAACGGACCTTGCGGACGTGGTCGAGCATGTAGCGCCCCTGCGGCACGCCCTTGGACCCTGGCTCGCCGGCATGGGGATTCTCAATCATATGCTGAGCGACGTAGTCGCGCAGACGGTCGATCTTATCCTCGTTACCGTGCTCGAGCATACGGGAGAAGTCTGCCACTCCCGCCTCAAGGCTATCGAAGGTATCGCGACGAGGCGATTCAAAGTACGTAACCTGCGGCAGGGCACCCATCTGAATGAGGATATTAAAGGCATACACAAAGCCATTACTGCAGGTAACCGAGGCACCGATGGCATTCATCAGGTGCAGGTCATAGCGCGGGCTGGAGTTGGCGACCATCGTGACAGCACAACGCCGACGAGCCGTTCGATCAAGCTTGGCAAGCGCGCCTTTTAGGTTGGTCGTGGTGACAGAGCGACTGGCAAAGGCAACATCTACCGCTTTCGCGACCGGTCCAACCAAATCCCAGTCATCATCCCAAGCAAGCTCAAGCGGTGTAATGCGATCCTCGAGCCCATAGTACTCAATGCCAGCATCAAGCGTGCCCAACATAGCAGGGGAAAAATCGGCAGCAATCACAGGATGCCCGTCTTGCGCAAGCGGAATAGCAATCGACCCAGCCCCACACCCCATATCCAGCACGGATTCACCAGGCTTTAACGCCAGCAGCTTCATAAAGTCCCGGGCATACGGAGCAGTCTCAAGCGGCCGAAAATGCCGAGCCCTTTTATCCCACTCAAAAGAATCATCAGCCCGCCGCCGACCAGCCTGCAAGCGCATCCATTCGCCATTCCAATCAGCAGAAAGCAGCTCAGAGCGAGCATCCCCATCAACCACGGGCCAACCTCCTAGCAACAAAAAAGCGACTCCTCCCAAAAGAAGAGCCGCAACCAGCATATATCAGAAAGAACCGATCCAACGCCAAACCGCCGTATCGACCATGTAGTGCAGGAGCGAAGCAACTGCAACCGGGATAGAACTCAACCGAGGTCCCGTTGTGCGGGAGCCCCGGGGAGGGCAAATATATAAGGTCGATCGCGAGTTCCGCACGAGCCGGAGAGCACTTAATGTGCTCTCCGTGCGAGTCAGGACTGTCCGAGCAGGCGACCTTATATATTTGCCCTCCCCGGGGCTCCTCGCCAGTCCCCCTCAGCTAGTTCTTCAGCGAGTTCAGCGGTGCCGGGAAGCGTCCACCACGGTGGGCAAGCACGGTGCCGGCGTTGGGGTTCACCGGCATGATGGGTGCACGGCCAAACAGGCCGCCGTACTCGACGCAGTCGCCCACGCCCTTGCCGATGGCGGGAATCACGCGCACGGCCGTGGTCTTGTTGTTGATGACGCCGATAGCCATCTCGTCGGCGATGATGCCGGCGATGGTCTCGACCGGGGTGTCACCGGGGATGGCGATCATGTCCAGGCCGACGGAGCACACACAAGTCATGGCCTCGAGCTTCTCGAGCGAAAGCGCGCCGGCCTCGACGGCGGCGATCATGCCGGCGTCCTCGGACACGGGGATAAAGGCGCCCGAGAGGCCGCCCACGCTGGAGCTGGCCATGACGCCGCCCTTCTTGACGGCATCGTTGAGCATGGCGAGTGCGCAGGTCGTGCCCGGGCCACCGCAGGTGCCAACACCGATGATCTCGAGGATGCGGGCAACGGAGTCGCCGATGGCAGGCGTGGGGGCCAGCGACAGGTCGACGATGCCCTTCTCGACACCCAGGCGATGGGCGGCCTCGCGGCTCATGAGCTCGCCGGCACGGGTGATCTTAAAGGCGGTCTGCTTAATCTTTTCGGCGACTTCCATCATCGATGCGGAATCGGGCAGCGTCTCCAGGGCTGCGGCCATAACGCCGGGGCCCGAAACGCCTACGTTGATGACGGCGTCGGCCTCGCCACCGCCGTGGACGGCGCCCGCCATAAACGGGGAGTCCTCAACCATATTGGCAAAGCAGACAAACTTGGAAGCGCCGACGGAGTCCTGGTCGGCCGTGAGCTTAGCGGCGTCGATGATGGTCTGGGCGGCCATAAGCACGGCGTCCATGTTGATGCCGGCGCGCAGGCTGGCGACGTTGACGCTGGAGCAGACGCGGCTGGTGGTAGCGAGCGCCTGCGGGATGGACTGGATGACGCGGCGATCGGCGTCGCCGATGCCCTTCTGGACGAGTGCGGAGAAGCCGCCCAGGTAATCGATGCCGAGGGTCTCGGCCGCGCGGTCGAGGGCATGCGCGATGGGGGTGAGGTCCTCATCCTTGCAGCACGCGGCGATCTGCGCCACCGGGGTGACGGAGACGCGCTTGTTGACGATGGGGATACCGTACTCGCGCTCGAGGTTCTCGGCTGTCTCGACCAGGTGCTCAGCCGTGTGCGTCACGTGGTCGTAGATCTTCGTGCACATGCGGTCGAGGTTCTCGTCGCCGCAACCCATGAGCGAAACACCCATGGTGATGGTCCTGATGTCGAGGTTCTGCTCCTCAACCATGCCGCGGGTTTCCGCGATTTCTGCAGGCGTGATCGCCATCCTTGCGCTCCTATCTGCCAAAACGAGCATACTCTTATCTATTCTAACGTGCCACACGTGCCAAGTGGCGCATGCGGCACGTTTTGGTGCACGGTTGTTTCCGTTGTGTTACTGCCCAAAGACCTCTTCGGCGATACGAGCGCTTTCGGCGGCGTCCTTGGCGTAGTAGTCCGCGCCGATCTGTTTGGCGTATTCGGGGGTGAGCACAGCGCCGCCTACGATGATCTTAACGCCCGGCACCTCGGCATGAAGCAGCTTGATGGTCTCTTCCATGGCCACGACGGTGGTGGTCATAAGCGCCGAAAGGCCGACGAGCTTAATGTCGCGCTCCTTGACGGTCTTAAGCACCTCTTGCGGATCGACGTCGCGACCCAGATCAAAGACGGTGTAGCCGTAGTTGTCGAGCAGCATCTTAACGATGTTCTTACCGATATCGTGGATGTCACCTTTAACGGTGGCCACGCAGATCTTACCCTTGTCGGCAATCTCGCCGGCGGGCATCAGGCGCTTGATGGTATCGAAGCCCACGCGCGCGGCCTCGGCAGAGGCCATGAGCTGCGGCAAGAAGAACTTGCCCTGGTCAAAGAGGACTCCGACCTCGTCGAGGGCGGGGATAAAGTGGTTGTTGATGAGGTCCATGGCGTCGTGATCTGCCAGCAGGCGCTCGGTCTCGGCCGCGATTTCGCCCTTGCGGCCCGAGACGACCATGTGGCGGATGGGGTCGTCATCGGCACTTGCGGTGGTGCTTGTGGCAGGCGCGGCATCGCTCGATGCTGACTGAGCGGCCGCCGGGTTGGCGGCGATCTTGTACGGGTCGGTCCAGCCGGCGTAGCGCTCGATGTATCCGGTCGAGCCCTCGTCCTCGACGCTCAAGACGCGATAGCTGTAGACGGTGTCCATAAAGCGCTTGGAGCCCGGGTTCATAATGGGGGCGTCCAGGCCCGCGCCAAAGGCGGCGGCCAAAAAGACCGAACCTAGCAGAGGACGGGCGGGCAGGCCAAAGCTGATGTTCGACACGCCGAGCGCGCATTTGACGCCCAGGCGCTCCTTGCACAGGGACATGGCGCGCAGGATCTGTTCGGCCTGGCGCTGGTTGGTCGAGGCGGTCATGACCAGGCAGTCGATAAGGATGCGGTCCGGGCCGATGCCGTAACGGGCGGCTTCGGCCACAATGCGCTCGGCGATGGCATAGCGTGCCTCGGCGGTATCGGGGATGCCGCCCTCGTCGAGCGTGAGGCCGACGACGTTGGTGCCGTAGTGGGCGACTAGCGGGAAGATCTCATCCATGATCTGCTGTTTGCCATTGACCGAGTTGATGATGGGCTTGCCGGCGTAGCGGCGCACGGCTGCCTCGACGGCTGCGGGGTCGGTGGAGTCGATCTGCAGCGGCAGCAGCGTGGAGCCCTGGAGCTGCTCGGTCGCCTGCTGGATGATCTTGACCTCGTCGATCTCGGGCAGGCCTACGTTGACGTCCAGGATGTCGGCGCCCTGTTCCTGCTGGCTGATGCCCTGGCTCACGACGTAGTCTAGGTCGCCGTCGCGCAGGGCCTGTTGCAGGCGCTTTTTGCCGGTGGGATTGATGCGCTCGCCGATGACGGCGATCTTGTGGCCGTCACAGGGAAGGTCCACGACCGTCTGGGCGCTCGTGACCGACATACTGGGCTTGCGGTGACGTGGGCTGGGCGTGTGGTTGTCGATGAGGGTGCGAAGTGCCGCCATGTGCGTGGGCGTGGTGCCACAGCAGCCACCCACGACGCTCACGCCGTCCTCAATCATGCCGGCGACGGCCTCGGCGTATTCGGGTGCCTGGATGTCAAAGACGGTATTGCCGTCATCGTCCACGCGGGGCAGTCCCGCATTGGCCTGCACCATAACGGGCTTGTCCGTAACGGTGAGCATGCGTGCGGCGAGCCCTCTGAGTTCGGCCGGTCCCTGGCTGCAGTTGATGCCCAGGACGTCGGCGCCGATGGCGTCGAGGGTGATGGCGGCGACCTCGGGGCTCGTTCCCAGGAAGGTACGGCCGTCTTCCTCAAAGGTCATGGTGGCAAAGACGGGCAGGTCGGAGTTCTCGCGGCAGGCGAGGACCGCCGCCTTGATCTCGGCAAGGTCAGTCATGGTCTCGATAATAAAGAGGTCCACACCCGCATCGACGCCGGCACGCACTTCCTCGGCAAAGAGGTCATAGGCCTCGTCGAAGCTCAGGGTGCCCAAGGGGCGAAGCAGCGCGCCGATGGGACCGATATCGCCGGCGACGTAGTGGGCGCCGGCCGCGCGGGCGCAGGCGACGGCGGCGGCAAAGACATCTGCCACGGTGGCGGCACCGTCGAGCTTGTGGGCGTTGGCACCAAAGGTGTTGGCGGTGATTACGTCGCAGCCAGCCTCGACGTACTGACGCTGAATATCAGTGATAACCTGGGGCTCCTCAAAGTTGAGCAGCTCGGGCAGGGCGCCGGCCTTCATGCCGGCCGCCTGCAGCATGGTGCCCATGCCGCCATCGAACAGCAGGTGCCCCGTGCCCTCGATGGCGGCGCGCAGGCGATCGTCCTTAATGCGAAGGTCGCCGATCGTGCGCGTCTTGTACGTGGCGCCGTTACAACGCGCAGTATTGACGGGCGCTGCCAGCGCGGTACCGTCGGAATCATGGGTGATAAGCGGAGTAAACATCGAGGGCTCCTAATGGCTGGAATAGCAGGTGGTGTGGGCGGCGCGGAAACGGCAGTGCTCGCGCATGCGGCAGATATTGCAGGTGGGGCGGCTCTGGGCGTCGCGGACCTTGCCATCAAACAGACCGATCACCGCGGTCACGCTCTTGGTGGGCATGAGCAGGCTGGTTGGCGTGACGGTAAGCCCGATGAGCCGCGTGGCGTTGAGCGCAGCCACGATTGAGTGCTGGGCCGTAAGCGGGCAGTCGCCGTAGCCGGGGCTGAAGCGCCAGTTACCGGCGAGTCCGTGTGCGGCGGCCGCAGCCTTGACCTGTTGGTCCATCTGCTCGACGGCGGCTTCCACATAGGCAGAGCATGCGGCGTCGAGCACGGCGCCTTCCAGGGGTTGCTGGGCTCCCGTGGTGCGCAGGCGACGCTCGGCTTCCATGCCGAGGGTACATGCCATGAGCGCGGCAAAGCGGGCGTCCTTAAGGTGGCGATAGATATCACGACCCCGCAGTTCAACATTGGTGCCAACCAAGCGGATGCAGGGCTCGCCCTGCTCGTCGACGCCTGCGGCATCGACGGCAAACACACGGCGCACGCCACGGGGCTCAATGTCCAGTTCCAGACGCTCAACGACAAGCTCAATACGCTGCGACAGTTCGGGCTCAATCTGCTGGCCGCCGTAGCCCAGATACCGCAGCATCTCGGCACGGTCGACACGAGGGCGGTGGGCAGCGTCGATACGGTAAAGCGCCGGCGACGCAAGGTCGGCCGGCACTTCAACAACGGTTGTATCGACGTGCGGTTTTTCCATTACCCCAGGCGCTCCATAATGGTCGCGGCGATTGCAGGACGGTTCATAGTGTACAGGTGCAGACCGTCGGCACCGTGCTCCTTAAGGTCGCAAAGCTGACGAGCAGCATAATCTACACCGGCTGCCTGCAGGCTCTCGGGGTCGTTCTCGTACTTGGCGAGAATCTTGATGACGGGGGAGGGTAGCGATGCGCCGCACATAAAGACCATGCGGCTGATTTGCGACTTGCCCATAAACGGCATGATGCCCGCGGTGATAGGCACGGTGATGCCGGCTTTGTCGGCAAGCTCGCGGAAGCGATAGAAGCACTCGTTATCAAAGAAGAGCTGTGTCACAAAGAAGCTCGCGCCGGCGTCTTGCTTTTGCTTGAGGTGCTCGACCGAGAGGTTGAGATCCTCGCAGGCAATGTGGCCTTCGGGGTAGGCTGCGGCGCCCACGCAAAAGCCGGCGTCGACGAGCTCGGGGATGAGGTCGCGGGCGTAGGCGTAGTCAGAGGCGGGCTTGTCGTCCTCGGTCGCGCCAGCGGGAAGATCACCACGTAGGGCCAGGATGTTTTCAACGCCGGCGGTGCGATACTCGTCGATCTTGGCGGCGATATCGGCGTGCGAGCGGCCCACACAGGTAAGGTGTGCCACCGAGGGTGTATCGAATTCGCTCGTAATCATATGTGCGATGGGGGCGGTGGTGGCGCCGTTGCCCGAGCCGCCGGCAGAGCAGGTGACCGAGACAAAGCTCGGCGAAAGCTTGCACAGATTGCCTGCCACCTCGTGAGCCGTGTCGAGGGTAAGCTCGCCCTTGGGCGGGAACATCTCAAACGAAACGGGCGCGGTGCCCTGGGATGCTGCCTGCTTAAAAACCTCGTCGACGCGCATATCGTGCTCCTTTAGATACTTAATAGTGTGATGTGTTGTAAGGATTCTACAGCACCACTGTGTTACGGTGGAGTTTCACTCGCTATTTGGGGATACCAATCGAAAATGCTTCGCTATCGGCATTTCCTATAACGGGGTAGTCAATCTAAGATCGGACTATATTGAATGGTATTTGATGCGAAATACCAGTTAATAGAGCCCATCCCAAATTGACTACCCTTAAACTATGGGGAGAGGTCTGCAATTTATACAGTTGATTGGCTGTTGAGGGTGGCAATGCCGCCGCGATGCGTTAACCTCATTGATTGGTTTCGCGACAGCAACATAACGGTAATGTTGCGGAAACACGACGAGCCTAATCTATGACTCGTTCGTTAGTAATCAACACCGCTTCTCACGCGGTGCCGATACGAAGGGAGTTCCGTATGGCCGAACTTACTGACCGCTTCGGGACCATGGTGTTCTCTGAGGAAGTCATGAAGGACTACCTCCCCAAGGACATTTGGAAGCGCCTTGCTGCAACCCTCGAGGGCGGTGAGCCGCTCGACCTGGATGTGGCCAACGCCGTTGCCCACGCCATGAAGGTCTGGGCCATCTCCAAGGGCGCGACGCACTACGCACACTGGTTCCAGCCGCTTTCGGGCATTACTTCCGAGAAGCACGACAGCTTCCTGGAGCCCAACCACGACGGCACCGCTATTACCAAGTTTACGGGCAAGAACCTCATCCAGGGCGAGCCCGATGCCTCCAGCTTCCCCAACGGCGGCTTGCGTGCCACCTTCGAGGCCCGTGGCTACACCGCCTGGGATCCCACCAGCCCCGCTTTTATCAAGGACGATGTCCTGTGCATCCCCACGGCTTTCTGCTCCTACACAGGCGAGGCCCTGGACAAGAAGACCCCGCTGCTGCGCTCTATGACCGCGCTCTCGCGTGAGTCTAAGCGCGTTTTGGCGCTGTTTGGCAAGACCCCCAAGAAGGTCGTTCCTTCCGTGGGCGATGAGCAGGAGTACTTCCTGATCAAGAAGGACGCTTACCGCAAGCGCAGGGACCTGGTCATCACCGGCCGCACCCTCTTTGGCGCTGCCCCCTGCAAGGGCCAGGAGCTCGAGGAGCACTACTTTGGCGCTATCCGCCCTACCGTCTCGGCCTATATGAAGGACCTGGACGATGAACTGTGGGCGCTTGGCATTCCCGCCAAGACCAAGCACAACGAGGTTGCTCCCTGCCAGCATGAGCTCGCCCCTGTCTATGGCGAGGTCAACGAGGCTATCGACCAGAACCTGGTCATGATGGAGAAGATGAAGCTCATCGCCTCCCGCCACGACTTGGTCTGCCTGCTGCACGAGAAGCCCTTCGAGGGCATCAACGGTTCGGGCAAGCACAACAACTGGTCGCTTGGCACCGAGTCCGAGAACCTGCTCGACCCGGGCGACACCCCGCTCGACAACCTGCAGTTCATCGTCTTCCTCACCGCGGTGATCGAGGCCGTCGATAACTATCAGGAGCTCCTGCGTGCCTCCGTTGCCTCGGCCGGCAACGATCATCGTCTGGGCGCCAACGAGGCTCCTCCGGCGATTATGTCCATCTTCCTGGGCGACCAGCTTACCGAGGTCGTCGAGAAGATCATCGATGGCAAGGCTTCCGTCCATGCCACGCGCGGCGTGCTCGACCTGGGCGCCGATACCCTGCCCAAGCTGATGCAGGACAACACCGACCGCAACCGCACCTCCCCGTTCGCCTTCACCGGCAATAAGTTCGAGTTCCGTGCCTGCGGCTCCGAGCAGAACGTCTCCGACTCCAACCTGGTGCTCGATGCCGCCGTGGCCAAGTCGCTCAAGTCCTTCGCCGACGCACTCGAGGGTACGCCCGAGGATAAGTTCCAGGACGCCGCGCTCGAGTACTGCAAGAAGGTGCTGACCGATCACCAGCGCATCCTGTTCTCCGGCGACGGTTACTCCGACGAGTGGCCCATCGAGGCCGAGAAGCGCGGCCTTGCCAACAACAAGACCACGGCCGACGCCCTGCCCGCCTTTGTTTCCGATAAGGCCATTGCGCTCTTTGAGGAGACGGGTGTCCTGACCAAGGCCGAGGCCCAGTGCCGTTACGACTGCAAGCTCGAGAAGTACAACAAGCTCATGAACATCGAGGCTACCACGATGGTTCGCGAGGCGCGTCGTACCTATCGCCCGGTCATTACCGCCTACGCCACCAAGGTCGCTAAGGGCCTCGAGACTATTCGTGCCGCCGGTGCTGAGGCCGCCATGCAGTGCGAGCAGAACACGCTCAACAAGCTCTGCAACGGCATCACCGCCATCAACGACTCTATCAAGGCGCTCGACGCCGTGCATCAGAAGGCCGAGGCTCTCGATGGCCAGGAGCAGGCCAACGTGTATGCACACGAGGTCGTTCCCGCTATGGATACGCTGCGTGCCGCCGTGGATGCCATGGAGGAGATCGTGGCCGCCGACTACTGGCCGGTCCCGACCTACGACGACATCCTGTTCTACGTGTAGGACTGGGACAGCATACCGTCACGGTTGAAAGCCGGGGTCCGCATTACGCGGGCCCCGGCTTTTTGTTTGCAAAGGACGCTTTGGAGTCCGTTTTGCAACTGATTCGCCCACGCAATAAGGGGTCGTGGGCAAAATACGTCAAATATGAGTACTGTCACAAGCTCTGTAGCATTATCTTTTTGCAAAATATGCAGTGTTACGCAATATATGTCCAAGTACTTAGCTGATAAACGCCTGCAATTCTCCCGCCGTAGGACGCCTGGCGGGTAGCGCGCAGAGATGTGGTGTAAGAGGCGGGGCATGCCCCGCCTCTTCCCTTTCTTGAAAGGGAGGGGACACCGCCTAGAATTCGTCGTTGGAGTAATGAAGGTGACGAATGGAAGGAAAGGCGATGCCCCAAGAAGAGAGTGTACTGCGCCTCGGCCGCGACGAGGCCCTCGAGGCGGCGAGGCTTTGGCAGGAGTGCGGCGACGCGCGCGAGTTCGCGTGCAGGGTGCTGGGCGGCGTGATGAACGCGCTGATGGACTCCGAGGCCCAGCAGATGTGCGGCGCGAGCCGCAACGAGCGCAGCGACGGCAGGGAGAACAGCCGCAACGGCTACCGCCCCAGGTCGCTCAAGACCGCCGTGGGCGACGTGGAGCTCGAGATACCCAAGCTCAGGCACGGCACCTACTACCCCGAGGGC
This sequence comes from Collinsella sp., assembly GCA_046995905.1. Classification (GTDB taxonomy): domain Bacteria; phylum Actinomycetota; class Coriobacteriia; order Coriobacteriales; family Coriobacteriaceae; genus Collinsella. Next base: position 694,956 of record JBKXET010000001.1, read on the forward strand.
ATGCTCGCGCGATGGTCGCGCGTCGACACCTCGGTGGCCGCCATCGTGCAGGAGATGTACGTGTGCGGCGTGTCCACCCGCAAGGTCGAGCGCGTGGCGTCCAAGCTGGGCATATCCTCGCTGTCGAGCTCGGAGGTCTCGAGCCTCTGCTCCGACCTCGACGCCGAGGTGGCGGAGTTCCGCAGCCGCGACCTGTCGGGCACGCCGTGCTGCTACCTGTGGCTCGACGCCACCTACATGAGCTGCAGGGTCGGCTCGTCGGTCGTCTCGCAGGGCGTCGTGACCGCGATCGGGCTGGGCGCCGACGGGCGCAAGCACTTCCTGGGCTGCGACGTGGTCGACACCGAGAGCGAGGACTCCTGGGCGGCATTCCTCGGCGGGCTGCGCGAGCGCGGGCTGGCCGGCGTTCGCCTCGTGGTCTCCGACAGCCACGCCGGGCTCGTGGCCGCCGTCTCGCGCCTGTTCCAGGGCTGCGCCTGGCAGCGCTGCGTGACGCACCTGCAGCGCAACCTCCAGAGCGCCTGCTCGGGCAGGCCCGAGGACTCCAAGGCGGCCGTCAGGGACCTCGTGCACGCCGCGGTCTACCAGGACGACCCCGACCTCGCGCGCTGCGTGTGGGCCGAGGCGGCGCCCTGGGTGGCGTCGGTGTCCGCCAGGGCCGGCGAGGTCTTCGAGCAGGCCGAGGACTCCGCGCTGGCGTTCACGGCCTTCCCCAGGGCGCACTGGGCCAAGCTCCGCACCAACAACGTCCAGGAGCGCGCCAACCGCGAGATCAAGCGCCGCTACAGGGTCGTGCAGTCCTTCCCCTCGAGGGAGTCGATGCTGCGCCTGACGTGCGCGAGCCTCATGGAGACCGAGGGGCAGTGGTCCCAGCAGCGCGTGTTCTCCGAGGCCTCGGCCGCCGAGGGCTTCGCCGAGCCCGCGGACAGGCCGGCCCCGACAGAGGGGGGGGCGCCGCGCGCTCGGGCGGCGCGCCAGGGAGATAGTGGACGAGATAGTCGAGAGGCGCGGTCTCAAGAAGGAGTAACATCGGGACTTGCAGCGACGGACCTCAGGACACTCTTACACCACGTCTGCGCGCGCGACCGCCTGGCGTCCAAATTGCCTTCTGATGGCATGAAATCGCTGTTACTAAATTGGTAACAGTACTCATATTTGCTATTTTTTGCCCATGGGCCCTTGGACGACAGTGTGATTTTATGCCTTCGGGGTTCGAATCCCCGGCACATGGATAGCAAAAAGCCCGTCACCGCAAGGGCAACGAGCTTCTCAGTTTAAATTGTGCCCCCAGCGGGATGTCCGCGTGCGGCTGGCGCCGCCCGCCTTCGCTGCGTCACTTCGCTCCTTGCGTGCTGCGCTGGAAAACGCTTCGCGTTTCCACAGCTCCGCACCCTGTCGGGTTCGAATCCCGGCACATGGATAGCAAAAAGCCCGTCACCGCGAGGGCAACGGGCTTCTCAGTTTAAATGGTGCCCCCAGCGGGATTCGAACCCGCGATATCCACCTTGAAAGGGTGGCGTCCTTGGCCGCTAGACGATGGGGACAGCGGGAAAGAGTATAGCAGACTTTTTTATCCGTTCACATATCGTCAGCAGATTGAAAAACCACCACAAAGGTGCCCTTGATTATCAACTTCATCCGAACACCTCCCACATTCATCCGCACATGTGCGGATGAATGTGGGAACCCGATACCCTGAGGGCCGGACCGGCCGGCCCCGGGAGATCGGAGGACGGCATGTCCGGAAAGAAGAAAAGGGGCTCCGCGAGGGCGGTCCCGAGGGCCTACGGAAGGCTCACGAGGCACGAGCGGGACACGGTCCAGAGGATGCTGGAGCGCGGGGCATCGTGCAGGGAGATCGCGAGGGAGCTGGGCAGGTCGCCCTCGACGGTGAGCGCGGAGGTGGCGTCGCACAGGTTCGTGACGGCGCCGAAGGCCAGGCGCGGCGAGCGCGTGGACGCCGACACCGACCTGTCGGCGGCCTGCCCGCGCCTGGCGGCGTGGCCGCGCTGCTGCAACGGCTGCGGCCGGTACCGCGCGATCGGCTGCAAGCGCCGCCCCCACGTCTTCTACGAGGCCCGGGCCGCGCAGCTGTGCGCCGACTCGGTCCTTGTCTCGTCCAGGCGCGGGATAGACGCCGACGAGCCCGCCGCGGCGGCCGGGCTGGAGGCGATAAGGGACTGCCTGCGCCGGGGGCTCTCGCCCGAGCAGATGGCGGCGCGCAACGGCGGCCCGTGGACCTGTCTCCCTCGACCATCTACCGCTGGGTCTCGGCGGGCTACGACGGCATGACCAACATGGAGCTCAGGCGCAAGGTCGGCTACAGGCCGAGGAAGAGCGCCGCCGGCCGGGCGGCCACGCGCCACTCCGCCCGCAGGTCGTATGCCGCGTTCCTCGCCCTCGGGGAGGACGCGTGCGCCGCGGCCTGGGAGATGGACACGGTCGAGGGCGCGCGGGAGGACTCCGCCTGCCTGCTCACGCTGCTGCACCGCCCCAGCAGGCTCCAGCTCGCGCTGCCGCTGGAGGAGAAGACCGCCGGGCGCGTCGCGGACGCCCTGGGCGGTATCAGGGAGGTCCTCGGCGCCGACGGCATGGGCAGGGTCTTCCGCGCCGTGCTCACCGACAACGGCGCCGAGTTCTCCGACGAGGCGGCGATCGCGGACCTCGTCGGCGAGGGGCCGGGCGAGACGAGGCTGTTCTACTGCGACCCGAGGCGCAGCGACCAGAAGGGCGCCTGCGAGCGAAACCACGTCGAGATAAGGAAGCTGCTGCCCAAGGGCTCCGGGCTCAGGTTCGACCGGCTCGCCCCGGCGGACCTGGCGCTGGCCATGTCGCACGTGAACTCCGAGCCCCGCGGCGCGCTCGGCTTCTCGACGCCCGCGCGCGCCTTCAGGGCGATGCTCGGGGAGGACGCGGCGGCGCTGCTGGACGCCTACGGCGTGGAGGACGTGGCGCTCGGCGATCTCGACCTGACGCCGGGGCTCATCGAGAGGGCGCGCGCCGAGAGGGGCGATGCCCCGCTGGCCTAGGCTAGACGGAAAAACGGAATAGACGGACCGACCGTCCGGCTGAGTCTGGGAAGAGGTGCCGGGCGGCGGGCGGAGCATGGCCACCGGACCTATCGAAACACATCTCCACCGTTCCTTCAACTGGGAAAATGCCGCCCCCGGGGGCCCGGATGGGGCCTCGGGGGCGTTCGGCTAGCTGCGGGAACGGCCTATCCGCTCAAAGTGTTCGGCTGAGATCGGAAATCAACCACCACAAAGGTGCCTGTCCCCTTTGTGGTGGTGAGGTGCTAGGGGAGGAGCTTCATCGCGGCGTCGTGGGCGGCGTGCTCGTAGGTGTCGTCGAGGGGCTTGAGCGGCAGCAGAGCTGTGGCCTGCGCATCGCCGCGGCGCTCGAGGGCGTGGGTAATGAGCCAGTCGGCGAGTTCAGGGTTCTTGGGTAGCGCTGGTCCGTGCAGGTACGTGCCGATGACGCCCTTGTAGATCAGACCCTCAAAGCCGTCGTCGCCGTTGTTGCCGGTGCCCGTGACGACGGACGTTCCGAGCGGCGTGGCCTCGGCGTCCAAAAGCGTGCGGCCACCGTGGTTCTCGAATCCCACAAAGGGCTCGGGTGCCAGGTCGGTCTTGACGGCGACGTTGCCGATCAGGCGGTCGGAGCCGCGCACGGTTTCGGCGGCAATGACGCCCAGGCCCTCGAGGCGATTCTCACCCATATAGTACGAACGGCCGAGCAGCTGATAGCTGCCGCAGATAGCGAGCAGCGAGCCGCCATCCTCAACATAGGACGCGACCTTGTCTTTTTGAGCGAGCAGCTCGTGTGCCACGGCAAGCTGGTCGCGGTCGGAGCCACCGCCCATCATAACGATGTCGGCGTCGGTGAGATCGAGCGACTCGCCCATGCGGACCTCGTCCACACGCACGGGAATGCCGCGCCAGGCGCAGCGGCGCTCGAGGGCAATGACGTTGCCGCCGTCGCCATAGAGGTTGAGGGCATCGGGATACAGGTAGACGATGCGCAGGGGGCGCGAGAGCTCGACCGGCGCAATATCGGTGGGGACAGCGCTGCCATCGGCGCGCGTTGCGGCGTGGGAGGCAACCGAGCTCGCATCGGTGCCCTTAAGCTCGTCGAGCTCCTTGACCAGCGGCGGGAAGGCCGTGTAATTGGCGACGGCGTAGAAAGTGTCGCCAGCCTCCTCGTCTGCCACGGCGCCGATTGCCTGCTCGATATTCGAGATGATGGCGGAGTCGATGCCGGCGTACTTCAGGCGTACCTGCATATCGTGTGCACGCGTGCCGCCGGCAAAGGCGACAAGCCCTGGGGTATCGGCGATGCGCTCGAAGTCGACGTCGTAGATCCAGGAGACATCGTGGCCGTCGGCATCGTTGTCGTTGAGGAAGAAGGCGCAGAGTCTGCCGCCTGCCGTCTTGATGGACTGGATCTGGCGATCGAAGCCCACGGGATTCTTGGCCAGGTTGGCCTCGACGGTTCGGCCGGCGATATCCCAACGGCCCATGCGTCCGCCGGCGGGGACGTAGGCATCGAGCGTGGGCTGCAGATGTGCCGCGTCCACGCCCAACTCGCGCGCCGCAAAGAAGGCGGCGGCAACGTTATAGACCATGTACAGGCCGTTGTAGCGCGTGGCGATGTGCGTTGCGGGTGCGTCGGCGTCGGGTCCAAAGTTCAGGTCAAAGCCGTAGCCGTCGCAGGTGAGCTCAATGTCCGTTACGCGACGGAGCAGCGCAGGGCGACCCCAACCGCACGAAGGACAATGATAGGCTCCGAGCTGGCCGTACTGCACATAGTCGTACTCCAACGGCGCGTTGCACTGCGAGCAAAAACGCGAGTCGCTAATGCGATCGGACTCGGTGCCCGTAGCACCGTCGATGCCAAAGGCGATGCTTGCATTGGGAACGCGCGCGGCGATCGCGGCACACAGCGGGTCGTCGGCGTTATAGATGAGCGTCGTTGTCGGCGAAAGCTCCAGCGCGTGGGCGATGACGTCCTGGGTGTGGTCGATCTCGCCGTAGCGGTCCAGCTGGTCGCGGAACAGGTTGAGCAGCACAAAGTAGGTCGGCTTGAGCTTGGGCAGGACGCGCACCGTGTAGAGCTCGTCGCACTCAAAGACGCCCACGCGCTTGCCGCTGTCAGTGTGCTTAAGGCCGCTGCGGGCCTCGAGCAGGGCACCAACCACGCCCGGCTCCATGTTGTTTCCGGCACGGTTGCATACCACGGTGGCGCCGCTGGCGGCAACGGCGTCGGCAATGAGATTGGAGGTGGTGGTCTTGCCGTTGGTGCCGGTGATCACCACGCTGCGGTCGACAAGGCCCGCGAGGTCGCTTAGCAGCTCGGGGTCGATCTTCATGGCGATGCGGCCGGGGAGTACGCCGCCCTGGCGCTTAAGGACGGAGCGCAGCCCCCAGCGGGCGATATCGCTCGAGGTGCAGGCGAGAGATGAGCGGAAGTTCATGAAGCCGTTCCTAACGTGAATGACATGGTCGTGGCGTTTGCGCCGTTAAAAACCGTAACGGCGCGCAAATTCCTGGGCAAGCTGCGATACGTCTTCGCAAGCGCTGGCCCAGGGGGCAAAGTCGGGAGTATCCGAGATGATGCCGTCGGCCTCCCAAACTGCCTGATGCGAAAGGTCCCAGGGGTCGTGCGGTTCGGGCCGGCAGGGAAGATACGGCGTCTGATACATGGGGTTCAGCAAAAAGAACGCGCCGCCCTCGCAGCGGTTGGCAAACTCACGCAGCGCGCGTGTCGCCGGGCGCATCTTGTTCGTTTTGAACAGCAAGATCGTGCGGGCGAGCAGGTACCAGGGGGAGTTCTCGAGGGTATCGGCCCCCATCTGCTCCTCGAGCTGGTGGGCCAGGGCAAAAAAGCCGTCCTCGTCTTCTAGGCGAGCGAGGGCGAGTAGCACGGTGCCTGCAGCTCGGGTGGGATAGCCTTCCGCCTTAAGGACGCGGCGGGCGTAGTTGGCGGCAGCACGGTAGCGAGCGCTCGCCATGCACAGCTGCGAGATGGCCTCGAGCGTGTGGAGCCACCCGATAAGAGCCGGCTCGCTTACGGTGAGATCGGCCGCCGTCACGCCGTCTGCCAGCACCTTGTTGGCCCAGTAGTGCGGGGCCTCCATGTCGAACCCGGGCACGCTTTGCTGCAGGTAATCGGTCGTGGTCGCCTCGAGTTTCATCAGGTCGCCCAGACAGGCGTCGACGGGCGTGTCCGCCAAAATGATGGCGAGCAGCTGGGCATCGACGGCCAGCGCGTCGACGCGGACGATCTTGAGCAGCTCATCGCGCGTATCGTCGAACAGGTGGTTGCGCGTCTGTTCAAACTCCTCGTCGCTGCCCATGTCCTCGATGCGATGGAGCTCGTCGAGCAGGTGGCGGTGGACGCCTGCATAGGACAGCAGTGCCTGGGCATGCTCGGTCTGCGCATACTTATGAGGGTTGACGCTCACGTCGTTATGGACAAGCTCGCGTGCTGCATCGGTGAGTTCGGGGTGCGACGCAAGGTAGGCGCGCTCCAGGTAGGCGGGGATGTAGACGCTCGGATCCATTAGAGGTCTCCTCCCTTAAACGGCAGGCCCTGCTCGGCCGCCCGCAGGATGCGCTCGTCAATCTGGGAACGCACGATATCGTTGGTGGCGACCCAGGCGGCAAAGCTGGCGTTGTCGGGGGCGCCCAAGCCCTCTTGCAGTACCGGCGTCGCCTCGGACAGCGCAAGGACAAGCTCGTCGGTGGAGCCCACGCCCACGTTGACGCGGGCATAGACGCCATCGGGAAACTCGGTTTGGAAATAGAGCGCCTCGGCTGCGTGTGGGCACGAGCGTGCAAGGATGCGCAAGTAGTGCTCGGCACCCTCGTAGTCCAGCTCGCGCCAGGCAGCGCTCATCAGCGCGATGAGCGTCCATGGGTCCAAGTCGCGCTCCGCGTCCTTGGGACGACGGCGTAGCGGCGTGTTGGTGAGATAGGGGACGGAGTGGGCAGAGCGAAAGCGCTTGAGCTCCTCAGCGGGGTATTCGAGCTTCGCCATGGCGAGCATCGCGGTGTGACGGACGCCGGCCGGATCGTTGGGGGCAAAGTCGAGGCTGCAGTTTGCGGCTTCGAGCGACATGCGATAGCGGCCGCTAATGAGGGCGCGCGACGCAAGGGCGGCAAGCCAGCGCAGGTAGGGGCGGCGCATAAGGTCGCCTGCGGCCTCACGCTCGTAGGGGTCCTGCGCCGAGGCGATCTTGAGTGCCAGGTCGTGCTCGACTTCATCGCGCTTGGATACCAGGTACTGTACGTACTCCTCGTTGGAGTTGGCGGTGAGGGCGGTCAGCATGCGCTGGGCATCCCAGTTGGTGGGGTCGAGCGCGGCTGCCTCGCGAAGCATGTTCTCGGCAGCGGCCTCTTCTTGCTCTGCCTGGGTATCGTCAGGGATAAAGGGAATGCGGTAGTCGACAGCCTCGACCACCTTGGCAATGAGGTGCCCGGCGCGGTCGCGGTCGTGCACGATGAGCGGCGCGGGGTTGCGGGTGAATTGTTCCATCAGACGCTCTACGGCGGCACCGTCGGTGAGCGGGATATTGTCGCGGCGCAAGGCCTCAAGAACGAGGCGATGGCAATCCTCTTGAATGGGATCGAATGCCATGGGGCCTCCTTTGCTGCGGTTAGGGTTCAAATGTCTCTATATAAGGTTCTAGTTTACCCGCATGTGGCACACCGGGGGTGCCGCACTTGGACATGCACCTTTGCACCACGAAGACGGATGTCGCACAAATGTCGGCACCTTGGACGACTGAGTGGTATCACGATGCCGCAAACGGTCGATTTTTGGCGGCGAACGGGGCACATTTTGGAGGGCCACAGTCCTGCCCGGGATATGTGGTCAACCTTGATAAAACGTTTGCCCAGCTTGGGAGTATGAATGCCCCACAAGGGTCTTCAGGGATAGAAAAAACGTTTCATCATTATTGGCTTTAGGTGAATAACTGACCAACCAGAACGGTAGAATAATGTTTGTCTGAGCGTTGAGACGTTTAGACATCGCGCATTGTCATCGCCGGCAACGCGCAAAACGGTCCTAACGGAGCCAATCGGGTGCTCCGTTATATACGCAAGTCTAAGAGGGGCTTGTTTAGGAGGCACAGTATGGGACGTTTTACCAATCCTCGCGATCTGTACTTTGGTGAGGGCGCTCGCCACGAGGTGAAGAACCTCAAGGGCAAGAAGGCCATCATCGTTTCTGGCGGCAGCTCTATGCGCCGCGGCGGGTTCCTGCAGGACGTTGAGGCCGACCTCAAAGAGGCCGGCATGGAGGTCAAGCTGTTCGAGGGCGTCGAGTCCGATCCGTCCATCGAGACGGTCATGAAGGGCGCCGAGGCCATGCGCGAGTTCGAGCCCGACTGGATTATCGCCATCGGCGGCGGCTCGCCCATCGATGCCGCTAAGGCCATGTGGGTCTTCTACGAGTATCCCGAGGAGTCCTTCGATAACATCATCCAGCCGTTCAGCTTCCCCGAGCTGCGTCAGAAGGCTCACTTCTGCGCCATCTCCTCTACCTCCGGTACCGCTACCGAGGTCACTGCCTTCTCCGTCATTACCGACTACGCCAAGGGCATCAAGTACCCGCTGGCCGACTTCAACATCACCCCTGATGTCGCCATCGTCGACCCCGAGCTCACCTACACCATGCCCGCCAAGCTGTGCGCTCACACCGGCATGGATGCTCTGACCCACTGCATGGAGGCCTACGTTTCCACCTGCGCCTCTATGTTCACCGACGCCAACGCCCTGCACGGCATCCGCGAGATCGTCGAGTGGCTGCCCAAGTCCTATGCTGGCGACCATGAGGCCCGTCAGCACATGCACGAGGCTCAGTGCATCGCCGGTATCGCCTTCTCCTCGGGCCTGCTCGGCATCGTTCACTCCATGGCTCACAAGACCGGTGCTGCCTTCGAGAACGGCCACATCATCCACGGTGCCGCTAACGCCATGTACCTGGGCAAGGTAATCCAGTGGAACTCCAAGGACCCGCGTGCTGCTGAGCGTTACGCTTACGTGGCCAAGGAGATCCTGCACCTTCCCGGCGAGACCAACGAGGAGCTCATCGCTGCGCTCGTCCAGAAGATTCGCGATCTCAACGACCAGCTCAACATTCCGCAGTCCATCAAGGATTACGCGAATGGTGGCGTGAAGGTCGACGCCGAGAACCCGCAGATGGTTTCCGAGGAGGAGTTCCTCGCCAAGCTCCCCGAGATCGCCGCGAACGCCGAGCAGGACGCCTGCACGCCCGAGAACCCGCGTGAGACCAAGGCTGCCGACTTCGAGAAGATTCTCAAGGCCTGCTACTACGACACCGACATCGATTTCTAATCGACTCTTGTTATCGTAACGAGGGGCTCCGCACGTATCTGTACGGAGCCCCTTTCTTTTTTCTTTTAGAGAATGGGATAGTTATGGCTGCAATTTTCAATAGCCCCAGCAAGTACATCCAGGGTCCGGACGAGCTCGCCAAGCTCGGCTCCTATGTCGAGCCGCTCGGCGCTAAGGCCCTCGTCATCGTGACGCCTTCGGGCAAGAAGCGCGTCGGTGCCAAGATCGAGGGCGGTTTTGCCGAGGCTAAGGCCGAGCTGCTGTTTGAGGACTTTAACGGCGAGTGCTCCAAGGGTGAGGTCGATCGCCTGGTCGCGCTCGCTCGCGACAACGGTTGCGACATCATCGTCGGCGTCGGTGGCGGCAAGATCCTCGACACCGCGAAGGCCGTCGCCTATTACCTGGAGTCCCCGGTTATCATTTGCCCCACCATTGCTTCGACCGATGCCCCGTGTTCGGCGCTTTCGGTGCTCTACACCGACGATGGCCAGTTCGATAAATATCTCTTCCTTAAGGCAAACCCCAACATTGTCCTGATGGATACGACGGTTATCGCGGCGAGCCCGGTGCGCCTGACGGTTTCCGGTATGGGCGATGCGCTCGCAACCTACTTTGAGGCCCAGGCGACGCATGATGCCGACGGTGGCACCTGCGCTGGCGGCAAGGGCGGCATGGCCGGTCTGGCGCTCGCCAAGCTTTGCTACGAGACGCTTATGGCCGATGGCGTCAAGGCCAAGGTCGCGCTGGAGAAGGGTGCGCTCACGCCTGCAGTCGAGCATATCATCGAGGCCAATACGCTGCTTTCGGGCATTGGCTTTGAGAGCTCGGGCCTTGCTGCTGCTCATGCCATCCACAATGGCCTGACGATGCTGCCCGAGTGCCACGGCATGTATCACGGCGAGAAGGTCGCCTTTGGCACCATCGTCCAGCTGGTACTCGAGGATGCTCCGACTGAGAAACTCGAGGAAGTCCTGGGCTTCTGCATTGAGCTGGGCCTGCCGGTCACGATGAAGGAACTTGGCGTTGCCGAGGTTACGCGCGAGCAGGCCATGGTCGTTGCCGAGGCCGCTTGCGCGCCCGAGGACACCATGTGCAACATGCCGTTTGAGGTGACGCCCGAGATGGTCGCAAACGCCATCCTGGGTGCCGACGCGCTGGGCCACTACTATCTCATGGATGAGTAAATCTAGCTAAGGAAGGGGCAAAGCCAACAGATGGCTTTGCCCCTTTTGCTATGGTGCAAAGGGGTCAGGTTACTTTGCACCAATCGTTGTTTGATGAAGGGCGGATTCTCGTATGGCGCTTCCTATGGTTTATGGCGGTCCCGGCCGGTATGTTCAGGGGCCGGGCGAACTTTCGCGTCAGGGCAGGTATTTGTCATGGTTGGGCTGCGCTGCCTATGTCTTGTTTGACCAGGGCACCGAGGATCGGCTGTGCAGGCAGATCGTCGATGGATTTCTGGACGAAGATCTAAGCGAGCCGTTCTTTAAGATTTATGACGGTCCGTGTAGCGCGACTTCCGGTGGCGACCTGCAGGGTGTTGCAAATGCGGTCTTTAGAAACGAGCGTAATATGGCCAACGAGCAGGTCAAGGTGACCGAACAAAAGCTCGTGCAGCTCATGTGCGAGGCATAGCTTGGCGCTTGATCGACCTTGTGCAATCGGGGCGGCGATAGGCCATGGGCTATTTGCCGCAAAGATGCGCCGCGTGTAATTTGCCCGAGGCGTGGGCCGATGGCGTATCATTATCTCTTGCTTGTTTGCACTGCTCAGGGAGGGGCCGCGCATGGCGCAGGAACACGATCTGTTTGATGACATTATCGAGATTAGCAAGGGTTTCGACTTTCTTAAAAACCCGCTTGGTGGTGTGACCGATGCACTCGATCCGTCGGCACCGCAGTGGAATCCTGCCGACTACAAGGAGCGTCCGCGCGGCAACACAATTCCGTGCCTGACCTGCAAAAACGAAAAGAGCGGTTGCACTGCGTGCATGGACGTGTGCCCGGTCAACGCTATCGAGGTCGAGGAAGACGCCATCGAGATTCTCGACTCCTGTCGCAAGTGCGGCCTGTGCGCCGCTGCCTGTCCGACCGAGGCGATCATCTCGCCGCGCCTGGCGCCTAAAAACCTGTATGACGATATTGTCTCTGCTGCTACGAGCCACGAGACCGCCTACGTCACCTGCACGCGCGCTCTTAAGCGCATGCCGCGCGAGAACGAGGTCGTCGTCGCCTGCGTGGGCGATATTACTGCCGAGACCTGGTTCTCGGTACTGGCTGACTATCCCAACGTGAGCGTCTACCTGCCACTAGGCGTGTGCGATAAGTGTCGCAACACCGGCGGTGAGGACATTCTGGGCGAGGCGATTGCGAAGGCCGAGGAGTGGTCCGGCACGGGCATGGGCCTGGAGGTCGACCCCAAGAGCCTCAAGTGCCATAAGCGCCGCGAGTACGAGCGCAAGGAGTACATGGATAAGATTGCCCGCACCACGGGCCTAACCGTGACTAAGCTCAACCCGGCGACGGCGGCACTGGCCTCGGTGACGCAGAAGTTGAAGGCCCACCGTCACCAGATCACGCAGCTCGAGCGCACACTCAACACCATGTGCGGCACCACGACGACCAAGCGTCGCCGTTCGCTCACGCACGGGCGGCAGCTGGTGCTCTCGACGCTGCAGAACCACCCCGAGCTTGCCCAGAACATGCAGGTGGGCACACCGGAATGCGATTTTGACAAGTGCACGTCGTGCGGCGAGTGCGTCAACGTGTGCCCCACGTTTGCCTGCGATTTGGTGGGAAGCGGTCGCTTTGCACTGGAGTCCACGTATTGCCTAGGTTGCGGAGCTTGCGTCAAGGTGTGCCCCGATCATGCGCTCAAGCTGGTCGAGCACGATGCGTCCAATCTGGTCGTTGTCGACCCCGAGGCCGAGGAAAAGGCCGCTCAGAAGGCCAAGGCCCACGAAGAGGCCCAGAAGGCCAAGGCCGAGGCAAAGGCCAAGCTCGATAAGATGCTCGATCAGGTGGAGAAGCTCGCGGACTAGTCAGCGAGCTCTATCTCTGCTTCATTTGCGCCGCCGCGGTGTCCGGATTCGCCCGGATGCTGCGGCGGCGCTATACTTATGAGGTTTGAAGTACCTGTACCAAAAGGAGCTGTCGTGTCCCTTTCCATCGGTATCGTGGGCCTGCCCAACGTGGGCAAGTCGACGCTGTTCACCGCGCTTACCAAAAAGACCGGCCTTGCCGCCAACTACCCGTTTGCCACGATCGACCCCAACGTGGGTATCGTCGATGTGCCCGATAGCCGCCTGCAAAAGCTCGCCGACATCGTCAACCCCGGTCGCATTGTGCCGGCGACGGTCGAGTTTGTCGACATCGCTGGCCTGGTGAAGGGCGCCAACGAGGGCGAGGGCCTGGGCAACCAGTTCTTGGCCAACATTCGCGAGACCGATGCCATCTGCGAGGTCGTGCGCTACTTTAAGGACCCCAACGTCATGCGTGAGGTGGGCCGCACGGGCGAGTTCGTCGATCCCGCCGGCGATGCCGACACCATCATGACCGAGCTCATCCTGGCCGACATGGGCACGCTCGAGAAGCAGCTGCCTAAGCTCGAGAAGGAGGCCAAGCGCGACAAGGAGCTCATGCCCAAGTTCGAGGTCGCCAAGCGCCTGCTTGCCTGGCTCAACGAGGGCAAGCGCGCCGCATCCATGGAGATGACCGACGAGGAGCGTGCCGCCGCCAAGGGGCTGTTCCTGCTCACCATGAAGCCCATCCTGTATGTGGCCAACGTGGACGAGGATATGCTCAACGACGACCTGGCGCCCATCGATGGCGTCAAGCCGTTGCCCATCTGCGCCAAGATTGAGGCCGAGCTTTCCGAGCTCGATCCCGAGGACGCCGCCGACTACCTGGAGAGCCTGGGCCTGGAACAGCCCGGTCTGGACGTGCTCGCGCAGGCTGCCTACAAGCTGCTCGGTCTGCAGTCGTTCTTTACGGCCGGCGAGATGGAGGTCAAGGCCTGGACGGTTCGTCAGGGCGCGACCGCCCCGCAGGCCGCCGGCGTCATCCACACCGATTTTGAGCGCGGCTTTATTAAGGCCGAGGTCATTGGCTATGACGACTACATCGAGCTCGGCGGTGAGCAGGGCGCCAAGGCTGCCGGCAAGCTGCGTATTGAGGGCAAGGACTATGTCATGGCCGATGGCGACGTCGTGCACTTCCGCTTTAACGTGTAAGGACGACGCATATGTTTAAATATGGCAAAAAAGCTGGCTACATGGGTATTGCGCTGCTCGTACTTGCGGTGATTCCGCTGGTGGTCGCAGCGTGTGTTATCCCCAACATTGGTCCCGAGGTGGCAACGAAGTTTAATGCCGCCGGCGAGGCGACGCGCTGGGGCAAGAGCTACGAGCTGCTGGCGTTGCCGGTGCTCAATCTGCTGCTGAGCGTGGCGACGTACTTTACGGCGGGACGCCAGGCTAAAAACAATGATGACTCCGCCGCCATGGCGCGCATCGTGTGCGAGCGCTACCTGCGAAACGGCTGCATCACGGGTGTGTTCCTCAACGTGATCAACGTCTACTTTATGTATTCGGCGATTACCGGTATGGGCTTTGGCCTGGGCTTTTAGCTTGCGCCTTTAGGCAACGAGCCTGCAAGCATATTCGATGGCTGCTGCGAGGCCGCCGCTCGATCGTGGTCGAAAGACCATGTCGGCGGCGGCCTCGTTTTCGTATCCGGCGCCGCGGAGGGCGAGCGCGATGCCGGCTTCCAAAAGGAGCGACAGGCCGCGTTGGCTGGTTACGATTACGGCAGCCTGATTGAGCGAGCGGCTGTGCGCTTGGCATTGGATGGCAAGTTCACCTTGCGCCGGGCAAGGGACCAAAACGGCGGCGACGCGACTTGATAGCAATGCAAATGCTGTGCGCTCATCGGGCGAAAGACATTCTGCTTCAACGACGACGAGCTTGGGCGGTGCGCTGTTTGTGCGAAGCGTGGCTCGGTACGTGCGGACCGAAGAACCCGACATAGAAAACTCCTGTGTATTCGGCAAAACGTAAACTATAGTTTACGTTTATGTTCGGCTCCATTTCAAACTCGGCTGCATGGACGAACGTGCGAAACAGATTCTTGGCAGGCGGGTCGAAGAGACACGCAGAGACCTTGGTATCTCCAAGGTTGATTTTTGTGTGGCGACAGGAATCAGCCGACCCTACCTCGACCGAATCGAAGATGGGACGGCAAATTTCACGCTCAAGGTTCTATTTAAGATCGCGCCCGCACTCGGCATGACGGTGTCAGAACTTCTCGAGGGCATTGAATAGAAGATGCATATTGACCGGTGGTTACACCATCGGGATACGGTCGTGGTTGACTTGGCTGTAGAACAGGCGCTGAATTTCTGACGCATCACGTGACTGGCCGAGTGCCCACATGGTCTTGGCCACGAGCGTCTCGGTGGTCATGTCATCGCCGCGCAGGATGCCCGGATGATCGGCGTAAGCGCGGCCGACCTCATAAACGCCCAGATCGAGGCCCTCTTCGGGGACCTGTGTGGTCATGACGACGGTGCGACCCGAATCGACCCAGCGGAAAATCGCCTCCTGGAACGACTCGCCTGACTCACCAAACTCGGGAATACCGCCAATGCCAAAGGTCTCAAGAATTACAGCATCGTAGCTATCGGCTAGGGCGTCCAGGATACCCGGGTTCACTCCGGGCGTCAGCTTAAGGACAAATACGCGCGGGTCGATACTGTCGTAGAAACGCACCGGGTTTTCGCCCTGATGCGTGCCGTGAAGCCCGTTGCGCACGATGCGGTCGTTGCGGATATAGGCGATGGGCGGATAGTTGACGCTAATGAACGCGTTAAAGCTCATGGTGCGTTGTTTGCGGGCGCGCGTGCCGGCAATGGCAACGCCGCCAAAAACGATCGACACATCGTGCGAATGCTCGTCGAGCGCATAGAGCAGGCTCTGGTACAGGTTGAGTTTGGCGTCAGTAAAGGGGTTGCCCATTGGCTTTTGCGAGCCGGTGAGCACGATGGGCTTGGGGCTGTCCTGGATCAGGTAGGAAAGCGCCGCCGCGGTGTAGCTCATGGTGTCGGTGCCGTGCAGGACCACAAAGCCGTCGTGGTCGGCATAGCCTTCGACGATGACGTCGCGGATACGCATCCAGTCACTGGGACGCATATTGGTGCTGTCGATGTTCATGGGCTGCACGACGTCGAGCTCGCAGAGCCCCGAGATCTCGGGGACGCTCTGGGCGAGCTCCTCACCGGTCAGGGCGGGGGAGAGGCCGTTGCCGTCCTCGGTCGATGCGATGGTGCCGCCCGTGGCGATGAGAAGGATGCGCTTCATGCTGGTATTCCTATCGTATTTGCCGCCGCAGAGGCGGAGTCGTTCGGCAGTATTGTGGCACAGGGCGTCCAATGTTCAAACGTATTACATCATCTGTAACGTTTGAAAACACTTCAATTGCCGTCAAATAGGGGCCCAGGTCGTGCGTTTGCCGTGCGCTGATGGCTGCGAGGGGCGAGAAACCCCATATAACGTGTACACTATGGAGGTTATTTTCGTTCATTCACGCGGGTGGGCACCGGCTCCCCGCCAACAAGAGGGGGAACCATGGATCAAAAGGCTTCCGCAAAGGTCCTCGTACTCGACTTTGGTGCGCAGTACGGTCAGCTCATTGCCCGTCGCGTCCGCGACCTCAACGTGTATTCCGAGATCGTCCCCTGCGACATCTCGGCCGACGAGATTCGCGAGATGAACGCCTCTGCGCTCATCCTTTCCGGCGGCCCGGCTTCCGTGTATGCCGAGGACGCTCCGTCTATCGATCCCGCCATCTTTGACCTGGGCCTTCCCGTCCTGGGCTTTTGCTACGGCCATCAGATCACGGCCGTGACGCTCGGCGGCAAGGTCGGCCACTCCGAGGTGGGCGAGTACGGCCGCGCCACCATCACGCGCACGGCCGGCGCCAAGCTCTTTAACTCCACGCCTATGGAGCAGACCGTGTGGATGAGCCACCGCGACGCCGTTTCCGAGGTGCCCGAGGGCTTTACCGTTACCGCCAGCACCGACGTGTGCCCGGTTGCCGCCATGGAGTGCGTCGAGCGCAAGATTTTCACCACTCAGTTCCACCCCGAGGTCAAGCACTCCGAGTACGGTCAGCAGCTGCTGAGCAACTTCCTGTTTGAGATCTGTGGCCTGGAGCCCAACTGGAGCATGGACGACCTGGTCGAGACCATGACGGCCGAGTTCCGCGAGAAGGTCGGTGACGACCGCGTGATTCTGGCTCTGTCCGGCGGCGTTGACTCCTCCGTCGTGGCTGCGCTGGGCGCCCGCGCCGTGGGCAAGCAGATGACCTGCGTGTTCATCAACCACGGTCTGCTTCGCAAGGGCGAGCCCGAGCAGGTGGAGGAGGTCTTCACCAAGCAGTTTGACGTCGACTTTATTCACGTCCACGCCGAGGACCGTTATGCCGAGCTTCTGGCCGGCGTGACCGAGCCCGAGGAGAAGCGTCGCATCATCGGCACGCAGTTCTGGAAAGAGTTCTTCGCCGTGGCGCAGCAGCTCGAGACCGATGGCAAACCGGTCAAGTACCTGGCTCAGGGCACCATCTACCCCGACATCATCGAGTCCGGCGCTCGCAAGACGGGCGGCAAGACGGCCACCATCAAGAGCCATCACAACCTGATCCCGTTCCCCGAGGGCGTGCACTTCGACCTCATTGAGCCGCTCGACCACTTCTTTAAGGACGAGGTACGCGCGCTTGGTCTGGCGCTCGGCCTGCCGGGTCACATCGTGTTCCGCCAGCCTTTCCCGGGTCCGGGTCTGGCCATTCGCATCATCGGTGCAGTGGACAAGGAGAAGCTGGAGATCCTCAAGAACGCCGACGCCATCGTGCGCGAGGAGCTGGATGCCTACAACCAGCGCCTGTTTGAGCAGACCGGCGAGCGCAACTCCGAGCACAGCTGCTGGCAGTATTTCGCGGTCCTGCCCGACATTAAGTCTGTGGGCGTTATGGGCGACGAGCGCACCTATCAGCGCCCGATCATCCTGCGTGCCGTCGAATCCAGCGATGCCATGACCGCCGACTGGGCCAAGCTGCCCTACGACGTGCTGGCCCGCATTTCCGGCCGCATTGTTGCCGAGGTCCCCGGTGCCAACCGCGTGTGCTACGACATCACGTCCAAGCCGCCCGCGACCATCGAGTGGGAGTAGTTGATATCTAGCGTTTCCGAGCCCCTGACCTGCACAAACAGGTCGGGGGCTTTTCGTTTGGCAACCGCTGGACAACCTTTATGGTTTCGTGCCCCGTGAACAGGGGACGTAGCGCTGTTCACGTCTGGGCCCATGTCGGCACCGATCATTGCCCGCGCTGCTTCTGCTTGCGCTTCAGCTTCCGCTGCTCGAAACACGTCGTCGGGAGTTCCGCGTCGGCGCCCCGCCTTCCCGCCGAAGGAGGGGGTGACGGCTCCCTGCAGAGCCGCGGAACCTCCTATATCCGCTTGTTGCGGGCTTGCTTGAGCCAGTTCCTCTTGAAAGAGCCTATACCTCCGAAGAACTTGTTGTACGTCTCACCGTTCTCCTTGGCCTCGTACTTGACCAAGGCAAGTTCGATAGTGCAGAGGTAATCCGCCACTTGTTCGAGGCGGTAGTCGGTCATCGAGGTCTTGCGGCATCGGACGACCCCTTTTGAGAGGACCTTGCCCACCGAGTCGTCTCGCCCGCGGAACAGAAGGAGCGCATCCTCGCGACCTTCGGCGACCTGTGCTGCGAGATGGAGGGCTGCACCATCGCGCAGGGCCCTTTCCAAAGCGAAGTGTCGAGCCGAAGTGTTGAGCGTCGGCCCTGAATGTTCAATGGCCGTTGTTTTCTGCCCCTCAAGTGGTGGACTTTTCCTCGGGGCTGTTGATTCCCCCACGCGCCCCTTTCCGTTCTCTGTGTTCCCCTTATACTCCTTGTACGAGGAGGTAAGAAGTCATGGACAAGACCGCACAGGACAGCTTGGCAAAGAAGCCCGTCGACATGAGGGACAGGATTCTCGAGCATCTCGAGGCCCTCACCTCTGCCGTCTTGCTCGACGACCTTGCCCGTCTGTCCACCTCCGACATCGCCGAGACGCTCATCATCTCCAGGAGCCTGGCGAGCCAGTACCTCAACGACCTTGTTCGCGCCGGCCTTGTGGTTAAGGTGGCGGGCAGGCCTGTCCGTTATTTTCATCGCCGCGCGTTCCAGAAGCGTTTTCAGGTAAAGCTCTCTGCAAGCGAGTACGCCTCGCTCGCCGACCTCATCCAGGCGACGGGAATCGCCGATCACCGCGACTTCGCGCGTGCCGTGGGCTTTGACCTGAGCCTCAGCTCCGTTGTCGAGCAGTGCAAGGCTGCGGTTCAGTACCCTCCGTTTGGCCTACCCATCCTCTTGAGCGGCGGCGTGGGTGTCGGTAAGTCTTTCCTTTCTCGCCTTGTGTACGAGTACGGCAAGAACCAGGGCTTGCTGTCCCGCGACTCCTCCTATGTGCGCATCGACTGCGCCGGGGTCCCGGATGCCGCCTCGTTCAACGGGCTTCTTGACGAGTCGATCGCGAAATCGCGCGGGGGTGTGGTTTTTGTCAACGGCATCGAGGCACTCTCTCCCTCTGCGATGGAGCACTGCCTTGCGACGGCCCTCGGGCTCGATGCCTCCCAGGATGCGCCGCGCGCTCGCCTCGTTCTTTCGACGACGCTTTCCGCCGATGACCTGAAGGTTTCCTCGGCCTACAGCAAAATGCCCATCTGTGCCCGCGTCCCCTCACTCAAGGAGCGGACCCCCGAGGAGCGCGAGGATCTCATCTTGAGCTTCCTGCGCAGCGAGGGGTGCCGAATCGGTTCTGATGTGAAGATCAGCCGCGGCGCATACCGTTGCCTCGTGAACGCGGACTTTTCCGATAACATCGCCGGCTTGCGCGCCTGCGTGACGAACTGCTGCGCCAAAGCGTTCCTCAATCGCGAGGGCGACTACGTCGTCGTTCGCCCGTATCTTCTTCCCAGCGGGCTCCTCTCCTCCGCGCAGATCGATCAACAGCCCGACGATGGCGTTCTGATCGACGCGTCCCTGGATGCCGCCGAGAGCACAGGGCCGGTCGAGCAGGCGCTCGATGCCCTGTGCTCCCTCGATGAGCGATTCTGCGCCGGGGAGCTCTCTGTCTCCGAGCTCGTCTCGCAAGCTGTCTCCGCTGTGCGCGGCGTTGAGGATCACTTGATCTTCGACCACGGCGTCGCCTCCTCGAGGTCGCGCGCCTTCGAGCGCGTCGTGGGCGCGGTCCTTGCCGACGCAGGCTCTTCTTATGGCATCGAGCTTTCGAGGAAGGTCGCTTTTCTACTGGCCCAGGAGATTTGTCTGCAGTTGTGGCCGGGTATCGGCCTGGCTAAGCGAAAGTCTGCCTGTGCGGAGCAAATCTCCCATCTCCTCGGTGCCGTGACCTCCGAATTGCCGTTTGCCTCGAGTGTCTCCGATCAGGTCGCCGCAGACGTGGAAGGGGCGCTGGGAATCTCGCTCGATCACTTCACGAAGACGCTTCTGACGCTGTGCGTCGCATCGGAGTCTCGCGATGCGAAGGCCCTTCGGACGCTCTGCGTCATCTTGTCCCACGGCTACTCAACGGCGACGAGCATCGCCGACGCGGCGAACCGTATGCTCGGCATGCATGTGTACGAGGCTGTCGACATGCCCTACGACCAGCAGCTGAAGGACATCGTCGGTCCGCTCCAGCGCCTCGTCGACCGCCATTCCTACTGCACCGGGGTCGTGTTCCTCGTCGACATGGGCTCCTTGGAGGAGGCCTATAAGGCCCTCGAGAACGTTACCGACTCCACTATCGGCGTGGTGAACAACGTCTCTACCGGTCTTGCGCTCGAGATCGGGGTCGGGCTGCTCGGCGGCAAGTCCATCGCCGAGGTTCTTGGCGATGCGACCGCCGCGTGCGTGACGCACTGCAAGGTGATCGAGCGCGTCAACCGTGAGGACGCCATCGTCTTCTGCTCCGAGTCCGGGGTCGACGCCGCGGAGAGGATACGCCAGCTCGTCTCGCAGAGCCTCCCGCGCACCATAGGCGCGCGCCTGCTCACGAGGCCCTTCAAGCAGCTCGTCGCGAACGGGTCGAACGACGCCGTTTTCTCCGAGCACCGCGTCTGCGCCGTCATCGGCACGGGAGACCCCGGGGTCGCCTCCGTCCCCTTCGTCGCCCTCGAGGACATCATGTCGACGGCGTCCGCCTCTAAGGTTGATGCCGTGTTCGGCAGGTGGCTTGACGCTTCCGAGCTCTCTTCTTTCCACGAGAAGCTGCTCTCGAACATGACGCTGCAGAACGTCATCCGCTCCATCACCATCCTCGACCCGGAGCGGCTATTCCACGAGATCGAGAGCGCCGTGCACGAGCTTCAGCGCAGGACAGGCGAGAAGATCGGCAGCAACGCCATCATTGGGCTCTACGTCCACCTCTGCTGTCTCGTCGAGCGCCTTGTTACCAGAAACCCCATTGAGACCTACGTTGGCCAGGACCGCTTCGAGGAGGAACGCGCCGATTTCATCGAGTCCTTCAGGCAGAGCTTCTCGAGCATCTCGACGCGCTATCGCGTAGAGGTTCCCGTAAGCGAGATCGCATATGTCTTCGACTACATAAGCGTGAGCGCCGCCCCGGCGCGAGAAGAGCGCCTCGGCTCCTCGGACCTCCTGCTCGACGAGTGACCTTCCCCGCGCCGCCGCAAGCCGACCGCGCGTCCTCAATAATCCGATAACCCCTTGCCCGGCGCGAATCCGGATAGCGCCGAGGCAGTACCGAACGTAAAACTTCATTTGATAGGAGCAAACATGAGTGTTGTTATGGCACGAATCGACAATCGCCTGCTTCACGGCATCATCGTGACGCAGTGGGCCCCGGTGTCGGGCGCGACCCGAGTCATGGTCATCGACGACAAGGTCGCCGGCGACGAGGTCCTGAAGTCCACCATGAGGATGGCGCGCCCCGCGGGCATGGCCGTCTCGATCATCTCCGAGCAGACCGCGCTCAAGAACTTCGCGGCGGGCAAGTACGACCGCGAGAAGGTCTTTGTCATCGCCAAGGAGCCCGAGACGATCCTTCATCTGGTCGAGTCGGGCATCGAGCTCCCGTCGCTGATCGTCGGCGGCTCGCTCGTCAAGGAGGGCGGCGTCCAGCTCACCCAGCGCGCCTATGCCTCCGCCGAGAACGTCCAGAGCTACAAGGCGCTCATCGCCCGCGGCGTCAAGGTGACGGCACAGTTCGTGCCCGCCGACAAGCCCGTCTCCGTCGCCGACCTCATCTAAGGAGGGATCATGGTCAACTTCACTATCCTGCAGGTCGTCCTTTTGACCCTGCTGGCCTTCATCAAGCACGTGGACTACTACGGCATCCCGATGATCTTCGTCAACTATGCCGTCTTCTGGGGCCTTATCACCGGCGTCGTCATGGGCGACTGGCAGACCGGCCTCGTCATCGGCGGCACCATCCAGCTCATGCAGCTCGGCGTCGCGGGCTTCGGCGGCTCGTCGATTCCCGACTACGGCACGATGGCCATCATCGCCACCGCCTACGGCGTGACCCTGGGCGCGGACACGGGCCTCGCCATCGGCCTGCCGGTCGGCATGCTCGGCATCCAGCTCGACGTCATCGTCAAGATCCTCAACGGCTTCGTCGTCGAGAAGTCCCAGAAGTTCTGCAACGAGGGTAAGTTCAATCAGATGAACGCCATCCTGTGGGTCTGCCCCGCGCTCTTCGGCCTGTGCGCCGCCCTGCCCGTCTTTGTCTCCGTGACGCTCGGCCAGCCCGCCGTCAACTGGCTCCTCGAGGTCATGCCTCAGTGGTTCCTCTCCGGCCTCACCCTCGCCGGCAAGATGCTCCCGGCCATCGGTATCGCCATGCTGCTCCGCTACATGCCCACCGGCAAGTACTTCCAGTACCTGCTCGTCGGCTTCTTCCTCTCGGCCTTCCTGAACGTGCCCATCATCGGCGCCGCCATCGTCGGCGTTGCCCTCGCGATCGCGTTCTACCAGCGTGCCGAGAGGGACACCGAGCTCGCCGCTCACGCTTCCGCAGACGCCTTCATCGGAGAGGATGAGTAACCATGGAAAACGAGAACATCACCGCCGTCGCCGAGGGCAAGCCCTCCGGCTACAAGGTCACCAAGAAGGATCTGCGCAACGCGAACTGGCGCTGGCTCATGAGCGTGTGCACCTTCAACTACCAGACCCAGCAGGGCGCCTCAGTCGCCTACGCCCTCTCGCCGGTCCTGAGGAAGATCTACACGAACGACGAGGACTATAAGCAAGCGCTCAACAACCACTTCCGCTACTACAATACCCAGCCTTGGCTCGCCGCCATCATCCTTGGCGCCTGCGTGGCCATGGAGGAACGCGACGGCCTAGCGGCGGCGGACGCCGTCCAAGACCTGAAGATCGGCACCATGGGACCGCTCGCCGGCGTCGGCGACTCCCTGCTCATGACCATGATCCCGACCATCATGGGCTCCATCGCTGCCTACATGGCCATCGAGGGCAACCCCGTGGGAGCCGGCATCTGGTTCGCGCTCATCCTGGCCATCTTCTGGGTCCGCATGCACGCCCTCGAGTTCGGCTACAAGCAGGGCGTGAAGCTCGTCACCGACTTCAGCGAGAAGCTTCCCAACCTCACTGCCGCCGCCTCCGTGCTCGGCCTCACCGTGGTCGGCTGCCTCATCGCCTCGGTCATCGGCGTCACCTGCCCGATTAGCTTCAGCTTCGGCGACGTTTCGATGGAGATTCAGCCGCTGCTCGACAAGATCCTGCCTGCCATGATCCCCGCCGCCATCACGGGAAGCGCGTATTACCTTCTTACCAAGAAGAACGCGAGCATGACGGCCCTCATCCTCGTGGTGATCGTCCTCGCGATGGTCGCCTCCGCCGCCGGCATCCTCGCCTAGCTTCGACCCAAGAGATTGGTGAATCAATGAGAAAGATAGTTGTGGCGAGCCATTCCCTTCTCGCCCAGGGCTTCAAGGACACCCTCGAGTTCCTTACGGGTAAGAGCGACGCCGTCAACGCCGTGTGCGCCTACGTGAACGACAACGGCGAGGGGCTCGACGCGGCGGTCGAGGCTGCGCTTTCGGGCACTGACGAGGTCGTCGTCCTTACCGACGCGCTCGGCGGCAGCGTGAACCAGCGCTTCTCCCGCTTCGCCTCCGACCGGATCCACGTGATCGCGGGTGTCAACCTCCCGCTCGCCATGACGGTCGCGCTCGCGCGCCCCGACGAGAAACTCGACTTCGACGCCCTCGTCGACGAGGCGCGCCAGCAGATCGTCTACGTGAACGGTGCCAGTTCCGCCGAGTGCGAAGACGACGAATAGAGGAGGTCGACGATGAGAGAGTTCCTTAAGGATGTGTGGATGCACGGCGGTGAGGAAAGCCGCGCCATCACCCCCGAGAACATCACGGGCGAGAAGGGCCGTGCCGCCATGTCGGCCAGCCACCTCGGCGTCGGCCGCAAGGGCTCGTGCTGCGTGCCCCTTGAGTCCGGCGAGACCATCACGCTCGCGGACATCGAGGGCCCCGGCATCATCCGCCACATCTGGATGACCGTCCCCGACAAGACCGCCGCCGGCAGCTTCGTCATGCGCGACCTCGTGCTGCGCTTCTACTGGGACGACGAGGAGACCCCCTCGGTCGAGTGCCCTGTCGGCGACTTCTTCTGCAACGGCTTCGGTGAGCGCGCCATCGTCAACTCGATGCCCATCTGCGTGAACCCGACGGGCGGCATGAACTGCTACTTCGAGATGCCTTTCAGGAAGCACGCCAAGGTCACGCTTACGAGCGAGCACCCCGGGTTCATTAAGTACATCTTCTACACGTTCAACTACGCGCTCACCGACGTGCCGGACGACGCCATGTACTTCCACGCCCGCTTTAACCGCGAGCGCAGCACTCGCAGGGGCGTCGACTACACCGTGCTCGACGGCGTGCGCGGCAAGGGCTACTACGTCGGCACCTACATGGCCCTGTGCGCCCTGGAGCGCTATTGGTGGGGCGAGGGCGAGATGAAGTTCTTCCTCGACGGCGACGAGGAGTTCCCCACGGTCACCTCGACGGGAGCCGAGGACTACTTCGGCGGTGCCTGGGCCTTCCTCGACAGGCCGCCCCACGCGCTGCCCGAGGCGCAGTGCTTCAACACGCTGTTCGCCGGCTACCCGTACCGCTCGACGCGCGACGCCACGCGCGACCGCTTCAGCGCGGGCAAGCCGAACCCGAACCCGATGCTCGCGACCAACGACGACGCGCTGCCCAGGCACGGCCTCTACAGGTGGCACCTTCCCGACCCGATCTCGTTCAAGGAGGACCTGCGCGTGACGTTCCAGGACCTCGGCAACGACGACATCAAGCTCTACGAGCGCGAGGACGACATCTCCACCGTCGCCTACTGGTACCAAAGCGAGCCGCACGCCGTGCTCGCCCCGTTTGCCGCAAGGCAGGACCGCGTGCCCAGGTAGGGTCGCCTCGAAACAAGCCAACGTTATGGGCGCCCGCGGTTGACCATGACTGCGGGCGTCCCTTTGTAAGGAGGATCACATGAGCGAAAAGCAAATGAGGCTCGGCGCCCTCGAGGCCGGCGGGACCAAGATGGTCTGTGCCGTGGTGTCCGGCGACGGCGAGGTCCTCGACCGTATGGAGACCCCGACGCTTACGCCCGCCGAGACCGTCCCGCAGATGATCGAGTGGTTCACCGTCCGTGATGTGGACGCGTTGGGTATCGGCGCCTTCGGCCCGACCTGCGTCGACCCCAACGACGAGCGCTACGGCTCCATCCTCCAGACGCCCAAGCTCGCGTGGCGAGGCCATGGTCTTCGCGCCGCGTTCGCCGACGCCCTCGGGATTCCGGTGGCCTACGACACGGACGTGAACGTTGCCTGCCTCGGCGAAGTGGTCTTCGGCTGCTGCAAGGGGCTCGAGGACGCCGTCTACGTGACCATCGGCACCGGCGTGGGCGCGGGCGTCATGTGCGCGGGCAGGCTCCTTCACGGCATGCTGCACCCCGAGGCCGGCCACATGCTGGTAAGGACCCGTCCCACCGAGGAGGGACACTGCGTCTGCCCGAGCCACGCGAGCTGTCTCGAGGGCCTCGCCTCCGGCCCCGCCATTGCCGCGCGCTGGGGAAAGCCCGCGGCCGAGCTCGCGGACAACGATGAGGTGTGGGCGCTCGAGGGGGATTATCTGGGGCAGATGTGCGCGAACCTCGTGCTCATGTACTCGCCTCGCCGCATCGTCCTCGGCGGCGGCGTGATGCACCAGGAGCAGCTCTACGGCATCGTCCGCAAGAAAACCCTCGAATATCTGGGTGGCTACATCCAGACCGCCGAGCTTAAGGACATGGAGCGCTACATCTGCGCCCCGGGCTGCGGCGGCGACCAAGGAATCCTCGGCGCGGCCGAGCTGGCAAGAAGGGCGCTCGCGTAACTTGCGCTCTCTCCGCCATACAACGCGTTAAGAAAAGACGAGCGCTTCTTGCCAATTGAGCGGCAAGAAGTGCCCGTCTTTTGCATTTTTGTCTCTCAAAATCTTATTTTCACGATTTGCATTTTCATCCCGTTGTCACCGACCCTTGCGAGAAACCGGAAAAAGCCGCCGACAGAAGGGTCTCTCAAATCGTTGTAGCCCAGCATATAGCCGCGACTTGTGACCTGCAGGCGGCTGTTCCACGTGCCGATTTCCTTGGCGGCATCCGAAACCGCAAAATATGCCCCCACATCCTTGATTTTTGCAGACTTAAGCCATGTTTTTGCGATCATCTTTACTGCCGTCCGATTGGCAGCATCAAAGACCAGCACACCGCCGGGGAAAGCGTCCGCCATCCCCCGCACCAGTTCCCGGACTTGCTGGGTCAGGAAGTAATAGAACACCCTGGAGGCAAAGAACACCGCCCCGCCGGAGGCATCGATTTTGCCAAACCATGCGGTGTCTTTCAGGTCGCAGGGGATATTTTGTTCCCGATCCCCGGCGGGCAGTAGCTGCTGCCGCAAAGCAATCACATCCGGGAAGTCCAGATTGTAGATCTTGCATCTACCGTTGTCGCAGGTTCTGCCGGTGTTGTCCAACCCGCAGCCCAGATTGACCACCGCCGCATTGGGGTGGCCTTTCAGGTAATCCCGCACCTCGAAAGCAAGGTCACTCTGCCGCATGGCCACCTCCAGCGCACCAAAGCGCTGCATCAGGCTGCGGGAGTTTTTCTCTGCCTCTGAAAAGTCGTAGTCGATCTGGTCGAGTAGACGAACCGCTGTTTCATCCCTGTAAAGGTTCGGGTACAGCTCCGTACACAGCTTTCGGGAATACAGCGGGAGGATCAGCGTCTCTTGCACGGTGTTTTTCTCAATTATACATTTCATAGGTTTCTTCCTCAGTGAATAAAAACTGTCATAATTGCCGCCAGCACAGCCGCTATGACTGTCATGCCTATCGCCATGTGCAGGATGGATGCAAAAATGCCCGTGCTTGATACCCTTACTTCCGCGCCGTGACGCAGAGCCACCTTTTCTTTTTGCGTATCTGCACCTCGTGAAAACCCGCCTGCTCCAGACACGCCTTTAATTCAATGTCCTTGTAGATGGTCATGCCGCCGATGATCTGCGTCCACCTTTCGTCCTTGTCCGTATCGCCATTGCTCTCGTTGCAGATAAGAATTGTCCCGCCTGGCTTCAGCGTCCGCCGGACCTCACGGAAGCATTGGGGCAAATCAGGCCAAAAATAGACGGTCTCAAAGGCCGTGACAGCATCGAAACAGCTATCCTCAAACGCCATATCCGCCACACTGCCTTGCAGAACGGCGCAACGCCCCTCCTGAATTGCAATTCGGTTGAGCTTTCTGGTCTTCTCCACACTGACGGGCGAATAGTCGATGCCCTTGACGACGCCATGCGGGCATTTTTTCAGCAGCCGTTTTATGTTCGCCCCGCCGCCGCAGCCGCAATCCAGCACCTTGGCATTTGGCGCAAGTCGTAGAAACTGAAGTCCCCACCGCGCCACAGGGCTGTGGCCCATATTCATCATGGCAACCATAAGTTTTCCGCCGGGGCCCACGGGCTTGCGGGTGTTTTCAAAGAACGACATCTGGCCCCTCCGATTTCATGCATTCCGCATAGGTCAACGGGAACGAGGCCTTCAGCACCGCGCTTTTCTGCACCGCCCAGCCGTTTTGACGCAGGAAACGCAGGTATTCCTCGCTCGTCCACCTGCTGTGGAGGGGGAATCCCGCCATACTCATGAAAAGGGCTTTTGCCTTGCCGGAAACCGAGCTCCCCGCGTGGGTGAAGGTTGGCGCGATGAGCACGCCGTCGTCCTTCAGCACCCGCCTGATTTCTTGCAGGGCCTTTTCCGGATGCGGCACTATGTGAAGCGCGTTGGACGCGATCACCACATCAAAGGACTTCTGTGCATAGGGCAGGCGGAACATATCTTGTACGGAAAAGTGCAGCTTTGCGGATTGATTGTCCCGCTTTGCTTCAAGGATCATCTTTGCAGAAGCGTCCGTAGCCTCGATGTGCGCCGCCGCATTCACGATGCTCTTTGCGATAAGCCCCGTGCCGGTGGCAACCTCCAGTACGGTTTTTGCTTTCACCACCGGCCTGATCAGCTCATACATCTTCTCATACGCCGCCCGGTCCTTTCGCATGAAACGGTCGTACCGACCGGCATTCTTGTCCCAGAAGCCCTTGCGTTCGTGCATGGCTATCGCCCCCAAACAGTTAGAGCCATCTAACTATAACACACGAATCATGCAGTAAGATAAGGCTAACCTCATTTTCCTGGCTAAGACGCATCTCTTCGGTTTTCGCTTATAGCGGCGCGAGTCAGATACAAGGCTGGAGCTGAAGAAGGAGCTTGACGGACAGGTAGGTCGATACCGGTTCCCGGAACGGTGATCCAGCCAATTACACCAGGGCTCTAGTCATTGAGTGGGAATAGAAAATTCCTTAGTTATGGGGGTATAAATTTGATTTCCTTCAGGATAAACCCCATGACTATATGAATTGACCTGCTGACTCCAATGAAGATTGGAGGGTAACTGCCAGGGGTGACGGCCCAGCGAGTGTTATTTTGCGAGCTAGGCGCATCGAAAGCGACCTTTCGTGGTATAAACTACTTGCCGGAAGCCGCGGCTTTCAGAGTACGGCTTACGTGTACGTTTAACCTCCGTGGGCGACGGGGTGCCGCAAGGCGTAGAATATCGCCCACCTGTAGGGGCCTGCAGCGATGCGGGCCCCGCTTCGTATGAAGGGGGCGCAACCGATGAAGATCGTATCCATCTCCCAGGACTTCTTCGATCTCGTCGAGGGCGACCGCGAGCTCATGCTTAAGCACAATCGTCCCTGCATCGTGGTGGTGAGGCTGCGTTTCCGCGGGAAGCGCAGGGACTTTGCCGTGCCGCTGCGTTCCAACATCGCCCCTAACGTGCCCAAAGACCAGTACTTTGCGTTGCCACCCCGCCCCACGACGCGCCCCGGCTGCCGCCACGGCATCCACTACATCAAGATGTTCCCCATAACCAAGGCCTACCAGCGCCGCTTCAGGACCGAGGGCTCGGCCTACTACGAGACGCTCCAGCGCATCATCGATGGCAACACCAAGCGCATTGTCTCCGAGTGCCAGGCGTACCTCGACCGCTACGAGCGCGAGGAAAGGCCTCGCTTTGCCGTCGACATCGACCGCATCGTGGGGCTGCTGGAGGGCGAGAAGTAGGGCACCTCGGCTCAGTCACGAGCCATGCGGAGTCGCTCCGCATTTTTGAACGCCGCTTGTGCGTCCCAAATACTTGAGAAACAAGCTGTGAAGTGCGGTGGCGCGCCCGTGCCCGTGCATAGCCGTCACCATCAGCGTCTACGCGGCGTCGGCTTCAAGTGGAACTGACGCCGCTGCTGTATATGGTTTGCCTTGCTGCGAATGGCGATCAATGCCCGCGATGCTTCTGCTTGCGCTTCAACTTTCGCTGCTCGAAGCGCGTCTCCGCCTCATCCGCGCGACGCTGACTTCTTGCTTGAGCCGACTCCCGCTTCATCGCTTCCCGCTGTGCCGCGAGCGCCTGTTGTGCCTTGGTGCTCACCGCGGGCCGTTTAAGGGCTTTCGCTGCCTCGCGAGCGCGTCGCTTGGGGTTCTTCGCGGGCTTGCTTACCTCAGCCGGTTCGCCACCGAAGAATGAGAACTTCTCCCATTTGCTTGTAACGAATCGCAGAATCTCCTCATCGGACGGCTCCGCGCCGAAGACGATGCGGGCGACGCCATACCTTCCGCCCTCGACGTGCTCCGCCAGCCCGACCCAGAATTGACCGTCGTGATATGACGATGAGCAGCAAGTCGCTGATAGCCGCCCTGCGAAGCTAGTTGCCTTGTTCGCAGTCGGGCCGCAGGCCGCACCTACGCTCGAGCTCTGCCATGAGGGCATCGTTGTCGGTCACCGAGACGATGGCGTCGCCGTCGTAGGGCGCCTTGATATAGACGCGGTCGAGCGAGTTGGCCGTCCCCGCCCAGAGCGTCCTGGTGCGCCGGACGCCCCGCACGTGGGCGTAGGGTATCACCGAACGCATCCCAGCGTACACGACGACGAGGCGGTCGCCGTAGAGCTCGAGGCGGTTGCTGCGGACGGGAAGGGCGGCCAGGGCCACGAGGGCCGGGACGGGCAGCAGCGCGAGCCAGCCCCATAGGAGCGCGGGACTCGAGCTCAGGAAACACGCGATACACGCCGCGGATAAACCGCCCGCCACAATCACCATGGCCGCTATGAACCACGGGTCTGTCCTGCCGGGGAACACCCGCTCCGGCCGCTCGCCCTTCTCACCCATTACGGCCTCCCTCCCGACGCCCTCCCTAGCGGAGCGTGGGGCCGGAGAGTGCCTTGAACCCGTCGCCGACCATCTCGCCCCCCGTTCCGTGGGCCTTCTGTAGTGGTGTGTACCCCCGACTGTTCGACGGATGTCGTACGATTGAACGGTTTTCGAACTTTTTTAAGATGGGTGCGGCAGGATCGAGCAGATTGTTCGCACGAGAGGCTCCCCGCCGCCGCGCCCGGTCTCGGGTTCGATGCATCGACATCCGTCTCAGGTGGTGTCTCCGCTGCGCGACATTGCAGGGGGGCAAAGCCGAGATGTCATGGGGCGCGCCGAGGCTTTGCCCGCGGGGCGAAGATTCTAGGGGTCCGACGTGGCCTGGAGGGGAGACGGACATGCAAGCGCTTATGACTGAGGAGCTGGCCGAGTGCCTGCCGCCGCTGTACGCGACCGAGGGAGGGGCACTCGCCCTCGACCTCACAAACCCGGAAGGCGAGGACCACCTTGACCTCTGGTGCTCGCTTACCATCAACCTTTCGGGTGACCCCTTCGCCTCCACGTGGCGCATTCACACTTGTGCCCGGCATCATGGGCATGGGCGTCGCCAAGTCGGCCGACGGGGCGCAAGCCCCTGTTGACTCAACGTTCGACGAGATAAACCGCATGTTCTCAAAGCTCGGCTTTATCGATTACAATTCACGCCTCGCGCAAGGGCCGTTCTACTCCCCAAACCTAATCTGCCTGTCGCACGCATCGAGGCGACGGGGCGGCGCCTCCTCGCGTGAGTCAATTCCTGTTTTACTGGTGCGGATCCCAACATGCCCTTATGCATGGTGCCCTGCCGCTTTCGAAACTTCAAAACCATTCGATTTTCGAAACTGAGTGGGAATAAGCTATCGGTACGCTTTTTTATAAAATGTAAAAAAGCACCCCCATAACTGATGAAATGGACGCTGAGAAAAAGGGGTGCATCTTGCGTATATACCGACGTGAAGATCTACCTCTATCTTGCATCGCGCGGGTATGAGCTTTCTGTGGCCCGTATTGGGAAGCTCGAGTGTGACTTCATCGCTCGTAGGCGCAATGCTTACGCCTACATCCAGGTCTCTATGTCGATTGCCGACAGAGGCGTCGAGGAGCGCGAGTACAGGCCGTTCGGCCACATCAGGGATGGTTGTCCGCGCTACTTGTTCACGCTTGATCCTCTATTGCAGGAGAGGGATGGCATCAGGCACCTTAACATGGCGTCGTTTATGCAAGATGGCGGTGATCTTATTTGAGCGGCGGCCAGATTCCTTTGCTCCCTAGTGCGCAAACAGCGCGGGTATCAAATGAGGACCATTGCCTCACGTAGAATCGATAGATTGAAAACTTGTTTTGATGTTGACAGGCTTTTGGCCAGTGGCTCCTATTGTCGAGTGGGAATAGCGGAAACGAGGCGATTGAATAACTCCATCCGTTTAGGTTAAAACAAAAAATATGCCGCGCGCCTGTGGCATGAAGGAGGGAGATTTCTATGAATATCGTTGTATTGAGTGGTAGCCCGCGCAAGGGCGCCAATACCGACACCATGGTCGAGGCCTTTGCCGAGACCGCGCGTGAGGGCGGCAATACGGTCGAGGTCATCCGCGTTGCCAGTAAGAAAATCGCTGGTTGCCTGGGGTGTCAGTATTGCTTCGCCCACGAGGGCACTTGCGTGCAGAAGGATGACATGGCCAAGGTGATCGAGTCGCTGAAAGACGCCGACATGGTTGTCTTCGCTTCGCCTATCTACTGGTTTGATATCACTGCGCAGGAGAAAGCCGCCATCGACCGCCTGTACGCCTTCGGTGCTACGGGCTTCCCGTTCACCAAGACGGCCCTTTTGCTCGATAGCCACAGCGAGGGCGTCTATGATGCGGCGATTGCTATGTACAAGTCCACATGCGCGTACTGCAAGTGGGAGGACCAGGGCATTGTCACCATCAGCGGTATGACCGAGCGCGACAGCATGGCCTCCTCGCCCAAGTTGGAAGAGGTGCGAGAGCTTGCTCGCAAGCTCGCCTAAGGACAAGAAGAACGCATGGCAATCGGCACGAGCGGAAATGCTTGCTGTCCTTACCAAGAGGATTGTTGATTGCCAAGCGTTGATGCTCTCGCGGGCAATTCCGGCGAGCTAAAACGCCTTCTCGCTCAAGAACTGCCTGAATGCGGGGATGTCAAAGCCCACGAGGCCACGTCCGCGCTCCCCGATAACGCCGTCTTCAAGGAGACGACGTTTATACTGGCTTGCATAGTTGCTGGCGACGCCCATGCGCTTGGCTATCTCCGAGACCCTGCTGGGGCCAGAATCGAACAGAAGACTGAGGGTGAAAATCGGGAGTTCTATTCCCGATTTTGACCGATTTAGGTTTGTGCGAGATAATGAACTCCGAACAGGAGGCGATTCTATGTACATCGAGCGCGAAATTGAACAGACGATAGATTCGATGCTGGGGCAGGGAAAAGTTGTCCTGGTGACCGGGGCGCGCCAAGTTGGGAAGACGACGGTTCTCAAGCAACATCTGGGCGACCGATTCGACTATGTTTCGATGGAGAACCCGCGGGATTATCTTCTTGCAAAAGAGGATGCCGCCCTGTTTTTCGAGTCTCATGATCTGCCGATCATCATCGATGAGATTCAGCGCGTGCCTGAGCTTTTTTCTCCGGTGAAGTGGGTTGTTGATCAATCAGAGGAGAAGGGTCGAATCGTCCTCACGGGATCCCAGACATATCACCTCATGAAAGGGGTGAGCGAATCTTTAGCGGGGAGGATCAGAATCTTGGAGATGCCCTCTCTAAGTTTGCGAGAGCTCGTTGGCGGTTCCCAGAGTCCTCGTCCGTATATCCCCAAAAAGATTTCCTTAGCATCTAAGATGTCTTCGGGAAATATTTGGAACATCATCCATAGGGGTTCGATGCCCGAACTGCAAGATCCGAATATCGAGTGGGACTCCTATTATTCCGACTACGTTGCCGCATATCTCGAACGTGATGTTCGCGATCTTGTAAACGTGAAGGATGAGGCGAAGTTCTACAGCTTTATGGTCGCGTGCGCAGCGAGAACGGGGCAACTGTTGAATGCCACCGATATTGGAAACACCGTTGACGTCGACCGTAAGACGGTAAAGGCTTGGCTCTCGGTTTTGCAGGCGTCGAACATCGTTCGGATTGTCGAGCCCTTTTGGCCTAATGTCGATAAGCGTCTGACCAAGACCCCTAAGATATTCTTCATGGATACAGGTCTTGTTTGTCATCTAACGAGATGGATAACGCCGGAGCAATTGCGCAACGGGGCTGCGGCGGGGCATATATTTGAGACGTTCGTAGTCTCGGAAATTTTGAAGAGCTTTATGAACGCGGGGAAGAGCCTTCGTGACATATGGTTCTACCGGGATCAAAAGAAGCGCGAAATTGATTTGCTCATCCAAGAGGGCCATATCTTACATCCCGTCGAGGTGAAGATGTCTGCCACGGTGGGCAGAGACGCGGTGAAGAACTTTACCTGTCTCGACGGCCTTTCTGGCTATGAGATTGGCTTTGGACACGTTGTCTGCCAAGCTCCGGAACCATACCTCATTACCAAGGATGTCCAGGCGGTTCCCGTGTGGTGCATATGATTTATGTAGCAATGGCGCGGTCTTGATTGATGGTTACCAAAGGATCGCTGATCGCCATGCGTAGTTGCTGACATTGTCGTCTTTGCCTTGCATGTCTAATGGCGGGGCCCGGAGCTCAGTATTTACTGCGCTCCGGGCCTCGTAGGTTTGTGGCTTGGACCAGCTCGATTGCCGTCGTCCTAATCAAACAAACTCGGCATGTCGTTTTCTTTCATGAGGGCACCGGCGGAGGGCAGACTCTGCGCGGTGAACTTCTCGGCCGAGACGCCGGCGCCGAGGATTTCCTCGGTTGTGCCGACGGTGGTGACCGAGCGGCCCTTCTTGGCCGTAAAGGCCTGGACGCCCTGCGTGTTGGTGGTCGTCTTGGTCTTGAGCAGCGACGTGTTGAAGTTCATCAAACGATAGTCGCTCGAGACCAGCGCGATGTCGCGATCTTCCTTGAGCACCTGGGCATACAGCAGCTTGCTGCCACCGTAGATGGCGTTCTTGAGGCGCTTACGGTTGGTCTTGGTGACGTATCCGGAAAGCGCGACGCGCACCACGCGGCCGTTCTCAAAGACGAACAGCACGTCGGCCTTGTAGTCCTCGGGGTCGATGACCCAGATGACGCTCTCGTCAGGTTCCATCTCAAGGTCGGTCGGCAGGTACGAGCCCAGCTGGGCCGACTTGGTGTCCTCAAACTGCGCGACCTTGCACTTGTACACCTGGCTCTTGTTGGTAAAGACCAGCAGCTCGTGCGTGTTGGAGGACGGGAACTCGATAAAGGGCTTGTCGCCGTCCTTGTACTTGAGCGTGGTCGCCTTCTTGAGTACGCGGTCCGTCATCTTCTTAAGGTAGCCATCGCGCGAGAGCATGATGGTGACCGGGTACTCCTCGACCTCGGGCTCCAAGCTTACTTCGATAACCTCATGGGGCTCGATCCTGCCCGTGCGGCGCGGCATCACGTACTTCTTGTTGACCGCGGCCAGCTCGTCGCTGATGACCTTCTTGATGTTCTCCTCGCTGGAGAGGATCTCCTCAAGCTCGGCAATCTCGCCCTCGAGCTTGGCGATGTCCTTGGTGCGATTGAGGATGTACTCCTCGTTGATGTTGCGGAGCTTGAGCTCGGCAACAAACTCGGCCTGGGTTTCATCGATATCGAAACCCTTCATAAGGTTGGGCACGACCTCGGCTTCGAGCTTGGTGCCGCGGATGATGGCGATGGCCTTGTCGATGTCGAGCAAAATCGCCTCGAGGCCGTGCAGCAGGTGCAGACGCTCGGACTTTTTGCCCAGGTCAAAGTTAATGCGGCGACGCGTGGACTCAATACGCCATTTGACCCACTCGTGCAGAATCTGGCGCACGCCCATAACACGGGGATAGCCGTCGACGAGCACGTTGAAGTTGCACGAGAACGAATCCTGCAGCGTGGTCGAGCGATAGAGCTTGGCCATGAGCTTGTCGGGGTCGACACCGCGCTTAAGGTCGATGGCGATGCGCAGGCCCGAGAGGTCGGTCTCGTCGCGAATGTCTGCGATCTCCTTGACCTTGCCCTCTTTGGAGAGCTTGACGATGCGCTCGATGATGACATCGGTCTTGGTGGTGTAGGGGATCTCGTAGACCTCGATGATGCGCTCTTCGGGAATCCAGCGCCAGCGGGAGCGGATTTGGAAGCTGCCAAGGCCGGTCTCGATAATCTTTTCCATCTCCTCGCGGCGGTAGATGATCTCGCCGCCGGTTGAGAAGTCGGGCATGGGCATATATTCGAGCAGGTCGCAGTCGGGATCCTGCAGGTAGTGCATCGTGGCAGTGCAGACCTCGTTGAGGTTGAAGCCGCAGATGTCGGATGCCATGGCGACGCCGATACCCTTGTTGGCCGAGACAAGGATGTTGGGGAACGTGGTGGGCAGCAGGCGCGGCTCCTTCATGGCGCCGTCGTAGCTGTCGACGAAGTCGACCGGGTCCTTGTCGATGTCCTTGAAGATCTCGGTGCTGATGGGGGAGAGCTTGGCCTCGGTATAACGCGAGGCGGCGTAGCTCAGGTCGCCCGAATAGTACTTGCCAAAGTTGCCCTTTGACTCCACGAAGGGGGCAAGCAGCGCTTCGTTGCCCGTCGCCAGACGCACCATCGTCTCGTAGATCGCGGCGTCACCGTGCGGGTTGAGCTTCATGGTCTGACCCACGATGTTGGCGCTCTTCTGGCGCTCGCCCTTGAGCAGACCCATCTTGTACATGGTGTAGAGCAGCTTGCGATGCGAGGGCTTAAAGCCGTCGATCTCGGGGAACGCACGCGAGACATTGACGCTCATGGCGTAGGGCATGTAGTTGACCTCGAGCGTCTGCGTGATCGGCTGGTCGGTGACCTCGGAGTGCAGGCCGATGACGTTCTCGGCGTTGACCTGCTTTTTCTTTGGCTGGTTCTTCGTCTTCTTCTTTGCCACGATTTCCTCTTGAACTTCTTATGGGCCGTCGTTATCGATTTGCTGCTACTGCAGGTCCAGCTGGTCCAGGTATTCCTTGCCGTGCTCGGAGATATGGCGCTTGCGGCCTGCCTCGTCGTTGCCCAGCAAAAGGTTGAACATGGTCTCCATCTTGGTGACGTCCTCGGGCTCCACCTTGATCAGACGACGCGTCTCGGGGTTCATGGTGGTGAGCCACATCATGTCCGGATCGTTCTCACCAAGACCCTTGGAGCGGTTGATGGAGCACTTTTGGTCGCCGATCTCCTTAAGGATGCCGTTCTTCTCGAGCTCGGTGTAGGCAAAGTAGGTCTTTTCTTTGCAGTTGATCTCGTAGAGCGGCGACTCGGCGATATAGACGTAGCCCTCGTCGATAAGTGTGGGCACCAGGCGGTAGAGCATGGTGAGCACGAGCGTGCGGATGTGGTAACCGTCGACGTCGGCGTCCGTACAGATGATGACCTTGTTCCAGTTGAGGTTGTCCAGGTCGAAGGCGCCGAGGTTCTTGATGCGCTTGTCTTTGATCTCCACGCCGCAGCCCAGCACGCGCATGAGGTCCATGATGATGTCGGACTTAAAGATGCGCGGGTAGTCCTCCTTCAGGCAGTTGAGGATCTTACCGCGGACGGGCATAACGCCCTGGAACTCGGCATCGCGCGAGGTGCGAATGGCGCCTGCTGCCGAGTCGCCCTCTACGATGTAAATCTCGCGACGGCTCTTGTCCTTGGAGCGGCAGTCGATGAACTTCTGCACGCGGTTGGCCATGTCGGTCTTTTGCTGCAGGTTGGTCTTGATGCTCTGGCGCGTCTTCTCGGCATTCTCGCGCGAGCGCTTGTTGATGAGCACCTGCTCCATGATCTTGTTGGCGGCGTCCTTGTTCTCGATCAAGTAGGTCGAGAGACGCTCCTTAAAGAAAGCCGTCATAGCCTGCTGGATAAAGCGGTTGTTGATGGCCTTCTTGGTCTGGTTTTCGTAGGACGTCTGGGTGGAGAAGCAGTTGGTCACCAGCACTAGGCAGTCCTGGACGTCCTGCCACTTAATGCCGCTCTCATTTTTGTTGTACTTGCCCTGTTGCTTGATGTAAGCATCGATGGCGCTAGTGAGGGCGCTGCGGGCAGCCTTCTCGGGCGAGCCGCCGTTCTCGAGCCACGATGAGTTGTGGTAGTACTCCTGCATCATGAAAGTGCGCGAGAAGCACATGCACGCGGTGATCTTTACGTTGTAGTCGGGCAGGTCCTCGCGATCGCGACCGCGACGGTCGGCCTCGATAAAGAAGGGCTCGGTAAGGTAGTCGGTACCGACCTTCTCGAGCACATAGTCCTCGATGCCCTTGGGGTAGCAAAAGTCCTCTTCGGAAAACTCGCCATCGTCGCCCTCAATGCGCAGGCGGAAGGTCACGTTGGCGTTGACCACGGCTTGACGGCGCATGGTCTCGCGATACCAATCGTGGGGAATGCTAATCGAGGTAAAGACCTCAAGATCGGGGCGCCACTTGATGGTGGTGCCGGTGCGGTTCTCGTCGCTGGG
Source organism: Collinsella sp. (assembly GCA_046995905.1). Classification (GTDB taxonomy): domain Bacteria; phylum Actinomycetota; class Coriobacteriia; order Coriobacteriales; family Coriobacteriaceae; genus Collinsella. Next base: position 732,758 of record JBKXET010000001.1, read on the forward strand.
CTCAATCTCGAGTGCCTTCTTTTTGGCACCGACGAACTTGCCTTTTTTAAAGTGCAGGGAGTACTTGTTACCGTCACGCCAGACGGTGACGTCCATGTACTCGGAAGCGTACTGGGTCGCGCAGGAGCCCAGGCCGTTGGTGCCGAGCGAGAAGTCGTAGTCGCCGCCCTGGTTGTTGTTATACTTGCCACCGGCGTAGAGCTCGCAGAAGACGAGCTCCCAGTTAAAGCGCTTCTCGGAAGGGTTCCAGTCGAGCGGGCAGCCGCGGCCATTGTCCTCTACCTGAATGGAGCCATCGCGAAAGGCGGTAAGGGTGATGAGCTTGCCGTAGCCCTGGCGCGCCTCGTCAACGGCGTTGGACAGGATCTCGAAGGCGGCATGCGCGCAGCCATCGAGTCCGTCCGAGCCAAAGATGACGGCGGGGCGCAGGCGTACGCGCTCCTCGTCCTTGAGCTGGCGGATACTGTCGTTACCATAGTTTGCGGTGTTTTTTGCCATACTCGCTCTCTCGGTGCTCCTTTGCTGCGTTTAAGTCATATAGATAGTCAAGGTAGCATAGCCCAGCCCGTGGGCGATTCCAACCAACACGAAATCCATCGAACAATCGTTCGGAGTTCGATGGAGATTCGTTTACTCGGACAAAACCGAGTCGGCTCTGTCCGAGTAAGTTTGAAGACGGCCGAATGTGTCTTGCTGCGTTTGCGGTTGGATACGCTGTCGAAGACATGTCGTGCGGATTGTTGGCGAAAAGACGCCGTGCTAAGCTCGAGGCAGAGCTCGACTCCACTGACGATATCTAACGCGTAATGGGCCGGCTTTGGGTATCCAGAACCAGCCCATTTTGATGTTCGATGAGCCGAGTCGGCGTCTCTCGTAAAAGCAACTAGGAGCTAGTGAGGCTTATCGGAATTGACCTCATCGGCGGCGTCGTTTTCGAGCGCCGTGCGGCGGGCGCTGTAGGCGACAAGGCCGGCACCAGCTGCGGCGAGTGCTGCTGCGGCTGCTGTCAGGGGAACGTTGGCATCGCCCGTGCCCGCAAGCGCGCCCGCTTTTCCGGAGCGCTTGTTATTGCCGTGGTCCTTGCCACTGCCGGAGCTGCTTCCGCCGGAGCCGCCGCCCTCGTCAGTGCCGTCGCCACTCGAGCCGCCATCGCCGTCTGCCGTCATCGGGGCGTCGTGAAGTCCTGTTGCATCCGCGCTGCCGCATACGCCGACCTGAACTTCTGAGCGCTCGCACGCCGCGTCGGGCACATGAAGTTCGTGCAGTACGGCACCCAGCGCCGAGTTTGCGCCCGGTCGAATTTCCTCGAGCGTCACGGGGTCGAGCGCCACCAGATCACGCGCCTTCGCATGCAGCGTTACGCGTTTGCCCACTTCGTCGCTCCAACTCTCGGGGATGGCGAAGCTCATGCGGAACTGTGCCGTGCAGCCTGGTGCCAGCACGGCGTTGCCATTGTCAGCAACCAGCGGGTGCGTCGCAAAACGTGCGCCCAGCGTCTCGAGCGCGTACTTCACGTGTGCCATGTCGTTGGCCGAAGCATCCTCGGCGAGCTCCGGATCGTAGATCGATGCCATTCGTGCATTCGCTCCGAACCCGATGGATGCACTGGAGAACGGCTGGCTGGAGCCCTCTCGGTACAGATCGATCGTGCCAGCGGTCAGCAAGGTGTTGCCGTCGTTTCGCACCGTGACCATGAAGGATTCGCCTGCTGCTCCGGGCACCACCGCGCCCGAGGTAGCGACCGCGCCCGTCGGAGTGGCACACGCCACCAAGGGCACTTCGATACCGTGCAGCTCTGCCTCGCTCTTCTCCGCGCTCACAATGTGCGTGGCGAGCGCGGAGAGCATGCCTCCCGACGTCAAAAACGTCGTCATCTGATCGACGGGATGGTCCAGCTCGCACATCACGAACGGCTCCGTGAACAAATCGCCTGCCAAGGTGCTGGCGAAGATGCGGAAGTGCTTGCCCATCACTGCTATCGGGTTGCCTTCTTCGTCGTAGGTTTGCCCCACCTTGCCATCGGTGTTCTCTACATAGAGCACGCACCTGCCGTTGTTGCTTACGCTAAACGATGCCGGGCCACAGCCTGCGGCACCCACGGGCTGCGTTGCAAATGCCGATGCGCCTCGCGTCCAAGTAATATGCTGCAGTTGCTCGTTGACGGTAGCCAAAAAGCCCGTGTGCTGCGGCCACGGCACCGCGTGGGGTACTGTGGCATCTGGCGACATAACGCCCCAGCCCGCGATAGACTGGCCGATCACGGCGTACGATGCGCAGCCGCAACCGTTTGCGGTCTCGTACGCAACGGGCACCACCATTTTGCCGTTGATATTCTCGGGCGCGCCCAGCTCGATACTCGACGGTGCTTGCGGAAAGCGGAGAACTTGGCGGAACGTCAGGCTGTCGCCCGAAACGTCCGACCACAGGGTAAAGCACTCCAGCGCAACCTCAGCCTCGCTGCCGAGCGCCTTTTCTGCGGTGCTTCCACGGCGGTGGAGATAGGCACCCGACAGGCGTCCGTCGACCAGCGTCTTGCCCACCGTGATGCGCGGGCACTGCAGGCAATGGTAACCGTCCTCCTGCAGGCGCCCGCGCGAGATGCTGCGCCACGACGTGTGCGATATCACGCGAACTTCGCTATTACTTATGCGCAGGCGCACAACGGACAGTATGCCGGATGTGCTCGCCGCATCGAAAAGGGTGTTGTCGCCGGCGGGGCGCTCGCCCGAGACCAGCAGCACGTAGGCGTCCTGGTTTCCTCTTCCGTCCGTATATTCCACCACGTCGAAGTCGTAATCGTATATGCCGTCGCGTTCCACGTCGCCCTCGCCAAACCCAAGGGGAAAGTCCACGGGCGTGGGGGCAGACCACGTGCCGTTTGCCTTTGTGTGCACCACCAGGCGCGAGCGGCCATTGTCGCCGTAGCGCACCGAGGCGATACGGAACAGGCATTCTACGCCGGCAATCATTGCCAACTTCATGTGAGCTTCGCTGAGCACGCCAGCAAACAGCACGTTGTCGCTCGAGGGTTTGATGCCGCCACGCTCGTCCTCCGACACGCCGGTAGAATTGGCGTTGGGGTCCGCAACGGCGTTCGTTGCCTGACCGATGTAGGTGTACTCATACATCGGCGCGGCGTTTTCGTCGTTCTCTATCAGTGCGTGGACGAAATGCTCGATCTGTCCCGTGTCGTCGCTTTCTGCATCCGCCTCGAGCTCAATGCGCGTGACCGACCGGTCCCAATCGCGTACGGTAGGCGCGACATTCCTTGCAGTGGCTTTAACCTCGGCGCGCGCGAGCAGCTCGGCGTTGGTGACAATGGTGGCCGATGCGATAAATTGCGGAACGCCGCCCGCCTCGGCGTTGCCGGCTGAGCCGAAGCAGGCATCTAGTGTATAAGGCGTGTCTCCGCCCAGCGCTAGCTCAGAGCGCTGGAGCACATGCTGGTCGCTGTTGTTGACCGATATGTTCCACGAATCGGCGAGTGTGGGCCACGACCCCGACCAGGCCTTGGTGGTCCACTTGAACATGATGAACTGGAGTATCACGTCGACATCGACGTCTGCACCCACGCGCAGCCGCGGAAGCTGGTGGCCGTCCGCCTTCTCGTACCCAATGAACAGTGTGAGGGATGCGGCACCGCGCACGGCGGACGAAGCGACGCCTGCAACGCCGGCTCCAAAGGTGACGGCAAGCCCGATCTGGATGGTGAACGATCCCGACGTATTGGAATAGTCGAGCGAAATGTTTTTGAAGAACGCCGCACCGCTGCCGTGCGTGTGGGCGCCTACGGCGAGCGCCAGCTTCGCCAGCACCCAAGGGTTGACGTTTAGGAAAAACGGCACCGGGCCCAAGGTGAACTGCTCGGTCCAGTTGAGGTCGGTTTTTACTTGGAAGAGGGCCTTAATATTGCCGAACGCCGGATCGTTGTTATCGCCCCAAGTTTTGCCTACCCAGTCGTAGGCAAGCGATCCGTACACCTGTGTTGCGATATCCATCGTGAACAGCGGCGTGCAATGGTGACGAAGGAGCTTGGTGTTTCTTGGATCGGTGCCCGAGCCGGCGCTCATGCTCTTGTATTGGTTCCACTTCCCCTCCATCTCGTCGAGGTAGCGGTTTGCCTGCTTGGCGCCCGATTCGCGCGGCGACTTCTTCCAGTACTCCGGATCAGGGTTGCCCGAATCGTTTATGTAGCTGGCCGGTTTGTATCCTCCGCCAAACAACACGTACCCGGCAAACGAGAAATCGAAGAGGATCGGAAACGTGGGCATCCAGCAGGTGAACTTGTTACCGCCGATACCGGGAAACGCCGCGGGGAAATCGAACGGAGTGATCTCTTGATCCATGGTGGTGGGGATGATGGTGGTCGAGCCCGATTCAGCCTTGGAAGCCGGTGCGGTGGCAACGGCCATGGGGGAGGAGAGCGTGTAGGTTTTGCCCTGATAGTCGAGCACAAAGTGCAGTTTGCATCCTTCTTCCAGAATGCCCGACGCCGCATCGAGGAACTTGTCTTCGAGCGTGAACGTCGCCAGATTATCCGCACCCGTTGCGCTGGCCTTGACCTGGCCAATCTGCGTGACGGTTTCGGGTGAGCTGCCCACGGCGGGCATTACCTTATTGATGTGCAGCGTTGCCTGCCCGCCCTGCGGCAGGTGGGCCTGTACGGCAAAGGTATGCGTATCGGGCTGCGCATTTGCTGCATCGTCTTTGGGCATCGCCATGAACGTGGCGTCGGCGTACTGGATGTCCCACTCGTCGAACGTAAGCTGGCGAAAGTACGGCTCCCCGTCGGAGAGCGGACGCGTGGGCGCGGTAATGGCGGTGCCGCCCTGGATGCGCGCGAGGGGGATCTCGACATCGCGGTAGCCCGGCATGCTGATGGAGATGCCGCCGTTGAAGTCGTACGCGTCAAGGAGCGTCGCCTCGTCCACGTAGCCTTCCGAAAGCGGGGCAATCTCAAAGATCGCCGTACCTTCGTCATCGGTGGTGGCGGTGAGCTGTTTGCCCGCGGCATAGCGCGACGTCAGCGTGACCTGGGCGCCTGCGATGGGGTTCATCTTGTTGGCGACATCGACCACCACCACGCCGAACATGGTGCGCGAGAGCACGAGCACCTTGAAGGGGTCTTCTTCGTCGGCAAACGCTTCGGTGGGCGTGAACGGCAGTATGAAGGCGTTTGAGGTACCCGGCACGCGCGGCAACATAATGCTCACCAGCGAGGACGCTCCGGCAACAAGTAACGAACGGCGATCAAGCATCTTTGGCTCCCATCCCGAGAACATCGGTGGAAATAATCAAATTATGCGAGAAGGTGCCCTGTCGCGGTAGTGCCGTTCGAGGAGCAAAATGTCCAATTTGAGCATGCGAATGTGAGGGGACGCCGGAGCACGTTTGATGCGTTTGACAGTTTGGTCGCTAGCGCAACATATGCGCGACCAGCTCGGCGCGAGTTCCGATGCCAAGCTTTGCATACACGCCGGACAGGCGGTTTTTAACGGTGCCCGGCGATACGCCCATATGGCGTGCGATTTCGGCGTTAGTCCATCCGCGGCAGGCGAGCATGGCCATGGTGAACTCCGTGGTGGTGAGGTCGTCGGCCACATCCTCGCCCGAATCGGGGTTGTGAATACGTCGCCAGCCGTAGCTGAAGCGATAGGTGATCTCGATGATGCGCGCAAAATCATCGGGATATTGCGCTTTCAGGCATGATTCGATGAGCCCCTGCAAGAGGCCGTGGTGCTCGCCGATAAGCTCGATAAGGCCATCGGGACGCGCTATGTCCCAAGCGGCTCCAAAATGCGCCTTTGCGGCGTCGATGTCCTTGAGGCTCATGCATGCCATAGAAGCCGACAGGTGCAGGAACAGCTCCGATATGGGATAGCTTCCCTGCTTCATGACCAAGGCGTTTTCTGCCATGCCGAGGCTGCGGCCATATTCGCCGCGCAGATACAGGGCGTGCGCCATCACGTAGCTGGCGAACAGGCGCAGACCTTCGGGCAGATGCGCTGCGAACGGATAGAACTCATTGGCAGAATAGGGGGACGGCAGGTGAAGTAGGACGCTTGCCGCCGAGGCGAACAATATGTGGACGGCGCGGGTGGCGGGGGATTCCCCTTCGGCCGGCGCATCGAGAATGCCCGCAAGGCACCGGCGAGCATCGGCGATATGGTTGAGCGACAGACTGGCATATCCGCAGATGAAACATGCGGAATAGCGCAGTGCGGGATCGGTGGCGTCAAGATAGGGGCGTGCCGTCTCGGCGGCGAGGGCAGCCTGTCCGCGAAAGTACAGCGCTTCTGCCGTGGCAATAGCGCGCGAATGGGTGTCGGCGATGCCGGCGACCGCAGCGTCCAGATGTCCTGGCGCAAAGGCGGTGCACATTAACGGCATGGGAACGCATGGGTAGCCATCGCAGTCCATCTTCCATCTCCCAACAGCTGGCAACAATGCAGCAATTGTACTCCTGTTGCTCGGGACCCCTTTCGTTTTACTGTTCGGTTAACGCTTCGGATCGTTTTGGAAGGCTTACGAGCATGGTGGTCCCGTTCTCGGAACTTGTTTCGACCTCTACCGTGCCACCGTGAAGCGCTGCAATCTCCCAAACAAGCGCTAGTCCGAGTCCTGCGCCGCCGTATGCCCTGCTGCGGGATTTATCCAGGCGAAAGAACGGTTGGAAGATGCTCTCACGGTACTGCTCGGGTATTCCCGGGCCCCGGTCCTCGACTCGCAGGAACACGTGGTTGTCGCTGTCGCTGATGGAGACGTTGACAGTCGAGCCGGAGCGGCCGTAACGGATGGCGTTTTCGGCCAAGTTAAACACCAGCCGATAGAGGAGCGCATCGTTCCCGATTACTAAAGCGTCTCCAGCACAATTGAGGGCTATGCCCTTATTCTCGGCAAGTGGCGCAAGGTCGATGAGGACCTCTTCGGACAAGGGACCAAGTTCCACATCGTCCTCGCAAGGAACGCTGCGGAGCTCACTCATCTCGAGCAACACCTTGGTCATCCGCGACATTCGCTCAGTTTGTTCTTGTAGCAGGCCGAGCAACTCGGCTGTTTCGGGTTGTAAGTTGGAGCGCTCGGAGACAAACAGTTCGATCTGTGCCTGCATAAGGGCGAGCGGGGTTCGCAGCTCGTGTGCGGCGTTGCCGGTAAACTGGCGCTGTGCAGAGAACCCTTCGCCAAGACGGGCGATCATGTCGTTGAAAGAGGCGCTGCATCGTTGTAGCTCGGTGGGCACATCTTCACTGAGTCTGATTTCGCTTAGGTTGTCAGGCTGCACACGCTCAACCTGGGCTGCAAAAGCCCGTAGCGGTTTGAGTGCACGGCCGCTCACAAAGTATGCCAGCACGCCGCCAAGGAGTGTGACTCCAGCCGTGATGCGCCAGGCTGTCGTGCCAAAAGACTCCTGTGCGTCGTTTACGACGATCGTGACCTCGTCATCGAGGGTCGCTTTCGTTGGGTCGAACGCCTGGGGCGAATCTTCGCCGGTTGCGTTAAAGGCCGAGATGTCACTGCCGATGGCATCCATGTAGCGCATGCCCGTATAGCCGACCAGACAGTTCGTCAGCACGCATGCCGCACACGTGAGCAGTGCCGTCATAATCGTTATGCGCCATTGCAGCGAAAGCCTTTTCATTCGCTATCCTCCATAACGTAGCCCTCTCCAATCCGATTGCGAATCGGGCCGTATCCCAAAGCGCTGCGTAGCTTTTTGCGGAGTGACGAGATATGAACGCGGGTTGCGTTGCTAAAGCTGTTCACGCTGCTATCCCAAACGTGCTCGATAAGCTCCTCTTGGCTTACCGGTCGCCCCTGATTAAGCATCAGGTATTCCAAGATTCCCGTTTCCTTGCGCGTAAGAGATAGAGCCTCGCTGTCCACGGAAGCGATGCGCGCCTTGGCGTCAAAGCGGAGCTTTCCGCAGGTTAAAACTATGTCGCTTTGTGTAAAGCGTCTGAGGGTAAGGCTGCGAATTCTTGCCGCAAGCTCGTCCAGATGAAACGGCTTGGTGAGGTAATCGTTGGCGCCGGCATCGAGTCCGGCGACTTTATCGGATACTTCGCCGCGTGCGGACAGAATCAGTACCTTGGTCTCGCAGTCAGTTTTCCTAAGTTCCCTGAGCACGGTCATGCCGTCGATACGGGGAAGGTTGAGGTCGAGTACCACGAGGTCGAAGGTCTCAACGTCCAGTAGGTCGAGCGCCTCCTGACCGTCGTGACAGCAGTCGACGCTGTACGCCAAGTTTCGCAAGCTGCGCGCGATTGCGTCACACAGCGCCCGCTCGTCCTCGACGATCAAAATACGCATAACAGTCTCCTTGCACATTTCAAATCGCGCTTAACACGGATTTTATAGTCGATATGGTCCAATGGTCGCGTAACGAAAGGAGTGGTTGGGTTGTTCAAAGCAGTAAAACCCGTGGTACAGGTCGCTTTGTTGATCGTCGGAATTGCCATGGTGTGCTTTGGCGTTATGCGTGGCGAGGCGGATGCCGTGCTGGCCAAAGCGATTAGGCTGTGCTTGGAGTGTATCGGAATTGGATAAAAGAGAAAACACTGCGTCGCATGTTTTGGCTCGATTTCGCGGATTCATTCAGGCGGCGGCGACGCTCGTCACCAACATTCACCTGCCGAACTTTGCCAAAGGCGGCATCTATCAGGGCGCGGGAAAAACCGTCTGCGTGCCTGGACTTAACTGCTATTCGTGCCCCGCGGCATCGGGTGCGTGCCCCATCGGGTCGTTCCAGTCGGTAGTAGGTTCATCCAAGTTCAACTTTTCTTACTATGTTACCGGTACGCTCATTTTGCTCGGCGTGCTGCTGGGACGCTTTGTATGCGGCTTTCTGTGCCCGTTTGGCTGGCTGCAGGAGCTGCTTCATAAGATTCCCGGCAAAAAGCTTTCGACAAAAAAGCTCAAGCCGCTCACGTACATCAAGTACGTCGTGTTGCTGTTTGCCGTGGTGCTGCTACCCGTCTTGGTGGTTAACGACGTGGGCATGGGCGACCCGTTCTTTTGTAAGTACATCTGTCCGCAGGGTGTGCTCGAGGGCGCCATTCCGCTGGCCATTGCCAATGCCGGCATTCGATCTGCGTTGGGACATCTCTTTACTTGGAAACTTGCCGTTCTCATTGCCGTGGTAGTGCTGAGTGTTTTGTTCTACCGCCCCTTTTGCAAATGGATTTGTCCACTCGGTGCATTCTATGCGCTTATGAATAGGGTGTCCCTACTGGGGATTCGGGTTGACGCATGCAAATGTGTCTCGTGCGGCAAGTGCTCAAGGGTTTGTCAGATGGACGTTGATGTGGTCCGCGCACCCAATCATGCCGAATGTGTCCGGTGCGGAAAGTGCATCGGGGCCTGTCCTGTCGATGCCATCAGCTATCGCTATGGCCTGGATGTGTCGGCGGAAAAGCTTCCCTTGACCGCCGATAAAAAGTAAACAAGCTTCGACAAAACGGAGGAATGACCATGAAGCTTTCTAAGATTGCGGCCCTGTTTATGGTGCCGGTATTGGCCTTGTGCCTTGTGGCATGTTCGGCGCCCGGTGGCAATGCGAACGAATCTGCGAGCTCCGATCCTAAGATCGCAGAACTCACTGCGCAGAAGCCGGCCAATGCCGACGAGGCCGCCGAGCTGTATGCGAAGCTCATGCAGAAGGAGAACGAGATCTTTTCGAGTGATAACGCGCTGTGGGAAAAGGTATTCAATGCGGCAAATAAAGACTCGGCAATGATTGAGGACGGCAGCAATTACGGCGATTTCCTGCTCAAGACCATCGACGGCGCCAAGGATGAGTTCACGGCGGATGAGCTCAAGACGCTCAAGGCCGGTGCACAGCAGATCAAGGAGATCGAGGACAAGCTCGAGAGCCTGGAGAAGGAGTTCCCCGGCTGTGGAAGCACGCCGAGTGCAGGCGAGAGCGTCGACGCTTCGACCGCTGGCATGACGGCTGGTGCCGATGCTTCGAGCGAGGCGACGAAGTTCCCCAGCTTTACGGGCAAGGACCTGGATGGCAACGACGTGAACAGCGACGAGCTGTTCTCCAAGAACAAGGTCACCGTCATGAACTTCTGGTTCACCACTTGCAAGCCGTGCGTGGGTGAGTTGGGCGACCTTGAGGACCTGAATAAGGAGCTTGCCAAGAAGGGCGGCCAGGTCGTGGGCGTCAATTCCTTTACGCTCGATGGCAACAAGGGCGAGATTGCAGATGCCAAGGACGTACTGAGCAAGAAGGGCGTGACATATAAGAACATCTGGTTCAAGTCGGATAGCGAGGCCGGTAAGTTTACGTCAAATTTGTTCTCGTTCCCGACAACGTATGTCATCGATCAGAATGGCAACATCGTAGGGGAGCCCATCGTGGGCGCCATCAGCTCCGCTGAGCAGCGCGCAGCGCTCGACAAGCTTATCGACCAGGCGATTGCGAATAGCGAGCAGTAGAAAACGCGTAAAGCATGGCGATGATCGTGCACCGCTGTGCGAAGTAGTCCGCTACCTTTCAAGATAAGCTCCACCATATAGAGGTCCCGCTCGGGACCTCTTCTTTTGGGCGCCGTCCCGTTCGTTTTTTGGCGCGGTTTGTTACATTCCTCACTGGCGTCGGCAAAAAATGGGGATAGAGTAGGACAAACGCGTCGAATACGAACGGCGGAGGAGAGCGGGCAGGGTGCCTGCGCAGGAGAGGTTGCCGTCCATGCTGGAGCTCAAAGGTATTTGCAAAAGGTACGTTACGCAGTCGTTTACGCAGGTGGCGCTCGACAGCGTGAGCCTGTCTTTTCGCGATAACGAGTTCGTGGCCATTCTGGGTCCCTCGGGTTCGGGCAAAACCACGATGCTCAACGTTATCGGCGGACTCGACCACTTTGATTCTGGCGACCTGCTGATTGACGGCATCTCGACCAAGGACTTCCGCGACCGCGATTGGGATGCCTACCGCAACAACCGCATCGGCTTTGTGTTCCAAAGCTATAACCTCATTCCGCATCAGACCATTTTGGAAAACGTGGAGCTGGCGCTCACGCTCACGGGCGTGGGACATGCCGAGCGCCGCCAGCGTGCGCGCGAGGCGTTGGAGAAAGTCGGCTTGGGCGAGCACGTTAACAAGCGCCCGAGCCAGCTTTCGGGCGGGCAGATGCAGCGCGTGGCCATCGCCCGCGCCCTGATAAATGATCCTGAGATCGTTCTTGCCGACGAGCCGACCGGCGCTTTGGATTCAACGACATCCGTACAGGTCATGGACCTGCTCAAGGACGTGGCGCGCGACCGCCTGGTCATCATGGTCACGCACAATCCCGAGCTGGCGTACCAATATGCCACGCGCATCGTCAATCTGGCGGACGGCAAGATCACCGACGATTCCGATCCCTTCGATGCTGCCAAGGCCGCGCGCCGCGAGGCCAAGCCTACGCGCAAAACCTCGATGAGCTTTGTGACGGCGCTGGGGCTTTCTGCCCGAAACCTCATGACCAAGAAGGGCCGCACGGCCATGACTGCCTTTGCGGGCTCGATTGGCATTATCGGTATCGCGGCGATCCTGGCGCTCTCCAATGGCGTAAACGGCTACATCAAAAAGGTCGAGGAGGATACGCTCTCGAGCTACCCGCTCACCATTTCCAAGCAGGATTACGACCTGTCGTCCATGATGGGCGGACAGGGGGCTGCGGATGATGACTCGCCTGAAAACGTGGATTCGTCCGACGACAGTGCCGAAACCGATAAGATTCCCGTGGTCACGGCCGTAAAGGATATGTTTGCGAGCGTTAAGTCCAACGACATGACGAGCTTTAAGGCATGGCTTGACGACGGCGGCGACGGTATCGACAAAGAGGTCAACGCCATTCAGTACGGCTACGGTGTATCGCCGGTTGTCTATCGTGCCGGCAAGGGCGATGAGAAGCCTGTCCGGCTGGTGCCCAACGCCATGACCGAGGCCATGAGCGGAGGCGCGAGCTCGGCGGCAACGGTGAGCATGGAATCCATGGGAACCTCGGTCTTTAACGAGATGATCGACGACCAGAGTCTGCTCGACAGCCAGTACGATGTCGTCGCCGGTCATTGGCCCACGTCTGCCGACGAAGCCGTGATGGTGCTTTCGAGCCGCGGCACGGTGGGCGACTATACGCTCTACAGCATCGGTGCGCTGGATATCGATGAGCTCAACGATCTGGTAAACAGTGCCATGACGGCCGACGGTAAGATCGAGACGCCCGAGACCGCTGCCGACTTTACCTACGACGATGCGCTGTCCACCACGTTTAAGGTGCTGTCGCCGGCAGATGCGTATCGCAAAAACGAAGAGACCGGTATGTGGGCCGATATGTCCGGTGACGCCGACTTCATGGCGGCCAAGGTTGCCGATGGCATTGACGTGCGCATTGTGGGCGTGGTACGGCCCAACGAGACGGCCAACGCGAGCGCCCTTTCGCCCGGTATCGCCTACACACATGCGCTGACTCGCCAGCTTATGGAGCGCGCGGCCGATTCGAAGATTGTGCAGGAGCAGCTTGCTCATCCCGAGACGGATGTCTTTACCGGCAAAACGTTCGACGAGTTGCAGGGCGAGGCCAAGCAGGGCGTGGACCTGGGCAGCATGTTCAGCATTGACGAGGCGGCGCTCAAGAGCGCGTTCTCGTTCGATGCGTCCGCGCTTTCGGGTGTGGCCGGCGGTATGGACCTTTCGGGCATCGATTTGTCAGGCCTGGATATCGACCTTTCGGGCGTTGGCGAGGACATCGACTTCAACGACATCATGGCCAAGGCGCCGGCCCCCGATTTCTCGGGAGTCTTCGATGGCTTGGAACTCACACCCGAGCAGATGCAGCAGGTGGGCGCGCTTGCCAACCAGCTGTTTGAGGGCTTTATGCAGTCCGATCAGTTTAAGGCGCTGACGCCCGAAGATCTTAAGGACGCGACAAAGCTTGCCGCCGCATTCTCGGCATATCTTGAGAACGATGCCGCGGCGCAGCAATGCTTAGCGCAGCTCAAGGCGCTGGGCGGAGATGTGCTGGCTGAGCGGCTACAGCAGGCAATGACCGACTACGCACAAAAACAGCTCGCGCCCTATTTGCAGCAGGCTATGGACCAGGTGATGAAGGCGATCAGCGAGCAGATTGCGACGACCGTATCGTCCCAGCTCAAAGCAGGCGCGGCGGGGCTCATGGGACAGATGGCGACGCAGATGTCGTCGAGTTTTGCCAACCTGGCGAGCGCCATGCACGTGGATGCGAGCGCCTTTGCCCGTGCTATCCACTTCAACATGGATGCCGAGGACCTGAGCTCGCTCATGATGAGTTACGCCAAGGCGTCGAAGCTCACCTACGACAACAATCTGACCACGTTGGGCTATGCGGATGAGGCCGACCCCATCTCGGTCAAGATTTTCCCGCGTGACTTTGAGGCAAAGGAGCGCGTACTCGACCATATCGATGCGTATAACAAGCAGGTCAAAGCCGCCGGGCATGACGAGCAGGCAATCTCGTACACCGACTACATGGGTATCATCATGGGCTCGGTGACCGACATCGTGAACACCATCAGCTTGGTGCTCATCGCATTCGTGAGCATCAGTCTGGTGGTGAGCTCCATCATGATCGGCATCATCACCTACATCAGCGTACTGGAGCGCAAAAAGGAGATTGGCATCCTGCGCGCGATCGGCGCGTCAAAGCGCAACGTGGCCAACGTATTCAATGCCGAGACCTTTATCGAGGGCCTCATCGCCGGCGTCTTTGCCATTGTCGTCGTGGTGGCCGTGAGCTTCCCGGTTAATACCTGGGCGCTTGCGGCCAAACAGGTCCCCAACCTGATGAGCCTGCCCGTGCAGGATGCGCTGGTGCTCATTGCAATTTCGGTGTTGCTGACGGTCGTTGCCGGTCTGCTGCCGGCCCGTAGCGCATCCAAAAAGGACCCCGTGGAGGCCCTTCGTTCCGAATAATGTGACAAAGGGACAACCCTTTTGTCACGGCTAAAAGCAAGGAAGTCGCAAGGGTTGGGGCGGGGTTGTCGGCGAGTGCCCTCGGATACAATCGAAGCCGTGCTAGAAAGAGGCTTCGATGATTAGAAAATCGTTCTTTAATCCGTTCTCGTCGCTGCTGCTTGCGCTTGCCGGGCTGGCTTTTTTGGTCGATGTCCTGCCGCAGGTGGAAGGCCAGACGGGCGTGTTCGCGCCAGCTGTGCTCTTTTTGATGTGGCTGGTGGGCGGCCTGGTGCGCCTGTTTTACGAAAATGAGGCCAAGCGCAGCTTTGATCGCCATATGTTTAAAGCGAACCACGCGGCCGTTTGGAAACGCGTCGATGCGTGTTGGATTCAAGTTGATGCCGACCGGCTTGTGCCCGGCGACGTCGTCCGCCTATATGCCGGCATGCTCTGCCCGGTCGACGTGACCCTTGCCAAGGGCGACCAGGTCCTTGTCTCGGAATCGTCGCTTACAGGCGAGAGCGGTCAGACCGCCAAGCGGGAAGGGGAGACCGTTCGCGCGGGAACGACCATTGTCGACGGCAAGGCGTCGGCAACCGTCCTCGCCCGCATTGCCGATGAGCAGCCCGTTTTGCGCCGTCGCGCTCGAATGGGCACACAGTTTGGTGCCGGCGCCAAGAGCATCTGCGCCGCCCTGGTAAGATGCATGCTCATCGTACTGCCGTTTGTCATTATGATTCGAGGCTTTGTGCTGGGCGACTGGGCGCAGGCACTGCTGTTTGCCCTGGGCACGGCCGTGGGCCTGGTTCCCGAAATGCTGCCGGTTGTCACGAGCGTTTGCCTTTCGGGCAGTGCCCATCGACTAAAAAACAAGCAGGTCATCGTTAAGAACGTTGACGCCATGGAGTCACTGGGCTCCATGGACGTGGTGTGCGTTGACAAGACAGGCACGCTCACCGAAGATGCCGCGGTGCTCGAGTACTACACCGATATCCTGGGCAACGAAAGCGAGCAGACGCTCAACCTGGCGTATCTGGAGAGCACGAGCCAGGGGGCCGCTGCCAATCAGCTCAATCGGGCCATTGCCGATGCGTGCGCGGCACCCGAGCTGCACCTTGCCGCGAAAGACCTTGGCCACGCCTTTGCACTGCATGCCTCTGACCCCTTCGACCACGTCACCAAGGCTTCGGGTGTCAAGCTCGACGCCACGCCCGGGGCGCTTGGTTGTTTGGGGCTACAGGTTCGCCCCGGCAATCATCTGACCATCGTAAAGGGCGAGGTTGAAAGCGTGTGCACACGCTGCGCCTGGGCAAACTTTAAGGGCGAGCTGGTGCCCATGGATGCCGATGGCCGTCAGAGCGCCTACGAGGTTGCCGAGGACATGCGCGCCGATGGCATCAAAGTGCTCGCCGTCGCCTATAGCACGACGTCGGCGGACTGGGATGACCTGGTGCTGTGCGGCTTTTTGGGCTTTTTCGATCGGCCCAAGGCGAGCGCTCGTGCCGCCGTGCAGGCGCTGTCTAACCTTTCCGTCGAGGTGCGCGTGCTCACGGGTGATTCGGCTTCGGTCGCTCGCTCAACATGCTCGCGCCTGGGCATTCCCGCCGATAGCGTTATCACCGGCAGCATGCTTCAGGCCATGGAGGAATCCGAAGCGCTGATCCGGGTGGGGAAGGCTCGCGTGTTTGCCGAGCTTACGCCCGCACAGAAGGCGCAGATCGTTAGCCTGATTCGCCTCTCCGGCCACATCGTCGGCTATATCGGAGACGGCGTGAACGACGTGCCGGCGCTCACATCGGCAGACGTCGGCATTGTCGTGGACTCGGCTGCGGCCGAATCCAAAAAGGTGGCCGACCTGGTGCTGCTCGAGCGCGACTTGGGTGTTGTCGCCGAGGGCGTCAGCGAGGGCAGGACTTCGTTCGCCAATGCCTCCAAGTACATCCGTATCGCATCGAGCTCCAACTTTGGCAATATCTGTTCGGTTGCCGCCTCGAGCATTTTCCTGCCCTTTGTGCCGGCAACCGCTACCCAGCTGCTCTTGCTCAATCTGTGCTACGACGCCACCTGCCTGTCGCTTTCGTGGGATAACGTTGACGATGCAGAGATTGCCCGCCCCAGGGCCTGGTCGGGTAAGGGGCTCGGCAGCTTTATGCTTCATTTTGGCTTTGCGAGCTCGGCCTTCGACATCATTACGTTTGCCATTCTGTTCTTGGGCGTATGCCCCGCCGTCTGCGGCGCGCCCTTTGCCGCGCTCGACGCGGCGGGTCGAGCGGCCTTTATCGCGACCTTCCAAGCCGGCTGGCTGCTGGAATGCGCATGGACCGAATCGCTCGTGCTCCTGGTGTTGCGAACGCGCAGTGTCCGCGACGGGGATCGTCCTTGCACACCGCTCGTGGTGATGGTTGCCGTCATGCTCGTTGTCACGGCGCTCCTTGCGCTCAGTCCGGTGGCGCAGCTGTTTGGGCTCGCCACGCTGCCTGTATGGTATCTGGGCATCGTTGCGCTGCTGAGCGTGTTGTATCTTGTTGTTGCTTCGACGATCAAGCGGGTCTATCTGGCCCGCTCGAGCAGCTTGTTCTAGGGCGGTTCTATGCGTACCAACAGAACCAACATCGCGATTACGCCGGCCGAGGCCGCCGAGCTCAGCAGCGCGCTGTTCTCGTCTGGCAGCGCTGCCGCCCTGGAGCTCGCGCCCGTGTTTGCCGATATCGCATCGGGCAAGCTGACTGCTATCGAGCTGGCGGTTGCCGGCTCGCAGGCAAGTGCCGCCACTGGACCCATCGTTATCGGCGAGCTTTCGATCGACCTGGCCTCGCGCACCGTCAAGGTGTCGGACGCGCCGGTCTCGCTCACGCCCAAGGAGTTCGACATCCTTGCCTTTTTGGCGAGCAACCGGGGTACGGTCTTTAGCAAAGAGGAAATCTACCGGGCGGTGTGGCAAAACGAGTATCTGCTCGATGACAGCAACATCATGGCCTTCGTCCGCAAAATTCGAAAGAAGATTGAGCCCGAACCAGACAACCCCCACTACCTGCTGACTGTATGGGGCGTGGGCTACAAAATGGCCGAGTAACGCTTCGGGTATTCGCTCCCATCGATCCAAATAGTCACTTTGACAATCCTTGCCAAATCGCAAGAAAGCCGCAAGAAACCAGCCATGTGCTCGGTCTTGCGGCTTTTCTATTCTGTAGACAGTCGCGGACGCGAAAGAGAGGTGAGGACCGTGAGCGGCAGTGACAGTACCAGTAACGCAGGACGAAGTTGCCGGCGCGGGTCCACTTTGATGGGGGCGCGCGGCTGATTCGCCCTGCGTCCGATCGATAGAACGGAGCGAGGCAATTGAAGAAGATGACTATGCGCCATACGCCGTCTGCGGTTCAGGCGCAAAACGAACTGATGAGGCATCGCGCGGAGGGTCGCATCCAGTATGCGGCGACCATTCCGCTGACGGAGGCCCTATCCTGGGTCGGCTCGAATCTCGGCGGCCTTAATCGCGACGAGGTCGCGCACAGCGAAGCCGACAACGGGCGTAACGTGGTCACGCGTGGCAAGAAGAAGTCGATTGCCCGCAAGCTTGCGGACGCGTTCGTCAATCCCTTCACGGCGATTCTGTTTTTCCTGGCCATCATTTCGGCAGCGACCGACATGGTGTTTCCAGCGTTGTCGATGATGGGCAGCACGCCCGAAGACTTTGACCCGCTGACGGTGATCATCATCACCACGATGGTCGTGCTCTCGGGCACGCTGCGCTATATCCAGGAAGCGCGCAGCGGCAACGCGGCCGAAAAGCTGCTCGATATGATTACGACCACCGTGACAGTCACCCGCGAGGATGCCCCTAGGACCGAGATTCCCATCGACGACGTGGTGGTTGGTGACATCGTGCACCTGTCCGCCGGTGACATGATTCCCGCCGATGTGAGAATCATTGAGGCTAAGGACCTCTTTGTGAGCCAGGCAAGCCTGACGGGCGCGAGCGAGCCGGTCGAGAAGGTTCCCGCGACGTGCACCGAGTCCGATTCGGCAACGTCGTTCGAGAACATCGCCCTCATGGGCAGCAGTGTGATCTCGGGCAGCGCGACGGCGCTCGCCTTTAGCGTGGGCGAGCAGACCTTGTTTGGCTCTATGGCATCGAGCCTGTCCGAGGATGCCGTAGAGACGAGCTTTTCCAAAGGCGTCAATAGCGTCTCGTGGGTGCTCATCCGCTTTATGATGGTGATGGTTCCGTTTGTCTTTATGATTAACGGCGTCACCAAGGGCGATTGGCTTAATGCTGGCCTGTTTGCCATCAGCATCGCCGTGGGCCTGACACCCGAGATGCTGCCCATGATCGTTACCACGTGCCTTGCCAAGGGCGCCGTGGCTATGAGCAAAAAGCAGACCATCGTTAAGAACCTCAACTCGATTCAAAACTTTGGCGCGATGGACGTGCTGTGCACGGACAAGACTGGCACGCTGACGCAGGACCGGGTGGTGCTGGAGTATCACTGGAACATCGATGGCCAGGAGGATTCGCGCGTTCTGCGCCATGCCTACCTCAACAGCTATTTCCAGACGGGCTACAAGAATCTGATGGATCTGGCGATCATCAAATGCACCGAGGAAGAGGAGCAAAACGACCCGAGTCTCACCGACCTTTCCGAGGCCTATGTGAAGGTCGACGAGGTGCCGTTTGACTTTACGCGCCGTCGCCTTACCACCGTGGTGCGCGATCGAAGCGGCAAAACCCAGATGGTCACCAAGGGTGCAGTCGAGGAGATGCTGTCGGTGTGCTCGCATGCCGAGATTGACGGCGGCGTTCACGTGCTGGACGACGAGGTGCGCGAGCGCATTTTGGCAACGGTCGCCGACCTTAACGACGACGGCTTCCGCGTGTTGGCAATCGCTCAAAAGTCCAACCCGTCGCCTGTCGGTGCCTTTAGCGCCGATGATGAGCGCGACATGGTGCTGATCGGCTACCTGGCGTTTTTGGATCCGCCCAAAGAGTCCACGGCCGATGCTATCGAGGCGCTGCGCAACCACGGTGTAGCCACCAAGATCTTGACCGGCGACAATGAGAAGGTCACGCGCACCATCTGCAAGCAGGTGGGACTCGAGGTCAACAACATGCTGCTCGGCAGCGATATCGCCGCAATGGACGACGCCGAGCTCGCTCGTCGCGCCGAGGACGTGCAGGTCTTTGCCAAGCTTACGCCCGATCAAAAAGCGCGCGTCGTGTCCGTGCTGCGTGCAAACGGTCATGTGGTGGGCTACATGGGCGACGGCATCAACGACGCCTCGGCCATGAAGTCGTCCGACATCGGCATCTCGGTCGATACTGCGGTCGACGTGGCCAAGGAGTCGGCCGATATCATCTTGCTCGAGAAGGATTTGATGGTGCTCGAGGAGGGCATCATCGAGGGGCGCAAGACCTACGCCAACATGATCAAGTACATCAAGATGACCGCAAGCTCCAACTTCGGCAATATGTTCAGCGTGCTTGCCGCATCCGCCCTGCTGCCGTTTTTGCCGATGATGAGCATCCAGCTGATCCTGCTCAACCTGATCTATGACTGCAGCTGCCTGGCGATTCCCTGGGACAACGTGGACGAGGAGTTCCTGCGCGTGCCGCGTACCTGGGACGCTTCGAGTGTTGGCAGGTTCATGATCTGGATCGGGCCCACCAGCTCCATCTTCGACTTTATGACCTATATCTTTATGTACTTCGTTTTCTGCCCCCTGTTCGTGAGCCATGGCGTGCTGTTCAACGACCTGGCGAGCGTCTACTCGGGCGCCGCGCTGGAGCAGATGCAGCTGGCCTACATCGCGCTGTTCCAGGCTGGATGGTTCGTCGAGTCTATGTGGAGCCAGACGCTGGTCATCCACATGATCCGTACGC
The DNA here is from genome assembly GCA_046995905.1 of Collinsella sp. Classification (GTDB taxonomy): domain Bacteria; phylum Actinomycetota; class Coriobacteriia; order Coriobacteriales; family Coriobacteriaceae; genus Collinsella. Next base: position 752,554 of record JBKXET010000001.1, read on the forward strand.
CTAAGTTGCCGTTTATCCAGAGCCGTGCCTCGGCTCCGGTGATGCTGCTCACGATGACGGGCATCGCGCTGCTCACGCTGATCCCGTTTAGCCCGCTTGGCCCCACGCTGGGTCTGGGCGCCCTGCCTGTCGAGTACTTCTTGTTCCTGATTCCGTGCATCTTGCTGTACATGGCGCTGGCGACAAGCCTTAAGAAGGCCTACGTCAAGCGCTACGGCGAGCTGCTGTAGTGACTTCGATGTAGAGAGGAGCGTTCACATGAACTGGGCTCAGATTTGGATCGATTTGTTTGGGACTACGGAGTGGCTTGGGCTCAACATGGGCTTTTGGGTGGCCAATGGTGTTGTCCTGGTGATTGTCATCATTATGAACGTCATCTTTTGGAGCATGAAGCCGCTGCCCAAGGACGAATAACATGCATGGGATTGCCTGCGCCGCTGTGCCAAAATAAACACTCGAATGATGTACAAATGTGACAAAGGGACGGTCCCTTTGTCACATTGATTTGAAAGTTGATGTTGATGATTCTATCGCTGGCCCCCATGGAGGGGATTACCGGGCATGTGTTCCGCCGCGTGCATGCAGAATGCTTTGGTGCGCTCGACTGCTACTACACGCCGTTTTTGCCGCCGCCGCGGGTGGGCAATCGCTTTGGCGGCAAGGCGTTTAAGGAGGTCGATCCTGCCAATAACCAGGGGCTTAACGTGGTGCCTCAGCTCATGTCCAAGAACGCGGATGAGTTTGTGTGGGCGGCACAGGTGCTCGCCGACATGGGCTATCGCGAGGTCAATCTCAACTTGGGTTGTCCCTCGGGGACGGTTGTCGCCAAGGGCAAGGGCTCGGGCTTTTTGCGCCACTTGGACGAGCTCGAAGTGTTCTTGAGCGATGTGTGCGAACGTTCGCCGTTGCCGGTGTCGGTAAAAACCAGGCTGGGGCTGGAGAGTGACGACGAATACGAGCGCGTGCTTGACCTGTACTGTCGCATGCCGCTGGCAGAGCTAATCGTGCATCCGCGCGTGCAAAAGGATCGTTACACGGGCTCGCCGCGCAAAGCGTTTTACGGCGAGACGCTGGAGCGCGCGCCGTTCCCGGTGGCATACAACGGCGACATCTTTGATCTTGAGGACGTGGACGCGCTGGTGGAGGCCTATCCCGGTACACGCCATGTGATGCTGGGGCGTGGCTTGCTTGCGAACCCCGCGCTGGCTCGCATGGTCAAGGGCGGCCCTGCTGCAACGGCTGCTGAGCTGCAGCGCTTCCACGACACGCTGTTTGCGGCATATGCAGAAGAGATTGGCGGCAATGCGGTCTTCCGCATGAAGGAGTGGTGGTTCTACGCCAAGTGCGCTTTCGCTGATCCCGCTACCGTCCACAAGATCGTACGCAAGACCAAAAAGGTCGACGAATACCGCGCTGCCGTCGAGCGCGTCTTTCGTGAACAGCCGCTTGCACCCACAGCTCGCTTCCACGGCTAACTAGTCATCGGGGGCGTTCTTTAACGACTGGTCATTTAAGGACGTCCCCAACGACTATGTAGCAAAAACATGTACACCAGCATCCAAAGATGTCGAAAAATGTCGACTTTGGATGCTGGTGTACATGTTTGGGTCCGACGGGGGAGCGGGCCTAGGCAATCAGTGCATCAAGTGTAATGAGCTCTCTGAGCCGCTCCGTGCGTGTTTGCCCATGGCGTTTGGCTTTTTCGTCAAACGCCTCAAGAATCGATTCGCCCACACGTGCTGATATAACGACGCTCGGCTCATCGGAGATTGGTGGCCTTCCCAACTTGATGGTGTGACCTTTCGGCCACTCATCTTTTTCGTAGGCTTCCGCGGCTTTCTTCAACTCTCCGGGAGCAAACCCCATCATCTTTTCGAGCTGCTTAGCATCCATGGCGCCTCCTATCGATCGACATAATGTCGAGCGCCGGTTCTCGGATTCTCTTTTTGTATACAATTTTGTAGACAAAAATACAAGCAGTTCATCGGGCTAATTAGCTTGTTTTGACCTGCCTGTTCGATAGGAAATGAGCATTGACGGCTTCGATACTCCTTTGCTTTTCAGCTTGGAATTTGGATGCTCATTGAACTTCCGGAGGGGAGCCCTTTATTAAGCTATTGAGATTCTGGGCAGGAGCTCTCACTGGTCTTCGGTAATGGGGCCAGCTTAATTCGCGACACAGTGTGTCGCGAATGGGAGTAGTCGTTAGGTGTCCTTCAATGGCTACTCATATAAGAACGTTCAAGTGTCGGATTTTGTCATTTAGTGTCGCTCTCAGCGACTATTCTGGAGGGTCGTGGTCAAAAAAGGGCAAATATGAGTACTGTTGCCATTATGGTTGCATTTATTTGCTATAAATTGTAGCTCCTGATGAGATTTGTTCCCATTAAGAGCTACTTTTATTGAACATATGAGGAGAAATAACGTCGTCTGCGGACGAGTGGAACGTTGAATAGTTCCTGAAGTGATCAAAATCGCTGCTACTAAACAGGTAGCAGTACTCATATTTGCCCTTTTTTGACCACAGCCCGGTCGCGCGCGCAGACGTGGTGTAAGAGTGTCCTGAGGTCCGTCGCTGCAAGTCCCGATGTTACTCCTTCTTGAGACCGCGCTTCTCGACTATCTCGTCCACTATCTCCCTGGCGCGCCGCCCGAGCGCGCGGCGCCTCCCCTCTGTCGGGGCCGGCCTGTCCGCGGGCTCGGCGAAGCCCTCGGCGGCCGAGGCCTCGGAGAACACGCGCTGCTGGGACCACTGCCCCTCGGTCTCCATGAGGCTCGCGCACGTCAGGCGCAGCATCGACTCCCTCGAGGGGAAGGACTGCACGACCCTGTAGCGGCGCTTGATCTCGCGGTTGGCGCGCTCCTGGACGTTGTTGGTGCGGAGCTTGGCCCAGTGCGCCCTGGGGAAGGCCGTGAACGCCAGCGCGGAGTCCTCGGCCTGCTCGAAGACCTCGCCGGCCCTGGCGGACACCGACGCCACCCAGGGCGCCGCCTCGGCCCACACGCAGCGCGCGAGGTCGGGGTCGTCCTGGTAGACCGCGGCGTGCACGAGGTCCCTGACGGCCGCCTTGGAGTCCTCGGGCCTGCCCGAGCAGGCGCTCTGGAGGTTGCGCTGCAGGTGCGTCACGCAGCGCTGCCAGGCGCAGCCCTGGAACAGGCGCGAGACGGCGGCCACGAGCCCGGCGTGGCTGTCGGAGACCACGAGGCGAACGCCGGCCAGCCCGCGCTCGCGCAGCCCGCCGAGGAATGCCGCCCAGGAGTCCTCGCTCTCGGTGTCGACCACGTCGCAGCCCAGGAAGTGCTTGCGCCCGTCGGCGCCCAGCCCGATCGCGGTCACGACGCCCTGCGAGACGACCGACGAGCCGACCCTGCAGCTCATGTAGGTGGCGTCGAGCCACAGGTAGCAGCACGGCGTGCCCGACAGGTCGCGGCTGCGGAACTCCGCCACCTCGGCGTCGAGGTCGGAGCAGAGGCTCGAGACCTCCGAGCTCGACAGCGAGGATATGCCCAGCTTGGACGCCACGCGCTCGACCTTGCGGGTGGACACGCCGCACACGTACATCTCCTGCACGATGGCGGCCACCGAGGTGTCGACGCGCGACCATCGCGCGAGCATGCCCTCGGGGTAGTAGGTGCCGTGCCTGAGCTTGGGTATCTCGAGCTCCACGTCGCCCACGGCGGTCTTGAGCGACCTGGGGCGGTAGCCGTTGCGGCTGTTCTCCCTGCCGTCGCTGCGCTCGTTGCGGCCCGCGCCGCACATCTGCTGGGCCTCGGAGTCCATCAGCGCGTTCATCACGCCGCCCAGCACCCTGCACGCGAACTCGCGCGCGTCGCCGCACTCCTGCCAAAGCCTCGCCGCCTCGAGGGCCTCGTCGCGGTCGAGGCGCAGTACACTCTCTTCTTGGGGCATCGCCTTTCCTTCCATTCGTCACCTTCATTACTCCAACGACGAATTCTAGGCGGTGCCCCCTCCCTTTCAAGAAAGAGAAGAGGCGGGGCATGCCCCGCCTCTTACACCACATCTCTGCGCGCTACCCACAGCCCTCTCGGAAACCTTTCCAGAGGCGTCAAACAGCCATAATCCAAAGGTCTCCTCAAACAATTAGCCGGCCAAGAGCGTCCATGACTACCAAAAAGCTGTACGCCAGCATCCAAAGATGTCGAAAAATGTCGACTTTGGATGCTGGTGTACATGTTTGGGTCGTATGGGTTGGGGCCCTGGACGGACAGAGCGTGCGTACTAGAGCAGGTTTTCCTGCACCCACGCGATGATGTCGCTCGATTCGTAGAGTGGTTTGCCGTCGATGAACAGGCAGGGAACCTGGCGTTTTCCGCCGACGGCGATGAGTATCTGTTCGGCATCGGAATCGGTCGAGATATTGCGCTCGGGAATGGTCACGCCGTTATCGGCCAAAAAGTGCTTGACCTTTAAGCAATACGGGCAGCCGGTCATAACGTACAGCGCGAGCTCGTGATTAGTAGCCATAGGTCTCCAATCGGTTGAGGTTTTGATTGAAATACCCAAAGCCGCCGCGGTCTATGCGCGCGTCAACGAAGACTCGATGGCCTGGACCAGAAACGCCGTGGCTCCGGTGGCTCAGGGCTTGTCGTAGTAGTCAACAAAGCGCTGGTCGGCAAGATAACCGTGGACGAGGCCCAGGTACGCCTCGTCTTGGGGCTCGCATCCCCAGTTGAGAGCAATCCAGCGACGATGCATCGCGACAAGCTTACGAGCCTCGTTGCTCTCTGGGTCGCCAATGCCCATGGCAATCGAGAGCTGGCCCAGAATAGCGCGTTCAAGTTCCTTCATGTCGTTCCATGTCTCGGGGTCCATGTCCAGCAACGCTTCGTTTGCTGCATCGATAGCCTCATCGCCGTAGCGCGCCCGCGCCTCGGCACCGTAGCGCGCCTCGTTTTCCTGCACGGTGCGCCAGCGCTCCAGTTGCGGCAGGACGGCGCCCATGAGCGAGACGGCTTCGTCGAGCGACATGCCGGTGTTTTGTGCCAGGCGCGGGGCACAATCCTCAATCATTGCCTCCATGGTGGTGTCATAGGTGTACTTGCCGTGGTCGTAGCACCACTTGCAGTAATGATCGGTCGCGGTGCCCGTGGCATCGGTGCCGCAGTCGTCGGGCGTGAGTATCATGCCGCAGCTCTGGCAATAGTGCTCAGGCATTTCGAGCAGGTGGGACAGCGGTTCTCCGGTTACGGCGGCGATGAGCTTCATCATGTCGATGCCCGGTGTGACCTCGCCGCGCTCCCACCGGCTGATGGCCTGGCGTGTGACGAAGAGCTTAGCGGCAAGCTGCTCTTGGGTAAGGTGATGGGCGCGACGGACAGCAATGAGCTTTTCTGCAAAGGCCATAGCGGCTCCTTTCTGCTGGTTGATGGCTTAAGCATACGCGGCGGCAGGCGCCCTTCCAAGCAACCGTTGGTTGCACGACGGGGGACCGCGGCGAAGAATTGCGCGCAACGCCCCACGCCTCCATGCCGTACAATGACCGGCATGGAACCTATCGCACGCATACATACCGACCTGCCGCAGAAGTTCGGCATTCCGCGCAACAGCTTTTTGGCGCCCCATCTGCAGGGACGAATCTTTTTTGAGCCGGAATTTGCCTCCAATGCAGCGGTTGAGGGCCTGGACTCCTTCTCTCACCTGTGGCTGCTGTGGCGCTTCGAAAACGGAACGCCCGGCGGCACGGCTAAGGATATTGCCGTCGACGCTAAAACGCAGGACAGGTCCGGCACCAACGCAAAATGGTCGAAAACCGTGCGCCCGCCGCGTCTGGGCGGAGCCGAACGTGTGGGAGTGTTTGCCACGCGCAGTCCGTTTCGCCCTAATCCCATCGGGCTCACCTGCGTCAAGCTTGATCGCGTGGAGCTTACCGACGATGGCCCCATCATCCATGTGTTGGGGGCCGACCTGCGCGATGGCACGCCCATCTACGATATCAAGCCTTACATTCCATTTGCCGACTGTCACCCGGATGCGACGGGCGGCTGGATTGAGGATGCTCCGTGGCAAGAGCTCGATGTTGAGTTCCCGCAAGCGCTGCAGGATATGGTCCCGCCCGCAAAGCTCCCCGGCTTGGTCGAGGTCCTTTGCCAAGATCCACGCCGCGCAGGCAGCAAGCACGAGCCAAACCGCGTTTATCACTTGGCTTACGCCGGGCTCGACATATCGTTTGCGGTCGATGAAACCCAGCTAACCGTAGTTGCCGTCAACGACGCGCAAGACTAACCAGCCATTCGTCCGCACCCGTCAAATTAAGCGCCAAACCCCGCGCCAAAACCGCCCACGCTGGTGGACAATAACGCCTACCAAAACAATCAACTTTGCACGGGAGTCCAGCATGAAATACGACTTCACTTCAATCATCGACCGCCACGGCATGGACGCCATCGCCGTTGACTCTTGGGGTGAGATCCCCGGTATGGCCCCGAACGCACCCGACGAGGGCTTCGACCGCATTCCCATGTGGGTGGCCGACATGAACTTTGCCACGGTGCCCACGGTCCAGGAACACATCATTCAGCGCGCCCAGCACCCCATGTTTGGCTATTTCAATCCGCGCTCCGAGTATTTCGACCGCATCATCGAATGGCAGAGCCGCCGCAATGGCGTCGAGGGCCTGCGCCCTGAACATATCGGTTACGAAAACGGCGTGCTGGGCGGTGTCGTGTCGACGCTGCGCGCGTATGTCCAGCCGGGCGATGCGGTGCTGGTCCACAGCCCCACCTACATCGGCTTTACCAAGTCCATTGAGGCCGCGGGCTATCGTATTGTCCATAGCCCGCTTAAGCTCGACGATCAGGGCGTGTGGCGCATGGACTTTGAGGACATGGAGTGCAAACTCGCCCAAAACCACATCCATGCCGCGGTGTTCTGCTCGCCGCACAATCCCTGCGGCCGCGTATGGGAGCGCGACGAAATCGAGCGCGCCATGGACATCTATCGCCAGCACGATTGCGTGGTGATATCGGACGAGATTTGGTCCGATATCATCCTGCCGGGGCACAAGCACATCCCGACGCAGTCGGTGAGCGAGGATGCCCGCATGCGCACGGTTGCCCTCTATGCGCCGAGCAAGACGTTTAACCTGGCGGGCCTTGTCGGCAGCTACCACATTGTCTACAACGAGACGCTGCGTGACCGCATCTGCGCCGTGTCCAACAAGACCCACTACAACGAGATGAATGTCCTCTCCATGCATGCGCTTATCGGTGCCTACCAGCCGCAGGGCTACGAGTGGGTGGACGAGCTCAACCAGGTGCTTGCCGGCAATATCGAGTACTTCTGCGATTACGTGGACGGGCATTTTGAGGGCGTGTCCTATTCGCGTCCGCAGGGCACGTACATGGTGTTTCTGGACTGCACCGAGTGGTGTCGCGAGCATGGCCGCGATATTCAGTGGCTGCTCGACGAGGGGGCGCGCGTGGGCGTGGGATATCAGGACGGCCGCCCGTTCCACGGGCCCTGCCACATTCGCGTGAATCTGGCGCTGCCGCTTTCGCGCGTAAAGGAAGCGTGCGACCGCCTGGACCGCTACGTTTTTAATGCACGGTAAGTGAGCACTGCATGCGGGGCCTTCTGCCAAGTCGGCTGGAAGGCCCCACATGGTAAAACGTCTGTAGCCATTGGGCACTCGTGTGGTTTTGTTTGCTATTATTTTTTACCATTTCAGTCTGTAAACAGGATCGTATGGAGCTCGATGAAAAGGTCCCGTCGCTCGGTTGCCATTTCGTTGTTTGTTGCGCTTGCGGTAGCGTGCGCCTTTGTCGTAGCGATAGCCGGCTGTTCCGGGTCGAATGGCAGAGCCTCGACGTCTGCATTAGAAGGCCTGGATGCCTCGCAGGCCAAAGACGACAACCTTAAGACGCTCAACGTCGGCAGCGACCTCTATCCACCGTTTGTGTATACCGACGAGTACGGCGATATCGTTGGCCTGGATGTCGAGATATTGACCGAGGCTTTGACTCGCATTGGTTACAAGCCAAAATACCAGCTGATCGACTGGGAAAAGAAGAAGGAGCTGCTGGCGAGCGGCGAACTCGATTGTGTCATGGGCAGCTTTAGTATGACGGGTCGCGAAAACGAATATCGTTGGGCCGGCCCGTACCTTGCGAGCCGCCAGGTGGTCGCGGTCGATCCCCAGAGCGATATCTACACGCTTGCCGATCTTGAGGATAAGATCGTGGCGGTTCAGTCCACCACCAAGCCCGAGTACATTTTGCTCAATCGCATAAATGAAAACGTTCCGCAGATCAAAGAGCTCTACTGCTTTTCGGACCGCTCATACCTGAACCCGGCGCTCGTCGAGGGCCTGGTCGACGCTATCGCCGCGCATGAGTCCTCGTTCCTCACCTACGAAAAAGACTATGGTGTGGCATATCGCATTTTGGATGAGCCGCTGCTAGAGGTCGGTTTGGGCACCGCTTTCGATATCAACGATACGCGTGGCATCGACGTCAAGCTCACTCATGCCTACCAAGAAATGCTTGCCGATGGCACCATGGAACGCCTGGTGTCAAAGTACTTCGATGACCCTTCGCCATTTTTGAATATGGAGGGCCTGTCATGATCGATGCGCCCGACCACGCCGCTCAGGAGCGGGGCAATCGTTCGACAGGGGCATGGCTCCTTGTCGCCCTGCTGGGGATAGCGCTCTCGGTTGCTGCCGGCATGATGAGCTACGGCTACACGGCAGCTCAGGCCGAGCAGCGCTTTGCCGACGTTGTCGATTACGTGGCGACGCAGAGCCTTTCCTACGATGCATTCAATAGCGCCTATACGACCAAAAACCTGATTCGCGTTATGGAGATCGCCGGAGAGACAGCGCGCGATATGGAGCGCGACGGTTCGGTGGATAACGCCATGCTGGAGCAATATGCCGACCAGTTCAACGTGAGCGCGCTGATCGTGACGGACGCATCGGGCAATTTGGTGTCCGAGTCCTCGACGGATGGCGTGGGCTATGAGTCACTCGCTACGTATCTCAAGGAAGCACCCGTGCTGGAGGTGGCAGCCCATCCGCTTAAGTCCTATACCGCCCGCATTACGCTTTCGGATGATTCGGTTGCAGACATTGGTTGCGTGACCCGGCAAGATGGCGAGGGCATCGTTATCGCGGTCAGGCATCAGAGCGCGAAGGCAGTTGCAAGCAATACGCTCAAACTGCAGAGCTTGCTCGGTGGTTATGAGACCATCGACAGTGGCAATATCGTAATCGAAAGCGATGGCAAAGTCGTTGCGACCAATGCCGTTGAACCCACCATATTGGGCGTATTCAATCTGCCTGCAACGGATGTCTTTATTGTCGACGGTATTAAGGATCGATGCCTGCCCGGCAAAGTCCGACTGGTCAACGCCAGCGGCGAGTGGTATTTGGGCACATTTGGAAAAGCGCGCGGGTTCTACGTGTACACCTATGCCTCGGCGCGGCGCTACTTTGAGGTCGTCGCGGCTGTTGCTGCCGGCGTGCTGGTGCTCTACAGCGGTGTTATAGCCGTTGTTGTGATGGTGCGTCGCCGCGCTGATCGTCGACGTTTGACGGACTTGCTGCAGCAGGAGCGCGACTATGGCGACAAGCTGGCAAAGGCAGCGCGTGAGGCCTCGTCTGCCAACTCGGCAAAGACGGAGTTTTTGCGTCGCATGAGCCACGATCTGCGCACGCCCATCAACGGCATTCGCGGCATGGTCGAGGTCGGCGATGCCAATGCGGACGATCTGCAAAAGCAGACCGAGTGCCGCTCAAAAATCTGGACGGCATCGGGACTGCTGCTCGACCTTGCCAACGAGGCGCTCGATATGAGTCGCCTGGAGAGCGGGCAGGTCGACCTGAACCTCGTGCCCATAAATTTGGTGGCCCTCAACTGTGAAGTGCGCGATATTCTGGAGCGCCAGGCCGAGGAGCGTCTGGTGACAATTATCTGCGACCAGCAGACGCTTAATCATCCCTATGCGCGGGTGAGCGTGACGCACCTCAAGCGTTTGTTGCTCAATATTGCCGGCAATGCCGTCAAGTACAACCGCCAGGGCGGCTATGTCCGCCTGGTGTGCCGCGAGGTGGAGCCAGCGGATGGCGTCCCCGTCTATGAATACACGATCGCCGACAACGGTATTGGCATGAGCGAGGAGTTCCAAAAGCACCTCTACGAGCCGTTTTGCCGCGAGGAGCAGCAGGTGGAAGGCGCTTCGTCGGGAACTGGCCTGGGCGCGCCTATCGCAAAACAGCTGGTCGAGCTTATGGGCGGAACCATGAGCTTTACGAGTGTCTTGGGGCAGGGGACGACGTTTACCATTCGCCTGCCGTTCGAGAAGTGCGACCGCTCCGAGATTCCTCAGGCAGTTCCCGCGGATGCGGGAGACGGCGATGCGCTCCAGGGCTTGCGCGTTTTGCTCGTAGAGGATAACGATCTGAATGCCGAGATCGCGCAGTTTACGCTCAGCCGTGCCGGTGCCATCGTGTTGCATGCTAAGGATGGCGAGTCTGCCGTCGAGATGTTTGCCGCGAGCGCGCCGTACGAGTACGACGCGGTGTTGATGGACATCATGATGCCCGGTATCGATGGCCTTGAGGCCACGCGTCGGATTCGAGCACTCGATCGCGAGGATGCCGCGACCACGCCGATTGTTGCCGTGAGCGCCAACGCCTTTGCCGACGACCGCAGGCTTTCGCGTGAGGCGGGCATGAACGCGCACCTGAGCAAACCTGTGAGCTCGCAAGAGCTCGTCGAGGCGCTAGCGCACATCGCCGCCGACGCTTCATAAGCATATGGCCCGGTTCCAAGGTGGGTTGGAACCGGGCCATATTATTATTGATGAGGCCTGCTGAGGGGCTTACTTTTCTTGAATCTGCTTGCCGCAAAGATGCTCAATCGAAATCTCGTAGAGCTGGACGCCCTTGATGTCTTTGGCGATTTCCTCTTCGACTTCTTCGGCAGAAGGGTAGTACTTAAGGGCGAGCTGGCGGACTTTGTCCTCGATAAACGCGGGGGTGTCATTCGCCAGGCGACAACGGCCAAAGACGACGGTGCTCATAACGTAGGGAGCCCAGTCACCGTCCTGGTACCACTCGTTGCCGTATACGGTAAAGCAGACCTTGTCATCGCGCTTGAGTGCGTCGACCTTGTGGCCGGCTTTGGCGCCATGGAAATAGATCTTGTCGTGCTCGGCGTCAAAGAAGTAGTTGACGGGAATGGCGTACGGGTAGCCATCGTCGCCGTTGACGGCAAAGACGCCGCGCTTGCAGGTGGCGAGCAGTTTGCGCGCTTCCTCGTCGGTGATAGCGCGTTTCTTTCGACGTAAGGGCCTAAACATCGTTGGCTTCCTTTCTGGTCGTGCGTAGTGGTTGAGCACAAACTATAGCGAAATGGATCCGTTTTTCTTGATGCGGGCGAGTATGTTTTTGAGCTTGTTAAAGTCGAGCGGTTTGGACAGATGGGCGTTCATGCCGGCGTCATGTGCCGCCTTGGCGTCCTCGGCAAAGGCATTGGCGGTGAGCGCGATGATGGGGATATCGGCTGCATCGACCTTCTCGCTCAGGCGAATCGCGCGGGTTGCCTCGTAACCGTCCATGTCCGGCATCATAATGTCCATCAGGATCGCATCGAAGCTGCCGGCGGGATGAGACAGGTACAGATCGACGACTTCGTTGCCGTTGACGGCGCGGGTGACCACGACGCCCTCGGATTCTAGCAGCGTCTGGGCAATCTCGGCATTCAATTCGTTGTCTTCGGCGAGCAGCACGTTCATGTCGGCGAGCGAGCAGTCGAGCGCCCCCTCGACCGTATTCGCCCGCGCCTGGGGGTTCTTGTCGATATCGAGCGGAATCTCCACGTAGAACGAGGTGCCCGCATGGAGCTCGCTGGTGACTTCGATGGTGCCGCCCATCAGTTCAATAAGCGACTTGACGATTGGCATGCCCATGCCGGTTCCTTGGAACTTGCTACGCGCATCGTTACCTTCTTGGGCAAACGGCTCATAGATATGCTTTAAAAACTTGGAAGTCATGCCAATGCCGGTATCCGAAACGCTAAAGCAAAAGAGCGCGCGCCCGTTATCGAGTGGCTTGGTCTTTGAGCTAAAGGTGACGGAGCCGCCGTGCTTGTTGTACTTAATGCTGTTGTCTAACAGGTTGATCATGATCTGTCGGATATGGGTGGGACTGCCGACCATGTATGGCCCCGTGGTGTATGGCAGACTATTGTCCTGCATGGTGATGCCGTTATCGGATGCGCGAAGCTTGCACAGAACCAGCGTATCGTCACAGAGCTCTTTGAGGTTAAAAGGCGCATGTTCCAGTGTTATCTTGCGGTCTTCGATTTTGCCCATCTCGAGGATGTCGTTAATCAGCGAGAGCAGGTGATTGGCGGCAACACGAGCCTTGGCGCGGCTTTCGCGGGCGACCTGGATATCGCCTTCCTTCAATTCCTCGATATCGATAAGGCCCAGGATGCCGTTGAGCGGCGTACGGATGTCGTGGCTCATGCGCGTGAGGAATGCCGTCTTAGCGGCGTTGGCGGCGTCGGCTTTTTCGCGCTCGGTTCGAGCGCGCACGAGCGCCCAGATGAGCAGGACGATGCTGACCGACAACATACCGATGAGGGTGGAGGCAACGGCGGTGCGGTTGCGATAAAGGAATTGAAGCGTGTTGGATTCCTGGGCCGTGTACGACGTAGAGGAGTAATTGCTTGCGGAGAGCGATTCTCCGGCATTGATGATGCCCTTGTTGATGATTCCCAGCAGCTCGGGCTTTCCGCGCGAAATCCAGCACGAGAGCTCGCAGGTGTCAGGGAGCTCGACCGTCTCGCAGTCCTCGAGATCATAACGATCGCCGAGGGTTTTTACGCGTGAACTGGGAGCGACGACGCAGCGCGCCGTTCCCCTCCTGAGGGCGTCGAACGCTTCATCGTCGGATCGGTATTCGGTCACGGTCGCTGTGGGGAACAGACTTTCAAGTACGTTTCGGTTGATAAACGATGATTTGGTACAGGCGATGTTCTGAAGGTCTTTGTTCAGGTTGCTTCCGCTGTGGATGGCGGTGAGGGATATGGTCCCCAACGATACCGACTGCACAACGCCTGATTGCTCGGCAAACCAGTAATCTCGGTATACCGGCAGCGCGACGTCTATGCTTCCCTTTGACAGGGCCTTTGACATCATCTTGTAGCTATCAAAGGCGACGGGTTTGACCGTAATGCCAAATTTATCGTGCAACGTCGTCGCAAGCGATGCGAGCGAGCCTTCCATTTTGCCGTCTTCGTCTTCGTTGCAGTAGGGGAGTTTGCCCGTAATGTAGCCGAGCGTGATGGTGTTGTTGTTCGCCTTGAGCCAGGCGCGCTCATCGCCGGTGAGCGAGGATGATCCGCTGTTTTGCGCTGAATAGTTCGATTTGACCTCGTCGTTATAGCGGGGGTTGACGCGGTTGATTGCCGCCATTGCGGAGTTGATGTTGTCCATCAGGTCGGGGCGGCTTTTGGGAACGGCAAAGTAGTAGTCGCTCGAACCGACGTAGAACATGGGCGACGCCTCGGGCGACGAAATGGTGTCGTTCATGATGATGGCGTCGACCTCGCCGTTTGCGAGTGCGTCAAAGAGGGCACCGCCAGTGTCGATTTCTTTATAGGTGCAGGTAATGCCTTCGTTGGCGAGCCACTGCTGGCCAACGAAGGTTTGCATAACGCCGGGGTTGCAGCCGATGGTAAGGCCTTGGAGCGCTTGGGGGTCACCCTTGGCCAGATCGTCGCGATCGGGTTTGGCGTAGATGTAGTAGCGCTCGGTGCCCTCGGGGTTCGAGGAAAAGAGCAGCTTTTGGGCGCGTTCCTCGGAGTAGGAGATGTTGGGCATGAGGTCGATCTCGCCCGCCTCGAGCATGTCCATAAGCTCGGTGAAGGTGCCGGAGACGTATTCGTACTGCCAGCCGGGTGTGTAGTACGAGAGGGTCTGGAGGTACTCGTAACCCCATCCCGAGAGACGCTCGCCGGGGGTGCCGTCCTGGAAGCCCTCGTTGTTGACAAGCCAACCAACGCGGACCGTTTTGACCTGCTGATCGGTATTGGCGGCATAGGCGGGGGCGGGCATGATGGTGCTCAGTACGGCGAGCACGGCAAGCGCGACGGCCAAGGTGCGATATATAACTGAACGAAGGACAGCGGAAGCTCTCACATGCAATCCTAACGAATCGAGACATTACCGCATAAGGATACCAGCTCAGACTGCCCAGTCGGCAGCTGCACCGCTAAACGGTCCCGCCCGGCAGTTGGGGACAGTCCCTTTCTGCCGGCACAAAAGGAACGTTCCTAACTGTCGGTTGTGGGACAATATCGAGCGAATGTGATTGGGCGTCTGGGAAAAGGGGTCGAGATGAACAGGTTGAGGACGCTTGCCGATGTGCTGCGACAGGCTGGCTTTGCACGCATCACGGGCCTGTTTCTTATCTTTTACCTGCTGTGCTCGACGGCTGTCTGGCTGTCCGAGCCTACGACCCTCACCTTTGGTGATGGCCTGTGGTTTAGCTTTGAGACGGTCTCGACGATCGGCTTTGGCGATATCCCGGCAGAAACGCCGGTTGCCCGCGGCATTACCGTCGTCTTGAGCGTCATCAGCATCTTCTACATCGCCATGCTCACGGGCGTGGCGGCGAACTACTGCAATACGCTTATCAAGATGCGTCAAAAGGACACCATGGCGCGCTTTATGGATGATCTGGAGCATTTGGAAGAGCTCGATCGCGACGAGCTCGCCGATCTTTCGCGTCGCGTGCGCGAGTATCGTCGACGTCAGCGCTAAGACGAACGTCGTGCGCCACAACAGGGAGACAAATATGAACATCACCGTGTACCTGGGTGCCAACACTGGCAATGACCCGGCGTTTCTGCCCACGGTGCAGGAGCTGGGCAACTGGATTGGCGCCAATGGACACGCGCTGGTATACGGCGGGTCCAAATCGGGCCTGATGGGCGCGCTCGCCGATAGCGTACTCGAGGCGGGCGGACACGTGACGGGTGTGGAGCCGAGCTTTTTTATCGAGGCCGAGTTTCAACATGACGGTATCGACGACCTCATCGTGACGAGCGATATGGCGGAGCGCAAGGCCAAGATGATTGAGCTCGGCGATGCGTTCATCGCCTTTCCCGGTGGGACGGGCACGCTCGAGGAGATTGCCGAGGTCATGTCCGCGGTGTCGTTGGGGCACCTGAGTGCTCCGTGCATCCTGTATAACCTGGACGGTTACTACAACGACCTCAAGGCGCTGCTCGGGCACATGATCGATAAGGGTTTATCGAGCCCGCAGCGCCAGCACGGCATTTACTTTGCCGACGATTTGCGCGAGATTGCCTCGATTATCAACGGATAAGTCTTGAGCCTGTCCCGCTATGGCTCCCAATGGTGCCGTTTGCGGCGCAGACGGTTAGCTCGTTCGGGCAACGCTCGCTCTACAATAAAACATAACTATGTCGACTTTGACCGCGGGAGGACCCGATGGATAACCTTGCCAAACCCACAAACCGCGCGCTGCTTTTAGTTAGCGTTGCCGTGACCGGTGCGTTCGCAGGTGCCGCGGTCTGGCTGTTCTTTTTTGCGATGGAGCACGGTATCGACTATCTGTGGACCGAGATTCCGCACGCGCTGGGTGTCGCTTCGCCCGAGCTTGCCAGCGGCCCGTTTGGCTTTTTGCCGTACCCGTTTTTTGTCTGCTTGCTGGGCGGTCTGTTAATTGGTCTGTACGAGAAGATGACAGGCACCAAGACCGATGACCTCAACCAGGTGATGGCTAAGGTTAAGCAAGACGGGCGCTACCCGTACGACAACCTGGGCAAGCTTTCGCTCGCGGCATTGCTGCCGCTGCTGTTTGGCGGAAGTATTGGACCGGAGGCCGGCCTGACCGGCGTTATCGCGGGTCTGTGCAGCTGGGTTGGCGACCGCATGCGCCGCTTTGGCGCCGAATTTAGGGAGCTTACGCTGCTGGGTACCCAGGCCGCGTTGACGGCGCTCTTTACCGCGCCCGTCTTTGGCTTTGTGGCACCGCTTGCCGGTAGCGCCGACGGCGACGAGGGCTCTGCGTCCGACGAGATCACCATCAGGCTGCCCAAGGCACAAAAGACCGTGGTTTACGGCATCGCGATTGCCGGCGGCCTGGGCACCTACCTGCTGCTCGGCCAGCTCATGGGCGGCGGCATGGGCATGCCCAGGTTCGAGGCTGCCGTGGTGGGCAACTTGGAGCTTACCTGGCTCGTCCCTCTGTCGTTGATCGGAACAATCTGCGGCTGGCTGTACTTTGTCTCTGAGCACACGAGCGAAGCGCTTGCCCATGCAATAGGGGAGCGTCCTGTCGTCAAGGCCATGCTAGCCGGTCTGGCGCTCGCCATCTGCGGCACGGTCCTGCCCTACACCATGTTTGCCGGCGAGACTCAGGCCGACGTGCTCATGGAAACCTACCTGACCATTCCCGCTGGCGTGCTTATCGCGACCGGTCTTGTTAAGGCCATGCTGACGCCCGCCCTCATCAACCTTGGTTGGCGCGGCGGCCACTTCTTCCCGGTTATCTTCTCGGGCGTAAGCCTGGGCTATGGCCTTGCCATCCTCACCGGCGCCGATCCGGTCTTTTGCGTCGCCGTCTGCACGGCATCGACGATGGGCGCCGTTATGCGTCAGCCCGTCATGGTCGTGGGCCTGCTGCTCATGTGCTTCCCGCTCAAGGGTATCGTCTGCATGATCATCGCCGCCGTTATCGCCGCCGGCATTCCGCTGCCCAAGCCGCTGCGCAAGTAGCGCGGTTTTTCACGAGTCAATTCCAGGGGTACGAGATGATCCTGTACTTTAGCGCGACAGGGAACAGCGAGCATGTGGCGCGTCGCATTGCAGCGGCGACAAGCGACAAAGTTATGTCGATTGAGCGCTTTGATGCCGAGATCCTTCACCTTGCTGTGATGGAAGGCCCCTGTCGGCTGGGGTTTGTCGCCCCGGTATACGCCTGGGGCTTGCCGACGCCAATGATCGAGTTTTTGAAGACTGTCGACCTATCGGTTGCTGCCGGCACAATGGGCGGCGAGCGCCCCTATACGTTCTATGTCTCGACATATGGTTCGACGACCGGGCAATCGGCCAAGTTCGCCCGCGATCTGCTACACGAGCGTGGGCTCGAGTTAGATGCGGCGATGAGCGTCAAGATGCCCGATACCTGGACGCCTGTTTTCGACCTGTCTGACCCTCAAAAGGTTGAGGGCATCAATAGAGCTGCCGAGGCGCAGATTGATGCTGTGATCGAGGCGGTGCGGGAGCGGCGCACGGGCAATATGATGCGCCATCGCGTGCCCCTGTTTGCATCGTGCGCGTATCATGCGTTTGGGCTGCCGCGTATGCAGCAGACGAGCAAGTTTGCCGTCGATGCTAGCCGCTGCGTCGGGTGTAGCCTCTGCGCTAAGCGCTGCCCCATGGCGGCGATTGAGATGCGCGACGGCCTTCCCGTCTGGACAAAGCCGGAGTGCGCAGCCTGCCTTCGTTGCCTGCACTGTTGTCCCAAATTTGCCATCTCGCACGGTAAGCGCACGGCATCCCACGGTCAGTACAGGCATCCCAAGCCAGGTGTGAGGATGTAGCGGCTGCTGGCCGCGCTACTTCCAAACTGCGAGCGCTGCAGTGCCCAGGACGATGAGAGCGAGACCGATGGCGCTGCGTCGTGAGAGTTTATCGTTGAATGCCAGGCGCGCAAATAGTACCGATACGACAATCGATAGTTTGTCGATCTGCACCACGACGCTCACCTGGCCTGTGGCGATGGCGTAGTAATAGAGCAGCCACGATGCTCCGGTCGCAATGCCCGATGCTGCGAGAAATACGAGTTCGCAGCGGTCTACGTGCACGGCTTGGCCCATCTTGCCTTTAGCTGCCACGATTGCCCATGTCATAACCAGTACCACACAGGTACGGATTGCCGTGGCCAGGTTGGACTCGACGCCTTCGATGCCAACCTTGGCAAGGATGGACGTGAGCGCCGCGAACACGGCGGCACCGAGGGCGTAAGCGAGCCAGGTCCGGTCTTGCTGCTGCTCGGGTCCGGCAGACTGCTTCTTCTCGATCATTAAAAACGTGCCGAGGGTGATGACAGCAGTTCCCACGAGCTTAACCGCAAGGTTGCTCGTCTCGCCAAAAAGCACGATGGCGATCAGTGCAGCGAGTACGGTACTCATCTTGTCGACCGGTACGACCTTATTGACGTCTCCGATGCCCAACGCCTTAAAGTAACAGATCCACGAAGCACCGGTAGCGAGTCCCGAGAGGACGAGAAAGAGCCAAGATCTGGGTTCGATGCTGCCGATGGTTCCAATGGATCCAGAAATGCCCGCCATTGCCCAGGCGAAAACGAGCACCACGCAGGTGCGAATGGCCGTCGCGACATCGGAGTCGGTCTGCTTGATGCCGCATTTGGCCAGGACAGATGTGACGCCGGCAAAGAAAGCCGACACAAATGCTGTTGCGACCCACGACACGGGTGAAATGCCTCCCCAAAGAACGACCGCGCCAGATTTACGGCGCTCGTCCGATGATACCGTCCCGCCATGAAGCTTTGATATCGCTGTGGTGAGACAGGGGCCATAGTTCGAGAGGGCATTTGGTTAAGGCTCGAATCGAAGGTGAATGGTTTTCCGCGAAGTGAACGAGTAAATCTGGACCCCTGGAACATGCACACTTTTTTCGAACAAAACTGCAGGATTCTTAGACAAAAACCGCAGGAATTGAGTCCCTAAAAATGTCGATGCTACAGGGCGCTGTTTTTACTCGTTCACTTCTCGGAAAAGTATTCACCTTCGATATGCTGACGGTGTCTTTTTGGTTGCCAAGAGCTAGACGGCCTGCTGTGAAGGGCGGTGGTGACGCTATGCCGCCTCGTTTCGTTGAAAAAATAAGCGGGGTACCACCTAAGCTTTTTTAGCCGTCGATTACAGATCGCGTACTCGATAAACCTTGGTGCTGACGGTGCAGCTGATTGCGCATAGTGCGAGCGCCAGTACGGCAATTCCTGCACACAGGCAGCCAAGGACGGCGGGATCGGGATTCGCTCCGGCAATGGACATGAGCCAGTTGCTAATGGGGTTGGAGGAGCTCAGCGTGGCCATGGCAAGGCACCCGAGCAGGGCAAACAGGCCAACGGATAGGCGCAGCGCCTCCATGTGTCCAAATCGAAAGAACAGCGGCTGTGCTAAAAACACCATCATGAGGGAGATGAGCATCGATGCTGCCGAGGCTATTGCAATCTCAAAGACGATCTGTCCCGTCAACGGAATACCCGCGCTGTTGAAGAGCGGGAAGGAGACGACGCTCAGAAGCGCGGCGGCGCACGCCATGACAGCCGAAAAGACAATGATGCTCAGGTAGCGTGCGCAGATGATGTCTTTACGAGAAAGAGGCAGCGTTGCGCGATAGCGCTCCCAACCGTTTTGATTGTCGAAACCGGCCAGTGAGTTCATGAATATGATGGGTGACATGGCACTGACGGCGCAGGCGCCGGCGCTCATACCGGAATCGCCATCCGACGCGTTGGCGAGCGTCAGCACGACGAAGATGAACAGGCCGACGCCTGCAATGCTCGGAATAAGCGAGCGAGCGATGGCGAGCTCGGACATAATGGCGCGTTTCATTTCAAAGCCCCTTTCAGCATGAGGCGAAGATAGTCATCAATGGTTGTCCGATCGCAGGGAATCTCTGGGAAGGCCTCGAGCGTTTCGCGACGGTTGGGCACGAGTACGTCCACGCTGTAGGCGTGGCGGGCGGCACGGGCACCTTCGACGCAAGCCATAAGCTCGGCGGCCTGTGCTTGGGTACAGTGGGCGATGCCAGCTCGGTCGGTAATGTCCTCGCGCGGCAGATCAAACACAATCGAGCCGTTATCGATGCAGATGACGCGGTCGGCGGCGCGATCGAGGTCAGACGTAATGTGGCTCGAGAGCAGCACGCTGTGCTGGCCGTCGGCGACAAAGGCAAGCAGCTCATCAAGCAGCTCCTCGCGTGCCATGGGATCAAGCCCCGCGGTGGCTTCGTCCAAAACGAGCAGCTTGGCCTGGTGGCTGAGCGCGCAGGCAAGCTGCAGCTTCATGCCCATGCCGCGGGAGAGGTCCTTGACCTTTGTCTTGGGATCGAGGCCAAATCGGTCGATGAGGCTGGCGAAGGTGTCGTGGCTCCAGGTGGGGTACGCCGGGCTTACGAGTGCCTCAACTTCGGTCACCTTGAGTGTGGAAGGGAAGGGGCATGTGTCCAGCACGAGGCCGACACGAGTGTGCAAGCAGCGCTGCGCTTCATCGGGCGCGTCGGCGCCACAGTGCTGCCCAAACAGGTGCACTTCGCCGGCATCGAGCTTTATAAGCCCAAGCGCGGCGCGAATCGTCGTGGTTTTGCCGGCGCCGTTTGCGCCCACAAAGCCAACAATCTGGCCGGGCTCCACGGCGAGCGTGACATCGCGTAGTGAAAAGCGGTCGCTCACACGGCGTGAGATACCTTTGAGTTCTAGCAAGTTCTGCATGGTATAGCCTTTCTTGCAGATGGCTACTGCATGGTTTCGGGGGCTACCAGGTCGAGCATCTCGTGCAGCTTGTCGCGCGTGACACCCAAGGCTTCGGCTTGGCTTGCCGCTTTCGCAAGCAGCTCTTCGATATGGCAGAGCTGGTTTTCGCGCAAGAGCTCTTGGTTGCCCTCGGCGACAAAACAGCCTTTGCCCTGCACGGTGCAGATAAACCCGAGCTGCTCCAGGTCGGCGTAGGCGCGCTTGGTGGTGATGACGCTCACGCCAAGGTCGCTCGCGAGTGCACGGATGCTGGGGAGTTTGGCTCCCGCAGCGAGCGTGCCCGAAAGGATCTGAGCTTTGACCTGCGAGGCTATTTGCTCGTAGATGGGTTTATCGCTCGAATTGGATAGGATGATGTCCACAGCGGCTCCTTAGCTGATGGGCTACACGTGTATATAACCGGTAAGCACAGTATATATACACTATGCACAGTTACGCAAGAGGCAAATGCTGATTGGGCCGGCTACCCAGGCCCCAACTGATGAATTTGTCCTGATAGGCGCTCTAGAGCGGGATTTCGCGGCTACAATAGTGCGGTTACAACGACGTAATGCACTCAATGCAAGAAAGGATCCGCATGGCAAGCCTGTCGGATGAAATCTCGTCGCGCCGCACATTCGCGATCATCAGCCACCCGGACGCCGGTAAGACCACGCTTACCGAGAAGCTACTGCTCTATACCGGCAGTATCCAGACCGCCGGCTCCGTCAAGGGTAAGAGCTCGGCCAAGCATGCCGTCTCGGACTGGATGGACATCGAGAAGGAGCGCGGTATCTCCGTCACCTCCTCGGTGCTGCAGTTCACCTACAACGGCGCCTGCGTCAACATCCTCGATACCCCCGGCCACCAGGACTTCTCGGAGGATACCTACCGTACCCTTATGGCCGCCGACGCCGCTGTCATGGTCATCGACGGCGCTAAGGGCGTCGAGGCCCAGACCAAAAAGCTCTTTAAGGTCTGCACGCTGCGCCACATTCCCATCTTTACCTTTGTGAACAAGCTCGACCACGAGGCTCGCGACCCGTTTGAGCTCATGGAAGAGATCGAGAACGTCCTGGGCATCAATACGTATCCCATGAACTGGCCGATCGGCAGCGGCCGCAACTTCCGCGGCGTGTTCGATCGTCAGACGCGCCGCGTTATCGCCTTTGAGGGCGACGGCCACGCCAATGCTACCAAGAAGGTCGCCGAGGTCGAGGCCGAGTTGGGCGATCCTTCCATGGATGAGCTCATCGGCGAGGAAAACCATAAGAACTTGATGGACGACATCGAGCTGCTCGATGGCGCCGGTGATGAGCTCGACTTGGATGCCGTGGCCTGCGGCAAGCTGAGCCCGGCGTTTTTTGGCTCGGCGCTCACCAACTTTGGCGTGGAGCCCTTCCTCAAGGAGTTCCTGCGTCTGGCCCCGACGCCGCGTGCCTATACCGATACGCTCACCAGCGAGCCGGTCGATCCCTGCCGCGACGACTTTAGCGGCTTTGTGTTTAAGATCCAGGCCAATATGGACAAGAACCACCGAGACCGCATCGCCTTTGTGCGCATTTGCTCGGGCAAGTTCGAGCGCGGCATGGATGCCTTCCACGTGCAGGGCAACCGCAAACTCAAGCTTGCCACGGGCACGTCGATGATGGCCGATGACCGCGCGATTGTTGACGAGGCGTACGCGGGCGATATCGTGGGCCTGTTCGACCCGGGTATCTTTAGCATCGGTGACACCGTGTGCTCTGGCAAGCGCCACGTGCAGTATCCGCAGATTCCGACGTTTGCCCCCGAGATGTTCGCTCGCATTACGCAGGTTGACACGCTCAAGCGCAAGCAGTTCGTCAAGGGCATGGAGGAGCTTGCCCAGGAGGGCGCCATCCAGATCTTCCGCGAGCTGGGTGCCGGCATGGAGAGCGTCATCGTGGGCGTGGTCGGCGTGCTGCAGTTTGAGGTGCTCGAGCGCCGCCTCAAGGCCGAGTACCGTGTTGAGGTTCGTCGCCAGCCGCTGCCCTATACGGACATTCGTTGGATCCAGAATGACCCCGATACCATCGATATCCCGGCTCTTTCGCTCACGCGCGACACGCTGCGCGTCGAGGACATGCGCGGCGGTAAGCTGCTGCTGTTCACGAGCCCGTGGAACGTGGATTGGGCAACTGACCACAACCCCGACCTTATCCTGTCGGAGTTTGGCAACGTGGCCTTTTAACGCATCGGCGCGGTGGCCCTGCGGGGCTGCCGCGCCGTTTGCTTGCCTTATGCCGTGTGAGCGGCTATTATACCCACCGTCGTCTCAAGACCGGGGCGTCCGAGCAGTTCGGGTCCGATATCCTGCTCGTTAAACCTAAAACCAAAGGAGTACATAATGATCAAGAAGGTCATGGAGGACTACAAGGTCCTGTTGCGGAGCATTCCCGCGGCAACGGTTTCGCTGTTTTTCGTGAGCGTCATCATGATGAACCTGCTGGCCAACAAAGAGCTCATCAGCCTGCCGTATCTGGCGCTCGACTGTGGCTTTGTGGTGAGCTGGGTTTCGTTTTTGTGCCAGGACATGATCTGCAAGCGCTTTGGCGCCAAGGCATCCATCAAAATCTCTATCCTCGCGCTGCTGGTCAACCTGGCCGTGAGTCTGTGCTTTTGGGCATGCTCGCTCACGCCCGGCATGTGGGGCGCCTACTACGACACGGGCATGATCGAGGTCAACACTGCCCTTAACGCCACCATCGGCGGCACCTGGTACGTGGTGCTGGGCTCTTCGCTGGCAATGCTCGTTTCTGCCGTGGTTAACTCCACGCTCAACCAGTCGCTCGGCCGCATGCTCAAAAAGAATAATTTTGCGAGCTTTGCCTTTCGCTCCTATGTGTCCACGGGCATTGGCCAGTTTATCGACAACTTGGTCTTTGCCATTGTGGTGAGCCACACGTTCTTTGGTTGGACCTGGGTGCAGGTCCTTATGTGCTCGCTGACCGGTGCTGTTGCCGAGCTGCTGTGCGAGGTCTTCTTGAGCCCCGTGGGCTACAAGGTCGTGCGCGGCTGGGAGCGCGAGAATGTGGGCTCCGAGTACCTCGAGCGTCACGCAACCGCCTAAGGAGCAAGTATGCGGGTTTTGATCACGGGCGCTTCGGGCGGTATCGGAGCCGCGTGCGTGCGGCGCTTTTTGGATGAGGGCCACGAGGTCGTGGGCTTTGATCTGCTGTCGCCGGCGATCGAACACGAGCGCTACCGCCATCTGATCGTTGATGTCCGCGAGCCGGACTCGTTTCCAAGCGACCTTGAGCCCCAGGTGATCGTGAACGTTGCCGGTACGCAGGATTCGGCCGACGACATCGCCGCCAACCTGTATGGCACCATCAACGTGACCGAGCGCTACGCCTTTGCGGGGGAGGGGCTTGCTGCCAAGCCGGCATCGGCTATCAAATCCGTGGTCAATGTGGGGTCGGCGAGCGGGCATACGGGATCGGAGTTTCCCGACTATGCCGCCAGCAAGGGCGGCGTTATCGCCTACACCAAGAACCTTGCAAACCGTCTGGCGCCGCAGGCTATCGCCAACAGTGTGGACCCGGGTGGCGTTATCACGCCGCTCAACCGTTGCGTGATGGAAGACGAACACCTGTGGAACCAGATTATGGAGCTCACGCCGCTTAAACGCTGGGCTACCGCCCAAGAGATCGCCGAGTGGATCTACTTTGTGGGCGTGACCAACCGGTTTATGACCGGACAGAGTCTGTTGATCGATGGCGGCGAGGCCGGCCGCACACAATTTATTTGGCCCGAATAGGAAACGCGCCCGATGGAAAGCCGTCGGGCGCGTTTTTGATGTATCGATTTTTAGCCGAGGCAAGTCCAGTTGACGGGGGTCGAGCCGTGCTGCTCGAGTAGCCGATTGGCTGCCGAGAAGGGGCGCGATCCCATAAAAGCGGGGAGTTCTGCCGTGGCACGGTTGGCCGAAAGCGGCGAGGGGTGCGTGGAGGCCAGGCAGAACTTGCCGGTTGCCTTGCCCGCGCCGGTCGCGGCGAGCTTGCCTTCGACCATCTGCTGGGCAAAGCGGCCCCATGCCAAAAAGACTACCGGCTGGGGCAGCTGACAACAGCGTTCGATAACGTAGTCGGTGAGCGTGCTCCAGCCCAGTTTGGCGTGCGAGTTCGCGGCATGCTCGCGCACGGTGAGCGTAGTGTTGAGGAGCAGGACGCCCTGTTGTGCCCATGGGGTTAGGTCTCCCGTGGCGGGAATGGGGCAACCCAGATCGGCTTTGAGTTCCTTATAAATGTTGCGCAGGCTCGGCGGCAACTTGGTTTGCGTCGTGGGGACCGAAAACGACAGCCCCATGGCCTGGTTGGGTCCGTGATAAGGATCTTGACCCAAGATGACAACCTTGACCTGGTCGGCCGGCGTGTAGGCGAGGGCATTGAGGATGTCGTCTTGTGCCGGGTAGATGGTTTGCTCGGCACGCAAAAGGGCGATGCGCTCGAGCAGCTGGTTCGTAGTGTCACGTACCGGCTGCGGTGCATCGCCCAACCAAGTTGCTATGTTGCGGTTGCGAGTTGCGGTGTCCATGGGGTTCCTTTATGGCAGATGCTCTGTTGGTATCTATTGTAAAGGCGCACCGGATACCTTTATGCCGCGGCTGTATGAGAAGTGGGGTCTACGAGACGTGCTCGGGCGCTCCTGCCATGCGAGCGTGTCCGTGTGCGCGAAGGCGCGGAAGTTCAACGGTTGCCACCATGACGCCGGTGAGGATGAGAGCGGCGCCAAAGAAGGCGATGGGGCTCAGGACCTCGCCGACCAGGAAGAACGAGAAGACGGCGGAGCAGACCGGCTCGAGCGAGAAGGCGAAGCCGGTGGTCTCGGCGGGCACGTGGGGCTGCACGAGCGTTTGGGTGATAAAGCCATAAGCAGAGCAGATGAGTGCGAGTGCGACGACGACCACGACCTCGCTGGGCGTGCTGGGAAGTGTGAAACCGCCAAAGACGCATGCGGCAATGCCCGAGAACAGGCCGCCAAAGCCCAGCTGCCAAACGCCCAGGGACAGCGGATCGACTTCTTCGACAAACCGCTTGGCGACAATGATGTGGCCGGCGTAGACAAAGGCGGAGAGCAGCATGATGAGCGCGCCCGGGTTCAGGCTGGTGAAGTCGGCGCCCGAGAGCAGCAACATACCGCAGGTGACGATGGCGGTGCCGACGAGCACTTTGCGCTCGGGGGCGCGGCGCAGCAGGGCGGCGTTGGCAAACGGCACGATCACGACCGTCAGGCTCTGCAAAAAGCTGGCAGTGGAGGCGGAGGTGAGGCTGGAGCCCAGGCACATGCAGGTGAGCTCGGTTGCCATGATGGCACCGATGATGGCGGCACGGACCATAAGGTCGCGGTTGATGCGAAACGCGTGCTTGTGGAAGAGCAAAAGGCAGGCTACAAAGGCGATGATGCAGCGTAGCGCGACGATGCTCGTGGCGTTCATGCTGTCCATGCCGATCTTCATGAGGGGATACGAAAAGCCCCATGCGACGGGAACGGAAAATGAGAGCGCGATTGCTTTTTTGCGATCCATGGGACTCCTTTTGTTACAGAACGGTTTCGTAAAAAGGATTCTGCTCCCAGATGTGGATGTAGTAAAGCGAATGTATCTTCAGTATGATTAAGAAATACTAATGTAGGCAGAAAAAGCCCTGGCAAACGTTTTACGGCTGCATTGATGTGGAGGCACGATGGCATCGCGGTATCAGATTGTTTGTATGGTGGTCGACTGCGGCAGCCTTAAAGGCGCGGCGGACGAGCTGGGCTATACGCAAAGTGCGGTGAGCCAGGCCGTCAAGGCGCTCGAGCGCGAGCTGGGTACCACGCTTATCGAGCGCGGAAAGCAGGGCGTTTCGCTTACGCGCGACGGTAAACAATATCTGCCGTACCTGCGCCAGATCGTGACTGCCGAGGCCGAGCTCGAGGGCAAGCGCCAGGAGCTGCTGGGGCTTTCGTCGACCGATATTCGCATTGCGACGTTTACCAACGTGAGTCGTACCGTGTTGCCACGCGTGATCCGCGACTTTGGTGCGCTGCACCCGGGCGTACGCTTTACCCTCAAGCAGGGCGATTACACGCGCAACGCCCAATGGGTGCACGATGGCGTGGTTGATTTTTGTTTTACGGCACGTGGGTTTACCGCGGGGCTCGAGAAGCGCGTGGTCTATCATGACGAGTTGGTGGCGCTGTTGCCTGTCGCGCATCCGCTGGCGGCAAAGGAAAAGGTGACGCTCGCCGACCTGGCGTCCGAGCCGTTTGTGTTGCTGGATGAGGACGAACAGAGCCTGGTGCTCGATGCATTCGCGGCGCATGGCCTGTCGCCGCACGTGACGAGCGAGGTCACCGACGACTACACCATCATGGCGATGGTGGAGGAGGGCCTAGGCGTGAGTATGCTCTACCGTCGTACTGTGGAGGGCATGCGTGCCGATATTCGCGTACGTCCCATCGTGCACGCCCCCTCGCGCGACGTAGTGGCGGCCTGGCGCAGCTGGGACACCATGCCCATCGCCACGAGGCGCTTTATCGACTATATGAGCTCGCATATTGTCAATTAATGACTGGCGCGGCGTTGAGTGTGGTGTTGAGTGCGGTGTTTAGCGGGCTGTCGCTTTGGCTTGGGTGACACGATAGGTGCGTGCCGGGTGGCAGAGTAGCACCGCCACGACCATAAAGAACGCCGTGGTGCCCAGGCTGATGGGGTAGACCATCATGATGTTCGCAAAGGTGCGGAAGTGCGGGAACACGCAGAACACCCAATAGAAGCGGATGCCGCAGACGCAGATCATGGTGATGAGGGCGGGCATGAGCGAGATACCAAAGCCGCGCAGGTAGCCGGACATGTTTTCGTAGAACATGCTAAAGGCGTACGCCGGGAAAATCGAGCACACGCGGATATAGCCGATCGAGACGATGTTGGGATCGCTGTTGAACAGCGATAGGATTTCGCGCCCGAGGCCGACAATAACGATAATCGTGGTGAGGGCAACGATACCGCCTTCGACCAGGCAGACCTTAAGCGTTTTGGTGCAGCGGTCGATCTGGCGAGCACCGTGGTTTTGTCCCACAAAGGTGGTGCAGGCCTGGCTAAAGCTGTTGAGCAGGTTGTAGCACACGTACTCTAGGCTCATGGCGGCGCTCGATGCCGCCATGACCTCTGTGCCCAGGCTGTTGATGGCGGACTGGATGATGATGTTGGCGACGGCAAAGACGGCGCTTTGGATGCCGGCGGGCAGGCCGATCTTGACGATGCGCTTGAGGGCGACGGGGTCGATAGCCAGGTCGCGTGGGGTGACGCGGACGACGGAGTCGGTCTTGAGCAGGCGGATAAAGAGTGTAGCGGCGCTGACGGTGTAGGCGATGGCGGTGGCGATGGCGACGCCCGCGACGCCCCAGTGGAGTATGGGGACAAAGATGAGGTCCAGGCCAATGTTGAGGACGGTGGACACAGCAAGCGCCTGCAGCGGCATGCGGGTGATGCCGACGGAGCGGAAGATCGCGGCCTCAAAGTTGTAGAGCAAGATCGAGGGCAGGCTGAGCAAAAAGACGCGCAGGTAGAGCGAAGCGAGTGGCATGGTTTCGGCAGGAACGTTGAGCGCGGTGAGCATAGGCTCGGCAAAGATCTCGCCCAGAGCGATGACGACAAAGCCCACGAGCGCCATTAAAATCGAGGTATGGACGGCGCGTTTGACCATGTTCTGATCGTTGCGGCCGATAGCGTTGGCGATGACCACGTTGGAGCCAAGTGACATGCCAATAAACAGGTTGAGCATAAGACTGGTAAGCGGAACATTGGAGCCGACCGCCGCCATGGCGAGGGTTCCCTGGTCGCCCGAGAAATTACCGATGATGACCGTGGCGATGAGGTTCGATAGCTGCTCCAAGATGCTCGTGGCGGCCACGGGGAAGGCGAACAGGGGAATATTTCGCCACAGCGAGCCGGTGATCATGTCAATGTGCTTAGATGCGGTATCAGCCATACGCTCTCAATCTCTAATATGCTCTTTCGTGCTTATTTGCGCAGATGATGATACTCCTAATCGACTAGTCATTGGGGACGTTCTTAAACGGCTAATCATTTAAGAACGTCCCCAATGACTAGGTGGGGAAGGCGTGCGACAATGGTGGGCGTTGTGTTGTTCGCGCTAAGGAGTTGCCATGTTGTTGTGTCCCGTTTGCCATGAGCCGTTGGTGGACGACGAGCGCGGTGCTGCATGCGCGGGCGGACACCGGTTTGACCGTGCGCGCGAGGGCTATCTGTACCTGCTGCGCTCGTCCAAGAGTGGCGACTCCATGGGCGATCCCAAGTCGCAGGCGCGCAGCCGCCGTGACTTTCTGAACCGTGGATACTACGCGCCGTTGCGCGATGCGATGGTCGAGCTGGTGCGCAAGCAGGTGTCTGGGTGTGCTGCGTCTACGAATGGCCCCATGACGCTGCTCGACATTTGCTGCGGCGAAGGTTACTACACCAGCGCCATGGGCGCGGTGCCGGGCGTGGATGCTTACGGTTTCGACCTGGGCAAAGAGATGGTGCGCCTTGCCGCCAAGCGCGGCGATGCGACCTACTTCGTGGCCAACATGAAGGACATCCCCGTGGCCGATGGCGCCTTCGATATGGTGACCGAGCTCTTCGCTCCCTTTAACGAGCGCGAATTTGCCCGCGTGCTGGCGCCAGAGGGCTCGCTCTACACCGTGGTGCCGGGTGCCCGTCATCTGTTTGGGCTCAAGGAGGTGCTCTACGACACGCCGTACCTTAACGATGAGAAGCTGCCGAAGACCACCGAGCTCGAGTTAGTCGGAACGCAGCGGGTATCTGCGAATATTACGCTTCAGACCCAGGCCGATATCGAGGCGGTGTTCCAGATGACGCCGTACTACTATCGCACACGCCCTGCCGACAAAGAGCGCCTGGCAAATTTGGATACCCTTCAAACCGACATCGACTTCATCATCGCCGAGTACCGCCACAGCTAACAACCTGCCAAAAAGGGACAGGTTTATTTTGGTAGGTTTTATCTGGGCAAACGTAAAGGGCCGACCGCGGAGATGCGCGATCGGCCCTTTTTAGTTGCTTGGCTGCAGAGGTTATGAGAAGCGAGCGCTTACAGGCGGTCCTTGTTCTCGGCCTTAACGGCGTGTGCCTGCTGGACAAAGAACAGGTCGTACACCACGATGACAAAGGCGCCAAAGTTGATGGCGTCGCCGCCAAACGCGGGAAGCGTGAGCACCGCTTGGGCAAGCGTGGCGACCGCGGCAACAATACCGAGCTTAAACGCGCCGTCCACCTGCGAAGGCTTGTTGGCGCCCTTGACACCGGCGACGCCTGCGGCAAGGTCGACGAGACCCTTGGCGATAAGCACGACCGCTGCGAGCGTGGCGTACGAACCGTACGTGGAATCGAGACCGCCCGTGGCGATACCGACGCCGGCGGTGACGAGGCTGGCGATGCCCAAAACAAAGTAGATGAGAGCAAGGATTTTGAGAGTCTTGCGAGTGAAGCTCATGGCTGGTCCTTTCGATACGAGTACGCCAACTTGGCGCACCCAATGTACTGCACATATGGTGAAGCACATTGTAGTTCAACGGGGCGATGCATGCGTTTGAAAGCGTCTCTTGCCTGTGCGGTCCAACCTTTCAAAAAGGAAAGCTGGGCGTAAGCCAAATCGATGGCAGCGTATGCGCGGCGCTGCGATGATGGGGCCATGGTAAGAGCTAGACCGAAGGAGGAACCATGATGTACGGAGCAGAGCAGGTACGTGAGGCGCGGTCGTTGGGAAGGCGCATGAGTGATTCCGTGATCGCTACTGTGTGCACGGGATTGATGGCGGTGCTTTGTATTGCGATGCTGTGGGCCATGTCGCATGTGGGACAATAGCGGACGGTTGGGTGCCGACACAAACGGCGCTCACGTATTCGTTTTGCTTGCTAAGGAGTACCCATGGGCGTCGTCGATCCCTTTTCTGTTGCTCGGTCCGCGGGGCTTGAGCTGATCGGGAAGTCCGAGGGCCTCACACTCACCGACGGCACGATGGAGCTGCGTGCCGATTTTGGCCGCATGCTTCCACGGCTCAAGCAGGGCCGTCTGCAGCAAGAACTGCTGGTAAAGGCTGCGCGCGCAAAAGGCATCGAGAGCCCATGGGCGATTGACGCCACGGCAGGCTTTGGCGAGGATTCGCTGCTGCTGGCGGCCGCGGGCTTTACCGTCGATCTGTATGAGCAGGATTGCGTGATCGCGGCGCTCCTCAAGGATGCTTTGGATCGCGCGGCAGATGATCCGGCGCTTGCGACAGCCGTGGCGCGCATGCGCTTACATGCGGGCGAGGACAGCATTGCCGGCCTTTACCATACAGCTGAGCTGATCGGGCGGGGCGAGCTCACCGCTCCCGACGTGGTGTATCTGGACCCCATGTTTCCCGGACGCACCAAGAGCGCGGCGGTTAAAAAGAAATTCCAACTCTTGCACCATCTGGAGCAGCCGTGCGCCGATGAGGAGACGCTGGTTGAGGCTGCGCTTGCGGTGCACCCGCGCAAGTTGGTTATCAAGCGGCCGGTGAAGGGGCCACTGCTTGCCGGTGTTAAGCCGAGCTATCAACTTGCGGGCAAGGCCGTTCGTTACGATGTCTTGGTGCCGCCGCGCCCGTAGCTTGCGTGCGATGGTTGGCGCTCCGTCGGTGCCGTGCCGATGCGGTGCCTATTTCCAAGGGTGCGATGTCAGGTGCCAGCCGCCGCAGTATTCGCATTTGTAGCAGGCCAAACCGCGCCGACCGCGGTTTTCGCAGTCGGCCATAACGGCCTCGGCCTCGGCGCGTGTGTCGTAACGGTTTTTGCGCTCGCACGACTTGTAACGCCAGGCTTCATCGCGCTTGGCGTCCAGGGCGTCGCGGCGCTCGTCTTCGCGCGCAAACAGGTCGCCCATATCGCCGCCCGTGGCAGCGCCCAAAAACTCGCTTTTGGCTTTTGACCAAGCGGCTCGCTTTTTGCTCCCCATCTGCTTCGTGCCCCTCTCCAAACGCTGGTATCATTGCCCAATCAAAGTGATACCAATAAACGTGAGGTCGCCGCGTGATGATCAGAAAAACCCTCGATACCGACATTCCTGCCGTCATGGCTATCTATGACGCGGCCCGCGCCTTTATGCGCGCACATGGCAACGCCACGCAGTGGCCCGAGGGCACGCCTTCGGCCGAGCAACTGGCTGCCGATATCGCCGCCGGTGGCAGCTATGTGTGCGAAGTCGACGGCCGCGTGGTGGCGACGTTTGCCTTTTTACCGGGCCCGGACGAGTGCTATGGCGTAATTGAGGACGGGCGATGGCGCAGCGACACTCCGTACGCCGTGCTGCACCGTGTGGCGTCCGACGGCACCACGCATGGCGTTGCGGCCGCGATGTTTGCCTTTGCCAAGGAACGTATCGACCATCTGCGTATCGACACGCACCAAGACAACCTGCCTATGCGGGGCGCCATCGCCAAGGCCGGGTTTAAGCGCGCCGGTATCGTATATGTGTCGGACGGTACGCCGCGCGTCGCGTTTGATTGGCTGCGCGAGGCGTAAGAGCGACGCCTCATATCAATAATTCGCGCGAACGAAAATGGTCCCACCCGGGGCCATTTTCGTTCGCTGCGCTGTTTTGCAAGCCGGCTTTCGCAAGGCGCGAACCTACGAAAATCGCCGCGCGGCAACGCGGGGCGATGAGCTCGGTCGGGGGATAGGGCCCGCTTCGCCCGCCGGCCCGTAAATTGTATCATCCAGTGTGGAACGAGGACGCCCGTTGCCGCGTGCGATGGGCTTGTAATAAGAGGAGAGCCATGTCGAAGCAAGTGGTCGTTGGAATCTTGGCGCACGTAGATGCCGGCAAGACCACGTTGGCCGAGGCCATGCTATTCAACGCGGGCCGCATTCGCAAGCGCGGCCGCGTGGACAATGGCGATTCGCATCTGGACACTAACGCGATCGAGCGTGAGCGCGGCATTACGATCTTCTCGTCGCAGGCCGTACTCGACCACGGCGATACCCACGTCATGCTCGTGGATGCGCCGGGGCATGTCGATTTTTCTGCCGAGGCGGAGCGCACATTGCGCGCACTCGACTACGCGATTTTGGTTGTGGGCGCCAACGACGGCGTGCAGGGGCACACCGAAACCCTGTGGCGCCTGCTTGCGCGCTATGACATTCCGACGTTCATCTTTATCAACAAGATCGATTTGGAGAATCCCGGCCGCGATGTTTTGCTGACACAGCTTGGGCAGCGTCTTTCCGAAGGCTGCCTGGATGCCAGCGAACTGCTGGCGGGCGGCGCCGTTCAGGAGGACGCTGCTGCGTTGGACGAGGCGGCACTCGAGGAGTTTCTTGGGGTGGGTGAGCTTTCCGTCGCAACGCTGTCGCGCATGGTTGCCGAGCGCAAGCTCTTTCCCTGCTTTGCCGGCTCGGCGCTCAAGGACCAAGGCGTGGACGAGCTGCTGGACGGCATATGCGCTCTGATGCGTGAACAGGCATGGCTTCCGGAGTTTGCCGCGCGCGTCTATCGTGTCAGCCGCGGGGATCGCGGTGAGCGCTTGGCTTGGGTTAAAGTGACCGGCGGCACGCTGCATGCCAAGCAGATGATTAACGGACGTTCCGGTGCCGAGGCATGGGAGCAAAAGGTCGACCAGGTGCGTATCTATAACGGCGAGAAGTATGAGCTTGCCCAAGAAGTTGCTGCTGGCGGCATCTGCACCGTGACGGGTCTTGCGCACGTTCGCCCGGGTGATGCCCTGGGCGCGGAGCCCGCGGGCGATACGCCCGTCATTGCGCCGGTCCTCACCTATACGGTGCTTCCGGGCGAACACGATGTCCACGCGGTGTTCAAAGCGCTGACTGAGTTGGCGGACGAAGATCCCATGCTCGGCGTAAGCTGGAACACGCATCTTGAACAAATACATCTGCAGCTCATGGGAGCGGTGCAGCTCGAGGTCGTGCAGCGCGTGCTGGCCGATCGTTTTGGCCTTGCGGTCGAGTTTGAGCCCGGCGGCATCCTCTATAAGGAGACCATTTCGCAGCCGGTCGAGGGCGTGGGCCACTTTGAGCCGCTGCGCCACTATGCCGAGGTACATCTGCGCTTGGAGCCGTTGTCGGCGGGCTCGGGCGTGCAGTTTGGCACCGTGACCTCGACCGACGAGCTCGATCTCAACTGGCAGCGTTTGGCGCTCACCAACGCTATGGAGCGCGATCACCTGGGCGTGCTGACCGGCTCGCCCATCACCGATGTGCGCATTACGCTCACAGGTGGTCGCGCGCATGCCAAACACACCGAGGGCGGCGATTTTCGCCAGGCCACGTACCGCGCGATTCGCCAGGGGCTCATGCAGGCGCGTGAAGCCGGCGCGGCGGTGCTGTTGGAGCCGTGGTATCGCTTTGAGCTCGAGGTGCCGGGGGAGTGCGTGGGCCGGGCGCTCTCGGATGCCACGCGCATGGGTGCCGAGTACGAGCCGCCGGCGATGGCGGGGGACCGGGCGAAGCTTGTGGGTCGCGTGCCGGCATCTGAGGTGCAGGATTACGCGTTGGAGGTGGCTGCCTACACGAGCGGTCGCGGACATCTGTACCTGGAGTTCGCCGGCTATGCGGCTTGTCATGATGCCGAGCGCGTCATCGAGACGGCCGCCTATGAGCCAGAGGCCGATCTGCCCAACACGCCCGATTCGGTCTTTTGCTCTCACGGCGCCGGTTACACGGTCAAATGGTGCGACGTCCCCGCCGCAGCGCACGTAAAGGTCGATCCCGCCACCTTTCGCCCCTGGCGAGCAGCAGACGCGGAGTTTTTCGGCCACATGTAACAAAGGGACAGCCCCTTTGTCATATGCTATTGGTATAACTCGGTACAAGTTGGTATAACTATTACCGGGGTTTGCCAATCCGAGGAGGCCGACATGAATCCAAATCCCTTTAAGCCCACGGCTGGCAAGCGGCCTCCGATACTCATCGGCCGCGAGTCGGTCATCGAAGATTTCGAGGAAGGACTCGATAACGGCGCCGGAGCGCCGGGTAGGCTCATGCTCATTACGGGAAACCGCGGCTGTGGCAAGACGGTTCTCCTGCGGGAACTGCAACGTCTCGCCAACGAGCGCGGATGGGCGGTTGTCTCCGATTCCGCCTCGCTTGGCTTATGCGACCGCTTGGCCGACGCGCTTCGCTCGAATAAACCCGTTGTGACGTCAATGGAGTTTGGGCCGTCGTTTGGCCGGATGTCGGTCGAGGCGGCGCGAGCAAAGGGCGAAACGTTGCGAAGGCTGGTCAACGAGCGCCTCAAGAAACTCGGGCCGGGAAAGGGCTTACTGTTTGCGATTGACGAGGCCCAATCTGCGTCTATCGAGGAACTGGCGGCTCTTGCCGTTCTCTATCAGCAAGTGCTCGGAGATCAAGATGCCACGGGCTTGCCCGATAGCGACCAGCGCGGTCTTGCGCTGGTGTTCGCCGGCTTACCCAGTATGGTTGATGACTTGCTCGAAGAGCCGAGCGTGACGTTTTTGCGGCGTGCTCAGCAGCGTACGCTAGGGGCGATTTCTTTGCCCAAAGTGCGCGATTCGTATATCCAGACGGTCAAAGACGCTGGTCTTTACGTTGATGCGGAGACGGCAGACCTCGCGGCGCGCAAGAGCATGGGGCATCCCTATATGGTTCAGCTGGTGGGATATTACATGTGGCGCTCTGCTGTCCGGCGTGACTCGCGGGTCATTGAAGAGCGCGATGTTGAGGCTGGGCACGCGGATGCCGTCTCCGAGTTCTACGAAGCGGTTGACGCGCCTCTGTATTACGGGCTGCACAGTCCGCAGCGCCTCTTTATCGAGGCCATGGCGGCTGACGGGGGCAAACCGACTCGCATGGCGGATATCATTGAGCGTTGCGATCGCACCCAAAGCTGGGCGAGCAAATATCGCGCAAGCCTGATTCGCGAGCGCGTCATCGAGGCTGCCGGATACGGCCTCGTCCGGTTTACCGTGCCCATGCTGGGCGCG
The DNA here is from genome assembly GCA_046995905.1 of Collinsella sp. Taxonomy (GTDB): domain Bacteria; phylum Actinomycetota; class Coriobacteriia; order Coriobacteriales; family Coriobacteriaceae; genus Collinsella. The sequence goes on from JBKXET010000001.1 coordinate 788,102, forward strand.
TACATTCGCGATCGAGTTATATGGCATGAGTAGGGTGATAAAGGTGACGGAACAGAAGATGAACCCGCAGGCTATCGAGGTGCGTGGCGCGCGCGTCCATAACCTCAAAGACATCGATATCGATATTCCGCTGGGAAAGCTCGTGGGCATTGCCGGCGTGTCGGGTTCGGGCAAGAGTTCGCTGGCACTCGGGGTTCTTTATGCCGAGGGCTCGCGCCGCTATCTGGAGGCGCTCAGCACCTATACCCGCCGTCGTCTGACGCAGGCCGAGCACGCCCAGGTGGACGAGGTGCTGCACGTGCCAGCGGCGCTCGCATTACATCAGCGCCCCAGCGTACCGGGTGTGCGCTCGACCTTTGGTACCATGACCGAGCTCAACAATAGCCTGCGTCTACTCTTTAGCCGTTGCGCCCATCACGTGTGCCCGCATTGCGGGGCGCGTGTGGAGCCGAGCCTTAACGTGGCTGCGGGCCTGTCGCTCACGTGTCCGACATGCGGCCGCGAGTTCTACGCGCCGAGTGCCGAGGATTTGGCTTTCAATAGCGGCGGTGCGTGCCCTACCTGCGGCGGCACCGGTGTCATGCGCGAGGTAGACGAGGCGAGCCTGGTGCCCGACGAGTCAAAGACCATCAACGAGGGTGCGGTGCTTCCCTGGGGCACGCTCATGTGGGACCTGATGAAGCAGGTGGCCGGCGAGATGGGCGTGCGCACCGACGTGCCGTTTAACCAGCTCACGCCTCAAGAGCGCGACATCGTGTTTCACGGCCCGGCGGTTAAGAAGCACATTCTCTACGTTCCCAAAAACGGCGAGGGCGCCACGCCGCTCGACTTTACCTATTACAACGCCGTCTATACCGTTGAGAATGCGCTCGCCAAGGTTAAGGACGATAAGGGGCTTAAGCGTGTGGCTCGCTTTTTGCGCGAGGGACCATGCCGTGACTGCGCCGGCACGCGTCTCTCCGAGGCTGCGCGCCAGCCCCAGGTGCGCGGTATCAATCTGGCTCAGGCCGCGGCCATGACGCTTGGTGATGCGATCGAGTGGGTGCGCGGGGTGCCCGCATCCTTGCCGGCCGAGATGCGGCCCATGGCGACGGATATCTGCGATTCGTTTTTGAGCACGGCTCGTCGTCTGGTCGACCTGGGTCTCGATTACCTTTCGCTCGATCGCGCCGGTGCCACGCTCTCCACGGGTGAGCGCCAGCGCGTGCAACTCGCCCGCGTGGTGCGCAACCGATCGACAGGCGTGCTCTATGTGCTGGACGAGCCCTCAATTGGCTTGCATCCTGCCAATGTCGACGGCTTGGTGGGCGTAATGCGCGACCTGGTGGATGACGGCAATACCGTGGTTGTTGTCGACCACGATACACGTGTGCTGGCGGAGGCTGATTATCTGGTCGAGATGGGCCCCGTTGCCGGAGCAGGCGGCGGCAACGTAATCGCCGCTGGTACGGTAGACGAGGTCGAGCAATCGCAGGACAGCCGTATCGCGCCGTTTTTGCGCGCCGAGCCCAAGCGCTTGCGTCCGCAGGTGACTGACGACGAAATGTTCGACCAGGGCCATATCCGCATGGCAACCGATGCCATCCATACCGTAAAACCGCTCGAAGTCGATATCCCGCGCGGCCGCCTTGTCGCGGTGACGGGCGTTTCGGGCTCGGGCAAGACGACGTTGGTGCTCGAGACGCTCATTCCGGCGCTTAAGGCCCAGGCAGCTGGCGAGCGCCTGCCAAGACACGTGCGTTGGGTCGATGCCGAAGGCATTGCTCGTGCCAACCTGATTGACGCCACGCCCATCGGCGCCAACGTGCGCTCGACGGTCGCAACCTATGCCGACATCCATGATGAGCTGCGCCGCGCCTTTGCCCGTACGCCCGAGGCCAAGGCGGCTGGCTACAAGGCGGGTGCCTTTAGCTATAACACTGGCGCCTTGCGCTGTCCTACGTGCGACGGCACGGGATCGATATCGCTCGACGTGCAGTTTTTGCCCGACGTCGAGATTGTCTGCCCGGCATGTCGCGGTTCGCGTTATGCAGACGTGGCTTCGCGTATCCATCGCGAGGGCAAGGACGGGAGCTTGCTGACGTTGCCGCAGCTCATGGACATGAGTGTGGACGAGGCCATCGATGCCACACTGGGACTCAAGAAGGTTCAGGCGCGCTTGCAGACCTTACACGACCTGGGCTTGGGCTATCTCACACTTGGCGAGCCCACACCGGCGCTCTCGGGCGGCGAGGCGCAGCGTCTTAAGCTCGCGAGCGAGATGGGCCGCGTGCAGGATGATGCCGTATTCGTATTTGACGAGCCCACGATCGGCCTGCATCCGCTCGATGTTCAGGTACTGCTGAGTGTGTTCGACGGCCTTGTTGCCAAGGGCGCCACAGTTATCGTGATCGAACACGATCTCGACCTTATCCGCAATGCCGATTACGTGATCGACATGGGCCCGGGCGGTGGCGACGCGGGCGGGCAAATCGTCTGCGCCGGCACGCCGGCGGATATCGCGGCCTGCCCCAAGAGCATTACCGGACGCTACCTATAGACAAAGAGGCAAAGGGACAGCCCCTTTGCCTCTTTGATGCCTATTTCGCGCATTGAGCCGCGAGATAGTCGCGAAAGAATGGCAATTCAAATGCGACGAGCCCTCGTCCTCGTTCCCCGATGATGCCGGCATCTATCATGCGACGTCGGTAGCGGGAGACCTGCTGCGGCGAACGCTTAAGGCGTTCGACAAGGTCAGCGGTGGTGGACTCTTCCTCGTCATCGAGCATGGCGATTAGGAATCGCTTGTCCTCTGCAGTGAGTTCCCGATAGGTTGCCGCGAGGATTCGGTCGTCCATCTCATCGCGCGCGATTTTGATTCCCAGGTCAAAGTCGCGTGACGAGATTTCCTTCGAATCGCTTGTGAGATCCCAGGCACGGTAGCCTACGAGTTGCAATAGGAAGGGAAAACCAGAGATTGAGCGAACGGCTCTATCGATTCCCTCAGCATCTGCCAGGCGATCGTTTTCCTGGATTGTGCGAATTAGGGCCTCGCGCACGTCATAGTCGGCAATGCGACCCAGATGATATTGTTGGGCGCGGCGAAGGAACGAGACCGTCTTGTGGTTCAGTAGCGTCGAGACGTTGTTGGGAAGTCCCGCCATGAGCAGGGCGACGCGTTTCCCATCGGTCACAAAGTGCTGGTACGTCGCTGCGAGCTGAATCATCTCGTCAAGTGTCGGGTCCACCTCGTCAACCGTGACGAGCAGACCGGTGCCCGCCTCGTTGAGCTGGTCGATGATGTCGCTCATGCGATAACGCCAGGTTGAGGCATCGTGAACGCGATTGACCTCGATGCTGCCGAGCGGTGCAATTCCGAGACCGGTGACTTCGAAGTGGTTGGACGAGTCGATGAGATGACTGGCAGCACGTTTCGCCCCGAACTCGATTTCCTCAAGCATTCCCGGGAGCGCGGTCGTCTTTACGGCTATCCAGCCGTGGGATTCCGCCCTTGTCGCGAGCGACGACATGAGAGCGGTTTTACCGGTTCCACGCGCGCCTGAGAAGATCGAGGTCAATTCTGGGCGCCTGCGCTGACTCAAGAAGGCACGGTCCAAATCCCGAATAATCTGTTGTCTGCCAGCGAGATGGGCAGGAACCTCACCAAAACTGGGGGTAAACGGGTTCTCGAGATATTCCACGTAGCTCTCCTTTCACACCGCCGTTTAACTTCATTTTACTTTAGTTAATTCTGATTAAAAGTGAGGACTCTTTATCTAGAACAACAATTAGGCGTGTGTGCCATCGGCGTGGCGCTTGAATGTGACAAAGGGACAGTTCCTTTGTCACATTCCCGGAAAGCCTGTTTGGCGCAGGGCCTCGTAGAGGACGATGGCGGCGCTGTTGGAGAGGTTGAGTGCACTGATGCGGTAGTCTTCGGGGTTGATGAAGTTGCCGCAGATATCCTGTTGCAGGATGGCATCGTGGCTGTCCTCGGTATGTCCGAGCGACTCCTCGTGGGCCTCCCAAATCTCGGCGTTGTCGAGCGAGTCGCAATCGCGCAGCATGGGGATGCGCTCACAGCGCTCGGGCGCCGCAGCGAGCAGCCCCTCGGGAATGCCCGAGCTCTCGCTGCCAAAGACTAAGAAGTCGCCGTTGCGGTAGGTGCTTTGCGCATAGGTGCGGCGCGCCTTTTTAGTTAGCAGGTGCAGTCGCTCGTCGGCGGGGGAGAGACCGTTGCGTGAAAGGAAATCCTCCCAGCCGGCATACGTCGTCACGTCCAAGTTTTGCCAGTAACCCAGGCCGGCACGACGCACCGTCTTGTCGTCGAGCGAAAAGCCCAGGGGCTCAACCAGGTGTAGACGGGTTCCCGTGACCACGCAGGTGCGGCCGATGTTGCCCGTATTGGCGGGGATCTCGGGCGCGTGCAGCACGATATTGAACATGAATCTCCTTGGCTCAGAACGAAAAACCACCACGAAGGGGACAGGCACCTTCGTGGTGGTTTGTGGCGGTTACGTAGCGGGCGGACAAATCCGCCTCGATAAACCTAGGCGCGGTGCCAGTCGGTCAGGCAGGCATCGAGGGCGGCGATGAGCGCGTCCTTGTCCATGTGACGGCCGATAATGCACAGGCTCGTCATGCGGTCGCCCGTCTCGTCATCCCAAATCTGCATGATCTCGGGCTTCTCGTCGATAATCTTCTGCTTCTCGCCCTCGGGCGCGGAATCGACGAACAGGCCGTTCTCCATCAGGCGCATCTGGTGGCCGGCCTGCTCAAACATGTAGCACATGTCCGGGTCGCCGGTCTGCCACAGTGGGCCCTTGACGCGGATGACCTCGTCGGGCCACTCCTGCTCGACAAAGTCGGTGAACTTCTGCAGGTCAAACGGCTTGCGACGCGAGTACACAAAGGTCTCGATGTCGTACTCCAGCACCTCGGGGTCGTCGTGCTCCTCGGGATGCTCCATGGCCTCGATCCAGGCGGCGGAGTTGTAGGCGCGCATAAAATCGAAGCGGTCGGTATCGAGCAGCTCCTCCATGGGGACCTCACCGTTTTGAGCCTCGACGATCACGGCATCCTTCTGCAGGCTGCGCACGATGGCCTTGAGCTCGGCGATCTGCTCGGGGGTGACGGTGTCGGTCTTGTTGAGGATCAGCGTGGAGCAGAACTCGATCTGCTGGATCAGCAGGCTCTCGATGTCGTCCTCGTCGATATCTTCGGCCAGCAGGTCGCGACCGCCGTTGAACTCGTCGTACATGCGGGCGCAGTCGACCACGGCAACGATGTTGTCGAGCGCGAGCTTGGGCTCGCCGCCCACCTTGGCCTCGTCGCAGAAGCTCGAGATGGTGTAGGCGATGGGGATAGGCTCGCAGATGCCCGAGGCCTCGATAATGATGTAGTCGAAGTTGCCCGAATCGGCGATGCCCTGCAGCTGGTTGGCGAGGTCGTCCGAAAGCGTGCAGCAGATGCAGCCGTTAGTGAGCGGGATGAGGTCATCGGTCTCGGAAAGGCCGCCGTCGGCGATGAGGCTGGCGTCGACGTTGATCTCGCCGATATCGTTGACGATGACGGCAGCGCGAATGCCGCCGTCGTTGGCGAGAATGTGGTTGAGCAGCGTAGTCTTGCCGGCACCGAGGTATCCGGTAAGCATGATGATCTTCACGGGTTTGTTGGGCATGTGCCCTCCTTTGTTAGACATGGCTTACAGTTGAATCATATGCCAAACGCTCGCTTTTATACCCACGAGTCGGCAAATAACACAGGCTACTCCCAGGCTCCCCATACATCGGGGCAGTAGCCGACGGTCGCCTTTTTGCCGTTGCGCACGATGGGCTCAGCCAGTACTTGCTGGTTTTCGAGCAGTTTGTCGAAGCGCTGGCTGGGCGTGAGGTGCTGGATGAGCGCGAGCGTCTCCTCGTCTTTGGCTTTGGGGTTGAGCAATTTATCGATGCCGCCGACCGCCTGCATGACGCTCGTAAGCTCGCCCTTGCTCATCTCCTTTTCCTTAAGGTCGATAAACTGCACCTTAATGCGGCGTTCTTTAAAGAAGCGCTGAGCCTTCTTGGTGTCGAACGACTTCTTTGTACCGAAGATTTGGATATTCACTATGTCCTGCCGTTCTAACGAATAAAGTTGGTGCGCTCGCGATCGGCCTCGGGTGCATCGATGCCGGCGGCCTTGCCTGCCTCGATGCAGCGCAGAAGCCAGGCCATGTTCTTGCCGATGTTGCGCATGGTGGCTAGACCCTCGGCGTCTTGGGCGGCCTCGCCCGGCATGGCGCCAAAGACGTTGTTCCAGTACGTGGAGGCGACCACGGGCATCTGGTTGATAGTGAAGTACTTGTTGAGCACATCGAAGGTGGTCGACGTGCCGCCGCGACGGGCGACGGCAACGGCAGCGCCCGGCTTGTGGGCAAAGGCCTTGCTGCCCGCATAGAATGCGCGGTCGAGCGCCGACAGAATGCGACCGCTGGGGTGCGCATAGTAGACGGGGGAGCCAAAGACAAAGCCGTCTGCCTGCTCGGCGGCGGCGATGAGCTCGTTCACCACGTCGTCGTCAAAGGTGCAGCGACCGCCAAGCTTGCCGCACTGACCGCAGCCGATGCAGTCGCGGATGGGCTTGGCGCCCAGTTGGAATGCCTCGCTGTCGATGCCCTCGGCTTTAAGTTGCTCGGCGACTTCGGCGAGCGCGCGAGCGGTGTTGCCGTTTGCCTTGGGGCTGCCATTGACCAAAAGAACCTTCATCACAAACTCCCTCTGCTGTTGGTGACTTCTGCAGAGGATTATCGCACGATGGGGGAGGCGGTGCGGGCGTGGTGCTAATCCAGTTTGGTACCTGGCACCTGCACGGCTTTCCCGAGCAACACTTTGAGCTCGTTCAAAATGGAAACGGGCTGTCGGTCGACGCCGTCCAGATGGAGCGTGGCCACGCGAATGGGCGGCTGATATTCAAGCGAGCCGATGAGCACGGGAGAACCCAGGAACCGTTCGATGTCGCTTGCGATCTCATCGATTGCCTCGGGGCCGAGCTCATCGAAGAGTGCCACGAATGTCGGCCCCGTCGAGCGGAACAGGCGGCCCTTGCCGCGCGAACAATCCATGAGGCAGGCGGCGCTTTCGGCGAGCACGCGGTCGCCTGCATCGAATCCAAAGCGGGCATTGACCTCGGCGATATCGTCGACCTTAATGGCAATAAAGCCTGCCTCGTGCGGCACGCGGCGCATCTCTCCAATAGCGTTGACCAGCGCGTGGACATCGCCCAGGCCCGTTACCGAGTCGGTCGTATCCGCTAGGCTTCGGTTGACGATAATGCCCACATACATGCTGGGCTCGGTATCGGTGCCGTCCAAGCGGTAGCCCGTGCAGTCGCAAAGCGCGTATTTTCCGGTGGCATCCATTACGCGATACTGCATGTAGTGGAAGTGCCACGTGCCGTTTATCACCATGTCGAGCTCGGCGCGTACGTTGTCGCGGTCCTCGGGATGAACGCGGGCGAGCCACATGTCGAGTGAGTTAAAAGGGTGCTGGGAAGGCAGGTCAAAATCGCGCACGGCGTTAACCGACCATTGCGATTCTCCAGTATCGAGGTTAAGGATGAACGGATAGCGCGTCTCGGAGCTCATGGAGATCGCTTGGAACACCCGGTCGTTGCAGGGAAGCTGATCGACGATTGGGCGTTGCGGCGCGTCATTGTTTTCCGGTTGCTGTACACGATGCATAAGCTTATAGCGATACATCTTGCGATCGGCGTCCATCGTCATCTGGCGACGCGTGTCGCCGGCAAGTGGATCGACGCGCGAGCAGCCAAAGCTAAAGCTGGCGATCATGGGCGCCTTGCCATCTGAGCTCGCCTCGATCAGCCCGGCACGTACCTGCTCCAAGCGCTGCTCGAGTTCAGTCTCGTTTGCGGAGAGCGAGATAAGCACAAACTCGTCTCCACCGATACGGAACAGCATCTCATCGTGCTCCATGGTTTCGGAGAGCGTGCGGCAGATGCTCAGAATATAGCGATTGCCTTCGGCGTGGCCAAACCTATCATTGCAATGCTTGAGATGGTCGATGTCAATATAGGCGCAGGTGAAGGGGTCGCCTTTGCGCCAGAGCTGCTCGACGTGACGGTCGAGTCCGCTGCGGTTGCCCAAGTTGGTGAGCGGATCGATATAGGCGTTGCGCTCAAGCAGCCGGCGCTCTTGTTGCAGGATGGCATGCGTCTTTTGCAGTTGCTCACCAACGGCGCGTAGCTCAGCAGGCAGCGCGGCAACATCGAGTTCGGCGGTCGAGATGCCATTCGCAAGTCGTTGGAGATAGGCAATAATCAATTGCTCACCCAGGCGATATGACTCGTTCATGATGGATAACCTCCTTGGGCGGAACAATGGTTTGTATCATATCCCCAATTCGGTTTGAATTGGGGATATAAGTCAGCTAATGGAGGCAAATTCCCCCTTCGGCGGTGGCGTTTTGCGCGCGAGCGTATCAGTTGTTATTGCCACCATCGAGCAATGCCTCAAAATCCTTCGCCGGCATGGGGCGGTAGTAGAGGAAGCCCTGAGCGTAGCGGGCGCCCATTTGTCGTAGCATGTTCGCCTGTTCATTTGTCTCGACGCCTTCGACCTCGACGGGCAGATGGAGCGACTGCGCCATTTCGAGCATCGATGAAATGATTTGCGTGCTGCGGCCTTGATCGCGATCGGTGGGTACAAAGGCGCGGTCGAGCTTGATGACGTCGACGTTGACGTTCTTGAGCATCGCGAGCGTGGACTGACCGGTGCCAAAATCGTCCATATAGGTCGAGAAGCCGCGGGTGTGCAGGTCGGCCGTCAGTTTGTCCACGGCCTCGGACTCTCCCGTATAAGCCGTCTCGGTGATCTCGATACGCATGAGCTCGGGCGGTAGGTTGTATTGGGCGGCGAGCGCCCCCATATGCTCGGCAACGTCGCAGGCAAGGATATCCACGCGCGACACATTAAGCGAAACCGGAACCACACGAAGCCCTCGATCGATGCGCTCGCGCAGCCACGAGGCGACACCCTGCCAAATGTACTTGTCGAGCGTCACCACAAAGCCGCTTTCCTCGAGTGCGGGGATAAACGTTGCGGGCGAAATGAGAGAGCCGTCCTTGTCAATCCAGCGGGTGAGTGCTTCGGCGCCAATAATCTCACCGGTTTCCATATCGACCTGGGGCTGCAAGTGGTAGGTAATACGACCATCTGAGAGCGCGTACTGGAATTCGGTCAGCGTGCGGTGGAACGCGACTTCGCGCTCGTACTCCGCGGGGCAGAAAATGGCAATGCGCTCCTTAAAGTCGTTTTTTGCGCGCCGATTGGTAAACATGGCCTTCGCCTGCGCATCGATGGTGATCTCCTCATTGGAGTCGATGGGGTAAACGCCCATGGACGGCCAAAAACCTACGCCGTCGTTGTGCTTGGCTACAGCCTCGCGCACGCGCGCATAGACACGGTGAACGAAATCGTGCTCAAAGGGTATGAGCAGACAAAAGTCGTCTTGTCCCCAGTATCCCGCGACACCCATGTTGGCGTTCTCGATATCCTTGAGCACCGTGCCCACATCGGCAAGCATACGGTCGCCTTCGGCCTGTCCATACCATTCGTTAAATAGGCGCATGTGGCCCATGTCGACGGTGGCGATACACCAAGCGCCGTCGCGCCTTGCCTTGATGAAGGCATTGGCACGGCGCATAAACTCGCTGGGGCGGTAGAGGCCTGTGAGCATGTCGAGGTGCTCGGCGACGGCGCCTTTGCGTTCCATCTCGGGTATGGGCAGACTGTCGTTGGGAACAAGTCCGCCGGCCGTGCGAAGGCGACGATCGAGTTCGCCCAAAACAGTCGATGCTTGGGAGTCCAGGCGTTCGTAAAAGGTCGGGACGACAAGACAGACGGGAGCAATGGTGTCGCCTGCGATTTGCACAGGAGCGAAAACGGCCTCTTTAAGGTGGCGGGTCAGTTGCTCGAATGCCTCGTGGTCCAGGTCATTGCTGAGCACGACGAACTGGACGCTACGTGAACGGTAGACCCTGCTCCTGCCGCGGGTGATCGACAGCATGCGGCCTGCGTATTCGGCGAGCATGTTGTCGACAGCCTCGGCTCCGTAGAGCTCGTTGAGCTTTGTCGTGCCACGAACGCGCACCGCTATAAGGCCCGTCTCGCAACGGTCGCAACGACAGGCGTCGATGGCATTGACCAACATGCGCTGGGTGCCGAGGCCTGTCGCGGCGTCGACGGTTTCGGCAAGTGAGTGGTTGACGAGCTCGCCGACATAGAGCGAGGGGACATTTTCGTCGCCGTCGATGCGAAACCCGCGAGCACGGCAGAGGACGTAGTCGCCGACGGCATTGCGCACACGATACTGCATGACGCGACGGTGCTTGGTGCCGTTATAGACCTGGTCGATGTCGTTGATGTAGGCCTCAAGGTCATCGGGATGCACGCGCGTTTTCCAGTAATCGCGACAGTTGTCTATGTGCTCCGAGGGAAGGCCAAGATCGCGCAAGGCGCCTTGCGACCAAAGGGTGCGATGTTTGTCCAAGTTCTCGATAAAGAAATAGCGGCCCTCGTTGAGCATCGAAAAGGCGTCGAAAATACGGTCGCTTATTTCGAAGTCGTCGGCGTGGATTTGCGTGATATTGCGTCGATCAAGGTGCATGGCATGACGTAGCTTGTAGTCGTACATGCGATGGTCGGCATCGAGCGTCATGCGATTGGGGGCTTCGCCCAGGGCGGGGTCGGCATACGACACTCCATAGCTAAACGAGCGGGGCATCTCGGAATCGTTGTTTTTGAGTAGGACCGTTCGGCAGTGTTCCAGACGTTCGGCGAGGTCGTCCTCGGTCGCAATCGTAGATAGGATGGCAAACTCGTCGCCGCCTATGCGAAACGCCGCTTCGTCCACTTTCATATACAGCTTGAGATAGAGGCTTACCTGCAAAATATAGCGGTTGCCCTCGTCATGGCCAAAGACGTCGTTGCAGTGCTTGAGATTGTCGATATCGATGTACGCCATGGTAACGGGGGTGTCCTGCTCCCAGAGCTCCTCGAGGGAACGGGCAAAGCCGCCGCGGTTGCCAAGTCCAGTAAGCTGGTCGGTAAAGGCGGTCCTAATCAGATCATCCTGGCGCTCGAGAAGGTCGCGGACGGTCTTTTCGAGCGTTTCGGTGTAATTGCTGGCGGTGTCCATGTTGTAAGCGGCTTTCTGAGGTCGGGGCGGATGGCGTCGGGCGAGCTCGTAGTGTACACGCGTCGTTGCTCGGCGCCTTGCGTGTATCCAGGCCCCCGCCTTGCTGCGTTGTTGGGTTACTTTGCCGACTAATGTTCGCTGTTGATAACAGCTGAGTAGTATAGACAACAGTGCACAATTATATATGGGCGCACATGCTGTGGGCGGCTATTATTCGCCAAACGGTAACGCCTGGGTGCGCATGAAAAATGCGACTGAGTCGATATATGTTGACGGGTATACTTGTCCCGTTTTAAAACGCAGGAACGGAGATGGTCACATGGCACAGCCGGATACGACGCGCACGGTGGGGCTTGCGCTCGAGGGAGGCGGCTACCGCGGTATGTATACGGCGGGCGTGCTCGACGTTTGGATGGAGTACGGTTTGACCTGCGACCATATGGTGGGTGTCTCGGCGGGCGCGGCGTTTGGCTACAATTTTAAATCGCACCAGATCGGCCGCGCCATTCGCTATAACAAGGCCTATTGTGCCGACAAGCGCTATGCGGGTGTAGCAAGCTGGCTGCGGACCGGCGATATGTTCAATGCCGATTTTGCCTATCACGAGGTGCCCATCGAGCGCGATCCCATCGATTTGGAGACATATCGTGCCTGCTCCATGCGGTTTACGTGCGTGTGTACCGATATCGAGACGGGCAAGGCTGTCTACCATGACCTGCCTTATGGCGACGAGCGGGATATCGAGTGGATCCGGGCGTCGTCTGCTATTCCCGTGGCGACGCGTCCCGTTGCTATTGACGGGCATAAGTATCTGGATGGTGGCGTGGCTGATTCTATTCCCAGCGCATGGCTGTTTGCGCAGGGGTATGACCGCAATATCGTGGTGCTCACGCAGCCGGCGGGCTTTGTGAAGCAGCCCAACAGCGTGATGCCCATGCTGCGGCGCGTGTTCCGTCACTACCCGGAGTTTGTCGCAGCGCTTGAGCATCGGCATGAGGTCTACAATGCCACGCTCGATGACCTGGCACGTCGCGAGTCTGCCGGCGAGGTCTTTGTGGTGCGGCCGAGCGAATCGGTGAAGGTGCCGTCGCTGTGCCGCGAACCGGATGAGCTCGAGCGCATCTACCAGGTCGGTCGCCGCGATGCGGAGGCGACTTTGCCGGCGTTGGAGGCCTACCTAGCGGGGTAGGGGTTGCATACGGAAAGCGCATCCCGGAATGGAGGCCCAAACTGGGATGCGCTTTCCGATCTAGAAGATATGAGACTGCGAATCGGCTGCTCGGCTTATGCCTATGCCTGCTGCCAGGTATCGACGAGCTCCTTGGCGGCGGCGTAAGGGTCGTCGGCACTGCAGACGGCGCTCACCACAAAGAAGCCGTCGACGCCGGTGGCCTTGAGCTGCGGCAGGTCGGCCGTCTTGACGCCGCCGCCCACCACGATGGGCACGGGACTTGCCGCGTGGAGTGCGGCCAGGTCCTCAAAGCTTTTGATGATGATGGAGCCGTCGGCCGCACGTCCGCAATCGCGCTTGGTCTCGGTCTCGTGGAGCGGGCCGATGCCCAGGTAGTCGACCAGACTCATGTCGGCGGTCTTGACGTACTCGAGCATCTCCTCGCAGCGGGCCGAAAGGCCCACGATGGCATCGGGGCCCAAAAGTTTGCGGCAGACCTCGACGGGAATATCGCTCTGGCCTACATGCACGCCATCGACAGCAATACCCTGCTCGCGCGCGGCGAGTACGCAGTCCAGGCGGTCGTCGATTAACAGGGCGACCTGACCGGTCTTGCCGGCCTGTGCGATTGCCTGCGCGGCGTCGCCGGTCAGTGCGATGATCTCGCGGGCGCTTGCCACCTTGGAGCGCACCTGGATGCAGGTAAAGCCTGCGTCGAGCGCCTGGGCCACCACATCGCCCACGGGACGTCCCAGCGTGTTTTCGGGGCCGAGTACCAGATAGGCCGAGATATCAAGGTTGTCGCGGGTGCTCATCGTGCTTCCTCCTGCTTTTTTATTTGCGCTTCCATGCGCTCGAGTTTGCCGGTCATGGTGTCGGTAAAACCGGGTCGAATATCGGCTTTGAGCACGACTTCGGTGCGGATGCCCTTGCTCGCCAACACAAAGGTCGCGTCGCGCACGACCTGCATGACCTCGTCCCAGTCGCCCTCGATTTCGGTGAACATCGAGGTGGTGCGGTTGGGAAGACCGCTCTCGCGAATAACACGCACGACCTCGGCGACCTCGGCGGAGAGTTCATCGCCGGTGCCGCACGGGGCGATGGCCACAGCGACGAGCGTGTTCATGCCGGTATTGGTTGCGGGCTCGGACATGGCCTATGCCTCCTCGAGCTCGAGCTGGTTGTTGGCGATGTCTTGGGCGGTCGCGCGGTAGAGCTCGTCGATAAAGGCGACCTTAAAGCTTGCCGGGGCATCGGCGACAGCGGCGGCACGCGTGCCGGCAACGTTGTAGACCGCGGTGCCGCAGACTGCCGCCGTAAACGGATCGGTGACGCAGGCGTACACGGCCAGCACGCCGCCCTGCGAGCAGCCGCAGCCGGTGATCTTTGACATGAGCGGGCTGCCGCCGTGGGACTTGGCCACGGTCGTGCCGTCGGTGATCAGGTCGACTTCGCCCGAGACCACTACGGCGCCGCCGGTGTAACGGGCGAGCGCCACGGCGGCATCGCGGGCGGCGTCGACCGTGTCGGTGGTATCGACACCGCGCACGCGGCTCAGATCGGCCGCCTCGCCCTCAAGACCCCACAGGCCGGCGAGCGCGATGATCTCGGAGGCGTTGCCGCGCACGATGGCGGGCTTGTACTGCTTGAGCTCGTTTACCAGCTGGGTGCGCAGGCTGCCGATGCCCAGGCCCACCGGATCGAGCGCCCAGGGCTTGCCGGCGTCGTGTGCCGCCTTGGCCGCGCGGGGAATCGTCTGCTCGTAGATGGGGAAGAGCGTGCCCATGTTGAGATAGATGGCGCCGCCGCCGGCAACGAGCGCCTCGCCCTCGTCGGGCAGATAGACCATGGCGGCCGAACCGCCCACGGCGAGCTGCGCGTTGGCGACAAAGTCAATCGTCACCGTGTTGGTGATGGAGCCGGCCATTGGATTGGTGGCGCGAATCTCCTCCACGGCCTTGACCATATGCTGCTTAAGCTGTTCCGAATCAATCACTGCACATGCCTCCTTGGCATAGAAAAGGGGCGCTGTGCATAGACAGCGCCCCTGCAAAGGCGGCATGCTCCCTACGCCAGCATTAACTGACAGGTTCAAAGGATTGGGCCCCATGCCCTCTCAGCCTTGTGGTTTGCACCGCCGGCACTCCCGCATCGAATCTGTTGTTCCCTATACTAACGCACCTGCCAAAAAGGGACAGGTTTATTTTGGCAGGTCGTTACAATAGGTAGGACCGATACGAATGGGGGCCTTATGATAAAACTTGTGCTGACCGATATGGACGATACGTTGATTCCAGCCGGGCATGACGGCGCCAGCGACTACGCCATCGAGGGCATTCATGCCATGCAGGCGGCGGGTCTGCACTTTGGCCCGGTTTCGGGTCGCCAGCCGTCTGCGATGGGCTGGATGTTCCGCAATCGCGCCGAGTGCTTTTCGACTGGTGCGTTCTGTAACGGCCAGGTTATGTTTGTCGACGGTCAGGCGATCGCTTCGCGCGCGACCGACAACGATGCCCTGATGCGTCTGGCCGATTACCTCGAGCAAGAGACCGACGATACCTATCTAAAGGTCTACAGCCTGGGTGATGACTTTTGGGATAACGATGCCTATTGCGTGACGAGCGACCCCGAGCGCGTGCGTCGCGCTATGGAGTCGGGTGGCAACGCGTGGCTCAAGGGCGAAGAGGCCCCGTGCCGTCCCGTCGTCGATGACGCGCCGGTGTTCAAGGCGAATATCTGGAGTGCTCGTTCGCGTGAGGAGCTCGCGGAGCTACGCGAGCGCGTTGCCGCTGAGGTGCCGGAACTCTCGCTCGTGTTTCCCAACAATCGTGTGCGCCTGTTCGACATTCTTCCAGCAGGTTGGGACAAGGGTTGCGCTGCGCTGGAGCTGGCGCGCGCTTTGGACCTGACGTCCGACGAGGTGGCCGTATTTGGCGATTCCGATAACGACCTGCCCATGATCGGTGCCGTCCCCAACTCCGTTGCAGTCGCCAATGCCAACGAGGCCGTCACGGCTGCCGCGCGCTGGCATATCGGCGCTGCGGCAGACGATGCGGTTGCCGGGGCTCTGCATCAGATTGCCGCCTGCGCCGCGACGGGGGAGATGCCGTCGTTTATGCGTCAGGCAGATGCGGCGGGTTCGGGTATCGCGGACGTCTAGGGAGGCCATCATGAAGCTTCAACAGCTCAGGTATGTCGTCAAAGTTGCCGAATGCGGCAGCATCACCGAGGCCTCGCGCCGGCTCTTTGTGTCGCAGCCTTCGATTACCGCGTCGATCCGCGATCTCGAAAACGAGATGGGTGTGCACATCTTTGAGCGCACCAACAAGGGTGTCATTGTGTCCGAGGAGGGCGAGACCTTCTTGGGCTACGCGCGCCAGGTGCTCGATCAGGCGGATCTGCTCGAAGACAAGTACAAGGGCGCGTCCGAGCAGGTGCCGCACTTTAGTGTGAGCTGCCAGCATTATTCCTTTGCCGTCAACGCGTTTGTCGATGTGATCCGTGAGTTCGATGCCGCGCGCTATGACTTTACCCTGCGCGAGGAGCAGACTCACGAGATTATCGAGGACGTCGCGCATATGAAAAGCGAACTGGGCATCCTATATCTGTCCGAGCACAACCGCGAGGTCATCGAGCGCATGCTGGTGGCCAACGAGCTCGTGTTCGAAGGGCTCTTCTGCGCCACGCCGCATGTCTTCGTCTGCGCCGACCATCCGCTGGCGGCCCGCTCCAGCGTGACGCTCGAGGACTTGGAAGACTACCCGTTCCTGTCCTACGAGCAGGGCAGTTACAACTCGTTTTACTATTCCGAAGAGCTGACCTCGACGTTTGAGCGTCGCAAGAATATCCGCGTGCGCGACCGTGCGACGCTGTTCAACCTGGCCATGGGCCTCAACGGCTACACGGTGTGCTCGGGCGTGATTAGCCACGAACTCAACGGCCCCGGCATTATCTCGATTCCGCTCGATGTGGACGAGTACATGGAGATTGGCATCATCACGCGCAAGAACACGACGCTCACGCGCTACGGCCAAGCCTATATCGACGCGATTCGTCAGCATATCTAGGCTGCTGTGCTCCGCACGGTTCAAGTCTCTTTATGACAGTCCAGACTGATATAGGAAGCATCTATATCAAACTGTTATAAACGTATATTTTACGATGACCATATGAGCGCTCATACTCTGTCCCAGTAAAGCAACCAATGCAAAGGGAGATATCTATGAGCACTTCGATTCAACCGAACGCGCCGTTTCGTGCCGATATCGTCGGCAGTTTTCTTCGTCCGCAGGCTGTAAAGGATGCCCGTGCCGCCTATGTCGCGGGTAAACTCGACGCTTCCGGCCTTAAGGCCGTCGAGGACGATGCCATTCGCGATTTGGTGGCCAAGCAGAAGGCCGCCGGCCTGCAGGTGATCACCGATGGCGAGTTCCGCCGCAGCTACTGGCACCTCGACTTTATGTGGGGGCTCAACGGCATTGAACGCCGTACCTCGCGTACGGGCTATATGTTCCACGACGAGGAGACCACAGCCGACACCGCCGTGGTAACCGGCCCCATTAGCGGCGAGAACCATCCGTTCGTCGAGCACTTTAAATTTGTCAAGGCGCTCGAGGGGGAGGGCCAGGTCGCGCGGCAAACCATTCCGGCGCCGATCCAGACGTTCTCCGAAGTCACGCTCGACCGCTGCGACGGCCAGCAGGAGAGCCTGCGCGCTGTCTATAAGACCGATGAGGAACTTGCCGACGCCATCGCAGCCGCTTATCGCACGGTGATCGCCGACCTGTACGCAGCAGGCTGCCGCAACATCCAGTTTGATGACTGCACCTGGGGCATCTACTGCGATACTGACTTTGTGTCCAAGACCGGCATGAGCCCGGTCGACCTGCAAAAGGTAAGCGAGCTGGGCGTGGCGCTCAACAATGCCGCCATCGCGGACAAGCCCGACGATCTGGTCATCAACACGCATGTGTGCCGCGGCAACTACCACTCCACCTATGCCTTCGAGGGCGGCTATGACCCCATCGCGCCGTACCTGTTCGCAAACGAGGATGTCGATGCATTTTACCTGGAGTTCGATACGCCGCGCGCCGGCGGTTTTGAGCCGCTGAAGTACGTTGCCCCCGGCAAGAAGGTCGTGCTGGGCTTGGTAACCACCAAGGCGGCAGAGCTCGAGAACGAGGATGTTATCGTCGAGCGCATCCGTGAAGCCGCAAAGTACGTGCCGCTCGAGAACCTGTATCTGTCGCCTCAGTGCGGCTTTGCCAGCTGCGAGATTGGCAACAAGCTGACCGAGGATGAGCAATGGGCAAAGATCGCGCTGGTCAAGCGCATTGCCGAGCGCGTTTGGAAATAGCACTAGTGTTTGCAGGTGGCGGCGCGTGCGAGGCATAGTGTATCGCGTACAATGGTTCGGATCGTATCGTTCGGGCAGGTTATCCGATATGCCTGATCGCCCTTCCATTCGAAAGGACATCCATGTCCCAGTCCTCGACGCCCGCCGTCAGCGATGCCATCTACGACGCATCGTCGCTCGGCCGCCCGCGCATGTTCCTGCTCGGCCTACAGCACCTGTTTGCCATGTTTGGCGCCACCGTGCTGGTGCCCGTGCTCACCGGCCTCTCGGTTTCGGCAACGCTTTTGTTTGCCGGCTTGGGCACGCTGCTGTTCCACTTCCTGTCGCGCGGTAAGGTGCCGGCATTTTTGGGCTCATCGTTTGCCTTTATTGCCGGTTATGCCGCAATCGCGCCCAACGGCGAGACCGAGCTTTTGCCCTACGCTTGTCTGGGCGTAGCCTGCGCCGGTCTGCTCTATCCGGTGCTTGCGGCGCTCTTCCGCGCGTTTGGCGCCAAGCGCGTTATGCGCTTCTTTCCGCCGGTGGTGACGGGCCCCATCGTCATTTCCATCGGCTTGATTCTGGCAAGCTCTGCTATTGCCAACTGCCAGACCAACTGGCTTGTGGCTGTTATTGCCGTGGCTGTGATCGTTATCTGCAACATCTGGGGCCGCGACATGGTCAAGATTGTGCCGATTTTGCTGGGCGTTGTGGTGAGTTATGCCGTTGCGACTGCGCTGGGCGAGGTCGACTTTTCTGGCGTCGCAGCCGCTCCCTGGGTTGGTTTGCCCGTCGTGTGGGACAACACGGTGTTTGCACTCTTTGGGCCGCAGTTCGATAGCGGTCTTGCCACGACGGCCATCATCACCATCATGCCGCTGGCATTTGCGACCATGATCGAGCATATCGGTGATATCTCGGCCATCGGCTCCACTTGCGAGCGTAACTACATCGCCGATCCCGGCCTGCATCGCACGCTGCTCGGTGATGGCCTTGCCACGATTCTGGCTTCGCTCTTTGGCGCTCCGGCCAACACCACCTATGGCGAGAACACCGGCGTGCTCGCCCTGACGCGCGTGTTCGACCCGCGCGTGATTCGCATTGCCGCGTGCTGCGCCATCGTGCTTTCGTTCTGCCCCAAGTTCGCGGCTGTCATTGCGGCCATGTCGGCGTGTGTAATCGGCGGCGTGTCGCTCGTGCTCTATGGCATGATCAGCGCCGTGGGCGTTCGCAACCTTATCGAAAACCAGGTTGATTTCCAGAACAACCGCAACGTGCTGGTGGCCGCTCTGGTGCTCGTGCTTTCGCTCGGCATTGCGTACAGCACCGCCGGCGCCATCGTGCTTGAGCTGGGCGGCGTGACGATTTCGCTTTCCGGCCTTGCCGTGGGCTCGCTGGTGGGCATCGTGCTCAACGCCATCCTGCCGGGTAACGACTTTGAGTTTGATGTCTCCGAGCTCGAGGAGGCTGCTGAGTAGCAGCTGCGTTCAGCTAAACAAGATATGGTGCCCATGCGTATATGCGCGTGGGCACCATTTTTAATGCGTCAGTATCCAGTGGATGCCGCGGGCCATGCGCAAGTCGGTTTGGGCAAAGTGATTGCCGGGGTTGAGCTCCAGCGTTGTTGGAATGTCACGCTCGATAAGCAGCTCTTCCATCGCGTGCGTATCGTCGAGTACGTGCCGCATCATGCGGTGGGGCGTCTTGGTTTCCTTTTTACCGAGCGACAGATAGGCGGCGTCGGGCGTAGCCGTCATCGTGCGCTCGCGCGCGTAGTCGATAAAGCCGGGGAACCATAACGACCCCGATGCACTCGCTGCGCGCTCAAAGACATCTGTTTGCCAAAGTGCCCACAGTGCAAAAAGACCCGCCAACGAGTAGCCGGCAACGCCGCGCCAGGCGGGCGGTTGCGGGAGCGATGATTCGGCCTGGGGGATTATCTGCTTCAACAACTCGTCAAGAAAACCAGCAGCCTGTCCACCAAAGGGCTCGGCATCTCGTATAGTTCCCTCACATTCCCAGGGGCTCAGCTCGCGATTCCAATCGAGCCCTCCAATGGCGACAAGGGTGAACGGCGGGCAATCGAGCTCTCGGCAGCGCTCGTAGACTTCACTACCGTCGCCCATAACCACGGGGAGGTAGATGACGGGCGCGCCTTCCGCACACTCTGAATAAACGGTTATCTGCTTATGATGCGCTTCCAAGGCAGGCTTCTCTCGGTGTTGTGATATTGACAGCCTTAATTGTCGCACGCTGACACGGGGGCAGACGCTAAAAGAAAGGCGTGGAGCCGCTCGATGCGATTCCGCGCCTTGTTGTTTTGCTTTAGCAGACTATGCCGTTACGCCACGAAGAAGTAGACAAGGAAGGCAAGGGCTGCGATCCACATGAGCGGCTTGATCTTGGAGGCCTCGCCCTTAAAGAGCGCGACGATCACGTAGGCGATAAAGCCCAGGCCGATGCCGGCAGAGATGGAGTAGGTGAAGGGCACGCCGGCGACAATCATGAACGCCGGGAAACCCTGCGACACGTCGGACCAGTCGATCTCGGAGGCCTCGCTCATCATGAGGTAGCCGACGTAGACCAGAGCACCGCAGGTGGCGGCGCTGGAAACGATGGTGACGATGGGGGAGAAGAACGCGGCGAGAATGAACAGCACGCCGGTGGTGACGGAGGTGAGGCCCGTGCGGCCACCGTCGGCGGCGCCGGAAGTGGACTCGACGAAGGTGGTGATGGAGGAGACACCCATGAAACCGCCCACAGCAGCGGCGGCGGAGTCGACGATCAGGATCTCCTTGATATTCTCGACGTTGCCGTCGTCGGTGAGGAACTCGCCCTGCTTGGCCACGGCCATCGCGGTGCCCATGGTGTCGAAGAAGTCACTCATGAGCAGCGAGAACGAGATGACGAGGAGCGCGGGGTCGGTAAGGACCTTGACGATGGCGGGCACGCCGCCGGCGTCGGCGATGGGGCCACCGATGCTCGAGAAGTCGAGCGGGGCGATGATACCGGTCGGAGCCTGGGTCACACCTAGGGGGATACCGGCGATGACGGCGACGACGATGCCGATGAGCAGCGAGCCGGGGACGTTGCGGCAGGCGAGGGCGACCGTCACCAGGATGGAGATGATGCCGACGATGAAGGTGGGGGAGGTGATGTCGCCCAGACCGACGAGTGTACCGGCGCCAGCGGTGATAATGCCGGCATCGCACAGGCCAATCATGGCGATGAACAGGCCCAGACCCACCGAGATGGCGTGACGCAGGACAACCGGGATGGCGTCCATGATGGCCTCGCGCAGGCCACAAAGCACGAGCAGCAAGATGACGATACCCTCGAGGAAGATGACGCTCATGGCCACGTGCCAGTCACCGCCGCAGACGGTGGTGGTGATTCCAGCGATCATCGCGTTGACGCCTAAGCCCGACGCGCAGGCGAGCGGGCGGTTAGCGAAGATGCCCATGCAGATGGTCATGATGCCAGCGCCCAGACAGGTGGCGCAGGCGAGCGCTCCCGCATCGATGCCAGCGCCCGAGAGCACTGCGGGGTTGACGGCGATGATGTAGGCCATCGCCAGGAATGTTGTCAGTCCAGCGCGAAGTTCGGTCCCGATTGTGGACTTGCGCTCACTGACGTGAAATAGTTCGTCCATGCATACCCTTTCCTTGTTCGGCCCCGAGTTTAGGCCGATTGACACGAACTCACCCACTATAGCCCCTTTACGACGCTGTTGTTCCTCGCATGTTGATGTTCGGCGCTTTGTAGCAGACGGACGGTATTTTTCGCATGAAAATGTGTGGGTACCGTATACTTAAGCGGTTACAACGACCCCTATGGAGGAACGTATGATTAAAGAGCTTTGCCACGACGAGGCTATCCTGTCCCAGCGTTGCGAGGTTGCGACCGTCGAGGACGAGTCGGTTGCTCAGGACCTGATCGATACCATCAAGTCGCTCGACGATGCCGGCTGCCTTGCCGCTAACCAGATTGGCGTTACCAAGAAGGTCTGCGTCTACCTGGACGACGCCGGCGAGCCCCACGTGCTCTACAACCCCCGTCTGGTGTTTGGCCTGGGTGCCAGCAAGATGGAGGAGAGCTGCCTGACGCACGAGGAGGTCACCAAGTCCACGCGCTATATCAAGTGCAAGGTCGCTTATGACGTGATCGTCGACGGCAAGATGCGCGAGCGCAAGCAGGACTTTGTGGGCTTCGAGGCGCAGATGATTCAACACATGATTGACCACTGTCTAGGAAAGTTGGTCTAAGGGGACCAAAGCACCGCACTTCGTCTCTTTTGGTCCGGACGTGACATTGTTGTCATGTCCGGGCTTTTGTGTTTAGCGCCTTTTTGTTTGGTGACAATAACCTTAGCAGGAACGTAAAGCTAGGAGGCGCTATGTGTACGAGCATTCGATTTACCGATAATTCTGGTCACATGTATCTAGGCCGCAACCTAGACTGGAGCTTTGACTACGGCCAACAGGTTCGCGTGATGCCGCGCGGGTTCCACGTCCCGTATTCGTTTATCGACGATGCGTCGGCGGCGCACGCGGTAATCGGCATGTGCATCGATTACGAGAACTACCCTATGTTCTTCGACTGCGGCAACGATGCGGGCCTCGCCGTGGCGGGTCTCAATTTCCCGGGTTATGCCGAGTATGCCGAGGGCCCTGTCGACGGCAAGAACAATATCGCGGCCTATGAGTTTCCCCTGTGGGTGGCAGCGACGTTCTCGACGGTCGATGAGGTCGAGGCCGCGCTGCGCGACACGGTGATTGTCGCCAAATCTGCCGGAGAGGGGCTGGGCGTGTCGCTGCTCCATTGGATTATCGGCGACAGCCAGCGCAGCATCGTGGTCGAGATGATGGCTGACGGCCTGCATGTATACGACAATCCGGTCGACACCCTTGCCAATCAGCCGACTTTCCCGTGGCACATGGAAAACCTGCGCACCTATATCACGGCCACAAGCGATTTTCCGCAGACGGCGACATGGCGTGGCGCCGAGCTTAAGCCCTATGGAGCCGGTGCCGGCATGCGCGGCATTCCGGGCGATTGCTATTCGCCGAGCCGTTTTGTAAAGGCGGCGTACCTCAATGCCAATTACCCACAAAAGGAGAGCGAGACCGAAAACGTCGTTCGCATGTTCCGCTCGCTCGAGGGCGTGGTGATGATCGAGGGAGCGTCCAGGATGGGCGATGGCAAGTTCGAGAAGACTATCTACACCGGATGCTTTAGCGCGCGCACGGGCAATTATTACTACGCGATGTATGGGGATCCGTCGATTCGCTACGTGAGCCTGATGGATGCCGAGGGCGCGAGCCCCGATAGGCTCGTGGTTCCCGAGCCGCGCCGTTCGTAGCTCACTGGTCCGTTGCGACATAAAACGGCCTCGCACCTCTTATGAGATGCGAGGCCGTTGTCGTCAATGGCTGGTGGCGTGTTAGAAGTTGGCGTCGTTGAACTGGGTGCTCTCGAGTCCGTCGAGTTGCTGTTCGGGCGTATCGGCGACGCTCTCGAGCAACTCGGTGGGATCGACGTTCATGTCCTTACCGGCTTCGTTGCCGTTGACCAAGTCGTCCGAGAAGATGTCGACTTCCATTTCCTCGGCCTCTTCGATCTGAACCTCGAGCGGCACCTGGGTGCGCACGAGCTTAACGGCCGGGCGCATGCGGGCAAACAGCGGCACGTACTCGATGATGATGGCCGAGTTCTCAAGACCGTACCAGCGTGCCGGGCTTCCGCAGGCGCGGCGGACGGCGTACTTGATGGCCATCACGCGGTGGTCATTGCGGTTGATGTCCGTTTCGGGGGCAAGCATCTTGCGCAGCATACAAAAGCGGAAGTCACCCACGTTGCCGCGTGTCTCGTAGATGGAGTAGGTGTGATGTTGCGGCGGCAGCTCGCCCGATGCCATCAAGTCGCCGACGATCTGACGCAGATAGGCGTTGACGCGCTGGTTGACTTTAAAGCCCAGGTCCAGGCGAACGCGGAAGAGGAAGTCCGTGCCAAAGGTCTCGACGGAATACTCGTGCGTATAGGGTTCGTCGGTAACGTGCACGTTAATGAACCAATATGCCTTGGCGCGCTTGGGATGCTTATCCAGGATGGAATAGAGCACGTCGCGGTCGAGTGTGAGCGGGTCGGGGCTGTTGGTGAGAAATACCAGATTGTCGGCGAGCACGGGATAGGTCTCGTCGTTGCGCAGGCGGTTGAGCTGGTCGATGTACTTGGAGACGGGCAGCAAAATCGTCTGCGTGCGCTCGATGGCGGTGCCGCGGCGCCACACGTACATAAGGCCAAACAGCAGTGCGGCCAGGAAGATCATGACGTAGCCGCCGTCAAAGAACATGGTGAGGCACGAGGCGAAGAAGCACAGCTCAATGGCACCAAAGAGCAGGGCGAAGACGCAGGCACCCAGCCTGTGCTTGAGGATGCCGGCGATGTAGCTCGTCAAAAGCGTCGTGGTCATGAGCATGGTCACGGTAATGGCGAGGCCGTAGGCGCTCTCCATGCGCTCGGAGTTTTGGAACAGCAGCACGATGAAGATGCAGCCGACCCACATGATGTTATTGACGAGCGGAATATAGAGCTGGCCCTTGGTGTCGCTGGGGTAGTGGATGCGCAGATGCGGCATAAGGTTGAGACGCGTTGCCTCGGATACCAGCGAGAACGAGCCGGTGATGAGCGCCTGCGAGGCAATGATGGCCGCCACGGCCGAAAGCACGATGGCAAAGGGGCGCAGGGGCTCGGGGAGCATCATATAGAACGGGTTGACGATATCCATCGCGAGCAACTGGGGATTGGAATTGTTGGCGAGCAGCCAAGCGCCCTGACCCAGGTAGTTAAGGATAAGCGCCGCTTTAACAAACGGCCAGGATGCGTAGATGTTGGCCTTGCCCACGTGGCCCATGTCTGAATAGAGCGCCTCGGCGCCGGTCGTCGACAGGAAGACGAAGCCGAGCACCATAATACCCGAGTGGTTGATGGGCGAGAACAGGAACATGATGCCACGGATGGGGTTGAGCGCGCGCAGGATGGACAAGTTGCCGAGCATGTTGAACAGGCCGGCGCCAGCCAAGAACAGGAACCACAGCGTCATAAGCGGGCCGAACAGCTTGCCGATTGACGAGGTGCCGGCGCGCTGCATGGCAAACAGGCCGCAGATAATGATGATGGTGATGATGATTACGTTGGTCTGGCCGTCACCCAAAAGCGCATGGCCCCACTCGATAGTGCGCAAGCCCTCGATGGCCGTGGTAACCGTGACGGCGGGGGTGAGGATGCCGTCAGCGAGCAGCGCCGCGCCGCCGATCATGGCGGGGAGAATCAGCCATGGCGCCACCTTGCGTACCAGGCTAAACAGGGCGAAGATGCCGCCTTCGTTGTGGTTGTCGGCCTTCATGGCGATTACCACGTACTTGACCGTGGTCACGAGCGTCATGGTCCAGATGACGAGCGAAAGCGCGCCCAGGATCATGTCCTCGCTGACGGTACCGATGCCGCCGTTGTTGGCGACGATTGATTTCATGGTGTACATGGGGCTCGTGCCGATGTCGCCATAGACGACGCCGAGCGTTACGAGCAGCATGCCAGCGGAGAGGGGGATGGCTCCGTGCCCGCCTTGCCCGCGCTGGTCTTGGAGGTTTGCCTCCAGTTTGTTGTGTGCCACGAGGACTCCCTTAGACATCCGGTTATCTGTCTAGGACAAAAAACTTTATGCCGTCTTTATACATACAAGAGCAGTTTGGCACATCGGGTTATTTTAGACAATAATCCTCAGCTGGGGATTATTTATCTATGCAGGTAGCATTTCAAAGCAGGGCTTTTAAGCACGTGCTGTCTGGGCGATGCCAGCCTTGGCGTTTGCGCGTTTGCCGGCGAGTTCGCAAAAAATCGCGCCGCCGATGATAAGCGCGGCGCCCATCAGGCGGACCGGTGTTATGGCTTCACCCAAAAGGGCGGCCGAGAACACGACCGCCGAAAGCGGCTCGAGGTAGCCGACGACAGCGACGGTCTGGACGGGCAGCTTGGCGACGGCGCTAAAGTAGAGCAGGCAACCGATGCCGGTGTTGACGACGCCGAGCATAGCGACGGCGCGCCAATCAATACTGGCGGCGATACCGGCGGACAGGAATGAGGGAGCGCCCTGCGTGATGAGCGTGAGGACCAGTGCGGTCACAAAGGCGGCGCTCACCTGGAGCGCGGAGTTCTCGAGGCCCTCGATGTGCGGCGCACCCTTGCTGGCGATGACCATCAATGCATAGCAGAAGGCCGAGGCGATTCCACAGACGATGCCCGCAATGGGCATATTGCCGCCTAGACCTTGCGCTGCAATGAGAAAAGCACCACAAGCAACGGCGACAAAGCCGGCGATTTTGCCGCCGGTCAGCTTTTCGCCAAAGATGAGCGGGGAGAGCGCCATGACAATGATGGGGCCGCAGTAGTACAGCAGCGAGGATACGCCGACGCCGATCGTCTGGTAGGCGCGGAACAGAAAAATCCAGCTGGCGCCCAGCGCAGCTCCCGAGAGGAGGAGGGCCGCGGCTTCGCGGGGACGAGATGGCGCCTGCAACTTATGGTGTTGGGTAGTGGCGAGGATAGTGACAAGCGAGAGAGCGCCCAAAAACGTGCGCAGCAGCACGATATCGGAGCTCGGCAGTGCGATAGCTGCGGCGATGATGCCGTTAGAGCCAAACAACAGTAATGCTGCTAAGTATGTAAACAGTCCGTTGTTCATGCGCTGACATCCCCTCTATATCCGAACATGTTCACTATGGGTGAACTGGCTTTAGAAGAAAAGCGAATATAATGCATGGAAAACATGACAAAAACTCATGCAAGGGTGGGGACGTGCCGTGGAGACCAATATCCAAAAGATGCAAGTGCTGCTCGAGACGGTGCGTGCTGGCAGCTTTACGCGTGCTGCAGAGCGCCTGAGCTATTCGCAGTCGGGCGTGAGCCGTATGGTGGCCGATCTTGAGGCCGACTGGGGTTTTAAGGTGCTCGACCGCAGTCGCGAGGGCGTGGCTCTTTCTGCCGACGGGCGGCAGGTCATGCCGGCTGTCGAGGCGCTCTGCGAGGAATTCACTCGCTTGCAGCGACGGGTGGATGAGATGCGTGGACTCATGCGCGGCAAAATCTGCATCGGTACGTTTTCGAGTGTGGCGACCCACGTGCTGCCGCCGGTGATTGCGCGCTTTCGCGCCGATCATCCGGACGTCGATTATGAGTTGCTGATGGGCGATTACTCAGAGATTGAACAATGGGTGGCGGAAGGTCGCTGCGACCTGGGCTTTATTCCGCGCGAGCCACGCGGCGCCGGCATGGCGTCGCGACCGTTGGTGCAAGACGAGCTGATGGCCGTGGTGCCAGCGGACTCCTCGCTTGCCACCGCGGAGGTCGTTTCCCTTGCCGATTTGGGCAACGAGCAGTTTATCCTGCTGGAACGCGGTAGCGACGACGAGATTACGCCGCTGTTTCGCCGCGCGGGCCTGGCGGTGCGCTCTAAGCTGTCGACCTGGGATGACTATGCGATTATGGCTATGGTCGAGGACGGCCTGGGCGTTAGCATTCTTCCCGCGCTCATCTTGCGTCGCTGTCAGTTCGATGTTGCCGTGCGTCCGCTCGAGGGACATCCTCATCGGCAGATCAATGCGATATATCGAACGGCCGATGTTTCGCTTGCCGCCGCCCGTTTCCTCGAATACCTCTAAACGTGTGCGCGTCATTGCCCATTTTGGGCAAATCTCAGAGTCTGGTGCATTTTCTTATGAAATTGAACTTTCGAATGAGGTGCCGCGTTATACTGCTGCCTAAATTGAACCTTGGTTCAATTCGTATTCTATAAATTGAACTTTGCCAGCAAGGAGGTTCTAGTGGCCCAAGAGACGTTTAGCGATCGCCTGCGACAGACTATGTCCGATCGCGACGTTCGCCAGTCGGACGTAATCCGCGCATCGGAGATGCTCGGCAAAAAACTCGGCAAGAGTCAGATGAGCCAATATGTGAGCGGCAAGACGATCCCGCGGCGCGATGTGGCTGAGCTGCTCGCCCGTATTTTGGAGGTCGATGTTACCTGGCTGCTTGCCGGCGACGCCGATCAAGGCGAGGCATCATCACCCCGCAACGATTCCAAGCCCGAACCCCATCCCTCAGCTCAAATTGCAAGGAGCACCACCATGCGTACTTTTTCTAAATCCACCAAGCTCGATAACGTCCTGTATGACGTGCGCGGTCCCGTCGTCGACGAGGCTGCCCGTATGGAGGACGAGGGCGAGCGCATCCTCAAGCTCAATATCGGCAACCCGGCGCCCTTCGGTTTCCGCACGCCCGACGAGGTCATCAAGGACATGCGCCAGCAGCTGCCCGACTGCGAAGGCTATTCCAACTCGCGCGGCTTGTTCTCCGCGCGCAAGGCGATCATGCAGTATTCGCAGATCAAGGGCCTGCCCAACGTTCAGATGGAGCATATCTACACGGGCAACGGCGTGTCCGAGCTCATTCAGCTTTCGATGAACGCGCTGCTCGACAATGGCGACGAGATTCTGATCCCCAGCCCTGACTATCCGCTCTGGACGGCGTGCGCAACCCTTGCCGGCGGTCATCCCGTACATTATTTGTGTGATGAGCAGGCGGATTGGTATCCCGACCTGGAGGATATGGAGTCCAAGATCACGAGCGCGACCAAAGCCCTCGTCATCATCAACCCTAACAACCCCACGGGTTCCGTCTATCCGCGTGAGGTGCTCGAGGGCATCGTTGAGGTTGCGCGCAGGCACCAGCTCATGATTTTTGCAGACGAGATTTACGACCGCCTGTGCATGGACGGCTATGAGCACGTCTCGATTGCCTCGCTCGCTCCCGATCTGCCCTGTGTCACCTTTAGCGGCCTTTCCAAGTCGCACATGATTGCGGGCTATCGTATTGGCTGGATGGTGCTTTCGGGCAACCAGCGCTGCATGAGCGACTTCATCATGGGTATCAACATGCTCTCCAACATGCGCCTGTGCTCCAACGTGCCGGCTCAGTCGATCGTTCAGACGGCACTCGGTGGTCATCAGTCCGTTAACGACTACATCCGTCCTGGCGGCCGTGTCTACGAGCAGCGCAACTTTGTGTATGAGGCGCTCAACAAGATTGACGGCATCTCGGTGGTTAAGCCGCGCGCGGCGTTCTACATCTTCCCCAAGATGGATGTGAAGAAGTTCAACATCACCGATGACGAGCAGTTCGCCCTTGACCTGCTGCACGAGAAGAAGATCCTGATCACGCGCGGCGGCGGCTTCAACTGGGCTGAGCCCGACCACTTCCGTATCGTGTACCTGCCGCGCATGGAAGTACTCAAAGAGTCCCTCGAAGACCTCGCCGACTTCTTTGACCATTACCGTCAGGCGTAACTAGTTCCGCCGTCCTACCGAACGGCGGACCGCTTGACGCTGCGCGAGCCGCATTCACACCAATCTGACGTTCAACTTCAAGGGCGCGACCAGAAGGTCAGCGCCCTTTCGTTTCACGTCACCTTGGTGCAAATGCGGCTCGCTCGCTGTCGTGTGCTCAGCCTGCGTCGTTACCATGGTCCATTAGGGACGGAGGAAAACAGATCATTTTCCTTGACTCGCGGAACTAGATCACGATTCCGCAGCAATGGTCGATTTCGTGCTGGATGATCTCGGCGGTGTAGCCCGAGAAGTTTTTGATGCGGTGAACGAAGTTCTCGTCCAAATACTCAACCTTAATGCGGCGATAGCGGGTACAGGGACGCTCGCCGATCAGCGAGAGGCATCCTTCGCTCGTCTGATAGGCATTGACCTGCTCAAGAATTTGAGGGTTGTACATCAGGAGTGTCCTGCTGCCGTCCTTTACGCAGATGATGCGTTTGCGCACGCCGATCATGTTGGCGGCGAGGCCCACGCACTCGCGCTCATGCTCGTGGAGCGTATCCAGGAGATCCTGCCCGGTTGCGGCATCGTCGGGTCCCGCGTCTTCGGAAGGCAGACGCAAAAAGAACTCGGATTTCATGATGGGCTTAATCATGGCGGGCTCCTCATGTCTCATGCTTTCGTGGGCTTTTAATAATAGCGCGGAAGGAAAGCCGCGCGTCCGCGTTACAATCTTTCGATGTTGGACCATGTTGCCAGACTCGTCGTGTACGGCGTCTGGCGTAAGTCTAGGGCTCATTTTCGCCCTGGACTGTTCCTCTGGGGCGATGCGACTGTCGTTTCAAGAGGAAGGAAATGCATGGGGACCAAATCCCAAAAGCAAACTCAATCACCGTCGACAACCTCGGCAATTCTCGTCGTAATGTATGTTGCAGCTTTTGTTGCTGCGTTTAACGAGAACATCATTAACGTGGCGTTGCACGACATTATGGCGGCCTTTTCGGTGAGTGCCACCACGGCGCAGTGGCTCGTTTCGGGCTACATGATCGTGACGTCGATCTTTACGGCTATCATGGCCTTTCTGTCCGGCCGTTTCTCGACGCGCAAGCTGCTGTTTTTCGCATGCGGATGCATGGTCGCCGGCGAAGTCCTGTGCCTGGTCGCTCCGTCGTTTAGCGTTTTGCTGCCAAGTCGTATTTTGCAGGCTGCGGGATCGGGCATCTTGTTTCCGCTCATGATGAACGTGGTACTGTCTTGCGCCCCGCGCGAGAAGCTCGGTTTGTATCTGAGCCTGGGCGGTGCCTGCATTACGCTGGGGCCGGCGTTTGGGCCCGTGATCAGCGGTCTTATGTGCACGTTGTTTGGCTGGAGGGCGGTGTTCGTAGTGCCGCTGGTGGGCGGCATTGTGGTCGCTGCGGCGGGCGTAAAGCTTGTCCAGAATGTCGGAGAGCGTTCGAACACCACGCTTGATAATCTGTCGGTGGTTTTGCTCGCTGCCGGTATTACGGCATTTGTGTATTCCGTAGGCGAGTTCTCGACCAATCTGATTGCCGGCATCGCGACGCTCTTCGCCGCCATTGTGCTGCTCGGCCTGTTTGCGGCCCGCCAGCTCAAGCTCGAGCATCCAGTGCTTAACGTGCGTCCCATGGCGAGTGTTCGTTTTTGGCCTGCGTGCTTGCTTGTGGTGGTATCGATGATGACGACGTTCTCGATGAGCGTTTTGTTGCCGCTCTATTTTGAGGGCGCATACGGCATGACCGCACTTGTTGCGGGATTGCTCATTTTGCCGGCGATTGCCTGCAACGCCGTGACCTCGATTGTGGGCGGACGCGTGATGGACGCCCGTGGCGCATGGCCGCTGCTGCCGGTCGGCTTTGCCCTGATTGCCGTGGGGCAGACTGCAATCTCGATGACGGCGGCAAGCATGAACATCGGCGTCGTCGTGGCGCTGACCGTTGTGGTGTATGCCGGAGTCGGCCTGGTGCTGAGCCCCTCGCAGACGGCCGGCTTGGAGACGCTTCCTGCCGCTGAGCATCCTCACGGAACGGCATTGCTCAACACGTGGAACATGATTGCCGCATCGTTTGGCCCGTCGCTGTTTATCGGCTTGCTCTCGAGTTCTGCGGCGACTGCCGGCACCGCTGGCGCTGCGACGGACGTTGCCCAGGCGATTGGATTTGCAACTGCCGTGCGTGTGGCGGCTGTAATTGCCGTGGTCGGGTTCGTGGCGTCACTGGTGTACGCTCGTCGCGAGTCGCACATGTCGCATTAATGTGTGCACATAGATTCTGCAGCTAGATTGGATGGCGACACCATAAACTAATGGACGTTTTGCCGAGAGGCATGAATGTTTAAAGCGCAAAGAGTGCGCGACGGGCCCCGCGAATGGGGCGATGATGCCCGAGAGGGCCAAGAAGGAGTCTCATGTCCGAGAACGAAGAGATCATGAACGAGACCGAGAACGAGACCGTGGCTGCCGAGGTTGAGGCAGTCGAGACCGTGGAGACCGAAGCTGCCGAGGTTGAGGCTGCTGACGAGGTTTCCGCCGAGGAGGAGGCCGAGGTTGTCGAGGCCGCCGTTGATTACGATGACGAAGAGCTGATGGACAAGATGCAGAAGGCCGCCCGCCTGCTGCGTAGCCGTCGCTTTGCTATTTCCAAGGAGGAGGAGGCCAAGGCCGAGCGCATGGCGAACATCGAGCGCGCCATCAAGCTTCTTGACCTCAAGCCCAAGATGGAGCAGAAGGAAATGTCCGACCTGCTGGGCATGCGCCTTCGTGAGCTCGATGGCCTGATGGCCGAGGCCGAGGCTGCCGATCTGGTCGGCCGCATCGACGACGCCGAGGGCGATATGCGCAAGATCGTTGTCTTCGCTGCCGAGGATGCCGCTGAGGGCCTGGTCGAGCTTGCCAACAAGAAGGAGAAGCTCCTGCCCGAGCTTTCTTACGAGGAGGCCACCGAGCTGATGACCGCTCTCGATAAGGTCATCGCTCCGCTCGTCGCCATGGGCCTGGACGAGGACCGCGGTCCTCGCGGCGGTCGTGACGATCGCGGTGGCCGTGGCGGCGACCGTGGCGGTCGCGGCGGCTTTGGCGATCGCGGTGGCCGTGGTGGTGACCGCGGCGGTCGCGGTGGCGATCGCGGTGGCCGTGGCGGCTTTGGTGACCGTGGCGGCGACCGCGGCGGTCGTGGCGGCTTCGGCGGCAACCGTGGTGGCTATGGCGATCGCGGTGGCAACCGTGGCGGCTTCGGCGGCAACCGCGGTAACGACCGCGGCGGTCGCGGTGGCGATCGCGGCGGCCGCAACGGCGGCGGCTTCCGCGGCAACCGTTTTTAGGGGTTACGCGGTTTTACGAACCGCGTAACTAGTTGACGCTGCGCGCCTCCCAGAGCGACAATTTGTCATTCAAAAGGCAGGGCATGACCAGAAGGTCTATGCCCTGCCTTTTTCATGCCAACTTGTTCGCCCTGGGCGGCGCTCGCTGGCGTTACCAAAACATCGGCGTTCCCACAGTCCAAACCTGCCAAAAAGGGACAGGTTTATTTTGGCCGGTTTTATCTGGGCAAACGTGGTCGTCTATCGCTATGCGTCCGAAAATCCACGCTCGTTTGTCTTCTGCCTACATTTGGAGGAAGAACTCGTGGAGGCGCGTGTCGTCGTCGAGCTCGGGGTGGAAGGTGACACCGAGCTGTTTGTCTTGACGGGCGGCGACGATACGGCCATCGACTTCGGCCAAGGCCTTGGCGTCGCCGTGGACCTCGACGATGCGGGGCGCGCGGATAAACGTCAGCGGCACTTCACCGTCGATGCCGGCTACCTGCCCCTTGGTTCGAAAGCTGCCGAGCTGTCTGCCGTAGGCATTGCGCTCAACGAGCACATCCATGGTTGCCAGGCGCGGTGTCCCCTTATCGTCATGGGCGGCAAGGTCGTGAGCCAGCAGAATCAGGCCGGCGCAGGTGCCCAGGACGGGCATGCCTTCAACGATGCGGGCACGAAGCTCCTCGAGCATACCGAGTTCGGCAAGTAGCTTGCCCTGAACGGTGGACTCGCCGCCGGGGAGGACCAGGCGGTCAAAGTTCTGCTGCAAATCGGCCGCCTGCCTCAGCTCAATACAGTGCACGCCCAGTTCGGATAGTCTTGCCTCGTGCTCGGCAAAAGCGCCTTGGACCGCCAGCACGGCGACCGTCTGGTCTGCATAATCGCTCATGTGCGATCCTTTCTGCCGGACTAGCGCCCGCGCTCCTCCATGATGATCTCGATTTCGTCGGCGTTGATGCCCACCATGGCCTCGCCTAGATCCTCCGAAAGCTCGGCGATGAGCTTGGCGTCGGTGAAGTTGGCCACGGCCTTGACGATGGCGGCTGCGCGCTTGGCGGGGTCGCCGCTCTTAAAGATGCCCGAGCCGACAAAGACGCCTTCGGCGCCCAGCTGCATCATCAGCGCGGCGTCGGCGGGGGTCGCTACACCGCCGGCGGCAAAGTTCACGACGGGGAGCTTGCCTGCGGCGTGGACATCGCGTACCAGCTCGACCGGAACCTGCAGCTGCTTGGCTACCTCAAAGAGCTCGTCGTCACGCAGGGCGACAACGTCACGGATCTGCTTTTGGATCTTGCGCATGTGACGCACGGCCTGAACGACGTCGCCCGTACCCGGCTCACCCTTGGTGCGAATCATAGTGGCGCCCTCGGCAACACGGCGCAACGCCTCGCCCAGATCACGGGCGCCGCAGACAAACGGCACGTCAAACTGGGTCTTGTCGATGTGATAGACGTCATCGGCAGGGGAGAGAACCTCGGACTCATCGATGTAGTCGATCTCGATGGCCTGCAGGACCTGCGCCTCGACGATGTGACCGATGCGGCACTTGGCCATGACGGGGATGGAGACGGCCTCCTGGATGCCCTTGATCATCTTGGGGTCGCTCATGCGCGAGACGCCGCCTGCGGCACGGATGTCGGCCGGGATGCGCTCGAGGGCCATGACGGCGCAGGCGCCTGCCTCCTCGGCGATGCGTGCCTGCTCGGGCGTGGTAACGTCCATGATGACGCCGCCCTTGAGCATCTGCGCGAGCTCGCGATTGAGTTTGACGCGGTCGGCCTTGCTGTTCTGTTCTGCCATGGTTGCTCCCTTGGTTGGCATGTGCATTGCTTGACGGAACATCCTATCGGGGAGCTGGGTATGACAAAATACTCAGTTTTCGAGATAATTACAAGGTCAGACTAATACCAGATTGAATGACTTAATAAGGTCAGGTGATAGGCTCATGCTTGACTACAATTTGGAAAAACGCGGCGAAGCATCGCTCTATGAGTATGTTTACCAGCAAATTCGAGATGATATTGTTGCTGGCCGTATTGCGGCGGGGGAGCATCTGCCGTCTAAGCGCGCCTTTGCCAGTCATCTGGGAATCAGTGTCATTACCATCGAGAATGCATATAGCCAGTTACTCGCTGAGGGCTATATTTGCTCAATGCCGCGTCGTGGCTACTACGCTTGCAAGCTTCCGGACGCACCGGTTTTTCCTTTGGCTTCGGAGGGCATCGACCGAGATGCCGTTTCTGTGGGTCCCAACACGCATGATGTCAACGGACAGGTCGAGCGATTCGATGCGCTTTCTCCTTCTGCTTTGGAGGCGGCGCGGCTTTGGCAAAGCGCGCTACGGGCGACGCTGGCAGCCGAAGACGAACGCGAAATCTTTTCGCCCGCACCGGCGCAGGGCACTGCTCGGCTACGATGCGCAATCGCTCACCACCTGCGTGGGACAAGGGGCATGAATATCGATCCTAATAACATTGTTATCGGTGCGGGTGCTCAGTTGCTCGATACCATGTTGGTTCAGTTGCTTGGCGCGGACAAGGTGTATGCCGTTGAGGACCCGGGCTATTTGCGCCTGACGCGCATCTATCAGGCTATGGGCTGCAAAGTTCGACATATCCCGTTGGATGATGAGGGCGTGGACTTGGGCACTCTGCAGAAAAGCGGGACCGATGTCCTTCACCTGATGCCGTCTCACCAATATCCAACCGGCCTGGTGACGAGCATCGCGCGCCGATATGCGCTGCTGAGCTGGGCTGCTGAACGGCCGGGTCGATATCTCATCGAAGATGACTTTGATTGCGAGTTTCGTCTGGCCGGCAAGCCGATTCCCGCGCTCGCGTCGATCGATGCCGCTCAATCGGTCATCTACACCAACACGTTTTCGAAGAGCCTTTCATCGGCGTTGCGTCTAGCGTACATGGTGTTGCCTGATGAGCTAATGGAGCGGTTTAGGCGCAACCTTGGTTTTTACGCCTCGTCGGTGAGTTCTGTTGACCAGGTCGCTTTGGCGCGTTTGCTGGAATCGGGTGATTACGAGCGACATGTGAACCGCGTGCGCGTTCGTGCTCGCGAGGCGCGTGATGGCCTGGCGTCGCTTGTGCGGAAAACGTTTCCAGCAGGGGAGGTCTCGATCGAGCATGCGGACGCGGGCCTTTACTGCACTGTGGTTGCGGAGCGCGGAACGGGCGGAAGCTCTTTTGCGCGGGCTCTCACGCGCTCGGGCATTCCGTTCATCGATATCAGTGACTGTTATTGGTGCGCCGATGGCGCATTTGTTCCTGAAAACTCAACTCAAATTCTTGTCCAGTATGACGACCTGAGTCCGAAAGTGCTTAATACCTTGGAATTGCAGCTAATGGGGGAGCTCTGCAATCTAAGTGAGTAGACTTTTGGCACTTTGGTGACCGGGTCGTTTTGAAACAAGCTATCTACCTGTGGTTTTGAGAAGCAGGATGACTGGCCTGCGCGGCAAGTTCGAAAAAGTCTACTCACTTGCCGCGCAAAGTTCCCGCATGTGAAAAAAATGGGGTTTTCAACAGGGCTTCGTCCAGCTCTTGGCAAGCTTTTGGCCAGTTGAGGAGGGCTGTTGAAAACTTAGCAGTCCGTTCGGCGCCATTTTTGGTGCGTTCGCGCCAATGCGTGACTGGCTGGGGTGAAATTCGTGTTTTCCTGTGCCTATGAAGGATCTAGTTTGTGACATATCGGCTTTTAGGTACTGGCGTTTGCCCCCTCAGGTCCGCGCTCTGTGTCCGCCGCTTCCACGGCCGGAAGAAGACCGGCAGCGATATGGCCTCGTCCGTAACCCGACGGCTGCGGTTGTACTTGGCTTTCCGTTGTATACATTGGTTCGGACGAGAAACAAACGGACTTGCCCTGCCAGCATTAGGCAGCGGCTGTTTCTTGGTGAGCTCCCCAGGGAATCCGTGCTGGAAACGGAGCATGGATTTTTGATCACGTCTCCTCTGCTGACGGCATTCATCATGTCGCGGCATCTGACGGATCTTCAGCTTCTTTTGGTATTGGCGGAGATGTGTGGCTTGTTTGCGGTGTGCGCTCTGCCGGTGGCACTTGAGGCGGAGCTTACGCGTGCAATTGATTCGGGCGCGATTTCGACAACGTTCGGTTGGATGCGCTGCCCGTCCGAGAGCGGTGCCGCTTCAAATTTATGGCGTCGAGACGCTTTGGTTTTGGGCAGAGACCTTGACCGTTTTTGTTCAGATGTTTGCGGGATGCGTTACGGCAATAGATTTATGGCGGTATCGCAACTCGTTCCATTGGGTGCCGCGTCGCCTTTTGAGGTCGAGGCGTATTTGTTGCTTGGACTGCCGCGAGCCCTGGGAGGCGAAGGGTTTTGCGGCATAGAGCTCAATGTCGAAGTGACACTAAGCACAAGTGCTCGAGCGATTGTGGGAAAGTCCCGTGTATATATCGACCTACTACTTTATTCGCCGGACGGCAGGCGGCAGGTGGCCATTGAATGTCAGGGAAAGGCCTCGCACGGACGCGCAGGGGATGGCTTGCGTGACGCTGACCGCATGACGGCCCTTCAGGCCATGGGCTACGATGTACTTCTCCTGACACACAGACAGATATCCGATGAGGATAGATTCCGCGCCGTCGTTAAGGCCGTATGCAGGATGCTCGATGCTGAATATCGTGATAAAAGCTCAGATGAGCAAAGGGCTGAGACATTACTCCGGTCTGAACTATTCGTTGACTGGACAAAATTGGGAGTAATCGACGGAAAGATGACCGTTAGACGCAAAACAGCTCGATCGTGGACGGCTGCGGTTCTAAGTGAGTAGACATTTGGCACTTTGGCGACCAGGCCGTTTTGCAACAAGTCATTTAGCTGCGGCTTTATAAAGCAATATGGATGGTGTGCTTGGCAAGTTCCAAAAAGTCTACTCACTTAGTTTTTGACGAGAAACCGATGCCTAAGGTGGTCTTATTTCAGGGCGTTTACGAGTTCTCGAGACACGAAAAAAGGCCCGAACCATGCGGTCCGGACCTTATGAAGCTAGAGATTATCTCTCAGGCTGCTGGCTTAGCCAAAGTAGCGCTTGAGCAGGCCGGCGAAAGCCTTGCCGTGGCGGGCCTCGTCGCGAGCCATCTCGTGCACGGTGTCGTGGATGGCATCGAGGCCGGCGGCCTTGGCGCGCTTAGCGAGATCGGTCTTGCCGGCGGTGGCGCCGTTCTCGGCCTCAACGCGCATCTCGAGGTTCTTCTTGGTGGAGTCGGTCACGACCTCGCCCAGGAGCTCAGCGAACTTGGCGGCGTGCTCGGCCTCCTCGTGGGCAGCCTTCTCCCAGTACAGGCCGATCTCGGGATAGCCCTCGCGATGAGCGACACGAGCCATGGCCAGGTACATACCGACCTCGGAGCACTCGCCCTCAAAGTTGGCGCGCAGGTCGGCAACGATGTCCTCGGAGACGCCCTCCATCTTGGCGACGCCCACGACGTGCTCGGCAGCCCACTCGAGCTGACCCTCCTCCTGCTTCAGGAAACGAGAACCGGGAACGCCGCACTGGGGGCACTTGAAGTCCTCGGGCAGCTGGTCGCCGTCGAACTCTTCCACATAACCGCAAACGGGGCAAACAAACTTCATGATTCGATCCTTTCGATCGATGGCGATGGGGCGCTTGTCCGGTCCCGTAAGGGCCCTCTCCGGACGTGCGTCTTGACGAGTTCTATTATCCATAAATGCAACCAAATGTGAAGCCTATTAGGAATGATTTTTAATAAAACAATTTTGAGATATGAAGATGTTGATTGATTAACGATTGGCAGGCCGTCTTTGACCGCCGCTGAGTACAATCGGTCGAGCAAATGTTGACCAATCAACAAATGAAGGAGCTTCCTTTATGCATCTAGCCCGCCGCGCCTGGTGCCGAACGTATCAAACGGTTTTTCGCATCGCATTGCCGGTGCTGCCCTATACCGAGCCACGCATTCTAGAACACGCTGAGGATGTGCCCACAGTGCTTCAAAAGCGTTCGATACAGCGGGTTCTTATCGTGACGGATCCCGGCATTGCCCGTCTGGGGCTCACGGCACCGCTCGAGACAGCGCTCGCGTCCAAGGGAATTGGCGTTGCGGTCTATGCCAAAACATCAGCGAATCCTACGGTCTTAAATGTGGAGGAAGCGGCGTCCCTGTATCGAGAGAGCGCCTGCCAGGCCATTATCGGCTTTGGCGGTGGCTCGGCCATGGACTGTGCCAAGGGCGTGGGAGCACGTATCGCGCAGCCAAACAAGCCCATCAACAAGATGCGCGGCCTGCTGCGGATTCATCGTCGCCTGCCGCTGCTCATCGCCGTTCCCACCACGGCAGGCACGGGAAGCGAGGTCACGCTTGCGGCGGTAATTACCGATGGCGAGACGCACTACAAGTACCCCATTAACGACTTTGTACTTATCCCGCGCTTTGCGGTGCACGACCCCGAGTTTACGCGTGGCCTGCCCGCCTCCATTACGGGGCAGACGGGCATGGACGCCCTGACGCATGCCGTCGAGGCCTTTATCGGGCGAAGCACTACGCCCTATACGCGCAAGATGGCGCGACAGGCGGTGCAGCTCATCCACGACAATTTGCTCGAGGCCTATGAACATGGCGACGACATGCGTGCGCGTCGCAACATGCTTTCGGCGGCGTATAAGGCGGGTGTTGCCTTTACGCGCTCCTATGTTGGATACGTTCATGCCATCGCACACAGCCTGGGCGGGCGTTACGGGATTCCGCACGGCTTGGCCAACGCCATCATC
The DNA here is from genome assembly GCA_046995905.1 of Collinsella sp. Lineage (GTDB taxonomy): Bacteria > Actinomycetota > Coriobacteriia > Coriobacteriales > Coriobacteriaceae > Collinsella. Next base: position 827,245 of record JBKXET010000001.1, read on the forward strand.
CTGCCGCATATGCTTCGCGCCTATGGCGAAACTGCTGCTCCTAAGCTTGCCGATCTCGCCCGCATGGCCGGTATCGCGCCGGCTACCGCGCAGGACAGCCTGGCGGCCGAGGCCTTTATCGATTGGGTCGACCGCATGAACGAGGCCCTGGGAATCCCCAAATATGTCTCGGGTATTCGCCGCTCCGATATTCCGCAAATGGCGGCCCATGCCGATGCCGAGGCCAATCCCCTGTACCCCGTTCCACTTTTGATGGACCGCTCGGAGCTCGAGCATATGTACGAGGTCGTCGCGGGTGGTATGTTTGAGGACGAGAACTAGGAGGGTGCCATGAACACCGAGGAAATTGCGCGCATCGTCGGCGATCAGCGCGCCTACTTTAAGACGCACGCCACGTTTGATGTCGATGCTCGACGTCGCGCGCTCGTGAGTTTACGCGATGCGGTGCGGGCCCACGAGGCCGATATCGCCCGGGCGCTCAAGACCGATTTGGGCAAGTCGCACGACGAGGCGTATATGTGCGAGATCGGCACGTCGCTTTCCGAGATTCGCCATCAGATCGCGCACGTGGCTCGATGGAGCCGTGCGCGCCTGCGCCCGTGCGACCTTGCCAACGCTATTAGCGTATGCAAAACGCAGCCGGTTCCCTATGGCGTGACGCTGATTATGGCGCCTTGGAACTACCCGTTTTTGTTGACGCTCGAGCCGCTCGCCGGCGCGCTCGCTGCGGGTAATACCGTTGTTATCAAGCCGAGTGCCTATGCGCCGGCTTCGAGTGCGGTGCTCAGACAGATCTGCGAGGAAGCGTTTGATCCGTGCCTGGTGACGGTCGTCGAGGGCGGACGTGCCGAGAACGAGGCGCTGCTCGATGAGTGCTGGGACAAGATCTTCTTTACCGGCAGCGTTCCGGTCGGCAAGCTTGTCATGGAACACGCGAGCAAAAACCTCACACCCGTGACGCTTGAGCTGGGCGGCAAGAGTCCCTGCATCGTGGATGCCACGGCAAACTTGAAGGTGGCGGCACGGCGTATCGCCTTTGGCAAATGGCTCAACGTGGGGCAGACCTGCGTGGCGCCCGACTATCTGCTGGTTGACGCGCGCGTGCACGACGAGCTGTTGGGCCTCATCAAGGAGGAAGCCCGCCGCATGTTTGGCGAGCACCCGCTCGACAACGAGGATTACGGCCATATCGTCAACGCCAAGCATTTCGCGCGCGTGCGCGGGTTGATCGACCCCGACAAGGTTGTGCTGGGAGGTGCGGCGCGCGAGACCTCGCTCAAGATTGAACCGACGATCTTGGACGGCGTGACGCCCGAGGATGCCGTAATGCAAGAGGAGATCTTCGGTCCCATCTTGCCGGTGCTGACGCTCGAGAGTCTGGATGAGGTCGAGACGTTTATCACGGATCGTCCGACGCCGCTGGCCCTGTATATCTTTAGCCAGGACCGAGCGGTGCAACAGCGCTTTGTGCGCTATGTGCCCTTTGGCGGCGGCTGCGTTAACGACACCATCATGCATTTGGCTACGAGCCATATGGGCTTTGGCGGCATGGGCGCGAGCGGCATGGGGCAGTACCATGGCCGCGAGAGCTTCGATACGTTTAGCCACAAGAAGAGCATCGTGAACAAGGCAACCTGGCTGGACGTGCCATTCCGCTATGCGCCCTACGCAAGCTGGAAGCACAAATTCGTGCGCATGTTTGTGCACTAGGAAATAGGAGGGGGTAATACGAACAAGTGTTCCTATTACCCGCAATTTGCGTTAGACTACTGCCATGGGGTACGGATGGGCCAACTCCCTTTAGAAGGGAATTGGTATGAGCGTAAGCGATGTTATTTCGTTATTGGCGTTGTTAACCGCGGCTATAGAACTCGGCCTGTTTATCGGCCGAACGAAATAGCCGCCCCCGCGTAAGCGAAGACGGCCACTTCTCACGATGAAAACGTGTATCGGAGTTGGCAAGACCCGCAGCCACGGGTGCCATCCGTGTCCCTATCTTAGCTGTAAGCGTTCCGCCGCGCAAGCGTTGCGGCAAGCGATTGAAAGACGCGGACGGGATGAATTTGTGTCCGCACGGGCCCGTAGACTTCTCAACTATGTTGTGGATGCTCGCTAATCGGTAATGGAGGCGCACGTGTTTGATGACGATGACCTGTTCGATCTGACAGACGATCCGTTTGAGTGGGATATGCTACTCGATGACGATGAGTTGGAGCAGGACCGTAAGAAGCGGCAGGGCAAGAAGGCGCGGGATGACGCTTCGAAAAAGCAGGACAAGCGCCGCCGTGGACTGTTTGGCGGGCTCTTTGGGTAACCGCTGCGCCAAAGCGTCTGTATACTAGGCACGTGTTAGACGCGTTGCGAAATGAGGACACAGACGATGATGTGGTTTACCGCCGACCTGCACCTGGGCGATACGAATATCCTGCACGATATGGATCGGCCGTTCGCCTCGGTCGAGGAGATGAACCGCAAGGTTATTGACGCCATTAACGAGTGCGTTGCTGCGGACGACCGCCTCTATATCCTGGGAGACTTTACGTATCGCTTGCCCATGGCGGAGGCCGTGCTCCTGCGCGAGCGCATTGCCTGTCAGAACGTGACGCTCATCCGCGGTAACCATGACGGCGATTGGGAAGATCCGGACGCACCGCACATTTGGGATGACGTGCGCGATTACCTGGAAATTGCTCCCGGCTATGCCAAGGGACATCGCCTGGTTTTGAGCCATTACCCCATGCTCAGTTGGAACGGCAAAGCGCGTGGCGCCATTATGCTGCACGGACATATCCACAGCAGGGGAGACCGCACCAACACGCGCAACCGTGATCGCGAACGCCCCATCTACCGCTACGATGTGGGCCTCGACGCCAATGGCTACAAGCCCGTAAACCGAGACCAGATCTTGAGCTTCTTTGGACTGTAGCTTTCAAACCACCATAAAGGGGACAGGCACCTTTGTGGTGGTTTTCCATAGATTGGAGTCGTTATGAAACAACTGCTTATTCGTGCCGACGATCTCGGCTATTCGTATGCCGTTGACTTAGGGATCGCCCGCAGCGTCGATGAGGGCCTGGTGTGCTCGGTGGGACTCATGCCAAATATGCCCGAGGCCGAGCATGGCTGGTCACTCGTGGCGGATGCTGACATTGCGGTGGGCCAGCATACCAACGTGTGCCTGGGCAAGCCGTGTGCCGATCCGGCACTCATTCCAAGCCTGCTCGATGAAAACGGTGAGTTCCATAGCAGCCGTACCTTCCGCGAGCGCTTTAAGCGTGGCGAGGAACTGATTGACTTCGACGAGGCATGCATTGAAATTCGTGCGCAGCACGATCACTTTGTCGAGATCGTGGGTCGCGAACCCGATTACTTTGAGGCTCACGCCGTTATGAGCAAAAACCTCAATCGAGCGATCTCGACGGTGGCACAGGAGTTGGGCCTTAAGGAGCAAAAGGCGAGCTTCGACCCCACGGCCGTGGTGCATTGCGGAGACACCGATTTGCGCATGGTGATGCGCTCGATGGAGCCGGGCTACGAGCCCAAGGAAGCAATCATGCAGACGGTTCGCGAGATGGCCGATGGCGAGACGGTCGTCTTTGTCTGCCATCCGGGCTATCTTGACCGTTTTATCCTCGAGAGTAGCTCGCTTACGACCGATCGTACCAAGGAGGTCGATGCGTTGATCGACCCCGAGCTGTGGGCGTGGCTCGAGGCTCAGGACGATCTTCGCCTCATCGACTACCGCGACCTGTAAAGTACTCAAACCACCACGATGGGGACAGGCGCCTTTGTGGTGGTTTTGGCGCCGTTGCCATTATGGCGGCGGCGCCTTTTTTGTCCGCATAGCGCGGTAGAGTGTAGGCGGTTGAAATTTGCGTCCATCAAGGAGCTGCTATGAACGAGATCAAGTGCCCGCATTGCGGCGAAGTCTTTAAGGTCGATGCGTCCGGCTATGCGGACATCGTCAAACAGGTGCGCGATACGGAGTTCTCGCGTGACCTGGATGAGCGCGTGAAGGCCGTCCAGCGCGAGGGCGAGCAAGCACTGGAGCTTGAGCGCTTGCGCTCGGCTGCCGCCTTACAGGAGGCGGAGTCGGAGCGTAACGCTCAGCTCGTTGATCAGAAAAACGCCGCGGAACATAAGCTGGCGCAGGAAGTTGCCAAGCGCGACGCCGAACTTGCCGAGCTGCGTGCCAAGCTCGAGGGCGCTGCCGCAGAGCGCGAGAGCGCAAGCCAGCGTGCGGCTGTTGAGGCCCGTGCCGATGCTCAAAAGGAAAACGCCGAGCTGCAGCGCGAGATTGATAACTTGCGTGCGCAGTTAGGTCGCAAGGATGACGAGGCCAAGCTCGCCGAGGCCGCGGTGCGTAACGCCGCTCAAAACGACCTGGCCGCCCGTGACGCTCAGATTGCCGAGCTGCAGGCAAAGCTCTCCTCGGCGGACAAGGCCCAGGAGATGGCGCTTGCCGCCGCGGCCGCCGAGTCGCAGCGCGAGCTTGATGCCGCTCGCAGCGAAGCTGAGTGTACGCTTGCCGACTATCAGGCGAAAGTGAAGGAGAAGTTCTCTGCTGCGAAGTCTCAGTCTGAGCAGGAGGCCGAGGGCCTGCGTGCGCAGCTGCGCGAGCAGGAGCTGACGGCCAAAATGAACCTGTCGGAGGCGGTTGCTGCGGCGGAGCGTGAGCGCGATGAGGCACGCGCGAAGCTTACGAGCGAGCTGGCGGTGCGCGATTCTCGCGAGGAACAGGCCAAGGCTGCCCACGAGCTCGAGCTTGCACAGGCCAAGCGTGCGAGTGACGAGCTCATTCGATATAAGGATGAAGAGATCGAGCGCCTGAAGGACATGAAGGTGCGCCTGTCTACCAAGATGGTGGGCGAGTCGCTCGAGCAGCACTGCGAGACTGAGTTCAATCGCTTGCGTATGACGGCGTTTCCCAATGCATATTTTGAGAAGGACAACGATGCATCCGAGGGCACCAAGGGCGATTTCATCTTCCGTGAGTGCGACGCGAGCGGCAACGAAATCATCTCGATTATGTTCGAGATGAAAAACGAGAACGACGAAACCGCGACCAAACACAAGAACGAGGACTTCTTTAAGAAGCTCGATCATGACCGTCGTCAGAAAGGCTGCGAGTACGCGGTGCTTTGCACGCTGCTCGAGCCCGAGAGCGAGCTCTATAACGCCGGCATTGTGGACGTGAGCTACCGCTACGAGAAGATGTACGTGATCCGTCCGCAGTTCTTCATCCCGATCATCACCCTCCTGCGCAACGCCGCCATGGGATCGCTACGCTATAAGCAGGAGCTAGCAGAGTACAAGCAGCAGAACATCGACGTCACGAACTTCGAAGCCAAGATGGAAAAGTTCAAGGACGGCTTCTCACGCAACTACAACCTGGCGAGCAAGCAGTTCGAATCGGCGATCAAGGAGATCGATGCTGCCATCAAGCAGCTCGAGAAGACCAAGGACGATCTGCGTCGCAGCACCGAGAACCTGCGCTTGGCCCACAACAAGGCCGATGAGCTTACGATTCGCAAGCTCACCTGGGGCAACAAGACCATGAAAGCGGCGTTTGATGAGGCGCGCGAGACGGCAATGGGCACGGGCGATGAGCCTGCCGAGGCCGATGCGTATGAGGTCGAGGATGCCGAGTAGCGCATAGCGCATGGCGCAAAAAACGGGGCCGCTGGCAACATTGCCAGCGGCCCTGTTTCGTTTACCCGGCTGATTCGGCTAGTCCTCGAGCAAATCCTCGATAAAGCCGACGCGGTAGTTCTTGAAGATGACCTCGCCGCCGTCTTGCGTGGCGTCCAGGTCGACATCGCCCATGATGCCAAAGTCGTGATCGCCATCCTCATCGGCAAAGATCTGATGCACGTGCCACACGTGATCGGTCTTTTCGTCGCTCTCGTCGATGGTAAACATCGCCGAGCTGCGGGCGTCGCCGTTGGTGAGAATCTCCTCGTGCTGCTCGTGATAGGCATCGAGCGCCTTTTGCCAGCGCACCTCGCTCATGCCCCAGTCCTCGTCGAGCTCGCCCAAGTCGCGCAAGTGTCCACGGGCGGCAAGGGTCACGCGGCGGAAGAGTGCGTTGCGCACCAGCAGGGTGCAACCGCGGCGGTCCGCCACGACCTCGTCGATGCCCTGGGGTGGTGCGGCGTCGAGTGCGGCCGGGTTGCCGGCGTTCTCCCACTCGTCAACCAGGCTCGAGTCGACCGAGCGCACCACAAAGCCCAGCCACGAAATGATGTCGCGCAAGCGCTCGTCGCGCTTTTCGATCGGTACGGTGCGATCGAGCGAGCGGTAGGCCTCAGCCAGGTAGCGCAGCAGAATGCCCTCGGAGCGGGCGATGCCGAGCTTTTGGATATAGCCCTTAAAGTCGCTCGCGCTCTCGAGCATGTCGCGCAGGACGCTCTTGGGCGAGAGCTGGTAGTCGTTGGCCCAAGGTACTTCCTGGCAATACTTATCAAAGGCTGCATCGAGCAAGTCTTCGAGCGGTTTTTCGTAGGTGACATCCTGGATGCGCTCCAGGCGCTCCTCATACTCGACGCCGTCTGCTTTCATCTCGGCCATGGCGCGATCACGTGCTGCGCGCTCCTGTGCGCGCAGCACCTGCTTGGGGTCCTCGAGTGTTGCCTCGACCATCGAGATGAGGTCCATGGTGTAGGTCTCGCTCTCGGGGTCGAGCAGCTCCAGCGCGGCGAGCAAAAACGGCGAAAGCGGCTGGTCGAGCGCAAAGTCCTCGGGCAGATCGACCGTCAGCGCGTAATCGATATCCGGTGCGGCGTCAGCCGGAGCGTCGGGCGCGGGCGGCACCTCGGTACGCACGACGACGCCGGAGTCGATGAGTGTGGCGAAAATCTCATCGGCACGAACCTCGAGCTTCGCCTTTTCCTCGGGCGTTTGCAGGCTTGTCTCGATGAGGTCGTGCACGCGGGCGCGAGCGTCACCGCCCTGCTCGACCACGCTAATCACCATGGAGTGCGTGATGCGAAGACGCGGTTTGAGCGTCTCGGGCTGCGTCTCGATCAGGCGCTCAAAGGTCTGCTTGTTCCAGGTGACAAAGCCCTCGGGAGCTTTCTTCTTTTTAATCTTGCGGAGCTTTTTGGGGTCGTCGCCTGCCTTGGCCATGAGCTTGGCGTTCTCGATCTCGTGCTCCGGGGCCTCGGCGATGACCATGCCCTCGGTGTCAAAGCCCGAGCGACCGGCGCGGCCGGCGATCTGATGGAACTCACGGGCGCGCAGACGACGCATCTTGTAGCCGTCGAACTTGGTGAGTGCGGTGAGCACCACGGTGTGGATGGGCACGTTGATGCCGACGCCGAGCGTGTCGGTGCCGCAGATGACGGGCAGCAACCCCTGCTGCGCCAGGCGCTCGACCAGCAAGCGATAGCGCGGCAGCATGCCGGCGTGGTGCACGCCGACGCCGCAGCCGAGCAGGCGCTTGAGGATCTTGCCGAAGGCCGTCGAGAAGCTCGTGCCCTTGGCAGCCTCCTTAATAGCCTCGCGCTGCTCCTTGCTGGCAATGCCAAAGTTGGCGAGTGACTGTGCCGTTGCGAGTGCGGCGTCTTGGCTAAAGTGCACGATGTAGAGCGGTGCCTCGCCGCGGCGCATCGCGAGCTCAACGGTGCCCTCGAGCGAGGTCGTCACATAGTCGTAGCTCAGCGGTACGGGACGCGGGGCGTCGACGACGAGGTCGCAGGTGGCGCCGGTGTGTTCCTCGAGCGAGGCTGCAATAGCGGTGACATCGCCAAGCGTGGCGCTCATGAGCATGAATTGTGTGTGGGGCAGGGTGAGCAGCGGTACCTGCCATGCCCAGCCGCGGTCGGGGTCGGCGAAGTAGTGGAACTCATCCATGGCGACGCAGCCCACATCGGCATCCTCACCCTCGCGCAGCGCGTCGTTGGCAAGGATCTCGGCTGTGCAGCAAATGACGGGTGCCTTGGTGTTGATATGCGTGTCGCCGGTGATCATGCCGACGTTATCGCGGCCGAGCACCTGCACCAGGTCAAAAAACTTCTCGCTAACCAGAGCCTTGATGGGGGCCGTGTAGTAGCAACGCTTGCCTTGCGCCATGCCCATAAAGAGCATGCCCAGCGCGACAAGCGATTTGCCCGAGCCGGTCGGCGTGCCCAAAATGACATGATCGCCGGCGGCAAGATCCATGAGGGCTTCTTCTTGGTGGTCCCACAGCTCGATGCCGCGGTCGCTCGTCCATTCGAAGAAGCGCTCGAAGGCCTGATCGGGCGTGAGCCATGGCTCGGGCTCGCTGCCGTCCTCGGGCTCCCACCAGGTGGGGGAGAGCGCTCCGAGCGAGCCGAACTCGGCCTCGGTGCCTGTGCCGCCCGAGAACGAGCTGGCGGCGCCGGCGCCGGAGACGGTGCTGGCGGCGGTATCTGTCGTGGTCTGTGCCATGTGGTTTGCTTTCTCTCGCGATTGTCCGCCAACTATTATGGCGTAGCGGCGGCGCGGGGCGCCAGCGCGAAAGAAAATGCAGGAAATGGGCGTGTGATGCTAGCGATCGTTAGCGTTCTTGCGGCAGGCGCTTCTTACCCTTGCGGGCGCGGTTCTTAAAGTTCTCAACGGCTTCTTCCATGCCGAGGGGCACGTAGGTGAGTTCATCGAGATCGTCGGGCAGATAGCAGGCGAGGCTCTGCTCCTGCGCCCGGCCTGCCGCGAGCTGCTCTTCGGTGGGCTCCGCACCGGGTGTGGCGCAGATGCCATAGACGACAGCGCCCATCTCGCGCGTTCGGCACTCGTATTCGGTCTCGGGATGCTCGGGATGGTCGCGGCGGACGTCGTCACTTGCCCAAAGCGTGTCGTAGCCGGCCGCGGCAAACTGACCCAGGGCGTAGTCGCGCAGTGGTTTACTGTCGGTGCGCAGTGCGACGGTGGCGCCGGCAGCAAAGAGCGGACGGTAGAGCATCAGATGGTCGACATGGACAAGTCGCTTTTTGGCGTACTTGGCCTTGGGCTGCGGCGTGGGAAAGTTGATAGTGATGGCATCGAGCTCGCCTGCGGCGAACAGCTGCGGCAGCGATGCGGCGCCTCGGGGCAGCACGAGCGCGTTGGGCAGTTCCTGCTCGCAGATCTTCTGAGCGGCATAGGCGATGCAGATGGGCTCCTGGTCCATACCGATAAAGAGGGTATCGGGCTCACGGCGAGCGCGCTCAACCAGGTAAGTTCCTTTGCCGCAGCCTAGGTCGAGATGAAGGCGGCCGAAGGGCTTGCCGCCAGCCGGCGTGCATGCCTCACACCAGTGTCCGGCATAGTTCTCGGGGTTCGTCTCGATCGCATCGGCGTAGCGCTCCAGGCGCTCCTCGAGCACAAAGTTCTTAGGCGTGCGAACGTGGACGGCTCCCATGAGGCTCCTTGGTCATACGTATGGAACGCGTGGCTGTGCGTTCCGTCGGTGGGTTGGAAAACGGATGGGCATAGCTTACCCAAAAGATGCGGCGCGGCTCGGCGGCGAGTCGTCGATGCCTACAGGCGCTTGAGGATCACATAGCGGTTGAGCTCGCCGCTGCGACCATCGGCATGGAAGCGCTCAAGCTCGCGCACGGGGACCTCACCGCTCTTGTAGAACGTGCGAACGCCGCGCACCAGGTCGGTGATCTGCTGATCGTCAAAGTGGTGGCAATAGCGGTAAGCATGGCGGTCATTTTGCCAGCCAATGAGGTGGTCGCCGGCTTCAAACTGCGCGGAGTCGTAGCCCTCAAACGGCGGGATGAGCTCGGCGCGGGCTTCGGCGCGAACGGCCTTGCGCGCCATGCGCTCGTCGTTCATAAACTCCCAAAAGCTGATAGCGATGATGCCGCCCGGGCGCGTCTGGCGCACCAGGGCGTCGAGCACGCGTACGCGGTACTCGCACGACGGCACATGGTGCATAAAGCCAAAGCAGACCGAGATATCGGCAAGCGGTGCATCGAAGAGCGCGTCGGGCGTCTCGGCGGGGTTGAGCTTCATGAGGGCATCGAGCACGTCGAGTTCCTGGAAGTGCAGGTTGGGGATGCGCAGGGCGTGGCCGCGCGCATCGATGGCCAGATCCTGGCACGAGTCGACGCCGTAGAACTCAAAGGGGCAGCTGGCATCCGCCGAGGGGCTCGTGCCGTCTACGCCCTTAGCGGCAAGCGTGCCGCCGGCAGCAAAGTTCTCAAATCGCATGTTGCCGCAGGCAAGATCGAAGACGCGGACGGGATGCTCAATCGTGGCGACGTCGAGCTGCTCGAGCGCGACGTCCATGGTGCGCACCCAGCCGGGCCACGGGGCCTGGCGCGTATCGGAAAAGGAGGCGGAGTGCTCGCGATAGAACGTATTGTTGAGCTGGATGAGCGATGAGGCGAAATCGCGGTTCACGGCGCGGAACTCCCTCCGTTGGCGGTGCGGAATAAACAGTACGACCATACTACCGTTAACGCCGCAACGGGGACAACCGAGCTGCGGGTCATTGCTTTGTTTGGACACATTTCCGCAGCTCATATATGCCCGCAACCGCCGGTTGTCAAAAATCTCACTAGAATAGGTGGCATGCTTTTGGCGGTGGCGGATAGATTTTTAACTGTGCAAGGCGCCTTAAGAACAAAAACGGTCCGGCGGCACGGCTGGCATCACATAGGAGGAACCATGAATGTAGAAACTGCGCAGCGGCTCGCCGACCTTCGTCGCAGCAAGGGTTTTAGCCAAGAAGGGCTGGCGCGAAAGCTGGGGCTGTCGCGCCAGGCGGTCAGTAAATGGGAGCGTGCGGAGAGCTCGCCCGATACCGAGAACCTGATCTCGCTCGCAAAACTCTATGGCGTGAGTTTGGACGAGCTCCTCAATCCGAGCGATGAGATCGAGGACGATATCGAGTTTGAGAACGAGGACCGCGCCCGTCAGCGCGAGGCCGAGGCAGCGGAGCGTGCCCGCACCCATGAGGCGGCGGCACGAGCTACCGAGGCGGCAACGCAGGCGAGTGATGCGGCTGCCAAGGCGGCGCAAGCGGCAAGTTGGAGCGCGCAGGCAGCTAATGCGGCGACGGCTCAGGTGACGGGTGCCGGTGCGACCAGCGTGACTCCGGTGAAGGGTCCGTTTCAGTCGTTCCCGTATTGGGCTGTGTGCTGGCTGCTGTTCTTTTTGCTGATGTTCCTGTTTGGTGCCGGCCCCTTTGCCGCGCTGATCTTCTTTACGATCCCCATCTATCACTGGGTGGCGCGTGCGCTCGATGGCGATTGGGCGCGCGGGGATATCCAGGTTGGTCCGGCGCCGGCGGTCGCTAGGACTAAGGGGGAGGACGTTTCCACTGCGGTTGACGCTGACATGGCTGCCGGGGCCACCGCTGAGCCGAGTGCCAAAGAAGGTGGTGAATGATGAAGCTCTCGCATGAGTCTAAGAGGCGCTTGGGCGTCGGCATCGGAGCGTTTGTGCTTATCATCGGACTTGTCTTCGGCACTTCGTGGACTTTGATTCATTTTGATGGACCGTGGGATTTCGACGATGTTGTATCCGGCTTGTCTGGTATGGGCGATGCGTTTGACGAGGACGATTCCTTGAATAGCGGTAACTATTCCGTTCGGCCTCAACAGCTTTCGAAGGAAACGTTTGATGCCGACGCGTTCACATCCCTTGACTTGGATGTGACGTCGGGTGCGGTTGAGATCAAATGCGTTTCCGACGGGCCGGTACGTGTCATCGAGAGTGGCCGCGTCGCAAAAGGAGTAGCTGCTTTCGATGCGGCAACCCAGAATCTGGCCGAGGTTAAGGGTTCTACGCTCAAGCTTCGCCAGTTCGATTGCGATGACGAGCGAGCCATTGACCGCACGGTTATCGTCGAACTGCCGCGCAAAGTTGCCGATAACATGGTGGGCATTACAGCGAATGTAGGATCGGGTGATCTGACGGTCGCGGGCATTGCGTGTCATGACCTCAACCTGACTCTGGACTCGGGAGACGTTGAGTTTACGGGCACCGTGACCGATACCCTGAATGCCGAGGTCGGTTCGGGCGATGTGACGTTCGAGCTTTACCCGGCCCCCACGAAGTCGATGGACGTGAGTGTGGGCTCGGGCGATGTGGAGATGACGGTTCCGAACTCGACGGGCTTTAAGGCGAGCCTCACCTTGGGCAGCGGCGACTTCGAGAGCGATTTCCTTCCGCTTGGCTACGACGGCGAGACCATTTTGAATCTTGAATTCGATAACGGTGACAAGTCTGCCACGTATCGTTTTGAGGTCGGTTCGGGCGACATGTCGTTTGATTCGGAGTATTGAGGCAGACGAAAGCCTAGGCGAAGATATAGACGCGCTGTTTGATGAAGGCGCCGAAGCCGAGATCGGCTCCGGCGCCTTTGCCTTTACAATGGGGGCATGGAACAGATTATCTTGAACATACTCGAGGCTCTGCGTCGCGGCGAGACCGTGGACGACAAGGTGCTCGTCAAACTGATACATGCCGAGGCGCGCCGTGAGGGTGCCGACAAACGCGATTTGGCCAAGCGCCGTCTGCTGCCGTTCTACCAGCGGGTTAAACGTGAGGAGCCGGCTCGTTGGGCTGGGTGGAATGTCGATGCCGAGCTGGAACGTCAACTGCTGCAGGTGCTGCGTATGAAGCCTCGTCGCACGGCTTCGGGCGTGGCAACCATTACCGTCATCACCAAGCCGTGGCCGTGCTCGGGCGATTGCCTGTTTTGCCCCAACGATCTGCGCATGCCCAAAAGCTATTTACATGCCGAGCCGGCGTGTGCCCGTGCAGAGCAAAACTGCTTCGATCCATATCTGCAGGTGAGTGCTCGTCTGACGGCACTTTCGCAGATGGGGCATGCGACCGACAAGATTGAGCTCATCGTGCTCGGTGGCACCTGGAGTGACTATCCGCAAGGCTATCAGACGTGGTTTATGTCGGAGCTCTTCCGCGCGCTCAATGACGATGCCGTGGCTGGTGTGGCGGCTAACCCCATGTTGGCGCGTCCGGGCATCAGTCGTGCCGAGGCGGGGCGTCTGCTCGATGACGCTCCCGCCGATGCCCTGCCGCCTGTGGTAGCAGAGCGCCGTGAGCGCTATCGGGCCGCCGGCATTGCGACAGACGAGGTCGAGCTTGCTGCCGGCGTTGCCGACGAGCAGGGGCGTATGGATGCTGCCGTGGGTGGCTATAACCGTGCGGTGCGTCGTCTGTACGGTTCCGGTACGCCGTGGGACAAGGTCACTGAGTGGCAGACGGCAACGATGGAGGAGCTCGAGCGTCAGCAGCGCATCAACGAGACGGCGAAGCATCGCGTGGTGGGACTCGTTATCGAGACGCGCCCCGATGCCGTAACGCCGCAGGCGCTTACGCTCATCCGCCGCTTGGGCTGCACCAAGATCCAGATGGGTATCCAGAGCCTCGACCAGCACCTGCTCGATATCAACGAGCGTCGCATTTCGGTGGCGCAGATTGAACGGGCGTTTTCGCTTGCGCGCCTGTTTGGCTTTAAGATCCATGCGCATTTTATGCTTAACCTGCTGGGCGCCACGCCGGAGGGGGATAAGCGCGACTACGAACGCTTTATGACCGAAGGGGCCTTTATGCCCGACGAGGTCAAGGTCTACCCGTGTGCGCTCATCGAGGGCTCGCGTCTGGTGGGCTGCTATGAGCGCGGCGAGTGGCGTCCCTATACCGAGGAAGAGCTGCTCGATGTGCTGGCCGACGACATCGTGGTGACGCCGGCGTTCTGCCGTATCAGTCGCATGATCCGCGACTTTAGTTCCGACGACATTATGGTGGGCAACAAGAAACCCAACCTGCGTCAGCTCGTTGAGAACCGTCTGGCTGCTCGGGGTGATGGTGCGACGGTGCGCGAGATTCGCTATCGCGAGATCAGTACGGCGGGTGCCGACTTGGATGAGCTATCTCTTGATGAGGAAGTGGCGTACGAGACGCCAGTGACTTACGAGCGCTTTTTGCAGTGGGTGACGCCGCAGGGCAAGATCGCGGGCTTTTTGCGGTTGTCGCTGCCCGACCATTCGTTTGTTGCCGCGCATGCGGACGAGTTGCCGACGACGCCGGACGAGGCGATGATTCGCGAGGTGCACGTGTATGGCATGGCGGCACGCGTGGGTGACCAGGGCCAGGCGGCGCAGCATCACGGGTTGGGGCGTTTGCTCGTAGAGCGTGCGTGCGAGATTGCCCGGGATGCCGGCTATGCGCGCATCAACGTGATCAGCGCGATTGGTACGCGCGAGTACTATCGCCATCTTGGATTTTATGACCATGGCCTTTATCTGCAAAAGGAGCTCTAGATGAACAAGCCGAGTGTTTCTGCCGGCGTCGTTGCCGGCGTTGCTCTGGGAGCCGCGGCGCTTGGTGCGGCCGCTGTCGCTGTTCGTGTTGCCTGTCTGCAGGTTGCGCGAACCTGCAATGGGTTGGCGCGTGTGAAGCGCGTGCACGACGAGGGCGGCGACGAAGTCCGCGTATTGGTGCAAGGCGGCGTCTACCAAAGCGCGAGTTACGTTGGCGAGCGTTGGGCTGAGCCCGTCTTTGCGTACTATCGTGCGTTTGACGACGTGTTTGAGGCCGAGGGTGCAATGCACGACGCTTATGGTCACGGCATCGACCGTATGCTCATGCTGGGTGGCGGCGGGTTTGCCTATCCCAAGTTTGCGCTGATGTCGCACGAGGGCTTGCGCATGGACGTTATCGAGTATGACGGAGAGATTACGCGCCTGGCGCGCCGTTGGTTCTATCTGTACGAGCTGGAGCGCACGGTGGGCGACCGCTTGCGGGTGATTACTGCTGAGGCTCGCTCGTATCTGGGTGTGACGAGCGTGGGACATCGTCGCTACGACGTCGTTGTGAGCGATTGCTTTGGCGGTGCCGAGCCTGTGCGCGAGTTGGCAACCGTTGAGGCACTCCGTTTGGTGCGGGGCAGCTTGAATGCTGGTGGTATCTACGTTGCCAATATCGTGAGCGCGAACGAGGGGAGCGATGTGTCGTTCCTGCGCGATTGCGTCGCCACGGCGCTCGAGGTGTTCGATCGCGCTTGGGTGGTGCCTTGCGGTGACACGGAGTTCGGCGGCGAGGAAAACTACCTGCTCATCGCCAGTGACGGTGGCTACGCCTTCACCGAAGCCGTGCCCTTCGACACCGACTTCCTCGGCATTCCGCTCCACGACTAGCTCATTGAGCCTCGTCCCAAAAGACTGGGCTTAGGCGTGGTCGCGCCAGCCGAGGACGCGCTGCTTCATGCCTTTGATGTCGAGGACGCCTTCGGCAAAGCCTTTGCGCACGAGCTCTTCGGGAACAAACTCGTCGTAGCGATCGAAGTAAGGCACCTCGCCGGGGTAGACGAGCTCGATAGGGTCGAAGTCCTTCTCGGCCTCGGCGGCAAGCACCTCAAAGAACGTCTCCTCGTCGGCCTTCATCTTAAACTGCATAAAGTACGGGCGCGACGGGTCGAGCCCGCGAAGGCCCAGCTCTGCGGCGCATTTAATCTTGAGCATGCGTTCGAGCGCCAGGAAGGCGTAGCTGCCCAGCCACGGGAAGAGCACCCAGGTGTCACCGCCCAGGTTGATGAGCGGCTTAGCTCCCGCGCCCGAAATCTCGGCGGTATGACGAGCCTGCGCGAGACGTGCCCGTGCATTACCCATAAGGTACGGATATGCCGCATGCTCGTTGAGCGCCTGACGCATGCGCTCGAGCACATGCGTATTGATGTCTCCGGGACAGTCGCCAAAGTATGCTGGCACACGGCCCTTGACCTGCGTGGCAAAGACGGTGTGGCGTTTCCAGTCCACTTCTTCGACAATCCAGCAGCGCCCCGCGATGGCGATGCGTTCGCCGGGCGGTGGCGGATTGACAATCGTGCCCAGCTCGGCCGATTCGCTTCGAACGGTAAACTCCTCGTTCTCCTGGAATACGGCGTAGAACTTAAAGTTGTTGATGATGCGCTCGCCTGCGAGGCCCACGATGAGCCCACCGCCCTCGGTGACCTGGATATGGTCAATCTTGATGAGGTGGCGTAGCAGCACACGGTAGTCGTCTGCCGAGACGCGGTGGAAATAGCTGAGCGTGAGCACGCGCTGGGCAAGTTCGGCCGGCGTGAGCTCGCCGGTGCTGGCGAGCGTCGACATGGTCTGGTGGTAGAGCAAGCTGTAGGGGAGTCGATCGAGCTCGGGCGGCTCGACCCACTTTTCCTCGCGATAGAGTTGTACGAGCGCGATGCCCTGCAAGAGCTTCCAGGGAATCGTCTCGGGCATCATCGTGCGCGGTTCGGGCTCCTCCTCGCGCATGACAAACCACATCTCGGGCGGAAGATCGCGGCGGCCCGTGCGCCCCATGCGCTGCAAAAAGGAACTGACGGTAAACGGCGCGTCAATCTGAAACGCGCGCTCCAGTCGACCGATATCAATGCCGAGCTCCAGTGTGGAGGTAGTGACAGTGGTCTGTGCCTGCTCCTCATCGCGCATGAGCTCTTCTGCCGTCTCGCGCAGCGATGCTGAAAGATTGCCGTGGTGGATGAGAAAGCGGTCGGGCTCGTGCCGGCTCTCGCAGTAGCTGCGCAGCATGGAGCACACGGCCTCTGCCTCCTCGCGCGAGTTGGCAAAGACCAGGCACTTGCGGCCGCGTGTGTGCTCAAAGATATAGCCCATGCCGGGGTCGGCGTTGTCTGGCGCCGTGTCGGTGGGGTTGAGTAATGCCTGTTCGGGTGCTCGGGGGATGTCGACTTCGCCCTCGGGGGCCGACGAAGTGCGGCGATCCCTGGAGGTAGCCTTGTCCCGTGCCCGCTCACGACGTTGACGGCGCTCCTCTTGTGTGAGCTGTCCGCTGTGACGCATGTCTTGGGCGCCGGCAGGCAGTGCCGCGGGTGCCGCTGCCTCAATGCGCTCGCACGCAAGCACTTCGGCCTCTTGAGGACCCGTGCTCTCGAATCCTCGTTGTTGCGCCTGGGGACCCGAGTTGTAGAAGTGCTCCATGGAGATACGCCACACGCGGCGCGGCTCCTCAAAGCGGGGGATGATGCAATCGCGTCCTGTTCCCTGCGAGAGGAAGGCACCCGTACGCTCGGGGTCACCGATGGTGGCCGAAAGGCCGATGCGGCGGGGCTGCACGCCTGCCATGCGCGAGAGGCGCTCGATAAGGCAGAGCGTCTGACCGCCGCGGTCGCCGCGCATGAGCGAATGGACCTCGTCGATGACCACGTAGCGCAGGTCGCAGAACATGCGCGGGATCGCCATGTGCTTATGGATTAAGAGCGCCTCGAGTGACTCGGGCGTAATCTGCAAGATGCCGCTCGGTTTTTTTATGAGCTTAGCCTTGTGCGACTGCGAGACATCGCCATGCCAGTGCCAGACAGGGATATCGGCCTCTTCGCAGAGGTCGTTGAGACGGACGAACTGATCATTGATGAGCGCTTTGAGGGGGCCGATGTAGAGGGCGCCTACGCTCGCGGGCGGGTTCTCCCAAAACTCGGTCAGGATGGGAAAGAAGGCTGCCTCGGTTTTGCCGGAAGCCGTGGATGCCGTCAGGAGCACATTATCTTGCGTGTTAAAGATGGCGTCTGCCGCTGCAACCTGGATAGAGCGCAGACTCTCCCAATCGTGGGAGTAGATGAAGTCTTGGATAAACGGAGCATATCGGTCAAAGGCGTTCACGGGGCCTCCTCTCAAATACGAATCTCTTAACGCGGTGAGCAGTGGCTCGCTACATTACTGTCTCGACGTTTGCCCAGATAAAACCTGCCAAAATAAACCTGTCCCTTTTTGGCAGGTTAGATGGTGAACTCGGCGAAGTTGCGGTCTTCGCTTGCGGTGTCGGTGTTGTCCGTTACGGCTGCCGGCGCCAGCGCGTCGCCACCGACGCTTTGCAGCAACTCGGCCACGTTAGCATCGGGGTTTTGGCATAGGATGTCGAGCAGCTCGATAAAGTCACGAATGACTTCACGCGGCGTTAAGTGCGTATCGGCTCCCACGCGGCCAAACTCAATCTTGAGGAAGTCCACCAAGTCGTTTTCGGTAAGCGAGGGCGTCCAGCCAAAGTAGCCGGCATGGATCTGCATGAGTTTTTCGATCAGCACCAGCAGTTCCTCATAGGTGAGTGGCTGTAGGCGGATGATGGGCGCGAGCATGTCCTTAAGGTCCTCGCGCGCAAAGCGGCCCTGAGCGAGTCGGCTGCGCAGGGCCTCGTAGGAGAACACGCCTCGGCGGCGGTCCTCGATAGAGGTCGGCGTGCCACCCATGATTACGCCCAGGTACTGCGCCTTGCCCTGGAGCGTGTCGTTGTACATGGTCAGGATCTTCTCGTAGTTATATTGGCGCGTAATCGCGTTGGGAATCTTGTACAGATTCACGAGCTCGTCGATGAGCACCAGCATGCCCTTGTAGCCGCTGCAGACCAAAAAGCGCGCAATGAGCTTGATGTAGTCGTACCAGTCGTCATCGCTGATGATGGTCGAGGAGCCCAACTCGGCGCGTGCCTCACTCTTGGTGCGGTATTCGCCGCGAATCCATTTGGTCACGCGACTCATAGCTTCTTCGTCACCCTCCGAGACGGCCATGCGATAGCGGCGGAGCATGCGGGTGAAGTCGAAGCCGTGGACCATCTCCTCGAGCGGGGCCAGTTGGGCATTGACGACCGACTCGTCGACGTCGGCACACGAGGCGACCCAGCGATCCAAAATAAGGTTGAGCGCACCGCCCTCGGGGCGCGTCCTGGTCGATATATTGCGGATGAGCTCGCGGTAGGTGGCAAGGCCCTGTCCTTGACCGCCCTGCAGGCGGCGCTCGGGCGACAGGTCGGCATCAGCGACGACGAATCCCTCGCCCATGGTGTGCGTGCGGATGGTCTGGAGCAAAAAGCTCTTGCCGGCGCCGTAACGACCGACCAGAAAGCGGAAGCTCGCGCCACCGTCGGCGATGAGACTCAGATCGGTGAGCAGGGCGCGGATCTCGACTTCGCGCCCTACGGTGATGTAAGGAAGGCCGATGCGCGGGACCACGCCGCCCTTGAGCGAGTTTAGAATGACGGCAGCGACGCGCTTGGGCACGCGGGGTGCTGCGGATGCGGTATCACTCATGGTCTAGGTATCCTCTCACGTCTGCTTCGTAGTCCTCGATAATCTGCGGCCCTGCCGCGCCGAATTCAATTACGGTGTCGCCCACCAGGTCAAAGAGCGCCTCGTTGATGGTATCGACGAGCATGTCCTCGCTCTGCTCCGATTGCACTACCGCCGATTCCGCCTGTACTGCGTTGTGCTCGAGCAGCGCGCGGAGATAGGCGTCTGCGGCGGGCGCGAGTTCGTTCGTGGCGTCAGCGGGCGTAGCAGCTGCGAACGCGGGCGTCGGCGCGAGAAGCGGTGCCACGACACCAAACTGTTCGGTGGATATGGTCGGCTCGTCGGACTCGTCCTGCCCTGCAGCCGCCGCGACCGCCTCGACCGTCGCGTCGGCTACGGGCTCGGCTTCCGGTTGCCCTGAGTCCGCTGCCTCGGCTTCTGCGGACGCGCCGTCCTCGCGTTCCTCGTCGATCAAAAGCGCTTCGCGCGTTTGTGCGGCAGCGCTCCGAATGTGCCCCAGCTGGCTCAAATCGATATCGATCTTGACGGGCTGGTGTGCGGCGTCCCACGAAAGCCATGCCACAATCTCGTCATCGATAATCTTGGCCAGATATTTGGGGACCTTTTCTTCCTTCAGGGGATGGGCAGGGTCCAGGGCCAGGCGCAGGCGTTGGTCGCAGGCGCGCATCATCTCGCCAAGTTTGCTGCTCTTTTGTCTGCTGCCGTGAATCCGCATGCATTCCCAAAAACCGTTTTGGCAACGGTAGATATGGATGGGGTCCAGACGGTATTCGCAGTCCTCGTGGCGCTCGGGCGCAAAGAATACGGCCGAGGCAAACATGGTGTAGGGCATGGCCGTCTCCTCCCCAAATAAACTTGCCACGATGCCGGTCTTTCGGTGCGTGTCATAGTAGCGCGCCATGCGGACATACACGGCGCATGCCACGTGGCGCAGATCGCGGTGGTGGCTGCGGTCGAGCCGCGAGCTACTTAGGTTGTACGTGGAGAGGGCGTTGATGGCGGCCATGAGTCGCTCCTCGCGCACCTCATCGGGCGGAAGGGGGAGCGTGGGCTCGGAGGTTTTGCGACGCTTAGGGGTCTGGCCGGACGGTGCCGGTGGCGGTACAAGGTCTCGTGCCGCGCGCCGCAGTTCGATAAGGGCGTTATCGAACATGACGGTTTTAGAGTCGCGAAGCAGCTTGGGGTCGAGCCCGTGGAACACGGCGTAATCCTGCAACCACACGCGTGCAAACCGATCAATGCCGGGCTCGAAGGCGCGATAGACATCCCAAAAGGCCTTGATCTTGTTAAAACCGTCGAACGGGTCATCTACGCCAATGCCGCAAATCAGCTCATAGAGATACAGAAAGGCAAAGGACGTAGACGTTTTCTCGACGGTTCCGCGGCGCACTTGGGCACGCCAGGTAAAGTAGCCGCGCAGCTGCCGGTCGCTCATGGCGTTGTAGGTGGGAAAGTACGACTTAAAGGTGCCGTTGTAGGGACAGTCGTCCTCAAAGTCGGCCATCAGCAGGCCCTGGCGGTAAAAAAGCTCGGCTTCCGAAAGCCAGCGGCCCGCACCGCCCTTGGGGTCATCCTGCCAGCGCGATATCTCGCGCATTTTACGGTACTGGTCGGGGAGGAAATTCTGCATCTGTCGGCCGGTTTTGAGAATCGGCTCGTCTGCGTAGACTTCATGTGAGAAGCGGGCAGACTGATGGGTCCGGGCCTCGGCCATAATGCGCTCGATGAGCATCTTGATGTCCTGGTCGGCCACCGCTCCTCCTCTCGAACGCAGCTACGGTGACCTCATATCATAGCACAGCATCAAACAGGTGTTCGAGATACCGCTGCGTTGATAGATTTAGAACAGGAGGGCGTAGATGACGGCGATGACGACGGAGGGGAGCATATTGGCCGTGCGGAAGGTCTGAGGACGGATGAGGTTGACGCCGACGCAGAAGATGAGCATGGAGCCTACGAGCGAAAGGCTGTTGAGGGCTGTTGTGGTCATGATGGGGGAGAGCGCGCCGGCAAACAACGTGATCGTCCCCTGGAACACGGCGACGGGTAGGGCGGAGAAGATGCAGCCGCGGCCGAGCGACGCCGTCATGGTGCAGACGATGATGCAGTCCAGTGCGCCCTTCAGGGCGAGCGTTGACCAGTCGCCGAGCAGGCCGTCCTGGATCGATCCCACAATTGCCATGGCGCCGATACACACGGTGAGTGAAGTCGAGACAAAAGCGTTGGTGAACTCGTTATCGCCCTCACTGCCAGTCTTGCGCTTGAGCCATTCGCCAAGGTTCTCGATGGCGGACTCCAAGTTGACGGCCTCGCCGATGAGCGAGCCGAGGGCGAACGAGACAATGAGCATGGTGGTACCGGTGGTCGCCAGCGCCTCCCCATCGATAAGGAGCATCTTTTGCATGGTGCCGCCAAGGCCGATAAACAGGACGCACAGCCCCGATGCTTTCATGAGCGTGTCTTGGATGCGCGGTGTAATGAAGCGGCCGCCCGCTAATCCCAAAAGACCGCCCGCAACTAAAAGCACAACGTTGATGATTGTTCCCAAGCCCGGCATGAGCCCTCCTGTATTGATGCCAACGTGGCAATCGTAGCAGAACGAAATGCGAGGCACATCGCGACTCATCTAATACGTTATATAAGTGGTATTAGGAATGGTGCGCAGCATTTAAGCCTCAGGTGGTTGTCGGGACATAGGGATAGTAGTCAAAACGCAGCGTCATAAGCCGCTGTGGGGATTCAATAGCCGCGGCGATGATATTGGCATCGCGGGCACGATCAAACCCTACGAGTTCGATCTGATACGAGACGTCTTGCATAATGTCCAGGCGTCGCCAGGCGAGGAGTGTGTCGCCATCGAATTCCAAGGTCTTGCCTCCGTCTGGGGCAACGGCGTATAGACGCAGCTTGGCGGTGGTTGCAGGTTCGACAACCGTGACCTTTTTAATTTCGTTTCTAGTATTCTTGGCGCCCAACAAGGTGAGCAGTGTTGGGGCCACGACCTCGCCCGATGGCAAAAAGACGACTTCGATGGATTCAGGAAATGCGATGATGGCCGACTTACGGACGGGCTGATTGGCGGCGGCAACTTCGATGTTCGCAGCGTCGATGACCTCTGTGTGGTCGAGCGCGGCAAGCACGCAGCAGTTACCTTCATCGATCTCCTGAGGATCAGCAAGCCCCAGACTGTCCGCGAGCTCGGGATCGTTTGGACCGGTAGCGGGCTCATTCGGTGCTTCGAAAGAAGCTGGGACGCTGTTTGTCGGCGACGGCGTGTCGCCCGCACCTGCTTCTTTGTCCGTGCTCTCTTCTTGTATGGTTGCGTTGATGGGTTCGTCGTTTGAGGGGAGCGTCTTGGCGTCAAGCGCGGAGGGGACAATCCCGACGGCTCCGGATCCGTTCCACTCCATCTCGAGAAGCGTCGGGTCGGCAAGAATGCGTTGCCTGCCTAGCGTGTGGGTATCGATCGCAATAGGGCCTGCCTCCGTCCCGCGCGTAAGGCTGAGCGATCCGGCCGGCTTCTCGAAATGAATGTCTGTGTCTTCGGTACTGGCGGCGTAGAACAGCAGGGATGCTTCTCCCGCCGCGATGGCATCGGTGCCCGCCTTGGTCAGCCGCAGCGATGCCGTGAATGAGAGGGTGGGCTGCACATCGTCTGCATTCGCGGCGGCGCAGCCCAGACATATACCGCCTCCTTTCTCGAAAAACGCACCGTCGAAGGCGACCTTCGCTCCGTTCGCCGAGTCATCGACCGAAGCGATATCGATGCGCAACCCCAAATCGCACGGATCGCCATCTGCATCGAGCACAATCGAGCGCCACGTGCAGACGGCGCACCCCGCCTGGGAGCCGTTTGCCTTGTTCGAACGATTGATATCCACGACTATCGAGCCGTCCGTATTACGACGAAGGCATCCCGAGGTTGAGATTGCGGCCTGTGCGAACGAAAAACGCTTGCACGCAATGGCGCTCGACGGATTTGGTGCGGAGCTTAGGGCTGCTGGTAAGGAGTCTGCCATGACGGGAGTCGCCCAAGCGGCGACAGGCGTTCCGGTTGCGAGCGCGCCGCAGAGTGCGACGACGGGCAAAAGGTTCTTCGATGCCATGGGGTCTCCTTAGCTAATTTAGTGCGGCCTGTCCGTGTTTCGTTTCTGGCTGCGTTTGATGTGCAGACCGAGGCCGGCGGTTCCCGCGCCTGCTGCCGTGGCGCCTGCTGCCAAGAGCCATCGTCTGTCGTCTGTCTGTGCCAACGGTTCCTTGCAGTTGCCGCGGTCGAGCTCCGAGAGGTCGACCGTCACCTGCGTGGCGGCCTGCGCCTGTTCTTGCTGGGCAAAGGCCATGGCTGGCCCAAACGCTAGGATACTGACGGCGGCGGCCAGGGCGACGGCCTTATGCCGTGTGCGCACCGGGCTCGACCGTCCAGGTGATCGTTGCAACCTGATCGCCTTCGCCGGTTACGCGGAAGATGTCGCGCGTGACGCGGGCGACGTTTCCGCTTGTCTTGAGCTTAATTTTGTCCGTGCCGCCGGCAATGCCCTGGTAGCCCATGTCGAAGGCTGCATTCTTGGAAAGATCGAGGCCCGTCTCCTGCATTGCGGCGCTGGCGTTCTGGAGTGCGCCGTCGGGGCCGACCTTAAAGTCGATGGAATTTTGCGCGGTTCCGGCCTTGGCGTCGGCGGCAATGGTCCAGGTGTTCATGGCGTCGATCTTCATGTTGGTGACATGGATGCCGTAGGCCGAATGATTGTCGATGGTGGTCGCGTCTTCTGAGGGGCCCTGAAGCGTGCCGTCGGCCTTGGCGACGAAGGGAATAACCGTCGGAACTTTGAACTCTACGTTGTCGATCTCGGTCCTGACCATTACTTTCGTGGTTCCAACGCGCCCGGCTGCCAGAGCTGGCGTCGGGGCGGCGCCCATTGCGAACGCGAGCGCGAGCCCTGCGCCCACGACGAGCGCTCTGGCTCCGTTCATGTTCCTGGTGATGTCCATGGTCGTTCCTTTCTATTCGCCGCGGGCCGTCCCCGCGATGATTGGACGAATGCTGGTGAATTGCGTGCGGTGCCGCGTCGGCCGAAAAAGCTAGTTCTCGGCTTGCTCAACCCGTACCTTGACACGTGTCGGATTGCCGTGGCTGTCGAGGGTCTTGGCATCGAGTGCCTGGATCTCGATGTATGCCTCGCCTTCTTTGATGTCGCCGGCGGGGCACGTCTCGATTGTCTTGCCGGTCTCGACCACACCGGATTCGTACATGGTCTCGTCGTTTTGGATGACGCGGAATCGCTGGGGAAATTTATTGTCTTGGACGTTTTGCACGTTGACGCGCAGCTTGCCGTCCTCCTGTAGCTGAGCGACCGGCGCGACCGAAATCGTCATCATGTTGTCGCGGACGATGGCGTCGAGCTCATCTTGGATTTCTTGTCGCGATTTACCCTCTGCCGTCGTGACTGAGGCGCCCGCTTCGGGCACGGGCTGCGACTGCCAGGCGTATAGCCCTACGGCGATGAGGGCGCAGACGATAGCCAAGCAGGCAACGATGAGCTTCTTGCGACGACTCAGACCTGCAAAGTGGGGTGGCTTTTTCGCGCTCATGCGGCATCCTTGGCGGTATAGATGCGCGCAAAGGTGGACGGGTCCGCTCCAAAGAGCATGCGAAGCATCAGGCGGCGCGAGTAGACAAGCTCGTCGAAGTCGGGAGGGAGCTCGATGTCGTGGATACGTGCGATGTGGTGGGCGAGCGCCGAGAACGACTCAGGGTCGCAGATCACATCGGTGGTAACGTGGTAGACCGTCGTATCGGGGAATGCCTCTTCGTCGAAAGGCAGGAGATGGGGATCGTCGTCGACTTCGATGGCGATGCCGTACTGGGGCCAGTAATATGCCATGGGAACCTCCCTGCTTCTGGGGCCAAAACTTCTATCGGTTTTGGCTGTCGACGCCGACCGTATCAGCCGCTACTTGACCAATTTCTAACCAAATGCTTGACGGATTGGCGTCTCCGCAGGTAAAAGGCGGCAAAAAATACTCCAACTTTTTTCGAGCGACAATCACGCGGTCGGCGACGGCGGGGCCATATGTGTCAAAAGCATCGTCTGCCGAGGAAATCAAGCCGCTCGCCGAATTGCACGAACGTAAAAATCGCCAATTATGGAGACGGTCTCGAACACGTCGACGAAACGATGCGGTAACATCTCCCTGCAAACACTGTAGTTAACTAAAGGGGGAGTTCGCGTGTCTGCAGCCATCAAGCCCTTCGGCGACGAGTCCGAAGAATATGGTCGCGATGAATCTCGCACATCGGGCGAGGCGTCGAGCATCTCGTTTCCGACAACGGAGGACGAGGTCCGCGCTATTTTGGAAACGCTCCATGCCGAGCGTGTCCCGGTAACGGTTCAGGGCGCCCGAACCGGCCTTGCCGCCGGTGCCGTGCCCCACGGTGGGCATATCCTCAATACTTCCCGTATGAATCGCTACTTGGGCCTTCGCCGCGATGAACAAGGCCAATTTCTGCTGCGCGTGGAGCCGGGCGTTGTGCTCTCGGAGCTGCGTAAGCAGCTGAGCAAGAAGGTACTGCCGACCGCTGGTTGGGACCAGGCATCGCTTGAGGCCTACGAGGAGTTCCAAGAGTCCCCCGAGCAGTTCTTTCCCACCGATCCCACCGAGGCATCTGCCTGTCTGGGTGGCATGGCGGCATGCAACGCCTCCGGCGCCCGCAGCTACGCTTACGGCCCCATGCGCCCGCATATCACGGGACTCCACGTCGCGCTGGCTGATGGCGATTTGCTTGAGCTTCAGCGCGGCGAGGCTTTTGCCCAGGGCCGCCACCTGTCGCTCGTGACGGCAGAGGGCCGTACGCTCGAGCTCGATCTTCCCGGCTATACCATGCCCGAGACAAAAAATGCCTCAGGCTATTTCGTTGCGGACGATATGGACGCCATCGACCTCTTTATCGGCGTGTGCGGCACGCTCGGCGTTATCACCGAGCTCGAGATTGCCCTGCAGGCGGCGCCTGCGGTCGTTTGGGGTGTGAGTTGCTTTTTCGATAGCGAGGACAAGGCGGTGTCCTTTACCGATTCCGTGCGCCCTGTCCTGTCCCATGCGGCTGCCATCGAGTACTTCGATGCTGGCGCCCTGGATATTCTACGTCGCCAGCGCGAGCAGTCGACGGCGTTTGCCTCGCTGCCGACGCTCGACAAAGAGGCCAAGGTATGTGTCTACGTGGAGCTCGACTGCGATGACGAGGCGCAGGCGACCGAGGAGCTGTACCACCTGGGATGGGTGCTGGAGCTTGCGGGCGGCCGCGACGATGCGACATGGGTCGCCCGCACCGAAGTCGATCGCGAGTGCCAGCGGTTCTTCCGCCACGCGGTGCCCGAGAGCGTCAACATGCTCATTGACGAGCGTCGCCGCACCGACCCCACCATTACCAAGCTGGGATCGGATATGTCGGTGCCCAATGCACGCCTTGCCGATGTCGTGGCCCTCTATCGCCGCACGCTGGCCGAAAGCGGGCTTGAATCTGCTGCCTGGGGACACATCGGGAACAACCATCTGCATGTGAACATCCTGCCGCGTGATGCGCAAGACTACCGTCGTGGTGGAGAGCTCTTTGCCCAGTGGGCTTCCGAGGTCACGGCCATGGGCGGTGCCGTTTCTGCCGAACACGGCGTCGGCAAGATCAAGGCGGGCTTCTTGGAGACGATGTACGGCCACGAGGCCATGGTCGAGTCGGCGCGTCTCAAACTCCAGCTCGATCCTGCCGGCCAGCTGGGTCGCGGCAACCTGTTTACGGAGAAGCTCTTGGATGAACTCGTCCAGAAAGGGGGCGCGTGAAGATGAGTGATTTCCATATGGTGGTGTGCGTCAAGGCGGTGCCCGGAAGCACCGAGGTCAAGATGGACCCCAAGACCAATACTATCGTGCGTGATGGCAAGCAGGCGGTCATTAATCCCTTCGATGCAAGTGCCCTCGAATGTGCGCTAGCGCTGAAGGACGACTTTATCGGCTTTGGCATGGACGTGCGTGTGACGGTGGTGTCGATGGGCATCCCCGCGACCGAATCGCTGCTGCGCGACTGCATCGCCCGCGGTGCCGACGACGCGCTGCTGCTGACCGACCGAGCCTTTGCGGGCGCCGATACCCTAGCCACCACCTATGCCCTCAAATGCGGCATCGAGGCACTCGATGAGGACTTTGACCTGCTCATCTGCGGCAAGATGGCAGTGGACGGCGATACGGCCCAGATCGGCCCCGAGCTGGCCGGCGCCTTTGGGGTCCCCTGCGTGACCGACGTGAGCTGTGTGCAGAGCGCGGGATTTACGACGTGTGGCTCGCTGGCGCTCGTCCACGGCTGCGATGCCGGCGAGGAGACGGTGTACCTGGAGATGCCGTGTGCGATGACGACCGCCAAGGAGATTGGCCAGCTGCGCATGCCGAGTATTGCCGGTATTCGCGCGGCCGAGGATGCAGACGTGCGCGTGGCCAGCGCTGCCGACGTAAACGCCGATCCTTCGCGTTGCGGCCTTGCCGGATCACCGACGCAGGTCGTGCGCTCGTTTGTGCCCGACCGTGACCAAACGTGCGAGGCCGTTGAGGGAACGGCGTCCGAGCAGGCGGTAAAACTTGCCAAGATTATCGAGGGGATGGCATAGATGAGCGGGCTGATTATCGATAGCGAAGCCTGCATCGGCTGTGGTCGCTGCGTTCGCGCCTGCGCCTCGGGCGGCATTGTGGTGGAGGGCGAGCGCCCCAATCGCTGTGCCCGCGTAACCGACGGCTGTATCCTGTGCGGCGGGTGCGTCGACGCCTGCCCCGTCAACGCCATCTCGATTGAGCGCGACGAGGCCGCCGGCGCGGCAGACCTTGACGCATATCGAGACATCTGGATCTTCGTGCAGACTGACGAGCACGATGCCGTTGCATCCGTGGCCTTCGAGCTCATGGGCAGGGGGCGCGAGCTTGCCGATGCCCGCGGCTGCCGTCTGGTGGCACTGGTCGGCATGAGCCCCGAGGGCTCACTCGGGGACCTGGAGCATCTGATTTGCGCCGGTGCGGACGAAGTTCTGGTCTGTCGTGACGAGCGCCTGCGTCAGAACGACGCGGAGGTCTACGCCCGCTTGATCTGCGATTTGGTAGCCGAGCGCAAGCCCGAGGCCATTCTGTACGGCGCGACCGCCTTTGGTCGCGAGCTGGCGCCCGGTGTGGCTGTGCGCTTGCAGACGGGCCTTACGGCCGATTGCACGGTGCTTTCGATGGATACGGAGACGGGTCTGCTGCAGCAGACGCGCCCGGCGTTTGGCGGCAACCTGATGGCCACCATTATCTGCCCCAACCACCGTCCTCAGATGGCAACGGTGCGCCCCGGCATCTTTAAGGCGCCCGAGTTTGACTATAGTCGCTCCGGCACGATTGCCCAGGTAGTGCTAGCGGATGACGTTAAGGCCCGTGTCGAGATCTCGATTCCCGCCGAGGAGTGGGGACAGCAGGCCTCAATTGCCGATGCCGAGCGTCTAGTCGTGGTGGGCCGCGGCATCGGCTCCAAGAAAAATCTACCCCTGATGCGAAAGCTCGCCGAGGCTCTGGGAGCCGAGCTTGGCTGCACGCGACCTGTCGTGGAGGCCGGCTGGTTGGAGTATCGCCATCAGATTGGCCAGACGGGCGTATCGGTTTCGCCCAAACTTCTCGTGAGTATCGGTGTTTCGGGCGCCATCCAGCATCTTGCCGGCATCGGTGGGTCGGAGTGCATTATCGCCATCAACGAGGACCCGGATGCCCCCATCTTTGGTGCTGCCCAGTATAAGGTTGTCGGTGATGCCGTCGAGGTCGTCGAGGAACTGCTAGCCCAGCTTGAGCGCTAGGCGCGCGCCAGCCAGTCGCGCATCTCGTCCTTTAGGCGCTCCCAGGTCGCTTGCGTGGCGGGATTGGTAAAGGGGCGCGTAATGCCAAAGGGCGCGTCGAGCAGGCGGTAGATATCGCCCTGCTCGCGCGCCAGCGCGCGGCTTGCCGGATAGACGAGCTCAAACATAAAGCAGATGAGTCCCACCAGGTAGTCTGCGGACTCGTCGCGTTCATCGCGTGCGACGCAGCGGTGCTCGTCAAAGGCGGCCAGCGTCGGTGTCGAGAAGTGGCTGGCGAGAAACGTGTCCTCATCCACCTTGAGGACGGTGTCGACGGTGCTGTCGGCGATGGTGCGCATGATGTCGATTTTGTCGCCATCGCGCACGATATCGCAGAAGCGCCGTGTACGCTCGTCGAGTTGTGCCGGCAGGCGAAAGTCGCTGTGATAGGCGATGCTCGCGCGGATGAGCTCGTCGTGCTCGTCGGTCTCGATAAAATCTCGGATGCTTGTTGTGGCAGGCGCGTCGTCGGGGTTCTCGCCAAAGAGGACCCCGACGCCCAACGCCGCATGGCTCATGCTCTCGGCATCCTTAAAGGTGTCCCAGCGTCGCAGCTGCTCGAAGCGGCCCATATCGTGCAGCAGTCCGCAAAGCCACGCCAAGTCAATATCTTCTGACGACCAGCCCTGCTCGCGCGCTACGGCATCGCATGCCTCGGCCACGTGGTGCGTATGCTCGATTTTGAGCGCGATGCGTGGGTTGGTGGCGTCGTAGGCATCGGTGTAGGTCTTGAAGGCCGCGGCTGCCCGCGTTCGATCGATAGCTGTCATAATGACTTCCTAAAAAGTTGTGTCTTTCGATCCGGTGGCAATTGTAGGCGAACTTTATTGCCACCGGTTGATATTTCTGCTGCGTTGCGAGGCGCGCTGCAGACGACTTACCAGAATGGGAGTGGCATGGTCCTTAGGATCTTTAAAATCGTCTGGCCGGTGATGCTTACCTATGTTGCGATAGGCGCGCCGTGCGGAATGATCATGGGGCAGACGGGAATGGAGCCCTGGATGGTCTTTGCTCTGAGCAGCACGTTTGTGACGGGCAGCGGCCAGTTTATGATCTGCAATCTTTGGCTGGCGGGCGTACCGGCACCTTCGATTATCGCGAGCGTCGCCGCCATCTCCTCGCGCTTTGCACTTTATTCGGCATCGATCGCACCCCATCTGGCGGGCGCCTCGAAGCGTCAGACGCTGGCTGTTGCCGCGACGCTCACCGAGGAGGCATACGGCATCTCGCTTGCCAAGCTGGTTGAAGGGGAGGATTGGGGCCCGCGCGAATCCTTCGTGCTCAACGTGATCCTTATCGCAACATGGGGCGTATCGTGTACGATGGGCGCCATCGTCGGCGCCGTTGTCGATGTTCCCACCGCCATTGCAGCCTTTGTCTGCACCTCGCTCTTTATCTGCCTGCTCTTTTCGCAGCGGCTGTCGCGCGGCAACGTTGTCGCGGCGGTTTCGGGCGCGGTGTCCGTCGCCGTATGCAAGTTCTTGGGCCTCACGAATATTGCCGTGCCGGCAAGCGTCGTGGTCGGCATTACCATTGCGCTGGCGTGCGATGCTGTATTTGACGGAAGAGGTGCCCGCGATGCCCGTTAACGAGTTCTTGGCTCTGTGGCTGTCGTCGTGGGCTGCTATCGCGTTCTTTCGCATCGCGCCGGCGTTCGCCTTGCGCGGGCGGACCCTGTCGCCCCGCATTACCGAGGCCCTGGGCTATATCCCGCCCGCTGCCTTTGCCGCGCTGGTCGCCAACGACTTGGTGAGTCCCGGCGCGTTCGACGCGGGGCTCTGGCCTGCCTTGGTTCCCTGGATTGCGGCCGCCGGCGTCGTGGTCGTGGCGGTCAAGACAAAATCGATGCTGTGGTGCTGCGTCTCGGGCATCGTACTCTATATCGTCTTGAGCCTTATATAGGGGTGGCGTCGCGGGCGCCGAATCTCGTTCCATCCCAACTTGTCGAATTATTCACCGAGCTGGTCTATTTCTTCTGGTACCATGGTCAAACTTTACTGTAGCAAAGCGTGACGTGGGCTTTTGTACCCCGTCAGCGGAAATGGGGGTTTCATGGCACAGGAAGCGACCGCCAACGAGCAAAAGAAATTCAAGGTCCCACGCATCCCGGGCGACATCATGATCTATCCGATGATCGTCGGCCTTTTGCTCAACACCTTCTGCCCGCAGGTTTTTGAGATCGGCGGATTCTTTACGGCTGCCTGCCGCGGTGGCTCCAATACCATCGTCGCCGCGATCCTGCTGTTTGTGGGCGCCGGCATCAGCTTTAAGTCCACGCCGGGCGCTATCAAGACCGGCATCGTCGTGCTGATTCCCAAGCTGGTCGTCGCAGCGGCTCTCGGCCTGGGCGTGGCATATTTCTTTAACGACAACTTCCTGGGTATGAGCTCCGTGTCTATCATCGGCGGCATCACGTTTTGCAACATGGCGCTCTATACGGGCATCATGGGCGAGTTCGGTGATGAGTCTGAGCAGGGCGCCGTCGGTATCCTGTTCTTTACGGCCGGCCCCGCCGTCACGATGATCATCCTTGGTGTCTCGGGTCTCGCCAACATTCCTGTCGGTACCATCATCGGCTCCATTTTGCCGCTCGTTATCGGCATGGTTCTGGGCAACCTCTTCCCGTTCATCAAGAATCTGCTGGTTCCCGGTGCCAATCCCGCGATCGCCGTTATCGGATTTCAGCTCGGTGCGTCCATGAGCCTGTCGAGCTTTATCACCGGCGGTATTTCCGGCATCTTGCTGGGCCTTGTCACGCTGTTTGTCGTCGGTCCCATCACCTTTGCGTTCGAGCGCCTGTGCGGTGGTAACGGCAAGGCCGCTGTGGCTTGCTCCACTATCGCCGGCACGGCTATGACCACGCCGGTTGCTCTTGCCGAGGTCGCGCCGCGCTATGCCGAGCTTGCACCCACCGCGTACGCCCAGATCGCCACCGCCGTTATCATCACGGCAATCATGGCTCCGATTCTGACCGGCTGGGTCGACAAGAAGTTCTGCCAGGGCAAGGAGGACCTGTCGCCTGCCGTTGTCGACGCCATCGAGGAGGCTGTCGCAACCGATATCGACGGTGAGTAACGGCCGTTACCGATAATTGATTCCGGCGTGCAACTCGCGCCGTTTGAGCGCCCGAACGAGAGCTGTCCTGCAGTGACGTTCGGGCGCTCTGCTATTATTCCCCTTACCCCTGCGGGCAGGGGTGTTTGTTGCCCAGATTCGAATTGGTCGATTCAGACCACTTGGATATTGAAAGGATGGCGGCTAGTGGTTAAGGCACTCAAGATTGAGATATTCGTGCTATGCATGATTGTTCTTATCGGGCTTGCCGTGCGAAGTCGTCGCTCCTTGTTCTCGAGCACCCAGCAGCTCTTGTTTAGCATGCTTGGCTACACCTCTGCCGCGTACATATTATTCGATATGGTCTGGACGCTTTCGGACGGTGTGGACGGCACGTTGGGCATTGCTGCCAACTGGATTTCCAACGCGGTTTCGTTTTCGCTCTTTGCCGTCGCGTGTCTTATTTGGTTTATCTATTCCGAGACGGTGCAGGGTTCTCGCCTTTTGACCTCGCGCTATAGGGTGGTGCTTGTAGCGTTGCCTACGGCTCTGGTGGTCGTGCTGGCGTTTACCAGTTACTGGACGCACGCCCTGTTCTATATCGATTCGCAGGGTGTGTATCGTCGCGGCTTTGCCTATATGATCCAGCCCATCGTCAGCTACTGTTACGTTATACATGCGTCCCTGCATGCGTTTGTGCAATCTCGCAGGGTCGAGAGTCTGCAGACGAAGGCCATCTATCGAACCTTGGCATTTTTCGCCATTCCGGCCCTGGTGGGTGGTACCTTTCAGGTCGTATGCTCGATGCCCGGCCTTTGTGTCGGCATAATGATTAGCATGTTGCTGCTCTACATCATCTACCAGGAGCAGCTCATCTCGACCGACCCGTTGACTGGCCTCAACAATCGCAACCGTTTTGAGACCTATATGCTGTCGCTCTTCTCAAATGTTGATCAGGCCGAAGACGTGTATCTGCTTATGATGGACGCCGACGGTTTTAAGCAGATTAACGATCGCTATGGACATGTGGAGGGCGACCATGCTCTTCAGGTCATATCAGCTGCGCTCAAAGAAGTCTGCTCGGCGTCTGGTGGCTTTATCGCACGTTATGGCGGCGATGAGTTCGTGGTGCTTCAAAAGGCGGCGGAGCAGGACATCATGCGTCTGTGCGCGACAATCAACGACGAGCTCGTGCGCGCCGAGGTTCCGTATCTGTTGCGGATGTCCATCGGCTACGCACGGGTTGGTGATGGCGTCGATACCTGGCAAGACTTGCTTCGCGCTGCCGACGCGGAGCTCTACCGCGTCAAGGCCGAGAAAAAGAAAGCCGGCGTCCAGATACGCTAGAAAAAAGGGGCGCACGACCGTTGCGATGGTCGTGCGCACCTTTTGCGTTTGTGGGGGTCACCGGT
This sequence comes from Collinsella sp., assembly GCA_046995905.1. Taxonomy (GTDB): domain Bacteria; phylum Actinomycetota; class Coriobacteriia; order Coriobacteriales; family Coriobacteriaceae; genus Collinsella. Next base: position 860,622 of record JBKXET010000001.1, read on the forward strand.
CATAATGCCCAGGCGCGGTGCGGCAAGACGAGCGTCTGCCGCCGCGACTCGGTACGAAATCTACGAGAACCAGTGCACCCCATTAAGCTAAAGTGTGCGAACGCCCTCCCTAAAAAGGTGAGCTCGCTAGGCTTTTTTGGGTTTGTTGACGATGATGATGCCGCCGCAGACCAACAGCAGGGCAACGATGACGGTAACGGGGCTCGTGCCAGCGCCCTCGCCGAGCAGCAGCGCGCTCAGCAGCACACCAAAGACGGGGTTCATAAACCCAAAGACCGAGACGCGGCTGACGGGGTTGACGGCAAGCAGGCGCGACCACAGCGAGTAGGCGACCGCGGAGATAAGCGCCATGTAGATGATGAGCGCGATGGCGGGGGCAATCGCCGTGGGGGAGAGCGCACCGCCCATCAAAAAGCCGATGGCGGTGAGGACAAGGCCGCCGACCAAGAACTGCCAGCCGGCGAGCAAGACGCCGTCATGCTCGCGCGAGAAGATGCCAACGAGGCAGGTCGACAGGGCGCCCGCAACAGTGGAAGCCAAGATAAATCCCTCGCCGTCGAGCGTAAAGCCAAAGGTGCCGTCCGCGCCCGAAAGGTTGACGAGCGCGACGCCTGCAAAGCCCAGCACACAGCCAAGCACCTTGGGCGTATTGAGCCTCTCGGTGTGAAATGCCAGGGCGGCAAAGAGGATTGCAAGAAAGTTGGCGCTGGCCTCGATGATGGAACTTGACATGGCGCTGGCGCGCGAGAGTCCAAGGTAGAAAAAGAAGTACTGCCCGATAGTCTGGAAGAGTGACAAGACAAAGATGGGCTTGATGTCGCGAGCCTGCGGAATGAGGGGGCGGCGTTGGGCCGCACTCATCCCAACGATAACCAGGGCGCCGGCAAGCGTGAAGCGCAAGCCCGCAAAGAGCAGCTGTGAGGCGCTATCGTGAGCGGGAATGCCAAAGAGCCCGTAACCGATCTTGATGCAGGGGAAAGCCGACCCCCAGAGCGCGCAGCAAACAAGACAGCCCAGGATGAGTCCGGGTAGGGTGGCGAGATACGGCTTGCGGCTTTCCATGATGTCCTTCCTGTATGCGCGAAGCAAAAAAGAACCCGCCACCGGGTGTGCCGGTGGCGGGTGTTGTTACCCGAGGGGATTGTACCCGATGGGACGCATTAAGCGAAGTAGGCCACGCCGCTCTCAAAGATCGGCATGAACTTATCGCCGGGGACATGCTCGGGCACGTTGCGGTACAGGTTGTCGCCGCGGCGCTCGGCATGGCCCATCTTGCCCAGGACGCGGCCGTCGGGGCTCGTGATGCCCTCGATGGCGAGTGCGGAACCGTTGGGGTTGACGGAAAGATCCATGCTGGGTTTGCTGTCCTCGCCCACGTACTGCGTGGCGACCTGGCCGTTGGCGATGAGCTGGGCGAGCACTTCGTCGTTGGCGACAAAGCGGCCCTCGCCGTGGCTGATGGCGACGGTGTAGGGGTCGTCCAGGCTGCACTGCGACAGCCACGGGGACAGGTTGGATGAGATGCGGGTGCGCACCAGACGGCTCTGGTGGCGACCGATGGTGTTGAACGTCAACGTGGGCGCATCGGGCGTGGCATCGACGATGTCGCCGTAGGGCACCAGACCAAGCTTGATCAGGGCCTGGAAGCCGTTGCAGATGCCCAGCATCAGGCCATCGCGGGCCTTGAGCAGGTCGCGGACTGCCTCGGTAACCTCGGGAGCGCGGAAGAACGCCGTGATGAACTTGGCGGAGCCATCGGGCTCGTCACCGCCCGAGAAGCCGCCGGGGATCATGACAATCTGGCTTGCACGGATGCGGCGGGCAAGCTCGTGGGTGCTCTCGGCGACGGCCTCGGGCGTGAGGTTGTTGATCACGAAGGTGTCGGCTTCGGCGCCGGCTGCGCGGAAGGCACGGGCACTATCGTACTCGCAGTTGTTGCCGGGGAACACGGGGATAACCACGCGCGGGCGGGCGATCTTGGCGCCGCCGTACACGTGGATGTCCTTGGCACGGAAGTCGATGGTCTCGACCTCGGGGGTCTCGCCGGCGCTGCGGTAGGCAAAGACGCCCTCGATGCCGCTCTCCCAGGCCTCCTGGAGCTCGGCGAGCTCGATGACCTCGGAGCCGGTGTCGATGACGTAACCCTCAACGGTGGTGCCCAGGGGCTCGACGACAACGCCGTCGGCGACCTCGGGCAGCTCGGCATCCTCGGCGAGCTCGACGATAAAGCTGCCGTAGAGCGGGGTGAAGAGGCTCTCCACGTCCACATCCTCGGCAAGCTCGATACCGATCTGGTTGCCGACGCACATCTTAAAGAGGCTCTCGGCGCCGCAGCCGTAGCCGGGCGTGGAGACGGCCAGGGCGTCGCCGGTGGCGGTGAGCGCCTCGACGGCGTCAAATGCGGCGAGAAGCTGCTGGGCATCGGGACGGTAGTCCTGGCCATAGGTGGCGGGGGCGATACGGACGACGCGGTGCGTCAGGCCCTTGAACTCGGGGGAGACGGCTCGGGCCGCCTTGCCCACGGCGACAGCGAAGCTGATCAGGGTCGGCGGAACGTTGAGCTCGCCGGCCTCGTCCTCAAACGAGCCGCTCATGGAATCCTTACCGCCGATGGCGCCGGCACCCAGGTCGACCTGGGCCATAAGGGCGCCCAGGACGGCTGCCATGGGCTTGCCCCAACGCTCGGCCTCGGTGCGCAGACGCTCGAAGTACTCCTGGAAGGAGAGGTAGGCGCGCTTGTGCTCAAAGCCGGCGGCAACGAGCTTGGCGATGGACTCGACCACGGACAGGTAGGCGCCCGCAAACTGGTCGGCTTCCATCAGGTAGGGGTTGAAGCCCCATGCCATGGCGCTCGCCGTGGTGGTCTCGCCGTTCACGGGGAACTTGGCGACCATGGCCGAGCTCGGGGTGAGCTGCGTCTTGCCGCCAAAGGGCATGAGCACGGTCGCGGCGCCGATGGTGGAGTCGAAGCGCTCGGACAGGCCCTTGTTGGAGGCGACGTTGAGGTCGGTGACGAGCGAGGTCATGCGCTCGGCAAGCGTGGTGCCGGCCCAGCTGGGCTGCCACACGCTGCGGGCGCACACGTGGGCGACCTGGTGCTTGGGCGCACCGTTGGAGTTGAGGAACTCGCGGGACAGGTCGACGATGGCGACGCCGTTCCAGGCCATGCGCATGCGCGGCTCGGCGGTAACCTCGGCGATGACGGTTGCTTCCAGGTTCTCCTCGGCGGCGTAGCCCATGAACTCCTCGACGTCACCGTCGGCGACGGCGCAGGCCATGCGCTCCTGGGACTCGGAGATGGCGAGCTCGGTGCCGTCCAGGCCGTCGTACTTCTTGGTCACGGTGTCCAGGTCGACATACAGGCCGTCGGCAAGCTCGCCCACGGCGACCGAGACGCCGCCGGCGCCAAAGTCGTTGCAGCGCTTGATCAGGCGGCAGGCGTCGCCGCGGCGGAACAGGCGCTGCAGCTTACGCTCGACCGGGGCGTTGCCCTTCTGGACCTCGGCGCCCGAGGTCTCGATGGACTCGGTGTTCTGGGTCTTGGAGGAGCCGGTGGCACCGCCGATGCCGTCACGGCCGGTACGGCCGCCCAGCAGGATGATCTTGTCGGTGGGGGCGGGGCACTCGCGGCGCACGTGGTTGGCCGGGGTGGCGCCCACGACGGCGCCGACTTCCATGCGCTTGGCCACGTAGCCGGGGTGATAGAGCTCGTTGACCTGGCCAGTGGCAAGGCCGATCTGGTTGCCGTAGCTGGAGTAGCCGGCGGCAGCGGTGGTCACGAGCTTGCGCTGCGGCAGCTTGCCCTCGAGCGTCTCGGAAACGGGGACGGTGGGGTCGCCGGCGCCGGTGACGCGCATGGCCTGGTACACGTAGCTACGGCCCGAGAGCGGGTCGCGGATGGCGCCGCCCACGCAGGTGGCGGCACCGCCGAAGGGCTCGATCTCGGTCGGGTGGTTGTGGGTCTCGTTCTTAAACAGGAACAGCCAGTCCTGCTCCTCGCCGTCGACATCGACCTTCACCTTGACGGTGCAGGCGTTGATCTCTTCGGACTCGTCGACATCGGTCATGACGCCGGCCTTCTTAAGGTACTTGGCGCCGATGGTGCCCATGTCCATGAGGCAGACGGGCTTGGCGTCGCGACCGAGCTCGTGGCGCATCTCCATGTAGCGGTCGAAGGCCTGCTGCACCACGGCGTCGTCGATCGTCACGTCGTCCAGGACGGTGCCGAAGGTGGTGTGGCGGCAGTGGTCGGACCAGTAGGTATCGATCACGCGGATCTCGGTGATGGTGGGGTCGCGATCCTCATCGCGGAAGTACTGCTGGCAGAAGGCGATGTCTGCTTCGTCCATGGCAAGGCCGCGCTCGGCGATTAAGGCGGCAAGGCCGGCCTCATCGAGCTCGCGGAAGCCGTCGAGCACCTCGACGGGCTGGGGCTCGGGGGTCTCCATGTGCAGCGTCTCGGGCAGATCGAGCGAGGCGATACGGGCCTCGACGGGGTTCACCACGTAGTGCTTGATGGCCTCGATGGCAGCCTCGTCCAAGTCGCCCGAAATCATGTAGACCTTGGCGGAGCGCACGGCGGGGCGCTCGCCCTGGCTGATGAGCTGCACGCACTCGCTGGCGGAGTCGGCGCGCTGGTCAAACTGGCCAGGCAGGAATTCGACGGCAAAGACGGCGCCATCGCTTGCGGGGAGCTCGTCATAGGTCACATCGACCTGGGGCTCGCTAAAGACGGTCGGCACGCAGGAGCGGAAGAGCTCCTCGTCGATGCCCTCGACGTCGTAGCGGTTGATGATCCTCAGGGCCTCGATGCCCTGAATGCCGAGAATCTCGGTCAGCTCGCCCTTGAGCTGCTGAGCCTCGACGTCGAACCCGGGTTTCTTCTCCACGTAGATACGAGAGACCATTGGTTCCTGCCTTCCTGATCGGTTGGGCGTACGGTACGGTATGCGGCAGCGGTCGGTTTGCGGGGCAAGCCTCGCGGTCGCCTTGAGCCACATGTTTGTAAACCTCACTATGATACGACAGCTCGCGGCGCGTTGAGGACGGCGAGGGTGCTACAGTGAAGCGCAAACAAGAGAAAGGCATCACATGGCATTCGTTTCACTCGCCATCATTGCGCTCGTGGCCTTTGGGAGCCCCTTTATCGCTTCGGCGATTCCCGGAAAGCCCGTTCCCGAGACGGTCTTTTTGCTCGTGTTCGGCGCGGTGTTGGGCCCTCATATGCTCGGTATCATTCAAGTGGACGTCGAGGTCTCGCTCGTGTCCGAGCTCGGCTTGGCCTTTTTGTTCCTGCTCGCCGGTTTTGAGATCGACCCCAAGAACATTACGGGCGTCGAGGGACGCTACGGCATGGCGACATGGGTCGTCACGTTTGGCATTGCCTGGCTTGCCGTGCGCTTCACGCCGTGGTTCTCGGTCAGCCATTTCGACGGCATCGCCGTAACGCTCGCGCTCACTTCGACGGCGCTCGGCACGCTCGTGCCCATCATGCGCGAGCGCTCGCTCACCGGCACGCGCGTGGGCGATTCGATTCTCGCATACGGTACCTGGGGCGAGCTTGGCCCCGTGCTCGCTATGTCGGTACTGCTCTCTGCGCGAACCGGTATTCAGACGCTCGTGATCTTGGGTCTGTTTGCGGTGGTGTGCGTGTTGCTGGCCGTGGTTCCGAGCCGCTCCAAGCGCGTCGGCAGCCGCTTCTTTGCGTTTGTCGAGGAACGCGCCGACACCACGTCGCAGACGTTCGTACGTTTGACGGTGCTCATCCTGGTCACGCTCGTGGCGTTCTCGGCCATCTTCGATCTCGACATCGTGCTGGGCTCCTTTGCCGCCGGCTTTGTCCTGCGCTATATCATCCCCGAGGGCAATCACACGCTCGAGACCAAGCTCGATGGCCTGGCCTATGGTTTTTTGATTCCGGTGTTCTTTACTGTTTCGGGCGCAAAGATCGACCTGACGGCCGTCGCATCGCGCCCCGGGCTGCTCGTGGGCTTTATCGTGGCGCTGCTCATCATCCGCGCCGTGCCCATTCTTGTCTCTATGAGCATTTGTCCTGCGACGCGCGATGTGTCGGCGTATGGTCGCATTACCGTGGCACTCTACTGCACCACGGCGCTGCCGATCATCGTTGCCGTGACGAGCGTTGCCGTCAACGCGGGGGCGCTGTCGCAAGATATCGCCTCGGTCATGGTTGCCGCCGGTGCCATCACGGTGTTCTTGATGCCGCTGCTCGCCCAGCTCTTCTACCGCGTGGTCGATGCCGCGCCGGTTGCCGCCGTGGCAGAAGTTGCCGAGCATCCTTCCGACGCGCTCGATATTCTGCGCGCCCATCACGACCTGGCGAGCCTGCTCGCGCGCGAGCACGAGCTGTTGACCTCGCACGGTCACGGTCGCACACTCGACGGCGTGCCTACGATCGATGCCATTGCCGATCGTCTCTCGGCCGAGGCGGCGAGCGAGCGTATCGATGCTCGTATTGTCGACGCCGCTCATTTGCTGGCCGAGAAGACCTATGGTGACGAGATCGACCCGTCCAAGCTCACTCCGCGCGAGCGCCGTCGCCTGGAGCGCGCCAAGCTCGCCGTGCGCGAATATCGCCGCCGCATGCTGGAGCTCTACGCACGAGAAGAATCCGAGGACGACGACGGCAAGTAGCAAGGAATACCGGGATACGAGTTCCGCCCAAATAAAAGAAGGCGCGCTGCCTGCAATCGATGCAGGCAGCGCGCCTTTTGCGTAGGGCTCTCTTTTGCGTAGGGCTCTGTAGAAGGCTGGGGCAAAAGCCTGCGGCCCTTTAGGAGCGGGCGGCTCCGTCGACGGGGAGTACGGCGCCCGTGACATAAGAGGACATGTCGCTCGCCAGGTAGACGAAGGCGTTGGCGACGTCCTCGGGCTCGCCCATGCGGCCGAGCGGAATGGTGGCGATGATGGGCTTGATGACCTCTTCGGGAAGGTTGGCGACCATATCGGTCTTGGTCACGCCGGGCGCGACGGCGTTGACGCGAATGCCCATAGGGGCGAGCTCACGCGAGAGCGACTGAACCATGCCGTTGACGGCGAACTTGGACGTGGGATAGCCAACGCCGGAGGGCTGACCGTACTTGGCGACCATCGAGCTCGTGGTGGTGATGGTGCCGCCGTGACCGGCCTCGGTCATGATCTTGGCAGCGGCCTGGTGGCCGTTAAAGACGGCGACGACGTTGAGGTCCATGACCTTGGCGAACTCTTCGGCTGTGTACTCCAGAAGCGGCGAGCGCTGGGAGATGCCGGCGTTGTTGACGACCGTGTCCAGGCCACCCATGTCGGCGGCTGCCTGGGTAAAGGCCTCGGTTACGGCCTCGAGCGAGGTGAGGTCGCAGGAACGGCCCCAGACTTTGGCCTCGGGATAGGCTTCGGTCAGCTTCTCGACGGCGGCATCGGCGGTCTCCTGGCGAGAGCCAAAGACGGTGACGGCTGCGCCCTCCTCAATAAAACGGCAGGCGATGGCATAGCCGATGCCGCGCGTGCCTCCGGTGATGATTGCTTTCTTACCCTCGAGCAACATGGTGCCTCCATTCTTCGGGGGTGTGGACATACGCAGCACAGCATAGTGGCGGCCCAAAACGGGCATGTTCGCTTATCGGTGAACGGTACCCCCGGTTGTCAGCGAGCGGTCAAGTTGTTCAAACGTTGGCCGCGCTCATGCGCCCCGAGCGCGCAAGTAAAAAGGCTCCCGTCCAAGACCGGACGGGAGCCCTTCAAACATATATGTCGTATGGCGAGAGCCGGACTAGTTGGCCATAACGCCTTCGGTCCAGGCCTCGACGTCCTCAATACGCAGGACGTTGGCGATCTCGGCCACGCAGTCGACGCCTGCAAGCTCGGCGGCAGCAGCCTGAACGTCCTTCTCGAGCGCGCGGTGCGTCAGGAAGATGACCGAGCAGGTGTCGGTGACGCCCGACTTGCCATCCTCGACCTGATTGATGAGCGAGATCGAGATGTTGTGCTTGGCGAAGATATCGACCGTCTCGGACAGAGCGCCCACGCGGTCGGCGACCTTCAGGCGCACATAGTACTTGGTCTGGAGCTCGTCCATGGGCTTAAAGGCGAGGTTGTGGCCGTAGGGCTCAATCTCGGGCAGCGGCGCCACGCCGCGGCTGATCTGCTCGGACAGCGACAGGATATCGCCCACGACGGCGCTCGCGGTGGGGAAGGAGCCTGCGCCCGCGCCGTAGAACATGGTCTCGCCCACGGCGTCGCCTACCACGTAGACGGCGTTCATGGCGCCGTTGACCTTGGCGAGCATATGGTCTGCGGGGATCAGCGTGGGATGCACGCGAACGTCGACGCCGGCGTCGGTGTTGCGGGCAATGCCGAGCAGCTTAATGGTGTAGCCGAGCTCGCGGGCCTGGGCGATGTCTTCGGCGCCGATGGTGCGGATACCCTGCTGGTACACATCGTCGGTGGTAACGCGGGTGCCAAAGCCGATGGAGGCGAGGATGGCCGTCTTGCTGGCGGCATCGAAGCCGTCGACGTCGGCGGACGGGTCGGCCTCGGCATAGCCCTTGGCCTGCGCGTCGGCAAGCACGTCAGCGTAATCGGCGCCCTCGGCGTCCATGCGCGACAGGATGTAGTTGGTGGTGCCGTTGAGGATGCCGGCGATGGTCAGGATCTTGTTACCCACCAGGTCGTGCTCGAGTGTGCTGACAATGGGGATGCCGCCACCGCAGCTGGCCTCGCACTTAATCTGCACGCCGCACGCACGCGCCTTTTCGGCAAGCGTCTCGACATGGCGGCCCAGCAGGGCCTTGTTGGCGGAGACGACATGCTTGCCGTTCTCGAAGGCAGTGGTGAAGATCTCGGTTGCGGGATGCTCGCCGCCAATCAGCTCGACGACGATGTCGACGGCGGGGTCGGTGACGACATCGTGCCAGTCGCTCGTAAAGGCCTCGCGCTCAATGCCTGCCGCCTCGGCCTGCTCCCAAGCAAGCGCGCAGGCGCGGGTCAGCTTAAGGTCGATGCCGTAGGCTGCCAGGTACTCATCGTGGTGGCTCTTGATCAGACGGGCCACGCCGCCGCCGACGGTTCCCAGACCGATCAGACCGACGTTCACGGTGCGCAGGGGTTCGCTCATAGATAACTCCTTCGTGCATCTTATGGATGGATAAACCGCTTAAAGGTTGAGTGCATTCTAGCGTGAACCGGGGGCGCGTGCTCGCCAGGCAACAGGAGCCGCACAAAACGGCACCCCCGAAACGCTGCGGAAACATTGGAAACACGCTCGCTACAAACGGACTTCCGTAACAAACTGTCAACGTTTGCGCCATAAGGTTTGCCCTGTACCGCAAGACGGCCGCACCGCGGCCAGCGAAAAGGGGGACACCATGTTCAACATCAACAGCACGCTCAGCCGTAGGAACTTCCTCGCCGGCGCCGCCGCGCTCGGCAGCACCGTCGCGCTTGCCGGCTGCTCCTCGGGTGGCTCGGATGGCGGCTCCGCCGATGGAGACGGCGCATTCAAGATTGGCGTCATCGGTCCTCTGACCGGTGCCGCGGCAACCTATGGCGTCTCGGTCGAGAAGGGCGCCAAGCTCGCCGTCAAGGATTTCTCGACCAAGGACCTCAAGCTCTCGCTTAAGTCCGAGGACGACGTCGCCGACGGCGAGAAGGCCATCAACGCCTTCAATACCCTGTGCGACTGGGGCATGCAGGCACTTGTCGGCCCCGTTACCACCGGTGCCGCCGTTGCTGTCTCGGGCGAGATTGCCGACGACATGCTCATGGTCACGCCTTCTGCCTCGTCGCTCGACGTCACCAAGGATAAGACCACGGTCTTCCAGGTCTGCTTCACCGATCCCACCATGGGCACGAGCGCCGCGAAGTTCTTGGCCGAGAAGTACGCGGACGCCAAGATCGCCCTGTTCTACAACTCCGGCGATACGTACAGCTCGGGCGTCGCCGATGCCTTCGCCGAGCAGGCCAAGGAGTCCAAGCTCGATATCGTCGATACCGAGACCTTTAAGGACGACTCCTCCACGAGCTTTACCAACCAGCTGACCAAGGCCAAGGAGGCCGGCGCCACGCTCATCTTCGCGCCGATCTACTACACGCCGGCGTCCGTCCTGCTCAAGAACGCCAAGGACATGGGCTATGACATGACGCTCATGGGCACCGACGGCATGGACGGTCTGCTCTCTGTGGAGGGCTTCGACACCTCGCTTGCCGAGGGCGTGCTGCTCATGACGCCGTTCTCCGCTGACGACGAGAAGAACGCCGACTTCGTCAAGGCATACAAGGAGGAGTACGACGAGACCCCCAACCAGTTTGCCGCCGACGCCTACGACTGTGTCCACGCGATCGCTGAGGCTATCGACAAGGCTGGCATCGACACGACGGCCGACGGTGCCGACATTGCCACCGACCTTGCCAAAGCCATGCGTAAGATCAAGATCGACGGCCTGACCGGCGAGCTCACCTGGAACGACGAGGGCCAGGTCGAGAAGCCCGCTACGGCCTATGTGATTCAGGACGGCAAGTACATCGCCGCCTAAGTGCATATACAACGAGACCGGTGGGGTCGTTTTATTCAGGGCAAGGACGCTTGTAACGGAATGGAAACATTACTTTCACACAATAAAGTGGCAATACTGCATAAAGTAATAGAAATACGCAGAATTATGGATAAATGAACAAATCCAAAGAAAAGTTGAAATAATCGCCACTTTCCTTAACTAAAGCGTCTACTATTTTGCGAACGCCGAACACGGCGAAGGATGGCCTGTCGGGTAACCGAAACCCGACGAGATTTGAGAGGAGAGCCGCATGTCGAGCCTCACCGGTAAGTCATTGAACCCTGTTATGAATCGCAGGAGCGTTATCGCGAGCGCAGCAGGTCTGGGGGCGATGTCCATTCTAGCTGGCTGCTCCTCCAACGGCGGCGACAGTGGTTCCGCTTCGGGCGACGCTTCGTTTAAGATCGGCACCATCGGCCCGCTGACCGGCGCCAACGCGTCCTACGGCAAGTCCGTTACCCAGGCTGTCGAGCTTGGCTGCAAGGATTTCTCGACCAAGGAGCTGCCGCTTGTCAGCAAGGCCGAGGACGACCAGGCTGACGGCGAGAAGGCCGTCAACGCCTTCAACACCCTGCTCGACTGGGGCATGCAGGCCCTCGTCGGCCCGACCACCACGGGTGCGTCGGTTGCCGTTGCCGCCGAGTGCGGTAACGACCCCAAGACGTTCATGATCACCCCGTCCGCGTCCTCCGAGGACGTTACCAAGGGCAAGGATTGCGTCTTCCAGGTTTGCTTCACCGACCCCAACCAGGGTGTCAACGCTGCCAAGTTCCTGGCGCAGAAGTATGCGAACGAGAAGTTCGTGCTGTTCTATAACTCCGGCGACGCCTATTCTTCGGGCATCGCAGATTCTTTTAAGGCCCAGGCCGCTAAGTCTAAGCTTGAGATTGTCGACGAGGAGACCTTCAAGGACGACTCTGCTACGAGTTTTACCAACCAGCTGACCAAGGCAAAGCAGGCCGGCGCCACCATGATTTTTGCACCGATCTACTACACGCCGGCGTCCGTCCTGCTCAAGAACGCCAAGGACATGGGCTACGACGTCAAGATGATGGGCTGCGACGGTATGGACGGTATCCTGGGCGTGGAAGGTTTCGACACCTCTCTGGCCGAGGGTCTGCTGCTCATGACCCCATTCTCCGCCGATGACGAGAAGAATGCCGACTTCGTCAACGCCTACAAGGATAAGTATGGCGAGACTCCGGACCAGTTTGCCGCCGACGCCTACGACGGCGTGCATGCGGTGGTCGAGGCCCTCAAGGAAGCCGGCCTGGGTGCCGACGCCGACCCGACCGAGGTTGCCGAGAAGCTTCCCGAGGCTATGCGCAACATTACCGTTGACGGTCTGACTGGCAAGCTCTCCTGGAACGACAAGGGCCAGGTCCAGAAGGACCCGACGGCGTACGTCATTACCGACGGCAAGTACGTACAGGCCTAATTGGCCGCCTTACATAGAGCGGTTTTGATCCCAAGCAGGGGAGGTTTTGGCCTTCCCTGCTTGCTTGGTATCTAGGGACGATGTAACGTCCCTGTTTCATACATTAACTGGAAACCTATTCGAAAGGGGGATGTGGAACATGACGGTCTTTATCCAATACCTGGTCAACGGCCTGTCCATGGGCAGCGTCTACGCCATCATCGCGTTGGGCTACACCATGGTCTACGGTATCGCCAAGATGCTCAACTTCGCTCACGGCGACGTCATCATGGTCGGTGCCTATGTCTCGTTCTGCGCCACGTCGTATCTCGGCCTCCCGGGCTGGGCATCTGTAGTTCTCTCTTGTGTGGCCTGCACGGTTCTCGGTGTTCTCATTGAGGGTCTGGCCTATAAGCCGCTGCGTCAGGCGGGTCCGCTGGCCGTTCTAATCACGGCTATCGGCGTGTCTTACTTCCTGCAGAACGCCGCGCAGCTTCTGTGGGGCGCCACGCCCAAGAACTTCACTTCGCTCGTCACCTTCCAGGTGCCGGAGTTCTTGGCCAAGTTCAACGTAAGCGCCGTCTCACTCGTCACCATCGTCGCCTGCCTGGTTATCATGGCCGGCCTGATGTTCTTTACAGGTAAGACCAAGATGGGCAAAGCCATGCGCGCCGTGTCCGAGGACAAGGCCGCCGCTCAGCTCATGGGCATCAACGTCAACCGTACCATCTCGATGACGTTCGCCATCGGCTCTGCCCTTGCCGCCATCGCCGGCGTGCTGTTGTGCTCCTACTCGCCGGTGCTGCAGCCCACGACGGGCGCCATGCCTGGCATCAAAGCCTTCGACGCCGCCGTCTTCGGTGGCATCGGCTCCATCCCCGGCGCCTTTGTCGGTGGCATTCTTATCGGCATCATCGAGGCGATGGCACAGGCTTACATTTCCACGAGCCTTGCCAACTCCATCGTCTTTGGTGTTCTGATCATCGTCCTGCTCGTCAAGCCTGCCGGCCTCTTGGGCAAGTACGTCCCCGAGAAGGTGTAGGTGAGCGTTATGAAGTTTCTTAAAGACAAGCAGACGCGTCACGACTTTGTTACGTACGCCATGTGCCTTGTGGCGTTCGCCATCGTGTTCTTTATGCAGTCTAACCACATGATTCCGCGCATGATCGCCGGTCAGCTGGTTCCCATCACGGCCTATATCGTCATGGCCATCTCCCTTAACCTCGTCGTCGGCATCGCGGGCGACTTGTCGCTGGGCCACGCGGGCTTTATGAGCGTCGGCGCCTATACGGGCATCGTTACCGCTGTCGCGCTGGAGAGCGCCGTTCCCTCCGATCCGGTGCGCCTTATCATCAGCATTGTGGTCGGCGCTATCGCCGCCGCCATCCTGGGCTTCTTGATTGGCATCCCGGTCCTTCGTCTGAGCGGCGATTACCTGGCTATCGTGACGCTGGCCTTTGGCGAGATTATCAAGGAGATCGTCACCTGCCTCATTGTGGGCGTCGATTCCCGCGGCCTGCATGTGATCTTTAACATCACGGGTAACTCCACGATCGATGACCTGCACCTGCTCGAGGACGGCACCGCCATCATCAAGGGCGCCCAGGGCGCCTCGGGCGTGTCGACGTACTCGACCTTCCTCGCCGGTGCCATCCTGGTCATGGTCGCACTCGTGATCGTGCTCAACCTGGTTCGCAGCCGTACCGGCCGTGCCATTATGGCCGTGCGCGACAACAAGATCGCTGCCGAGTCTGTGGGCATCTCCGTCACCGAGTACCGCATGATCGCCTTCGTGGTTTCCGCTGCCCTCGCCGGTGCTGCCGGAGCTCTCTTCGGCGGTAACTTCTCGCAGCTCTCCGCCACCAAGTTCGACTTCAACACGTCCATCCTCATCCTGGTGTTCGTGGTCCTGGGCGGTCTGGGCAATATGCGCGGCTCCGTCATCGCGGCGGCATTGCTCACGGTGCTTCCCGAGCTGCTCCGTCAGTTCTCGGACTACCGCATGCTCATCTACGCCATCGTGCTGATCTTGGTCATGATCTTTACCAACAACCCGCAGCTCAAGGCGTTCTTCGGTCGTGTCAAGGATCGCTTTGCTTCCAAGAAGGAGGTGGCAGCCGATGCCCAGTAAATTTGAGTTCAACAAGGGCAAGATGGTCCCGTATCCTTCTGGCGCCATCGTTCCCGACCGCGACCTGGGTCAGCGCCCGGCACTCGAGTGCATCCACCTGGGCATCGAGTTCGGTGGCCTTAAGGCAGTCGACGACTTTAGCCTGACTATCGGCAAGACCGAGATCGCCGGTCTGATCGGCCCCAACGGTGCCGGTAAGACCACGGTCTTCAACCTGCTCACCAAGGTGTATCAGCCCACGCACGGCACCATCCTGCTCGACGGTGAGGACACCTCGGGCAAGTCGGTCTATCAGGTCAACCGCATGGGTATTGCCCGTACCTTCCAGAACATTCGTCTGTTCAACACCATGACGGTGGAGGATAACGTTAAGGTCGGCCTGCACAACCAGGAGCGCTACTCCGGCTTTGAGGGCGTGCTGCGCCTGCCGACGTATTGGAAGCACGAGAAGGCTGCTCACGAGCGCGCCATGGAGCTGCTGTCCATCTTTGATATGGAGCATCTGGCAAACGAGCAGGCCGGATCGTTGCCTTACGGCGCTCAGCGCCGTCTGGAGATCGTCCGCGCGCTTGCCACCAACCCCAAGCTACTGCTGCTCGACGAGCCTGCCGCCGGCATGAACCCGTCCGAGACCGCGGAGCTCATGGAGAACATCGTCAAGATTCGCGACACCTTTGGCATTGCCATCATGCTTATCGAGCATGATATGTCGCTCGTTATGAACATCTGCGAGGGCATCTGCGTGCTCAACTTTGGTAAGGTCATCGCCAAGGGCACGGCAGAGGAAATCCAGAATAACGATGCCGTTATCGAGGCGTATCTGGGCAAGCAGGATAAGGGGGAGAACTAAATGGCAGAGCCGATGCTTTCCGTCTACAACATCAACGTCTGGTACGGCGCCATCCACGCCATCAAGGACATCTCCTTTAACGTTAACGAGGGCGAGATCGTGGCCCTGATCGGCGCGAACGGTGCCGGTAAGTCCACGACGCTCAAGACCGTCTCGGGCCTCCTGCGCTCTAAGACCGGCTCCATCAAGTTTATGGGCGAGGACATTACCCATACGCCCGCCGACAAGCTGGTTGGTAAGGGCCTGGCTCAGGTTCCCGAGGGTCGTCGCGCCTTTTTGCAGATGACGGTCGAGGAGAACCTGGAGATGGGCGCCTATACGCAGCCCAAGTCCACGGTGGTCCCGGGCCTCGAGCGCGTCTACGAGCAGTTTCCGCGCCTGAAGGAGCGCCGTCGCCAGGTCGCCGGCACCCTTTCGGGCGGCGAGCAGCAGATGCTCGTTATGGGGCGCGCCCTTATGAGTAACCCCAAGCTGCTCATGCTCGACGAGCCTTCCATGGGCCTGGCGCCGATTCTGATTGAGCAGATCTTCCAGATTGTCGAGGACCTGCACAAGGCCGGCACCACGGTGCTTCTGGTCGAGCAAAACGCACAGATGGCGCTTTCGATTGCTACGCGCGGCTACGTGCTCGAGACCGGCAAGATCACCATGACCGGCACGGGCCAAGAACTCCTGCACGACGACAACGTCCGCAAAGCGTATCTTGGTGGTTAATCCATTCAACAAAGGGGCGCTGACTATCTCGGTCAGCGCCCCTTTTTAAGTTGCGGTGAAATAGGGACTAAATGGGGGCGCTAGACGCCAAAACAGTCCCTATTCCACCGCAACTTCATGGGGATGTGTGATAATGCCCGTCGGAAAAACATCTGTTGTCTTTGGGGGTCTATCTATGCTGTACGAGTTTTGTGCCGAGAACTTTGAGCGGGTGCCGGCAGCTATCGATGTCGGTGCAAAGCGCATCGAGCTGTGCGACAACCTTGCCGTTGGTGGCACCACGCCTTCTGCCGGCGTTATCAGCGCTACAGTCAGCTATGCTCACGAGCATGACGCGCGAGTGATGTGCATGATTCGCCCGCGTGGCGGTGACTTTCATTACAACCAAGACGAGCTGCGCATGATGGAGATGGACCTGGGCCTTGCCGTGAGTGCGGGCGTTGACGGCTTGGTCTTTGGCTGCTGCAAGCCCTGCGCTGGCGGATGGGCGCTCGACGAGCTTACGTTGGGCGCCCTCGTGATGGCCGCGGGCTGCGCGACCGAGGAATGCAAGCGTGAGCCCATCGACATCACCTTTCACATGGCGTTTGACCAGCTCTCGCCCGAGGCTCAACTCGATGCCGTCGACACACTCGCCGATTGCGGCGTTACGCGCATCCTGACGCACGGCGGTGCCGCCGGCACGCCGATCGAGGACAACCTGGAGCATCTGTCGCGTCTTATCGAGTGTGCGGGAGACCGCCTGACCATCCTTCCCGGCGGCGGCATCACTACGGCAAATCGCGACGCGGTCGCGGCGGCGCTAGGCGTCTCCGAGCTCCATGGCACCAAGATCGTGCCGCTGGAGGTATAACCCGTGGCGCTGGTATTTGACGTTCAGCAGGCGAGCGGTAAGCCCGACGATAATCGTCGCCCTGGCACCGCGTGCCCCTTTTGCGACACGGAGGGACTTGCCAACATCATCCAGCGCGATGGTGACTGTATCTGGCTCGAGAATAAGTTCAAGACCTTGCGGGCCACACGTCAGACCGTATTGATCGAGTCTGCCAATCACGACGCCGACCTGGTGACCTATGAACCGGATGAGCTGCATCATGTGATGCGGTTTGCCCTGGGCTGTTGGCAGCAGATGATCGATTCCCAACAGTACTGCAGTGTGCTCATGTACAAGAACAAAGGCCCGCTTTCGGGCGGCAGCCTCGTCCATCCACACATGCAGATTGTGGGCTTGGAACAGGAGGACGGCTATGCGGCGCTGGCCTCAGCCAACTTTGAAGGCATCAGTGTCTGGCAACAGGGGAGAATCTCGGTCGACATCTCAACCGAACCGATCATGGGGTTCTTTGAGGTCAACGTTTCAGCCCCGCAGGGAATCGCTGCCAGCGATGACACGAGAGACCAAGCCGAGGCGGATCTCTTCGCCGATGCGATCCAGGTAGCTCTGCGCTATATCCTGAACGAGCACCACGGTGGTCGCGCAGAGTCGTACAACCTGTTCTTCTATCACCTGGGCGGTCGGACCATTGCCAAGGCGCTGCCACGTTGGGTGGTTTCGCCCTACTTTGTCGGCTATCGTTTGGCCCAGGTCAATGCTGAGACAACGCTCGATATCGATGCTGAGCGCCTGCGTGCGCATCTGGAAACGCTCGTATAGCAAGACTCACACCCGCGTAATGCGGACAGTCTAGCGTGCCATGGCGTCGCGGCCGGCTTCGACGCGCTTGCGCTGGGCGGCGCGCTCCTCGCCGGTCAGACGCTCAAAGAGATGCCCGATAAGCGAGGCGAGTACCTGCTGAAACAGCGTTCCGCACATGACGGGAAACACGACTTCGCCCGGAAAGTACTGCGTGGCGATGACGGCGCCCGAAGAGATGTTACGCATGCCGCAGGTAAAGCACATGGTGGTCGTCTCGCTATATGGCAGATGCAGCGTATGGGCGACCAGAAAACCGACGACAAAGCCACTGATGGCGAAGACCAAAATAAAGAGGGCGACTTCCAAGCGCACCGCGTTCATGTGCAGCACGTACTCGCTCATGGCGGTGGAGTTGGAGGCGATAACGCCCATCATCATGAATTTGCAGGCGGGCGAGAGCACGGGGGAGAGTTTTTCGTGCCCCCATCCGCGCGTGAGCTCGTTGATCACGATGCCGAGCACGGCGGGGATGGCGATCATAAAGGCCATGTCTTGCATCATGCTCGGCACATCGATCGAGACGGTGGCACCCAGCAAGAGCTTAAGCGTGAGCGGAATCGTCACAGGGGAGATAACCGAGGACGTCAGGATGATGGTGAGCGCGAGCGGGCCGTTGCCGCCGAACATGCTGATCCACATAAAAGCGGTGACGGCCACGGGCACGCTGTACTCGAGCACGATGCCGCAGACAAGGTTGGGGTTGGAGCCAAAGAACAGCGATCCCATGGCATACGCCGCGATGGGGATGAGCACGGCCGAGACAAATAACGCCAAAATCAGATGCAGGGGACGGTGGAACACCTCAGCTACCTGGTGGAAAGTGTTGCTGAGCGCGCCCTGAAACGTCATAAAGGCGAAGAGGGCGGGAACAATGGGCTTGAGCACGCCGATCTGCTGGGGAAAGAGCACGCCGAGCGCCACGCAAATCGGAACGATGATCTGCATATGCCCCGCGAGGAACTTTCCCAGTCCAGCCCATTGCTTCATATGTCCCGTGACTCCCTTTATCCGCGAACTCGTTTGTATGGATATGCTAGACGCTCGTATGCGTCCGTGCGGCTGAAACGCTCGATTATTTCGAGGCCATTACCGCCCTCGTTTATCGAAACCACGGCGTGCTGGACGTTGTGCGTCCGTGCCGCACGGTATAATAAACCCGTTCAACAGATCTGCCTGCCGAAGCGGGCATACACAGAGGACTCATCGCTATGAACCGTGAGAGGTATCGCGGCGACCTGCCCCTATCGGGGGAGGGCGCTCATGTCATCGCTTAAGACGACGCATCGCTGGGCGGTCGCTCGGCAAAACCCCGAGCTCGAAAAGGAGCTTTCGGCTGGCCTGGGCATACCCAGGCTGGTGGCGCGCATTATGGTTGCGCACGGCATTGCCTCGATTGAGGAGGGACAGCTATTTCTGACGCCTTCGCTCGACCGTGATTGGGCCGATCCGCTCGTCATTCCGGGCATGTCGGTTGTTGCCGATCGTGTCGAGCACGCCATCCGCAACCGCGAACGCATCGCCGTCTTTGGTGATTTTGACGTCGACGGCATTACGTCGACTTGTCTGTTGACCGAGGCGCTGCGGACGTTTGGCGTCGATGTCACACCGTTTATCCCGCACCGCTTTGACGAGGGCTACGGTCTCTCGCGCGCGGCGCTCGACCGCGTTAACGAGCTCGCTCGCCCCCAGTTGATCGTGACCGTCGATAACGGCATTGCCGCCAAGGAAGAGGTTTCCTATTTGGAGAGCCAGGGAATCGATCTGGTGGTCACGGACCATCACGAGCCCTCCGACCAGGTGCCGCAGGGTGTGCCCCTGACCGACCCCAAGCTCGAGGATGAGGGGCCCTCGCGTGAACTTGCCGGTGCTGGTGTGGCGCTCAAGCTGGTGCAAGTCCTGGGTGAGCGCCTGGGCAAGCCGTCGTATTGGCGTTCGCTAATCGAGGTCGCGGCGCTGGGCACCGTGTCCGACATGATGCCGCTCACGCCCGAGAACCGTGCGCTGGTTGCCGAGGGCATCCAGCAGATGCGCGTAACCGCTCGCCCCGGCTATATCGCGCTTGCCGCGCTCGCCAAGGCGGACCTTTCGAGCATTACGGCGGATGGCCTATCGTTCTCGCTCATTCCCCGCTTAAACGCTGCCGGTCGCATGGCCGATCCCAAGCTGGCGCTCGACCTGCTGCTTGCCCGCGATCCCATCGAAGCAAGTGCGCTGGCGGCTGAGCTCGAGGAAATCAACCGCCAGCGCCGTGAGATCGAGGCGGAGCTCACGCGCGATGCCATGGCAAAGGTCGAGAAGACCTATGACGGCGGACGCGCGATCGTTGTGGGCGGCGAAGGCTGGCACGAGGGCGTCAAGGGCATCGTGGCAAGCCGTCTGACCAACCGCTATCACGTGCCGGCGCTGCTGTTCTCGATCGAGGACGGTATCGCGCGCGGTTCTGGTCGCTCGGTGGGCAAAGTTAACCTGTTTGACGCCGTCGAGCGCTGTTCCGACCTGCTGATTCGTCGCGGCGGACATGCCGGTGCGGTGGGTGTGACCATCGAGGCATCCAAGCTCGACGAGTTCCGCCGCCGCCTTTCCGCCGTGCTGTCCGAGCTTCCCGCCGAGGACTTTGAAGACACCGATGAGGTTGCCGCCACGGTCGACCTTTCCGAATTGAATATCGAGACCATCGAGCAGATTTCCCGCCTTGAGCCGTTTGGCCAGGGTAATAAGGTGCCGCTGCTGGCTGCCGAGGGCGTGACGATGTGTGATCGTGCCGTGGTGGGTAAGACCGGCGAGCATATGCGCTTCGTGGCGACGGATGGAGCCGCGAGTGTGCCTGCCATTATGTTTCGTGTGCCGCAGATCGATAGGCTTATCAATTGCGACAGCGCCGTCGACTTGGTATTCGAGGCCGTTGCCGAGCATTGGCAGGGACGTGTGAAGCCCAAGCTCATGATCAAAGATGTCTTGGTCCGCGATACCACGGCACCCAGCGTTGACGACCCGGCATGTGAGCTTCGCCGCGGCGTACAACCGGCGGATTCTGGACTGCGCCTGGAGTCGCGTAAACGCGAGACGCTTGCCCAGCTTTCCTATACTGAGCTCACGCGCTCGCTCATTCACAGCTTTATCGGATCGAACCAGCCGCACCGCGCGCAGGTTGAGGCGCTTGATGCCCTGGCCGATCACCAAAGTGTTCTGGCCGTTATGGGAACGGGGCGCGGCAAGTCTCTTATCTTCCATGTGCATGCCGCGCGTGAGGCGGTTCTTCGCGGGCGTGCGAGTATCTTTGTCTATCCGCTGCGCGCGCTCGTTGCCGACCAGGCCTATCACCTTTCCTCGACGATGGCCGCGCTCGGCATTGGCGTAGGCGTGCTGACTGGCGAGACCGTGGAAGCGGCGCGCGATGACGTGTTTGCCGGCCTGGCTTCGGGCCGCACCGGCATCGTTCTCACGACGCCGGAGTTCCTGTCTATCCATCGCGATCGCTTTGCGCGTTCTGGACGTATCGGCTTTGTCGTTATCGATGAGGCGCACCATGCCGGTCTTGCCAAGGGCGGCGACCGCAGCGCCTATCTCGACATGCCCGATATCCTCAAGGCCCTGGGCGACCCCGTTGTCATGGCGGCAACGGCTACCGCGACGGCTCCGGTCGTGGCGGAGCTTGCTCGTGTATTACCGATTACCAGGACGGTGGTCGACGAGACCGTTCGCGAGAACCTGCAGCTCGAGGACGACCGTGACCTTGCGAGCCGCGAAAATCGCCTGGTGTCGATCGTGGCGACGGGGGAGAAGACCGTCATTTACGTGAACTCGCGCGACCAGTCCGTGGCGCTTGCCAAGACGTTGCGCAAACGCGTGCCTGACTGTGCGACCCATATCGCGTTCTATAACGCCGGGCTTGCGCGCTCCGATCGCCGCCGTGTTGAGGAAGCCTTTAGAGACGGAAGTCTCAGCTGCATCGTTTCAACCTCGGCTTTTGGTGAGGGCGTCAACCTGCCCGATATCCGCCATGTCGTGCTCTACCACATGCCGTTTGGTGCGATTGAGTTTAACCAGATGAGTGGCCGTGCCGGCCGCGATGGCCAGCCCGCCGTGATTCACCTGCTCTATTCGTCGCGTGACGCTCGTATTAATGAGCGCCTGCTCGATTGTTACGCGCCCGAGCGCGATGAGCTTGTCACGCTCTATCGAGCGCTGCAGACCATGTGGCGCTCCAACCGTGGCAAGACGGGGAACGATTCCTTTAGCGCGAGCGATATCGACATCGCGCAGATGTGCCTTGCCATCGATGCTCGCACGCCGGTCGACGAGCGCTCGGTGGAAAGCGGCCTGGGAATCTTCGAAGAGCTTGGTTTCTGTCGCGTTTCGGGGTTTGACGACACCCGCCGCATCGCGATGGCCGAAAACCCCGGTCGCGTGCAATTAAGCAGGTCAATTCGCTATTTGGAGGGCTTGCGCTCGCGCATGGAGTTCTCGGCTTTCCGGAGTTGGGCGCTCGATTCGTGCGCTTCTGATATGCTAGCCAAAGTTAACCGCCCGATCGCACCGCGGGCCTAGGGGAAGGGGACCTCGATGGATGCCGCAGCCCGTACCGCCCATGATTCCACCCTCCAGCCTTTTTCTGAGATGGAGCACTATAAGCATGCTGATGAGCTGCCGCCCGAGATTATGGCGGACAGCTACGACAAGCTGGAGCGCCTGTGCCTCAAATATATGAATGAGGATGACTTCTCCAAGGTGGAGCAGGCCTACTGCTTTGCCGCCGAGAAGCACTGCAACCAAAAGCGGCGCTCGGGTGAGATGTACATCAACCATCCCGTCGAGGTTGCCATCATTTTGGCCGATCTCAAGATGGACTGCGATGTGGTGTGCGCCGCGCTGCTGCACGATACCGTCGAGGATACTGAGACCTCGCTCGCCGATGTTTCCGGCCTGTTTGGCGATACGGTGGCCGAGCTCGTCGATGGCGTGACCAAGCTCACCAACATCGAAGTCGATAGCATGGACGAGAAGCAGGCGCTTACGCTGCGCAAGATGTTCCTCGCCATGTCCAAGGACATTCGCGTCATCATCGTTAAACTTGCCGATCGTCTGCACAACATGCGAACGCTGGCAGCCCTGCGCGAGGATCGTCGCCTGTTTAAGGCGCGCGAGACCATGGACGTGTATGCGCCCCTGGCCGACCGTCTGGGCATGAGCTCTATTAAGTGGGAGCTCGAGGACCTGTCCTTCTTCTACCTGGAGCCCGATGCCTACCAGCGCATCGCGCGCATGGTGGCTGAGTCGCGCGAGGTCCGCGAGCGCTACCTTGCCGAGACCATCAAGACGCTTACCGATGAGCTCAACCGCATTGGTCTGGAGGACTTCCAGATCAACGGCCGCTCCAAGCACTATTGGTCCATCTACCAAAAGATGAAGCGCAAGGGCAAGGAGTTCTCCGAGATCTACGACCTGGTGGCGCTGCGCGTAATTACCCATTCGGTGCGCGATTGCTACTCCACGCTCGGTGCGGTGCATACGCTGTGGCACCCCATGCCTGGTCGCTTTAAAGACTATATCGCCATGCCCAAGGTCAATAACTACCAGTCGCTCCACACGACGGTCATCGGCCCTACGGCTCGTCCGCTCGAGATTCAGATTCGAACCTACGAGATGCATGAGCAGGCCGAGTACGGCATTGCCGCCCACTGGCTATATAAGAAGTCGGGCGGATCGTCTGCTTCCAAGACCAATGACGCTCAACGTTTGGACGACCAGATCAACTGGCTCAAGCATTCGCTCGATTGGGCGGCTTCCGACGAGATCACCGATGCCAAGGAATACCTGCACTCGCTGAAGGTCGATCTGTTCGATCAGGAGATCTTTGTCTTCACGCCCAAAGGCGAGGTCATGGCGCTTCGTGCCGGCTCCACGCCGCTCGACTTTGCCTATGCCGTTCACACCGAGGTGGGAAACCACTGCGTCGGCGCCAAAATCAACGGTGCGGTGGCTCCGCTCACGCACGAGATTAAGACGGGTGACCGTGTCGAGATCCTGACTAACAAGAGTTCCAAGCCGTCGCGCGATTGGCTCAAGATCGTTAAGACACCTTCCGCCAAGTCAAAGATCCGCCGCTATTTTGCCGCTGCGACCAAGGACGACGACGCTGCCGCCGGTCGCGATATGCTGGCCAAGGACCTGCGTAAGCGTGGCTATGGCATTTCTACGCCGCGTTCGACGCGTGCACTCAACGCCGTGGCGGAGCAGTTTAACTTCAAGCAGCTCGAGGACCTGTTTGCCGCCGTCGGCGCCGGCAAGGTTGCCCCGCGCGCTGTGGGCAATAAGGTCGAGCAAATCTTGGACCCCAAGCCCGAGGAACAGCTCACCAAGGCCGAGGCTATCGCCGAGGTCGTGAAGCAGCCCGCTCGCGGCTCCAACCGCAAGCCGCAAAAGCGCGGCAAGAGCGCCAGTAACGGCATTATCGTCAAGGGCGAGAGCAACAGCGGCCTGCTGGTCCGTCTGGCTCATTGCTGCAACCCCGTGACGGGTGACGACATCGTCGGCTTCATCACGCGCGGTCGTGGCGTTTCGGTGCATCGCGCCAACTGCCCCAACGTCAAGGGTCTTATGGAACATCCCGAGCGCATGATCGATGTGGAGTGGGACGGCGCTGCCGACACCCTCTTCCAGGTCGAGGTCGTGGTCGAGTGCCTGGACCGCATGGGCCTGCTCAAGGATGTCACCATTGCCATTGGCGATGCGGGCGGCAATATCCTTTCTGCCGCCACGTCGACCAACCGCGAGGGTATTGCAACCCTGCGCTTTATGGTCGAGATCTCGGACGCGAGCGGTCTGGATCCGCTGCTGGCTTCCATCAGCAGTGTCGATTCGGTCTACGACGCTCGCCGTCTGATGCCCGGCGAGGGTGGAGCCCAGCTTAAGCGCCGCGTTTAGTCGCGACGCACGAGACACATTATCGATATTCGCTACACTCGAGGCATCGTTTGATGCCTCGAGTTCTATAGAGAGGAGAGGGACATGAGTGCTGTGTCCTTGGATTTAACTCCCAAGGGATCGGTCGAGATCGAGACGCTCGTAAACGGTCCCATTCAGACCAATAGCTATGCAGTTATTTCGAACAATGAGTGCGTGATCATCGACCCTGCGTGGGAGGGCGAGCGTCTTGTGGAGCATATCCGCACCGCGCATCCCGAGGTTCGCGTACTCGGCTCTGTCTGCACGCACGGTCATGCCGACCATGTTGGCGGGGTCGCCGGGGTTCGAGCTGTCGTTGGCGACAGCGCACTATATGAGTTGTGCGCTAAGGACGTGACGGTGCCTCGCGCAAATATCGAGGAGCAGCGCGCCATGTGGGGTATTGAGACGCCCGATCCGGGCGAGCCGACGCGGCTGCTTGCCGAGGGCGATACGATTGAATTGGGCGATATCTGCCTGCAGGTGATCGAGACGCCGGGGCATACGCCGGGCGGCATCGTCCTGTTCGCCGCGACCGAGCAGGGGAACATCGCCTTTGTGGGCGACACGCTTTTCCCGGGCAGCCACGGTCGTACCGATCTTTCCGGCGGTGACGAGGCGGCGATTATGCGTTCGCTCTCCAAACTTGCCAAGACGCTTCCGCCCGATACCGTTTGCTTGACGGGCCATGGCGATTCGACCACGATAGCGCGCGAACTTATGCAGAATCCGTTTATGCAGATGTAGGCTCGAAGCCGTCTTTCGAACCACGAAGACCGCTCAATCGTCAAGCTATTTTCCCCAGTGGGTCGATTCTGTGGGGCAAACGGTCAAAATTTGTCCAATCGGATGGTATTCGTGAACAAACGAACGTTTATGCTCGGGTATGTCGTGGTAAAATCTCAGGCGTTATCGGAGCAACCTTACAGGAGGTTTCTTTTATGCTCGTCAACGCAGCAGACATGCTCAAGAAGGCCGAGGCCGGCAAGTACGGTCTCGGTGCCTTCAACACCAACAACCTCGAGTGGACGCTGGCTATTCTCCAGGCCGCCGAGGAGGCCAAGTCTCCGCTGATCCTTCAGTGCACCGCTGGTGCCGCTAAGTGGATGGGCGGTTTCAAGGTCTGCGCCGACATGGTCAAGGCTGCCGTCGAGGCCACGGGCGTTACCGTTCCCGTCGCCCTTCACCTCGATCACGGTTCTTACGAGGACTGCTTCAAGTGCATCGAGGCCGGCTTCACGTCCATCATGTATGACGGCTCTCACGAGGAGACCTTCCAGCTTAACCTCGACCGCACCAAGGAGCTCGTTGAGCTTGCCCACTCCAAGGGCATGTCCATCGAGGCCGAGGTCGGCGGCATCGGCGGCACCGAGGATGGCGTGACCTCCAGCGGCGAGCTCGCTGATCCTGCTGAGTGCAAGCAGATTGCTGACCTGGGCGTCGACTTCCTTGCCTGCGGTATCGGCAACATCCACGGCGTGTACCCTGCCGACTGGGCTGGCCTTTCCTTCGAGCGTCTGGGCGAGATCAAGGCTCAGACCGGCGACCTGCCCCTCGTTCTGCACGGTGGTACCGGCATCCCCGAGGATCAGATCAAGAAGGCCATTTCCCTGGGCATCTCCAAGATCAACGTCAACACCGACCTGCAGCTCGTCTTCGCCAAGGGCGTCCGCGAGTACATCGAGGCTGGCAAGGATCAGCAGGGCAAGGGCTTCGATCCCCGCAAGCTCCTCAAGCCTGGTCGCGACAACATCGTTGCCCGCACCAAGGAGCTCATGGAGGAGTTTGGCTCCGTCAACAAGGCGTAAGCGTCGCTAAACTTCCCGCCGGAAGCCCCGTCCCCCTACACTGTTTCCTTTGCGCTCACCTGGCTTCGCCAGAAGTCGCGCCAAGGAAACAGTTCCGGGGGACGGGGCTTCCTTCGTTTAACGCCGCAGGGTTACTGGGCTGAATTCATTTTTATAGGTACCGTTTATCGGTGTTGAGGGTTCCTTTATTGGGGCTTTCTTTTTATCTCGCTACAATGGGCTTCAAGCGTTCTAGTGACTTGGAGTTTTGGTATGGCTGTTATTGATGTGCTGCCTTCGGATGGGAAGGTTATTGATGAGGGTCCTGTTGGTTGCTCTGTTGATGTTTGCTGTGATGACTTTCGTCATCTCGATGTTGGACTGCCGCCCGAGATTCTTCGTCTTAAGGATGCCGGGTATTTGACGCAGGCTGTTGCTGCCTGCGATCGCCTTTTGGAACAGAATCCCGAGCCTTCGCTGGCCGCCTGCGTTCGCGCCGAGCGGTATCGCATGCTCGAGACGCCGCTTCATTTTTCGGTGTCGCGTGATCGAGCCATTGCGATGATTCGCGAGGAGTGGCCAGAGTTTACCGAAGAGCAGTTTGACGACCTGATTGATCGTAAGCGTATTGACTGGCGCTTTATCGATGGCGAGCTGTTCGTTCTCGACAACTTCCTCAATTCGCTTCGCGTGTATCCCAAAGAGGTCCCCGGCATGCGTCCCGATCCTGTGGACGGAATTGCGCTACGCAACCAGATGCTCAAGGAGATGGAATCGCAGAATGGGCTGTCTCGCGTCATCACCCTAAAGGCATCCGTGTCTGTCCCCGGAGCTCTTGAGGGGGAGGCCGTTCGTGCGTGGCTTCCCGTTGCCGCCGCCTGTCGTCAACAGTCTCATATCGAGGTTCTCGATATGACGTCGGAGGGTACCGTTGCCTCTGAAAACGTTTCGGCTCGTACTGCCTCTTGGACATCTTCGACTGAACATTCATTCTCGGTGACCTATCGCTATCACATCGATGCCGCCTATTGCGATATCTATGGTGGTGCGCTCCCATCGCATCCCTGTATGGACACGCCGCTGCCCGAGGACACTTCCGAGGACCGTCCGCACATTGCGTTTACGCCGTACCTGCGACAGCTGACGGAGCGTGTTATTGACGGGCTCGAGGATCCGCTCGATCGCGCTCGTGCTATCTATGATTACCTGACGCAGCATATCGACTATCGCTATCAGCCGCCGTACCTGCTTTTGGGATCTATTGCCGATGACTGCGCGCATTCGCTCCGTGGCGATTGCGGCGTTATGGCGCTCACGTTCATCACCATGTGCCGTATCGCGGGCGTGCCTGCCCGTTGGCAGAGCGGCCTGTATGTTGCGCCCGATTCGGTGGGGCCGCACGACTGGGCAGAGTTCTATACGCCGCAGACCGGTTGGCTCAACGCCGACGTGTCATTTGGATCTTCTGCTCGTAGGATGGGGGAGGAGTGGCGTCGTCGTCACTACTTTGGCAATCTCGACCCGTGGCGTATGGTGGCCAACAATCGATTCCAGGCTGAATTTGTGCCTGCTCTCGATGGCATGCGCGAGGATCCCTATGACAACCAGATGGGCGAGGCCTCGGTTGACGGACGTGGATGTCGTAAGCGGGAGATGTTACGCAAGGTTGAGCTTATCGAAATGCTCGAAGTTCCATTTTCGGACTAATCGGTAGAAAGCTGTGATAAACTAACTCACGCATTGCGTGCCCGAGTGGCGGAATTGGCAGACGCAGTGGACTCAAAATCCACCGTTGGCAACAACGTGCGAGTTCGAGTCTCGCCTCGGGCACCATACATGCAAGTGAGCGTTCAAGGGGGTTGCGGCCCCCTTTTTCGTGCCGAACTCGCGTGAGCGCGCGAAGCGTTAAGCAAACAGGCCTGCGGCCTGTTTGTAGCGGAGCGTGGCGAGGGCGCCACGCGTCCGAACCCCGGGGCTTCGCGAAGCGAAGGCCCTTCGAGTCTCGCCTCGGGCACCATACATGCAAGCGAGCGTTCAAGGGGGTCAAGGCCCCTTTTCGTGTACGTAATGTGATAACGCGCTGTACGTGTTATTATTCGCAAGGCGTTGTTCCCGCAATGCCCTAAAGAGGAACCCGAGGGTTCCCACCTTTTGGCGCCAATGAGCAGCTGACTGGTCATACAACTTAGATTCCCTTCCTCAAATCGAGGAAGTCTATGTGTACGACCTGGTTGCTGAGAAGCGCCGGGTTATTTTTTTATGAATGGAGGTAGGGAAAATAGCTAAGTCTGATGACACTCGCATCAACGACGAGATCACTGCATCGTCGTGCCGTTTGATTGGCGTCGATGGCTCTCAGCTCGGCCTGTTCGCCATTCGCGATGCCCAGCGCGTCGCCGACGATCAGGGTCTCGACCTGGTCGAGATCGCTCCCAACGCGGAGCCGCCGGTCTGCAAGGTCATGGACTACGGTAAGTTCAAGTACCAGCAGGCCATGAAGGCCAAGGCTGCTCGTAAGAACCAGTCCAAGGTCGAGGTCAAGGAAATGAAGTTCCGACCCAAGATCGACGTTGGCGACTACGAGACCAAGAAGGGCCACGTTCTGCGTTTCCTCAAGAAGGGCGCACGCGTTAAGATCACCATCATGTTCCGCGGCCGCGAGATGGCTCACCCGGAGCAGGGCCTTAACGTTCTCGAGCGTCTCGCCGAGGATCTCAAGCCTTACGCTACGGTCGAGTCCAAGCCTAAGATGGAAGGCCGTAACATGCTTATGCTGCTCGCCCCGATTAAGGGCGCCTTCGATGAGGATAAAGCGGCAAGCGATACTAAGTAACTAGTGTTCTGTAACCGATTAAGGAGTATTTCATGCCTAAGATGAAGTCCCACAGCGGCACCAAGAAGCGTTTCCGCAAGACTGGTACCGGCAAGCTTATGCGCGCCAAGGCTTTCAAGAGCCACATCCTGAGCAAGAAGTCCACCAAGCGTAAGCGTGGCTTCCGTCAGGAGACCGAGATTGCCGCTGCCGACCGCAAGGTCATCAAGTCGCGTCTCGCCTAAGTTCGCGTTCCCGTTTTTCGTTTTACCGTCTAGGAGTTGATAGAACATGGCACGTATTAAGCGCGCTGTTGCCGCCAAGAAGAAGCGCCGTACCGTTATGCACCGTGCGAAGGGTTACTACGGTGCCGCTTCGCGTACTTACAAGCATGCTAAAGAGCAGGTCCAGCACTCCCTGCAGTATCAGTATCGTGATCGCCGCAACAAGAAGCGCGAGATCCGTTCTCTTTGGATCACTCGTATCAACGCTGCTGCTCGCCTGAACGACATCTCTTACTCTCAGTTCATGCACGGCCTGAAGGTTGCCGGCATCGAGCTCGACCGCAAGGTCCTGGCTCAGATGGCTTACGAGGACATCGAGTCCTTCAACGAGCTGGCTACCATCGCCAAGAAGGCTCTCGAGGCCTAATAGATTCTCTTGAATCGCTAGGGGAGTGTCGCGTTGTGCGCGGCGCTCCCTCTTTTTATCTGAAGCGCTGGTTTATATAGCAAAAGCGCGGGTAGATAGACACTTACAGGTGACCGATCTTTATATATCTCTTAACCGAAGGGTCATCATCTGATACGTGCAGTATTTCTGCACCAGCCTTTCTATTACTTATATAGGAAGCGATGTATTGTGTAGGACTTGTGAAGAGTGGAATTCCCGCCCACGGCGCCCCTCCGGTCTGGCAATATATCTCCTTGCCGCGCGGCCCGGTCGGACCGGACCAGCCGCCAGGCGTGCACCTTGAGAACCGGATACTGCGAGGATGGACACTTACTTCAGTGTCGCATCCGGGCAGACATCGAACCATTTGAAATGGTCTAACTTGGATTTGTTTTTCGCAAGGCCGCCGAGAGGCGGCCCCGAGAAATTCCTTTTCCTATACTAGAACCATATGAATCGAACGGAACCGATCAGCTAATAGTTGTGAGGACCGGACGGGCTCGAAGCCCATTTATTTTGGACGGAGAGTTCGATCCTGGCTCAGGATGAACGCTGGCGGCGCGCCTAACACATGCAAGTCGAACGGCACCTATCTTCGGATAGAAGCGAGTGGCGAACGGCTGAGTAACACGTGGAGAACCTGCCCCCTCCCCCCGGGATAGCCGCCCGAAAGGACGGGTAATACCGGATACCCCGGGGTGCCGCATGGCACCCCGGCTAAAGCCCCGACGGGAGGGGATGGCTCCGCGGCCCATCAGGTAGACGGCGGGGTGACGGCCCACCGTGCCGACAACGGGTAGCCGGGTTGAGAGACCGACCGGCCAGATTGGGACTGAGACACGGCCCAGACTCCTACGGGAGGCAGCAGTGGGGAATCTTGCGCAATGGGGGGAACCCTGACGCAGCGACGCCGCGTGCGGGACGGAGGCCTTCGGGTCGTAAACCGCTTTCAGCAGGGAAGAGTCAAGACTGTACCTGCAGAAGAAGCCCCGGCTAACTACGTGCCAGCAGCCGCGGTAATACGTAGGGGGCGAGCGTTATCCGGATTCATTGGGCGTAAAGCGCGCGTAGGCGGCCCGGCAGGCCGGGGGTCGAAGCGGGGGGCTCAACCCCCCGAAGCCCCCGGAACCTCCGCGGCTTGGGTCCGGTAGGGGAGGGTGGAACACCCGGTGTAGCGGTGGAATGCGCAGATATCGGGTGGAACACCGGTGGCGAAGGCGGCCCTCTGGGCCGAGACCGACGCTGAGGCGCGAAAGCTGGGGGAGCGAACAGGATTAGATACCCTGGTAGTCCCAGCCGTAAACGATGGACGCTAGGTGTGGGGGGACGATCCCCCCGTGCCGCAGCCAACGCATTAAGCGTCCCGCCTGGGGAGTACGGCCGCAAGGCTAAAACTCAAAGGAATTGACGGGGGCCCGCACAAGCAGCGGAGCATGTGGCTTAATTCGAAGCAACGCGAAGAACCTTACCAGGGCTTGACATATGGGTGAAGCGGGGGAGACCCCGTGGCCGAGAGGAGCCCATACAGGTGGTGCATGGCTGTCGTCAGCTCGTGTCGTGAGATGTTGGGTTAAGTCCCGCAACGAGCGCAACCCCCGCCGCGTGTTGCCATCGGGTGATGCCGGGAACCCACGCGGGACCGCCGCCGTCAAGGCGGAGGAGGGCGGGGACGACGTCAAGTCATCATGCCCCTTATGCCCTGGGCTGCACACGTGCTACAATGGCCGGTACAGAGGGATGCCACCCCGCGAGGGGGAGCGGATCCCGGAAAGCCGGCCCCAGTTCGGATTGGGGGCTGCAACCCGCCCCCATGAAGTCGGAGTTGCTAGTAATCGCGGATCAGCATGCCGCGGTGAATGCGTTCCCGGGCCTTGTACACACCGCCCGTCACACCACCCGAGTCGTCTGCACCCGAAGTCGCCGGCCCAACCGCAAGGGGGGGAGGCGCCGAAGGTGTGGAGGGTGAGGGGGGGTGAAGTCGTAACAAGGTAGCCGTACCGGAAGGTGCGGCTGGATCACCTCCTTTCTAGGGAGATAAATCTTCTAGAGAGACAAACTTTAACTCGAATAGAGGGCAGGAGCCCGTCCGGTGGATGTCGCCCGCGATGAAGTCCCCGCAGCACCCGGTCCCCGGGGTCGCACCCGCGTACCTTGAGAGCCGCATAGCGATAGGAGAGAGATGGAAGATCCAATTCTTCCAGACTCGATTCTTTTCTGCGATTTATCAGACAGAATGATAGCAATCATTCATCCGATCCAAACAAGAAGAATTCACTTAATAATGAGTGAGGAGCATCTGATCGCGAGCACAGTGAAGACACTGTGCCGCGGTATGAGATACCCGAATTGCGACATACGAGCGCTATTCATGATATCGATTAATTAACTTTAGCGACACGTGGATATCCCGCGGGCCCGATGCGGTCCCGCAAGATACCACGGGCGCACGGCGGATGCCTTGGCACAGGGAGCCGATGAAGGACGCGGCAAGCTGCGATAATCCCCGGCGAGGAGCACACATCCTTCGACCCGGGGGTCTCCGAATGGGCGAACCCATGCACAGCAGTGTGCATATCCCCCCGCTGAACACATAGGCGGGGGGAGGACAACCCGGGGAACTGAAACATCTAAGTACCCGGAGGAGAGGAAATCAATCTCGAGACTCCCCGAGTAGCGGCGAGCGAAAGGGGACCGATGGCCAAACCGTCGAGCGGGCATACCCGGCAGGGGTTCCGCCGACGGGGTTGCAGGGCCGCGCATCCGGGGGCTGCCGCCCCCGGGCGCAGGTCCGGCTGGGGAGCGGAACGGCATGGGAGGGCCGGCCGCAGCGGGTGACAGCCCCGTACGCGAACCCAGACCGGACGGCGCGACGCGGTCCCTGAGTAGGGCCGGGCACGTGAAACCCGGT
Organism: Collinsella sp.; assembly: GCA_046995905.1. Lineage (GTDB taxonomy): Bacteria > Actinomycetota > Coriobacteriia > Coriobacteriales > Coriobacteriaceae > Collinsella. The sequence goes on from JBKXET010000001.1 coordinate 893,104, forward strand.
CCGAACCTGGGTGGACCACCATCCAAGCCTGAGTACTACCCTGTGACCGATAGCGCACCAGTACCGTGAGGGAAAGGTGAAAAGCACCCCGGGAGGGGAGTGAAACAGTACCTGAAACCGTGCGCCCACGAGCAGTCGGAGCAACTTTTAGTTGTGACGGCGTGCCTTTTGTAGAATGAGCCAGCGAGTCGCTGGCGCGGGGCGAGGTTAACCGAAAGGGAGCCGAAGCGAAAGCGAGCCTTAACAGGGCGACTTGAGTCCCGCGCCGCGGACGCGAAGCCGGGTGAGCTATCCGTGGGCAGGCTGAAGCGGGGGTAAGACCCCGTGGAGGGCCGAACGCACGTCGGTTGAAAACGGCGGCGATGACCTGCGGATAGGGGTGAAAGGCCAATCAAACCCGGAGATATCTCGTTCTCCCCGAAATAGCTTTAGGGCTAGCGTCGCGCGTTCACCGCCGGAGGTAGAGCACCGGATGGACGAGGGGGCTTCGCCGCCTACCGAATCCAACCGAACTCCGAATGCCGGCGGCCCAGAGCGCGGCAGTCAGAGCATGTGGGCTAAGCTGTGTGCTCGAGAGGGAAACAGCCCGGACCGCCCGCTAAGGTCCCCAAGTTCCAGCCGAGTGGCAAAGGATGTGCGTCCGCCCAGACAACCAGGATGTTGGCTTAGAAGCAGCCATGCATTCAAAGAGTGCGTAACAGCTCACTGGTCGAGTGGACATGCGCCGACAATACACGGGGCTAAGCTGGACACCGAAGCGGCGGGATTTTAATTCATTAGAATCGGTAGGGGAGCTTCCCATGGGCGGAGAAGCCGGAGGGCGACCGACGGTGGAGCGCATGGGAGTGAGAATGCTGGCATGAGTAGCGAGAGACGAGAGAGTAACTCGTCCGCCGTGAACCCGAGGTTTCCTGGGCAAGGCTAATCCTCCCAGGGTCAGTCGGGGGCTAAGGCGAGGCCGGTAGGCGTAGCCGACGCGCAGCAGGCAGACATTCCTGCACCGCGCACGCGGCGCTACGACCGACGGGGCGACGGATGGGGGTGGCTCGGCGGGGTTCTGGACGTCCCCGTGATGGAGCGCGGCCCGCGGACCAGGGAAATCCGGTCCGCACGAAGGGCGAGGCTCCGGACGAAGCGACTGAGCGAAGCGAGTGAGCCCGAGGTCCCTAGAAAAACCCCTAGGCAGGCGCGTGCGCGCCCGTACCGCAAACCGACACAGGTGGGTGGGTAGAACATACCGAGGCGATCGGGTCAACCATGGTCAAGGAACTCGGCACAATGGCCCCGTAACTTCGGGAGAAGGGGTGCCCGCGCGTACGTGAACCGGCTTGCCCGGGGAGCGGAGGCGGGCCGCAGTGGAGAGGCCCAAGCGACTGTTTACCAAAAACACAGGACTCTGCAGAAGCCGCAAGGCGACGTATAGGGTCTGACGCCTGCCCGGTGCCGGAAGGTCACGCGGAGGAGTTAGCCGTTAAGGCGAAGCCCCGAAGCCAAGCCCCGGTAAACGGCGGCCGTAACTATAACGGTCCTAAGGTAGCGAAATTCCTTGTCGGGTAAGTTCCGACCTGCACGAAAGGCGCAACGACTTGGGCGCTGTCTCGACCATGGACCCGGTGAAATTGCACTGGTCGTGAAGATGCGACTTACCCGCGGAAGGACGGAAAGACCCCGTGAACCTTCACTGCAGCTTGGCATTGGCCGCTGGTCCCGCGTGTAGAGGATAGGCAGGAGGCACAGATCCGGAGGCGCCAGCCCCCGGGGAGCCGCCCTTGGAATACTGCCCTCGCGCGACCGGCGTCCTAACCCGAGGCCGTCAACCGGCTCGGGGACCGTGCCAGGCGGGCAGTTTGACTGGGGCGGTCGCCTCCTAAAGGGTAACGGAGGCGCGCGAAGGTCCGCTCGGGACGGTCGGCAACCGTCCTTTTGAATGCAAGAGTACAAGCGGGCTTGACTGCGAGGCCCACAAGCCGAGCAGGTGCGAAAGCAGGCTCTAGTGATCCGGCGGCCCCGAGTGGGTGGGCCGTCGCTCAACGGATAAAAGGTACTCCGGGGATAACAGGCTGATCTTGCCCAAGAGTCCACATCGACGGCAAGGTTTGGCACCTCGATGTCGGCTCATCGCATCCTGGGGCTGGAGCAGGTCCCAAGGGTACGGCTGTTCGCCGTTTAAAGCGGTACGCGAGCTGGGTTCAGAACGTCGTGAGACAGTTCGGTCCCTATCCTCCGTGGGCGCAGGAGAATCGATGGAGGCTGCCCCCAGTACGAGAGGACCGGGGTGGACGCACCTCCGGTGAACCGGTTGTCGACCAACGGCACGGCCGGGTAGCCGCGTGCGGCGCGGATAACCGCTGAAGGCATCTAAGCGGGAAGCCGTTCCAGGGATTAGTTCTCCTTCCGGTAAGGGCCCAGGTAGACTACCTGGTCGATAGACGGCAGGTGCAAGGGCGGCGACGTCCTCAGCCGAGCCGCACTAATCGCCCGAGCTCTTCCGGAACCGCACCTCGCGGCCCGCGGGACATGCGCTCTTAGGCGCGGTCCGGGCACGAGGATGCCCCCGAGTCATCTCCCCTATGCGCCATGCGGCCCCCAGGGCACGTGTAAGGTGAGACCCAGGACACCGTAACGGTGGGCGCCGCCCACCGGTCAGCGGCCAGAGCATGGGGGGCACGCCCGGTCCCGTTCCGAACCCGGAAGCTAAGCCCCATCGCGCCGAGAGTACTGCGGGGTCAGCCCGTGGGAGGCCAGGGCGCCGCTGACCGGTGGACGGCACCGAGCCGTACGCTTGAACTTAGAAGGGGGAGGCCTCGCGGCCTCCCCCTTTTTGCGTTGTATACACGTTGTGCTTTGGGACCTACCTCCCCCGTATGCGCTCTTACTCTTTGGCTGTATTTTGAGTCCTTCTAGTGTATTTGAGCGATAATTACTCGCATTGGCGTTAGGGAGGGCTTGATGTTTACCGTATTTGTCTTGGGCAATATTGCTTCGGGTAAGTCGACGGCCTGCCGCTATTTCGAATCTCGTGGCGCTATGCTTATCGATCTGGATGAGCTTGCAAAATCTCTGTATGTGCCGGGCTCTGATATCGTCAATACTCTCGCGGATGAATTCGGTTGGGACATTTTGGATGAGGAAGGCGGCATTCGCCGCAGCATCCTCGCTTCTCGAGCTTTCGCTTCTCCTGATTCGGTCGCACGGCTCAATGGCATCGTGCATCCCGTTCTGATTGAACAGCTTTCGCTTAGGATTCTCGATCCGGTTTGTTGTACGGTTTCATCTCCCCGTTATCCCTTTGCGGTGGTCGAGGTTTCTGCTCCGACTGGTTTTGAGGATGCATTTGGCTTGGCTGATGAAATTCTGGTCATCAGCGCCCCTTTGTCAGTTCGTCGCGAGCGCGCTATTCAACGTGGCATGGAGCCATCCGATTTCGATGCTCGTTCTGCTTGCCAGCCCGATGAGTTTGCGCTGTGCAATCTCGCTACAACGGTGATTGATAATGCCGCAGGCGATAATTCGCTCTTTGAGCAGCTTGACTCATGGCTTGCATGCCACGGGTTTATAGATACTCCGGATAAGGAGGAGGCCGATGCCTAAGGCACGTTTCTTTACGTGGTATCGCGTGGCGCCACTTGCCGTTGTGTTCGTCTTCGGCCTTATTTCGCTCGTCTACTCGTGTGCCCCTGCCGCTTTCTTTAAGCCGCTGTATCCGATTGACTACGAGGCGTATGTAAAGCAATCCAGTATTTCGCATAATCTGGATCCGTATCTGGTGTGCGCTGTCATTAAGTCGGAATCGAATTGGGATCCCGAGGCCGAGTCGAATCAGGGTGCTCAGGGATTGATGCAGCTGATGCCCGAGACTGCCCAGGATATGATTGCCAAGGGCCTTGTCGACGGAGGGGAGTATTCGGCCGACAATCTTAACGATCCGGCTACGAATATCGAGTTTGGCTGCGCATACCTCTCGTATCTTCTCGCCTATTTCAACGGGTCGACGGATAGTGCCATCGCCGCCTATAACGCCGGCATGGGCAATGTCGACGGATGGGCGCAGCAGGGTACGTCGCTTCATAATGCAATTACCTTTCCCGAGACGCAGGCGTATCTGATTCGTGTCAATAATGCCTGGGCTCGCTACAAGACCCTCTATCCCGATCGGTTCGTATAGGACTATGCCTGCCGCCTGCGTATACTGCAGATATATGAGTTAGGAGTATCCATGGCGGAATTTGAAGTAGAACGCGTTGGTGGTGAACTTAAGCGCTTTGGCGTTGAAGGCTCTGACGTGCCGTTTAAGGTCGTTTCTCCCTATGAGCCTGCCGGTTCCCAGCCTAAAGCCATTGAGTCGCTTGTGCAGGGCGTGAGGGACGGAGACCGCTATCAGGTTTTGCTGGGCGTGACTGGTTCGGGCAAGACCTTCACGATGGCAAAGACTATTGAGGCCCTGGGAAAACCGACGCTGGTCATGGCTCCGAATAAAACGCTCGCTGCTCAGCTTGCGAGCGAGCTCAAAGAGTTCTTTCCCAATAACGCTGTGGTCTACTTTGTCTCGTATTACGACTACTATCAGCCCGAGGCGTATGTGCCGCAAAGCGATACATATATCGAGAAAGACTCCTCGATTAACGAAGAGGTTGAGATGCTGCGACATCAGGCGACCGCATCGCTGCTCTCTCGACGCGATGTGATCGTTGTCGCATCGGTCTCGTGTATCTATGGCATTGGCTCTCCTGAGGACTATGCGGGTCTGGCTCCAAACGTCGACAAGAAGGTGCCGCTCGAGCGCGATGACTTTATCCATGCACTTATCGACATTCAATATGATCGCAATGACTATGACCTGGCACGCGGCACGTTCCGCGTGCGCGGCGATGTTGTCGACGTGTATCCGCCTTATGCCGAGCATCCGTTGCGGTTTGAGTTCTTTGGCGACGAGGTCGAGCTGATTGCCGAGATCGATGAGGTCACCGGTGAGATGCTTCGTGAGTACGAGGCCATCCCCGTATGGCCGGCATCGCACTACGTGACCGAGAAGCCGAAGGTCAAGGCGGCTCTGAAATCGATCAGCGAAGAGTGCGAGAAGCGCGTGGCGGAGCTCAAGGCGACCGACAAGTTGCTCGAGGCGCAGCGTCTGCAGCAGCGCACCGATTATGATCTTGAGATGCTCGAGACGATGGGCTTTTGCAACGGCATCGAGAACTACTCGCGTCATCTGGACGGTCGCAAGCCGGGTGAGCCGCCGTTTACCCTAATCGATTACTTTCCCAAGGATATGCTCTGCATCATCGATGAGAGCCATGTGACGGTGCCGCAGATTCGCGGCATGCACGAAGGTGACCGCTCGCGTAAGGTGACGCTGGTGGAACACGGTTTTCGCCTGCCCTCGGCGCTCGATAACCGCCCGCTTCGTTTCGATGAGTTTGAGGCAAGGATCCCCCAGTTTATCTATGTTTCGGCCACGCCGGGCGACTACGAGCTGCGGGTGAGCCAAAACGACGTGGAGCAGATTATTCGTCCGACCGGCCTGCTCGACCCCAAGATTGACGTGCGTCCAGTTCGCGGTCAGATTGACGATCTTGAGGACGAGATTCGCGAGCGCGTTGCCCGCAAGGAGCGCGTGCTGGTGACCACGTTGACCAAACGCATGGCCGAGGACCTGACCGACCATCTACTTGATGCGGGCATTAAGGTCAATTACATGCACTCTGATACGGCGACAATGGACCGTGTCGAGATCCTGCGAACGCTGCGCGAGGGCAAGATCGATGTTCTCGTTGGCATCAACCTGCTCCGCGAGGGCTTGGATCTTCCCGAGGTCTCACTGGTGGCAATTCTCGATGCCGATAAGGAAGGCTTCTTGCGCAACCGCCGTTCGCTGATTCAGACGATTGGCCGTGCGGCCCGTAACGCCGATGGCGAAGTCATCATGTATGCAGACGTTGTGACCGATTCGATGAAAGAGGCCATCGAGGAGACGCAGCGCCGTCGCGAGATTCAGATGGCATATAACGAAGAACATGGCATTGTGCCCAAGACAGTGCGCAAGGCCATCAACGACATCTCAAGTTTTATTGCCGAGGCCGAAAAAACTGTGGGCTCCAAGGGACGCTCGAAGGGCGACTCTCTTGGCCATGGCGCATTCTATACGCCCGATGAGTCGGGCGAGGGCGGTGTGCCGGAAACGGTGGCGCCCGAGCAGACACTTGCGGAGCAGTTGGAAGAACTGCCGCATGACGAGCTTGTGCGGATCGTCGAAACCATGGAAGAGGATATGCGTAACGCTTCTGCCGCTATGGACTTTGAGGAGGCGGCGCGCCTGCGCGATGTTGTCGTTCAGATTCGGGCGATGCTCGAGGGTGCGTCTGAGGACGAGACGATCGAGCGCTTACGCTCGCAGGCCCGCAAGGGTTCCACGTTCGCATCGGGCAGAAAACGCCAGGGTGCACGGTTTAAGAAATAGCCGCGAACAGGCCCCGAGTTCCCTGTGGAGCTCGGGGCCTATGTCTTTTGCGCGCTGGAATTTGTGCGTTAGAGGTCTGCGATCAGGGCTTCAGCACAACGGATGCCGTCGGTGGCCGCGCTCATGATGCCGCCGGCATATCCAGCTCCCTCACCACAAGGGTAGAGGCCCGGGGTCGACACGGCATGGCACGTTCGGTCTCGGGTGACAGTGACCGGTGAGCTCGAACGAGTCTCCACGCCGGTAAGAACGGCATCGGGACGGTCGTAGCCTCGTAGCTTTTTTCCGAGTAGGGGAAGTCCCAGGCGGAGCGACTCGACGATATGCTGCGGTAGGGCTTCGTCAATTGCCGTCCAGGTCACACCGAGCGGATAGGTGGGCTTTACCTTTCCGGGCGCCTTGCTGGCGCGTCCTGCGAGGAAATCTCCGACGAGTTGTGCCGGTGCGTTCCAGTTGGAACCGCCCAGGCGATAGGCGGCCGCCTCGCAGGCACGCTGGAGCTCGATGCCGGCGAGCGGGTCATCGTTGGGAAGGTCCTCAGGCGTGACGTTAACGAGCAGGGCGGCATTTGCGTTGCGTCCGTCGCGGGCATTGAGGCTAGCGCCGTTGACGCACAGGTGGCCCTGCTCGGAAGAGGCGGCAACAACCTGTCCGCCGGGGCACATGCAAAACGAGAACACGCTGCGGCCGTTGGGAAGATGGGCGACGAGCTTGTAGGGGGCTGCCCCGAGCGCTGGATGTCCCGCCGAGGCTCCATATTGGGCTCTGTCGATGTCGCGTTGCGGATGCTCGATGCGAACGCCCATGGCAAAGGTCTTTTGTGCGAGGGCCACGTTGTGGTCCTTAAGGAGCTCAAAAATATCGCGAGCAGAATGCCCGCAGGCGAGGATGAGGTGCTTTGTCTCGATTGACTCGTAAGCGGCGTCTTGGGACGATTGGACATCAATGCCGGTGATGGCGCCAGACACGTCGATGCGAATGTCGACGAGCTTCGTTCGATAACGGACGACACCTCCGAGCTGCTCGATGCGCTGGGATATAGCGGTGACAACCGTGGGAAGGATGTCGGAGCCAATGTGCGGCTTGGCATCCCACAGAATATCGCGGGGCGCACCCGCCTCGACGAAGGTTTCGAGGATAAGGCGATGGGCGGGATTTTTTGTTCCCGTATTGAGCTTGCCGTCCGAGAAGGTCCCCGCGCCGCCCAGACCAAACTGAATATTGCTCTCGGGGTCGAGGATGCGCTCCTTTAGAAAGAGGTCGATCGCCTGCGAGCGGCGAAATGCCGGGTCGCCGCGCTCGATAAGCAAGGGCTTAAGACCTGCTTCGGCGAGCGTGAGCGCAGCGAAAAGGCCGGCGCATCCGGCGCCGACAACGACAGGGCGTTCTTGAGGTGCGTCGGAGACGGGGGAGGGGAATGAAGGCTCATCGTCTTCTATCGCGCGTACGCGCGAGCGGTCACGCTCGGCAACGCTGTCGACCGCTTCTTGCTCGAGGTGGGGACTAGTCAGCTCAACACGAAAGCTCAGGATAAAATGGACGTCTCGTTTTTTGCGAGCGTCGATTGACTTGCGGTGGAGCTCGATGGACTTGATCTCGGAGTCCTTGCAACGTAGGACGCGCTTGGCGACTCGCTTGCCAACAATGAGACAGGCATTTTCATCGCCGGCTTCATCGAGCGACGCGTTGACTTGGGTGATTTCGATCATCGAGGTCTCCTTAGAGGCAAGAAAGAGGCCGTCCGGTATTCCAGACGGCCCGAATGCGTTTTTGATTATAGACTGAGCGGCTACAGGCTGCTTGCAGCGCGAATGCCCGAGAGCCAGGCCCACGCAAGGTTAAAGCCTCCGCAATCGGCGTCGATGTCGAGCGCTTCGCCGCAGACGTAAAGCGGGGCGTCGACAACGCTGCACGCGCGTAGACTGGGTGTTGAGATGCTCTCGACAGATACGCCACCACGCGTGACCTGCGCCGAGCGCTCCTCGGCTGTTCCCTCGACGAGCAACTTAAAGTGCTTGAGGACCGAGACCAGGTGGATGACATCGTTGGAGCCTGGATGGCACTGCTCGAACGCCGTGCAGACGACGCGGGAGAGTTGCGGGGCGAGCATGCCGTCGAGCCAACGGGGATCGCGGGGCGAAAAGCCGCCGAGCAGCTCAACGCGTCGGTTGAGCATATCGAGCAGCTTGTCTTTGGAGAGGTCGGGGAAAACGTCGAGCAGGATCGTATCGCCGCGCTGGATACGACGGGAGAGGTTGAAGACAGCGACGCCCGAGATGCCGAAGGCTCGAAACAGGACTTCACCGTCTTCGTGCCAGAGCTCATTATGATTGCGGGCGAGCGTCAAGCGGGCGCGGACGCGCAGGCCATCCAACGTCTTGAGTGCCGTCCGATCGCCGACGACCGTTGCCGATACGGGGCAGAGGATGGGGCGCAGCGAAGTGAGGGGGAGGCGAAACGTATCGGCGATACCGGTGGGGTTGCCGCCCGTGGCGATAATTACGGCATGTGCCTGCAGGGCCTCGTTCTTGCGAGGGACATCGGCGAGCGTTTTCCGAAGCGAGCGGAGCTCCGATTTTCGGTCGTCGTGCTTTTTTGCCTTGAGCACCCGCGCTGGACGGTCTATTTGGAGTGCCCAGCCTTCGGAAGCTTTGTGCGCCGAGGCAACGTTGGCTCCGCAGATTAAGGTGATACCTAGGCGGTCGCAAACGTTGAGAAGCGCGTCGCGCACCGATTCAGCGCGAAGGGAGCGCGGGTACAGCCGGCCTTCCTCGGAGGTTGTCATGATGCCCAGCGAGGAGAAGAAACCCATAAGCTCTTGTTCGGGTTGGGGGCCCATGACGGATTCGACGAATGCGGGGTGGTTATACCGCTGAGGATCAATCGATTCGTTGGAGAGGTTGCAGCGGCCGTTACCGGTCGCAAGGAGCTTAAGGCCGCAGGCGACATCGCGCTCAACGATGCAGACGCTTTTGCCAGCGCGTGCGGCCGTAATGGCGGCGGCGAGGCCTGAAGCCCCGCCGCCGATTACCAGGACGTCATAGAAGGCGCTCGTGTTCACTTAGGCCTCGTCGGTCTCGTGCGGGGTAATAGCCTCGACGGCAGAGACTGCCTTGGGCAACATGCCATCGGGCAGCGCGGTCTCGACCTCGCCCTTATCGCAGGCCTCGGCGAGTGCCGGATTAATGGGAAGCTGGCCCAAGATGTCGAGGTTATAGCGCTCTGCGACCTCGGGGAGCTTGCTCTTGCCAAAGACCTCGATCTTCTTGCCGCAGTCGGGGCACTCGATATAGCTCATGTTCTCGACAATGCCCAGAATGGGGACGTTCATCTTCTCGGCCATGTTGACCGCCTTGGCGACGATCATCGAGACCAGATCCTGCGGGCTCGTGACGATGACGATGCCGTCGACGGGCAGCGACTGGAAGACGGTGAGCGCGACATCGCCTGTTCCCGGAGGCATGTCGACCAGCAGGTAGTCGATGGGGCCCCATGAGGTCTCGCTCCAGAACTGCCTAATGGCGCCTGCGATGACCGGACCGCGCCAAAGGACGGGGTCGGTCTCGTTTTGGAGCAGAAGGTTGGAGCTCATGACCTTGACGCCGTGCTCGGAGATTTCGGGCAGCATAAGGTTGCCAAGGGCATGGACGTGGCGTCCGCTCATACCGAACATCTTGGGGATAGAGGGACCGGTGATGTCGGCATCGAGGACGCCGACCTTGTGGCCGTGACGGGCAAGCTCGGTGGCGATGGCACCGGTGACAAACGACTTGCCGACACCTCCCTTGCCGGAAAGCACGGCGATGACGCGTTTGACCTCGGACAGCGTGTTCTCCTCAAATTGCGACGGCGACGTTTGTCCGCCGGCGGCCTGTGCGTGCTCGCAACCCATGTATGACTCCTTTGTATATGTTGGGGCCGGAGCCCCGTGATGTGACACGAGCGTCATTGTACCCTCGTTTGCGAGCGGGAGTCATTTGCGATGCATTTGGGCCGAGCGTGCTTGCAATACGATGGGCCCAAGCGAATGGGCGGGCTTACTGAACTTTGCTGGCGAACTCGAGGTATTGCATGCGCTGCAGCTTGTCGATCGTCGAGGTGTATGGGCTGTCTTCAGATTCCAAGTTGTAGCGCAGCCCGTCGGCACCGAGATAGCCGGCGACATTGATGGTGGGCACATCTGACCTTGTTGCAAGCAGGGCCTTTTGATAGTCGGTGAGCGGGGCGCCGATCTTATTAAGGGTAATGGCTGCAATCTCGTTTGCCCCGACGGTGTCGTAGACGTTGAGCTCGGTATTGCCGGCGATTTCATAGTTAGCCCAGACGAAATAGGTTGACTGATAGACACGGAAAGCGTGGCTTGCCGTATCTTCCTGAGGGTACAGCTCGTCGTTGAGAGTCGTTGCGGCGCTCGGCTGATGGTCGCCAAAAAAGACAAGAACAACCGGTCTGCCGATATTGCGGAGCTCGTTGATAAAGTACTCGAGGTCCCGGTCGGATGCGTTGATGCAGGTGAGATAGGTGTTGAGCGCGCTATTGGCGCCCTCGCTGGCTCCCTCGACCCAATAGTTTGTCAGCTCTTCGGCGGGAACGGTGCCATAGTCGTAGCCGCCGTGATTTTGCATCGTGACGTCAAAGATGAACTGCGGCGCTTCGTCGGTTCTAAGCAGGTCGAGTATCTTGTCGTAGGTGGCGTAGTCGCATACGCCGGCATGGTAACAGGGCGCACCTTCGAAATCGCCGATTGAAAGAAAGTCTCCAAAGCCCAGCTGCTGATAGATCTTATCTCGATGGTAGTTGACGGGGTTTTGCGGGTGCATAGCGGTAGCGGTATACCCAAGCTCTTTAAGGTCCTTTGCCAGGCTGTTGACGCCATTCATCTGATACAGCTGATAGGGGATCTTGCCTAATCCGACAAAGGCCGTTGTCGCTCCGGTCAAAAATTCGAATTCGGAGTTTGCCGTTCCGCCACCGGTGACCGAAGCGAGCATGGTGCCGCGAACAAGTGTGTCGGGAAGCGAGTTGTAGAATGCGGGGCCGGTGTACCCGGCCGCCTGGAGCTGCTCAAAGCACGAAAGGTCGCTAAAACTCTCGTTCATGACGGCAACAATCGTCGGCTTGATTTCATTGAACTGGGCAACGGCAGCCGCGCGCTGCTCGCTCGAGCCATACGTGCTGTCGTAGGCGGCGGCGAGCTCCTGCTCGATGCTCTGCGCCTCATCGGGCGTATAGTCTTCGGGCTTCTCAATGGGCAACTCGTTGACCATTTCGGTGAACGAAGTGATAAAACCCTGAGACGCATATGTGGTGATGGGCTGCCAACGGTCAAATCCAAAATTCAGCGCCTGCTCCAAGTCGATGCTGGAAAAGCCCGAGAGCCCCACAACGGTCACTAACAGAAAAGCACAGAGGTTAGCGGCGATTGCGGGGAAGACATGGGTGGGCGTACGGAGCTTTCGCGGACGGATAAGCGAAAGAAGCCCCAGGGAAATCTCCAGCAGGGCGAGAGAGGTTACGATTCCGGCGGTAAAGGTAAACTCGTATCCCTCGCTCACCTCCATTGCGGTGCCAAGGGCCAAGATATCGCTTGGCAGGATGGCTTCGCCTTTAAACGTTATGACGAAGTGCTCGGCAATGCCAAGGATGCAGCAGGCGACGGGCACGAGGGCCATGACGCCTCCATGACGCTGTCCCAGCAAATAAAGGGAGAGCAGAACCGTCGCGAGCAGCCCGACGGAAAACCCGAATGAGTTGGCGGGAATGCGATAGAACGTTTCGTTGCAGGCAATTTCGAGTGAAACGAACGAGAGCGCTGAAACAGCGGCGATGACAAGGATGTCACGGCAAATACAGGCAACCGTTCCCGTCGCAAGATCGGTTTGGTCGATAAGTCCCGAAACCAAGGGCTCGACAAGAAGTATGGCGGCGGCAGCACCGAGCGCCGAATAAGAAAGGACCCATAGGGAACTGTCCTCATTTACGAGCAATTGATTCGTAATCCATGCAGCTACCATGCCGAGCGGGATGAGGAGCGTCGCGCACCAAAAGACGCGGGCAATGGGCGGCTTTTCATTGTGGTTGATTGAAAAATACACGCGCACGACGACGGTGGCCACGATAAGGATGGCGATGAATATGGGCAGATTGGCCATGTCACTCGAAGTGATTTCAAGGGGGATATCTTCGGTCATGGACGTTCCTCTGTTACGGCAAATTAAGTTCAGTATTAGATTACTGTAACCTTTCCACGGCATTTCGAGAAACAAAGCGCCCGATACGCAAAGCTAAAGGTCTGCGAATCTTGTATTACGAACATCTGTGCGCGTCGAGTGCGCTAAACTCATCGACAGTATGATTCGATGCAATAGGAGGCAAGGAGCTTCCATGTCTGATTCTTCTATCGTTATTCGCGGCGCTCGTGAGCACAACCTCCGTGATATCGATGTTTCCATTCCGCGTGACCAACTCGTGGTCATTACCGGTCTTTCTGGCTCGGGCAAGAGTTCGCTGGCATTTGACACTATCTATGCCGAGGGCCAGCGTCGATACGTCGAGAGTCTTTCGAGCTATGCGCGCCAGTTCTTGGGCCAGATGGACAAACCCGACTTGGATTCAATCGACGGCCTTTCGCCGGCGGTGTCGATCGACCAAAAGACGACGTCTAAAAACCCTCGCTCGACGGTTGGCACCGTAACCGAGATTTATGACTATCTGCGCCTGCTGTTCGCCCGTGTGGGCACCCCGCACTGTCCCGAATGCGGCCGCGTCATTGAGCGTCAGACGACCGACCAGGTTGCCGACAAGGTCTTGGCGGCGGGGGAGGGCCGTCGCGCGTTTGTGCTGGCACCGGTGGTGCGCGGGCGAAAAGGCGAGTACACCAAACTGTTTGAGGACCTTCGCGCCGAGGGCTTTAGCCGCGTGCGTGTCGACGGTGAAGTGCGCTCGCTCGACGATCCGATCGATCTGGACAAGAAGTTCAAGCACGATATCGAGGTCGTGGTCGATCGCATCGTGATCCGTGAGAACTCTCTGGGCCGTATCGCCGAGTCTGTTGAGCAGGCGACCGCGCTGGCTCACGGCAATGTAAACGTGTACATGCTGCCCGATCGTGATGCTCCCGAGGGGACCGAGGGCGAGCTGCTGGAGTATTCGTTGGCCTTGGCGTGCCCGGAGCATGGTCACTCCATTGACGATCTTCAGCCGCGTGATTTTTCGTTCAACGCTCCCTATGGCGCATGTCCTGAGTGCGACGGCCTGGGCTTTAAGAAAACCGTTGATGCCGAGGCGCTGATCGAGGACCCCTCGAAGTCCATTGCCGACGGAGTCTTTGGTAGCCTGTTTGGCAATTCGAACTACTATCCGCAGATTTTTGCTGCGGTCTGCAAACACTTTAAAGTGAGCACCGATACGCCGTGGGAGGATTTGCCCCCTCGCGTGCGTCGTGCATTCTTGGATGGCCTGGGCGATACGAAGATCTCGGTCGACTACCAAAAGCTCGACGGACGTCGCAGCCAGTGGGATACCAAGTTTTCGGGCGTTCGCAACATCCTGTACGAACGCTATACCGAGACGACGAACGAGAACACCAAGGCGCGCTTGGAGAAGTACATTCGCGAGGAGCCGTGCTCGAGCTGCCACGGCGCTCGTTTGCGCCCTGAGATGCTCGCCGTCACCGTGGGCGGCAAGTCCATTTACGAGGTTTGTTGCCTGTCGTGCCGTGAGTCGCTCGAGTTTTTTGAGGGCCTGGAGCTCACCGAGCGCCAACAGTTTATCGGCGGGCGCATCGTCAAGGAAATCCTGGAGCGCTTACGTTTTCTGGTCGATGTTGGACTCGACTATCTGACGCTCGATCGTGCCTCGGCGACGCTTTCTGGTGGCGAGGCGCAGCGTATTCGCCTGGCAACGCAGATCGGCGCGGGTCTCATGGGCGTGCTCTATATTCTGGATGAGCCCTCGATCGGTCTTCATCAGCGTGACAACGAGCGCCTGATCAAGACGCTCGAGCGCCTGCGCGATATCGGCAATACCGTTATCGTCGTCGAACACGACGAGGATACAATCCGTGCCGCCGATTACGTGATCGACATGGGGCCCGGCGCCGGCGTCAACGGCGGACACGTAGTCGCGGCGGGAACGCCTGCCGATATCATGGCGTGTCCTGAGTCGATGACGGGCGCTTATCTGACCGGCAAACGAATGATCCGGGTGCCTGATGAACGGCGCAAGCCCGGTCGCGGCTGCCTTAAAATTACGGGCGCTCGAGCCAACAACCTCAAAAACGTTACTGCCAAAATCGAGTTTGGTACGCTTACGGTTGTTACCGGCGTGTCGGGATCGGGCAAGAGCTCCCTGGTTACCGATACCATTGCGCCTGCCCTTACGAATGCCATTCACCGTTCGACGCGCCCTGTGGGTCCATATAAGAAAATCGAGGGCATCGAGTGTATCGATAAGGTTATCGATATCGACCAGTCGCCGATTGGCCGCACGCCGCGTTCCAACCCTGCTACCTATATCGGCCTGTGGGATGATCTTCGCGCGCTGTTTGCGAGTACGCCGGAGTCGAAGGCGCGCGGCTACTCGCCGGGTCGTTTCTCCTTTAATGTGAGTGGCGGGCGCTGTGAGGCGTGCAAGGGCGACGGGCAGATCAAGATCGAGATGCACTTCCTTCCTGATATCTACGTTCCCTGCGAAGTTTGCGGCGGTAAACGCTACAACCGCGAGACACTCGAGGTCACCTACCGTGGCAAGACCATCTCGGACGTGCTCGACATGAGCGTCACCGAGGCGCTGGCCTTCTTTGGGAATATCCCGCAGATTAAGCGCAAGCTCCAGACGCTGTACGATGTAGGCTTGGGCTACGTGAGCCTGGGCCAGCCCGCCACGACGCTTTCGGGCGGCGAGGCGCAGCGTGTGAAACTCGCCAAGGAGCTTCATCGACGCCGGACGGGCAAGACGTTCTATATTTTGGACGAGCCGACGACCGGCCTTCATTTTGAGGACGTCCGCCAGCTGCTCGATGTGCTGCAGCGCTTGGTCGATGCGGGCAACACGGTGCTGGTGATTGAACACAACCTTGATGTCATCAAGGTTGCCGACCGCCTGATCGATATGGGTCCCGAGGGCGGTAACGGCGGCGGAACCGTCGTGGTTTCGGGCACACCGGAGCAGGTTGCGGACTGTCCGCAGAGTTATACGGGCAAGTTTTTGGCGCCGTTGCTCAGGCGTGACCGGGAGCGTCAGGCTCAACTTGATGCTCAATAAATAGGCGATTCAGTTTATGGGCGCCATCGACTCCTTGTGATTCGATGGCGCTTGCTGTGCCGAAGTGACGTATGCAGCCGAATTGGACATATACTTAATCCTTGCGTCCGAATGCGAGGGAAAGGATATGTCATGGCAAAGGCTGTAAAGACGCCAAAAACCAATGCGATGCGCGAGCTGGAAAGCGCCGGCATTTCCTATGTTCTACATACGTACGAAGACGATGGTGATGAGTCGGTGGGCCTGGGTGTCGCGATTTCGGAGCAGCTTGGCGAGGAGCCCGGTCAAGGATTTAAGACTTTGGTCTGCGTGACACCGTCCAACGACTATGTCGTGTGCTGTATCCCTGTTGCCGACGAGCTCGATCTAAAGTCCGCCGCGCGTGCCGCGGGGGAGAAGTCCTTGGCCATGATGCATGTGAAGGATTTGCTTGCGGCGACTGGCTACGTTCGCGGCGGCTGCAGCCCGGTCGGTATGAAAAAACGCTACCGGACGCTCATTGATGAGACATGTGTCCTTTGGGATACCATTTTTATTTCGGGAGGCAAGCGTGGTTATCAGCTCGAGCTTGCACCCGATGATTTAATTGCATTTTGCGGGGCGACGGTTGCCGCGATTACGAGAGAGGACTGAGCGATGCCGCAGGAAGAATTGAAGCGCGGAGCTCATTTTGCAAAAGAATCTGCGCCTCAGACACCCTCATCCGAAGCTTCTTCGTCGCGAGATGACACTGACGACATGGGCTCGTCGGACTACTCCACGGTTGGTCGTTCCGCCGGGCTTATGACCATCCTGACCATTGTGTCTCGCGTCACCGGTTTTATCCGCACGTGGGCAATGGCGGCCGCTATCGGCATGTCGCTACTTTCGTCCTCCTATCAGGTCGCCAACAACCTGCCCAATATGCTCTACGAACTCGTGATGGGCGGCATGCTCGTGACGGCGTTTTTGCCCGTGTACATGGGCGTGAGGCGTGAGCAGGGTCGCGAGGCCTCGAACGAGTACGTGGGCAACCTGCTCGGCATTCTGCTTTTGGTGCTGGGTGGCATTTCGTTGCTGGGGACCGTGTTCGCCCCGGGCTTTATCTGGACGCAATCGTTCCTTTCGGGTGACGGCGGCAGCATGGATACCGCTGCGTTCATGTTCCGTTTCTTTGCCATCCAGATTCTGTTTTATGGTTTGGGCTCGGTGTTCTCGGGCGTTCTCAACGCACACCGCGACTACTTCTGGTCGACGTTTGCCCCGGTCCTCAACAATGTGATCGTCATTGCGAGCTTTATGGGTTTTGCGCCCGTGTCCGCACAGTTTGGCGAACGTGCCGGCATCATCTTGATTGCGGCCGGTACGACCCTCGGTGTCTTTGTTCAGATGGCATGTCAGATTCCCGCGCTTAGCAAGCACGGCGTGCATCCCCATATCCATATCGACTTTAAGGACCCCGCGCTGCGCCAGACGATTGCGCTCGGTATCCCGACGCTGCTCGCCACGGTGTGCATGTTTGTCTCGACTTCTATCACCAACGCTGCCGCGCTGGTGGTCCAGCCCGAGACTGGTCCTTCCGTCATCGCCTATGCGCGCCTGTGGTACACGCTGCCCTACGCGCTGATTGCCGCCTCGCTTTCGACGGCGCTCTATACCGAGCTCTCTCACGACGCACAGGAGAAGGATTACGACAGCGTACGCACGGGCATTTCGCGTGGCGTCGCCCAGATGCTGTTCTTCCTGATTCCGTTCGCACTGTACCTGATTGTCTTCGCACGTCCGCTCAACATGATCTACTGTGCTGGCAAGTTCGATGAATCCGGAGTGGCGCTGGTGTCCGAGTACCTTGTCTACCTGGCGCTCTCGCTGCCGCTCTACGGCGTGGTCGTGTTGATGCAGAAGAGCTTCTCTGCCTTGCTCGACATGAAGCCCTATAGCCGCTATTGCCTGTATTCTGCCATCGGCCAGGCCGGCTCGGTTCTGCTGTTTGGCGTTGTGCTGGGCTTCGGTATGCCGGCAATCGCGCTTTCGTATGTTGTCGACTACGTGATCTTGGTCGGCTGTTCGCTGTGGTGGCTGCGTCGTCGCCTGCGTGGCCTTCAGGTCAAATCTATCCTGCATGGCGGTTTCTTTGGCCTTTTGCTCGGTGGCCTAGGTGCTGCCGCAGGCGCCGGCGTCATGTGGGTGCTTGAACACTTTGTCGGGGCACTTGGCGGCTCGATTCTGATTACTCTTGGCTACGTTTGCGTCGCGGGTGTCGTCTCGCTTGCTGTTACCTTTGGCCTTGCCGTCGTCCTTAAGATGCCTGAGGTCTCGGCGCTGCTTCGTCGCAAGTAGGTGCGTGTGGCCGGTCACGACAACATTCCAACGCTTGCCGAGCAGGTTTCGCGCGTTCCCACACAGCCCGGATGCTACCTTTGGAAGGATGCCAAGGGCGATGTCATCTACGTGGGCAAGGCAAAAAACTTGCGTTCCCGTATGCGCCAGTACGTGACACTGCAGGATGAGCGTCAAAAGATCCCGCTGATGATGCAGCTGGTGGCGAGCTTTGACTATATCGTGGTGGAGACCGAGCACGAGGCGTTGGTGCTCGAGCGCAATTTGATTGGTCAGTACCATCCGTACTTTAACGTCGACCTCAAGGATGACAAGAGCTACCCCTTTATCGCCATTACAAAGGGCGACCTGTATCCCGCTATCAAATATACGCGCGAGCGTCATAAGCCGGGAACGCGTTATTTT
This sequence comes from Collinsella sp., assembly GCA_046995905.1. GTDB lineage: Bacteria > Actinomycetota > Coriobacteriia > Coriobacteriales > Coriobacteriaceae > Collinsella. The sequence goes on from JBKXET010000001.1 coordinate 911,549, forward strand.
GGTCCCTATACCGATAGCCGTGCGGCACGTGAGACGATAGATACGCTGCGCAAGGTTATCCCCATCTGCTCCGCATCCTGTGCGGAGTGGCGTCGTTGTCGTCGTATCGTCGAGTCCCACAGGGGCGAGGAAGACATCGTCAATATGATTTGCGCGCAAAACGGGCGTCCCTGCTTTGACTACCATGTCGGGCGCGGCCCGGGTGCGTGTGTCGGCGCGATTTCTCCTACGGACTATGCCAAGAACGTCAAACGTGTCGAACGTTTTTTGTCGGGCCATCGCAAGGATGTCGTCGATGAGCTGACCTCCGAGATGACGGATGCCGCCGAGGCGCTCGACTTTGAGCGCGCGGCACGCGTCAAACGTCGTTTGGAGGTCATCAGGGGTCTGGACGACCGTCAGCAAGTCGTTTTTCCCTCCAGTGTCGATATCGATGTCATCGGTTTCTATCGCGAGGAGACCATCTCCGCCGCTTGCGTCTTTGTCGTGCGTGAGGGTCGAACGGTTCGAACCTGCGAGTTTATTCTCGATAAGGGTTTGGATGTCGACGAAGAGGAGCTTCAATCGGGCTTTCTTAAGCGCTATTACGACGAGACGGCTGATATTCCAGCTGAGATAAACCTCTCTGTCGAGCTTGAGGATGCGGAGGCGCTGGGGGAGTGGCTTGCAGGCAAGCGCGAGCGTTCCTGCCATCTCCATAGGCCGCAGCGTGGCGAAAAGCACCGTTTGCTCGATATGGCATCCAAAAATGCGCGCCATGCCCTCATGCGCTACATGATGCGAACGGGGTACGCTGACGACCGCACCAATCAAGCGCTCCTGGAGCTCGAAAGCGCGCTGGCGCTGCCGGCGCCGCCGATGCGTATCGAGTGCTTCGATATCTCGACGCTGCATGGAACCTTTACCGTCGCCTCGATGGTGGTGTTTACCAACGGACGCGCCGACAAGAGCCAGTACCGTCGTTTTAAAATTCAGGCCGAATTGGACGAGGCAAACGACTTCGTGTCGATGTCCGAGGTTTTGGGACGACGCTATGCTCCCGAGCGCATGGCCGACGAGCGTTTTGGCTCGCGCCCCGATTTGCTCGTTGTCGATGGCGGTAAGCCGCAATTGACCGCTGCGATCAAGCAACTTGAGGCTCTTGGGCTCGATATACCAGTTTGTGGCTTGGCAAAGGCCGATGAGGAAGTTTTTGTGCCTTGGGACGAGACTCCCGTCGTGCTGCCGACCGGGTCTGCTTCGCTCTATCTAATTAAACAGGTGCGCGATGAATCGCACCGTTTTGCAATCACATTCCATCGTGAGTTGCGCGATAAAGCCATGACAGTTTCGGTACTCGATGACGTTCCAGGCGTGGGACCCACCAGAAAACGTGCCCTTATGCGCCATTTTGGTTCGATGAAGCGTTTGCGCGCGGCGAGCGAGCAAGAGATCGCGGAAGTTCGCGGCATACCTGCCGATGTTGCCAAGGCGGTCCACGAGGCGCTCGTTGCGTGGAATGCCGAGCGCGCCGAGGCGGCGGCTGGCCATTCCGATAGCTAAACACGAGCCTAAACTACTGATATACATGATTGCGTGATTTTCAACCATTTATTTCGCCATGATTGTATGCTGGTTTCGGGTTTTATTAACGCTAAAACGTTTGACTAGTCATGGTGAACAACCCTGCTATCCTGCGGGTTGACGAAGACTGATATCTCACCTCGTCGATACATACTGTCTGGCGAATCATTTGTCAATGAATTCGGTGAACGGTAGTAAATACCGTTCAAGCGTATGTATGTATCGGTCGCCGAGCGCGGCACCTCAGTTGGGTTCGTCGGTAGGTAAGGTATATATCGTCCGCAAGTTGCGCGGGGGCAAGTCTAGGTGCTCCCGAGTAAGATTCTCTATTGATAGGAGAAGACATGGCCATCATCAACAAGGGTATGTCCAGGCGTTCGTTCCTCGGCCTCACCGGCAGCGTCGCTGCTGTCGCCGGCCTTGGTCTCACTGGCTGCGGTGGCAGCTCTAGCGACGAGGGTTCCGCTTCCGGCTCCACCGATTCCGCCAACCGTGGCGGCGGCGTGATCACCGCTGGTTCCGCTTACGCTCCGTCCAGCTTCGATCCCGCCAGCACCGGCTCCGCTGTGGGCCTGGGTGCTAACTGGCACGTCGTCGAGGGCCTCTACGGCATCGATTACCACGACTACAGCACCTTCAACGAGCTCGCCACCGACGATCCCAAGTCTGTGGACGACACCACTTTCGAGGTCACCATCCGCAAGGGCGCCAAGTTCTCCGATGGCACCGAGGTCACCGCTGACGATGTCGTTGCCTCCTACACCGCTTGCGCCGCTTCCGCTACCTATGCTCCGTTCTTCCAGCCCTTCGAGTCCATCGAGGCCAAGGACGCCAGCACCGTGACGGTCAAGACCAAGGTCCCCAACTTCTCCCTGCTCAAGGATCGTCTGGCCATCGTCCGCGTTACCCCGGCCACCCAGACCGAGGAGGATCGCGCCAAGCAGCCGATCGGCTCCGGCCCCTGGATGTACGACTCTATCTCCGATACCGAGATCACCCTGGTTCCCAACCCCGAGTACAACGGTGAGTATGCTGCCGAGGATAAGAAGATCCAGTACAGCATCCTGACCGACCCCACTGCTCGCGTTACCGCTCAGCAGGAGGGCTCCACGCTCGTTATGGAGCTCGTTACCGCTGACGCCGTCGACCAGCTCGAGAGCGCCGGCTGCAAGATTGACAACGTTCAGGGTTTCGGCACCCGCTTCATCATGTTCAACGTCGCCAAGGAGCCTTGGAACAACGTCAAGGTCCGTCAGGCTGTCATGTATGCGCTCGACACCGAGAAGATGGTCAGCAACACCTTCGCCGGCCTTGCCACCGCTGCCAGCTGCTACCTGCCCAAGAGCTTCACCAACTATCATGAGGCTTCCACGGTGTACAAGACCGACACCAAGAAGGCTAAGAAGCTCATCGAGGAGTCTGGCATCACCCCGGGTGCCATCACCCTGCGCACCACCGACAACGAGCAGATTAAGGGCATGGCCGCCCAGGTCAAGAACGACCTCGACGCTCTCGGCTTCGATGTGACCATCCAGACCGATACCTCGCCGGCCACCTACGCCGCCATCGACGGCGGCGAGGCCTACGATATCCTCCTTGCCCCTGGCGATCCTTCCTGCTTCGGCGCCGACCCCGACCTGCTGCTCAACTGGTGGTACGGCGACAACGTCTGGATGCAGACCCGTTGCCCGTGGAAGGAGTCCGCTGAGTGGCAGAAGCTCCACGGTCTCATGGACGAGGCTCTTGCCGCCGAGGGCGACGAGCAGCAGAAGAAGTGGAACGAGTGCTTCGACATCATTGCCGACAACGCCGTTCTGTACCCCGTTGTCCACGTCAAGACCGTCTCCGCTTCCTGGGACGATCCGTCCACTGCGCCCAACGGCGAGGCCCTCGATGGCTTCAAGGGCATCGGCACGACGAGCATGTCCTTCAGGGGCGTTGCGACCGTCAAGGCGTAAGACTCGCTTGAGTCTGTATGCAGGATGTCGGTCGTTGGGACCGTATCCTCATAGTTGAAACAAAGACCCGGGCGGCAACGATGTCGCTCGGGTCTTGTAATGAGTATCCGTACTCATATACCAGTTGGTCCTACCGACAAAAGAAAGGGGAGAGAACGTGAACAACTTGCTACGTTTGATTGGAAGGCGTCTTGTGGCGCTGCCGATCATGGCATTGGGCGTCACCGTCCTGGTGTTCTTCCTTATGTCGTTCTCCAAGACCGACCCCGCCTACACGGCGTTGGGTGACGGTGCCTCGCCCGAGGCGGTTGCCGAGTACCATGAGAAGTATGGTCTGGACGACCCCTGGCCCGTGCGCTACGTGCGCTATATGGGCGATTTGATCCATGGCGACATGGGTACCTATGGTGCTGCTCGCAACTCCGTTGCCAAGCGCATCTCCACGGCCCTGCCCGTCACGATGCAGCTGACCTTCATCGGTCTTGCCATCGGTGCGGTCGTTTCGTTTTTGCTCGGCGTCATCGCGGCTCTGTATCGCGACAAATGGCCGGATCAAGTGATCCGTGTCTTTTCCATCGCCGGCTTGGCAACCCCGTCGTTCTGGCTTGCCGTTCTGTTGATCCTGCTGTTCTCTTCCTACCTTAAGGTGCTCCCGGCATCGGGTGCTCTGCCTCACTTCACCACGAATCCGGTTGGCTATCTGGGACGTATGATTATGCCCGCTATCGCCTTGGCATTTCCGCTGACGGGCCAGATGACTCGTATCGTGCGTACCGCCATGGTCGAGGAGCTCGATAAGGATTATGTCCGTATGGCTCGCGGCGCCGGCGTTCCCGAGAAGGTCGTCGTCGGCATCAACGTTCTTCGCAATGCGCTGATCACCCCGGTCACCACCCTCGGTCTTAAGATCGGTTACCTCATGGGCGGCGCCGTCGTCATCGAGGTTATCTTCAACCTCCCCGGCATGGGCACCGCGATTCTGCAGGGCGTTCAGGGCAACGAGGCGAACCTGGTTCAGGGCGTCGTTATCGTCGTTGCTCTTGCCTTCATCATCATCAACATCGTGGTTGACATGCTCTACCTGCTCATCAACCCGCGCATCAGGACGGTGTAGATTATGGTAAAGATTCGAGAGAAGCAAACCGAGCAGCTCGAGAAGGCTGCCTCTAAGGGGCTCAAGCTCGGTGGCTGGAAGAAGATGACGCTGTCTTCTAAGATTGCAGCCGTCGTGCTGGTGCTGGTCGCCCTGACTGCGATTCTGGCGCCCCTTCTTGCCCCCTATAGCCCGGTCGAGATCTTTACGGCTCGCCAGGCTCCCGGCAACGGATTTATTTTCGGTACCGACGATAAGGGTCGCGACATTCTGTCGCGTATGCTCTACGGTGGTCGTTACTCGCTGATTATCGGCTTTGGCGCCACTGCCATGGCTCTGGTCTGCGGCTCGGTCGTAGGCGCCCTTGCAGCGGTTTCGCGCAAGGCCGTCTCCGAGACGATCATGCGTATCTTGGACATCATCATGTCCATCCCCGGCATCGCCCTCGCGGCCGTCTTCGTCTCCATCCTGGGCAACTCCGTGCCGTCGATCATCTTCGCCATCGGCTTTATGTACACTCCGCAGATTGCCCGTATCGTGCGCGCCAACATCGTGTCCGAGTACGGCGAGGACTATGTCCGTGCGGTCATCGTTTCCGGCGCCAAGGCTCCGTGGATTTTGATCAAGCATGTTCTGCGTAACTGCATCGCCCCGATCATGGTCTTCACCGTTACCCTGGTCGCCGACGCCATCATCTTCGAGGCCTCGCTGACCTTCATCGGCGCTGGTATTCAGGAGCCCACCGCTACCTGGGGCAACATCCTCGCCGACGCCCGCGGCGGCGTGCTTGCCGGCCGTTGGTGGCAGGCGCTGTTCCCGGGTCTGGCCATCATGATCACCTGCCTGGCGCTCAACATCCTCTCCGAGGGCATTACCGACGCCATGGCCGCTGCTCCCTCCGCCGCCCTGGATCCGACCGATTCCTCCAAGCGTCGCGAGGCCGACCTGCTGGTCTCCGACCCCGTTCGCGCCTACAAGGAGCAGGCCCAGTCCCTCTCCGCTCGCCTTGGCGCCCTGCGCGATGTCGAGCTCAAGCGTGACGATCGCCATGTGCCCGACGAGTCCGTTGAGCCGATCCTTTCGGTACGCGATTTCTGCATCCAGTTTGAGCACCACGGTGACATCAACGTCGTCGACCACGTCAACTTTGACGTCCGTCCCGGCCAGACCATGGGCCTGGTAGGCGAGTCCGGCTGCGGTAAGTCCATCACCACGCTGGCCATCATGGGTCTGACCGATGATGACGAGCACCTTTCCGGTGAGGTTCTCTGGGAGGGTCGCGACCTGCTCAAGATGAGCAAGAAAGAGTGGTTCGGCCTGCGCGGTACCGATATCGCCATGGTCTATCAGGACGCCCTGTCCTCGCTCAACCCCTCCATGCTCATTTCCGCCCAGATGAAGCAGCTCACCAAGCGTGGCGGCACCCGTAGCGCCGAGGAGCTCCTGGAGCTCGTGGGCCTCGACCCCAAGCGTACGCTCGAGAGCTATCCGCATGAGCTTTCCGGTGGTCAGCGTCAGCGCGTTCTGATCGCTATGGCCCTTACCCGCGACCCCAAGCTGGTCATCTGCGACGAGCCCACGACCGCTCTGGACGTTACCGTCCAGAAGCAGGTCATCAAGCTGCTCAACGATCTTCAGGCCAAGCTCGGCTTTGCCATGATCTTCGTTTCGCACGACCTGGCGCTGGTCGCCGAGGTCGCCCACAACATCACGGTTATGTACGCTGGTCAGGTTATCGAGCAGGCGCCCACCAAGGAGCTGCTCACCAACCCGATTCACGAGTACACCCGCGGTCTTCTGGGCTCCGTTCTGTCCATCGAAAGCGGTTCGGGCCGCCTGCACCAGGTGCCCGGCGCCGTTCCGAGTCCGCGCGATTTCCCCAAGGGCGATCGCTTCGCGCCCCGCTCGAGCCATCCGCGTATTGGCCTGGACACCCGTCCGGTCTTCAAGCGCGTGCCCGGCACCGAGCACTTCTATTCCGAGCTCCCCGACGAGGTGCTCAAGGCAAATGGTTTGACCCCTCACGCGGAGGTGATGTAGATGAGCGAGACCGCAGTCAACGGCGTCGAGCCGATCATCTTCCTTGATGACGTCCACGTCACCTTTAGGACCCGTACCGGCTCGATTCTGCACCCCAACCTGGTTCACGCCGTCCAGGGTGTAACGATTAAGCTCATGCCCGGTCAGACGATCGGCATCGTCGGCGAGTCCGGTTGCGGTAAGTCCACCACCGCTAACGTCATGTGCGGCCTGCAGGCCCCCACGAGCGGCAAGGTCTATTTTAAGGGCAAGGACGTTACCAAACGTACCGCCGAGGACCGTCGCCATATGGGTCGCGTCATCTCGGTCGTGTTCCAGAACCCGGCCACGGCGCTCAACCCCCGCATGGTCGTTCGCGAGCAGCTGCTCGACCCCATGCGCGTCCACAACTTGGGTACCGAGGCCGAGCAGGAGAAGCGCGTCAAGGAACTCTTGGAGCTCACCGGTCTGCCCAGCTCTGCCGCCGAGGTTCTTCCCGGCCAGCTTTCGGGCGGTCAGCGCCAGCGCGTGGCAATTGCCCGTGCCCTGTCGCTGAACCCCGACGCCATCATCGCCGACGAGCCCACCTCGGCTCTGGACGTTTCGGTCCGCGCACAGATTCTGAACCTGCTGACCGACCTTAAGAAGGAGCTCGGCCTGGCCATGGTGTTCATCAGCCATGACATCCAGACGGTCCGCTATATCTCTGACGACATCATCGTTATGAATGGCGGCAAGATCGTCGAGCAGGGCGAGGCCAAGCAGGTCTTCCAGCACCCCCAGGACCCCTACACCAAGATGCTGCTCGGCGCTGCGCCGTCGCTGCTGCATCCCAAGCTCGGCGAGTAGCCTCGCTTTCCCTCCCGTGCGCCCGGTTCCCTTGCCGGGCGCACCTCCGTTGCGAATTCGAAAGGTTGGGTTCACGAGCCATGCCAAGTGCTCAGGAGCTACAACAGCAATTTGGTGAATATCGAGGCGCCATGCCCCGTCCATCAGATTTCGATCTCTTTTGGAAGGATCGCATGGCCGAGGCCGACGCCGTCGGGCTTGACTATGCGATCGAGGCGGCATCGGTCACCGATGCTGCGACCTGCCAGCTTTTCGATCTCTGGTATACCGGCATGTGTGGCGCTCGTCTGCATGCCAAGTACCTTAAACCTGTCTCGGACGAGCCCGTGCCATTGGTGCTTCAGTTCCATGGGTATCCGGGCGCAAGCCGCAGCTGGTTTGAGCAGGCGTCGTTTGCGGGTATGGGCATGGCGCTGATTGCTCTCGATTGCCCTGGCCAAGGAGGACCCTCCGAGGACATTGGCGGATTTGAGGGCACAACGGTCGCGGGCCATATCGTCGCCGGTATCGACGGCGATCCGGCCAATCTCTACTATGTCCGCTTGCACCAAGATATTCGAATCCTGTGCCGCATCGTTCGCGAGCTCGAGGGCATCGATCTTGCCCGTGTGTTTGTGAACGGCGCGTCGCAGGGCGGCGGTTTGGGTATTGCGACCTGTGCGCTTAACAGCGAGCTTATCAATCGCGCCGCCATCCTCTATCCCTTCCTGTCAGATTTCCGCCTGGTCTGGGATTTGGATGCCGACGACATTGCCTACGAGGGCCTGCGCTATTGGTCTCGCTGGTTTGACGAGGACTCGACTCGTATTGACGAAGCCTATGCCAAGCTGGCGTACTTCGATTCCAAGAACTTTGCCCCTATGGTCAAATGCCCCGTGCTGTTTGGCACGGGCACGGCCGATATCGTCTGTCCACCGGCGACGCAGTTTGCGGTCTACAACAACCTGACCTGTGAAAAGCGTCATGAGTTCTTTGAAGGCTTTGGCCACGAGGAGATTCAGGGTTTTGACGATCTGATCATTCCGTTTTTCTGCAAGGGAGGGGAGGCTCATGTCTAAGTGCGAGAGCAATGTCAATGAGCTGATTGTCCCCGAGCTTGCGGGAATTGCTGGGACGGTTTCGTCAAGGCTATCTGATTTCCGGGGTTGGCGCGGCGATACTTCTGCGGATGTTTCCGAGTTAGAGACAGCCGCTTTGAACCCGCACGTTTGCGGGCTGACTGTTACGGCGATTGATTTTGCCAATCCGTTCGCGCGCTACTCCGAGGTTTCCTTTGAACTCGGTGGGGATGTCGTCCACGGTCGTTTGATCGAGCCTTATGGTCGTGCCCGGGCATCCGAGCTTGTGCCACTATGCCTGATGTTCCATGACATCGACCGACCCGTGCGGGGATGGCATCACATGACGAGGTTTGCCGCCATGGGATATGCCGTGCTTGCGCTGGACGATGAAATGATTGGATCTAGCGATCTGCAGCAGGGGATTACCTCGCCTGCTTTTGTCGAGCGCGTCCGTTGGGGCTGCGCGTTGGCGAAGGTCGCGCGCAATCTTGATGGCATGGATCCCGACCGCATTTTTGCATGGGGTGAGGGTCTTGGCGGCGGTGTCGCGCTGGCGGTGTCTGCTCTGGACGAGCAGGCTCTTGTCTGCACGGCGGTCGCCAATCCAATTCCCGGCGGTCTCGAGGCGCTGTCGTCTCGGGTGCGCGGATCGGTGCTCATGGGCACATCGCTTATGGATACCGTGAGCGATCCCAAGGGTCAGTTTGCTGTATTCAACGGCCTTGAGTGTGACCGAAGGCATATCATCTATGCCAAATACGCTCATGAGCGCATCAATGCGTTCGAAAACGAAGTCGTCGACTTCTTTAACCAAACGTTCTACCCGTGTTCTTTGGCCTAGGCGGCCTGGACACTGCCAACAAGAGTGGATGGCATAGGGCCGTCCGCCAGACAACTAAGGAGATTCTTGTGGCAACTCAGAAATTCACCGGCGTTATTCCTCCCGTCGTTGTTCCCGATACCGAAGACCACCAGCTCGACGTTGCCTCCTTTGAGCGCAGCATCAACCGCATGATCGACGCCGGCGTCGATGGCCTGTTCTTCTTGGGCTCTTCGGGTGAGGTCGTCTTCTCCACCGACGAGCGCCGTCGCCAGATTATCGCCGAGGCCGTGCGCATCGTCGATCACCGCGTGCCTGTTCTGGTCGGCATCATCGATACCGAGACCGAGCGCATGATCGAGCACGGCAAGGTTGCCCAGGAGCTGGGCGCCGATGCCCTCGTCGCCACCTGCCCGTTCTATGCCCTGCAGGGCATGACCGAGGTCGAGGAGCACTTCCGCATCCTGCACGAGGAGCTCGACCTGCCCATCTTTGCCTATGACATCCCCGTGTGCGTCCACACCAAGCTCCCCTGGAAGCTCCTTGCCAAGCTCGGCGCCGAGGGCGTCCTGGCTGGCGTCAAGGATTCCTCGGGCGATGACATCTCGTTCCGCTATCTCGTTCAGGAGAACGAGAAGAACGGCCATCCGATGAGCATCCTCACCGGTCACGAGGTCGTTGTTGACGGCGCTTACCTCGGTGGCGCCGACGGTTCCGTCCCGGGTCTCGCTAACGTTGAGCCCGAGGGCTACGTGCGTCAGTGGAAGGCCGCTCAGGCTGGTGACTGGGCTACCGTCAAGGCCGAGCAGGATCGCCTCAATGAGATTTCGCACATCTGGGATGTCACCTCGGGCGTTCAGGGCTATGCCGGTGGCGTCGGCGCCTTCAAGACCGCTATGAATCTCATGGGTATCTTCGACAGCCCGACCATGCCGCGCCCGGTGAAGGCCATGACCGGCGAGAACGTCGAGGCTATTAAGAAGGTCCTCCAGGACAACGGTCTCCTGTAAAGCTTCCCCGGGCACCCGATCTTGGGGCTCAAGCGGTCGAGCGTGACCCATTAGGTCAACGCCCGACCGCTTTCACCCCAACCTCGGGCACCCGGGAAACCTTTACCAAGCTGCGGCGATAACGCAGCCTTCATTTCCTGTAGTTGTTTTTATCTCCTAAGGAGAGCGACATGGAGAACAAGTACGTTTGCTCCGTCGATATCGGCGGCACCAAAATTGCGACTGCCATTATGGAGTATCCGGCTGACGGTAGTGTGCCCCATCCCGTATTTGAGGCTGAGGTTCCCACCGAGGCCCAAGAGGGCGGCGAGTCCGTCTTCCAGCGTATCGAGGCGTCCATCAAGGCCGCTCTCGAGGCGAATCCCGATGTCGAGGTCCTCGGTGTCGGTATTGGTGCCGCAGGCGTCGTCGATCCCAAGACGGGCGCCATCGCGTATGCCAATGAGATCATGCCCGGCTGGTCCGGCGTTCAGTTGGGGCCGCGTCTGCGCGAGGACCTTGGTCTTCCCGTTGCCGTTGTGGGCGACGTGCAGGCTCATGCTCTGGGCGAGGCCCACTGGGGCGTCGGCAAGGGCAAGTTCTCCGTCTTGTGCCTGGGCATCGGAACGGGTATCGGCGGCGCATATGTCGAGAACGGCCGCGTGATGCAGGGCTTCCATGGTGCTGCCGGCCATATGGGCCACATCGAGTGCTCGGCTGCCGCTGGCATTCCCTGCGCCTGCGGGCGTTCCGGCCATCTTGAGTCGGTTGCTTCCGGAACTTCGATCGGGCGCATGTACGATGAGCGCTTTGGCCGCGTCGACCCCAGCCGTCCTTCGGTCGGTCGCGACGTGAACGACCTGTGCCGCGCAGGCGACGCAAAGGCGACCGAGGTCATCCATGACGCTGGCTTTGCGCTGGGTGCCAGCTTGGGCTCGCTTGCTAACATCCTGGACCCTGAGGTCATCGTGCTTTCGGGCGGCGTGATTCACCAAGGTCCCGATTGGCGTTCACAGACGTGGAAGGATTCGGTGCACGAGGGCTATGCCAGCCAGGCACTCGACCCGCTTCAGGACACGCCGATCCTCATCGGTTCTCTGGAGGGCGATGCTCCGCTCATCGGTGCCGCTGAGCATCTTCTTGCCTCGTTGAAGTAAAAGTATCTGCTGTAGGAGCCTCCCGAGACAACACGCCTCGGGAGGCTGTTCTAAGAAAGGTTACAGCCTTATGACCGTCGATCCTTTGATTCAATCCCTGAAGGGCAAGCTCGTCGTGAGCGTTCAGGCGTATATGGGCGAGCCGCTTCGTACGCCCGAGACCATGGCGCAAATGTCTCGCGCTTGCGAGCTCGGCGGCGCCGCCGCCATTCGCTGCCAGGGCCTTGCCGACATTGCCGCCATTAAGGGTCGCTGTGAGGTTCCCGTCATCGGCCTGTGGAAGGATGGGCACGAGGGCGTTTACATCACGCCGACGCTGCGTCACGCTCGCGCCTGCGTTGCTGCCGGTGCCGATATCGTGGCGATCGACGCCACCGATCGTCCGCGCCCCGATGGCAAGACGGTCGAGGATACCTTCCGCCCGCTGCACGAGGAGGGTGTGCTCCTGATGGCGGATTGTGCCACCATCGAGGATATTCGCCGTGCTGTTGATATGGGCTTTGACCTGGTATCCACCACGCTTTCTCACGGCGTCGCCGCCATCGACTGCACCATGGCCGATGGCCCCGACCTGCCGCTCCTGCGTCAGGCGACTGAGGAATTCCCCGGCCTTCCCATCATTTGTGAGGGTCGCGTGCATACGCCCGAGGAGGCTCGCGCCGCGATCGATGCTGGCGCCTGGGCCGTTGTCGTCGGCACCGCCATCACGCACCCCACGAGTATTACAAGTTGGTTCAAGGCTGCGCTTGAGGCGTAAGACAGACCTCGTATCCGCTCGGGGCGGTATACTCAATATAGGCAATTGACCGCGCGGGATCCGGGTTGCTGGGTCCCGCGCTTGTTTTCGGGAGGCAGCACATGCAAAAGGGAGATGCCATGGATGCGGCGGAGCGCTCGGAGCGCATCCCCGATATCGTCATCATCACCGGAATGTCCGGATCGGGCCGCACACAGGCCATGCACGTGTTCGAGGACATGGGCTATTTTTGCATCGATAACCTGCCTCCGCGTCTCATCGCCCAGCTTGCCGAGCTCGTCGGCATCAATACGGGCGTGGGCAGGCATCTCGCCGTCACCTGTGACCTGCGCAGCCAGGGCTTGTTCGATGAGCTGCTCGATGCCGTTGCCGCACTCGAGGAGCGCGAGATGAGCTGTGACATCGTGTTTCTCGAGGCCTCTGACGAGGTGCTGATCCGTCGTTATAGCGAAAACCGCCGCCGCCATCCCATTGCCAAACCGGGGGAGACGACGGCTGATGCCATTCAGCGCGAGCGCCTTCAGCTTCAGGGCGTGCGCGACCGAGCCGATATGATTATCGACACGAGCCGTCTGCGCACCTCTGCGCTGCGCAACAAGCTACGCATGGCATTTTCCGAGCTGTCCGACCAGCAGCTCATGGACGTCCACGTGTTCTCGTTTGGCTTTAAGCACGGCATGCCCGTCGAGGCGGACATTATGATCGACGTCCGCTTCCTGCCCAATCCGTTCTACGATCCCGAGATGCGCACGATGACCGGTCTCGATAAAAAGGTTTCCGATTTTGTTCTGGACCATCCCAAGACCCAGGAGTTCTGGAAGGCCTGGACGCAGCTGCTCGATACGGTGATGCCCGGCTATATCGCGGAGGGCAAGCCGCAGCTTTCTATTGCCATCGGTTGCACGGGCGGTCAACACCGTAGTGTTGCCATCGCCGAGGCCACGGCACGTTATTTGGAAGGCGCCCAGTATCACGTGAGCATTTCCCATCGCGACCTGTCGCGCGCCAACACGAAAGCATAGGCCTGCATGTCATTTACCGCCGAGGTGCGTGATGAGCTCGCGCGCTGCGAACCCGAATGTGAATACTGCGATTTGTCGACGCTTGCCGCCCTGACGCGTGTGAGCGGTACACTTTCGCTGGCCGGCTCCGGGCGGTATCGTTTGACGGTCGCGACCGAGACGGGCGCCGTCGCGCGCACGATGATCACACTGACGCATCGCATCCTTAAGCTCAAAACGGAATTCACCGTTCGTAAATCGGTCTTGCATAAGGTCCGTAACTATCTCATTACCTTGCCCGATCAACCCGACCTGGACAAGGCTTTGGTGCTGCTGGGCATTCTCGACCGCAGGGGAGGGCTCGTCGCTGGTGTTCCCCGGCACATCGTTGCCCGTCCCTGCTGCAGGCTTGCCTACATCCGCGGCGCGCTCATCGCCGGCGGCTTCGTGGCCGATCCACGCGGTGATTTTCATTTGGAGATCGCGGTGCAGGGCGAGCAATATGCCAAGGGGCTTTGCGATCTGTTGGAGCAGATTGGGGTCCATGCTCGTGTTAATGCACGGCGGGGGTCATATGCCGTGTACATTAAGAGCGCCGAGGAAATCGAGCATCTTTTAAAGCTGATTGGTGCCAAGCGCAGCGTTGCCGAGATTGAGGAGGCGCGCGCGGTCAAGTTGGTTAAGAACGATGTGAACCGTCGCGTGAACGCCGAGCTCGCCAACCAGACCAGAAGCGCCGGTGCTGCCCAACATCAGCTTGCGCTTATCGATGAGCTCGAACAGCGAGGTTTGCGCGACACGCTTCCGGATGCCTTGGCGGTTTTTTGCGACCTGCGCGAGCGCTATCCCGATCTTTCGCTGCGTGATTTAGGGGAGATGGCTGACCCTCCCTTGTCGAAGTCTGCCCTCTACCATCGAGTTTTGAGGCTTGAAAAGCTCATTGAAGCAAACAGGTAGGTTAAAGTATCGACTTATATACGGATTTAGCTGCTATTTTATTCTTTAAAGCGTTTTAACACAAATTTGATTTTCAATTTCGAGCATTCTCGTGAAATTCAAGTCAAAAAAAAGGTATATTAGGCGAGTGGTTAGTTTGTGGGCCTCAACGGCAGGCGCTGTAGCTTGCGGGGGCCTTACGAAAGGAGACACAATGGCAGTAAAGGTTGCTATTAACGGCTTCGGTCGCATCGGTCGTCTGGCCTTCCGTCAGATGTTCGGTCATGAGGGCTCCGAGATCGTCGCTATCAACGACCTCACCTCTCCCGATATGCTCGCTTACCTGCTGAAGTACGACTCCACGCAGGGCAACTACGCTCGCGATCACGAGGTCGTTGCTGGCGAGGATTCCATCACCGTTGACGGCAAGGAGATCAAGATCTACAAGGAGGCCGACGCCAACAACCTGCCTTGGGGCGACCTCGACGTCGACGTCGTTCTCGAGTGCACCGGCTTCTACACCAGCAAGGCTAAGGCTCAGGCCCACATCAACGCTGGCGCCAAGAAGGTCGTCATCTCCGCTCCGGCTGGCAGCGATCTGCCCACCATCGTGTACAACGTCAACCACGAGACGCTGACCGCTGAGGACAACATCATCTCCGCTGCTTCCTGCACCACCAACTGCCTCGCCCCGATGGCCAAGGGTCTGAACGACTTCGCTCCCATCGTGTCCGGCATCATGACCACCATTCACGCCTGGACTGGCGACCAGATGCCGCTCGACGGCCCGCAGCGCAAGGGCAACAAGCGTCGTAGCCGCGCCTGCGCCGTCAACATCGTCCCCAACACCACCGGTGCTGCCAAGGCTATCGGCCTGGTTCTCCCCGAGCTCAACGGTAAGCTCATCGGTGCCGCCCAGCGCGTCCCGACGCCGACCGGCTCCATCACCAACCTCTACGCTGTCGTTGACAAGAAGGTCACCGTCGACGAGGTCAACGCTGCTATGAAGGCCTACGCTGCCACCATCTCCGAGACCTTCGGTTACAACGAGGACGACATCGTCTCCACCGACATCATCGGCGAGACCCACGGCTCCATCTTCGACGCCACTCAGACCATGTGCTCTGACCTCGGCAACGGCCAGACCCTCGTTCAGGTCACCTCTTGGTACGACAACGAGAACTCCTACACCTCTCAGATGGTCCGCACCATCAAGTACTTCGAGAAGTTCGTTGCTTAATTTAGCTTTTAGCGAATAGCTCGTTGAGCGTCTAAAGAAGGGCGCGGCCTTATAGGGCTTACACCCTAGGGTCGCGCCCTTTTTATAAGAAATCGTCTGCCGTAATGGGAGGCAGACACGTACGAAAGGTAGAAGCAAACATGGCCTTTACCAAGAAGACCGTCCGCGACATCGATGTCGACGGCAAGCGCGTTCTCGTCCGCGTTGACTTTAACGTGCCTATCAAGGATGGCGTCGTTGGCGACACCACCCGTATCAAGGCTGCCCTGCCCACCATCAACTATCTCGTTGAGCACAACGCTCGCGTCATCCTCATGAGCCACCTCGGCCGTCCCGATGGCACCGGCTTCCAGCCCGAGCTGTCCCTCGAGCCCGTCGCCAAGAAGCTCGCCGAGCTCTCTGGTCTCGACGTTGCCTTTGTTGCCGACACTTACGGCGAGAAGGCTGCCGAGGCTGTCGCTGCCGTCGAGCCGGGCAAGGTCCTCGTTCTCGAGAACGTCCGCTTCGATAAGCGTGAGAAGAAGAACGATCCCGAGATCGCCAAGAAGCTCGCTTCCTATGGTGACGTCTTCGTTCTCGATGCCTTCGGCACCGCTCACCGCGCCCAGGGTTCCGTCGTGGGCCCCGCCGCTTACCTGCCTGCCGTCGCCGGCTTCCTGCTCGAGAAGGAGGTCGACACGCTGACCGGCATCTTCGCCGAGCCCGAGCGCCCCTTCGTCGCCATCGTCGGCGGTTCCAAGGTTTCCTCCAAGATCGGCGTTCTCGATCACCTCATCGACTCCGCTGACACCCTGATCATCGGTGGCGGCATGGCCTACACCTTCTTCCTGGCTCAGGGCCTGTCCGTCGGTCAGTCCCTCAAGGAAGAGGACTGGGTCGAGCGCGCCGGCGAGATGCTCAAGAAGGCCGAGGAGAAGGGTGTCAAGATCCTCCTCCCCATCGACAACCGTGTTGCCGATCACTTTGGCGAGGACGCTGTCCCCGAGGTTGTCGCTTCCGACGCTATCCCCGACGATCGTGAGGGTATGGACATCGGTCCCAAGACCGAGGAGCTCTATGCCGAGGCCGTCAAGGGCGCCAAGACCGTGTTCTGGAACGGCCCCATGGGCGTCTTCGAGTTTGACAACTTTGCTCACGGCACCCAGGCTATCGCCGAGGCTGTCGCCGAGGCTGACTGCACCTCGATCATCGGCGGTGGCGACTCTGTCGCAGCTGTCAACAAGTTCAACCTGGCCGACAAGATGAGCTGGATCTCCACCGGTGGTGGCGCTTCCATGGAGCTCGTCGAGGGTAAGGCCCTGCCCGGAGTGGAGGCGCTTCTCGATGCCTAATCGCACCCTTCTTATCGCTGGTAACTGGAAGATGAACAACGACGTCGCCGAGGCCGCCAAGCTCGCCGACGAGCTGGCTCAGGCTCTGCCCGAGGTTCCGGCTGGCGTCGAGGTGCTCGTCTGCCCTCCGACCATCGACATCACCACGGTTCATGACCGTATTCAGGCTGCCCCCATTGCCCTCGGTGCACAGAACGTGTACTGGGAGGCCAAGGGTGCCTTCACCGGTGAGTCCTCTTGCGACATGCTCAAGTCTGCTGGCTGCACCTACTGCATCATCGGTCACTCCGAGCGTCGCGACTACTTCCACGAGACCGACGAGGACCAGAACAAGAAGGCCAAGGCTCTCGTTGCCGCCGGTCTTGTTCCCGTCTTCTGCTGCGGCGAGTCCCTCGAGGTCCGCGAGGCTGGCACCTATGTCGAGCATGTCGTGAACCAGGTCAAGGCTGGCCTTGCTGGTCTTGAGATCACCTGCCCCAAGCAGGTCGTCGTCGCCTACGAGCCCATCTGGGCCATCGGCACCGGTAAGACCGCTACCGCTGAGGACGCTCAGGAGGTCTGCGGCGCTATCCGTGAGACCCTCAAGGAGATGTTCGGCGAGGAGCTCGCCGACGGCATCCGCGTCCTGTACGGTGGTTCCGCTAAGCCCGGCAACATCGCCGAGCTCGTCGCCAAGCCCGACGTCGACGGCGCCCTCGTGGGCGGCGCTTCGCTCAAGGCTGCCGACTTCGCCTCTATGGTCGTCAAGGCAGGCGAGTAGGACATATGGCACAGCGTCATCTTCCTGCACTCCTGATCATCATGGACGGCTGCGGCCTGGCTCCGGCCGATGGCGAGAACGCCGTCGCCGCTGCCAAGACGCCCTTCCTTGATAGCCTGTACGAGAAGTATCCCCACACCACGCTCGGCGCTTCGGGCGAGGACGTGGGTCTTCCCGATGGCCAGATGGGTAACTCCGAGGTGGGTCACCTCAACATCGGTGCCGGCCGCATCGTGTTCCAGGAGCTTTCGCGCATCAACAACGCCATCAAGGATGGCTCCATCGCCAAGAACGAGGTCTTCGTCAAGGCTATGGACGACGTCAAGGCTGACGGCAAGACTCTCCACCTCATGGGCCTTATGAGCCCTGGCGGTGTTCATTCTCACATGAACCACGTCGAGGCTCTGGTCAAGATGGCTGCCGAGCATGGTGTCAAGACCGTTCGCGTCCACGCCTTCATGGATGGCCGTGACGTTGACCCGCAGTCCGGCGCCGGCTACATGAGTGAGTTCTGTGCCTTCCTGGCCAAGATTTCTGAGGAGACCGGTTGCGACGCTCGCGTTGCCACCGTCTCGGGCCGTTATTGGGCCATGGACCGCGATAATCGTTGGGAGCGTATCCAGCGCGCCTACGACGTCATGGTCAACGCGTCCGATGCCGATACCGACCCCGTGGCCGGTATCAAGGCCTACTACGAGAAGGATCCGCGCGGCGATGAGTTCGTCGAGCCCTTCGCTGCCCACAACGAGGGCATCCACGAGGGCGACGCGGCTATCTTCTTCAACTTCCGTCCCGACCGCGCTCGTCAGATGACCCGCGTGTTCACGGACAAGGAGTTCGACGGCTTTGAGCGCGAGCAGATCAAGCTTTCGCACTTTGTGACGATGACCGAGTACGATCCGACGTTTGACGTCGAGGTCGCCTTCCCCAAGACGTTCCCCGAGAACGTCCTGGCCGACGTTATCGCCGCCAATGGCCTGAAGCAGCTGCACACCGCCGAGACCGAGAAGTACGCCCACGTGACGTTCTTCCTCAACGGCGGCATCGAGGAGCCCAAGGAGGGCGAGGAGCGCGTGCTCGTCGCTTCCCCCAAGGTCGCTACCTACGATCTGCAGCCCGAGATGAGCGCTCCTGAGGTTACCGAGAAGCTTGTCGCCACCATCAACGAGGATCGCGCTGATTTCTACATCGTGAACTTCGCGAACTGCGACATGGTTGGTCACACTGGTGTCTTCGACGCCGCCGTTAAGGCCGTCGAGGCTGTTGACGATGCCCTGTCCAAGGTTGTCCCGGCGATTCTCGCCAAGGGCGGCTTTGCGCTGATTACCGCCGACCACGGCAACGCCGATCACATGTTTGACGTTGCTCCCGACGGTTCCAAGCATCCGTTTACGGCTCACACCACCAACCGCGTGCCGTTCATCATCGTTGATGAGAAGGCTCAGCTCACCGGTATCGAGGACGGTCGTCTTTCCGATATCGCCCCGACTATGCTCACCATGGCTGGTCTGGAGCCTTCCGCCGAGATGACGGGCCGCGTGCTCGCCACCGAGGCCTAATAGAAAACAAATACCGTTTTCTAGTAGGGGGGGGTTGTCCACAATCGGACAACCCTCCTTTGGTATTTCTGCCATTTCTACCTCGTCCCCGAGCGGCAGGTAGGGGAGAGCGGGGGATTGTGGTACAGTACTGGAGTTTAATTGTTCTATTAAGGAGCTTATCTATGGGTCCGTTCCAGATTCTTCTGTTTGTCGTTTGGGCTATCTCTGCCGTGGCGTTGACGATTCTCGTTCTGATGCATTCCGGTAAGGGCACCGGCGTGTCGGATATGATTGCTAGCTCGCTGTATAACTCCAGCTCTGCCACGGGCGTTATGGAGCAGAACCTTGACCGCCTGACCGTCATCATGGCTGTCGTGTTTGCCGTGTGCGTCGTGCTGTGCATGTTCTTCTTCCCGCAGGGCATCGTGGGCTATTAAGCATCGGCGCTTATACGTTTGTAAGGGTCTCGCATGTGCGGGGCCCTTTTTGTTTACATATTTGTAACAGAGTCAAAATATCCCCACATACTTCGCCCAACTAAAGAAATTCTCGACCGTTAACCGGAATTAGCGCCAAATCGTGCATAAAATGCGCTACTGTATTGCAAAACGTTGGCCTGTTGTGCATAACCAGCCATAGCGGCGGGCGGCGTTTTGATGGTTCGGATCGGATTGTCTCGACATATGTCCGACTGAACATTTCTTTGTCCTATCTCATAAGGAGGATGGTATGGCTGATTCTATGTTCCACCAGCCCGTTATGGGTCGTCGCGCCTTTGTTGGCGGCACCCTCGCTGCGAGCTCCATGGCTTTTCTTGCCGCATGCGGCAAGAAGGGCGGCGACGCTTCCGGTTCTGAGTCCGGTTCGACGCTGAACTTCTACATCAACAACCCGGTCTGCATCGACCCCTACAATGTCCAGGAGGACCAGGGCACTCAGGTCGAGTACCAGCTCTTTGACGCTCTGACCTCTTATGACGCCGAGAAGGGCGAGATCGTTCCGCTGGCTTGCGAGTCCTTCGAGGCCAACGACGACGCCACCGAGTTCACCTTCAAGATCAAGAAGGCCAAGTTCCACAACGGTGACGACGTTACCTCCAAGTCCTTCAAGCTCGGTTGGGAGCGTCTGGTCAACACCAAGTCGGCCATCGCTACCGAGTACGGCCCTTCCGAGGTCTCCTATCACCTTTCCATGGTCGAGGGCTATGACGACCTGCTTGCCGGTAACGCCACCGAGCTCAGCGGTGTTACTTGCCCCGACGATGAGACCCTCGTCGTCAAGCTGTCTTCCGCTTACGCCGACTTCCCCTTCGTCGCCTCTCACCCGGCTCTGGCCCCGGTTCCCGAGTGCGCCGAGTCCGATGCCAAGAGCTTCTACCTTGCACCGGTCGGTAACGGCCCGTTCATGATGGACGGCAAGTGGGAGGATGGTCAGGAGATCAACCTCAAGAAGTTCGACGATTACTATGGCGACAAGGCCAAGATTGATGGCATCCACTTCCAGGTCATCAAGGACATGGAGACCGCTTACAAGGAGTTCCAGGCCGGTAACCTCGATGTCTGCGACGTTCCCGTTGCTCAGATCGACGCCGCCAAGAAGGATCGCGGCGTGTCCAAGGACGGCTACACCATGGGCGACGGCGAGCGCATGCTGCTCGGCTCCGAGCCTTCCACCTACTACCTGACCTGCAACAACACGGCCGAGCCGTTCAACAACGCTGACCTGCGCAGGGGTATCTCCCTGGCCATTAACCGTGAGGCCATCTGCAAGACCATCTTCAAGGGTACCCGTACCCCCGCCGACGGCATTGTTCCTCCGGGCATCGATGGCTACAAGGAGGGCGCATGGGAGTTCTGCGCCTACGACGTCGACAAGGCTAATGAGTACCTCGACAAGGTTGCTCCCGCTGACGCCAACGGCGATCGTGGCATTAACGTGACCCTTTCCTACAACCAGGACGGTGGCCACAAGGAGATCATGGAGTCCATCATCGGCGACCTCGCCAAGGTTGGCGTTACCGCTACTTCTGATACCCCTGAGTGGTCTGCCCTGCTCGAGCAGTATCAGAACTTCAACTATCAGTTCGGTCGTCTGGGTTGGATTGCCGACTACCCGATCATGGACAACTTCCTGTATCCGCTGTTCCACTCCGACTCCCTCGGTGGCGACAACCGCTCTGGTTACAACAACCCCGAGTTCGACGCCAAGGTCGACGAGGCTCGTACCACGGTTGACGACGAAGAGCGCGTCGCTAAGATGCAGGAGGCCGACGCAATGGTCGCTGCCGACTGCCCGGTCATCCCGGTGATGTTCTACACGCACACCATCGTCGGCTCCGATCGCATCAAGCACCTCTATGTCGATCCGCAGAAGCATGCCGAGCTGGGTACCGCTGAGCTCGCCTAAGAGTTTGCAGCTTCCGTGAGGGTCAAGTATTTACGTAGACCTCATGGGAAACATACAGTTCTCCCTAACCTGGGGTAAACTGGCTGATGGTAATTTTGGGATGCCGGTCTGGCGATCGGCATCCCATTTAGGTTAATCCCTAGATAGGGGAGTGGTATGGGTAAGTACATCGTTAAACGTGTGCTTCAGTTCATCCCGGTGTTTTTGGGCGTTACGCTGATTCTGTTCGCCCTCCAGAATATCGTGCCGGGAGATCCGATCAAGCTGATCGGTGGAGACAAGGCTCTGTCCCCCGAGGTGGAGCTTCAGCTTCGCGTCCGCTATCACCTGGTCCAGTCGGACGAGGACGGCAACGCGATCCTTGACGAGAACGGCGACCCCGTTCAAACGTCGCTCGTGGACCGTTACTTGTATTACATGAACGGCCTGCTTCATGGCGATCTGGGCAATTCGTATCAGCGCAAGCTGCCGGTTACGGAAATCTTTGCCCAGAAGTATCCGTATACGGTCAAACTTGCCGCGTGCGCCATCGTGCTCGAGGCAATCATGGGTATCGGTGCGGGTATCATTTCGGCGGTTAAGCGTTATTCCTTCTGGGATATTTTGGTAACGCTCACCACTTCGATCCTCGTTGCCGTCCCGGCTTTCTGGCTCGGTATGTTGCTGCAGCTGTTCTTTGGCGTCATTCTCAAGGACGCCACGGGCGGTGCATTTTCCATGCCGATCTCGGGTGCCGGCGGTTCCAGCTCTCAGTATCAGGATTGGATGCACTATGTGCTTCCGACCATTACGCTGGCTTCGGTTTCGACCGCTTATGCCGCCCGCATTATGCGCTCGCAGCTGCTTGACGTCATGAACCAGGATTACATCCGTACGGCAAAGGCCAAGGGTCTCTCCAATCGCGCGATCATCATCAAGCATGCGCTTAAGAATGCACTCATCCCCGTCGTTACCTATATTGGTGTCGACTTTGGCGGCATGCTTTCGGGCGCCATCCTGACCGAGACGGTCTTTAACTGGCCCGGTATCGGCTATGAGGTCTATCGCGCCATTAGCATGCGTGACTGGCCCATCGTTATGGGCGGCGTTACGCTCATCGTCGTCGTCGTCATGGTGATCAATCTGCTCGTCGACATTAGCTATGCATTCCTCGACCCGCGCATCCGCCTTGGCGGTCCGTCGGATAAGGCCTAAGGGAGGTACGTCTCATGCAGGAAACTGATTCTCAGTCTCAGGAGCAGGCTACCGCCACCAAGGCCGCATCTGCTCCCGCTAAGTCCCGCACACTGTGGGGCGACGCTTTTAAGCGTCTTCGTAAGAACAAGCTCGCCGTTATCGGTGTCTGCTGGATCATCATCGTCGTTGTGGTTGCCCTGACCGCAGATCTGTGGGCTAAGCCCTGGCTCGGTTCGCCGACGGCTTCCGACTCGACCACCATGGCCGAGACGTCGCTGCTGGCTCCGTGTGCCGAGCACCCGTTTGGTACCGACGCCCTTGGCCGTGACATTCTTGTCCGTGTTATCTACGGTGCACGCGTTTCGCTTTCCGTCGGCATTATGGCCACCGCGATCTCCACGGTGATCGGTCTGGTCATGGGTGCTCTGGCCGGTTTCTACGGCGGTATCTGGGATACGATCATCATGCGCTGCGCGGATATCTTCCTGGCATTCCCGTACGTGCTGTTCGTTGTCGCCATGATCGCTGTTATCGGCCGTGGTCTTCAGAACGTCTTTATCGCCATCGGTATTCTCGGCTGGCCTTCGATTGCGCGCGTCTTCCGATCCGCGATTCTGACGGTCAAGGAAAACGACTATGTTGACGCTGCGCGCGCGATGGGTGCATCTGATGCTCGTATCGTCGTGCGTCACATCTTCCCGAACTCCGTCGCTTCCATCGTGGTCTACGCGACCATGAACATTGGTGGCGCCATTCTGACCGAGTCCGCTCTGTCCTTCCTCGGCATGGGCGTTATTCCGCCTACGCCTTCGTGGGGCTCCATGATTCAGGACGGTCAGCAGTATCTTCTGACTGCTCCCTGGATGATGATCATGCCCGGTCTGGCAATTCTCTCGACGGTGCTCGCCTTCACCCTGCTGGGTGACGGTCTGCGCGACGCCCTCGACGTCAAGATGAAGGACGCATAAGGATGAAGAAGAACAAGAACTATGTGGACCTGAAGGACCAGCCGGTTCCCGAGGGCCAGCATCTGCTCGAGGTCGATGACCTTAAGATGTATTTCCACACCGAGGATGGCGTTGTTCGCGCTGTCGACGGTGTCTCCTACACGCTCGATCGCGGTGAGACCCTGGGCGTCGTCGGTGAGTCCGGCTCCGGTAAGTCCGTGACCGCCATGACCATTATGGGTCTTATCTCGATGCCTCCGGGAAAGATCGAGGGCGGCGACGTTCGCTATCGCGGTCGTTCTATCCTCGAGATGACCGAGGAAGAGATGCAGCACATTCGCGGTAACGACATCGCGATGATCTTCCAGGATCCTATGACCTCCTTGAACCCGGTCTATAAGATCGGCAAGCAGGTGGGCGAGGGTCTTCGTCTGCACCGTGGCTACTCCAAGCAGGAGGCGCTCAAGCGCGCTACCGAGCTTTTGGACCTCGTGGGTATCCCCGAGCCCGAGAAGCGCGTCAATGAGTATCCGCACCAGTTCTCTGGCGGTATGCGTCAGCGCGTCATGATTGCTATGGCTCTTGCCTGCGATCCCGATATTCTGATTGCCGACGAGCCCACGACTGCCCTGGACGTTACCATTCAGGCTCAGATTATCGAGCTTATGCAGGAAATGCAGGAGAAGAACGGCAACGCCATCATCATGATTACCCATGACCTGGGTGTCGTCGCCGATATGGCCGACAAGATCATGGTTATGTACGCCGGTCGTCCCGTCGAGTTCGGTACTGCTGAGGAAATCTTCTACGAGAGCCGTCACCCCTATACCTGGGGCCTGATCCGCTCCATCCCGGAGCAGGCTATCGATGAGAAGAAGCCGCTTACGCCGATTCACGGCAACCCGCCTTCGCTCATGAACCTGCCCGAGGGCTGCGTCTTCTCTCCTCGCTGCCCCTATGCGACGGACAAGTGCCGCAAGCAGCGCCCCGAGCGCGTTGTCACCGAGTCTGGTCATTACTCTGCGTGCCACTACTCCGGTGACCCCGAGTTCCTCAAGAACGCCCCTGAGACGTCCCGTACGCGCAAGGATTCCAAGAAGGGAGGCGAGGCGTAAATGGCAGACAATAACGAGCGCACTCCACTGCTGAAGGTCGAGCACCTCTCTAAGGAGTTCCCCGCTGAGTCCGGCATGTTCGCCAAGCGCTTCTCCAAGCGTGTCGTCTCTGCTGTAAACGACATCTCTTTTGAGATTTATCCGGGCGAGACCTTTGGTCTGGTTGGCGAGTCTGGTTGCGGTAAGTCCACCACGGGCCGCACCATCATGCGTCTGACCAAGCCGACCGCCGGTAAGGTGTTCTTCCAGGGCAAAGATGTTGCCGAGATGAGCAAACATGAGATCAAGGACATGCGTCGCGAGATGCAGTTTATCTTCCAGGATCCTTATGCTTCGCTCAATCCTCGTATGACCATCGGCGAGATTGTCTCCGAGCCCATGACTATTCACGGCGTGGGCACCAAGGAGGAGCGCATTGAGCGTGTCCGCGAGCTTCTCGACGTTGTCGGACTGAACCCCGAGCACATTAACCGCTATCCTCATGAGTTCTCCGGCGGCCAGCGTCAGCGTGTCGGCATTGCCCGTGCATTTGCGCTGAAGCCCAAGCTGATTATCTGCGACGAGCCGGTTTCCGCTCTGGATGTGTCCATTCAGGCCCAGGTTCTGAACCTGCTCAAGGAACTGCAGGACAAGTTCGGTACTGCATATCTGTTTATCGCCCACGACCTGTCCGTCGTGCAGCACATCTCCGATCGCGTTGCCGTTATGTATCTGGGCAAGATGGTCGAGGTTTCTGACTGGAAGACGCTCTACAGTGAGCCTCACCATCCGTACACGCAGTCGCTGCTGTCTGCCGTGCCGGTGCCCGATCCTGATATCCAGAAGACTCGTAAGCGCATCATCCTTGCCGGCGATCCGCCGTCGCCGCTGGATCCGCCGACCGGCTGCCGTTTCCACACGCGCTGCCCGATTGCGCAGGGCATCTGCTCCGAGAAGCTTCCCGAGTTTAAGGAAGTCGCACCGGGCCACTGCTGCGCCTGCCACTTCGCCGAGCCGTTCCCGATCAAGGAATCGCACATCGACCTGTAGTCGGTTGTTTTCGTCCGGGCCCGTGCTGGACTTAGTTTTCAGAACGTCCTCGACCATGGAGCCCCCCTTATCCTGCTCCTTCGGAGCTGCGGATAAGGGGGGTTCCTGGTCTGCGGAATGTTCTGAAAACTAAGTCCAGCACGGGCCCTGCGGTAACTCGGCAGGGGGAGTGCGATTCCCTGATCGCTCACTTAATCTAATAAGAAATTGAGTGAGGCCGGAGCTTTAGCTCCGGCCTCCTTATATAAGGGCTCGGCAAAGCCGAGCCACTAAATTCTTATCAGCCCCAGAACATGTTTGAGAACTGTGCTTGAAGTGCGTTAACGCAGGGCCGGAATGGGGGCAACTTCCCAACGCATTCCGCAGGGGGCGGTACATTTTGTAGCGCGAAGCGCGAATCAAAATGTACCGCATGCCCGAGGACGCGTTGGGAAGTTGCCCCCATTCCGGCCCGGTCATACGGATCTACCTGGGCATATTCAAATTCGTAAACTTTTTTCAAAAAAGTGCTTGCACAGTTCTCGAATCATAGGTTATTATTTTCCACGTTGAACGCGCGGGTCCAACAAAACGAACCGTGAATCAACAACATAGCATGTCGGAGTGGCGGAATTGGCAGACGCGCTAGCTTGAGGTGCTAGTGACCGCTTTTTGGTCATGCGGGTTCAAGTCCCGCCTCCGACACCATCGCATTTGAGAAGCCTCTTCGGAGGCTTTTTTGTTACCGATAGACGGTGAGGTCCACGATGGAAACGCTTGAACGCAACGAGTGGGCAGATGTTGCCCAACTGGTCGAGATCACGAGCGATGCTGTCATCATCTGCGAGCTCGACGGAACCATTCTGCATGTGAATAATCGCTTACTTGGCTTGATGTGCGAGGAACGTGCCGACGTCATCGGTGGAGATGTTAAAGACGTCCTGTACTCGTCCGCTTTTGAGCGTGCGACGGAACATCGTCTGCCATTTGAAACTGATGGCTCCGAGAACGAACTGATGCTCAAGCTGAGTGACGGCTCTTTTATCCCCGTCTTGGTTCGCGCGGGCTCCGTAACGCCTCCACGCATCTTTGGGCGCCGCGCACCACGTGTCCTGGTGGCGCTTCACAGTATCGAGGAACGGTATTCTCACGACCGTCAACTTAAGCGTGCGTTATCGGAGCTTAGAGTGGCGAACAAGCGTCTCTCTGGCACGCTCTCGGTCATTATGAGCACTGTGGGCTCCGATGAGTTACCCAGCCTGCTTGATGCTGTTTTGAACCAGCTTGTAGGAACACTCGATGCTTCGGGTGCCGCTATCTATTTTTCTGAGAGCGGCGGTTTTAAGCTACGCGGTGTTTCCAAGGAACTGTACGACAGCTACCTGCCCGAGTTTTTGCCGTATGGCGCTGGCATTCCGACGTATGTTCTTCGCGAGTCGCGTGCCTGTCGCTTGTCGATTCAACAGGACCTTGAGGGCGATAGGGCCGCCTCCGGTATGTTCATAGACCTGGACAATCGTTCTAAGCACCTGTTACGCGTGCAGGATATGCCTCCGTACCGCAGCGAGATCTGTCTTCCCGTTTTTTACGGTACGCAGATCCTTGGCGTGCTGGAAGTTGGTTGGAAACGCCCCCAGGCACCGCTCGCCTATGACGTTAATGTACTCGAGGTCATTTGCGATTACCTGTCTATCCAGCTGGTCGGCATGGCATCGAGCCTTCGCTCTCGTCGCACGGCCGAGCTTGGCCGCTCGCTCAATGTCTTACGTGATGAGTTGTTTACCTTTCTAGACGATTCCGCCGCGGCTACACAGGCGGTATCGTCCGAGATCTGCAATATGCTCAACTGCCATTTTTGTCCTGTTGAGTATGACGCCAGTCTGGACTCCTACGTCATAGATTTTGAAGGCGGCAGTCGCGTTGCTTTGCCGGACGATCCCGAGAAGCTTTTCTTTTCCACGACGGCGCCGGCGGCACGTCTGGGGGCTGGCCCTGATGGCTTTGAGGCATCTGTTTTGGGCGGCACGAGTGCCGAGGACCTTAAACACGTCCGTATAACTCGCGTTGACGAATCGATGCCTATGGGAGGCTGGCTTAGGGCGCATGGTCTGCCTTGTCAAGGTCTCTACGTCGACTCCGGCATCGAGGCGGGGCGTCCGCGCTCTGAGGGTGATGGCAAGCACAGTAACGACGCGATTGTTCCTGCTTCTGTTGCGAAGAGCCCGACTACGCGCGCGCTGCTGCTTCGTGATGGTAGCCAAGAGCCGATTGATGACCTTGAATATGACTACTTGGTGCACTTAGCGCATGATTTTGAACTGATCTACGAAGGCGAATCTCAAAAGCGCGAGGAGCGCCATATCGCTCAGACCCTCCAGATCGGCATGAGAAATTCCCTGGGGGATGTTCCGGGTATCGCAACCGATTCGGTGTACCTGTCGGCCACGAACTCGGCGTTGGTCGGCGGCGATTTCTATACGCTCATCCGTCTTCCCGACGACTGCGCCGTCATGATTCTGGGTGATGTGTCTGGCAAAGGCATTGAGGCCGCATCGATGTCCGCGCTCGTCAAGACGGCCCTGACGGCATATGCTTGGGAGGGTGCTGGACCGGCCCGCATGGCACGCTCCCTTAACAGCATGCTCATGGGCTTTTCGAGGGTCGAGACGTTCGTGACGGCCTTTATCGCCAAGATTGACCTTAAAGCCGGACGCGCAACGTATTGTTCGGCGGGCCATCCTCCGACCATGGTCATCAGGCCAGAGTCGATGCCGCTGGGTGGCGGCGAGGCTCGTGGGGGAGAGGTCGAGCTGCTTGGATGCCAATCGGGTGTAATCGGTGCCTTTGAGAGCATGGTGTACGAGACAGGCGTGTTTACGTTCGCCCCCGGCGACATGCTCTTCATGTATACGGATGGAACGATTGAGGCCCGCGACCGCACCGGAGCGTTCTTTGGCGAGCAGCGCTTGCGCGACCTTCTGCTTTCTGTTTCGGGGGAGGGCGTGTCGGGCATTTGCGGCAAGGTCTTGGGCGAGCTTGACCGATTTACCGAATCGGCGCTGGACGATGACATTGCATTGGTGTCCCTTGAGTTTTTACGGGGTCGTTCATAGACGACGCTGGGCGGGCTGAATCCGTACGGTTAGGGAAACGAATGCATTGAGTGGGCTTTTTTGGGGAACCATGGTCGTATGAATGAGTGGAATGACATAGCGGTTTTGACGCCACCAGGCGATATCGACATCGCCACGGTGCCTGCGCTGCGTCGGCGGTTGGATGCTTTGATTGGCCGCGGCGTGCGTCGTGTCGTCATCAACTGTCAGGCTGTTAGCTTTATCGATTCGACGGGCTTGGCATTCCTGCTTACACGCGCTCGTGAGCTCATGAGGCGAGAAGGCCTGCTTTCGCTCGTCAATGCATCAGGTGAAGTTGTTCGCTTTTTGGAGATTGCTCGTCTTGTCGATATCCTTCATGTCGCGGGGCCGGCACGGGAGTCTATTCCCGCTATTCCGGTGGGGGAGCTGCCTCGCTGGAGTAAGAGCGTCGAGGTCCGTCAGGGTATCGAGAATCTTCCATACTACCGACATCGCATCGCCGAACTCCTTGAATCGCTTCCGTTGCGCCGTGACGAGCGCTACGATGTCGCATTGGCGTCGGGGGAGGCGCTAGGTAATGCCTATGACCATGCGGGCGGTATCGGGTGCGTCCTGACGGTTCAAGCCTATGGCGATCGCGTTGTGGTTGAGGTGCTTGATCGAGGTGCCGGCTATTCTATCGATGAAACGAGCGAGCCGGTTGCATCTGAGGAACGCGGCCGTGGTATCAAACTTATGCGTATGCTCGTCGATAACGTGGAGGTTGCTCGTCGTACGGACGGCGCCGGCACGCGCGTGCAGATGGTGAAGCTGTTTAGCGGAGCGCTGGAATCGTGTGCCTAGCCAATCGCTTTAGCGCGTTTGGCTACTAAGAACATGCGGCAGACAAGTTTTTTGAAAAAAGTACTTGCGTCTTTTGGACAACTCGCGTAAATTAATAACCCGCAAGCGGACATGGCTCAGTTGGTAGAGCACAACCTTGCCAAGGTTGGGGTCGCGGGTTCGAGCCCCGTTGTCCGCTCCATTGCATTTCCGGACCGTTTAGGCGGTCCTTTTTCGGCGAAGTGGCCAAGTGGTAAGGCAGAGGCCTGCAAAGCCTTTACCCCCGGTTCGAATCCGGGCTTCGCCTCCAGGCAACATCCGGGCGCTCCGGCGCCCGTTTTGTTTTACATATGCGGACATGGCTCAGTTGGTAGAGCACAACCTTGCCAAGGTTGGGGTCGCGGGTTCGAGCCCCGTTGTCCGCTCCAAACGCAGCAGCCCGACTACTACGGTAGCCGGGCTTTTTCGTACCCATCGCCTGGGCTCGAACCCGAGAGGGAGCGAGCGTTTTGGGTCGTGGCTGTGGCGTTGTTTGCCGTGAATGTTCGCTTTGGGCGTATCATCGTGGGCATCTCGTATAACCTCGTTGCAAGGGAGATACGCCCCATGGCTACAGAAAAGTCTTCTTCGCGCTCATGGATGTCCGACGCCGCGATCTATCAGATCTATCCGCGCTCGTTTAAGGATTCGACTGGTTCGGGTCTGGGCGATATCGCGGGTATTACCCAGCAGATGGACTATCTTGAGCAGCTGGGTATCGAGGCCATCTGGCTGAGCCCGTTTTACCCATCGCCTCTTGTTGATGGTGGCTATGATGTGGCGGACTACTGCGATGTCGACCCACGTCTCGGCTCGCTTGACGACTTCGATGACATGATCGTTGCGGCTCACGTGCGCGGCATCAAGGTCATTGTCGACATCGTGCCTAACCATTCATCCAACCAGCACCCCTGGTTCAAAGCCGCTCTTGCCGCCGGCCCCGGATCGCCCGAGCGCGCCCGTTATATCTTCCGCGATGGTCGCGGCGAGCACGGAGAGCTGCCTCCCACCAATTGGAATGCCAACTTTGGCGGCCCCGCCTGGACGCGTGTTGCGGACGGTCAGTGGTATCTGCACATGTTTACGCCCGAGCAGCCGGACTTTGACTGGTCATGCCCTGAGGTTCACGCGTTCTTTTGCGACGTCCTGGCGTTTTGGAGCGATCGAGGCGTCGATGGCTTTCGCATTGATGTGGCGCACGGTCTTGCCAAGGATCTCGACCGCGATGACCTCGACCGGTGGCATCTCGCCGAGGGCGATGACATGGTTGACGACGGCACCCACCCGCTGTGGGACCGCAACGAGGTCCACGAGATCTATCGCGAGTGGCGTCGCGTGTTCGACCGCTATGATCCGCCGCGCAGCGCCGTTGCCGAGGCGTGGGTACTGCCCGAGCGTCAGTATCTCTACGCGCGTCCCAGCGAGCTTGGTCAGACATTTAACTTTGAGTTCGCCAAGGCCACTTGGACCTATGATGACATGCACGCTGCAATCGAGGAGGGCTTGAAGGCGGCCATCGAATCCGATTCCGCCTCGACCTGGGTACTCTCCAACCACGACGTGCCGCGCGTGGCGACACGCTATGCCCTGCCGCAAATCAAGGCGACGCGCTACCACCAGATTGCGCTCGACTGGCTCTTACGCGACGGGTCGTCTTATGACGAGGACCGTGAACTCGGCGAGCGCCGCGCGCGGGCGGCCCTTTTGCTTGAGCTGGCGCTTCCGGGCTCGGCATACGTGTATCAGGGTGAGGAGCTCGGCCTTTTTGAGGTGGCTGACATCCCGTGGGCTGCACTCGAAGATCCCACTGCGACCAATACGCACGGATCGAAGCGCGAGAAGGGGCGCGACGGCTGTCGTGTGCCCCTGCCGTGGGTAGCGGCGGACGATCCCGCGCAGGGCGGATCGTTTGGGTTTTCACCTGCGGACGCCGATACGGCGCCCCATCTGCCGCAGCCTGCATGGTTTTCCGATTACGCTGCCGATAGAGAAGAAGCGGACCCGACATCGATGCTTGCGCTCTATCGTGACGCCCTCTGGCTGCGGCGCAAGCTGCGCGGGTGCGCCAACGATCTTGCGTGGCTCGATCTTGACGGGCGCACCGGCCTTGCGGATGGTGCCGAGGGTGCTGAGGGCGGCGTCATCGCCTATCGCCGCGACAACGGCTGGGCGTGTGTGACGAACTTCGGCGCAGCGCCCGTGGAACTGCCGGCGGGCAGGGTCCTGCTCACCTCATCACCGCTTGCAGACGGCAGGCTCGCGCAGGACAGCTCTGCCTGGATCATGCTCGGTGAGATGTAGAGGCCTCTTGCGGCGAGTTTGCGTTTGCCTGCGCTTTCCGTGGTGACTGATGTCTTCGCGAGGTTCACGAGGGCGCCGCAAAACTTTTCAAAAAAAGTTCTTGCATAGGATGCGGGCATCACGTAAGATTAATCAGCGTAAGCGGACATGGCTCAGTTGGTAGAGCACAACCTTGCCAAGGTTGGGGTCGCGGGTTCGAGCCCCGTTGTCCGCTCCATTTGGGCGTTTAGCTCAGGGGGAGAGCGCTTCCCTGACACGGAAGAGGTCAGAAGTTCAAATCTTCTAACGCCCACCAAATGTTCGCAGCTCAGAGGCTATGTCTTCTGGGCTGTTTTGTTTTATGCCGCCAAATGGGTCGCCAAATCGCCGGCAAAAGGTACCTCGATTCATGAAAGAGCGGTTCTGAGCGTCTGTTTAGCCTTGTCATCTCAATCGAGTGGGGGTTGACCGTTTTGAACATAACCGTGCACCTCGTTGATGTTTCCGCGATCGATCCCGGCGTGACCGTTGATATGGCATCAATCGCGGGACGCTATGCCTTACGTGCCTCCAATGAGGATCTCCCAATTGCGTCTCGGAAGGAAGCCGCAGGCGTGGGTCTGCTGCTTCGCGACGCCCTGGGTGTCTTCGACGACACCCGGCTTGTGCGTTCTGCTTTCGGCAAGATCGAGCTTGCGGATGGGGAGGCCCCCTCTATTTCCATTTCACATGGCGGAAGCGTGGCCGTCCTCGCTGTATCCGATGTTGCTCGGTCGGTCGGAGGACCTATTGGCGTGGATATCGAGGCGATCGATGAGATTGCTCCCGTTGCGGTTGAGCGTATGGTGAGCGACGACGAGCGCGCGTGGATTAACGCTGCCCCCAATTTGCAAGAACGCTATCTTCGCCTGAGTCAGACGTGGACGCGCATCGAGGCCATCCTCAAGGCTGAGGGCGTCGGGTTTTCGATTGACCCTCGCAAAGATGGCATGCCCGGCGGATGGAATGCTTCGTCGGTGACATACGGTCGCTGCGTCATCTCTTGTGCGGCACGCTCTATGCCTCGTATCGTCGTCAAGGAGCATGCCTTTCGGGTAGCATAGGAGCCAATCGCCAATAGGGGAGGCCGCCATGTCGCTGAACGCTCAAAACGATATTGCTTCACGGATCGAGGATGCCGTCTTTGAACTTATGGCGACAACTCCGGTGCAGTCGATTAAGGTGGCCGAGGTACTTCGCCTTGCCCATACATCCAAATCGACGTTCTATCGCTGTTATCGCTCTGTCGATGATGTGGTTAAACGTTTTGAAGATGAGCTGCTCCAGAATATGCAGGACATCAATGATGTTGCGCTGGAGGCTCGTTTTGGCGATGCGCAGCTGGACCCTACGCCCACGATGATCAAGCGCATGGAGATCCTCAAGGCTAATCGCTCGAAAGTTTTGGCACTTAACAGCGATAACGGCGATCCCGTGTTTGCTCACAAGGCAACGATCTTTATGCATGACTATTTTCGCAATCGGCTTCGCTCGACATTTTCCGATGAAACGGACCTCGATCTGTATCTAGCATTTGCGCTTGCGGGCCACCATAACCTCATTCAGTATTGGCTCGAGGCCCGGCCCGACCTTGAGGCGCGCACCGTTGCCGCCGCCCTCAATCGCATGTTCTACGCACCGCTCTTTGTCGACGATGCATCGCGTCATTGGCACCCACGTATTCCCGATTTTGAAAGGCCAGTCGCGTGAGCGGTCGATATTTGGGGATAAACGGTTGT
The DNA here is from genome assembly GCA_046995905.1 of Collinsella sp. Lineage (GTDB taxonomy): Bacteria > Actinomycetota > Coriobacteriia > Coriobacteriales > Coriobacteriaceae > Collinsella. Next base: position 945,290 of record JBKXET010000001.1, read on the forward strand.
ATTCAGGGCGAGTTTTAGATATCTCTGATCATTAGCTCAAATAATACGAGTCCGTTTATCTGCTATTTGGAACGCCTAGCCCCGATGTGTCCCATATGATGGGACACATCGGGGCTTTTTGTCTCACGTGTCTCGTTTAACCCCTCATAAACTAAAGCTACGTTCAAAAGAACCACTGCAGTAGTTCAACGTGTGACGGCACAGAAAAGCCGCGAGCGCTCTCTCACCTTCGCTCGCGGCCGGACTGCGCCATCACTCCGTACACCTTCACATGATTAGGATGTGATATTCAGTGGTTACGCTCGGAAAGAACATGCGCAGCGTCTCGATTGTAGGCGTGGGCTGCACCCCGTTCAAGGATTTTGAGGAGCATCCCGAGACCCAGGGTATTGGCGAGGGCGAGGCGTTTGGCTATGCGGCCCTCGAGGCAATTGCCGATGCCGGTCTTGAGCCCCGCGATATCGACTTTTTCTATCACGGCAGCGCCAATCCGTATCTCGTTGGCGATTGCATTACCCCTAACATGCAGGTTGCCGATTGGTTTGGCGTTCGTGCCAAGGGCTCCGTCCATCATTCCGAGGCTTGCTGCACGGGTTACGTCGCCCTTGAGCAGGCCGTGATGGCGGTTGCTTCCGGTGCTTACGACGTTGTCCTTACGGGTGCCTGCGATTTGGCTTCGACTCTTCCCGTCGAGCATATGCCCTCCCATATTCGTCAGGACTTTACGCTCGACGTCATGATTTCCTCGCTCGATAAGATCTATGACCGCGCGTATGGTCGCCCGCTTGATGGTGCCTTTGGCGTGTCGTTCGACAACTGGATCAACGAGTATTCGATGCAGTACGACCTTACAGCCGATCAGATTGATGACGCCCTGAACGGCCTTACCAAGAGCCTTCGCCGCGGTGCCGTCCTGAATCCCCTTGCCTGGTACGAGACTACGGTCGAGGAGGACGCGAAGGCAGCCGGGTTCGATACCGCCGACGAGTATCTCAAGAGCATGTATAACCCGCGCGTTACGCAGTACCTGCGTGTTACCGGCTTTGAGAAGAAATGCGACGGTGCCGCAGCTGTTGTCGTGATGCCCACGGAGAAGGCCAAGGCCATGGGCGTGCCATATGCGCCTATTGAGGTTCTGGGTACGGGCGCTTCTGCGGTCGAGGCCGGCCTGCTTCACAACGAGCACTGGGCTACCGAGCTTGCCGCCAAGCAGGTCTACGACCTTACCGGCGTGAGCCCCGACGAGATCGACCTGTTTATGTGCAATGACTTCTTCCTTGCTTCCGAGATCGTCTCGGCTGAGGAGTGCGGCTATATTCCGCGCGGCGAGGCTTGGAAGTACGCGATCGATGGTCGCACCGCTTTTGACGGCGATAAGCCCATCAACCCGCACGGTGGTCGTTGCAACTTCGGTCACGCCCATGGCGCATCCGGCATCGCCGATATCGTTGAGGCCGTTAAGCAGATGCGTGGCGTCGCCGGTGCTACCCAGATGAAGAAGGTTCCCGAGACGGCGTTCCTGCGCGGTTTTGGCGGTTCTCAGAACGTGCGCTGCCAGATTCTTCGTACCGTCGCCTAAGCGACCGCGGTTTTCGATTTCCCATAAGGAGTATTCTCATGCAACTCAAAGATATGGAGCCCGTGGTCAAGAAGTTCTACACGGGTCTTGAAGAGGGCATCTATTGGGCGCGCCAGTGCCCCGAGTGCGGAGCCGTCGAGTTTCCGCCCCACCTTGCCTGCAATGCCTGCGGCTATCACAAGACCGATTGGGTCCAGGTTTCCGGTCACGGCCATCTGATCGATTTTACCTTGCCTGGTCCGCAGAACGACAAGCCCTACCTCAAGGAGTATGGCAAGTACGCCTACGGCGCCGTCGATATCGACGAGGGTTCTCAGTACACCTACGTCATCTACGACATTACCAAGAAGAAGGCCCCCGAGATTCGCGCCAAGCTCATGGCGGGCCAGACCGTGGGCGTCCACGCCAAGGTCATCGATCGTCCTGGCTACAAGGAGCTTACGTTCGAGCTTGACGACTAGGCTTTCAACCCTTTTAACAATTCGATTCCTCTCTTAGGCCACGGCGGGACCCATGTCTCCAGCCCGCCGTGGCCGCCCCTCTTTTTCGATTGAAAGGCACCATCATGAACGAAGAACTCACGCAGCAGATCTGCGATTTTGCCAAGTCCGCCTACAACTATGACGGCGATGTGACCCCTGAGACGACGTTTGAGACCCTGGGCAAGGGCTCGATGAAGATGATCGCGCTGACCTCCATGATCGAGAACGAACTCGATGCCGAGGTTCCCGTTCGCGAGGTCATGGTCATGAAGACCATCGGCGAGCTTATCGAGCGTACTGCCGAAGAGATGGAGTAACTGCCATGGACCTGATGCAGACCCTGCGCGAGCAGGCTGCCGCCAAGCCTATGCGCGTTGCTTTTCCCGAGGGCGAAAACGAGACCATGATGCAGGCGGTCGCAAAGATCGCTGCCGAGCGTCTCGCCGAATGTGTGCTGGTCGGCGACGGCGGTAAGCTCAAGGAGCTTGCCGATGAGCGCGGCATCTCCCTTGACGGTATCGAGATTGTCGATGTGACCGACGAGGAGGCGAACGCCGCTTGTTGCGAGCGCTACCTTTCGCATCCGGATTGCAAGTTTAAGCCCAAGGGCGCTGCGCGCCGTATGACGCGTCCGCTTGAGCGCGCCCTGATTTTGCAGGTGCTCGGCGATGTCGATGTTATGTTCGCCGGCATCGATAACGCCACGGGCGACATCATCCTAGCGGGACAGACCATCGTCGGCCTTGCCGACGGGGTGGACACCGTGAGCTCGTGCGGTATCGCCGACATTCCCAACTGGAACGGCGGCGAAGGCGGCCTTTTGGCTTTTGGCGATTCCGCCGTTTGCGTTGACCCTACGAGCGAAGAGCTTGCCTCGATTGCGATTTCGTCGAGCGAAACGGTGCGCTCGCTGACCGGATGGGATATCCGTTGCGCGCTGCTTTCGCATTCGACTGACGGTTCGATGGATAACGAGCTTGTCGACAAGGTACGTCGCGCTCGCGAGATTGCCAACGATCGCCGTCCCGACCTTGCCATCGACGGCGAGTTCCAGTTTGATTCGGCGATTAACCCCAAGGTTGCGGCCAAGAAGGTACATCGTGAGTCCGCTGTTGCGGGCCAAGCCAACGTGGTCATCTGGCCCGATATCAACGTGGGCAATATCGGCGTCAAGATCATCCAGAATCTGACCGGTTCCAATGCCTACGGCCCCATGCTTCAGGGCTTCAAGAAGATCGTGTGCGATTGCTCGCGCTCTGCGCCCGTCGACGAGATCGTCGGCAACGTGGTGATGAGCTGCGTGCGCGCCCAGGCGCTTAAGGAGGCTTAAGGTATGTCCGATAAAAAGACTCCCTGGCGCGTCCTGGTAATCAACCCGGGTTCCACTTCCACGAAGGTGGGCGTTTTTGAGGGCGATGAGTGCAAGCTCAGTAAGAACGTTGCGCACGATGCGAAGGACCTTGCCCAGTTCGATGGGGTTTCGGCTCAGATGCCGTATCGCTGCGATCTGATTCTTGGAGCACTGGGGGAGGCGAGCCTGAAGCTTGAGGACTTTGATGCATTTGTCGGTCGCGGCGGCGGCTTGCTTTCGCTGCCCGGCGGCACGTATGCCATCAATGAGGTCATGCTCGAGCATGCCCGCGTCGGTGCGAACGGCATTCAGCACCCGGCGCAGTTGGGCCCCCAGATTGCTCATGAGTTCGCCTCAAAGACGGGAAAGCCCTCTTTTGTGGTGAATCCTCCCGATACCGACGAGCTGTGCGACCTCGCACGTATGACGGGCATTAAGGGCGTGTATCGAAACGTGCACCTGCACGCCCTTAATCTCAAAGAGACCGCCATCCGCCATGCGGCAAAGCTCGGTCGCCCCTATGATGAGTGCAACTTCATTGTTTGCCATATCGGCGGCGGCATCTCTATCTCGGCTCATCTTAAGGGCAAGATGGTGGACGGCAACGACATCGTTGGCGGCGAGGGTCCCATGGCGCCGACGCGCTGCGGATCGGTTCCCGCGATCGAGGTCGCGAAGTATACGGCAGAGCATGGTCTCGACGTTGCCCGCGCCCATTGCATGAAGACCGGTGGCTTCGTTGACCTTTTGGGTACGTCCGATGCCATCGAGGTGTGCGATCGCGCCGCTGCGGGCGATAAGGCTGCGGCTCGCGCCTGGGATGCAATGGTCTACCAAATCTGCAAGTGGATTGGCGAGATGGCTTGTGTGCTGAAGGGTGACGTCGACGGCATCTTGCTCGGAGGCGGCATGGTCCACAGCAAGGAGCTCGTTGCCTCGATTGAGGAATGCTGCTCTTGGATCGCCCCCGTGTCTGCCTATCCGGGCGAGTTTGAGCTCGAGGCTATGGCCGCTGGTGCCTGTCGCGTGCTCGATGGTGTCGAGGAAGCGCTCGTGTACAGCGGAGAACCCGTGTTCACCGGATTTAACGACTAATAGTGCTGTGTTTGGGGCGGCCGCTGGTGATGCCTGGCCGCTCCGACCCTTTTCTCTAAGTGTAAGGATGGATCATGGATAAAACCAAGATCAAGTACCTGGTGGGCATTTATGCTGCCGCCATGTGCATTATGGGCATGTTGGTGCCCGTCCCCATCGTGGCCTCTGTCGCGGCGGCGTTTCCCGACGAAAACATCGCTGCCGTCCAGATGATCATCGGCATCATCCCGTTGATGATGGCACTGTCCGCCATGCTCGTCTCTTCACAGCTTGCCTCTCGCGTGTCCAAGAAGAAGACGACGCTTGTCGGTCACGTTATCGTGATGCTGGCAGGCGCCTCGGTGCTGGTGTTCCACGACTCGCTCGGCCAGGTCTTAGCGGCTTCTGCTGTCATGGGCCTTGGTCTCGGCGCCGTGCAGAATTCAACGGACGCTCTTATCGCGGATTACTTTGGCGGAAAGCAGCGCTCGTTTGTCATGGGCATCTACTCCACTTTTGTCGCACTTGGCGGCATTATCTGGACGATGGTTTCCGGCATCTTGGGTTCTGCCGAGTGGTTCCACAGCTATGCGGCGTACTTCATCATGATCGTGTTTATCGTCATTGAGGCTGTTTGCCTTCCCGAGGGCCATCTTGAGCCCAAGCGCAAAGTCAACGTGTTTGCCAATATGCCTAAAGAGGTCGCGATTATCACGCTCATGAGCTTCGTGTTCGTACTCACGTTCCAGCTCTTCAGCTCCAACGTTTCGCTGCTTGTTGTGGGTCGCGGCTTTGGCGGTACCGTGGAGGCCGGTCTTGCTTCTACCGTTATGACCATTGCCGGTATTGCGGCTGGTCTTTTGGTGGGCCCGCTGTTTGCCAAGTTCAAGAACCTGGCTATGCCGATCGCGTGGGGCGTGACGCTCGTTGGCCTGGGCCTGACGCTGGTTGCGCCCGCCTTTATGGTGCTGTGCGTTGCGGGCTTTGTCGTTGCGCTGGGCAAGGAGACCTACGTGCCGCTGGAGGGCAATTTTGCCGCCGGCAACTCTGCCCCCGAGGGACGTGCGTTTAACCTCGCCATTGGCATGGCAGGCATCAACTTTGGCATGGCACTGTCTCCCATTGTGTTTGAGGCCGTGACGTCGCCGTTTGGTGCAACGATTGACCAGAAGTTCATCGCCGGCATGATCGTCTGTGCGGCTTGTGTCGTCTTTGGCGCCATTAAGTATCGCAAGCTCACCCCGGCCCAGCTTGCCGAGGCCGAGAAGATGGCGGCCAGCGGCGAGGCGGAGTAGCCGCTCGAGTAGCTGTTTTGCCGCACATCATGTTTTATCGGGGCCGCCGACATATGCCGGCGGCCCTCTTTCTATCAATGGCTTTGAAAGGATTTAGGCTATGAAGCTCCCTGTCGGCCGCGTCATCGGCATTCTCAACGGCTTCTTTAACCCCTTGTTGCTCTGTGCATTCCTCCCCATTATCGAAGGGGCACCCGGTTTGGATCTGACGAGTCCCACGGGCTTTTTGGGACAACTCATCGTGGCCACGGCGATCGCCGAGGTTCTGAGCGCACTCCCGCTGTTTGGCAAAACGGTTGGTATGTGCCTGGACTTTTTTGGTTTTGAGCAGGGGAGTGCATCACACAAGATCGCCGGTACGGTCATCGGTGCCACGCTCCTTTTTATGGTAATCGGCTTTGGCGAGATTGCCTTCCAGGGAGGATTCGGAACGATTGGAGGCCGTACGTTCTTCGCGCGTTGGGCAGGCCTCGTCACAAAGGGATGGGCTTTTGTGGTTATCGCCGGCGTGCTGCTCGATCCTTTTACAGCGGCTCTCGGCCGCATGATAGCTCGCGAAGAGAAGAAATAGCTCCTCGCCTATCGAATGCCGGCGGACGGGGTGCCGGGGCTGTAGTCTTCCGAGCGTTTGCAGTCCCGTCGCTCCGTCCGCCGGCATTCGACCGCAACATGTTGGTCAAGCATAATCTTTTGGATTCTTTTGGCGTGAGCGGCTTGGTTTTGGTAGGATTTGTCGGCGGCTTGACTAAGGGGGTTTTATAACTGCCATGCAGGTAGCCGTGTTGGTAACGTTTTACCGACTTGCCAAGAACCCCTCATAATTAATGCGTCTGCAAAATGACTAATTGCTTTGACCTGCTGAAACACTATATGTTGTGTTTGACCTAAAAAAAGAATACAGGATATAGATGCCTCTTTGTCGTATGATAGATGGCGGACAGAGAACGAGAACCTTATTCGCCCCATTTGGATAGATCTTTGAGCCCCTTGATTGGCTGCGAGGATTGTCCGCATGAGGGACTATGGTTATCGAGAACACAGATTGCGCGACGGCGCCGCAAGACAGGGGCACGCCCTGCCGGGCATCGTTTGGCTCTGAAGCGCAATGAGACTACGACGCGAAAGAGGCAAGAGGATGAAGATCATCAAGCGCAGCGGCACCGAGGTTGTCTTTGACATCGATAAGATCGTCAATGCCATCCGTGCCGCAAACTTGGAGGTCGAGGAGAGCTCTCGTCTTACCGACCGCCAGGTGGTTTACGCGGCACAAAACGTCGCCGAGGCATGCGAGAACGCGGGCCACACTGTTTCGGTCGAGGAGATTCAGGATTTGGTCGAGGACGAGATCATGCGTCTCGACTGCTACGAGGTTGCCCGCCACTACATCATCTATCGCTATGTTCAGAGCCTGAAGCGCCAGAAGAACACGACCGATGACAAGATCCTGTCGCTGATCGAGTGCAACAACGAAGAGGTTAAGCAGGAGAACTCCAACAAGAACCCGACCGTCAATTCCGTTCAGCGTGACTACATGGCCGGCGAGATTTCCAAGGACCTGACCCAGCGTGTGCTGCTGCCCCAGGAGATTGTGGATGCTCACAATGAGGGTCTGATTCACTTCCATGATTCGGACTACTTTGCCCAGCACATGCATAACTGCGACCTGGTGAACCTGGAGGATATGCTCCAGAACGGTACTGTTATTTCGGGCACGCTGATCGAGAAGCCGCACAGCTTCTCGACTGCCTGCAACATCGCGACGCAGATCATCGCTCAGGTTGCTTCCTCCCAGTACGGTGGCCAGTCGATTTCGCTGACCCATCTTGCCCCGTTCGTCGAGGTGAGCCGTCAAAAGATTCGCGGCGAGGTCGCCCGCGAGCTCGAGGAGCTCGGCGTTTCCGCATCTCCCGAAAAGGTCCGCGAGGTTGTTGAGGATCGCCTGCGCGATGAGATTCGTCGCGGCGTCCAGACGATTCAGTATCAGGTCGTGACCCTTATGACCACCAATGGCCAGGCGCCGTTCGTGACGGTCTTTATGTATCTTAACGAGGCCCGTACGCCTCAGGAGAAGCACGACCTTGCCATGATCGTGGAGGAGACGCTTCGCCAGCGCTACGAGGGCGTTAAGAACGAGGCCGGCGTTTGGATTACCCCGGCATTCCCCAAGCTCATCTATGTACTCGAGGACGATAACGTTCACGAGGATTCCCCGTACTTCTACCTGACCCAGCTGGCTGCCAAGTGCACCGCCAAGCGCATGGTTCCCGACTACATCTCCGAGAAGAAGATGCGCGAGCTCAAGCTGTCGAAGGGCGAGACCGCCGGCAACGGCGACTGCTATACCTGCATGGGCTGCCGCAGCTTCTTGACGCCCGACCGCTCGGGCAACGGCTTTAACAACGTTGCCAACGCGCTGAACTACGACCCGAACAAGCCCAAGTACTATGGTCGCTTTAACCAGGGCGTCGTGACCATCAACCTGCCTGATGTCGCGCTGAGCTCGCATCAGGACATGGACAAGTTCTGGAAGATCTTCGACGAGCGCCTTGAGCTGTGCCACCGCGCCCTGCTGTGCCGTCATGAGCGTCTGATGGGTACGCTTTCTGACGCCGCACCGATTCTTTGGCAGTACGGTGCCCTCGCCCGCCTGAAGAAGGGCGAGACGATCGATAAGCTGCTCGTGGGCGGTTACTCCACCATTAGTCTGGGTTATGCCGGCTTGTATGAGTGCGTCAAGTACATGACGGGCCACAGCCACACCGAGAAGGAGGGCACGCCCTTTGCCATGGCCGTCATGCAGCGCATGAACGACAAGTGCGCCGAGTGGAAGGCCGAAAGCGATATTGACTTCTCGCTGTACGGTACCCCGCTTGAGTCGACGACCTACAAGTTCGCTAAGTGCCTGCAGCGTCGTTTTGGCATCATCCCGGGCGTGACGGACAAGGGCTACATCACCAACAGCTACCACGTCCACGTGTCCGAGGAGATCGACGCATTCGACAAGCTCAAGTTCGAGGGTATGTTCCAGCAGCTTTCGCCGGGCGGTGCCATCTCCTACGTTGAGGTTCCCAACATGCAGGACAACCTCAAGGCTGTCATTCGCGTGATGCAGTACATCTACGATAACATCATGTACGCCGAGCTCAACACCAAGAGCGACTACTGCCAGGTGTGCGGCTACGACGGTGAGATCAAGATTGTCGAGGATGACGGCAAACTGGTGTGGGAGTGCCCCAATTGCGGCAATCGTGACCAGGAGAAGATGAATGTCGCCCGTCGTACGTGCGGCTACATCGGTACCCAGTTCTGGAACCAGGGTCGAACCGAGGAGATCCGCGACCGCGTGCTGCATCTCTAATAACTATCCCAGGCTGCCCCGTAGCGAGGCCCCGGACCTTTACTCGCTATTTCGGACAGTCCTGGCTCACGGCGGAGGCGCCACTGGCGCCTCCTGTTCGTGCGGAACTCATATCGAGTAAAGGTCCGGGGCCTCGCTACGGGGCAGCCAAGTTGACGTAGCTGAGATGCAGCATGCGGTCTGCTCACTCCTCGAAGTTCTTAGCGGAAATAATTTGAGCTGCAGCTGCGATTTACTTGCGATGGCGGTTGAGCTGCAACAAAGTTATTATTGGACCTCGAACCCTATACTCGATGTTCGCTTTGTTCATTGAGTTACCCTTTGCATGAGGCCGGGACATATCGTCCCGCCCGCAGTTTCGCAGGCCGAAGGCCGAGAATGTTTGAGGACGGGATGATATGTCCTGGCCTCCCGGGAGAGTTACTTATGAACTACGCGAACATTAAGTATTTCGATATTGCTGATGGGGAAGGCGTTCGTACTTCTCTGTTTGTGAGTGGGTGCCGTCGTGGGTGCAAGAATTGCTTTAACTCTGTCGCGTGGGACTTTGCTGCGGGTGAGCCGTTCGATCGCGCCGTCGAGGATAAGATTATCGAGAGTCTCGATCATCCCTTTATCGATGGCCTGACGATTCTGGGTGGCGAGCCTATGGAGCCCGAGAATCAGGCGGGGCTTGTTGACTTTATCGAGCGCGTGCGTGCGGCCTATCCTGCGGGGTCGGGCAAGACCATTTGGTGCTTTACCGGTGACGTGCTCGAGGAGCTTATGCCGGGTGGCCGTCATCATACCGAGGTGACGGACCGTATCCTGGCCTGCCTCGACATGTTGGTGGACGGCCCGTTCGTTCAGGATCTGTACGATATCTCGTTGCGCTTTAGGGGCTCGAGCAATCAGCGCGTGATCGACATGAACGCCACGCGCGCTCGTGCTGCACGTGAGGGCGTTTCGCTTTGCGACGCCGTGGAACTTTGGCGGGACGATCCGGTCTATTCGACCCATACTATGTAGCTTGTGGCCGATGCCGGAGGGCGTGGTACCATAGCGCGAACGCAAAATCGGAAAAGTGAGGCCCAGATGGTCGATCAGGAAAAAGTCGAGGCCGCCATTAAGCTATTGCTTGAGGGCATAGGCGAGGATCCAACTCGTGAGGGCCTGCTGGAGACCCCGGCGCGCGTTGCCCGTATGTATGGTGAGATCGCCGGCGGTATGGACCAGAGTGCCGAGGAACACCTGTCTAAAACCTTTGCCGTCGCTTCGAACGATTTGGTTATCGAGCGCGACATTACGTTTTACTCGCTGTGCGAGCATCATCTGCTGCCGTTTTACGGCAAGGCTGCCATTGGCTATATCCCCAACGGCCGTGTCGCAGGGCTTTCTAAGCTTGCCCGCACGGTTGAGGTCTATGCCCGTCGTCTGCAGCTGCAGGAGCAGCTGTGTGCACAGGTTGCCGATGCCCTCATGGAGTATCTCGCTCCCCAGGGAGCGATTGTGCTCATGGAAGCCGAGCATATGTGCATGACCATGCGCGGCGTGCAAAAGCCTGGCACCAAGACCGTGACGCTCGCTCGTCGCGGCGTCTTTGAGGCCGATCCGTCGCTCGAGGAGCGATTCTTTAGGATGCTGGGACGCTAACTATGAGAGTCGTCAACGACTTTACATCGAATACTGACGAGGGAACGCCGCGTCGCGGTTTTATGGCTTCGGGCCTGGCGCCTTTTGGCGTCATGCCTCGTATCGATTACATCTGTGCCAACGGCCTGTTCCGGCGGCACCTGGGCAACATTGCACAGTTGGAATCGGGGCGCATCTTCTGCCGCCACGGTATTGACCACCTGCTGGATGTCGCTCGTATTATGTGGATTAAGAATCTCGAGGAAGATCTCGAATTTGACCGCGAGGTCATCTACGCCACGGCACTTCTTCACGATATCGGCAAAGATGAACAGTACGAATCGGGTATATCCCATGATGTTGCAAGCGAACGCGTCGCTGATGCGATTCTCGGCGGCATGCCCGATGACGTAGCGTTTGAGCCGGCCGATGCCGCAGCCATTAAGACGGCCATTCTGGGCCATCGAAAGCTGCGCGTGAACAGCCAACCGCTCGAGCGCCTGCTCTATGCAGCCGACAAAGCGTCGCGCGCCTGCTTTGCATGCCCCGCGCGCAATGCTTGCAACTGGAGCGATGATAAAAAGAACCTGTCGATTCGCGTGTAGTTAGTTTACGCGGTCGGGGTTCTAAACGAAGGAGACGATCGCGATGAGCAACAAGAAACTGCCCGAGAATGCAACCAAGACTGAAGGCGCCGAGCTCGCCCGCCGTGGAAGGGGCGAAATATCCACCGCAACGGCGGTTCCCCACGTGAGCTATGACGATCTGCGCCATGCTGACCGCATTACTATCGACGGTCTCGAGGTCTTTGCCAACCACGGCGTGTATCCCGAAGAGAACGCGCTGGGCCAGAAGTTCATCGTGTCCTTGGTGCTCTATGCCGACCTGCGTGCAGCGGGGGAGCACGATAACCTGGACGCCTCGATTGACTACGGCTCGGTGTGCCACGATGTCGATGGGTATCTGCGCGAGCATACGTTTAAACTTATCGAGGCGGCAGCCGAGGGTGTGGCCCAGATGCTGTTGCGTCGTTATCCCTTGCTGCTTGGTGTGCGCATAAAGCTCGATAAGCCGTGGGCGCCCGTCGGTCTTCCCCTGGCAAGCTGCGGCGTCGAGATCGAGCGCGTGCGCTAGTCGACGCTAGAGCTTGTTGAGGGTGGCTGCTTGAGCCGCTGCGACAGGGCTCTATTGTTGGGGCAGTACGTGTCGAGCAGGGCGTGAAACCGCTGATTGTGGCTTGGCTCGAGCAAGTGGACGAGCTCGTGGGCGACAACCATGTCGAGGCATTCGACGGGGTAGGCGGCGAGCTCGCGCGCGATGCGAATAGCGCCGGATTTAGGTGTGCATGAGCCCCAACGCGTTTTCATGCTGCGTACGGAAATGCGGGCCACGTTGACGCCCATTGCGATTTCGTACGCATGCACCATATCGCGCAGCGCTGTGGTGACCTCGGAGGCATAGAGCTGGTCGATGTGGGCTTGGAGCTCATCGGACGTTAGGCCGTCGAGGATTGCGTACCGCTTGGCCTGTAGGCGTTCGTCCGATTTGTCGGCACCCATAAAGCTTGCGAAGGTGGCCTGCTTGGGTCGCGGTGCGGGTGACGCAAAGTTGTGATCGAGTGCGTCCTGTACCGTGATGGGCATGCCCCAAAGTGCAATGATGGACGAGGGGCTGAGCGGCTCTTGTGCCGTCGCCTGATGTTGCTCGCGCTGGGCAAGTCGACCGATAATCCAGGTGCTGTTGCGCTTCACAAACGCTTCGATACGCTCGCGGCTGGCGCCGAGCGGTGCGCTGGCGTGGACCTCACCGCTCGATGTGACGCGTAGGTTGAAGTTCTTGACGCGCTTTTTGGTAACGACGACGGGGATGGATGTGCCATCCGGTCGGGATACGGTAATCGTAAATTGCTGCGTCAAAAGCGGTCCTTCAGGTTGGGGACGGGCCGGCATGTCGACCGTTCGGCATGCCGGCCCGCTCAAGGGACGTGATATTAATAACGCTCAAAGAAGGCAAGCGCATTATCGCTGCAGAGCTTCTGCATCACGGTCTTGCCAAAGTGCTTGGAGAGCATGTTCTGGAACTCGGGCATCTTGCTGGCATCGGAGAGGAAAGCGGGCACCGTGGCTCCGTCCCAGTCGCCGCCGAGTGCGATGACGTCCTCGCCGCCCAGGTCGAGCCAGTGCTCGATATGTGCCGCCAGCTGGTCGAAGGTGACGTCTGCGGCGGTCTTGTCGGTTGCGTCGTTGGAAAGGAACTCGCTGCAGTAGTTGAGGCCGACGATGCCACCCGTGTCGCGAATGGTGCGGAACTGGTCGTCGGTGAGGTTGCGCTTGACGCCGCAGACGGTGCGGGAGTTGGAGTGGCTGGCGACGAAGGGGCGCGTGGCGTGGGCGACAACCTCGTCAAAGCACTCATCGTTGAGGTGGGAGACGTCGAGTACCATGCCGGCGTGCTCCATCTGCGTAAGTGCCTCGATGCCGGCAGCGGTGAGGCCGGCGTGGGTATCGTGCCCGCTCGCGAGCGGTCCCTGCGCGTTCCAGCTGAGTGACGACATAAGCACGCCCAAGCTCTTGAGCACCTCGATCAGCGCGGGGTCCTCGGCAAAGAACGTGGCGTTTTCGATGGTGTGGATGCAAGCGACCTTGCCGTCCTTGAGCGCGGGGCGAATGTCTGCGGCGCTGCGTACGTTGACCATGCGGTCGTGGTTGAGCATTGCCTGGCCGCTCATATGCGCCATGATCTGCGCCTGGAAGCGCGCGGCGTGGGCGGTGGGAATCTCGTCGGGGACAAACGTGGCGAAGCACTGTGCCCACGGCGTGTTGCCAATCTTTGCGAGCGAGATGGCGCAGGCGTTGCCCTCGATGAGATCGAAATCTTGCGGATGTGTTTCGTCGCCGGGGAAATAACCGTCGGTGCCGGCGGTAAAGCGCAGGTCGAGATCGAGTGTGGCCCAGCCGATGCGGTCAGCGGTGTCGCAGTGAAGGTCAAATACGGGATATGCCATGGTTCCTCCGGTTGCAGCGTTTCTTTGCAAACTGTCATTGAATTGTATGACTAGGGTATAGTTAGCGCCATATGTTCATGGCGGCCCGCGTTGTGCGCCGCCCTTATTACGGAGGTTACCATGTCCAACCAGGGCAAGAAGGTCAAGACCCATTATCGCGGCACGCTCGATGATGGCACGCAGTTCGATAGCTCCTACGATCGCGGCGAGCCGCTGGAGTTCACCTGCGGCGCCGGTCAGATGATCAAGGGCTTCGACGCCGCTGTTGTCGACATGCAGGTGGGCGAGAAGAAGACCGTGCACATCCCGGCTGCCGATGCCTACGGCGAGCACAATCCCGAGATGGTTATTACCTTCCCGGCCGAGCAGGTTCCCAACATCGAGCAGATCGAGAAGGGCATGAAGCTCTTCCTGTCCACGCCGAGCGGCATGCCTGTCCCCGCCGTCGTCATTGACGTGACGCCCGAGGCCGTGACGCTCGATGCCAACCACGAGCTTGCCGGCAAGGATCTCAACTTTGATATCGAGCTCGTCGAGGTCGAGGGTTAGAGTATGCCTGAACGCTTGGTTTCGACGATATGCTTGGGAAATCTCAACGATTCGTCCTATGAACTCCTGCTTCGCCGGAAGTTGGGCGGCGTCTTTGAAGTTGACGAGCTACTGCTCGATTGGGATCAGGCTGATGTATGCGCGTTTGCGGGCGTGACGGAGCTGGGGCGCACGATCGATGTTCGGCTGGATACTGCCGACGGCGGTCGTCTTGCCGATGGCGACGTGCTCGCCATCGACCGTTCGGGCATGGTGCCCGTGGCAGTTGTCGTGCGCTTGCGCAGCGCCGAGGTTTATTTGGTCGAAGTTGACCGCATGGACCCGATTGCGCTCGCGCATTCGTGCTGGGAGATCGGCAACATGCATGCGCCGCTCTTCCGAGGCGACTCGGACGAGCATACCGTGCGCATGTATACGCCGGTGCAGCCTGTTTTGGGCCGCATGCTCCGGGGTGTCGAGGGTGTTCGGCTCTCGGTGGTCACACGCGAGCTCGATGCCAGCCGGCGCTTTGCGTCGAGTGCGGCGGAGGTCGTCGTGAGCATGGCTCCAGACTTTACCATCGTAAAAAAGGTGCGTGGCTAAGCGCGCGTATGCGCAAGATGGGCTTTGAGGGGCGACCAATCAAGGTCCGTCTTGCTGTTGATAGGAGGCTTTGGGGAAGCATATGGGTCTTGAGGGAATCAAACTGATTGCATGCGATTTGGACGGCACGTTGCTGCATCCGGGGGAGCGCGAGCTGCGTTCCGAGGCCTTTGAGCTTATCGATGAGCTGCATCGTCGCGGTATCGTGTTTATGCCGGCGAGTGGCCGTCAATATGCGAGCTTGCGCTACCTGTTTGCCCCGGTGGCCGATGAGCTCACCTATGTATGCGAAAACGGAACCCTGGTGATGAGCGAGGGGCGTGCCGTTGTCAAGCGCTCTATGGAGCGTAGCCTTGCTATGGCTATCGCGAATGCCGTGGTTGCGTATCCCCATACCGACGTGACCCTTTCGTGTGAGGGGCACATCTACGCCATGAGCGGTAACGATGCGTTCGTCGACCATTTGCGCTATGTGGTCCACTGCGATGTGGCGGTGGTCGACCGTCCCGAGGACATCGACGAGGATGTCATTAAGATTGGCTTCCAGACGCCCGAGGTGGATTATCCGGCAGCCCGGGAGTATTTCGAGCGCCTCTTTAGCGATCGTGTCGAAGTGATGACGTCGGGAACCGCATGGACGGACTTGATCGGTTTCGGTTCGGGCAAGGGCTCCGCGCTTGCCGATTACGGTCGTGCCCTGGGTATTTCGCCCGATGAGATGATGGCTT
This sequence comes from Collinsella sp., assembly GCA_046995905.1. GTDB lineage: Bacteria > Actinomycetota > Coriobacteriia > Coriobacteriales > Coriobacteriaceae > Collinsella. The sequence goes on from JBKXET010000001.1 coordinate 960,903, forward strand.
TTGGCGACAATGAGAACGATCGCGACATGCTCAACGTCGTGGGCCATCCCTATCTGATGGAGAGCTGCAACCCCACCATGCGTGGCGTCAACGACCGCGTCCGTTACGTGCGCACGGTCGAAGAAGAACTGCGTCGTCTACTTGCCGAGTAGGCATGCCCCAAACATCTACCGGCAGTCGGGGCAGAGACCCTCGAAGATGGTGTAGTGCGACGTGACGTGCCAACCGATTTGCTTGGACGCCTCGGCGTCGAGCTGGGCATCGAAGGGGAGCGGCACGTCGATGACGTGGCTGCACGAGGTGCAGATGATATGTGCGTGCGGCTCGATGGTGCGATCAAAGCGACTCCCGCCCGGCGTCTTGATGGAGAGAATCTCGCCGGCATCTGCCAAGAGATTGAGGTTGCGGTAGACCGTGCCGCGGCTGATCTTGTCATCCTGTTCGCGCACGGCGTTGTAGATTTCGTCGGCGGTGGGATGGTTATAGCTTTGGCGCACGGCGTCAAGAACCAGCTTTCGCTGCTTGGTATTCCTTCTTTGCACCGCCATGCGCCTCGCCTCTTTTCTATTAACGGTCGTAGGTAAATGATACCGTATTTAGCACACAATACTAATAATGAGGACTGAAACCGTCTTCATTGGCAAGTGGGGCTCGGGCCTGGGCGTCTACAAGGCGAAAACGCGTTCCCATGCGCTCGTAGGAGGCATGAAGCGCCTCGAGATGAGATAGGACGTTTGCCGGAGTTCCCTGTATCTCCATCTCGACTGAGCCGTCTTCCATGTTACGCACCCAGCCGGTGAGTGCGCGTGCCTGTGCGAGGTTGGTGTTGGTAAAGCGAAAACCAACGCCTTGGACTTGCCCCGCCCAGCGCAGGAAATAGCGCAGGGGAGTGTCTTGAGTGGCCTCGTCGCTTGCGAGTACGGTAAGCCTGCGGCGCAGCTCGAGCTCGACGTTTGATGGTTTTTGAGGCTCTCGACTGCCGCCGGTGACGCTGGAGAAGAACGTATCGAAGAGGCCCATCGCTATGCCTGCTTGCCTGCGTCGGCCGGGAAGGTAATGCCGGCCTGCTGGCGCACGGCATCCATGATGCGCAGTGAGACGAGCGTGACATCGCGGTAGTGGCCAAGCTCGTGGCGTCCCGCCGGGGTCTCCCAAATCTCTTCCTTAACGTTATCGATGCCGTCGATGGCGGTGATAAAGTCTGTGAGTTCGTATTCCATAGTGTTGCTCGATTTGGGCAGGTCGAGCACGCGGCCGTTGTCGCCCTGTTCGCGCGGTGCCTCGGTCGCCGAGCCGCGTACGACTTCGCCGCGATAGTCGATGCGGACGTTGCGGGGCGTGGACAGATGGTCGATCTGGATAGTGCCGTGCTCGCCTTCGATCTGCGAGGGCAGCAGGTCATTCGTAATTTTGGAGTGCGCGAGCTCGACGGAGATACGGCCACCGCCGTAGCTGGCGAGGATGGAACCGCAGCCATCGATGGGGCCGTGCGTGAGCTGTCGCGTGGTGGGGTCGAGCAGAGTAGTCATACTCGTAAGGCCGGAGGGCATGCCGAAAATCTCGACCATGGGCTCGACGGTGTAGACGCCAATGTCCATGAGGGAACCCGATGCCATATTGCAGTCGAAGATATTGGTGGCGCGTCCCGCGAGAATCTCGTTGTAGCGCGAGGAATACTTGCCAAAGCGCAATGAGGCGCGGCGGATGGGGGCGATCTCGCCCAGGGCGTCCTCGATGGCGTGGAAGGCGGGATCGTGGAGGGGACGCATGGCCTCGAGGGCCACGACACCTGCTGCCTCGGCAGCGCGGAAGACTTCCAGCGCCTGCGCTTCGGTGGCGCAGAAGGGTTTCTCGACGATGACGTGCTTGCCACCGGCGATGCAGGCAAGGGCCTGCTCGTAGTGAAGTGCGTTAGGGCTGCCGATATAGACGGCGTCGACGTCGGCGGCTACCGCAAGCTCATCGAGTGACGTAAAGTTTCGCTCACCACCGCGCTCGGCGGTAAAGGCAGTACCGCGATTGGCGTCGCGTGAAAGCGTGCCCACAAACGCGGCTTGGTCGTTGGCGTTGACGACTTGGATAAAGTCGTCGGTGATCATGGATGTGCCGATGGTCGCGATGCGCAGCATACGTCCCCCTTGCGTTGTTTGGTCTACAGGATGAGTGTAGCGCGTGGGGATATAAAGCTGCGCGAAAACGCTATTACAGGTCGCTCTCGTTAAAGCCGGTGTCGATATCGAGGTTGCTGCCGTCGGCCGCCGTGGTGGCGAGCTCATCGCAGCGCTCGTTGAGCTCGTGGCCGGCGTGACCCTTAACCCAGATGAACTCAACCTTGTGCTTGCTTTTGGCGGTGAGTAGGCGCTCCCACAGGTCGCGGTTCTTGACGGGCTGCTTGTTGGCGGTTTTCCATCCGCGCTTTTTCCAGCCGTCGATCCAGTGTTTATTGAAAGCGTTGACGACGTACTGCGAATCGGAATGGACCTCGACCTCGCAGGGGCGGTTAAGTGCCTCGAGCGCCACGATGACCGCCATGAGCTCCATGCGGTTGTTGGTGGTCTTGGCGTAGCCGCGCGAAAGCTCGGAGGTGAAGGTCTTGCCGGCGGGGTTGGTGTATTTGAGCACGGCGCCGTAGCCGCCGCGTCCCGGATTTGATCGGGCCGAGCCGTCGGTATAGATGATGACCTTCACATGGTTCCTTTCGTTGGGTACGTTTCGTGTGAGTGACCATTGTAGCGCCGCGTTCGTCGAGGGCTAGCAATCTACGATTTCTACCCCGTCTTCCGACAGTTAGTTGGCATGGATGATGCGGTTGAGCTCGTCGAGGTATTGCTGCAAGAGGGGAGAGGGCTTGCGCTCGTCGTGCATGATATAGCCTACGTGCATCGTTGGGGCGTCTGCTAACGGGATCGATGCCATACCCCATTGCATTTCATTGGAGAGGACACCGGTCGACAGGGTGTAGCCGTTCGACGTGATAAGTAAGTTAGTAAGTGTTCCGCGGTCCGAGATTCGTATGTTGCGGTCGCAAGGGATATAGCTAAAAGGTTCCTCGGCGTAATAGAAGGAGTTTGAGGTTCCCTGCTCAAAGCTGTAGCGCGTATATGGTGTGAGGTCGGCAAGGGACAGCTGAGGGCGGCGTGCGAGCGGGTGGCGCTCGCTAACGAAGACGTGGACCGTCGCGTCGAATAGGGGATGGAAGCTCGCGCGCGCATCGGCGAAGGCCTTCTGCAGGACGCGGGCGTTAAAGTCGTCCAGATAGAGGATGCCGATGTCGCTGCGAAACGCGCGGACGTCATCGATGATCTGCGATGTGGTGGTCTCGCGCATGATGAACTCGAACTTGCTGTCGCGGCAGCGCTCGACTACGTTGACAAAGGCCTCGACCGAAAAGGCGTAGTGCTGGGCGGAAATGGCGAGGCGGGCTTGCGGGGTACCGCCGTCCTCGTAGCGGGCCTCAAGCATGTCGGCCTGCTCTACGACCTGGCGTGCATAACCCAAAAGCTCGGTGCCGTCGTTGGTGAGTGCAACACCGCGGCTAGAGCGCGTAAAGATTTCGATATGAAGTTCCTGTTCCAGGCTTTTGACGGCGTTGGAGATATTGGACTGTGCGGTATAGAGGCGCTGAGCTGCGGCGTTGATCGAACCGGACTCTGCCACGGCGATCAAAAAGCGAAGCTGCTGGAGGGTCATCGGCGCCCGTCCTTTCGATAGTTATCTATAAAACAGATAACAAGTTAGCGCTTTTAAGTGATTGACCGAGCGAAACAATGCCCGTACTATTCAAAACACACAAAGGCGGTAGGTAATTAAACCGACCACGGAACCGGGATGCGAAAGGAGGCCTGCATATGAATTGCTTACCAAGACGAATGCCGGGCTCCTGTTTGCGCCCGTCGGCGTGATCAGGAGACAGCGACTTACTTCTCTCTTTTTATTTACTTTTGTTCGATCAAGGAGATCATCATGAGCCAGTTCATCAACAACCCCGAGCACACCTTTGGTTTCGATACCCTGCAGCTGCACGTTGGCCAGGAGAGTGCCGATCCTGCATCCGACTCCCGTGCCGTGCCTATCTACCAGACCACGAGCTATGTGTTCCGCAACTCCCAGCACGCCGCCGACCGCTTTGGTCTTGCCGACGCCGGAAACATCTACGGCCGTCTGACCAACTCCACCCAGGGCGTCTTCGAGGATCGTATCGCCGCGCTCGAGGGCGGCGTGGCGGGTCTTGCCGTCGCCTCCGGTGCTGCTGCCATCACCTATACCCTGCAGGCTCTTGCCCAGGCCGGTGACCACGTGGTCGCCCAGAAGACCATCTACGGCGGTTCCTACAACCTGCTGGAGCATACGCTCTCCCAGTTTGGCGTCGAGACCACCTTCGTCGATGCCCATAACCTGGACGAGGTCGAGGGTGCCATCAAGGACAACACCACGGTCATTTACCTCGAGACGCTCGGTAACCCCAACTCCGATATTCCCAACATCGACGCTATCTCCGAGGTCGCCAAGAAGCATGGCCTTCCGGTTGTTGTCGATAACACCTTCGGCACCCCGTACCTCTTCCGTCCGCTGGAGCACGGCGCCAACATCGTCGTCCACTCCGCAACCAAGTTCATCGGCGGCCACGGCACCTCGCTGGGCGGTGTGATTGTCGATGGCGGCAACTTTGACTGGAAGGCGAGCGGCAAGTATGCGCAGATCGCCGAGCCCAACCCCTCCTACCATGGCGTCTCGTTTGCCGAGGCTGCCGGTCCCGCCGCCTTCGCGACCTATGTCCGCGCCATCCTGCTGCGTGACGAGGGCGCTTGCATCAGCCCGTTTAACGCCTGGGTCCTGCTCCAGGGCACCGAGACCCTGTCGCTGCGCGTCGACCGCCATGTCGAGAACACCAAGAAGGTCGTTGAGTTCCTTGCCGGCGACAGCCACGTTGCCAAGGTGAACCACCCGAGCCTGCCCGAGCACCCCGATCACGAGCTCTATCAGAAGTACTTCCCCCGCGGCGGCGCTTCGATCTTCACCTTCGAGATCAAGGGTGGTCAGGAGGCTGCCTGGAAGTTCATCGACCACCTGCAGGTCTTCTCGCTGCTCGCCAACGTGGCCGACGTCAAGTCGCTCGTCGTGCACCCGGCTACCACCACGCACTCCCAGCTCTCTGCCGAGGAGCTTGCCGAGCAGAACATTACGCCCTCCACGATTCGACTTTCCATCGGTACCGAGAACGCCGAGGACATCATTTGGGATCTGAAGCAGGCCTTTGCCGCACTGGACGAGTAGGGCGACTTGTGCAAGGACCCCTTGCGACTCGATAGGTATAACTGTATAAAATGCCTGCTCAAGGCGCCTGTGCGAAAAATGGTTGCACAGGCGCCTTTTTTGCATAGAGAGGGCGCAAAAACAGGGTTTTTGACACGCTTTATGCATTCGAGTTGTGGAAAACTCCTGTTGAGAGGATGTGAGTTTTACGCAATTGACGTGCGCCTTTTAAGTAAAACCGCAGGTCGCGATTTGCTCGGGGTACTATGCAGCGCGATCGAATCACACGCAGCTCAAACGCAGCAAAAACGCACTACGGAGGTTTCCAGCTACATGAGGATTGATTCACGAAAACCGAAAGCCGCCGCCCTTTCCGCCGCTCTGACCGTGGCACTTTTGGCGGGCGCCGGTGCAACTGATGCCCACGCCGCAACACTGTCCGATACGGTTGGATCTACGCCGTCCGAGACGACGCTGGTGCAGCCCGTTGACTATCGCGGCGATGGTTATGGTTCCATGCAGGAGTGGAACGCCTCGATGGGGGCCAAGCGCGATTCCCTGGAGATGCGCGCTCAGATCATCATGAACATGTACGGTGACTATGCCACCGATGACGAGCGCGCTGTGTTGCAGGGCTGTATCGATGGCGCGGGCAGCCTGTTGACGATGGGGGAGGTCGATGCGAAGTCGACCGAGCTCGATGAGCTGCGCACTGCGCTTGAGGATGCCAAGCGCGAAGCGCTCGAGGCTGCTGCCGCCGAGGCGGAGGCTGCCGAGGCCGCCCAGGCTTCGTACTACAACGCCGGTTACACTTCGTCCTACGCGTCTGCCGCGTCCTGCGCGAACGGATCGGGCCTGACGCGCTCTGCGGGTGTCAATAACTACAACGGGCGCCGCGAGACCTATTACAGCAGCAATGTGCTTTATCACTATCGCACGGGCGAATGGACTCAGGATTCTGAGGGCTTTTGGCGCGATTCCGACGGCTATTACGTTGTTGCCGCGGGCGATATGGCCCAGGGCTCGACCTTTACGGGCTCCAAGGGTGATTGCAAGGTCTATGACTCCGGCTGCGCTGCCGGAACCACCGACTACTACACCGGTTGGTAATTTTTCTGCATCACGGATATTTGGCGGACGGGCGTCTTTACCGAGCTTTAGGGCAACGTAAGGACGTCCGTTCTATGTATGCGTTTGAGTTAACAGAGCCCTTACCGTGGCGGTACGCTGGGCGAATGGATGCGGAGCACACTGGTTCTTGAGAAATAAGGTCTTTCTCTTGGAGGAAGTGGTCTTGTGAATGCTCGAGATATTACCGTTGCCGCCGTCGCGTTGATGCTTGGCTGCCTTGGTCCCACGGCCGCGCTCGTCGCGGGCATGCAGGGGACATGCGGGGCTGCTCCTATCGTGGTCGGCGTGCTAATCGCGGCCACGCTGCTGGGAAGCGCCGGTGTTGTCCTTTGTCGCGACGATGAGGACGAGGTTCCGGAGTCGCAACGCTAGCTGTTGTGAGATTGACCGCCGGTCATAGACGAAGATGAAAGCCGCCGTAAGGGGAGTGCTCCTTGCGGCGGTTTTGCTGTTAAGGCTGTTGAATGCGGCGCGTTGGCGCTACCAGCTTTTCTCGATATCGCGGATGCGCTGATAGAGCCATTCGTTCTGCGGAACCTGGATATCGTGCTTGGCCGCGAGGCGGCGGACGGTGCCCGCGAACTCCTCGACCTCTGTTTTGCGCTGCGCGATGCGGTCCTGAGCCATTGAGGGCATACCGGCGGGGTCGATTCCCTCGATGAGGTGCACCATTTGCGTCAGGTCTGCTTCGGTCAGCTCAACGCCCTCGGCGTTGGCGACCGCAAGCGTCTCGCGCATGGCGGAGACAAAACAGCGGCGCTGCTCGGAGCCCGGCTCCGTGGCGCTTCCGTAGGTCCCGCCGTAGGCCATGCAGGTCTGGTTGATGCCGTCGTTGAGCATGAGTTTGGCCCGCATGCGGTGCGCAATATCGCGCTCGACGGTATGGGCGATGCCGCAGCGCGTGTAGAGCCCGTCGATAGCGGCGACGGTCGCGGGGTCCGTGCCGGCCGCCGCGCCAAAGCGGATCTCGCCCGCATTGGTAAAGGTGAGCGCGCCGTTGAGGAACACGGCGTCCATGCCCTGGCAGATACCAAGAACGGTATGCTCCCAGCCAAAGCGTTCGGCAATCTTTTGCTCGCTCGTAATGCCGTTGCATAGCGAGGCGATGAGCGTGTTGGGTCCCACGACGCGCTCCATAGTCTTGAGTGCTTGGTCGAGACCGGTGGTCTTGACTGTCAGGATGACCAGATCGGCGGGCGTCGCCTCGCTGGCACGGACGGACGTGAGATCGCAGGGCTTGCCGTTGACGGTGAGCGCGTCGTTCGCATGACGCTCAAAACGGGCATCATCCATGACGTATTCGACGGCGTCGTTGCCGAGCGCCCGGGCGATCATGCTGCCGTAGAGCAGGCCGACGCCGCCCTTGCCGATAAAGGCGACCTTGTTGATCTGCATGTGAATCATCTCCCCATGTAAAAGGCGCCCGCGTAAGGGGCGCCTGATGGATTGTATGCTGCCGGGGTGATTGATGGGTGCGCGGGGCGGCTGTTATAAAAAAGAAACGTTTGCCTGGACGCTACGCTGCAGGGCAGACCGCAAAGACACGCGCGTGGTCATGCCCGGCTCCTTTCATCGGGCTTTTTGCTGATGTTAAAGCGGTGCCGTGACGGCTCGATTTCTGCTGCGTTACGATACGTTCTCAATTGCGATTCCGATGTGTTTCGATGACGTGACGGGTTTGTTTCGCCTTGTCAGGGTTTCGATGGGAGGGGAGGGGCCGTGCAATACCGCGTTGACCCTAAAAGTGGTAACCGAATATCCGCTCTGGGTCTGGGCTGCATGAGGTTTCCCGGTGCGCCGGGACACCCCGATGCGAAGACGGCCGATGCCATCATCTCCCGTGCGGTGGAGCAGGGGATTAATTATCTGGACACGGCCTATCTCTATCCCGGCAACGAGGCTTGCGTGGGCGCTTCGCTTGAACGCCTGGGCTTGCGCGACCAGGTTTTGCTCGCAACCAAGCTGCCGCATGCTTCGTGCAAATGCGCGGAGGATTTCGATCGGTTTTTCGACGAGCAGCTGCGCCGCCTGCAGACCGACCATATCGACTATTACCTTATGCACAACATCACCTCGCCTGCGCAGTGGGAGCGCGTGGTGGCGCTGGGCATCGAGGACTGGATCGCGCAGCAAAAGGCTGCAGGGCGTATTCGTCAGATAGGCTTTTCGTACCACGGCAGCGCGGCGGACTTCCTTACGATGCTCGATGCGTATGAGTGGGACTTTTGCCAGATCCAGTACAACTACGCTGGAGAGCGATATCAGGCGGGAACGGCGGGGCTCATGGCCGCCGCCGAGCGAGGTCTCGCGGTGTTTGTGATGGAGCCGCTTTTGGGCGGACGCTTGGCAGGCAAATTGCCTCCGCGGGCGCGCGCTGTTCTCGATGGTGCATGCGATCGGCATTTGCATACGCCTGCCGCTTGGGGGCTCTCGTGGGTGTGGAATCATCCTCAGGTGACGATGCTGCTTTCGGGTATGACCGATACCGCGCAGGTGGATGAGAACTCGTCACTGGCAGACCTCGCGTTGCCGAATTCGATGACTGCCAACCAGCTCGACACGATCGCGCACGTGCTGGATGAGTTTGAAAAATCGAATCGCGTGCCCTGCACGGGATGCGGCTACTGCATGCCATGTCCCAAGGGTATCAACATTCCCGGCTGCTTTGCCGCCTACAACGCGAGCTATGCGCACAGCTGGTTTACGGGGCTGTCGCAATACTTTACGGCGAGTGCGGTGCGCACAAGCGAGGCCAAGCTGGCGAGCAATTGCGTCAAGTGCGGCAAATGCGCGCGCCACTGCCCGCAGCATATCGATATCCCCGAGCGTCTCGATGACGTGCGCCGGCGCTTCCAGCCGGGCCCCGTAACGGCCATGCTTAAAGTCTTCGGCAAAACACGCTCCTCATGACCCTTTTATAACTTGCGGTGGAATAGTTCCTGTTTGCGGCAGAATAGGGGCCAAACAGGAACTATTTCACCGCAACTGAAGGGGGCTGTCGTGGGTCATCGGGATTCATGTGATGATTTGCGTGAGGTTTGTTGGGGCGTTTTGGGCGCTGGACACATTTCGCATCGATTTGCATCGTCGCTCAAGGAGGTGGACGGGGCACGGCTTGTGGCTGCTGCCGGCCGCACTCCTTCGCATGTTGAGGAGTTTTGCAGGGCGTTTTCGATTGATGCCGCGCACAGTTATGCCACGGCTGACGATAGCGGCGATGTGGCTTATGATGCGCTGATTGCCGACCCCGATGTCGACGCAATCTACTTGGCTCTTCCGCATGGCATGCATACGCGTTGGGCCTGTCGCGCGCTGCGCGCCGGAAAGGCCGTGCTGTGCGAAAAGCCGGCCGTTTTGAGTGAGGAAGAGGCTCTCTCGATTGCCTCCACCTCTCGTGAGCGCGGCGTGCTGTTTATGGAGGCGATGAAGAATCGGTTTTGCCCGATGCGCACTCGCGTGAAGGACTTGCTTGCGTCGGGTGAGCTTGGCCGTATTGTCTCGATTGAAAGCGTGCAAAAGCTCGATTACGGCGAGCCTCCTTCGGGCTATCTGCTTGATTCGTTGCAGGGCGGCTGTCTATATGACATGGGCTGCTATGCGGTCGGTTGGTTTGAGGATTTGCTCGCGGGCGCGTGCGAGGTTTCATCCCGTGAAGTTCGCTGGCGTGACGTATCAGGCGGCCGCGTCGATTGGGCCGACGAGATCCGTATGAGCGTCGGCGGTATACCCATTCATATGGTGTGCGACGGCAAAGCAACATATGAAAGCCGCTTAACGATTGCCTGTGAGCGGGGCTCGTTGGAAATCGAGCGTCTCCATCGCCCCGAGCTCGCCCATGTGAAGTACTCCGACGGGCGCACGCTCGAAATAAATGCCCCGTTTGAGGTCGATGATTTCTACGGCGAAATCCAGCATGCGACGCAGCTCATTCAGGCGGGGAAACTCGAAAGCCCCATCATGTCCCTAGCCGCCACACAGCGCTGTGCGCACATCATCGATGCGATTCGTTTGAAACTTTAGGGCGTGGGGCATGGCACCAGCGCTTGGAATGCCTGGAGGCCTTTGTCCCTGATGCCCCTTTTATAACTTGCGGTGGAATACGGTCTGTTTGCGCCAAAATAGGGCACCAATAGACCGTATTTCACCGCAACTGATGAGGGGGAGTTGGAGATGCTGACGATCGGGTGTCATCTTTCGACGACGAAGGGCTATCGGGCGATGGGGGAGACGGCGCTATCCATTGGCGCCAATACCTTTGCATTCTTTACGCGCAACCCGCGCGGCGGCAAGGCGAAAGAACTTGACATGGATGACGTGGCGGCTCTGCGCGAGCTTATGGCGCAAAACGACTTTGGACCGCTGGTGGCGCATGCCCCGTATACCTACAACCCCTGTTCTGCCAAAGAGCGGGCGCGCGAGTTTGCCTTGGAGGCAATGGCCGAGGACTTGCAGCGTCTGGAAGCACTGCCCGGCAACTACTACAACTTCCACCCCGGTGCGCATGTGGGACAGGGGGCAGACGCCGGCATTCAGATGATTGTCGACACGCTGTGCCAGGTGATGTTTGAGGGACAGCAGACGACGGTATTGCTCGAGACCATGGCGGGCAAGGGCACCGAGGTGGGCCGTAGCTTTGAAGAACTGGCGTGCATTATCGAGGGCGTTGCCGCCAAGCGCCCAGAGCTGTCCGATAAGCTGGGCGTTTGTTTGGACACCTGCCATGTGAGCGATGCCGGCTACGACATCATCCATGATCTGGACGGCGTACTCGACGAGTTCGACCGCGTGGTGGGTATCGATCGTCTGCATGCCGTACACATCAACGATTCGAAGAACCCTTGTGGCGCCCATAAAGATCGCCACGAGTGCATCGGCAAGGGATACCTTGGCAGCGAGGAATTTGGTGGCGGTATGCAGGTTATGCAGAATATTGTATCGAATGGCCGCTTGCGTTCGCTGCCGTTTATTTTGGAGACTCCGAACGAACTTGCAGGTTATGCAGCTGAAATTAGGATATTAAGGTCATTGCAGCAGTAATAACTGTCACAAAGTAGAGTATTCCATTCACGTTATGGGTTTGTTTCAATCAGTTTTCTCATTGCAGATTCGTAATTCCGGGTGCATAATAGCCAACAGTTTTTGCAGACCTCTGAATCAAACGAGGTCACCGGAAGGAGACTGATTATGAAGCTGAAGAAGCTTGGCGCATTTGCCGCCACGGGTGCTATGGCGCTCGCCCTCGCTCTGACGGGCTGCGGCTCGTCCAACGCCACCTCTGGTTCTGATGCCGGTTCCAGCAGCTCTGACGACGCTAAGGTCGAGAAGGTCGACGGCTCCAAGGAGTACGCGCTCGTCAAGGACGGTACGCTCACCGTCGGCACCTCTGCCGAGTACGCGCCGTTTGAGTACAAGGATGACAACGGCGATTACCAGGGCTTTGACCTTGAGCTCATCAAGGCTATCGGCGACAAGCTGGGCCTGGATGTCGAGTACGTCAACAACGACTTCGACACGCTCGTCCCCGGCGTTGCTTCGGGCGCCAAGTACGACGTCGCCATCGCGGCTATCACTGACACGCCCGAGCGTGAGAAGGAAGTCGCTTTCTCCGACTCTTACTACATGGACGATCAGGCTATCGTGACCAAGGTCGATAACACCGACATCACGGCCGACAACTACAGCGAGAAGCTCAACAACGCCGACGCCACGATCATCGTCCAGTCTGGCTCGACTGCCGAGGCCTTTGCCCAGGAGAACTTCCCCAAGGCAAAGATCGTCCCCTACAAGGACGCTACCGAGTGCTTCAGCGCCCTGCAGTCCGATAAGGGCGACGCCGTGGTCACCAACCGCTCCGTCGCCAGCCAGCTGACCGCCGAGCAGTTCAACACCTGCCAGACCATCAAGCAGATCAGCACCGGCGAGGAGTACGCCATCGCCATCAACCAGGGCAACACTAAGCTCAAGGACGACATCAACCAGGCTATCAAGGACCTGACCGATGACGGTGCCGTTGACGCCCTTATGGCTAAGTACAACATCAAGTAAAATAGCTACTTGATTGCACGCGGGCCCTTTCCGTTTTGGCGGAGAGGGCCTTTGCGTTTCTTGAATGGGCGTCATCCCGCCCCGTTATGTCGGCAACTTAAACGTTAGGAGCCACCTTGTCTCGATTGAACCAAGGAGCCATGGGCAAGAGCCATCCACTGCCCTCGATGCTCCAAAAGCTGGCCTGTGCCCTGGCTGTGGTGCTCGCCCTGGTATGCGCGGGGGCCTGCGTGCCCTCGACTGCTCAGGCACTTGAGACCGCAAAGATTACCGCCCGGCCCAATACCGGTTCGGGTAGCGACGTAGTCGGCGGCACCGAGACTCGTATCACCTGGGAGGTCCAGGCCGATGCCGACGAGGAACTGAGCGGTCTTTCGCTGACGTTTGCCGATGGCACGACCTTTGGTGCGGACGACACGCGTCTGACGATGCTCTCGGGCGATGACCTTATGGACCGTACGCCCATGAAGCCTACGTGCAAGGTCGACGGCCAGACGCTCAAGATCGATTTTGGCGAGACGGCTCCGGCCGGCGGCTATTTCCGCGTCGAGGTCTACGGCGTGACCTTCCCCGTCGAGGGCGGCGACGAGGCCTTTAGCGGCACCTACACTTTGGCCGATGGTTCGACCAAGAAGATCTCCAAGATTCCGTCGGTGGAGATCAAGGGCGTGACGGCATTCGATAACTTCCTGGCCGACCTTAAGGAGCAGCCGTGGGTCGAGGCATGGAATTCCAACATGTTCCTGCGCCTGTTCCTGAACCCGGTCATTTTGGTCCAGAGCCTGCCGATCGTCTTCAAGGGCTTCCTCATGTCGCTCTCGATCGTGCTCGTGGCGTTTCCGCTGGCAATTCCCTTCGGTTTCGCCCTGTCGCTCATGCGTATCTCCAAGTCGCGCATCCTGCGCTGCCTTGCCGGCATCTACGTGAACATCATCCGCGGTACGCCGGCGTTCCTGCAGATCTACATCGCGTTCTTCGGTCTGCCGCTGGCTGGCGTCAAGGTTGACGACTATGTGCTGGGCGTCATCGTCATGGCTATGAACTCGTCTGCCTACCTGTGCGAGATCTTCCGTGCCGGTATTCAGTCGATCCCCAAGGGCCAGAATGAGGCTGCGCGCTCGCTGGGCATGAACGCCTTCCAGACGCTGCTCTATGTCATGATCCCGCAGACGTTCCGCAATGTCCTGCCTACGCTGACCAGTGAGTTCATCCTGCTCTACAAGGATACGTCGCTGCTCGCGGCCGTGGGCGTGGTCGAGATCGTCATGAACGCCCGCACCATTGTGGCCACGACGGGCTCCATTACGCCGTATGTGGTTGCCGCCCTGTTCTACCTGGTCATCACCCTGCCGCTTGCCCGCTTGGTGAGCGGTCTTGAGGCGAGGCTTTTGGGTACGGCCGAAACTAAGAAGAAGCGTCCCGCCAAGAGCGCCGGACAGGTTGTCGCGACGCCCGCCGATCACATCGCCGGTCTGTAAGGAGGTCCTATCATGAGCGAAACCAATAACTCGAACGAGGTCGTTGTCAGCATCAAGAACCTCCAGAAGGCCTTTGGCGATAACGTAGTCCTGCGCGATATCGATCTGGATGTGCACAAGGGCGAGGTCGTCGTAGTCCTGGGCCCCTCGGGCTCGGGCAAATCGACGATGCTTCGCTGCATCAACCGTCTGGAGCACCCCACGAGTGGATCGATTGTCGTTGAGGGCGTGGATGTGTGCGCCAAGGGCGTCGACCTTAACAAGGTGCGCACACACCTGGGCATGGTGTTCCAGCAGTTCAATCTGTTCCCGCACCTGTCGGTCAAAAAGAACGTCATGCTCGCACAGCAGAAGGTTCTTAAGCGCAGCAAGGAAGAAGCCGAGAGGATTGCCGTCGAGGAGCTGACCAAGGTCGGTCTTGCCGAGCGCATCGACTTTATGCCGAGCCAGCTCTCGGGCGGCCAGCAGCAGCGCGTGGCTATCGCCCGCGCCCTGTCGATGAACCCGCACGTCATGCTCTTTGACGAGGCCACCTCGGCGCTCGATCCCGAACTCGTTCGCGATGTTTTGGGCGTTATGCGCGACCTGGCGCGTGACGGTATGACCATGATCGTCGTGACGCACGAGATGGGCTTTGCCCGCGACGTCGCCGACCGCGTGGTCTTTATGGACGGCGGCGTTATCGTGGAAGAGGGTACGCCGAGTGAGGTCTTCGACCATCCCAAGAGCGAACGCACCAAGGCGTTCCTGGGCAATATCTCGTAGCCGGTTGACAGAACTGTCGTTGCAAAGAGCGGGGGCTGGACATGAATCCAGCCCCCGCTCTTTTGTAGGGATAGGGATGCGCTTTGATGCGGGCTTTACGTTGGAGGCCCCTGGTTTCGTTACACCAGCTCGGCTCCGAGGGCCTTGCAGGCCGCCTCGCCCTCATCGTCGGGCGCGTCGTAGCAAATGACGGAATCGACGACGTTGACGCCAGCCTCGTCGGCATCGGCCTTCCAGTTGTCCATCCACTCACCCTCGGCCCACGAATAGGAACCAAAGAGGACGACCCTCTTGTCGCCGAGAGTCTCCTTGACCTCGTCCCACATGGGCTGGAACTCATCGTATTCGAGTTCCTCGGAGCCCATGGCGGGGCAGCCGAAGGCAATGGCGTCATAGCCGGCGGCCTTGTCTGCGGAGAAGTCGGCGCAGGAGATGACCTCTGCCTCGGCACCGGCATCGGTTGCGCCCCCGGCAACGAGGTTTGCCATGGCTTCGGTGTTGCCCGTGCCGCTCCAGTAGACGACGGCGATCTTGCTCATGTTCTGTCCTTTCGGTTGTGCGGCGCGTGGCCGCGGCTTGTATGTTCTATCGGGTTGCCTGGGCAAGTTGCGCCAAGCTATAGCCCTGCTGATAGACAAAGGTGAGGTATTGGGTGCAGGCGCGGTAGGCATCAAACGTCGCAAGCGCCTGCTCGACGTTCGTGTAGACCTTCCAAGCCCCAAAGACTTTGTAGTTCTCGCCGCGCTGGGCGATAAACTCGTGAACGTCGTCGTAGGGGTATCCCAGAAAATAACCTATTTCGTGTGGAAACTCGCAGGTGCAGTCGTTGCTGCAGCTGGCTTGCTGGGACAGCGCGCATCGAGTGCGGCCACAAGCGCATTCCGCGGCGTTATTGCTCGCGAGTGTGATGCGTGATGCCAGGTGCACGAGGCATGTCGCGAGGTCGCCCGTGTCGTAGCCTTCCTTGGCGAGCGCCGTCTGGGCGCGCGGGTCCGCGAAGTAGGCGGCGAGGCTTTTGGGTCGGTATACGTACACGAGCGCTCCGCAGGGCCGCCAGACCAAAACGCTCAGGTGGATGCCGAGCGGGTCAAGTTCGCGATTGCACTGGGCGATAACGTTGAGCAGGCGCGCTCGGCGTTCCGCAATTGCCCCGGTTGCGGACGAGCCGTCCCCGTGGGCATAGGTGCCTGGATAGGTAAAGAGCGATGCCGGCTTGATGCCCGCGAGCGTAGGGGAGCAGTTGCGCACGACTGCCGCCTGAAACGTTGGGATGTCTATGGTTCGAGTCACGGTGCTCCCTTACGGATCCAAAACTGTTAGCCTAGGAAAACTTATACACGAAAGTAAGCCATGGTCAACAAAAAAGTTCGATAAGGGAAACTAATTGACTGAACGGACATGATTTTGGGTTAAGATGGGAACGCCCCATGGGGGTATCTAGTTAAGGCTACTTGGAAAGGGGAGCGCATGAGCGACTTGCTCAACCCTGCGAATCTCATCGTGCTGGCTGTCATTGCCATCGGCATGTTTTTTGGACTGCGTCGCATTGCCGCTTCGACGCGTGGGAAAAGTTGCTGCAGCGATGGCGCGCGCGGCAAGAAGGCCAAAAAGGTTGTTGTGGCGGATACCGATGCGTCGCACTATCCCTATGGCGATGAGTTGCTCATCGGCGGTATGAGCTGTGACGGCTGCGCTCAGAACGTGGCCAATGCCCTCAATGCACTGGATGGCGTGTGGGCAACGGTGACGTATGCGGACCATACGGCACGCGTGCATTCTAAGCAGCCGGTCGATCGCGGTGCCCTTGAGGCGGCCGTGAAGGACGCTGGCTACTACGTCATGACGCTGTAGAGCGCGTGCTTGGCGCGGGAAACGTCGCTAGGCTCGGCCGCGCAGCTCAACGTCTTGGATATCGTCGAAGTCAATGGCGATGTCTTTGAGCTTGAGCAACTTGAAAGCGGGGAGTACCTCATCGAGGATGCCGGTGCGGGCGCGATAGCCGTACGTATCGTAATAGGTGACTCGAACCAAATCGCCACGTTTAAGACCCTCGAGCTTATGTGAAAGCTCGAGGGCTTTTTCTTCTGTCAATTCACACTTGGGCTCAACGGTGATCTCCTGCTTGCGTACGAGTTCGTAGTACCCCGTCAACGCGGCAAAGGGCATAAACTGTGCGGCGCGGTTGGCGCGCACGGCGCCGTTGGCGGTGAGGTTGGGGTCGGCGGCGCGGCGTCTTCCCTCGGGGTCCGCCAGGCGCTCGAAGGCGGTCGGCGGCCTCATGGGCTGCTGTTTGGGTTTAGGCACGATGCCCTCCAACCTGATCGTTGCGTTCGCGCGCGGTGGCGCCGGCGGTAAAGCTCAATCCCTTGACCAGGGCGTTCTTGCCGTATTTGCCTTTAACGGCCAAGACGGCGCGCGCCAGGTCGCGTTCGCGCTCATCGGCCTCGACGTCGCTAAACAGATCGATGGTGGCGAACTCCTCGGGCATGAGGTTACCGAAGCCAAGATTGATGCGCTTGACCGGTCGCTTGGGGTCGACTGTTTGCGCCCACAGCTCATCGAAATACCCCATGATCTTCTTAAACGAATTCGTGCGCTCGGGCAGCTTGCGGGATGCATTGGAATGCGCAAAGAGCGCGGCGTAGCCACCACGCGGCTTGCCACCGTGCTCGCCCACAAAGATGCCGTCAATCGCCTGAGCCTCTCGCACCAAACGCCGGCGTTCGTCATCGCGCTGGACGGGTTTGGGCGCGCGGGGCGCGAGCTTGGGGCCGTCGGTTGCTGCAGGCTCGATGCCCGAGGTGCTCGAGCGCAGGTGCCCACAGCCGTCTATGTACTGCGCGGTGCCGCTGGCGTCGAGTCGGCGTATGTCGGCGCGTTCGCTCGCATAGCCTACAAAAAGCGAGATGCTGTCGCACACCACGTGCTTGTCGATCAAGTCCAGCACGGCGGCATCGACCATCTCGCGCAAGACGGTGTAAGCCTGCTCGTAGGCATAGCCTTTCGAGAGGACCTGTCCCGTGGTGGTTGCGGTCGTTTGTGGACGATAGGCTTGGATGTCGGCGATGGTTGTCGGCTCGCGACCAAAGGCGTGGTCGATGAGATACTCGGCATTGACGCCGAGCTCGTCGTAGAGCAGGTTTTCGTCGAGCGCGGCGACCCCCATCAGGTCGTAGACACCGTATTTCTCGAGGCGGGCCGCCACGCCGGGGCCGATGCCCCAGATGTCAGTGATGGGACGGTGCGGCCAGATCTCCTTGCGGAAGGTTTCGTCGTCGAGTACGCCGATGCGGCTGGCTACGTGCTTGGCGGTGATGTCGAGCGCCACCTTGGCCTGAAATAGGTTGGGGCCGATGCCAACCGTCGCTGTGATGCCGGTGCGCCCCAGGACCTCGTCGCGCAGCATGCAGGCGAAGCCTTCGGCATCGGTGTGGTAGAGGTCCAGATAGGGCGTTACGTCGATAAAGCACTCGTCGATCGAGTAGACGTGCACGTCCTGTGGGCTGACGTATTCAAGGTAAATGCCGTAGATCTGCGCCGATACCTCCATGTAGTGCTGCATGCGCGGCACGGCCTTGATGTAGTCGATGCCATCGGGGATCTCGAACAGTCGACAGCGGTTGTGAATCCCTAAGTCCTTCATGGCCTGCGTGATAGCGAGGCAGATGGTCGTGCGTCCGCGCGATTCGTCGGCAACAACCAGGTTGGTGGTGAGCGGATCGAGTCCACGGTCGACGCATTCGACGCTGGCGTAAAACGTCTTGAGGTCGATGCAGATATAGGTGTGCTGCTCGTGCGCCATCCGTGCCCCTCTATCAAACACATGTTCCTATCGAATACCTGTTCGATAATACCCGCTCGTCCGGACATCGTCAAAACCTGTCCCTTTTGGCGGGTATGGTCGTGCGGCTGCATCGGGTTTTAACGCAGCTCTAAAGAGCGCGAAACCGCTCGGAAAAGCTCGCTTCGTAGCATGAACCTAACGATCGATACCACCATAAAGCACGGAAGGGTTGTGGGGATAATGGTCAACTATGGGTTTGGTATGCCGACGCGCCTTGTTGCGGATGGAGACGTGGCTCGCTGGTGTGGACGATTGGTCGCTCACTACGGCGGTACCAAGGCGCTGGTGGTGCTGTGCGGTGACAAACATACGCGAGATGAGCTTGTCTCGGCGGCGCTCGGCTCGCTTGATCGAGCTCTGCTCGAGCGCGCGCTATTTCGCTGCGGATCGGTTGAGGGCGATGGGGGAGACGAGCTGATCGACGAAGCCGTGGCCCTAGCGACCGATGAAGGCGTGGACTTTGTCCTGGCGATTGGCGATGCCGATACTGCTGGCTTTGCGCGCGAGCTCGCGCGGCGCATGGCGGCGCTCGATGCCGGCGAAGACGGCTTTGTGCCTTATGGATGCATTGTCTCGGAGGGCAAGGTGCCTGCCGTAGTAGGTGCCGGCGAGGTTCCCGTTTTTGCCATCATCGCGCCCGAACTGCTGGAGGGTATCGGGTCTCCCTTGCGCGAACTGCTCGGCAGCGTGTGCTCTGCGGTGTAGTACCTGCCAGGAAGGGACAGGTTAATTTTGGTTGGTAAAGCGTTTGACCTGCCAAAATAAGCCTGTTCCTTTTTGATCGGTTGCCGTTTGGGGGCCGATTGGCAACGCTCGCTGATTATAGTCTTGACCTGCGCTAGAATAGTGGCATCTGAATGTCCGGGCGCATGGAGGCGTGCGCCCGTATGCTGAGGAGGACTCTATGGCAACTGTTGCCGCACCTATCGATGCTACGTCGACTGCCGCTTGGAAGGCGCTCGAGGCTCATCAGGAGAAGCTCGAGGCCGAAGGTATCGACCTCAAGGCCTGGTTCGCCGCCGATGCCGAGCGCGTGAACAAGCTGAGCTTTGACGCCGGTGACCTGCACTTCGACCTGTCCAAGAACCTGGTGACCGATGAGACCGTCAAGCTGCTGTGCGATCTTGCCCGCGAGGTGAAGCTCGAGGAGCGCCGCGACGCCATGTTCTCCGGCGAGCACATCAACACCACCGAGGACCGCGCCGTCCTGCACACCGCGCTACGCCGCCCGGCAAGCGAGAAGGGCCAGCTCATCGTTGACGGCCAGGATGTCGTCGCCGACGTGCACGAGGTTCTCGACCGCATGTACGCCTTCGCCGAGCGCGTGCGCTCCGGTGAGTGGAAGGGCGTTACCGGCAAGAAGATCGAGCACCTGGTGTCCATCGGCATCGGCGGCTCCGATCTGGGCCCGGTCATGGCCTACGAGGCTCTGCGTCCCTATGCCGACGCCGGTATCGACTGCCGCTATGTCTCCAACATCGATCCCAACGACCAGGCCGAGAAGCTTAAGGGCCTGGATCCCGAGACCACGCTCGTGATCATCGTCTCCAAGACCTTCACCACGCTCGAGACCCTCACCAACGCTCGCGAGGTCAAGACCTGGATGCTCGAGCAGCTCAAGGCTCAGGGCGCTATCGATGGCTCCGATGAGCAGAACGCCGAGGCCGTGGCAAAGCACTTCGTCGCCGTTTCCACCGCACTCGAGAAGGTTGAGGCCTTCGGTATCGACCCCGCCAACGCCTTCGGTTTCTGGAACTGGGTTGGCGGCCGCTATTCCGTTGACTCCGCCGTGGGCCTGTCGCTGATCGTCGTGCTTGGCCCCGAGCGCTTCCAGCAGTTCCTTGAGGGCTTCCACGCCATCGACGAGTACTTCTGCAACACGCCGCTCGAGAACAACGCCGTCGCGCTGATGGGCCTGCTCAACGTCTGGTACGTTAACTTCTTCGGCTCCAAGAGCCACGCCGTGCTTCCGTACAGCCAGTACCTGCACCGCTTCCCGGCCTACCTGCAGCAGCTCACCATGGAGTCCAACGGCAAGCACGTCCGCTGGGACGGCAGCGCTGTGACCTCCGATACCGGTGAGATCTTCTGGGGCGAGCCCGGCACCAACGGCCAGCATGCCTTCTACCAGCTGCTGCATCAGGGCACCGTGGTGGTTCCGGCCGACTTTATCGCTTTCGCAAACACTGCCAACCCCGCAACCGACAGCGGCCAGGATGTCCACGAGTTGTTCCTGGGCAACTTCCTAGCCCAGACCAAGGCGCTCGCCTTTGGTAAGACGGCCGATGAGGTGCGCGCCGAGGGCACGCCCGAGCAGATCGTCCCGGCCCGCTGCTTTGAGGGCAACCGCCCGACGACCTCGATCTTCGGCGACACGCTGACCCCGTTCGCACTCGGCGAGCTCATCGCCCTGTACGAGCACATCACGTTTGTCGAGGGCACGGTCTGGGGCATCGACTCCTACGACCAGTGGGGCGTCGAGCTGGGCAAGCAGCTTGCCAAGCAGATTACCCCGGCCTTCCACGACGACGCCGCCAAGGCCGAGCAGGACGCTTCGACCCAGGCGCTCATCGAGTTCTACCGCGCTCACCGCAAGTAGTCGCTGCTGTTAACGCATCGCGCCTTATAGTCAGGGGCCCGTATCCGATAGGATACGGGCCCCTTTGCTTTGCCGTGGTCCCGGGGCGCACGGCCTTTGTGGAACATCGCCGGGGCGACGCGCGCTGCGAGAACCCTGCGCCTAGATCTCGGCCTCCGCATGGCCTCACTGCGCCTCGGGCAGCTCCCCGTAGAACGGATGGTCTTCGAGCCTAAAGCGCTCGACCTGTTCGGGAGTGCGACCGCGTACAAAGAGCCACGAGCGATCAATCGGCGTCGCCATGAGCGTGCTGGGCAGCGCGTCGGCGCGGTCGGAAAACACCCGGGCACTCTCGGGATCCTGGAACGCCAGCACCAGATGCGTGTCGCAGTTGCCCATGATAGAGCATGCGCGTGCCTCGCCATAGAGCGCATCGAGCTGGTTGGTCGACTGCAGCAGCAGCGTTGCCCAGATGTTGCGGCTTCGGATAATCGAGAGCACGTTGTCGATCTGGGGGATCTGCAGATTTGCGAAGTCATCGAGCATAAAGCGTACGGGCACGGGCAGGCTGCCGTCGGGCTGCCTATCGGCCTCGCGAATGAGGCCCATAAACGCCTGCGTAATAAAGAGGCCGGTCAGCGGATCGAGACTGCGGTCGATATCGCTCACGGTTACAAACAGGGCGCAGGGGGTGTGTCCCATGGAAGCAAAGTCCACCTGATGGCACTCACGATAGAGCTGTGCCGCACCGTCGAATCCCAGACACATGACCTTTTCGGCAAGGATGCCGACGATGCTCGCGTGCATGCGCTCGGCATTTTGCGTAATGGCGTAGCGCCGCCATAGCGACAGGGCATAGCTTTGGGGGTCGGTCGTGATCAGGTCGTCAAACAATCGACCCGTGGCACCGTCCTGCAGGTGCTCGATCAGCTTGATGACCGAGCTGATCGTCTGCTCGTCGGCGGGTAGCTGTTCGGTGACGTAGGCGATAAGACACGACAGCAGGTTTGCCGCCGCATGATCCCAAAAGGGCTGGTTGTTGTCCTCGATGGGGCAGATGGCCTTTGCCACCGAGAGAATGTCCTGCTGGTTGGGCCTGCCGTCCGCCTTGCGGCGAATGTGCCTCAGGGGGTTGTAGCCGCAGCGCTCGATGCCGGGCGCAAGGACCGGGACGGTGTTGAGGTCGGCGAAGTTGAGACATTGCACGCAGTAACCGTGGGCTGCCAGCACGGGTCCCACTTCGCGACAGAGCGTGCCTTTGGTGTCGAGCACGATGTAGCTTGCGTTCATTTGCAGCAGGTTGGGCTTGAGGACGTTTCGGGTCTTGCCGGCTCCCGAGGGGCCGATCACAAGTGCATTGTTGTTGAGTCCCGTTTGGCGAGTGTCGCAGGAAAGCGTTCGATCCTTGGCGAGGATGGTGGACGATGCGGACTCAGATGCGGCGAGGCGGCTGGCGAGGTTAGACATGGGCGACCTCCTTGGTGGTCGAGAGGATTTCGTGGGCAAAGCCGAGCTCGACGGCGCGCTCGGCCGAAAGGTAGGTGTCTTTTGCAGTGAGGGACTGGATGCGCTTGGGCGTGAGGCCGCTGCGGTCCGAGAGGATTTGCGTGAGGGCCTTGCGGGTCTGCATGAGACGCCGGCTGGTTTCCTGCAGCGCAAGTGCCGAGCCGCCTGCCCCCTGGGGGATCAGCGGGTCGTGAATCATGAGCTCTGCATGGGGCGCCATACGGCGATCGTCGCCGCCCATAAAGATCACGGCGCCCATGGACGCGGCGAATTCCAGGCAGACGGTGCGGATGGGGCACGATGCGAGGCGCATGGCGTCATAGATCGCAAGACCCGATCGCACGCTTCCGCCGGCGCTGGCGACAAATATGGTGATGGGGCGGCTGGGGTCGGTGGCATCGAGCAGGCGGATCTGCTGGCATAGGTCGTGGGCCATCGGGGTTTCGATGTTTCCCATGACGGAGAGCTCGCGACGGGCGAGCATCTCATCGTAAATGCTGGTGAGCGTGATACCTCGGGCGGATTCACGCATGGTGAGGGGGCTGATGATGGGGGAATGATTGGTGTCCATGGGGACTCCTTTCTGTTGGTTGTGTTGTGGAATAGGATTGTTGCCCGCGGAGGGGCTGGCGGGCTACAGGGTTCGTCCGAGCCTGAGATCGAGCTCGGTTGTGGGGCAGGCTGCCTGTCCGTGCGGCTCGCAAGCGCCAAGGGCTCCAAAGCGATGGAGCGTTGCGGCGGGCGTGGTGTAGGCGAGCCGCAGCTGATGCTCGACAGGGGCACATCCGTCATTTTTGTAATGAGTCGCGTAGTACTGCGCGATGCTGGCGTTCATCTCGCTGCCATTGCGATGGCGCTCAAACTGGCGTCTGCAGGTCTCGATGATCTTTGCTACCGACTTGGGTGCCGTCGCGGGAACAAGGGCGAGATAGCCCTCAAATAGCTCGTTGATGCTCAGGAGGCACAGCAGGTCGATCAGCGTCCTTATGGCTGCTCCCTCGGCGGAAAAGTGCGCGGTCATGCGGTTATATCGGTTGCGGTCGACGATGGCTGCATGGGGTCTCGGAGTTTTCTGCCCTGTGGTCCCGGGCTTTTGCCGCGCCTGTGTATTGAGCTCGACGTTGCAGCGCTTGAGGCCGTCCAACGGAAGGAACAGTGCGGTGCGCAGGGTGTTCCGCTTGCTTTCGAGTTCATGACGCTCGTCGGGTTCCCATTCGAGCTTGAGTTTCGTGTCGAGCGCCGTAAGCATATGGGCTAGGCAGCCTACGGTAAGAACGTACGAATCGTTGTCGCGTTTTGGGGCATAGGGGTCTGTCAGCTTGCGAATGTCGGGGTCGCCCATGATCTTTGTGCAGCGCTTCAGCAGTTGAGGGTGGTCGGCCAAGATCGTCGCGAGCGGTAGCGACGCGTAGTTCTTGATGGTCGCGGCGGCAAAGGCGGCGTCATATTCGTTTGCATATGCTCGCTCAATGCGGGCATCCAGAATGCCTTTCTTATCGCCGTCTTCAGCGTGGTGGTTTGTCATAGCTTCTCCAATCGGTTGATGTTCGTGCTGTTTGTTGATGTGTTGGTTGTCGTGAGTGATGTGCTTGCCGTGGGTGATGTGTTGACGTTGGGGTGCTATGCGGTTTTCAATGAGCCCGTGAGGCAGTTGCTGCAGGGGCGGGATGGAACGGCCCATGCAAGGCGGAAGGCATCGTGCTCAAAATCGAGACAGCAATGCCCTGGGTGCCTCACATGTGGCAGTTACCTCATTAAGTTGTCATTGCGTTTGGGGTTGTACTTTGCCGATCTTCCTTCTCTTACACGCTGAAAACTGAAACTTCATATGCTCGATCTACTTAAAACCGCAACGGCGGTCTTTTATCAACTTATATGTCGGAACGTGTCTTTGCAAGTACTTTTTTGCGTTTGTTTCAAATGGGGTGGTTTTGCAACCGTCACGCGCCACGCTATGCGAACGTGCCCCGGCTCGGATAAGATGGTGCGATCGAGTTCTACCGCGCTCACCGCAAGTGGTCTTTGCTGCTGAGATAGGTCATGGCCGAAAGGGGCCCGTATCCGTTGGGATACGGGCCCCTTTTCTGTTGTCGGCCAGATACGATGGGTCGCGTGACGTCGTCAGAGGTCGAATTCGACCGCTAACGACGTTGTGCAGCTCATCATTTCTGGTCGCAAACAGTAAAGGGGCATGAGGGTGTATTGAGGAGGGGGATGTCTTGCTGTCGGCATCCGCGTGCGGTGCCATTCGCTGTCTGTAAATATACGTTTAAAGCTAATTTCATACCACTTGTCGGAATGCGGACGCTGTCCTTGCATGCCGGGCGTACATTGAACGTGGTTTTTCGCGTGAAACCACGAATCGGTTGTCAGTCCTGAACAAGGAGGCCCAGCATGACGCTTGCCAAACCCATCAACAAATACATCGACTATATCGATGCCCCCGAGGACACGTTTGAGCAATATGTCGAGAAGGCGTTAAAGTACAACTTTCGCTGCGTATTTGCGAACCTGCAGGAGTACGAGACGGGCCGCGCCATGCTCGAGGACTCTGACATCATCCTTGCCGGCGCTATCGACTTTCCCCAGGGCACTATGGCGCTCGAGGAGAAGCTTGCGAGGTTTGAGGAATACGCTGCGTGTGGCTTTACCGAGATTGACTACGTTTTGAATCAGAGGTCGATCGAGAACCGCGATTTTGATGCCATCGAGCGCGAGATGACTACCATTGCTGATTTTTGTCGCGCGCATGGCATCACTGACAAGGTAATCGTCGAGATGTGCAAGCTGGACGGCGACGACGCCGCCAAGCGCCGTGTATGCGAGATCGCGCTGGAGGCCAAGCCGGGATTCCTTAAGACATCGACCGGCAGAAGCTTTGGCGGTGCTAAGCTCGAGGACGTGCGGCTGATGCACGAGGTGCTCGGCGATGCCGTGGCAATCAAGGCGGCGGGCGGTATCCATAATTACGAAGAGGCCTGCGCATTCATCGAGGCCGGCGCCAGCGCGTTAGGTGCATCGGCGGGCATCGCGATCGTTGAGGGCGCACCGACGGATGAGCGTCGCTAGCAGACGTATTTGACCTGAGCGATAAAGCTTCACGACCACACGCTGTTCATGTTCGAGACAATATGACTTTTTGCCCGTTGTAAACGGAGTCGCGATGGGTGTTCTGTATGATGGCTCAGACAAGGTTGTTCAATGACAGGGAGGCATATATGGCAATCAAAGCCATCGCGATGGATATCGACGGTACGCTCACCAACGATCAGAAGGTGATCAGCCCGCGTACGCGCGAGAAGCTGCTCGCGGCGCAGGAGTCGGGCATTAAGCTCATTTTGGCTTCGGGCCGTCCCGCATGGGGGCTGCACGCCTTGGCGCAGGAGCTCGACCTTCAAAACCATGACGGTCTGCTAGTTGCCTTTAACGGCGCGCATGTGGTCGACGCTCAGACCGACGAGGTGCTGTTCGATCAGGCTATGCCTGCCGACGAATTGCATCGCCTGATTGATCACCTGCGTAATTTTGACGTGATTCCTATGATTTCGCTCGGTCGCGATCTGCATGTCGAGGATTCGTATCGCTGCATGATTACGCTGCCGGATGGCTCGCAGAAAAACATCGTCAAATACGAGCGCGATGCGTGCGACCTTAAGATCCGCGAGGTCGAGAGCTTGCATGAGGTCGCGGACGCTTATCCCGTGGACAAGCTGCTGACGGCGGGCGATCCGGCCTACCTGCAGGCGCATTACGAGGAGATGTATACGCCCTTTAGGCAGACGCTTTCGGGTATGTTTACGGCCGACTGGTACTTTGAGTACACGGCGCCCGGTATCGACAAGGCCCGCGCGCTCGAGGGTGCCCTGCCCAAGCTTGGCATCGATGCCAGCGAGGTCGTATCGTTTGGCGACGGCCAGAATGACAAGTCCATGATTGAGTGGGCCGGCACCGGTGTTGCCATGGGCAACGCCGTCGATGAGGTTAAGGCAGTGGCCCAGATGGTGACCGCCAATAACAACGAAGATGGTATTGCGGTGGCGCTGGATAAGCTACTGGGTTAGAATCGCCGATTAATGCATGGTTCGGGCGCCTGCTTGCGGGCGCCCTTTTGTTAGGGAGG
The DNA here is from genome assembly GCA_046995905.1 of Collinsella sp. Classification (GTDB taxonomy): domain Bacteria; phylum Actinomycetota; class Coriobacteriia; order Coriobacteriales; family Coriobacteriaceae; genus Collinsella. Next base: position 987,623 of record JBKXET010000001.1, read on the forward strand.
GTGCCGTGTCCGCGTTTCCGTTCGACGCCGTTATCTTTGACATGGACGGCGTCATTGTCGATACCGAGTATTACTACCTGGGCGAGACTGCCGCGTTTGCCAAAGAGCTTGGGCTTAATCTGACTCAAGAGGAGTTGAATGGGCAGGTCGGTACCTCGCATCAGTTCTTCCTGCGTATGCTGGTCGATTGGTTTGAGCGCGCCGGTAAGGGGCATTTCACTGGCGAGGAAGCGTTGGCCCGTTGGGACGAGTGGGCGCATAAGCGTCCGCGCGACTATCAGGCTTTGATTAACCCAGGCGCCGTGGATACGATTCGAGAGCTGCCGCACCGTGGCGTTCGCGTGGCGCTTGCCAGCTCGTCTCCCATGGATAGCATCGAAGAAGTGCTCAACGCATGCGGGCTGTCGGATGCCTTTGAGTATGTGGTGAGCGGCGAGCAGTTTAAGGAGAGCAAGCCCGAGCCCGACATCTACCTGCATGCGCTGGACCTGCTGGGGCTGCCCGCGAATCGCTGCTGCTGCGTTGAGGATTCGGTGCCTGGCATCACCGCTGGCAAGCGAGCCGGCCTGACAGTTATTGCCAAGCGCGAGGAGCGTTTTGGCTTTAGCCAGGATGCCGCGGACAAGATTATCGACCAGCTGCCGGAGCTGCTCACGCTTTCTTAGGAGCGCGGTAGTTGCGCGTTTTTCGGGTCTGATGAGTAAATAGCCAACATTTTGGTGCGACACCTAGCATACTTTAAGCTAATGCGGGCTTAAGGGCTTGTTGAATGCCCTTAAGCCCGTTTTAGAATTAATTGTGCTGGGAGAAGGTATATGCCACCGACTGAAGGGCCAACTGACGGTAAAGCAGCGATACCGCTGTACCAACAGGTCATTGATATCATTAAAAACGAAATCAACTCCGGCGCCTACAAGGCAGGCGCGCGGATACCCAACGAATTCGAATTGGCTGAGAGCTATAAAGTTGGTCGCGTTACCGTGCGACGCGCTATTGAGGAGCTCGTCCAGCAGGGCTATCTAACGAAGCGACAGGGGAAAGGCACGTTTGTCAATGCTCCCAAGCTCAAGCGCAAGATTCGCCAGAAGGATGACGTTCAGAGTTTTTCGGACGCATGCCGCGTTAACGGAATGGAACCGGGAGCGTGTGTCATTTCGAGAAAGATACTGCCGGCGGATTCCACCGAAGCACAGTTCTTTGGTGTTCCCGTTGGAACTGACTTGATTTGCGTTGAGCGCGTGCGCACTGCCGATGGAGTCCCCGTCATGCTCGAGAACAACATATACGTTTACGAGGACAACGCCTATCTATCAACGGCACCTCTATCTAACCAATCCATTTTTGAGTTCGTGCGTAACCGGACGGGCCGTACGCCCGCGTTTACCGACCCGTGCACACTCGAGATCGCGTGCGCGTCGCCCGAGGTCGCTCGGCTGTTGGCAGTTCCCGTTGGCGAACCCCTGTTTTATATGGAAGCCTTCTTTTTTGATGAGCAGCGGCGGCCGTTTATCATCGGTCGTCAGCGGATCGTTGGGTCTCGCTACGTTTTTGACATCTAGGACATTGCGAATGGAAGCGCCCGGTGGATCATCTCACCGGGCGTTTCCATACCGTTCACGGCGCAAACGCGACCGTTCAACCGCGTTGCGGCAATCAGTTTGAAATTATCTTGATGAAGGAAAAGCTTCTGGTAATCTATGGGACGTCATAGAACGTTTGCATTGTGCAAACGTTGAAGCGAGATGCGATGCAGTCTCGAGTTCTTTGGAGGTATCTATGTCAGATACGAAGGCGAAGAAGACAAACAGACGTTTTAAGTTCAAATTACCGCATGTCTATACGATTATGTTCTTGCTGATCGTTGTCTTTGCGGTCCTGACTTGGATCGTTCCCTCTGGTCAGTATCAGCGCAAGACGATTTCGACAGCGGCGGGCGAGCGTGAAGTCGCCGTTGCTGGAACCTATGAACAGGTCGATAAGAACTACACCGATTCCGAGACCGGCGAGACCATCAATCTGGGTCAGGATATCTTCGCGGTTCTGCAAGCGCCCACCAAGGGTATCCAAGAGGCTGCCGACGTCGTTGCGTTCGTCTTATTGATTGGCGGATCGTTCGCGATCATCACCAAGACCAACGCTTTGAATGCCGGCATGAGCCGTGTGATTAAAAAGCTCAAGAACAAGGACATCCTCATCATTCCCATCACGATGACGTTGCTGTCCATTTGTGGCACTACGTTTGGTATGTCTGAGGAAGCCCTGCCGTTCTATGCCATCTTCATTCCCATCATGATGGGTATCGGTTATGACTCGATGACGGCATTCATCATCTGCTTCCTTGGTCCTAACCTGGGATATTGTGCTTCGACCATCGACCCGTTTAATGTTTTGATCGCCCAAGGCATCATTGGCATCGAGGGTAATCCGCAACTGTGGCTGCGTGCCGTTTCTTGGGTCATCTTCACTGCTGTCGGTATCGCATGGGCCATGCGCTACGCCATGCGCGTCAAGAAAAACCCCGAGTCGTCCATTGTGTACGAGGACGATAAGCTCAAGCGTATTGAATTTTCCGTGACCGATGCCTCCATCGAGGAAGAGTTCACTATCCGTCAGAAGCTCGTGCTTATCGATTTTGCTTGCGGTATGGGCATTATCGTCTGGGGTCTTGTTACCCAGGGCTGGTACATGAATCAGATTTCCGCCGTGTTCCTTGGCATGGGCTTGCTTGCCGGTATCCTGGGCGGCCTTGACCAGCAGACGATCGCAGAGGAGTTCGTTAAGGGTCTCGCCGACTTTGCGTACGCTGCCGTCGTTATCGGTATCGCTCGCGGTATTCTGGTCATCGCCGAGGGCGGCATGATCATCGACACCATCCTCCAGGCGCTCGCTACCGCGCTCGCCGGTGCACCCGCCGCCGTCTACACCACGTTTATGTATGTCGTCCTTGGCCTGCTCTCTTTGCTGGTTCCCTCGAGTTCTGGCCTGGCGGCGCTCACCATGCCCGTTATGGGCCCCCTGACCGAGCTCATGGGCCTCAATCCCGAGGCGGCCGTCACCGCGCTCCAGTTTGCCAACCAGACCATCAACACCATCAGCCCCGTGGCGGGTATGACGGTCGCCGGCCTTGCCGTGGCTAAGATTTCGTTTGGCCAATGGTGGAAGACCATTTGGAAGTTCTTCATCTTCATGGTCGTGTTTGGCTTGGTCATTACTGCCATTTCCGGCATGCTTCCGGCGTAGGTGGTTGTGATGTCTGATCGTTTGACGGTCCTGACGTCTAAGAGCGTCTTTACCGGTACGGGGGACCTGCCGTTTGAAGGTTTCGTAGCGGTCCGTGGCAATCGAATTGAGGCTGTTGGCACCAAGTGTGAGCTAGCTTCGTATTTGACCCAGGCGGACGAGGTAGTTGACCTGGGCGACCGCACCGTCATGCCTGGCCTGATCGATGTGCATACCTTCTATACGGGTTGGGCGCTGCGGACGTTGGGGCCTGATCTGTCCGGCATCGCTGATGCCAAAGAGGCCGTGTCGCTCTTGCGTGCATGGAAAGAAGATCGTCCGGATTGCGCGGCGGCTTTTGGCCACAACCTACCCGAAACGTTGGCATCGGATGCCGAGAACGCAAATACAGCAGCCGTGTTTGACGAGTGTTTTGGCGATACCCCCGTCGTCTGCTTTACACCGGGCGCGGATACCTGTGTTCTCAATGCTACCGCCAGTGCGCGATACGGCTTCACACCCCAGGCGTGCTATGCCGAGAAGATCTGGCGCATGATGAGCGATTTCCTCGCGCTGCCCGAGGTGCGTGCAGGGTATTCGGACTACATGAGCATGCTTAACGAACGCGGCGTTACCGCCATCAAGGAGATGGCGTTTGATGACTACTACGGCTTTGCCGACGAAATGGCTCGCCGTGAGGAATCCGGTGAGCTGACGGTTCGCGTCTCTATGATGTCGCAGCCGGTGGGTGCCGGTGCAAATCTGGCATATGCCCGCGAGGCACGAGAGCGCTTCCGGGGACCGTTCGTTCGTTTTTCTGGCTTCAACCGTATGACCGATCGCGGCGTATGGGCGGGGCTTGCCGAGATGATTGACCCCTATGAGGACTCGGCCGATGCGGGCGCTGCCGGCAAGACGGTCGTCGAGGAACCAGAGTGGGATCTGATTGAGAGCGAGCTGCGTGCAATTGATGCTGACGGCTTCCGATATTCCTTGCATTGCCAGGGCGATGGCGCCGTTCGTCGCACCGTGGCGCTCTATGCCTCGCTGCCTCGAGACGAGCATGGACGGATGCTTCGCCGCCATGCGATTACCGATCTCGAGAACTCTGACCCGACCGATCTTGTCGAGTTTGGCAAGTTAGGTGGAATTTGCGAGGTCTATCCGCAGATTCTGACGCTGGACCGGCGCGAGGATTGCCTATCGATGATGCGTCGACAAATTGGCGAGACGCGACTTTTGCACAGCTGGAATCGCCGCGGCATGGAAGATTCCGGATGCACAGTGTGCTGTGGAACGGATTTGCCGCTGCTGATTCCGAGCCTGGGCGAGTCAATCTACAGCGCGTGCGGCGGATTCTTCGCCGACGGACTGCCTGTGAATGAGGTCAACACGCTGACGCTTGTCGAGCTCTTGCGCGCTTGGACTGCCGGGGGCGCGTACGATCTGATGCGCGAAGACGAGCTGGGTACGCTCGAGGTCGGCAAGCTTGCCGATATCTGCGTGCTCGATCGGGATGTGTTTGACCTCGATTATCGCGACGCACGCGATCTTGCGGTTGATATGACGATGTCGGACGGACAAATCGTGTTCGATCGAAATAAGGAGGCATAAGATGTCTGAATCCAAACCGACGCTGCGCCGCGAGCAGATTGCGGGCATGAATATCCACTACATCATGTGGTCGCTCGATTACTTCCTTGATGTGCAGCAGCGTTTGGGCTTTGAGTCCATTGAGCTGTGGTGCGCAGAGCCGCATGTGACGCTCGACCACACGGGCTACTTTGAGGCTGAGGTCCTGGCGAAAAAGGCTGCAGACCGTGGGCTTAGGTATCGTACTCTGTGCCCCGAGAACGTTGTCTATCCTTGGCAGTACTGCGCACGCAAACCGCTGCATGAACAGCGCAGCCTGGCGTACTTTAAGCACGGCATTGAGCTTGCCGAGGTACTTGGGTGCGACCGTATGTCCGTCAACTCGGGCTGGGGCGACTGGGACGAGGACCGCGAGGAAGCCTGGAAGCGCAGCCGCGAGCACTTGTCCATTCTGGCGGAGTATGCCGGCGAGCACGGTCTGGTGCTTACGATGGAAAGCCTGCGTCCCGAGGAGAGCAACCTTGTGACGACGGTTTCCGATGCGAAGCGCATGATTGACGAGGTCGCGAGCCCGTACTTACAGCCCATGGTTGATACAACCGCGATGGGCGTTGCTGGCGAGACGCTCGAGGACTGGTTTGCCACCTTTGGTGATGGGGCAATTCACGAGATGCACTTTATCGACGGTGACCCGTATGGCCATCTGGTGTGGGGCGATGGCAAGCACGATATGGACGCCTTCGTCGCCACACTCAACGCCCATGGTTTCGACGGCATGCTGGGCCAGGAGATCACGGACGGTCGTTACTACGATGACCCGGCGGCGGCAGATGCCAAGAACATGGCCGCATTCGAGAAATATCTGATTGACTAAAACAACTATCGGCCACGCAACCAACGTCATTGATTGCGGCCAAACAAGAAAGGAACTGGATATGAACGCACACGATCTGATCAAAGAGGCAATTGCCGAGAAGGGCAAGTTCGACAGCGTCTACTGGATTGCTTGCGGCGGCTCCATGATCGATTTGATCCCGGCTCATGAGCTTCTGCAGCGCGAGGCAACCACCTTCACTTCGTATATCTATACGGCTCGCGAGTTCGATATCATGCGTCCGCGTCGTCTGGGCGAGAAGTCCCTGGTCATCGCTTGCAGCCACAGTGGCAACACCCCCGAGGTCGTCGAGGGCTGCGAGATTGCCCTTGCCGCCGGCGCTACGGTGATCGCCCAGACCGACAACGCTGGATCCAAGATTGACTCCGGCAAGTGGACCACGTGGGTCTACCCGTGGGGCGAGGGCGTGCCGCAGGCCGAGGTCCCCGCTGGTATTTCGCTGTCGCTTGCGGCAGAGCTGCTCGATCAGCAGGAGGGCTACGCCGATCTTGCCGATATGTATGCCGGTATCGCCGAGATGGATAAGATTCTTCCCCCGGCACGCGAGAAGGTAAATGCCGAGCTGGGCGATCGTTTTGCTAAGCTTTGCCAGGAGCACGAGTTCTTCTACATTCTGGGCAGCGGTCCCAACTTTAGCCAGACCTACGGTTTCGCTATCTGCTCTCTTATGGAGATGCAGTGGCAGCACTGCAGCTACATCCACTCTGCCGAGTACTTCCACGGCCCCTTCGAGGCTACTCAGGATGGCGTTTTTTACTTCCTGCAGATGGGCTCCAGCGAGTGCCGTGCTATGGACGAGCGCGCCCTGGCGTTCCTTAAGACGCATACCGATACGCTGATGGTGCTCGATGCCAAGGAGTACGGTATGGAAGCCGTGCCGGCGAGCGTCCGTGCCTATCTGGACCCGGTGCTGTTCTACGCCATGAACTGCGAGCTGCGTGCTGCACGCGGCAAGGTGTTTGATCACGATCCCGATTTCCGTCGCTATATGGGTGTTGTCGAGTACTAGAAGGGACAAAGGCCATGGCATTTAACGTTAACGCGCTCGGATTTGGCGACAACGTCGTCGATCGCTACGAGCATATCCACACCATGTATCCCGGCGGCAATGCGGTGAACTTCGCCGTTTATGCCAAGAAATGCGGTGCCGCACGCTCTGCATACATGGGCATTTTTGGCAATGACGCCGCTGCCGAGCATGTCATTGCAAGTCTCGAGGATGAGGGTATCGAGCTTGACAAGTGCGAGCAGATGATTGGCGAGAACGGAGCGGCTCGCGTGACCGTCGTTGACGGTGACCGTGTCTTCCTCGGCTCCAACGAGGGCGGTATCCGTGGCGATGCGCGCTATGTCCTCGATCGCTTTGACCTTTCGTACATGAAGCAGTTCGATGTGGTTCATTCGGGCAACTATTGCTTTACCGAGCGCGAGCTGCCCAAGTTGAAGGCTGCGGGCGTCACGGTCTCTTTTGACTTTTCGGACGACTCCACCGACGAGTACTACGAGCAGATTGCGCCCTACGTCGATTTTGCTTTCTTTAGTGCGGCGGATGCTGCGAGTGAGGACGAGATTCGCGAGCGTCTGGCATGGGTGAAGGGCCTGGGTCCGCGTTTTGTGTCGGCTACGGCGGGCGCCGAGGGCTGCATTGCTTACGACGGCGAGCGTTATTACCGCCAGCTGGCTAAACCGGTAACGGACATGAAGGACACCATGGGGGCGGGCGACTCGTTCCTCACCTCGTTTTTGATGTGCTATCTCGATTCCGCCAAGCGTGGTGAGGATGGCGCCGAAGCCATCGAGCGCGCGCTCGACTTTGCCGCCGGGTTTGCCTCGACCGTGTGCGGCATGGAAGGTTCTTGGGGCCACGGAGCACCAATCGTCGAATAGCTTAAGAAAGCGTACGGCGGTCTGGCCATGAGACTCTGGACGGCCGATGCAAAACAATAAGCGAAACGCGAAAAGGGGGCTCGCCATGTGGTGGGTCCCCTTTTGAACATTGGAGAAGACCATGGGTATTAAAGCGTGCGCGGCTGGTTTTTGCTGCGCGGACGTCTATCAGAACATCGGCGTGTTCTATCCGACTGGTAACGGCATTGACTGGGGTATTCATCTTGCACGAATGGGCGTTTCGGTATCCGCCGTGTCGGTTGTCGGCAAGGACGAGTACGGAGACAAGATGAGGGAGGCGCTGGCCGCTGAGGGGCTCGATATCTCACATCTGCGGGTGGAAGATGGCGACACTTCGGTGATGCTCATGGCATTGAAAGACGGCGTCGATCGCGTGCATCTCGAGGCAATCGATGGCGTAATGGAGACATATCGACCGAATGAAGATGACCGGGCGTTTATCCTAGAGCATGACATCATTCATACCGACCTGTTTGGCAATTGTTTGGACCTCCTGCCCGAATGGCATGATGCGGGTAAGACGGTGGTTATGGACTTCTCGGTGTTCAGCCAGGATTCCGAATATGCCTGTGAGAATCATTTTCCCTACGTTGACTACGCATTTATGTCGTTTGAAGAGGACACTCCGGAGCTACGAGACTGGGTACGCCACGTGCAGGAATTGGGACCGCGCGTTGCGGTTGCCACGCTTGGCGAGAAGGGAAGCATTGCCTATGACGGTGAGCGCTTCTATGAGTGCGGGATCGTACCGGCGGAGAAGGTCGTTAACACCGTGGGTGCCGGCGACTCGTATATTGCCGGGTTTACCAAGGGCGTGATCGATGGCCTTGATATTCCGGCGTGTATGAAAGCGGGCGCTGGGCTATCGTCCCGAGTGATTGGTTCGTTTGAGCCGTACTAGGGTCAAATGCCTGGAAAGGAGTACGAAATGGTTATCGACATGTTGGTTCACCCCATGCTCTACGGCGAGATCTGTACGCCGGGTGATGAGCCTGATGGATTCGGTTTTTGGTCACGAGAATTTGGTATGGGGCATATGGGCCCCATGGATTGGGATGAGCTTCAAGTTGAGATGGACGTCTGCGACGTGCAGAAGAGCGTGCTCATGCCGCTCGATGTAACCACGGCATGCGGAGGGCACTTTGGCACCAATGACCAGATTGCCATGCTGGTTGCCGCGCATCCCGATCGTCTGTGGGGATTTGCAAGCGTAGACCCGCAGGTGAGCGGTGCCGCAGACGAATTGGAGCGCGCCTTTACCGAGTTGGGGGCAAAGGGGCTTTGCCTGCATCCGGCAAAGCAGGGTTTTGCCCCCGATGATGCTGTGGCCGAGCCGCTTTACGAGCTGTGCGAGCGCTATAACAAGCCTGTGGTTTTCCATGCCGGTATGTCTTGGGAGCCTGGCGCAGAGCTCTCGCGCAGTAACCCGCTTGCATTTGAGCACACAATCGCAACGCATCCAAATGTGCGCTTTAGTTTGACCCACTTTGGCTGGCCCTGGGTGCGCGAGACCGTGGCGATGCTGCTCAAGTATCCCAACTGCTACGCGGACACCTCTATCACATACATTGATTCGCCCGAGGAGATGATGCAGCGTCTTTTCACGGTCGATATGGGGCCGCTGTGGTATGAGCGCGCGCTATCGCACCAAGTGATGTTCGCCAGTAATACGCCGCGCTTCCGTGCATTCAAACTCAAGCGGGCGCTCGATACCGTGCCCATGCGCGACGATGCGCGAGAAAGGCTCTACTGGGGTAATGCCCTGCGTTTTCTTGAAGGGGATGAGTAAACATGGTGACGCTCGAGACATTGAGCTATCTATCGACTGCCCCGGACCAGTTCATCGATATTACCGAAGACGTGCACGCTGCCATCGAACGCAGCTCGGTGACCAATGGCTTGGCAGCGATTATTTTGTCGCATACGACCTGTGGAATCGTGGTAAACGAGGGGCTGCCCTGCGTGGAGACGGATCTTATGGAGACGCTTGATCGCATCGCTCCACTCGATGCCCCCTATGCGCATGCACACTTCCTGCCGAGCTATGGAGCCACCGGCAACAACTCCTGTGGGCATATCAAGAGCATGATTTGTGGAAACAGTTGCTTCTTTCCCGTCCAAGATGGCCACATCGTGTGCGGAAGTGCCCAGAACATCTATCTTGCGGAGTTTGACGGTCCGCAGAAGCGAAAAGTGTACGTCGAGGTGCTGGGGGAGTAACGTCCCTGCAATAACCCTATGAAGGAGCACGTTATGTCGTTTCTAACTTCGATGTTCAAGACCGAAAAGCCGGTTATCGGAATGCTGCACCTGCGTCCTCTGCCGGGCGATCCGCTGTATTACCCGGGTGGAAGCGTGTCGCAGGTCGTGGAAGCCGCCAAGCGCGATCTCGAGGCGTTGCAGCAGGGCGGTGTCGATGGCATTTTGATTACCAATGAGCTCTCGATGCCCTATGAGCAGCACGTTTCTCCCTCAACCCTTGCATCGATGGGCTATGTAATCGGGGCTCTATCCCATGATCTGTCGACCCCTTGGGGAGCCGAGGCTATTTACGACGGTGATGCCACAATCGAGTTGTGCGCTGCTGTCGATGCGCAGTTCACGCGCTGCAATTTTTGCGGTGCCTGGGCCGGTGATCTCGGGCTGATTAACCGAGATTTCGCTCACACCATGCGTCGCAAGGCGGCGCTGCGCCTGGACGACCTCAGGCTTTTTCACTTCATCACGAGCGAGGGAGAGGTTTATCTCAACGACCGCACGACTGCGGACATTGCCGATTCACTTCTCTTTAATTGCCTGCCGGATGCGATGGTCATCGGCGGTTCGGCTGCCGGTCGTGGCGCTTCGGGCGAGCTTGCCGATGAAGTCCGCGAGCGTGTTGGCGAAGTACCCGTGGTATGTGGCACCGGTTGTCGCGAAAATACCGTGGCTGACGTATTTGCTCACTACGATGGCGCGTTTGTCGGCACGTGCTTAAAGCGCGACGGAAAGCTGGATGCCCCGGTCGATGTTGAGCGGGTAGCTCGTTTTATGGCTGCCGCTCGTACGGCGCGAGGGGAGTAGGCACCTATGGCGCTCTATCTGGGTATTGATATTGGGACAAGCGCCTCTAAAGGCGTTTTAATCGATGATCGATGCAACATCGTTTGCCAAGCCTCTTGTGGACACGAGACGGACAACCCGCGTGATGGATGGTACCAGCATGATGCGGAGGCAGTTTGGTGGGGCGATTTTTGCCGCTTGTCGCGCGAGCTGGTGGCGCGATCGGGAGTTAACGAGGCGCAGATCGGATGCGTGGGCCTTTCCGCATTGGGTTGCGACTGTGTGCCGGTCGATACCGAGTGCAACGCGCTGGCGCCCGCGATTTTGTATGGAGTCGATGCACGTTCGAAGCCGCAGATTGACGAGCTCCTTTCCGAATATGGGTCAGATCGCGCACGCGAACTTTTCGGGCATGATCCCTGTTCGTCAGATATTGCTCCCAAGATCTTGTGGTTTAAGGAGAATATGCCCGAGGTGCACGAACGTGCCGCGAAGTTCCTGACGGCGTCATCGTTTCTGTGCGCGAAGTTGACGGGGCGTTTTACGGTGGACCGTTATTTGGCGGAGGATTTTCTTCCCCTATACGACCGCTACACCTGGAAGGTTGATGCTCGGGAATGTGCTCGTTTCTGCCGGCCTGACCAGATGGCGGAGGTAATGTCGGCTACCGATATTGCCGGGGTGATTACGCGGCGTGCGGCTGAGGCGACGGGGCTCGCGGCGGGGACACCTGTCTTAGTGGGAACGGGCGACTCTGGTGCCGAGGCCATTTCGACGGGTGTATTCCGTCCCGGCGATATGATGGTTCAGTTGGGGAGTACGGCGTATTTCATCTACCTAGCTGATCATATGATCGATGATGCCCGCCTGTGGCCGGGGACGTTTATCATTCCCGGAACTTACGGGATCTGCGCGGGGACCAATACGGCGGGCGCACTCACATCGTGGCTGCGCCAAGAGCTGTATCGCGACGCCGTAGAGGCCGAGGGCCACGGTGGTCCCGATGCCTATTCGGTTATGGCGCATGATGCCGCCGATGTGGCGCCGGGTGCCGATGGGCTCCTGTGTCTGCCGTACTTTGCGGGGGAGCGTACTCCGCTCAACGATCCCGAGGCGCGCGGCGTCTTCTTTGGCCTGACCGGAAGGCATACGCGAGCCCATATGGTTCGCGCCGCCTTGGAAGGCGTCGCGTATACCGTTGCATCCCATGTCGACATTATCGAGCGAGAGCATGGGCTGCCAATTGGGCGCATTATGCTTGTCGGAGGTGGAACCAAGAATCCAGTTTGGATGCAGGCCATCGCCGACGTATGCGGGCGCGAGGTCTCGGTTGCCAAGGTTACGGTGGGCGCGTGCTTCGGTGATGCCATCATGGCAGCTCTCGCAGGTGGCGCCTATGCATCATGGGATGAGCTTGCCCAAGTCCTTGGCGTTGCACAAACAATCGTGCCCGATATGGCTGCCCACGAGCTATATGCGTCGCGCCGCCATATCTTTGACGAATTGTATGCACGCAACCGTGATCTCATGCACGAATTGGCGTAATGCCGCCGAGCTGTACCGCCTTCCAATAGGGACTGCGTTGTGCGATTCGCATGCCCCTTGGCTTTTTTGCCACAGGGGTTAGCGAAGGTCAAAAACAGAGTGCGCATTTGCTAAAACTGCCGACTCGATGCGCTTTGCGTCACAGTTTTTGAGTGAGGCAATGCGCATCGAGGTCCTTGTGAGCGATTTGATGAGCGACTGCGCGCTTGTCTCTATGTTTGGTTCGGCTGGCGCATCGGTCTCGAGCAGTAGACGGTCGAGTGGAATCTGTCGTGTGTATTCGCGACCGCGCTTGGTGGCGAGCATACGCTCGTTCACGGAAAAATAGCAGCCTGCGTTTCGCGCGCGGACGAGTTCGTCCGAAGTACCGCTAAACCAGTGGAAGATGATAGCGGGGGAGTCGGGGTTTGGGATGAGTAGTCCATGCGATTCGAGGACGTCCAGTACGGCTCCTGCCGAACGAACGGCGTGAATTGATATCACGCGCCCGGTAAGAGGATGCTGCGCGAGTGTATCGCAGAGCCGGTCAAATGCCTGTATTTGTAGCGGCTCACTTTCGGCAAAACGCTCGGAAAAGTCGAGTCCGACCTCGCCAACAAAACGCTCTTGCGCGGCGATTTGGCAGAGTAGGTCAATTTCTGCGTTGCCGCATCGCTCGTCGGCGAGCCACCAGGGGTGGAGGCCGATGCCCTTGATGACGGTAGGAGGGCGACGGGTTCGCCCATGTACGCTTGCGAAGTCGCGTGGATTGACGCCGCAATCAAATAGACCCAAGCCCAGTGCCGTTGCCTCATCAGCAACGGCGTCCGGGTGAGCCATTAAATCAAGATGGCAGTGTGCATCAAATAACCGGGGCTCCATCTCGGCGCGCTCAGCTAGTCTAGGCGCTGGCCATCGGCGCGCACGCGCTCGGTGCCGCGGCCACTGATCTGGCGGATAACCTCTCCGGCGATCATCTGGCCCATGATGGGCGGCATAAAGCTGGCGGTTCCCAGCTCGGTGCGCTCGTGGATATTGGAAGGGTCGCGGGGCTGCGTCTTAACCGATTCCTCGCAGCTAAACAGTACATGTAGGCTCTTGATTCCGCGCTTCTTGCATTCTTTGCGCATGATGCGGCTCATGGGGTCACGTACCGTATCGAAAATGTCGGCAAAGCGGAGGCACTCGGGATGGAGCTTGTTGGCCCCGCCCATGGAGCTAACCAAACGAATGTCGTGGTCCTGAGCATATTTGGCAATGGTGAGCTTGGCCGAGATGGTGTCGATGGCGTCGACGACGTAGTCGAGCTTGCCGTCCGTCTGCTCCAAAACGCTCGCGAAGAACTCGTCGATGTTGTCGCTCAGCAGGTATTCGGTGCGTTTGATAACGGTGGCGGTGGGATTGATGTCGTGGATCATGGCTTCCATAACATCGACCTTGCGCTTGCCGATGGTGCTGTGAAAGGCGATAGCCTGGCGATTGATATTGCTGGGCGCGATGATGTCCTTGTCCAGAATTACAAAATGCCCGATGCCGCCGCGGGCAAGTGCCTCGCAGCAGTTAGAGCCCACGCCTCCGCAGCCGAGTATCAGCACCGTGGCGTTGGCGAGCTTGTCGAGTGCCTCGCGGCCCATGATGATCTCGAGCTTGGTATCGCGTGTCTCGTTGGGAGTTGAGGCTGCGGTTTCGGTCATAAATATCCTCCGATGGGGAAGCGATTCGTGTTTTAGCTATCGCCATTATAGGTATTATCGCGATTCCATTTGAGCCCTAGGGGCTTGTTGAAATGAGGCAGTGATTCGCATAGGATGAAGCAGATGGCACCCGTTGCAGCGGGTTAGCCAACTCCGAAACACGTTTATGGCGTGAGAAGTGGCCGTCTTCGCATTACGCGGGACGGCTATTTTTTGAGTGTAAAATTAGACAATTAGACAAACATCTAAATATCGAGTATAGTGTGCGCGTCATGTGGGGTGCTGAGAGGAGGTCTTATGCCGGGAGAGGGTTTTAAAGCGCTGGCCGATCCTACACGGCGTCACATTTTGGAACTACTACGCGAGGGCAATTGTACGGCCGGAGAGCTCGCCGAGCATTTCGACATAAGCAAGCCGTCGCTCAGTCATCATTTGGCGACACTCAAAAATGCCGGGCTGGTGACCGACGAACGTCATGGCCAAAACATCGTATACAGCTTAAACACCACCGTCATGCAGGATTTGATTGGCTGGTTTATGGGTTTTACAAACACGGAAGGTGATAAGGATGAATAACGAAAACAAGGGCATTCACCCCACGGGGGTATCGTCGCGCGTGTGGATTGCGCTGGTCGCTCTGTGCGTCGCCAATGTCGTAGCGCACCTCATGGTGATGCCGAGCTTGCCTGCGCAGATTCCCACGCACTGGGGCGCGAACGGCGCCGTCGACGGTTGGGGTCCTAGCTGGATGGCCTCCGCGCTCGGCGTGCTGCCTCTGGCGCTTCTTGCAATGTTCTGCGTGGTGCCGCGCATCGACCCCAAAGGTGAGGCATATCGAACCTCGGGCAAGTTCTACCAGGGCTTCGTAATCGCCTTCACCTTGTTCATGTGCGCCATAAGCTGGCTGGGAGAGCTTACGGTCTGGGGCGTGGTGCCGGCGGTCGGTTCGGTTAACGTGCTGATTTCCGGTGTTGTCGGTTTGCTGTTCATCGGCGTAGGCAACTACTTGCCGCGTGTGAAGCAGAACTATACGCTCGGTATCAAGACACCCTGGGCGCTTGCCGATCCCGAGAACTGGCGCCGTACGCAGCGTTTTGGCGGCGCCTGCTTTATGGTGCTGGGTATTGGCCTGATTGTGATGGGCGTGGCAGGCAGCGTGCTTTCGAGTGAAGTCGTCGCCGCGGTGATTGCGGCTCTGGCGTTTGGTTCGGTTGGAGCCGTTTACGTCTACTCGTATCTGTTGTGGCGCAAATCGCAGCGAGCCGCTCGTTAAGGTTGCGGAAAACTAGCGTACGCAGTTCATAGTATGTTCCGGGGGACTTTTCCCAGGTAGTATTAGGGGGTGTGGGCAACCATGCCCCTTTTTCGTTACGTTTCAGAGCTGGTTCCCTCATTTCGTTTCCACTAAAGCGAATCAAGAATAGGGAAACAGCAGGTAGAAAGGATAGAACAGGCAAATGGCAGAGTTTATCTACCAGATGTATCAGGCTCGCAAGGCCCATGGCGACAAGGTGATCCTTGACGACGTGACCCTGAGCTTCTACCCCGGTGCCAAGATCGGCGTCGTGGGCCCCAACGGTATGGGCAAGTCGACCCTGCTCAAGATTATGGCCGGCATCGAGGAGGTCTCCAACGGCGATGCCAGGCTCACTCCCGGCTACACCGTGGGCATCCTGCAGCAGGAGCCGCCGCTCGACGATGACAAGACCGTCATCGAGAACGTGCGCATGGCGTTTGGCGACATGATTGCCAAGGTCGATCGCTTCAACAAGATCGGCGAGGAGATGTGCGACCCGGATTGCGACATGGACGCCCTCATGGCCGAGATGGGCAAGCTCCAGGACGAGATCGACGCCGCCGACGGCTGGGATATCGATTCCAAGCTCGGCCAGGCCATGGACGCCCTGCAGCTGCCCGATTCCGACATGCCGGTCAACGTGCTTTCCGGCGGCGAGCGCCGTCGCGTGGCCCTGTGCAAGCTGCTGCTCGAGGCTCCCGACCTGCTGCTGCTCGACGAGCCCACGAACCACCTGGACGCCGAATCGATCCTGTGGCTCGAGCACTTCCTGCACAACTACCAGGGCGCGGTGCTTGCCGTCACGCACGATCGCTACTTCCTGGATAACGTTGCCGAGTGGATCTGCGAGGTAGACCGCGGTCACCTTTATCCCTACAAGGGCAACTACTCCACGTATCTGGAGACCAAGGCCGCCCGTATCGAGGCGCAGGGCAACCGCGACGCCAAGCTCGCCAAGCGCATGGAGGCCGAGCTCGAGTGGGTACGCAGCTCGCCCAAGGCTCGCCAGGCCAAGAACAAGGCCCGTCTGGCTCGTTACGAGGAGATGGAGGCCGAGGCCCGCGCAAGCCAGAAGCTCGACTGGACCGACATCCGCATCCCCGTGGGCCCGCGTCTGGGCAACAAGGTGCTCGAGGCTCATCACCTGCACAAGGAGTTCGATGGCCGTGTGCTCATCGACGACCTGTCGTTCACCCTGCCGCGCAACGGTATCGTGGGTGTCATCGGCCCCAACGGTGTGGGCAAAACCACGCTGTTCAAGACCATCGTGGGCCTGGAGCCGCTGACTTCGGGCGAGCTCGAGGTGGGCGAGACCGTCAAGATCTCCTATGTCGATCAGAACCGTTCCGGCATCGACCCCGATAAGAACCTGTGGGAGGTCGTCTCGGATGGCCTGGACCACATGATGGTCGGTGAGACCGAGGTTCCGAGCCGTGCTTATGTGGCGAGCTTTGGCTTTAAAGGCCAGGACCAGCAGAAGCGCGCCGGCGTACTCTCCGGTGGCGAGCGCAACCGTCTGAACTTGGCGCTTACGCTCAAGCAGGGCGGCAACCTGCTGCTTCTCGACGAGCCCACGAATGACCTCGACGTCGAGACGCTGTCCTCGCTCGAAGCGGCGCTGCTCGAGTTCCCGGGCTGCTCGGTGGTCATTAGCCACGACCGTATGTTCCTGGACCGCGTCGCCACGCACATTCTAGCGTGGGAGGGCACCGACGAGAATCCGGGCAACTGGTATTGGTTTGAGGGCAACTTCGAGGCCTATCAGGCCAACCGCATCGAGCGCCTTGGCGAGGACGCAGCCCAGCCGCATCGTATCCACCGCAAGCTCACGCGCGATTAGTCGAGCTCAGGTGACCTAACGAGAAAGGGACGATAACCTTGGGGTTATCGTCCCTTTTTGTTACTTGGTAGAAGGCTCGACTTTATCGATGGCCCAGGTGGCTCCGAGGCCTCCGGTGGTGTTGCGGCGGATGCGCACGGTGACTTCGTGGCGCTCGCCGGCCTGCGTGTAGCGCAGGGGGAAGCTTGCGCGGTTTCGCGCGGCCTCGATGGTACCGCGCTCGCGGGCGATCCAGTAGTACTCGCCGACGATGCCGAGCGTGTCGGCGCCGTAGGCGAGATAGGTTGACAGCTGGTGCAGAAGCGGGCCGGGGCAGAAGACCTCGGTTGCGAAATCGACGGGGAAGTCCTCGGGGATGGTCGGTGCTGCGGGTGCGGGGGCCGGTGCTGCTGCGGGTACCGAAGCCGGTGCCGGTGCGGGAATTTGGTCGCAAGCAGCGGCGGGCACGGATTCGCTGACGGGTGCGGGCTCCGGCGTCGCTTCCGGCTTGATCGCGGAATCTGCGGACTTCACGGTGACGGGCGCGTCTGCAGCTGCGGTATCAACCTCAACCTGCGTCGCGTTCCCGTTCTCGACGCTCGACTTTGCCTCGATGGGCGTGGAGGCCATGGTGGTGATGCCGGCATTGGCGTTCTCGGGGTCATAGACGACCGTGAGCGAGATGGCGGGCTGCGGCGTCTCGGGTTCCGGCGCCGACTCGGTAGCGTCTTGATCTGTGGGCTCGTCGGGCTGATCGTCCTCGGCCTCGTCGCCAAAGACATCGCTGTTTTGGAACGCAGACGGCTCGGGTTGGTCAGCGGCTTCTTCGGTTGTCGACTTGGGCGCTTCGTTGAGCTCCACAGTGGCTTCCTGCTCGGATATGACTTTGGGATCGGTCGTGGCGGCGATTTCGGTTTCGGCTTCTGCCGTTACCTCAATAGCGACTTCGATCTCTGTCTCGGGCTCGGGTTCCGGCGCGGCTTCAACCATGGCTTCGGGCTCGGGACGCTTAACGTGCTTGGGGCGCACGGCCTTGAGGTCCTTCTCACCGCGCTTTTTCTTTTTGTAGGACTGCTTGGCGCCCTTGGCGGTCTTGGGCTTGTCCTCGCCCTTGGCAAGCGCAGCATCCCAGGCCTCGTTGGCGATGACCGTGGCATACAGGCGGCCGCCTTTAAAGACGGTCAGCTTAATGCAGTCGTCGAGTTCCTCGAGCAACTCGCGCGTGGACTCGAAGCCCAGGTCATAAGCGGTCATGTCGCCAGCGGCGAGCGCCTCCTCGACCTGCGTCATAAACGTTTGCTTGCCACATCCAATCGCATCGCGCAGCAGGCGATACAGATAGATGTGGTTGCCCAGCGAAAGCGTGGGCCTAATTATTGTCTTGCTCATGGCAAATCTCCTCTTTACACATGTAAAGCATCTTACCATCGCATGGCGTTCGCCATGGCGGCGCCCAAGGCAAACGGGCGCGAACCGCTTTCGATTCGCGCCCGTTGTACAGGTCGGTTATCTATGAGAGGCAAACGTGCTTAGTTGCCCGATGCCGTGCCTTGGCTCGAGTTGTCAGATGCCGTGCCGGAAGCGGTTCCGCTCGAGCTGTTGGTGTTGTTACTGTCTGCCGTGCCCGTTCCCGACGTGGTGTCGCTCGTCTGGCCTCCCGTGTTCGGCTGTGAACCGTCAGTCGTTTGGCTTGAGTCGGTCGTGCCGGACGGCGTGCCACTGTTGGCCGTAGAGGAATCGGTGCCCTGCGATTGGTTTTGGGTGTTCGAGGACGAATTGGCAGAGGTGGGACTGTCTTGCGTGTCGTCCGTCTGTGCCTGCTGATTCTGCGGCTGAGTGTTGCCATTTGCATCGCTCTCGGTCGTGCGCGACGACAGGATTGGCTCGGGACGCTCGCCCAGACCCTCACCGGCAGTGGTGATAAGGATGGCGCCGGCACAGGCGATGACCGCGACGATGGCGATGGCGATCGAGAAGACGATGACCTTCTTTTGTGTCTGGCTGCGCTCTGCCGCCGCCTTGGCGCGCAGGCTGTTGGGGGCGACGCGCGCCGTGGTCGCGCGCCCCGCAACCTGGCGCATCTCCTGCGTAGTCGCGGCGCCGCCCAGGTGCTCCTCGGCATTAAGCTCAACGGGCTCATAGGCGCCGGCGGGATAGTCGGCGGCGGCGTGCGTACCTTTGAGGGCTTCGGCGCTGGCAGAGATAAAGTGGCGGTAGACCTGCGAGGACACAACGGTGATGACCGAGCTCACGGCGGCACCAATTACTGAACCAGCGATGCCAATCTTGGAAGCAAGCGCGACGCTCGTGGCGGCAGCTGCGGCGCCGGCGATGATCTGGGGAATGGAAATGTCGTCGAACAGGCCCTTTTTGGGCGCGATGGCCATGGTCTGTCCGATGGAATGGTTCTCGTGCACGCCGTTGTTGAGCGATGCCGGTGTCATGACGCGCGTGCGCGGCGCGTCGGTGTACTTGGTTGTCATACGGGGTCCTCCCGGTGTAAATCTGCTTCGTTTCGTGTAGCCATCAGGGTACCCACCAGATGTGAATCGTACGTGACATTTAACAGATACCATCAACTCATCAATAGCTCACCAAGTTGGTGGGATGCGGTTCCACCCGGTAGTTGAACTACAATAGGGCTTGCTAATTGTGTTGAATAGCGTCTACGCACGGGAGCATTCTTATGAATCTTCACCTTTCTCAGTCTGATGGCTTTTTGCGTGTGGCGGCGGCTTCGCCGCGGATTCGCGTGGCCGATGTCGAGGGCAATGCCGAGGTGGCGTTGACGGCTGTTCGCGAGGCTGCCGAGCGTGGCGTTCGCGCGCTGGTGCTGCCCGAGCTTAACCTGACCGGCTATACCGCGGCTGACCTGTTCCATAACCGCACGCTACTGCATGCCTGCGAGGCGGCACTGGCACATATTCTCGATGAAACCCGTGAGCTGCCGATTGTCTTTACCGTCGGTCTTCCCGTTGCGGTTGCCGAGAACATCTACAACTGCGCCGCCGTGTGCTGTGCGGGCGAGCTTTTGGGCCTCACGGCCAAGAAGTACCTGCCCAACTATGGCGAGTTCTACGAGCGCCGCTGGTTTGCTCCGGCGCCTGCGGATCCCGCGTGGGTTGAATTTGCCGGTCAGGGTCCGGTCCCGCTGGGTTCGGGGCTTGTCTACCGTTGCTGTGATGAGGGCGCCGAGGACCTGGTGCTGGGCGTTGAGGTCTGTGAGGACCTGTGGGTGCCGGCGCCCCCTTCGACCGAGATGGCGCTTGCCGGTGCGACGGTGATTCTCAACCCGTCGGCCTCTGACGAGACTATCGGTAAGGCGGATTACCGCCGCAGCCTCATTTCCAACCAGAGCGCGCGCCTGTACTGCGCCTATGCCTACGCGGACGCGAGCGAGGGCGAGTCCACGACCGACATGGTCTTTGCGGGCGAGAACCTCGTCTACGAAAACGGCTCCAAGCTCGCCGCGACCAAACTGCTTACCTGCGATATGGCCATCGCCGACGTTGACCTTGACCGCCTGGTTGCCGAGCGCCGTCGCTCGACGACGTGGACGCGCGCGGACGATGCGCCGGAGGCCACGACCATTGAGTTTTCGTTTGAGGGCGTGCTGGCCGAAGAACCTGTCTTGCGCGATGCCTGCGATATCGACCGCGTTTTCCCGCGCGCGCCCTTTGTGCCGGCCGACCACGGCGACCTGGCCGAGCGCTGCGAGACCATCCTCGACCTGCAGACTGCGGGCCTCAAGACCCGCCTCGCCCACACAGGTACCAAGGCTGCGGTCATCGGCCTTTCGGGCGGCTTGGACTCCACGCTAGCGCTGCTTGTGACCGTGCGTGCCTTCGATGCACTGGGGCTGTCGCGCACGGGTATCACGGCGGTTTCCATGCCCGGCTTTGGCACGACGCACCGCACTAAGTCCAATGCCGAGTCGCTCGCTCGTGACTTGGGTGTGAGCTTCCGCGAGGTCTCAATCCATGCTGCCGTGGAACAGCACTTTAAGGATATCGAGCATGATCCGGCCGTGCAGGACGTGACCTACGAGAACAGCCAGGCGCGCGAGCGTACGCAGATTCTGATGGATCTGGCCAACCAGGCTGGCGGTTTTGTCATCGGCACGGGCGACCTGTCGGAGCTGGCGCTCGGCTGGGCTACCTATAACGGCGACCACATGAGCATGTACGCCGTCAACGCGAGCGTGCCTAAGACGCTTGTGCGCCATCTGGTGCGCTATGCGGCCGATGTGTTTGGCGGGCGTATTGCCGAGACGCTGCTCGACATCCTCGATACGCCGGTGTCCCCCGAGCTTCTGCCGCCCACGGGCGACGGCGAGATTGCGCAGAAGACCGAGGATTTGGTGGGCCCGTATGAGCTGCACGACTACTTCCTCTACTACCTGCTGCGTTTTGGCTTTGAGCCGGGTAAGATCTACCGCATGGCGCTCAAGAGCTTCGAGGGCGTCTACGACGCCAAGACCGTCCACACGTGGCTACGTACGTTCTACCGTCGCTTCTTTGCCCAGGAGTTTAAGCGCAGCTGCCTGCCCGATGGTCCCAAGGTGGGTTCGGTGACGCTCAGCCCGCGCGGCGATTGGCGTATGCCGAGTGACGCTAGCTCGCGCCTGTGGCTTGCGCAGATCGACGCGCTCAATCCAGTTGACTAAGGTTGGCTAAATTGAACCAATACGGGGGTTGCAAGCGTTACACTTTTGCAATCTGATGGCCCGTATCGCGCGGCGCTCTTGTCGGAGCGCCGCGTTTTTTATATCGAAAGGTGGCACCATGCAGGCATCGCAGCGTCTCGACCGCTTTGGCGCGGAGGTCTTCGCCTCGCTCAACAACAAGCTTCTCGCGCTGAAGGCTCAGGGCAAGACCATTTACAACATGAGCGTGGGCACGCCCGACTTTAAGCCGTACGACCATGTGGTCGAGGCGCTCACGCAGGCAGCCCAAGATCCCGAGATGTGGAAGTATGCCCTGCGCGACCTGCCCGAACTCAAGCAGGCCGTGTGCGATTACTATGAGCGTCGCTTTGGCGTTTCGGGCATTACGCCGTCTATGGTGCAGTCGTGCAACGGCACGCAGGAGGGGGTGGGCCATTTGGGCCTTGCCCTGCTCGATCCGGGTGACACCATTTTGGTTCCCGATCCGTGCTACCCGGTCTTTGAGGCGGGTGCCAAGATCGCCGATGCCAAGCTCGAATACTATCCGCTGGTTGCCGAGCACAATTACCTGCCCTATGTGGCGGGTATCGATCCCGAGGTTGCCGATCGTGCCAAGTACATGATCGTGTCGCTGCCCGCGAACCCGGTCGGCTCGGTGGGCACGCCCGAGGTCTACGAGGAGATTATCGCCTTTGCCCGCGAGCATGATCTGTTGATCGTCCATGATAACGCGTACTCCGACATCGTGTTTGACGGCGAGCCCGGCGGCAGCTTCTTGCAGTATCCCGGCGCGCTCGAGGTGGGCGTTGAGTTCTTCTCGCTCTCCAAGTCGTTTAACGTCACCGGTGCCCGCATCGGCTTTTTGGTCGGTCGCGAGGATGTGGTCTCTGCCTTTGCCAAGCTGCGCGGCCAGATCGACTTTGGTATGTTCTTCCCGATTCAGAAGGCCGCCATCGCGTGCCTGAACGGTCCGCGCGATGAGGTCGAGGCGCAGCGTCTGAAGTACCAGGAACGCCGCGATGCCCTGTGCGACGGTCTTGAGGGCCTGGGCTGGGAGCGTCCCAACGCGCATGGCTCTATGTTTGTGTGGGCCAAGCTTCCCGGTGGTCGCACCGATTCCATGGCGTTTTGCGAGGAGCTTATGGAGAAGGCCGGCGTTGTGGTGACGCCGGGCGCGAGCTTTGGCCCTTCGGGCGAGGGGCACGTGCGCATGGCGCTGGTCCTGCCGCCCGATCAGATCGCTTTGGCTGTCGAGGCCATTCGCGAGGCGGGCCTGTATTAGAAACCTATTTCGACTCGTCAATAGCTCGAAACCGATTTCGTGCAGTTATTTTACGAATTCTGCAAACAATTTCGGTAAACGGTCGATTTTTGGCTGCGAATAGGAGCATAATCAAAGTCCCGATTGGATGTATTGGGATTACGGCAAGCCGCTCGGGTCGTTCCCGGGCGGCTTGTTTGTGGAGAGAGATGGGAGTTTCTAATGGTTAACGAGAAGAAGGTCGCTATTGTCGGCTGCGGCTTCGTCGGTTCGTCTTCGGCGTTCGCTCTGATGCAGAGCGGTCTGTTCTCCGAGATGGTCCTCATCGACGTGGACAAGAACCGCGCCGAGGGTGAGGCTCTGGATATCGCGCACGGCATGACGTTTGCCGAGCCGATGAAGATCTACGCCGGCGATTATTCCGATGTCGCCGACGCCGCCATGATCGTCGTCACCGCTGGCGCTGCCCAGAAGCCCGGTGAGACCCGCCTGGACCTGGTCAACAAGAACGTAAACATCTTTAAGTCCATTATCCCCGAGATTAAGAAGTCCGGCTTCGACGGCATTCTGCTAATCGTCTCCAACCCGGTCGATGTTCTGACCTACGCTGCCATCAAGATGTCCGGCCTGCCCGAGGGCCACGTCATCGGTTCCGGCACCGTGCTCGACACTGGCCGTCTGCAGCAGATGCTTGGTGCCCACGTCGAGGTTGACCCGCGCGATGTCCAGGCCTATGTCATGGGCGAGCACGGCGACTCCGAGTTTGTCGCTTGGTCCAGCGCTCAGGTTGCTGGCGTTCCGCTGAACACCTTCTGCGAGCTTCACGGTCATCTGGAGCACGAGGCTGCCGAGAAGCGTATCGCCGAGGACGTCAAGAACTCCGCCTACACCATCATCGAGAAGAAGCACGCCACCTACTACGGCGTCGCCATGGCCGTCAAGCGCATCTGCACCGCTGTCATGCGCGATGAGCAGACCGTTCTGCCCGTTTCCTCGCTCATGGTGGGCGAGTATGGCCTGTCCGATCTGGCCATCTCCATGCCGACGGTCGTTGGCCGCGATGGCGTTGTCTGCCGCGTACCCGTGCCGCTGAACGATGACGAGCAGCATGAGCTCACCGCCTCCGCCAAGGCCCTCAAGGACATCATCGACAGCGTCGACTTCTCCTGCTAAATCAAGCTCTTTTGGGCAACAGGCTACAATGAAAGGCGTCCGGGCCACACGGTCCGGGCGCCTTTTTGGTGCGAGGGGGGTCAGGTTACTTTGCACCACCCCAATGCACCATAGTTGATGGGAGGGCCATGTCGGATTCGCCTAATTTTTTGACCTATGCCCAGACGGCGTTTGATCCGTTTGAGGAATGGCCGTTCTGCGCGGTGGATAGCCTGGTCTTTGCGTGGTTGTCCTATTTGCGTTTGCCGGGTGATATGGCGGAGCTGACGAACTGGCAGGGCCTAGACGTACGCGAGCTGCTGCGCGCCGAGTGCTACCAAGACATGATTGGCGACCTGTGGGATCCGGAGGGGAGCCGTGTCCTGTTGGAGGCTGTGGCAGCAAGCCCTCGCTACCGTGGCGTTCGTGTTTGCGGCTATCGTAGCGTGAGTGATGCCGAGACAACGGAGCAGTTTGCGGCCATGACGTTCCGATTTCCGGCGGGGTTTAGCTATCTTGCCTTCCGGGGGACCGACAGCACGATTGTGGGCTGGAAAGAGGACTTTAACATGGCGTTCCGGTGTCCCGTGCCGGCCCAGGAATCCGCGGCGCGTTATGTAGACGAGGCGGCGGATGCGATTGACGGGCCGCTTTTGTGCGGAGGTCATTCCAAGGGTGGAAACCTTGCGGTGTACGGTGCGGCGATGTGCCCCGATGTCGCCCGTGAGCGAATCGAACGGGCGTATTCCCATGATGGTCCGGGCTTCGTCGAGGAGTTTCTGAGCGGCAACGCCTTCGCCGACCTATCCGGTCGAATCGACAAGACGCTACCTCGGTCGTCGATCTTTGGCATGATGTTCGAGACACAGGAGGACTATGCCATCGTTGAGAGCACCGAGTTCAGCCTGCTTCAGCATAATCCCTTTAGCTGGGTGGTTGATGGTCGCGACTTCGTGTACTGTGAGCGCCTGTCCGCCGGTGCTCGATACGTTGATGGCTCCATTCGCGAGATGCTGCTTGCGGTGTCGCCTAGCGAGCGCGAGCGTTTTGTAGATGCGTTGTTCTCCGTGCTTGAGGCTACGGGTGCTGAGCGGTTTGCGGATATCGCTGGGAATCTGCGCGAGAGCCTGCCCGTGATGCTCCAGGCTGCGCAGGGCTTTGACAAGGATACGCGACACTTTGTCTCGCAGACTATCGTTGCGATTCTTAAGTGTGCGCTTCTGCCCAAACGTCCCCAGATCGACATGCCCGCTGCCGGCAAGAGCTTGGCAGAACAGCTCGAGGCTTGGCAGTCCGAGCTCCTGCGCTAACCATTGGTGCAAAGCAACCTGTCCCCGATGCACCAATCTTCGATGCGCCTGGGGCGGGATCGACCGCTATACTGGTTCGTGCCGAAATCGATCTAGAACGGAATGCCGTATATGAAAATCAATCACGCGATTCTGCATATCCTGGACTTTGACTCTGCCGTCAACGTTATGAGCCAGCGCGAGCTCGATATCGAGAGCCGCACCGTGCGTAATTTCGTAACCACGCACCTGCGGCGCGCTCGTACCTCGGCTGATAACAAGCGTGCCACGTTTGCCGAGAACTCCGCATTCGGCGGCGAGCTCAAGGGCTATTTCTTTGGTGAGCGTGAGTTCGTGGATCTGTCTCAGCAGATTGCGGAGTTCATCTCTTCCGAACTTACCAAGGCCGAGAAAGCCGAGTCCACTGACGTGCTTGTGGCGGACTTTGATGACGATGAGGATGCCCGCTGGTTTGCCGTGATGCTGCTGGGCTCCAAGCAGGCTTTTATGCACGAGGTGGGTCGCGAAGAGGGCGAGGTGCGCAACGACATTGCGCGCCACTACGCCATTCTGCCGAATCCCTCGCAAAAGGTGCCGAGCTATGCAATCGTGCGTGCAAGCACCATGGAGATCGGCTATGTGGATAAGAAGCGCAAGATTGCCGGCGAGGATCGCATGCTCATTCCCGATGGCCTGCTGCAGTGCGACACGGGGGTATCGGGCAAGGAGGTCATCGACACCGTGACGCGTGTGGTCGAGGAAGTCGCCGAGGAGCACGGTGCCAACACGGCTGTAGCACTCGCCAAGGTTAAGGCTGCTGTTGCCGAGAAAGTTGAGGATGACGAGGAGCTGCCGCCTTGGGATATCGTCGATGAGGTCTTTGAGGACGAACCAGTTATCAAGGAGAGCGTGCGCGCGGCACTGACTGAGGAGAAGGTGCCTGAGCGCGTTCCCGTGGAGCGCAAGCAAGTTGAGCGCGCGGCCGTGCGCAATCACAAGATCCGTACCGACACGGGCATCGAGATCAGCTTCCCGGCCGAGATGGGTTCGAACTCCGAGTACATCGAGTTCGTCAATGAGCCCAACGGCCTCATCTCCATCGAGCTCAAGAATATCGGGTCAATTGAGAATCGATAAACTGCGCTTGGACGCTGCAAAAAATAAAGGCCGAAGCCTCGGATGAGGGCTTCGGCCTTTTTACTTGGGGCTTAATACGCGGTTTGTCAAAACCGCGTAACTATTAAAGTTGACGTAAGCCCTCTTCGAGGCCGGTCTTGCTGTCGGTCTTCTCGTCGCGCATCTTGATGACGCGGGCGGGAACGCCGGCCACGACGGCGCCGGCGGGGACGTCCTCGACGCACACGGCACCGGCAGCCACGACAGCGCCCTTGCCCACGCGCACGCCCTCCAAGACCACGGCGTTGGCGCCGATCATGACATCGTCCTCGACGATGACGGGCGTGGCGCTGGCGGGCTCCACGACGCCTGCCAGCACGGTGCCGGCGCCGATGTGGCAGTTCTTACCCACGGTGGCGCGACCGCCCAGCACGGCGCCCATATCGATCATGGAACCCTCGCCGATAACGGAGCCGATGTTGATGATGGCGCCCATCATGATGACGGCACGGTCGCCAATCTCGACGCGGTCGCGGATGATCGCGCCCGGCTCGATGCGGGCGTTGATGCCCTTAAGGTCGAGCATGGGCACGGCGGAGTTGCGGCAATCGTTTTCAACGTCGTAGTAATCGATGGAGTCGGCGTTGGCGTCCAGGATGGCCTTAAGCTCATCCCAGTCGCCAAAGACGGTCTTGCCACGACGACCGCCGTAGACATGTGCGTTGCCCCAGGCAACCTTCATGCCCGGCTTCTCGCGCACGTACAGCTTGACGGGCGTCTTTTTGGGCGCGGTGGCGATGTAGTTGATAATCTCCTGTGCATCCATCTCGGCTGCGTTGCTCATTTGCTATCTCTCCTTTGGGTGGATTCGGTTGATACCCGGTTAGGCAAACATGACCTTGTCGAACGTATAGAAGCCGGGTTCGCGGGTGACGAGCTTCTGCGCGGCTGCCAAGGCGCCGTTGACAAAGATCTGACGGCTCGTGGCGCGGTGGGTGAGCGTGACCTCCTCGTCCTGGCCAAAGAAACTAACCTCGTGTACGCCGGCGACGGTGCCGCCGCGCAGCGAGTGCATTCCGATCTCCTTGGGGCCACGCGCGCCGCACATGCCCTCGCGGCCATAGACGGGGTGGTAGCCTGCCTCGGGTTCAGCTTCGACGACGGCGTCGAGCAGTAGCTTGGCGGTGCCGCTCGGGGCGTCGACCTTTTGGTTGTGGTGCGTCTCGACGATCTCGCAGTCAAAGCCGGGCAGCTCGCGTGTGGCCTGGGCCACTAGATGACGCAGGGCTGCGATGCCGATGGAGTAATTGCCCGAGTGCATAACGCGGGTGTTCTGGCCCAGCTCACGCAGGCGGTCCATCTGCTCAGGTGAATAGCCCGTGGTGCCGGAAACGAGTGCGGCGCCCGTGCGCTCGACATAGGCGACGACAGCGTCGAAGGTCGCGACGTTCGAGAAGTCGATGATGACGTCGGCTGCCGGGGCGCCCTCGAGCTCGGTCAGGTCAAAACCGATCTGGGCCACGATATCAAAAACGGGCTGCCCGGCGGCATCGACAATGCTTTCGGCGGTGGTGCGGATGAGCGAGCCCATGCGGCCCGTTCCCATAATGACGGTCTTAATCAAGCAGACCAGCTCCCTTCAGAGCATCGGTAAGTGCGGATCGCGTGTCGTCTGCCATGGGGCACAGCGGCATACGGTAGTTTGCCTCGATCATGCCCATCTGGGCGAGCGCTTCCTTAACGGGGATGGGGTTGACCTCGCTAAAGAGGGCATTGATGAGCGGCTGACCGGCAATCTGGATATCGCGGGCGCGCTCCACGTCGCCGTCCAAATAGGCGCGGCACATGTCGTGCACGAGCTGCGGCTGAACATCGGCCCACACGCTGATGGTGCCCGAGGCGCCTAGGCTCATGAGCGGCACGGTAAGCGCGTCCTCGCCCGAGTACATGCGGAAGTCATCGGATAGCAGGTGGGCGATCTTGGCCGCGTAGGCGACGTTGCCCGAGGCCTCCTTGATGCCCATGATGTTGGGGTGCGCGGCCAAGCGCTCTACGTTGCGCTCGCTGATGCCGCAGCCACAGCGGCCAGGGATGTTGTACAGAATGCAGGGGATGTCCACGGCGTCGGCGACGGTCTTAAAGTGCTGATAGATACCCTCTTCGTTAGACTTGTTGTAGTAGGGGGTAATGAGCAGCAGACCATCGGCGCCCAAGCCCTGGTAGGTGAGCGACTTGGTGAGCATGGTCTGCGTGGAGTTGGAGCCCGAGCCGGCGATGACGGGGACACGTCCTGCAACATGCTTGACCACGGCGGCGACGACGGAGTTGTCCTCGTCATCGGTCATCGTGGCACTCTCGCCGGTGGTGCCCAGGGTGAGGATGGCGTCGGTGCCGTTTTGCAGGTGGAAATCGATAAGGCGCTCGAGCGCGTCAAAGTCGACGCTGCCGTCCTTTTTAAACGGCGTAACCAGGGCGACGATTGAGCCCTCGAGATTGCGGATGTCCATGTTCTTCTCCTTCGCCTCCGCGATCTGGATGCGTTTGTTCCATTGAGCTGCGACTGCTAGGCGCTCGTCTTGGGCGCGACAGCGGGCACTTTCGGCGCGCGACTTGGCCAGCAGCTCTCGGCCGCACGGCAGCACGTCGAGCGTGGCAAAGTAATCGCCCGGGCGCTCGGCGCGGCGGATAAGGTCGGCCGAGCCGTCGGGGCGCAGCAGCACCTCGGCGGAGCGCAGGCGGCCGTTGTAGTTGTAGCCCATGGAGTAGCCATGCGCACCGGTATCATGGATTACAAGCAGGTCACCCATGTCGATATGCGGCAGCTCGCGATCGATAGCGAACTTGTCGTTGTTCTCGCACAGATTGCCCGTGATGTCATAGGTGTTCGTGACGGGCGCTGTGGCCTTGTCGGCGCCGCCCGGCTGACCCATCACCGTGATGTGGTGGTAAGCGCCATACATGGCGGGACGAATGAGGTCGACGGCACTGGCGTCCACGCCGATATAGTCCTTGTAGATCTGCTTCTCGTGGATAGCCTTGGTGACCAGGCAGCCGTAGGGGCCCATCATAAAGCGGCCCATCTCAGTGCAGATGGCCACATCGCCCATGCCGGCGGGAACCAGGATCTCGTCGTATGCCGCGTGTACTCCCTCGCCGATGGCGCGAATGTCGTTGGCCTGCTGCTCGGGCAGGTAGGGGATGCCGACGCCGCCGGACAGATTGATGAAGGCGACGTGTGCGCCGGTCTCGCGCTCCAGGCGTACGGCAAGCTCAAAGAGGATGCGCGCGAGCTTGGGGTAGTAGTCGTTGGTGACGGTGTTGCTGGCAAGGAATGCGTGGATGCCAAAGTCCTCGGCGCCCTTGGCCTTGAGCATGCGGAAGGCCTCGAAGAGTTGCTCGGTGGTCATGCCATATTTGGAGTCGCCCGGGTTGTCCATGATGCCGTTGGAGAGCTGGAACAGGCCGCCTGGATTAAAGCGGCAGCTGACCGTCTTGGGGATGGGCCCCGCAACGCGCTCAAAGAACCCGATGTGGCTGATGTCGTCAAAGTTGACGATGGCACCCAGCTTGTCGGCGAGCTCAAAGTCGGCAGCCGGTGTGTCGTTGGACGAGAACATGATGTCGTGTCCCGTGATACCCAGTGAGCGGGCGATCATGAGCTCGGTATAGCTCGAGCAATCGCAGCCGCAGCCGTATTCGTTGAGAATGGAGATGAGCGCCGGGTTGGGGTTGGCCTTGACGGCAAAGTATTCCTTAAAGTCCGGGTTCCATGCAAAGGCGTCGCGCACTTCTTGCATGTTGCGGCGGATGCCCGCCTCGTCGTATAGATGAAACGGTGTGGGGAACTGCTCGACGATATGCTCGAGTGTCTCCTTGTCCACAAACGGCTGCTTGGCCGCATATGCCTCGTTGGGGGTCAATGCCATGTCCCGTAAACCTCGCTATCCAGACGGCGCCATCTGCGCATCGAATCCGCATAGCGTGGACCCAATGTCCGGATAGCGCTCCCGCATTGCTGCAGACAGTCCTGTGGGTGTTTCCCACAGGCCCACCAGGTTGTTCGTGCCCGAAAAGCCCAGTTCGGCGGGTTTCGCCTCCCCACGGGGTCAAAGCCTGCCGGCTCGCCCGCGGTTCTTCGTGCCCGCGCCTCTATCAAGTGGTAACGACCCTACCACGTTGCACTTTACCAAACAAGAGTATTCGTATATAACGTTTAAAAAATGCAGGGATATGCTGGAAACATGTGCGCCACAATCCTGTATCACAATAAGTTGCAACAGATGTGCCTCACGAAGGGATCCTCTATGACCGAGCTCCAAGAACTCCGTCGCTATCGCCGCGATCTCCATCGCATTCCGGAGCTCGATTTCGATCTTCCGCAAACCATTGCCTATATCGAGGGCGTGCTGGCACCGCTCACCTGCGAAGTGACCCATCCGTGCCCCAGCTGCGTCTGCGCTTTCTTCGACGCCGGCGTTGATGCCGCGCATGCCACGGCGATTCGCGCCGATATGGATGCGCTGCCCATCGCGGAAGCGACGGGAGCGGCCTTTGCCTCAACCCATCCCGGCAAGATGCACGCTTGCGGACATGACGGACACATGGCCATGGCGCTTGCCGCCGCGACGTATGTCGACCGTACGATTCGCGAGCATCCGGGCGCCATTAGGCGCAATGTTCTCTTTGTGTTCCAGCCGGCCGAGGAAACGACCGGTGGTGCCAAGACGGTATGCGAGAGCGGTGTGTTCGAGCGCTATGGGGCCGACCGCATTTTTGGCTTCCATGTGTGGCCCGATCTGCCCGCCGGCACGTTGGCGAGCTGCCCCGGTCCGCTGCTAGCGCGTTCGAGCGAGACGCATGTGCACATTCACGGGACGAGCATCCATATCGCCAAGACCTACGGCGTTCCCGTTGGCGAATCGCACGATGCGGCATTGGCGGCTGCCAAGTTCTTGGTTTCCGAGCGCGAACTCATGGACAAGCTGGGTGCCGACGAGCCCTGCATTGGTAAGTTCGGCTTGCTGCAGGCCGGTACCGTCTGCAATGCGGTGGCAGGGGAGGCCCATGTTGCCGGCAGCCTGCGTGTGTTTACGGACGACATGTTCGACCGTGCGCGCGAGGGCGTACGCCGTGTACTCGACGAGGCGTGCACCGCAACGGGCTGCACGTATGATCTCGACTTTGCCGAGGGCTATCCACCGGTCGATAACGACCCCGAGCTGTTTGCCAACATCACGCCTGCCTTGCCCGGGCTGCAGCTTGTAGAGGAGCCGCTGTTAATTGCCGAGGACTTTGCTTTCTATCAGCGCCATCTGCCGGGCGTGTTCTTCTTGCTGGGCACGGGTATGCCAGAGGACCAAGACAACCCGAGTGATTCGGATGGCTGCCCCGCCTATGCCACAAGCGCTCTGCATACCGATAGCATGCTCTTCGACGAGGAAATCCTACTCAAAGGCCTCGATGTCTACAAACGATTACTTTCGCTTGACTAAGGCGTGAAGGACTATTTGTTCTAGAAAACACGAACAAACGTACGATATAATAGAGATGTAAGTCTATAGAAACGTTTGACGTTACTAACGTAAGGCGATACTATGATTGCATCGTATAAAGATGAGGATACCGAACGCTTTGCCATGGGTGTGCGGGTCAGGAGGTTCGTGCCCTTTGAGCGTGTTGCGTTGAGGAAGATTCGCCAACTGCAGGTTTGTGCTTCACTTGATGATCTTCGCGTTCCACCGGGCAACCGCCTGGAAGCTTTGAAGGGCGATCGTGCCGGTCAATATAGCATCCGTGTTAACGAGCGCTATCGGGTCTGTTTTGAGTGGAGACAGGAGATGGCTTGGAATGTCGAAATCGTCGATTATCACAAGTGATGAGGCTTCGGCCGATTTGCTGTCGCCGGTGACTCCTGGTGAGCTTCTCAAAGAGGAGTTTCTTGTTCCCATGGGCATTTCTCAATATCGTCTTGCGAAAGAGACTGGGATTCCGGCTCAGCGTATCGGGCAGATTGTCTTGGGAAAACGTCGCGTGACGGCCGACACCGACCTCCGTCTTTGCCGCTACTTTGGCCTGACGGATGGTTATTGGCTGCGCGCTCAGGTGGCGTTTGACCTTGAGGCCGAGAAAAGGCGGATCGAACCGGAACTCGGCAAGATCGTTCCTGTTCAGCAGGCCATCGCACTGTAGTGCTCAAAGATGATGGGGGTGGCGCGGCGATGAGGCGATGCCGACAGTCTGCCGTTTATAGTCCCGGTGGGTGTGGCTGCGGCTTGCTGCTGCTTCCGGTTATTGCTGTGAGCATTGGCGTGATGTTTGCGCTTGCCGGGTTGGCAGCAGCGGCACTCGTGTTGCTGATTGTGGCCATTGGCGTGACGATTTGGCTTTGCCGTAATCGCGAGCAACGCCGTGCCGACGGTAAAACCAATGTCGGCTGGGTCGTCTTCCTGATTATTGCGTACTTGCTGAGTGTCAGCTACCTGGTGTTCTTTGTCCTGTTGATGATCAGTGCCTTTACCGGGGAATCCGTCACGGTGGGTTGATGCGCTGCCAGCAGACGGTTGCGCAAAGTGCGTTTGCTCAACGTTTGGATAACTGCATTGGCCGTTTACCGCAGCCTTAGCTCTCAGCTAATGAATTCAAGTTCAATCCTTCCTACGATGTGCTGTGTGCCGGCACGGTAGCCGGATCGTAGGAAGGATGAATAATGGCAAAAGAGGGAAAGAAGCCGATCGGCAAGATTGTCCTAGGCATCATCGTGGTGCTGGTTATTGTCGGTGCCGTGGGCTCTATGGGCGACAACTCAACCGATTCGTCTGCGAGCGATTCGGCAAAACCTGCCGAGACGACACAGCAGGCTGAGGAGCGAAAAGAACCGCAAGAACCGTATACCATTGCTGACGAGGCTGAAGACACTTCCAATCAGTTTACCTATAAGATCACGGGCACGCTGACCAATAACACGGACAAGGAAAAGAGCTACATTCAGATTGAATATGTTCTGTACGATGCCGATGGCAACCAGGTTGGAACGGCTCTTGCAAACACCAATCATCTGAAGGCGGGCGGCTCCTGGAAGTTCGAGGCGCTGGGTACGGCGTCTCCCGACCAGGTTGCTAGCTGGGAGCGTTCGGACGTAAGCGGTTTCTAGCATGTTGCATGCACTGGGGGAGGTGAAGTCGTATGCCCGATAAAAAGCTGACTGACGAGTTACTCAATGAGCTTCTCGACGCGCCAAACATCGATGGCTATATCAAAGAACACGACTTTGCCGCCCCGTCGCTTTCGAACTACCTGAAGCAGCTACTGCAGGAAAAGGGCTTGGAGCGCTCGCGCGTGGTTCGTATGGCCGATCTCAATGAGACCTTTGGCTATCAGATTTTTACCGGTGCGCGGCATCCGAGCCGCAATAAGGTGCTGCAGATTGCCTTTGCGATGGCGCTGACGCTCAAAGAGACTAACCGTGCGCTGACGGCTGCCGGGGTAAGCGTCCTTAACTGCAAGGACCGCCGCGATGCGATTATCATCTTTTGCATCGATCGCGGGTGCAGCCTCCAAAAGGTCAACGAGGAGCTGTATCGCTTTGGCGAGGAGACGGTGAGTTAGCGGCTGATATCTGAGCCGGCGGAGCTGCCGAACAACGATGCAAACGAACGGGGCGCGGATGCCATGGGGTGTCTGCGCCCTGCGCTATGATGGAGGCTATGGATACTCAGACCCCAACATATTCCGATGACGAGCTGACCGCGGCGCTTGCCGAGCACCTGGCGTCGCTCGATTGCGACGACAGCTATCGCGTGGAGCGTGTACTTAAGCGCTCGACCGTTGAAACAACCGAGCTCGTGTACTTTGAAGGAACCGGCGGTGGCTCGCTCGGCCCCTTTGTCCGTAAACGCATCGATGCTTCGGCTCAAATCGGCGGGGCATACGAGCGTCTGTTTGCCGTTCAGCGGGCAGGCAGGCGTTTTGAGCACCTGCCCAGAATCGTCGATTGTCGTCGTGTGGGCGACGAGCTCAACGTGGTTATGGAATACATCGAAGGGGAGACGCTCGGGGCGCTGGTGGACCGTCTGGGAGCCACCCCCGATTATGCGCGTGAATTGTATCCTGTCCTTTGCGACGCCGTGGGCGAGCTCCATACCGGTTTTGCAATGGCGGGGGAGACGTCGGCGCCGGTGATCCATCGTGACCTCAAGCCGTCGAATATCATCGTGACAGGTGCCAACTATACGCCTGATGACGGCCTGACGTTTTCATCGCTGGTGATTATCGACCTGGGGATCGCGCGCGTATGGCACGATGGCGCCGATGCCGACACCGTCAAGTTTGGCACGCGACCCTATGCGCCGCCCGAGCAGTATGGGTTTGGGCAGACGAGCGTGCGAAGCGACGTCTACGCACTTGGCGCCCTGCTGTTCTTCTGCTTGACGGGAGTCGACCCTAAGCCAGGGCTCGACATGCGCGAGCAATGCGAGGCGCGCGGCATTCCCACTCCACTTGCCGATGCCGTCTGCATGTCGATGGCGCTCGACCCGGCCAAGCGTTTTGCGAGTGCGGAAGCGTTGGGACGGGCGACGCGCGCGGCATACGATCTGAGTCGCCCCGTGCGGCCTCCTGCGCCGCCTGTCCGAACTCCGGCCTCGGAGACGGTGTTGACGCCCCAAGGGCTCCAGAACCCCGCAGGGCCTCTTGGCCCTGCCGCCTCCGCTGCATGCGGCCTGCTCTCTCGCGTTCCGGAGTCTCTGGGCCGCATTTGGAATACGCTCGTCTGCTTCTCGCTGCTTGTGTTCTTTGCCGGAAGTCACTTTGCCGTCTTTCACCCCACCGGAGCAAACCAAAGCTACCCGACGTGGCTTCTCATAATCGAGTATTTTTTCTTTGTCGATGGCCTTATGGTGCTTATGCATTTCGCACTGCTCGATAAGCGCCGTCTTCGTCGGCGATTCGCACTGCTCGACAGCTATCGCGGCAAGAAACTCGCGAAACTCTGGCTCAAGGCATTGGGTGTGCTGCTCCTATGCATGATTGTCATAGTCGCGGTTGCCAATGCGACCGGCGTCGTCGATACCTCCGCTACCTAAAAGAAAAGGACCCCATTGGGGCCCTTTGCAGTTGCACTTAGATGCGGTTCATCTGAGCGGCGACTTTGTTGTACCAGTCCTGCCACGTGGGCGGGCAGTACTTTTTGGCCGCTGCCGGGGTAAGGGTGGAGCCGTAGTTGGCGCCCAGATAGGCAACGTGAGCGGAGATGCCCTCGCTCCAGCTGCCAAAGCTGCGCCAACCGCCGCCACGTGCACTCCAGCCCCAGGCGTTGTAAGAATTGGCGCAATAAGCACCCTTGGTGCTCTCGATGCAGGCGATGGCGGGGGACCAACGGGGGTCGACACCGGTATTCCAAGCGGCGACGGCAAAGTTATAGCCCTGGCCTGCCATGGGGGAGCCGGCGAGATAATTGTCGATGCGGCCTGTCCACTCATTAATGAACGAATCGTAATCGGAGCTACCGGTATTGGAGCTGTTCACCGTGGTGTCGATGGTGGTGTTGGTGTTGGTGGCCTGGCTGCTGGAATTGCTGCCGCTTACGCCCTCGCCCGAGAGCTTCTCGGCGGCAGCGGCCTTATCGGCCTCAAGCTTGGCAAGCTCGGCGGCATTTTCCTGCTCGGCTTTTGCCTGTGCCTCGCTGCGGAGCTGCTGGGCCTGTGCCAGCGCATCCTCGGCGTTTTTCTGCTCTGCCTCAAGCTGAGACTTGGCCTGCTGGAGCTCAGCCTTGTTCTGCTCGAGTTCGGTTTGCATGTTATTGAGCTGTTCGATCTCGTCGACGTTCGAGCTCGTGATCTGGTTGGTGTATTTGCAGGTCGTGATGAACTCACCCAGGCTCTGTGCGTTGACCAGGAAGCTCACGATGGGATTGGTGCCCTTCTGATACTTGTACAGATCGCGCATGGCGGAGCTTGCCTTGGCCTGCTGCTCGGGAAGCTTGGCCTCGATTTCCTCGATGCTTGCCTCATTGGAGTCAATCTGCTTTTGCAGGTCATCGAGTTTGGTGCGGGCGTCGTTGTAGGCGCTCGTGGCGGCTTCGATCTTCTGCTGGGCTGCGGAAAGCTGGTCCTGCGTTGCCTGCGAGGCGGCGTACGCCGCAACGGGGGAGAGCATCGGCGTGGCCGTCAGCGCAACGGCGAGCACGGCGCTCGTGATGATACGAGCCGGCTTCGACGCAATGAACGCTGCGGTGCGATGATTCGAATGCTGCATCCAGTCCCTCTGCAATCAATCGTAGGTTATGGTTCGAACGGTATTCTACTACTGCTTTCGACCTCAACTTGAACCTTAAAGGTTCCAAAGGGTCAAGTTGAACTTGAGGCTTTGGCTTTGACCTGCAGTTATGATGAATTGTTGAGAAACCATAGAGTTCAACTTTAACGTTACAGAGCTCTGTTTGAGAGGAGTTTTGGGCTGTAAAAGCCATCTCAACGTGGGGTTTTATAACTACAGCGTGCCCTTCTGGCGAGCCTGCTCAATCTCTTCGAGGGCCTTGGCGGGGGTGAACGAACAGGTGCCGTCGCCGAGCTTGACTACCTGGATTTCGTCACCGGCGTTGACCTCTCCGCCCTTTAGTACCACGCCGAAAACGCCCTCGTGGGGAAAGATGCAGTCGCCGGCGAGATAGTAGATGGCGCAACGGGTGTGGCAGACCTTGCCGATTTGGCTGATTTCGACGAGCACGTCGCTTCCAAGCTTGAGCTGTGTGCCCAAAGGGAGCGAGAGCAGGTTGATGCCCCGGGTTGTGAAGTTCTCCCCAAAGTCACCCTCGTGTACGTCGAGCCCGCGTGCCTGCGCCGTCTGGATGGACTCCGCGGCTAAAAAGGAAACCTGACGGTGCCAATGTCCGGCGTGCGCATCGGTGGCGAGGCCAAATTGCTCTATAACGGTGTCGCGTCCATCGGCGACGGGCGACTTGCGAGTGCCCTTGTGTACCGACGTGTTGATCGAGACGATGTGGGCGGGTCCGTTGTAGGCGTCGTTTGCCGTGCACAGGGGAGCGGTCGCTTTCGCACGTTTCGCCAGCTCGCGCCTCGCGGCATTGAGGATGGGATTATCGGTCGGATGGTCTTGGGGCACGTGCGCGCCTTTCGCTCGAGGATGTCAATACACTGAATCCTACAACAATGGTAGGTTCATTGCCCGTTGTCATACAACGGTGAGCGCCGTCTTCGTGCTGGCCTTCGTGCTGGACGATTACGTCGATTGCCATAGATACGGTGGAGCTTTGGGCGCCGGCGGCTTGGCACGCTAAAATAAATCAGTTGCGCAAAGACCGCCCGTTGTGTGGGCAGTTCATGATAGGAAGTTTCCATGGCATTGCAATTTACAGAGCGCGAGTTCATTCCCGTGCTGCTTGGTGGCGACATCAACGCCTATTCGGTGGCGCGTGCCTTCTACGAGGAGTACCAGGTCAAGAGTCTGGTCTTTGGCAAGTATCAGACGGGTCCCGCGTACCGCAGCCAGATTATCGACTACACGCCCAACGTGGATATCGATACCATGCCCGTGATGCTCAAAACCGTCAACGGCATTGCCCAAGCGCATGCCGATAAGACGATTGTCCTTGTGGGCTGTGGTGACAACTATGTCGCTCTCGTGGCTCAAGCCAAGGATGCCCATGAGTTGGCGGATAACATCGTCGCGCCTTACGCTCCCTATAGCATGCTTGAGCAGTGCCAGAAGAAGGAGATCTTCTACGAGCTGTGCGAGAAGCATGGCGTGCCCTATCCGCACACCTTTACCTTCACCATGGCGATGCTGAACGCCCAGGGTGAGGCGCCTGCCGAAGTGCTCGACCAGATCGATTTTCCTTACCCGATGATTCTGAAGCCTTCTGACGGCATCATGTGGTGGCAGCATGAGTTCGAGGGCCAGAAGAAGGCCTATGAGATTGCCGACCGCGCCGAGCTGGAACAGGTCATTCGCGATTCGTATGCCAGCGGCTACACCGACGACCTGATCATGCAGGATCGCGTGCCCGGCAACGACGAGTACATGCGCGTGCTCACCAGCTATTCCGACCGCAACGGCAAGGTCCGCATGATGTGCCTGGGTCACGTGCTGCTCGAGGAGCATCAGCCTCACGGTGTCGGCAACCATGCCTGCATCATTACCGAGCCCAATGACGAGCTCATGGGCGGCGTGCGCAAGCTGCTCGAGGACCTGAACTTTGTAGGTTATTCCAACTTTGACGTTAAGTACGACGAGCGCGACGGCTCGTTTAAGTTCTTCGATTTCAACACGCGCCAGGGCCGCAGCAACTACTACGTTACCAACAGCGGCTTTAACGTTGCCAAGTATGTGGTGGACGAGTATGTGTTCAACCGTCCGTTTGAGCCGGAGTTTGTGACGGCTCAGGACGAGGCCCTGTGGATGGTCGTCCCCATGGGCGTCGTCGACAAGTACGTCAAGGATCCCGAGCTGCGCGCTAAGGTGCATCGCCTGGACAAGGAAGGCAAGGGCGCCGACCCTTCGTTTATGAAGGGCGACTTTGTCTTTAACCGCTGGCTGCGCATGTGGCACACCAAGCTGCGCCACTTTAAGCTGTTCAAGACGTATTACAAGTAGATGAGCGCGGCGCCCGTCCGGTTTGCATCGGGCGGGCGCGGGTATGATGCGCGCAATTGCGCAAGCGTCACCAAGGAGGCGGCGATGGAAAAGCTGGGAGTTATCGGCGGCATGGGCGCCGAGGCCACGTCGTATTACTACGACCAGGTGGTGCGTCATACGGCTGCTGCCTGCGATCAGGAGCATATCGACATGGTGGTGCTCTCCAAGTCGACCATGCCCGACCGCACGTTGGCCATTAAGACCGGCGAGCATGCCAAGCTGCTGGCGACCATGAAAGAGTGTGCCCAGGCACTCGAGTCGCTGGGCTGTGCGCACATTGCCATTCCCTGCAACACGTCGCACTACTTCTACGACCAGATCCAGTCGTTTACCACAGTGCCGATTATCCACATGCCGCGTGAGTCGGTGCGCTATGCTCTGGCCGGTGCGGTGATGGGGGAGTGCGAGTTCGATCCCAACCTGAGTATGCCGGCCGAGCCGGTGCACAAGATTGGCATCATGGGCACCGACGGAACCGTGGGCGCGGGCGTCTACGGCCGCGAATGTAAGGCTGCGGGTGTTGAGGTCGTCTATCCCAGCGAGAAACGTCAGAACGATGTGATGTCGCTTATCTACGATGATGTGAAGGCCGGACGTGAGCCCGATATGGATAAGTTCGACCGCGTGATGTGGGAGTTCGCCCGTAGCGGCTGCGACCGCGTCATTCTGGCCTGCACCGAGCTCTCGGTGCTGCAAAAGTACCGAGAGATGCCCGAGATCACCCTCGACGCCATGGACGTCCTGGTGCGCGAATCCGTCATCCGCAGCGGCGCCCCCTACCGCCTCTAGCTTCCGACCTGCCAAAAAGGAACAGGTTTATTTTGGTAGGTTTTATCTGGTGAAACAGTAAAGGCCTCGGCTCGTTTGGTGCGAGCCGAGGCCTTTTGCGTTGGGCGGTTGCTGTCGGTGGTGAACTAGAACAGGAAGCCGATGGCGATGAGGGCGATGCTGACGATGAGCACGGCGATGTCCAGGCCCTTGATGGGGTAGCGCTTGTACGAGCTGGCGCGCGTACGCAGATAGAAGCCGCGCTGTTCTGCCGCCAAGGCTGTGGCATCGGTCTTGCCCACGCTCGAGATAAGCAGTGGCACGCACAGTGGCAGCATGAGTTTGAGCTTCTTGATGGGATTCTTGGTGTCGTACTCGACGCCGCGCGCGGTCTGCGCCTCCATGATGGCATTCATCTCTTGGCCAAACACCGGCACAAAACGCAGTGCCGTGGTAAAGGTGAAGGCGTAGCGATACGGTACGTGCAGTACCTCGACGCAGGCGTTGGCAAGGTCGTTGAGCTTGGTCACCATGAGCATGAGTATGAGTGGCAACGCTACGCCCAGCAGGCGCAGGCAGGCCTTAGATCCGGTGATGAGGCCGGTATCGGTAACGAAACCCCACACCACATTGCCATCGCGCATAAATGCCAACTGCAGCACCAGCATGATGAGCGCGAGCGGAATCAGCAGCTTGAGCAACGAGAACAGGCGGTCGACGACGCCGGCGTAGGCGCCCAGCGCAAGGGTGAGTGCCAAAAAGCCCAACAGCGCAACATAGGTGTCGGACAAAAAGATGCCGATGATGATGGCGGCGGCAAGGCCCAGTTTGACGACCGGGTTCAGGCGATGCAGCAGCGTATCGCCCGGCATATAGTCGATGACGTTAACCACGGCGGACCATCTCCTTGGTAATGCGAACGATATCGGTGACCTCGCTCACCTGCGCAAAAGCGGGGGAGACGGAGGATGCCAAGCGGCGCGAGAGTTCAATGACCTGGGGCGGCTCCACGTAGGCACGCTGCA
This sequence comes from Collinsella sp., assembly GCA_046995905.1. Classification (GTDB taxonomy): domain Bacteria; phylum Actinomycetota; class Coriobacteriia; order Coriobacteriales; family Coriobacteriaceae; genus Collinsella. The sequence goes on from JBKXET010000001.1 coordinate 1,028,542, forward strand.
TGAGCTCAATATTCGAGAACAGCTCGTGCGTGCGTCCGCGGTCGAGGATACGGCCGTCGGCCATCACAACAATACGTTCGGCAAAGTCGGAAACGACTTCCATATCGTGGCAGACCATGATTACGGCGCAGCCGCGCTCGGCCATGGTGCGTACCGTTTCCATGACGGTCATGCACTCACGGTAGTCAAGGCCGCTCGTGGGTTCGTCGAGTACTACGATCTTGGGCTCTACGACCACGACGGAGGCGAGCGCCACCATTTGTCGCTGGCCGCGCGAAAGCGAGAAGGGCGCCTCGTCGGCGGGCAGGCCAAAGCGGTCGATGACGAGCTGAGCACGACGCAGGGCCTCGGCGCGGTCGATGCCGGCAAGCTCCAGTCCAAAAGCGACCTCGTCGAGCACGGTATCCTTGCAGATCTGGCGGTCGGGGTTTTGGAAGAGCGTTGCGACCTCGCGGGCGATGCGACTTGTGGGGACCGTGGCGGTGTCCAGGCCCGTAACGCGCACGCTGCCCGAGGCAGGCTTAAGCAGGCCCGTGAGCAGTTTGGTGAGCGTGGTCTTGCCGGCGCCGTTTTGGCCGACGATGCCCACGAGCTCGCCAGGATAGAGCGTAAGGCTAAGGTCGTGGACGGCAGCGCCGCCGTTGGGGTAGGCAAACTCAACGTGATCGAAGGTGAGCACGGGTTCGGCGTCCTTGGCATGAGGGCGCAACGACGGGGCATGTGGGGAGTCCGCGGGAGCCTGGGCTTCGCTGGCCGCGTGCGCGGGGTCGACGATGCCCGAAATCAGACGCTCGGCCTCATCGACATCCAAGCAAGGGGTGCCGCTTACCAAGCCATCGGCCTCGAGACTGTTGAAGATACGCGTGACGCGGGGGCAATCGACGCCAATGGTGCGCAGTTCATCGGTATGCGCGAATACCTCGTGCGGCTCGCCCTGCAGCGCGATTTCGCCATGGTTGAGCACGAGCACGCGGTTGCAATACTCCGAGAGCAGGGCGACTTTTTGCTCAACGACGACGATGGTGATTCCAAGTGCGCGGTTTGCCTCGCGCAGGGTCTCGAAGACCAGCGTGGAGCTGGCGGGGTCGAGCGCCGCGGTGGGCTCGTCGAGCACCAGTACGCGGGGGCGCATAGCGAGGATGGCGGCGATGGCCACCTTTTGCTTCTGCCCGCCCGAGAGGGTGGCGATCTCGCGGTCGCGCAGGTCGCTGATGCCGACGGTCTCGAGTGTCTCGCTTACGCGCTGTTCAATCTGATCGTGGGGGACGCCAAAGTTCTCCAGACCAAAGAGCATCTCGTCCTCGACGACCGAGGCGACCATCTGCGTGTCGATGTCCTGCAGCACGCTGCCGACGATCTGCGACACGTCGGCGAGCGAGACCTCACAGGTGTCGTGGCCGTTAACCATGACGGACCCAAAGAACGTGCCGGTGTAGTGGTGGGGTACGGCGCCCGACAGGCAGGCGGCAAGCGTGGACTTGCCGGCGCCCGAGGGCCCGATGATGCCGATAAAGTCTCCCTTGTTCACGCCGAGCGAGATGTGCTTAAGCGCCTGCTCGGTCTGCGTGCCATAGGAGAATGAGACATCGTCGACGTTGATGATCGTTTTCATGGATACCTTTCATAGTCATTGGGGACGTTCTTAAATGACCAGTTGTTTAAGAACGTCCCAAAAAAGCTCGTTGTTTGGGACGGTCTTTGGTGGTGAAGCACGGAGACGGCTTTACGAGGGGCCCAGGTTGGCGCGAAAGAGGAGTGAAGCGTACTTGGGTACGCGAGCGACGAATGAACGCCAAGATGGGGTGGCTCGTAAAGCCGAGCGGGTTAGTTGAGCCTAAGGGCCTTCTGGATGGGCAGGTAGAGGGCGCCGACCAGAATGGCGTTAAAGACGGCGGTCATGGCGACGACGGGCAACATGGCGGCGGCGAGCTCGCCGACCACGCCGAGCATGGCCATCTTGATGACCATGAAGATGACGCCGGAGACAAAGGTGGTCAGGAAGGTTGCGACAATGGCGATCGCGGGCTTGACCTGACCGTCCTTGCCGGCGGCGTTGACGATGGCGGCCATGAGCATAGCGGCGATGCCCTCGGCGGCAAAATCGACGAACGGCGAGGTGGTGGTGATCTGAATCACGGCGGCCGAGATGAGGCCGATGACGAGCGCCTGGCCAATATTGGGGCGAACGACCAGGATAGTGAGGCAGAAGGCCGAGATGATGAACTCGGGGCTGATCATGCCGCCCGAGATGCCCGAGATGGCCTTGCCAACAGTGAAGTTGAGGATGAAGCCGGCGGCAAGCAGGATGGCGAGCAGGACAAGGGCGCGGACATCGAGCTTGCCGCGGTCGGCGGTCTGGACGGTACGGGGCTGGGTGGCGGTGGTGTTCTGGGACATGGTGAAAATCCTTTCGGAAGGGGGGTGTAAGAGAAAAGCGGAGGCGCGTGATGCGAATGCGATCGGGCTCGAGATAGAAAAAGGCCCCCGGTCGAAACCGGAGGCCTTCCAATCACCTAGAGCGCAAAAACAGGCGTGAGGGACTCACCGTCGACCGATCGTATTCGCATCACGCCACCACCAGTTGTTGAGAGACTTCATCGTGTTCTTCATATCGGTGGCTCCTTTCGTGATGCCGTGGCGCAGTAGCACCTGATTGCTGTTGCGCTGCACTATAGCACAGCAAAGTGTTTGCGGGGAAATCTTTTTTGAAAAGATTTCAGCGGTGTTTCCCACTGGTCAAAAAGGCAGGCGGGACGAACCGTGCCATCCCGCCCGCACCAGTGAGGGATTACTCCTTGTTGCGGCGATAGAGGATATAACCGCCTGCGGAGATGACGGCAACGCCAGCGATGGCGAATGCGGCCACCATGCGGCCATCAAAACGATCGCCAGTGGTGGGCAGGCCGCCCTTGGTGTTCGTCTTGTTGGTGGTTACCGTGGTCGTGGTGTTGTCCGACTTGCCAGGCTTCTCAGGCTTGACAGCGGGCTGCTCGGGCTTAGTGGGCTGCTCAGGCTGCTCGGGGGTGCTGGGCTGTTCGGGCTTACCGGGCTGCTCGGGAGTGCCGGGCTGATCTGGGGTGACCGGGTCGGTGGCAAGGGCGTCCTTGGCGTAGGTGATGGACTCCTTGAGGCCCTTGGTCTCGGTGTTCAGGTCGCACGGGGTGAAGCGCTCGTCAAAGTTTCCGGCCTTCTGATAAGCGCGCATCTCCTGGAGCAGGGCCTTGCACTTCTTGTAGGTGTTCTCGGTGGCAGCCTTGCCTGCCTTGTTGGCCAGAGCGGTGCGACCCTCGGTGGTCGTCTCGGCCAGCATAGCGGCGTCAACTTCCTTGTTCTGCTCGATGAGCTCGTTCTGGAGCGCGTCGAGGTAGGTGCGGACACTGGTACCAAGGGTGTCAGGGTTCTCAAAGCAGAGCGAGCTGATGTCCATGAGGACGTAGTTAATGGAGTTCTCGGGCTCCTCGTTGTACACGACGTCTTTCGCATTGCAGTGGTCGAAGGAGACGGTCTGATCGCTGAAGTAGGGGCTAACTTCAGTTATCAGAGCGGAGTACAGCGGGATGGCGACAGAGTACGCGGCACGGGAGAGCATTTCCCACTGGATGGTAGCGACTTCGGGATCATACCCGCGACGAATCTGGAAGAGATTGATCTCGGTGTTGCGCTCGCTGCCGATGCAATAAACGCCATCAGTGTTCGCGTTGAGACCAGGGACGTTCTCTCCGCGGTTGCCGAAGGCACGAATCAGCTCAAAGGTGCTCCAACCAGACTTGCCAGGCTTGAAGAACAGAGGCTGGATTTCGCTGACCATAGCTCCCTTTTGGACGGGTTTTCCATCCTTATCGGTGATAGTTTTAATTTCGTAATCCGTGCCTTCGGTCAGCTGACTAGCAAAATAATGGCGGCCTTGCACATAGCGGGACCATTGGTTAACGCCAGAATCGGCGAGGCTTTCGCCATACGTTTGGGCGACATCGAATTTGCCGTCAGCGGAGTATTTGGCGAAGCCCTTCTCCACGGGCATGGACTCGATGCCCTCGGAGTGTAGGCAGTTCTCGGGGTCATCAAGGTCGACATCGTAGTTGAGGCTCCCGATATTAGGGTTGAGCGACGCGACGTCGTCAGCGAGCTTCATGGCGATCCACTGATGGGCGGAAAGTGTGGCGAACAGCCAGGTCTCGTTGTTGTCGGCGATGATGATCTGGTCGTTGGTGCAGACGCCTTGATCATCGATCAGTCTGCCGAGAAGCTCGACGCCCTCGCGGGCCGTGGCGCTCTCGCCCAGGATGATGCTGCCGTAACTGTACTCGCCCAGACCCACTTTCTCATCGATGCGGTCTGCTGCATCGGCCTCCTCGTTATAGGAAGTGCTTAGCGTGGCAGAGCAGGAGACGCCCTTCTCGTTGATTCCGGCCTCGGAATAGGCGTCGGTGCGACCCATCCAGTTGGAGGGGTGGTCGCGTACATAGCTGTAACGATAGGTAGGCTTGTTCGAAGTGTATTCAAAAGCAGATTCAATCGAGCTGTACTTAAAGCCAGGTTCGTGGGCAGGTTCGATGCCGTAGTGCTTAAGATAGCGCTTGCCAAAGTCCTCGGCGCGGCCGTAGTACGTATTGCCGTCGGCCGTATAGTTTTTGCCCATGTATATCTGCGTGCAGGCGAGCGCGGATGTCGGCATGGACATGATGGTTGCAGCTCCAAAGGCGAGGCCTATGCCTAGCTTCTTGAGCGCGTTGACGGGGTGAGTTTTCCTCATTTTCCCTCCCAGCGTGCGAAAGCCCTCTGTCGCCAGAGGGCTTCAGCCAATAAAGACACCCCATTAGCGTAACGAACTGGAAACAATATTCATCTATGAAAGACACTTACTCGATAAGCGTGATGAAATATGCGACGAGCGGTTAATTGTACTCAGTTTGTAGCTTTACTTTAATAAAGACGCCCTGTAATTACTGTAGCCGAATAAAGTAGCTGGGAATGCCTGAAATGAAAATCCCCTGCTGTTTGGCAAATGCATAAACAGCAGGGGAGACGATAATTGGATGAATATCATACCAATGTGGAATTACTTCTTCCGGCGGTGGATCACGTTGATCGCATAGCCGACGAGCATGGCCAAAACGATGATGATAAAGCCGAGCAGGGGATTGTCGTTCATAGGGTCCTCCTATTTTCCGAGCGGGGAGAATTCGTCGACGATGAGGTCGAGGCATTGCGGAAGCGCGCGGGCTCCAAAGACGCCCGAATTGCTGGAGATAATCTCGCCATCGAACTGCATGCCCAGCGACGGGGTGCAGGTGATCTTGGCTTCCTTGGTCTGGATGATCTTGAACTGCGGGCGCCCGAGTACCTTGCCGGCGGGGTCAAGCGCAGCGGTGATCACAGTAGGCAGCAGCTGCACGGTGCGCACGGGTTCGATGACCGCAATGTCGACCATGCCATCGTTCATGCGGCAGTCGGGGAACAGGTTGATGTCGTTTTGGATGACCGAGGTGTTGCCGGCCATGCAGCAGATGCCGTCGAGCTCCTCGACAATGCCGTCATGCTCAATCGTAAAGTGCGCCACCGTGGGATTGGGCGTGGCGAGCGCGGAGAGGAAGTAAGCGATCTCGCCGATGTCGTTTTTGGTGGGGGCGGCCTTCATCATGATCTCGGCGTCGAAGCCCGAGCCGGCGATGATGATAAAGCCGTGGCGCTTCTCGTTGCCGTCCTCGTCGAGCCAAAAGAGCTCGCCCATGTCGACTTTGACCGTGCGACCGGCACGGCAGGCCTTGGCGAGCGCCGCTGCCTCGGGGGCATTGCCGATGTTGTTGAAGAACAGGCAGGCCGTACCGGAGGGGAAGACGAGCGTGGGGACACCGCACCCGCGCATCTGGTCGAGCACGTTGGAGACGGTGCCGTCGCCGCCCGAAACGACCACGCGATCAAACTCGCGCACGTCTGCCACGGCATCCTCGGGCTCCATGCCATCGCCGATAAAACGCATCACGACCTCGTCGCCGCCCTGCGCGAGGGCGTGCGTGAATGCGTAGATTTCATCTGAGCTGGGGCCCGATGCCGGGTTGTGGATGATAAGGCAGCGCATACTTACGTTCCCGTTCTGTGACTAACCGAGTATAGTTGTAAGGCAATGCCGATATCCTACCCGTGTTTTTCGGGCCTAACCTTATTCGATGGGTTGATATGTACATTTCCACACATCAGGCTCTACTCGACTTTTGCCAGCGCGCCCGTGAGTTCGACGCGATTGCCGTCGATACCGAGTTTTTGCGCGAGCGCACGTTCCATCCGCGTCTGTGTTTGGTTCAGATTGCCACCCCTGCCGAGAGCGTAGCGGTCGATCCCCTGGTAATCGACGACCTATCGCCGCTGGCCGAGCTTATGGCCGACGAGAGCGTGACCAAGGTCTTTCACGCGTGCTCGCAGGATATGGAGGTCATGCTCCATACCGTAGGCGTGCTGCCGCGTCCGATTTTTGACACGCAGGTGGCCGCCGCCTTTTTGGGCGAGCGCCAGCAGATTTCGTATGGCGCGCTTGTTCAGACGTTCTGCGGTGTATCGCTGCCCAAGACCGAGTCGCTGACCGACTGGTCGCGCCGCCCGCTGACCGATAAACAGATCGAGTATGCGATCGATGACGTCAAGTACCTGATCGTCGCCTATACCGAGATGATGAGCCGCCTGCGCGAGCTGGGCCGTGTGGACTGGGTGCTCGACGAGCTGCGCCCGCTGGCTGACGAGTCGCACTATCGCGCCGATCGCCACGAGGCGTTCCGCAAGGTCAAACGCATCAATTCGTGCAGCCGTCACCAGTTGGGCATCGCGCGCGAGCTCGCCGCCTGGCGCGAGGACCGCGCCGAGCGCCGTAACATCCCGCGCAAGTGGGTCATGTCCGACGACACGCTGCTTGCGCTCGTTAAGCGCAATCCCGTGCGCGTTGAGGAGTTCCGTAGCATTCGCGGTACCGACCAGTTGGGGGAGCGCGACGTGGATGGCGCGTTGATGGCCATCAAGCGCGGCGCGAGCTGCCCGCACGATCGCCTGCCGCTCATGGTGCGTGGGCATCGCCAGATCTCTCCGGAGCTGGAGAGCGTGACGGACCTGATGTACGCGCTCATCCGCCTGGTTGCCGAGCGCTCGGGCGTGGCGACCTCGGTCATTGCCTCGCGCGATGACCTGGCCGATTACATCGAGCATCCTGAGCAAAGCCCCCTGCGCGAAGGCTGGCGTTTTGAGCTTGTGGGTTCGCGCCTGGACGATTTGCTTTCCGGCAATATGGGACTCACCGTGAAGGACGGAAAGATTGAGCTGTTATAGGTATATAGTTACGCGGTTTTACCAAACCGCGTAACAGCTCGACGCTGCAAACGGCCGAGAGCGAGCAATCTGACGTTCAATCGTCGCTCGCGTACCAAAGTACGCGTCGCTTCTCTTTCACGTCACCTTGCTCGCTCTCGGCCGTTTTCGCTGACATTGCCAAAAAATCGATGTTGATTTGCCTGCTGGGCGAGTGGGTAAAATGCCTCCAACGTGTAACTCGATTCGGAGGAATTCGCATGCCTTATTACTATGGATACGGCTTTGGCATCGACCCGCTGTACCTGCTGGTTGTTCTTGTCTGCACGGTGCTTGGCCTTGCCGCACAGAACTATATCAACTCGACATACAAAACCTGGTCCAAGGTTCGCTCGGACGGCGACACGGGCGCCACGGTCGCTCGCCGCATGCTCGACGCCAACGGCTGCAACGCCGTGGGTATCAAGGGTGTCGCCGGCGAGCTCACCGACCATTACAACCCGCAGGACAATAACCTGTATCTCTCGGATGCCAACCGTTCGGGCGGGTCGGTCGCAAGCGTTGCCGTCGCCTGCCACGAGGCGGGCCATGCCGCCCAGCGTCAAAGCGGTTACGCCATGATGAAAGTGCGTACCGCCCTGGTTCCGGTTGTCAACTTTACCCAGAACACTTGGACCATTGTGCTGCTCATGGGTCTGTTTATGAACATCGCGGGACTCACGACCCTCGCACTGATCTTCTTCTCGTTTAGCGTGCTGTTCCAACTGATTACGCTGCCGGTTGAGGTTGATGCTAGTCGGCGCGCCGTGGCGTATATTGAGCAGTCGGGTATGAGTTCCAAGCAGGTCAACGGTGCCAAGAAGGTCCTGACGGCAGCTGCGCTTACCTATGTGGCCGCAGCACTCACTTCGATCATTCAACTGCTCTACCTTATGGCTCGCTACAACAGAAACTCCAACCGATAACAAATTGGGTCACTGGGCGCCGCGGGGATTCGTGTCCCCGCGGCGCTGTACTATGTGTTGGACTTAATTTCGCACGGGGCCGGAGCCTCTGTGCTCGATAACGAAAGGAGGCTGCGTGGCAGGCTGGAACCTAACCGGCAATGCCGTTTCCGCCGAGTTCGACGGTTCGGACGATCAGGAGCGCAAGGAGCTCAGCGTGAGCCAGGCGGTGGAGATCGCCGCCGGTGCGCTCGATGCCATTCCGCAGCTGAGCGTTCTGGGCGAGGTCACAGGTTTTCGTGGTCCCAACGCCCGAAGCGGTCACTGCTATTTCCAGATCAAGGACGATTCGGCCGCCGTTGACTGCATCATTTGGAAGGGCGCCTATCTCAAGCGCACGTTCGATCTGCGCGACGGCATGCAGGTGAGCTTTAAGGGCAGCTTCAATCTCTATAAGGCCACGGGCCGCATGAGCTTTGTCGCTCGCTCGTTTTCGCTGGCGGGGGAGGGTTTGCTGCGTCAACAAGTGGCGCAACTGGCCGAAAAGCTACGCCGCGAGGGCCTGATGGACGAAGCGCGCAAGCGCCGCATCCCGGTGTTCTGCTCCCGCGTGGCGGTCGTCACCTCGCTTTCGGGCGCCGTAATCGACGACGTCAAGCGCACATTGCGTCGTCGCAACCCGCTCGTCGAGCTCGTCTGCGTGGGCGCCAAGGTCCAGGGCGAGGGCGCACCGGCAGAGCTTATTGAAGGCTTGCGCCGCGCCGCTGCCATTACGCCAGCGCCCGACTGTATTTTGCTCGTGCGCGGCGGCGGCTCCTTTGAGGACCTCATGACCTTTAATGACGAGGAGCTTGCCCGCGCGGTGGCGGCTTGTCCTGTGCCCGTGGTGACCGGCATTGGCCATGAGCCCGATACCTCGATTTGCGACATGGTGAGCGACCGACGCGCCTCCACGCCCACGGCGGCGGCAGAATCGGTGGCGCCGGCTATGACGGAGTTGGCCGATGTGCTCGAGGCGCGCCATCAGCGTCTGGGTGCCGCGATGGCATCGATGATTGGGTCGGCCCAGGTCGACCTGGAGATGCTCGATCAGCGCGGTCGCCGTGCCTGGGATACCTATACGGCTCGCTTGGGTGATGCGCTCGATGCCGCTGCGTGTCGCCCGTGCCTCAACGACCCCACATTTATGGTCGAGCGTCGCGAATCGGAGCTTGCGCTGACTGCCGATCGCCTGTCGGGCGCCATAGTACGCTCGGTCGGGACATTCCGCTCCAACTTTGGGCGCTTGCCCGAGCGTCTGATTACAAGCACCTCGGGGCTCGATGGTAAGCGCCATGCACTCTCGCTTGCGAGTTCCCGTCTGGAGCATCGGGGACGTTCGATGCTCAGCAAACCCGCTTCCGACCTGGGCCGAGCTGCCGCGTCGCTCGATGCCCTGTCGCCGCTCAAGGTACTTGCTCGCGGCTATTCCATCGCGTACAGCGATGATGGTGTGGCTACGAGCGCCAAGACCTTTAAGCCTGGCGACGCCATTCGCGTGCGCATGGCAGACGGCAACGTGGCAGCAACGGTCGATACGGTCGAGTAACCCGCGTTTCATAGCGATAAACCTTTAGGAAAGGAAACAGATATGGCAGAGAAGACCCCGGTCGAGCAGCTTACGTACAAGCAGGCCTCGCAGGAGCTGGAGCTCATCATCCGCAGCCTGGAGTCGGGCGATATGGAGCTCGAGGAGTCGCTCGAGAGCTACACCCGCGGCGTCGAGCTCCTCAAAAGCCTGCGCGCCCGCCTGTCCGATGCCGAGCAGAAGGTCTCGGTGCTCCTTAAGGACGTCGACGGCAACGACGTGCTCGCCGACGGCGAAGCCGCCAACACCGACGACAACCTCTCGTTCTAACCATCTCGACCAAATATAATTACCTTGGTCTGTAAGAAAGGAACCAGCTATGTGCGATTGCATCTTCTGCAAAATTGCCAACCACGAGATCCCCTCGACCGTTGTCTATGAGGACGACCAGGTCATCGCCTTCGACGACCTCAACCCACAGGCGCCGGTCCACACGCTCGTGATCCCCAAGAAGCACTACAGCGACATCGCTGATAACGTGCCTGCCGAGACCATGGGCGCCATGGCCCATGCCATCCAGGAGGTTGCTAAGGCCAAGGGCCTGGAGGACGGTTTCCGCGTCATCTCCAACAAGGGCGTTAACGCCGGCCAGACCGTCATGCACTTCCACATGCACGTCCTCGGCGGCAAGAACTTGGGCGAGAACCTTATCTGAGATCGTATGGCCCGTCGTCTTGATTGCCTTTGGAGAAACCTGTGCAGTTGTCTCAACTCGAATATCTTCAAGCGGTAGCGAATTATGGCGGCGTGCGCAAGGCGGCTCGCGCCGTTCATGTGAGTCCGCAGGCTGTTTCGTCGGCGATCAAGAAGCTGGAATCTGAGTATCAGGTCGTTTTGCTCGACCGGTCGACGGGCGAGGCCGTTTTGTCTCCTGCAGGGCGAGAGTTTGCGGGACGCGCGCGCGTAATCCTCGCGCAAGTCGATGATCTCAAAAATTACGCTCGGTCGATGGGGCAGGGTGTTTCGCCCGACGGTCATTTTCGTCTTTACGCCCCCTGCCTTCATGGGCGGGGGCGTCTTTTTGACGAAAACTGGTACGACTCGTTTGAGAGTTCGCACCCCCAGATTCACCTCGACGTGTGGCATCAGCCAACGGCTACGTGTTTTGAGTCTCTTTTGCTCGGGATATCGGATGCGGCTATTTCATTCGAGAAGCCACGGGGCAGCGCCCTTTGTTCGAAATACCTGGGTGAAAAGGAGCTCAAGGTTCTTTCGTGTCCGGTTGGCCATCGTGTCAGGGGCACCATAACCATTCGTGAACTATTGAGCGGTAGGCTTGCTGTCCCCATCAACTTGTCGCCCTGTCTCAATGCAATCAACCAGTGCCCTGAGGCCCAACTCGTTAATTTCCGCTTTCGTGATGTCGAATATGGAAGCGAGAGACAGATTGAGTTTCTTCAAGGCGGGGGATTGATATTGAGCTTTTCTGGCTCCTCTCTTGCATCAGATGGATCCAACGTGAGCGAATGCTCCATTGAGGGCTCGCGCGACGTAACCTTGCCTATCTATTTTTGCTACCGGCAAAACGCCTGGACGGATCGGCATCAGACGGTATTTCTTCACCTGTTGCGCCATCTCGCTTCTTGAGGTTGCTTGGCTTCGTGCCGTCAAATGAATATTGACGATTTGTAACGTATGGCTGACGGTTTTGCCTTCATGCTTTTTGAGACCTCGGCTTGGATTATCGGCCTTTGGAGGAGGAGTATGAAAAACCGTACGGTTTGGCTGTATATGGCGTTTGTTTTCCTATCGAACTTCAGCACCATCTTGTATTTTCTGACGGTTTACCTTGAGTTCGTCGGATTCTCGATGGTCGCGATTTCTGGCATGATGATTGCGTACCAGGTAAGCAAATTTGCTCTCGAGATTCCTACCGGCTATATCGCCGATAGATTTGGGCGAAAGATAAGTGGCCTGGTGGGTATCGCGGGAATGCTCGGATACTACGCTGCCCTGCTCCTCATACGATCTCCTCTGCTTTTGATAGGTGCGTTTGCCCTCAAGGGTTTTGCCGTCGCATGCGTGAGCGGTTCTATTGAGGCAATCTATATCGATTCCGTCTCCCAAGATCAGCTCGTTAGGCTTAATGTGGTTGAGCGATTCGTCTTTTACGCATCTTATGCTCTTTCCGCGTGTGTGGGCGGCTTCATCTCGTCAGAAGGTGCATATTTCATCGGTCTTTCGGCCGATATCTTTACGATGGTATTGACGTTACTTGTCGTTGCCTGCATTCCCGAAACGAAAGGGAAAGGTAGCGCTGCGGCTTCTATGAGCCAAATTAGCCCGAGGATGATTTGGACTGCCATTGCGGGCAATGGCACGCTTCGCTCGGCGTTCGTCATGGACTGTTCTCAGGCATTTGCTTTTGTCGCTCTGGAAGATTTTTTCTCACTGCTGCTCGCAGCCCGTGGAATGGGTGCCGTCGCTACGGGCATGACCATTGCGGTCCAGCTCCTTGCCTCCGCCTCCATAGGGTTTATTGTGCCTAGTGTGATTGCTCGTGTCGACAAGGGCCGTTTTGCGTGTATTTGCGGCATTGTGCGCCTTTCCCTGACTGCTCTGTTTTTGATTCCCTTTACTCCGGTCTGTTTGCTGCCCGTGTTCTATGTGTTGCAGACGGTCGCTTACTCTTTATTTGCTCCAATTAAATACTCAATTTTTCAAAATGCTGCTGATTCTTCGATGCGCTGTTCATTGATTTCGGTTCAAAGCCAGATGGTGGCGGTGGGTGCTGTTCTTTTCTATCTGCTCAACGCTGTGTTGAGCAGCGCTGCGGGCATTCGAGTCGTATTGCTTGTCGCGCTCGGGATTTCTTCTTTGGTGTATATTCCCGCGCTATTTCGTCTTACAAGCCAAAGGACATGAGTATTTAGGCACCGATAACTTATATATCAACGCCAATAAACCCGAGCGCGAGGGCGTTTGGGTTTATTATTGAAGCGTATGTAACCTGGCGGCGCCACACCGCCTGTTAGTAGGGAGACACATGAACGTTCTGGTCGTCAACGCAGGATCTTCGACCCTTAAGTATCAGGTCATCGATACCAAGTCCCACAAGGTGTCCGCAAAGGGCTCCTGCGAGCGCGTTTGCTTTACCGGCGGTACCTTCACCCACGCTGCCAACGGTTCCAAGAAGGTGACCGAGAACATCGAGTTCCCCGACCACAAGGTCGCCATCGAGGTCGTTCTGAAGGACCTCGAGGCCAACGGCGTCAAGATCGAGGGCATTGGCCACCGTATCGTTCAGGGCGGTTGGTACTTTGGCGACTCCTCCCTCGTCGACGAGGACGTTCTCGCCAAGATCCGAGAGGTCGCCCCGCTCGCGCCGCTGCACAACAACCCCGAGGCCAACGTTATCGAGTACTGCCTGGAGCAGTATCCCGACCTGCCCAACGTTACGGTCTACGACACCGCTTTCCACTTCAACATGCCCGAGGTCGCTAAGACCTACGCCCTGCCCAAGGACGTCTGCGACAAGCTGCACATCCGTAAGTACGGCGCCCACGGCACCAGCTACCGCTACATCTCCAAGAAGGTTGCCGAGATGACCAACGGCGAGGCTCGCAAAGTCGTCGTGTGCCACATCGGTTCCGGCGCTTCCCTGTGCGCCATCGAGGACGGCAAGTGCATGGACACCACCATGGGCTTGACGCCGCTCGACGGTGTCATGATGGGCACCCGCTGCGGCTCCATCGACCCGGCTACCGTGTGCTACCTGCAGCGCGAGGGCGGCTACACCTTCGACGAGGTCGACGAGATGATGAACAAGAAGTCCGGCCTTTTGGCTGTGACCGGCGGCAAGACCAACGACTGCCGCAACGTCGAGGAGCTCGCCGCCGCTGGTGACCCTGAGGCTCAGCTCGCCTTCGACATGTTTGTCTACAAGATTGCCGCCAAGGCTGCCGAGATGGCTACTTCCATGTGCGGCATGGACACGCTCGTCTTCACTGCTGGCATCGGTGAGCACGCTCCGGCCGTTCGTGCCGGCGTTGCCGACCGTCTGGCCTTTATGGGCGTCAAGATGGATCATGCCCGCAACGCCCTGCGTGGCGACGGCGCTTGGTGCCTGTCCGCCAAGGATTCCAAGGTCAAGATTTTCGTCATCCCCACGGACGAGGAGTTCATGATCGCCTCCGACGTCGAGCGCATCGTCAACGGCAAGTAATTGCAAGAGGGGAGGGGCTGGACGACCGAGCGCCGTTCGGCCCCTCTTTTGCGCTCGTTGGGCGATATGCTTGATAGCTATTTATCAAGTTGTGATAACTTCTTATTAAAATGCGGCCGCCTTAAGGGGTCTGCGTCGACCGTATTGCACTGCAAAGGAGTCTCATGAACGTACTTGTTGTCAACGCCGGCAGCTCAAGCCTTAAATATCAGCTTTTGGATACCGATACCCGCGAGGTTTTCGCCAAGGGCAACTGCGAACGTATCGGTTCGGACATGGGCATCTTTGGCCACTCCGAGAACGGTGGCGCCAAGCAGACCGAGGAGGTCCCTTTCCCCGATCATCGCTCTGCTATCGCTCGCGTGCTCGAGGAGCTTGAGAAGACCGACTTTACGATTGATGGCATTGGTCATCGTATCGTTCAGGGCGGCTGGCACTTCGATGATTCCGCGGTCGTCGACGATGAGGTCATGGCCAAGATTCTTGAGGTGGCACCGCTTGCTCCGCTGCACAACTACGGCGAGGCCGCGGCGATTGAGTATTGCCGTGAGAAGTATCCGGAGCTGCCCAACGTGGCCGTCTTCGACACCTCGTTCCACATGACCATGCCCGAGGTCGCCTACACCTACGCGCTGCCCAAGGACGTGTGCGACAAGTACCACGTGCGAAAGTACGGCGCCCACGGCACGAGCCACCGCTACGAGTGGATGATGGCCAAGGAGATCTTGGGTAATCGCTGTCACCGCCTGCTTTCGTGCCACCTGGGCAACGGTGCCTCGCTCGCTGCCATCGAGGACGGCGTTTGCCGCGATACCACGATGGGGCTCACGCCGCTTGACGGTCTGATGATGGGTACCCGTTGCGGTTCCATCGACCCGGCCACCGTGTGCTATCTTCAGCGCGAGGGCGGCTACAGTTATCAGGAAGTCGACGACATGATGAACAAGCAGTCCGGTCTGCTTGCCATCTCGGGCATCTCCAACGACGCCCGCGACATCCGCACGCGCGCCTCCGAGGGCGACGAGCGCTGCCTGCTCGCCTTCGATATGTTCGCCTACAAGGCCATGCAGCAGGCCGGTTCCATGATCGCTTCCATGGCGGGCGTGGACACCATCACCTTTACCGCCGGCATCGGCGAGAACGACTGGTCGATCCGCAAGGCCTTCTGCGACTGCTTTGAGTGGCTGGGCGTACGCATCGACAACAACAAGAATCGCGAGGCCGTGGGCAACGGTCCGCAGGTCATCAGCGCCGCCGGCTCTTCCGTCACGGTCATGGTCATCCCCACCGACGAGGAATACATGATCGCCCGCGACGTCGAGCGCCTGACCAAGAACAACTAACGTGCCCGTTTGCATTTAAACGAAAGGCCTCCAGAGCAACAGCTCCGGAGGCCTTTCTGCTAGCAGGCAGAAATTCCAGTCCCAAAGTGACCATCGCCAGTAACGCCTGCGCTCCCAACAACGGCACCCATCCGTTCAGATTTTTCAGCCCCAATTCGTAGCCAAGCTGCCGTCCACCCCAGATTCCCTGAATGCCACGTGGCGGCAGAAGGCCGTACGGGCTAACCCCTGAAAACAATCCGCAGACCAGAAACGCCCCCGTTCGTAGCTCCGGAGGAGCAGAACGGGAGCGTTTCATTGGTCGAGGACGTTTTCAGGGGTTAGCCCGTACGGCCTTCGGGCGATGCGTACGCTACTCAGCCATCTGAGCCTGGACGGCGGTGATGGCTACGACACCCACGATGTCGTCGGCAGAGCAGCCGCGCGAAAGGTCGTTGACCGGCTTGGCGATGCCCTGCAGGATGGGGCCGTAAGCGTCGGCGCCGGCGAAGCGCTGGACCAGCTTGTAGCCGATGTTGCCGGCCTCGAGATCGGGGAACACAAGCACGTTGGCCTTGCCGGCAACGGAGGAGCCGGGGGCCTTGAGCTGGGCGACGGTGGGAACGATGGCGGCGTCGAGCTGCAGGTCGCCATCGATGGCGAGCTCGGGAGCCTTCTCCTTGCAGAACTTAACGGCCTCCTGGACCTTCTTGGCGACCTCGCCGCCGGCGGAGCCCATGGTGGAGTAGGAGAGCATGGCCACGTGCGGCTCGACGCTGCCCATAAAGGTGGACCAGGAGTGAGCGGAGGCGATGGCGATCTCGGAGAGCTCGTCGGAGGACGGGTTGATGTTGAGGCCGCAGTCGGCGAAGATCAGCGTACCGTCGGTGCCGAACTGCGGGGTGTCGGTGCACATCACGAAGAAGGCCGAGACCAGCTTGGTACCCGGGGCGGTCTTAAGGATCTGCAGCGCGGGGCGCAGGGTGTCGGCGGTGGAGTGGCAGGCGCCGGAGACCAGGCCGTCGGCGTCACCCATCTTGACCATCATGGTGCCAAAGTAGGTGGCGTCCATCACCTGGGCGCGAGCCTGCTCGATGGTGACGCCCTTCTTGGCGCGGAGCTCGGCAAACTTCTGCGCGTACTCCTCGTGCTTCTCGGCATTGCGCGGATCGATGACGGTGGCGCCGGGAACGTTGATCTCGTCGGGGTTGCCCAGGATGACGATCTTTGCCAGGCCCTCCTCGATGATCTTGGTGGCCGCGACGATGGTGCGCGGATCCTCGCCCTCGGGCAGGACGATCGTCTTAAGGTCGGCCTTGGCGGCAGACTTCATACGGTTAAGGAAATCGCTCATGTTACTCCTTACAAGCGTTTCACTAAGCTCCAGGCGCCCGGCTGTTCACGAATAAACCCGCTGCTAGCGGGTTTACCTTTCAAATTTGTACGCCGCGGTGCTTGAGCTTTCCTTGTGTGGCAAGCTCATTATAGGACGCATTAGCGCTATAATCGCTCTGATAAATATGTCTCGAAGAATGTTCGAGAAAAGCCCAGCTAACGAGCCCCTGGCTTTTGACAAGGAGTATCGATGCAGATTACCTCAGGCCTGCCTGAAGGCTTTAACGCCGGCGCGTACGACATGATTGTCGTCGGTGCTGGATATGCCGGTGCCGTTTGCGCCCGCCGTCTTGCCGAGACCATCGGCTATCGTGTTGCCGTTTTGGAGCGCCGTAGCCACATTGCGGGCAATGCCTATGACTGCACTGACGAGGCCGGAATCCTGATCCACGAGTACGGTCCGCATATCTATCACACCTTTAACGAGCGCGTGCACAATTTCCTGTCGCGCTTTACCAAGTGGACGGATTATCAGCACAAGGTGCTCGCCAACATCAACGGCACCCTTATGCCCGTGCCCTTCAACCACGCGAGTCTCAAGCTCGCCTTTGGTGACGAGCGCGGCGAGGAGCTGTATCAGAAGCTCGTGGAGACCTTTGGCAAGGATGTCAAGGTGCCCATTATGGAGCTGCGTAAGAAGAACGACCCCGACTTGGCCGAGGTCGCTGATTACGTCTACGAGAACGTCTTTTTGCATTACACCATGAAGCAGTGGGGCCAGACGCCCGACCAGATTGATCCCTCGATCACCGGCCGTGTTCCCGTCTTTGTGGGCGATGATGACCGCTACTTCCCGCAGGCTCCCTTCCAGGGCATGCCGCAGGACGGCTATACCGCGCTGTTTGAGCATATGCTCGACCACGATCTGATTGATGTGTTCTGCGACGTGGACGCCCGCGACCTCTTCGAGATCGACGAGACCACCGTCAAGATCGACGGTAAGGTCTATGGCGGCGAGATCGTCTACACCGGTCCGCTCGACGAGCTGTTCAATCTCGACCTGGGCGCCCTGCCGTACCGTACGCTCGACATGAAGTTCGAGACGCTCGATATGGATCAGTTCCAGCCCGTGGGCACCGTCAACTACACCACGAGCGAGGATTACACGCGCATCACTGAGTTCAAGAATATGACTGGCCAGGTCCTGCCCGGCAAGACCACCATCATGAAGGAATACTCCAAGGCCTATACGCCCGGCTCGGGTGAGACGCCGTACTACGCCATTCTTGAGCCCGAGAACCGTGAGCTCTATGAGCGCTATCTTGAGCGCGTCCAGAACCTGACGAACTTCCACCCGGTGGGTCGTCTGGCCGAGTATCGTTACTACGATATGGACGCTGTGACCAATTCCGCCCTCGATCTTTCGGATGAGATTATCGCCTGCCATGCATAAAGTCATAACATTCGGTATTCCCTCGTATAACGCCGCCAAGGACATGGACCATTGCATCACCTCTATCTTGGAGGGGAGCAATTACGCCACCGATATCGAGATTATCGTGGTGGACGACGGCTCCAAGGACGAGACGGCCGCCAAGGCCGACGAGTGGGAGGCCCGTTACCCTGGAATCATCCGCGCGGTGCACCAGGAGAACGGCGGTCACGGTATTGCCGTCCTTTCGGGTCTGCGCGAGGCGCAGGGCACCTATTACAAGGTTGTTGATTCGGACGACTGGCTTGACGGTGCTGCCCTTTCGACCATGCTGTCGATTCTGCGTGGCTTTGAAGAGCGCGACCAGCGCGTTGACCTGTTTATCTCGAACTACGTGTACGAGAAGGTTTACGAGGGCACGCATACCGCTATTGGCTACAAATTTGCCCTGCCGCGCAAAAAGATCTTTTCTTGGGATCAGATCGGTCATTTCCGCCTGGACCAGAACCTACTCATGCACAGCCTGTGCTATCGCACGGATGTGCTGCGCGAGTCCAACCTTCCCATGCCGCCGCACACGTTCTATGTGGACAACATCTACGCCTACGTGCCGCTGCCGCGTTGCAAGACCATGTACTACGCCGACATCGACCTCTACCGCTACTTTATCGGTCGCGAGGGCCAGAGTGTCAACGAGGCCACGATGGTCAAGCGTCTGGACCAGCAGTTCCGTGTTACGCGTATCATGATGGAGTCGTACCACCTGTACAGCGATGTCGAGTCGTCACGCCTACGTTCGTACATGATGGGCTACTTCACCATGATGATGGCGATCTGCTCGGTGCTCACCAAGCTTTCCGAGGAAGATTGCGCCGACGAGCGCCTAAAGACGCTGTGGAATGATTTGAAGGCCTACGACGAGCGCATGTATCGTCGTGCCCGCTACGGCGTGGTCGGGTTCTTCACCAATCTGCGCGGACGGGCCGGAGACAAAACCACACTCGGCCTATACCGTCTTGCCTCAAAGATCTTCAAATTCAACTAGCTGCTGAGTAATCGCTGCTGATAGGTTGACTGGGTCCCTTGGCCTTTAGTTTGCTACTGCGAACAGTCCTGCTCGCACGGAAAGCACATTTAGTGCTTTCCGGCTCGTGCGGAACTTGTATCAAACTAAAGGCCAAGGGGCCTCTGCTATAAGAATCGATTGTCAGGTTATTTGAATTTGAAGATCTTCGACGCGCGGTACACAGGGGCCTGGGCTGAAAAGAATCTGGTTGGTAGGTTGCCCGGTGGGGCTTGGTTATGTTTGTCGCGAGTTCCGCACGAGCCGAAGAGCACTTAATGTGCTCTTCGTGCGAGCCAGGACTGTAGAGCAGCAAACATAACCAAGCCCCACCGGGCAACCGTCAGGTTAGGCTACTTCGCGGCGCCGGGGATGCCGTGGGAGGTTTTTGCGGTTTTGGCTCCGTTTACGATGGCGGTTTCCAGGGCCCTTACGGCGAGCATGCCCAGCAGGTCTAGGGGAACGGCGGCGCTTGCCTGGGCGCCCAGTTTGCCGCTGGCGAGGGTGTAGATGGTGTCGCCGTCGTTGGTGGTGTGCGTGGGACGGATGGCGTGTGCGTAGGCGTCTGCGGCCATCTGGGAGACCTTGGTGGCTTGTGCCTTAGTGAGTTCCACGTTGGTGACGATGCAGCTGATGGTGGTGTTGGTGCGGTCGAGCGGCATCTGCATGGATCCGGCGGCGGCAAAGGCTGCGAGTTCCATGTCGACGATTTGGTCGCTATCGGCTGCGGCGCGCATACCGGCGACCCACTCGCCGGTGAAGGGGTCGACAACGTTGCCGCAGGCGTTGACCGAGACCACGGCGCCCACCTTGATGGGGCCGAGCGCCACGGCGGCAGCGCCAAGGCCGGCCTTCATGCAGGTAGCGGGGCCCATGAGCTTACCCACGGTAGCGCCCGTGCCGGCGCCTACGTTGCCCTGTTCGAGCTTGGTGGGGGTGTTGTCGAGTGCTTCGCGCACGGCGGCGATGCCGGCCTCAATGTCGGGGCGAACGGTGGGGTTACCAAAGGCGAGGTCGAAGATACAGCTCGAGCACACGATAGGCACCTGCGTGGGGCCGACGGGAAGGCCGATGCCGCGGCTCTCAAGCTCGCGAGCGACGCCGCTTGCAGCCTCGAGGCCAAAGGCCGATCCGCCCGAAAGGCAGACGGCGTGGACCTTGTCGACGGTGTTCTCGGGTCGCAGCAGGTCGGTCTCGCGCGAAGCGGGAGCACCGCCGCGAACGTCAACGCCGCCGGTGGCGCCCTCGGGTGCCACGATTACGGTGCAACCGGTGCCGGCCTCCTCGTCCGTATAGTTGCCATAGCAAAAGCCATCGACATCGCAGACGTCAATGGCCTCGAGCAGTGTATCCATGTTTAACTCCTATCGGTTTTCCGCCGCGCCTTGTGCCCGGTCGGGATCCGTACGGTACGCCAAAATTGTAGGCGCTGGGGGATACCCAGCGCCAGATGCAATTACGAGAGTTTTTGAATCGCGCGCGCGACGCGGGCGATGGGTAGGCCCACCACGTTATAGAAGTCGCCCGAAATATCGTGCACGAGCATGCGGCCGCCTGTGCCCTGGATGCCGTAGGCGCCTGCCTTATCCATGGGCTCACCCGAGGCAACGTAGTGCTCGATCTGCTCGTCGGTGAGCTCGTAGAATGTCACGTCGGTCATATCGACAAACGACAGGCTCTCGGCGGCATGCGGGGCGGCCGTATCGCCTGCCTTAACGATGCAGACGCCGGTTGCGACCTGGTGCGTGCGGCCCGAAAGCTCACGGAGCATGGTGCGCGCCTCGCCCTCGGTTGCCGGCTTGCCCAAAATCTTGCCGTCGAAGGTGACGATGGTGTCGGCCGCGACCGTCAGCTCATTGGGCTCGGCATGTTCGGCGGCAACGGCGGCGGCTTTGGCGCGTGCTAAGCGTTCAACGAGCGTAAGCGGGGCCTCGCCATCAAACGGCGTTTCGTCGATATCGGCAGGAATGATGCGAATGTCATAGCCCGCCTCGCGCATCAACTCGATGCGGCGCGGTGATTGCGAAGCCAAAATCATAGCTGAATGCCCTCGGCGACCTTATCGACGGCCTTGTCGCCGGCGAGCGTGCGCAGCAGCTCAAGCGCAAAGGGGAGCGACTGGGCCATGCCGCTGGCGGTGATGATGTTGCCGTCTTGCGTGACCTTCTCGCCGGTATAGGCGCCTTCGGGGAAGCTTTTCTCAAAGCCAGGGAAGCACGTGGCGTGGCGCCCCTCGAGCAGGTCGAGCTCGCCCAGGATAAACGGGGCGGCGCAGATGGCGGCGACGTGCTTGGTTGCGGCGAACTCGCGGACCACGTCGCAGACGCGCTGATCGGCGCGCAGGTTGGTAGCACCGGGTAGGCCGCCGGGCAGCACGACGCAGTCGTACTCGTCAAAGTCGATCTCATCAAAGAGCGCATCGCAGGTCACGGGGATCTGCAGCGAGCTTACGACCTCACGCGTGGGCATGATCGAGACGAGCGTGGCGCGCACGCCGCCGCGACGCATGACATCGACCATGGTCAAGCATTCAATAGTTTCAAAGCCATCGGCGGCGAGAACGGCAACGCTGGGCATGGGGGGGGGTTCCTTTCATAGGCGGCATACAATTAGCCGTCTTATACCCCGAAGACCTCCGCTTGCCACGCTCGATTTCCCAATGATTTTTCTGAGCAATGATTAAGTGGCTAGTTGCGCCTAAGGTGGACGACAGTCTCGCAGTGGAAGGTTTGCGGGAACAGGTCAACTGGCGTGATCTTTACGGGGGAGAAGGTGCCTTCCTCGACAAAGCGCTTGAGGTCGCGCGCCAGGGTGGCCGGATCGCAGCTCACGTAGGCGACATCGCGAGCGCTCGTGCTGGCGATAAGATCGATGGCTTCGGGGGCGAGGCCCGCACGCGGCGGGTCGACCACCAAGACGTCGGCATCCTGGTCGGGGAACTCGCGCACCGCGTCTCCGCCAATGACGTCGACGTTATCAAGCTTGTTGATTTCCAGGTTACGGCGTAGATCGCGCACGGCGGGGCCGTAGGCCTCGACGGCAGCGACAAAGTCGCAGCGGCGGGCGAGCGGCAGGGTAAAGGTGCCGGCACCGCAGTACAGGTCCACGGCAAGCTCGTCTTCCTGCGGGTCGAGCGCTTCCATGACAAGCTCGATCAAAATCTCGGCACCCTTGGTGTTGACCTGGAAAAAAGACGGGGCAGACAAGCGCATCTGACCCTCGGCGATATTCTCGGTCCATGAGCCCTCTCCGGCGAGCATTTCGACCTTGGAGACACGGCGGGCCTTCTTTTCGCCCTTGCTCATCACGCGCACGATGCTCGTGGGATGAGCGGCGTCCGCCAGCACGCGGGAGACCTGCGAGCGCGGAAAAGAGCCTGTGGGCGTCCAGAGAGCGACCTCGAGTGCCTTGGTGCGGCGCGATGCGCGAATGCCCACGCGTTCGAGCCCCAAGTCATGGCTGCCGCTTAGATAGTTGAGTGCGCCGACGACCGATTTGAGCGCCTTCGGGAAGCGCTTATCGAACAGCGGGCACGTATCGACGGTCACGATTTTGCTGGGGTCGACACCATGCATGCCAAGGCGCACGCGACCGTTGACGACGGTCGGTTCGAGCTCGATTTTATTGCGGTAGCCCCAGTCGTCCTTGGTGTGGCAGATGGGCTGTACCAACTCATCGACCTGCTCAGGCGCGAACTTGCCGATGCGCTCGAGCGTGGAGCGCAGGTTTTGCTCCTTGGCGGCGAGCTGTGCCGTGCGTGAGAGATTGCCCCACGAGCAGCCGCCGCAGATGCCCACGAAGGGGCAGGGAGGCTGAATGCGATCGGGGCTTGGCTCCAGAATCTCGGTGGTGCGGGCGCGCATGAACGACTTGCCGTCCTGTACGACCTCGGCCTCGACGGTGTCGCCTGCCACGGCACCCTGCACAAAGACGGCCTTGCCGTTGTCGGCGTGCGCCAGCCCGTCGGCGCCGTAGGTCATCGATTCTATAGTGAGCTTCATATTCCTGCCTGTCATTCGCGTTGTTGCTCGCACCATGGTAGCAGGGAAAAGCGCCCCGCATCCGAGGCTTTCCTCAAATGCGGGGCGCTTCTACAAACTGCTTCTACAAACGACTATTTCGTCTTGCCGGTAATGAGCGTCTTAAGACCCAGGCCGATCAGACCCAGGCCCATGCGCACGCGACCGGGGCGATGGCGCTCGATGGCCTTGGTCTTGCCGGCGGGCTTATCGCGACGGGCACTCGTCCCGGGTGCGGACTTGGTGACCTGCGGCTCGGGCTGAGGTGCAGGTGCAGGCTCGGGCTCAATGACGGTCGCCTGGACCTCTTGGACCTTGGGCGTGGTCGGCTGCGGATCAGGAGCTGGGGCGGGCTTTGCCTCGGCGGCGGGCTCCGGAGTCGCGGTAGCGGGCTCGGGCGCTTTCTCCATGGCGGGCTCTGCGGCAGCCTCGGGCTCATTCACCGGGGGAGCGGCAACCGCTTCCGGTTTGGCGGCTGCCCCATGTTCAACCTCGGCCTGAATAGCTTCTTCGGCCACACGTTCCTTCTCCTGTGCGCGCTGCTGCGCGGCGGCCTCGGCGTTGCGATAGGCACGCTCCAGTAGAGCTTCCTGCGAGTTGAAGGGTTTCTCACCCTCTGCACACTCCACGGGGACCCAGGTGCCGTCGCTCGTGAGGCTGCGGGCCTTCACGTTGTCCTGCAGCTGCATGCCCATGTACTCGTGTACCAGGGCGCGGCAGGTGGGGTCGAGCACGGGGAAGGCGATCTCCACGCGGTGCTCGGTGTTGCGTGTCATCATGTCTGCCGAGCTCAGGTAAATCATGTCCGAGTCCACGCCAAAAGCGTAAACACGGGCGTGCTCCAAAAAGCGTCCGACGATGGAGCGGACATGCACGTTCTCGGTCTTGCCCGGAACACCGGGCTTGAGGCACGAGATGCCGCGGATGATCATGTCTACGCGCACGCCGGCACACGATGCCTCGGCGATCTTGTCGATAACCTCGCGGTCGGTCAGCGAGTTGAGCTTAAAGAACACGCGGGCGGGCTCGCCGGCAAGGGCGCGCTGGATCTCGCGGTCAAGCCCGCGCATGATGAGCGGTTTCAGTCCGACGGGCGCCACACCCAGGAAGCGGTAATCGCCGCGCAGGTTGCCCAGCGACAGATTGCGGAAGAACAAGTTGGCGTCCTCGCCGATGCCGGGATGGGCGGTCATGAGCATAAAGTCGCTGTAGAGCTTGGCCGTCTTCTCGTTAAAGTTGCCGGTGCCCAACAGCGTCAGGCGTGTAAGCGCCATGCCCTCGCGATAGGTGAGCTGGCAGATCTTGGAGTGGCACTTAAAGCCCTCGGAGCCGTAGATGACGGTGCAGCCTGCCTCTTCCAGACGCTCGGCCCACTCGATGTTGTTCTGCTCGTCGAAGCGGGCGCGGAGCTCCATGAGCACCGTGACCTCTTTGCCGTTTTCGGCGGCATCGATGAGCGACTCGCACAGACGGCTCTGCTTGGCCACGCGGTAGAGCGTGATGCGCAACGAGATGCACTCGGGGTCGTAGGCGGCCTCGTGCACCAGATCCAGGAAGGGGTTCATGGCCTCATAGGGATAAAAGAGCAGCTTGTCGTGCTGAAGTACCTGCTCGCGGATGGAGCGGGTCATATCGATGGTGGGGTTGGGCTGCGGCTTAAACGGCGTAAAGAGCAGCTCGTTGCGCAGGTGCTCGGGAATCTTGCCCTCAATGCCGAAGACATAGCCCAGGTTGAGCGGGATGTCGCAGGTAAAGACCGAGCGACGCGAGAGCTCGAGTGCCTTGCGGATAGTCTTGAGCGTTGCTTTTTCGAGTGAACCCGAGACGGCGAGAACCACCGGCTGCAGGCGCAGGCGCTTCTTGAGGATGCGCTTCATATGCTGGCGGTAGTCCTCTTCCTCCTCGACGCCCTCGCCGTCCGGATCGATGTCGGCGTTGCGGGTGACGCGGATGAGCGCGCGGTCGAGCGGCTTATAGGAGCCAAAGCAGCTGTCCAGGCAGGCGAGGATGACGTCCTCGAGCAGAATGTAGGAGTAGGTGCCGGTGGGCGAGGGGATCTCGACCACGCGGTTCATCGAGGCGGGAATCTCGATCAGGCCCAGCAGACTTTCCTCGTCGGTGACGCCGTCCAGGCCGCAGGCCAGGTAGAGTGCGCCGTTGCGCAGGTTGGGGAAAGGGTGGCGCGGGTCGATCACCAGCGGTGAGATGACCGGCGACACGTAGGCCTGGAAGTAGCGGGTTACAAAGGTGCGCTCCTCGGGCGTAAGCGAATCGACACGCGCACGGTGAACGCCCAGGGTGTCGAGCTTGCCCTCGATACTCTTAAAGATGGACTCCCAACGGGTAAGGAGCCCGGGCATTTCGGCCATGACAGCATCGACCTGTTCGGAGGCAGTCATATTGCTCTTGTTGTCGACAGGTTGTTTTTTGAGCTCGGCAAGGTCGGACAGGCCACCCACGCGCACCATAAGGAACTCATCGAGGTTGGACTCGAAAATCGACACGAACTTTAGACGCTCGAACAGCGGAACGGTCTCATCGAAGGCTTCGTCAAGCACACGGTTGTCAAAGCGCAGCCAGCTGAGCTCTCGGTTCTGCGTGTACGAGAAGTCGCGCGGCGGTTTGCGCAGCTTTGCGGCGGCTTGCTTTTTTTCGATTTTGCTCGGCATATGCATCTGTCCGTTCAGTCCCCGCAGGGGACGGTAGCCTAACCCTATTCACTATTGTCTCAATTTAGTCGACTTGTGGCACGGACGTATTGTGCGAACGGTATCTTAACCTACTTCTTACGCCGTCAAGGCATGCAACTAACTGCCCGACTCGTTTTGAAAACAATCTATATCCATACTCAACTGGTGAGGATGTATGAATAAGAATGATTGCGAGCTGAATATAATCGAATCCAAATTGAATCATGGACAGACGACATATATATGCAGAAAACAGTTTTAGCTATGCAATTCCTAAACATGAAATTATTTGTGCAATCTTGCTCAATTCCTTAGAAAAAAGAACGATTACCTTTGAAAACCTGCTTTAGAGAACTGAAGTGCATCATGGGGGAATCATATGCGATATACCGTTCATCGCACTTTGCTGACCGTTCGGGGGCGAGGTGGAATTGCGGGTGGTTTTTGGATATAACTAGAGCTGTCAGCAAGCAGCGTCCCATACGGAGGGGCGCTGATACATTCGGCCAGTAAGGCCCGAAAGAAAGGTAGGAGGCCATGACGAAAGGTCTGCACGTGCCTTCCGAGATCGGCAAGCTCAGGAAGGTCTGCCTGCACCGTCCCGGCGACGAGCTCCTCAACCTGCCGCCCGACGAGCTCGAGCGACTCCTGTTCGACGACGTCCCGTTCCTGGAGGTCGCACAGCAGGAGCACGACACCTTCGCCCAGATCCTGAGGGACCAGGGCGTGGAGGTCCTCTACCTCGAGAACCTCGTCGCCGAGGTGTTCGACCAGGTCCCCGGCGCCCGCGCCGAGTTCACCGACCAGTACATCGCCGAGGCCGGCATCCGCGGCCAGCACATGCCGCAGATCGTCCGCGAGAAGCTGGACTCCATCGAGGACAACCTCGAGTTCGTCAAGAAGACCATGGCCGGCATGACCAAGGCCGAGATCGACATGCCCCTCACGGCGTCCACGACCCTCGACTCCCTGGTCAACTCCGAGTCCGAGTCCGACCTGATCATCGACCCGATGCCCAACCTCTACTTCACCCGCGACCCGTTCGCGGTCGTCGGCGAGGGCGTCAACCTCAACCGCATGTACTCGGTCACCCGCAACCGCGAGACCCTGTACGGCAAGTACGTCTTCAAGTACCACCCCGACTACAAGGACGTCTCCCTGTACTTCCGCCGCGACTGCCAGTTCCACACCGAGGGCGGCGACGTGCTGAACATCAACGAGAAGACCCTCGCCGTCGGCATCTCCCAGCGCACCCAGGCCGCCGCTATCGACGTCATGGCCCAGAACATCTTCTGGAACTCCGACTCCAAGGTCGAGCGCATCCTGGCCTTCGACATCCCGGTCTCGCGCGCCTTCATGCACCTCGACACGGTCTTCACCCAGATCGACGTCGATAAGTTCACGATCCACCCCGCCATCATGGGCACCCTGCGCGTCTACGAGCTGACCGCTGGCAAGAACCCGGGCGACGTGAACATCCGCCTGATCGAGGACACCCTCGAGCACGTCCTGGAGGACGCCACCGGCGTCGACCAGGTCAAGCTGATCCCCTGCGGCGGCGGCGACCCGATCGCGGCCTCCCGCGAGCAGTGGAACGACGGTTCCAACACCCTGTGCGTCGAGCCCGGCAAGATCTGCGTCTACGCCCGCAACACCGTCACCAACGACGTGCTGTACAAGGAGGGCCTGGACCTTCTCGTCGTGCCCTCCGCCGAGCTCTCCCGCGGCCGCGGCGGCCCGCGCTGCATGAGCATGCCCTTCTGGCGCGAGGACCTCTAAGGTCTTCAAGGACCCGTATAGGTCTTAATACATACATCTAGCTGCCAATAGATGTCTCCCATTGGGGCGGTGCGGGTTTTCGCACCGCCCCATTCTTGTATGAGGAACGTCAACACGATTGGATGACTGCTTTTGTAAGGAGCTTGGCCATGGACATCAAGACAATCGGCGTTGAGGAATGGCTTAACGTTTGGGAGAAGAGCGCTACGTGGGATATCGCCCAGTCGACAATCTCCTCGCTTACCATGGGCGAGCTGCGCGCGCTCGACGACCAAGATGGTGCCACGTTCTACGAGCGCCTGGACCGCGAGAAAATGAACTACGGCTGGATTGAGGGTTCGCCGGAGTTTAAGGCCGAGGTTGCCAAGCTGTATCGTCGCGAGGTCAATCCCGATCATATTCTGCAGACCAATGGCTGCACGGGTGCCAACCTCAACGCCATCATGGCCGTGGTCGAGCCCGGCGACCATGTGATTGCCGAGTGGCCCACCTATGCGCCGCTCTATGAGATCCCGCGTACACTCGGCGCCGAGGTTGAGTATTGGGAGCTTTGCGAGGAGCTCGGATGGAAACCCGATATCGAACAGCTCAAGCGCCTCGTTCGCCCCAACACCAAGCTCATTTGCATCAATAACGCATCGAACCCTATCGGTACGGTGCTCGATGCCGATACGCTCGGCCAGATCGCCGAGATTGCCCGCTCGGTTGGCGCCTATGTGCTGTGCGACGAGGTGTACCTGCCGCTTGAGAACACCGAGGACTTTTTGTCGATGGCCGATGTGTACGAGAAGGCCATCGTCACCAACTCGGTGTCCAAGA
This sequence comes from Collinsella sp., assembly GCA_046995905.1. Taxonomy (GTDB): domain Bacteria; phylum Actinomycetota; class Coriobacteriia; order Coriobacteriales; family Coriobacteriaceae; genus Collinsella. The sequence goes on from JBKXET010000001.1 coordinate 1,057,027, forward strand.
CCTATTCGACGCCTGCGACCCGCGTGGGCTGGGTTGTGGCAGACGAAGAGGTATCTAACCGCATTCGCACGTACCGCGACTACACCATGATTTGCGGCGGCGTGTTCAACGACGCCCTGGCGACCTATGTGCTCAAGCACAAGGACAAGATCCTCGAGCGCAACCGCAAGATCGTGTTTGGAAACCGCGATATCGCGCAGGCTTGGATTGATACGCAGCATCGCGTTTCCTGGACGGCCCCGCAGGGCGTGTCCACCTCGTTTATCCAGCTTGATATTCCCGAGGATGATGAGGAGTTCTGCAAGCGCCTGCTGTCCGAGAGGGGAGTGCTGTTGGTTCCCGGCAGCCGCTTTGAGCTTCCCTGCGGCGCACGCCTGGGCTACTGCGCGAGCGAGGACGTTCTGCGCGAGGGTCTGAGGCTTCTGGGCGAGGCACTGGCGGTGTTCGATCGCTAGGATTCCGACGGCTCTCAAAGCCGCTCAAATCTGTCTACGATTATCGATAACTGACCCGTTTCCCAAGAGGGGAGCGGGTCTGTTTTTCTATACCGAGAAGTCAAGTTGTTACAAATGAGGCCGTAAGGCGAGCCGGTATCCGATGGGCCTTATACTGAGCTTCCGGTGAACGGTATCAAGCGTCTGGTAAACGGTAATTTGTTACCAGAAATGAATAGGACAAACTTTTTTCTGAATAAAAATGAAAATGGTTGAGACGCGGTATGAATCGCTAATTCTATTCATAGCTTTATTGGAAATATGCAATTTGAGGGTGGTTTAATAAAGTTAAGTTCCATTTGTTATTTAGATTGAAAACGCGTTTAAGCACGTAAATAAACTTTATTAAATCAAAGTGTGCCATGCGTGAAGTATATGTGTATGCCGTTCACCCCTCATATAAAACCGTTCGGGGGCGAGGTGGAAGTATGAACTGATTTTGGATATAAATATGTCGTCAGCAATAACGCCTCACACGGAGGGGCGCTAACGAATCGGCCCTGACAGGGGCCCGAAAGAAAGGTAGGAGGCCATGACGAAAGGTCTGCACGTGCCTTCCGAGATCGGCAAGCTCAGGAAGGTCTGCCTGCACCGTCCCGGCGACGAGCTCCTCAACCTGCCGCCCGACGAGCTCGAGCGACTCCTGTTCGACGACGTCCCGTTCCTGGAGGTCGCACAGCAGGAGCACGACACCTTCGCCCAGATCCTGAGGGACCAGGGCGTGGAGGTCCTCTACCTCGAGAACCTCGTCGCCGAGGTGTTCGACCAGGTCCCCGGCGCCCGCGCCGAGTTCACCGACCAGTACATCGCCGAGGCCGGCATCCGCGGCCAGCACATGCCGCAGATCGTCCGCGAGAAGCTGGACTCCATCGAGGACAACCTCGAGTTCGTCAAGAAGACCATGGCCGGCATGACCAAGGCCGAGATCGACATGCCCCTCACGGCGTCCACGACCCTCGACTCCCTGGTCAACTCCGAGTCCGAGTCCGACCTGATCATCGACCCGATGCCCAACCTCTACTTCACCCGCGACCCGTTCGCGGTCGTCGGCGAGGGCGTCAACCTCAACCGCATGTACTCGGTCACCCGCAACCGCGAGACCCTGTACGGCAAGTACGTCTTCAAGTACCACCCCGACTACAAGGACGTCTCCCTGTACTTCCGCCGCGACTGCCAGTTCCACACCGAGGGCGGCGACGTGCTGAACATCAACGAGAAGACCCTCGCCGTCGGCATCTCCCAGCGCACCCAGTGCCGCCGCTATCGACGTCATGGCCCAGAACATCTTCTGGAACTCCGACTCCAAGGTCGAGCGCATCCTGGCCTTCGACATCCCGGTCTCGCGCGCCTTCATGCACCTCGACACGGTCTTCACCCAGATCGACGTCGATAAGTTCACGATCCACCCCGCCATCATGGGCACCCTGCGCGTCTACGAGCTGACCGCCGGCAAGAACCCGGGCGACGTGAACATCCGCCTGATCGAGGACACCCTCGAGCACGTCCTGGAGGACGCCACCGGCGTCGACCAGGTCAAGCTGATCCCCTGCGGCGGCGGCGACCCGATCGCGGCCTCCCGCGAGCAGTGGAACGACGGCTCCAACACCCTGTGCGTCGAGCCCGGCAAGATCTGCGTCTACGCCCGCAACACCGTCACCAACGACGTGCTGTACAAGGAGGGCCTGGACCTTCTCGTCGTGCCCTCCGCCGAGCTCTCCCGCGGCCGCGGCGGCCCGCGCTGCATGAGCATGCCCTTCTGGCGCGAGGACCTCTAAGTCTTTCCGTTTCCGGTGCGGTCCCCCTACAACCGCACCGGCTTCGCCCGTTAAACGGGCAACACTAATACTTACGTAATTCATTTCTTCGAAAGGAATCGAACCATGGGTGTTAACCTCTCCGGCCGTAGCTTCCTCAAGCTTCTCGACCTCACCACCGAGGAGATCGAGTACCTGCTCAAGCTTTCCAAGAACTTCAAGGACATGAAGCGCGCTGGCGTTCCGCACCGCTATCTCGAGGGCAAGAACATCGTTCTGCTCTTCCAGAAGACCTCCACTCGTACCCGCTGCGCCTTCGAGGTCGGCGGCATGGATCTGGGCATGGGCGTCACCTACCTCGATCCGGGTTCGTCGCAGATGGGCAAGAAGGAGTCCATCGAGGACACCGCCCGCGTTCTCGGCCGCATGTATGACGGCATCGAGTTCCGTGGCTTTGCCCAGGACGACGTCGAGGAGCTCGCTGCTAAGTCCGGCGTGCCTGTCTGGAACGGCCTGACCACCGAGTGGCATCCCACCCAGATGCTCGCCGACATCCTGACCGTCCAGGAGAACTTCAACTACGACATCAAGGGCAAGACTCTCGTCTTCATGGGCGACTGCAAAAACAACGTTGCTCGCTCCCTCATGGTCGTCTGCTCCAAGCTCGGTATGAACTTCGTGGCCTGCGGCCCCGAGGAGTGCATGCCCGCTGACGACGTCATCGAGGCCTGCAAGCCCATCGCCGAGGCCAACGGCTGCACCATCAAGCTGACCACCGACGTCAAGGACGGCGTCACCGGTGCCGACGTTATCTACACCGACGTGTGGGTCTCCATGGGCGAGCCCGACGAGGTCTGGGCCGAGCGCATCGCTCAGCTTACCCCGTATCGTGTTACCTCCGAGGTCATGGCTATGGCCAACCCGGGTGCCATCTTCCTGCACTGCCTGCCCAGCTTCCACGACACCAACACCACGATTGGCGCAGAGAAGTGCGAGCAGTTCGGCATCACCGAGCAGGAGGTCACCGACGAGGTCTTCGAGAGCCCCGCTTCCAAGGTCTTCGACGAGGCCGAGAACCGCATGCACACCATCAAGGCTGTCATGTACGCCACGCTCAAGTAAGAGCATCTAGCATCTCGCTCGGGGTGTCTTGCTGCACACCCCGAGCGGTTTTATCTGGTAATAATCTCGCATCAAGCGGCAGGCACGGCACGGAAGAGCCGCTTCTGGCGAGATCAGTAAATGATTTATGAAGGGGGGATGAGAACTATGACTGAGACCGCTAAGAAAAAGCGCGGTATGCCTTCATCGTTCACCATTCTTCTTGCTCTGCTGGCAATTGTCGCAGTGATTACCGTTATCGTCTCCGGCACGTCCGGCGGCGCGGTTACTGCCGCCCGTCTGAGCGATTTCTGCACCGCCCCGATTAAGGGCTTCGCTGACGCTCTGCCCGTCTGCCTCTTCGTTATGATCCTGGGCGGCTTCCTCGGTATGATGACCGAGACCGGCGCCCTGGACAACGGCATCGCCGTTCTGGTGCAGAAGCTTAAGGGCAACGAGATTATGCTCATTCCCGTGCTGATGCTCATCTTCTCCCTCGGTGGTACCACCTATGGTATGTGCGAGGAGACCGTTCCCTTCTACGCCCTGCTCGCCGCTACCATGATGGCCGCTGGCTTCGACCCCATGGTCGGTGCTGCTACCGTCCTGCTCGGCGCTGGCTGCGGCTGCCTGGGCTCCACGGTTAACCCGTTCGCCGTCGGCGCTGCCGTCGACGCTCTGACCGGCGTTGGCATTGAGGTCAACCAGTCCATCATCATCGGCCTCGGTGCCGTCCTGTGGATTGTCACTACCGCTATGTCCATCTTCTTCGTGATGAGCTACGCCAAGAAGGTCAAGGCTGACAAGGGTTCCACCATCCTGTCGATGCAGGAGCTCAAGGACGCCGAAGAGGCTCACGGCAAGGCTGCTTCCGAGGTCCACAAGGAGGTCAAGCTCACCGGTCGTCAGAAGGGTGTTCTGATTGCCTTCGCCTTCACCTTCGTCGTCATGATCGTCGGCTTCATTCCGCTGGCCGACCTCAACGAGGGCGTCGCTAACTTCTTCGACGCTGGCGCTGTCTACGACGCCGACGGTAACGCTGTCGTCCAGGGCTGGTCTGCCCTGATCACCGGCCTGCCCATTGGCCAGTGGTACTTCGACGAGGCTTCCACCTGGTTCTTCCTCATGGCCGTCCTGATCGGTATCATCGGTGGCCTGTCCGAGAAGCAGATCGTTAACACCTTTATCACCGGCGCTGCCGACATGATGTCCGTTGTTCTCGTCATCGCCCTCGCCCGTGGTATCTCCGTCCTCATGGCTAACACCGGCCTCGACGTCTTCGTCCTCGACGCTGCCGCCAATGCTCTGGCTGGCCTGTCCGGCGTGATCTTCGCTCCCATGAGCTTCCTGGTCTACTTCGGCCTGTCCTTCCTGATCCCCTCGACCTCTGGTATGGCTACCGTCTCCATGCCCATCATGGGACCGCTGGCTGTTAAGCTCGGCTTCTCGCCCGAGGTCATGGTCATGATCTTCTCCGCCGCCATCGGTGTCGTGAACCTGTTCACCCCGACCTCCGGCGCCATCATGGGCGGTCTCGCCCTGGCCAAGATCGAGTGGACGACCTGGCTCAAGTTTGCCCTTAAGCTCATTGTCGCTCTCTCCGTCGTCTGCGCCGTCATCCTGACCGTCGCCTGCGTGCTGATCTAAGTACCCAACGGGTACCCCACGGAAACCTTGACGATCCTGTAGAGGATCACCTGGTCATCGTCTGTCCGGTGGGGTCAACCCACCGGTAGACTCCTACCTTTAGCCCCCTCCCGTTCCGTGCGCGGGAGGGGGCGCACTTATGTTGCGCGGTTCTACGAACCGCGCAACCAGTCGACGCTGCGCGCCGCCCAGGACGACAATTTGTCATTCAAAAGGCAAGGCATGACCAAAAGGTCTATGCCTCGCCTTTTTCATGCCAACTTGTACGTCCTGGACGGCGCTCGCTGTCCGTCCTCTGCCTGCGGCGCTTTCCATTGTTGGTGCAGAGGGCGCTTTGCCTACTCTGGCGGGCTTTCGCTGGCTTATGCTCAACCTGCGACGTTTCCATTATTGATACAAAGGCCAGGTTTGTTTGAACCAAAAAGGGGAAGTTGCGGTGGAATAGTTCCTGTTTGGCCGTCTTGAGGGGTTAAAGGGGGAACTATTTCACCGCAACTTATCGATGGCGTGTTTGGTTGGTGCCAGTTGATTGCTTGGGCGTTGGGGAGGGTCTGCTCCGTTATAATCGCCTAGAACATTAATTGGAAACGGGACGGGAGCCATACATGCGCCAGGGTTTCGACAACGCGAAGTATATCGAGCTGCAGGCTGCTCACATTAAGGAGCGCATCTCACAGTTTGGTGGCAAGCTCTATTTGGAGTTTGGCGGCAAGCTGTTCGATGACTATCATGCGAGCCGCGTGCTGCCGGGTTTTGAACCGGACAGCAAGTTCCGCATGCTCAAGAGCATCGCCGACGATGTCGAGGTTATCATCGCGATCAACGCGAACCACATCGAGAAAAACAAGGCTCGCGGTGACCTTGGCATTACCTATGACGAGGATGTGCTGCGCCTGGTTGACTTGTTCCGCGGCAACGGCTTTGCCGTCGCGGCTGTGGTCATCACCCAGTACGCCGGCCAGCCTGCTGCCGATGTGTTCCGCAACCGCCTGAACGCGCTCGGCATTCCTGCCAAGCTGCACTATCCCATCGAGGGCTACCCGCACGATGTCGATCTGATCGTGTCCGATGATGGCTACGGCAAGAACGAGTTTGTCGAGACCACGCGTCCGCTCGTTGTCGTGACGGCACCCGGCCCCGGCTCGGGCAAGCTCGCCACTTGCCTCTCGCAGCTGTATCACGAGCATAAGCACGGTACCGCCGCCGGCTATGCCAAGTTCGAGACCTTCCCGGTCTGGAATCTTCCTCTGACGCATCCGGTCAATATTGCCTACGAGGCCGCCACGGCTGACCTCGACGACGCCAATATCATCGATTCGTTCCACCTTGAGGCCTACAACAAGACCACGGTCAACTACAACCGCGACGTCGAGGCCTTCCCGGTGGTCCGTGCTCTGATGGAAAAGATTCTGGGCAAGAGCCCCTACCAGAGTCCTACGGACATGGGCGTCAATATGGTCGGCTTTGCCATCACCGATGACGATGCCTGCCGCGACGCTTCCAAGATGGAGATCGTCCGCCGCTACTTTACCGCGGTCGAAAATGTGCGCCGTACCGGCGTGGGCGATGAGCAAGTCGACCGTCTCAAGATTATTATGAAGAAAGCCGGCATCGATAAGAACTACTCACCGGCGCGCTCGGCGGCCCTCACCAGGGAGCAGCTGACGGGTGGTCCCGTGGGTGCCATGGTCATGCCCGATGGCTCCGTGGTGACCGGTAAGACCTCCACGCGCCTGGGTGCCGCAAGTTCGCTCATTATGAACGCCCTCAAGCATGTCTCGGGCGTCGACCTTGAGCTCGAGGTCATTAGCGATGAGGCGATCGAGCCCATCAGCAAGCTCAAGACGCATTTCCTGGGCAGCAAAAACCCGCGCCTCCACACCGACGAGACACTTATGGCGCTGTCGATCACCTCGGCCACGAGTGAGACGGCCGCTCGCGTCCTTTCGGGCCTGGAGCAGCTGCGCGGTTGCGATGCCTTCTTTAGCGTGATTATCTCGCCGACGGACGAGACGGTACTGCGCAAACTTGGTATCAACGTGTGCTGTGAGCCCAAGTTTGAGCGCCGCGGTTTCTTCCATCGCTAAGTTTGAAGCACCGCGGTAATTGCATTGCATTTTGGCCGTATCGGGTTAGCGCCCGGTACGGCTTTTTGATCAATAAAGCGCCTATTTCGACGAAAAATAGCTGTTTACCTGCCTAGAGACAATTTGAGCGGTATACAATAACCGTAACTGTTTCATCCTTAGCGGGATGCCGCATGATGGATATTACCTGCCATCGTGAGGTGTGTCGGTCGCGCACGGCGCGTTAGATGCTCGTGCTCGGTTTGAGGAGGCTGCTATGGCGGGCAAGGGTCGTGCGAGTGTCAACGATATGAAGCGTGTCGAGGTGCTGGTGTTGATGGAGATCGACCAGCAAACCAAAGACAATGGCGGGCCGTATGGTTTCTCGCGCAAAACGCTTGCCGAGCGCGTGGGGGTTTCGCCGTATCGTGCCCGCGCCGCAATCGATCGCTTGGATTCCGAAGGCATGATTGATGTCGTCTCGCGTTATAGCGAAGACGGCGGTCAGCTTGCAAATGGCATTTGCCTCACCGAACGTGGCGAGTGGTATCTTGAGGGCGTCCGTACCGGCATGCTCGTTCAAGAAATGCTTGAGGACGAGGCTGCTGATCGATAGCAGCATGTAACCCTTGCCATAGCGACGCCGCCTGGGAAACCGGGCGGCGTTTTGTTTCAAGAATGAGAAATGCAATCGCACGCGAGAAAAATTGCGAACGGTTCGCGGTGCGAGTATTACAATGAAGACCCGTAAGATGTGGATAAACAACTTCTACGGGAAGCGCAGGTAACTCAATATGACCAAGCATGTGTTCGTAACCGGTGGCGTGGTTTCGTCCCTGGGCAAGGGTATCACCGCGGCCTCGCTGGGCCGTCTGCTCAAGTCGCGTGGCTACAAAGTAACGATGCAGAAGGCCGACCCGTATCTGAACGTCGACCCCGGTACCATGAGCCCGTTCCAGCATGGTGAGGTCTTCGTTACCGAGGACGGCTACGAGTCCGACCTGGACCTGGGTCATTACGAGCGCTTTATTGATGAGAACCTGACCCGCGATTCCAACTTTACGACCGGTGCCATCTACAAAAGCCTAATCGCCCGCGAGCGTCGCGGCGACTTTTTGGGCGGTACCGTGCAGGTGATTCCCCACGTCACCAATGCCATTAAGGACAAGTTCCGCCGCATCGAGGAGCAGACCGGCTCCGATGTAGTCATCACCGAGCTGGGCGGCACGATCGGCGACATCGAGTCCCAACCGTTTGTCGAGGCCATCCGTCAGTACCGCAAGGAGGCCGGCCCCGAGAACGTCTGCTACATCCACGTGTCGCTCGTTCCCTATATCGCCGCCGCCCATGAGGTCAAGACCAAGCCCACGCAGCATTCCGTCAAGGAGCTCCGCAGCTTTGGCATCCAGCCCGATATCATCGTGCTGCGCTCCGACCACCATATCGATGACGCTATCCGCGGAAAGATCGCAAGCTTCTGCGACGTCGACACCGATTGCGTCTTTACCAACGAGGACTGCGCGAGCATTTACGATGTTCCGCAGCTGCTTGCCGAGCAGGACTTTGACCTGCGCATTTGCGAGCGCCTGGGTCTGGATCCGCGTGAGCGCGACATGAGCGAGTGGAACGAGTTCCTGCGCAAACAGAATCACGCCAACCATCACGCCGACAAGGTGAAGATCGCCGTCGTGGGTAAGTACACGCAGCTGCCCGATGCGTACCTGTCGGTTATCGAGGCCCTGCACCATGCGGGCGTCTTCTACGATCGCCATGTGGACGTCCAGCTGGTCGACGGCGAGAGCCTCGACGAGCAGAATGTCTCCGAGGTTCTGGGCGACGCCTCGGGCATCCTGGTCCCCGGCGGCTTTGGCAAGCGCGCCCTGGAGGGCAAGATCCTCGCGGCCGAGTTTGCCCGTGAGCACAAGATTCCGTATCTGGGCATTTGCCTGGGTATGCAGGTCGCCGTGTGCGAGTTCGCCCGCAATGTCGTTGGCCTTGCCGGTGCCAGCTCCTCCGAGTTTGATCCGGACGGTCCGTATAGCGTCATCGATCTGATGAGCTCGCAGGAGGACGTGACCGAGAAGGGCGGCACCATGCGCCTGGGCGCCTATCCGTGCAAGCTCGCCGCCGATACCCTTGCTCGCGAGGCATATGGTGAGGAACTCGTCTACGAGCGTCACCGTCACCGCTTTGAGTTCAACAACGCTTTCCGTGACCAGCTCGAGGACGCCGGCTTGGTTATCTCGGGTCTGTCGCCCGACGAGCGCCTGGTCGAGATGGTCGAGCTGCCGCGCGACGTGCATCCGTGGTATGTGGCAACCCAGGCTCACCCCGAGTTCAAGAGCCGCCCGACCAACCCGCAGCCGCTGTTCCGAGAGTTCGTGCGTGCCTCGATCGGTCAGCACGAGGGTGTCGATCGCCTGCAGGTGACGCCCATGAACCTCGCTACGGACTAAGGGTGCCGGCGAACAAAGAACATACCGAAGCTACTCCCTCGTCGCTCGCCGTGGCGGCGGGGGAGTATCTCGATTACCTCGCGGTCGAGCGGGGTTTGGCGCGCAACACGATTGCGGCCTATCGTCGTGACCTGACGACGTACTGCGCCTATCTGGAGCGGGCGGGTATTGTGTCTTTTGAAGAGGTGACTCGTCAGGTCGTGGAGGGCTTTGTCGCCGACCGTCGCGATGGGGGCTATTCCGATGCCTCGGTGGAGCGTGCGCTTGCGGCCGTGAAGGGCCTGCATGCCTTTTTGGTGCGCGATGGGGCTGTGGCCCAAAATCCAACGGCGGCGTTGCGCCTGCCTAAAAAGGCTGAGCGTTTGCCGGAGTATCTATCGGTGGAGGATGTCTCGGCGCTGCTCGATCAAGACTATCCCGAGGGCGAGATGGGACTGCGCGACCATGCCATCTTGGAAGTGCTCTACGGATGCGGTTTGCGTGTGAGTGAGCTGGTTGGGCTCGATGTGGGCGATATCCATATTGACGATGGTTTTGTACTCGTTCGCGGTAAGGGCTCAAAGGAACGCCTGTCCCCACTGGTGGGAAGCGCGGCGCGAGCTCTGACGCTCTATGTAACTGAGGGACGTTCTCGCTTGGCGGCCCATGCCCGCGGAACCGAGACCTCGGCGGTTTTTTTAAATAAGAACGGACGTCGCCTGTCGCGCCAGGCCGTGCATGCGATATGCGAGCGGTATGGGCGTCAGGTGGGGCTGGTGGGGCTCCATCCCCATACCTTGCGCCACTCCTTTGCCACCCACATGCTCGCGGGCGGTGCCGACCTGCGTGTGCTACAGGAGATCTTGGGACATGCCGATATATCGACCACGCAGGTCTACACGCATGTCGACCGAACGCAACTGACCGAGGTCTATCTGGCGGCGCATCCGCTAGCACATCGCTAGCACATCGCTAGCACCTCGCTGACCTGCATATTTATAAATATTAAATGGGACGGGCCCCAGATTGCCGAGACGCACTTTTGCGCGCATGGGCAATCTGGGGCCCGTCCCATTTTTCGCCAGACACCGACGCGGTGGTGGGCCGTGTGTACCGTGGGTGGGGGAGTTTGGGGGCGATGTGAACGGCATGTAAGGGGACGCAAAAATCGCCTCAAGGTCAACTTGAAGGTTGAGGTTGAAAGGCGGGGTGCCACAGGTGGCATCCCGTCGTTGCTGTAAACACAACATATTGTGTTTTCGAACATATGCTTGGGGGTGTTTTGCAATATATGGAGGGTGGAGTGGTGGGGCGGGGTGGGGGAAGGGGTGGGGAAAGGTGTTGAAAAATGGGGCGGTTCCCCATATTATTAATGACGTCGACAGGCGGGGTGGTTCCCCGCGTACGTGCCATCTGAGTAACCGAGGGGAGGGCGCACATGGGAATGACTGGTGCATACGAGCGCAATCTCGATGCAAAAGGTCGTCTGTCCCTGCCTGCACCCCTTCGCGAGGAACTTGGAGAGCACGTTCGCGTGTTCAAAGCCCTGGATGTCGATGCTCTGTACGTGTTCTCTGCCGAGGCCTTCGATAAGTGGGTCGAAGGACTCTTCGCGGGTCGTGAGGGCCACGAGGGTTTTAACCCGCGTGACATTAACGACCAGAAGCTCATGAGGGCGATCAACAAGCGCACCACGTCGATGGACGTGGACGGCGCCGGTCGTATCGGTCTTTCCGAGTCTCTCCGCAAGCAGGCGAACCTCGACCGCGAGGTCACGGTTGTGGGCAACTACGACCACCTTGAGGTTTGGGATCGCGCCGCGGCCGATGAGGACGATGACGATGAGGCCCTGCTGGACCTCTTCTTCTCGTAAGGGCAAGGCACGGGTAACGGATGGGGCGTGGGATCTTGACACAAGAATATCGGCATGAACCTGTCATGCTCGGCGAAGTGCTTGAGTCGCTGCGGCTAAAGAGCGGCTCCGTTGTCTGCGATTGCACCCTTGGCGGTGCCGGCCATTCGGTAAAGATGGCCGCGCAGGTGGGGGAGACGGGCCTTTTGCTCGGCGTCGATCAGGACGACATGGCCCTCGAGGCCGCTGGCGCCCGTCTGGACCGCGAGGTTCCCGGAGTTCCGCACCAGCTGCTGAAGGGCAACTTCGGCGACTTGGACGAGCTGCTTTGCTCGGCCGAGGTGCCCGGGGTCGATGGCTTCCTGTTCGATTTGGGCGTTTCGTCACCGCAACTCGATATCCCTGGCAGGGGCTTTTCGTATAACGAGGACGCCCCATTGGACATGCGGATGGATCCGGGTAATAACACCTTAAACGCAGCTGAGGTCATCAACACCTATAACGAACACGACCTCGCCCGGATTCTACGCGTCTACGGCGAAGAGAAGTTTGCCTCGCAGATCGCGCGCGAGATCGTGCGCCGCCGCGAGCAAGAACCGATCGAAACCACCGGCCAATTTGTCGAGATCATCAAGGCGGGTATCCCGGCTGCCGCTCGTCGGCATGGCGGACACCCGGCCAAGAAAAGTTTCCAGGCCATTCGCATCGAGGTCAATCACGAGCTCGATGTGCTCGAACGAGGGCTTGATGCCGCCACCAGGTGGCTCAACCCGGGCGGACGTATCTGCGTCATCTCGTATCACTCGCTCGAGGACCGTATCGTAAAGAACCACTTTAAGGAGATGAGCCAGGGGTGCACGTGTCCGCCGGAGATTCCGGTGTGCGTGTGCGGCAACGTGCCGATACTCAAGGTCATCACTCGCAAACCCTTGGTTGCCCAGCCTGATGAGGTTGAGCGCAACCCTCGGGCGAGATCAGCCAAAATCCGCGTGGCGCAGCGTCTGTAGGCGCGACCGCGCGATATTGGACCTCCCGCTCGCACCATAAACGAAGCTTAAACACACTACCAACGTACTCGGGATGGGAGGCGGCATATCATGGGCTACAACACTTCAAGCGCAGCACTCGCCTATGATATGAACGCCATGCCCGCCTATCGTGAGACGCCGCAGGCCCCCGTTGCTCCCCGTGAGCAGCGCACGCCGCGCTTTGATGTCTACACGGGCGCGGGCCGTCAGGCAAACCAGGCGGTAAGCCCGGTTTTCATGAGCGTTCTTAAAACGTTTTGCATCATTGCGGCTATCTTCATGACGATCGGCGTCGCCCGCGTGGCGCTCGCCGGCGTTACGGCCCAGGTGCTCAACAGCAACGCCGAGCTTACCAACACGCTCGAAAAGGCGACCGATGAGAGCTCCGACCTGGAGGTCATGCATTCGGTCTATGGCGCCGACACGCGCATTCGCGACCTTGCGGGCGCTTATGGCATGGTGGAGCCCAGCGAGAGCGTTACACTTGACTTTTCGCAGGATGCAGCCGCGGGCGCCAACGCGACCGCGACCGCTCAGTAGCAAGACGGTAGCTGAGTATGACAAATGACTATCGCCGCGGTTCCGATGGGGGCCGCGGTTCTGGACGTCCCTCGTCGCGGGGACGTTCTGGTTATCAAGGAACGGGTCGGCAATCTTACAACGCCGGGCAGTCCCGTGGCAACGACCCGGCGTCGCGACTTCGCGGCTCGGGCGGCCCTCAAGTGCATAACACCAGGTCGCGCAAGAGCTCGTCGACCGAATGGCTCACAGGCGCGCCTCTGCCTCGCCGCAAAGCCGTCATGGGATTCATTGGGCTTGGCTTGGGCTTGGGCGTCTTTCGCCTTGCCGACTATCAAATTGTCGAAGCCGATAAACTGCGCGAGCGTGCCGATGCGCGCCGCCTGCTTGCGCAGACCCTCTATGCCAAACGCGGCACCATCTACGACCGCAACGGTAACGTGCTGGCGTCGTCGGTCGAATGTCGCAACATCGCCGTGAACCCGCAGCTTGTCGAGGATGTCGACAAGACGGTGTCGGCGCTGGTCAAGGCAACTGGAATCGATAAAAAGACCTGCCGCAAGCTCGTCGAGTCCGATGGCACCTGGGTGTATATCAAGCGCCAAGTGGACGAAGACGATGCTGCGGTGCTGGAGAAGAAGAACCTGCCCGGCGTGCTTTTTGAGCAGGCCATGAAGCGCGTATATCCATACGGCAATCTGGCATCGCAGGTGCTGGGTGTAGTGAATGTGGACAACGACGGCTTGACGGGTCTCGAAAAGCAATACAACAAGCTTCTGACCGGCACGAACGGTTCTCTCGTGCGCGAGCGCGCGAGGGACGGCAGCTATATCGCGGGCGGTGCCTATAAAAAGGTGGCCGCGGTCGACGGCGTTGATATCGTGACGACGCTCGACGTCAATATCCAGCGTGCGGCTGAGGATGCTCTGGCAGAGGCTGTCGAGAAGACAAAGGCCAAGAACGGCTCGGCTTTGGTCACCGACCCCACGACCGGTGAAATTCTCGCAGCCTGCTCGTACCCGACCTACGACCAGACCGATCTGGAGAACGCCAAGACCGAGGATATGAACCTGCGCCTGGTCACTGACGCCTACGAGCCCGGCTCGGTCTTTAAGACGCTCGTGGCGGGCGCCGGCTTCGACTTGGGCGTCGTACGATCGAGTACGTCGTTTGAGGTGCCGGCGAGCATCAAGGTGGGCGACGATACCGTTACCGATGCCGATAAGCGCGACTATGGCATGACCATGGATGTGCGCGAGATGATGCGCCGTTCGTCCAATGTGGGCTTTGTCCTGGTGGGGCGCAAGATCGGTGCCGACGACTTTGCCGCCTATGTGGACAAGTGGGGCATCGGTCACAGCTCCGGTGTCGATTTTCCGGGCGAGAGCCTGGGCATCGTCAAGGAGCGTGACCAGTATGACGGCGCCACGCTGGGATCGATGAGCTTTGGACAGGCGCTGTCCGTCTCGCCGATTGAGATCGCACGTGCCGTGGGCGGCATCGCCAACGGCGGCGTGATGATGACCCCGCACTTCTATAAGTCCAGCAAAGGCGACGAGAAGGACTGGGGCGAAGGCGAACGCGCGATTTCTGAGGACGCCGCATCCCAGGTGACATCGTGCATGCAGACGGTCGTGTCCGAGGGAACGGGCGTTGGCGGCGCGGTTGACGGCTATGACGTGGCGGGTAAGACCGGTACGGCCGAACGAGCCGACGAGAACGGCGGCTACCTCAAGGAGAACTACATGTCGTCCTTTATGGGCTTTGCGCCGGCACAATCGCCCAAGGTGCTGTGCTATATCACGCTCGACGGAACGCCGAGCGGCTCAGATGCCGCTGCGGTGCCGTTCCAGTCCATTATGGCCAACGCGCTCGACGTGCTGGGTATCCCGCACACGAAGTAGGGGGTTACAATCTTTGGGGCGTGGTTTGTTGTCCCATATGAGGGTGTTCACATGCCCTGCACCACGCATGTGCGGCGCTGGGATACAATACGCCGATAGCATTATTAGGTTTACAGGGGAGCTGCAATGATAGAGATCGCCGTCAACAACCTCGCGGCCGCAACAGGGGCCCGAACCGTGACGGGAGAAGCCGATCGGGTATGCCGCGGGTGCGTTATCGACTCGCGTCAGGTCGAGGAAGGGACGATTTTCGTCGCCTTTCCCGGTGAAAACGTCGACGGCAATGATTTTGCTTCCCGTGCCGTCCAGTCGGGTGCCGGCGCCGTCGTGATGACGCGTGAGCCCGAAGCCGAGCTGGTCTCGCTGGCGCAGGACAAGGGCTGTGCCATCTTGCTGACCGATGATCCCGAGGACTTTCTGCTGCGTTTGGCGCACGCGTACCGTCTGGAGCTTGGCTGCCTGGTCGTTGGTATTACCGGTTCCATCGGCAAGACGACGACCAAGGACGTGCTCGCCTCCGTGCTCGCCAAGCGCTATCGTGTCTGGGCCACCAAGGGCAATTTCAATAACCTGATCGGCATGCCGCTCACGGTGCTTTCTGCTCCGGCCGATACCGAGGTCCTGGTGCTCGAGATGGGCATGAACCATTTCCACGAGATTGAGCGCCTGTCCCAGTCCGCCAATCCCAACCTTGCCATCGTGAGCAAGATTGGTACCTCTCACATCGGCATTTTGGGCAGCCGCGAGAACATCGCCCGCGCTAAGGCCGAGATTGTCCAGGGTATGTGCGCCGCCGGCGACTTCTTGCCGCTGCTGGTTTTGGGCGGTGAGGACGACTTTACGCCGTTCATTCGCGATACGTTCGCCCAGCCTGCTGGTATCGATGTGATGCTGGCCGGCGTCTCGGACGATGATGAGGTCCGTGCCCGCGACATTCGTGTTGATGACGAGGGCCGTCCGGTCTTTACGCTCGATTTTGGCCAGGGTGAGACGACCGATACCATGCTTGCCATCCCCGGCGTGCAGTCCGTCCCAAATGCCGTTAAGGCCGCCGCAGTTGCCTATCGCCTGGGCGTGACGCCCGAGCAGATCGATGCTGCCTTTAGGGGCCTCACGATCACCGGGCACCGCCAGGAGATCAAGCGCGCCAAGAGCGGTGCCCGCGTCATCGACGATTCCTATAACGCCAGCGCCGAATCCATGGCTGCTGGTCTCGATCTGCTGTGCTCGCTTTCGTGCACGGGGTCTCGCATGGCGATCCTGGGCGAGATGGGCGAGATGGGCGATGAGGCTCCTCGCATGCATGAGCTCGTGGGCGCCTATGCCGCCGCCAAGAAGCTCGACATGCTGGCGTGCGTGGGTGGTGAGCTGGCCCAGCTTATGGCCGATGCCGCGCGCATGATGGGCATGGACGAGGACCGCATCCAGGTGTTCTCCGATTATCAGCAGGTGCTCGACCGCATGGGCGGCGCGCTTGAAAAACATGATGTTGTACTGGTCAAGGGTTCCCGCTTTGTTGAGCTCGACCGCTTTGTGGAAGGTGTGTGCTAGCCCATGTTCGGCAATCCCTCGTATCCAACGTATCAGGCTTTTTTGGGGCTTGGCATCGCCGCTGCCATTGCGCTGCTGCTCATGCCGTGGTGGATCAAGCTACTTAAGGTCGAGGGTATCGGCCAGCAGGTTCGTGCCGACGGCCCCAAGCGTCATTTGGTTAAGCAGGGAACGCCCACCATGGGTGGCGTTGTCATTCTCGTCGCGATTTCGCTGACCTGCCTGCTGATGGGCAAGCTCACCACCGAGCTCGTGCTCGTGCTGCTCGCCACGCTGGCGACAGGCGTGCTGGGCCTGATCGACGACCTGACCTCCGTTACGCATGGGCGCTCGCTCGGTCTGACGCCTCATGCCAAGATGATCGGCCTAACCATTATCTGTGTCACCTTTACGGTACTTGCCGTTAACTGGTGCGGCGTCGCCCCCGAGATTCGTTTTCCCGGCGGCCTGACGATTGACCTTGGCGTGCTTTCGACCACCATCTGCGGCCTTTCGTTCCCGTGGCTCTACATTGTCTTTTGCTGGCTGATGATCGCCGGTCTTTCTAATGCCGTGAACCTGACCGATGGCCTTGACGGTCTTGCTGGCGGCACCTCCATGATTGCCATGCTCGCCATGGCTGCCATGGCGTTTTTGCACGGAGACGTGAACCTGTCCATCTTCTGCACCGCGTGTGCCGGTGCCTGCTTGGGCTTTCTGTGGTTCAACTGCTATCCGGCGAGCATCTTTATGGGCGATACCGGCTCGCTTGCCCTAGGCGCCGCGTTTGCCTGCACGTCCATCATGACCAACACCGAGGTCGTCTCCCTCATCATCGGCGGCCTGTTTATCGTTGAGACCCTGTCGGTCATGATTCAGGTTGTCTACTTCCACTTTACGCACAAGCGCGTCTTCCTTATGGCGCCCATCCATCATCATTTCGAAAAGAAGGGCTGGGCCGAGACCAAGGTCGTCATCCGTTTTTGGATTATCGCTGCTGCCTTTGGTGCCGTTGGCCTTGCCCTGTTCTTCCAGTTGGGATAGTGGTCTTTCATGCCTCTTGCTGATGTCTTTAGCCTGCTCGTTTTGGGTCAGGGCAAATCCGGTCTCGATGTCGCCCGCTGGGCGCTGGCACATCCCGAGCGCGTAAGTGCCGTTACCGTGTATGGCGGTGGCACCTCTGAACCCAATGACGCCACGCGTGCGCTCGAGGCTGCTGGTGCGTCGTTTGTCTATGGGACCGAACAGGTCGAGGGCGCCTATGACGTATGCGTGACGTGCCCGGGCATCTCGGAGTTCTCGGGCTTCTTTAAGGCCGGGCGCGAGCATGCCGCCCAGATTATGGGTGAGCCCGAGTTTGCCTATCGCCTGTCGCCCGATAACTGGATTGCCATCACGGGCACCAACGGCAAGACGACCACCACGTCGCTGGCTGATTATCTGCTTAAGGCTGCCGGCGAGGCCAGCGTTGCTGTCGGCAACATCGGCGAGCCGCCGGTCAACGAGATTGACGGCCGAGCCCACAACGAGTGGTTTGTGGCTGAGCTCTCGAGCTATCAGATTGCTACGACAACCGAGCTCCACCCCCGCGTGGCGGTGCTGCTCAACATCACTCCCGACCACTTGGGCTGGCATAAGAGCCATAAGAACTACGCGCTTGCCAAGATCAAACTGTTTGACAATATGGTCGATGACGATCTGGCGGTTGTCGACGTCGAAGACGCCGGCATTCACGAGTTCGCTGAGTACATCTACACGCCGGGTCGTCGCATCTGCAAGGTTGCCTTTGACGAGCCTGAGGGCGAGGATGCCGCCTTTGTGCGCGACGGCAAGATGGTCGTGCGCCTGAAGGGCGTCGAGACCCCGCTCATCGCTACATCCGAGCTCAAGATCTCGGGCCATCACAATGTTATCAATGCCCTGTGCGCCGCCACGGCTGCCTTGGCGGTCGGTGCCGATGTCGATGGTGTCTGCCGCGGTCTTGCCTCGTTCCAGCCGCTCGAGCACCGCGTGGAGCCGTGTGGCGAGATTGACGGCGTGCGCTACGTCAACGATTCCAAGGCGACCAACACCGATGCGGTCGAGAAGGCACTGACGGCATTTCCCGATGACGACGTGATCTTGCTGCTCGGCGGCCACGATAAGGGCACGCCGCTCACGGACTTCGCGCGCGTTGTTATGGATAACGTACGCTCGGTCGTCTGCTTTGGCGATGCGCGCGAGCGTTTCACCGCCGCTATGGACGAGGCCGATGTCGACGGCGATGTGGATATCGCCCAGGCGGATGACCTGCGCGATGCCGTGGACGTCGCCCGTTCGCTGTCGAGCCGTGGCGACGTGATCTTACTTTCTCCTGCCTGCTCTTCGTTCGATGAGTTCTCGGGCTATGAGGAGCGCGGCCGCGTGTTTAAGGACTATGTGGCCCAGCTTGCCGCTGCGGCGAAATCGCAAATGGAATAGGGGTTGCCGGTGAGAGAGGAGAGCCCCCGACAAGGTATGAGGAGGCCCGACTCGGACCGTGCTTCCTCGCGGCGCAGCACTCCGCGTTCCGGTCGCGGCGGGCAGTCGTTTAGCGAACGCTATATTGCCGGCGTTCCCGCCCGTATCATGCGCCCCCGTTTGATATTCATGGCCTGCCTGTTTACCTTGGTATGCTTTGGCCTGCTGATGGTGTACTCGGCGTCTTCGGTCGAGGCGCTGCACGAGAATGGCTCGGCGACGTTTTTTCTGGGTCGACAGGCCGCGTTTGCCGTGGTCGGTGTTCTGGCGCTGATTGCCATCGTGCGCGTTTTGCCGGACAGCTGGTTTGGGGAGGATGTGCTCAGGATCTTCCTCATAGGCATGATAGGGCTACTGTTTCTGGTGTTCTTGGTGGGCAGCGGCAGCCGTGGCGCCACGCGCTGGCTTAACATCGCCGGTATTCAGTTCCAGCCTTCCGAGTTTTTAAAGCCATTTGCCATTGCGTATTCGGCCATCATGCTTGATCGCTTCTTTTCGCCCGGTGGCAACATCAACGAATTCCTTCGCAAGATGGGCATCTACCTGGGCATTTCGCTCTTTCTGATCTTTATCCAGCCCGATTTCGGTACTGTCCTGATCATCCTGTTGACCCTCATGTGCATGGCGTTGTTTGCGGGTCTCGACCCCAGATTTATCATCGGCGTGCTAATCTTCGGCATTCTCGTGATCGTGATTGCGCTTGTCGCAGAGCCGTACCGTATGGTGCGTATTCAGGTTGCCTTGAACCCTTGGGCCGACGAGTATGGTGACGGCTATCAGGCCACGCTTGCCATTATGGCCTTTGCCTCGGGCGGTCTGTTCGGCCGTGGCATCGGCAACTCAACCATGAAGTACTCGTATCTGCCCGAGGCGCACAATGACTACATCCTGGCCATCATTGGCGAGGAAGTCGGTTTTGTCGGAACCGTGCTGTTCTTCTTGGTGTTTGCGATGCTGATCTACTCGGCGTTTCGCATTGCCGAGCAGGCGACCGATCGCCGGGGCGCGCTTATGGCGTCTGGCTCCGCGGTCATTCTCGCAGTGCAGTTTTTGATTAACGCGCTGGGCATCCTCAACGTGTTTCCCATGACGGGCAAACCGTTGCCGTTTATTAGCTACGGCGGTTCGTCGATTATTGTGTCGCTCATGCTTGCCGGGTTGATCCTGCGCGTTTCGTACGAGAGCGCCCGCCGCGATGAGTATGACCGCCGCCGCGAGAGCTTTGCCGTTATGGATGAGAGTACCGCCGGCGTGCCCCACGTGCGCGGCGAGCGATCTTCGCGTAACGGTTTTACCGTCCTGGATGGCTCTGCGACCGAGCCGGCAGCCCGCCCGCGTCAGCGAACGGCGCCGCAAGGTCGTCCTCAGCGCCCCAGCCCTCGCAACGCGGGCGGCGGATATAATCGAATCGATTTGAACTCGGACCCGTCGGCGCGTCTGCGTACCGACGACCAGGGACCGCGTGTACGAAGGGACTACCATGACCGATAAAATGACCGTTGCTATTGCAGCCGGCGGCACGGCCGGGCACATCAACCCCGCGCTCGCCTTGGCCGAAGAGCTGCGTGACCGTGGCCACCACGTTGTGTTCGTGGGCCAGTCGCGCAAGCTCGAGGGTCGTCTGGTCCCCGAGGCTGGGTTTGATTTTGTGCCCATTACGGTCACGGGCTTCGACCGCTCCCGTCCTTGGACGGCGCTGACCTCGCTGTGGCGTGTCAACAAAGCCAAGCGTGCGCTCGCCAGTCATTTCTCAAAGGTCGGCAAGCCCGATGCCGCCATTGGTTTTGGTGCCTATGTCGAGGTTCCGCTGCTGGGGTGGTGCAAGGGCGCGGGCGTTCCGTATCTGCTGCATGAGCAGAACTCTGTTCCGGGCCTGGCCAACAAGATGATGAACTCCCACGCCGCCCGCGTGTGCATCTCGGTGCCGGCAGCGCGTTCGGTCTTTGAGCGCGAAGGTGACCCTGACCACGTGCTCATGACCGGCAACCCCGTACGTCGCTCGGTGATCGAGGGCGATCGCGCTCGCGGCCGCAAGGCACTTGGCGTTCCCGAGGACGCTACGCTGCTGCTCGTCTTTGGCGGTTCACTTGGCGCCCAGCACCTCAACGAGCGTGTGGCTTCGCTCAAAAACGAGCTGCTTTCGCGCAAGAACCTCTATGTGTTGCATTCGACGGGTGCCGACGGCTTTGAGGAGACCGAGCGCGCTTTGGCGCTGACGCCCGAGGAGGCGAAGCGTTACCGCGTCCAGCCTTACATCGACAACATGGGCGATATGCTGGCTGCTGCCGATTTGGTGCTCTCGCGTTCGGGCGCATCGAGCGTGGCCGAGATCGCTGCACTCGCCGTGCCTTCGGTGCTCGTGCCGTACCCGCATGCGACGGCCGACCACCAAACCACCAATGCCCGTTATCTGGTCGACGCTGGGGCCGGCGTGCTCTGCGCCGATGCCGATATCGACGGTTCTGCCTTTGCCGATGAACTGCTGCACCTGGTCGATGACGCGGCGGCGCGCGACGCCATGCGTCAGGCGGCGCGTGGTCTGGCTCAGGATAGGGCCGCCGCTCTTCTGGCGGATGCGGTAGAGGGTTTGCGTTAGTTAGACGGGATATCGTCGGTCGCCCTCGCGCTGATGCGGTAGGTGCGGTACAGTTAACGGGTTACAGGCAGTGTTTACGCAAGGAGTACACGAGCACATGGCTGATTCCCAGACTGCAACCTCCGCGCCCGAGTTTAAGAGCGCCCACTTTATCGGTATCGGCGGCGCCGGCATGAGCGGCATCGCCCTCGTTCTTCACGAGCGCGGTTATGCCGTTACCGGCTCCGACCTTAAGACGTCACGTTATATCCGCCAGCTTACCCGCGCTGGTGTGAAGGTGCATGTGGGCCATGAGGCCGCCACGATCGACGAGGTCAAGCCCGACGTGGTTGTTGTCTCCACCGCTATTCCGGAGTCCAACCCTGAACTCGTGCGCGCTCGCGAGCTTGGTATTCCCGTGTGGCCCCGTGCCAAGATGCTCTCTGCTTTGGGCCACGGCTACACCACCGTCGCTGTTGCCGGCACGCATGGCAAGACCACCACGTCTTCGATGTGCGCCACCATGCTCGACCGCATGGGTCTGGATCCGAGCTTCTTGATCGGCGGCATCGTCGAGGGCTATGACACGAACGGCAAGAACGGCTCGGGCGACTACTTTGTCGCTGAGGCCGACGAGTCCGACAGCTCCTTCCTGTTCCTGAACCCCAACGTGGTCATCGTGACCAACGTCGAGGCCGACCACCTCGATCACTACTCGGGTATCGAGGAGATCGAGGCAACTTTCGCCAAATTCATGAGCCTGGTGGGCGAGGACGGCACCGTCATCGTCTGCGGTGAGGACCCGCATCTGGTCGAGCTCGCCAAGTCGACGGGTCGTCACGTGCTTTCCTACGGCTTTGCCGAGAGCAACGACATCGTCTGCATGCACCCGGATGTCAAGGGCATCCAGAGCGATTTTATCGTTCGCTTTGAGGACGGCACTGAGCACGCTGTGGAGATCAAGAGCAATCCCGGTCGCCACAACATGCTCAACGCCACGGCGGTGCTCACCGTCGCCCATGTCCTGGGCCTTGACATCGACGCCGCCGCCAAGGCGCTCTCGAGCTTTGAGGGCGTCCGCCGTCGCTTTACCCACGTGGGCGATATCGATGGCATCACCGTGGTCGATGATTACGGCCATCACCCCACCGAGATCAAGGCGACGCTTGCTGCTGCTTCGTCGCTGGGCTACAAGCACGTCGACGTCGTGTTCCAGCCGCACCGCTATTCGCGCCTGCAGGCCCTGTGCGACGACTTTGCCGATGCATTTGCCAATGCCGATAAACTGCTGCTGATTGATGTGTTCTCGGCTGGCGAGATGCCCATTCCGGGTGTCACCTCTAAGATGCTCGCCGATACCGTGCGCGCCAAGCATCCTGGCAAGGAGGTCGTGTACTGCTCCAGCCGTCTTGAGCTCAATCAGGAGCTCGAGCAGATGGTGGGCGAGGGCGGCCTGCTGCTCACTATGGGTGCCGGTGACGTTACGACCGTCGGTCCCGAGTTCATTGAGTATCTGACTGCCAAGAAAGACGCTTAAGTCTAATGGGTCTGTTTAACGCCGTCATGGCGCTCTCGGGCATGATCGACACGGATGTGATCGAGGACGAGCGCCTTGCGCGTCATACGAGCTATCGTATCGGCGGCAAGGCCGACCTCTTTGTGACGTGCCATAGCTATCATGCCCTCCGCCGCGCCGTGGCGGTGCTCGATCGCGAGCAGGTGCCGTGGGTCATCATCGGCAAGGGCTCCAATCTGCTGGTTGCCGATGGCGGTTATCGCGGCGCCGTCATTTCGCTCGGACGTGAGTTTCAGCGCACGGTTGTTGCCGATGACGGTTGTACGCTGACGGTCGGTGCGGGCGTGATGTTTGCGCGCCTGGTCAACGATGCCCTGTCGCGTAGCCTCTCGGGCCTTGAGTTTGCCGTTGGCATCCCTGGTTCGGTTGGCGGTGCGATATCTATGAATGCCGGCACACGGACCGAGTGGATTGGCTCGCTGGTTGAGGATGTCGTAACGTTTGACCCGGCATCCGGTATCAAACATTATGCGGGGTCCGAGATCACTTGGGGCTACCGCGAATGTAGCCTTCCCCGCAATGAGATCATCCTCGAGTGCGTGCTCAAGCTTAAACTGGCGCCCAAGGCCGACATTCGCGAGCGCATGGAGCGGTACCTGACGAGGCGCAAGCGTACACAGCCCATGGGTCGCGCATCCTGCGGGTCGGTCTTTCGCAACCTGCCCGATGCGAGCGTGGGCAAGCTTATCGAGGATTGTGGATTAAAGGGTTTTTCGATTGGCGGCGCGGAAGTTTCGCCCGTTCACGCTAATTTTATCGTTAATAACGGAACTGCCTCGGCCGATGACGTTGCCGCGGTTATCAGACATGTGCACGGAAAGGTGAGGGAGGCGTATGGCATCGAGCTCAGACCGGAAGTTAAATTCCTCGGCTTCTAGAGCATCGAAACCCACCTTCCGCCGCGCCGGAGGGCGTTCCGGCGCGCCTGCCAAACCTCAACGCAATACCGTCGCGCACTCTAAGTCTGTCGGGCATGCTCGACAGACCAGTCGTCCGGTCGTCGGCTCGCAGCTCGGTAATCGTCCGGCCGCAAAAAAGTCCTCGCGTCCCTCGGTGACGTCAAAGCCTGTTATGGGCGCCAAGCCTGCCCGTCCCATGGCAACTCCTAAGCCACCGACGGGAACTAAAACGCTGCGTCCGGGTCGCACGCTGGGCGCATCGAAACCGCGCTCGCTGACATCGGTGCCGGCTACCGCCAAGAAGCCTTCGGGTAAAAAAGGCGTCAACCCGTTGTCTTCACTTGGGGCGATGGCAAATAAAACATCAGACGCCGCTTCTGTCGTTACAGGCAAAGGCAAAATCGTGGGCGGCGTTCTGGCCGTCTTGGCCGTGCTCGTCGTCGTTGCCATCGTGGTGATTAACTCTGGATTGTTTACCGCCACTGATATTCAGATTCAAGGCAGCGAGCATGTGACGAAGCACGATGCTATCCAGCTGATCGATTTGCCCGAGGGAACGTCGCTTTTTAACGTCGATCCCGACCAGATTACCGAGGACCTCAAGCAGAACCCGTGGGTCTCGGGCGTGGATGTTCAGCGTCAGTTCCCGCATACGCTCATCATTACGCCTATGGAGCGCAAGGTCATCGCAATTGCCTATATCAGCTCCGATGACCTAGCCTGGGCCATCGGGGATGATGACACCTGGATCGCCCCGCTGTCGACGTCGGTCGAAGTGGACGACCAGGGCAACGTCATCACGACAGGGCAGGGCTCAAATACCCTGACCGGCATCGATGCCGCACTGGCGCTCGCTAAGCACTATGGCGCGGTGTTGCTGACTGATGTCTCGGCGGATGTCGCTCCAGTTTCCGGCCAGGCGGTGAGCTCCAAGGCCGTTAAGGCCGGCCTGGATTATGTGCGTGGTTTTTCGAGCGAGTTCTTGGGACAAGTCAAGGATATTTCCACGCCTTCGGTCGAAGCCATCTCGGCAAACCTCAATAACGGCATTGAGGTGTCGCTGGGCGATTCGGACGATATCGCCAAGAAGGAACGCGTAGTCACCAAGTTGCTTTCGCAGGTAGAGGGCGTAACGTATATCAATGTGCGCTCTCCGGGCAACTACACATTTAGGAATGCTCCGACCTCATAGCGCTGGTTGATGCTTTGTTGAGTGGCCATACCACGCCGTTTATCTGGTTTGTTTGGTTTTCACGGTCAATTATTTGACTGATACGTTCATAATGTGCAACCATAATACGGTTTACCTTTGCATTTACTTTCAACCTGAAGGTTAATGTGCGCAGGGGTCGACCCATGCTATGGCTATAACCTTTGTTCGGAGGACCGACATGCACGAGACAGAGATCAACAACTACCTTGCCGTCATTAAGGTGGTCGGCGTCGGCGGCGGCGGTACCAACGCGGTCAATCGAATGATCGAAGAGGGCATCCGCGGCGTCGAGTTTGTTGCCATCAACACCGATGCTCAGGCACTCGCGATCTCTGATGCCGATATCAAGGTGCACATCGGCACCGACCTTACCCGCGGCCTGGGCGCCGGCGCCAACCCCGAGGTTGGCCGCAAGGCTGCCGATGAGTCCCGCGACGACATTGCCGAGGCGCTCGCTGGCGCCGACATGGTGTTCATCACCTGCGGCGAGGGCGGTGGCACCGGTACCGGCGCTGCTCCCATCGTTGCCGATATCGCGATGAACGAGGTCGGCGCACTGACCGTCGCCGTCGTGACCAAGCCCTTCACCTTCGAGGGCCGCAAGCGCAAGAAGAGCGCCGAGGAGGGCATTAAGACCCTCTCCGATTGCGTCGATACCATGATCGTCATCCCCAACGATAAGCTGCTCGACATCGCCGAGAAGAAGACTACCATGCTCGAGGCCTTCGCGATTGCCGATGGCGTCCTTTCCCAGGGCACCCAGGGCATCACCGACCTCATCACCGTCCCCGGTATCATCAACCTGGACTTCGCCGATGTTAAGACCATCATGAAGCAGGCCGGTACCGCCATGATGGGTATCGGTACCTCTTCTGGGGATACCCGTGCCGTCGACGCTGCCCAGCAGGCCATCTCCAGCCCGCTGCTCGAGAGCTCCATCGATGGTGCCACACGCGTGCTGCTCTCCATCGCCGGTTCCAAGGACCTGGGCATCCAGGAGATCAGCGACGCCGCCGACGTTGTCGCCAACGCCGTCGACCCCGAGGCCAACATCATCTTCGGTACCGTTGTCGACGAGTCCCTGGGCGATCAGGTGCGTATCACCGTCATCGCTACGGGCTTCTCCGACTCCAACGTCAACCGTCAGGACGAGCTCTTTGCTGCTCAGCAGTCTCAGAGCAAGGCCGCTGCCTCCGCTGAGCCGCAGCGCACCGCTCCGGCCACCAGCCCGGCTCAGGCCGCTCCGACCCGCAACGTCGGTGGCACCGAGCTTCCTAACTTCGGCAACGATCAGTTCGAGCTTCCCGACTTCCTGAAGCGCGGTAGCTTCTAAGTCGTTCTTTGCATTGTTGCTCACGGGGGCGTGTCCGTATGGACGCGCCCTTTTTATTTCGACTTTGTAAACTAGAACCTCCAATCTCTTTACGTTCCCTTTACGATTGCCTCCAGTGCAGCAGGTATCCTTTTAGAGAAGTATGACAGCCGTATAAACGCGGGCTGTAGCGGCGATGCCGCGGTACTTGTGTTATTAGGAGGCTTTAGTATGGCAGCACGTGCGGACAACGTTTCGCGTGTCGACCATGATGGAGTTACGTTGGTGGAAGGCGCGACATCCGATGTTCGCTTTGCCTTCACCGAGCGCGCCGGTGGTGTTTCCGAAGATGCGTACTCCTCACTCAATTTGGGCTCGCATGTTGGCGATGACCCCTTTGCTGTTCAAGAAAATCGTCGTCGCGTGCTCGAGGCTATGGGTGCCGCCGAGTGCGAGCACAACTTGCTCGTTCCCAATCAGGTCCATGGTGACCATATCGTTGCGGTGACCTCGAACGGCGCCGATGACCTTGAGGACGTCCGCGAGCAGATTGCCGAGGGCTGCGATGCCATCGTCTGTACGGCGCATAACGTACCCGTGCTGCTCTGCTTTGCCGACTGCGTTCCCGTGGTGCTGGTGGCCCCCGGCGGATTTGCCGTGGTGCACTCCGGTTGGAAGGGCACGATTGCACGTATTTCCGCCAAGGCGTGCCAGGCGCTTTGCGATGCTGCCGGTTGCGATGCGAGCGACGTTTCCGCCTATATCGGCCCCCATATCTTGGGTGACGAATATGAGGTATCCCAGGAACTCATGGATCGCTTTGCCGCCGAGTTCTCTTGCATCGATGCGAATACCTCTCGCATGCTCGATCTTTCCGCTGCCATTCGCGAGGCGCTGGTAGATGTCGGTGTCGACGCGGATAATATCGTGGATACCCAGCTTTCGACCGTGCGTCAGAACGACCGCTTTTATTCCTACCGTAACGAGGACGGCACCTGTGGGCGCCATGCTGCGATCGGCGTGATGCTATGAGAAAGATCGTATCGGTCCTGAGCGCCGCTGTGCTTACGCTTACGCTGTGCGCCTGTTCTTCGGGATCTTCTAGCTCTTCCATTACCGTGGCCGGCTCCACGACCTGCCTTCCTATCGCCGAGATTGCGGCCGAGGGCTTTAAGGAGGAGACCGGCATCGACGTGCTCGTTTCCGGTTTGGGTTCTTCCGCTGGGATCGAGGCCGTCAGCGCCGGCACGGCCGATATCGCCAGCTCCTCCCGTGGACTCAATGCCGACGAACAGGATCTGGGCCTGACTCCCATTGTCATTGCCCACGACGGTATTGCGGTCATCGTGAACGACGACAACCCCGTCGATAACCTCTCGACCGAGCAGCTCCGCGATATCTACGCCGGCAAGATTACCAATTGGAAAGAGGTCGGTGGCGAGGACCTGAGGATTCAGGTCATCAACCGAGACGAGGCGTCCGGTACGCGCGAGGCCTTCCGTACCATCGTGATGGATGGCACGCCGTTCGATCGCCGCTCGGCCGTTCTTTCGGGTACGGGCCAGGTGCGCGACGTGGTATCTCGTTCGCGTGGGGCCATCGGCTACATTTCGCTGGGCTTCGTCGATAGCCTCAACGCCAAGACCTCGGTCAAGGCCGTCTCGGTCAATCATGTTGAGGCGTCCGAGAAGACGGTCGCGAGTGGCGGCTATCCCATCTCGCGCGACCTTTACTTCTTTGTGAAGGGTGTGCCTTCGCAGCAGGCGCAGGATTACATCGACTATGTGACGTCCGAAAAGATGGACAAGCAGATTCGCGAGGCGGGCTTTATTCCCGTCACCAACGACGAGAAGGGGAGTGAGTAGCATGGAAGCACAGGAAAACTCCCAGACTGAGCAGAATGTTCAGACGCCCAAGAAGCGCGAGCTGGCGCTCGTATCGCGCAGTACCTATATCAAGGAGAAGGCGCTGCAGTGGATCTTCTTTGCCTGCGCGTTCTTGGCGGTCGTTACCGTCATCCTGATTTTTGTCTTTACCACGTACTCGGCGCTGCCCGTCTTTACTGACATCGGTCTGGCTGACTTCTTTAGCTTTACGTGGGCGCCTTCCGAGGGCCACTACGGCATCTTGTCGCTGCTTGCTGGCTCGGGTCTGGTGACCGTCGGTGCGCTCGCCATGGGCGTGCCGCTGGGCGTGGGTACGGCCGTTTACCTGGTCGAGATTGCCAGCAAGCGCGTGCGCAAGCTCATCAGCCCCGCCGTTGACCTGCTGGCGGGCATACCCTCCATCATCTACGGCTTCTTTGGCATGATCATCATCCGCCCGTTTATCGCACAACTGACCGGCGGCCTTGGTTTTGGTGCGCTGACGGCGTGGTTTGTGCTCGCCATCATGATCGTCCCTACCATCACCACGCTCACCATCGATGCTCTCAATTCCATTCCCATGGGCATTCGCGAGGCATCGTATGCCATGGGCGCCACAAAGTGGCAGACCATCTATAAGGTCGTGCTACCTGCCGCGAAGCTGGGTATCGTTGATGCCATCGTGCTGGGTATGGGCCGTGCCATCGGCGAGACCATGGCCGTGCTCATGGTCGTAGGTAACGCCCCGGTTATTCCCGACAGCATTGCGAGCCCCATCTCGACGCTCACGAGCCAGATTGCGCTCGACATGAGCTATTCCTCGGGTCTGCACCGCTCGGCGCTGTTCGGCATGGGTGTGGTCCTGTTTATCATCTCCGCCACGCTGGTGGGTATCGTTCGTCTGATTTCCAAGAAGAAGAGGGGGTAGGCTATGTCCGATTCCGTTGACACGACGGTCGATACGACCTCGTCGCGCGAGCGCATCAAGCGTGCCCTTTCCCACGGCAAGAAGGGCCGCATCAACAAGGACCTGTCCAACAAGATCATGCTTGGCGTGTTTCGTGCCGCTGCCTACATCACCACGCTGGTGCTGGTCGCTATCATCGCCTACGTGGTCATCAACGGCCTGCCACACATCTCGCTCGACTTTATCTTCGGTTGGCCCCAGGGCGTCAACGCCGAGGGCGGAATTTGGCCCACGATCGTCTCGACCGTCTACGTGACGGCGCTCGCCATGCTTATCTGCACGCCGATCGCTGTGCTGGCAGCAGTCTATCTGGCCGAGTACGCCAAGCAGGGCAAGGTCGTCGAGCTCATTCGCTACGCTGCTGACGCTTTGGCCTCGGTGCCCTCCATCGTTATGGGCCTGTTTGGCTACGCCTTGTTTGTCGAGGCTATGGGCCTGGGCCTTTCGATGGTCTCGGCCGCTCTGGCGCTCGCGCTCTTGATGCTTCCCATCGTCATGCGCACCACCGAAGAAGCCATTCGCGCCGTTCCGCGCTATATCCGTTGGGGCGCGTACGGCCTGGGCGCTACCAAGTGGCAGGTCGTCTCCAAGATCGTGCTTCCTTCGGCCTTTGGCCGCATTGCCACGGGCATCGTCCTTGCCATCGGCCGTGCCATCGGCGAGACCGCCGTGGTGCTCTACACCATGGGCCAGGCCATCAATCTACCTATTTCGCCGCTCGATTCCGGTCGTCCCATGACCGTTCACCTGTACCTGCTTGCCAACGACGGCATCAACATGAACGCAGCCTACGGCACCGCGCTCTTGCTGATGGTGATCATTTTGGCCTTCAACCTGTTTGCGCGCTTCCTGTCGCGCAAGCGTCGCTAGTTAAGGAGTCCCATGTCCGTTTATCAGTCCGCTCCCGCGTTGGAGCAAGCGGCCATTACGGCCAAGGATTTCAACTTTTGGTACGGTGACTTTCATGCGCTGACGGGGCTTGACCTCAACATCGCCAAAAACGCCATCACCTCCTTCATTGGCCCTTCGGGCTGCGGCAAGTCGACGTTTTTGCGCTGCATCAACCGCATGAATGACCTGATTGAGGGCACGCGCGTCGAGGGCACCATGACGCTCGACGGCAACGATATCTATGCCGAGGGTGTCGATCCGGTCGATCTCCGTCGTCGCGTGGGCATGATCTTTCAGCAGCCCAACCCGTTTCCCAAATCCATCTACGAGAATGTCGCCTTTGGCCCTCGTCTGCAGGGCGTGACTAGCAAAAGCGACCTCGATGACATCGTGGAAGAATCGCTCAAGCGCGCCAACCTCTGGAAAGAGGTATCCAATCAGCTCAACAAGGATGGTTTGGCGCTCTCGGGCGGTCAGCAGCAGCGTCTGTGCATCGCGCGCGTGCTTGCGGTGCAACCCGATGTCCTCCTGATGGACGAGCCCTGCTCCGCCATCGACCCCACGTCCGTCTCTAAGGTCGAGGATCTGATGGCCGAGCTGGCGCCCGAGATGACGATTATCATCGTCACGCATTCAATGCAGCAGGCAGCTCGTATCAGTGACTACACCGCGTTCTTCTTGCAGGAAGTTGCCGGCGAGCCCGCTACGCTCATCGAGTATGGTCAAACCGACGCGATCTTCACCAGCCCGGTGGACTCGCGGACGGAAGACTATATCACCGGCCGCTTTGGCTGATCGGTGCGACTAGTCCCAAGCCGATCGGATCTGGTCCGGTGCGTATTCACTGTGCGGGCGGCATGACCGCACCCAACTGATTGGAGTGAACCATGCGCAAACTGTTTTCCCGTCAGCTCATCGAGGCCCGTCACGAGATGCTGAGCATCTACGAGGCCGTCGATCTGGCCCTCCACGATGCCGTGAAGGCCTATGTGACCGACGACCGCAAGCTCGCCACCAAGACCAAGAAGCGTACGCTTTCGATTGACGCACGCTGCGCCAACCTGGAGGCCGTCTGCTACAACCTGATTGCCACGCAGTCACCGGTCGCCTCCGACTTCCGCTTGCTGCAGACGATCATCTACGTCGACTTTAACCTGCAGCGCATGACCGATAAGGTTCGCCAGATTTGCCGCGCCACGCGTCATATGATCAAGGCCGACATCTCGCTGCCCAAGGAGCTTGTCGGCACGGTCGAGGCCGAGGCTGAGGCCGTCTACCAGGTGCTGGGCTCTTCGCTTTCTGCGCTCGTCACCAACGACATGTCCATCATCTGCAACTTGGCCGTCGAGGACGAGCCAGTGCACGCCGCCTACGAGAAGTTCTTCCGCACCTTTAACCGCATGGACACGGGCGATTTTATGGACGACGACAGCAACTATGACGACCTGCGCCGCGCCATCATGGTATCGCGCTATCTCGATCGCATCGCCTCGATTTCCATCGATGCCGCCTGCCGTCTGACCTTCCTGTTGACCGGACAGCGTATGACTGCCGGTGATATCGCCTGCACTGATGAGGATGAGCTCGAGAGCATGCGCGTGCCTTCGGGCGAGGGTGTTATCATGAGGCCCGCCGTCGATGCACGCTACGTTGCCAAGGTGCCCGTTAACGAGGTCAGCGAGGGTCTTCGCTACCTGCTCGATCATCTTGAGGATGAGGACGATGGCGAGGACGACGAGGAGTAAGTAACCCCGTTCGTCGAAAGATTGTAAATACCTAAGTGAGCGCGGCCTTGCACATGCGGGGCCGCGCTCTTGCGTTAGCATGGGACTACTTGTTTGGCTGTCAGCGGAGGCGATTGGCAATGGATAACTATTTGGACTTGATGCGCGCTCGCCGCGAGCAGATTCTGGAACGTTTTTATGCGGCGCTCGATCGCGCGGGCCGTCCCCACGACGCCGCGCGCCTCATTGCCGTGTCCAAGACCGTTGGTGTCGATGAGACCGTTGCCGCCATCCAGGCGGGGTATCGCCATTTTGCCGAGAATCGCCCGCAGGAGCTGGTTCGCAAGCTCACAGGTTTGGCGGAGCATCCGGAGCTGCCCGAGGTGCGCTTCGATATGATCGGCAACCTGCAGACCAATAAGATCAATGCGGTGCTGGGCTCAGCCGAGCTGATTCACTCGGTGGGTTCGCTGCATCTGGCGCAGGCGATCTCGAGCCGTGCTGCCCGCAAGATTGAGGCAGGCGAACTCGCCGGCCCCCAGCGTGTGCTCATTGAGGTCAATGTGAGTGGTGAGGAGTCGAAGGGAGGCTTTTCGCCCGATGAGATTCGCGCCGCCGCGGGTGAGCTTGCGGAACTTGAGGGAATTTGCGTACAGGGGCTTATGACTATGGCGCCCCGGGGGAATAAGGATGTGGCACGCCGCACCTTTGCGGGGCTTCGTGAGCTGAGGGATGAGCTGGAGGCGGCGCATCCCGATTTGAACCTGCCTGAGCTTTCCTGCGGCATGAGCGAAGACTTTGAGCCTGCCCTTGAGGAGGGCTCTACGCTCGTTCGCCTGGGCAGGGTAGTATTTAGCCCGGAGTTTGCAGTAAAATAAGGCTCTGAAGTGCGCACTGATTATCGGGGCGCCTGCACTAAACCGCGAGAGGACACAACCATGGGCTTCCTTGACGAGATTAAAAATAAGATGCACCTGGGCGGCCAGCAGGGTTACGACCAGGGTTATGGCCAGGACGACGACTACGGCTACGATGATGGCTATGACGATGGCTATCAGGGCAACGGCTACAGCGGTGCTTCGGGCGAGGGCTTCTACACCCAAGACGAGCCGAGCAACGGCCTGCTTGGTCAGACGCGCCGTGGTGAAGCTGAGTCGGTTGCCGTGTATACACGCTCCGGGCAGCTGGTCGGCGATGACTCCCGCCATGCCACGACGTATAACCCGCCTTCGCGCTCGCAGGACAGTGTTGCGAGCGGTTATCGTCCTGGTGCCTATGACACGCCGTCGAGCTACGCCGAGAACACCCGCGCCCGTGCCGCCGCTGCGCCTGCGCCTGCACCGAGCGATGCCTCGGCCTATGCGAGCAATATCATCAACGCCACACCGCAGCTGCCGGCCTATGTCCTGCGCCCCGAGAGCTATGACGACGTGGAGACCGTGGTGCGCCGCGTTCGCACCAAGCAGCCTGTCGCACTGATTTTTGTGGGCGTACGCACCGAAGTTGCCAAGCGCGTCTTGGACTTCTCTTACGGCTTTGCCTGCGGTCTGGGTGCCACGGTCAAGGAGGTGGGCGACCGCGTGTTCATGGTGCTGCCCGCCGGTTGCGAGGTCAAAGATTCCGATCTCAAGAAGCTTCGTGCCGACGGCTACCTTAAGTAAAGACAAGACGAGGAGATTCCCATCAACATCTACACTATCGTCCAGCTGGTCAATACGCTGTTCAACTTCTATTCCACGCTCATTGTCGTCTACTGCTTTATGACGTGGATTCCCATGAAGCAGGGTGGTTTGCTTCAGGATATTGCCGCGGTGCTTGATAGCGTGTGCGGTCCGTGGCTCAACCTGTTCCGTCGTTTCATCCCGCCGATGGGCGGTATCGATTTTTCGCCGGTCGTTGCGATTATTGCGTTGCAGTTGGTGCAGAGGCTGGTTCTGCAGCTTCTTATAGGTATACTCGTGTAGAACTGTCTTAGTAACTTACGTCGGGCGTGTAGCGCCGAGGCGATGAAAAAGGAGACTTGTTATGGCTATTACCCCTGCAGACATCCAGGCTCAGACTTTCTCTGAGGCCAAGCGTGGCTACGATCCTGCTGAGGTCGACGTCTTCTTGGAGACGCTGTCCTCTGAGGTTGACGCTATGCTCGCTAAGATCGTCGACCTTAAGGGTCGTCTGACTGCTACCGAGCAGCAGCTTGCCGATGCGCAGGCTCAGCTTGCCCAGGCTCAGGATGCCCCCGCCCAGGCCGTTCCTGCCGCCCCCGTGGCTGCTCCCGCCCCTGACTTCTCCGCTCAGGAGCGCCAGATTTCCGCTGCCCTGATCGCTGCCCAGCAGACCGCTGAGACCATCGTCAACGATGCCAATGAGAACGCTGAGCGTATTCGCAACGAGGCTGACGCCAAGGCCCGCGAGGTTATCCGCCAGGCTCTGACCGAAAAGCAGGCTGAGCTCGAGGAGATCGATCGTCTCAAGGCTTCTCGTGAGGAGTTCAAGGCCGAGTATCTCAAGCTCATCCAGCACTTCATGGACGATGCCCAGAACTCCTTCCCGGCCGACCTCATGGCCTCCACGCCGGTCGGTTCTGCCGCTTCTCCTGCGGTGACTGTTCCCGCCGAGCCGCTGCCCGTCGCTGACCCGGTTGTCCCCGTGGCCGATCCCTTCGCCCCGATCGACAACTTCGCTGCCGACGACCTGGACTAACATTCGGCCTACAATTTAGTGCCTAGAAAGGACCCGCAGCTTGCGGGTCCTTTTTTATGACTGTACCGGGGCGCGCAACATAAAAAACCGAGCCCTGCACATAGTGGCGCAGAACTCGGCGAACGGGTGAGCGGTCAAGGGTAGGTTTTAAGGCATGTCCCAAAACCTACTTGAGGAGGAAGTCGGAGAGGGGAATGGTACGGGCCTCGCGATGCTCGGGATCGGCGATGTGGTCGGCAGGATATCCACAGACGAGCATGTGATAGGGATAGACGCCCTTGGGCAGATTGAACTGCTCCTGTGCCACCCCAGGCTTAAAATGGCATACCCAGCACGTTCCCAGGCCCTGCTCGGTGGCCTCCATCATCATCTGATCGCAGACGATCGAAGTATCGATGGCACTCGAGTTCATCTGATCATACGGGCGCACCCAGGCATCATCGGTAACGCTGCAAATAAGGAAGATAAGCGGAGCGCCAAAGATAGACCCATCACGAGCAAACCGAGGCTGACAAGCAGCTGCCTTCTCCAGAAGCTCAGGCGTATCCAACACCATCACACGGGTTGGATGATTATTACAAGCAGAAGGAGCAATCCGCCCAGCCTCAACAATGGCATCCACCACAGCTTGCTCAACGGAACGATTCTCAAACTCGCGACAAGAATACCGACCCCGAGCCAGATCCAAATAAGACATACAAGCCCTCCAACAATTAAAAATCAAACAAACCCAAAGTAACCCAAACAGTACCCAAAGCAGCAATCAGTCAAACGCTCATCAAGGGCCAAAGTGTCCGAACGGATACCAAAGGTCCCTTCAGCCAAACCCCCCCATTGCGCTAAACCTATCAGCCAAAGTTCCAATGGTGGTACATAAGGGAGCGGGCCCGACCACAGATAACCTTTTGAACGACTCTGCTTGCAGCCGGAGTGAAAAAGGTTATCAGTGGTCGGGCCCGCGACCGGTGGGACATGTACCCCCAATTAACTGTTCTTCATGACAATCGAATCCACAACATCGGCCACATTCTCACAGCAGTCAGCGCAGTACTCCAGGAAGGCGTACACGTCACGCCAGGCGATGACCTCGAGCGGGTCCTTGCCGTTAACGTGCAGGTTGCGCATGGCGTTGATATAGAGCTCGTCGGCTTCGGACTCGATGGTGTTGATCTGGATGACGAGTTCGCGCAGGGTCTTGGACTTGCGGTAGTTGGGAAGCTCGACCATCAGGTCTTTCATGGCGCGGCAGGCGTCAGTCACCTTGTGGGCGATGACGATGGCGTCGGGATGGATGCTCTGAATGTTGGTGAAGTAGACGCGCTGCACGACGCCCTCAATACGGTCGAGCACGGTGTCGAGCGCGCAGCTCATCAGATCCAGATCCTCGCGCTCGAGCGGGGTGATAAAGGCGGTGAGCAGGGCGTCTTCGAGCTCGTGGTGCTTCTTGTCTGCCGCATGCTCAATCGCATGCATCTTATTGAGCATGTCGTGAATCTGCGCGGGGTCGAAGTTCTCGAAAATCTTGGTGAGCAGCTCGGCGGCCTGGACGGCAAGGTCGGCGCAGGCGACGTAGTTGTCGAAGTAGAACGAATCGGGTTTCTTTGCCATGAGTGGGTCCTTTCGAGGCGAAGACGGGTGGGCGAAGTATTACGGTCCGGATGGACGCTCGGTTTGACTAGATGAACATCATGAACAGCTTGGCCATGACAAAGCTGATGAGTCCGCAGGCGGGGAAGGTAAAGAACCAGGTGAACATCATGTCCTTGACCACGCCAAAGTTGATGGCCGAAAGGCGCTTGACGGCACCGACGCCCATGATGGCGCAGGTCTTGATATGGGTGGAGGACACGGGGATGCCGGTAAGGGTGGCAAGCAGCAGGTTTGCGGCGCCTGCGAGGTCGGCGGAGAAGCCCTGGTACTTTTCGAGCTTGACCATGCTCTGGCCGACGGACTTGATGATGCGCTCGCCGCCCACGCTGGTGCCGATACCCATAGTGGCCGAGCACAGCAGCATAATCCAGATGGGGATGCCTGCATCGCCGACGCTCGTCTGGCCGCTGGCAAAGGCCACGCCTAAAAAGAGCACGCCGATGAACTTCTGTCCATCCTGCGCGCCGTGCATAAAGCTCATGGCCGCAGCGCTCGCGATCTGAGCGTATTTAAAGAAGACATTGGCACGTCGCCTGTTGGCGGCGGCGAAAAGAATCGAGACGAGCTTGCACAGGACCCAGCCCATGACAAAGCCCAAGCCGATGGAGAGCGCCAGACCGTAGATAACCTTCATCCACTCGTGGACGTTGACGCTGCTCGCGCCGCCGAGGGCGATAGCGGCACCGGTCAGGCCGGCGATGAGGCTGTGGCTTTGCGAAGTGGGGATGCCAAAACGCGACGCTGTGGCGCCGTAGACGACGATGGAGAACAGCGCCGCGCATAGGCAGGCGAGCGCCATGGTGCTATTTCCGCCAAAGTCGACGATATGTGAGATGGTGTTGGCGACGCTCGCGTTAAAGTGCGTCATGATGAGTACGCCGAGGAAGTTGAATGCGGCGCTCATGAGAATGGCGGCACGGGCGGGCATGCAACGCGTAGTGACGCAGGTCGCGATGGCGTTGGGCGCGTCGGTCCATCCATTGACGAAGATGGCGCCCAACGCGAGGATCACGGTGACGGCAAGGACTGGGTTCGACACAATTTGGCCGAGGAAGGTTGAGAACGTTACGTCCATATATGGGCTTTCTCGAAGTTTGCAGGCACGTTACAAAAACATGATAAATCGTATCACCTCCTGCGGGTCTCTTTACCGAGTTCTGATGGGAGAAGTGAACTTTTTGGCACTAAAATTGAATATTTGCCCTGTTGACCGCGGGTGTTCTTTTTGCTAACACGCCATGCGGACACGTGCGATTACTACGACACTCCAAAACCACAGTCTGTTCGCTTTACAACATACAAACATGCGTTCGATAATAGGAGGCATGGAATATCGACAGACAGACGGCAAAACTCGGCGCGTACACAAGCAGTATGTGGACGTCGTGGCTCGCATCCTCGCGGGCGGACAGGTTGTGCCGGTTACCGTCTGCTGGGTTGACGGTCGCTGCTTTACGATTGACGAAATTATCTCGACCACCGGGTTTGGCCTGATGGTCCACGGCATCCGTACGGCAACCTATAAGGTGCGTTTTGGCGGGCACGCGACCGAGTTGTATCTGGAGGACCAGACGCGCGAGCGGGCGGACGGCTCGCAGGCACACGTGATGCGTTGGTGGGTCTGGGCCTTTGATCGCACGCTCGAGGGCGAGCGCCGTAGGTAAGGACGTACGGCATTCGGGTACAATGACAGGAATCTTGTCAGCTACTGCGCTGTCGCGGCGCTTTTGAAAGGACGAAATTATGAACGATATTCAGGGCTATCAGAACGGCCCCATCGAAACCGGCGCAAGCCGTGCCAAGGAGATGTCGCCGCGTGCGTATAATCTTGCCATGTCTGCCCTCATCTTCTTGGGCTTTTGTGCCATGGGCGTCGGTGCTTACTTTACGAGCACCATGTCGTTTGCGCGCATGATGATGAGCGGGGCTGCCCTACCGCTGGTTTTTGGCTCGTTTATTTTGACCATCGTCGGCATGGTCATGATGTCGGCCGCCGCCAGCAAGCAGTCCGTGGGCCTGTCCCTTGTGGGCTACGTAATCTTTGCGAGCACCTTTGGCCTGACCGCGTCGTTTGGCCTTGCCAACTACGACCTGCCCACCATCAACACTGCCTTTATCGCCACGGCCGCCATCACCTTTGTCTTTGGCGCCTTGGGCGTGACGTTCCCCAAGTTTTTCCAGCGCGTATATGGCATCGGTTTTGGCATTCTGCTCGCTACTATTCTGGTTGAGATCGTGCTGATGTTCATGGGCGTCTCACAGACCATCACCGATCTGATCGTGATCGTGGTGTTCGCCGGCTTTATTGGCTACGACACCTATGTTGCCACGACGGTGCCGCCTACGCTGCCCAACGCCGTGCTCATGGCGTCCAATCTGTTCGTGGATATTATCAACGTGTTCCTGCGCATTCTGAACATCCTCGGCCGTCGCGACTAGTGGCGAATTGCGGCGGTGCTTGCCGTACGTGCAAATCGATGCGAAAGGCGGTCCTTCGGGGCCGTCTTTTTTGTACGCGGCGGGGTATCATGGATGGGAAAAGCCGATAGCGGCAGAGACCGAGAAAGGTGACCACTTATGGCAGACGTCGACAACAGGAACCGTAACCGCAGGTCCAACCGAGCGGGTCAGCCCAATCCCAAGCGCGAGGCCCGTGCCAAGGCCGCCGAGCGTCACGTGGCAACTGTGTCCGAAGCGTGCGCCAAGGATATCGAGCGTTCGCTTGCCGGCGTGTGCGAGTTCGATGGTATGCCTGCCGGTTTTGTCGCGGCGATGAAGGCCAAGGTTCAGAGTGCTGTGGCCGCCGAAGAACAGGTTGCCGAGGACGTCGAGGGCGCGGAGGCTGCCGAGACCGAGACGGCGCCCGAGACCGAGGCAGCGCCTGAGCCTGCCGAGGAAATCGCCGAAGCTGAGTCCGCGCCTGCTGAGGAGCCCGCTCCGGTTCTGCCTGAGGTCACCGTGCTCGATGCCTCCGCCACGCAGGCCATCCTGGACAACGGTCGTGGCTATGCGCAGTTCTGCGACATGGCCGTGCTCGCCTTTGCCTCGTTCACCAACCCGGGCGGTGGCTACATCCAGGGCTATCTGGGCCAGGAGGCCACGCTGTGCGCCGATTCGTATCTGTACAACGTTCTCGATAAGCAGCGCAAATGGTACGGCGAGAACCGTCGCCGCAACATCAACTGCGAGCTTTACCGCAACCGTGCGCTGGTGGTGCCTGCGGTGCGCTTCGACCGCAACCACGTGCATGCATACGCCGACGTGATCGTGGCCGCCGCGCCCAACGTTAAGCGCGCCCGCCAGGAGTATCGCGTGAGCGACGATGCTCTGCTGGACGCCCTGCGCGACCGCATTCGCTTTGTGCTTGCCATCTGCGACGAGCTGGGTCGCGAGAAGCTCGTACTGGGCGCTTGGGGCTGCGACAACAACGGCTTTGACGCCGAGGCCGTGGCCGAGCTCTTCCGCAAGGAGCTCGCGTCGGGCGACTTTAAGGTCAAGCAAGTCTTCTTTGCCGTGCCTTCTACGCGCTGGGATGAGGATTTTGCCAAGTTCGAGCACGTGCTGGCAAACTTCCCCGAGCGCAACGAGGAGTCCTATGCCCAGGTTGCCGCTCGCGCTGCGGCAGCTCGCGCCGCCGAGCAGACCCAGGCTGCTACCGAGGATGATGAGGACGAGGACGATTGGCGCAAGTACCTGTAATTGGCACGTGCTGACAGATGGGTCGAGCCGGCGGGAGAGGCTGCTTCCGTCGGCTTTTTACTGAGCGAGGGGCTTACGATGAAAAACGTTCTATGCTTTGGCGACAGCAACACCTATGGTTACGATCCGGCGGGCATGCGCGACGGCACCGCGGTGCGCTATGCGCAGGATGTGCGCTGGTGCGGCGTGGCCCAACGTGACTTAGGCGAGGGCTGGCATGTAATTGAAGAAGGCCTCAACGGCCGCACGACGGTACGCGACGACATGTGCCATCTGGACACCAATCTTAACGGCATCCGCGCACTTCCGATGCTGCTCGAGGCCCATAAGCCGCTGGACGCCATTGTGATCATGCTGGGCACCAACGACTGTAAGACGGTCTTTAACGTGACAGCTTCCGATATCGCCCGTGGCGCCATGGCGCTGATTCGCGCCGTCCGCGCGTTTCCGTGGACCGACGCTGCGCCTTGTCCGCGCATTCTGCTGATGGCGCCTATCAAGATCAAGCCGCAAATCGCCGATGTATATATGACCGATTTTGACGAGCGTTCCGTCGAGGCCTCGGAGCATTTTGCTGAATACTATGCGCACGTAGCCGAGCAGTTTGGCTGCGACTTTTTGAATGCAGCGGAGTTTGCCGAGCCGGGCGATATCGATTATCTGCACATGATGCCCGAAAGCCACGAGAGCCTGGGCCACGCCGTGGCAGCCAAGCTCCAAGAGATGCTTGGTGAGTAGCGCGACCCCAAACCACCGCAAAGGTGCCTGTCCCCTTTGCGGTGGTTCAAAGGGGACAGGCACCTTTGCGGTGGTTTTGGGCTGCGAATCTTAATACTGCCACATGTGGTTGACGGGGCCGGAGCCTTTGCCCATGTCAAAGCCGGCGGCCAGAGCGCCCGTTAGGTATGCCTTGCCGGCGTTGACAGCGTCGGCAAGATCCATGCCCTGAGCCAGCGCGCAGGCGATGGCGGACGAGAGCGTGCATCCGGTGCCGTGCGTGTTGTCGGTCTCGATGCGCTTGTGGCGGAACCACGTGGTGAGTGGATCGCCCATGTGGTTGCCCTCGTCATCGAGCGGCGCGGGCTCCGCCAGCACGTCGTTGGCCTCGTTGACAAAATGACCGCCCTTAACCAAGGCTGCACAGCCAAAGCGGCGGGTGAGGAGCATGGCAGCGTTTTGCTGCGTGCGCTCGGAATCGACCTCGTAGTCGAGCAGTGCCATGGCCTCGGGAATGTTGGGGGTGATGACCGTTGCCAACGGGAACAGGCGGCGGGTGAGTGCCTCAGCGGCATCTTCGGCAATCAGCCGCGCGCCCGAGGTGGCGACCATGACGGGGTCGACGACCACGTTCGTTGCGTTCCAGGCGCTCAAGCGGTCGGCGATGACTTCGATAATCTCGACAGAAGAAACCATGCCGATCTTGACGGCGCTTGGGCGGATATCGTCAAAAACGGCGTCAATTTGCGCGGCTACGATATCTGGCGAGATATCCTGCACGGCGGTAACGCCCAGTGTGTTTTGCGCTGTGATGGCGGTGATGGCCGTCTCGGCATACAGGCGGTGCGCCGTGATGGTCTTGATGTCGGCCTGAATGCCGGCGCCACCGCTGGAATCGGATCCCGCGATGGACAGGACGGCAGGTACCTTACTACGATCCATGTTCGCTCCCTTGTTCGGTCGGAATCAAATGGGTCTTTAAGCCAGCATTATAAAGATGCCCGGGCCGACTCTATGCCGAACCCGGGCGGGCGATGCAATCTCTACGCAAATGTAAGTAAATGTTCACAAGTCAACAATTGACAGGCACCAGCTCGCCGCCAGAAGCGGCCGCGGCGACAGGGTTAGTCCTCCATGCCGAGGTCGATCGTGGTGCCCTCGAAGATCTTGTTGACGGTGCGGACGGCGCACATCTTGCCACACATGGTGCAAGTGCCCTCGGTGGCGGCGGGGGACTCCTCGTAGCGCTTCTTGCCCGTAACCGGGTCGAGCGCGCACTCCCACATGGCGTCCCAGTCGAGCTTGCGGCGTGCCTGGCCCATCTTGTCGTCCATGTCGCGGGTGTGCGGCACCTTCTTGGCGATGTCGGCGGCGTGCGCGGCGATCTTGGTGGCCATGAGGCCGTCGAGGACGTCCTGGGCGTTAGGCAGGCACAGGTGCTCGGCGGGCGTCACGTAGCACAGGAAGTCGGCGCCGGAGCTCGCGGAGATGGCACCACCGATAGCGGCGGTGATGTGGTCGTAGCCCACACCGATATCGGTCACCAGCGGCCCCAGCACATAGAACGGGGCATTGTGGCACAGACGCTTCTGCAACTTCATGTTGGCGGCGATCTCGTCGAGTGCCATGTGGCCCGGTCCCTCGACCATAACCTGGACGCCGGCGGCCCAAGCGCGCTTGCACAGCTTGCCCAGCTCGATCATCTCGGCGGTCTCGGTGGCATCGTTGGAATCGTAGAGGCAGCCCGGGCGGCAGGAGTCGCCGAGCGAGATCGTCACGTCGTACTCGTGGCAGATCTCGAGAACCTCGTCGTAGAACTCGTAGAAGGGGTTCTCGTTGCCGGTGACCTCCATCCAGCCAAACAGCAGCGAGCCGCCGCGGCTGACGATGTTCATCAGGCGGCCGGTCTCCTTAAAGGTCTTGATGACCGACTTGTTGATGCCGCAGTGGATGGTCATAAAGTCCACGCCGTCCTCGGCATGCGCGCGCACGACCTCGAGCAAGTCGTCTTTGGTCAGCTTGACGAGCGGCTTTTCCATGTAGCCGATGGCATCGTACATGGGGACGGTGCCCACCATGAGCGGCGTCTCGTCGATAAGCTGCTGGCGGAACTGGCGCGTCTTGCCCGAGTTGGAGAGGTCCATGATGGCGTCGGCGCCAAAGTCCTCGGCGATCTTGACCTTCTTCCACTCCTCGGCGGCATCGGCCTTGTCGCCCGAGATGCCCAGGTTGACGTTGACCTTGGTGGACAGGCCCTCACCGACGCCAAAAGCGCGCATGCCCTTTTTGATATGCACGATGTTGGCGGGAATGGCGATGCGGCCGTCTGCCACGCGCTCGCGGATGTACTCGGGGTCGCGATGCTCGCGCTCGGCGACCTCTTTCATCTGCGGTGTGATTTGCCCGGCGCGGGCGAAGTCGATTTGCGTGACGAGCTTGGGCTCGGTCTGTGTGCTCATTGGCACGGCTCCCTTCGTTGGCATTACCCATATCAGGTTTGCGGGTCAGGGCGGGCGCGCCCAATCTCAGCCTGCCGTCTTGTCCTGCAAGCTCCCCGTTATGTCATGGGCTCAAGTATAGCCTGAATGGGTACGATTGAGCCAACGAGCGTGCCTGTGGGGAGGCGAACATGGAGGACAAGCATCTATATCGAGAGACGCAATGGGATGTTACGGCCGAGGAAAGCCGTGCGCACCATGGCCTGGTCGCGATTGGTTTTGCGGTGCTTGCCGTGTTGGTGATTGCCTTTTGCATCTGGACGTTTGGCGGTCGCCGCGGCGCTGCCTGGGAGTTCGAGGCTGATGATAGCCTGCCGGTCATGACGGTGAGGAGCACTGGCGGTAATGCCAATACGCTCGCCGTTCCGGGCGATTATTGGTACCCGCGCGATGAGTTTGTGCAGTTGCAGCTGAGTGGTGGGTCCATTCCAGGTGAAGAAATCGAACGCGTGACGTTTGACGCGACGCTCAAAACGCTCACGGTGAAGCTCAAAGATCAAGGAGATGTGCCCACGACGATGGATATCGCGCTGACGGAATGGCGCCTGGAGCCTCCGTCGGGCGTCAAAGTGTCCGAGGTGGAGCACGTTAAGGTCGTCTATCAGGATGGCTCGACAAACGAGATTGCCAAGGCCGACGGCCTGGCAGAATAGACGCGCCGCCTGGACAACCCCTTCAAAAAAGTTGCGGTGGAATAGGTCCTGTTTTGCCTGTTAAAAGG
Source organism: Collinsella sp. (assembly GCA_046995905.1). Lineage (GTDB taxonomy): Bacteria > Actinomycetota > Coriobacteriia > Coriobacteriales > Coriobacteriaceae > Collinsella. Next base: position 1,100,863 of record JBKXET010000001.1, read on the forward strand.
CTTATTCAGGAACTATTTCACCGCAAGTTATAAAAGGCTGGTGGGGCTGGCGTGGCTTTTGGTGACGGTGGACTCAGAGGGCCTGCTCGTTCAGGAAGACCAAGGTGTTTTTGTTTGAAAGCTCTGGGGTGTATCGGTAGCCGATGTTGAACTCGGTAAGACCGGCGGCGTCCTCGAGCTTGTTTTCTGCCATCCAGCGCACCATGGAGCCGCGCGCCTTTTTGCTGGCGGTCGAGCGCTGGATGGGCTTGCCGTTGCGGACACCTTCGCCAAAGAGACAAGTGACGGTTGTGGCGTCGCCTGCGAGATGGGGTAGAACGGCCTTGGCGTACTCCGCGCTGGCAAGGTTGACGACCGTGGTGTTGGAGCCGGTCGGCGCAATGGCGCATGCAAGTTTGTCGCCCCAAAACGTATAGAGATCGCGAGCGCCGTCGACGGCGAGCTTGGCTCCCATTTCGAGCCGATAGGGCTCAACGCCATGGAAAGGCCGCACGCATCCGTACAATCCGGAGAGGATCCAGAGATGGTTTTGCAGCCAGTCGAGCTGTGCAGCATCCATGACCTCGGGCGCCATGCTTTGGTATTGGATGCCGTGGTAGGACATGACGGCGGGGGAGATTCGGCGCGCGAGATCGGGATCGGCGAGGTCGGCATCGCTCAGGACGGGCATAAATTCGTGAAGCGTATCCAGGCACGTTGTAAGCAGCCTGTCGCTCACGTTCCAAAGGGCCTGAAGACCTGCCGCGCCATCCTCGCGTTCGATGCCTAGCAGTGCCTGATGGAGCCGGGCCGTCTGATGTGCAAAAGGCGGTATGCCCAAAACGTCAAAGGCATCTTGAGCTGTCCGCATCTGTTTGGCGGGCGAAATGACGACCTGTAGCACGGAATCCTCCTTCCGCTAAAAAAGTTGCGGTGAAGTACAGACCGCTTTCCCCGTTGGAAGCCCTGATGAATCCGTATTTCACCGCAAGTTACAAGGGTTGGTTAGGCGCGCTCGAGGAAGGCCTTGTAGCCGCGGTAGGCCTCGTAGATATCGGCCTTGTTGGCGACCTCCCACAGGGCGTGCATGGACAGGACGGCAACGCCGGAGTCGATGACGTTCATGCCATACTTGGCCATGATGTAGGCGATGGTGCCGCCACCGCCCGCGTTGACGCGACCGAGCTCACAGGTCTGGAAGTCCACGCCGGCCTCGTCCATGATGTCGCGGACGAGGGCCACGTACTCGGCATCGGCGTCGTTGGAACCGCCCTTGCCGCGGCTGCCCGTGTACTTGTTAAAGCACAGGCCACGACCCATAAAGGCGGCGTTCTTCGTCTCGAACTTGCCGGCATAGCCCGGGTCGAAACCGGCGGACACGTCGGAGGAGAGCATGCGGCTGCGGGCGAGCGCGCGGCGCAGGGCCAGCGGGCTATCCTCGCCGGCGAGCGTCATGATCTCGGCGACGGTGTTCTCGAAGAAGCGGCTCGTCATACCGGTGGCACCCACGGAGCCGATCTCCTCCTTATCGACGATGAGCGTGATGCTCGTGCGCTCCACGTTGGTGACGTTGATCTGGGCGAGCATGGAGGGGTAGGCACAGACGCGGTCGTCATGGCCATAGCCCAGAATCATGGAGCGGTCGAGGCCCATGTCGCGGGCGGGGCCGGCGGGCACGACCTCGATCTCGGCGGAGAGGAAGTCCTCCTCCTCGACGTCGTACTGCTCCTTGAGGATATCCAGGAACATCTGCTTGACGGGCTCCTTGGGGGCGTCCTTGTCGTCCTCATCGAACTTGACGGGGCGGCCGCCCACGATCACGTCGAGAATCTCGGCATCGACGGCGTCCTTGGCAGGCTTGGACATCTGCTCGCTCGAGAGGTGGATCAGCAGGTCGGAGATGGTAAAGACCGGGTCGTCCGCCTTGTCGCCGATATTGATGTCGACGGTGGTACCGTCCTTTTTGCAGATGACGCCCACGAGTGCGAGCGGGGAGGCCACCCAGTGGTAGCTCTTGACGCCACCGTAGTAGTGCGTGTCGAGGTAGGCCATGTCGCCGGCCTCGAAGGCGGGGTTCTGCTTAAGGTCTAGGCGCGGCGAGTCCACGTGGGCGCCCAGGATGTTAAAGCCCTGCTCGAGCGGAGCGTTGCCCAGGTTGACGAGCATGAGGTCCTTGCCGTGATTGGCGGCGTACACCTTGTCGCCTGCCTTGAGCTCGCGGCCTTCGGCGATCACGGTCTCCAGGTCGACGTATCCCGCCTCCTCGGCCATCTTGATGCCGGTCTTGACGCACAGGCGCTCGGTCTTGTTCTCGCTCAAAAACTGCTTATAGCCGCGGCAAAGCTCCTCGAGCTCCTCGACTTGCTGTGGCGTGTACTTTTTCCATGCGCAGGGACGCTCCATGACGCAGGCTCCTTTCGGATCGATCGTGCTGGTTGATGTACCGTGAGCCATCGTATCACGCGCGGGCTCACGGTGGCGGGGGAGCTTTATGTGAGGTGGCCGCGGGGCGGGGAGCGTGTAAACTGGAGTGAGCAAACCGTGCCCAGCCCAAAGCGAGGTATTCAATATGTCTGACAAGCGCCGCACCTTTGCCGTTATCGACGGCAACTCGCTCATGCACCGCGCCTTCCACGCCGTGCCGCCCACCATGAATGCGCCGGACGGGCGCCCCACCAACGCGATCTTTGGCTTTCTGAACATGTTTCTTAAGATGATCGATGCCTTTAACCCCGACGGTGTGGTCGTGGCGTTTGACAAGGGCAAACCGCGCGTGCGCATGGAGATGCTGCCGCAGTATAAGGCGCAACGCCCGCCCATGGACCCCGATCTGCATGCGCAGTTTCCGATGATCAAGGAGCTGCTCACCGCGCTCAACGTGCCGATTCTGCAGTCCGAGGGCTGGGAAGGCGACGATATCCTGGGAACCATGGCGCGCCTGGGTGAAGAGGCCGGCTGCGACATGCTGCTGGTGACCGGCGACCGCGACATGTATCAACTCGTGACCGAGCACGTCAACGTGGTCTCGACCCGCAAGGGCCTGTCCGACGTGGCGATCATGACGCCCGAGAGCGTGGACGACCTGTATCACGGCATTACGCCGGCGCTCGTGCCCGATTTTTACGGTCTAAAGGGCGATACGTCGGACAACATTCCCGGCGTACCGGGCATCGGCCCCAAAAAGGCGAGCGCGCTCATCGCACAGTACGGCAGCTTGGACGAGGTCATCGCGCATGCCGACGAGATCAAGGGCAAGATGGGCGAGAACCTGCGTGCGCACATCGACGATGCGCTGCTGAGCCGCAAGGTCGCAACCATTCGCACCGATGCGCCCGTCGAGCTCGACTTTGACGAAACGTCCTTCCCGGCGTTTTCTGCCGACGAAGTGTCCGCGGCGCTGGGCACGCTTGGTATCACCGCCATGCAGAACCGTTTCTTGGCGCTGATCGGCGGCGAGGGCGGGGCTGCTGCTGCCTCCAGTGTGTTTGAGATACCTGCGATGGTTCGCGCAGCCGCCGGCGATGCCGACGCGCTTGGTGCCGTTGCGGCTGAGGTTTCCCGCGCGATTGATGCCGGCGAGTGGGTCGCCGCCGTGGTGGACGACGACAAGGAAGAGGGCGCGCTCTTTGGACTGACGCGCACGCTGTGGTTGGCGACGTCCAAGGGCCTGTTCGCGCTCGAGGAGGGCGACGGCGGTACCACTGCCGTAGTCGATGGCTTCAACTTCGCCCACGGCGTGATTGCCGGCGTGCTTGCGCGCCTGTTTGTGGAGGGCCGCGTGGCGAGCCCGGATATGAAGGCGTTGTTGCACGAGCTTTCGCCCATCGATTCTTCTGAACTCGAGCTCATGGATCCGCTCGCTACCGATTCCACGCGTATCTTCGATACCGTGGTCGCTGCCTATCTGCTGGATTCCGATCGCTCCGAGTTCGATGAGGCATATCTGGCCGATACGTATCTGCAGATGGCGCTGCCTGCGGCGCGCGGCGCAGAGGGTGCCGGCGAGGACGCTCCAGCGCCTGCCGCCCGTACTGCGGCTCTGACACTGGCGCTCGTGACGCCGTTGCGCGAGTGCATGGCCCGTGAGAATGCCGCCAACGTGTTCGATGGCATCGAGATGCCGCTCGTGCCGGTGCTTGCCAAGATGGAGCGCGCGGGCATGCTCGTGGATCCCGACCGCCTGCGTAATCTGTCCGAGGGCCTGGCGACCCAGATCACCGAGGTCGAGCGCAGCATTCGCGACCTGGCGGGTGACGAGACCTTTAATATTGGCAGTCCCATGCAGCTGTCGCATGTGCTCTTTGATGTGATGGGCCTTCCGACCAAGGGTCTCAAAAAGACCAAGCGCGGTTACTATTCGACCAATGCCAAGGTACTGAGTGATCTTGCCCGTGACCACGAGATTGTTCGTTTGATCTTAGACTGGCGCGAGAAGTCCAAGATCAAGTCAACCTATCTGGACACGTTGGGCCCGCTGCGCCGCGGTGACGGTCGTGTGCACACCACGTACAACCAGACCATCACCGCGACGGGGCGTCTGTCTTCGAGCGACCCTAATCTGCAAAACATTCCGACGCGCTCGGAGCTGGGGCGTACCGTCAAGACGGCGTTTTCGGCAGGCGAGGGAAGCGTCTTTTTGGCGGTGGACTACTCGCAGATCGAGCTGCGTCTGCTGGCACATCTCTCGGGTGACGAGCACTTGGTGCGCGCCTTTAACGAGGGCGAGGACTTCCATGCCGAGACGGCGGCGCGCGTGTTTGGTGTGCCGGTGTCCGAGGTAACGCCCGACCTGCGCAGTCGCGCCAAGGCCGTGAACTTTGGCATCGTGTATGGTCAGCAGGCCTACGGCCTGTCGCAGTCGCTGCATATCTCGATGGTCGAGGCACGCGACATGATCGACCGTTACTACGAGGCCTATCCGGGCGTGCGCACGTTCCTCGACAACGTGGTGGCACGCGCCAAGCAGACGGGCTACGCCGAGACCATGTACGGCCGCCGTCGTCATATTCCGGAGCTCAAGGCCAAAAGCCCGCAACTCCGCGGCTTTGGCGAGCGCACGGCCATGAACCATCCCATGCAGGGCACCGCGGCCGACATCATCAAGATCGCCATGGCCCGCGTAAGCCGCCGCCTGGAAGAAGAGGGCTTTGCCGCCCACATGATCTTACAGGTGCACGACGAACTGGACTTTGAGTGCCCCGTCGACGAAGTCGAGCGCCTCACCGCCATGGTCCGCGACGTCATGGAACACGTAGTGGACCTCCGCGTCCCCCTAATCGCCGAAGCCAGCACCGGCATAACCTGGGCCGACGCCAAATAGGGAAGTGCCCACAACCCTAAAGTAACCAAACCAGAAGGGGGCTCCTTGCCAACAAGGAGCCCCCTTCGTTCAATTAAATTCAGCCTAAGTATCTAGACACTCAAGACGCCATCTAGGCGGCAAACAAGTAAACCTAGGGCCTGGCCGGGCGGCACAGGTTAACTTTTCGTAGATTCCGCACGCAAAGAAAGCCACTTAATGTGGCTTTCGTCTTGCGCAGGACCTGACCGAGCGAAAAGTTATCCTGTGCCGCCCGGCCAGGCCCGATGGGACGGCTACCGGGCCGCCAAGATAGCGTCGATGAGCGTCAGTACGCCCCCGTCGTTGTTGCTCGGAATGCGCCACTTGGCGTGCGCGTTCATATGCTCTTCGGCATTGTCCACGATAAAGCTGTGCCCGACGCGCTCCAGCATGGGGATGTCGTTGTAGGTGTCGCCCACGGCGGCAGCATCGGCAATATCGATGCCCAGGTGCTCGCACAGGTGAGCGACGCCGGCGCCCTTGTCGACGCCCAGGTTCATAAAGTCGATCCACTCGCGCCCGGCGTTGGTGACGTAGAGCTTGTCCGAGAACTCGGGGCTATAGGTCTCGCGGAAAGCGGGCTCGGCGTCGTAGCCGGGGAAGAAGACCGAAATCTTGTTGGACTCGAAATCAATGCCCTCAAAGCTGTCGACGTAGTTGATTTTGTTGTAGTAGACGCTGATCTCGTCGTGGTATTGATGGTCGCGGGCAAGCACGTAGAACTCGTCGAAGCAGCACAGGACGGGGACAGCGCGAGGATCCTCCGAGGCACGGTTCAAGACCTGCTGATACAGCTCCACGTCAATATTGCTTTTATAGATATAGCTGCCGCGATAGATCACGCAAGCTCCGTTGTCGGGACAAAAGGCGAGGCGGTTCTTGATGCCCTCGAACATCTCCTCGAGCTTGGGGGCGGGACGTCCGCTGGCGGGGCAGAATACGATGCCGGCGTCGGCGAGCTTGTCCAGGCGCTCATCAAGACCCTGGGGCAGCACACGCTCGTCGGTCAGCAGCGTCTTGTCCATATCGACGGCGAGAATCTTAATGTTGCCGATGTTGGCGTCCGATTCGTAAGTTTGCATAAAAATGCGCCTTTCGTTTCGAGATTGTTTCAGACGTTATAACCATCAACTAGTAGTCGAGCGTATTTTCGCAGGAATGGTGCGTATTTGCACCACGCTTCACAAAGTAATGAAAAAACTTTTCAGAAATTTGAATTTGTCGCTTGTGCTGCGGGCACTTTAGCGTAATATAGCGACCATCGAAAACGGAGACGGAAAAACAACCGCTTACCGAGTAAAAGGTACCGTTTACGATATTTGAATTGCGCCCGGCGATACGTGAAAGGAGAGGCAGATGCAGTTCGTAAAGATCATCACCACTGCAGACAATGCCATCCGACGCCAGCGCGCAATTTCCCGACGACGATAACAATCGTCTCTGTCCGCATGGGGCGAATTGCCTCAACAGAGTCATTTTGAGGTCGTTGGGTTTTAGCACGACATTGCTGCATGTTTCTAGGGCATGTATGTGCTGATTTTTGCTATTTAACCTGATATTGCACGGTATATGACCTTGAAATGACTTGCAACTGACCGATGTTCTAACTAGCTACCAAGGGCGAAAGGAAACAGCCATGAGCAAGGAAAAAGTCGTTCTCGCATATTCCGGTGGTCTTGATACATCCGTATGTGTCAAGTGGCTCCAGGACGAGAAGAATCTCGATGTCGTTTGCGTCTGCGGCAACGTGGGCCAGGAAGAGACCGGACTGGATGCCAAGAAGCAGAAGGCGCTCGACCTGGGCGTTCTCGATTGCCAGGTGCTCGACCTGCGCGACGAGTTCTCCGATGAGTTCCTGACCAAAGCCATCGCCGCAAACTCCATGTACGAGAATAAGTATCCGCTGCTCTCCGCCCTGTCTCGCCCGCTGCTTGCCAAGAAGCTTGTTGAGGTCGCCCACGAGTTTGGCGCGACCTACGTCGCCCACGGCTGCACTGGCAAAGGTAACGATCAGGTCCGTTTTGAGGCCGCCGTCAAGGCCCTCGACCCCGAGCTCAAGGTTATCGCCCCGGTTCGCGAGTGGGACCTGAAGTGCCGTCCCGACGAGGTCGCCTATGCCCACGCCCACAACGTGCCGGTTCCCGAGGGTGCCAACGACAACCCCTACTCCATCGACGATAACCTGTGGGGTCGCGCCATCGAGTGCGGTCACCTGGAGGACCCTTGGAATGAGCCGCTCGATGACGCTTGGGTTATGACCAAGAACCCCGAGGACACGCCTGACACCCCGACCTATACCGAGATCGAGTTTGAGGCCGGCAAGCCTGTCGCCGTCGACGGCAAGAAGATGAAGCTCTCCGAGATCGTCATCGCCCTCAACAAGATTTCGGGCGACAACGGCTTTGGCCGTCTTGACCTGGTCGAGGATCGTCTGGTGGGCCTCAAGAGCCGCGAGTGCTATGAGGTTCCCGGCGCCCTGACGCTCATCACCGCCCACAAGGCGCTCGAGGACATCTGCGTCGAGGGCGACCTGCTCAAGACCAAGATCAAGCTCGAGCAGGATTGGGCCACCGCCGTGTACAACGGCCAGTGGTACAGCCCGCTCAAGAACGCGCTCGACGCCTTTATGGCCGATACCCAGAAGTTCGTGACCGGCACTGTCCGTCTGAAGTTCTTTAAGGGCAACTGCCATGTCGTCGGCCGCAAGAGTCCCTTCAGCCTCTACGACTACGGCCTGGCTACCTACGACCGCGACACCACGTTTGACGAGAAGGCCAGCGCCGGCTTTATCGAGATCGATACGCTGTCGCTCAAGACGTGGGCAAAGGTCCAGGGCCCCAGCTCTGCTGCTGCCCAGGCCTAGCGCCTCCTTCCCTTGGTATCCGCGCGGCCCATCCGCGTGATACATAACGGGCGCACGGGGTCCCTACCTTTCGTTATGCTTGCTGACACTTCTTAACATCGGTGGCCCCTACGTTCCGCCCGCATATATGATGCCGCGTCTGCGGCTGAGTCCGAGCCCCGCCGGGGTTGTCCGGCGGGGCTCCTTCTATCAATTTGGCGGCTCTGTGCCTATATATATGAGGAGTATCCATTATGTTCAATGCTATCGCGCATGCTTTGCTTGCCCTCGCGCCCGAGTTCGATGCTGTAAGGGTCGAGGACGTTCCTATGAGCCTGAAGGCCTGGATCGATGGTTCGCAGGGCAACATCCGGAGGGAGACGTTGGGCGCCAAGTGCATGGTGCGTCACTTCTTTGCAAATTAGCCACATGGCCCCGCGCGCGGCAGGGAGTGTGTAAAACTAGCGGTTGATAAATCGCTTTAGCGACAGGGCACATTGCTTTGGACGCTTGTTTTGGTATTTGGAGAAAGGAGACGGTTCCATGGCTCTTTGGGGCGGTCGTTTTGAGGCGGGCGTGGCCGAGGTCACGCAGGAGTTTGGCGCGTCGCTGCCGGTCGACAAACATCTCTATAAGCAGGATATCGCCGGCTCTAAGGCGCATGCCAAGATGTTGGCCGCCCAGGGCATCATCAGTGCCGAGGACGAGCAGGCGATTGCCAAGGGCCTGACCGGAATCGAACAGGATATCGATGCCGGCAACTTTACCTTCGACATCAACGATGAGGACATTCATATGTCCATCGAGAGCGAGCTGACGCGTCGCATCGGCGAGGCTGGCAAGCGCTTGCATACTGGGCGTTCGCGCAACGACCAGGTGGCGACCGATACGCGCCTGGGCGTCAAGGCGCTGGCCAAGGAGCTCATGGAGGCCAATCTTGAGCTGCGCCATGTGCTGGTGGATGCGGCCAAGAAGTACGACAAGGTGATTCTGCCGGGCTACACGCACATGCAACATGCTCAGCCCGTGCTGCTGTCGCATCACCTGCTGGCGTATTCCTGGATGTTCGCGCGCGACTTTACGCGTTTGAAGGCCGCCTTTGATGCTGCCGACAACTGCCCGCTGGGTGCCGCTGCGCTTGCCGGTACGAGCTATCCGCTCGATCGTCAGATGACGGCCGCCGAACTTGGCTTTGCGGGCGTGATTCCCAACTCGCTCGATGCGGTTTCCGACCGTGATTTCCTCCTCGATCTGCATTACGCCGGCTCCGTCATGGCGATGCACCTGTCGCGTCTTTCCGAGGAGATCGTGCTGTGGTCGAGCTCCGAATTTGGCTTTATCACGCTTTCCGACTCGTATTCCACTGGCTCGTCCATCATGCCGCAGAAGAAGAACCCCGATTTTGCCGAGCTTATCCGCGGCAAGAGCGGCCGAGTCTATGGCAACCTGGTGCAGCTGCTCGTGACCATGAAGGGCCTGCCGCTCGCTTATAACAAGGACTTGCAGGAGGACAAGGAGGGCGCGCTCGATACCGCCCATACGCTCATGCAGTGCCTGTCCGTTATGGCCGGTATGATTTCGACCTGGACCGTCAACGAGGATGCCATGGCGCGCGAGTGCGGCGTGGGGCACCTTGCCGCCACCGATGTTGCCGATTACCTGGCCAAGCGTGGCCTGCCGTTCCGCGAGGCCCACGCCGTGGTGGGCCATTTGGTCCTGATGTGCGAGAAGCGCGGCTGTAATCTTGAGGACCTGCCGTTTGAGGTGTTCCAAGAGGCAAGCCCGCTCTTTGAGCACGACATTACCGAGGCACTCGACATTCCGTCGATTGTCGCTGCACGCACGACCGAGGGCGGTACCGCCCCTGCCGCCGTTGCCGTGCAGCTGCAGCGTGCCCAGGCACAACTCGTTGCCGACGAAGGTGTGCTTGGATCGCTGACCAAGGTCGTCGAGATGGGCCACGGGGCAAAGTAAGGGTTTAGTTGAAGCGGCTTTGGCCATTTATTGATAAATCGTTTTTGCCTTTACGGGCGCCTGCTGCAGCGGACGCCCGTATTTTGTTGCAATGGGAAAGGGGCTTGTCGATAACTTCTGTAGGACCTTTGGGCAGGTTGTGAAGGGGCTACGTTCACGGGCGGCAACCGACCGTCCGCTCGGTTCGGTGCGGTTGATGCGCGGTCGGATGGTACTCTAATCGGGCTTCGAAACAGAAGTGACACATATGGAACGTTTTAATAAATTGTAGTGTTTCAAAAAACAGCTTTTTGTTTAACTGCAGCTAAAACTCTGTTACGATGCAGTCCAGGCGGGTGCCGGAATGGGACTTGGGCACGCGCGAACCTACTTGAAAGGCTACCTTATGGCTATCGAGAAGACCTTCATCATGATTAAGCCCGACGCTGTGCGCGATCGCAAGATCGGCGAGATCGTCGCTCGCATTGAGCGTAGCGGCCTTGTCATCGAACGCATGGAGATGACCACGCTCGAGCGTGCTACCGTCGAGGAGCACTACGCCCATCTGGCCGACAAGCCCTTCTTTGGCGGTCTCTGCGACTTTATGACGAGCGGTCCGGTCGTCAAGATGGTCGTTTCCGGTCTCTCCGCCGTCTCCAAGATGCGCACCCTTATGGGCGCTACCAACCCGCTTGACGCTGCCCCCGGCACCATTCGCGGCGACTTCGCTGTCGATGTCAACGCCAACGTGATCCACGGCTCCGACTGCCTGGAGAACGCCGAGATCGAGATCAAGCGCTTCTTTGGCTAAACCAGCTTTGACTCCTCAAAGCTGTTAGCGTGTGGCTTTGGCGCCGCGGAATTCCATCCGCGGCGCCCTTTTTATTCCAGTAGATTTCTAGGTATATCCCAAAAATCTACTAAACAGCCCCCGTCCGGATGTGTGTTCCGGACGGGGGCTGTCGTTAACGTATGGTGTTGTAGGTCTTTAGGCCTCATCGACGACCTTGAGTCCGCGGGTCTGGTCGATCTCATTGAGGAGGTTGACGCGACGCTCGTGACGGCCGCCCTCAAACTCGGCGTCAAGCCACTCGTCGACGATCATCTTGGCGAGCTCGGAGCCCACGACGCGGGCGCCAAAGGCAAGCACATTGGTGTTGTTGTGCATGCGCGAGAGCTTGGCGCTGAAGGGCTCGGAGCACACGACGGCGCGCACGCCCTCGACCTTGTTGGCGGCCAGGCTGATGCCGACGCCAGTGCCGCAGATCAGGATGCCCAGGTCGACGTCACCGTTAGCAACTGCCTTGCCCACCTTGTAGCCGGCGATGGGGTAGTCAAAGCTCTCGGAGGTGTCGGTGCCAAAGTTCACGACCTCGCAGCCGCGCTCCTTCAGGTGCTCGGAGATGATGTTCTTGAGCTCGACGGCGGCGTGGTCGTTACCGATACCGATCTTCATGGATGGTTCCTCTCTGGTCTGTGCGGCGCAAATGCTAAAGGTGTTTACCGCTTTCGACTGCATGATAACGCGACTCTTGCGTAAACGCTCGGGCGTTTTTTGGTCAAACGCTTTAGCATGCAACAAGATTGGCTTCTCATGAATAATGCCACCAATTTGTGCTCGAGCGCCGTCCGCCGGAACCATGGTTGCGGTTTTTGATGCATTGTTATCAAATAAAGGAGGTAACTTTTTTGAGAGCCCAGCCCGTTATGCAAGCAGGAGATACCTATGCCTACCGATTCCATCCGTGATGCCGCGTTTTGCGATGTTTTGAACCGCGAACTTGTCTGTGCACTCGGCTGCACCGAGCCCATTGCCGTTGCCTATGCAGCGGCGCTGGCGAGCCAGACGCTCGGTTGCGAGCCCGATCATATGGATGTTGCCTGCTCGGGCAACATCATCAAGAACGTCAAGAGCGTGACCGTGCCCAACTCGGGCGGAATGCATGGTATTGAAGCCGCGGCCGTGCTGGGTGCCGTGGGCGGCGACGCCAAGAGCGCGCTCGAGGTGCTCGAGAGCGTCGATGACGCGGACCGCGCCCGCGTGGCCGAGCTGCTTGCCGATGCGGACTACTGCGATGTGTCGCTTGTCGAGGGAGTGCCCAACCTCTACATCAAGGTGACTGCGACGGCCGGGGGCCATACCGCGGTCGTCGAGATTACCGATCACCACACTAATGTCACGTGCCATACGCTCGACGGTATTCCGGTATGCGGTAAGTCGGCGGGGGAGTGCGCCGCCTGCGCCGAGCGCGTGGTGGCCGAGCGTGCGGCAGATAACGCCGACACGCCCATGTCGATCGAGGCCATCATCGACTTTATCGAGGACGGTGACATTGAGGACGCCCGCGCTGCCGTTGAGCGTCAGATTGAGCTGAATGGCGCGATCAGTGCTGAGGGCCTCGCGCACGCTTGGGGCGCCGAGGTGGGCCGTACGCTGCTGGATGCTCGTGCCGATGACGTCGCCTGCCGCGCCCGTGCCCGTGCGGCCGCCGGGTCCGACGCCCGCATGAACGGTTGCGCGCTGCCGGTCGCCATTGTGTGCGGCTCGGGCAATCAGGGCATTACCTGCGCATTGCCCGTCATGGAGTATGCCGAGTACCTGCGTTGCGACCACGAGCGCCTGGTGCGCGCCGTGATGCTGTCCGATCTTATCGCCGTGCATATCAAGAGCTATATTGGTGCGCTCTCGGCGTTTTGCGGTGCTATTTGCGCTGCGTGCGGTGCCGGCGCGGCGATTACCTGGCTGTGCGGTGGCACGCGCGAGCAGATCGGCGCGACGGTCTCCAATACGCTCGGTAACGTGGGCGGCATCGTGTGCGATGGCGCCAAGGCAAGCTGCGCCGCTAAGATTTCCGCTGCCGTTGATGCGGCGATTCTGGGCCACGATATGGCCATGCAAGGCCGCGGCTTCCGCGCCGGCGAGGGCCTGATCCAAGATACCGTTGAGCAGACGATCGCCAGTATGGGCTACGTAGGCCGCGTGGGCATGAAGGACACCGACGTCGAGATCCTCAACATCATGATCGGCAAAACCCAGGTCTGTTAAGACAGTTCGTCGGCTACTTGGTGTTCGTAGAAGGCTTCTACTACGGCGTTAAAGTCGCGGGCGAAGTCTTCCATGGTTCCGCGCCAGGTGGCTCGGCCGGGTTTTCCCTGGCCAACATAGGCAGTTTGAATGCCGCAGGCGGGACTGGGGAAGTCGCGCTTGGGATCGTTGCCCACCATAAGGACCTCGTGTGGCTCGAGCCCCATCACCTGAAGCTGCTCTAGATAGTAGGTGGCATCGGGCTTGCAGCGGGTGGCGTTTCCCATGTGCGTCACGAGTTCAAAGGGGGCGTCGGCCAGGTCGCCCCAACCCATGCGGCACTCGATGGCCCCCTGGGGAAAGCTGGGGTTGGTAAAGAGCGCGCAGCGCAGCCCTGCGTCCTGTACGGCCTGGAGCGCGGCGTGTGCGCCCGACATGGCGTGGGCGTTAATGATATCGTCGTTCTTGTACGGAAGAACTTCGCGGTCATAGTAGGTAAACGCCTCGTAGATGAGGGGATCGGAGAGGCAGATCCCGCATCGGCGCTCGACCTCTTCTTGGTAAAACTCAAGATTGGTGCGGTTGTCCGTGCCGCTGCGGCGATTGGCGTTGAGGTCGACCAGGATGGTGCCGAGGCGCGCCATCGTGCCACCGCGGCTGCGGCGCCCGATATCCGCGAGCATCGAAGAGACATCCTTAAAATAGCGAAGGATGAACGCGTTGAGGTTGATGCTGAGAAGCGTTTCGTCCATATCGAAAACGACTGCTTTGAGCACGCGGGCACCTTTCTCGAAAAATCGATTTAGAATCGTTGGCTCCGGATACTTTACCCCAAAGCCGAATGCCTGGCTGGTTATCGTCAAGTTGCGGAGACGTGTGTTCATAAGATTACGAAAAAGTCTCCACACGAGTAAAAAATCGCAGTTCACGCTTGAAATCGAACTCATTTCCCCGTAACCTATACGAACGTGATTGCATAAGCGTCACATTAGTATCTGTCGGCTCCCGAGTGTTCCTAAACGTTGTGTGCTTGTCGCACCCTTCTGTAGGTCCTAGCAATCGGGGCCCCGTAGTTCGAAAGGGGTCCACCTTTGAGTGAGATTCAGAACTCGTCCATTTTCTCTCTTGACGATGTCAACGAGGAGGAGATGAACAACCTCATCGACGGTACGATTACCGACTTTGATGAGGGCGATCTCGTTAACGGCACTGTCGTTAAGATCGAGCATGACGAGGTGCTCGTTGACATCGGATTCAAGTCCGAGGGCGTTATCCCGGTCCGTGAGCTGTCCATCCGCAAGGACGCTAACCCTGCAGACATCGTTGCACTCGGTGATCCCATCGAGGCTCTGGTACTCCAGAAGGAGGACAAGGACGGTCGTCTGGTCCTGTCCAAGAAGCGTGCCGAGTACGAGCGTGCTTGGAACCGCATCGAGGAGAAGTTCAACTCCGGCGAGAACGTCGAGGGCGAGGTTATCGAGGTTGTCAAGGGCGGCCTGATCCTCGACATCGGCCTGCGTGGCTTCCTGCCCGCTTCTCTCGTCGACCTCCGTCGTGTCAAGGACCTCACCTCCTACATGGGCACTCGCATCGAGGCCCGCGTCATCGAGATGGACCGCAACCGCAACAACGTCGTCCTCTCCCGTCGCGTCGTGCTCGAGGAGTCCCGTAAGGCCGAGCGCTCCGAGATCCTGTCCAAGCTCAAGTCTGGCATGCGTCTCCAGGGCACCGTTTCCTCCATCGTCGACTTCGGCGCCTTCGTCGACCTCGGCGGCATTGACGGCCTCATCCACATCTCCGAGCTCTCCTGGAACCACGTCAACCATCCTTCCGAGGTTGTCAAGGTCGGCCAGGAGGTCGAGGTCGAGGTTCTCGACGTCGATCTCAACCGCGAGCGCATCTCCCTGGGTCTCAAGCAGACCACCGAGGATCCGTGGCGCGCACTGGTCAAGAAGTACCCCGTCGGCGCTATCGTCGAGGGCACTGTGACCAAGCTTGTCCCGTTCGGCGCTTTCGTCGATCTGGGCGAGGGCATCGAGGGCCTGGTGCACATCTCCGAGATGGCCAACAAGCACGTCGATCAGCCTTCTCAGGTCACCCACGTGGGCGACAAGGTTCAGGTCAAGGTCATGGAGATCGACCTCGACCGTCGTCGTATCTCCCTGTCCATGAAGTCCGCTGCTGAGACTCTGGGCGTCGAGATCGAGGTTACCCCGCTGCCTTCCGAGAAGAAGGACGAGGAGACCGACGCCGAGTAAATCGGTTTGACGATCACTTGTTTTAAGGGATCCGTCCGCAATGGACGGGTCCCTTTTTTGCATTTGCTGCTGAGGTGCGCGATGCTGCCCGGGCTGTCCACAGGCTATTGGGTTGTCAGTGCATGAAAAATGCCGACATCCCGCCTCGGGGAGGAGGCGGGAACACACCGAGTAGACGGAGGGGTGTGGAGCGCGGTCGCGTCTCGACTGACGACGTTGCCCATCGACAGGACCATTGTAGCGCATGGCGGTTCTTGGTTTATCGTGTCGAGCGTTTGCGTTGTGCCATTGCCTGCGGCAACGGTGTGTTACACTCTTGCACTGCTGAGTGGGCCAGACGGTCGCGCGATGTGCTGCTTGCAGCACGCGTGAGGAAAGTCCGGGCTCCAGAGGGCGGGATGCCGGCTAACGGCCGGGCGGAGTGATCCGACGGAAAGCGCCGCAGAAAAGAAGACTCCCACCTGCGCCGCAAGGCGTAAAGGGAAAAGCTGAAACGGTGGTGTAAGAGACCACCAGCGTCGTGGTAACACGGCGGCTTGGCAAGCCCCATCCGGAGCAAGCGCGAATAGGAACGCTATGGGCCGGCCCGGTCCGCGTTCGGGTAGCGTGCGTGGAACTGCACGGTAACGTGCAGACAAGATAAATGACCGTTCACGACAGAACCCGGCTTATCGGCCCACTCAGCACTTTGTTGACGCTGCGAACCCGTCAGCGCGGCAATCTGCCTTTCAAGCCTTCGGGCATGACCATAAGGTCAATGCCCTTGTCTTTCAAGGCACCTTGCTCGCGCTGACGGGTTCTCGCTGTTGGTGACGGTATCATTGGCGTTTCCGTTCTTGTTGGCGAGGTCAACGGTGCTGTCTTTGCCGTATTATTGAGGCTGTTTGTTGCTGCGCTTTATTTTGTTGAGGGGCTTTGTTGGACAGCTATTTTACTCTGCAATCGAATATTGAGGTTTCGGGCGAATTTGTGGACCGCAAGAGCCGGTTTATTGCCCAGCTGGTCCATATTGAGTCCGAGGATGAGGCGAATGCCTTTATCGAGACCGTTCGCAAACGTCATTACGACGCTCGACACAATGTTCCCGCGTGGATTTTGGTCGATGGACGCGAGCGTCAAAGCGATGACGGTGAGCCGAGCCGCACGAGCGGTATGCCGACGCTCGAGGTGTTGCGCGGCGCGGGGCTCAAAAATGTTTGCTGCGTAGTGACGCGCTATTTTGGTGGCACGCTGTTGGGGCCTGGTGGCTTGGTACGCGCCTATACCGCGGCGACGCAAGCGGCGGTGGCCGCGGCTCGGGAGGCCGGGCAGATCGTCGAGATGACGAGCGTCGTGCCTGTTGACGTGCATGTGGCCTATCCGCAGTATGAGCAGGTGCTTCGCTTGGCGCAGGATTCGGGTGCCAAGGTTTCGGATACCGATTACGCGGATGCCGTGACACTTCACTTGGTGTTTAAGGCGGGGGAGCAGGAGTCTTTTTGCGCCAGGATGCGCGAGCTTATGGCGGGGCGCGAGGAGATCGAGGTCGGTGCTCCCGTATTTGCCGAGTTCTAACGGCGACGGCCGGCGTGCTTTTGGATGGATCCCAAGCGCGCCGGCCGTCGTTTTTCTGTGCTGCCGTTTACTCGGCGAGCTGCTTTAGTACATCACAGGCGATTTCGACGGCATCGTCGATGCAGCCGGGGCAGCTGCGAAGCGGACCCTTGTCCGATCCGATGCCCTTGAGCGTGCCGCAGACGGTCGTCGTGTTCTTCTCGCCAAAACGCTTGGCGATTTCGCGCGACAGCTTGTAGGTCTGGCCCTTGGTCTTGGGGTTTTCCATGCCGTCGCTCATCACGAAGCCCATGATGGCCACGGCGCCCGAGATGGCGCCGCAGGTTTCGGTCATGCCGCCCATGCCGGCACCAAAGCCCTCGGTGAGGGTAAAGGCGATCTGGGGGTCGAGTCCGACGGCAGGCGCGAGGGTGCAGGCGACGGCCTGGGCGCAGTTAAAGCCGCGGGCGTGGTATTCGGCAGCCTGAGCCTGACAGGCGTTGATGTCGAGCTGGGCCGTATCGATTTGCTTCATCGTTGTCTCCTTGTTCACGGTGTACCCGCCTATGGTACCCGTGACGGGGCATGTAATCATCGAGAGCTTCATGTATGCCTCGTTTTTATCTATCGAACAAATGCCCAAGGCTTGAGATAAATACCCCTGATCAATTTGTCCATTAACCTACCTTGGGGATGGGTTGTGAGGGGTGCGGGGTAGCGGTATCGTGAACCGGATAAAACGTAACCCAGGCAAGGGAGCTAGATATGAGCGAGCAGACCATCGGTACTACATGTGTTCAGGGCGGCTATCACCCGGGAGATGCCGAGCCGCGCCAGGTGCCCATTTACCAGTCCACCACGTGGAAATACGACACGTCGGAGCACATGGGCAAGCTGTTTGACCTGGAGGAGTCTGGTTACTTCTACAGCCGTCTGCAGAACCCCACGTGCGATCTGGTTGCCGCCAAGATCTGCGAGATGGAGGGCGGCACCGCTGCGATGCTCACGAGCTCGGGCATGGCTGCGAACTTCCTCGCGATCTTTAACGTGGCCGGTGCCGGCGATCACGTGGTCGCGAGCTCTGCCATCTATGGCGGTACCTACAACCTGCTCGCCCATACTATGGAGCGCATGGGTCTGACCTGCACGTTCGTTGCCCCCGACTGCACCGACGAGGAGCTCGAGGCAGCCTTTGAGCCTAATACCAAGCTCGTCTTTGGCGAGACGATCGCCAATCCCGCACTTGCCGTGCTCGATATTGAGCGCTTTGCCAAGGCCGCGCATGACCACGGCGTGCCGCTGATGGTCGATAACACCTTCCCGACGCCCGTGATGTGCCGCCCCTTTGAGTGGGGCGCCGACATCGTTACGCACTCCACCACCAAGTACATGGATGGACATGCTGCCTACCTGGGCGGCGTGATCGTCGACCACGGCCAGTTTGACTGGATGGCCCATGCGGACAAGTTCCCGGGTCTCACCACGCCCGACGAGAGCTACCACGGCGTGACCTATGCCGAGAAGTTCGGTCGTGAGGGCGCCTTCATTACCAAGGCAACCGCTCAGCTCATGCGCGACCTCGGCCCCATGCAGAACCCTCAGGCGGCCTTCTTCTTGAACAGCTCGCTCGAGAGCCTGCATGTGCGCATGCCGCGTCATTGCGAGAACGGCCTGGCCGTTGCCAAGTTCCTGCAGAGTCATCCCAAGGTACGCTTCGTGAGCTATCCGGGCCTGGAGGGCGATAAGTACTACGACATCGCTCAGAAATACATGCCCAACGGTACCTGCGGCGTTGTGAGCTTTGGCTTTAACGGTGGTCGCGCGGCGGCCGAGACCTTTATGAAGAGCCTCAAGCTCGCCCAGATCGCCACGCACGTGGCCGACGCCCGCACTTGCTGCCTGCATCCCGCTAATGCCACACATCGCCAGATGAACGATGAGGAGCTCATCGCCTGTGGCATCTCCGCCGACATGGTGCGCCTGTCGTGCGGCCTCGAGGACACGGCCGATCTGATTGCCGACCTTGAGCAGGCGCTCGAGCAGTGCTAGGCTAGCGTTCGCACAAGGCGCCGATGCTGGCAGAAAGCTTCGGCGACCTTTCGTTCCGATTCCGTAGGCGGGACCCCAATCGCGGCAGTTTGCAGGCGATTGGGGCCCCGTTTTTGCGTTGCGCCACTCGAAAGGATGGATATGGAGAAAACCGCAGAGCAGCTGCGCCGCGAGCACATTGCCCTAGAGGGCGACACCCATGGCAAGAACAAGTGGGCGATTCTGTTTACCGTGCTCATCATGACGTTTATGGTGTGTCTGGATTCGACCGTCGTGACCGTGGCGCTGCCCGTGATGCAAAAGGAGCTGGGCGTGGGCCTCGATCGCATTCAGCTGGTGAGTTCGGTGTACCTGCTTGCGACATGCGTGGCTATGTTGCCGTTTGGCCGTCTGGGCGACGTGCGCGGCAAGGTGAATGTGTTCCAGCTGGGCGTCATCGTCTTTTCGGTCGGTTCGCTGCTGTGCGGCCTTTCGGCCTCGCTCGAGGTTCTTATCCTGGCACGCATTGTTCAGGGCATCGGTTGCGCGGCGGCCATGGCTAACAACATGGGTATCATCACCGAGTCGTTTCCGGCGCGCGAACGAGGCCGTGCCATGGGTATTCTCGCGACCTTTGTGGCCCTCGGCATGTTGTGTGGCCCCGTGCTCGGCGGCATGCTGGTGGCAAGCTTTCCTTGGGAGAGCATCTTCCTCATCAACCTGCCCATTGGCGTCATCTCGTTTATCGTGGGGCTCTACACGCTGCCGCATGTAAAGCCGGAGGCCGGCGAGCGCCCCATGTCGCTGGCGGAGGCCGCGCGTCGCTGCTTTGCAAATTCGGCCTTCACCATCAACCTTGCCTGCATGCTCATCGTGTTCGTTGGTATTGGCGCATCCGAGTTTATCCTGCCGTTCTATTTTCAGGACGCCCACGGCTTTGGTTCCGACATTTCCGGATTGCTGTTTTTGGCGCTGCCGATGGTGAATGCCTTTATCGGCCCGCTTTCGGGTGCGGTTTCGGACCGTGTTGGCTGCGAGGGTCCCACGGCGGTCGGCCTGGGCGTGTACGTGTGCGGGCTCTTTGCGGTAAGTACGCTCGACGAGCACTCTTCCATCCCTGTGATTGTGTGCTGTGCCGCGTTTATGTCGTGCGGTACGTCGATTTTCCAGAGCCCCAACAACTCGCTGTATATGGGCTCGGCTCCGCGCGAAGCGCTCGGCTTTGCGGGCAGCCTGGGTAGTTTGGCACGCTACGCCGGCATGGCGCTCGGCATTACGGCGGCGTCGCATATCCTGTATGGGCAGATGAGCGTGGCAATGGGCGAGGCCGTGACCAGTTTTGTTACAGGTCGTCCGGACGTATTCCTATTCGGCTTTCGCTCGGTGTTCTACGTACTCATGGCTGTGGCCGCCGTGGGCTTTGCGCTTGCCATGGTGCGTTTGGTGAAGATGCGCGCCCGCCATTAGCATGTTGGGAGGCTGTCTGCCACGATTCGCGCCGTCCCAAAAAGACTGGTTTGTGGTGCGATGTGGCTTGTGGGGCGGGCGGGGGTCGGTCCGTGGTAGACTATCGAACAACGTTTATTAATCGCGCGGTATCGTTGCCGCGAGAAGGGGTTGCGCCATGCAGGAGCTTGAGGATCGTATTCGCCATGACGGCATCGTAAAGGCCGGTAACGTCCTTAAGGTTGATGCCTTCCTCAACCACCAGTGCGACGTTGAGCTGTTCGACCACATGGGCGCCGAATGGGCCCGTCTGTTCGAGGGTGTCGAGATCAACAAGATCCTGACGATTGAGGCTTCGGGTATTGGTATGGCCTGCATCGCAGCTCAGCATTTTGGTGGCGTGCCGGTGGTCTTTGCCAAGAAGGCCCAGTCCATCAACCTTGACGGCGAGCAGTATGCCACGACCATCTATTCCTTTACCAAGCAGAAGGAGTACCCGGTTATCGTGGGTAAGCGCTTTCTGTCCGAGGGCGATAAGGTCCTGATTATCGACGACTTCCTGGCCAACGGCTGCGCGCTTGAGGGCCTTATTAAGATCTGCGAGGCTGCGGGCGCCGAAGTTGCCGGCATTGGCATCGCCGTTGAGAAGGGCTTCCAGGGCGGCGGCGATAAGCTCCGTAAGCGCGGCTTCCGCGTTGAGAGCTTGGCCCGTATCGCCGATATGGACTGCGAGAACGGCGAGATCACCTTCGCCTAAGCGCGCAACACAAGCGATTGGTATGCGATGTGACAAAGGGACTGTCCCTTTGTCACATTTTTTGTATGAGGGGAGGTGCTGATATGGATGAGAATAAGATGGGATGGCGCGAGTATGCGCGCTATGCCGAGATGTCGGCCGAGGAGTTGGCGCGCGATTGCGAGGTGCAGGTGTTTCGCGCGACGGGTCCGGGCGGACAGGGCGTGAACACGACGGACTCGGCGGTACGCATGAAACATATCCCTTCGGGGATTGTCGTGATGGCGCGCGAGAGCCGCAGTCAGTTCCAAAACCGTAGCAGCTGCCTACGTAAGCTGCGCGCTGAGCTTGAGCGTCGCGGGCGTCCGCCGCGCCGCCGCGTCAAGACCAAAGTGCCACAGCGATCGCGCCAGCGCAGGCTCAACGACAAACACTTCAATGCGATTAAAAAGGCCAACCGTCGCAAGCTGGGCGGGGAGGAATGATCTTATCAATAAGTTGCGGTGAAATAGGGACTGTTTTGCGGCTTTAGATGCATAAACAGTCCCTATTTCACCGCAACTTAGGTGGGGTTAGCGGGTGGGATGCCAGACGTGGAGGACGCCGGCAAGGATGTCGACCTCGATGCGCGAGGCGACAACGGGCTCGCCGTCGGCCTGGATGGGGTAGTCGGGCTCCTCAAAGGTGAGCTCGACATGGCGGCAGCGGCGCATGCGAACCGGCGGCAACTTGGTATGGTGGCCGTCCTTGGCCGAAAGAAACATAGGCAGGGCAACCGCACGCGGAACGGGGCCGCAGGCGTAGCAGACGTCGAGTACGCCGTCGCAGGGGTCGGCATCGGGGCAGATGCGATAGCCCGAGCCATAGGTAGGACCCAGCTGAATTGCCATGATGATCGCCCGCACGCGCTCGGCGGGCGCGCCATCAAAGCTGATGGTCATGGGGTAGTTGCGATAGCGCAGGCCAAACTGCTCAAGTCCCGATAGGGTGTAGAGCGGAGCGCCGGCGAGGCCCGTCTTTTTGCGTAGCTCGGTGGTGCCCAGGCCGATGGCGGCATCGATGCCGACCGAGAGCGTCTGGTCGTAGTACTCAACGGTAGCCTCGCCGCTGCCGCTCGCAGGGCTCCACGAGCGAATGCGCCCGATGTCCTGACGCTGCAGCTCGCAGGTGAGCAGCGCGCCAAAATCCTTACCGGAGAAATCGTCGATGCCGAGCGTTTGGGCAAAATCGTTGCCAGAGCCCACGGGTAGGATGGCAAGAGCGGGGCGGGTGTCCTCCTCTTGCGTCATAAGCCCGTTGACGACCTCGTGAATCACGCCGTCGCCGCCAAGGGCGATAACGGTGCGATAGCCCTGGGCCTGTGCGGCCAGCTCCTTGGCGTGTCCCATGCGCTCGGTTAGCACCAAGTCAAACTGGGATGCGCGTGCAGTCATGTCCATAAAGCGTTGCAGGCGCTCGGCAACTTCGTGCGCCGCACCCGACTGGGCGGCTGGGTTGGCGATGATGAGCGTGCGGCCAAAATCAGTTGCGTGCATGGGGCGACTCCCGGCGTATGACGTGACGGTGCGGTCGCGCTCAGGTCGAATTGCCCCCGATTGTGGCTGCACGTCGAATACTTACGTCTACTCTATCAGGTCGTTGTGGCGCTCGATAGCATCCGCTACCGTACCGCCCTCATCCACAATAAGCGAACGGCGCTTGGGCGAGATGATGCGCTGGGCGGGGTACACGCCGCGGTGTCCGGCAGTTAGGTAGCTGATAAAGGCCACGATGACAAAGAACCCGGCTGCCGTGCCGTGGAACAGGTCGATGGCCATCATGCAGGTGGTGATGGGCACGTTGAGGCCGGCACAGAACACGCCGAGCATGCCGAGAGCCGCCAGAAAACTGGGGTCGATTCCGACGAGGCAACCGATCCAGCCGCCGAGCGCCGCACCGATGCCAAACAGGGGCGTGACCTCGCCGCCTTGGAAGCCCGCACCCAGGGTAAGCGCTGTGACGACCAACTTGATGGCTGCGTCTGCCAGGGTGGTGTTGCCGGCAAATCCGGCGCCGGAAAGCCACGTGGAAAGGCCGGCGTAGTCCCAGGCGTCGAGAAGGGCATAGGCGGCCAAAACCACGAGTGCGCCTATGAGTGCGCGAACGAGGTAATTGGTGATAAAGCGACCGTACAGGCTCTTGACGGTTCGAACTGACCAGGCAAAGAGGCGTGCCGTCAGACCGAAGATAATGGCGCTGATAACAACGATGACAACCGTCCGTGGTGTCATGTTGGGAACGCTGGCGATGACATTCGCTTCGTACTCGGTACCCAGGGCGAGTGATGTAAAGTAGCCGGTAAACGAGGCGACCAGGCAGTAGATGCCCGCGGTGTAGTCGATCTTGCCGATAAAGCACATCTCCATGCCAAAGAAAGCTCCGGCAAGGGGCGAACCGAATACGGCGCCAAAGGCCGACGAGATGCCGGCGAGCATGAGGTCGTGGTGGTCATGCTTTTTGAGGTGGGCGAGGCTCGAGATGTTGCTGGCGATGGTGCCGCCAATCTGCACCGCAGCTCCCTCACGACCGGCCGATCCGCCGGTGAGGTGCGTGAGCGTGGAGCAGACGAAGGTGAGGACGGCCATGCGCATATGGATGAGGCGTGTGCCCAGAGCGGAGTCGATGACCAGGTTGTTACCGCGTTTGGCGGCAAGACCGTGGTTTTTGTACACCCATGCGGTGGCAACGCCCACAACGGGAAGCAGCGCGTAAATCCACGCATGGTGCTCGCGATAGTCAGTCGCGATATTCAACGAGGCCAAAAACGCCCAAGCGGCAACGCCCATGGCGAGCGATACGGTGACGACGAGCACGAGCAACTTGGCGCTCACGAGTAGGTTGCGGACGTTGCGGCGCGTGTCGGCAGCTAAGAGATGCTCGGAGCGAGTGAGCTGATGTCTGCCTGCCATGATGACGTCGTTCAGGGAGAAAAAGCCGCCGTCGTCGAGCGGCTGGGAATGATCCTGCGTTTCGTTTGCGCTTTCGGTTTTGTCGTTATGAGCCATACGTTCCTCTTTTAGGTTGCAACGCAAGCATTATAAAACGCGGTAAACGCGACGAGCCGGTGGGTTGGTTTCCATTCTGTTTCGCGGCCTGCAACCGACAGGTGTATTTGCGGGTACAGGCCGAGTCGCGGCCGTGCATCGGGGGATTATACTGAGAAAAGCATAAAGAATCGGCGCCCCTGTTGTGCGCCGTGGCATTAAGAGGTGCATATGGCAGAGAAACTCATTCCACTGGAGGACGCGCAGTCGATTGTCCTGTCGCACGTTGCTCCGACGGATCTCATCGAGATTCCCGTGTGGCAGGCCGCCGGTCTTCCCTTGGCCGAGGACGCGGTGGCCGATATCGACATCTCGCCGTTTGCCAACAGCGCTATGGACGGATATGCCGTGCGCTCGGCGGACTTGGCGCAGGCATCTGGCGAGGCGCCGGTGACGCTCGACGTTATCGGACACGAGGCCGCGGGCCATGTGTTTGAGGGCGCAATCGGCGCGGGCGAGACGGTCCGCATCATGACGGGCGCGCCGGTACCCGAAGGTGCCGATGCCGTTGTGAAGTACGAGATCGTCGATGTGCTTGACGGTGACGGCAACGAGGGCTCGCGTGTGAGGTTCTCGGCGCCGGCCAAGGTGGGGGAGAACGTTCGCTCTGCCGCCGAGGAGGCCCATGCCGGCGATGTTGTGATGCACGCCGGCGAGGTCGTGGCTCCGGCGGGCGCGGGTCTGTTGGCAAGCGCCGGATATGCGAGCGTGAAGGTGCACGCTGCCCCACGTGTGGGCATTATCTCGCTGGGCACGGAACTGGTCGCACCGAGTAAGGTACCGGCGCGCGGTCAGATTCGCGATTCCAACTCTTCGGCGCTGATGGCCGAGGCACTCGATGCCGGCGCCGAGCCCGTGTTCTACGGCATTGCGCCCGATGATGAGCAGGCGATTGCCGAGCTCGTGCATCGTGCCGTGCAGGAGTGCGATTTTGTCATTACGAGCGGCGGTGCCTCGGCGGGCGACTACGACTATGTGACGGCACTGGTCCATCGCGAGGGCGAGGTGCTCTTCGACCGCATCTCGATGCGTCCGGGCAAGGCTATCACGTTTGGCTTGCTCGGGGGTAAGCCCTACCTGGGGCTTTCAGGCAATCCTGCCGCGGCGTATGTGGGCTTTGAGATGCTCGCCCGTCCGGCGATTCGCAAGATGCGCGGCTTTGCCGAGGGTGCGCGTCCCGTGCAGCAGGCGACGCTCACGCATAGCGTGAAAAAGCGACAGCATCGCCGCTTCTTCGATCGCGCCACGGTTTTGCGCGACCCCGAGACCGGTGAGTTGTTGGTGACCGAGGCCAAGACGCAGAATTCGGCGCTGCTTGGAACCATGCAGCGTGCGAACTGCCTGTTGCGTATTCACGAAGGACCGTGCGACCTTGCGGCGGGCGACGTCGTGGATGTCGTGCGTGTCGACCTGCCTGAGGGCACGGTGCTATAGGAGGAATGCTATGGAGTTGAAGATTTCGATTGTGACGTGCTCGGATACGCGCGATCTTGCCCAGGACGAGGCGGGTGCTGCGCTCGAGGAGCTTATCGTGGCACAGGGCTGGACGGTCGCCTCGCATGTGGTCGTGCGTGACGACGTCAGCGAGATCGGTGATGCCATTGCGGAAGCCGCCGATGAGTGCCACGCCAATGTCGTGCTCACCTGCGGCGGCACGGGGCTTTCGATGCGCGACGTAACACCCGAGGCGACGCGTGCCGTCTGTGACCGCGATGTGCCGGGTATTGCCGAGGCAATCCGTGCGTATTCGATGACCAAGACGCGCCGCGCTATGCTCTCGCGCGCTATTTGCATGCAACGAGGTCATACACTTGTCGTAAACTTTCCCGGTTCTACGAAGGCCGCCCGCGAAAGCTGGGAGGCCATAGCAGACCAGCTGGAGCATGCGGCTCAGATGACAGCGGGCGGCGGACATACCAACTAAGCGGTTTACCTGCGGCGGGGCGACCTGAACGGCTGCTCCGCCTTTGTTTTCCGCCGAAGCGACGCCGAGGTGCACGGCAACTCGAAACTATATTCTCTAGCGAGAATAATTTCTCATTATCATTATTCGCGCGGAAGTATAATCTAGTAACAGAATAAAGCCTGCGGCGGGGTGCCCGGGCATAGCGTTCGAAAGGGTTGAATATGTTCGATATGGTTTCACGCCGCGGTTTTGTCTCGCTTTCTGCTGCCGCTGCCGCCGGCCTTGGCCTTGCCGGTTGCTCGGGCAAAAAGACGTCCGAGCCCGCTGGTTCCGATGCCGGCTCCGCCAAGTCTTTCTCTAAGAAGAAGGCTGTCGAGCTGCAGGTCTTTGCCGCCAACTCGCTCGAGAAGGCTCTGCCCGAGGTTCAGGAGCTTTACACCGACCAGACCGGCACCACCTTTGCCGACACGCAGTTTAAGGCGTCTGGCGACCTTGTCGAGCAGATGCGCGCCGGTGCCGCCGTCGACGTGCTCATCACCGCTTCCAAGGGTACCATGGACGACGCCGAGGCCGCCGAGCTCGTCGACGCCGACACGCGTGAGGACATGTTCGTCAACGATCTCGTGATCATTCGCGCCGAGGGCTCCGACACCAAGGTCGAGGCCATCGCCGACGTCGCGAACCTGGACGGTAAGATCGCCATTGGCGACGCCAAGACCGTCCCCGCCGGCAAGTACGCCAACCAGGCGCTGGCTTCCGTGGGCCTCTACACCGGCACCGAGGGCGACGACGGCGAGTATGCGCCCGAGATCGCCGAAAAGGTGGCCCTGGCCGACAAAGTTGGTACCGCCGCCGCCTATGTGTCCACGGGCGACTGCGTGGCCGGCTTTGTCTACAGCTCCGATATCTTCCGCTACGACGGCATCGAGGAGGCCTTTGTGTGTCCCGAGGATTCGCACAAGCCCATCGTGTATCCGGGTGCCGTTGCCGAGAGCTCTGAGCACGCCGACGAAGCCAAGGCGTTCATCGACTTCTGTCTGTCCAACAGGAAGGCTCAGAAGATTTGGGCTAAGTACGGCTTTGAGCTTTCCGCGTAGTGCGGCTTGGCGCGATAATTCCATCGTTTTGTGTCTCACTCCGTCCTTATATTCGCTTGGAGCTTTTCGTGCTTAATAGATTCCGCATCCTTGTCGCCTGTGCTTTGACCTTCGCGCTTTGCTGGGTGCCGGGATTTGCGTTTGCTGGGGACGCTGAGGACGGGGCCCAGGTTGCTGCGACTGCTCATGGGCTTTCCTATGGGATCGAGGGTTTTGAGCGGTTGGCCAAGGGGACCGCTCGTGCCATGGAGGGCCAGCCTGAGGGCTACCGGTTTCCCGTTGACGAGGACGTGGACCTTGTAGTGGCGCCTGCTGCCGATCGCGTTGTGGTGTGGATATCGCCCAAGGCGATCGAGAGGTATGGATTGGATCCGCAGAACAACGAGTGCGTATCGGGTCTCAAGGCCCTCGTCTGTGAGCTCGACAGCGCAAACTGTATGGGAGGTGCGCAGCTAGGGGACGTGGATCTTCCTTGGTATGTCACGGCGGAAACAACGTTTGATGCCGGCGGGTATACCTATGGCTTTGACGAGCG
Organism: Collinsella sp.; assembly: GCA_046995905.1. GTDB lineage: Bacteria > Actinomycetota > Coriobacteriia > Coriobacteriales > Coriobacteriaceae > Collinsella. The sequence continues at coordinate 1,128,625 of JBKXET010000001.1, forward strand.
CGGTGCGGATGGGGGCCGCTATGTGGTGATTGCATCAGCCTCGGGTGATGCCAAAGGCGGCGCGCGTTGGCTTGATAACGCTCAAATGGTAGAAGCATCGTCTGTCGTGTTGCGGGATGAGCAGGGGCCCTTGACCTCTCTGGCCTCCTTATTGGGCGGCATCGACTACCGACCGTTTTGGGTGTCCATTAAAACGAGCGGCCTTGCCCTGCTGATCTCCTTTGCGCTGGGCCTGTTTGCCGCGTGGAAGACCATGGGCACCTCGAGTCGCATCAAGGGCCTGCTCGACTCGGTCTTTACCATCCCCATGGTGTTGCCGCCCACGGTCTGCGGCTTTCTGCTCCTTATGCTGTTTGGCCGCTCGACCGGGGTGGGCCAGTGGCTTATCGCGCACGGCGTCTCGATTCTCTTTACGTGGCCGGCGGCGGTGATCTCTGCCGTGGTGGTATCGTTTCCCCTGGTCTACCGTACGGCGCTCGGCGCCTTTGAGAGCCTCGACACGCAAATGCTCGATGCGGCGCGCACGCTGGGCTGGTCCGAGCGACGCATCTTCACCAAACTCATGATGCCGCTCGGCTGGCCCTCGATTGCCGCCGGCACGGTGCTCGCCTTTGCCCGCGCCATGGGCGAGTTTGGCTGCACCCTGTTCTTTGCGGGCAACTATGCCGGTATTACGCAGACCATTCCCATTGCGATTTACTTTGAATGGATGGGCGGCAATACGTCGGTGGCCCTCTTTTGGGTCGTGGTCGTAATAGCGTTCAGCTTCCTAGTCATCCTGTTCATCAACATGTACACGGCGCATTCGCAAAAATACCGCGAGCGTGGCCTTTCCCGTGCGGAACGTAAGCAGGCCAAAGATCTCGCCGGACAGGGCGATTCACTCGACCCGGCGGGCGGTGATGCCTTGCGTATCGATCGCGAGGCACTGGCCGAGCTCATGCGCGATGAGCCCGCTATGCAGGGAGGTCGATAGGCCATGTCACTCGTTCTGGACATAAAAAAGCGCTATCCGGGGTTTATGCTCGATATGCAGCTTGAGGCCGGCGAGGAGCGTGTGGCGCTGCTTGGTGCCTCGGGCTGCGGCAAGAGCTGCACGCTGCGCTGCATTGCCGGCGTGGAGACGCCCGACGAGGGCAAGATCGTCGTCAACGGCGTGACCTTTTTTGACTCGGCGGCTGGCATCAACCTGTCACCCCAGGAGCGAAAATGCGCCCTGTTGTTTCAAAACTATCAGCTGTTTCCCAGCATGACGGTGGCCGATAACGTATGCGCCGGTGTAAAGGATGCTGGCGACGCCGCCGCGCGCAAAAAGCTCGCCGAGCGCTATTTGGGCATTTTCGGTCTGGCCGATTTTGTCGATCGCTACCCCGCGCGACTCTCGGGCGGGCAGCAGCAACGCGTGGCGCTTGCCCGTATGGTGGCGGCGCATCCGGGCATTTTTATGTTCGACGAGCCCATGAGCGCGCTCGATGCGTATCTCAAGAGCGCGCTTGAGCAAAACATGCTCGACCTGTTCGATGTATGCAACCGCACCGTGCTCTACGTGAGCCACGACATCGACGAAGCGTGCCGCCTGTGCCAGCGCATCTGCGTGATGCACGACGGGCATGTTGAGGAGATCGGCTCCGTCGAGGACGTGGTCCGCCGTCCGCAGACGCTGGCGGCGCTGCGCCTGACGGGCTGCAAGAACACAAGCCGGGCGCGCAAGATCGGGTCTCAGGAAGTTGAAGCCCTGGACTGGGGCATGACCTTTAACGTGGGCCATGAGGTTCCCGATAACGTGACGTACCTCGGTATTCGTGCGAGCTACTTTCATGTTGACAATCGCGCGGAGCGCGGTCGCAACAGCTACGATTTGCACGTGGCCCGTGTGAGCGATTCGCGCTTTGAGCGGCTGGTGCTGCTGGACGTGCCGCGTGCTGATGCGCCCACGCGTCTGCAGTGGAAGGTGAATAAGGTGGGTGTGCCTGTCGACGAGCTGCCGCAAGCAGGCGAGACGCTGCGCATGCATTTTGATGCCAGCAGGATCCATTTGGTTTGTCGATAGCGCCGGGTAATGCCGTCGGGGATATAAGCCTCGGCGGCTTTGTTTTTGCCGTTCGCCAAATGAGGGATGACAAACTCTTATCAATCAAGATAATAATTTATTAAACGACGGCACACGACGCTGTCGTACGAATGTCAGCGGTGTTCGCATGGTCGATGACCGTTGATATAGTTGACCTCAACTTGTAAGGGAGGGTGCGCACATGCCGCAGACGACATACATTCGCCGCGTTGCCGCGCGTGCCCTATATATGGCTCGGAGTCGCATATGAGCAGGTATGTTCACGGCTCCGGGAGAGACGACGCACAACTAAATAACTGTCCGCAAGGCAGGTTCCCTAAAATTCCGGGTTTGAGCACGGCCGGGCAATCGCCGCCCGTCGTGCATCGATACCGCTGTTATCCGTTTTTTGGTTCGAGAGGGGAACCGCCTTGGCTGAAGAATTTGATTTCCATCCGATGTGGGAGAGCCTCGGCATGAATCTTGCCGACCACGACATGCTGCTGGGCGCCGTGGGCCAGATGTACGGGGACATGTTCCTGACGCAGAACAATCGCCCCAAGTCCACGTCCTACCTGGACTTTGTGGCCACCAACATCCACAGCGGTCGCATTAAGGAGATGCTCGACAAGAAGGAGGCCGGCGAGGCCACCAAGATCGTGGGCTCGTTCTGCGTGTACGTGCCCGAGGAGATCGTGCTTGCCTGTGACGGCATTCCCGTGGGTCTGTGCTCGGGTGCCGACTGGGCAACCGATAAGGTCGAGGAGCACCTGCCGCGCAACACCTGCCCGCTTATCAAGAGCTTTGCCGGCTTTAAGCTGGGCGAGGTCTGCCCCTACATTGAGTCGAGTGACTTGGTGGTAGGCGAGAACACCTGCGATGGCAAGAAGAAGGCCTACGAGTTCTTTGCCACGCAAAAGAACATGTACGTCATGGATATTCCCAACGTGCACGACGAGTCGACGCTCGTGACCTGGAAGGCCGAGGTCAAGAAGCTCGCCGCCAAGATCGAGGACGAGTGCGGCGTCAAGATTACGCCCGAGCGTCTGAAGGCCGCCATCTACGCCGTCAATGAGAAGCGCCGCGCCCTGCAGCGCCTCGCTGCGACCCGCGCTGCCGACCCGGCGCCCATCAGCGGTCTCGACAGCCTGCTGACCGTTCAGGCCGCCTTTATGGACGACACGCCGCGTCTGACCGGAGCCATCAACGATATGGCGGCTGAGTGCGAGCAGCGTGTCGAGGCCGGCGAGGGCGTGGTGCCCAAGGGGACCAAGCGCATCCTGTACACCGGTACGCCCATGGCCGTGCCCAACTGGAAGCTGTTCAACCTCATCGAGAAGGCCGGCGGCGTTGTGGTGGGCGAGGAGTCCTGCACGGGTTCGCGCTACTACAAGGACCTGGTGGACGAGGGCGGCGAGACGGTCGACGAGATGCTCGATGCCATCGCCGAGCGCTACTTTAAGATCAACTGCGCCGTCTTTACGCCCAACGACCAGCGTATGAAGGACATTGTCCAGATGGCCAAGGACCTGCATGCCGACGGCATCGTCGACGTGGCCCTGCAGTTCTGCACGCTCTACGAGATGGAATCGTTTGCCGTGGAGAAGGCCGCCGAGGAGGCAGGCATTCCGTTTATGCACATCACGACCGACTATGCCAGCGAGGATGCGGGGCAATTGCAAACCAGGATCGAGGCTTTCTTGGAAACCATTTAGGGCCGATTCAACAAAGGAAACGGGTTTTCCGGGTGCCGCAGATTCCGAGCGACAAGCCCGACGACGCGAACTTTGGTACGCGAGGAGGGTTGGAGCCGGAAGATGCGGTGCCTGGGGAAGCCGCACATCTTCGTTATTTATTAAGGAGCTTTATGCCTGAAGCAATTGAGCAGCCGTTGCCGTCCACGTTTGAGGAGTTCAACGAGCAGCGCAAGGCGGCGTTTATTCGCGTCAAGGATTACAAGCAGGCCGGTAATCGCCTGATCGGTTTTCTGTGCAGCTACACGCCGCTCGAGATTATCGATGCCGCGGGCGCCTCGAGCGTGGCTCTGTGCGGTACGTCCGATGAGGTGATTCCCGAGGCCGAGAAGGTGCTGCCGGCAAATCTCTGCCCGCTCATCAAGTCGACCTATGGCTTTGCCTACTCGCAAAAGTGCCCGTTTACGTACTTTAGCGACATGATCATCGGCGAGACCACCTGCGACGGCAAAAAGAAGATGTACGAGCTGCTCAACGAGCTCAAGCGCACGCACATTCTGCATCTTCCGCAGGGTCGCGACCGTGCCTACGAGCGCGAGGGCTGGTACGAGGAGTGCTGCCTGCTCAAGGAGGAGCTCGAGGGCTTCTACGGCATCACGATTACCGACGATGACCTGCGCGCTGCCGTCCGTCGTCGCAACCGCTTGCGTGCGGCCCAGCTCGAGATGTTTGCGCTGCAGGCCAACCAGCCGGCGGCCATGAGCGGCGTCGACCTGATGAGCACCATGTTTGCCGGTACGTTCAGCTTTGATATCGAGGCCTATACGCAGCAGCTGGAGCAAAAGGTCGCCAAGCTGCGCGAGGCCTATGATGCAGGCGAGCGCCCGGTCGCGGCGGATGCCAAGCGCATTCTGATCACCGGCTGCCCGGTGGGCGGCGTGATCAACAAGATCGGTCGCACCATCGAGTCCAACGGCGGCGTGGTCGTGTGCATGGACGACTGCTCGGGCGAGCGCACGGCGGCCATGATGATCGACCCGGAGGCTCCCGACATCCTACGCGCCATTGCCGATCGCTACTTGGACATTAATTGCTCGGTCATGACGCCCAACGACGGCCGCATGGACAACACCTTGGCCATGTGCGAGAAGTACCACGTGGATGGTGTGGTGGAAAACGTGCTGCAGGCATGCCACACCTTCAACGTTGAGAGCGCTCGTATGCAGGAGGCCGTCGAGGGTGCGAGCATTCCGTACATGAAGATTGAGACCGATTACAGCAATGGCGACATGGGTCAGATCGAGACGCGCATCGCTGCCTTCATCGAAACCCTCTAGCTTCCTCAGGCACCGGATCTTGCCCCTCAAACCGTCGCTTGCGTACCCAAAGTACGCTGCGCTCCTCTTTCGGGGCAATCTCCGGCACCTGAGAAACCTAGAGCTAAGGCGCCTGAACGCGCCGCTATCTTTGATGTTTAGATTGGGAGAGAGCCATGATAGGGATCGGGATCGATATCGGGTCTACGGCGGCTAAGGCTGCTGTGATCGACGGGGAGGGTTCGGTGGCGTGGACGTGCGTGCAGCCAACCGGGTTCTCCTCGGTCGATGCTTCCGAGCGGCTGCGCGAGGCACTGGCAGCGGCTGGCTATGACGTGACGGGCGACGATGTTCGCGTGGTCGCGACTGGTTACGGTCGTGTCGCCGTGCCCTATGCGCACAAGGTCGTGACCGAGATTACCTGCCACGGCACCGGTGCCGTGCGCCTGTTTGGCGATCACGGCACGGTGATTGACGTGGGCGGCCAGGACACCAAGGTCATTCAGCTTAAAAGTGGCCGCGTGGCCAAGTTTGCCATGAACGACAAGTGCGCCGCCGGCACGGGGCGCTTCTTGGAGATCATGGCCGACCGCCTAGGCATTACCCAGCAGCAGATGGCAGACCTCGCCCGCACCGGCGAGCCTACCAAGATCAGCAGCATGTGCACGGTGTTTGCCGAAAGCGAGGTCATCAGCCTGATCGGTCGCGGTGAGCCGCGCGAGAACATCGCCCGCGGTGTGATCGACAGCGTGGTCTCGCGCGTGGTGACCATGGCCGGGCAGGCCGCGGGCGCCCCGTACTACCTGACCGGTGGCCTGTGCGAGAACGCTTACGTTGTGGAGCGGTTGGGCGAGCTGCTGGGGTCGCCGGTGACCACCTCGCCCCAGGCTCGCTTTGCCGGAGCGATCGGCGCGGCGATTCGCGCACAGGCGCTCAATTAATGCACCCGCTGCAGGCTCGCATTCATGCGTATACTGGGAGAAAATGATTGACCGAAGAGAGAGGAGGTATCGATGGCTGACGATCAGATTAAGCTCACGTCCATGACGGCCGCGAGCGGTTGAGCCGCTAAGTTGGCTCCCGGAGCCCTCGTCCAGGTCCTGGGCGACTTACCCAATGTGCATAACGACAACTTGCTCGTGGGGTTCGATACCTCCGACGATGCGAGCGTCTTTCGCGTAGGGGAGAACCTGGGGCTTGTGCAGTCCATCGACTTCTTCCCGCCGATGGTCGACGATCCGTTTCTGTTTGGCCAGATTGCCGCGGCCAACTCGCTGTCGGACATCTACGCCATGGGCGGGCGGCCGAGCCATGCCATGAACCTACTCTGCATACCCAGTTGTCTGGGCATCGAGGGTGCCGGTCAGATTCTGGCGGGCGGCGCCGACAAGTGCGTCGAGGCGGGTTGCTCCATCGCGGGCGGCCATACCATCAACGACGACGAGCCCAAGTATGGCCTGTCTGTGAGCGGCTTTGTCGCGCTCGACCGCATGCTCGCCAACAGCGGCGCACGCGTGGGCGATGTTCTGCTGCTGACCAAGGCGATCGGCTCGGGCATTATCACCACGGCCATTAAGGGCGAGCTCATCGAGCAGGACGAGGCCGCGGCCATGTTTGACTCGATGCGCACCCTCAACGAGGCTCCGATTCGTCTGGCCGAGGGACTTGAGCTTCACGGCTGCACCGACATTACGGGCTTTGGTCTGATCGGGCACGCGTGCGAGATGGCCGAGGGCTCGGGCGTGCAAGTTGAGCTTGCGTCGGGGGCGGTACCGCTCTTTGACCAGGTGCTCGACATGGCGCGTCTGGGCATTATCCCCGCGGGCTCCTACCGCAACCAGGACTTCTTTGGCCCGCGCGTGGCTGCCGACGAGGACCTGGAGCCGGGCATGCTGGATGCGCTGTACGATCCGCAGACGTCTGGTGGCCTGCTTATCGCGGCACCTGCTGCCGATGTGGATGAGCTTGCGCGCCGTCTGCATGCCGAGGGTCGCATCGCCGCCGTTGTCGGGCGCGTGTGCGAGGCGGAGCCGGGCGGTCCTGCCGTCCGCGTTGTTCGCTAGCCCGCACGCTTATGTAACTGTTTATCGTTCTCTAGAACGGTTCTTTCGAAAGGATTTTGCTATGTCTACCAAAATTGAAGTCAATGCCATGGGCGATGCCTGCCCGCTGCCCGTCGTCAAGACGCTTAAGGCACTCAAACAGCTTGATGGCGAGGGTGCCGTGGTGACCTCGGTCGATAACGAGACCGCCGTCAAGAACATCTCCAAGATGTCGCAGGAGAAGGGCTGCACGGCCTCGGTCGAGAAGATCTCGGACGCCGAGTGGCACGTGACCGTCACGACCGCCGGTGCCGTGGCCGTTGCGGACCCCGAGCAGGACGGTGCCGCTTTCTGCGACGCCAACGCCGGCAAGGGCAAGCTCGTCATTTCCGTCTACACCGACTGCATGGGCCGCGGCGACGATGAGCTGGGCCACAAGCTCATGAAGGCCTTCATCTTTGCCGTGACGCAGCAGGAGGAGCTGCCCGCGACTATGCTGTTTTACAACGGCGGTGCCAAGCTCACCGTCGAGGGCTCGCCGGTGCTCGATGACCTGAAGGGCTTGGCGGAGCAGGGTGTCGAGATTCTCACCTGCGGTACCTGCCTGGACCACTTTGGCATTAAGGACCAGCTTGCGGTGGGCGAGGTCACCAACATGTACGTGATCGTGGAGAAGATGGAGCAGGCCGTGCGCGTCGTGCGCCCGTAGCGTATTGGTTGGAGTTGCCATGAGGGAGAAGCGCCCGGCGCTTGTCATCACGTTTCCCACCACGGCGGCCGCCATGGGTTGCGAGTCCCTGTGCATCGAGCGCGGTCTTCCCGGGCGGACGATTCCCGTGCCCGGGGAGGTCGCTGCCGGCTGCGGTTTGGCGTGGAAGGCGTTGCCTGTCGATGAGGAGCTGCTGCGCGGCGAACTCGCCGCGGCGGGCGTTCCCACTGAGGGCTATACCGTGATTAATATGTGGGAGGTCGTGCGATGATCTACCTGGATAACGCGGCGACGACCATGCACAAGCCGCAGACGGTCATCGATGCCGTGACGCAGGCGATGTGCTCGCTCGGCAATGCTGGGCGCGGTGCCACCTCGGGTGCGCTCGATGCGGCACGTACCATCCACGGCTGCCGCGCCAAGCTTGCGCGCTTGCTGGGCTGCCCGCGTGCTGACCATGTTTGTTTTACGCCCAACTCCACCGCGGCGCTCAACACCGTCATCAATGGCGTGGTGCGCCCCGGCGACCGTGTGGTCACAACGGTGCTCGAGCACAACTCCGTACTGCGTCCGCTCAACCGCCTGGCGGCAGAGCAGGGTGTGACGGTTGAGCATGCGGGCTGTGATACCAACGGCGTGCTCGACTACGACGAGCTCGAGCGGCTTGTCACGCCCGGTACGCGTGCTGTGGTGGTGACGCACGCCTCCAATGTGACCGGCAACGCGGTCGACATTGCGCGCGTGGCTGCCATCGCGCATGCGGCCGGCGCGCTGGTGATCGTCGATGCTTCGCAGTCTGCCGGCACGGCGAAGATTGACATGGATGCCATGGGGCTCGACGTCGTGTGCTTTACCGGTCACAAGGGGCTCATGGGTCCGCAGGGGACCGGCGGCCTGGCCGTGGCGGAGGGCATTGACGTGGCTCCGTGGGCCATGGGCGGCACGGGCGTGCACAGCTTCGATGCGCTGCAGCCGCTTGGGTGGCCCACGCGCCTTGAGGCGGGCACGCTCAACGGTCATGGCATCGCGGGACTTTCCGCTGGTCTCGACTTTATCGAGGCCCAGGGTGGGGTCGAGGCGATTGCTGCCCACGAGCGTGCGCTCGCTGATCGCTTCCTTGCCGGTGTGCGCAAGATTCCGGGGATTAAGCTCTACGGTGCCTTTGACCAGCAGGCGCGCTCTGCGATTGTGTCGCTCAACGTAGCCGATATCGACTCTGCCGAGATCTCGGATGCGCTCATGCAAGGGTGGGGGATTTCGACGCGCCCCGGCGCCCATTGCGCCCCGCTCATGCACCGTGCGCTGGGGACCGAGCGCCAGGGCGTCGTCCGCTTCTCGTTTGGGTATTTCAACACTACCGAAGAAGTCGACACGGCTATCGATGCTCTGTGCGATTTAGCCTGCTAAAGCTGCTAGACCGTTTATACTTGCGGGACGGGTGTATTTGCCCGTCCCGTTTTTGTTTCGACCCGAAAGGTGTGCCTATGGCCTCATCCGCTCCGCGCGGCCTGCGCTCCGACCATGTCGTTACCGTCGGCATTGCGCTGTTCTCGATGCTCTTTGGCGCCGGTAACCTCATCATTCCGCCGTTGCTGGCGCTCCAGGCCGGCACGGCCACACCGCTTGCCATGGTTGGCTTTTTGATTGCCGCCATCGGCCTGCCCGTCATGGGCTTTATCGCCGTGGCGCTTGCCGGAACGGCGCGCGAGCTTGCCGGCCGCGTGCACCCCAAGTTCGGTGAGTTCTTTGTCGCGGCGGTGTATCTGGCCATCGGCCCGTGCCTGGCCATTCCGCGTACGAGCTCCACGGCCTTCGAGATGCTGGTGCCGCTGCTGCCCGAGGGCGTTTCGCTTGGCACGGCTCGTCTGGTGTTTGCCGTTGGCTTCTTTGTCGTCGCGTTTGTGCTCACGCTGCGTCCGGGTGTCATAACACGCGTGCTCGGCCGCATTACGGGCCCTGCGCTCATTGCGCTCATCGTGCTGGTTGTGGGTGCTGCCGTGATCTCGCCGCTGGGACCCGCTGCCGCGCCTCAGGCTCCCTACGATGCAGGCGCTGCCGTGCAGGGCTTTTTGACCGGCTATCAGACCATGGACCTGCTCGCGTCGCTCGCCTTCGGCATCATCATCGCCGAGACCATCCACGAGCTGGGTGTTACCGATGTCAAGCGCGTGGCCTTTGAGATTTCGCGTTCCGGCGTTATCGCCGGCGTGCTCATGGCCATCATCTACTGTGGCTTGGGCCTTGCCGGAATGCAGCTCGGCACCGTGATGCCCGACGCCACCAACGGCGCCGCCATCCTTGCCCGCTCTGCCTCCATGCACTTTGGCCTTGCCGGCACGGTCGTGGTCTTCGCCATCTTCTTCCTCGCCTGCATGAACGTGTGCATCGGCCTCATCAGCTGCTGCTCGCGCTACTTCTGCGAGACGTATGTGGTTAAAGGGGGAGCGGAGGCTTCCGAGGAGGCCATGCGCCGTCCCTTTGCGGTTCTCGCCTTTGTGTTCGCAGCGTTTTCGTGCGTGCTCTCCAACGTGGGCCTCGACGTGATCCTTATGTTCTCGGTGCCCATGCTTAACGCCTTGTATCCCGTCGCCATCGTGCTGGTTCTCATGGGTTTGGTACACGGCTTTTGCGACGCTCATCCGCAGGTGTGGGTCTGGGTCGGCGGTGTGGTTGCCGTGCAGAGCGTGATCACCTCGGTCCGCGATGCGTTCTTTGCGGGCGCGTGGCTACCGTTTGATGTTCTTCCGCTGGCGGATATCGGTGCCGCGTGGGCGCCGGTTGCCGTGGCGGCGTTTGTGATCGGTCTGCTCCACAGCAAGTTTGTCGCACATTCGAGGAGCTAGGGTTTCTGCGCTTGCACAGGCGGGGAGTCTCCCCTATAATTTCCTTCGCTTTGGGACACGCAAGGTTTAGACCTTAGCTGCTCAACACCTTCGGGACGTGGCGCAGTTTGGTAGCGCGCCTGCTTTGGGAGCAGGATGTCGCAGGTTCAAATCCTGTCGTCCCGACCATATCTTGCGGGCGTAGTTCAATGGCAGAACCCCAGCCTTCCAAGCTGATGACGCGGGTTCGATTCCCGTCGCCCGCTCCATAAGATAGCTTAACGGCTCTGATTCCCTTTGGGATCAGAGCCGTTTTCGTAAACGTGCCGGGGACCCCACATCCCCTTCTAAGTTGCGGTGAAATACGGACTGTTTTTCGGCTTTTATGGCCCATGTAGTCCGTATTTCACCGCAACTAATTGTAAGGGTGGATTTTGATGCCGTTGGGAGGGTCGTAGCGACCGTCTACCGAGAGTGTAAATATTTTTTGAACCTCTGACCTGCGACGTCAAGCTTTTGGTCAGCTTTTGGCAAGGCCTACGGACGGAAGCATGCGATAGCGTAATGGTATTCTCTCCGCCGTGACGGTTATGGGGTTGGCCATGCTCGATAAAGGCAAACATATTCCGCAGTCACATGCAAGGATGCTATTCTCGGCCCTTGGAATTCATCAAGATGGACAGCTGCTTATAACAATTGATCCTTGGGATGAACGCCGTGCGCGCGAGCTTATGCAGGAAGAGCTCATGCTTCGTCTTTACAACCATGTGTATGCGGATCCGGTCTATTGGAATAATCTTGGGGTTGAAGATCGCATCTTTCAGCTGGCATCCGCTATTGCGGTCGTTGAACCGGATGCTGTGTTTTGCGGATCGACGGCAGCGCTGCTCTACGGCATCGGCTCGGCGTATACGCTTCTGGATAAAGTGCAAGTGCTGCTGCCACGGTCTACAAGGCGTGATACGTATGAGTTCGTTGAATACAAGCGCTGGCGCCCGGGCGAAGTGTGGCGGCTTGGTCTGTTTACACTGACGGATCCGTGTCGAACGGTTGTTGATATCGCGCGATCGAGCGCCTTTCGCTATGCGCTGGGTTATGTCGATGGCTTGGCCCGTGAGTACGATGTCGAGCGCGAAGAGCTGCGAGCATATGCGCAGGCAAATTGTCGAGGGCTGCATGGCATCGCGCGTGCTTTTGACGTTTTTGATTATATGGATGGCAGGTCAGGCAATGGCGGTGAGTCTGAGGCGAGAGCAGCGATGATTCTCGCTGGGGTTGCCGCGCCCGAGCTTCAAGTTGAGATAACGCGGCCGGGAAACGCTGGCTATTATCTAGCAGATTATGGCTGGCAGATGCCAGACGGCTCATGGACGCTGGCAGAGCTGCATGGGCTGGGCAAGTTTGAAGACGAGGCTCAAAATAATGCAGAGCGGGCGGCGGCAAAAACGTATCGAGCGGCCCTCATGCGCGACGCGAACCTTCGCGCCATGGGCCACAACATCATTCATTTCAAACTCTCGGACACCTACGACGTAGAATCGTTCGGTGCCATGATGCGCGGTTACGGCATTCCGACAACAAAACCCTACGCCGAATCCCGATAGAGAAATCGTTCGCGGTCCACCTTCAATAAGTTGCGGTGAAATACGGACTGTTGAGGCCTTTAAAGGCATGAAACAGTCCGTATTTCACCGCAACTTAGGAGGGGATGGGGTTAGTGGCGGGGGCGGTGGCGGAGTTTGTCGATGGTGGAGTCGGTGCTTCGGCTGCGGGCTTCGGAGGCGCGGTCGCGGGCGTCGGCCGCGGTTTGGCGTTGGCGGCGGTAGTCGATCATGCCTTGGATGATGGGCTTGCCAAAGCTCACGACATCATCGTTGTAGATGGCGGTTCGGGCTGCGAGGAGGCAGTCGGTAAAGTCCATATGGGTCTTGCCAAAGAGTTTGACGGCAAGGGCGACAACGGTGGGCTCGTCGACCATGACGTCATCGAGCAACCTCTTCATGGCCGCAGTAATCTCAACGCGGGGAACCTTATAGACGTCGCGCAGCGTGACCACGACGCGCGTGATGATTTCGGGGTAGACACGTGCGGTGCGCGTGGCGATGACCTTGGCAGCGCGCGGTGACAGGACCTCGTCGTCGTCAAGCAGGTAGCGAAGGATGACGGTCTCGTCGATGATGGTGCTACTCGTGGATATCTACTTCCTCGGGACCCAAAACCGACTCGTCGCTTTCTGTGGCTAGGTATTCAATCCAGGCATTGCGCTCCTCGGAGCGGCGATTGGGGTCCCCATATGCTTTGAGCAGTCCATAGGCGGACGTGCCGTCCTTGGAGCGCACGGCGACCGGCTGAAAGGGGAGCTTGCGCATCAAAATACTCTGCGCGACAAATAGACGGACAGCCTCGGCGAGCGATGTGCCCATGGCGTCGTAGAGACGCTCGGCATGCTGCTTGTCTTCCTCGCGAATGCGCACCTGCAGGATGGCTCTTTTTTGAGTCGATGACATCACTGGCCCCCTTAATGAGCGTGCAATATAGTCGGTCAAATGCGGCATGTGCCGATACTTGAGCATCTTATAACGATTACTTTATTTCACTCAAGTTGATAACCATAAACACGAATACAAGCGTAGTACATCCAAAATGAGAGCGCATAAAAATCTCTGAGGCGTACGCATGTAATACACTCACCTTTATAGCTTCTAGAGAATAATTCCAACCTGCCAAAACCCCTGCAATACACCCGTATTGCAGGGCCTATGCTCAAGTTTGCCCCCTGCAACTGCGTATATTTAACCTGTATATCGTTGGAGAAACTCTACCGAGTGCATGTTTCGCCGCATGCATTCGATTCGTCGATGCCAGGCCACGGGCGGCTTGGGTCAATGTCGACAGGGTCTCTCCGGCAAGGGATTCAGGAGGGAGTGAACAACATGGGTAATAAGCGAGTCGTAGCCGATTCTTCGCGCTGCATTGGGTGTCAAACCTGCATGGCGGCGTGTATCGAGGCGCACGACATCCCCGGTAACTTCGCCGCGCCGCGCCTGCGCGTGACGCGTACGTACGAGATCTCCGCACCGGTGGCTTGCCATCACTGCGAGGATGCCCCGTGCGCGAAGGCCTGTCCTACGGGCGCCTTGTTCTTTGATCCAAAGAACCATCGCATCGGCGTCAACGAGGACAACTGCATCGGCTGCAAGAGCTGCGTCATGGCATGCCCCTTTGGCGCCGTGAGCGTGGCGACCACGCAGGTTCCGGTTTTGATGGGCGACGTTCGCGTGGGTTCGCAGACCAAGAGCTTCGTGCTCAAGTGCGACCTGTGCGTGGACCGTCCCGGCGGTCCGGCGTGTGCCGAGGCGTGCCCGACCAAGGGTCTCACCCTGGTGGACGAGGAGCGCCTGGCAGAACTGACTGCCGAGCGTGCCCGCGCCACCATCGAAAACGAGGCGTAGGCGGGTGGCCATACAGGCCCAATGATTGTCAAATAAGTACCGAGCATTCGGTAGCAGAAAAAGGAAGGAGGGTGTCATGGAGAAGCATAAAGTGATCTGTCCGTACTGCGGCGCCGGTTGCCAGTTTAACCTTCTGGTCCAAAACGGCCAGGTCGTGGGTACCGAACCGCTCAACGGCATCACCAATCAGGGCGAGCTGTGCCTTAAGGGTATGAGCGGCTACGACTTCATCAACGACACCAAGATCTTGACTCCTCGCGTACTGCACCCGATGATCCGCCGCACTAAGGGCGCGGATCTTGAGCGCGTAAGCTGGGACGAGGCACTGGATTTCACCGCATCTAAGATGCAGGCCATAATTGACGAATATGGTCCTAACGCTGTCATGACCACTGGCTCTTCGCGAGGCGGCGGCAATGAGGCGAACTACGTCATGCAGAAGTTTACGCGTGCGTGCATCGGCACCCACAGCGTGGACAACTGCGCCCGTACTTGACACGGCCCTACTGTCCTCGGTCTGATGGACACGGTTGGTTCAGGTTGCATGTCATGCTCCATCCCCGGTATGGAGGATGCGGGCTGCATTTTCCTCTTCGGCTATAACCCTGCCGATTCGCACCCCATCGTCGCAAGGCGTATCGTGCGAGCCAAAGAAAAGGGTTGCAAGATCATCGTCGCCGATCCGCGCCATATCGAAACCGCGCGTATCGCCGATCTCTACCTTCCGATCAAGAACGGTTGCAACGTTGCGTTCCTCAACGCCTTTGCCAACTGCTTGGTCAACGATGGCCTCTACGACAAGGAATTCGTCGCCGAGCACACGAACGGCTTTGACGAGTGGTGGGAGACCATCAAGAACTACACTCCCGAATCCGTACAGGACATCACGGGTGTCGAGCCCGCGTTGATCCACCAAGCTGCCGAGATGTACGCCACGGCGAAGCCTTCTGCCATCATTGGTTGGGGCATGGGCGTATGCCAGCAGAAGCAGAACCTGAAGACGGTGCACACCATCGCCTCCATCGCCTGCGTTGCCGGCCAGATCGGCAAACCCAATTCCGGCCTCGCGCCCGTGCGTGGCCAGAATAACGTCCAGGGCTCCTGCGATATGGGCATGCTGCCCAACCTGTACCCTGGCTACCAAAAGGTCACTGACCCGGCAGTGCGTGCCAAGTTTGCCAAGGCTTGGGGCGTGCCCGAGGAAAAGCTCCCGCTCGAGGAGGGCTACAAGCTCACCGACCTGGGTCACCTGGTCGACGAGGGCAAGGTGCACTGCTTCTACAACTACGGCGAGGACCCGGTGCAGACCGAGCCCGATTCGGCCGGTATGCGCAAGACGCTCTCCGAGCTGGATCTGTTCATCTGCCAGGACATCTTTATGACGCAGACGACCATGCTCGCCGACGTCATCCTGCCTGCCACCTCTTGGGGCGAGCACGAGGGTGTCTTTACCGCATCCGACCGTAGCTTCCAGCACTTTGACGCGGCCGTTCCGCCCAAGGGCGAGTGCCGTCACGACTGGGAGATCTTCGCGGACCTGTCCACGCGTATGGGCTATCCCATGCACTACGACAACACCGAGCAGATCTGGAACGAGTGCATTAGCCTGTGCCCCAACTTTGTGGGCGCGACCTACGAGAAGATGGCTCCCGAGGGCGGTTACGCCCAGTGGCCCGTCAAGAGCACCGATGTGAACGACCACGGTACGCCCGACATGTTCGCTGGTGGCAAGTTCACCACCAAGGACGGCCGCGCCAACCTGATGGCGCACGACTGGGAGGCGCCCTCCGAGCTTCCCGACGATGAGTACCCGCTCATCCTGTGCACCGTCCGCGAGGTCGGCCACTACAGCTGCCGCTCGATGACCGGCAACTGCAAGACGCTGGCGCTGCTCGCCGACGAGCCCGGCTTTGTCCGCATGAATCCCGCGGACGCCCAGGCGCGCGGCATCAAGAACGGCGACATCGTCTCGATCCACAGCCGCCGCGGCCAGGTATACAGCCGCGCCGACGTGAGCGACCGTATCAACAAGGGCACGGTCTATATGACCTACCAGTGGTGGATTGGCAAGTGCAACGAGCTGACCATTCACAAGGTCGACCCGGTCTCGCATACGCCCGAGGACAAGTTCTCCGCCTGCCAGGTCGACGCTATCGCCGACCAGGTCTGGGCTGAGGGCGAGGTCGAGCGTCAGTACACCGAGCTCAAGCAGGCTCTGGTGGACGCCGCCGCTCCTCAGGACGTTGAGCCCGGCGCCGCCAAGTTCGACGACGAGACGCACGTGAATCAAATCGTGTAGTCCCGTTCTCGTTGGCTTTTTGGGCCGGGCGTCCCGTACGTTCGGGAGCCCGGCCCGTTATTTTGAAAGGAAGTGGGGATGAACCGCTTCATCGACATTAACCCGGAGAGGTGCATCGGCTGCGGAACATGCCAGTCCGCCTGTGCCGACGCCCACCGGATGCAGGGTCTTCAGGATACGCCGCGTCTGGCGCTCGTGAAGACCGGCGGTATTTCGGCCGCCCTTGCCTGCCACCATTGCGAGGGTGCCCCCTGCGCCGAGGTTTGCCCGGTGAATGCCATCGAGCACGATGGCGATCGCATCAACGTCAAGGAGCAGGAGTGCATCGGGTGCAGGCTGTGCGCCATCGCGTGCCCCTTCGGAGCCATCCATCCCGATGGCACGTCTATCGCCGGTGTCGCAGGCATGTGCGACCCGACGCCTTCGTATCCTAAGTCCCTGAGCAGCCTGCTTACGTGGGCTCCCGGCCAGTACACATGTGCTGTCAAGTGCGACCTGTGCGCCTTCGATCCGGACGGCCCGCATTGTGTGGCGGCGTGCCCCACCAAGGCGCTGACCGTCATGGGCGGCGCGGCCGATCGCGAGCTCGACGAGGCCAAGCGCCTGCGCTCGATTGAAAACGGTCCGTCCGTCGACGTTACCGCTGTGGCCCAGGGCCTGTCCGAGAAAGCAGAAGGGAGCGTAAACAATGGATAGCATGACGCTGTTTATCGCATCGCTTGCCGTCTCGTGCATCGGTGCGCTCGCCTCGGTTCTGCTGATCAAGGCCGATAACGCCGCCAAGACCGCCGGCTGCCTTATCGGCGCCGTCGCCGCGGTGCTTTCGTTTGTGGCCGGTATCCAGGCCGTGCTGGGCAATGTCACGTCGGTCGACACCATCGTGTTCTTCCCGTTTGCCCATTTCCAGCTGCTGCTCAATCAGCTGTCCGGCCTGTTCGTGGCGCTCATCTCGGTGCTCGCGTTTGCCGGTTCGATCTACGGTCTCAACTACTTTGATGAGTACCCGGGCAAAAAGGGCCGTGCCGGCTTCTTCTTTAACACCTTCGTGGCGTCCATGATGCTCGTCATCACCGCCGACAACGTGTTTTGGTTCCTGGTCGCCTTTGAGCTCATGTCGCTGACCTCGTACTTCCTGGTCGTGATCGAGGAGAACGAGAACTCCATTCATGGCGGTTGGCTCTACTTTGTGATCGCGCACGTGGGCTTTGTGCTCATCATGGCGAGCTTCCTCACCATGACCAACTTCGCCGGTGGCTCGTTTGCCTTTGCGGATTTCCGCGCCACGCAGTTTAGCCCCGCGGTCGCATCCGTGTGCTTCGTGCTCTCCTTTTTTGGCTTTGGCGCCAAGGCCGGTATCATCCCGCTGCACGGCTGGCTGCCCAAGGCACATCCCGAGGCGCCGTCCAACGTGTCGGCCCTCATGTCCGGCGGCATGATCAAGATCGGTATCTTCGGCATCCTCAAGGTTGGTCTCGACCTGCTCTCCGCCTCGGGCGTTCAGGTCTGGTGGGGCCTTATGGTCATGGTCTTCGGTGCGATCTCGTCGGTCCTCGGCGTGGCCTTCGCCCTGCAGGAGCATGACATCAAGCGCCTGCTGGCCTATCACTCCGTCGAGAACATCGGCATCATTCTGCTCGGCGTCGGCGCCTCCATGGCCGCCATGGCGCTCAACTCGGTCGGCATCGCCGTCCTGGCCCTGATGGCCGCCCTCTACCACACGTTTAACCACGCGATGTTTAAGGGCGAGCTGTTCTTGGGCGCCGGTGCGCTGCTGTACTCCACGGGTACGCGCAATATGGAGAAGATGGGCGGCCTGTTCCGTCGTATGCCGGCAACGGCCATCTGCTTCCTCGTTGGCGCGCTTGCCATTTCGGCCATCCCGCCCTTCAACGGCTTTGTGTCCGAGTGGTTTACCTACCAGTCGCTCTTTAACGCCGCCATGCAGGGCGACAAGGCCGTCATGATCGTGGCCGTGTTCGCTGCCGTCGCGCTTGCCATTACCGGCGCGCTGGCTGTCACGTGCTTCGTCAAGGCCTATGGCGTCTCCTTTGCCTCCGCGCCCCGCTCCGGGGCCGCGGCCAATGCCAAGGAGGTTCCCGCCCCCATGGTGTTTGCGCAGGGCCTGCTCGCGGCCATCTGCGTCGTGCTGGGCATTGGTGCTCCCGTGATCGCGCCCGTGCTGGTCGATGTCGCCGCATCCGTGCTGCATCCGTACGGTGGCGTGTTTGCCGCCGAGGGCATGGAACTCATGAACCAGTACTCCGGCGCTGCCACCTCCACGCCCGCGATCGCCATTGCGCTTGTGGTGCTTGTCGGCCTTGCCTGTGGTTACCGCAAGCTCAAGACCGTCGGCAAGGTGCAGAAGTCCCAGCCGTGGGCATGCGGCTATGCTCCCAACGAGCATATGCCCGTCGTGGCCACGACCTTTGCCTCCGAGGTGTCCTGGTTTATGCAGCCGCTCTACACGCTGCGCGACCGCTGCACGGCCGTCTGCTGGTCCATCGCGCACTTCTTCCAGAAGCTCACCGGTGTTGCCGAGGCTGTGGAGCCCGTACCCGACAAGGTTCTCGTCGATGCCCCGCATAAGGGTGTCGAGAAGCTCGCCGACCTCGCGACTAAGCTCGAGGGCGGCAACTACAGCATCTATATCTGCTACATCGTCGCGGCACTCGTGGTGTTCCTCGTGCTCGCCGTGCAAATGGGTTAAGGAGGGGAGAGCATGAACAACATCGTACTTGCCGTTCTGCAGGGCGTGGTCGTCATGGCCGTCGCGCCGTTCTTCTCCGGTCTCGGTCGCGTGATCCGCGCCAAGATGCACAACCGTCGCGGCCCCAGCATCATGCAGGACTACCGCGACCTGGCCAAGCTCTTTGCGCGCCCCGAGTCCCAGAGCGAGGACGCGAGCTTTGCGCTGCGCATTATGCCGCCGCTGTTCTTCGCCGTCGCCTTTATGCTCGCGATGGGCCTGCCGCTCTTTACGGCACAAAGCCCCATCCCGGTCTTTGGTGACGCCATCACCATCATGTACAGCCTGGCGCTCGCCCGCTTCTTCTTCGCCCTCTGCGGTGTGGATTCGTCCAACGCCTACGCCGGTATCGGCGGCGTCCGCGAGCTGCTCATGAGCGTGCTCATCGAGCCGTCCATGCTGCTGGCGCTGTTTGCCGCCGCCCTGGTGTGCGGCTCCACCGACATCGCCACCATGGGTCAGCACATCATGACGGGCGCCGTCGACGCGCCGGTCGCCGTGATTCTCGCCGGCATCGCCTTTGCGATCGCCTGCTACATGGAACTCGGCAAGCTGCCGTTTGATCAGGCCGAGGCCGAGCAGGAGCTTCAGGAAGGTCCGCTCGCCGAGCTTTCCGGCCCGTCGCTTGCGATGGCAAAGCTCGCCATGTCCATGAAGCAGGTCCTGGTCGTCGCCTGGTTCTGCGCGATCTTCGTCCCCTGGGGCGAGCCCGCGACCGTGGGCGCTGCCGCCGTTCTGGGCGCGGTCATCTTCCTGGTGAAGTGCCTGATCGACTTTGTCGTGTGCGGCGTGATCGAGAACTCCTGCTCGCGCTCGCGTTTTAAGGTGCTTGGCAATCAGACCTGGGCCGTTGTGGGCATCGCCGTTCTGGCGTTTGTCTTCGTGGTCGTAGGCGTGTAGGAGAAGGGAGAAACAATGTCATTTGCAGTCAGTCTGTCCCTTCTCGGCTTGGTCGCTATCGCGGCCCCGATGGTGGCCTCGGTGCTCGTCGCCCTGTTCCCCCGTCCGTACGCCAAGTGGTTCAGCGTTTTGGGTGCCGCCGTCTCGACGGTCTGCACCATCGCCCTCGCCGCGAATTTCGCTGGCGCCGGCATGCCCGACACGCAGGTCCCCCTGATCTCGTTTGGGCAGACCCTCGTTATGGGATTCACCTTCGATCGCATGAGCACGCTGCTCGCGCCCGCCTTTGTGGGTATCGGCCTGCTTGTCGTGATCTATTCGATTCCCTATATGAGCGAGAATAACCGTGAGCATCCCGATGCGCCGCGTCGTCGCTTCTACGCGTACCTCGCGACCTTCATCGGCGCCATGGCCGGCCTCGTGTACAGCTCGACCCTTTTGGGCCAGCTCGTGTTCTTTGAGATCACGGGTGCGTGCTCTTGGGGCCTCATTAGCTACTACATGACGCCTACGGCCAAGAAGGCCGGCATGAAGGCCCTGATCATTACGCATATCGGTGCGCTCGGCCTGTATCTGGGCGCTGCCATCGTGTTTGCCCACACCGGCACCTTCGCCATTACCGCGATTGCCGGCCTCGACGCCAAGCTCAAGGCTATCGTCCTTTTGCTCGTGCTGTTTGCGGCCTGGGCCAAGTCCGCACAGGTTCCCATGTACATGTGGCTGCCTTCGGCCATGGAGGCGCCGACGCCTGTTTCGGCCTACCTGCATGGTGCCTCGATGGTCAAAG
Organism: Collinsella sp.; assembly: GCA_046995905.1. GTDB lineage: Bacteria > Actinomycetota > Coriobacteriia > Coriobacteriales > Coriobacteriaceae > Collinsella. The sequence continues at coordinate 1,149,442 of JBKXET010000001.1, forward strand.
TCGGCGTGTGCGTGTTCGCGCGCGCACTCGTCTCTGCCGGCGAGATTCCCGAGATCGTGGGCTGGGTCGCCATTATCGACGCCATGGTCACCATGCTCTTTGGTTTCCTTATGTACCTGCCGCAAAAGGACATGAAGCGCCTGCTGGCCTTCTCCACGATCGCCCAGCTCTCCTATGTGTTCTTTGGCCTGGGCCTTTCGGTCTTTGGCAGCCAGCTTGCCTTTGATGGCGCCGTGTGCCACATCTTTAACCACGCTTTCGCCAAGACGCTGTTCTTCCTGATCGCCGGTTCGTTCTCCTTTACGCTCGGCACGCGTATGCTGCCCAAGCTTCGCGGCATCGTAAAGAAGTACCCGATCTCGGGCGTGGGCTTTGGTGTCGCCGCGCTCGCCATTGCCGGCGTGCCGCCCATGAACACGTTCTTCTCGAAGTTCCAGATCATCGCCGGCGGCTTTTCTGTGGGTGCCGGCAACGTGGCGATCCTGGTGCTCGTGTGCATCATGGTCGCCGAGACCGTCGCCACCTTTGCCTGGTTCCTCAAGTGGATGGGCTATTGCCTGCCCGGCGAGCCGAGCGAAGAGGTCGCTGCGGGAGCCCCGCTTCCCCGCGCGATGGCGTTCGTGTTCATCGTGCTCATCATCATGGTCATCGTCAGCGGCCCGCTTTCGGCCAGCTGGATCGGTTAGGAGGTAGAACGACATGGGTTATTCGATCGTCAACATCCTTGGCGGCCTTCTGATCGTCACGTCCACCATGGTGGTCGTCTCCAAGAACATCAAGCACGCCATTCGCTGGTATGCGGTGCAGTCGCTGGTGCTCGTGGGACTGCTCGCTACGCTCGGTGCTACTACCGGTGCGCAGGAGCTGCTTATGTGGGCTGGATCCGCCTTTATCACTAAGGTCGTCCTGGTCCCATATATCCTCAACCGTGCGTACAAGAAGATGGGCGAGCCGAGCGACGCATCGCTCAAGGCTGGCCTTAAGCCCGCGTGGGCCATCTGCATCATCGCCGTCGAGGTCGCGATTTGCTTTGCCGTCGTGACGCAGATCAGCCTGCCCACGGCCGAGGTCGCAACGCCTGCGCTCGCTATTAGCTTCGCTCACTTCTTTGTGGGCCTCACCTGCATCATTTCGCAGCGCAACATCATGAAGCAGATCTTTGGATACTGCCTTATGGAAAACGGCAGCCACGTGACGCTCGCGCTTTTGGCCCCCACCGCTCCCGAGATCATCGAGATCGGTATCGCCACCGACGCCATCTTTGCCGTCATCATCATGTCCATCGTCGTGCGTCGCATTTGGGACGACTCCCACTCGCTCGATGCGCGCGACCTGTCCGAGCTGAGGGGGTAGTCCATGGAAACGTTGATTCTCGCCCTGCTCGCGACTCCTTTGGTGTTCTCGCTGGTCATGGCTTTTTTGCCCAAGAACACGTCCTATAACGTGTTTGCCGGTCTCAACCTGGTCTCCGTCGCAGCCGTACTGGTGCTGTCGATTATGACGGCCGGTGACGTCCTTATGAGCGGCGACACCGCGAGCGCTCTTGGCCTGTGGTTCCACCTCGATTCGCTGGGCGCCATCTTTGTGCTGCTCATCGGCTTTATCGGTTTTCTTACGGGGCTGTTCTCGCTGCCCTATGTAAAGGCCGATATCGAGGAGGGCTCCATGCCTGCCGAGCGCGCCAAGCAGTATTTTGCGCTGTTTAGCCTGTTTGTGTTCACCATGCTGCTCGCGTGCCTGTCCAACAACATGATCCTCACGTGGGCCGCCGTGGAGGCAACCACGCTTTCCACCGTGTTCCTCGTGGGTATCTACAAGAACAAGACGGCCCTCGAGGCTTCTTGGAAGTATGCGATGGTCTGCACCGCCGGCGTGGCCTTCGGCCTGTTCGGTACGCTGCTGATCTACGCCAACGCCGCCGACGTGATTCCCAACGCCCACGAGGCCGCATTCCTGTCGTGCGTGCTGCCGTATGCCGACCAGTTCGACCCGACGCTCATGCGCCTCGCCTTTGCGTTTATCGTGATCGGCTTTGGCACCAAGGCCGGCCTGTTCCCCATGCACACTTGGCTGCCCGATGCCCACTCCCAGGCCCCGAGCCCCGTCTCGGCCCTGCTCTCGGGCGTGCTGCTCAAGTGCGCCATACTTGTGATCATGCGCTTCTACGGCTTTACTATTCAAGCCGTGGGCGCCGAGTATCCGCAACTTCTGCTGCTGATCGTCGGCACGCTGTCCATTTTGGTGGCGGCACTCTCGATGTTTCGCCAGGACGACCTCAAGCGCCGCTTTGCGTACTCGTCTGTGGAGAACGTGGGCGTTATCGCCCTGTGCCTGGGTATCGGTGGTCCGCTGGGTATCGCTGCGGCCCTGCTGCACTGCGTGTTCCACGGCTTCACCAAGACGCTTGCCTTCTGCGTGTCCGGCAACATCCAGCACGCCTTTGGTACGCGTAGCCTGGCCAAGATCCAGGGCGTCGTCGAGGTTGCCCCCGCAACCGCCGCGCTCGCCGTCCTGGCGCTGCTCGGTCTTGGTGCCTTCCCGCCCTTTGGCATGTTTATCTCCGAGTTCCTGACTTTTGTCGCCGGTGTTACCGCCGGTCCCATGTGGCTGGTCGTCGTGGTCGCCCTCGGTCTTACCGTGGCCATCTCCGCGCTCACCCGCATCGCGCTCAAGTCGGTATTCGGCCATGCGCCCCAGGGCATGGACAAGCATGAGGCCCCGGCGCTCATGCTTATCCCCGAAATCATCCTGGCTGTCATGATCTTGTGGTTTGGCATCGCCACCCCGCTGCCCCTCGTGCACGGTGTGGAGACCGCGACCGGCATCGTGCTCGAGCAGAGCACCGAGGAACTTCACGCGACGCCGATGTACCGCGCTGTGTTCGGTACCGAGACCGCTCAGAGCGAGGTGGAGTAACGAATGATTGAAACTGAGAACAAGGTGTATGCCCGTCGCTGCGAGAGCCATGTCGAGGCCCTGCGCCGCGCCGTTCCGGGCTGCATCGAAAAGGTCGAGTGGCAGTGTGAGGACCAGCTGACGATTACCGTCAAGCAGGACAAGCTGCCCGAGGCCGTCCACTACCTGTACTACGAGCGCTACGGCTGGATTCCCGTGATCATCGGCAACGATGAGCGCAGCCTGTGCGGCCGTTACGCCGTGTATTACGTCATCTCCATGGAGGGGGAGGACCCCGGCTGGGTGACCGTGCGCACCGAGGTCGATCCCGCCAAGATGACGTTCCCGTCCGTGACGCCGTTCGTCCCCGCCTGCGTGTGGGGCGAGCGCGAGCTGCGCGACATGTTCGGCCTGATCCCCGAGGGTCTGCCCGACCGTCGCCGCCTGGTACTGCCCGATGACTGGCCCAGCGGCCTGTACCCGCTGCGCAAGGACTCCATGGACTACCGCTTCCGTCCCGCTCCCGCGAGCGACATGGAAAACTACGAGTTCTTGGCCGACACCAAGGGCAAGGAGACCACGCTCGTCCCCATGGGCCCGCTGCACATTACCTCCGACGAGCCTGGCCACTTCCGCCTGTTCGTCGAGGGCGAGACGATCGTCGACGCCGACTACCGTCTGTTCTACGTGCACCGCGGCATGGAGAAAGTTGCCGAGACGCGCTTGAACTATGACGCCGTGACGTTCCTCGCCGACCGTATCTGCGGCATCTGCGGCTGCGCTCACTCTGTGGCCTATGCCGAGGCCGTCGAGCGCGCCCAGGGTATTCATGTCCCGCCGCGCGCCCAGTACATCCGCGCCATCATGCTCGAGGTCGAGCGTCTGCACTCGCACCTGCTCAATATTGGCCTCGCATCGCACTACACGGGCTTCGACTCCGGCTTCCAGCAGTTCTTCCGCGTCCGCGAGAAGTCCATGGACCTGGCCGAGAAACTCTCCGGTCATCGCAAGACCTACGGCCTCAACGTGATCGGCGGCGTGCGTCGCGACATTTTGGCCGAGCAGAAGCTTTCCACGCTCACGACCATCCACCAGCTGCGCTCCGAGGTTCAGGAGCTCGTCGACGTCTTGCTCTCCACGCCCAACTTTATTGAGCGTACGAGTGGCATCGGCATTCTGGACCGCAAGATCGCACGCGACTTCTCTCCGGTCGGCCCGCTCATGCGTGGCTCGGGCTATGCCCGCGACGTGCGCTTTGACCATCCCTTCGACGGCTACGCCGATCCGGATGTTCAGAAGATGCATGCTGCCACGGCAGACACCTGCGATGCCTTCGGCCGTACCGCCGTTCGCATCCAGGAGGTCTACGATTCGATCGACATGATCGAGACCATGCTCGAGAACTGCCCGTCGGGCCCCATCCTCACCACGGATTGGGAGTACAACCCGCACAAGTACGCCATCGGCGCCACCGAGGCGCCGCGCGGCGAGGACGTGCACTGGGCCATGCTCGGCAATAACCAGAAGTGCTACCGCTGGCGCGCCAAGGCCGCCACGTACAGCAACTGGCCGGTCCTGCGCTACATGTTCCGCGGCAACACCGTGGGCGACGCTGCGCTGATCGTCGGTTCGCTCGACCCGTGCTACTCCTGCACCGACCGCGTGACGGTGACCGATGTCGCCGCCAAGCGCGACCACGTGCTCGACAAGGAGCAGTTCGAAAACGTCTGGCGCGACAAGTCGCCGCTTGCGGGCGAGGGCACCATGGCCGCCCCGCTCGATGAGGAGGCGCTCTAATATGCTGAAGCTTTGGAAGGTTAACGCCAAGGCCGGCGATGCGACGGTCAAGTACCCGTTTGCGCCGTTCCCCACCAACAAGGACATGCGCGGCAAGCCCGAGCACAACGCCGAGCTCTGCATCGCCTGCGGTGCCTGCGGCGTGGCGTGCCCGGCCGATGCCATCCGCATGGACACCGACCTTGCGGCCGATACCATCACCTGGTCGATCGACTACGGTCGCTGCATCTTCTGCGGCCGTTGCGAGGAAGCCTGCCCCATGGAGGCCATCAAGCTCACCGAGGAGTTTGAGCTGGCCGTCATGAGCAAGGACGACCTCACCAGCAAGAGCGTCTATACGCTCGAGCACTGCTCTCGTTGCGGCAAGCCGTTTGCCCCGCACAAGGAGATCGACTACGCCAAGCGCCTGCTGCAAAAGGCCGGCGGCATGGAGGCCGAGCAGGCCGCCCGCACCGTCGGTATGTGCCAGGAGTGCAAGCGCGAGCTCGACGCCCTGCGTGCCGCCTCGGCCGTAAAGACCGGCAACGCTGCTGGCATGGCTGCCAACGAAACGCTTGCGTCCGGTGAGCCCCAGGGCCCCGGCATGGAGTATCTGGGCGGCCACGGCGTGAACCCGGAGTATATCGACCGCGAGCTCAACCCCGATGCGCCCGAGATTCCCGCCGGTCCTGCACCGGTCGAGGGCATCATCATGGATTTTGAAACGAAGGAGGAGTAACCATGGCCGAACCCACGCTTTTGCCCGAGCGGCTCCAGTACCGCCCGACCAAGATCGAGCTCGACGAGAGCATCGAGAAGGCCAAGGCGACCCTTCTTAAGAAGATCAAGCGCTCGGTGTACGTTTACCGCGTTGACTGCGGCGGCTGCAACGGCTGCGAGATCGAGATCTTCGGTTCCATCACGCCCGTCTTCGACGTCGAACGCTTTGGCATCAAGGTCGTGCCCTCGCCCCGTCACGCCGATGTGCTGCTGTACACCGGCGCCGTGACGCGTGCCATGCGCATGCCGGCCCTGCGCGCCTTTGAGGCCGCACCCGATCCCAAGATCGTGGTGTCCTATGGCGCGTGCGGCTGCACCGGCGGCATCTTCTACGACAACTACTGCGTCTGGGGCGGCACGGACAAGATTCTGCCGGTCGATGTCTACATCCCCGGCTGCCCGCCCAGCCCCGCGCAGACCATCTACGGCTTTGCCATGGCACTTGGCCTGCTGGACCAAAAGCTCCATGCCGAGACCACGGTGGAGGCCGCCGGCGAGCAGGCCGATATTCTGCACCCCGGCGTGCCGTACAAGCTGCGCGTTGCCATCGAGCGCGAAGCTCGCGCCATGAGTGGCTATCGTTACGGCCGCGACCTGGCCAACGAGTTTATGGATACGCTCGAGGGCGCGCCCAAGGGCGATATTCGCGGTGCCATGGCGCTGCTCATCGACAAGCAGGATGATCCGCGCCGCGTCGAGGTGTACTCGGCGCTGCAGGATCTGGTGCTGGCCGGAGGCCGCTAGATGAAGCTCACGGACCGCTCTGGTTACTTTGCGGGCCCCGGCATGCTGGGCGGCTCTTTTGGCGATGCCTCGCGCGCAAGCGACGAGGCCGCCGAGGGCGTCGCCGACCCCTGCCTGGGCCACGCGCCCGACCAGGTGGTCTTCTACGAGCTCACGCGTAAGTTTGTGGAGACCGAGGAAGACGTTCCCCAGGAGGCCTGCGACGTGCTGTACTACACGCTCGCCGTGGGCCACCACACCGGCGTGCTCGACTGCTTTGAGCCGCGCCTGTCGGTGCCGGTGAACGTGTTCTATTCGCTCGTCGACGCGCTGCCGGAGGGGGAGGCCAAGACCAAGTTCGAGGCCATCCGCTCCTTTGGCGAGTGCCAGCTCGACAAGGCGGCGGTGCCGTCGCTGCTCGAGGCCTGCGACACGCTGCTCGACGAGCGCGGTTTTCGCGGTTCGGCCAAGGCCGGCATCTCGGTGTTCGATGACGACTTTGGCCTGCATGCCCAGCAGGTCGCGTTCTTAATGAAGTTTCGCGATCTGGTTGAGCGCGTGCGCGATGTGTCGGGCGTGTATCTGACGGGAAGGTTGCAATAATGGGTCGCGTTGTGGATGGTCGTGTGAACGGCGCCCCGTTTGCGGGTATCGTGCTCACGGCGGGAAGCGTGCTGCGTGCCGACGATGCCGCCGGCCCCGTGCTCTCCAAAAAGATGGAGGACGCTCCGCTTGCCGGCTGGTACACCATCGATGGCGGTCAGACGCCCGAGGATGACATCATCGAGGTCAAGCGCGAGCGTCCGCCGCGCCTGGTGTTGGTCGATGCCGCCGACATGGCGCTGCCCGTCGGCTCCATCCGTCTGCTTGACAAACGCGACGTGGCCCGCAAGTCGATGTTCACCACGCATTCGCTTCCCTTGTCGATTCTGATCGAAGAGATTGAGCAATCGTGCGAAGATATCGTTTTCATAGGGATTCAGCCGGGCGATACGGAGTTCTATAACCCCATGTCCCCGGAGGTCTTTGAGGCCGTCGACGCCGTGTATGACGCCGTGGCCGCCAACGACTTTTCCCACTTTGTCCGCTTGGGGCAGGAGCTATAGCAGCGCTTGCCTCTGCTGAATAGGAAAGAAGTGATTGACATGGCAGATTCCAAGGTGGAGTACCCCGCTCCCGATTGCCTGGCACCCGCCGCGATCGAGGCCAAGACCGAGGTCGCCGGCGTGACCAAGGCTAACCTGCCGGTCGCTAAGGCCTTTCTGTTGGCAATGTTCGCCGGTGCGTTTATCGCCTTCGGCGGCCTGTTCTTTACGGTGTTTTTGAGCGACAGCACGCTGGGCTGGGGTGCCCAGCGTGTCGTGGGCGGCCTGTGCTTTTGCCTGGGCCTGGTGCTGGTGCTGGTGTGCGGCGCCGAGCTGTTTACCGGCAATTCGCTTATGGTCTGCGCACTCAAGAGCAAAAAGATCACTCTGGCCCAGATGCTCAAGGCCTGGGTCGTCGTGTGGGTCGGCAATTTTGTCGGTGCCCTGTTCATCGTCTTTTTGGTGTACATGGCCGGCATCTATAAGCTTAACGGCGAGGCGGTCGCCAATTCCATGGTGAGTGTCGCTGCTGGCAAGGTGACGATCGACTGGGTGACGATCTTCTTCCGCGGCATCCTATGCAACATCTTTGTGTGCCTGGCCGTGTGGATCGGTACTGCCGGCAAGACCGTGGTCGATAAGGTCGTGGGTATTTTGCTGCCGATCGCTGCCTTTGTGGCCTGCGGTTTTGAGCACTGCGTTGCCAACATGTACTTTTTGCCCATGGGTGCCGTGATGCACGCGTGCGGCTATGGTGCCAAGGTTGCCGGTGCCGATGCGCTCAACGCCGCGGGCATTGCGTTTAACCTGTCCGCCGCCACGCTGGGCAACATTGTGGGCGGTGCGGTTCTGATCGCGCTCGGCTACTGGTTTGTCTACGCCAAGAAGTCCGAGGCGTAAGGTACCGTCTGTTTGACGTTGGGCCTCCCGCGGGGCGTTGCCGTGCGGGAGGCTTTTTGGGTCTGGGGCCCGTTGCTGGGCTGTTGGCCTGTTGTGCTTGGCTTGTGAAAGGGGTAATCGAGATGGCATCTGCTGTGAAGCGTGACAGTCGCGCCGTGGTGACCACATGCGGGGGATGCTATGCCGATTGCGCCTTTGCGGCACGCGTTGAGGATGGGCGTGTGGTGGCCGAGTTGCCGGTGCCGGGGCATCCGTGCGCGGCACGTGCCCTGTGCGCCCGCGGACGGCATCGCCTGGTAATGCCGTTTGACGAGCGCGACCGCATCTTGCACCCCATGCGCCGCCGCCAAGATGGCTCGGGTTTCGATGCGATCACCTGGGACGAGGCGTTTTCGGAGATCGCGGCGCGCCTCGCGGGGATTGTGGATGCGCATAGCGCCCGTGCGCTGGGCATGACGCTCGGCGTGCCCTCGTTCGACCGCTTCTGGGCCTATCGCCTTATGCATGCGCTGGGTTCGCCCAACGTGTACGGTGCCGATGGCGCCTGCGAGGTAAGCCGACTTACCGGTTGGGAGCACAGCCTGGGCTATAGTCCCGCCTCCGACCTGGCGCATACCGATTGCATCATGTACCTGGGGCGTTCCATCGTTGATTCGTCGACGATGGGGGCCGTTGATGCGCTCAACGATGCGCGTCGGCGCGGGGCGAAGATCATCGTCGTGGACCCCCGGCGCAGCGGCTCGGCCGCGCTTGCCGATCGCTGGCTCCGCGTGCGTCCGGGCTGCGACTTGGCGCTGCTGTTGGGTATTGTCCACGTGTTGATTGCCGAGGGCCTGTACGACCACGAGTTCGTTGCCCGCTATACCACGGGTTTTGACGAGCTGGCGCAGGCGGCCAGTGCTTGGACGCCCGAGTGGGCCGAGTCGATGTGCGACGTGCCGGCCGCAGAGATTGTCGCCACGGCGCGCGATCTCGCTGCCGCCGCGCCTGCCGCTGTGGTGGATGCGGGCTTTCATGGTGGCATCGGTATCGCGTATGCGAACAGTACTCAGACGGCGCGAGCTATCTGCATGGTCGATGTGCTGCTAGGCTGTATCGGGCATGCGGGCGGTGCGCTCAACCCGCCCACGTCGCTTTTGTTGGGCGACCTTGATCCCATGCGCTGTGCGACGCCGCCGGTGCCGCGTGAGCCTAAGTTGGGGTCCGAGCGCTATCCGCTGGTCGATCCGGTGCGCGGCCTGTGCACGACCATCGGTCAGTCGATTCTTGCCGGCGATTTGCGTGGGCTCATCGTCTATGCCAGTAACCCCGGTGCGGGCTATGGCAATGCACAGGCTTGGTTGAGTATTTTGCAGCAGCTCGACTTGCTCGTGACGATTGATATTCGCTGGTCCGAGACGGCGCGTGCTTCCGATTTCGTGCTGCCCGACGTGACGTATCTGGAGGCTGACCGCGGCGTGGGAACGGTGACAGGTGCCAACGATGCGCGTGTGTTCTACCGCAACGCCGTGCTGCCTGTGCAGCATGACGACACACGTCCCGGTCGGGAGATTTTTGCCGGTCTGGCGCAGGCGTGTGGCGTGGGCGAGTATTTCCAGTTTACGTCTGACGATCTGGCGGCTGCCCAGGTGGCGCCTTTTGGGATCGATCTGGACGAGCTCAAGGAGCGCGGCTGGGCCGATACGGGCATGGGGCTGCCGACACGCACGGGTGAGCCGGTGATTCCGCTTGCCGGCGGCAAGATTGCGCTGGCAAGCGACATATGGGAGCGAGCCGGCATGGGTCGTGTGCCCAACTGGATCGCTCCCATGGTGGAGCCCGGCCCGGGGATGTTTCGCCTCATTAGCGGCAACCGTCCCTTTGAGTCGCATACTTCGCGCAGGCTCGCGGCCCAAGGTGCCGCTGAGGCTGGATCGGACCTGGATGCCGTGCAGATGAATGCCGATGCCGCTGCGCACATGGGCATCGCCGATGGCGAGGTCGTCGAACTTGTGAGCGATTTGGGCCGCGACCGCGTGCGCGTGGAGACGACGCCGTATCTGCATCCGGCGTGCATCTTCACCTCGGCCGCCCCCGGCGGGCGTTCGTTTGGCGCCGATGCCGGTGGCGCTCAAGCCTTGGGCGTGGGCCCACTCGACCATACGCCGCTGCGCTGGGACCCGTTGACGGGTGCCGCGCTCACCCAGGAAAACGCCGTTCGCGTGGAAAAGATCGCGGCGCGCGAGGATAATAACGAGTAATTGACTCAGCTGATGCATTCGACTGATCCACGTTTCTTTTGAAAGGCCGTACATGAGCGATAGCCAGAACATGTCCGATGAGGTACGCGCCCGCCTGCGCGCCATTCCTTCCGTCAACGAGCTGCTTGCCGAGTGGCCGGTCGTGAAGGCGGCGGGGGAGACCTGCGACGCGGTGGTGCATGCCGCCGTGACGGCCGAGCTCGACGAGGAGCGCGCAGCCATTCGCGCCGGTGCTGCCCCGCGCTCTAAGCGCGACCTTGCCTCGGCCATCGAGTGGCGTGCGCACCGCTCCGCGTTGCCGAGCCTGCGCCCTGCCGTCAACGCCACGGGTGTGGTCATCCATACCAACTTGGGCCGCGCCCCGCTCGCGGAGTCGGCGGCAAAGGCCGTGGCCGAGGTCGCGCGCGGCTACAGCACGCTCGAGTACAGCGTCGACACCTGCTCGCGAGGGTCGCGCAAGGAGCATGCCGCGCAGCTCATCCGCTCACTCACCGGTGCCGAGGACGCGCTCGTGGTCAACAACAACGCCGCCGCGGTGCTGCTGGTGCTGGCGACCCATGCCGCGGGCAAAGAGGTTATCGTCAGCCGCGGCGAGCTTGTCGAGATCGGCGGCAGCTTCCGCATCCCCGATGTCATGGCGGCTTCGGGCGCCAAACTCGTCGAGGTCGGCGCCACCAACCGCACGCACCTGGCAGATTATGAGCAAGCCATCACACCCGATACGGCCATGATCCTCAAGGTTCATCCTTCCAACTATCGCATCGAGGGTTTCCACGAGGAGGTAGGCTCTCGGGAGCTTGCCGCCCTGGCCCACAAGCATGGCCTGCTGTTCTACGAGGACCAGGGGTCGGGCGCGCTGTTGCCCGACGACATCTTGGTGCGCGGAGGCGAGGAGACTACACCCACTTCGGTGGCGTCGGGGCTCGATATCGTGTCGTGCTCGGGCGATAAGCTGCTCGGCGCCGCGCAGGCGGGCATTATCATGGGTCGTCGCGATCTGGTCCAGGCCTGCGGGTCGCATCCGCTTATGCGTGCCCTGCGTCCGGGTAAGCTTGCACTGGCGGCGCTCGAGGCTACACTGCGCATTTACATGGACGGGGCGGATGTGGCCCATCGCGAGGTGCCGGTACTCAACATGCTCACGCTTCCGCAGGCTCATCTTGAGCGTCGCGCACGCAAGTTGCGCGATCTGATGGTGGCGGGCCTCGATAAGGCTGGCTGCCCGTGCGCCGTTCAGGTGGAGATCGTCGAGGAGTCGTCGGCTCCCGGCGGCGGCTCGCTGCCTACCGTCGAGTTGCCCACCATGTGCGTTGCCGTGCGTCTTGTCGATGAGCGTCTTTCCGTTGACGCACTCAAGCGCTTGCTCGTCCAAGATTTCGACACTCCGGTCGTCACACGAACCTCGCACGATCGCATTTTGTTTGACGTCCGTACGCTCGTGGGCGACCGCGATATCGAGACGGCGGCATCGACGCTCGTCGCGTGCGTTGAGAAGGCGATTGCTCGATGAGTGAGGTTCAAGCGCTGGTAGAGTGTCCCGTTATCGTTGGCACGGCGGGCCACGTTGACCATGGTAAGTCGGCACTGATCGAGGCGTTGACCGGCAAGAATCCCGACCGTCTGGAGGTTGAGCGCCGTCGCGGTATGACCGTGGAGCTGGGCTTTGGCGAGCTGGCACTGCCGAGTGGCAAGATCGTTGGCCTGGTCGACGTGCCGGGCCACGCGCATTACTTGCGCGCCATGGTGCAGGGCGCCACGGGCATCGACGTGGCGGTGCTGGTGGTTTCGGCTGTCGAGGGCGTGATGCCGCAGACCCGCGAGCACGTGCACGTGCTGGAGCTGCTGGGCGTCACGCATATGGTGGTGGCGCTGACGATGTGTGACCTGGCCGATGCCGAGATGACCGAGCTTGCCGAGCTCGATGTCGATGACTTTTTGTCGGGTACCGTGTTTGCGGGCGCGCCGATTGTGCCCGTGTCGTCTAAGACGGGCGAGGGGATCGACGGGCTGCTTGCGGTGCTCGACGAGCAGGTAAGTGCCTGCTGGGATGCCTGCCGCAACCGTGCCGAGCGCACCGATGCCGCGCCGCGCCTGCCGATTGACCGCTGCTTTACGATTAAGGGCGTCGGCACTGTCGTAACGGGAACGCTGCACGATGCGCCGGTTGCGGTGGGCGACGAGCTGATGGCTTTGCCGTCGCGTACGGTCTGTCGCGTGCGCGGGATTCAGGTGCATGGCGATACGCCGCGCGCGCTGCCTGGTCAGCGTGTGGCGCTCAACCTAGTTGGTGACGGTGTCGCGGCGCTTGACCGTGGCGAGATGCTGGGCGTGGCGGACCGCTTTGGCCAGACGTTGCGTTTTATGATGACGTTCACCTACCTGGGCCGCGAGGGCGCCAAGCCGCGTGTGCTCGAGTCGGGTGCGCGTGTGCACGTGATGGCGGGCACGGCCGAGGTTGTCGGCCGCATCATGCTTTTGGAGGGCGAGGCCCCCATGGCGGTGGGCGAGACCCGTACCGTACAGGTGCGCTTGGAGGAGCCGCTGTCGCTGCGAGCCGGAGACCATGCCGTGGTGCTGTCCTATTCGCCCGTTATGCTCATTGGCGGCGGGCGTGTGCTGCTTTCGCGCTGCCGTCGCTCGCGCGAGCTTGCCGAAGGAGAGCGTGCGCTGTATGCGGCGATCGAGTCCGGCGATATCGCGGGCGGTGTGGGCGCTTGGCTGGCGCTGCAGACGCTGCCGGTTACGGCGGTTGATGTTGCCGAGGCTTTGGATCTTGGTGTCGGCGAGGCCGATGCCGCACTGCGCGGATTGGTGGCGCAGGGCGCTGCTTGTGTGCTTGCAGGCTCGGATGGCTCGCTGTATGCAGATTCTTCTGCGCTCGACGCTGCGATGGATTCACTGGCGGCGACCCTGTCAGCCATGCACGCGGCGGCGCCCAAGGAAACGGGCTTTACGCCTGGCGCCGTTGCCCATGCTGCGTGGCCTGCCGCTGATGAAGGCGTTGCCGCGGCCCTGATTGCCGAGGGCTGCTCCCGTGGCGTGTGCGCCGCCGAGGGCGCCGAGGTATTCGATCCGCATTCGGCCGCCGCGGCGGCACGCGTGGTGCGAGAGGCTTGCGAGCGCATCGTCGCGCTGCTTGACGAGGCTGGCCTGGATGCACCGGCGCTTCCCGAGGTGGGCGAACAGCTGCAGCTCGGTCGCTACACCATGACGCGTGCCCTGCGCGAGCTTTCGCTCAACCGCTCGATCGTTAAGGTCGAGCGCGACGTTGCCCTGTCCGCTGCCGCCGAGTCCCATGCGCGTGAGCTTGTCGCCGCCGCCATAGAGGCAGCCGGCGGCGCTGCCACCACGAGCGTGCTGCGCGAGGCCCTGGGTGTGTCGCGCAAACGCGCCATCAGCATCTTGGAGCACCTAGATGCCGTGCGCTTTACGGTGCTCGACAAGGATGCCGGCGGCCTGCGCTCCCTGCGCTAGATTGGCTGCTCGGTTTGGTAAAATACCGCCGCACTTGGGAACGGATGGGCTCCGGTGGGCTCCGCGGTCCTCAAAACCGTTGCGAGGCGTGCAAAACGTCTTGGATGTGTTCGATTCACATACGTTCCCGCCATACGCTACCAGCGCTTTTGTGCTCGCGGTCTTGCTGCGTGCCGCAAAGGCGCTGTTTTGTTTTTGCGTGGGTTTGCCGTGCCGCCCGCTTTATCGGCGACGGTATCTGGCTTCGTGTGTCGGGTTTCGAGCATGCCGATGGAGGTGTTTTGCCGTATGACTACCGTAAGACGGATCGATCTTTCTTGCGTCGTCCAAGCGGGCGGGCTGTCCTCACGCATGGGCCGCGATAAGGCGCGCATGACGTTTTGCGGCGAACCGCTCATCGAGCGCGTGCTGGGTCGGCTGGCGCCAGTTGCCGGCGAGTTGGTCGTGACGACTTCGCGTCCCAGCGAGCTTGCCTATCTTGAGGAGCACGCGTTTGGCGGCCTGGTGCCGCGAATAGTGCCGGACCTTGAGGGGTCGGCGGGTGCCATGCGCGGCATCGCGAGCTCGTTGGCTGCGGCCCGATTGCCGCTCGTGGCGATCGTCGCCTGCGATATGCCGTTTGTCTCGCCGGAACTCATCGGCGCGCTTGCCGATCGTTTTGAGGCCGAGGCGATCGACGTGTGCGTGCCACGCGAGGAGCAAGGGATTGAGCCGCTTTGCGCCGTCTGGCGCCGTGACGCTTGTGCGCCGGTTGCCCAAGAGCTGCTTGCCTGCGACCGCCAGCGCATTCGCTGCCTGATCAATCGCGTTCAGGCCGGTTATATGGATGAGCCGCAGATTGTTAAGGCCGCGGGCTCGACGCTCTGCTTCGAAAACGTCAATACGCCCGAGGAGTTTGCGGCGGCCGAGTTACTCGCCTAGACGATTGGAGTTGCCATGTCTCACGATATTTGTCCCGACACGGGAGAGCCTTGCACTTGCGATGGTTCCGAGCCCTGTACCTGCGGCTGCGGTGGCTGTGGACATACTGCGGAAGAGGAAGCGGCCGCCGCGGCGTATCGTGAGGCACACCGCGAAGGCCCATCCGGTGATGCCCTCGACCACGAGCGCAAGATTATCGTGTCGTTCGATAGCACCTTCGATGTGATGGAATGCGAACAGCTGTGCCTTGCCGCCGGTGTGCCCGGGCGCATCATGCCACTGCCCGGCTCCATTACCGCAGGCTGCGGGCTGTGCTGGGCCATGCCATTCTCGGGCGATGCGCTCGCCGCCTTCCGAGCCGCCACCGAGGGCCGCATAGCCCCTGCCGACTACCATCAGCTCGTCCTCTAGCCACCACACCACCACAAAGGTGCCTGTCCCCAATGTGGTGGTTTGGAACATGTGGACGAAACAGCTTCGAAACACGCGATTTGCACGTCAGGCACTCAAAAACGCCTCTACCTGCATCGTAATCAAAACGAAACATCTGCTCGTCTGCTTATGCGAAACTTTCCCGCAACAGTGCGATATTATCCATACACGATAAAGTTCGCGGCGCACAGGGTGCCGCGACCGACACTTTTCGTTTCCTATCATTGGAGGAAGCATGAGCTACACGCAGAAAGTTCTCGACGAGCTCAAGGCCCGCTATCCCGAGCAGCCTGAGTTCATCCAGGCCGCGACCGAGATCCTCGGCACCATCCAGCCGGCGCTCGACGCCCATCCCGAGTACGAGGAGGCCGCCCTGCTTGAGCGCCTCGTCGAGCCCGAGCGCATCGTCATGTTCCGTGTTCCCTGGGTCGACGACCAGGGCAAGGTTCAGGTCAATCGCGGCTACCGCGTCGAGTTCAACTCTGCCATTGGACCTTACAAGGGCGGCCTGCGCTTTAACCCGACGGTCACCCTGGGCATGCTCAAGTTCCTGGGTCTGGAGCAGATCCTCAAGAACAGCCTGACCACCCTTCCCATGGGCGGCGGCAAGGGCGGCTCCGACTTTGATCCCAAGGGCAAGTCCAACAACGAGATCATGCACTTCTGCCAGTCCTTCATGACCGAGCTCTATCGCCACATCGGCCCCAACACCGACGTTCCCGCCGGCGACCTGGGCGTTGGCGGCCGCGAGGTTGCCTACCTGTTCGGTCAGTACAAGCGCCTGACCAACGAGTGGACCGGCGTCCTCACCGGCAAGGGCCTCTCCTTTGGCGGCTCGCTCGCCCGTACCGAGGCCACCGGCTACGGCCTGGCCTACTTTGTGGACGAGTACCTCAAGAGCCGCGGCGACTCCTTCGAGGGCAGGAACGTCGTCGTTCATGGCTCCGGCAACGTCGCCATCTACGCCGTCCAGAAGGTCTCCCAGCTCGGCGGCAAGGTGCTCGCCTGCTCCGATACCCACGGCTGGGTCGAGGATCCCGACGGCATCGATTACACCGTGCTCGAGCACATCTACAACAAGAAGCGCTCCGGCCACGACAAGGGCGTTACGCTCGCTATGTACGTTGACGAGAAGCCCAACGCCGTGTGGCACGAGGGCGACGGCCGTGGCGTTTGGCAGCTGCCCTGCGACATCGCGCTGCCCTGCGCTCGCGAGAACACGCTGCTGCTCGAGGACGCCCAGGCGCTCGTTGCCAACGGCTGCAAGGTGGTCGGCGAGGGCGCGAACATGCCCACGACCATCGAGGCCACGACTTACTTCCAGGAGAACGGCGTCGCCTTTATGCCCGGTAAGGCTGCCAACGCCGGCGGCGTGCTCGTGTCCGGCCTGGAGATGAGCCAGAACGCCGAGCACCTGTCCTGGACCTTCGAGGAGGTCGACGGCAAGCTCGAGCAGCTCATGCGCGGCATGTTCCACAACGTGGACGACACCGCCAAGGAGTATGGCCAGGAGGGCAACTTTGTCATGGGCGCTAACATCGCCGGCTTCCTGAAGGTCGCCGACGCCATGCTCGCCCAGGGCGTCTGCTAAATCTTTGCTTGACATAGCATGTGATGAGGCTCCCAGCTATCCGGCTGGGAGCCTTTTCTATCCCGGAGGACTCCTCATAACTTGCGGTGAAATACGGACTGTTTAGCGCCCCAGAACGGCTAATCAGTCCGTATATCACCGCAAGTTATGTATGGGTGGGTGGATTTTGTCCTAAAACGGTGTGCGGCCCCTCGTTTGGTACACTTAAAAGTACTGGACAAGTGAAGAGATGGGGGAGAACGTGCTCAAGTTCGGTACCTACGTCCGTGTTGGAAACGCGGCCGAAGCCTATGAGCTCTTACAGAAGAACCGCAACAACAAGATTGTGGGCGGCGGCATCTGGATGCGCCTGGGTTCGCGTCGCGTGGCGACGGCGATTGACCTTTCGGCCTGCGGACTCGATCAGATCGAGGAGATCGAGACCGAGTTTCGCATCGGTGCCATGTGCACCCTGCGCCAGCTCGAGCGTCATGCTGGGCTCAACGCGCTTGTCAACAATGTCTTTGAGTTCGCCGTCCACGACATCGTGGGCGTGCAGCTGCGCAATACCGCCACGGTGGGCGGCAGCATCTACGGCCGCTTTGGTTTTTCGGACGTGCTCTCGGCCTTTTTGGCGCTCGATTCGTATGTTGAGCTGACGGGCGCCGGCCGCGTGCCGCTCGCCGAGTTCGTCGACATGGGTTACGTGCGCGACGTGATCGAGCACATCGTGGTCGTTAAGCACGACTATCGTGCAAGCTACGAGGCAGTGCGCAAGGCCGCGACCGACTTCCCCTCGCTCAACGTCACCGCCGCCTGGTGGGACAACAGCTGGCATGTCACCGTGGGCGCCCGCCCGCTGCGCGCGACCCTGCTGCAGGGTGAGGCATGCGGCCTTACCGCCGAGCAGCCTTCCGAGGACGAGCTTCGCGCCCTTGCCGCATCCGTGCGTGCCCTGAGCTACGGCACCAACCTGTGGGGCTCGGCCGACTACCGCCGCCGCATCTCGGCCCCGCTGGCGATTCAGGCCGTGTGCCGCGCCGCCGGCATCGAGCTTTCGGCCGCGCTTGCCCGCGAGCTCGAGACCGTGCAAGTGCCTAAGTTCGCCACGGACGAGTATTCCTGCCGCCGCGTGCCCGGCGTCGATTCTAGTGAGGTGCGCTAATGGCTGCCAAACTCATCGATCTTTCCTTTACGCTCAACGGCCGCAAGGTCAAGGTCCAGATTGCCCCCGACACCATGCTCTTTGCGCTTTTGCGCGAGCAGGGCTGCGCGTCGGTGCGCTGTGCCTGCGAGACCACCAACTGCGGTCTGTGCACGGTGTGGCTCGATGGCGACCCGGTTCTGAGCTGCTCGGTTCCCGCCGCGCGCGTCGAGGGCCGCTCCATCACCACGCTCGAGGGCCTCAAGGCCGAGTCCGAGGCGCTTGCCCGTGCGATGGCTGCCGAAGGCGCCGAGCAGTGCGGTTTTTGCGCCCCCGGCCTTATCATGAACGTGCTGGCGCTTGCCCGCGCCGCCAAGGAGGACCCGAGCCTCGTCGCCACGCGTGAGGAGCTCTCACGTCAGCTTGCCGGCAACCTCTGCCGTTGCAGCGGCTACGAGAGCCAGCTGCGCGCCATCGTCCGCTTCCTCAACGAGTCCGGCGTGCAGGTGGGCTTTGAGATGCCCGAGCTGCCGGTCAACGACACCAGCTGCGATGGTGTTGCGTACAAGCAGATCACCCACAAGCAGCCCAAGAAGGACTCGAAGGCGCTGCTCGAGGGCCGTCCCGTCTACACGGGTGACCTGGTGCCCGCCGGCGCGCTCATCGTCAAACTCAAGCGCAGCCCGTATGCGCGCGCCAAGATCCGCTCCATCGACACGTCGCGCGCCCTGAAGGTGCCTGGCGTGGTGGGCGTCTACACCTACGAGGACGTGCCCAAGCGCCGCTTTACCATCGCTGGCCAGAGCTATCCGCAGCCGAGTCCCTACGACCGCCTGATCCTCGAGAACCTCGTGCGCTACCAAAACGAGGAGGTGGCGATCGTCGCCGCCGAGACCGAGGAGGCCGCCGACAAGGCGCTCAAGCTCATCAAGGTCGACTACGAGGTGCTTGAGCCCCTGCTCGACTTTACCCAGGCGCTCGATAACGACATCGTGGTCCACCCCGAGGGCGACGTGACATTTATGTTCCCGCAGGGCGGCGATGTTTCGCGCAACCTGGTCTGCAGCGGTACCAGCGATTATGGCGATCTGGACGAGGCCTTCGCCCAGAGCGACATCGTCTTTGAGCGCACCTACACCAGCCAGGCCACGCAGACCGCGCCCATGGAGACCTTCCGCGCCTTCGCGACGACCGACGCGTTCGGCCGCATCTCGGTGACCACCTCGACGCAGGTGCCCTTCCACGTGCGCCGCATGGTCGCGCAATCGCTCAACATTCCGCAGTCGCAGGTGCAGGTTATTAAGCCGCGCATCGGTGGCGGCTTTGGCTCCAAGCAGACGGGCTGCTGCGAGATCTTCGTGGCGTTCGTCACCCAGCAGACCGGCCGTCCGAGTTATTGCTGCTACACCCGCGAGGAGACCATCACCGCGGGCAACTCGCGCCATCAGATGCAGATGACCGTTAAGCTGGGCGCCATGAACGACGGTACCATCACGGCCATCGATCTGCATACGCTGTCCAACGCCGGCGCCTATGGCGAGCATGCCACCACGACGATCGGCCTTTCGGGCCACAAGAGCCTGCCCATCTACAACCACGTGAAGGCGAGCCGCTTTAGCTGGGACGCCGTCTACACCAATACCAACCGCGGCGGCGCGTATCGCGGCTACGGTGCCACCCAGGGCCAGTTTGCCGTGGAGAGCGCCGTCAACGAGCTCGCCGACATGCTGCACATGGACCCCGCCGACCTGCGCCTTAAGAACATCGTGCGCGAGGGCGAGATCATGCCGCAGTACTACAATGAGAAGCTCAACGCCTGCGCACTCGACCGCTGCCTGCTGCGCGCGATGGACATGATCGGCTGGCGCGACAAGCCGCTGGCCGTGGACCTGGGCGACCGCGTGCGCGCCCTGGGCTGTGCGCTCACCATGCAGGGCTCGGGCATTTCCAACGTGGATATCGCCGGCATCGACATGCGCCTGGAAGAGGACGGCTTCATTACCATCGGCACCGGAGCCACCGATAACGGCATGGGCGTCGACACGATCCTGGCGCAGATTGCCGCCGAGGAGCTGGGTGTGGAGAGCTCGCTCATTGTGGTGCGCGGCGTGGACACCGATGTGTCGCCGTTCGACGCCGGCTCGTACGCGAGCTCGGGTACGTACGTGACGGGACTTGCCGCCAAGAACGCCGCGACCGAGCTGCGTGAGAAGATCTGCGTCAAGGCCGCCCAGATGTGGGACGTGGATGCCGCCGATGTGGTCTTTGATGGTCAGTACGTGCGTCTGTCCGACGAGCGTGCCGCGCGCGAGCAGAACCGCTACCTCACGCTGCGCGACTTTGCCAACCTGTGCGTCAAGAACATCGCGGGCGGCGACGCGCTCACCTCGCATGCCTCCGCCTGCCTGCCCGTTTCGCCTCCGCCGTTTATGGCCGGCATTGCCGAGGTCGAGGTCGACAAGGCCACCGGCAAGGTGACTGTGGTGGACTATGCGGCGGCCGTTGACTGTGGCACTGTGATCAACGAGGCTCTCGCGCGCGTCCAGGCCGAGGGCGGCATTGCCCAGGGTATCGGCCATGCGCTCTACGAGATCGTCGAGCACGACGATCGCGGCCGCCTGCGCACCGGCAACTTTATGAGCTACAAGCTGCCCACGCGCCTGGATATCGGCAGCATTCGCGTGGCCTTTGAGCCGAGCTACGAGCCGACGGGTCCGTTCGGCGCCAAGTCGATTGGCGAGGTTGTCATCAATACGCCGCTCGCCGCCGTGGCCTCGGCCGTCGCACACGCCACCGGCCACCAGGTTCGCTCGCTGCCGATCACGCCCGAGAAGGTCCTGCTGGGGGAGTAGACGAGGCGACGCATCCGCCGCTCTTTGCCTAGCCCTGGGAAACTGCAGCCCACTTTTCGACCGAATTGTGGGCTGCAGTTTCCGTTTGAGGCCCTCGGCGGAAAGCGCATCCCGGAATAGGGGCTCAAAACGGGTTGCAGTTTCCGGTTGATGGCTATAGCGGAAATCGTGTCCCATTCCGAGGCCCCAAACCGGGACACGCTTTCCGGCGCATGGCCAGCATCGCCAGGCTGCCGAGTCCTACCGAAGTTGCGGTGGAATAGGGACTGTTTTGGAGGACTGGAGCCCCAAACAGTCCCTATTCCACCGCAACTTATGAGATGGGGTGGCGTGCTCTATTGGCTTGCTCTCGTGGTGAGGTCGTGAGCCTGTAAAAGGTGTGCGTGCGCTTGTCGTTCGTATCTGCTATCATTCCTAGTCTGTGCGCTCATGCGGGCGTGGCGGAATTGGTAGACGCGCCAGATTTAGGTTCTGGTGGGATTCCCGTGAAGGTTCGAGTCCTTTCGCCCGCACCAACGCATCTGCGTCGGCCCTGGCCGTCGCGACACTTTGTTGCATAAAGGTACCAGCACCTCAGATAAGCTGGGCAGTATGAGGAGGAACGTGTTGAACATCACCGCTTCTGACGTCAAGGACGCCAAGCTCACCGCTACGGTCACCATCCCGGCCGCCGACGTCGACGCCGCGATCAAGAAGGCCTACAAGGACACCGCTAAGAAGTACCGCTTCCCGGGCTTCCGTGCCGGTAAGGCTCCCCGTCCGGTCATCGACTCCGCTCTTGGCGCCGAGGCTACCCTCGCTCAGGCCACCAACGACCTGATCGCCGCCAACGAGCCCGCCGTCCTCAACGAGCTGGACATCGTCCCCACCAAGAGCGGTGACTACAAGGAGCTCGACCTCGCCAAGGACCACGAGGACTACACCTACACCGTCGAGTTCTCCCTGCGTCCCGCCGCTGAGCTCTCCTCCTTCGACGCCGTCGAGATCGAGATGCCTCCTGCGGAGGTCACCGAGTCCGAGATCAACAACCAGGTTGAGATGCTCCTCAACTACCGTGCCACCTTCGAGGACGTCGAGGGTCGTGCCGTCGAGGCCGAGGACTACGTCACCGTCGATCTCAAGGCCGTCGAGAACGCCGACAACTTTGCCGCCGAGGGCCGCATGCTCATCGCCGGTAGCGACAGCAACCCCAAGGAGTTCAACGAGGCCCTGATCGGCGCTAACGTTGACGACGTCAAGACCGTCACCTGGACCGACGAGGTCGAGGAGGGCGAGGAGGCCGAGACCCACACCGTCGAGGTCACCGTCAAGGGCATCAAGGTCCGCAACACTCCCGAGCTCACCGACGAGCTCGTCAAGTCCGACTTTGGCTTCGACAGCATCGACGCTATGCGCGACGCCATCAAGATCGAGATCGAGCAGGACAAGGCTTCCCGCCTGCCGGCCGAGAAGGAGAACCGTTGCGTCTCCGCTCTCGCCGAGCGCCTGCAGCTCGACGAGATGGATGCCGACTACGAGCAGTCCGTCTTTGAGGAGCTTGGCCAGAACTTCCTGTCCAACCTCGCTGCCCGCGGCATGACGCTGGACACCTGGCTGCCCGCTTCCGGTCTGACCATGGAGCAGTTCATCGGCGACCTGCACAAGCAGGCCAACGACGTCGCCCGCGAGTCCCTGGCTCTGGACGCCCTTGCCCGTGAGCTCAAGATTGAGGTCACCGAGGACGACATCAACGCCGAGTTCGAGAAGGCTGGCGTCAAGGACGTCGAGGCTTCCAAGGCTGAGTTCATCGCCGATGGCCGCATGCCTGCTGTCCGCGAGTCCATCCGTCGCTCCAAGGCCGTCGACCACCTGGTCGAGAACGCCAAGGTGACCGAGGTCGACGAGACCGCCAAGGACGCCGAGTAATTCTCGCCACCTTGCCCGCGAGCGCATGCGTGCGCCCGTGATGGGGTAAAGTTATACACCGGTTATCCGGTTGCTTCGTACGGTGCCAGCCAATGCATAGCATGCGGGCACCGTACGTTTATCTAGAACCAATTTGGTCCGCAAGAGAGAAATGGAGATGCGTATGATCGCCAAGTTCGATTCCGCCCTCGTGCCATACGTTATCGAGCAGACGCCGCGCGGCGAGCGCAGCTACGATATCTATTCGCGCCTGCTCAACGACCGCATCATCTTCTTAGGCGAGGAGATCAACTCCGTCAGCGCCAACCTGGTCGTTGCCCAGCTGCTGCATCTTGAGAGCCAGGATGCCGAGAAGGATATCTCGCTCTACATCAATTCGCCCGGTGGCGAGGTCTACTCCGGTCTGGCGATTCTGGACACCATGAACTTCATCAAGCCGCAGGTCTCGACCATTTGCGTCGGTATGGCCGCGTCTATGGCCGCTGTGCTGCTTTCGGCTGGCGCCAAGGGCAAGCGCTTCTGCCTGCCGCACTCCAAGGTCATGATTCACCAGCCCAGCGGCGGTGCCCAGGGTCAGCAGACCGAGATCGAGATCGTGGCCGAGGAGATCAAGAAGACTCGCCGCGAGCTCAACCAGATCCTGTCCGACGCCTCGGGCCAGCCCATCGAGAAGGTCCAGGCCGACACCGAGCGCGACAACTACCTGACCGCTGCCGAGGCCCTCGACTACGGTCTGATCGACCGTATTGTCACCTCGCGCGATCTCGCCGCGAAGGATGCCTAGGATGGCAGGAAACATGCAGGACAACTTTGACGAGAACGGCAACCCCATCCGTTGCTCCTTCTGCGGAAAAGAGCAGGGCCAGGTTCGTCGCCTCGTAAAGGGCCCGACCAACATCTTTATCTGTGACGAGTGCGTCGCCGCCTGTTCCGAGATTCTGGAGGAGTCGCTGGCTTCGGACTTTATGGACGCTGCCCGCAACGGCAAGCTGCCGGGCTTCCTCAACGACCACGGCCAGGCTGCATCCCAGCCCGCCGTGGACCCCGAGACCGAGGGCTTTGAGCTCGAGGACGACCGCCAGGTCATCACGCACGTGCCGACGCCGCACGAGATCTATGACGAGCTTTCGGCCTATGTCATGGGCCAGGAGGACGCCAAGCGGGCCATGTCGGTGGCCGTGTACAACCACTATCGCCGCGTGATCGAGGGCGGCGCCGCGGTGTCTGCCTTTGACGACGGCTTGGACTCGCAGCTCGACAATGATATGGACGAGGTAGAGCTCGCCAAGTCCAACATCCTGCTGCTCGGTCCCACCGGTACCGGTAAGACCCTGCTCGCCCAGACGCTTGCGCGCATCCTCGAGGTGCCGTTTGCCATCGCCGATGCCACCGCGCTCACCGAGGCCGGCTATGTGGGCGAGGACGTGGAGAACATCCTGCTTAAGCTCATCAATGCTGCCGATGGTGACATTGAGCGCGCTCAGGTGGGCATTATCTACGTGGACGAGATCGACAAGATCGCCCGCAAGGCCGAGAACCTCTCCATCACCCGCGATGTTTCGGGCGAGGGCGTTCAGCAGGCGCTGCTTAAGATCCTTGAGGGCACGGTGGCAAGCGTTCCGCCCACCGGCGGCCGCAAGCATCCCCAACAGGAGCTGCTGCAGATCGACACGACCAACATTCTGTTTATCTGCGGCGGTGCCTTTGTGG
Organism: Collinsella sp.; assembly: GCA_046995905.1. Taxonomy (GTDB): domain Bacteria; phylum Actinomycetota; class Coriobacteriia; order Coriobacteriales; family Coriobacteriaceae; genus Collinsella. The sequence goes on from JBKXET010000001.1 coordinate 1,173,849, forward strand.
GTCTGGACAAGATCATCGCCGATCGCGTGGGCAACAAGGGCGTGGGCTTTAACTCCGAGATCGCCGGCCCCACCTCGGTCGACGAGAACGACCTGCTGCGCCAGGTGCTCCCGCAGGACCTCAATGCCTTTGGCATGATCCCCGAGTTTGTGGGACGTACGCCCGTCGTCACCCAGACGCAGGCGCTCGACGAGGACGACCTGGTGTCGATCCTGACCGAGCCCAAGAACGCCGTGGTGCGTCAGTACCGCAAGATGTTCCAGCTCGAGGACGTTGAGCTTGAGTTTGAGGACGCCGCCCTGCACGAGATCGCCCGCATGGCGCTTGCCCGCAAGACCGGCGCCCGCGGCCTGCGCTCCATCTGCGAGGACGTGCTGCAGCAGACGATGTTCGACCTCCCCAGCGAGGAGGGTGTTTCCAAGGTCGTCGTGACCGAAGCTTCCGTAAAGGGCGAAGAGCAGCCCCAGCGCATCTACGGCTAAACCAGCCTAAAGCGTGTTTGCAAATAGCCTCCGACCACCCGCGGTCGGAGGCTATTTTATATATACGCAATAACCCCAACTACCTGTGCTATTCTGTGTGTTTGTTTAGGCCTCGGCAAAGTCAATTCAGACTGAAGTAATCGATACCTAAGGGGAGGAATGTAGGCCCGATTTTCGTAGATTCCGCACGAGCCGAAGACCACTTAATGTGGTCTTCGAGCGAGCCCAGGACCTGACCGAGCGAAAATCGGGCCTACATTCCTCCCCGGCGGGACAGGGAGAGATATATGGAAGAGATGCCCAAGAACTACGATCCGTCGACCAACGAGCCGGCGATCCTGCAGAAGTGGCTCGACGGCGGCTACTACAAGCGCCGCGAGGGCGTGGGCGACTGCACCGTCACCATTCCGCCTCCCAACGTGACCGGCAAGCTCCACATGGGCCACGCCACCGACGACTCCATCCAGGACGCCATCATCCGCATGGCCCGCATGCGCGGCAAGTCCACGCGCTGGGTGCTGGGCACCGATCACGCCGGTATCGCTACGCAGACCAAGGTCGACAAGAAACTCAAGAGCGAGGGCATTAGCCGCCTGGAGATCGGTCGCGACAAGTTTGTCGACGCTTGCTGGGATTGGACCCACGAGTACGGCGGCATCATCGTCGAGCAGATCAAGCGTATGGGCTGCTCCGTTGACTTCGATAACGAGCGCTTTACCATGGACGAGGACTACGCGCAGGCCGTGCGCAAGGTCTTCTGCGACTGGTACCACGACGGTCTGATCTACCGCGGCAAGCGCATCGTCAACTGGTGCCCCAACTGCACCACCGCCATCTCGGACGACGAGGCCGAGTACAAGGACGAGAAGGGCCATCTGTGGCACCTGCGCTACCCGCTGACCGAGCCGGTCAACGGCCAGGACTACATCGTCGTCGCCACCACGCGCCCCGAGACCATGCTCGGCGACACGGGCGTCGCCGTTTCCCCGAAGGATCCCGAGAAGGCCGCCTTCGTGGGTAAGACCGTCAAGCTCCCCATCGTTGATCGCGAGATTCCCATCTTTGAGGATTGGCATGTCGACGCCAACTTCGGTTCCGGCTTCGTTAAGGTTACTCCGGCCCACGACCCCAACGATTACGCCATGGGTCAGGCCCACGACCTTCCGCAGATCAATATCTTCGACGAGCACGCGGTGGTCGTCGAGGGCTATGGCGAGTTCACCGGCATGACCCGCGAGGAGTGCCGCGAGGCGGTCATCAAGTGGTTCGACGAGCACGGCCTACTCGATCACGTCGAGGAGCACGACCACTCCGTCATGCACTGCTACCGTTGCGACGCCGCGCTTGAGCCGTGGCTGTCCGAGCAGTGGTTCGTGGCCGTCGACAAGCTCAAGGGGCCGGCGCTCGACGCCGTCAACTCCGGTAAGGTCACCTTCCACCCCGCGCGCTGGACGCAGACCTACACCACTTGGATGGAGAATCTCAAGGACTGGTGTATTAGCCGCCAGCTGTGGTGGGGCCACCGCATTCCCGTGTTCTACTGCGAGGACTGCGGCTGGGAGGATGCCCTTACCGAGGACACCGACGTGTGCCCCAAGTGCGGCGGCCATCACGTGCATCAGGACGAGAACGTGCTGGACACCTGGTTCAGCTCACAGCTGTGGACCTTCGCCACGCAGGGCTGGCCGCAAAAGCCGGAGCTGCTCGAGGGACATCACCCCACGACGGCGCTCGTCACCGCGCGCGACATCATCGCGCTGTGGGTCGCCCGCATGGTCATGAGCTCGCTGTACTTCTTGGACGAGGTGCCGTTTAAGGACGTCGTCATCTACCCGACGATCCTGGCCAAGGACGGCAGCCGCATGTCCAAGTCCAAGGGCAACGGCGTTGACCCCATGGACCTCATTGGCATGTACGGCGCCGACGCCATGCGCTTCAACCTGCTGACGCTGTGCACCAACAACCAGGACGTCAAGTTCGATGCGAACATCGATAATAAGACCAAGAAGCTCATCGACAGCCCGCGTACCGACCAGGCCAAGTCGTTTGTGACCAAGATCTGGAACGCCAGCCGCTTCCTACTCATGAACATGGAGGGCTACACGCCCGGCGAGCCCGTCGTCGAGACGCCGGCCGACGCTTGGATGTTCAGCCGCTTGGCCAAGGCCGTGAAGATGGTCACCGAGGGGATTGAGAACTATACCTTTGGCGATATGGCCCGCGGCGCGCAGCAGTTCTTCTGGAACGAGGTCTGCGACTGGTACGTCGAGGTCACCAAGGCCCGCCTGAAGGGCGAGGGCCGTCTGCAGGCTCAGCGCAACCTGATCTTTGTACTCGACACCTCCATTCGCCTGATGCACCCGCTCATGCCGTTTGTCACCGAGGAGATCTGGGACAACATGCCGGCGAGTGTGCTCGATCTGGACGCCGAGGGCAACGTGAACCGCGCCGAGGCGCTCATGATCGCCAAGTGGCCCGAGCCCGCCGACTACGCTAAGTATGTTGACGAGGACGCCGAGCGCGCGTTTGAGCTGTGCCGCGCCGTCGTTTCCGCCGCCCGCGCCACGCGTTCGCGTTACCGCTTGAGCCCCAAGGCCGAGCTCGACGTGGTCGTGCGCGCCGGTGCCGAGGACATCGAGAAGCTCGAGAGCCTGCGCTCGACGATTGAGCCGCTGGCGAACACGGCTTCTCTGGTCATGGGCACCGACGTTGAGAAGCCGGCTGCGAGCATCGCCGTGGTCGACAGCGGCGTCGAGGTCTTTGTGGTGCTCGAGGGCAAGGTTGACCTTTCGGCCGAGAAGGCGCGCCTGGAGAAGGAGATCGCCGCGGCCCAGAAGGAGCTCGCCGGCTGCGAGAAGACACTCGCCAACGAGGGCTTTGTGGCTAAGGCCGCGCCCGCGGTGGTCCAGAAGAAGAGGGACCGTGCAGCTGAGCTCAAGGAGATCCTGGCGGCGCTGACTGCTCAGGTTGCTGACTTCTCGTAGGCGGTACTGGGGGACGCGGTTTGGGGCTTTGCTCGCTACTTCGGACAGTCCTGCTCGCACGAAGGCCACATTAAGTGGCCTTCGGCTCGTGCGGAACTTGTATCGAGCAAAGCCCCAAACCGCTCCCATAGCGGTTACGGGGGCGTCCGCTGCCTGGTAGGGCCACTTGGTTGCGGCCTTGAGGTCGCTGCAAAGCGGTGTTTGGCTGATATTTTGAATGGGAGGGGCTCGCTGTTGATTCGGGCCTCTTTTTATGTTGAGGGGACTTTGGGTTATGGCTAAGCGTTCTGGGTCGTATTCTGTGCCGTTCTCGTTTGAGTTGCTTTCGTTTGATGAGGCTGTTGGGCTGGCTGCTGATACGGGGCGGATTTCTGGGGATGCTGGTCCTCTGCTCGAGACGGTTATCGATATGCTCGATGAGCTGGGGCGTCCGGACGAGTATTTCGATTGCATTCAGGTTGCCGGTACTAATGGCAAGACTTCGACCACGCGTTTTTCTGCCGCCATCCTTCGCGGCGAGGGGCTCAAGACCGCGCTGTATACGTCACCGCAGCTGGTTCGCTACCCCGAGCGCATGGAGGTCGATGGACGCGTCGTGAGCGACGAGGTGTTTGCCCGTGGCGTTTCGGCCGCCGTCGAGGCGGGCCATCGTGTGAATGCTCGTCGTGTGGCGGCGGGGGAGCGCGCCTATGCCATCACGCCGTTTGACCTGCTGACGGCCGCTGCACTTGTCGTGTTTGCCGAGGCCGCGGTGGATGTTGCCGTGCTCGAGGTTGGCATGGGCGGTCGTTGGGACGCCACGAGTGCGACCGATCCCGTCGCCGTTGCCATTACGGGCATCGGGCTCGATCACACACGTATTTTGGGCGACACGCTCGAGGCCATTGCGGGGGAGAAGGCTGCAGTTATCAAACCCGGGCGCTTGGTTGTTTTGGGCGAGGGTACGCACGAGGCGAGCGTTCAGCGCGTGATGGATGCCCGTTGTCGCGAGTGCGACATTGTGCCGCTGGTGGTGAACCATGCCACGACCAAGGTTCCGGCTCATGTGGGCGACACGGTTGAGTTTAGCTGCACCACGCCGCGCGCGATTTATACGTCGAGCATGGTCAAGCCGGCCTTTCAGCCGCAGAATGCTGCGTGCGCGATTATGCTTTGCGAGGGGTATCTGGGTCGCGAGCTCGACCACGAGGCGCTGGATGCTTCGCTTATGGGCTGCCCCACGCCGGGACGATTTGATGTGCTGGGAACTGATCCGCTCAAGTTGATTGATGCCTGCCATAACCCCCAGAGCTGCGAGAACTTTGTGAGCGCGCTGGACGAGATCGATCCGTGTGTTGAAAATCGCCCCACGCTGCTGTGCGCCGCGCTGGCAGACAAGGACGTGGCGGGTATCGTTGACGTGCTGATCCCGGCTTTCCCGCGCGTGGTCGTGACGCAGACCGATTCCGATCGCGCCCTGCCGGCAGAGGAGCTCGCCGCCCTCGTTGATGCCGATAAGCTCGCGGGCGTATACCCCAGCGTTTCCGAGGCCCTCGCAGTTTTCATGGCCGCGGGCGAGCCCTTCGTAGCTGCCGGCACCATCACCCTAGCCGGCGAAGTGGCCGGCTTGCTGCGCTAACCCATCCCCTCAGCAGTTGCGGTGATATACGGACTGTTTTACAAGCCAGAGGACTCAAACAGTCCGTATATCACCGCAACTCAAAAGCAGCCAATTTGGGACGTGTCTTTTTGGCTGCCCTGTGCCCCGAGTTGACTCGCTTGCCACGAAATGGGCCTATCTACTACGTTTGACCGGTTACCCTCGACCACACGGAACATCGCGAAATAAAAACCGCAGGTAGACGGCTTGCGGATTTTGCGAAAAGCCGGTTATGGTCGACCCGTGCGGGTTAAACGTAGTAGATAGGCCGTTTTTGTGGCGAAGCATTGGCAGGATGCGGCAAAGGGCTGCCCCTTTGCCGCATTGCCTAGTCTAGGCGGACCGAACCGTGGGGGTAGGCGTTGAGAATCTCGACGCCTGACTCAGTAACTAGGGCCAAGTCCTCGATGCGGACGCCGGTGCGGCCGGGGAGGTAGATGCCCGGTTCGATGGAGAACGTCATGCCCGGCTCCATGACCTGCTCGTTGACGAGCGAGACGTCGCCCGGCTCGTGGTCCTGCAGGCCGATCGAGTGTCCCAGGCGATGCGTAAAGTACTGCCCATAGCCCGCATCCTCAATCACGTCGCGTGCGGCGCGGTCCAGGTCACACATGCGCACGCCCGGTGCGATGAGCGCCTCGGCGGCCTCGTTGGCGCGGCGCACGATGTCGTAGATGCGCGCCGTCTCCTCGTCCGGCTCGCCCCAAAAGAACGTGCGTGTCATGTCCGAGCAGTAGTTGTGATAACGCCCGCCAATGTCGAACAGCACCACGTCGCCGCGCTTGAGTACAGTCTCGTCGGGCTCGTGGTGCGGGTCGCCGGCGTTGGCGCCAAAGCTCACGATAGGCGGAAAGCTAAAGCCCTCGCAGTCGTGTTTGCGATACAGACCGAGCATCTGATCGGCAATCTCGCACTCCGTCACGCCTTCATGGACGAGCTTGATGACGTCGGCCATCACGGCGTCGTTAGCGGCCGAGGACACGCGCATAAGCTCCTGCTCGGCGGCATCCTTGTGGGTGCGTGCGTCGGTGACGGCAAAGTCGCCCAGGAAAAACTCGCTTGCGGCGTGGCGCTCCATAAGCGGCATCAAAAAGCCGGAACGCATGACGGTGTCGATACCGAGTGGTTTGGTCGGATCGACCTCGCGAGCGATGGCGTCGGCCACGATATCGGTATCGGTGTGGTAGGCGACACGGGCATTGTCGTACTCGGGCAGCTGGTGCAGCGCGTTGACTAGGATCACCGGCTCGGTACCGCGTGCGAGCAGCACGCCGCAAAAACGCTCGAACATATCGGCATAAAAGCCGGTCAGGTAATAGATCGACCACGGGTCGTTTACGAGCAGCTGTGCACCGGGGTGCTGAGCCTCGAGCGCATCGAGCACGCGCGCCACACGCTGGTCATCGACATGTGCCATGAAACATCCTTTCGCTAGGCTGCCACCATGGTATCCCAAGCCCGGCAGTTAGGGACGTTCCTTTTATGCCGGCACCTTGGGACACTCCTTTGCATCCCGTGCGGCCCTCATAAGTTGCGGTGAAATACGGACTGTTTAGCGGCCTGAAGCCATAAAACAGTCCGTATTTCACCGCAACTGCGGAGGAGGACCGGGCGGATGGTGGAGTAGCTAAAAGTGCCCCGTCCCTAATTAGCTACTTGGGCTTTGTCGATGTCCATGCTGGCGATTAGGTTGATGTTGGTGTCTAGGAGGTTCTCTAGCACGACGTCGCCCATGCGGATGGGGGCTTTGACCACTAGTCCGCGGATGAGGGCCATGGCTTGGGCGTGGAGCGCCAACGGGATGGCTTCGGCCGTGCGCACGGGGAGCAGGGCTTCGTCACCGCCTGATACGGCAACGGTTGTGGTGAGCACGCGCATGGGGCAGGTGAGTTCCTGATGTGCGAACTTATCACCGCGCGGGCATCTGTTGCCGGTCACGGAGCGCACCTCTGCCACGGCGCCGTCTGCGTCACGCTCCACCTCCACGGTCAGGAGGCACTCGGATGGGCAGGTGGTGCAGTTGAACTTGAGCGTTTCGGTCGCATTCGTGCTCATGGTTTTACGCCTCCTCAACAGGGTCAACGGACAGGACAATCTCACTGGCACCCAGGTCGAGTGCGCGCTGAATCACCTTTGCCGGCAGTGGGAAACTCTCCATAACGCTAGGCTTAAACGCGCGGACCTTGCCGACGAACAGTTCCTCGCCGTCGGCCAAGATCCTCACGCAGGCGGCATTGACTGGCCGGCGCACGCGGAAGTTGAGCTTGGTGAGCGCTGCGGCCGTAATGCGTCCCGGCAGCGCGTAGCCCGCGATGCCGGCAGGGGAGACCGTGAGCTCGCAGTCCGGAACGGCGCCCGCGCCGGCCCCCATCGCGTACGCCGCTGCAGTTGCGCCAGCCCTCTCGGACTCGGTCGTTACGTTGTCGGCAAGGTCGTGTACGTGCAGCACGTTGCCGCAGGCAAAGATGCCCGGCACGCCTGTCTGCAGACTCTGGTCCACCACGGCGCCCTGCGTGCGCGGGTCAAGCTCTACGCCCGCGACAACCGAAAGCTCGTTCTCGGGAATCAATCCCACCGAAAGCAGCAGTGTGTCGCACGTAACAATGCGCTCGGTTCCCGGAATGGGCGCCAGGTGCTCGTCGACTTGACTTACCTCGACGGCTTCCACGCGGTCGTGCCCAATCACGCGCGTGACCGTGGTGGACAGATGCAGCGGAATGCCAAAATCGTCCAGGCAGTTCTTGACGTTGCGGCGCAGACCGTTGGCGTATGGCATGAGCTCGTACACGCCCTCGACGGAAACCTCCTCGAGCGTGCAGCGGCGCGCCATGATCAGCCCAATGTCGCCCGAGCCCAAAATGACGGCATGCGAGCCGGGCTTGAGGTTCTCGATATTGATGTATCGCTGCGCCAGGCCGGCCGTAAACACGCCGGCGGGACGACTGCCGGGAATCTTGATCTCGCTGCGCGTTCGCTCGCGGCACCCCATGGCAAGGACGATCGCGCGCCCGGTGAGCTGCAGCATGCCGGCGGTGCTCATGAGCGTGACGGTGTGGACCGAGGTGTCTTCCGTAGGCTCGCCTGAATCAATCCCAATCACCATGCTGTTCAGGAACAGCGCAATGTCGGTTCCGTGCATCTGGTCGATAAAGCGCTGCGCGTACTCGGGACCGGTGAGCTCCTGTTTAAAGTGCGACAGGCCAAAGCCAGGGTGGATGCACTGGCGGAGGATGCCGCCCAGGTGCTGCTCGCGCTCCACGATGGCCACGCGCGCTCCGGCCTTATGCGCGGCCAGCGCGGCCGCCATGCCGGCGGGGCCGCCTCCGATAACGACCACGTCGAAGGCCTGCGTCGGTACTGACTCAACGGCACCGCTGTCTGTAGCGCTCGATTTTAATTTCGCCATCCTAGCGCACCCCCTTCAGCGGTCCCTCAACCAGCCAAGAACCTGCGTCCTCCAACAACACCTCGCTGGGGTCGCAGCCCAGCTCCCGCGCCAGGATCGCAACCACGCGGCTCTGGCAAAAGCCGCTTTGGCACCGACCCATGCCGGCACGACAGCGGCGCTTGACACCTTCGACCGAAACCGCGCCCGGCTGGCGTCGGATCGCGTCCACGATCTCGGCCTCGGGCACCGTCTCGCAGCGGCAGACAATCTGTCCCCACGCAGGGTCGGACTCGATCAGTTCCTCCTTGCGCGCCAGCGGTGCGCGGTCAAAGTCGTCCGGTGCGTGGCGAATTGGGTTCCAGTCCGCCCGCTCGTGCAGCTCCACGCCCGCCCCACGCATCACAAGCTCCACGCGCTCGGCAATGGCCGGCGCGCTTGCCACACCCGGCGACTGAATACCCGCTGCCTGGAAAAGCCCCGGCACCACGACCGACTGTCCAATAAAGAAGTCGTTCGTTCCCTGAATGACCGGACGCCCGCCGGCAAATGCGCGTACTACTCGGCGCGTATCCAGATCGGGCACCAGCTTGCGCGCGCCGCTCAGCAGCGCGTTCACATCGCTCGCATAGGTCTGCGTGTCGCCCGGCTCGCGCACGGCGGCGGTCGCGGTGATCACGGTGTTGCCGTGTACGGTACCCGTGACGATAACGCCCTTCGATATCGGCGTCGGCACGGGGTAGAGCGGCATGAGCGTGCGCGGCTCCTTGTCCATCACCACGATGTTTCCCTGGCGCCAGACCATCTGGAACTCCTCGGCGCCCGCCATATGCGAGATGTCGGCGGCGCCGTTGCCCGCGGCGTTGATCAGGTAGCGGCAGCGCACGTTGCCAACGGGGGTCGCCAGCGTAAAGCGCGCGTCGTCGCTCGAGCCCGCGACTTCAATCGCCTCCACCGGCGCGGACCGCATAAACGCCACCCCGTTGGCCACGGCGTTCTCCAGCGCGGCGATGGCAACCTCAAACGGGTCGACAAACCCTGTCGAGGGGCACCACAACGCGCACGTTGCATCGGCACTGGCGCGCGGCTCTAACTCGTGGATGCGGTCGGGTCCGACGATCGACAGCTCGGGCACACCGTTGGCCTGGCCGTTGCGCCGCAGCTGCTCCAGATGCGCGCGGTCCTCGTCGTTAAAACCCAACACCATCGACCCGGTGCGGCGGAATAAAAAGCCTAGCTCCTGGGCCCATGTGCCATATAGCTCGCAACCACGGGTGTTGACCTGCGCCTTAACCGTGCCCGGTGTCGGATCGTAGCCGGCGTGCACCAGGCCGCCATTGGCCTTCGACGCGCCCAGCGCGATATCGTTAGCCGCCTCGACCACGCAAATGGACAGTTCAAATCGCGCGAGCTGCCGCGCGATGGCGCATCCGGTGATGCCCGCGCCGACAATCGCGATATCAAACGTTTCTGTCACAGTGCCTCCCAGACGAGTTGACAGGCCGTCAATAAGACTATCCTACGGTCCGCACACCCCCAGTGCGGCGGCAATGCGGCGAACAGCCCCGCAACACCCGCCAACGGCAGGCGAGGGGAGACCCGGTAATGTCGACAACCTCGTCTGCCGACAACTACGGCAACCGTTCGTCTCGATCTGTAACAGTTAGACGAGGATTCGGGTTCCAGATGTTACAGATTGAGACGTTAGTCTGGCGGGTCCTCCGTTTGTCTCGATCTGTAACATCTAGGACCGGATTCCGCTCCCACCTGTTACAGATTGAGATGTTTGTGTCCGCGCTAGCCCCGCCCCTAGCCGTGGTCCCATATAAACAAACCCCGTGGTAAACTTGACCGGACTGTAATTATTCCGAAAGGTACACCTCAATGTCCAAGTACATCTCTGAGCTCATGTCGCCGCAGCTTATGGGCGTCATCTATGCCTTCGTTGGCTTTATCATCGCCCTGTACGTGCTGTCGGTCGTCTATGTGTTCATCGACGCTCGCCGCCGCGGCGCCAGCGCCTACGTGGCATGGGGCATCATCGCCCTCATCCCGTTTGTGGGCCTCATCGCCTATCTGGTTCTGCGTCCGCACTCCTACGCGGCCGACCGCGAGGAGCAGGAGCTGGACATGGCCCTGCGCGAGCGCCAGCTTGCCCAGTACGGCACCTGCCCGCAGTGCGGCGCCCCCATCGAGAAGGACTTTGTGGTCTGCCCCGTGTGCGACACCCAGGTTCGCAACGTGTGCCCCAGCTGCCATCGCCCGCTCGACGCGCACTGGAAGGTCTGCCCCTACTGCCGAACTCGCATCCAGTAACGCATCCATCGCCGGGCCGGCCGTAAGTCACGGGCGCCGCGCGTCCCGCGCAAGCCATGCGCGCCCCACACCCCGCTCTACACGATGAAGCATGCGTAGAAAATCGCCCGCCGTGCCATTAAGGTGCGGCGGGCGCTTGTATACCAAGGCAACCTGCCTATAATGATGCAAGTCAAAAACGCCGAGCGCATCGCACGCACTTGCATCAGGCATCCGAGAGGAGAAAACATACCCATGAAGGCACTTTACAATGACGGTTCGGTGGCCGAGCTCCCGCAGGACGAGGTCACGCACGTCATCCGCCACTCCGCCGCGCACATCATGGCGCAGGCCATCAAGCGCCTGTACCCCGAGGCCGACTTTGCCTACGGTCCCGCGACCGACAGCGGCTTCTACTACGACGTCGACCTGCCCGAGGGCGTCAAGATCAGCGAGGACGACTTCCCCGCGATCGAGGCCGAGATGAAAAAGATCGTCAAGGAGAACCTCAAGTTTTCCGTGTACGAGAAGCCCCGCGCCGAGGCCATCGCCCTTATGGAGGAGCGCGGCGAGAAGTACAAGGTCGAGCACATCGGCGACCTGGACGACGACGCCCGCATCACCTTCTACCAGCAGGGCGACTACATCGACATGTGCGTCGGCCCCCACATCTGCTACACCAAGGCGCTGAAGGCCTTTAAGCTCACCGGCGTCTCGGGCGCCTACTGGAAGGGCGACAAGGACAACAAGATGCTCACCCGCATCAACGGCGTCGCCTTTGCCACCAAAGAAGAGCTCGACGAGCACATGCACATGCTGGAGGAGGCCAAGAAGCGCGACCACCGCAAGATCGGCCGCGAGATGGACCTCTTTATGATGCGCGACGAGGCCCCCGGCTTCCCGTTCTTCCTGCCCAACGGCATGATCCTTAAGAACACGCTGCTGGACTACTGGCGCGAGATTCACCACAAGGCCGGCTACGTGGAGATCTCCACGCCGCTCATCATGAACAAGCAGCTGTGGAAGACCTCGGGCCACTGGGATCACTACAAGGACAATATGTACTCCACCGTCATCGACGACGAAGAGTACTGCATTAAGCCCATGAATTGCCCGGGCGGCGTGCTGGTGTACGCCTCCAAGCCGCACTCCTACCGCGAGCTGCCCATTCGCGCCGGCGAGATTGGCCTGGTGCACCGCCACGAGCTGCGTGGCGCCCTGCACGGCCTGTTCCGCGTGCGCTGCTTTAACCAGGATGACGCCCACCTGTTTGTGCGTCCCGACCAGCTGACCGACGAGATCGTGGGCGTGGTCAACCTCATCGACTCCGTGTACCAGAAGTTTGGCTTTAAGTACCACGTTGAGCTTTCCACCCGCCCCGAGGACTCCATGGGTTCGGACGAGGATTGGGCTCGCGCCGAGGAGGGCCTGCGCACCGCTCTGGAACAGCTGCACATGGACTACGAGGTCAACGAGGGCGACGGCGCCTTCTACGGCCCCAAGATTGACTTCCACCTGGAGGACTCGCTCGGCCGTACCTGGCAGTGCGGCACCGTGCAGCTCGACTTCCAGATGCCGCTCAACTTTGACCTGGAGTACGTGGACGCCGACGGCACCAAGAAGCGCCCCATCATGCTGCACCGCGTGTGCTTTGGCTCCATCGAGCGCTTCATTGGTATTCTGATCGAGCACTTTGCGGGTAAGTTCCCCACCTGGCTGGCTCCCGTGCAGGTCAAGGCGCTTCCCGTCTCCGAGAAGAGCCGCGACTACGCCCACGAGGTGTGCGCCAAGCTGGAGGAGGCCGGCATTCGCGTTGTCTGCGACGACCGCGACGAGAAGATCGGCTACAAGATTCGCGAGGCCCGCAGCATCGACCGCGTGCCCTACATGCTCATCCTGGGCGAGAAGGAGGTCGAGGCCGGCAACATCTCCGTCCGCGATCGCTCCAACGAGACCGTTCAGATGAGCGTTGACGAGTTTGTTGCCAAGGTTCTCGAGGAGATCAAGACCCGCGCCTAAGGCAAGCTGTACAACAATTTATAAAGGCGACCGTCCACAAAGGGCGGTCGCCTTTTTTAGTGCCGAAATAAGAAAAGCCGCTGGTTGAACGGCTTTTTTTGTTGCACAAAAAGGTACAGGTTTTTGTATCTTTCGATATAGGCCATTATACGAGCAATTAATCCGCGTTTGCCCAGATTACACAAAATGTACTGCCAGTAGATACATCTCCATACCCCTCTACAAAATCCTGTACTTTTGCGACTGCGCCTAGCTGCGAGCGAGAAGCCTGTTCTAAACGCCCCTGCATTTGCGTGTGCCGCAAAGCAAGAAAAGGGGGCGAGTACATGGAGCAGACGGCGCGGCGTCAAGAGCAGCTGCCGGGCGCATTTAACGGCGCAGCCACCAACAGCCGGCATGGCCGCGTCCGCTGGTATCTGGTTCACACCCCCAATGGAAAAGAGCGCGAGACCTGCGAAAAGGTTCGCCACATTATCCCGCGCAACCTTATGCAGGACGCTTTTGTGATGCAAAAGGAGTTCTGGTTTAAGCGGGACGGCGCATGGTCGCTCCAAACCAAACCCATGTACAAGGAATATTTCTTCGTTGCCACGCACGATGCCGCCGCGCTCGATAGGGCTTTGGCCCAGTTGAGCTTTGGCTGCCGCATCGCCGGCAGTAGGGAGCGGGCGTACATGCCCATGCCGGACGATGCGCAGGACTGGTACCGCAGCGTGCTGGACGACGACGGCGTGGTGCGCAACAGCGTTGCGCGCATAGAAGACGGCGTGTTGCACATAGAACAGGGTCCCTTGGTGGGGCAAGAGGCCCGCGTTAAAAAGATCGACCGTCATAAACGCTGGTGCCTGATAGACGTGGGCGAAGGCGACTCCGCATTTAGGGAGCTGCTTCCGTTAGACGTGCCCAGTAAGACGTAAGGGGACGTCGCACTGGCAATTCATTCGCAATTTGAATTCATCGATTGGGGGATCCCTGGGGGCAGGGACGTGGATTTGAACTTGACTACTAAAGAAGTGACAGGGCAAAACGCGCCGGTGGGGGCCGCGCTTGTTGCCCAGGCCATGAATGTCGGCGAGGTGAGCGTGCGCTACAAGGCCATGCAGGCCGTGAAGGACTGGGACCGCCCGCGCCTGGGCTACCGTGCCGTAAAGCGCGCCTTCGACATCGTTTTCAGCGGCTTCGTGCTGGCCGTCATCGCTATTCCGAGCCTTGTGCTCGCCGCCGCCATCCGCCTGGAGAGCGAGGGCAACCCGTTCTACAGCCAGATCCGCGTGGGACAGACCCACCGCGACGGCAGGCTGTCCACCTTCCGCATGTGGAAGTTCCGAAGCATGTACAAGGACGCCGACGAGCGCCTCGCCGAGCTCAAGGGGCGAAACGAGATCGCCGGCGCCATGTTCAAGATGAGGGACGACCCGCGCGTCACGAAGATCGGCAAGTTCATCCGCAAGCACTCTATCGACGAGTTCCCGCAGTTCGTCAACGTGTTCCTGGGCCAGATGTCCGTCGTGGGCCCGCGCCCGCCGCTGCCGAACGAGGTGGCCGAGTACACCGAGTTCGACCTGCAGCGCCTGGCCGTGAAGCCCGGGATCACCGGCTGGTGGCAGGTGACGGACCGCAACGACACCGACTTCGATGGCATGGTTCGCCGCGACCTTGAGTACATTGCCAAGCGCGGCGTAGCCACCGATCTGAAGATCGTGGCGCTCACGGTCGTCGAAATGATAACGGGGGGGGGTGCCTGCTAGAGGCATCTCCCGAGACTTTTCCGATGGCGGGGTGCTAGCCCATGCCTAGGAAACCTACGGGAACCCTCTTCTACCGCATATGCAAGAGAACGTTCGATATAGCCTTCAGCGCCGGATGCACCGCGGCCCTGGCGATTCCAATGGCCTGTGTCTACGCCGCGATCTGCGTGGAGTCTCCTGGCTGTCCGGTTTACACGCAGGAACGCGTGGGCAGGGGAGGCCGGGTGATTCGCGTGCTTAAGCTTCGCAGCATGGTCTCTGATGCAGGTGATGTGCAGAAGTACCTGAGCCCCGAGCAGCTGCGCCAGTGGGAGGTAGAGCGCAAGGTCGACGACGACCCGCGCATCACCAAGGTGGGCCAGTTCATTCGAAAGTGCTCCATCGACGAAGTGCCGCAGTTCCTCAACGTGCTGAAGGGCGACCTGTCCGTAATCGGCCCGCGCCCCATCACGCGCGACGAGCTCGATCAGCACTTCACCGACGAGGAGAAGGAGGAACTGCTGAGCGTCACCCCGGGCATCACGGGCCTGTGGCAGGCCACCGACCGCAACGCCGCGACCTTCGAGAGCGGCATGCGCCAGAAGATCGAGCTCCACTACGTGCGGAATCGCTGCTTCCGCATGGACTGGAAATGTTTCACCGGCACCTTTGGTGCCATGTTTGGGAAAAGGAGGACCGGGCGATGAGCCAAGGAGAACCAATTCGCGTCGCCCAGGTCGTGGGCAAGATGCTTGGCGGCGGCGTTGAGGCAGTCGTCATGAATTACTATCGTCATATTGACCGATGCAAAGTGCAGTTCGATTTTCTTGTCGATGCCGATTCGACGCTTGTTCCCCGTGAAGAAATCGAATCCCTCGGTGGCAGGGTCTTTGAGATTCCGCCCTATCAGCATGTTGTTGAATACCAGCGAGAGCTTCAGCGTCTCTTTAAACAAGAGGGCTGGAAGATTGTCCATAGTCACATCAACGCGCTTTCGGTCTTTCCGCTTCGTGCCGCGAAGAAGGCGGGCGTTCCTGTGCGTATCGCCCATAGCCATTCTACGAGTGGTAAGGGGGAGTATGCCAAGAATGCCCTAAAGGCCGTGCTGAAAACGCAATCGAATCGGTATCCAACACACCGTTTTGCATGCAGTCAATTTGCCGGTGAATGGCTTTTCGGTAAAGCTGAACACTTCGAAGTCGTATACAACGCAATCGATTTGGATCGCTTTCGCTTCAATGCGGAGGCTCGCGCGCAAGCGCGAGCCGACCTGGGCCTCGTCGGCAACCAGTTTGCCATTGGGCATGTGGGACGTTTTACTGCTCAAAAGAACCATACGTTTCTGATTGACATTTTTACTGAGGTCGCAAAGCGTCGCGACGATACCGTCTTGTTGCTTGTCGGTACCGGCGAAGCCGGGGCCTCCGTAAAGGCCTTGGTGGACGAACGCGGTCTTACCGATCGCGTTAAGTTTCTGGGACAGAGAAGCGATGTCAATCGTTTGTACCAGGCGTTTGATGCGTTCGTTCTGCCAAGCCTTTACGAAGGCCTGGGCCTCGTCGGCGTCGAGGCACAGGTGTCTGGCCTGCCGTGCCTGCTGAGTGATGCGATTACGCGCGAAGTTGACGTAACGGGGGAATGCAAGTTCTTGCCGATTGATAGTCCTGCCGTGTGGGCCGATGAAATCGATTCACTATTGCCGTACTCGTATGAGGGTCGATTGTCTATCTCAAGTGGGCAATTCGCCGATTACAACATTGAGTTGCAAGGCAAGCGACTGACTTATAAATATCTAGATCTCTACTCAAGGAATTAGATGGCAAACAGTAACTTGGTATCGGTGATTGTGCCGGTATATAACGTTAAGCCTTATCTGCGGGAGTGCTTTGATAGCATTTGCCGTCAAAGCTATCGTAACATCGAGATCATTCTTGTCGATGACGGCTCGACTGATGGTTCTGGCGAGCTTTGTGATGTTCTTGCTGCAAGCGACGACCGTACCACCGTTTTGCATAAGGAAAATGGCGGTCTTTCCGACGCTCGTAATGCAGGGCTGCGTATTGCTCAGGGCGACTGGATTTCCTTCGTTGATAGCGACGACTACATTTCTCCTGTTTTTATCGAGGTTCTTTTTAACGCCTGCCGCGATACGGGATGTCAGATATCTGCTGTTCCATTTGGCAAGCCGTTCAATGATGGTGATGCTTGCCCTTTGGTGGAGTCTCTTGACCCCGTGGCGCCTGCGAAGGCACTGCCTTCGCCCGATGTCCAGCGTCTGATGTTATATCAGACGCTGGACACCGGTGCCCAGTGGCGCCTTTACGCAAAGGCGCCACTGGGCATTGACCCGTTCCCTAAGGGGCTGTATTACGAGGATCTCGCTAGCGTCTATAAGATTGTTCACAAGGTTGATTCCGTTGCCGTTGTCGATTGCCGTGAGTTGTATGCATATCGCATGAGAAGTAACAGCATTATCAGGCAAGAATATCGACACATTAAAGGCGAGTCCGCATTGATAATTGCCGATCGGCTCTACCAGGATATTTGTAATTGGTATCCGGACCTAAGTAAAGCCGCCGCTTCGCGCTGCTTCTCAGTTTGCAGGATGGTGTTTGCGCAGATTCCAACTAAAAATAATCATTCGAGGCAAATTCAAGATGAGGATTCGTTGTGGTCGGTGTTGTCTTTACATCGAAAGGCCGTTCTTAGAGATAGAGAAGCTAGGCCTCGTGAGCGCTTTGCGGCCTTTGTTGCTTATTTCGGAAAAAACGCATTCAGCTTGTTCTGTTGCTTTGCTCGAGGTCTTGGATTGCTTCGCTAACGCTTAACCTCGGAGCTAATTGAAACTACTCAAGGGGCTGTTTCATAAAAATGATGACTTGAGTCCTAGGCCCTTTCGACACCACCTATATTGCGAATCAGCACCGCCGCCCACCCGACCGATTATTGCCGTTCGGCACCGCCATTAAATGCCTTCCCGCGCATCCCCGTTACGCTCGGGCTGCCATGCAGTCCAGAGAACGAGGAGGTTCCACATGGCGAGAAGGATCAGGGCCAGGGAGGTCCTGAGGCTGAGGTCGGTGAACGGGCTTTCGCAGAACGCGATCGCCCGCACCGCCCACGTCTCGAAGCACAGCGTCCAGGACGTGCTGGAAGCCGCGAGGGAGCGGGGCGTCTCCTGGGAGGACGTCGAGGGGATGTCCGAGGAGGCCGCCTACGCGCTGCTGTTCCCCGGCAGGGGCGACGCCGGGCCGGTGCACGCCGACCCCGACTGGGCACGCGTCCACCGCGAGCTCGCGAGGACCGGCGTCACGCTCAAGCTCCTGCACGCGGAGTATGCCGACGGGTGCGCGGAGGCCGGCGCGCCGTCGATGTCCTACGACAGGTTCTGCAAGCGCTACCGCCAGTACACGGTGTCGCGCAACGTGGTGAGCCGCGTCGGGCACAAGGCGGGCAGGAACATGGAGGTCGACTGGTCGGGGCCCACGATGCGGCTCGTGGACCCCGCGACCGGCGAGGTCAGGAAGGTGTACCTGTTCGTGGCCTGCCTCCCGTTCAGCCGGTACAGCTACGTCGAGCCGACGCTCGACATGAAGCAGGATACATGGCTGCTGTGCCACGTGCACGCCTTCTCCTTCCTGGGAGGCGCGACGCCCTGCATCGTCCCCGACAACCTGAGGACCGGCGTCACCGCCCACCCCAGGGCCGGGGAGCCGGTCCTGAACGCGGCCTACGAGGAGCTCGCCGCGCACTACGGCTCCGCCGTGATCCCGGCGAGGGTCAGGAGGCCCCGCGACAAGCCGAGCGCCGAGAACGAGGTCTGGGCCGCCGCGACCTACGTGATAGCGGCGCTTCGCGACGAGGTGTTCACCGACATGGCGGCCCTCCGCGCCGCCGTCGCCCGGAGGGTCGCGGAGCACAACGACGCGCCGTTCGCCAAGCGCGAGGGCTCGAGGCGCGAGGTGTTCGAGGAGGTCGAGCGCCCGCTGCTGAGGCCCCTACCGGCCGAGCCCTTCGAGGTGTGCGAGTGGGTCTACGGCCGCAAGGTCCAGGCCAACTGCCACGTCGCGTACGCCCGCAACTACTACTCGGTGAGCCACCTGCTCGTCGGCTCGACGGTCGACCTGCGCGTCACCGAGGGCAAGGTGGAGGTCTTCTCCGGCGGCGAGCGCGTGGCCACGCACCCCAGGTTCCCGTCCTACGCGAGGAACCGCTACTCCACGCGCGGCTCGGACATGCCCGAGGGCAGGGCGTGGTCGGACTGGGACGCGCCGCGCATCCGCGCCTGGGCCTCGAGGGTCGGGCCCTCCTGCTCCGAGCTGGTGGACAGGGTGTTCGCCTGCTACGAGTTCGACGAGCAGGGCTTCAACGCCGCGCTCGCCGTGCTCAGGCTGTCCAGGCGCTACACCCCGGCGAGGCTCGAGCGGGCGTGCGGGATGGCGCTCGCGACCGGGAAGAGGTCGCCGCGCTACCGCGACGTCGAGCCCGTGCTGAGGTCGGGGCAGGACAGGGCGCCAGCCGGCGAGGCGTCCGGGGACTGCGGCTACGTGCGCGGCGCCGGCTTCTACGGGGAGGAGTGAGCATGGACGTCAACGCGGAGACCGCCCGCAAGCTCAGGGAGATGGGGGCGGCCGAGCTGCTCGCCGCCCTCTCCGCCCAGGACGAGGCCGTGTGCGCCGGGATGGCGTTCGCCGAGCGCGTCCAGATGGCGGTGGACGAGGCGCACTCCGACTTCATCACGCAGAAGGTCCGCAACCTGACGAGGAGGGCCGGCCTCAGGTACCCCGAGGCCGACGTCCGCTCGGTCGACTTCTTCGAGGGCCGCGGCCTCGACAGGGTGGCGGTGGCCGAGCTCGCGACCTGCGGGTTCGTCGGGCGCGGCGAGAACGTGGTTCTCCAGGGCCTCACCGGCACGGGCAAGACCTACCTGGCCTGCGCGCTCGCGAAGGCCGCCTGCGCCAGGAGGGTGAGGTCGTGCTACGTCCGCCAGCCCGACCTCGAGGACCTCTGGCGCGAGAGCCGTGACCGGCCCGGCGGCGAGCGCAAGCTCGTCCGCAAGTACGGGGCGTTCGGCCTGCTCGTGATAGACGAGTGGCTGCTCGACAGGCCGGACACCGAGTTCAGGTCGATGCTGCTGGAGCTGATGGAGCTGAGGTACGGCACGGCCTCGACCGTATTCTGCACCCAGTTCAAGAAGAAGGACTGGCACCCGAGGCTCGGCGGCGGGGTGCATGCCGACGCCATCATGGACAGGATCGTGCACAACGCGGTCTGGGTCGACATGGGCGAGGCCAACATGCGGCAGCGCCGCGGATAGACCGGTAGCAATAAAAAAGCACCGGGGCCAGTGTCGGCCCCGGTGCCCAAGCGCGATATCGGCGGTGCTGTTTCGCGATATTCAACAGTGCTCAAGCGAGCAAATACTCATTCTGCTTAGTTTTAACGGGACGGCTCCCTCGTGTTGATATATATTTCTTAGCTTATAGAGCAATGCATAAGAGTTGCCGTTGTCGTAAATCTTTGAAATCTCATTATCAAAAGAATTTGCTACGCAGTCTCCGTAAGCGGTGTGCAATTGTCTTTTGTAATGGGTGACGGTCCGTACAACTGACTCTACGTAGTGCTCGGTAGCTGCTTGCGCTGCCTTCATCGACTTACGGTCATTTGGATCGATTGCATTAATGGACACGGTGAGCTCAGATTGAGCGTCTTCGAAATCTAGGATGATCTCAGTTAAGTTAGAGATGCTTATTAGCTTCTCGAGTTCTGCTTTTGCCGCTTCATATTCGTCTTCTTGAAGTGGTATTTCACAGTTTAGGACCGCTTCAGTATCTTGCTCTTTAGCTTTTGTAATGGTGAAGTATCCGTAGGAGCATCCAGTATCTTCTATTTGTCCCTTTTGTTTGTTTGATTCAGCCATAATCCCTTTTCTTCTTTGAGGGCTGTTGGAGCGAGATGACTAAAGATTTTGGTTTCTTCAGCTCCGTTTTTCCCGCGTTCGCTTTCTTTGCTTGCTATATTCTTGCCCTTGGCGCTTTATGTGTTATTTGAAGCGGGACACCTTTGCTCCCATAACAAATGAAAGTCACGGTCTCATCTGGGGAGTTGCATAGTTTGAAAAGCTTCGATCGCTCTATTGCTTGGTAAGCATCTGCATCCAGTCTTTGCATCATAAGTCTATTGAGTAGAAATAGCGCTCCCATCGCTTTGATGACGTTGCCCTGATTGGCTTTTTCGTAATTGGCTAAGCCTCGATCTGGATCGATTGATGCTCTGGAGTGTTTGACTGTATTGTAGTCAGTCCACCATTGGAGGCGCTTTGAGCCTGGCGCTTTTACATAGATGGTTTGTCCCTTTTTATTTGTTGCTATGGTTTGTTGCCAGCTATCAAAGGGTTTTAATTGCATCCCATTCTTAAATCGGAGGACTTTCGTATCTATCCCTGGGAAAGATTGGCAAAGATAGTATCCCCACTTCGAAATTGTGCAGTTGTTTAGATCTGCCTCAGGAAAGAAGTGCGTCCCAATAGCTTTTGCCAGTGAGTCAACTTCACCGCAGGTAGACAAAAGCAAGGTGAGGTATTCGATTGAAAATGCCTCTGTATTCCTCTGCGAGAATGCGCAGCACCTTTCTGTCTGCAGGAGACGATTTTCAAGGGCTAAGTAGTAGGTCCAGTATGTTTGCCGGAACGATTCGAAAGTGCTAATTGGTGACAGTTCTGACATGCGCATCTCCTCATGTCGTAATTAAGGGAAAGCCTCGTGGAGGTTCGTTAATTAGTTTAAAACTATCGATGTTAAGCAAGGCATCCACTTCTTCTTATATGTGGATCAGGCTGATGTCTGCTTGTTTGATTGCAATCGAATATTGCGTAGCATCACTGTCGATATTGCGCTTGGTTGCCGGTGCCGACATAGTTCTCGCTGTCCTTTGTTGCCAACGGTTGACCTTGCTGCGCCGCCGGGTAACACATAGTCTCTTTCCCAAATCGATAACCACATAGCGGAACACGGCCCGTGCCCGTCATATGATTTCTGGCGACTAGACAGCAAGTCATCGACAGGGGGGTGTTCCTATAGTTTTGTCAACTGGGAAATGCTCTCCGTGCGACCGAATCGCGGCATGCTGACGCCAAGCCATTAGGCCGGTGGGCTTCAGTCTGCTCGGTGCGTTTCGGCTAGGCTGCGTAAGGCACCCTGTCTCGCATTACCGCGTAGATGACCTTCAGTCTCTTTCGCGCCAGCGCCTTGAGCGCCTTGCCGTGCGACATGCCCCGCTCCCGGCACCTGGTGTAGTAGTCGCCCCATCTCCCCTCTGTCCGGGTAAGGCAGTTACATGAGAATATGAGCAGGTTCTTCAGCCTCTTGTTGCCTTGGCGCGATGCCGTCACCGAGGAGATCGAGGTCCCCGACTGGCGGTTGCGCGGCGCCAAGCCGCAGTACGACGCGAGCCTGTCGTGACTGGGGAAGTCTTCGATGTCGATGGAGATCGCAAGCTCGGAAGCGGTTTTGGGCCCGATGCCCGGCACCGTCAGGAGGCATCGGTAGGTATCGTCGCCCTCGAGCAGGGCGGAGATCTCCGCCGTGATCGCCTCGATCTCCGCCGAGTTCTCGGATATCCTGCGCGCGAGCAGCCTCACCGCCCGGTCCTCGGCGGCGACGACCGACGCATCCGGCCTTGTCGAGGAGGCCGTCGAGCGGACGAGGGCCTCGATCTTACCGCGCGCCGCCCCACGCGTGAGCGCCGCCGCCCTGCGGGGCCCGGCGTCGGCCACCGACCAGGCCCCGCCGAGGGATGCCATGAGCCTCAGCTGGGGCCCGTCGGACAGGTCGACCAGCGCCTCGAAGGCGGGGCACGATTCCAGCAGGATGCTGCGCAGCCGGTTCTTATTCCTAGTGTTCTCGCAGGTCAGGAAGTTCCTCTGGGCGGCCAGCGCCCTCGCCGCCGCAATCGTCGGACCTGGGTCTCCGACCGGCAGGAGCGCGTCGGGGATGCCAAGCGCCGTCTTCGCGATGACCATCGCGTCTCGCTCGTCGGTCTTGGCGTCGCCGGCGAAGAGCCTGGCGGCCCCGTGCGCCGCGAGTCCCGGCAGGTACGCCGCCGACATCCCGGCCGCCCTGGCGCGGGCGAGCGCGAGGGCGCCTATGTTGCGCGACTGGTCGACGACCACGAGCGCATCGGGGAAGCGGCCGAACAGCGAGTCCAGGTCGTCCTCCCTGTTCGCGACGGGGGTGCTCAACAGCACCTCGCCATCTCGAGTCGCGACGCATGCCCAGTGGGACGATTTCCCGACATCGAGCCCGATGACGGCTTCCGGCATTCTAATTGGTGCCACGGTGGTATCCTCCAATCGGTAGGCCGATCGGAACCCCTCCCCGCGACACCCACATTACCTGGCCGTGGCGCTTGCGCCCGGCAGTTTCCTATCAGTCGTCCGGAGCGGCGAGCGCCCCCGGTGGCAACACCCCCCGGGCCCTCTACGGGGCAGGGGCAGACGGCCATCCGGAGGTGCCCGATCGGCGGCCCCTCGGGGCTTGCCCGTATCGTAGGCAATGCGCCGAATGCTCGCCATCGAAATTTATCGATGGCCTATTTCAGACTGTAATGGGCACGGGCCGTGCCTGCGAACGTCATATTAGTTGACGAGGAGTCGCTACGCAATGACATGGGGATCTGGTGAGGAAGACCCGTCGAGGAGACGCTCGATGCACTGCTGCTTAAGTTATCTAATGCCACCTAAAGAGCTTTGATGCGCTGGCATCCAATTACGTGATTCTGATGTAAGAAATGCTCAGTCACCCTTTCATCAGAATTGATAACTGGCATAAAAGCGAGTTATTTTCTTCTTGCATGTGATTTTACCGACACATGGCTCCAGAAGATTCGAGTATGGGCGGTCCTATGCCATGTTTCTTGGAGCGCTGCGGAAACACCTTAAAAATGACTGCTTCGCGCTGGATCCGTCGGAGCGCTTCGACTATATCGTGAGCATCTTTTCCGAGGGCTCCCTGCGGCGTTTCTCCGATTACCTTGATGCAGACATCTCGATGATGACCGTTCACTCCGCTAAGGGGCTCGAGTGGGACACCGTTTTCATTCCGGGCGTTACGCGCTTCGATTGGCCTGGAAGGATTTGTTCGCGGTGCGAAAGTGCTGGTATGTGCTCGCGTTCTGCGCATGGATGCCGGATCGTGGATGCGAAGAAAATGCCAGACGGGCTTATTGAAGAAATGGGTCTGCTGTACGTCGGCGTCACTCGCGCCCGCAAAGCGGTATATGTCTCCGCCTCTATGCAGCGCAGGACAAATAACGGGAACTATCAGGTTGCCTGCCCCTCTTGTCTAACGTCTCTTCCGGGTATTGAACCTGTGAACTGGTCGGTCATGGACGGAGAGGGGTGATTTGTGGCGATATGGGGTGTTCCCGCTATTGGGGCGAGGTCCGGTCAGTGGTCTGACCGGACCTCGCCGGGCGTGAAACGGCCGTTCAGTGCGAAATATAGTGCCTTAGGGCTTCGGAAAGATCGTCTCTCAGGTCGCCTTCCAACAAGGAAATTGCACGATCGACATAGATTTTGTTGTCCATACCAAAATAATGGCCAACGCTTGTTGCAAGAGACTTGTCGTTGAATAGCCCGAGAATCTCATTGTAATCATGGCCTTCAATGGCCTGTTGATATCTGTCGTTAACGTTCTTTTCTATGCTCGCAATATCAATTAAGGATGCTATGCCATCGGCAGTCAACTGCTCATTATCCGAAATAGTTATTCCGGAAAGCACTTCCTTTACGCCTGCTACAAGCGCTTCCGATGTCTGCTTCTTTGCTTGTTTGCTGAACCTTTCACTTACATATGTCTTAATGCTGGAAAAGGTCTTATCTGCATCGGCGCCGAAACGCTGAGATAGAATCTGCACCGCTTCTTTGGTGAGAAAGAGATTTTCAACTTCTGCGACCTTGAGGTGGAAGATCCCTTTTTCCTTAAGGGCGTTGAGCTGTTCCTCGGTTTTAAAGTCTCTGTCTATGATGCCCCGGGCCTTTATGGCATGAAGGCTTGAGGTACGATTATAAGCCTTCACATTATTGATGACCTGCTCGCATCCGCCGGAAGGGACTACATAACAATCGGGAAAGAGTGCGGAATAGATCCGCTTGTCGTAACTTCCTTCGGTTCCTTCAACGAATAGGACCTCTTTCCGGTTGCCAAGGAGCTCTATTAAGAGCTCCTTTGGAAGGTCGCTATCGGGAAGCGTTTCTAATTCCCATTTGGTGCCATCGAAATTCTTAACCCAGATGATATCCGAGCTTCGGTGTGTTGAAGCGAAGTTAACATCGTGGGTTATGTAGATAAAGAGACAGTCTGGGCGCGACTGCTCTAGGGAAGTCCAGAGTCGCGCCATAAGCGATGGATGCAAATGAACTTCAGGCTCATCCATGATGATTATTTTATCGTTTGGGACACAAAGAACTTGTGCGGCAAGATATAGCACTGAACGCTCGCCGTCACTCATTTGCGTTGCGCTGTAGCGATCCGTTTTACTTTGGGAGTACGCGTAGAAGGCCGCGTCTTCCTGCTCGATCTTTCTTTGAGGAAAGACTTCATCCCAAATTACTTTAAGCTTATCTAGTGCTGTTTTCGGTAGAGGGGGCCTTTCTGCAGAAATAGACTCTGCATACCTGCATTCATCAATAAACCGCTGGTTTTCAAGATTTACTTGTGCGATGAGGGCTGCTAAAACATCGTCAAAATCGTCAAGGAGCTTTGTTGTATAGCTTTCACCCCATTCCCATCGAACTTGTTTGTTCTCCTTATATTGGGAGCCGCCGTATATAACTTTATCTTCTGCTTCTGCGTAGCTCTTTAAAGGAATTCTCTCGGAAAAATTGATATCGCGTTGTGCAGTAATCCGATGGACCCTTTCGAAATCTTGTTGCTCTATCCAAGCACCGAGCTTTGATTTACCGGACCCATTTGGTCCGATAATAACGACGGAGTTGACCTGTGCTTCACAACAGATCTTTATGTTGCTGGCATTGGGTAGCCAGTATTCATATTTTGATTCGTCTTCTGACAATTGTCCCACCTAGTTAATAACGATTATTTATTGGTTTAATAATAGTATTGATAAGTCCCAGTGACCTGCTTGGTTCCAGCTTTGCATTGCCATACTCTTCGATTTTGCGGCCATGGTTGTTCTCGTCAGGCTTAAGGCACCACTCGACCGGTTGCGATCCGATGTTCGATATTTCCGTTTGTATGCAAAATTGGGCATTTTTATAGCGAGGTTGAGCGTGACGCCTCGGAGTGCCTCATGGGTTGGGCGTGGAGTTGGGGTGCCATAGAAGACGAGATCGTGCAGAGAAGTATTATTACCAGAAGCACTCTTCCGATTTAGTGGCCGCTCGAGGCAGCTATACCTCACGATGCCGATTCAGCCATCGGCGCACCTGAACTCCTCGATCATTCGCCCGGTAATCACGACAGTGCTGACAACGATGTCGCTCTCTTGTACCGTGAACATGTAGTAGGTCGGTAAGGGCCAGTTGGCGTTGATGCTCGTCCCGTTCGCTAAAGACGCTTCCAATGGATCGCCCTGCTCGCCGGGTAGTAGGTTGACGACGCCATCGTTCACGTTCCTGCTACTGCGCGCTGGACATCCTGACTTCGACCATGACGTCCTCTCCGGGTCGCCTCCATGTTATACTTGCCGTAAAAACCTTACGGCAAGTATAACATGGAGGTTTCGATGCTAACGCGTTTTGAGGTCGAGGGATTCCGAAACTTCTCCCATAGATTTACCTTCAATTTGACCGATGTCAGGGACTACAGATTCAATACGTCAGCCATCGATGAGGGTATCGTTTCTTGTGGTCTTATCTACGGTAAAAACGCTGTCGGCAAAACAAATTTCTCCAATGCTCTTCTCGATATTTCAGCAAATGTGGGGCGTCGGACCTTCTATTCCAATAAAACTAATTATCTCAGCGCAGTTGATGGGGTCACGTCGGCGTGCTTTGCCTACACGTTTCGCTTTGGGAATGACGAAGTTGCTTATCGTTACGAAAAGACTGGGATAACAGACTATCTTCGTGAGACAGTGGCTGTTAACGGCAAGATTGCATTTGATTACGACCACCGTGCAGGTAAAGTGCTCGATGGCGATTTGGCTTCTATTGGTGCCGATCGATTGAACTGGGAGTTCAAATCTCCCGGCATTTCTGTTTTGGCGTATGTGTGCAATAACATTCCTTTTGAGAGGGCAATGCCTCTTTTTAAGCTTTATACGTTTGCGCGGTCAATGGATGCCATTGGCGACGCACATATGAACGACCGTAACCTTGTCTCTACCATCGCCGAAAACGTTATTTCGAATGACTTGGTTTCTGAGCTTCAGGCTTTTTTGAATGACTTTGGAATTCGAGAACGCCTTACTGCGCGTGAAACGCCATCGGGTGATATCGCTTTGTACTTTGAAAAAAGTCGACTTATTCCGTTTGTAGAAAACTGTTCAAGCGGCACTGTTGCGCTGCTGCGACTGTTTAATTATTTCCATGCTACAAGTGTGCCGTCCTTGCTTTTTGTCGACGAGTTCGATGCGTTCTACCATCACGATCTCGCCGAGAAGGTCGTTGACTATTTTAAGTCCCAGACTGGACGCCAGGTGCTTTGCGCATCTCATAATACGGACTTGTTCAGTAATAAAATCCTTAGGCCAGACTGTCTATTCATTCTTTCGGATCACAATATAATTTCCGCAGCCAATGCAACAGATAGGGAACTAAGGGAGGGGCACAACCTCGAAAAGCTCTATAAGGCTGGCGAATTCGATGTCTAGGAAGCAAGTCCTGCTTATCGTTGAGGGTGAAAAACAAGAGATTAAACTCTTTCATGCCCTCTTTGAGTGCTATGGCCTCGACATTGGCTATGAGATCGTTTCCTATAACACAAATATCTACGAGCTTTACGAAAGGATGTTTTCGGACGGCTTTCAGGATGACTTATCGCTGCTCGGCGTCCTTAAGGAACGTGCTTCTCAAGAGGATAAGTGGCTATTTGACCAGGATTATTCTGATGTTTTGCTGGTCTTTGACTATGAGCCCCAAGATAATAGGTTCTCACCTGCACGGTTAGAGGAAATGCAACGTTACTTTAACGAGAGCACAGACAATGGCAAGCTCTACGTTAACTATCCAATGGTTGAGGCATGTAAGCACTTTCTGAAAATGCCCGACGCTGAATATCTAAATAGAACTGTTTCTCGCGAAGACGTTTTGAAATACAAGTCAATCGTTGGCAATGCTTCTAGGTACCAGAGTTTTGAACGGCATTATATTAGGCCTGACGTTGATGAAATGATTGTGCTTACCGCCATCAAGGCGCTTCGGTTGTGCGGCTATAACGGCGAGGCCGGTTATGAGTCTGAGTATAGAGACCTTGACCATGAGAGGATCGTGAAGGCGCAAAACGATACTTTGCGTTTGGCTGATGAGGTATGGGTTCTTGGCACCTGTCTGCTATTTATTTTAGATTACTCAACAGGTCTTATTGATTTCGCGGGAATCGAGTCGAAGCTGCTTGGCTAGACTTCTGGACGCTGCTAGTTCTGACTAATGTTGTCAATGCGAGGCTGTCATTTCGGAAGTGCGGGGAAAAATCGAAACTTGTCGAGCACAACCTGATTTTTGCCAACAAAACCGACGCTCCTATAAGTTGTCAATAGGCAGTTTGCGGGAGCGCTCCCTTCAATTCGCACAGGAGCTCGTAATACCTCCTCTCCAGTTTCGTCGACCGCCGTCTCCCATGTTCCAGGTGACCGAGTGAGGCCGCGGACATGCCGAGCCCCGCGGCGGCCTGCTTCTGGGTCACCCGCATCGCCTTGCGCATCTTCGCGAGCTCGGGGCCCTCCGGCGCGGCGCCGTCGGGATTCGGGTCCATGAGCACGCGGTACACCTCCCGCGCTATGTAGCGCTTCAGGCAGCGGACCGCCTCCTCCGGGACTTCCCCTCGGAGGTTCGCCTCGCCACGTACCTCCTCGTCCTCTCGTCGTATGCCATGCGCTTGATCGCGATCTCGTAGAGCGCCCAGTTCGCCTGCCGGTTGCCGCCGCGGTTGAGCCTGTGCCGCTCCGTCTTCCCGCTCGACGCGGGGATCGGGGAGACGCCGCACAGCATCGAGAACGCCGCCTCGCCCTTCAGCCTGCCGGGGTTGTCGCCGGCGGCCACGACCAGGGCGGCGGCGGTCGTCGTGCCGCAGCCCTCGATGCCGAGCAGCGCGGGCGCGTTCGCCTCCAGCAGCGCGCGGATGCGCTCGTCGAGGGACTCGACCTGGCTGCGGGCCTCCTTCCAGACCGCCGCGACGGACCGCAGCGAGGCCAGCACGCTCTCCTCGAGCGCGTCGCCCGCCTTCCTCCCGCGCGCGAGCAGCGGCATGAGGTCCTTCGGCCGCTCGCGGCCCCTGAACCGCTCCCTCAGGGCGCCCGGGGCCGTCGTGAGCATCGACTTCGCGCAGGCCACGCAGGACGTGGACGTCGCGACGGCCAGCCTGCGCGCGACGTAGAGCTGGCGCACCGCCTCGACCCAGCCGTCCTGCGACTTCGGCACGGAGCAGCCCCTCCCGGACGCCGCCTTGCGCGCCGCGCGCTCGGCGTCCAGCGGGTCGCTCTTCCCCTCGCCGGGCCTCGCCTTGTCCCTCTTGGGCCTGAGCACCTCGACGACGTTGTACCCGAGCTCCACGAGCCTCCTCGTCAGCCCGGCCCCGTACGATGCCGTGCCCTCGACGCCGACGACCATGCAGCTCCCCGGGTCGCCTATCGCCTCCGCCAGCCTGTCGTAGCCCTCGGGGTCGGCCCCGAAGCTCCCGCTCCAGATCTTCCTCCCGAGGCCGTCGAGCAGGCACAGGACATGCACGTCCTTGTGCGTGTCGACGCCCGCGATGACCGTTTCGCCTTCCATTTTCGCTCCCCTCGGTCTGCCGCCTGCTCCGCGCCCGGGTCTCCCAGACATTGCACTGACGGGAGCGCTACAATCAAGTTGCCTTATCCGATTGTCCGCGCTCATGCTCCTATTAGGTCATGGCAGGACTCCGGGTCGCGGAAGCCGGGGCGAGACAGGTCGGATTTGAGGACGGCCGAAGAGGCGTCAGCAGGTCAGTGGGTCATCGTCCCGGCGTTCAGCATCAGGGTAGCGCTGCGACGCGGAAATCGCGCGCTGTTGACGCGCCCCCGCAGTGCCCGCTTCCCCCGAGGACAATTATCAGTGCAGGTCGCGGATGCCCAAAACTGGGGTCTGGTCGACAGGTCTCGGTTTTTCCTCGCACTTCCGGATTGGGCGCTCATTTAGCACTCTTGATGTCCCCACATCCTCTAAAAAAGTTCTTAAGACAGCCTTAAAGGCGTTCCAGCTCGCGTTGATAGCGTAAAATACGCGTACTTGACTATAGTAAATTTGGATTTTGGGGGAGGGGGAACGTCGTGGAAGTGCTGGTTGTTGGCAATACCGCATATGTTGACGATGACTTCTGCTCCAAGGCGTTCCCCGGGGATCACGTTAAGGTCGTCGCTGCCGCGGAAGCGCGCCGCGATGAGTCGTCGCCCCATGCCTCGTGGAAAGAGCTGCTCCAGCACTTGGAACAAGCCTACGAGTTCGACCGCGTGGTCTACCTGTCTAATTACCTTACCCCGCATACCGATACCGTGGGTGATATCGAGCTGCTGCGCTCGGTCTTTCGTGCGTGCGCGGGTCGCCGGGTCCAACTGCTGTATGTAGCGGGGCCTGCAGGTGCCGAGGGTGCCGCCGATGCCGCGGGGCGAACGGGCAAGGGAATTATCGCGCACGCAGCCAACGACCTGTGCCGCTACTACGCTGCTCGCGAGGGCGTTCAGACCAAGATCCTGCGCGTGCCGTTCCTGTATACCGCATCGCCGTCATTAACCGACCCGTTTTTGGTGCCGTTGTTCGACGCGTGCTCAACCGGATCGGTTGCGCTTCAGGGTGCGGAAGATGCGCCGTTTCCCCTGCTATGTGCCGAGGAGCTCGCGGTGCTCGTGCATCGTATCTTTGACAGCTGGGATGCCAGCTTTGAGATGCTCGACGTTGCAGACGCTTTTGGCCATACGGCAGTCGAACTGGGCGAGGCGCTTCAGGGACTCTTTCCTGAACTCACGGTTGCCTATGGCGATTCTGCCGGCTACGTCCTGCCCGCCAGCGACGTCGCTCGCGTGCGCTATGGCTGGTTTCAGCGTTACGACTTGCTGCGCGACCTCTCGACCATTCGGGCTCGCTGGGATGCTGGCCGTGCAAAGAAGGTCAACCCCTTGCGCGCGGCCATCGACCGCATCCAAATGCGCACGCTGCCTGTCAAATGTCTGGAGACGGCAGCCGCCTAGGCGCTCTTTGAGGTGCTGGAGCATTTGTTCTCCCAATCGGCCCAGCTCAACGTGCTCGATTATCGTCTGCTCTACGTGGTGCTGATTGGCACGCTGTATGGCTTGGACTTTGGCCTGGTTGCGGCGCTGCTGGCGTCGGTGGGTTTGGCAGCCGGCTACTTTACTCAGTACGGCTATACCTTCCAGGGTCTGTTCTACGAGCCGTCCAACTGGCTACCGTTTATTGCGTACTTTGTGGTGGGCGCCGTGTGCGGCTATGTGCAGCTGCGCAACAGCGAAGCTATTAGGGCGGAGCGCGATCAAAACGACCTCGTGCGCAACCGTAATACGTTTCTTACGCAGCTCTACCACGACGCGATCGAGGACAAGCGCGCGTACAGGCGCCAGATCGTGGGCCGCCACGACAGCTTTGGCAAGATCTTTGCCGTGACGCAGGAGCTCGACGTGCTCAACCCGCGCGACATCTATCGCAAGTGCTGCGAGCTTCTGGGCGAGATCCTCGAGAACGATTCGGTGGCGATCTACCATGTTTCGGGCGGGGCATTTGCGCGCCTGGTGGCAGCAAGTCCCGCGATTGCCGAAGATGCCGCACGCTCGCTCACGCTTGAGCAGCTTGCATCTCTTTTGGGCGACGGGGGTCGTTCGAACCTGTGGGTGAACCGCGAGCTGACGCCGGGGCTTCCCATGTTTGGATACACGATCGAGCGCGACGGGGCACCCGCCGTGTTGATCTTTGTGCGTAGTGCGGCCGAAAACCAAATGACCCTCTATTATCAAAACCTGTTCCGCATCTTGTGCGGCCTGGTCGAAAGCGCGCTGGGCCGTGCCTTTGACTATGAGGCGGTGGCGCAGGATAAACGCTGCGTTGACGGCACTTGCGTGCTCAAGCAGGCTGCCTTTGGCCAAGAGCTCGCGGCGGCGCAGGCGCTGGCAGATAGCAAGATGGGGAGTTTTTTGCTCCTGCGCGTGGTGCCGGGCATGGAGCCTGTCGGCGAGCTGGTGGGCGCAATTGGGTCGGCAATCCGCGAGAGCGACGCGGCGGGCTTGGTCGACGGCGACGTGCTCTACCTGCTTATGCGCCAGGCAAAGGCGTGCGATCTGCCCATTATCCGCGAGCGCCTGAGCGCAAAACAGATTGCGGTGGAACCCGTCGACGGCGAGGACATCGTGGAGCTGCTGCAGCACATCTCTTACACCGGTGACGGTGAGGGGGGTGCCGCTTGATCTCGCTTGTCGTTGCTGCCGTCTTGCTGCTGATTCATGCGCTGGTTTGCCTGATGCTGTGGACGCTCATGAAGCTGGGCCTGCTGCCGGTGCGCGGACACATGCTGGCTGTGATAGTGCTGGTGCCGCTGTGGGGCCCGTTGCTGGTGGTTCTGCTATCGGTCCGCGGCGCGGTGTTTGGCGAGGGGCTGAAAGAGTCTGCGTTGGAGTCGCTGCGCTTTAACGATGACCTGCATCGCAGTATGTCGGTACCGAGTGGTGAGGACGATGCAGGCGTAGTGCCGCTCGAGGAGGCGCTCATCGTCAACGACCCGGCATACCGGCGCCGCCTAATGCTCTCCATGCTCACCGAGGAGCCCGACGCTTACCTGGCGCAGCTGCAGGCGGCTAAGCTTAACGACGACGTTGAGGTGGCGCACTATGCCGCGACGGCGGTGGCGCAGATCTCCAAAGAGTCCGACCTTAAACTGCAGCAGCTGGAGCGTGCCTTTAAGACGGACCCGAGCGCGCAAAACCTCAACGAATACTGCGATTTTCTTGGTGAATACTTGGGCTCGGGCTTGGCTGAGGGGCGCGTGGCTCAGATTCAACGCCAACAGTACGCGCGCCTGCTTGCGCGTCGCTGCGAGCGCGAGGATACCCTTGAGCTGCGCATTCGATACGCGTCGGCGCTGGCCGATGTCGGACAGATCGACGAGGCGCAAGCCGTGACTGACCAGCTGGTGCTTGACGTGCCCGACGAGCAGGAGGTTTGGATGCTTTGCCTGCGCCTGGCCGTGATGCGCCGCGACGGTGAAGAGGTCCACCGTGTGATCGACGCGATTGACAAGCAACATGTGTATTTGAGCGCCGACAACCGCGAGCAGCTGGCGTTTTGGCGCGACGGGGAGGAGGCCCGATGAGCATGGTGCAGCATATCCGCGACCGTGCGGGCCATTTTCGCTGGATGGGACTGCTCGTGGTGTGGGCGGTCTTTATTGTCATGGCCGCTGTGCTGCTGGTGGAGTGTGCCGGCGTGCAGTACAGTGCGGGCCAGCATAAGCTGGGGATGATTGCCGCCACCGACGCTACGCCTGCAAGCTCGGCAATCTTTGGCCAAAAGCCCACGTGCCTGGTCATTACCGATTCCGATCAAGCTGGCGTCGAGGACGTAAAGGAGCAGTTCGACCAGATCCTGCTCGACATGAAGATCGCGCACCGCGACGTGGACCTTGCTCTGGATGGTACGGATGCCATTCCCTCGTTGACCTCCTTCGATCGTGTGATTTTGCTCATGCCGTCGCTCGATGGGCTCGGTACGCACCTGAGCGACATTATGAGTTGGGTGAGTGCCGGCGGTTCGCTTATGCTCGCCATGCCGCCGGATAACTCGAGCTATCTGCAAGTGATTGCCTCCAAGCTTGGCATTGAATCGGCCGGATATGACTATGTAAAAGCCGAAAGCATTGTGCCGAGTGAGGACTTTATGCTGGGCGGGGGAGAGCGCTACGAGCTCTCGGATCCCTTCGATTCTTCGCTCTCGGTTTCATTGCGCGAAACGGCCCACGTATGGGCAAAGACCGGTGACACGGGCACGCCGCTCATTTGGTCGAATGACTGCGGCAGTGGGCACACCGTGGTGTGCAACATTGGCATCTACGACAAGGTCATGCGTGGGTTCTATGCTTCGGCCATAAGCTTGCTGGGCGATGCAACGGCCTATCCGGTCATCAACAGCGCCGTGTTCTTTTTGGACGACTTTCCTAGCCCCGTGCCCTCGGGCGATGGTACTTATATCAAGCGTGACTACGGCCTTTCCATTGCCGATTTTTACACCAAGGTCTGGTGGCCCGATCTGCAAAAGCTCGCGCAAAAATACGGCATTCGCTATACCGGCGTGATGATCGAAAACTACGAGGACGCGGTCAACCAGACCGAGCCCGCGCGACAGGCCGATACCACGCAGTTCCGCTATTTTGGCGGCATGCTGCTGCAGATGGGCGGCGAGCTGGGCTTTCACGGCTACAACCATCAGCCGCTTGCGCTCTGGGACACCGACTATGGTACGTTGTACGTCTACAAGACCTGGAAGAACAAAGAGACGCTCGTCGCTTCGCTCAACGAACTTATCGCGTTTCAGGACGAGGTCCTGCCCAACGCGCACGGCTCGGTTTACGTACCGCCGTCGAATATCCTTTCGGCCCGAGCGCGCAAGCTCATCGGCACCGACGTTCCGCGCATTAAGACCATTGCCAGTACGTATTTTGAGGACGGTACCGACCTGCCGTACGTGCAGGAGTTTGGCGTGGCGAGCGATGGCATTGTGGAGCAGCCACGTATTGTCTCGGGCGGCATGGTCGACGATTCCTATATGCGCCTGGCAGCCGTGTCCGAGCTCAACATGCACTACGTGAGCACGCACTTTATGCACCCGGACGACCTTTTGGACCCCGATCGCGGAGCCAAGGAGGGTTGGGAGGTCTACAAGGGCGGCCTGGTCGACTTCCTGGACTGGCTTACCAAATCCGCGCCCGACCTGCGGCACCAGACGGCGTCGGAGTGCTCCGGTGCCATTCAGCGCTTTTCGTCGGTTACGGTGAGCGTGGATACCGGTGCGGATGCCTGGACGCTCAGCCTGGGCAATTTCCACGACGAGGCGTGGCTCATGTTCCGCGCCAATAATGGCAAGCCGGGTGCGGTGACGGGTGGCGAACTGACGCACCTTACGGGCAATCTGTATCTGCTCAAGGCAAATAATAAGACCGTGACGATCGAGCGCAAGGAGGGTGGCGATAAATGAGAATCTGCTTGGTACTCGAGGGTTGCTACCCCTATGTGCACGGCGGCGTATCTACCTGGATGCATGGCTACATTACGGCCATGCCCGAGCACGAGTTCGTGCTGTGGGTGATCGGCGCGCATGCTGCCGACCGTGGCAAGTTTGTCTACGAGCTGCCCGGCAATGTGGTCGAGGTGCACGAGGTGTTCCTGGACGATGCCCTGCGGCTTTCGGGCGAGCAGCACGAAGCCAGTTTTGACGACCGCGAGCGCGAGGCGCTACGCCGCCTGGTGTCGCTCTCCAATCCGGACTGGGACGTGTTATTCGATATCTTCCACCGCCGTCGCGTGCATCCGCTCTCGTTTTTGCAGAGCCGCACGTTTATGGATATCTTTCGCGACGTGTGCCTGGCCGAGTATCCCTACACGCCCTTTGCCGATGCATTTCATACCATGCGCTCCATGTTGCTGCCCGTGCTCTACCTGTTGGGCAGCGAGGTGCCGGTGGCCGATGTGTACCATGCCATCTCGACCGGCTACGGTGGCCTGCTTGCGAGTCTTGGCTCGAGCGTTCATAACGCACCGGCATTGCTTACCGAGCACGGCATCTACACGCGTGAGCGCGAGGAGGAGATCATTCGCGCCGACTGGGTGGTGCCGTCGTTTAAGGACCGCTGGATTCGCTTTTTCTACCTGCTTTCGGAGGAGATCTATCGCCGCGCCTTCCGTGTGACGAGTTTGTTCCATAACGCCCGCAAGACGCAGATCGATATGGGCTGCGATGCGGACAAATGCCTGGTCATCCCCAACGGCATCCAGTTCGACCGCTTTAAGGACATCCCCTTAAAGCCCGATGACGGCTGGGTGGACATTGGCGCGGTAGTGCGTCTGGCGCCCATCAAGGACGTCAAGACCATGATCTACGCCTTCTTTGAGTTGCACGAGCGCCTGCCCAAGGTGCGCCTGCACATCATGGGCGGCGTGGACGACGAGGAGTACGGCGCCGAGTGCCACGCGCTGGTCGAAACCCTGGGCGTGCGCGACCTGATCTTTACCGGCCGCGTCAACGTGGTCGAGTACATGGAAAAGCTCGACTTTACCATTTTGACGAGCATCTCCGAGGGCCAGCCGCTCAGCGTGCTGGAGTCGCTTGCAGCGCGCCGTCCCTGCGTGACGACTGAGGTGGGCTGCTGTCGCGAGCTTCTCGAAGGCGCCCCGGGCGACGACTTTGGCGTGGCGGGTTTTGTGACGCCGCCTATGTATCGCAAGGGCTTGGCCGATGCCATGGAACGCATGTGCACAAGCCGCGCTCGTCGCATTGAGATGGGGGAGCGCGGCCAGCGTCGCGTTGCCACGTACTTCTTGCACGAGCAGATGCTCGCCAACTATCGCGCGCTGTACGACGAGACGGCGCAAGCGTTTGACCTGCCCAGAGAGGGGGAGTAGCCGGTGGCCGGAATCGGTTTTGAGCTCAAGCGCCTGTTTAGGCGCAAGGGTCTGTTTGCCACGATGCGCGCCTATGGCTACGCTGGCATTGTGTGCACGGGCCCCATGCTGCTGGGCGTGCTGCTCCAGGTGGGTATCTTGGTGCTGTGCGGTCTGTGGGGTGTGGGCCGTGCCAACCAAGATCTGCTGGTGTGCATGGTGACCTATACGCTGCTGGCGTCGCTCACGCTCACGAGTTTTTTCTCTATGCCGGTCACGCGCTTTTTGGCCGACATGCTCTTTGCCGAGCGCGAGGATGAGATCCTGCCTTCGTTTTGGGGGTCTAATGCCATCATGCTCGTTGCGGGCACCGTGCTCTACGGCGTCTTTTTGCTGTTCTCGGGCGCCACGCTGCTGCGGGGACTGCTGTGCCTGTGGCTGTTTAACATTATGATTGTCAACTGGAACGGCATGAGTTACCTCACGGCCATCAAGGATTACCGCGGTATCCTATGCAGCTTTGCGGTTGCCATTGGCGTGGCGTGCCTGTGCGCCCTGGCCGCGCTGGCGCTGGGGCTGCCGCCGGTCGAGGGCCTTTTGGCGTCAATTGCTCTGGGCTACGGCGTCATGCTCGCCTGGGACGTGGTGCTGCTGTACCGATATTTTCCGCAGAGCGAACGCAGCCCCTGGCTCTTTTTGCAGTGGCTCGATCAGTTTATTCCGCTGGCGCTCACGGGCTTGTTTACCAACCTGGGTCTCTTTGCGCACTTGGTGATAATTTGGGCCGGTCCCATTGGCGTGCAGGTCAAGGGCTTGTTTTATGGTGCGCCCTACCACGATGTTCCGGCGCTCATCGCGTTTTTGACGATCCTAGTCACGTCCGTCAACTTTGTGGTCTCGGTCGAGGTCAACTTTTATCCGCGCTACCGCGACTACTACAGCCTATTCAACGACGGTGGCGTGGTGGGCGACATTGTGGTTGCCGAGGAGGAAATGCTTGCCACGCTCAACCGAGAACTGCGCTTTTGTGCGCTCAAGCAACTGTTTGTGACGGCGGCGGTCATCTCGCTCGAGACCACGGTGCTGTCGGCCCTACCGTTGGGCTTTAACAACCTGATGCACGGGTATTTCCGCACGTTATGCGTGGGCTATGGCCTGTATGCCGTGGGCAATACGTTATTGCTCATCTTGCTGTACTTTACCGACTACAAGGGGGCCGTGCTGGCCTCGGGACTGTTTGCCGGTGTGGCCGGGCTGGCGACTGCCGTGTCGTTGCTTTTGCCGCAGCAGTTTTACGGCTTTGGCTTTTTGTTGGGTGCGGCGGTGTTTTTTATCGTGGCGCTGCTGCGGCTCGATACCTATACCGCCAACTTGCCGTATCGTATCCTGAGCCAGCAGCCCATTGTGGCTACTGACAAGACGGGCTGGTTTACCGAACTTGGCCGGGTGCTCGACCGTGTTGAGCAACGCTACGAGGACAAGCGCGTGGGCGGTGAGCCGCGCAGTGCGTTTGAACGTATGGTGGTTCGCCTGTACCAAAAACATTGGGGAGGTTCTGATGATCGATAAGTTGATGTCTCGCCGCTGCCTGATCGAGGCGGCTGCCGGTGCGCTGTTGCTTTCGGGCTGCTCGTCTCAGGACGAATCCTCGACCAAAAAGGTCAAAAAGCAGGACAAGATTAAAAAGGCTGAGGCCTCGGGCGAGACCAAGCACCTTCGCGATAAGGACGAGCTGTACGAGGTCTACGACGACTCGGGCATTGTGACCATGTACCTGACGGTCTCGCGCGGTAACAGCTCCGAGAACACCGACCACAGCTGGGCCGAGATCAATACGTACTCGGTCTACGACTATGCCGACATGGGCGTGACGCGTTATCAGGTTATGGGCCTGCTGCAGCCAGGCGATGATAAGGGCCCCGTCGCTGGCGAGGTGGGCTATGGCGAGGAGGCGCCCAACGCCACGGTGCAGGTGCGCGGTCAGACGTCGAGTACCTATACGCAAAAGAACTACAAGGTGGAGCTCAAAAAAGGAAAAGGTACCTGGCGCCAGCAGCGTGCGATTGCGCTCAACAAGCACATGGGCGAGGGTATGCGTTTTCGCAACAAGATGGCCTATGACCTTATCCGCGGGATTCCCCAGATGATGGGCCTGCGCACGCAGTTTGTGCATCTGTGGGTGTGCGACCAGACCGAAAAGTCCAACGATACCTTTGAGGACTACGGCCTGTTTACGCAGGTGGAGCAGCTCAACAAGACGGCGCTTAAGGCACATGGCCTGGATAAGAGCGGGCACCTGTACAAGGTGAACAGCTTTGATTTCCATCGCTACGAGGACACCATTAAGCTTGCCGATGATCCCGACTACAACCAGGCAAGCTTTGAAGGCATGCTTGAGATTAAGGGCGATACGGACCACACCAAGCTCATCGAGATGCTCGATGAGCTCAACGACGAATCGCAAAAGATCGATGACGTGCTCGACACCTACTTTGATACCGAGAACCTGGTCTATTGGTTGGCGTTTCAGATCCTGACGGGCAACTGCGATACGCAGAACCGCAACTGCTATCTGTACAGCCCTCTCAACTCAAATACCTGGTACTTTTTGGATTGGGATAACGACGGTATGCTGCGTAAGCTGGAGCTTTCTCTTACCGGGTTTTCGGACTACGCGAGCTGGGAGCGCGGCGCAAGCAACTACTGGGGCAACGTGCTGTTTAACCGCGCGTTGCGCAGCAAGTCGTTCCGCAGCGAACTCGACCGTGCCGTCAAGGACTTGCGCTCGTATTTGACCGAGACTCGCCTGACCAAGATGATCAAGCACTACCGCGAGGTGACTGAATCCCTGGTCTTTGCTTCGCCCGATATCGACAATCTGCCTGTCACCAAGGACCAATATGAGCAGATCGCCGCGGCGATTCCCTCCGAGATCGAGGAGAACTACAAGAGCTTTCGCGAGAGTTTTAAAAAGCCCATGCCTTTCTACATCGGCGTGCCGCAGATCGATAACGGTAAGCTGCGCATTAACTGGGATGCGTCCTACGACTTTGAGGCGCGCGATATTCGCTACACCGTAGAGCTTGCGCGCGACTATGCCATAAGCGATGTGGTCTTTAAGGCCGAGGACGTGCTGCTTCCCGAGGTGACCTGCGATGCGCCCGATACCGGTCAGTATTTTGTGCGCGTGCGTGCCACCAACTCCGACGGCTTTACGCAAGATGCGTTTGACTACTATGTGACCGACGACGGCAAGCACTATGGCATGAAGTGTTTTTACGTGCAAGACGGCGGTAAGGTCGTGGAGGACACGTATGAGGAGGGCTAGCGCTCTGTTTGAGCGCCTGGCGGCACCTCCCGCGCGTACCACGCAGGAGCGTTACCGCCACGAGCTCAAATATCTCATTAACGAGGGCGAACACGCCGCGCTTGCCTGTCGCATGGCGCCGGTGTTTAAGCTGGACAGGCATGCGCGGGCGGGCGGTTACACTATTCGCAGCCTGTATTTTGACGACTACTGCAACTCGGCCTACGAGGAAAAAGACGCCGGTATTTTCATGCGCAAAAAGTATCGCGTGCGCATCTATAACGGCAGCGACAAGGTGATTAAGCTCGAGCGCAAAAAGAAGTACGGCAGCTGGATCTACAAGGAGGACGCGCCACTCACGCGTGGCGAGTTTGAGCAGATTCTGGCTGACGACTACGACTTTTTGCTGAGGAGCCCCTATCCGCTCTGTCGCGAGTTCTACATCGAGTGCATCTGCAATATGATGCGCCCGCGGACCATCGTGGACTACGAGCGCGAGCCGTGGGTGATGGACGAGGGCACTGTGCGCATTACCTTTGATAGCAACGTGCGTGCGGCGGTGGGGAGCTTTGACATCTTTGACGCGACGTTGCCCGCGCTGCCCGTGCTGGAGCCCGGCAAGCTGGTGATGGAGGTCAAGTTTACCGAGTTTTGTCCGCAGCTGGTGCGCGATATGGTGCCGCCGGGTGCGGCCGAACTCACGGCGGTCTCAAAGTACTGCCTGTGTTATGACAAGACCGCCTACCTGCGCGGTTTTAACTACTGGGAATCGGATTTTGGGAACCGAGGGGATATTTAAACCATGAGCACCAGGGACTTTTTTAAGAACTCCGTCTTGGAGGCGTTCGGTCAGGTCGACCCTGCCAAGATTGGCCTGTCGCTGCTCGTGGCGCTCGCCATGGGCATCCTGATCTATTACGTGTACAAGCGCTTTTTTACCGGCGTGGTGTATTCGCGCAGTTTTGCCGTGACGCTCGTGGGCATGTGCGTGCTCACCTGCATGGTCACGCTCGCGATCTCGACGAACGTGGTCATCTCGCTCGGTATGGTCGGTGCTCTGTCCATCGTTCGTTACCGTACGGCGGTCAAGGACCCGCTCGACCTGCTGTATCTGTTTTGGGCCATTACGACGGGCATTACGGCCGGCGCCGGCATGTATGCGCTCGTGGGGCTCACGGCCGTGGTGATCGTGGTGATGATCGCTGGCTTTGCGAGCCACCAGGACAAGGCGCGCGTGTACATGATGGTCATTCACTACACGGGTCAGACCACCGGCGATGATATCGTGCGTGCATTTGGGCGCACTAAGTTTTCCGTCAAGTCCAAGACGATGCGCGGCGACAAGGTGGAGATGGCCATCGAGGTGTTCTCGGACGGTGTGGATATGCCCTATGCCGATGCCATCCGCGCACTCGATGGCGTGGATGACCTGACGCTCATCCAATACAACGGCGAGTATCACGGGTGATTTTGTTCCGGCGTTCTAACGAACGCCGGACCGCTTGACGCTGCGCGGACATCTGCCGGGCGATCTGCCGCTCAAACCGTCGCTCGCGTACATAAAGTACGCGTCGCTCCTCTTTCGCGGCACCTCGCTACGGCAGCTGCCCGCTCGCTAGCTATCCTCAACCTGGAAAGCTTATTTGGTTCGGTTTTAATTAAGGGATGGTGCCGCGTGGACGTGCAACAGCTAGAAGAGGCCTGGGCTATAAGGGCTGGTGCGCGTGAGGCGCGTCTTGTTGCGGCCTCGCATGTGCCGGCGGCGCTGTCTCTGTTGGGGATTGTGCGTCCTGGTGACCGCCTGGTGGCCTTTGCGGACGACTTTGCCGATGCGTTTGCGCGCGGCTTTGATGCCTGCGACGTTGTGCTCGTGGGGGAGCCGTCGGTTGCGGCGTTTACCGCCGCGTCCGAGGGCTTGGATGCTTCGTTTGATGCCGAGGGTCCGCACCTGTGGTGGTTCGTCAACTCCATCGGCGGGTTTGGTCTGCGTGTGCCCGATCTGCGTGCGCTGGGTCGGGCGGCGCGTGAGGCCCGTGCGCTGCTTGTGGTGGATAACACCGTGGCAAGCGTCTTTGGGTGCGATCCGCTGCGTTTGGGTGCCGTCCTGTCGCTCGAGGCGCTCGACCGCGTGTGCGCCGGTAAGGCTCCGCGCAAGCTCGTTGCCGCTCCGGTGGCACGCTCGCAGCTCAAGCGCCATCGCGTGGATGCCGCTTCCGAGTGCGCGCATACGTTGTTTGCTGGCTGTGGGGCGTCGGCGCTCGATTTGTCTGCCGAGGAGGCCGACGTGCTGGAGCGTGGGCTCTCCTCGCTTAACGCTCGCATGCAGGCACGCTTCGACCGCGCCCGTGCGCTGGCCGAGTATCTGGCCACCAACGAGATGGTGCGCGACGTGTGCTATCCCGGGTTGAGCTCGCATCCCGACCATTCGGTTGCAACGGGAATCCTCGAGCACGGCTTTGGTCCGGCAGTTGAGTTTGACCTTATCGATCGTAGCGCGGGCGAGCTGTTCGACACATTGCCGGGGGAGTTCCGCACGTCGCCCGCCGGCGGCTCAACAACGCGCCTTTCGGCCCCACGCGGTAAGCGGGGGAGCGCCATCCGCCTCTTCGCCGGTACCGACGACCCCCTAACCGTAGCCGCCGCCCTAGACAACGCCCTCCGCAAATTAGCTACTCTTTGATGCTGGCGATGAGGTTGTTTGCTTTGGTGGCGATGACGTTGTTGATGTCGGCCTGCAGCTCCTCGTACACCGCTATGGCTCGCTCGCCGGCTGGGGTGAGCGTGGATCCGCGGGCGCCGTCGCGCTCGATGAGCTTGCAGCCCAGCTGTCCTTCGGCTTCGTTTACAATGCGCCACGCTTTGGAATACGCCATGCCCATGCTCTTTGCGGCACGGTTGAGCGAGTGCTCGCGGGCGATGCCTTGCAGCAGCAAGACGCAGCCGTGGCCGAACACGCCCGGCAGATCTTTGTCGCACGCTTGAATGACCAACTTTGCCGTCGTCTTGTACTTCATACGCTCCACGTCTCCCCGCTAAAGTGTTTGCTGGGCAAACGCAAAGCCTGCGTCAAACCCTCGTGTGCTCTTCTTAAATCATGCATTGTAGCAGTCAAAGTGCGTTAAGATACTTCCCCAGTATTGGGCGCCCAAGGTTGGGCTGGGTCCTACGAGGCCTGCAGCCGACCGGTCGCATGGAAAAAGGAGAAACATGGCTACGTTCTTTCCCGGTGAGTCCCACACGTTTTCGGAGTATCTGCTGGTCCCTGGCTACTCGTCCTCGCAGTGCATCCCCAACAACGTCTCTCTTAAGACGCCGCTGACCCGCTTCAAGCGCGGTGAGAAGCCGGCAATCACCCTGAACATCCCCATGGTTTCCGCCATCATGCAGTCCGTCTCGGGCGTCGACATGGGTGTCGCGCTCGCTACCGAGGGTGGCCTGTCCTTCATCTACGGTTCCCAGAGCGCCGAGTCCGAGGCCGCTATGGTCAAGGCCGTCAAGGATCACAAGGCCGGCTTCGTTCAGTCCGATTCCACGCTGACCCCCGACATGACCATGGAGCAGGTCATCGAGCTCAAGGAGAAGACTGGTCACTCCACTATGCCGGTTACCGACGACGGCACCCCCAAGGGCAAGCTCCTGGGCATCGTCACCAGCCGTGACTATCGCCCCAGTCGCGATGACCACCAGACGAAGGTCTCCGAGTTCATGACCCCGCGTGAGCAGCTCATCGTGGGCGACAAGAACATCAGCCTCAAGGTTGCCAACGACGTCATCTGGGACAACAAGCTCAACGCCCTGCCCATCGTCGACGACAACGATCACCTCATGGGCATTGTCTTCCGCAAGGACTACGACAGCCACAAGACCAACCCCAACGAGCTGCTCGATAACGACAAGCGCTACATGGTCGGCGCCGGTATCAACACCCGCGACTATGCCGAGCGCGTGCCGCTGCTCATCGAGGCCGGCGCCGATGTCCTGTGCATCGATTC
This sequence comes from Collinsella sp., assembly GCA_046995905.1. Lineage (GTDB taxonomy): Bacteria > Actinomycetota > Coriobacteriia > Coriobacteriales > Coriobacteriaceae > Collinsella. The sequence goes on from JBKXET010000001.1 coordinate 1,217,468, forward strand.
CTCCGAGGGCTTCAGCGAGTGGCAGAAGCGCACCATCGAGTGGATCCGCGCCAACTATGGCGAGGACGTCAAGGTCGGTGCCGGTAACGTCGTCGACGCCGAGGGCTTCCGCTTCCTGGCCGACTGCGGTGCCGACTTCATCAAGGTCGGTATCGGCGGCGGTTCCATCTGCATCACCCGTGAGACCAAGGGTATCGGCCGTGGCCAGGCTACCGCGCTGATCGACGTCTGCCGCGCTCGTGACGAGTACTACGAGGAGACCGGCGTCTACGTGCCCGTTTGCTCCGATGGCGGCATTGTCTACGACTACCACATGACGCTCGCGCTTGCCATGGGTGCCGACTTTATGATGCTGGGCCGCTACTTCGCTCGCTTTGACGAGAGCCCGACCGAGCGCGTCAACGTAAACGGCCAGTACATGAAGGAGTACTGGGGCGAGGGTTCTGCGCGTGCCCGCAACTGGCAGCGCTACGACCTGGGCGGCGCCGCGAAGCTCAGCTTCGTCGAGGGCGTTGACTCCTACGTCCCGTACGCTGGCTCCCTCAAGGACGGTGTGGGCGGCACGCTCTACAAGGTCAAGTCCACGATGTGCAACTGCGGTGCCCTCTCGATCCCCGAGCTCCAGGAAAAAGCACGCCTAACGCTTGTCAGCTCCACCTCCATCGTCGAAGGCGGCGCCCACGACGTTGTGGTTAAGGACTCCCAGCAGTCCGTATCTTATCGATAAGCGGCTTTCCCAAGCACCGCACCTTGCCGTTCAAACCGTCGCTCGCGTACCAAAGTACGCCTCGCTCCTCTTTCACGGCAATCTGCGGCACTTGGAAAACCCGTTCGTTCTAGAACGGGTTGCACATAAAGGTTGAGTATCAACCACGTTATTTAGATAAAGCGAGATGCCTGCAAGTCGCAGACATCTCGCTTGTTGTATTTGCTATCATCAGTCAAGTTAACCTTAGGGTCGGGCGGCTTAGCTTTGTTCGCTACAAGTTCCGCACGCAAAGAAGAGCACTTAATGTGCTCTTCGTCTTGCGCAGGACTGTCCGCAGTAGCGAATAAAGCTAAGCCGACCGACCCCATTAAAGATTAAAGGAGCTGATATGTGCGATTGCACAGATCATAAGGACGAGATCCCTGCCTACGACGCGCAGGCCATTGAGTCCAAGTGGATGAAGGCCTGGGAGGACTCCAACCTCTTTGCCGTCGACACCGACGACAGCAAGCCCAAGAAGTATGTGCTCGAGATGTTCCCGTATCCGTCGGGTGACCTGCACATGGGCCACGCGCGCAACTACACCATCGGCGATGCCATGGCCCGTCAGGCCCGCATGCGCGGCTACGACGTGCTGCACCCCATCGGCTTTGACGCCTTTGGCCTGCCCGCCGAGAACGCCGCCATCAAGCACAACACGCAGGCTGCTGCCTGGACGTACAAGAACATGGACCAGGCGCTCGCCACGATGAAGCGCATGGGCTTCTCCTACGATCTGGATCGCATGGTCAAGACCTGCAGCCCCGACTACTACCGCTGGGGCCAGTGGATCTTTGAGAAACTGTGGGAAAAGGGCCTGGTCTACCGCAAGAAGAACCCGGTCAACTGGTGCCCTAACTGCAAGACCGTTCTGGCCAACGAGCAGGTCACCGAGGGCAAGTGCTGGCGCTGCGGCACCGAGCCCGAGAAGCGCGACCTTGAGCAGTGGTACTTCAAGATCACCGAGTACTCCCAGGAGCTGCTCGACGACCTGGAGAAGCTCCCCGGCTGGCCCGAGCGCGTCAAGCAGATGCAGGCCAACTGGATCGGCCGCTCAGAGGGCGCCGAGGTCGACTTTACCCTGTGCGACCAGGATGGCGAGCCCATCGAGGGCGACGAGGGCAAGATCACCGTCTTCACCACGCGTGCTGACACCCTGTTTGGCGTGTCCTTCTTTGTTCTGGCCCCCGAGTACGCTCGTCTGCACGAGCTCGTCGAGGGCACGGAGTACGAGGAGGCCGTCACCAAGATCGTCGAGGACTCCAAGCATATCTCTGCCGTCGAGCGTGCCCAGGGCACCCTCGAGAAGCACGGTGCCTTCACGGGCCGCTATGTGGTAAACCCCGTCAACGGCGAGAAGGTCCCCGTGTGGGTTGCCGATTATGTCGTTGCCGACTACGGTACCGGTGCCGTCATGGCCGTTCCCTGTGGCGACCAGCGCGACTTTGAGTTCGCCCGCAAGTACGACCTGCCGATCGTACCGATCATCCTGGACGATGACGATCGCGCTGCCGTCGAGGCCAGCGGCGAGACCATCGATACCTTCCATGCCGAGACCGTCGACTGGGATTGCGCTCACGCTGCCGAGGGCACGCTCGTCCAGTCCGGCAAGTACACTGGCATGCGCGGCGGTAAGCACTCCGAGGGTGAGGCTGCCATCGTGGCCGACCTCGAGGCCATGGGCTGCGGCCGTCGCAAGGTCGAGTTCCGCTTGCGCGACTGGCTCATCAGCCGCCAGCGCTATTGGGGCAACCCCATCCCGGCCATCCACTGCGAGCACTGCGGCATCGTGCCCGTACCCGAGGATCAGCTGCCGGTGACGCTGCCCGAGAACCTGGACCTGGGCGCCGGCGAAACCCTCGCCGAGTGCAAGGAGTTCTACGAGACCACCTGCCCGGTCTGCGGTCGCCCGGCCAAGCGCGAGACCGATACCATGGACACCTTTACCTGCTCCAGCTGGTACTACCTGCGCTATACCGACCCGCACAACACCGAGCTGCCCTTCTCCAAGGAAGCCGCCGACCGTTGGATGCCCGTCGATAACTACATCGGCGGCATCGAGCACGCCATTCTGCACCTGCTCTACAGTCGCTTCTTTACCAAGGCCCTGCGCGACCTGGGCCTGCTGAGCGTGGACGAGCCCTTCACCAACCTGCTGTGCCAGGGCATGGTCAAGGACGAGAACGGTGACACCATGTCCAAGTCTAAGGGCAACGTCGTGCCTCCGAGCTCGGTCATCGAGCCCTACGGCGCCGACACCATGCGTCTGGCGATCCTGTTTATCGCTCCGCCCGAGAAGGACTTCGACTGGGATCCCAAGGCCGTCGAGGGCGCTAACCGCTTCATCAAGCGCGCCTGGCGTATCGTTTGGCAGCTCGTCCAGTCCGGCGACGCCAACGTGGCCTTTGACAAGTCCGCGCTCGACGAGGTTGCGATGAAGCTCTATCGCGAGCGTCACCGCACCATCGCCAAGTGCACCGAGGACTTCGATCGCGGCCAGTTCAACACCGCGATCTCGGCCGTCATGGAGCTCGTCAACGCGGCGAGCGCCTACCTCAATGCCACCGAGGGTGCCGCCCGCGACAAGGCGCTGTGCTACGGCGTGGCCAAGGACACCGTGAGCGTCCTTGCCCCCATCTGCCCGTTCTGGGCCGACGAGTTGTGGCACGAGGCGCTCGGCTGCGAGGGCAACGCCTACACCGCCGCCTGGCCCGAGTTCGACCTGGCCGAGTCCGTTGAGGACACGGTGCAGATCGTGGTCCAGGTGCTCGGTAAGGTCCGCGGCCGCGTCGACGTGGCCCGCGATGCCTCCAATGAGGATATGCAGGCTGCCGCCGAGGCCGCCGTCGCCAAGTGGCTCGAGGGCAAGACGGTCGTCAAGGCCATCTGCGTGCCCGGCAAGCTGGTCAACCTGGTGGTCAAGTAAGTACTGCGCGCAAAGCTGACGCATAAAAGACGAGGGGCGATCCGGTTGGGTCGTCCCTCGTTTTTCATGTACCTGCCCTGATGTCTGCGGTCAATTGTCCTATTCTTGTGGAGAAGCTGTGCGCACGCTGACCTGCAGATTCGTACTGTGCTTGCACGTTTCCGCAGCTATTGGTATAGTTTGCTTGCAAATGAAGCTGTAATTGAAAGAAGTGGGGTTTCGGCCCCGCTTCTTTTTTGTATGGATGGAGGTGCCGCAATGGTCAAGACCAAGACCGAGCAGGCGATCATTGACGCGCTCGAGGCCGTCGCTCCCCAGCACGATGTCGACATCGTCGACGTCGAGCTCGTGGGTGCCACCAAGGCCCCCTGCGTGCGCGTGCGTATCGAGGGTGCCGAGGGTCAGAGCCTGTCGCTCAACGACGTCACGGCCAACACCAAGTGGGTCGGCGATGTGATTGAGGAGCTCGACCCCATCTCTTCGAGCTATACGCTCGAGGTGTCGAGCCCGGGTATGGCGCGCCCGCTGCGCCGCCCGTGCGACTTTGCCCGCTTTGTGGGCGAGAACTGCGAGCTCACCTCCACCGCCACCGAGGGCCGTCGCAAGTACGCCGGCAAGATTGCCTCCGCCACCGAGACGAACGTGACCCTCGAGCTCGAGGACGGCGAGTCCGTCACCCTCGATTTCTCTGATGTTAAAAAGTGCAAGTTGAAGCCCACCTACGACTTCAAGCCCGCGAAGGAAGGAAAGTAAGATGGCAGCATCCGACATGATGTCCGCCCTGATGGAGCTTTGCCAGGAGAAGCACATCGACCAGCTCTACCTGATCGACCGCCTGGAGCAGTCGCTCGCCAAGAGCTATGCCGAGATCCTGCATCTTGAGTGGGGCGCCAAGGTGACCATCGACCGCACCACCGGCAAGATCTACGTCTACCGCCTGGAGCCGATCGACGATTCCATGGACGAGGAGGGCAACTTCACCGAGTTCGAGGAGATCGACGTCACCCCCAAGAACACGAGCCGCATCGCCGCCCAGCACGCCAAGGCCGAGATCAACGCCATCGTGCGCAACTCCGCCCGCGAGCAGATCTACGAGGAGTTCTCCGGCCGCATCGGTGATCTCATCAGCGGTACCGTTCTGCAGTCCACGCCCGACTTCACGATCGTCAAGATCCGCGAGGGCGTCGAGGCCGAGCTGCCGCACTTCGATCAGCGTCGTTACGAGAACGAGCGCAACGAGCGTCCGATGGGCGAGCGCTACCTGCACAACCAGCATATCAAGGCCGTGATCATCGACGTTCGCGACCCCAACTCCAACCTGCAGCCGGTTCGTGGCGAGCACAGCCGTCCGCCGATTGTCATCTCCCGTACCCACCCCGAGCTCATGCGTCGTCTGTTTGAGCAGGAGGTGCCCGAGATCTATGAGGGCACCGTCCAGATCAAGTCAATCGCCCGCGAGCCCGGCCAGCGTTCCAAGGTTGCCGTCCACTCGCTCGACGACCGCCTGGATCCCGTGGGCGCCTGCGTCGGCCCCAAGGGCAGCCGTGTTCGCGCTGTCGTGGGCGAGCTCCGTGGCGAGCGCGTCGACGTCATCCTGTGGGATGCCGATCCTGCCGTCTACGTCGCCAACGCCCTGTCGCCCGCTAAGGTCACCCGCGTCCTCATTGACGAGGAGAAGGCCTACGCCGGCGTCATCGTCCCCGACGACCAGCTGTCCCTCGCCATCGGCAAGGAGGGCCAGAACGCCCGCCTCGCCGCGCGCCTGACCGGCTGGCACATCGACATCAAGTCCGAGACGCTTGCCGCCGACATCCTCAAGAACGTTCCCGTTCACGAGGAGCCCGCCGCCGACCTGATCGGTGACGAGGAGGACGAGGACGTCCGCCGCTGCGAGTACGTGTCCGAGGACGGCATCCAGTGCCGCAACCAGGCCCGTCCCGGCTCCCGTTTCTGCGGTGTCCACGACACCGACGCCTTCGATGATGCGGAGGACCTGATCTAGCGCGCGGTCGCGCCGGGCAGGTCCCGGCGCATCTCCCACGCTCGTTCAGTCTCTAGGCACCCAAGGTGCCAGAAAGGGTAGGTGAAGTCATATGGCAAAAGTCCGTGTGTCCACCCTGGCCAAAGAGTTCGGCATGACCTCCAAGGAACTGATGGGTCATCTCGCCGATATGAAGATTCCCGCTAAGTCCGCTTCCTCCACCTTGGAGGATGCCTATGTCGCCATGGTCCGCAAGCAGCTCGCCTCGGTGATCGAGGCCCGCGCTCAGGAAGTCGAGGCCGCCAAGCAGGCCGAGGAGCAGGCAGCTGCCGCCGAGGAGGCCGCCCGCGCCGCCGAGGCCGAGCGCGAGCGCATCGCCGCCGAGAAGGCGCGCGAGGAGGAGCGCCGCCAGTTTGCCGCAGCCCAGGCTGCCGAGGAGGCTGCCCGCGCGGAGGCCGAGGCCAAGAAAAAGGCCGAGCAGGAGCGCCTTGCTCGCGAGAAGGAGGAGGCTGCCCGCGAGGCCCAGCGCCGCGCCGTTCCCGCTTCCGACTCCGGTTCGCGCTTCCGTTCGCTGCTCGACCAGATCGCCGCACAGGAGACCGTGCTCAAGGAGAAGAAGGACGCCGAGGAGAAGGCCAAGGCCGAGCGCGCCTCCGAGCGCGGCAACCGTCGTGGCGGCAACAACGACCGTCGCGGTGGCCGTCGTAACGATCGCAACGCCTCCGACAACAACTCCGATCGCCACGCCTCCGAGAGCCGTCCGCACAGCCATCGCACCAACGCCAGCAACAACGTCGCTGCCGGCATGGACTTCCCCAACCCCGATAAGCAGGGCAAGGGCAAGAAGCGCAAGGGCGGTCACGGCAACGATGAGGACCACTACAGCCGCATGGCTCGTGAGGCCGAGGAGTACAGTCGCGAGAAGGTGCTCGAGGAGGCTCGCGCCGCCGTCGAGGAGGCCTCTCGCGAGTCGACCGGTCGCCGCAAGAAGCGCAAGGAGAAGCGCGAGCGCGAGGCTGCTAAGGCTCAGGAGGAGCGCAAGATTGAGGAGGCGCTGGCCCAGGGCGTGAACCCCGAGGAGCTCGACGCCATCAAGGTCTCCCAGGGCGTTACCGTCCAGGAGCTCGCCGAGGCGCTCGACGTTCCGGCCAACGACATCATCAAGCGCCTGTTCCTGCTGGGCACGCCGCTCACGATGACGCAGTCCATGTCCGACGACCTCGTCGAGCTCGTTGCCGACGACCTGGGCCGTCAGATCAAAATCATCACCCCCGAGGAGGAGAACACCTTCTCGTTCTACGACGATCCCGCCGACCTTAAGCCCCGCGCCCCGGTCGTCACCGTCATGGGTCACGTCGACCACGGCAAGACGAGCCTGCTCGACGCCATCCGTCACACCGGCGTCGCTGCCGGCGAGGCGGGCGGCATTACCCAGGCCATCGGCGCTTCGCAGGTCATGATCAACGACCGCAAGATCACCTTCATCGATACCCCGGGTCATGCCACCTTTACGGCCATGCGTGCCCGTGGTGCCAAGGTGACCGACATCGTCATCCTGATCGTCGCCGCCGACGACGGCGTCATGCCCCAGACCGTCGAGTCGATCAACCACGCCAAGGCCGCCGGCGTTCCCATCGTCGTTGCCGTCAACAAGATCGATAAGCCCGGCGCCAACCCCGACCGCGTGCGCCAGGAGCTCACCGAGTACGGCGTCATCCCCGAGGAGTGGGGCGGACAGAACATGTTCGTCAACATTTCGGCCAAGCAGAAGATCGGTATCGACGACCTTCTGGAGACCGTGCTGCTCCAGGCCGACGTGCTCGAGCTCAAGGCCAACCCGGACACCTTTGCCTCCGGTAACGTCCTCGAGGCCAAGCTCGACAAGGGCCGCGGCTCGGTCGCTACCGTGCTCGTGACCCGCGGTACCCTGCACGTAGGCGATACGCTGGTCGCTGGCCTTACCTACGGCCGCGTCCGCGCCATGCTCGACCCCAAGGGTCGCGCCGTCACCGAGGCCGGTCCCTCCGACGCTGTCGAGATCCTGGGTCTGCAGTCCGTGCCCAACGCCGGTGACGAGTTCCGCGTGTTCGAGGACGAGCGCGAGGCTCGCGCCCTTGCCGACGAGCGTTCGCTCAAGGCCCGTATCGAGGAGCAGAGCCGCGTCAAGCACGTCACGCTCGAGAACCTCTTCGAGACCATCGCCGACGCCGAGGTCAAGGAGCTCAACCTGATCATCAAGGCCGACGTCCAGGGCTCTATCGAGGCCCTTCAGGACTCGCTCGACAAGATGGATCAGTCCGAGGTTCGCATCAACACGATCCACTCCGCCGTTGGCGCCATCAACGAGACCGACGTCGTCCTGGCCGACGCCTCCAACGCCATCATCATCGGCTTTGGCGTCCGTCCCGACGGTAAGGCCCGCTCCGCCGCCGAGCGCGAGGGCGTCGAGATCCGTTGCTACGACGTCATCTACAAGTGCCTCGAGGAGCTCGACGCCGCCCGTATCGGCATGCTCAAGCCCACCGAGGTCGAGGTCGCCACGGGTACCGCGACCGTCCTGGACACCTTCAAGGTGCCCAAAGTCGGTATCGCCGCCGGTGTCCGCGTCGAAGAGGGCGAGATCGCCGCGACCGATTCCGTGCGCCTGGTGCGCGACGGCATCGTGGTCTTCAACGGCAAGATCGCCTCGATGCGCCACTACAAGGACGAGGCCAAGAGCCTCAAGAGCGGTTCCGAGGGCGGCATTGGCCTGGAGAACTTCCAGGACATCAAGCCCGGCGACCAGATCGAGGGTTACCGTATCGACCAGGTTGCCCGTACCGAGTAGGGGGTAGCGCTATGAAGCAAACGCAGGCAACCCGCCGTCTGGGCGAGCAGCTTCGCGAGAAGCTCGGTTATATCCTGCTCTTTGAGGTTTCCGATCCGCGCCTCGACCTGGTCACCCTGACTGCGGTCGAGGTCGCGGTGGACCGTTCGTTCGCGCGTGTGTACGTGTCGTGCGATGCGAGCCGCTACGACGAGGTCATGGAGGCGCTCGCTAGCGCCAAGGGCCGTATCCGCAGCCTGTTGGCTCGCTCGCTCGATTGGCGTGTTACGCCCGAGCTCGATTTTCGCATCGATCGCTCGACCGATGAGGCCGAGCGCATCACGCGTGCGCTGGAAAACGTTCCCGCCACGCTTGCGATCGAAAAGGACGAGGACGGCTATCCGATAGCGGATGCCGCCCAGGAGGCAGCTTTAGATGACTAATTCCGCCGACCTCGCCTCGTGCGAGTCTGCAGATATTCAGCGACGCATCCTCGAGCTCATCGAGGGTGCGTCCTCCATTGCGATTTCGGGACACACTTCTCCCGATGGCGATGCCTTGGGCTCCGTATTGGGTCTGGGCCTTTCGCTCATGAAGTTTTTCCCTAACAAGGACATTGCGCTGCTGCTGGCAGACGATGACCCGGTTCCGCGCATTTACCGCTTTATGGAAGGCTCCGATCGCCTGGTGCCGGCATCTGCGTACGCCGGCAATCCTGACCTGTTCATCTCGGTGGACGTACCGGTCGTCGAGCGCCTCAATAATTCCGCTGAGGTGCTTCGTCGCTCCAAGCATGTGGTGTGCTTCGATCATCATCCGGCGCGCGAGGAGTTTGCCGAGCTGAGCCTGAGGCGCGTCGATGCCGCGGCCTGCGCCATGATCATCGACCGCTTCTTGGACAATTGTGGCATTGTCGCCCGTGATGGGGTCGCGACTTGCTTGCTGTGCGGCTTGGTGACCGACACCGGTCGTTTCCAGTACCAAAACGCCGATGCTGCTGCGTTCCATGCAGCCTCGCGCCTGGTGGCGCACGGTGCCGATCCGGCGCGCGTTGCGCTCGAGGTCTACCAGAGCATGCGCGTTGAGTTTTTGCACCTCAAGTCCATTGTCATGGGTCGCATCAAGACAGTTGCCCACGGGCGCGTCGCGTATAGCTATGCGTACCAGAGTGACCTTGAGGCTTGCGGTGTCACCTCGGACGAGTGCGACGGCCTGGTCGATGTGGTGCGTTCGGTGATGGGCGTCGAGGTTTGCATGTTCTTAAAGGGCATTGAGGGCGATTCCAAGGTGCGTGGCAACCTGCGCTCCAAGGGCGACCTCGATGTGTCCGAGATTGCTGCCAACTTTGGCGGTGGCGGGCATCATGCCGCCGCCGGCTTTTCCAACAACGGAACAATTCGCGAGACGCTCGCCGTGGCACTTCCCATGCTGGCCGAGCTGGTGGGGGAGGATCCCGCTTCGGTGACCGTCGAGCTTTAACTTATTGGATGGTACATGGCTCGTCGAACGCCTTCTCAATTGAATATGCTGCTCGCCGTTGATAAGCCGGTGGGCTGCACGTCCCATGACGTGGTCTCGCAATGCCGACGCGCTCTCCATGAGCGGCGCGTCGGCCATGCCGGTACGCTCGACCCCATGGCATCGGGTGTCATGGTTGTGGGCGTGGGTCAGGCCACCCGTTTGCTGGGCATGCTAACTCTCGATACCAAAAGTTATGTCGCCGACATTTCGTTTGGCGTCGAGACCAATACCGATGATGCGGAGGGCGAGGCGGTCCGCACGGTGGCTGTTGCCGACGAGCTCCGCGATCCTGCCTATGCGCGTGAGCGCTTGGCCGCCATGCTGGGTCCGCAGATGCAGGTGCCGCCGGCGTTTTCGGCTATCTCGGTCAATGGCGTTCGCGCCTACAAGTCTGCTCGCGAGGGCAATGCGGTGGACCTACCTCCGCGCCCCGTCGAGGTCTATGCCGCCGACCTGATCGCCGTGGGCGGCGAAGGTGTTACGTGCGTGTGGACCGTGGCGTTCTCGGTGAGCAAGGGCACCTATATCCGAGCGCTCGCTCGCGACTTGGGCCGCGCCTGCGATAGTGCCGCGCACATTTCCGCGCTGCGCCGCACGGCCTCCGGTGTTGTTTCCATTGGCGCTTGTCATGCGATCGAGGAGCTTTCTCCCGAGTCCGCGCCTGCCTTTGCCCTGGATCCCATTGCGGCCCTGGGCGCCACGCGTGTTGACTTGCCGGGCAATCTTGCCGACGACCTGCTTTGCGGCCGACGCATTCCCGTTGAGCGTGCGCTTGCCGATTTCGATGCCTCTAAGGCGCCATTTGCGTTGGTGCTCGATGGGGGACTCAAGGCGCTCGCCCGCATTGAGAGTGGCCGCTTTGTTATGGAGCACGTGTTTCCGCAGGCAATCGGCGGTGTTCGATGATGTTGTCCGCTCGCGAGCTCGCGCGTGTCTTTTTCGCGGGCGAGTCGGACGAGGCTCGCATCGTTACTGCCGATACGTTTGATGAGTGTGAGCACTTGGGTGCCGCATCGATTGCTATCGGCGTGTTCGACGGCGTTCACCGTGGACACCAGGAACTCATCGAAGCGCTTGTCCGTGATGCCCGTACCCATGGCTGTAAGGCGGTCGTGGTTACCTTCGATCCCGACCCGGACGTTGTGGTGAGCCCTTCGCCCGCTCAAAAATTGATGACGACGGCCGACCGTCTGCATGCCCTGGCTCAAACCGGGGTCGATGCGGTGGTGGCCGTTCCCTTTACGCCTGAGGTTGCGGCGCTTGACCATGTTGATTTTCTCTCGCTGGTGTCGCGTCTGGTCGGCATTCGATCGATTCGCGTTGGCAGTGACTTTAGGCTGGGTCGTGGCGGTGCTTCTGGTGTTGCCGAGATGCGCGCCTGGGGTTCCGAGCACGGCGTTGACGTGTACGGTCACGACCTGCTTTGCGAGGGCGGTGAGGCCATTTGCGCCACCCGCATTCGTCATGAGCTCGGACAGGGCCATGTGGAGCTGGCTGCTGAGTTGCTCGGCCGCCCGTATATGGTGCGCGGCGGTGTTATTCGCGGCCGTCACGAGGGTTCTGGCATGGGCTTTCCCACGGCAAACCTGCAAGTTCCCGACGGCCTTCAGGTGCCTGCCAATGGCGTCTACGAGGGCCTGGTGCTGGTCGATGACACCGTGTGGCCCGCTGCCGTGAACGTCGGACTGCCGCCGACGTATGCCGACGATGCGGCATCTGCGCATCTTGAGGCTAATTTAATTGGATATACGGGCGACCTCTATGGCGCTTCCGTTTCGCTGGCGTTTACGCGCTGGCTACGTCCCTCGCGTGTGTTCGATTCGCTGGATGAGTTGATTGCGACCGTCGAGGGTAATATCGAGGACATTCGTCACAACTTGGGTGAGCAGGGGGTGAGCATCCGTGATTAGCGATGAGGAAAAAGACCAGGTACGCGCTGCGTCCGACTTAGTCGCCATCGTGCAGGAAACGGTTGAGCTCAAGCCCCGCGGCCATGAGTTTTGGGGCTGCTGTCCCTTTCATGGCGAAAAGACGCCGTCCTTCCACATTATCCCCGCCACGCAGGTGTGGCACTGCTTTGGTTGCGGCGAGGGTGGCGACGTCTTCACCTATATCATGAAGCGCGAGAACCTGAGCTTTCCCGAGTCAATCCGTTATTTGGCCGATCGCGCGGGTATTGAGCTGCACGACACCGGAGATCGCCGCGAGCGCGGTACCAAGCGTGCCCGAATCTACGATCTGTGCGCCGAGACCGCTCAGTTCTATCACACTATGCTTATGCGCGGTAAGGACGGCCGTCCGCGCGAGTACTTTGCCAGCCGCGGCATGGGCGGCGATGTCTGCCGCCGCTACTGTCTGGGCTTTGCACCGGGCCGTAACGCGCTGGTGTCACACCTGTCCCAGGCGGGTTTTACCCCGCAGGAGATGATCGATGCCAATGTTGCCGTGAGCCGCGGGCGCGGGCAGCTTGCCGACCGCTTCTACGACCGCGTGATGTTCCCCATCTTTGACGAGCAGGGTCACAACATTGCCTTTGGCGGTCGCATCATGGGCGACGGCCAACCCAAGTACCTCAATACCGCCGAGACGAGCGTGTTCCATAAAAAGCGAAACCTCTACGGATTTAATTGGGCCAAGGAGTTTATCGTCGCGCAGGATACCGCCATCGTGGTGGAGGGCTATACCGACTGCATCGCCTGTTGGGAAGCGGGGATTAAAAACGTTGTCGCCACGCTGGGCACCGCGCTCACGGAGCATCACGTCAAGACGCTCACTCGCTTTGCCAAGCGCATCGTGTATATGTTTGACGGCGATGCCGCCGGGCAAAAGGCCGCCCGTCGCGCGATTCAGTTTATCGAGCAGGATTCTATGGACCTGCGCTGCGTGGTGCTGCCCGACGGCAACGATCCCATGGAGTTCATCACGGCACATGGTGGGCAGGAGCTGCAGGCGCGCATCGACGCTGCCGAGCCGCTTATGGACTTCGTGTACCGTTCGCTGCAGGAGTCGAGCGACATCACCACGCCGGGCGGTCGAGCCAAGGCGCTGGAGGACGCTCTCACGCTCATCTATCCGCTGCGCGATAGCTACATGATCGATACGTACTTTATTCAGATTGCCGATCTGTTGGGTTTGGATCTGGAGACCGTGCGCGCGAGCTCGGGCCGCGTGTTTCGCGACGTCGCCAAGCGCGAGGATGCGGAGCGCCGCCGCGAACAGAACTATGAACGCCAGCGGGCGCAGGCTGAGCGATCTGGTAGCGCGGGCGGTCGGTCGTCTGGTTCGCAGGGGACATCTCGTGGTGCTTGGGCATCGGGCGCGACTCCGGCCGTAGCGGCGCCGGTCGAGGAAGAACCGTACGACTACGTCCCGCTCGATGCCTATGGCGCTGCACCAGTGGAGGTCGTTGACGACTTGCCGCCAATCGATGTGCCTGATGGTATGGGCGCCGTGCCTGCGGCTGATGGTTCGGGCGCACCGGCTGCGGCGGCGCCGATGGTTTTGACCGATCTAGAGCGCAAGTCCTTGGCAGGGGAGCGCGAGCTGCTGACCATGCTCACGAGCTACCCCGACCTGTTCCGCACGTATGCCGACCGCATCTGCTCCATCGAGTGGGTTGACCCACGTCACGAGTCCATCGCATGGGCCGTTCTGGCAACGCCGCCGGGAACCGATCCTGCAGCCTGCATGGATGCGGCGCGCTCAGTGTGTCCCGATGCGGCAACGCTTGTGAGTGCCGGGCGCATCTCGGCGACGAGCAAGCACCCCACCGAGACGAACATCGTGTTTATGCTCGATACGCTCGAGCTCTACACCATCAAGCGTCGCATGCGTGCCGCACAGGCCAAGCTGCGCCAGGACCGTTCGCTCGATGATGAGGCCCGTCGTGCGCTGACCGTGCAGGCCGCGCAGGACTCGCAGCGTCAGCGCGAACTGCAAAAGTCGATCGGCGGCGTGGCGGACCCGTTCCGTTTGATCGGCCTGGAGGCCGCAGGCACCGATCAAGCCTAGATGTTGTGGTCAACCAGCGTATTCTCGCCTATATCCAGCCCTCTTTTTGGGTATAGACGTCAATGTGTGTGCTAAAGTATTGAGTCCTGTGGACTATGAAGGGAGAATCTGTGCCAAAAAAGACTGAGAGCACGGGTACTGGGCTGGAATCCTACGTTGCAAAGCTCATGGGCAACGGCTCAAACAGGACTTCGGTAACCGAGGACGAGATTCAGGTCGCCCTGAAGGATATCGATGTTTCTGACGAGCAGCTCACCGCGGTGTATTCCGCGCTGCGCAACAGCGGCATCCAGATTATCTCCGCGAGCGGTAACGACGACGCCCCCATGGACGTCGACGATGACGATAACGATACCGATACCGACGATTTCGATGATGACGACGAGCACGATTCCGGCTCGCTCGACGATCATGAGCTCAAGATGGCCCGTCAGGCCGACGCCGAGATGGGTTCTTCCAAGAGCAAGAAGAAGCGCACCGTGCGCACGTCCCGTTCGCGTTCGCGCGTGCGCGGCATCGATGCCTCCACGGTGATGCTGACCGGCGACCCGGTCCGTATGTACCTCAAGGAGATCGGCAAGGTCGACCTGCTGACCGCCTCCGAAGAGGTCGATCTGGCCATGAAGATCGAGGCCGGTCTTGAGGCCACCGAGAAGCTCGAGGCCGCCGATGCTGGTGAGCTCGAACTCACGCGTGCCGAGATACGTCGTCTTACGCGCATTGAGAACGTGGGCCTCGAAGCCAAGCAGGCACTTATCAGCGCAAACTTGCGTCTGGTCGTCTCCATCGCCAAGCGCTATGTCGGTCGCGGCATGCTGTTCCTGGACCTGATCCAGGAGGGCAACCTCGGTCTGATCCGCGCCGTCGAGAAGTTCGACTACCAGAAGGGCTTTAAGTTCTCCACGTACGCCACGTGGTGGATCCGTCAGGCCATCACGCGCGCTATCGCCGACCAGGCCCGTACCATCCGTATTCCCGTGCACATGGTCGAGACCATCAACAAGCTCGTCCGCGTGCAGCGTCAGCTCCTCCAGGACCTGGGCCGCGACCCGACCCCCGAGGAGATCGGTGCCGAGATGGACATGAGCGCCGACCGCGTCCGCGAGATCCAGAAGATCTCGCAGGAGCCCGTGTCGCTCGAGACCCCCATCGGCGAGGAAGAGGATTCCCAACTGGGCGACTTCATCGAGGACTCCCAGGCTATCGTTCCGCCCGATGCCGCCAGCTTCTCCATGCTGCAGGAGCAGCTCACCCAGGTGCTCGACTCGCTTGCCGATCGTGAGCGCAAGGTTATCGAGCTGCGCTTTGGCCTTGTCGACGGACATCCCCGTACGCTCGAGGAAGTCGGCCGCGAGTTTGGCGTCACGCGCGAGCGCATCCGCCAGATTGAGTCCAAAACCCTGGCCAAGCTTCGCCACCCGAGCCGCAGCAGCAAGCTCAAAGACTACATCGAGTCTTAACCTCGCAAGCAAGAAGCGCCCTCAAGCACATCCGCTTGGGGGCGCTTTCATGTAGTCGTTGGGGACGTTCTTGAATGACTGGTCGTTTAAGAACGTCCCCAATGACTAGGTCGGAAAATTTCTTAAAAAAGTTCTTGCCCTGAGCTGATTCGTCCGTATAATAAATTTCGTTGCTTGAGAGCACGCACCTATTCCTCGGTAGCTCAATGGTAGAGCACGCGGCTGTTAACCGCGCTGTTGTAGGTTCGAGTCCTACCCGGGGAGCCAGAATTTCTCAGCCCTTTCCGTTGGGCTTTAAATTCCTCGGTAGCTCAATGGTAGAGCACGCGGCTGTTAACCGCGCTGTTGTAGGTTCGAGTCCTACCCGGGGAGCCAGGTTGTAAAACCCGTCGCTTATGCGGCGGGTTTTTTCATGTCGCGGTCGCCGTTCGCGAACGTTACCATATCAACATTTCGTGTCGAGGATGTAATCCCGCGACCCACCACCTCAACACGGCGCGCTCGTTGTAGAATATTGCAATGATTGCTCCCACGAGATGGTGCCGCGAGCACCAGATAAGGAGATTCTTGTGTCTGAGACCATTAACGGCAGCCTGAGCGTTTCGAACGACGTTATTGCCGATATTGCCGGTTATGCAGCGATGACGTGCTATGGCGTCGTCGGTATGGCCGAACAGCTCCAGGGCGCCGAGAGCGTGCGCCTGCTTGCCGGTCAGCGCCTCCGCAAGGGCGTGCTTGTCTCCGCCGACGAGAACGGCCTTACGGTCGATCTTCACGTCGTGCTCGAGAACGGCGTCAACATGAAGTCCGTCTGCCACAATCTTTCGAGCTCCGTTGCCTTTACCCTGCAGGAGATCGCCCAGATCGATCCCGCCAGCCTTAAGATCGGCATCCACATCAACGCGCTCAAGAGCCGTCTGAACTAGCATCCGAAAACGGAGATTCAAATACCCATGATTGCAAAGACCATTCGCACCTGTTTTCCGATCGCTGCGGCTGCCGTTTCCGACAAGGCCGAGGAGATCAACAAGCTCAACGTCTTCCCCGTACCCGACGGCGACACCGGCACCAACATGTCGCTCACGCTCGCCTCGGTGACCAAGGAGCTTTCCGCCCTTCCCGCCGATGCCGACATGGAGGCCATCGCCGGCGCCATCACCCACGGCTCCCTGATGGGCGCCCGCGGTAACTCCGGCGTCATCACCTCGCAGATTCTGCGCGGCGTGGCCGAGGGCCTTGTCTCTGCCGATGAGCCCATTACGTCCGCCAACATTGCCTTCGCCTTCCGTCGCGCCGTCAAGGTCGCCTTCCAGGCTGTCCGCAAGCCCATCGAGGGCACGATCCTCACGGTCCTGCGCGATGTCTCGACCAAGGCCGATGAGTGCGAGAAGAAGAAGTTCTCGGCTGAGGATGCGCTCGATGCCATCGTCGTTGAGGCGTACCAGTCCGTCGCCCGCACACCCGATCTGTTGCCCGTTCTGAAGGAGAACGGCGTGGTCGACTCCGGCGCCTTTGGCTTCGCCATCTTCCTTGAGAACTTTGTGGCTGCAGCACTTGGCCGCAGCACCGTTGTCGAGGATTTCTCCGCCACGTTTGATTCCGCTGGCTCTGCCCGCGACGCGGCCCTTGGTCGCGTTGAGATCGAGGCCAACGACGATTGGGAGGGCTCGGAGTTCCGCTACTGCAACGAGTTCCTGTTTAAGGCCGACGCCCCGTTTGACGAGGACGAGTGCCTTAAGTTCCTGGGTTCCATGGGCGACTGCGAGCTACTCGTGGGCGCCTATCCCGACTACAAGATCCATGTGCACTCCAACACCCCCAACCTGGTGCTCGAGCACATGCTGCAGCTCGGTCAGATCTATGAGGTCTTTATCCACAACATGGAGATGGAGGCCCACGACCGTACCGCCAAGATCCACGAGGATCAGGAAAAGGCCGCCGAGCCCGCCAAGGCGCTGGGCTTTGTCGCCGTTGCCGCCGGTTCCGGCGAGGCCGACATCCTCAAGTCCCTCGGCGTCGACGTGATCGTGTCCGGTGGCCAGACTATGAATCCCTCGACCGCCGACCTGCTGGGCGCGGTGGACCAGGTCAACGCGACCTCGGTCATCATCTTGCCCAACAACGGCAACATCCGCATGGCCGCTGAGGCTGCTGCCTCAGCCTGCACCGACAAGAAGGTCGCCGTCGTTCCCACCAAGACCGTCCCGCAGGCCTTCTCCGCGCTGTTCGCGGTCCTGCCCGATTCCGAGCTCGAGGATGCCGTCGCCGCCATGGTCGACGC
This sequence comes from Collinsella sp., assembly GCA_046995905.1. Taxonomy (GTDB): domain Bacteria; phylum Actinomycetota; class Coriobacteriia; order Coriobacteriales; family Coriobacteriaceae; genus Collinsella. Next base: position 1,235,202 of record JBKXET010000001.1, read on the forward strand.
CATCAGTGAGGTCCGCGATGGCGAGGTCACCCGCGCCGTTCGCGATTCCAGCGCCTCCGACGGCTCGCCGATTCACTCCGGCGACGTCATGGGCATCATCGCCGGCTCCATCGACGTGGTCGGCTCCGATGTGAAGCAGGTAACGCTCGATTGCATCAATCGTATGCAGGAGGAAGAGGAGGGCGACGCGCTGACGATTCTGGCCGGCGAGGAGCTGTCCGACGAGGCCTTCCAGGAGATCGTCGACGCCATCGAGGAGGCTCAACCCGATCTGGAGATTGACGCCCATCGTGGCGAGCAGCCGCTCTACCCTGTGATCTTCTCGATCGAGTAGGCTCTGCCCATGTCCGAGCTGTGCTCCGTGCCGCGCGTCTCGGAGCGCTTTGCCCAGAGCAATGCGCTCGACGAGGATATCGCGCGACTCAAATATGTTTCGGGTAAACGTGAGGAGGCCCTTCGCCGTCTGGGAATTCGGACGGTGGGGGACCTCCTTTTCCATATCCCTCATCGATACCTCGACTTTACCCGTTCTTGGTCTATTGAGATGGCTCCCATCGGTACCGTGTGCACGATTGTCGCCACGGTCGACCGTATTGTGCAAAAGCAGCCTCGTCCGCGCATGCAGGTGACCGAGGTCTCGCTTGTGGACGAGACGGGCGTGCTTCAGGTTGCCTTTTTCCGTCAGCCTTGGATTGCCCAGCAGCTCAAGCAGGGCGATCGCCTGGCCGTGATGGGCAAGGTCGAGTTTGCCTACGGCTTTAAGCAGATGGCCTCGCCGCATTTTGAAAAGCTTGAGGACGGTCGTGCTGCGGGTACCATTTTGCCGGTCCACTACGTAAGTGACGGCGTGAGCCAGGCATGGATGCGTCGCATCGTGAGCGGTGCTCTTGAGCTCGTCGGCAATCCCTTCGATCCCATCCCGGCACCACTGCGCGCAAAGCGCAAGCTCATGAGCAGTGCCCGTGCGCTTCGTTCGATTCACTTTCCCTCGAGTATGGCCGAGCGCGACATTGCGCGCCGCCGTTTGGCCTATGAGGAGTGCCTCTACCTGCAGCTGGCGCTGCGCCTGCGCAACGACGACGACCTGGTCGATGTGGTGCCCTATGCCCACACCGCGGGCGAGCACCTGGCCGTGCTCAAGCAAGCCCTGCCGTTTTCGCTGAGCGACGAGCAGGAGGCCGCGTTCCAAGATATCCTGCGCGATATGTGCGATGGCGGGCGCGTGATGAACCGCCTGCTGTTGGGCGATGTCGGTACCGGTAAGACCGCCGTTGCCGCCTGCGCGCTGGCTGTGGCTGCCGATAGCGGCACGCAGGCCTGCGTTATGGCGCCCACGGGCGTGCTGGCGCGCCAATATGCCGATAAGACCGGCCCTCTGCTCTCGCAGGCCGGCATGTCCTGGGCGCTTCTGACGGGCGCCACGCCGGCCGCAGAGCGCGAGCGCATCCATGCCCAGCTGGAATCGGGCGAGCTTGACGTGCTCTTTGGCACCCATGCGGTGCTTTCGGATAACGTTGCGTTCAAGCATCTGTCGCTCGTGGTCATCGATGAACAGCACCGGTTTGGTGTGGGCCAACGCAACGCCCTGCGCGCGAAGGGGCCGGGTGCCGATCTGCTCGTTATGACGGCGACGCCCATCCCGCGTACGCTGGCGCTTTCGGTCTACGGCGATCTGGACACGAGTATCATCCGCCATCGGCCAGTCCCTGGCGCTGGCGTGACGACACGCGTGCTCACCGAGTCGAGCCGTGACCTCGCCTATGGCGCCATCCGCGAGGCGCATGAAAAGGGTCAGCAGGCCTACGTGATTTGCCCGCTCGTGGAGCCGAGTGACTCGGCCGATGAGCTGGAAGACGTGCCCGGTATCGCCCGCGACGACGAGGGCCGCGTGACGGTCCCCGTGCCGCTGCACGATACGGCGACCGAGCTCGATCGCTTGCGTCTGGCGTTGCCGGGTCTTGCCATCGCGCGCCTCCACGGCCGCATGCCAGCGGGGGAGAAGGACCAGGTTATCGATGCCTTCAAGCGTGGCGAGATTGACGTGCTCGTCTCGACTACGGTGGTCGAGGTGGGCGTTGACGTGCCCAACGCCACCGTCATGGTCATCGAGAACGGCGAGCGCTTTGGTTTGGCTGCCCTGCACCAGCTGCGCGGCCGCGTGGGCCGTGGCGGCGTGTCGGGCACGTGCCTGGTCATGACGCACTCCAAGGGCAACGGCGGCGCATCAGCGGCGCAAGATCGTCTGCAATCGCTCGAAAAAACTTCGGATGGTTTTACGCTTGCCCAGATGGACCTGCGTCTGCGTCACGAGGGCGAAATCCTGGGGTACCGCCAGCATGGCGGTGTGACCCTGCGCTTCGTCGACCTTGATGCCGACGAGGAGCTGATCGGGTGGGCCCATTTGGACGCGGTCGAACTCTTGCGGTATGCTTGCAACCTTGACTCTGTGGCGACGCGTCCCTTGCGCGATGCGGTCGCCATGCGTTATCGACATATCTTTAAGGAGGTCAGCGGAGGATGAGAATCATCGGCGGCGAATGGCGCGGTCGTAAAATCGAGGAGCCCCGTGGTCGCGGTGTCACCCGCCCCACGACTGATCGCGTGCGCGAGGCGTGCGCATCTATGGTCATGTCGGCATTCGATTTCGATTTGGACGAGGTTCGTGTGCTGGACGCCTTTGGCGGCTCCGGTGCCTTAGGGTTAGAGATGCTCTCTCGTGGGGCCCGCTCGCTCACGACGTTTGAGATCGATCGCAACGCCGCGCGGCTCATTACCAAGAATATCGAGTCGCTCTGCCGTGACCGTGCGCGTTGGCGCGTGGTCACGGGCGACATGCTGACGAGTGCCTCACGCGGTCGTGTACCGGGCGGCCCCTTTGATCTGGTCCTGCTCGACCCGCCCTATGCTTTTGGTGCCGAGCCGGTCGAGGAACTGCTGCAGAATCTGGCCCAGCAGGGTCTGCTTGCGTCTGGCGCTTACGCCCTGTTTGAGCATGCCGCCGCCGATGCGGGCGCGCATCCGGCAGACTTTGAGACTGTACGTGAGAAGCGCTACGGCATTACCTCGGTCGACCTGCTCCGTTGGGTCGGCGATAGCAAGGACGGCGGCACTGATGCTAACGAAAATGACGAGGCAGTATCCCCGGAGGACGCCCATGAGTGACACTATTAATCGCGTGATCGTCCCGGGCACCTTCGATCCCATCACGTTTGGCCATATCGATGTGATCCGCCGCGCCCGACGCATCTTTCCCAGCGTGATTGTCGCCGTGGCCGAATCGCAGGGTAAAAACGGTGTGGGCACCACGTTTATGCTCGATGAGCGCGTGGCGCTGGCCCGCGAGGCGCTCGGTGATATTGACGGCGTCGAGGTCCTGCCCTTTACCGGCCTCTTGGTCGACTTCGCTCGCGAGCAGGGGGCGGGGGCCGTGGTCAAGGGCCTGCGCGCTATGACCGACTTTGAGTACGAGCTGCAGCAGGCCGACCTCAATTATCGCTTGGATAGCGAGCTGGAGTCCATCTTTGTCATGAGTGCGCCGCAGTACGGCTATATCTCGAGCTCGGTCGTTCGCCAGATCGCCTCGCTCGGCAGCGATGTATCGACGTTTGTCCCGTCCAACGTGGTCGAAGCGCTCAGACATCGCTTTTCGTGACGTTTTTTATTGCCTGGTGGCATGTGGTAAACTAGCACGATGATATGTTACCTATGAAAGGAGACCGGATGCCGGGCGAGAATTTTCCTGGCGATAGGATCGTCAGCTTGGTCGATGAGCTCGAAGGGCTGATCGAGGAAGCCAAGCCGCCTTTCGGCAAGAACGCTCAGTTCAAGGTCATCGACGCCGACGTGTTCTTCAACATCCTCGACGAGATCCGCATGAGCTATCCCGAGGAGTGGCAGAAGTCCCGCCGTATCCTTAAGGAGCGCGAGGAGCTTATGGCTTCCGCCGCCGCTCAGGCCGATTCCATCATCGCCGACGCTCAGCAGCAGGCCCTCACCATTGCCGGTGAGCAGGAGATCGTCCGCCTTGCGCAGCAGCAGGCCGACGACATCCGCGATCGTGCCCAGCAGTACGAGCGCGAGACGCGTTATGCTGCCGAGGACTACGCAGAGCAGGTCTTTACACACCTGGAGGAGAACCTCAAGAGCCTGACCGGCACCGTTACCCGTTGCCGTCAGCAGCTCAACGAGGGTGCCGCCCAACAGAATGGTCAGTGGTAATGGCTGAGTTCCCGAGCGTTACCGTCGATCTTTCCGAGCAGCTCGAGTTTCCTGGAGATTCGTATCCGCTGACCGGTAAGGTCGATGTCGCCACCTACACGGTGGGCGAGAAGGAGTACCAGCTTCAGGACGGCATCGACTACGACGTTGTCTTTACCAATGCCGGTACCGGTGTCTTGCTCACGGGCATGGTCCGCGCGCACGCCACCGGTGAGTGCGACCGTTGCCTGGAGCCCGCCTCGTTTGATATCGCCGGAGAGATCGAGGAGTTCTACCTCTTTGAGGAGCCCGAGGATCCCGAGGCCTACGAGGACGGCTACGAGCTTCTGGGTGAGGACCGCATCGTCGATCTGGGTGAGCCCATCAATGACGCGGTCGTTATGGACACGCCGTTTGTGGTGCTCTGCAAGCCCGATTGCCGTGGTCTGTGCCCCACATGCGGTTGCAATCTCAACGTCGAGCAATGCGATTGCGCCGCCCAGGCAGAGGCAGAATGGGCCGCTGCCACGGAAAATCCATTTGCAGCATTGAAGAATCTCAAGCTTGATGAGTAAAACTGTGGTAGTATCGCTACTTGCGCGTAATCGCCACACTGGATAGTTCATAAGGAAGGTCACTATGCCCGTACCTAAACAAAAGCAGGGTCGTATCCGCACTCACACCCGTCGTTCCGCCAACATGAAGATCTCGGCTGCGGCTCAGTCCACGTGCCCCCGTTGCGGCGCTGTCAAGCTTCCGCACCACGTGTGCCCCAGCTGCGGTTTCTACAAGGACCGCGAGGTTATCGTTACCGAGTAACGGTATACTCTGGATGCGATGCCGTTCCAAATGGAACCACAATGGCCGGCTCAATGAGTCGGCCATTTTTGTATAAGGAGCATGTATATGAGTAACGTTCGCGTTTGTGTAGACGTTGTGGGCGGAGACGAGAAACCTCAGGTTGTTCTCGATGGTATCGAGGCTGCGCTTGCCGCCGATCCCGATATCGAGGTCTTGGCAGCTGGCCCCGCCGAAATCGTCAATCCCTTTGCCGCCTCCCATGCGCGCGTCGAGGCCCTGGAGGCACCCGACGTTATCGCCATGGATGACGATCCCATTCGCGCCGTGATGACCAAGCGTAAGTCGTCGATCGTGCTTTCTTGCCGCGCCATTAAGAAGGGCAACGCGGATGCGTTCTTCTCCGCCGGCTCCACCGGTGCCATGACCGCCGCCGCCACCGCCTATGTGACGCCGTTTAGGTATCAGGCCGAAGGCAAGAAGCAGCCGGTGCGCCCCTGTCTGACCAATGCGCTGCCCAATCGCGCCGGCGGTCTGACGGTGCTGTGCGACATGGGTGCCAACCCCGATGTGGAGGTCGATGACATGGTGCGTTTTGCCCAGATGGGTAGCGCCTATGCCCGCGTCGTCCTGGGCATCGAGCATCCTCGCGTGGGCCTGCTTGCCAACGGCACCGAGGATGAGAAGGGCTCCAACTTTACCAAGGCCTGTTTCCCTGCTATGAAGGCCGCCGTTCCCGGCTTTGTTGGTAACTGCGAGGGCACCGACCTCACCTCAGGTAACTTCGATGTCGTCGTTGCCGATGGCATGTCGGGTAATATCGCTCTCAAAGCTACCGAGGGCGCTGCCAAGTTTTTGCTGCAGGAGCTCAAGGGCGCCTTTATGGCCTCGCTCGGCACCAAGATCGCCGCGCTGCTCATTAAAAAGCAGATGCGCGAGATTAAGGCCAAGCTCTCTGGCGACGCCAAGGGCGGCGCGATTCTTCTGGGCCTGCGCGGCGTGGTCCTGATCGGCCATGGCGCCACCTCAGTCGAGGCTGTCAAAAACGGTACGCTCGCGGCGGCCGAAGCCGTGCGCGCCGGGCTGGTTGAGAATGTCGCCAACTCTATGGACGGTATCGTTTTATAAGAGCGAGTTAGGGCGCTGTTATGTGCTTCGCGGCGCACGTCGTGGGGTAGAATCAGAACCGTGTCTTGGTACCGCCCGGGCGGTACCATTCTTTTGGTATTCATGCACTATGAGAGGAAGCGCTATGGACCGCTCCGAAATCTTCGACAAGATCGCCGAGGTCGCTGCTGACGTTCTGGGCGTCGATGTTGCCGAAATTAGCGAGGAGACCACCTTTGACGACCTCGATGCCAACTCGCTCGAGCGCCTGCAGCTGGTTACGGCTATCGAGGACGAGTTCAACCTCGAGATCGATGACGAGACTCTGCTCTCGCTCAACTCTGTCGCCGACGCCGTCGACGCCATCGAAAACGCCAGGGAGGCCTAGGTCTTGGCTTTGTCTGAACGTCTTATGCGCGCCCAGGAAATCTTGGGCCACGAGTTCAACAATAAGGTGCTGCTGCGCGCGGCGCTTACGCATCCCTCGGCAGTCGAGGGCCAGCCGGTTTCTGCCAGCTATGAGCGCCTTGAGTTCTTGGGCGATTCCATTTTGGGCGCTGTGGTCGCACGCTCCCTGTTTGAGTCCTATCCGGAGTTTGACGAGGGCAAGCTCACGCGCCTGAAGGTGTCGCTTGTCTCGGGCGCTACGCTGTCCGAGGTTTCTCACGAGCTGGGCATTGACGACATCATCATCTTTGGTGCCTCCGAGACCGGTACCGGTGCGCGCGGCCTGCATTCGGCCCTCGAGAACGTCTATGAGTCGCTCGTGGGCGCGCTGTACCTGGATGCCGGCTGGGATGCGGCGGCGGAGTTCATTCACCGTACACTTAAGCCGCATTTGGCTTCCGAGCGTGCCGAGCATCCTGCGAACCCCAAGTCGTTTTTGCAGGAGTGCGTGCAAGCCGACGGTCACGAACCTCCGGCGTACAAGCTCGTTGGCTCCGAGGGCCCGGCGCATGCGCCCACCTTTACCGCTGTGGTTTTGATCGATGGTATTCGCCAGGGTCGCGGTTCCGGTTCCTCTAAGAAGGAAGCCGAGGGAGCCGCCGCGCTTGAGGCGCTCGACCGTATGGGTTACACCACCAACGGCGTGATTCTCAATAAGAAGCACGTGTAAGCGAGGAACCGTGTATCTCAAGTCCCTCACGCTCAAAGGGTTCAAGTCGTTTGCCGACCGCGCCCATATGACGTTTGAGCCGGGCCTGACCGTCATCGTCGGTCCCAACGGCTCGGGAAAATCGAACATCTCCGACTCCATCCTGTGGGTCCTGGGCGAGCAGAGCGCCAAGCAGTTGCGCGGCCAGGCCATGGAGGATGTCATCTTCTCGGGCTCGTCAGCGCGCAAGCCGGTGGGTGTCGCCGAGGTCACGCTTGTGCTCGATAACTCGGACCATATGCTGCCCGTCGATTTTGACGAGGTCGCCATCACCCGTCGTATGTATCGCTCGGGCGAAAGCGAGTACCTCATCAACTCGAGCCCGTGCCGCCTGATGGACATTCAGGACATCCTGCACGATTCGGGCCTGGGCAAGGATACGCATTCCATCATCAGCCAGGGCAAGCTCGACGCCATTTTGCAGAGCCGCCCCGAGGAGCGCCGCGCCCTCATCGAGGAGGCCGCCGGCATCTCCAAGCACAAGCGCCGCAAGGAGCGTGCGCTCAAAAAGATTAAGTCGATGGACGAGCACCTGACGCGTGCCCGCGACATCAATAAGGAAATCGCCCGTCAGCTGCGACCGCTGGAGCGTCAGGTCGATCGTGCGCGCAAGTACAAAGAGTTGTCCTCGCGCGCGAACGAGCTTACGCAGATGCTGGCCGTCGATGAGCTGCGTTCGCTGCAGTCGCAGTGGAACGACCTGGAGAGCCGCTCCAAGGAGGGCGCGGCCGAGCTTGAGCTTGCGCAGTACCGCTTGGGCGAAAAGGAGCGCGAGCTCGAGAAGCTCCAGCTCATGCTCGAGGAAAAGGGCCTGTTTGTGGGCGACCTGGGCGAGCAACGCCGCCATATGCAAGATGTGGTCGGCCGCATTAACTCCGACATGCGCCTGCTCGAAGAAAAGGGCCACAACATGGTGTTGCGCCTGTCTGACATGCGCGGTCAGATTTCGAGCTCCGAGCATCAGCGTCGTCGCGTGGTCGAGGAGCTTGAGGACGCGCGTGCGCAGCTTGAGGAAGTGACCGGTGCGCATATGCAGGCCCAGGAGGACGTTGACGCCGCTGGTCCTGCCGCCGCCGAGCTCCACGAGCGGCGCGTGGCGCTCGACAATCAGATTTCGAAGCTTACGCGCGAACAACGCGATGTGCAGCGCGTAGCCGATAACGCCGCGCTCGAGCTCGCCAAGGTGAAGGATTCCTTGAGCAATGCCGAGGTCGAGGACAACATGTATGCCTCGCGCCTGGAGCAGATTGACGAGCAGCTCGAGGAGGTCACGGCCTCGCTCGAGAGCCGTCGCGACCGCGCCGAGGAGCTTGAGGGCGCTCTTGAGGAAGCGCGCCAGGCTCAGGTCGATGCGCGTGAGGCCGCCGAGGCGGCACGCGCGGCCCTGAAGGACCTGCGTGCCCGCGAGAGTGAGGCGCGCAACAAGTTATCCGAGGTGCGCTCGGAGCTTGCCAGCCAAAAGAAACTCGATGCCCGCATGGCTGACAGCTCGCCGCTGGTGAGCCGTCTGGTGGGTGCGCTGGGCGATGATGTCTCGGGTCGTCTGGGCGACGTGCTCGAGGCCCCGCGCGAGCTTGAGGGCCTGGTTGAGCAATTGCTCGCCGGCGATATCGATGCGCTTCTGTTCGACGATACGTCTGCGCTTGAGCGTGCCAGTCGTGCCGCTCTGGACCAGAAGAAGGCCTCGGGCGAGGCACTGCTGGTGGCGCGCGACGTGAGCGGCTCTACCGCCGCTGAGGGCGCTGCCGGTACCCGCCTGGTTGATCGTCTGTCCGTGCGCGCAGGCTACGGACCCGTCGTCGAGGCGCTGCTCGGCGGCTATTACGTAGTGGACGATCTTTCTGCCGCGCTTTCGGCGCCGGTCGTTGACGGCGTGACTTACGTGACCCCCGATGGCGCCCGCGTCGCCTGCGGCGGCCTGGTGCGTGTGGGCCTCGATGCCGGCGAGGCGTCGGGTGCTCTGGAGCGTAAGCGTCGCATTCGCGAGCTGGAGGGGCTTGAGCCCGATTTGGCCGCTGTGTTTGAGCATGTGTCGGATCAGGTCGTCGAGGCCAATGCGGCCGTTGAGGAAGCGCGTGCCGCTGAGGGCGATGCCGCCGGTGAGATTGCCCGCCTTGAGGGCGAGCGCCGCTCCCTGTTGTCCGAGATCGGCCGTCTGGAGCAAAGCGCCAACAATGCCGAGGTCGAGCGCGTGCGTATCTCCAAGCGCCGTGAGCAGGCTGCCGAGGCCGTTCGCACCGCGCGCCCGCGCGTGGACGAGCTCACCCGTTCGCGTGACGAGGCCCGTGCGCAGGCAAGCGATCTGGGCTTGCAGATTGCCGAGGCCAACGACGAACTCGACCGCGTTCGCCGTGACGATTCCGAGGCTGCCGGCAAGCTCGCCGACGCCAAGGTTCGCCTAGCCCAGACGAGTGAACGCCTGCGTTCGCTGAAGGGCCGCGTGCCCGACCTGGAGCATCGTCTTGAGGGCATCGACCGTCGTATCCGCGGAACACGCCAGGCCTCGCGCTCGCTCGAGCTGCTGCGCCTGCGCGTCGATCCCATGCACGAACGCTATTCTGCCCTGTTGGAACGCGCTTCGGATTGGGCAGCGCGCCTGCGTGACCAGGCTTCGCTCGAGGAGGCAGACTCCGCCTCGCTCAAGAAGACCATCGAGGACGCCAAGGCCGAAGTTGCTCGCGCCAAAGATAAGGTTGATACCGCTGCCGCGACGCAAAACGAGTTCAAGGTCGCACGCGGCAAGCTCGAGGTGCAGGTGGAGGCGGCCATCAAGGCCATTACCGCCGATGGCACTACGGTACTCGAGGAAGCGCTCATGCTTCCGGCGCCCACGGACCGCGATGCCGCCGAGCGCGAGCTCAACCAGCTCGTGCGTCAGATCAACAATCTGGGCCCCGTGAACCAGGTTGCCATGGAGGAGTACGAGCAGCTTAAGCGCCGCGCCGACTACATCGAGGAGCAGCTGGCCGATCTGGAGAGCGCGCGCAAGGCGCTCACCAAGATAACCGTGGCTATCGACCGCAAGATGCGTAAGGCCTTCCTAGTTACCTTTGAGAAGGTCGATGCGAACTTCCGCGAGATTTTCGCCATGCTGTTCCCGGGTGGACAGGCGCATCTGGAGATGACCGACCCCGAGCACCCGGCTGATACGGGTATCGAGGTCGTGGCGCAGCCGCGCGGCAAGCGCATCACCAAGATGATGCTCATGTCGGGTGGCGAGAAGAGCCTGACGGCGCTCGCCCTGCTCTTTGCCGTGTACCGCACGCGTACGGTGCCGTTCTATGTGCTGGACGAGGTCGAGGCGGCGCTCGACGACGCCAACTTGTCCAAGCTCATCGGCGCCCTTGATGTACTGCGTTCCGATACGCAGCTCTTGGTCATCTCGCATCAGCGCCGTACTATGGAGGACGCTGACGTCCTCTATGGCGTCTCGATGCAAGCCGACGGCGTCAGTCGCGTCGTCTCGCAAAAACTCGATCGCGAAACCGGAAAGGTCGTGAATGCATAATGGGATTCTTTGACGCACTCTCGCGCGGACTTGAGCGCAGCCGCGAGGCCCTCAACGAGGTCTTTTACTTTGGCGGCGAGGTCGACGAGGATTTTTGGGAGGACTTGGAGGACACCCTCGTCATGGGTGACATGGGTGCCGAGATCGCCATTCAGGTCTCCGATGACCTGCGCGACGCCGCGGCCAAGAAGAACCTCAAGACCGCTCCGCAGCTTCGCCGTGCCCTGGCCGAGCAGCTCGAGCAGCACTTTGTGCCCATCGAGCGCGATCCGTTTTCCGATACGCCGAGCTGCGTGCTGTTTGTGGGCATTAACGGTGCCGGCAAGACCACGACGGTCGGTAAGATCGCGAGCGCCATGGCCGCCCGCGGCAAGAACGTGGTGATCGGTTCGGCCGACACCTTCCGCGCCGCCGCCATCGAGCAGCTCGATGTGTGGGGGCAGCGTGCCGGCGTACCGGTTATCAAGCGCGACCGCGGCTCCGACCCGGCAAGTGTTTGCTACGACGTGCTCGACGAGGCCGACAAGCGCGGCAGCGACCTGGTGCTTATCGATACCGCCGGCCGTCTGCACACGAGCCCTGAGCTCATGCGCGAGCTTGCCAAGGTGGTCAATGTGACCCGTAAGCGCGCCGCCAATATGGCCGCCGGTCCCATGCCGGTTTCGGTCGTGCTTGTGATCGACGCCGCGACGGGCCAAAACGGTCTGAACCAGGCGCTCGAGTTTAACGAGGCGCTGGGCCTGGACGGTATTATCATGACTAAGCTCGACGGCACGGCTAAGGGCGGTATCGCCATGGCCGTGGCCGAGAAACTCAAGCTCCCGATCCTGCGCGTGGGCGTGGGCGAGCAGGTCGATGATCTGCAGGAGTTCAATGCCAAAGATTTCTGCCGCGCCCTGGTGGGCGAGTCCAATTAAGGAGTGACTAGTGTTTGATTCCCTGAGCGATCGCCTCAACGACACATTTGACCGCCTGCGCGGCAAGGGCAAGCTGACCGAGGCCGATATTACTTCGGCCATGCGCGATATTCGCATGGCGCTGCTCGAGGCCGACGTCAACTTTAAGGTCGTCAAGGAGTTCGTCGCCAAGACCAAGGAGCGCTGCATGACCGCCGAGGTCATGGAGTCGCTGTCGCCGGCGCAAAACGTCGTCAAGATCGTGCTCGACGAGCTCACCGAGATGCTTGGCTCAACCGAGAGCAAGCTCGTCTTTAGCAACCGCATTCCCAATGTCATCATGCTTGTGGGTCTGCAGGGCTCCGGTAAGACCACGGCTGCCGTAAAGCTGGCCTACCTGCTCAAGAAGCAGGGCCGCTCGCCGTTGCTCGCCGCGTGCGACGTCTACCGTCCCGCTGCTGCCGACCAGCTGGCCACGCTCGGTGGCGAGATCGGCGTACCGGTCTTCCGCGGCGACGGTGCGCACCCGGTCGATATCGCCAAGGGCGCCATCCAGGAGGCCGTCGACCACCTGCGCGACGTGGTCATCGTCGATACCGCCGGACGTCTTCAGATCGATGAGCAGATGATGCAGGAGGCCGTGGACATCAAGAAGGCCGTCAAGCCCGATCAGGTGCTGATGGTCGTCGATGCCATGACCGGTCAGGATATCGTCAACGTCGTCTCGACCTTCGCCGAACGCACCGACTTTGACGGCGTGATTATCTCTAAGCTCGACGGCGACGCCCGTGGCGGCGGCGCGCTTTCCGTGCGCCAGGTGACCGGCAAGCCCATCAAGTTTGTGAGCATGGGCGAGAAGCCCGATTCGCTGGAGCCGTTCTACCCCGATCGTATGGCCAAGCGCATTCTGGGTATGGGCGACGTTGTCGGCATTATCGAGAAGGCCCAGGAGGCGGCCGACGCCGAGCAGCTCGAGGCCGCCGAGCGCATGCTGCGCGAGGGCTTTACCATGAACGACATGCTCGACCAGATGAAGGCCGTCAAGAAGATGGGCGGCATGAAGGGCATTCTGGGCATGCTCCCCGGTGGCCAGCGTGCGCTTAACCAGATGGGTGGTAACCTGGACGAAGGTATCTTCGATAAGAACGAGGCCATCATCATGTCGATGACCAAGGAGGAGCGCCTTCGCCCCTCCATCATCAACGGCCAGCGCCGTGCCCGCATTGCCAAGGGCGCCGGCGTGACCCCCACCGAGGTCAATAGCCTTATGAAGCAGTGGGGCGAGATGAATAAGATGATGGGCCGCATGCGCACGATGGCCAATCAGGCGCAGGCCGGTGGCAAGAAGGGCAAGAAGGGTAAGAAGGGCAAAAAGATGCGCATGCCCAATATTCCCGGTCTGGATGCCATGGGGCTGGGCGGCATGGGCGGCCTGGGAACGGGCGGCCCCAAGTCCGATATGGACCTGCTGCGCCAGATGGAAGCGCAGATGCGCAACAAGAAGTAACGACTAGTTGAGTCGTGTATGGCGAAGGCCGCCTGGATGGTGTTCCAGGCGGCCTTCGCCGTTTGTTCGCTGGTTGTCGCACGCGTGGAAGCGCGTTCTCGACGAGGTGCTTGCCGCTAGTGGCATCCGCAGCCTTCGTGCCCGTCATGGTCGTGGTGACCGTGGCAGCCGCAGGACTCGCCATGCTCGTGGATGTGCTCGTGATCATGTCCATGGCAGTCGCAGGTGGCCTCGCCGTTCTGTGCGAGCGTGCCGGCAATGAGGGCCTCGACGCAGGCATCGCAGCTGCCCTGGGCGCCCGCATAGACCGTGATGCCGGCTTGGGCAAGCGCGTTGATAGCGCCGCCGCCGATACCGCCGCAAATGAGCGTGTCAACGCCACCGTTGGCAAGCAGGCCCGCCAAGGCGCCGTGGCCGGTGCCGCCGGTGCCTACGACCTGCTCGTTGAGCACCTTGCCATCCTGGATGTCGTAGATCTTGAACTGCTCGCTGCGGCCAAAGTGCATAAAGATGTTGCCGTTGTCGTACGTCGTTGCCACCCTCATGGTGCCGACCTCCTTTGCTGGCCATGCGGCCGTCGTCGTGGCGATGGGGGAGTACGCGATATTGCCGCCCTCGATGACGAGCGCTCGTCCGTTGACCAGCGCGTTTGCCACCTTGCGATGCGCGCGACTGCTGATTGCCGCCACCGTGGCGCGGGCGATGCCCATGTGCAGGGCGACGGCCTCCTGATTGAGGCCCTCCAGATCGCACAGGCGCAGCACCTCAAGCTCGTCGACGGTCATGTCGATGGCATCACCGCTGGCCAGGCCATCGGGGGTAAAGCCGCGGTATTCGGGGATGATCCCGACGCGGCGCAGTTTTTCGCGTCTTCCTGCCATGCACACTCCTTATCTGACATATGTCAACAATAGGATAACGCGTTAGTCGTTGGGCGCAAGGCATTTCTGTCATATGTCAGAAAAAGGCTAAGATGCCTCGTTGCAACATGCGGAGCCGCGCTGCCGTGCATTGCGTGTGCCGGACTAAGTGTCCAATTCGACACTCGCGCGCCTGGGCTACAATAAATCTCGCTTATAGGCGACTGACAGGAGGGTCAATGAGCAAAGCTGATCAGCAGTTTGTAACCATGTGCCGCGATATCTTGGACCATGGCACCACCACCGAGGGCCAAAAGGTCCGTCCGGTGTGGGAGGACGGCACCCCTGCCTATACCATTAAAAACTTTGGTGTCACGGCGCGCTATGATCTGCGCGAGGAGTTCCCCGCGCTCACCCTGCGTCGTACGGCGCTTAAGTCTGCCATGGACGAGATTCTGTGGATCTATCAAAAGAAGTCCAATAACGTGCACGATCTCAACAGCCATATCTGGGATGAGTGGGCCGATGAGACCGGTTCCATCGGTAAAGCCTACGGCTATCAGATTGGTCAGAAGAGCCATTACGTCGAGGGCGACTTCGACCAGATGGACCGTGTGCTGTACGACCTTAAGCACACGCCGTATAGTCGCCGCATTATGACCAATACGTACGTGTTTAGCGATCTGTCCGAGATGCACCTTTATCCGTGCGCCTATAGCGTGACCTATAACGTGACGCAGCGTCCTCAGGACGACAAGCCGACGCTCAACATGATTCTCAACCAGCGCAGCCAGGACATTTTGGCCGCGAACAACTGGAACGTGTGCCAGTACGCCATTTTGCTGATGATGGTCGCGCAGTCGGTCGATATGATTCCCGGTGAGCTGCTGCACGTGATCGCCGACGCCCATATCTATGATCGTCATGTCGATATCGTCCGCGAGCTTATCGAGCGTCCGCAGTTTGCGGCACCCAAGGTAACGCTCAACCCCGATGTGCATGACTTCTATGCGTTTACGACCGATGACCTGATCGTCGAGGGCTATGAGCACGGCCCGCAGGTCAAGAACATTCCCATTGCGGTGTAGGTGGTGCTCATGACGTGTAAGCTATCTGCTATCGTCGCCGTGTGTGACGATTGGGGCATTGGGTGCGAGGGCGACATGGTGGTGTCCAATCGCGCCGATATGCGCCATTTTGTGGCCTGCACCAAGGGCTGCCCGGTTATCATGGGACGTAAGACGCTGCTGAGTTTTCCCGGCGGGCGTCCTCTCAAGAACCGCCGCAATATCGTGCTTACGCGCGATATGGGCTTTACCCACGAGGGCGTCGACGTGGTGCATAGCGTTGACGAAGCGCTCTCTGCGGTTGCCGATGAGCTCGTTGCCTGGGTGATCGGTGGCGGCGATGTCTATCGGCAGTTTTTGCCGTACTGCGTGGAGGCCGAGGTCACTCATAACCACTGCGTGCATGTCGTGGACACGTACTTTCCCGACTTGGACGCCGATCCCGCGTGGGAGATTGCGCAGCGTAGCGGGGTCGCGACGATTGACGCCGGTGAGGGTGACGAGGGCGTCAATTATGAGTTCGTGACGTATCGTCGCATCGAGGCGTAAATCGTCTGGCGTGAACGGTATCATCGGGTTGATTGAATGCATGGGGCGGCGCTTAGCGTCGCCTCGTTTGGTATAGATGTGCTGTAAAGAAGGGTACAGGCTGGCTGCTATGACTGATGCCGTTGAGGTGCTGCGAATCGATTCGCTCGAGGACGAGCGGCTCGATGCTTACGTGCGACTGACCGAGCGTGAGCTTCGCTGCGTGCTGGAGCCGCAGAAGGGCATTTTTATCGCCGAGAGTGCCAAGGTCATCGAGCGTGCGGTTCGCGCCGGATACGAGCCGGTGAGCTTTCTTTTAGGCGAGCGCTGGCTCGACCAGATGATGCCGCTGTTTGACCAGCTTGTCGTGCGCGAGGGAGCGGGTCCGGTTCCCGTGTTCGTGGCTTCCATGGAGCTCATGGAGCAGTTGACGGGCTTTAACGTGACGCGCGGCGCGCTGGCGGCGTTCCGTCGCCCGCGTCAGATTCCGGTTGATGAGTTCTTGGGCGGCGTCGTCGAGGCGGCGGGGGATCGTCCGGTGCGCGTGTGCGTGCTTGAGGGTATTGTCGATCACACCAATGTTGGCGCGATTTTCCGCTCGGCGGCTGCGCTGAACGTCGATGGCATTTTGGTGAGCCCTACTTGCTGTGACCCGCTGTACCGTCGCTCGGCCCGCGTGAGCATGGGCACGGTTTTCCAGGTGCCTTGGACGCGCATTGGCAGCGAGGCGCGCGTATGGCCGCATGATGGGCTGGCGGCGCTGCACGATGCCGGCTTTTCGTGTGCCGCCATGGCGTTGACGGATGATTCTGTGTCGTTGGACGATCCCGCGCTGCAGGAGATTGACCGCCTGGCAATCTTTATGGGCACCGAGGGTGCTGGCTTGGGCGCCAAGACCATTGCGGGCTGCGACCGAGCCGTGCGAATTCCGATGGCGCACGGGGTCGATTCGCTCAACGTGGCCGCGGCGAGCGCAGTCGCCTTTTGGCAGCTGTGCCCGCACGTGAGCAATGAGTACCACTACCAGCCGGGTTTGTATCACTAGGCAGTTATTCTACACTGCGCTCTAATTCGGGGTGTTTCGGTCGACGCCGGTCGGTGTTAAGCTGGTATTGGCTTTGGTTTTAAATTGCCGTTTTGTTGTTTAACATACGTTGGCGGGGAGGGCGTGTGGCTAAGAAATCTACGGCTATCGATGTAACGCAGGGTGTCATTTGGCAACAGCTGCTGTCGCTGTGCGTCCCCATCTTCTTTAGTTCGTTTTTTCAGCAGGCTTACACGCTTATCGGTACGTATATCGTCGGCCAGTTTGGCGGCAAGCTCGCATTGGGTGGCATTCAGGCCACGATGGTGCTCACCGAGCTCTGCATTGGCTTTTGCGTTGGCGTTGGCGCCGGTTGTGCCGTTATCACGGGTCAGTTTTTTGGCCAGCACGATGACGAGCGCCTGAGCCGTTCGGTCCATACAGCCATGACGCTTGCTTTGGTGGGCGGCATCGTCGTTTCCATTCTTGGCATGGTTTTTGTCGAGCCCATGCTGGTGTTGATGAATACGCCGCACGAGCTACTTGCCGAGGGCGTTGCCTATGCTCGCTGTTATTTTGCCGCGATGGTTGCGGCACTGCTGCTGAATATGGGAACCGCACTGCTGCGTGCCGTGGGCGATACGCGCGGGCCCGCCGTGATCATTGCCTCTGGCTGCCTTGTTAACGTGGTGCTGGATATCATCTTTGTCGTTGTGTTGCATATGGAGGCGCTGGGCTGCGGCATCGCGGTGGCGCTGACCATTTGTTCCAATGCAACGATGATCGTGTTGTGCATGATGCGCGCTCCGGGCGCATGGCGTCTTTCGCTGTCTAAGCTCGGTATCGATCGCGGTATTTGCAAGAGTATGATCTCGTGTGGTCTGCCACTCGGTTTTCAATCGGCTGCCTATTCGATTTCGAACGTGCTGATCCAGGTGTCGGTTAATTCGTTTGGCGCCGATGTCACGACTGCTTGGGGTCTATCTGGGCGCCTGGATGGCATTATCTGGATGGTGACCGAGGCGCTCGGCGTATCGATCACTACGTTCTCGGCGCAGAACTTTGGCGCGCGCAACTACGAGCGCATGCGCAAGGGCTACCATACGTCGCTCGTGCTGTCGTTTATGCTCATTGGTGGCCTGTCTGCCGTGCTGCTGGTGTTCTCGGGCCCGCTGTCGCGTTTGTTTGTCGACGATGCTTCGATTTCGGCGTACACCACGACGATTCTTCATTTTATCGCGCCGTTCTACGCGATTTTCTCGATTATCGAGAACGCGTCGGGATCCATTCGCGGTGCCGGCGTGAGCTTGCAGCCCATGCTGCTCACGATTTTTGGCACTGTCGTGCTCAGGGTGATCTGGGTGTTTGCGATTATGCCGTTCGATCCGTCGCTCGAGCATCTACTGCTGGTCTACCCCGTAACCTGGCTCATCACGGCCACGCTGTTCACCATCTACCACCACAGCGGCAACTGGCTAGGTCGCGCCACCGCCTAGCTCATCCGTCGGATACCCCTGATAAGTTGCGGTGAAATAGTTCCTGAAAAGCCCTTGCGGACCGTCAAACAAGTACTATTCCACCGCAACTTCCTTATGAGCTGTAGGTGTTGGCGGAAAACGAATCAATTAGTATTCGATGCCTTGGCGGGCTAGGAGGCCTTCGTCGAAGTAGTGTTTGATGGGACGCATTTCGGTGACTAAGTCCGCGAGGTCGGCCAACGGCAGCAGCCCGCGGCCGGTGAGCACGAGTTCCGTGGTGGCGGGCTTTATCGCAATCAGTTCCTCGACATCCTCTCGCGCCCCAAAGCAGCCTTCGTCTTGCCCTTGCCGTCGCCCGTATAGATCTGAACCTTGCCGACTTCCAGTGATGCCATATCTGTCCTTTCGTGCCCGGCGTCGGTTTATCGTCGCTTGGGTTGGGTATTCTAGAAACCATTATCAACCCCAGTAGATGGAGTTCAAGCAGATGGAGATGGATGACAACAAGCGTAGACGGAATATGATCCTCTACGTGCTCATCGCCTTCGTCGTCTACCTCGTGCTCTCGACCGTTCTGTTCCCCAACATCGGTCACACGCAGCAGATTACGGAGACCGATTACTCGACGTTTGTGAAAGCGCTCGACAAGAAGAGCGTCGAAAAGGTCGAGTACAACACCGACGACTATACGATTTATTACACCAAGAAGGGCGAGGACGAGAACATCGCCTATAAGACGACCGGTGTGCCGAACGATGCGGGCTTTACCGATCGCGTGCTTGAGTCTGGCGCTTCGCTGGAGTCGGTCGTTCCCGATAAAAACTCGGGTTTGATGACCTACTACCTGCTCACTCTCATTCTTCCCATGGCGATTTTCTTCCTCATCGGTTGGTGGCTTAACCGCCGCATGAAGAAGGCTATGGGCGATGACGGCCCGTCGATGAACTTTGGTGGCGGCGGTTTTGGCGGCGGCGGACTGGGTAAGTCCGGCGCGCGCGTGATCGCCTCCAAGGACGTGGGCGTGACCTTTAAGGACGTCGCCGGCCAGGAAGAGGCCAAGGAGTCTCTCAAGGAGGTCGTCGACTTTCTGGAGAAGCCGCAGCGCTACGAGGAGATCGGCGCCAAGCTGCCGCGCGGTGCTCTCCTTGTTGGCCCTCCGGGTACCGGTAAGACCCTGCTTGCCAAGGCTGTTGCCGGCGAGGCCGGTGTTCCGTTCTTTAGCATTTCGGGCTCTGAGTTCGTTGAGATGTTTGTTGGTCGCGGCGCTGCAAAGGTTCGTGACCTGTTTAAGCAGGCCAAGGAAAAGGCCCCGTGTATCGTCTTTATCGATGAGATCGATACCATCGGTAAGAAGCGCGATGGCGGCGGCTTTAGCGGCAACGACGAGCGCGAGCAGACGCTCAATCAGTTGCTGACCGAGATGGATGGCTTCGATAACCACAAGGGTATCGTTGTCCTCGCTGCCACCAACCGTCCCGACAGTCTCGATCCCGCTCTACTGCGCCCCGGTCGTTTTGACCGCCGCATCCCCGTCGAGTTGCCCGATCTGACCGGCCGTAAGAACATCCTCGAGCTCCACGCCAAGAGTGTGAAGACCGAGCCGCCGATCGATCTGACCGCGATTGCCCGTGCCACGCCCGGTGCCTCGGGCGCCGACCTGGCCAATATCATCAACGAGGGCGCCCTGCGCGCCGTTCGCGAAGGTCGCAAGCGTGCAACCCAGGACGACTTCGAGGAGTCGGTGGAGGTCGTCATTGCCGGCCAACAGCGTAAGTCCACGGTGCTTTCCGACCACGAGAAGCAGGTCGTTTCCTACCATGAGATCGGCCATGCCATTGTTGCCGCTCGCCAGAAGGGCTCTGCGCCGGTCACGAAGATCACCATCGTGCCACGCACGAGCGGTGCTCTGGGCTACACCATGCAGGTCGAGGAGGATGAGCGCTTCCTGACCACGCGCCAGGAGGTCCTGGACAAGCTCGCCGTCTATTGCGGTGGCCGTGCAGCCGAGGAGCTCATCTTTGGTGAGATGACGACCGGCGCCGCCAACGATATCGAGCAGGCCACCAAGCTCGCCCGTAACATGGTGACGCGCTTTGGTATGTCCGATGAGTTTGGCATGATGGCACTCGGTACCGTTCAGAATGCGTACCTTAACCAGGACACGTCGCTCACCTGCGCCCCCGGTACGGCCGAGCGCGTGGACGCGATTGTCGCCAAGCTGATCGAGGATGCGCACGACCGCGCTCTGCAGATCCTCAAGGAGAACAAGTTTAAGCTCCATGAGCTGGCTCGTTATCTGTACAAGAAGGAGACCATTACGGGTGAGGAGTTCATGAACCTCCTCACGCGCGAGAATCCGCTGATGCCCACGCAGCAGTAAAGCCGCGGCCGAGCCAGTAAACGCCGACGCCCCATTTGAGCAGCTTACTCAAATGGGGCGTTTTGCTTGAGAGGGATGGAAATGAAGATCGTGGTGAGTGCCTGTTTGATGGGCGAGAGCTGCAAGTATAATGGGCTCGACAACTATCATCGCGAGTTGGTCGAGGCCTGCGAGCGTACAGGGACCGAGGTCCTCTTGGTGTGCCCTGAGGTCTTTGGCGGCCTGCCTACGCCGCGCAAGCCGTCCGAGATTGTGAACGGCGAGGTCTGTACCTGCGAGGGCGTGTCCGTTGACCTGGAATTTCGCCTAGGCGCCCAACGTGCGCTCGACATGTGCGAGCAGGCGGGTGGGCCGGAAGAGATCGCCGCGTGCATCCTGCAGGACCGTAGTCCCTCGTGCGGCGCGGGCCGCGTCTACGACGGCACCTTTAGCGGTACGCTCACCGCGGGCAACGGCGTCTTCGTCGACATGCTCTTGCGCCACGGCTACCGTGTGATCCCGGCAAGCGAGTTCGACCCCAGCATGTTGGAACATTGACCGCAGCACTCGAACCCAACACTTCCTCACGGGTGACCGTTTTGGCATCATCCGTGAATTTGATATTGAGTACGACCCGGTCATCAAAGACGTAGGCCGAGTTGACAGGCGCCGTACCCAGGCAGCCCCTCCCCGCGGCTCTCGCGCAGGAACGCGTACACGGCCCTCCCGTCTCTTGCGCCCCTCCCGTAACTGTCCACATCAGTGTAACCAATCCAGTCCGCCAAGGGCTGCAGCCCGGACAACGCGGCGATGGAGGGCTTCTTCGGCCTGCTCAAGAGGGAGTTCTGGCACGGCAGGGACTGGTCGGGCTGGACCCCCGCCCGCTTCATCGAGGAGCTCGGGGGCTGGATCGGCCGATACAATACGGAGAGGCGCAGCGATGCGCTCGGCGGCCGCACGCCGGCCGAGTTCCGCGCCGCGCTGGGAAGGGCCACGTAACGGTCCAAGAAATCGTCCGCAGTCCCCATTCTTGCCCCTTTGGGACGGCTTCTTGTTGGGGCGTGCCTGCCCCAAACCCTGCTAGGAACGAGTGCAGCAAACTTGAATTTTAAATTAGTCTTTGCAAATAACCTTTGAACCTTCACCATCAATTAAAATTCCCTGACGATTGTTAATTGGGCATAGATTCAAATCCGAAAACTCAGCCATTATTTTCTCGGTAACTTTCTTAAATGGTGCTGTAAGAAAATGCGGAAGAACATAGAAATCAATCAAATTAAGCCCTGCATCATCTTCTTGTGAGTAGTCCTCCGGCTTTTCATCCATTTGCTCGATATATTGGATGCTTGGAGCGCATACAATCGCACCTGCCGATTCACCAATCATCAGTTTTCCCTTTGCCAATTCTTTCTTCAGCAGCTCATCCGTTCCCGTTTTACGGAGCTGGTCTATAAGGAAAAAAGAATTTCCGCCGGTAAAATAGATCACATCTGCATCTTCAAAAAGAGACTGTATCGTTGAATAAGCCTCCGTTGAAATATCAATTTCAGTTACGATTGCTCCCAACTTTTTGAATAATTATCGAGCCGAGCCGACATAACCGGTGTAGCCTTCACGCAGCGAAGCTGTTGGAATAAATGTGACTTTTTTATTTTCAATTTCTTCCTTTATCAGACTTCCTACACTTGAAAAGTGCGAACATAAAAACATTTTCATCAATATTCTCCTTTATATATAAATTCTTATTTGTTGAACTAAGCCGTGTATACCATACGCTCCAATGAAAGAACGCCCTGATATAGCGTAATTTGCTGTTTTCCTACGTACGTGCGTACACACTCCACAGGAATTCTAAGGGCCCTGCCCCCTTAGCACACGGACTTTGGAACAAAGACTAGTGTGTTACGCCTTGCCAGAGGTGTACAGGCTCCCGGTACGCACGTACGCAGCAATTGCCATCAATGCGCCATATAAGTGGCGATCAAGTTCGCATAAAGCGACCTTGGTTTCGCAAAATAAAAGGCAGGATACCATCACCACGATGATGCCCTGCCTTTGTTCGTTCCTGTTTACCGTTCCGAGTAGTCCTTCCGCAGAATTTACGATAAAAAACGTACCTGAACCCTTTCTTGTAAAGAACCGGGTTCGAGTACGAACTGAATGGTGGTGCAATAAAAAACCACCACAAAGGTACTGCTCCCTTGTGGTGGTTTTGGGTTAGAGCTAGAGGGTGTGGCCGTAGGCGTTGGCAGCTTTGATGGCGGCGGCGAATTTTTCGTCGGTGAAGGGCTCGGGGTTTCCCTGCTTCCACTCGTTGGTGGCGTGCGCGTATTCGCACAGGGCCGGGATATCTGCCTCGGTAAGGCCAACCTGCTCAAGCGTTACGGGCAGCCCCATCTGCTTGTTAAAGGCGGCGTAGCGCTCAAGGTTCTCGGTATCGCCCGTATAGGCAAACAGTACCAGCACGCCCAGGCTCACGACCTCGCCATGCAGGTAGGTGCCCTCACGCGGAATGCTGCAGGTGGCGTTGTAGAACGCGTGCGCCACGCTCGAGTTGTAGTAATAATCGTTCTGGTTGGTCAGGTTCGAGACATAGCCCGTGTTGACAACGATGTCGAGCGCGATCTGCTTGACGGCCTCGCTCGACAGATTCTGGCGCACATCCTCAAGACCCTGCACACCATAGGTAAACAGCGGCTCGGAGCAGGTGTGGGCGAGTGCCAGGCCAAGACCGGCGGTGTGCTCCAGGTTGCCGGCGCTCGTGGCGTATTCGACCTCGGGCTGCTTAGACAGGGCATCGCCCACGCCGGCCCAGAAGTACTCTGCCGGTGCCTCGGCGATGATCTTGGGGTTGATGAAGATGTGCGCCGGTCGGTTGGGGTACGAATATCCCTCGAGCGAGCCGTCGTCGTTGTACACGACGGCAATGGCGGTCGCGGCGGAGCAGTTGGAACAGATCGTCGGGACAGTGAAGACGATCTTCTTGAGCTCGATGGCCGCCGTCTTGACGGTGTCGAGCGCCTTGCCGCCGCCGCAGGCGATAAGAACATCAGCCTCCTGGCAGGCAGGGGAGTTCACGACCTTGGCGATATTGGCACGCGTACTGTTGGTGCCATAGACGCGCGTCTCCAGGACCTCGACATCGGTACCTTCAAGTGCCGCCTCGATTCCCGGCAGCGCCGCAGCCAGGGCTCGCTTGCCGCCAATGATGGCGACTTTCTTCGCGCCGTACTCCGCCAGTGCAGTTGGCAGCTCGGTAAAGCAATCCTCGCCAACGGTGTAGTCGCTCATTCCAATCGTGCGCATAGCAATCTTCTTTCGTTCGATAAAGTGCTTTCAGGTATTTTGCTCCTAGAGAAGGGCTGTAATAGCGAGAAATTTCGAACGTATAAAACCAGTGTTGAGGGTTTTTCGCCGACGCGGAACGTGCTAGCATACACCGCATAAGCGTTGATGGGGACGAGTAGTCGGCCGTCCGCATGCTACAGAGAGCGGGAAGCGCTGAGAACCCGTGCATGCGACCGATGAAAATCACCCCGGAGCTGCGGTCCCAACGGACGTGCCGCGCAGGTTCGTCTTAGTAGACATCGCCGAGATGGTCGTCGATACAGGCCAGCCGAGTAACGGATGCGAGCGCGCGAATACGCGGGCGAGGGCATCTAAGCTGGGTGGTTATGCGAAGAGCTTTTGCGGGCGTGCAGCCCGTTTTGTGGCGCTTCGTCCCAGCTTGTAGGGACGGGCGCTTTTTTGGTGCCCAGAGGGCGTGCGCGCCCATGACAAGAAAGGGGTACCGTGGCAAACGAGTACAAGCAGACGATGAATCTGCCCAAAACCGGATTTCCCATGCGTGCCGGTCTTTCCAAGTCCGAGCCAAAGCGACTCAAGGACTGGCAGGACAACAAGGTCTACGAGCAAGTTCTAAAGAAGAACGAGGGTCACAAGAAGTTCGTGCTGCACGACGGCCCTCCGTACGCCAACGGCCCGATCCACATCGGCCACGCCATGAACAAGATTTCCAAGGACATGATCAACCGTTACTGGATGATGCAGGGCTATGAGGTTCCCTATGTTCCCGGTTGGGACTGCCACGGTCAGCCGATCGAACATAAGGTCGAGGAGAAGCTCGGCACCGAGAAGTTCAACCAGACCTCCACGGCTAAGATCCGCGAGCTTTGCAACAAGTTCGCTGTCGAGAACATCGAGCTCCAGAAGGCTGGCTTCCGTCGCCTTGGCGTGCTTGGCGACTGGGACAACCCGTATCTGACGCTCTATCACCAGCATGACGCCGCCGACATTGAGGTCTTCAAGGCCATGTTCGACAAGGGCATGATCTATCGCGGCCACAAGCCCGTCCACTGGTGCAAGCACTGCCACACCGCGCTGGCCGAGGCTGAGATCGAGTACTCCGACGAGACGAGCCCGTCCATCTTCGTGCGCTTTGAGATGACCTCCAAGCCCGCCGGTCTCGAGAACTTCGACGGCCCGGTCGACTTTATCATCTGGACGACCACGCCGTGGACCATCCCCTCTGACCAGGCAGTTTCCCTCAAGCCCGGCGCCGCCTACGTCGCCGTTGAGCACGACGGCCGCGCCGAGGTCATGCTCGAGGACCTGGCTCCTAAGTGCTGCGAGGAGTTTGGCTGGGAGTACACTCCGGTTATGGTCGACGGCAAGCCCTATGTGGTTCCCGCCGAGACCTTCCACCACATCCACTACAAGCAGCCGATCTTCGACGGTGTCGAGGGCGTGGCACTGCTGGCCGATTACGTCGGTGTCGATGACGGTACCGGTATTGTCCACAACTCGCCCGGCCACGGCGTCGACGATTACTTTGCCTGCCTCAAGGAGGGCATCACCGACATCTGCATGCCGGTCGATGACGACGGCAAGTTCTACACCGGCGAGGAGTTTGGCACCGGTGGCCCCTTCAGCGGCATGGATACCGACGAGGCCAACCCGCACATCATCGAGTTCCTGCGCGAGCGCGGCACCCTAGTCCTCGAGAAGAAGATCACGCACAGCTATCCGCACTGCTGGCGCTGCAAGCACCCGGTGCTCTTCCGTGCTACCGACCAGTGGTTTGTCTCGATGGACAAGACCGGTTTGCGCGAGCAGGCTGGCAAAGAGGTCCGCGAGAACGTCAAGTGGTATCCGGCCCACGCGGCAAACCGCATCGGCGCCATGGTCGAGCAGCGTCCCGACTGGTGCATCAGCCGTCAGCGCAACTGGGGCGTGCCTATCCCCAGCTACACCTGCGCCGACTGCGGCGAGAAGGTCATGAACGACGCCACGCTCGACGCCGTCATCAAGCTCTTCCACGAGAAGGGCTCCGACGCCTGGTTCACCGACGCTCCCGAGAGCTACCTGGGCGAGGCCTGCGTCTGCCCCAAGTGCGGCGGTCATCACCTCAAGGCCGATAAGGACATCCTCGACGTGTGGTGGGATTCCGGCGTGTCCTGGAAGGCCGTCTGCGAGTACCGTCCCGAGCTGGAGTATCCGGCGGATGTGTACCTCGAGGGCTCCGACCAGCACCGCGGTTGGTTCCAGAGCTCGCTGCTCACCTCGGTGGGTGCCAACGGCCATGCTCCGTACAAGGCGGTCGTCTCTCAGGGCTTCACGCTTGATGGCCAGGGCCGCAAGATGTCCAAGTCGCTCGGCAACGTCATCGACCCCAACAAGGTCTGCGACGAGATGGGCGCCGACATCATCCGTCTGTGGGTTGCCTCCGTCGATACCAGCTCCGACGTTTCCATCGACCACGAGATCCTTGCTCGTACGTCCGATGCCTACCGTCGTTTCCGCAACACACTGCGCTTCTTGCTCTCCGAGCTCGAGGGTCAGTTTGAGCCCGAGACCGACGGCGTCGCCTTTGCCGACTTGCTGCCGCTCGACAAGCTCATGGTTGCCCGCCTAACCCAGGTTCAGGCCGAAGTCGACGATGCCTACGCCAGCTACGAGTTCCCGCGCGCCTACCGTGCGCTCTACGACTTCGTGGTTACCGAGCTCTCCAACGTGTACCTCGACGCCCTGAAGGACCGTCTGTACTGCGATAAGCCCGGCTCGCTCGAGCGCCGCAGCGCCCAGACCGTGCTGGCCGAGCTCTTCTCGATGCTCATGCGCGACCTGCAGCCGATCCTGTCCTACACGGTCGATGAGGCCATGGCATATGCGCCCGCCGGCTGCGTCGACCACCAGAAGTACGCCGCGCTGCTCGATTGGTACAAGTCGCCCATCACGGTCGACGAGGCCAATGAGTTTGAGGGCGTGCTCGAGGCTTCGCTCGAGCTCCGTAGCTCCGTGACCAAGGCCCTTGAGGATGCCCGTTCTGCCGGCACCTTTACTAAGAGCCAGCAGGTCCGCGTCAAGGCGGTCGTTCCCGCCGAGATGTACGCGCTGCTGACCGGCGACAAGGCCGTCGACCTGGCCGAGTTCTACATCGTCTCCGATGTTGAGCTGACCCAGGGCGAGGAGCTCTCCGTTGCCATCGAGGCAGCCGAGGGCGAGTGCTGCGACCGTTGCTGGAACTACCGCACCACCGTTGGCGAGTACAACGGCCACGCACATATCTGCAAGCGCTGCGCGGAGGCCTTGTAGTTACGCGGTTTTACCAAACCGCGTAACAGGTTGACGCTGCAAACCCGCCAGAGCGGCAATTGGGGGTTCCGCCGTTCTGCCGAACGGCGGACCTGCCGATGCTGCGCGGGTCGCATTTGGACAATCTGACGTTCAATTTCAAGGGCGCGACCGAAAGGTCAGCGCCCTTTCATTTCACGTCACCTTGTCTCAAATGCGACCCGCTCGCTCATTTATGCTCTACCTGCGGTGTTTCCGTTCTTGGGAGATTTGTCGCTTCTTGCTTGCGTCAATGTATGATTATCTACTGCGTTAAACGGAATTCGATGTTCTTGAGGGTAGGGGATTGATTTGGGTCGTGCTGGGGGTATGACGCCGCCTTTGCGTTGGCGTTTGGGTGTTGCTGGTGGGGTGGCGCTGGTTGTGCTGCTTCTTGACCAGCTGACCAAGCTTGCGGTTCGTGCCGTGGGCGACGCTTTGCATGTGACCGTCATCCCCGGTGTCATTGACTTTATGTTTGTCCGTAATATCGGTGCTGCCTTTAGCATGGGCGAGGGGCATGGCGTTGCGTTCGCTTTGCTGGCGCTTGCGGTCATTGTCGCCATTGCCGTGTACTTGCTTCGCACGCCCCAGCTTGCTCGCTTGGAGGTTGTGGGCATGGCCATGGTCGTGGGTGGCGCCATTGGCAACGCGATCGATCGCCTGGCTTTTGGCTTTGTGACCGATTTTATTGCCACCACCTTCATCGACTTTCCCGTCTTTAACGTGGCCGATATCGGCATCACCGTAGGCGTTGTGCTTGCCCTCATCGGCTACATGTTCTTGAGCCCTGCGCCCCGCGAAGTCGATGCGACTGCCGAGCTCAATGCCCGTGATGAGGCCCGCGCCAAGCGCAAAGCCAAGCAGCGTGGGGAGCGTGCCCGCAAGATTCGCGAAAGGAATGAGCGTTAATGGCCGACATCCATATTCTTGTTGCCGACGATTGCTCTGGCCAGCGTCTCGACGCCTTTCTGGGTGCCAACGACGGCTGCCCCACGCGCTCTGCCTGCGCGCATCTGATCGAGGGCGGCGCCGTAATCGTGAACGGCGAGACCTGCCTATCAAAAAAATATGCTGTGCGCTCCGGTGACCGCATCTCGGTCGACCTGCCCGAGCCGCATGATCCCACTGATGTGATTCCCGAGGCCATCCCCCTCGATATCCGTTACGAGGACGACTACCTCATCGTGCTCTCCAAGCAGCGCGGCCTGGTGTGCCATCCCGCCCATGGCCACGAGAGCGGCACGCTTGCGAACGCTCTGGTCTACCACTGCGGCATTGACCATCTGGGTACCGTGCAGGGTGAGGACCGCCCCGGCATCGTGCATCGTTTAGATCGCGATACCTCGGGCCTCATGCTTGCGGCAAAAGACGACGACACGCAGCGCGCGCTCCAAAATCTCATTCGCACGCGCACGCTCGATCGTCGCTATATCACGCTCGTTCACGGACATATCGCTATGGATGAGGGCACCATTAACACCGGCATTGCCCGTTCTACGCGTGACCGTGTCAAGATGGCCGTTTCGGACGATCCTTTCGCGCGCCAGGGCATTACGACCTTTAAGGTCCTCGAGCGCTTCGATTCCACGCGTTTTGACGACGGCTATACGCTCGTCGAGTGCCACCTGTTTACGGGCCGCACACATCAGATTCGCGTGCATATGCGCCATATCAACCACGCCTGCGTGGGCGATCCGCTCTACGGCAAGTGCGATGCACGCGCCGATCAGGGTCTGACCAGGCAATTCCTTCATTCCTGGCGTGTTGCATTCGACCATCCCGTGACGGGGGAGCGCATTGAGTGCCGCGACGAGCTACCGTGGGATCTCGCCGCGGTTCTTGACGACCTGGCCCCGCGCTCGCTTGGCCGCACCGCTGCCGGCGACGAAATCGTTCCGCAGCTCGGTCTGCTCGAAGCCTAGCCAGTATTAGGTGGTTTCTTGAACTCGGTAAGCCTGCGGTAAGATATACGGTTGTTTACGTAACGCGTTCTCGGGAGCCTGCATGCTCGCCTTTTTACAAACCAACACACCCATCGTGATCTTCAACCAGATTGTTGTCACGCTGCTCACGGTCTGCTTTCTGTACCAGGTGGTCTTCTTTGTCATTGGCGCTCTTCGCGGCGAGGTCGCGCCTCCCAAGGCCAAAAAACTTCACCGCTATGCCTTCTTCATTGCTGCGCATAACGAGGAAGCCGTAATTGCCAATCTCGTACGCTCCATCAAGGAGCAGGACTATCCGTCCGAGCTTATCGAGGTCTTTGTCGTTGCCGACGCCTGCACCGACAACACCGCGCAGCTCGCACGCGAGGCCGGTGCCATTGTTTACGAGCGCAATGACCTGGCCCGCAAGGGCAAGAGCTGGGTCATGGACTTTGGCTTCGACCGCATTCTCAACGAGTATCCCGACACGTTTGAGGGCTACTTTATCTTCGATGCCGATAACGTTATCTCCCGCGATTACGTTTCCAAGATGAATGATGCCTTTGACCAGGGCTTCCATGTGGTCACGAGCTATCGCAATTCCAAGAACTTCGGCAGCTCGTGGATCTCGGCAGCTAATGCCACCTGGTATCTGCGCGAGGCGCGCTTCCTCAACAACGCGCGCAACATCTGCAAGACGTCTTGCGCTGTCTCGGGTTCGGGCTATCTCATTTCTGCCAGCGTTATCGAAGGCATGCACGGCTGGCAGTTCCACACGCTGACTGAGGACATTCAGTTCACCACGTTCTGCGCCATCCATGGCATTCGCATCGGTTATGCACCGGCGGAGTTCTTTGACGAACAGCCCGTGACGTTTAAGGCGTCCTGGAAACAGCGCATGCGTTGGACCAAGGGCTTCTACCAGGTGTTCTTTACCTACGGTAAGTACCTGGTCAAGTCGATGTTCCGCTATCATCGCTTTGCTGCCTACGACATGTTTATGACCATCGCTCCGGGCATGCTGCTGTCCCTGATCTCCATGCTCGCCAACGCGACCTTCCTCATCGTGGGCGGGCTTTCGCACGGCTTCTTGGCCACCGAGGTCGAGATGCAAGCTTGTGCCGCTTCGCTCATCATGACCTTCGCGATGATGTACCAGACCTTCTTTATCCTGGCACTGCTCACGACCATCTTTGAGTACAAGCATATTCACTGCGCGCAAAAGTGGCGTTTGGTGACCAACCTGTTTACCTTCCCGATCTTTATGTTCAGCTATATCCCCATCACGGTGGCGGCCCTGTTCCTAAAGGTCGACTGGGTCCCGACGCAGCACGCCGTCAACGTTACCCTCGACGAGGTCATGCAAGGCGCCAAATAACCACCACCAAAACCACCACAAAGGGGACAGGCACCTTTGTGGTGGTTTTTGCTTTCGAGTAGCTGCCCAAGGAGGTGCACGATGCCCTACATCCCATTTTGGATTTGCATCTTTGCCGGTGCGGTGGTTGATGCCCGTGAGCGACGGTTTCCCAATGAGCTTGCCGGCGTGTGTGCGGTGGCGGCGTTAGCGGGCGTTTTGCTCGACAAGGGCGTTAACACTGCGCTTGACCATGCCGGTCTTGCGGTCATCGTCTACCTTGCCCTTGTGCTTACTGAGTCACTCTGGCGTCGTGTCCGCCATGCCCCCGGCATTGGTATGGGGGACGTCAAGGCGCTCTTCGCGCTTTGCACGCTTGACCCTCTGGGCGGCATCGTGGCATTTGCCGTCGCGCTCCTGGTCCTTGCCCTCTCCTGCCTCTTCACAAAATCGCGCTCCCTGCCATTGCTCCCGTTTTTAGTGCCGATTTTTGCCATAATCGAGGTCGTGGGCTGCACATTGTAACCGATTGCGCATCCTTCTTAAGGAGCATGCCATGGCAACTAATCAAGAAACGGCCGTCATTAAGGCGCGCATGGACCGTATCCCCTCGGCGCTGTCGCCCGAGCTTGTCGAGCGCATTTCCGCCGATCGTGCTTCGGGTGCCGTCAACCCGTATCGTTGCAACGACGACCAGGTCATTCGTCGTATTGATCGCGCTGCGGACAAAGGCACGCTTATGCGACCGGCATTTATGCGCGATACCGAAAAGATTCTTCATCTTCCGGCGTACAACCGTTATGCAGGCAAAACGCAGGTTTTTAGCTTCCGTAGCAATGATGATCTGTCGCGCCGCGGTTTGCATGTGCAGCTTGTCTCGCGTATCGCACGCGATATCGGTCGCGCCCTTGGGCTCAACTGCGATCTGATCGAGGCGATTGGCTTAGGCCACGACTTGGGCCACACGCCCTTCGGCCATGCCGGTGAGCGATTCCTCAACGATATCTATCACGAGCGTATCGGCCGCTTCTTTTTTCATAACGTGCAGTCGGTTCGCGTGCTCGATGCGCTGTACGGTCGTAACGTGTCGCTCCAGACGCTCGACGGCGTCTTGTGCCATAACGGCGAGTACGAGCAACGCGTGTTTGAGCTTTCGGACATGGGTTCCTTTGACCAGTTCGACCGAACCGTCGAGGAATGCATTGCCAAGGGCTATAGCGCAATTGAGCACCTGCGTCCCATGACGCTCGAAGGCTGCGTGGTCCGCATCTCGGATATCCTTGCCTACGTTGGGCGCGATCGCCAAGACGCCATTGCGGCGGGCCTACTGGCACCCGATGCTTTTGACGATGGCCTGGGTGGGGCATACAACAGCTGGATCCTTACGCATGCCTCCATCGATATCGTTGAGCACAGCTATGGCAAGTCGCGCATCGAGATGAGCGAGGATCTGTTTGAGGAGATCCGCCGAGCCAAGCGCGAGAACTACGTAAAGATCTATAGCAAGGGCGGCATCGAGGGCGACTCCGAAGCGGAGCTGCGCGAGGCGTTCGAAAAGCTCTACGACCGTTGCCTGCAGGATATAAACGAAGGCGACGAGTTCTCGTACATCTTTAAGCATCATATTTCGCGCATTGAACAGCAGCTTTCCTACTACGATCGCACCTATGCCTGGCAGGACGATAAGGATCAGACCGTAGTGGATTACATTTCGAGCATGACGGACGGCTATTTCTGCGAGCTCACGAGCAAGTTGTTCCCGGGATTAAAGTTTCCGCACCGTACCTATATTAACGAACGGTAGTTCGTATATATTCGGTATACTGTTAGAGGAAAACGTTTTTGATTGATGCACGGGATGGCTATGGACGACCTTTTTTCTGCTTCGACGCGCGAGCGTTCCTTTAAAAATGCGCCGCTCGCGGTGCGCATGCGCCCCAATTCGCTCGACGAGTACGTGGGTCAGCAAAAGGCCGTCGGTAAGGGCTCGTGGCTGCGCGCCGCGATTGAGCACGACGTGCTTTCGAGTGTGATTCTGTATGGGCCGGCCGGTACGGGCAAGACGACGCTGGCGCATATCATCGCCAACCATACCAAGAGCGAGTTTGTTGAGGTCAGCGCCGTGACGGGTACCGTGAAGGACCTGCGTCGCGTGATTGACGAGGCCAAGACGCGCTTGAATACGTACGACCGACGCACCATTCTATTTATCGACGAGATCCACCGCTTCTCCAAGTCGCAGCAGGATGCGCTTTTGCATGCGGTTGAGAACCGCACCGTCATTATGATTGGCGCTACGACGGAGAATCCGTACTTCGAGGTCAACTCGGCGTTGCTCTCGCGTGGTCGCGTGGTGGAGCTTGAGCACTTAAAGGACGAGGATATTGCGACGCTCATCGAGCGCGCACTCGAGGCGCCGCAGGGTCTGAACGGCAAGTTCTCGGCCGATGAGGATACGGTTAAGACCATCTGCACGCTGGCCGCGGGTGATGCTCGCTCGGCGCTCACGACGCTCGAGCTTGCAAGCGAGATTGCCGTAACGCGTCCCGAAACCGAGGGAACGCCAGCGCCGGCGGCGGGGGAGCGCTATCCCATCACCGTGGATGACGTTAAGATTGCCAACCCGCGTCGTGGCTTTTCGTACGACAAAAACGGTGACATGCACTATGACATTATCAGTGCGTTCATCAAGTCTATGCGCGGAAGCGACCCCGATGCCACCATTTATTGGCTCGCGCGCATGATCGATGCAGGAGAGGATCCCAAGTTTATTGCTCGCCGCATTATGATCCACGCTTCCGAGGACGTCGGAAACGCCGATCCGCAGGCGCTTTTGGTGGCGCATGCCGCGTTTAAGTCTGCCGAGGTCATTGGCTATCCCGAATGCCGCATTAACCTGGCTCAGGCTGCGCTCTATGTTTGCCTGGCGCCTAAATCTAACGCGTGTGAGGCTTCGATCGATGCGGCGCTGGCAGATATCCATTCAAGTGGGCTGCGCGAGGTGCCGAGTTATCTGCGCGATCGCCATCGTCCGGGCAGCGATGAGTACGGTGTGTACATGTATCCGCACGATTATCCCGAAGGCTGGGTCGATCAGCGCTATTTGCCCGAAGGCCTGGAGCGCGGTGCGTTTTGGCAGCCTGCCGGTCGCGGTTGGGAAGAGTGGCGTGTGGAGCAAAGCGAACGCGACCGTAGCGGCAACGCTCCCAAGTAGGTCATTGGCGCCTCGCGCATTCCCTTTGGGTAACTTTCCCCTTCTTTGGGGTACCATAAACAGCGTTTGTATTTCGATTCCTTTGGGAGGCTTGTATGAGTCCCATTCAAATCGCCTTGCTGCTGCTCGCCGTTGCCGGCGTGTGGGCTGTTATTGAGCTCGCGCTCACGCTGCGCAAGACCCGCACCGTCGTCGACTCGCTCGACAAGACGGTGAGCGACCTCAACAACACGCTCGCCGAGGCACAGCCCGTGGTGGCAAAGCTCGATGGCGCCGTTGATGAGCTTACGCCGGCACTTGCCCAGGTGGAGCCGCTCCTCAAGTCGAGCAAGACTGCCGTTGACGCCCTGACGTCCAACCTCGTTGAGGTTGAGGCGGTCGTTCGCGATATTTCCGAGGTCACGGGCAGCATGGCCGAGGCCAGTAATGCCGTGTCGAGCGTGACTGATTCTGCGGCCGGCGCCGTGCAGAAGCTCTTCAATAAGGTGAAGGCTCCTGCAGCCGACGCCGATCGCAGGCTCGCCGCTGCCGCCGCCGAGGCCGAGCAGCCTACCGAGCGCGTTTTGATTGGTGAGGCTGAGGACGAGGCCGCCGATGGTGCGGATGCGGCTCAGAAGCCCGCAGCCAAGCCTGCTCAGTATTACACCTATACGCCCGCCGAGACCTCCAAGGAGTCCTGCGATGAGTAGCGAAGCAACCTGCCCTATCACGCTGACCGTTGCCGGTGACCCGCGTCTCGCTCGCCTTGTGCGCATGACGGCAGCCAACGTTGGTGCCCTGTGCTCTATGTCTGTCGATCGCATCGAGGACATCCGCATGGCTGCCGAGGAGGCTTTCATCTTTGGTTGCACCGCGGTCGACTGCGATGACATCACCATCAAATTCGATGTCGATGAGACCCACGTTGGCATGACTATTACCTTTGGCGACCAGGCTACGGTCGATGAAGACGACCAGGCTGCGGTGTATGCCGAGCTCATCCTCGCGAGCGTGTGCGACTCCTACGAAAAGACTGCGGCGCCCCTGACGCTTTCCCTCGACCTCAAGGCGGATATCTAATATGACCGAACGTTCCCGGAGCGGCAAGACCGCTTGGGACAAGGAGAAAACCCGCGAGCTGTTTCGTCGTTACAAGGAGACCGGTGATCCGGACGCCCGTGAGCAGCTCGTCATGTCCCATATGAACCTGGTAAGGTTTCTTGCCAACAAATTTAAGAATCGCGGCGAGCCGCTCGACGACCTCATGCAGGTCGGCTATCTGGGCTTGCTCAAGGCTATCGACCGTTTTGATCCCGAGCGCGGACTCGAGTTCACGACGTTTGCGACACCCACTATCCTTGGCGAGATCAAACGCCATTTTCGCGACAAGGGCTGGAGCGTGCGCGTACCGCGTCGTCTGCAGGAGCTCTCGGCCAAGGTCAACCAGGCTACTGACAAACTTACCAACGAGCTGCAGCGTTCGCCCAAGGTTGAGGAGATCGCTGAGTATCTAGATGTGACTGTCGATGAGGTCCTCGAGGCTATGGAATCGTCTTCGGCCTATACCTCGGTGCCCATCGAGGCTCCTGGTGCGTCCGATTCCGACGATGCCCCTTCGATTCTCGACCGTTACGCCGACGACGACAACGAACTCGACTTTACCGATGACCGCCTGGTGATCGAGGAAGCCATCCGTGATTTCTCGCCGCGCGAGCGCGAGGTGATCGAGCTGCGCTTTGTGAAGGGCATGACCCAGATCGAGATCGCCAAGAAGCTGGGTATTTCTCAGGTGCAGGTTTCGCGTCTGCTGCGCCGCACGCTTAAGAAGATTCAGGACAAGATCGACCCCGACGGAGTGATGATTCGTTCATGAGTGAGCACCCCCAACAAACCGATCGCGTGCTGCGCGACACCCGCGTTCTGACGCTGCGCATTTGGGCTGTTGTCGGCTGCATTGTTATTGCTGCTGTCATCTTTAACCTTATGGGCATCCTGGCACCGGTTATTGAGTTTCTTGCCGTTGGCTCCATCATTGCTTTTGTGATGTCCCCGATCACCAACTGGCTCGAGCACCATGGCGTGAATCGCTGCATCGGTTCGCTTATTGCGCTAATTGTTGTTGTTGCCGTGCTCGTCGGTGTCGTTTGCATCTTGTCGCCGATTCTCTTTGGTCAGATCATGGAAGTCCTGAGCCGCCTGCCCGAGCAGCTTCGTGTTGCGGGTGGCGATCTCAACGAGATGATCTCGCATGCCAAGACGCTCAACAACACGCCGCTCAAGGAGTATTTGGACGATAATCTTTCGTCGCTGGTTGCCGTGGCATCGAAGTATGTGTCTCAGATCGCTGCCGAGCTTGGCCGCGGTGTGTTCCCGCTCATCACCAATACGGCTTCGCAGTTGTTCGTGATCTTCCTTGGTCTGGTGCTTGCCTACTGGATGGCCTGCGACTACCCTCGCATGCATCACGAGATTTGCACCATCATCGGTCAGGAGAAGGAGACCTCGTACCGCTTTATGGTCGCCATCCTTTCTCGCTCTGTCGGCGGCTACATGCGCGGTATGGTCGTGACGTCCATCTGCGGTGGTTTCCTCGCCTTTATCGGTTTTATGATCATCGGTCATCCGTATGCGGCGCTCATGGCTATCTTTACCGGCATCATGCATTTGGTTCCGGTCGTCGGTCCTTGGGTGAGCGCAGCAATCGCCACAGTGCTCGGTTTCATGTTCAGTCCCATGTTGGCGTTATGGACGCTCATCGTGACGATGGTCGCACAAAATGTCACCGACAATGTGATTTCGCCTAAGGTCATGCAGAGCTCAGTGCAGGTGCATCCCATCATGAGCCTTACGGCGCTCGTTATTGGCTCGGCACTCATGGGCCCCATCGGCATGATTATTGCCATCCCGCTTTGTGCGGCTCTCAAGGGTATCTTCGTGTACTACTTCGAGAATGAGACCGGTCGCCAGCTTGTGGCATACGACGGCGCCGTGTTTAAGGGCACGCCGTATCGCGATGCCGAGGGCAACCCGGTCGCCGCCTACGACGCGCTCGGCGACGATACCTTCATCTACGAGTCCGAGCTCATCGGCAACGAGACTGTGCCCGAGGCCAAGGCCATGCCCAAGCCCGAGCTCGATAATCCCTGGATTAAACTCTCGAGCCTGCAGCCCGATGCCACGGGCTTCTTCAAGAACCCCTTCGCCAAGGACGATGACTCCAACTCGGACGACGACACCAAAACCGGCATCGACGGCTCCATGGACGATGACGACAACTAGCGGGGTAATTCGGGTTAACATTCATACGCGCTAACATGCAATTTCGCTGAAGGGCCGGCATTGTGCCGGCCCTCTTTTTTGCACGGGGGCGGTTGGATGGTAATATCGTTACGTTTGAACTGTTTCGATGTGAAACCGAGGAGATTCCCTCTATGAGTGCTGACTACCCGTCAATGACTACGGCCGAGATTCGCTCTAAGTTCCTCAACTTCTTTGAGGAGCGCGGTCTTAAGCTCTATCCTTCTTCGTCCCTCGTCCCCGACGATCCTTCTCTGCTGCTTGCCAACGCCGGCATGAACCAGTTTAAGGAGTACTACCAGGGCAAGAAGACCATGAAGGAGATCGGCGCGATCTCCTGCCAGAAGTGCGTCCGCACCAATGACATCGATTGCATCGGCGAGGACGGCCGTCACCTGTCGTTCTTCGAGATGCTTGGCGATTTCTCTTTTGGCGGCGTCTCCAAGGAGCAGGCTTGCGTTTGGGCCTTTGAGCTCATCACCAAGGAGTTTAAGCTGCCGCTCGACCGCCTGTACTTTACCGTCTTTACCGAGGACGACGAGACCCACGACGTGTGGCGTTCTCTGGGCGTTGCCGAGGACCACATCTCCCGCCTGGGAGAGGACGACAACTTCTGGGCCGCTGGCCCCACCGGTCCCTGCGGTCCTTGCTCCGAGATCTACTTTGACATGGGCGAGGAGGTCGGCTGCGGCAGCCCCGACTGCAAGCCTGGCTGCGACTGCGACCGCTTCCTTGAGTTCTGGAACCTCGTGTTTACCCAGTACGACCGCCAGGAGGACGGCTCCATGCCGGAGCTGCCGCACCGCAACCTCGATACGGGCATGGGCCTGGAGCGCATGGCCGCTATCATGCAGCACAAGACTGCTAACTACGACGGCGATCTGATGCAGCACCTCATCAAGCTCGGTGAGGAGATCAGCGGTAAGACCTATGACGCCGACGATTACTCCGGCGCCAGCCGCTCCCTGCGCATCATCGCCGACCACTCCCGTGCTGTCGACTTTATGATCTCGGACGGCATCCTTCCCGGCAACGAGGGTCGCGAGTACGTCCTTCGCCGTCTGCTCCGCCGTGCCGTGTTCCACGGTCGCCTGCTGGGCATCGAGGGCGCCTTCCTGACCAAGTTCATCGACGAGGTCAACGCTCAAATGGGCGAGGCCTATCCCGAGTTGCTCAAGAACGTCGCGCTCGTCAAGGGTATCGTTGCCTCCGAGGAGGAGCGCTTCTCCACGACGCTCGACAACGGCCGCGTGTACCTGGACGAGGCCCTGGCAGCGCTTGCCGAGGGCGCTGTGCTTCCGGGCGATGTCGCCTTTAAGCTGCACGACACCTTTGGTTTCCCCATCGATCTGACCGTCGAGATCGCCGGCACCGCTGGCCACGACGTCGACATGGACGGCTTCACTGCCTGCATGGAGGACCAGAAGGCCCGCGCCCGCGCTAACGCCAAGGGCGACGCCTGGGGTAGCTTCAACGACGTGTGGGTCGAGCTTTCCGACAAGGTCGCAGCGACCGAGTTCGACGGCTATGACAACGACGTCATCGAGGGTGCCAAGGTTGTCGCCATCGTGCGCAACGGCGAGTCCGTCGAGTCCGCTGCCGCCGGCGAGGACGTTGAGGTCGTGCTCGACCGCACCCCGTTCTATGCCGAGATGGGTGGTCAGCAGGGCGATGCCGGCAAGCTTTCCGCCGAGGGCGTTGTTCTGACCGTTGCCGACACCAAGAACCACAACGGCCTGTATGCCCACGTCGCGCACGTTGCCGATGGCACGCTGACTGTCGGTGCCGCTGTGACCGCCGCTCTCGACGCCGAGCGCCGTGGCTTCCTGCGCCGCAACCACACCGCCACGCACCTGCTCGACGCTGCCCTTAAGCAGGTCCTGGGCGAGCACGTCTCCCAGGCCGGCTCGCTGGTGACGCCCGAGCACCTGCGCTTTGACTTTACGCACTTCGAGGCCCTTTCCTCCGAGCAGCTCAAGGCTGTCGAGGACTTGGTCAACCAGCAGATCTTCGCCTCCAAGCCGGTCGTGACCCGTGTTATGGGCATCGACGAGGCTAAGGCTGCCGGCGCTGTTGCTCTGTTTGGAGAGAAGTACGGCGATGTCGTCCGCGTCGTCTCCGTGGGCGCCGAGGACCAGCCGTTCTCTCGCGAGCTCTGCGGTGGCACGCACGCTGCCAACACCGCCGAGATCGGCCTGTTCAAGATTATTTCCGAGTCCTCTACGGGCTCGAACGTCCGCCGTATCGAGGCCGTGACCTCTAAGGGTGCTCTCGACTATATGGCCGACCGCCTGGCACTCGTTGACGCCGCCGCTGCTGCGCTCAAGTGCCGCGTCGACGAGGTTCCCGCCCGTGTGGAGAACCTGCAGGTCGAGCTGCGCGAGACGTCCAACAAGCTCAAAAAGGCTCTGACCGGTGGTTCCTCCGACGCCATTTCCAGCGCCATCGAGGGTGCTGTCGAGCTCGGTGGCTACAAGCTCGTCGTTGCTGAGCTCCAGGGCCTTGAGGCTGCCGACCTGCGCAACGTATGGGATACCGTGCACCAGAAGGTCGCCGGCCCTGTCGCTTGTGTCGTCGCCAGCGTGACTGAGAAGGGCACTCCGGCCCTGCTCGCTGCCGGCTCCGATGACGCCGTGAAGGCCGGGTTCCACGCCGGTAATGTGATCAAGCAGATCGCGGGTCTGGTCGACGGTCGCGGTGGTGGCCGTCCCAACATGGCCCAGGCCGGTGGCAAGAATGCTGCCGGCATCGCCGATGCCCTCGCGGCCGCCAAGACCGCGCTCGGGGCCTAAGAATCTAAGAAGTCACTGTGGTCGCGCTTGCGCTGGACATAGGGGAGACCAGGATTGGCATCGCCGTCTCGAGCCGTGATGGCAAGATGGCGATGCCCGTCAAGGTGCTCCCGGCCGCCGAGGTCACCGGTATGGCAAAGACGTTTCGTTACCTGGTCGAGGACTATGAGCCCGATATCTTGGTAAGCGGACGTCCCTTGACCATGGCCGGTGAGCCCGGCCCCCAAGCCGAGCGCGTCGCCGCCGTGGCCCAAAAGATTGCCGACGAGCTCGAACTTCCGCTGGAGTTTGAGGATGAGCGTCTGTCCTCGCAGGAGGCCAAACGAATCCTGCGAGAGCAGGGGCTCAACGAAAAGCAGATGAGGGGCAAGATTGACATGATCGCCGCCAGCCTGTTCTTGCAGACATGGCTCGATCGTAAAAACGAGGAGGTTCAGCATGCCTAGCGCTTCCGATCCGCGCCAGCAGAATCGTTCACGGAAGCCCGTGCCGCGCCCTGCTCAGCCTGGCCAGCGCCCGGCGCAGCCGACGCAGCGTTCGGCTCAGCCTGCTCAGCGTGCTGCTCAGCAGCCCGCCGCTCGTCCCGCGCAGCCTGCTGGCGGCGCTCGTTTTAAGCAGCAGGCTCCTGCCCAGCGCACGCAGGGGCAGGCCCGGCAATCGCGCTCCCTCGCACATCACGCTCATGGCTCGCACGGTGTTGCTCCGGCCACGCGCTCGAGCTATAACACGCACGCCCGCCGTGGTGCCCAAAAGAACAGCTCCCCGGTGCCTATGATTATCGGTGGCGTCGTCGCCGTGCTTGCGCTTGTCGCGATCGTTTTCTTTGTCGTGCCAGCCGTCAAGGGATTCTTTGGCGGTGAGGATGCGAAAGTCGCTGCTGGCCAGCAAGTTACCATCACGATTCCCGATGGTGCTTCGGGCGATACGATCGCCTCGATTCTCTCCGAGAACCATATCGTCGAGAATCCCAAGGATTACTATGCGGCGGTGAAAAAGCTCAACGCCGATATGTCGCTCAAGCCTGGTACCTATTTGTTCACCACACTCATGGACGCGACCAAGGTTGTTCAGCAGCTCATGGAAGGTCCCAACGCGGGCTCCAATGCGCTAACTATCCCTGAGGGCCTGACGGTCGATCAAGTCGCCGACCGTGTGGCCCAGGCCTACGATGGCATCTCTAAGGAAGACTTCCTCAACCAGGCTAAGGCATCCAACTACGTGGACGACTATAGCTTCCTTAAGGGCGCCGCCAACGACTCGCTTGAGGGTTTCTTGTTCCCCAAGACTTATTCGTTGGGCGATTCGCCGACGGTCGATGACGTGATTCGCGCTATGCTCGATCAGTTTAAGACCGAGTACAAGTCGCTTGACTTTGCGAGCTGCGAAGCCAAGATCAAGGAGCGCTATGGTGTGGAGATGTCCGACTACGACATCGTCAACTTGGCCTCTATCGTTGAGCGCGAGGGCCTCAACGCCGATCAACGTGCGCACGTGGCCTCGGTCTTCTACAACCGCCTTGCCGGCAAGCTCGACGGTCTGCGCTATCTCAACAGCGATGCGACCATGATGTATGTCACCGGTGGCGAGGTTACCGCCGACGACCTGCAGAGCGATAGCCCGTATAACACCTATAAGCATGAGGGCCTGCCGCCCACGCCCATCTGCTCTCCGTCGCTCGAGGCACTCAAGGCCACGCTTGAGCCGACCGACTCCGATGACCTGTATTTCTACATTACGCAGGACGAGGAGTACTTCTCGCAAACCTACGAAGAGCATCAACAGTCTTGGAATTAGCATGAGGATTTTTAGCCCCAAACGATACGTTGCCTCGGTCGATCGCATCGACCTTGATGCCCTGTGGGCCGACGGCAAACGCGCCATTCTGCTCGATCGCGATAACACCCTGGTGCCGCGCGACACCGAGCAGGTTCCCGCCGCGGTTTCCGCTTGGCTCGATGCCGCCCGCGCCAAAGGCTTTAAGCTGTGCATGGTGTCCAACAACTGGCATCGCGACCAGGTCATGAGCTCTGCACGCGAGCTGGGACTCGAGGCCATCAGCCACGCCATGAAGCCGGCGCCGTTTGCCCTCAAGGCGGGTCTTAAGCGCCTCGGCGCCACGGCCGACGAGGCGGTGCTGATCGGTGATCAGCTCTACACGGACGTGTGGAGCGGCAATTTTGCCGGCGTCGATACTATCCTGGTTAAGCCGCAGGCAACCCAGGACCTGTGGTACACGCA
Source organism: Collinsella sp. (assembly GCA_046995905.1). Lineage (GTDB taxonomy): Bacteria > Actinomycetota > Coriobacteriia > Coriobacteriales > Coriobacteriaceae > Collinsella. The sequence goes on from JBKXET010000001.1 coordinate 1,277,101, forward strand.
GATCTTCCGTATCTTTGAGCGCCGGGCCCTGCGCGACCTTCCCTGCGAGGAATAGGTTTCGCCATGTCTCAGCACATCAAACACGGCTGCGACCATATCTTCTTTATCGGCTTTTTGGGCGCGGGCAAATCGACGCTTGCGCGCAACGTCGGCACTATGTTCAAGCGGCGTTTTATCGATACCGACCGCCTAGTCGTGCGCCGTTGCGGCAAGTCGGTAACCGAGATTTTTGAGACCGAGGGCGAGGATCGTTTTCGCGAGCTCGAGACCTCGGCGCTCCGTTCGCTCCAAAGCGAGCGCAGCCTGTTGGTTTCGTGCGGGGGCGGTATCGTCGAGACGCCGGTGAATATTGAGCTGATGCACGAAATGGGTACGTGCGTGTACCTCGAGGGCGACTTCGAGGATTCGATTCGCCAGATTCGTCGGTCCGACACGCGCCCCGATTTCCGTTCGCCCGAGCATGCCGCGCGCCTGTTTGAGCATCGTCGTCCGCTGTATCGCCAGGCCGCCGATATTACCCTTGATATTCGCAACAAGTCCTTCGAGGACGTTTCCTACCTTTGTGCCGAGATGCTTTTGGAGCGTGGACTGCTATGATTCGCCGTCAACTGATCAATTTCCAAAACCGCAGTGTCGATGTCCGCGTCGGATTGGGCGCGTTCGATGAGCTGCCGCGCATGTTTGCCTCGGCCGTGGGCAAGCCTAAGCGCGCGATGGTGGTTTGGAACGACGCCACATCCGAGCGTTTTGGTGAGGTCGTCGAGCATGCGCTGGTCGACGCCGGTTTTGCCGTGTCGCTGCTCGTCCTCGAGGTTTCGCCTGCTGGTGCCACGCTGGCCGACGCCGATGCTATCTTTGGCGCCCTGTCTGCCAACCGCATCACCTGCGACGATCTGGTTGTCGCTGTTGGCGATGCCGCAACCTGTTCGGTTGTTGGCTGGTGCGCCAACCAGTGGTGTGGCCGAACCGAGTGCGCGCTGCTGCCGACGACCTTCGACGCCATGCTCACGGTCGCGACGACCATGAAGCCGCTCGTCGCCTCGTTGGCCAATGCGCTTCCCGCTATCGCGTTCCGTCCCGAACCGGGCTTGGATGTGTGTGATCTCGACCTTGTTCGCGAGGCGGAACCCGAGGACCTCAAGTTCGGCTATGCGGTACTTGTTGGCACCATGCTTTCGAGCAGCAAGTCCCGCTGGAATCAGTTTACTGAGACCGTCCCCGAGATTCTCGCGGGCGAGGAGGTCGCACTCGTCAATGCCGTTCAATGGTCTCAGACTGCCCGCAAGGACGTGCTGACGGCCACGAACCCGAGCGCTCGCCATGCGCTCGATTTTGGCAAGACGGGGGAGCGCACCCTGCGCGCTTGCTTGGGCGATGCCGCTTCGCAGGTCCCTGCCTACCAGCTGTTGTCCGAGGGCATGCGCTTTGAGGCGCGCCTAGCACACGATGCCTGCGACTTCGATATCGACTATGTGTTTGATCTCGATGACTGCCTGGAGGACTTTGGCATCGAGGAGCTTGCCTTCGACTTGGAGCCTGCCGCATATATCGAGGAGTTCCGCAGACAGCAGTTTGTCCGCTCGAACCGCAGCATGCTGCCGCTGCCCGCGGCGCTCGGCGCCATTCGCCTAACGAGCGTCGAGGACGAGGTTCTTGAGCGCCATGCTCACGCCTACTTGGCTTCTCGTAAAGAACTTCTCTAAGATTTATTGACTTCCATCGTCTTTCGTATCATGTTGAGGGGCGGGTTTTCAATCGGTTGCGGATTGCATGCGATTCCGTTGTTCGGTTGAGACCCGTCCCGCACTTTTTGAGACAACAAGAAAGGAATCTGCATGTCTGAGTTTGCTGCCGGTCCTGCCGGTCGTATCGAGCGTGTCCGTGCCCTGATGGCCGAGCGTGGCTACGACGCCATCGTGGTGCGCGACGAGGCCAACCTTCGTTGGCTTACGGGCGTGAAGGGCGTCTTCGACTACACCTTCGAGTTCCCGCACGCTGCGTTTATTACGGCCGACCAGTGCCTGTTCCACACCGACTCGCGCTACCTCAACAGCTTTGAGGAGAACACGCCCGCCGGCAGCCCCTGGGTCTACGACATGGACGAGGGTACCATCCCCGGCTGGGTCGCCGGCAAGATTGCGGCCAACAAATGCCGCGTCTGCGCTGTCGAGGACGATATGCAGATCAACTTCTACCAGGGTATTCAGCGCGGCCTGGAGGACCGTTCCGTCGCCTGCATGCTGCCGCTGATGCACGACGACATCCGCAAGATGCGCGCCATCAAGGATGCCGAGGAGATCGAGCTCATGCGCCATGCACAGTCGATCACCGACGCCGCCTTCCAGCACATGCTCGGCTTTATTAAGCCCGGTATGACCGAGAAGCAGGTTCGCAACGAGCTCGAGAACTTTATGTTCGCCAACGGCGCTGACAGCCTGGCCTTCGGCTCCATCGTGGCGAGCGGCCCCAACACCGCCAACCCGCATGCCGTGCCGAGCGACCGCGTCATCGAGAAGGGCGATTTCGTTCTCATGGATTACGGCGCGGGCTACTGCGATTATCGTTCCGATATGACGCGCACCGTCGTGATGGGCGAGCCCACGCAGGAGCAGCTCGACCTGTATGCGCTCGTGCGCCGTACGCACGAGGAGTGCGTCGCCGCCATCCATCCGGGCGTCGAGGGCAACGACATCTTCAAGCTCTCCAAGAAGATCATCGGCGATGCCGGCTATGGCGATTACTACAACCATGGTCTGGGCCACGGCGTGGGCATCGACATCCACGAGCTGCCCAACTTCAACCGCAGCAAGAACACCATCGAGATCGGCTCGGTTGTCACCATGGAGCCCGGCGTCTACCTGCCCGGCGTGGGCGGCGTGCGCCTTGAGGACTACGGCGTGGTCACCGAGAACGGCTACGAGCCCTTCACCAAGACCCCGCACGACCTGCACATCATCGATTGCTAGCCCATTTCGATAGATTTTTGGGGCGGGGCGTCCGGAGCACTTCGGGCGCCCCGCGTTCTCTTTTTATGCGCTCGCTGCAGGCGCCGTCTGCAAGTGTATAATTTCGGTCGTATGTAATTTGGACGCTTGTGCGTCCTGCCCATAACAAGAAAGGTCGCTATGCCTACCATTTCTACCGCCGACTTCAAGAACGGCCTCGGTCTCCGCATTAAGGACAAGGTCTACACCATCGTCGAGTTCCAGCATGTCAAGCCGGGCAAGGGCGGCGCGTTTGTGCGCTACAAGACCCGCGACATCAAGAGCGGCCGTGTCGTCGAGAACACCTGCAACGCCGGCACCAAGTTCGAGAGCGTCATGCTCACCACCCGTGAGTTCCAGTACCTCTACAACGATGGCGCCGACTACATCTTCATGGACAACGAGACCTATGAGCAGGTTCCCGTTCCCGAGGACATGGTGGGCGAGAACTCCAAGTGGCTGCGCGAGAACGACATTTGCCAGCTGCTCTTCGCCGATGATGAGCTCATGGGCGTGACCCCGCCGATGTTCATCGAGACCACCATCGTCCAGACCGACCCGGGCTTTAAGGGCGACACCGTCCAGGGTTCCACCAAGCCGGCCACGATCGACACCGGCGCTGTCATCCAGGTCCCCATGTACCTCAACGAGGGCGAGGTCATCAAGGTTGACACCCGCGACGGCAAGTTCGTCTCCCGCGTCTAGCAACCAACTCTTATAGGAGGACTCATGCCCCAGGAAATCAAGATTGACGGCATCGGCATTTCGCCCGATGTTCTGACCGCCATCGTTTCGCGCGCCGTGTCGGATGTCGAGGGCATCGCCTCCGTTGGCGTCAAGGACCTTGCCACCAACCTTGTCTCCATGATGCTCTCGTCCAAGGCCCCGGCTTCCGAGCCGGCGGTCGAGGCCGAGGTCATCGGCGACAAGCTCGCACTCACCGTGCGTGTCGTGGTGTTCTTTGGCTATCCGTTCAAGAAGCTCGCCGAGGCCGTTCGCGCCGCCGTGGTCGCTGCCATCGATGCTCAGGTGGGCGTTGAGGTCGAGCGCGTTGACGTTTGCATTGACGGCCTCGTTTTCCCCAAGGAGTAACCTTTGAGCCTTAAGGTTTATCGCGGGCGCACGCTTGCCCGCAGTCAGGCGCTGCAGCTGCTGTTCCAGGCCGAGGCCACGGACAGTCCGCTCGAGCGCGTCCTCGAGGGCGATTTCCTGATCTCGAAGGGTCCCCTCGACCCCTATGCACTGGAGCTTTGCCGCGGTGCCTACGAGCACATCGATCGCATCGATTGTGCCCTGCGAGCCGTCGCCAAGAACTGGGATCTTATGCGCATGCCCGGTGCCGACCGCAACCTGCTGCGTATCGCCGTCTACGAGATGCGCTTCCTTACCGACGAAGAGGTCTCGGACGCCATCGTCATCAACGAGGCCGTTGAGCTTGCCAAGGCTTATGGTACCGACCAGTCCGCATCGTTTGTCAACGGCGTGCTGGGCAAGATCGCTCGCAGCGAGGAACTGCCGGGCGAGGACCTGTACCAAGAGCTGCTGGCCGAGGATCGCGCTCGCGAGGAGGCACAGGCTGCCGAGGCAGCCGCCAAGGTCGCTGCTGCTCAGGCTGCTGCCGGTGTACTTGCCGAGGACGCGGACGCTGCTGGGGCCGTCGAGGCCGACTCCGTCGAGGAGTAGCCATGCCAGAGGGTTCTGTCCGCAACTTTGACGAGATCTCGGACCGTCTGGACCAGATCATCGCTACCGTTCGCTCCAAGGATACCTCCTTGGAGCGTTCACTCGATTTGTTTGACGAAGCGATTGAGTTGGGTTCCCGCGCGGTCGATATGGTCGACAAGTTTGAGTTGACGCCGCGAGAGGCCGACAAGCTCGAGCAGGAATACGATGAGGATGCGGCAAACGAATCCCAGGATAGCTAGGCCGCATCTCCGGATACGAATGGTTGATGGCATTCATGAAACGCGTGCGTCTTGATGACGAACTGATTTCACAGGGCATCTGCGCCGATCGCGCGGATGCCCTTCGCACTCTTATGGCCGGCTTGGTCTCGAGTGGCGGCGAGCGCTTGACTTCGCCGGGTCTTAAGGTGACCCCGGGCCTGTCGCTGCACGTGAAGGGGTGCATTCCCTATGTTGGCCGCGGCGGTCTTAAGCTCGAAGGCGCACTTGATGCGTTTGGCATCAATCCGACGGGCCTTGCCTGCCTGGATGTGGGCTGCTCTACCGGCGGCTTTACCGATTGCCTGCTCAAGCGCGGAGCTGCGACCGTTGTCTCGGTGGACGTGGGTCGCGCCCAGTTCGATTGGTCGTTGCGTCAGGATGATCGCGTGACGCTCCACGAGCGCACGAATGTGACGCAGTTGCCCGAGCTCGGCTACGGCGCTGCTATTGACCTGGCTGTGTGCGATGTGTCGTTTACGAGTATCGCGAATATCATCGACGCCGTGCTGGCGTGCCTGAAGCCTTCGGGTTCGTTTTGCACGCTCGTAAAGCCGCAGTTTGAGGCGCCGGCTGCGCTGGTGGGCGAGGGCGGTATCGTGACCGACCCTGCCGTCCGCCGCGATACACTCGTGGCGGCGATTGAGCTCTTTGCCGCCAAGGGCCTGTTCCCGCTCGATGTGTGCGTGTCGCCAATCCATGGCGCTAAGGGCAACGTTGAGTTTTTCCTGTATGGCACGAGGTTTGCCCCCGGCGAGCGCGCCGAAGATGAGTTGCAATCCCAGGTATCGGCTTTGAGCGAGAAAGCGGCAACGCTATGAAGGTCTTTCTGGTTCCCAATTACTACAAGCAAGAGGCGGTCGAGAGCGGCCTGATGCTCGAGCTCTGGCTGACGCGCCAGGGCTACGAGGTTGCATGGGCTGCCGACCAGCGCTCCAAGATCCAGAGCACGCCCGATGTTGACGATGCCGACTTGGTCATCACGCTCGGCGGCGACGGCACACTGCTGCGCGCCGCCCGTATTCTCAACTACCGCGAGATTCCCATTTTGGGTCTTTCCTATGGCCACCTGGGCTTTTTGACGGCGGCCAGTCCCGAGGAACGCGATATTTTGCAGGTTGTGAGCGATGCCCTGTCCGGTGAGCTCCACGTGAGCCGCCGCGCCACCATCGCCGCGGATATCGTCTCGGTGCGCGATGACGGCACGAAGGATGTCGTGCGTTCGTTCGCCCTCAACGATATGGCGCTCACGCGTGGGCCCCTGTCCGATATGGTCGAGTTTGACATCACGGTGTCCGGCCATCATATCGATCGCCTGCGCGGTGACGGTGTCGTCGTGTCGACGGCGACCGGCTCTACGGGCTATGCGCTCTCCGCCGGCGGCCCTATCGTCAGCCCTGATTACACGGGCATGGTTTGCGTGCCGATTGCTCCGCATACCATTCAGGCTCGCGCCTTCTTGACCTCGCCGAGTGATGTCGTCGAAATCTTTATGTCCGATGATCGCCCGAGCGTGCCTGCCATCGCTATCGACGGACAGTTTATTACCTGCGATGGCACGGTCGAGAGCGTGGCTGTTCGTCGCGGTCCCGGCGATGTGCTGCTGCTGGATTACGGCCCCGAGAGCTTCTATAACTCGGTGAGCCGCGTGTTCTATGGAGTGCGCCATGATCGATGAGCTGCAGGTTTCCAACATCGCGCTCATTCGCGAGGCGACGTTGGTTCCGAGTACCGGCTTGACCGTCCTGACCGGCGAGACCGGTGCTGGCAAGACCGCGCTGCTCTCGGCGCTCAAGCTCATTTTGGGCGAGCGCGCGGATTCGTCGACGGTTCGCGAGGGCGAGGCGCTTGCCAGCGTCGAGGCGCGCCTGTTTGACGGCCCGCACGACACGGAGGGTTTTACCGTACAGCGCAGCCTTTCTGCCGAGGGCCGCAGCCGCGTAAAAATTGACGGCCGCATCGCCAGCGTGCGCGAGCTTTCGGAGCGCGTTGGCGTGATGATGGATCTATGCGGCCAGCATGAACATCAGCGTCTGCTCGACCCGGCGCACCATGTTGCCATGGTCGATGCTTGGGCTGGGCGCGCGGCGCTTGAGGCGCTCGAGAAGTATCGCACCTGCTTTAAGGCTTCGCGTGCCGCCGCCAAGGAGCTTCGCCGTGTGGAGGAAGCCTCACGCGCGCAGGGAAGTCGCGTCGAGGAAGCGCGTTTTGCTCTTGAGCGTATCACCGAGGTCGACCCCAAGCCAGGCGAGTACGAGGAGCTCGAGGAGCTGCTGCCGCGCTCGGAGCACGCCGAGGTCTTGGTTGCGACGGCCAACGAGGCCCATGCATCGCTTGCTGCCGAAGGGGGAGCGCTCGATGCCGTGAATGGCGCCGTTGCCGAGCTTTCACGCATGGCGACCGTTGACCGCAAGCTCGGTGACATCGCCGATGCACTTTCGGATGCCTGCATCTCACTTGAGGATTGTGCCAACGAGCTGCGTGCTTATCGCGATGGCGTTGCGTTTGACCCTCGCGAGCTCGCTCGCATGCGCGAGCGATATTCAGACCTCAAGGGCCTACTGCGTCAGTGGGGTCCTACCATGGATGACGTGTTTGCCATGCGCGATCGCTCACAAGAGCTGTTGTCGCTGGTAGACGATGGTGATGGGCAGATCAAGAAGGCGCGTGAAGCGCTTGGCGCAGCGGAGCATGAACTGTTCGCCGCCGCCAAGGCGCTTAAACGTGCACGCAATACGGCGGCCCCGCGTTTTTGTCATGAGGTTGGCCGCCAAATGGCGCGTCTGGAAATGGGGGGCGCCGAACTCGTCTGGGAGTCGCGTGATCTTCCCCGCGCCGAGTGGACGCTTGCTGGCCCTTCGAGCTATGAGCTTTTGTATCGCAGCGGCGCTGGATTGACGCCGCGTCCCCTGCGCCGTATTGCGTCGGGTGGCGAGCTCAGCCGCGTTATGCTGGCGAGCAAGGTTGTCCTCGGCAACGCGGATGGCGTGGATACACTGGTGTTCGACGAGGTCGATGCTGGTGTCGGCGGCTCTACGGCGCGTGCGCTCGCAGGCGTGCTGGCAAATCTCGCCGCTACGCATCAGGTGATTGTCGTAACCCACTTGGCGCAGGTCGCCGTCATGGCCGACAAGCATTATGTCGTCAGCAAGGAACCGGGCGATGTTCCCCAGACGCATTTGGACGAGGTAACCGGCGAAGCGCGTACCGCCGAGATCGCCCGCATGTTGAGCGGCGATCAATCGGAGGCAAGCTTGGCCCACGCAAAGCAGATGCTCAAAGAAGCTCGAGGTTAGGTCGTATCAGCGGTGTTGATGGGACAAAATAGACTGAAATTTTTGTCCCACTACGCGTTTTACTCAACGACCTTATCCGGCTGGATGAGCTCCTCGTAGTAGCTGATATGTTCGCGAGCGTCTTCAATCTCGGGCAGCAGGAAGTTGTAGATGACTTCGATGATCATCGTGGCACTGATCTTAGAGAACGCAAAGTCGCCTGTCGTCAGCAGCGCTTCGTGGTTGACGGTATTAAAAGTGTAGTCTGCCAGGCGCGCGAGTGGGGATTTGCTGTCACTGCTGATGACGACTACGGTTGCGCCGCAGTTGCGAGCCGCTTTTGCCATGCGATTCAATCGGCGCGATTTGCCGGAGTTTGAGATAAGCACGATGACGTCACCCGGGCGTAACGTGAGCGCAAAGCCGATTGATGTCTCGCTAATGGTGCTCGCCATGCAGCGCAGGCCCAGCTGCGAAAACTTAAACGTCGCATCGAGCGCGACCGCGTTCGTATTGCCCACAGCTGCAAACTCAATAACCCCTGCATGCTTAAGGGCATGCACAACAGCCGCCAGCGTATCGTGGTCGATCCCGTCGATAGTCGCATTAAGCTCGCTCACCTTGGCAGCCAGGATGTTCTTGAGGCTCTGCTCCATATTGTCGAGCGAGACCTCGTCGGTCAGGCCCTCGTTGCGCTGGCTTTCCAAATCCCTCGCCAACGAAAACTGAAAGCTGCGGAAGCTGCCAAACCCAAGCTTGCGGCAGAAGCGCGAAACGGTCGCCTCGGACGTGGCAGCGGCGCGCGAGAGCTGAGCGGCCGTGAGGCGTGGCGCCTCGGACTGGTGCTCCAATATATAGTCGACAATGCGCTGCTCGGACTCGCTGTATCCCTGATGGGTGCTAATGAGGGAAAGTGCGCTCTTGCTACTATCGGTCATGGATGGCTCCTGGTTGGCATGAAAATCTAGCTTGATTTGCAATGCCATAGTATACGGGCATTTTCAATTACAAGATACACCTTGCCGTTTCAAGTGTTGATGGTAAACTTTCACTTACCGTTTACGGTTATGAAAGAACCTTTCACCGGAGAATTGCGCCTTGTCTCTTCTCACGCGGACGGTAGGTTGGTATCTTTCAAGTGTGGAAAAACGCGCATTGAAGCGCGTATAGGGGAGCGCCTGCGGGCGCTGTACTCAAGAAGGAGGGACACATGGCTAAGTTTGACATCATCGCCGCGACCGGTTGCCCGACCGGCATTGCGCACACCTTCATGGCGAAGGAGGCGCTGGAGAAGGCAGCTGCCGAGCGAGGTCTGACCATTAAGGTTGAGACCCATGGCCAGGTCGGTGTCGAGAACGAGCTCACCAAGAGCGAGATCGCTGGTGCCAAGGCCGTCGTCGTCGCAGCCGATAAGGATGTCCAGGCGGAGCGTTTCGCTGGTAAGCGCATGGTTTCCGTTGGTGTTTCCAAGGCCCTGTCCGTCGAGGCCGCCGGTAAGCTGATCGACCGCGCGCTCGCCGCCAAGGGTGACGACTCGGTTGCGGCTGCTGCCGATGTCGAGGATGAGGTCGAGGAGAAGGAGTCCATCGGCCACATCATCTACAAGCACCTCATGAACGGCGTCAGCCACATGCTGGTCTTCGTCGTCGCTGGTGGTGTTCTGACCGCCATTTCGTTCCTGTGGGGCATCACGTCCTTTGATTCGACGGCTGCCGACTACAACAGCTTTGCCGCGATGCTCAAGATTATCGGCGGTATCGCCATGAACCTCATGGTTCCGGTGCTCTCCGCCTACATCGCCGAGTCTATCGGCAAGCGCCCGGCGCTCGTCCCCGGCTTTGTTGCCGGTATGATTGCCATCCAGGGTCTTCCCATCAACGCCGATACCGGCATGATCGACGCTGGAGGCTCGGGTGTGGGCTTCGGCTTCCTGGGCGGCATCGTCGGCGGCTTCCTCGCTGGCTATGTCATCCTGCTGCTCGAGAAGGCTTTCTCTAAAATTCCCGCGAGCCTTAATGGCCTGAAGGCAATCTTCCTGTATCCGCTGTGCTCTACCGCCATCGTCGGCCTGGTCATGCTCGGTATTTCCGGCCCCATGGCTGCCATTAACCAGGGCATGATGGATTTCCTGCAGAGCCTCGGTAACTCCGGTCCGGTGATCCTTGGCCTGGCCATCGGCTGCATGTGCGCCTTTGATATGGGCGGCCCGGTCAACAAGGCTGCTTACGCTACTGGCACCTTCCTGCTCGGTACCGCTCTCGAAGCTGGCGTCGGCACCGAGACCTACAACTTCGGCACCAACTTCATGGCTGCCGTCTCCGCCGCTTGCATCGTTCCGCCGCTGATCACCACCTTCGCCGTCGTTGTCGGCAAGAAGTACTTCAGCCAGGAGGATCATGATGCCGGTATCGTCAACCTCATCCTTGGTTGCACCCACATCACCGAGGGCGCCATTCCGTTCATGACCAAGAACATCTGGCCCGTCATGCCCATCATGATGCTCGGTTCTTCCATCGCTTCCATCTTGACCATCTTCTTCAACGTTCACGATCCGGCGCCTCACGGCGGCTTCCTGGTCCTGCCCGTTGTCGAGAACGGCCCGCAGTGGGTCCTCGCGATCCTCATCGGCGCTGTGGTCGGTGGCATCCTATTCGTGGCCTTTAAGAAGTACGACTTTGAGAAGAACCAGAAGGCCGCTCCTGCAACCAAGCCGGTTGAGGCCCCCAAGGCCGCTGCCGTCGAGGCCCCCAAGGCCGAGGCTGCTGACTTCGTGAAGGTCGAGAACGTCTTTGTCGCCGAGGACTTCGCTTCTCGTGACGAGGCTCTGAGCTTTGTCTCCAACCAGGCCGTTAAGGCCGGTATCGCCGGCGATGCCGACGCCGTGATGAACGCCTTCCTGGCCCGCGAGGCCGAGGGCACCACGGGCATGATGGAGGGCTTCGCCATTCCGCATGCCAAGTCCGACGCCATCACCGAGGCCGCTGTCATCGTCGTCAAGGACGACTCTGGCGTGACCGGTTGGGACACCATGGACGGCGCTCCCGTCAACGTTGCCATCGCCCTGCTCATCCCGGGCGCTCAGGCTGGAACCACGCACCTCAAGATCCTGTCCAAGGTCGCCGAGGCGCTTATGGACGAGGACTTCCGTGCCACCGTCAAGGGTTCCACCGACGCCGCCGAGATCGCCAAGACGATCAACGCCCGCCTGGTCTAATTCCACGTTACGCGAATAACATCGCACCCTGTATATAAGGCGGAGTCCCTCCCCAGGGTCTCCGCCTTTTTCATCCTCAAATAAGTTGCGGTGAAATAGGGACTGTTTAAACGATTCAACCCATAATTCAGTCCCTATTTCACCGCAACTTATAAAAGGGCATAGAGGGGGCCGCCTGTCGAGTCCTTGTCGCGAACAGATCATCAGCCAGAATTCCTTTCAGCCGACATTACTTTGGACCGACTGGGTTTCCGCAGCTTGCTCGCCCACAGGGGCCCGTGCACGGCCTGTGAGATTTATCGCGAGTTCCGCACGAGCCGAAGAGCACTTAATGTGCTCTTCGTGCGAGCAGGACTGTAGAGCAGGAAATCTCACAGGCCGCGCACGGGCCCCTGTGGGCGAGCAAGCGGACGACAAACACATCTGTCCAATAATTCGTCTGAAACACAATGAAAAACCGTTTGATGTGAGTTAATATAAACAACGTCGTGAATCTGACTCCTGCCACATGCATGACAGGGGTTAAACACAAAAAGGAGTCAATTATGGTTTCTGAGAAGGCTACCCTCGTTAATCCTCAGGGTCTGCACATGCGTCCGGCTGGTCTGTTCGCCTCCACCATGGGCAAGTATGCCTGTGACGTGACGGTCGTCACCCCCGAGAAGGAGGTCAACGGCAAGTCCCCGATGGCCCTCATGGCTGCTGGTATCCCCTGCGGTACCGAGGTCGAGGTCAAGTGCGACGGCGCTGACGAGGCCGAGGCTCTGGCTGCTGCCATCGAGCTCATCAAGAGCGGTCTTGGCGAGTAGAACTCAAACGGGTCGCATGTTGAACAACTAAGTTCATATTTGGGGGCGCAGTGACCTGTTGTAAGGTAGCTGCGCTCTTTTGTCATGGATATGGCAAAACGCTTTATCACATGACACGGAGAGAGGAATGGGAATGTATCAGGGAGTCAACGCTTCCGAGGGCATCGGTATCGGCACCGTCATGGTCGCTGTCGATCCCGACTTGACGTTTGAGCCGCACGAGGTTGCTGATTCGGCAGCAGAGAAGGAGCGCTATCAGTCCGCTCTTTCGGTCTTCTGCGAGAAGACCCAGGCTCAGGCCGACCACATGAAGGAGACGGTGGGCGAGGCCGAGGCCGAGATCATGAGCGGACATATTGTCCTGGCTCAGGATCCGGGTATGACCGACGCCATCAACGCCGCCATTGACGGTGGTACCTGCGCCGAGCAGGCGCTCATGGACACCTCGACCATGTTCGAGAACATGTTCCTGTCCATGGACGACGAGATGTTCCGTCTGCGCGCGGCCGACATCGCCGACATCCGCACCGGTATTCTGGCCGAGCTGCTGGGCAAGGAGGTCGTCGACCTCTCCGTCCTGCCCGAGAACACTGTCGTTGTCGTGCACGACCTCACGCCGTCCATGACCGCCACGATCGATAAGGCCCACGTTGCCGGTATCGTCACCGAGACCGGTGGCCGCACGTCGCACTCCGCGATTATTGCGCGCGCCCTTGAGATCCCGGCTGTCCTTTCGGTTTCCAATAGCTGCACCGCGCTGCGCAACGGTATGACCGTTGTCGTCGACGGTGGCAAGGGTATCGTCGAGGCCGATCCCGACGAGGAGACGCTCGCCGCCTACACCGCCAAGGCCGAGGCCTTCGCTGCCGAGAAGGCAGCCCTCGAGGCCTTCCGTGGCAAGCCGTCCGTGACTGCCGATGGCATCAAGAAGATCATCGCCTGCAACATCGGTAACCCTGATGACGTGCCCAACGCGCTCGATCACGATGCCGAGGCCATCGGTCTGTTCCGCTCCGAGTTCCTGTTCATGGACTCTGCCGAGCTTCCTTCCGAGGAGGAGCAGTTCAACGCCTACCGTAAGGTCGCCAGCGCGCTCAAGGGCGCTCCGGTCATCATCCGCACGCTCGATGTGGGTGGCGACAAGGAGATTCCGTATCTGCACATGGTCAAGGAAGATAACCCCTTCATGGGCTTCCGCGCCGTGCGTTACTGCCTGGCCAATCCCGACCAGTACAAGGTCCAGCTCCGCGCTCTGCTGCGCGCTAGCGCCTTCGGTGACGTAAAGATCATGATCCCGCTCGTCACTTGCGTCGAGGAGGTCTTGGCTGTCAAGGAGCTTGTCGAGCAGTGCAAGGCCGAGCTGACTGAAGAGGGTCGCAAGTTCAACGAGAACATCGAGGTCGGCATCATGGTTGAGACGCCTGCCGCTTCGCTGCTCGCAGACCGTCTTGCCGAGGTCGCCGACTTCTTCTCCATCGGCACCAACGACCTGATCGGCTACACCATGTGCGCCGACCGTGGCAACGACACCATCTCCAACCTGTACCAGGTTTACTATCCCGCCGTGCTCCGCTCGCTCAAGAACATCATCGAGAGCGGCGTGAAGGCCGGCATCATGGTCGGTATGTGCGGCGAGGCCGCTGCCGATCCGCTGCTCGAGCCGCTGCTGATCAGCTGGGGCCTGGAGGAGTTCTCGATGAGTGCTCCGTCGATCCTGCGCGCCCGTAAGACCATCAGCCAGTGGACCAAGGCCGAGTGCGACGAGCTCGCCGAGAAGGCGCTCGCCTGCAACACCGCCGTCGAGGTAAAGGCACTGCTCGAGTCCGCAGCTCGCTAATTTGGTATCAGAGGTAACCGCGTGGTTGGAATGGGCCGGCCACGCGGCCCTCACATATACAGGGGGTACTGTAAATGTTCTACACGCTAACCGCTAACCCGGCTGTCGACATGACGGTTTCGAGCTCTCCGCTCGAGCCCGACGAGAACGTCCGCACCGGTTCGGCCAGCTACACGGCTAACGGCAAGGGCCTCGACGTGTCCTTCGCCTTTAAGAAGATGGGCGTCGACACCGTCGCGCTCGGCTTCTTCGCCGGCTTCACGGGCAAGTTCATCGTCGAGGAGGTCATGAACCTGGGTTGCCTCTGCCGCCCGGTCTGGACCGACGGTATCACGCGCATTAACACCTACGTCAACGATGGCCAGCACGAGTACGGCATCCTGAACCCCGGCGCCCCGATCACGCCGCAGCACCAGGAGGAGCTCTACAACATCCTGGACACCGCGGGCGATCTCGAGTGCCTGATCGTCTCCGGCTCCGTGCCTCCCAAAGCTACGCCCGACTTCCTGGCTCAGGTCATGGATCACGCTCAGGCTCGTGGCGCTGACGTCGTCCTGGACCTGTCCTCCGACAAGCTCAAGGAGCTCGCTCACAAGAAGCCGCTGCTCATCAAGCCGAACCATCACGAGATGAAGGCCATCTTCGGCGTGCCGGTCGACACCGACGACGAGGTTCGTGTCGCGATGAAGATGGCTCACGACGCTGGCGTTCAGAACGTGCTGCTCACCCGTGGTAGCCGCGGCGACGCTTACTTCTCCAACGGCGAGGACATCTGGTACGCCAAGCGTGAGTTCAACATCAAGCTGGTCTCTTCCGTCTGCGCCGGCGACTGCACCCTCGCTGCGTTCCTGCACAAGTGGTACAGGGATCGCGACAACGTCGAGGAGGCCATGAAGCTCGCTATGGCCACCGGCGCCAACGTTGCCGAGTCCGTCGGCATTGGTGACTTCGGTCACGTCGACGAGTACAGCAAGCGCGTTGCTGTCCGCAAGCTCGATCGTCAGTAATCGAAACGCGACATATTCGTGCGCATGCGGCGCCCCGGTTTCGGCCGGGGCGCCTTTTTTGTTCCGCCATGGGGGAGAGGTGTCCTGCCGTACTTCATCGCTTCCACACCGTTCACCGAGTTGTCCTAGCCTTTTACCGATGCGTGGAATATACTTTCATTAACACGTTGCTTCGTGAAAGGAACATTCATGATTTACACGCTCACTGCTAATCCCGCCATTGATTACAACATCGCCTGCGAC
The DNA here is from genome assembly GCA_046995905.1 of Collinsella sp. GTDB lineage: Bacteria > Actinomycetota > Coriobacteriia > Coriobacteriales > Coriobacteriaceae > Collinsella. The sequence goes on from JBKXET010000001.1 coordinate 1,292,413, forward strand.
GGCCTTACTGCCAATACCGTCACGCGTACCCGCAATGCCGTCTACACGCCCAACGGCAAAGGCCTCAACGTCTCGTTTACGCTTGACCACTATGGTGTCGACACCACGATCCTGGGTTTCTTCGCCGGCTTCTCGGGTGAGTTTATCGTTAAGGGCGCCGAGGCCCTGGGCGTGCCCGTCAAGCCCGTGTGGACCGACGGTATTACGCGCGTCAATGTGTTCCTCAACGCCGGTCCCGACACCGAGTACAACATGGTCAATGCCGGTGCCGCCATCAATGAGGCCAACGAGCAGGAGATGTTTGAACTTATCGATTCGCTCGATGACATGACCTGCCTGGTCATCAGCGGCTCGCTGCCTCCCAACACTTCCGAGGGCTTCTTGGCCGAGGTCCTGCGCCGTGTCAAGGCCAAGGGGGCCGAGTTCGTCCTCGACATCTCGAGCCATCAGCTGGCAGACCTCATTGCTCTGGAGCCACTGCTGATCAAGCCCAATGACGACGAGCTGCTTGACATCTTTGGCATCAAGGTGAGCGGTGGCGACGACGAGTCCGTCAAGGGCGCTATGGCCGAGCTGCACGCCAAGGGCGCCAAGAACGTGCTGCTGACCCTTGGTGGCGCCGGTGCGTACTTCTCCAACGGCGAGCATATCTGGTTTGCCAACCGCACCTTCGACGTCAAGCTGCTGTCGACGGTGTGCGCCGGCGATTCCTCGCTCGCTGCCTTCCTGTCCGTGTGGCACGACGCCCCCGAGCGCGTCGAGGACGCCCTGCGCCTTTCGATGGCCACTGGCGCCAACGTGGTCGAGTGCCCCGGTCTGGGTGATTTTGCCAAGGTGGACGAATATAAGAAGCACATCGAGGTTCGCCAGGTCTGCTAGTTCCGGCACCTTGTCTGAATAGTTTGATTATTTCGCATCCGTCTTAGACTAGGACGGATGCGTTTTTGTTTATCGGACTTGCGTGTGCAGTGGAGGCTGTTTCTTGCTAGACTTCTTGCAGACGCAATCGATAGCCAATTTGATAGTCGCAGGAGGCCATAGGCATGTGCAATGTTTCGCTCAACGGTACTCAACCGTCCGATGCGTCCCTGCGCGTCCTGCGCGCGCTTGAGGCGGCTGGTCTTGAGGCTTGGTACGTGGGCGGTTGGGTGCGCGACGCCCTGATGGGGTACCCCAGCCACGATGTTGATATGTGCTGTAGCGGCCTGTGGCAGGAGTCCAAAGCGGCGCTCGAGGCCGCCGGCATCGCGGTTGTGGAGTCGGGCATTAAATTTGGCGGAATCACGGCTATTTCCGATGGCGAGCGTATCGAGGTCACCACGTACCGTCTGGATGGCTTTTACACCGATGGTCGCCATCCCCAGAGTGTGGAGCGTGCCGCCTCGCTCGAGGACGATCTGGCGCGCCGCGACTTTACCGTCAATGCCATGGCCTGGCATCCCGAGCGCGGGCTTGTCGACCGCTACGACGGCCAGGGTGACTTGGAGCGCAAGCTGATTCGCGCTGTCGGCGATCCCAAGCGTCGCTTTAACGAGGACGCCCTGCGCATGCTGCGTGCGGTGCGCTTTGCCTGCCGTCTGGACTTTATGATTGAGCCCGAGACCAAGCGTGCGCTTGCCGAGTGCGCGCCGCTGCTCGAAGCCGTGGCGCGTGAGCGTGTGGGTATTGAGCTCGAGGGCATTCTTTCGACCGGTCATGGGGGAGACGCGATGCTCCGCTATCCCGAGCTCATCTGCGCCGCCGTGCCCGAGTTGGCAGCGGGTCGCGGGTTTGATCAGCGCAGTGTCTATCATGCGTTTAACGTCTACGTGCATATCGCCCGTGTGCTGACGGTGGCGGGGGAGCTCGCGCTGTGTGACGGCGTCGCGCCCTCGTCGAGCCTTATGTGGGCGGCGTTTTTGCACGATGTGTCCAAGCCCGAGTGCTTCACGGTCGATCACGCCGGCAGCGGACACTTCTACGGTCATCCCGAGCTCGGCGCCAAGAAGGCGCGCGTCATTATGGATCGCCTGGCCCTCTCGCACGACTTGGTGCGCGACGTGTGCCTGCTCATCAAATACCATGACAAGCCGCTGCGCCCCGAGCGCTCCTGCCTGCTCAATATGATGCGCGCGCTTTCGGGTGAGGGAGTCGACACGGCCCGCCTGATTGACGAGCTCATGGACCTTAAGCGTGCCGACACACTTGGCAAGGCCCCGTCGTGCTTCTATTATGTTGAGACGATTGAGGAGATGCGCGCGCTGGCGCACGAGCTGCTGAAGGCAGGGGAGCCCTATACGCTCAAGATGCTCGCCATCAACGGCGGCGACCTGATCCGTGCCGGAGTCAAGCCCGGGCCGGAACTGGGTCAGCTTCTCAACTCCGCCCTCGACGCCGTGATCGAAGACAACATTCCCAACGATCGCGAAGCTCTTTTGGTCCATCTCAACTTGAATTAGCTACCCAGTTTACCTGCGTGTTCCATAACCTGCCGACAATTTTTCGGCAATTTGGAATTTCTTCTTGCGCTGACGTTTTTTGTCCCGTAATATATTTCTTCGCAGCACGGCAGTGCAGATGTCATGTGGCCCGTTCGTCTAGCGGTTTAGGACGCCGCCCTCTCAAGGCGGAGATCACCAGTTCGAATCTGGTACGGGCTACCACTTCTTTTCTGCTGAGGCTTATGGCCCGTTCGTCTAGCGGTTTAGGACGCCGCCCTCTCAAGGCGGAGATCACCAGTTCGAATCTGGTACGGGCTACCACGCATTTGATACCCGGGCTTCCCATGGAAGGCCGGGTTTTTTATTTTCAAACAACCGTCTGCAATTCCCGTTTGAACCAGAGCTTTGCGTTCTGCCTATGGCCCTTACGGGTACAATATCCAAGATATTTTGACTGTTAGAAGGAGTCTCATGACGGAGTCCTCTCAGCATACGTCTAAGCCCCAGGTCGAGGTTGAGGCCTCGGGCGGAGATGACAATAAGAGTGCACGCCGCGGCGCCATCTTTATCGGCGTCGTGCTGGTAGGTTATATCGTCTATCTGGTGGTAACCGGGCAGATGGGGCAGTTCTGGGCCGCTATGTCGAGCGTCCAGGCGTCATGGCTCGTTGTCGCGTGTCTTTGCATGTTCATGTACCTGTTCTTTGGCATTGTGGCCTATGCGATCGCCGTCTGGCTCGATCCCAATTCGCCCGTCGGCATCCGCGACCTGATCTCGGTCGAGGCGAGTGGCATCTTCTTTGGTAACCTGACGCCCATGATGATGGGCTCCACCCCGGCTCAAATCTATCGCCTGACCAAGGCCGGCCAAAACGTGGGCGAGGCCGGCGCCACGCAATTCACGCGTTTTATCGTGTACCAGTTTGGCCTCGTTGCCTGGGGCGCTATCCTACTGCTTGCTCGCATGCCGTTTTTTGCCGAGCGCTATGGCGACATGACGTTGCTGTGCGTCTTTAGCTTTGGTGGGCACTGCTGCATCTTGCTGGGCATCTTCGCCGTCGCGCTCATGCCTAAGACCGTCACGCGCGTCGCCCATTGCATCATCAATTGGCTTGAGCGCATTGGTGTCTCGGCCACTAAGATCGAGGGATGGCGCACGTTTGTCGATGGCGAGATCTACTCCTTCTCCGAGAAGTTCAAGCTTTCAGCCGGACATTTTTCTTCCATGCTGCTCACGGTGGTCATCACCATGCTGCAACTCGCGTTTTTCTATCTGGTGCCGTATTTCCTGATGCTTGCCTTTGGCCACCACGAGGTCGACTTTTTCTCGGTCATGGCCGCGAGCGCCTTTGTCCAGCTGCTGAGCTCTGCGGTCCCCCTGCCCGGTGGAACTGGTGGCGCTGAGGGCGGCTTTGCATTGTTCTTGGGTCATTTCTTTGGGTCGGCTTCGACCGCCGGCTATCTGCTGTGGCGCCTCATTACGTTTATTGCGCCGACCATTTTGGCTGCGCCCCTGCTGGGACTTAAGAGCGCCCACAACGAGAGCATCCATGCGCGCTGGGATCGTGTGATGCGCAAGCTCGGCCGCACGCCTCAGACGCCCTCTGCGCCCACTATGCCGCACCCCACGAATGCTGTTACCGTTGATCCCAAGAAGCGCGCTCAGAAGGCTTCTGGGACCGCTAAGCCGGCTCATAAAGCCTATGTGCGCCAGACAGGCGATGGTATTCGCGTATCTCCGTCGGCACTCAATAAGAAGAAGCATCCCAAGTCGCAGTAGGGCAGTCGTGCGTTCTTCATGATGCGGGGCATATTTGTGCTGTATGGGGGATAATCCTCTTACGTAGATTATCTCTCATCTGTTGATGAATGCTTGCATATCGAAGGGACACGCCCATGGCAACCAGCAAACCGCGTCTTGATCGTCGCATCATTCGCAGCCGTAATGCCATCCTTTCGGCTTTCGAGCGCCTGCTCATGGAAAAGCCGCTGGCAGACATTACGGTGAGTGCCATCGCGCGCGAGGCCAATGTCGACCGCAAGACCTTTTACGTTCACTTTGGTACGGTTGACGGCCTGCTCGATGCCATTGCCGTCGATGTGGTGGAGATGATTGTCGACTCGGTCGAGAAAACGCTTGCTTCTATGGACGGTGACACCAGCGAGCGCGCTCTTGGCGCGGCGGCGACCTTCTTTAAAACCGTTAATGAGGCACTGTGCAACAACTTAGTGCTCAATCGTCAGCTGATCGAGAATATTCCGCTCGATGATTTCATGGCTCGTCTTCGTGCGCCGCTCGAACATGAGATTGCCGAGCGCGATCTGCTGCCCCAAGGTCTCAAGGACGAGATGTTCGACTACTATCTGGCGTTTTTGCTGTCGGGTATTATCGGTATCTATCGCACGTGGGCGCTGTCTGACGGCTCGGTTCCTATCGAGCGCGTCTCTGAGGTCGCCAACGATCTGACTCTCAATGGTCTGTCGAGTCTGGAATCTCGCTTGGATTAGGCCTAGTTGGGCTCGTCGGCGTGGAAATACCTGTTCACGAGGTTCTCCGGCGCATTGTAGACCTCGCCGGCGTAGGAGCTATAGCCTGAGGATCCTTAAAAGAAAGTCCAGTTTATCCTTCCCACTCCAAATGGGAATCCTCCGATGCGCCTTCGCACGCTCGCATGACCTCGATACCATGCGAGCGTGCGAACTCGATGAGCTCTGCGTTGCGGGCGTTTATGGTGCCGAAGGCGGCGGGGCACACGATAAGGCGCGCGCAGTGGAAGAGGAGCTCTTTGGCGCGGGCTATGGTTTTATCCCCGATCGGCTCGAAGGCGCGCTCGGCCACGTATTCCGTCGCCAGGTCGCGTGCGAGCTCGCAGTCGATGTCCCCTTCGTGTAGAACGCCCGCGTAGAACGCCTTGCCCTGCCGGATGAGCTGGCGAAACACAGCCGACCCCGTACCTGCGCCGGCGATGACGAACGTGTGCGCATCGCCGTGCGGGCGCCCAATTTCCACGCTGCCGATGCGCTCGTTGAAGGTGCCATGTTGAAGGCCGTAGAGCTCGCCAATCGTCTCGCGCGTGAATATGTCCTCGGGTGCGCCGGCGCGGAAGACCCGGCCGTCCTTCACGCAAATCACCTTGTCGGCGCTTTTCTGCGCGAGCTCGAGTTCGTGGATGGACATGATGACAGCCACATTCCGCGATTTCGCAAGGTGGCGAAGTATTCGCAGCAGGTCGATCTGGTAGCGGATATCGAGATACGACGTGGGCTCGTCGAGCACGAGCACACGCGGATCCTGCGCGATGGCGCGTGCGAGCATCACGCGCTGGCGTTGCCCGTCGCTTATCTGCATGAAGTCGCGCTCGGCGAGCTCTTCCACATGTGCGGTTTTCATGGCCTCATCGACCCGACTATGGTCGTCGGGCGAGAGTGTGCCCATTCGCCCGGTGTAGGGATGCCTTCCCGCCTCTACGATATCGCGGCAGGTGAGGAGCTCGGTCCGGGGGCGATCTGTCAGCATAACGGCAAGGTTCCTTGCGAACTCCGCCGTCTTCCATCGGGAAATCTCCCGCCCGTCGAGCTCGACCGCGCCGGCAAGCGGTGCCAGATGGCGCGTGATGGTTTTCAAGATGGTCGACTTGCCCGAGCCGTTCGGCCCGATGAGCGCCACGACGTCGCCCGCGCGAACCTCCAGATCGACACCTTCGACTACGACCTTCTTGTCGTAGCCCGCCGACAGGTCGCTTATGCGGAAAAGCGGCGCTCCGTCAGTCTGCGTTTTGGGCCGCGGCACGAATTCCCCCATTTATCTCACCCGCTTCTTCAACATGAGTGCGATAACCACCGGCGCGCCGAAGATGGCGGTGACGGCGCTGATGGAAAGCTCGACGGGAGAGAACAGCGTGCGCGCGATCAAATCACAGCCCGCGCAGAAGATGGCGCCTCCCAAGAAGCACGCAGGAATCACGCGGATGGGCTTCGACGACTTCAGCGCCGACTTCACGAGATGTGGAACCGCGATGCCTACGAACGATACCGGACCAGCGAACGCGGTCACGCAGGCGGAGAGCATGCTCGCTAGAAGGACGAGCACCACGCGGAAGCGTGCGACGTTCACGCCGACGCTTTTCGCGTAGGCTTCTCCCAGCTGGAAAGCGGAAAGGGGCTTCGATATCGCGAATACGCATGCGCTCACGGTGATCCCCACGACTGCGATGACCACGACGTCGTCCCAGCTCGAACCCGAGAAGCTACCCAAAGACCAGTTGTGCAGGTTTACGATGGACTGGTCGTCGGCGAAGGCGATGAGGAAGTTCGTCGCCGCCGAGCAGATGTATCCCACCATGACACCCGCCACGATGAGCATGGCCATGGAACTTATGCGCCGTGCGATGAGGAGCACGAAGCCGATGGTGATAAGCGAGCCCAGAAACGCTGCGGCCACCATGGCCGGCGAGGACATGGCCTGGTTCGCGCCCAGAAGTACGATCATCGTAAGCGCGACGACGAACTTTGCGCCCGAGGAGACGCCCAAGATGAACGGGTCGGCGATGGGGTTGTTAAAAAACGTTTGCAGCAGGAACCCGGAGAGCGAAAGTGCTCCGCCGAGAAGCACGGCTGAAAGCACGCGCGGCAGGCGAATCTCCCAGATGACCTGGCTTTCCATGGAATTGGCCGCGCCGCCCGAAAGGATGCCGGGGATGTGGTCTGCGGGCACGAGCACGCTCCCGATGCACAGGTTGGCCCCGACGAGCACGATGAGGGCAACAGCGAGCAGCGCCGTCACGACGCGACACCGCGCGGCGCGCCCCGATTCGTCGTATGCCATGGAAAGCCGGCTCCTCATGGCGCTAGCCAAGCTTCCTCAGATAATGGAAGTCACTCGCGTCATCGCCGGTGAACGCCCCGTGCAGCTCGTCGATAATGTCGGCGGTAGAAGTCATCTGCTGGTACATGTCGGCGCTTGTGACCCAGACGTTGCCGTTCTTCATGGCTTTGAACTGCGACAATAGCGCGTTTTTGCCTACGAAGTCGTTCAAGGTGGCAACCGATTCGTCGATGGTGCCGTTGTAGACGATGATGTCGGCATCCTTCGCCGTCGCGTAGAAGCGCTCCATTTCGAGCGTTACTGACGAACCTGACGTCGACGCCGTCTGCGCGTCATCGAGCGCGTAGCTGCCGCCTGCAAGCTCGATCATCTGCGCCACGTAGTCGCCCGCCCGCCGCGTGACGGCGGCCCCGTTCGAGTTAATGTAGAAATACGCCACGGTTTTACCTGACGACGCGAGCCCCGACGTTTGCTCGACGCGGGCCTTCTGCTCGTTGAACAGGTGCGTGGCCTCGTCTTCCTTGTCGAACAGGACGCCGAAAAGCTTAATCCACTCGACGCGCCCGAGTGCTTCGGGCTCGCTCGACGACTGTTCGGTGAGCACGACGAGCCCGAGCTTCTGCAGCTTTTCCTTCACATCGGGCGTGTGGTTGATCATGGTGTTCTCGATGGCGAGCGTGCAGCCCGAGGCCGATATTCGCTCGTAGTCGGGCGCGCTGTACTTGCCGCCGTAGGTGATCGCCCCACTTTCGAGCGCGCTTTTGAAGCCCGCGACCGAGCAATCGTCGGCCTTCGTGCCCGACATGAGGATATTGTCGTTCGCATCGAGCGCGTCGACCAGGCACATCGTCGCCGACGACACGAGGTACACCTTGTCGGCGGGGCGCCTTATGACCGCGATGTCGGAGCTCAACCCATCAGGTACCTTTGCATTTTGCGGCACCACGAGGAAGCGCTCCCCGTTCGAAATGCAGATAAGCCGCAGGCCGCCTTCGTACTCGTCGACAGTGAAGTGCTTGGCGTATTCAAGCTGAAGCGTCCCCGTCGGCTTCCAGCCGCAGCCCAAATCGGCGTTGTGGAAGTCGGCCGCGGCGTTTGAAGCCGTTCCCGCAGGGGAGCCGCCGCTTGCATCGTTGCCCGATTTCTCCTTCATGGTGGATGAGTCGAAGTGGAGCGTGTAGTCGATGGTGTGCGGCGTCGACATGGCGACGGTCTCGGCCGACACGGCGATGTCCTCGTCGAGCGTGACGGGTATCTCGAACGTAGAGTTGCCGCCGTCGTTTACGGGCGCGTAGTCCACGCCGTCGACGGTCATCTTGTCGTAGTTCGAACTCGACCAGGTGATGGTCGCGGTGTAGGTGTCGCCATCCTTCACAATTGTGGTGGGTGAGGCGATGCTTGCGCGCCCTGACCCGCCGGAAAGCGAGACGCTCACAGTGTATTCCTGAGAGCCCGCCGTGGCATCGGTCGCGTTCGGGCTCGCACTGCACCCCGCGAAGGGAAGCGCGAGCAGGGCGACGAGAACGCAGGCGATCGCGCGCGCCGCGATGCTGCGGCGCTTCCTGTTTTCCCCCTTGGGAAGAATCGACCGCATGGCGTTACTTCAGTGCGTCGGCGCGCAGATCGACGCCGGCGGATTCGAATACGAGCGTGCGGTCGTACCACCGCTCCCTTTTAATGCTCCACGCGGCGCAGGCGGTGTCCTCGTCGAGCGCATCAACGGGCACGTCGTAGGTGTACTTGCCTTCCGCGTTTTCCACATAGGGGATGAAGTCGGCCTCGCTCGCGGCGGCAGCCTCGTCGCCCGTGCCCATGAAGAGCTTGCCGTAGCCCGTGCCGGAAAGTGTCATCACGCAGTGCATGGAGCCGTTTTCCACGATGAGCTGGGCATCCACAATCCTGAACATGTTCGAGCTGGAATCTACGGTGATCGGATAGGTGCCGTCGGCCACCTTGTCGGCGGTGATGGGGGCAGCGCTTGCGCCCTCGGGCGCATCGGCCGCCTGTTCGGTCTTTTCCTGGGAATCGGCATCGCTTGCCTTTGCGCTGTCGATTGAATTTCCGCCGCAGCCGGCGAGCGAGAACGCGAAAAGCGCCGCCGACAGGGCGAAGGCGAGGGTTTTCTTCAACATGGAGGGGTTCCTTTCAATCGCTTCGACCGCCCGCGCCGTGCGGTGGGCGGGCGGGACGCGAATGCAACGGGCATGCGCCGTCGGTCGGGGAAGGCGCATGCCCGTTGCACGGGGACGCGACCGGCGCCCCCGTGCGCGGCGAGTTTACAGCTTGGCGATGGCGTCGTCCACGTGTGAGACGTAGATGTCGTCGACCGCGGCGTTCTGTCCCAGACCCTGGAGCAGGCACGTCACTTCGAAGCCGGCGGCCACGAACTTCGCAGCCCAGCTGTCGGGGTCGGTCTCGTCTGCCATGTCGTTGTTCGCGTGGTCGCCCGCGACCACCATGAACGGCGCGAGCACGGCCTTCTTGTACCCTGCGGCGCTCGCGGCGGCGATAACATCCTCGCAGGTCGGTTCAGCCTCGACGGTGCCGACGAAGAACTGCGTCAAGCCCTCGTTCTTGAACACTTCCTGCATCTTGGCATAGTCGGCGTTGGAATCGGCTTCGGTGCCGTGGCCCATGAGGCACAGCGCCGTCTTGCCGTCGTCGAAGGACGCCATGTTCTCCTTAATGGCGGCGGCCACCTTCTTGTAGTCGTCGTCGGAGGTGAGCAGCGGGTCGCCGAGCGAGATTTTGTCGAACTTGTCGGCGTACTTGTCGAGCTCGTCTTTCACGTCGGCGTATTCCAGGCCAGCCATGAGATGCGTCGGCTGCACGACGATTTCCTTCACGCCGTCTTCCACGCAGCGGTCGAGCGCCTCGGTCATGTTGTCGATCGTGATGCCGTCGCGCTTCTTCAGCTTGTCGATGATGATCTGCGCGGTGAAGGCGCGGCGGATGTCGTAGTCCTGCCAGTACTTCTCGCGGATAGCGTCTTCGATGGCGCCGATGGTGATGTGGCGCGAGTCGTTGTAGCTCGTGCCGAAGCTCGTGACGAGGATGACCGGCTTCACGGCCTTCTCCTTTTCGCTCGATTTCTCGGAACTCGCGGAGGTGCTGGAGCAGCCCGCGAGCGCGACTCCGGCGAGCGCGAAGGCTCCGGTTGCTGCGGCGCCCATGAAGCCGCGGCGTGACATCTGGTCGGACATGGTTTTTCCTTTCCTCGGTTTGCCGGTCCCCCGGCGACAGTTGCTTGTCGGCACAAGCGAAAGAAAAGCGCACCCCTCGGGGTTCACAAGGAGCTAACGCCACGGCGATGCCGTGAGGAAAAGGCGAAGCAGTCTGGCTTGGGGCGCGAGGCGGTTCGCCCGTGCGTCCTATACAGTAATGTCCCTTGCCCAGGATTCCCACCTGGTTCCCTCCGCAAGCCAGCGCGGGCTGTGCGGGCGCCGCGCCGGTCATTTCCTTTTATCCGATTGTCATATGCTCGTTGCCGAATCTTTTACTATGATAGTGGGCACTTTTGAACGTGTCAAAGCCAGGGCGGGCGGCATTGCGCCTCCTGCCTGCGTATTTGCGCCGATTGCCGCTGCGGGCGCCGTGTTTTGGCCGCTGCGCGAATGGCGGCGTAAACGGTTGCGATGAGAAACGGGAAGGGAAGGCTCGGATGATTCATATCGTTGGCGCAGGCTCGGGCGCCGCCGACCTTATCACGCTGCGCGGGGCGCGCCTTCTGCGCGCGGCCGACGTGGTCGTTTGGGCGGGGAGCCTTGTGAACCCCGAGTTGCTCGCCGAGTGCAAGGGATCCTGCATCGTCTACGACAGCGCGCACATGACCTTGGAGGAAGTGCTCGACGTGATGCGCGCGGCGGATGCGCGGGGCGAGGAAGTGGTGCGCCTGCACACGGGCGACCCGTGCCTGTACGGCGCCATCCAGGAGCAGATGGACGCACTCGACGCGCACGGCGTGGACTACGAGGTGGTGCCCGGCGTGTCGAGCTTTTGCGGTGCCGCGGCGGCGCTTCGCCAGGAATACACGCTGCCGGGAATCAGCCAGTCGGTCGTGATCACGCGGCTTTCCGGGCGCACCCCCATGCCCGCGGGCGAGGGCATGCGCACCATGGCGGAAAGTGGCTCGACTATGGTCATCTTCCTGAGCTCGGGTATGCTCGCCGAGCTTTCTGCCGAGCTTTTGGCCGCGGGCCGCAGCTCCGATGAGCCGGCGGCGCTCGTGTACAAGGCGACCTGGCCTGAGGAGCGCGTGGTGCGATGCACAGTGGGCACGCTCGCCGATGCGGGCGCGCGGGAGGGCATCGACCGCACGGCGCTCGTGGTGGTGGGCCGCGTGCTCGGAGCTCGCGGCGGACTTGCGCACAACGGTGCGCAAACGGAGTCGTACGAGCGCAGCAAGCTTTACGACCCTTCGTTTGCCACGGGGTATCGGAAGGCGAGCAGCTAGCGTGGCCTTCGAGCACTACATTTATACCGGGACGACCCGCCTGCGCTGCGGCTTCACCACGGGGAGCTGCGCCGCGCTCGCGGCGAAGGCGGCCTGCGAGATGCTCTTGTCACGAAAGCCCGTCGGCCGCGTGTCGATCGTCACCCCCGGCGGGCTGTTCGTCGAGACGGACGTGGTCGACGCATACATCGGCGAGGGGTGCGCCCAGTGCGCCGTGCGAAAGGACGCAGGCGACGACGCCGATGTGACCGACGGCGTGCTCGTGTACGCGCGCGTGGAACATGCGGGGTCGGGTACGGGTACTGCGGGCAGCAAGGACGTGCCCGCGCACGAATCGGAAGTTTCCGTCGATGGCGGCGTGGGCGTGGGGCGCGTGACGTTGCCCGGGCTCGAGCAGCCGGTGGGGGCGGCCGCCATCAACGCGACGCCGCGCGCGATGATTACTTCGGCGGTGCGTGAGGCGTGCGCCGCGCACGGCTTTTCTGGAAACATTGCTGTGACGATTTCGGTACCCGAGGGTGTGGCCCTTGCCGAAAAGACCTTCAACCCGCACCTGGGGATAGAGGGCGGCATCTCCATCCTGGGCACGACGGGCATCGTCGAGCCTCGCAGTCTCGCTGCCTTGCGCGACAGCATCGAGCTCGAGATCCGGCAGCATGCGGCTATGGGGCGGCGCGGAGTCGTGCTCACGCCCGGCAACTACGGCGGGCAGTTCATCTCGGGGCATTTCCACCTAAACGGTGCGCCGGTGGTCTTCATCTCCAACTTTGTGGGCGATGCGATTGATTGCTGCGTTCGCGAGGGATTTGCCAATCTCCTTCTTGTGGGACACATCGGCAAGCTGGTGAAGGTCGCGGGCGGCATCATGGATACCCATTCGCGTACCGCCGACTGCCGCGCGGAGATTCTGGCCGCCCACGCGGCCTTGGCCGGCGCGGGCGCGAAGACCGTGTGCGAGATCATGTCGTCGGTCACGACCACGGCGGCGCTCGAGGTAATCGAGGCCGCCGGCGTGGGGGACGCTGCGCGCGCCTCGCTCGCTGCGGCAATCGAGGACAGGTTGCGCCGCCGCGCGGCGGGCGCATGCGACATCGCCGCGGTCGTGTTCGACGCCGAGCGCCGCGAGCTTTTCCGCACGTCGGGCGCCGATGCAGTTATCGGGGAATTGGGGGCGACGTATGAGTAAAGGCGTGCTGTACGGGGTGCGCCGCGCAATCGGCTGGCCGGGGACGAAGGTGGTCATGAAGGCGCGCCGCTCGCTTGCGGACACGAAACGCATCCTTCGCGAGGAGGGCGCCTTCGACGGTGCCGAGCTCGTAGAGGACTGTGGGCTTCCGGGCGAGCGCGTATACCGCTCGCTCGACGATGTGCCTGATCGGGGCAGCTACTTCTCGACGATGGTGGTGCGCTAGATGAGGGTTTCCTGCATAGCGTTCACTGAGAGGGGGCATGCGTTGGCGGAGCGCATCGCACGCGCGCTTTCCGATTGCGCGCAGACAGGTGAAGATGACCCTGGCTGGGACGTTTCCGTTTCGCGCGGGTTCGGCGAGGGGAAGGTCGACCTGCGCGCATGGACGGCGCTCGCGTGGGAAGCGTCGGACGCGTTTCTGTTCGTGGGCGCGGCGGGCATCGCCGTGCGGGCTATCGCGCCGCATGTCGCCTCGAAGGCAAGCGATTCCGCGGTTGTGGCGATCGACGAGGCGGGGCGCTTTGCCGTCCCGCTTTTGTCGGGGCATTTGGGCGGTGCGAACGAGCTGGCGCAAACTGTGGCACGCGTGGCAGGGGCCATTCCCGTCATCACCACGGCGACCGACGTCCGCGGCGTGTGGGCGGTGGATACGTGGGCGCGCCGTGCGGGGCTCGCCGTTTCGAATCCCGAGGCCATCAAGCGAGTGTCGGCGCGGCTGCTTTCGGGCGGGCGCGTGACGCTCTATTCCGACATGCCGATTTCGGGACAGCTGCCTGAGGGGGTTGACATTGCGTCCGACCGCGCTCGGGCCGATATCGTCGTGTCGCCGTTCGCTGGCGCGAATGCAGGTGCGTCCGTTCGCGCGGCGGAGACAACGGGCGAGGTCGTGCCCGTCGGTGAGACGGGGAAGCCGGCCGGCGTGCGGGCGCAGGCGCCTGCGCCCGAGCCGCTTCGCCTTGTCGTGCCCTGCATCGTTGCGGGCATAGGGTGCCGTCGCGGTGCGTGCGCCGAAGCGATCGAGGAGGCGTTTCTTCTCGCGTGCGGGCAGGCGGGTATCTCGCCTTCGGCCGTGCGCGAGGCGGCGACGATCGACGTTAAGGCGTACGAGGAGGGTCTGCTCGCCTTCTGCCGCGCGCGCAATATCCCGCTTGCGACGTATTCCGCAGAGGAGTTGTCGCAGGTCGAAGGCAGCGTTTCGCCATCTGATTTCGTGCGCGCGACGGTTGGGGTCGACAACGTGTGCGAGCGCGCGGCACTCGCTGACGGGGGCAAACTTATCTTCCCGAAGCTCGCTCACGGCGGCGTGACCGTCGCGTTTTCCAAGGTAACTATCGAACTTTCGTTTAAGGAGCGGTGATGGGAAAGCTCTTCGTGGTGGGGATCGGCCCGGGCGGCCCCGACGGCATGACGATTGCGGCCCGGCGCGCGCTCGAGGCGGCCGACATCGTTGTGGGGTACACGAAATACGTGGAGCTCGCGCTCGCCGCCGTGCCCGACGCGGCGCATCTCGCGACGCCGATGATGCACGAGGTCGAACGGTGCCGCCTGGCGCTTTCGCGCGCGCAGAGCGGAGAAGCCGTGGCGCTCGTGTGCAGCGGTGACGCGGGCGTGTACGGCATGGCGAGCCCCGTGCTGGATCTTGCGGAGGACTACCCCGATGTAGACGTGGAAGTTATCGCCGGGGCCACCGCGGCTCAGAGCGGGTCGGCGGTGCTCGGCGCCCCGCTTGCCCACGACTTCGCGGTCGTGTCGCTCTCCGACCTGCTCACGCCATGGGAGGTCATCGAGCGCAGGCTCGCCGCCGTGGCGAGCGCCGACTTCTGCATCTGTTTGTACAACCCGCGCAGCAGAAAGCGCGCCGACAGGCTCTCACGCGCGGCGAAGATTATGCTCGAATGGAAGGCCCCCGACACGCTCTGCGGCTGGGTACGCAACATCGGGCGCGAGGGGCAGCAGTCGGGCATGTGCAGGCTCTCTGAGCTGGGGGAGATCGACGCCGACATGTTCACCACCGTGTTCGTCGGCAACGCGGACACGAAGCTCGTAGGTGGCCGTATGGTCACGCCGCGCGGGTATCGGGAGATTCCATGCGAAAGGTAACGATCATCGGGGCGGGGCCCGGAAACCCCGACTTGCTCTCGCGCGCGGCGCTCGACGCTATCGACTTCGCCGACGTGGTCATCGGCGCTCATCGCGCGCTTGCCGGCATCGACGTGCCGCCCGACGTGGTGAGATGCGAGCTCGTGAAGACGGCGGACATCGTCGCCGCGCTCACCGATGCGGCGTCGTGGCGGCGCGCCGTGGTCGTGATGACGGGCGATGTGGGGCTGTTCAGCGGCGCGCGCCGCCTGGTGGAGGCGCTCTCCGGCGACGCGCAGGTGGACGTGCGCGTCGTTCCTGGCATAAGCTCAGCGTCGTATCTCGCCGCGCGTCTCGCGCGTCCATGGCAGGATTGGCGCTTCGCGAGCGCTCACGGCGTGGCGTGCGACATCGTGGCCGAGGCCGAGCGCGCAGGTGAGCTCTTCCTCGCCACGTCGGGCGGGGAAGACCCCTCGCGGCTTTCGGGCGAGCTTGTGCAGGCGGGCTTCGGGGACGCGCGCGTGACGGTGGCCGAGCGCCTGTCGTACCCCGACGAGCGCATCACCTGCGCGACCGCAAGTGAAATCGCAGGTCAGAAGTTCGACGACTTGAACGTGATGCTTATCGAGTTCGCAGGCTGCGCCGGCTCGCCTGCGAACTCCCGCTGGCCGTACGCTTCCTCGGGCATTCCCGACGAGCTCTTCATCCGCGGCGACGTTCCCATGACCAAGCAGGAGGTGCGCGCCGTCGCGCTCGCGAAGCTGCGCCTTGCCGCGATCGACACCGTGTGGGACGTCGGCGCCGGCACGGGGAGCGTGTCGATCGAGGCGGCGCTCGTCGCGCGAGCGGGGTCGGTATGGGCGGTCGAGCGCAACGCGACCGGCGTGCGGCTCATCCGAGAGAACGCGGATGCATTCGGGTGCGGCAACGTGCATGCGGTCCCCGGCGTCGCCCCCGAAGCGCTCGCGAAACTGCCCGTCCCCGACGCCGTGTTCGTCGGCGGGAGCGCGGGCGAGCTTCCCTCCATCGTGGAGGCGGCGCTCGAGAAGAACTCGCAGGTTCGCCTGTGCGTGCCATGCGTTACCGTTGAGACGCTCACCGAGGCGTGCGCGCTCCTCTCGGGTTCGCGCTTTAAGGGGTTCGAGGCGTGCCAGGTGTCGGCCGCCCGCGCCGAGGCTGTAGGCTCGCACCATCTCATGAAGGCGCAAAACCCCGTGTTCCTCGTCAGCGCGCGTGGTGCAGGTGGGGAAGGCGGCGCCCGGTGAGCACGACCATCCCGCGCTTCATGGTCGCCGCGCCCTCGAGCGGGAGCGGCAAGACGGTCGTTACGTGCGCGCTCCTGCGCGCGCTCGCGCGCCGCGGCCTTGCATGCGCGGCCTTTAAATGCGGCCCCGACTACATTGATCCGCTCTTTCATCGTCGCGTCGTGGGCGCGCGCTCGGGCAACTTAGACGGCTTCTTCACCGACGCCCCGACGCTGCGCGCCCTGCTCGCACGCGGCGCCGCGGGCGCGGATGTCGCGGTGCTCGAGGGGGTCATGGGCTTCTACGACGGCATGGCGCCCGGCGTGGCCGACGCGAGCAGCTACCAGGTTGCGCGCGACACGGAAACGCCGGTCGTTTTAGTGGTGAACGGGCGCGGGGCGTCTTTATCGCTCGCCGCCGTAATTCGCGGCATCGTCGAGTTCCTGCCCTGTGCGAACGTGCGCGGCGTCGTGCTGAACAAGACGAGCGCCGCTGCCTGCGCCTACGCGGCGCCTGCGATCGAGAAGCACACGGGCGTCGCGGTTTTGGGTAATATCCCCGCCGACGAGGCGTTCTCGCTCGAAAGCCGGCATCTGGGGCTTGTGACCGCCGACGAAGTCAAGCAGCTCTCCGCGCGCATCGACAAGATGGCCGAGCTGGTGGAAAAGAGCGTCGACGTCGACCGCTTGCTCGAAATAGCGGCGACGGCACCCGATATCCGCGAGGAACCTTACCGGTTGGAGCCGATCGCGGGAGCGCGGCCCATCGTCGCCGTCGCGCGTGACGAGGCGTTCTCGTTCTACTACGAGGAGAACCTGCGCGCGCTCGAGGACCTGGGTTGCGAGCTGGCCTTTTTCAGCCCCCTGTGTGATAGCGAGTTGCCCCGGGGGACAAGCGCCCTCTATCTGGGAGGCGGCTACCCGGAGCTCCATGCGCGACAGCTTTCCGAGAACGCGCCGATGCGCGAGGCGGTGCGGCGCGCGGTGGAATCCGGCATGCCGACGGTCGCCGAATGCGGTGGGTTTCTGTACCTGCAGCGCGAAATCGCCGATAGCGAGGGGCGGCGCTGGCCTGTTGCGGGCGCCCTTGAGGGCGCAAGCGAGAACGGGGGAAGGCTGTCCCATTTCGGGTACGTGGAGCTCACTTCTCAACGCGACGGGCTCTACGGGCCGCGCGGCACACGCATCCGCGCGCACGAGTTCCACTACTGGCAGTCCACCTGCCCGGGCGGCGACTTCTGGGCGCAGAAGCCCCGGCGCGACAAGGGCTGGCCGTGCATGACGACCACCCCGTCCCTGGTTGCGGGCTTCCCGCATGTGTACTATCCTGCGAACCCCGACGTTGCGCGCGCGTTCGCGTCTGCCGCAGCGTCGTTTGCAGAGAGGAGACGGCATGGCTGAAGCAACCGAAACCGCGTTTGCCTGCATCCGCGAGGAAGTCGAGCGCGCGTTTTCGTCGGCGCCGGGCGCCGTGCTCGAAGCCGCGCTCTCCCGGATCGCGCCCGCAGACGAGTGTGCCCGCGCCGCCGCGTACGCCGCGTGGGACTCCATCGCGCACCCCTTGGGGGGATTGGGCGACTTTGAAGACGCCGTCGCGTGTATCGCCGCAGCTCAGGGGAGCGCCGAGGTGGCCGAGTTTCCCCGTGCGCTCGCGGTATTCTTCTCCGACAACGGGGTCGTTGCCGAAGGCGTGTCGCAAAGCGGGCAAGACGTGACGCGAGCCGTCGCGCGCAACATGTGCGAGGGGGCCACGAGCGCCTGCCGCATGGCGGCGTTCGCGGGTGCCGAGGTCGTGCCCGTCGACGTGGGTATGGCCCGGGGCATAGAAGACGCGCGCATGGTGCGCGCGAACGTGCGGCGGGGGAGCGGCAACATCGCGCACGGCTCCGCTATGTCTCGCGATGGGGCCGTGCGCGCGATCGAGGTCGGAATCGCCGTCGCGTGCGGGCTTGCCCGCGCCGGCGTGCGCCTTCTCGCCGCGGGCGAGATGGGCATCGGCAACACGACCACCTCGGCGGCGGTGGCCGCAGTGCTCATCCGGGCGGACGCGCGGAGCCTCGTCGGGCGCGGCGCGGGGCTCTCGGACGCCTCGCTCGCGCGCAAGCGCGACGTGGTCGAGCGCGCTATCGACGCGAACTCGCCCGATCCCGCCGACCCGATCGACGTGCTCTCGAAGGTGGGCGGCTTCGACATCGCGGCGATGTGCGGCTTCTACCTGGGGGCCGCGGCCTCGAAGGCGCCGGCGCTCCTCGACGGGGTCATATCCTGCACGGCGGCCCTGTGCGCGGCGCGCCTGTGCCCCAACGCCTTGGGCTACCTCGTGGGCACCCACGCATCAAGCGAACCCGCAAGCCAGGAGCTCCTTCGCGAGCTCGGCATAAAGGCACCCCTCGACGCAGGCATGCACTTGGGCGAGGGCGCGGGCGCCATGGCGTATCTGCCCCTTCTGGATTCGGCGCTGCGCGTGTACCGGGATGGGAAGACGTTCACGGCGACTGGCATGGCTGCTTACGAGCATTTCGAGGCCGGGAAATGGCGGTGACGTTCGTTATCGGCGCCGGCGCGAGCGGTAAGAGCGCCTACGCCGAGTCCCTGTGCCTTGGGCACGACGGCCCCCGCGTTTACCTGGCAACGATGGAGCCCTTCGGGGAAGAGGGAGCCCGCCGCATCGCGCGCCATCGGGCGCTGCGCGAGGGCAAGGGGTTTTCCACCCTCGAGCGCACGCGTGACGTGGGCGCCGCAGTGCCTGGGCTTCCGCGCGGCTGCACGCTTCTTTTGGAGGACGTGGGCAACCTGGTTGCAAACGAGCTCTTCGCGGAAGGCGGCTTGTCCCCACGTGACCCCGACGCTGTGGCGCGCGAGGTGCTCGGAGGCATTGAACGGCTCGCTCAGGCCGCTGCGTATACGGTGGTGGTCACCGTCGACGTGTTCGCCGATGGGATGCGCTACGATGAGGGGACCGAGGTATGGAGGCGCGCCCTCGCGCGCGTGAACGCGGGCGTGGCGGCGCTGGCCGACCGTGCAGTCGAAGTGGTATGCGGGATTCCCGTGTGGATGAAAGGCGAAGGACCTACAAGGTGAAGATAGCAGAGGCAATCGGCGCGGCGTTCGGAACGTTCTCGCGCATCCCCGTCCCGAAATCGGCCTGGACCGATTTCGGATCAACCCATGCGCTTGCTGCGTTTCCCCTGGTGGGCCTTGCGGAAGGCTTCCTCATGACGTCGTGGGGGTACGTGGCGAACCTGCTCGGCGTGCCCGCGACCATCGTCGCGGCCGTGCTCGTGGCGCTGCCTGTGGCGGTGACGGGAGGCATCCACCTAGACGGGCTCTGCGACACCTCCGATGCGCTTGCAAGTTGGGCCCCACGCGAGCGAAAGCTAGAGATCATGCACGACCCGCGGGCGGGCGCCTTCGGGGTCATCGGTGTTGTTGTGTACCTTATTCTGCAGTTTTCCCTGTTCACCGCGCTGCCGCTTACGGCGGGGACGTTCCTCGCGCTTCTGTGCTCGCTCGTGTTCTCCCGCGCACTTTCGGGGCTCGCCGTTGAATGCTGGCCTGCCGCGCGGGCGGACGGCATGGCCGCGGGACTCTCGCCTGCGAAGAAGCGCGCGGCGATCGTCGTGCCGCTTTGCGCTTTCGCTGTGGCTTCGGCTGCAGGGATGGTCGCGTGCGCTCAGGCCGTCGGCGCCCTTATGGCGGTGGCGGGGCTTTTGGCGCTCGCGTGGTACCGCCATGTTGCCCTGTCCCGCTTCGGCGGGGTGACGGGGGATTTGGCCGGATGGTTTCTGCAATGGGCCGAGCTCGCGATGCTTGCCATGCTGGTGGCGGGGGGCATGCTCCTATGATGCTCGTGGTAGGCGGCGCGCATTCGGGGAAGAGGGCCTTCGTGCGCGAAAGGCTCGGGTTCGCGGCGGTCGATTTCGTCGACGCGGCGCAGCTTGCGGAGGGCGGCGTGCCCGCGGTTTTTGCCGGCCGCGTCGCGTACCGTGCTGAGGAGCTTGTACGCGCGCTCGACGTTGACCGGGCGCTCGAGCGGCTGATTGGCTTCGACGCAGTGATTCTGTCCTTGGTCGGCTCGGGGGTCGTCCCTATGCATGCGGAAGACGCCCAATGGCGCGAGCGCGCGGGGCGCCTGGGATGCGCGCTCGCTGCGCGCGCCGACGTCGTCGTGCGCATGACGTGCGGGATTCCCCAGGTCATCAAAGGAAACCTTGCCGATGCGCCTCGAGGGACGCTGGGCGCGGGCGCGCCTTTGGAAGTCATCTTCGTGCGCCATGGTGCCACGGCGGGCACGGAAGACCATCGCTACAGCGGGGCGGGCACCGACGAGCCCCTTTCGAGCGCGGGGGAGCGCGCTTTGCGCGAGCTCGCGTGCGATCGTGACGTGTTCCGTGTTATCACGAGCGGCATGGCCCGCACCGACCAGACGGCACGCATCCTCTTCCCGAATGCGGAGCTTATGGCATGCCCCGGTCTGCGCGAGATGGATTTCGGTGACTTCGAGGGGCGAAGCGCCGCCGAGCTTAAAGAGGATGCGCGCTACCGAGCCTGGGTAGACTCCTGGTGCGAGACGCGGTGCCCGCATGGCGAGGGCAAGAGCGATTTCACCCGCCGCGTCGTCGCGGCGTTTCGGGAGGCGTGCGAATCGGAGCGCGCCCAGGGGAGTGGGCGCGCCGTCTTCGTCGTTCACGCGGGTACCGTGAAAGCGCTGCTTTCCGAGCTTGCTGTCCCGAAAATGGAATACTTCGACGTGCATACCGAGCCGGGCGGCGCATGGGCCGCCACCTGGGATGGGCGCTGCCTTCGCGACGTTCGCCCCGCTTCGGGGGGCGATGCCCGGTGATGACGATTCTTGCCGTCGCCGCCGGGTTCGCGGCCGACCTTGCCTTCGGCGACCCGCGCTGGCTTCCCCATCCCGTCGTCGCCATGGGGCGCGCGATCACGTGGGCCGAAGGCCGCCTGCGGGGCGCATTCCCGCAAACGTCCGCGGGCACGCGCGCCGCAGGGCTTGTGCTCGCCGTGGCGCTTCCGCTTGCGTGTGGGCTTTTGACCTGGGGAATCCTGCATCTTTGCGGCATGGTTCACCCCGGCTTGCGCTTCGTGGCCGAGGCATGGGCGAGCTATCAGATTCTCGCGACATGCGAGCTGCGCCGCCAGAGCCTGGCCGTGGCCCGCGCGTTCTCGAAGGGCGGCCTTGTCGCGGCGCGCGAAACCGTCGGGCTCATCGTGGGACGCGACACGTCTGTTCTCGACGAGCAGGGCGTTTTGCGCGCCGCCGTGGAAACGGTGGCGGAGAACGCGAGCGACGGCGTCATCGCGCCGCTTTTCTACCTTATGATCGGGGGTGCGCCCTTGGGCATGGCGTACAAGGCTGTGAACACGCTCGACAGCATGGTGGGCTACAAAAACGCGCGCTACATCGACTTCGGCTGCGCCTCGGCGCGCCTCGACGATGCGGTGAACTGGATTCCCTCGCGCTTATCGGCCCTGCTCATGATCGTCGTGTGCCCGATCGTCGGGCTCGACGCGCGCGGGGCGGCGCGCATCTGGCGCCGCGACAGGCGTCGCCATGCGAGCCCCAACTCGGCGCAGACCGAGTCGGCGTGCGCGGGCGCGCTCGGGCTGCGCCTGGCGGGACCCGCGGTGTATTTCGGCAAGCTCGTTGAGAAACCGACGATAGGCGACGCGTCCCGCGAAATCGAGTGGGGCGACATCGCCCGGGCGACTAGGCTCATGCTCGCCGCGTCCGTATGCGCGCTCGCCGTCTTCGGTGCCGCACGCGCAGCGGTCGTGCTCGCCGTGGGGGCGATGTCATGAGGGAAGACCACGCCGCGTCCCGGGCTGCCGGGGGAATCCTGCGCGCCCGTGCGCATGGGGGTAGCACGCAATCGCTCGGCATCGCTTGCGAAGGGGGCGCCTCCGACCTCATCGACTTCTCGGTGAACGTGAATCCGGCAGGCCCCTCGCCGCGCGCCGTTGCCGCAGCTTGCAAGGCGCTTTCTCGAATCGACGCCTACCCCGATAGGGAAAGCCTCGCACTCGTTCGCGCCCTAGGGCGCGCCCAGGGCATTCCCGAAGATACTATCGTCTGCGGCGCGGGCGCGTCTGACATCATCTGGCGGCTCGCCGCGGCGGTACGCCCGAAACGCATCGTCGTATGCGCGCCGACGTTCTCTGAATATGCGGAGGCGGCATCGTACTACGGTGCATGCGTGCAGGAGTTCCCGCTCTCCGAGGCGGATGACTTCGACGTGCCCGCCTCCTTCGCCCGCGCGATCGAGGGGCCGGGAGACGTGGCGTACCTCTGCAATCCGAACAACCCGACGGGGCGCCTCGTCGACCCCCGCGTGATCGATGCCGCGGCTTGCCGCTGCGAGCAGGTGGGCGCGCTGCTCGTCGTGGACGAGTGCTTCCTCGGATTTGCGCCCGACGCCCGCGAAAGGAGCGTGGCCGCACGCGCCGCGTGTTCGCACCATGTGGCCGTGCTCTCCGCGTTCACCAAGCTCTACGGAATGGCAGGGTTGCGGTTGGGGTATCTGATCAGCAGAAACGCCCAACTCATCGAGGGGATTCGTCGGGCGGGGCAGGCGTGGCCCGTCTCCTCGGTCGCCGAGGCCGCGGGCATCGCCGCCCTGGAAGACGTCGAATACGTCTCGCGCACGCGCGATGTATTGGCGGGCGAGCGAGCGTGGCTTTCCCACGAGCTCTCCTCGCTCGGGCTTTCCGTCGTGCCGTCGGATGCGAACTTCCTTTTAGTCCGCACGCCGGCGAAAGACATCCCCGAGCGCCTGTATAAACAGGGGGTTTTGGTCCGCACGTGCGACTCGTTTTCGATACTGTCCCGTTTCTGGTGCCGCGTCGCCGTGCGCACGCACAAGGAGAATGCCCGGCTTGCGATGGCGTTCAGCCGCGCGCTTCGGGCGGAAGGCGCATCGGGCGAAGGCGAACCCGACGAACGGGGCGGCGCTTCTTGCAGCGGCGCTATGGCGGGCGCGGATGGCCGAGGCTCGGCGAAGGAGGTCGATACCCGTGGGTAGGGCGAAGCCCATCATGATCCAGGGCACCATGTCGAACGCGGGGAAGAGCCTGCTTGCGGCGGGGCTGTGCCGTGTGCTTTCGCAGGACGGCCTGCGCGTGGCTCCCTTCAAGAGCCAGAACATGGCGCTCAACAGCGGTGTCACGGCCGACGGGCTCGAGATGGGGCGCGCTCAGATCATGCAGGCCGAGGCGTGCGGCATCGCGCCCGACGTGCGCATGAACCCCATCCTGCTCAAGCCCGAAAGCGATCACCGAAGCCAGCTCATCGTGGCCGGCAAGGCGCAGGGAGCCTTCGCTGCGAGGGACTACTTCGCGCGAAAGAAGGCGCTCATGCCGCAGATTTTGGAGGCGTTCGATTCGCTCGCGGAGGAAAACGACGTCATCGTCATCGAGGGCGCCGGCAGTCCCGTCGAAATCAACCTTGCCGAAAACGACATCGTCAACATGGGGCTCGCGCGCGCCGTGTCCTCCCCCGTGCTGCTCGCGGGCGACATCGACCCAGGCGGGGTGTTTGCCCAGCTCTACGGCACGGTCGCGCTCCTTGCGCCCGAGGACCGCGCGCTTTTGCGGGGGCTTATGGTGAACAAGTTCCGCGGCGATGTGGAAATCCTGCGTCCGGGTTTGGCTCCGCTCGAGAAAATGTGCGGGGTTCCCGTCGTGGGGGTCGTGCCGTATCTTACGCTCGACCTGGACGACGAGGACTCGCTCGCGCCGCGCCTAACTGCCCGCGAGGCGCGCGGCGTCATCGACGTCGCCGTCGTGCGCCTTCCGCATCTGTCGAACTTCACCGACTTCGACCCGCTTTCGCGCGTGCCCGGCATGGGCGTGCGCTACGTTTCCTCGACGACCGATCTGGGCCGACCCGACCTGGTGGTGCTTCCCGGCTCGAAGTCCACGGTCGACGACGCGCGCTGGCTTGCGGCTAGCGGCATCGGAGCCTGTGTACGCGCGCTTTCGGGCGCGGGCACGCCGGTGCTCGGCATATGCGGAGGCTACCAGCTTTTGGGAGACGAGCTTTCGGACCCGCACGGCAGGGAAGGCGCTGGCACCGCGCGCGGGCTCGGGCTCATCCCTGCAAGTACGGTGTTCAAGGAGGAAAAGCGCCTCGCCCAGTCGGAGCTGCGCATCACGGGCGCCCAAGGCGCGTTCTCGGTGTGGAACGGCATGACGGCGCGTGGGTACGAGATTCACGACGGCGAAACGACCGTCTCCTGCGCCCCTGCGGGCACGATTGGCGGCAAACCAGAAGGCGCGGCCTGCGGAAACGTGTTCGGAACCTATCTCCACGGCCTGTTCGACGAACCGGGGGTGGCGCTCGCCCTCGCGCGCTCGCTCGCGCGCATGCGCGGCATGCCCGAGAGCGTCGTGGGTGCTGCGGGCGCGGCGTCCGCGGCCGATCACCGTGCGCGCGAGTTCGACCGCCTGGCCGACGTCGTGCGCGGAGCGCTCGACATGGAGTATGTCTACCGCATTATCGAGGAGGGCGTATGATTCACGTGTATCATGGCGACGGCAAAGGCAAGACCACGGCGGCGATGGGCCTCGCCCTTCGCATGCTCGCCGCAGGCCGCCGCGTCGTCGTCGTGCAGTTCCTGAAAGACGGCGAAAGCGGGGAGGCGCGCCTGCTCGCCGAGCATTTCGGCGTGCCCGTGTTCGCGGGGAAGGTGTCGGACAAGTTTACCTGGTCGATGTCGTCGGAAGAACTTGCCGCTACGTGCGAGCTGCACGATGGGAACCTCGCTTCCGCGCTTGCCGAGCTCGAGGGCGCGCAGGAGGGGCTGCTCGTGCTCGACGAGGCGCTCGATGCGCTTTCGAAGGGGCTTGTCGACGAGGCGCTCGTGGACCGCGCGCTCGATATGTCCGCGCGCGGCGTCGAAGTAGCGCTCACCGGGCGCGCGCCTTCCCGCAAGATCGTGGAGAAGGCCGACTACATAACCGAGATGCGGTGCGAGAAACACCCCTACGAGCAGGGGATATGTGCAAGGGAAGGAGTGGAGTACTAGATGGATTCCAAGGAGATGGCGCCCGGCGACATCGAGCGGCGCAGCTTCGAGATCATCACCGAAGAGCTCGGCGGCCGCACGTTCCCGCCGCTCGAAGAACCCGTCGTGAAGCGCGTCATCCACACCACTGCCGACTTCTCGTACGCCGATTCCCTCGTTTTCACTCATGACGCCGCGCACTGTGCGCTCGACGCACTGCGCGCAGGGGCCACGGTGCTCACCGATACGAACATGGCGCTCGCAGGCATAAGCAAGCCTGCGCTCGCGAAGCTCGGCTGCAAGGCCGTGTGCTACATGGCCGACCCTGATGTCGCCGTGGCTGCGCGCGCCGCGGGCACGACTCGCGCCGTTGCGAGCATGGACAAAGCTTGCGGCATCGAGGGTCCGCTCATCGTGGCCGTCGGCAACGCTCCCACAGCACTTCTGCGCCTCGCCGAGCTCATGGACGAGGGGAAGATCGCGCCCGCGCTCGTCGTTGGGGTGCCGGTCGGGTTTGTGAACGTGGTCGAGGCGAAAGAGGAGCTACTCGCGCGACGCGCGCCGGCCATCGTCGCGAGGGGTCGCAAGGGTGGTTCGACCGTGGCGGCCGCCATTATGAACGCGCTGCTCTACCAGATCACGCGCCCAGGCGGCCCGAAGTGACGGCGCCCGCATCTGCGCCGGCGCTGCGCATCTTCGCCGGCACCACCGAGGGCCGCCTTCTGTGCGAATGGGCGAGCGGGGCGGGCATCCCCGCCCGTGCCTACGCGGCAACCGAGTACGGAGGCGAGCTTTTGGGCGAGCTTCCGGGCATCGAGGTGCATGCGAGCAGGCTCGACGAGGCCGACATGGAGCGCGAGCTTTCCGGCGCGCGCATCGTCGTCGACGCCACGCACCCCTTCGCTACGCTCGCCAGCGGCAACATCCGGGCCGCTTCGCTTGCCGTGGGTGTACGATGTCTGCGCCTTGCGCGTGCGGCCGAGGCGCTGCCCAAAGGCGTCGTGTCGGTCGCGTCGATCGCCTGCGCGGCGCGCTTTCTCTCCGAGAACCCGGGTCGCGCGCTTCTCACGACGGGGAGCAAGGAGCTTGCTCCCTATACGCGCGTCGCCGATTTCTCGGAGCGCTTCTTCGTGCGTGTGCTCCCGCTGCCCGGTGCTATAACGAAGTGCATCGACGCGGGGTTTTCGCCGTCGCACGTCATCGGCATGCAGGGGCCCTTCACCCGCGAGCTCAACGAGGCGATGCTTCGGCAGGTGGGAGCCCAGTGGCTTGTGACCAAGGACTCGGGAACCGTAGGCGGCACGGCCGAGAAGCTTGCCGCCGCGCGCGACGTGGGAGCGCGCTGCATCGTGGTCACCCGTCCCGCCGAGGGAGACGGGGGCCTTTCGCTTCGGGAAGTGGAAGACGCACTCTTACGGGAGTTCGCGCGCTAGGCGCTCGCCGCGCCTGCGCGTCCTCCCGCCCGCGAGGAGGAGCGCCCCGAGCAAGCTCGAGCCGTACAAGACCGTCATCCGCCAATAGCTCGAGGAGGACGCCCGGAACTGGCGCAAGCAGCCCTTAAATAAGTTGCGGTGAAATAGTGTCTGTTTGGGGGTGGCTTACTGGTAGCGTAGGCACTCCACCGGGTCGAGCTTTGCCGCGCGTCGAGCGGGGTAGAAGCCAAAGATTACGCCGATGCCGACCGATACGGCAAACGCGATCAACACTGTCGTAATGGAGAAGCTTGGCGTGATCGTCCCGGTAGCTCCAAACTCGCTCATGATGCCCGAGCTTGCGGCAAAGAACGTGAGTCCCCATGCCAGCAGATAGCCAATCAGGACACCCAACAGTCCGCCGGTGACGCACAGCGCCGAGGACTCGGCCAAAAACTGCGCGGTGATATCGCGACGACTGGCGCCCAGGGCACGGCGAATACCGATCTCGCGGATGCGCTCAGTCACGTTGGTGAGCATCATATTCATAATGCCGATACCGCCGACAAGCAGCGAGATGCTGGCGACAGCACCCATGATGAGCGAAAACGCGCCCATAAAGGAGTTGAGTGCATCGATGGCGCTTTTCATGGAGGTCGCCGATACACTGTTGTACTCATCCTCCTCCTCGATGCCCTTCATCGCGCGCACCTTGGACTCGATGGTCTTGCAGAGCTCATCCATGTCCGTGCCCTCGGCGGCGAGCGCCGTCACGCTGGGGAATGAAGGATTCTCGTCGCCAAACAGGCCGGAGATGGTTTCGCGTGGCATATACAGCGTGAGCGAGCCCATGGAGTCGCTGCCGCCGTCAATCACGCCGACAATCTGCACCTCGCCGTTGGACACCTTGATGGTTTTCCCCAGCGCATCCTGTTCGTTGCCGTAAAGCTGATCGGCGCCGCCGCGGCTGATGAGCGCCACGCGCGAGCCTGATTGAGACTCGGCCTGGGAATAGGTACGCCCCGCAACGAGCTTTCCGGCCCCCACGGCGTCGAGCATGTCGCTATCGACACCCTGTGCCATGACGGTATAGCTTTTATCGCCGGTCTTGTACTCGGTATACGCGCTGTCGACAATGCCGATCTGCTCTATCTGCGGCACCAGTTTTTGAAGCTTCTCGATGTCCGACTCTGTGAGTTCTTGCGACGAATAGATTTGCACCATGCGTGCCGCATTGAGGCCCAGGCTGTTGACCAGGCTGTTTTGGATGCCGCCGATGAGCGAAGTCATGGCGATAACCGAGGCGATGCCGATGACAATGCCAAGGATGGTGAGCAGGCTGCGCCCCTTGTTGGCCTCGAGCGAGTGAAGGGCTTCCTGGATGAGATCGCGGGCGCTCATGTCATCTCTCCTTTCGGCGGGTTGGCGGAGGCGGAAATCATGGGCAGGCTATCCACGGCGCTGCGCAGGGTCCGCGGTGCATGTGGAATATACGCGCCATCGTGAATGCGACCGTCGCGGATGGTCACGGCACGGTCGGCCTCGGCGGCGATGCCGGGGTCGTGTGTGATAAGCACGATGGTTTTGCCGCGCTTCTGGAGCTTATGGAAGGTCTCCATCACAAGCGCTCCGGTAGCGGAGTCCAGGTTTCCCGTCGGCTCATCGGCCAGGATGATGGGCGGGTCATTGACGAGGGCGCGCGCGATTGCGACGCGCTGCATCTGGCCGCCCGAGAGCTCGGATATGCGGTGGTCCCAGTGGTCGACGGGCAGCGTGACAGCCTGCAGCGCGTGAACGGCGCGCATTTCGCGCTGGCTACGGGGCACATTGGTGTAGGCCAGCGGCAGCATGACGTTTTCGATAACCGACAGGCGCGGCAGCAGGTTGAAGCTCTGAAAGACAAAGCCAATGCTCAGGGCGCGGACTTCGGTGAGCTCGTCATCATCGAGCTCGGCCACGTTGAGCCCTTGCAGGTAATAGTCGCCCGCCGTCGGTTTGTCCAGGCAGCCCAGGATGTTCATGAGCGTTGACTTGCCCGAGCCCGAAGGGCCGGTAATGGCGACGAACTCGCCGGGTTCTACCGCCAGGCTCACGTTGTGCAGGATGTGGTCGCAACCCGCCTCGCTCTCAAAAATGCGGTGCACGTTGCGGATGTCGATAACGGG
The DNA here is from genome assembly GCA_046995905.1 of Collinsella sp. GTDB lineage: Bacteria > Actinomycetota > Coriobacteriia > Coriobacteriales > Coriobacteriaceae > Collinsella. Next base: position 1,321,218 of record JBKXET010000001.1, read on the forward strand.
ACGCATTACATGCCCTCGTCGTCAGACATGCTGCCCGAATCCGTGCTGTAGCCGCCTTCAGCCGTTGCGTCCGCTCCGGTGTCCATGACGAGGGTGTCGCCATCGCGCAGCTTGGTAACCGGCACGTTGGGGTTGATCTCGTTGCCCTGGTCGTCGCGCTTTACCTGTGTCTTGCCGACTACGGCTTCGTTGTCGTTTTGCGTCACGACGGTCACCTTCACGCGACGGGTATGCTTGCCCTCGTCATCGGTTGCCACGTTGACGTAATAGTGTTCGCCGTCTTCGGTCATGAGCGCCATCGTCGGCACCATCACCACGTCGTCGAGCTGCTCGGTCACCACCGATACCTCGGCCGTCATGCCCGGCTTCAGGCGCGCGTCGGGCGCCTCTATGAGAATGTCGACGTTAAAGGTTACGCTGCCGCCGCCACCGTTGGCGGCGTCGGAGTTTGCCACCGAGGCGATGGCCGTGACCGTTCCCTGGCTTACGATATCGGGAAACGCGGGATACGTGACGTTGGCACTCTGCCCAACGGCGATCTTGGCGATGTCCTTTTCTCCCACCTGTACGGTCACCTTCATCTTGGATAGGTCGGCGATCTGCATGCACTGCTTGCCGCCGCTCGTATCGCTTTCGCCCATGATCATGCCGCCTGTTACCGTGGCGCCCACCTTGGCGTTGAGCTCCACGATACTGCCCGAGCTCGGGGCCGTGACCGTACGACTGGCCGCCTTGGCGTTCGCCTGATCGAGGTTTGCCTGGGCCGATGCGAGGCTGCGCTGCGCGGCCGATACGGCGTTCGTGTCCGCCGATGCGGCGGAGACGCCAGCCGCTGCGGAAGCTCCATCGACGTCCGTCGTTGGGGTGGCCTGAGCGGCAGCTGCGGCTTTCTTCGCATTAGCGAGGTCTTCTTGAGCGGCAGCAACTGCACGCTGCGCCTCGGCAACGTTGCGATCGAGCTCGTCGTTTTTAATGGTCATAAGCACGTCGCCCTCGTTGACGGATTGGCCCGCCTGCACGTTGATCGAATCGACCGTACCGTCGACAGAAGGGGAGACCACTGAGGACGAAATGGGTTTGAGCTGGCCTTTCGCCTCGACCGTTGTGGTAAACGTGCCCTCGGTCACCATGTCGGTCACCGGCCCGTTGTTGCCTGCGGGCCGTGCGTTGATGGCTAAGGTCACGACAACGGCGATGAGCACAATGGCGGCCACGACGCCGGCCGCAATGCCGCGTCGGATGAGCTTTTTGCGTCGACGTTCGGCACGTTTTGCCTTGAGCTTGGCATATGCCTCTTCATCGGAAATCTCGGTCGCATCGTTCGCGCGTCCGCTCTGCTTATCGGCATGTACGTTTGTAATCAGAGGAATCGTTTCGGTGACATCTTCGAGCGTGTGCTCGGTATCATCCGGGCCCGGGGTGGTCGTGGGGACATTCGGCATAGCGTCTCCTTTATAGAAAGTACCTCGATAAGTATATGCGCCCACCGGTTGGGGTGGGCGCATAGAACGGTTTCTTTCGGAACTGTTAGATTGGTCGCAGCGGTTCCACGTTGTAGGAATGCGCGCGTTGCACTACGAGTGGACAACCACGCATAGGCCGACTTTGATGCAGTCGTGAAGTGCCTTGGCGTCTGCCAGGCGCAGGTTGATGCAGCCGTGGCTGCCGCACCATTTGTACGACTCGGCGTTATCGAAGCTCTTGTCGTTTTGCCAGGTGGCATCATGGAAGCCGATCATGTTGCCCTCAAACGGCATCCAGTAGCTCACCGGACTCTCGTATTTGGTCTTGCCGGTCTCGGGGTCCTTGGCTCCGATCAGGGTGCTGCCGCCGTCGTTGCTGTTGATCTGCCAGACGCCCTCGGGCGTGGCGTCCTCGCCCGGCTTGCCCGAGATAAAGTTGGCCTCCCAAACGATATTTCCGCTCTCGTCATAGTAGCGCGCGTGCTGTTCGGACAAGTCGACGTCGATATACGCCTTCCAGTCGGGCTCTCCCTTTGCGGTAAAGGTGTCGGCCTTCTGGGAGTACTTGATCTCGATTTCGCCGGTCTGCTTGTTGTTAATGGCGTCCTCGACCTGCTTGGCGAGCGAGCTGCTGTCGATGGACCAACCAAAGTCGCCGCCTTCGACGGCGCACTGCTTGCCATCGGCGCGCGTCCACCAGCGAGTGGAGCCCACGGTATTAAAGCCGTTGGCGAGTTCGGCTGCCCAGTTGCTGATCTGCGACGTATCGAGCGTTGGGTTGGCGGGATCGGCAAAGCTGATCCACTGCAATACGGAGCTGCCATCAACCTTGCCGGCATCCTCGCCGTTGAGCTTGAGGGTCACGTTGACGCCCAGGAAGTTGTTGGCGGCATCGCATGCGGCCTGAATCTGATCATCTGTCAGCGTTCCATTGAGCGGCTCATAGGCATCGTTGCCGAGCTTGGAAAGATCTACGGACTCGGCCAGCGAGGCAAGCTCGAGCTCGGCATACTTAATGACATGCTCGCGGTTGATTTTCTCGTTGGAGCGCGCCTTCTCGACGGTAAACTTGCCGGCCTGCTCGTCATAGGAGCTATTGGCCTCGAACGTGCCCGAACGGCCCTCGTTAAACTCGTCGATAGCGGCGCCCAGGTCCTCCTCAAACTTCTTTTGGTCAAAGGCGTCGGAGAGCATGGACAGGTCGACGTCTTGATCAAGATCGACTTCGTTGGAGGTAGCGGTTGTTTTGGTCTTGCCGCTTAAGGATTCCACAAGGCGGACCGGCCAAATAAAGGCTTCGTTGTGGCTGATGATTTCTTTTGCGGCAGCTTCGCCGTCGACGATGGGCTCATCGGACTCGGGCTGATAGGTCCAGCTAAAGTCATCGCCTGTCACGGTGAGCTTATAGTGCTTCCATGCCGAGTTGACCTTGGTGGCGGCAGACGAAGCGTTGGAGAAGGAGACGTCGACGCCGGCAATGGTGGTGTTGGGGTAGGCTACCTGCGAAAACGCTACGACGCCTACGATATAGACAATGACGATTAGACCCAGGATGACAAAGAGCGTCGTCTTTTTGCCCGACTTATTGTTCTCGGCGGGTTTGCGCGCGGGGCCGCGATCGCCTCGAGCGTGCGTGGGGGGCTGCTTGGGCGCATTGCCGTTTGCCTGGCGCTGCTGACGTTGTTGACGCTGCTGTCGCTGTTGGTTCGGGCGTTGGGAAGCGTTTGCTGCACCACGCTGCTGACCGTGACTCGGCGCGATGGGACGCGGCGACTGAACGCCGCCGGTGTGCCTGCTCGGCTGCTGCGGATCGGGAATCAGTTGAGTTCGGTCGTTTTGCGACATCGTATCTATATCCTTCGAGTTTCGCCTTGCGGCTCATCGTGTTTTTACTGGGCTTGCATTATAGCGATTACCTAGTTGTTTGTGGTATGCAAACGGTGGCATTCAAAAGAGCTGGGACAAATGTCCCACCGGCTCACTTGTCAGGCGATTTGTCTAACCGCACACGCCGCACTTGGCGCAGGCCGAAAGCGCGGCCGGGGCCTGGGCAATGCCGCCCTTAGCGGTCTCGCGCAGCGTGGCCGGCAACGCGTGACCCACCGAGAGCATGACATGTGCCATCTGGTCAAACGGCACCAAGCTCTTAATGCCGGCGAGGGCGAGTTGTGCCGAGCTAAAGGCCGCTGCCACGCCGATGGCGTTGCGGTTTTGGCAGGGCACCTCCACGAGGCCACCGACGGGGTCACAAACGAGGCCCAGCAGGTTACTTAGCGCGATGGAACTGGCGTCGAGAGCCTGTTCGGGCGTGCCGCCGAGCATCTGCACCAGCGCGGCGGCTGCCATGGCGGCGGCGCTTCCGACCTCGGCTTGGCAGCCGCCCTCGGCGCCGGCAACGCAGGCGCTTGTGGTGAGGTTGAGGCCGATGGCGGCTGCGCAGTAGAGCGCGTCCATGACCTGCTCGTCGTCGAGCTGAAGGTGATCGGCGAGCGCCAGCACGCAGCCGGGCACAACACCCGCGGAGCCGGCTGTGGGGGCGGCGACGATCACGCCCATGGTAGCGGAGCGCTCGAGCACGGCCATGGCGCGGGCAACGGCGTCGGTCTGGACGGCGCCCATCAGGCTTGCACTGAAATCGTTGCGGCGGGTTGCTTCGACGAGCTTGGCCTCGCCGCCGATAAGTCCGCCGAGCGAGCGCTGTGGATTTGCGATAGGGGTCGTGGTCTCCTCGCGCATGACGTCGAGCACGCGGCGCATGGCGGCGACGGCGTGGGCCTCACCGGTCAGACGTGCCTCGCGTACGGCCATGACGGCGCCGATGCTGAGCCCCAGTTCCTCACACGCATCGAGCAGCTGCTCGCCGTCGTCGAAGATCTCCTTTGCCGAGACACCGGGGGAGAGCGATGAGGCTGAGCCGGGAAGCTCGATAAAGGTCGCGTAATCGACATTGTCGAGCTTGCGTAGCATCGGGATAACGGTGTCGTCGGGCGCGCCGTCGGTCTCAAAGACGGAGTAGGCCTGGCCGCCCACTTCGGTGCGGTAGGTGCGGCAGAAGGCGATGTTCACGTGGGCGTAGGCGAGCAGGTTGGTGAGCGCGGCGAGCACGCCGGGGACGTCGTAGTGCGCCACGAAGAGTGTGGAGTACATACCCGAGATGTCGACGCCGACGCCGTTAATGCGGCTGATGCGCATCTTGCCGCCGCCCAGGCTCTCACCGCGGACCTGTGCCGTGGCGCCCGTGTCGTCGACCATGTCGATGTCGACGGTATTGGGGTGGATGGAGGCGTCGTCGCCCTTGATGTCAAAGTGATATTCGAGTCCCTGCTCGCGTGCGAGGTCGAAGGCCTGCTTGATGTTCTCGTCGTCGGTATCGAGGCCCAGGATGCCCGCGACGAGCGCGCGGTCGGTGCCGTGGCCGCGGTAGGTGTGGGCGAAGGAGTTCCACAGGCCAAAGGTGACCTTGGTGATGCGGCCCTCGAGCAGGCTCGCGGCCACCTGGGCGCATCGCAGGGCGCCGGCGGTGTGCGATGAGCTGGGGCCGACCATGACGGGGCCCAAGATCTCGAATGCCGAGGTCGTAGCTAGTGTTTGCGGCTTGCCTGCCATGGGTGCTCCTTTAATCTGTCCCGTCGTCCCGAGGGGCGGGGCATAAGGTCGCCTGCTCGGACAGTCCTGCTCGCACGGAGAGCACATTAAGTGCTCTCCGGCTCGTGCGGAACTCGCGATCGACCTTATGCCCCGCCCCTCGGGACTAAGGATACATGGTAGAAGGGCGCGTGCTGCAAAATTCATTAGCTGGTGACGCAGCGTAGGCTCATATCGAAGCATCTTCACCACCGTTTAAATAAAAAAGAAGTACCGGTTGGGGCCGGTACTTCTTTTGGTGCGTCGATATTTGGTTGCAGCTTTTGCTGCTGGCTTATAGGCTGCAGGCTGCTTTGAGTTCTTCGACTCGATCGGTTTTCTCCCAGGTGAAGTCGGGGTCTTCGCGGCCGAAGTGACCGTAGGCTGCCGTCTTTTCGTAGATGGGGCGACGCAGGTCTAGGTCGCGGATGATTGCGCCCGGGCGCAGGTCGAAGGTCTTCTCTACGGCTTCAACGATCTTGTCCTCGGCGACCTTAGCGGTACCGAAGGTGTCGACCATGATTGAGAGGGGTTTGGAAACGCCGATGGCGTAGGCAAGCTCGACTTCGCAGCGGTCGGCCAGGCCGGCGGCGACCACGTTCTTGGCGACCCAGCGTGCGGCATACGCGGCGGAGCGGTCAACCTTGGTGCAGTCCTTACCGCTAAAGGCACCGCCGCCGTGACGGCCGTAGCCGCCGTAGGTGTCGACGATGATCTTGCGGCCGGTGAGGCCCGTGTCGCCCATGGGGCCGCCCACGACAAAGCGACCGGTGGGGTTCACGTAGATGTCTGCGTTATCCCACGGCATGTTCTCGGCAGCCATGACCGGGGTGATGACGTGCTCGATGAGGTCGGCCTTGATCTTGCCCATGTCCTCGATCTCGGCGGCGTGCTGCGTGGAGATGACGATGGTCGTGACCTCGACGGGCTTGCCTTCCTCGTAGCGCACGGTGACCTGGGTCTTGCCGTCGGGACGCAGATAGGCGAGGGTACCGTCGTGACGCACGGCGGCTAGGCGCTCGGCCAGGCGGCTTGCCAGGTAGTGCGGCATGGGCATGAGGGTCTTGGTCTCATTGGAGGCGTAACCGAACATCATGCCCTGGTCGCCGGCGCCGATCAGGTCGATTGGGTCGGTAGTAGCGCCGGTCTGGGTCTCGAAAGATTCGTCGACGCCCTGGGCGATATCGGGCGACTGCTCGTGGATGAGGCTCATAACGCCGCAGGTGTCGCAGTCAAAACCGAACTTGGCACGGTTATAGCCAATGCGGCGGATAACGCCGCGGGCGATTTCCTGTACGTCGACGTAGGCCTGGGTGCGAATCTCGCCGGCGACGATGACGGTGCCAGTGGTCACGAGGGTCTCGCAGGCGCAACGGACGTTCTCCACGTTGGCAGGCACGCCGTTGGGGGCGATGTAGCCCTGCTCCTGGAGCTCTATTTCTTTGGCAAGGATTGCGTCGAGGACGGCGTCGCTGATCTGGTCAGCGATCTTATCGGGATGACCTTCGGTCACCGACTCCGACGTAAAAACAAAAGACCCGTGTTGGGGCGGGATGGAACGAAGTTCTTCTGACATGATTGTCCTTTCAAAAACGTGTCCCGGCGACCGTTACCATTCCGCCGGGCTCTCTATGCAAGGGCACATCATAGCGCGTAAATCAAACATTCACACCCTTTCCGCACCTACTCATTGGGGACAGACATAAATGACCAGCCTTAAACTAAGAACGTCTCCAACGACTGGTCATTTAAGTCTGTCCCCAATGAGTAGGTCAGTGCCCTTTGTGCGGAGGTTGCTTTGATGCTTTATACTGGTGCGGTTAGACATCCATCCTGCAATCGAGGAGATTTCCATGGCATCAGACGTTCGCGTCCGCTTTGCACCCTCACCGACGGGCAAGCTGCACATTGGCGGCGCCCGCACCGCTATCTATAACTGGGCTTTCGCCCGTGCTAACGGCGGCACGTTCATCCTGCGCATCGACGACACCGACCCCACCCGCTCCACCGACGAGAACACGCAGATCATCCTGCGCGCCATGCGTTGGCTGGGCCTGGACTGGGACGAGGGTCCCGAGGTGGGCGGCGATTTTGGCCCCTACGCCCAGACCGAGCGCCTGGACCTGTACAAGCAGGCCGCCCAGAAGCTTTGGGACGAGGGCAAGGCCTATCCCTGCTTCTGCACCAAGGAGCAGCTCGACGCCGACCGCAAGGCCGCGCAGGAGCGCAAGGACCCCTTCCAGGGATATCAGCGCCGCTGCCGCGATCTTGATCCCGAGGAGGCCCGCCGTCGCATCGAGGCCGGCGAGTCCTATGTCCTGCGCATCAAGGTGCCCGAGGACCGCGGAGACGTCGTCATCCACGATGCCGTCCACGGCGAGGTGACCTTCGACGCCAAGGAGCTCGACGACTTTGTCATCTTCCGTTCCGACGGCACGCCCACGTACAACTTCGCGACCGTCGTCGACGACGCCATGATGAAGATCACCCACGTCATCCGCGGCGACGACCACTTGTCCAACACCCCGCGTCAGGTCATGGTCTACGAGGCTCTCGGCGCGCCCGTGCCCACGTTCGCCCACATCTCCATGATCCTGGGCGCCGACGGCAAGAAGCTCTCCAAGCGCCACGGCGCCACCTCGGTGGAGGAGTACCGCGACGCCGGTTACCTGTCCGACGCCTTCGTCAACTACCTGGCTCTGCTCGGCTGGTCGCTCGACGGCGAGACCACGATCATCCCGCGCGATGTCCTGACCAGCAAGTTCTCGCTCGACCGCATCTCCAAGAACCCCGCGACCTTCGACCCCAAGAAGCTCGACTGGGTCAATGCCGAGTACATCAACGGCATGTCCGATGCTCAGTTTGCCGACGAGATCATGGTCCCCGAGCTGCACGAGGCGGGCCTCATCGAGGGCAACGTCGAGTACGGTGAGGACTGGATCGACGCGCTTGCCGCTATCGTCAAGCCGCGCACTAAGATGCCGGCCGACGCTGTGACCGTCGCCGCTCCCATCTTCGCTTCGGCCGAGACGCTCGAGTATGACGAGAAGTCCGTCAACAAGGGCCTGGCCAAGGAGGGCATGGGTGCCATTCTGGATGCCGCCAAGGCCGCTCTCGAGGGCGTGAACGAGTGGACGGCTGCCAACATCGACGCCGCGCTTGAGCCGCTGCCCGAGCAGATGGACCTTAAGAAGCGCGTGGTGTTCCAGGCCGTGCGCGTCGCCGTCTGCGGCAACATGGTGAGCCCCCCGCTGGGCGAGACCATGGCGCTCGTCGGCCGCGACGACTGCCTGGCGCGTATCGACCGCGCCCGCACGATGGCGCTGTAGCAGCCGCGTAAACGCATGTATCCGAGCCCCGTTCACCCGAGTGGGGCTCTTGTTTCTGAAGACGCATGGGATGGGAGGTATAGGGGCCATGGCCGAGCAACTGTCGCTGTTTGGTTCGCCGGAACCGGAGGAGACTCCGGCCAAGCTTGAGTTCGCGCCTGAACCCGTCGCCGCCTATGCGAGCGTAGTCCTCGACATTCCCACCCGTGCGCTGTCCGAGCCGTTTGCTTATGGCATTCCCCGGTCCCTTGCCAACGAGGCGCAAATCGGATCCACGGTCCTGGTCCACTTTGGTAACCGTGCCGCCGCGGGCTATATCGTCGACATTGCGCCTGAGCTGGGTGACCTGCAAGGCAACGACGCTCTCGATCCCGCGCGCATCAAGCCTATCGAGGCTATCCTCAGCAAGCCGCTCTTTAGTGCCGAGGCCGCCCGCATCGCGCGTTGGATGAGCCGCGAATATGTCGCAACGCTTTCCGAGTGCCTGCGCCTGTTCTTGCCACCGGGCGGAAGCCCGCGCGTGGTCAAGGGCGACGACGGCGTGTGGACTGTCGAGCGCCCCGCCGTCAAGCCTATCCAAAACCGCTGGGTCATGCTTACGCCCGAGGGCTTCGACTATACGCCGCCCAAGACCGCGGTCCGCCAGCGTCAGCTCATCGAGGCGCTCCAGTGCGGCCCGGTCACGACGCGCGACCTCAACCTGCTCTATAACAGCATGTCGGCGACTATCAAGGCGCTCGAAAAGCGCGGCGTCGTGGTGGTGGAGGAGCGCCGTGCGTGGCGTGGCTGCAGCGAGCAGACCACGCTGTCCTCGGCAAGCGGCAAGGCGCCGGTCGCACTCACCAACGGTCAGCAGCAGGCACTCGCGCAGATTGAGCGCGCTCGTCTGGACGCTCATGGCGACGTGGTGCTGGTCGACGGCGTCACCGGCTCCGGCAAAACCGAGGTTTACCTTTCGGCGATTGAGCGCGTGCTCGCGGCCGGCCGCTCGGCCTGCGTGCTGGTGCCCGAGATCTCGCTGACGGCCCAGACTGTCGGCCGCTTCCGCTCGCGCTTTGGCGAGACGGTCGCCGTGTTCCATTCGCGTCTTTCTGCGGGCGAGCGCCTGGACCAGTGGGATATGGTTGCCAGCGGTGCGGCCCGCGTGGTCGTCGGCGCCCGCTCGGCGCTCTTTTGCCCGCTCAGCGACTTGGGCCTTATCATCATCGACGAGGAGCACGAGACCAGTTACAAGCAGGGTTCCAGCCCGCGCTACCATGCGCGCGAAGTGGCGGCCGAGATGGCGCGTCGCTATCGCTGCCCGCTCGTGCTGGGCTCGGCCACGCCTTCTGCTGAGACCCTCGACCACTGCCGCCGTGGCACGTATAACGGTGCCACCTGGACGCGCGTCGAGATGCCCGAGCGCCCGGGACACGCCGTGCTGCCCACGGTCCGTATTGCCGACCTGCGCCGGGAGTTCTCGCACGGCAGCCGCTCCATGTTCTCAAAACCCTTGATGGAGGGCTTGGAGCGTGTGGTCGAGCGCCGCGAGAAGGCCGTGCTGCTGCATAACCGCCGTGGCTTTGCGCCGTTCCTGATGTGCCGCGAGTGCGGCTGTGTCCCCACCTGCAACCACTGCTCCACCGCGCTTACGTATCACGAGCGCACGCACACGCTGCAGTGTCACACATGCGGTTCGTCTTGGCGCGTGCAGCCCTATCCCGCGCCCACGAGCCGTTGCCCCAAATGTGGAAGTCGCTACCTGGCAAAAATGGGTCTGGGCACGCAGCAGATCGAGGACGCACTGCACCAGATGCTTCCCGAGGACGTCGCCATTATTCGCATGGATGCCGATTCCACGCGCGGCAAGGATGCGCACAAAAAGCTGCTCGAGCAGTTCGATGCGGCGGATTGTGCCGTGTTGCTGGGCACCCAAATGATCGCAAAGGGTCTCGACTTTCCCGAGGTCACGCTTGTGGGCGTGGTCAATGCCGACTTTGCCCTCAAGCTGCCGGACTTCCGCGCAGGGGAGCGCGCCTACGACCTGCTGGAACAGGTGGCGGGCCGTGCCGGTCGCGGCGATCGCCCCGGCGAGGTGATCATCCAGACCTACCTGCCCGAGGATCCGGTCATTCGCGCCGTCGCTGAGCACGACCGTTCGATCTTTACCGACTACGACCTGGACCAGCGCCGCGACGCGCTGTACCCGCCGTTTGTTCGCCTGGTCAACATTTTGGTGTGGTCGGCGAACCGAGACGACGCGCAAGACTACATCGGGCGTATTGCAAAGCTTCTTAAGCGTCGTTGGCATGCCGCCGCGCCCGACTTTTTGCGGGCGGGGAGTGCCGTGCCGCAGGTGCTGGGCCCGGCTTCGTGTGTAATCGAGAGAGCCAAGGACCGTTACCGCTTCCATCTGCTTGTGAAGTCGCCCGTGGGGTACCATGTCTCTGATGATATCGACGCCTGCCTCAAAGAGGTGGGCTCCGTGCGCGGCGTGAGCGTGAGCGTTGACGTCGACGCCTATGATTTGATGTAGCAACTCGAAAGGATGGCCATGGAAGCCAACGGAATCGTACTGTCGCCCGACCCTCGTCTGCGTCAGGAGTGCGCCGTCATCGAGGAGATCACCCCGGCGATTGAGGCGCTTGCCGAGAAGATGAAGAAGATGATGTTCGACAACGGTGGTTGCGGCCTGGCCGCCCCGCAGATCGGCGAGCTCATCCAACTCGTTACCATCGACTGCGATTACAGCGACAAGAATGACTATGACCCGTACGTGCTCATCAACCCTGTCATTGTTGAGCAGAGTGACCATCTGGTGCCGTTTAGCGAGGGCTGCCTTTCCATCCCTGGCATTAGCTGCGAGATCGAGCGTCCCGATCACGTTGTCGTCGAGGCGTACGACCTGGATGCCAACTTGATTCGCTATGAGGCCTCGGGCGACCTGTTCTGCGTGTGCCTGCAGCACGAGATCGATCACCTGCACGGCAATACCATGTTCGAGCGACTCAAGCCGATGCAGCGCATCAAGGCAGTCAAGGAGTACCAGGACGCCCTGGCCCGCGGCGCTCGACCGGGCGAGACTGAGTAGGTCCCACCGTCCCCGGTGCTGAGCGCCCACATATCATCCCGTGCTCAAACATTCTCGCTTCGCTGCGAAACTGCGCGCGGGACGATATGTGGGCGCTCAGCACCGGGGACTGCGTTGTTCTGGCTCGTTTCGCCCGGGTGCCGTCGGGCCAGGGATGGGCGTCTTCGCTGATAGTCTTTGTTGAGAGGGAGCTGCTTTTATTGCGGCTCTTTCTTTGGTTTTGGGTATATTTGTTCTTGTTGAATTGTTATTGCGGATGGGCTGGGTACTTGGCTTTCCGCTGTTGTTTGTAGCCGTCTCGGCTTTGGTTGAGGGGAGACGTTCTTTATGCGTATTGTGTTTATGGGTACGCCCGATTTTGCTGTGCCCTCGCTGACCTCGCTTGTCGAAGCTGGCAACGAGATTTCGCTGGTTATTACTCGTCCTGATGCTGTTCGTGGGCGTGGTAAAAAGTTGGAGCCGTCTCCTGTTAAGGCCAAGGCGCTTGAGCTTGGTCTGCCGGTTGTTGAGGCTAATCGTATGACGCCTGAGGTTGTTGAGGCGCTCCAGACTGCCCAGGCTGACATTTTCTGTGTGGCTGCTTATGGCTGCATTTTGCCCGATGAGGTGCTGCATATGGCACCGCTCGGTATTGTGAATGTTCATGCGTCCTTGCTGCCTCGATGGCGTGGAGCCGCTCCCATTCAGCGTGCCATTCTTGCTGGTGATGAGGTTGCTGGCGTTTCTATCATGCGCATCGGGCATGGCGTGGATACTGGTGCTTATTGTGCTCAGGCTTCCACGTCGGTTGCCGGTAAGCATGCTGAGGCACTGACTATGGAGCTTGGCGAGCTGGGCGGCAAACTGCTTGCCGATACGCTTCCTTCCCTTGCCGACGGCACCGCCGTGTGGACCGAGCAGGATGAATCTCTCGTCACGCATGCTGCCAAGATTTCCAAGCAGGAGATGCGTCTGGATCCGCACATGGCGGCGCTTGATTGCGTGCGTCATGTGCTTGCCTCGTCCGACACCGCTCCCGCTCGTTGCGTGATTGCCGGCAAGTCGGTTCGCATGCTCGATGCTGCGCCAGCTGATGTGTCGCTTGGCGAGGGTCAGGTTCTCATTAAGGCCAAGCGTGTTTACCTTGGTCTTTCCGATGGTGCGGTTGAACTGCTCGAGGTTAAGCCCGATGGCAAGCGTGCCATGGCCGCTTCTGCTTGGGCTGCTGGGCTGCAAGGCGCCGATCTTATCTGGGGTGTTTTGTCATGAGCAAGCTTTCTCCCGCGCGCAAACTTGCGCTCGATGTGCTAATGGAGGCCGATCGCCGCGGCATGTATGCGCGTGACGTGCTGTCCTCTCGCGCATCGGCCAAGGCTATTGACCAGCGCGATTCTGCCTTTGCCGCTCGTTTGGCACTTGGTGTTGCAGCCACCCAGGGCATTTTGGACGAGCTGCTCGATCAGTTTCTCGATAAGCCTAAAAAGGTTGCGCCGCGTGTTCGCATGGCACTTCGTATCTCGGCCTTCGAGATGCTCTACCTGCATACCCCGGGTCGCGTTGCCGTGAGTCAGGGCGTTGAGCTGGTTCGTAGCGGCGCTAAATCGGCTGCCGGTCTGGCGAACGCCGTACTGCATAAGGTCGCGGACAACGTCGAGGACTTTGCCACTGCGGCGGATGCCGATGAGTCCGAGCGCCGATTGGTTCGCCTGTCTCGCCTGATGGGCATGCCGCGCTGGCTGTGTGCTCGCATTATGGCCTCGTTCGATACGCCCGAGGGCGCGCTCAACTTTGCCGGAAATCTGGCGCCCGCGCCGCTCGCTTTGCACGAGAACGCCTTTGCAACCAAGCCTAATCCGTACCTATCGCAGCTTGTGGCGCCGGTATTCCCGGGCTGCCATGCGCCGGTCGATGCCCAGGCCACCGTTGCGTCGGGCGTGTTTGAACGCGCAGCGGCCGTGGCCTCGGACCTTAACGCCCAGCTCATCGCTACTGCGGCGACCCGTCCCGGGCGTTGCCTGGAGATTGGCGCCGGTCGTGGCACCAAGACCTATGTGATGATGTGTCAGGCCAAGCGTGCCGGCTACGATCGTCAGCACACCGCACTCGATTTGCACGACCGCAAGTGCGATCAGAATCTCGCGCGTCTGCATAAGGCGGGTATTACGGGTGTTCGCACGGTTTCGGGCGATGCCTGCGAGCTTGACGAGGTCCTCACGTCGTTCGATGCGATGCTTGGTAAACCCGTTCTGTTCGATACGGTGTTTATCGATGCCCCGTGCTCGGGTACCGGCACCATGCGCCGTCATCCTGAGATTCCGTGGCGCTTGACCGAAAAGGACGTGACGGTTGAGCTTCCTAAACTGCAGCTGACGATGCTCAAGGAAGCCGCCGCGCGCGTGGCTGCCGGCGGTGAGCTTATCTATGCCACCTGCTCGGTTTTTGCTGAGGAGAACACTCAGGTCGTAGATGCCTTCCTGGCCTCTCCCGAGGGCACAGACTTTAGCCTGGTACCCCTTTCCGAGGCGCAGATCCTGCAGCTGCCCGAGTTCGCCCAGGCCAAGAAGCTCGTCACCCTGCGCCAAAACGATCGCGGACTCTTCCAAAGCGTCCCCGTAAACGCCGACTCCTACGACGGCCACTTCTGCGCCCGCCTGATTCGTAAGTAACTAATATGTTGCGGTGAAATAGGGATTGAATAGCGGCTTCTGCCCACCAAACAGTCCTTATTTCACCGCAACTCATAAGGAAACCTGGGTAGCTAAAGAATCAGCCCCGCGATCGGTGTCGATCGCGGGGCTGTTTGGTTCCTAGTGGTTATGCGGGCAGTTGGCGCAGCAGCCACTGGTGGCGTTGGTACTGGAGCCGCCGCTTCGTTGATCGGTGTTGTAGAAACCGCTGCCCTCAAATTTAATGCCGCTGGCCGAGAACGTCTTGGCCGCCGGGGCACCGCAGCTGGGGCACACGACCTCGGGAGTCTCGGACATGGGATGCTCAACCTCAAACACGTTGCCGCAGCTCGAGCACTTGTAATCGTAGCGCGCCATAATACTTCCTTTTCAGCACAAAGCGGGCAGATTACTCTGCCCGCATAAATTCAAACGCCTGTAACTGTACCCTATATCGGGGGTTTTATCACGCTTCACCCCAGAATCTATGGTTGTTGCGCAGGAGCTGTGCGGTTTTGTTCTCGGCGGCTGCAATGTCCGCCTCGTCAGCCTGCCAGGTCCAGTTGCCCGTGGCCACGCCCGGAACGTTCATGCGCGCGTCGTCGCCAAGCCCCAGGACATCCTGCAGTGGCATCATCACCAGGGGAGCGTCGCTTGCCAGCGCGTCGCTCATCAGCTTGGCCGCCACCTCAACACCGCTCGGTTCATCGCCGCCCGCAAAGGTACGGGTGCACCAACCGGCCAGCGTCGACGTATCGTGCGTCGAGGTGTACAGAATCTTGCCGGGCGTGGGATGCACACCGCAACGAACGTCGTAGTCGCTAAACTCCAGCACGTCCATGCCGGGGAAACCGCAGGTCGATGCCATGGCACGAACACCGGGCGTCAGATAGCCCAAGTCCTCAGCGATAAAGTTGAGCGGACCCAGTTCGTCATAGGCGGTCTGGAACAGGTCCTTGCCCGGGCCCGCCAGCCAGCGGCCGTCGGCGCATGCCTTGCCCGCGGGAATGCTGTAATAGCTGTGGAATCCCAGGAAGTGATCCAGACGCACGCGGTCGTAGAGCGAGAACGCGCGGCGCAGGCGATCCATCCACCAACTATAGCCGTTCTGCTTCATGTGGTCCCAGCGGAACGTCGGGTTGCCCCACATCTGGCCCTCGGGCGCAAAGTTGTCGGGCGGCGCGCCGGAAATCTCAATCGCCTTGCCGGTATCGGACAGCCAGAAGTTCTCGGGTTCGCTCCACGCGTCTGCCGAATCGTCGGACACGTACATAGGAATATCGCCGATGACCTCGATGCCCTTCTTGTGCGCATAGTTCATGAGCTCACACCAAGCGAGGTCAAAGCGGTACTGCATGTACGCCTGAAGCTCGGCCTCGTTGTGGAAGCGCTTGTCGTCGATTAGATGCTCGTTGTAGCGAGCGACATCTGCCGGCCAATTGTGGCGAGACTCGCCCTCAAAGTACTTTTTGACGGCCATGTAGACGCAGTACTTCTCGAGCCAATCGGCATTGCGATGTTTAAACGCGGTGTACAGCGGATCGGCATCCTCGCCTCCGCGGGCCTTCCAGGTCTCAAAGTCGGCTGCCAGCTCCTCGTGGCTTTCGGGCAGCAGGTCGATATTGCCTGCAAAGGCCGAAGGACCGGCGTAAGGGGAGCGGAAGAAGTCCGTGGGGTTGACGGGGAGAACCTGCCAGTAGCGCATGCCCATGGCGGCCAGATGGTCGATAAAACGACGCGTGGGCGCGCCGATCGTACCGGGCTCGCCGTCGTCGGTCGGCACTGATGTGATATGGCATACAACACCCGCACCGTGATCGAGCGGCTCCTGCAGGCGCTGCTCGGCGTGGTGATAGATGATCGACGAACCGAGCGGGTACAGGTCGAGCGTGACCGTGCCGTTGTGGATCTCGCACTCATGACCGCTGATCACGTCACTTGCACATTCGTCGAGCGCCGGAATCGTCACACGATGCGAGTTGCGCAGGCTGCGGTTGATGATGACGGTCGCGGACTCGCCGTCTTTACCGGTACGGTTGTAGGCCAGCACCTCGTCATTGAGCGCAAAGGCCTTGATTTCACCGTCGATCATAAACGGCAGCGCGCGGCGCACAGCAGATGCGTTCTTGACGATTGCGAACGTATCGAAGTCGTGCAGGTCTTCCTTGGTCGGCAAGGTGCGGCGATTACCCGGATCGGTGAGTCCCTCCAAGCCGTACTCGTCACCGTAATAGATTGAGGGAACGCCCGGGAACGTCATCTGCATGAGCGTCGCCAGCCAAAAGCGGCTCTTGGCCAGGCCCATGGAGTTCTCGTCCAGGCGCCATTTGCTGCGCTCACTCTCGGGCAGCTGCGACTCGTCGGGGCCACCGCCGAGCACCGAGATAATGCGCGGGCGGTCGTGGCTCGACAGCAGATTGAGCGCGCAGGATAATGCCTCGCGCGGGTAGTTCTCGCGCAGGGTCTCGATATCCTCGGCTGCCTGGTAGGCGTTTTTGTAGCCCATCAAAAAGCCGATGACCATGTCGCGGAAGGGGTAATCCATGGCCGAGTCGAGCTCGGAGCCTTGTAGATAGCGACGCAGATGGCCGTAGCTGATCTTGTTGGAGGCATCTTCCCAGACCTCGCCGAGCAGCAGCGCGTCGGGCTTCTCGGCGAGCACGGCCTTTTTGATCTCGGTCAGGAAGTCATCGGAAAGCTCGTCGGCCACATCGAGGCGCCAGCCATGGGCACCGGCGCGCAGCCATTTGCGGATGATACCGTCCTTGCCCAGAATCCGCTCGCGTACCAGTTCGGAGCTCTCATTGATGGCGGGCATATTGCCCACGCCCCACCAGCAGTCGTACGAGCCGTCCTCGTGGAAATAAAACGCATCACGCCACGGAGAGTCCTCGCTCTGCCACGCGCCGACACCGGGATAGTTGCCGTAGCGGTTAAAGTAGATCGAATCGTCGCCCGTGTGGTTGAACACACCGTCCAGAATGATGGAAATGCCCAGCTTCTCGGCCGCCTCGCACAGCTCAGTAAAGTCCTGCTCGGTGCCCAGAATCGGATCGATCTTGGTGTAATCGGCGGTGTCGTAGCGGTGGTTGCTCGCGGCTTCAAAAATGGGGTTGAGGTAGATGGCTGTAAAGCCCAGTTCGGCGATGCGAGGCAGGTCATTCTGGATACCCTTGAGCGAGCCGCCGTAAAAATCCCAGGTCTTGATGGAGCCGTCTTCGGCACGCTCGTACTCGGGCGGTTCGTTCCAGTCCTCGACCATGCGGCGCTGGATTCCGTTGCGCGGTTTTTCAACTTCGGCCAGCGTTCGCTCGCGCCAGTTTTCGTCGCGGGCATAGCGGTCGGGGAAGATCTGGTAGACCATGCCCCGCTCGTACCAGGTGGGACGGTTCTCGCGATGCTTGTAGACGGTAATCTGGAACGACGGGACCTCGGCGTAATCGTAGGTCACACCCTCGCCACCGGTGCGACCCTGCGGTGCACCCAAGCGGACCTCGGGCTGACCCTCGATGTTGCAGATAAAGCTGTACCAAATAAGACAGGGCTCGGTGCACTCAAGCTCTACGGTAAATATGCCGTCGCCCTCGTGCGTCATGGGATACAGAGACTCACCGATTTCATCGACCCAGGTACGCAGGGTAAGCGTTGCCTGGTTGGGGTCGGCATCCTCCAAAATCACCGATAGCGAAACGGAAGTTCCAGTGGTCACAGCGCCAAACGGAGTACGAAACTGCGGCAGACGGCTGTTGTGAATCAATCTCATAATACGGTCCAGTTCAATAGAATCACGGCCTGCGGGCCATGGGCTTTACGCACAGGATGTAAGTATATCTGTTGTACACAGGCTGTATAAACAACATCCGTTTACCATCGGCGAACGGTTGTCCTAGAAAATCGTTTTACCAACTACCTACAGAGAAGGGGCGCCCGGTTGGAGCGCCCCTTGCATAGGGTTTGATTAGGTTTTGGATCGTCTGTGGGCTAGCGGCGCTTGCGGGTGGCCGTTGCCTTGCGGACGGACGTCTTCTTGGACGGGGCCTTTTTCTCTGCCGGAGCGGCGGGGGAGACCGGGGTCTCCTTGGCAGGCTCGGGCTTGGCCGTAGCCTTCGGTGCGGCCTTGACCTCAGCGGCCTTCGGCGCCGGCTTAGTCTTTACCTCGGCCTTGGGCTCCTCTTTGGCAGCAGCTGGCTTAGTCTCTGCCTTGGGAGTCGTGGTCTTTGCCGTGGTCTTCTTGGCCGTCGTCGTGCGCTTTCGCGTGGTGGTCTTGGCGGCGGGCTTGGTCTCGACGGTTACCTCCGCCTTGGACTCTGCAGGCGTCTCCTCGACCTTGGCTGCCGGCTTTGCGGCTGACTTGGTCGTGGCGGCCTTCGTGGTCGTCAACTTCGTTGCCGTGGTCTTCTTGGCTGCCGTTGTCTTCTTGGCAGCAGTCTTTGCCGGAGCCTTGGTGGCCGGCTTGGCCTTAGCGACCTCGGCCTTTACCTCGGGAGCAGCCTCGGCTTCGGCGGCCTTCTTGGCAGCGGCGGTCGTGCGCTTGCGCGTGGTCGTTGCCTTGGCAGCCGTTGTTTTAGTCGCGGCAGACTTGGTCGTCGTAACCTTCTTAGTGGTCGTCTTGCGGGTCGTGGTCTTCTTAGCTGCGGGCTTTGCAGCGGGCTTGACCTCAGCCTTTGCCTCAGGAGCAACCTCAGCCTTCACCTCAGGCTCGGCCTTTGCGGGCTCAGCTTCAACCGGCTTCTCCTCGGCCTTGGACTCCGGCTCAGCTGCAGCCTCAGGCTCGTCGACAACAGACGCCGGCCTCTCAATCTCCGGATGCATAAAGAAGTACAGGTCCAGATACTTATCGGCCGAGCGCGTCCAGCTAAAGTCCTGGCTCATGGCCTGCGTGACCAGCTGGTTCCAGGCATCGCGGTTGTCCCAGAACAAGCGTGCCGCGCGGAACACGGCATCGCCCATCTCGTCGCCGTTAAAGTTGGTAAACGAGAAGCCCGTGCCCTCGCCGGTAAACTCGTTGTACGGCTGCACGGTGTCCTTCAGGCCACCGGTCTCGCGCACGATGGGCAGGGTGCCGTAGCGCATGGCGATGATCTGCGACAGGCCGCAGGGCTCAAACTTCGAAGGCATCAGGAACATGTCGGCGGCGGCGTACATGCGCTGCGACAGCGCCGGGTCAAACTCGATGCGTGCGGCCATGGTGCCGGGGTACTTGTCCTGGAAGTAGCGCAGGCCGTCCTCGTAGTCGCGGTCGCCGGTGCCCAGCACCGCCACCTGCACGCCGCCGGCCAAGATGCGGTCGAGCGCGTACATGACCAGGTCCATGCCCTTCTGGCGCGTCAGACGCGTGACCATCACCATGAGCGGGCGGTCGTCGCGAACCTCGAGCCCCAGCTCTTCCTGCAGCTTGGCCTTGCACACGGCCTTGCCGGAACGGTCGTCAATCGTGTAGTTGGCGGCAATGCGCTTGTCGGTTGCCGGGTCAAAGGCCGCCACGTCAATGCCGTTGAGGATGCCCTGCAGCGCATAGGAGCGCTCGCGCAGCACGCCGTCCAGGCCCTCGCCAAATTCGGGCGTCTGGATCTCGTTGGCATAGGTGGGGCTCACCGTAGTGATGGCGTCGGCATAGCGCAGCGCGCCCAGCATGTAGTTGATGCTGCAGGCGTCGCAACGCAGCTGCGAGGCGGCCGCCGGAATATGCGCCACGCCCAGGATGTCCTCCATCACGGTGTCGCTAAACTGGCCCTGGAACGCCACGTTATGGATCGAGAACACGGTCTTGACGCGGTCGTACAGCGGCAGGCCCTGGTAGAACTCGCGCAAAAACACGGGCGCCAGCGCCGTCTGCCAGTCGTTGCAGTGCAGAATGTCGCACTCAAAGCCGGCCGGCAGGTGCTGCAGGCTTTCGGTGATGGCCTTGGAGAAGAACGCGAAGCGCTCACCGTCGTCAAAGAAGCCGTACGGATAGTCGCGCGCAAAGTAGCGCTCGTTATCGATGAACATATAGGTGACGCCGTCGTGCTCGAGCTTCTCGAGTCCGCAGTACTCATTGCGCCAGCCCAGACTCACGTAAAAGTCGGAGAAGTGCTCCATCTGCGCCTTGTACTCGTCTTTGATAGTGGCGTACTTGGGCACCATCACGATGACTTCGGCGCCAGCGCGCACAAGCGCCGCAGGCAGCGAGCCCGCCACGTCGCCCAGGCCACCGGTCTTCACAAACGGTGCGCACTCGGCCGAGGCAAACACGATTTGCATCTTCTTGCTGGAATCAGCCATATTGTCTCCCATGTTGCAATTCGAGAATAGCCGCCTGGCGCTAACCGGGCGGCTATTCTGCATGTTACGAGCGATGTTGCGGTGCCAACGTTAACGTACGATGGTGGTGTCGGAAGTTAACGGAGCCTTGCCCAGCACCAAGATGTTCTCGGGCGTGCCGCGAAGCTCGGTGTTGGTGGGAACCACGTTGTTCTTGTCCAGGATGGCGTTCTCAACGCGGGCGCCGCTCTTGATGATGCAGCTCTGGTTGATGATCGAGTTGGTCACCGAAGCGCCTTCCTCGACCACGACGCCGCGAGACAGGATCGAGTTGCGCACGGTGCCCTTGATGATGCAGCCGGCCGAGATGATCGAGTTGCACGCGTGGCTGCCAGTCGCGTAGCGCGAAGGCGGAACGTCGTGGGCCTTGGTCAGGATCGGGCGCTCGGGGTCGAAGAGCTGGTCGGCCACGGTCTGGTCGAGCAGGTCCATGCTGCGGCGATACAGCGACTTCTCGCTAAACACGCCCACGACCTCGCCCTTGTACTCGTAGCTGCACACGTCGATGTTGCCAAAGTCGCCCTGGAGTGCCTCGAGCAGGTCCAGATAGTCGGCGGCCTGGTAGTGGTCGATGATCTCGAGTAGCGTCTCGCGGTTGACGATGCAGCAGTCCATAGAGGCGTTGTCGCCGTACACGACGCCGGCGCTCACGCCCGTCAGACGGCCGTTCTCGTTGATCTGCAGCTTGGTCTCGTCATCGACGTTGCGCGTGGCCTTGCAGTACACCACGGTCATCTGGGCACCGGAGTTCTCGTGCGCGTCGATGATATTGTTGAGGTCCATGTTAAAGATGATGTTGGTGCCCATCATCACAACATAGGGCTTGTCCGAGCGCTGGAACAGCGTCTTGTTGGAGATAATGTCGCGCAGCAGGAAGCGCATGCCGCCCTTGGTGGTGCCATACGCGTTGCCGGGCACCATGAACAGGCCGCCCTTCTTGCGGTCCAGGCCCCAGTCCTTACCCGAGCCCACGTGGTCGATCAGCGAGCGGTAGTTGCCCGGCATGACGACGCCGACGGTCTTAATGCCGGCATTCATCATGTTGGACAGCGGAAAGTCGATCAGGCGGTAGCGGCCCAAAAACGGAACGGACGCGATGGGGCGGTCCTTAAGCAGCACGCTGCCGTAGGTCGAAGAGTAGTTAGCGGTGATATAACCGATGGCCTTGCGATTGATCATCGGATCATTCCCCCTTCCCGATAACGACGTCATTTCCAACGACGGCCGTATCCTTGGTGGTATCGACAGAGCCGAGCTTCACGCCCTCTTCGACCGTGGAGTTCTCGCCCAAAATAGCGCGGCAGATGTGCGCACCGCTCTTAACGTGCGCACCCGGCAGCAGCACGGAGTCCTCGACCACAGCGCGCTCCTCGATGATGACATCGGTCGAAAGGATCGAGTGGCGCGCGGTGCCGTAGATCTTGCAGCCGTTGGAGACCAGGCAGTCGTCCAGGCGGCCGTCCGGGCCAATGTAGTGCGGCGGACGCGTGGTGATGTTGGACATGATGGGGAAGTGCTTGTCGAACAGATCGAACTCGGGGTTATTGCCCAGCAGGTCCATCGAGGTCTCGTGGAAGCTGGCGATGGTGCCGACGTCCTTCCAAAAGCCGTGGAACTCGTAGCTGTACAGGCGCTTGCCCTCGCCGAGCAGCTTGGGGATGATGTCCTTGCCAAAGTCGTGGCTCGAGCGCTGGTCCAGAGCATCCTCTTCGAGCGCCTCGATCAGCACGTCGGCCGAGAAGATGTAGATGCCCATGGACGCGAGATTCGAATCGGGCTTATCGGGCTTCTCGGTGAACTTGGTGATGCGGCCGTCCTCGGGGTCGGTGGTCAGGATGCCAAAGCGGCTGGCCTCCTCCCACGGCACGGGCATAACGCTCACCGTGAGGTCGGCGTTGTTCTCAATGTGCGTCTTGAGCATCTTGCGGTAGTCCATGCGATACAGGTGATCGCCCGAAAGAATCAGGACGTACTTGGGGTCGTTGGCCTTGATGTAGTCGAGGTTCTGCGTAATGGCGTCGGCCGTGCCCGCATACCATGCGCCGCCGGTCTGCGTCTCGTACGGCGGCAGGATCGATACGCCGCCGTCACGGCTGTCCAGATCCCAGGCCTCGCCGGAGCCCACATAGGCATGCAGCAGGTAGGGACGGTACTGCGTCAGAACGCCCACCGTGTCGATGCCCGAGTTGGAGCAGTTGGACAGCGAAAAGTCGATAATGCGGAACTTGCCACCAAAGCTAACCGCCGGCTTAGCGATCTTTTGGGTGAGTGCCCCCAATCGGCTGCCCTGTCCTCCTGCGAGGAGCATCGCGATGCATTCTTTCTTACTCATCGATTTCTCCTTCTGTCATCGATGTTCCTAAACCCATTAGCGACGGGCGCGGCGCAACGTCACGCCCGTCGAGTAATGCCGTGCTGGCATAGGGGAGCTCGCGCGCCTTTACGCGTGCCAGATCTCGTCGCGGTACTCGCGAATGGTGCGGTCGCTCGAGAACCAGCCGCTAGAGGCGGTGTTGAGCAGGGCCTTGCGGTTCCAGGTCTCCTGGTCGCCATAGCTGCCCGTGAGTTTCTCCCACGCATCCACGTAGCTGCGGAAGTCTGCCATGACCAGGTCGGGGTCGTTGTTGTTCATGAGCTCGTTGTAGATGCTCTCGAAGTTGCCCGAAAGGCCGGCAAACGTGTTGTCCTTGAGCTCGTCCATCACGCGGCCCAGGCGCTCGCGGTCGCCGTTGAGGGTATCCCACGCAAAGTAGCTGTTCGACGCCCAGAGCTGCTCGACCTCGGGGGCGGTCAGACCAAAGATGGCCTCGTTCTCGCGACCGGCCAGGTCGGCGATCTCGATGTTGGCGCCGTCGAGGGTGCCCAGCGTAATGGCGCCGTTCATCATGAGCTTCATGTTGGACGTGCCCGAGGCCTCCTTGCCGGCCGTGGAGATCTGCTCCGAGATCTCGGCGGCGGGGTAGATGAGCTGGGCGTTGCTCACGCGGAAGTTGGGGATAAAGCAGACCTTCATGACCTCGTTGACGCGCGGGTCGTTGTTGATGACGTCGGCCACGGAGTTAATAAGGCGGATGGTCTCCTTGGCAAAGGTGTAGCTCGAGGCAGCCTTGCCGCTAAAGATGAAGGTCGTCGGCGTTACGTGGAAGTTGGGATCGGCGATGCGACGGTTGTAGATGTCCATCACCTTCATGATGTTCATGAGCTGGCGCTTGTAGGCGTGGAAGCGCTTTACCTGAACATCGAAGACGGTGTTGGGGTCAATGACCAGACCGGTCTCGGCCTTAACGTAGGCGGCAAGACGCTCCTTGTTGGCGCGCTTGGAGGCACCCACGGCCTTCAGGAACTCGGTATCGTTCTGGAACTCTTTGAGTTTCTCCAGCTCAAAGGCGTTCTTCAGCCAGCCGTCGCCAATGGCCTCGGTCACGAGCTTGGCGTAGGTGGGGTTGGCCTCGGCAAAGAAGCGACGGTGCGAGATGCCGTTGGTCTTGTTGTTGAACTTCTCGGGCGTCAGGGCATAGAAGTCCTTGAGCACGATGTTCTTGATGATGTCGGAGTGGATCTTGGCCACGCCGTTGACGCTGTGGCTGCAGATCACGGACAGGTTGGCCATGCGAATCTCGCCGTCCCACAGGATGGCGGTCTGACGCAGGCGCTCCTGCCAGCCCTCCTGCGTGGTGTCGAACGACTCGTGCCAACGACGGCTGATCTCGTCGATAATCTGGTACACGCGGGGGAGGAGCTTGGAGAACATGCCGATGGGCCACTTCTCCAGGGCCTCGGGCAGGATGGTGTGGTTGGTGTAGCTCACGACCTGCGTCACGATGTTCCAGGCGTCATCCCACTCGAGCTTCTTCTCGTCGATGAGGATGCGCATGAGCTCGGGGCCGCACATGGCGGGGTGCGTGTCGTTGGTGTGGATGGCCACAAACTGCGGCAGCAGCTCCCAGTTCTCGCCGTGCTCCTTCTCAAAGGTGTCGAGCAGGCTGTAGATGCCGGCCGAGACAAACAGGTACTCCTGCTTCAGACGCAGCAGACGGCCGTGCTCGCCGGCGTCGTTGGGGTAGAGGATGGCGCTGATGGCCTCGGCCTCGGCGCGCTCAGCATCGGCCAGGGCATAGTCGCCGCGGTTGAAGGCCTCCAGGTCAAAGTGCTCCTCGACCGGCTCGGCGGCCCAGACGCGCAGCTTGTTGACGGTCTCGCCGGCATAGCCCACGACGGGGATGTCATAAGGGACGGCCAGGATATCCTGCGTGTCCACCGTGCGGTAGAACGTGCGGCCGTTCTCCTCAAAGCCCTCAACATGGCCACCAAACTTAATAGTCACGGCCTTGTCCTGACGACGGACCTCCCAGGGATACCCGTGGGTGAGCCACTCGTCCGTAGCCTCGACCTGGCTGCCGTTGACGATCTCCTGCTTAAACAGGCCGTAGCGGTAGCGCATGCCGTTGCCGTAGCCGGCGATGCCCTCGGCTGCCATGGAATCCAGGAAGCATGCGGCCAGACGGCCCAGGCCACCGTTGCCCAGTGCCGGATCGGGTTCCTGGTTCTCGATGACGGAAAGGTCGAAGCCCATATCGTCGAGCGCCTCGGCGACCATGTCGCGCACGCCAAAGTTGAGCAGATAGTTGTCGAGCAGGCGGCCGATCAAAAACTCGATCGAGAAGTAGTACACGCGCTTCTTGCCCTCGGCGGTGACGCGGGCGTCACTCTTGGTGGCAACGGTGCGTGCCTTCTCGGCCACGAGCTTGGCCAGGGCGTTAAAGCGGTCGAGGTCGCTGGCGGCCTCGACGCTCTTGCCACTGATGCTCATGACAGCATCGCGATAGAGCTCGGTAAACTCCTGCTTGTTGTCGAAGATCTTATTCATACGTTCCTTTCCCCCGGGGATGTTTCTCCCGGAACGGTTTTGACTTGTATCCTACGCCCCCGCGGGGCGGGTGATTACAGCTGTAACGGCTTTGTTACGCATCCTTGCCAGATGCTTTAACAGCGCCTGTCTTAGCCTTGGGAGCAGCCTTTTTATTGGTTGCCTTCTTGGCCTTGGGCTTAGCCGTAGCCTTGGCAGCGGGCTTGGCGGACTTCGCCTTAACCGGAGCCTTCTTGGCAGCCGCGGTCTTGGGCTTCACCGAGGACGCACACTTGCGCGCCGCCTTCTTGGGCTCCTCGATCACGGGCGGCTTATAGCTGCTGGGACCGCGGCGCTTAAGCACCACGCCTGCCAGGCCGGGCACCTTAATCTCGATAGAGTCCATCTGCCCGTTCCAGGGATAGGGCTCGCTCGAGCAGGTGTAGGGTTCCTCGCCGGCGTATCCGCTGCCGCCAAACTCGGGACGGTCGGAGTCAAAGATGACCTCCCAATCGCCCTCGCGCGGCACGCCCACTCGGAAGCTCTCATAGCTCTCCGGGTCAAAGTTGATCAGGATCACCAGGTCGTCATCGACGTCCTCGCCCTGACGGACAAAGCTCACGATGGACTGCTTGGAGTTGTCCGCGTCGATCCAGGTAAAGCCATCGTCGGTGTAGCCGCGCTCGTACAGGGCGGGCTCGGCGGTATACAGGTGGTTAAGCGCCTTGATGAACGCCTGATGATGACGGTGGGTCTCGTACTCCTCGGTCAGGAACCACTGAATGGACTCGTAGTAGCGCCATTCAATAAACTGGCCGATCTCGTTGCCCATAAAGTTGAGCTTGGCACCGGGGTGCGTCATCTGGTAGAAGGCCAGCGTGCGCAGGCCGGCAAACTGGCGCCACCAGTCGCCCGGCATACGGCCGATGAGCGAGCACTTGCCGTGCACGACTTCGTCGTGGCTCAGCGGACAGATAAAGTTCTCGGTAAAGGCATACATGATGGAGAACGTGAGCAGGCCGTGGTTGCCGGGGCGCCACGGAAAATCGGTCTGCATGTAGTGCAGGGTGTCGTTCATCCAGCCCATGTCCCACTTGTAGTGGAAACCCAGGCCGCCGTCCTGCGGCGGGTAGGTCACGAGCGGCCACGCGGTGGACTCCTCGGCCATCATCATCACGTCGGGGTAGTGCGCCTCAACAGCACAGTTGACCTGGCGGATAAACGCGCTGGCGTCCAGGTCCTCCTCGGTACCGTACTTGTTGAACTTCTTTTGGCTGGGATCGTCAATGCCAAAGTTGAGGTACAGCATACTGGACACGCCGTCCATGCGAATGCCGTCCACGTGGAAGTTCTCAAGCCAGTACAGCACGTTGGAGACCAGGAAGGAGCGTACCTCGCCGCGGGCGAAGTCAAACTTGTGCGTGCCCCAGTTGGGGTGAATCTCGTGCTCAAACAGCATGTGGCCGTTAAAGGTGGCAAGGCCGTGGGAGTCGGCGCAAAAACCGCCGGGAACCCAGTCCATGATCACGCCGATGCCTGCCTCGTGGCACGCATCGATAAAGTGCATGAGCTGCTGCGGGTTGCCGTAGCGCGACGTGGCGGCGTAGTAACCGGTCGTCTGGTAGCCCCAGGAGCCATCGAAGGGATGCTCCATAAGCGGCATGACTTCGATATGCGTATAGCCCATATCGCGGACGTAGTCCACGAGCTCCACCGACAGGTCGTCGTAGGTGTAAAACTCACCGCGCTGCGCGGGGAAGGGGTCCATGGGACCGGGGTAGTTGCCGTACTCGTCGGGCTCGCCCTGCGGCGCGTCGCCGTGGCGCTTCCACGAGCCAATATGCACCTCGTAGATGTTAAGGGGTTGCGACATGTGGTTATGGCCGGCGCGTCGCTTGAGCCAAGCCGCGTCGTTCCACTGGTAGCCATCGAGGGTCCACAGCACGCTGGCGGTACCCGGAGGGCACTCGGCCTTAAAGGCGTACGGATCGGCCTTGTAGAGCTTTTCGCCCTCGTTGGTCTCGATGAGATATTTATAGAGCTGGCCCTGCTCGGCGCCAGGAATAAAACCTTCCCAAATAGCGCTCGTATGCATGGGCACCAGCGGGTTGGCTTGCTCGTCCCAGTCGTTAAATTCGCCAATGACGTGAACACTCTTTACGCCGGGCGCCCAAACGCAAAAACGCCAGCCGCGCGTACGGTTCTGCGTGTCGGGGTGCGCGCCCATCTTTTCCCAGCTGCGCTCCCACGTGCCGATGCCAAACAGGTAGACATCGTCCTTGGTGAGCTCCGGCGCGTGCGGGGCGGCTTTACGGGTAGCAGGCTTTTTTGTTGCTGGCTTTAGCTTTGTATCGCTCACGTTTGATCCCATCATGACGCGGCAGCGTGTTGCCTTGGTGACTAGATGCGAAAGGTCCAAGGCTGCACGAATCGAAGGGACGGCGATAGTTCTATGATTCGTTCCACCTCGCGTGCTCGGTGGAACTTTCGGCACAAAATAAGATAGCACCTGTACGTTACTTTTATGAACGAAAGAGGATTTGCAGGGGCGTTTAATCGGTAAGCGCCATGTTTATACCACTTGCAGAATTGCCGTGGTAAAACTCTTGACAGTTTTACCAATTAGCGTTTCTAGATTGTTAGGTTGACGTTAGGTAAAACGTTTTTAGCAGGTTGTTTACCATTTGACATCGAAAGGCTCGTTTATGAACCACATCGCTGCCCCAAGTGTTGCTTTTATTTTCGATTGCGACGGCACGCTGGTTAATAGCACCCCCGTTTGGGCCTATGCCCAGCCCGAGTTATTGCACCGCCACGGAGTTGACGTGACGGTCGATGATTTTGCTCAGTTTGAGCATTTGTCGCTCGAGGATGAGTGCCAGGCCTACCACGACATCTGGGGTATTGGCGAAAATGGCGAAGAGCTCTACCACGAGCTGAGCGACATCCTGATCGATGGCTACTCCAAGGTGCCGCCGCGTGAGGGCCTGCTTGCATTTTTGAAGCAGGCGCAGGAGGCCGGTATTGCCATGTGCGTTGCCACGTCCACGCCCGCCGAGTTGGTTAAGTCTGCACTTGCGGGCGCCGGCCTTGATCGCTATATGGAGTTTATTACCACGACGGGCGAGGCGGGCCGCTCCAAGCAGTTCCCCGATGTGTATGAGCTGGCGCTGCGCCGCCTTGAGGAGCGCCACGGCTGCAAGTTTGAGCGCGCCTGGGTGTTTGAGGACGCCGTCTTTGGCCTAAAGAGCTCTGGCACTGCAGGCTTTAAGCGCGTGGGTATCTATGACCCGCACGGCCGTATGGAGCGCGATGAGGTGCGTGCCAACTGCGACATCTTTATCGATAGCTATGAGGAACTGGATCTGGCCCGCGTTCTTACGTTTGAGGGATAGGCGAGAGCTGTGGCTTGTAAGGTGTTAGTGGTCTGCGGCTCGCCCGTGGTGGCGAGCGCGGATTTGCTGCGTCAGCTGGCGGGGGAGTGCGACCACGTTGTCGCCGTGGACCGCGGACTCGATGCGCTGCTGGGCGCGGAACTGGGCTGCGATGTATATGTAGGGGACGCCGACACGGTTAGCGATAAGGGCCGAGCGCTAGTCGAAGCCGCCAAAGACTTCGAAGTAGAGCGCCACAATCCCTACAAGGACTATACCGATCTGGCGCTAGCGCTCGATTCCGTTCGCCGTCGTTGGCCGGGTGCCGACGTGGTTGCGACCTGCACCACGGGTGGCCGTCCTGATATGGCGCTTTCCGTACTGGGGTTGCTTGCAGGCTACGATGACGCCGCAGTCTGGATTGCCGAGGACAAGGTAGTCGCCCGTATCCTTCGCGCTGGCGAATCGTGGACCATCGAAAGCGCCGAAGGCAAAACGTTCTCCATCATCGCCATTGCCCCCAACACCGAGGTAAGCGAGCGCGGCCTAGAATGGGAACTAAATCATTCCCCCCTAGGACTCTTGGCTGACACGGGCATCTCTAATGTCGTCCGGAAAACGGCCAAGATCCAAGTCCACCAAGGAACCGCAATCGCTTACCTCTACAAGTAAGGTGCCGCCGCGTGAGGGTTTTATCGGGACGGTGGGCTGAATTGACTGATTTTGCCGAAGTCATAATCAGTCAATTCAGCCCCGTCCCAGGAAAACCCGTAAGTGCGAGAATCAACCCAAAAAAACTTCTTGCACAACTAAGAATCTTCCCCTATAGTATCTCCTCGTCACGGGGGCGTAGCTCAGCTGGGAGAGCGCTTGACTGGCAGTCAAGAGGTCAGGGGTTCGATCCCCCTCGTCTCCACCATCGTGAATGCAAAGGCCTTCAGTATTACGAAGGCCTTTTTTCATGCCAAAACACCTCGCGCAGAAACCCCTTCCACATCAACAAAAAGTTGCACAATTTTTTCCCATGTCTGTACATAGTTTGTTAGACAAACGCGATTATCAGTGTAGGTCGCCGCTCCATATGGGCTTCAGGAACGTCCCTAATCACCGCCAGTACCTCAATAACCTGCATCAATGTGAACAACATCCCAAAACAACCCACTTGAACACGTTAAATGAACGATAAGTTGTCCTCCACAAGCCAAATCAGTTTCACTAACAGCTTGTGCTAGGATACCTAACGTTACATGAGTTCATCTGTGCTCGCGGCTCCAGCAAGTTGCAAAGCGCAGGGTCGATCAGCATCCGGCCGTAACGGCGGTGCCAGAAACACCACGAGCTCCAATATCGATTGCCATGCGCGATTTTGCATTAGTTTTTGTGGCTTTTTATAAGTTCGCATTACGCTGTGCAATTAGTTGCGTTCGGCAAACCACAGCAGTCCTGCAGCTGTTTGCGTGCGGTTCAGTTTTGTACCCGCTTGACTGGGTCGCACGCAGCCAGCTGGGGTCGCGGTTATTTTTGCGATACACGTCCGCGACTCTAGCAACTGCTTCTATACATACCGTTCACGGTGGGGCAGAGCCACGTGCTTGTCTGACTGGGCTCAGGGTTTGAATATGGAGCGCCTTCGCGCACAAGCGCCCTGGCGAAGCCATACCCAAACCCCGTGAGCCACACGTAAGACAGCAAGGGGGTGGTGCTCGTGTGGTATGTGATCCAGGTCATTAACGGTCGCGAAGACGTAATGCGCGAGCGCATCGAGCGTATGGTGCCGGCTGGTGCCATGCAGGAGCTCTTTTATCCCCAATTTCAAACCGAGATTAAAGTACACGGCGAATGGGTCGATACGACCAAGCCGCTCTTTCCCGGTTACCTTATCTGCGATACGGCAGATCCCCGCACCGTGCAACAGTATCTGCTGCGTATGGACGACTTTGCCCGGGTGTTATCCCAGGACGGTCAGTTTGTGCCGCTGGCAAAAGAAGAGGTCCAGCTTATTGGCGGCTTTACGCATAGGGGAGACCGCGTAGTGCCCATGAGTGAGGCCCTAAAAGACGGTGACCGGGTCGTAGTGACGGCAGGTTCGCTGCTGGGCCACGAAGGCCTTATCAAAACCATTAACAGACGCAAGAGCACTGCTTATTTGGAGCTCGACTTGTGCGGCCGACGCGTAACCACCCGCGTTGGCCTTGCGGTGCTTTCAAAAGAGCAGCGCGTTATGCGCAATCGCAGAAGAGCGATCGCCTAGCTGCAAGCTCGCAAGCGGACGACCGAAGGCAAAAAGTATCGGGGGAGGGGCTCTTGGAGCCTACGATGATGACCATGGCACAGGGCGCGCGGGAGACGCGCACGGCCGCCACGGCGAATTCCGTCACTGCCGCAGCCGGTGCTGCGGGGGATTACCTTACAAACGAAGAAGCGTACAAGATGCTGCGCGGTGCCAACTCCGGCGTGAAGCCCGAGCTTGGGCACAGGCTCTACCGCGTTGTTAAGCGTACGGTGGACATTGTCGCCGCCGGCGGAGCCCTGGTGTTGCTCTTTATTCCCGGGGTAATTCTGAGCGTGGTCATTTGCATAAAGAGCCCGGGCGCCAGCCCCCTATATTCACAGTGGCGCGTGGGCCGCGTGCGCAAAGACGGCACGTTCTACCTGTTTAAGATCTACAAGTTCCGCAGCATGGTTCCCAACGCAGACCAAATGCTCAAGGACTTGCAGGCCCAAAACGAGGCCACTGGCCCCATGTTTAAAATGAAGCACGACCCGCGCATTATTCCCGGTGTGGGTAACTTCATTCGCAAGCACAGCATCGACGAGCTGCCCCAGCTCATCAACGTGTTCTTGGGCCAAATGAACCTCATTGGCCCGCGCCCCGGCCTGCCGCGCGAGGTTGCCCTGTACAGCGAGCACGACATGAAGCGCCTGGCGGTAAAACCCGGCTGCAGCGGTCCTTGGCAGGTAATGGGCCGCAGCTACCTGGGCTTCAACGAAATGGTTGAGCTGGATCTTGACTATATAGAGAATCGCAGCCTGCGCCAGGACCTGCGGTTGATATTCGGCACGCTGAAGACGATGTTCTCTGGGGAAGGTGCCGTGTAGCATGCGCATCGCCATGATAGGCCAAAAGAGAACGGGTTCGCGCGAGGGCGGCGTAGAAGTGGTGGTAGGCGAGCTTGCTCGCCGTATGGCAGACCTTGGTCACCAAGTAACCTGCTACGACCGTATGGGCGAAGGAGCTCCTTCCGAGCCCTACGAGAAGGATGGCTACCGCATCGTTCCCGTAAAGGCTCTGGACATCAAGGGGCTCTCTGCGCTCACGAGCAGCTTTGCCGCAACAAGGGCCGCCATCAAAGACGGGGCAGACGTAATTCACTATCACGCAGAGGGGCCGTGTGTCCCCCTTCGTTTTGCGCGTTCCGCGGACATCAGGACCGTGGCAACGATCCACGGCCTGGACTGGCAGCGTGCAAAATGGGGCGGCTTGGCTTCCAAGTACATCAAGTTCGGCGAGGCGACGGCGGCCAAGTGCGCGGATGCGCTCATCGTGCTTTCCCGGGGCAATCAGGAGTACTTCAAGGAGGCTTACGGCCGCGAGGCTACGCTCATTCCCAACGGCATCACTCCCGAGGCGGATCTTCCCGCGAAGGAGATCTCCGAGCGCTTGGGGCTCACCCAGGGCTCCTATGTCCTCTACCTCGGTCGCATTGTGCCCGAGAAGCGACCGGAACTGTTGGTGGAGGCGTACAAGCAGGTAAAGACGGATAAGCGCCTGGTTATCGCGGGCGACTCCTCCGATACGGACGACTACGCCGTGGCGCTCAAAGAGGCTGCCGCGTCCGACCCCCGCGCGCTCTTTACCGGCCACGTTGAGGGCAACCTGCTCTCCGAGCTGTACTCCAACGCGTATTGCTACGCGCTCCCCTCCGACGTTGAGGGCCTGCCCATGAGCTTGCTGGAGGCCATGTCTCACGGTGCGGCATGCGTTACCTCGGATATTCCCGAGTGCGCGGATGTTCTGCAGGGTTGCGGGCTCACGTTCCCACACGGAGACGCGGGGGCGCTGCGCGACGTGCTTGAAGGCCTGATAGCGGATTCTGCCCAAGCGGAGAGGCTGGGCGCCATGGCACGTGACCGCGCGATTAATGGCTATGACTGGAACAGCGTCGTCCAAAGGACGCTTGCTTTGTATGAGGGTGTTGCGTAATGAAGATCCTTCTTGTAAATAAGTTTCATTGGCGCAAGGGTGGAAGCGAGACGTACTACTTTGCTCTTGCCGATGGTCTTCGCGCTCTTGGGCATGAAGTTGCCTTCTTCAGCATGGAGGATGAGCGTAATGAGCCGACTGAGTGGTCGCGTTACTTTGTAACGAATCGCGACTATAACGGACCGAGCTCTATTGTCGATAAGGCGAAGGCCGCGCAGGCACTTGTGTATTCCAAAGAGGCGCGCGAGAAGTTCGATGCGCTGTGCCGTGAATTCCAGCCCGATGTAATCCATCTCAATCTCACTCATAGGCAGATTACGTTTTCCATCTTGGACGCTCCTTGGCTAAAGCAGCATCCAACGCCGGTTGTGTATACCTCGCACGACTTGATTCTTGCTTGCCCGAGCTATCTTATGCTTGATTCCGAGGGCAACGTTTGCGATTCGTGTCTCGAGGGTCATTTTGGCAATTGCCTTAAGAAGAAGTGCGTAAAGGGTTCGATCGCAAAAAGCGCGTTAGCGGTGGCTGAGGCGGAGTGGCTTAAACGGCACAAAACCTATTCACGTCTCGATCGCATCATCTGCCCGAGTGAGTTCATGCGGAACAAGTTTATTGAAGCGGGGCTTCCCGAGCGTCAGCTTGTCCTCATGCGGAATTTCCTGAATCCCGATTCGATGTTACGGGAAGTTGCCAACCAAAATAATGAAGATCCCTACATGCTGTATCTGGGACGCCTTTCTCGCGAGAAAGGCGTGTTAACGCTCGTGCATGCTTTTGAGAAGGCGGCACCGGTGATCCCTGATTGGCGTCTTGTTATTGCAGGCGATGGCCCTGAATGTGATGCTGTGAAGGTCAAAGTTTCCGCAATGCCAAACGAAATAAGCTCGAGGATTGAGCTGGTTGGATATAAAACCGGTGACGCCCTGCGCGGACTTGTGAATCGAGCCACTCTGGCGGCTGCGCCGTCAGAGTGGCTCGAGAACGCGCCATATGCGGTTCTCGAGGCACTCGCCGCGGGCAAGCCCGTTATCGGTACGAACATGGGCGGAATACCCGAGCTGGTACGTGAGGGTGAAACGGGCTTCCTGGCTGAAGCCCACGATGAGGCAGGACTCGCAGATGCAATCCGTAGGGGTGCGGCGGTGGCCGCCGATCCTGCGGCTTACGCCGCGATGAGCGCGCATTGCCGTTCATTCGTGGCAGAGAACTGTAATCAAGAGAAATACATCCGGAATCTCGTCTCCCTGTATCAAGAACTAATTGACCGGAAGGTGGTGGCCTAACCCATGGCCGAGAAGAAACTCAACGGAACCGTAATCGTAACGTACCGCTGCAACGCGCGCTGCACCATGTGCAACCGCTACAAGGCTCCCAGCCGTCCGGAGGAGGAGCTCTCCCTCGACGTGATCAAGAAGCTCCCGCGCATGTACTTCACCAACATCACCGGTGGCGAGCCCTTCATCAGGACCGACCTTGCGGATATCGTGCGCGAGCTGTACAAGAAGTCCGACCGCATCGTCATCTCCACCAACGGCTTCTTCACCGACCGCATCATCGCCCTTGCCGAGGAATTCCCCCAGGTGGGAATCCGCATCTCCATCGAGGGTCTGCAGCAGACCAACGATGAGATCCGCGGTCTCCAGAACGGCTTCAACCGCGGCTACGAGACGCTCAAGAAGCTCGTGGAAATGAAGCACCCGGACGTGGGCTTTGGCATGACGGTGCAGGATCGCAACGCTGCGGACTTGGTGCCGCTGTAC
Organism: Collinsella sp.; assembly: GCA_046995905.1. Taxonomy (GTDB): domain Bacteria; phylum Actinomycetota; class Coriobacteriia; order Coriobacteriales; family Coriobacteriaceae; genus Collinsella. The sequence goes on from JBKXET010000001.1 coordinate 1,355,836, forward strand.
AAGCTTTCCGACGAGCTCGGCATGGAGTTCGCCACCGCCAGCCTGCACAACAGCTTCTACTTTGTCGAGGCGAAGAACATCATCAAGGACCGTCCCATGGTGGCCCAGAACTTCGAGGACCTGGTAAACGAGCTCCTCAAGTCCAACGAGCCCAAGAAGTGGTTCCGCGCGTACTTCAACATGGGCCTCATCAACTACATCTATGGGCAGAAGCGCCTGCTCCCGTGCGATATGGCGTTCGACACGTTCTTCATCGACCCCTACGGCGACGTCATGCCCTGCAACGGCACCAAGGAGAAGCTCGTTATGGGCAACCTTAACGACGAGTCTTGGGATGAGCTGTGGGAGAGCGCCCAGGCCGAGAAAGTGCGCGGCTGCGTGCGCCACTGCGACCGCAACTGCTGGATGATCGGCTCCGTGTCTCCTGCCATGCACAAGTACATCTGGAAACCCGCGTCGTGGGTGCTGGCGCACAAGCTCAAGCCCGGCAAGAAGTTCGACATGCACGAGCTCCCCATCGTGCGCGACTACGAGTCGGGCAAGGTGACGAAGGAGGAGCTGGACGCTCTTTCCACCTGCGACATGCACGCCGCGATCAACGACGGCCTTTCCGACGCAAGCCGAGCCGACGCGCACGTGTACGAGACTGAGGAGGCGCTGTAGTGCAGCCGGGTGGAAAAATCGAATGCAAAAATTCAGAAATAGCGGTTGCTCGATATCAATCGGAGGAAACACGTGAAAGTATCCTGCATAACCAGGCACGCAATCTCTAATTATGGCTCCCTGCTCCAGGCATATGCGACACAACGAGCGGTAGAGAGCTTGGGGCATGAGTTCGAGATAATGGACTATGTACCTGCTTGTGAGGACGTATCCCAGCAGGTGAGGACGCTTCTTTCGACAAAGCCGTCCTGGAACGGGAACCCGTTGAAGAAGTCTGTCTACAGACTTCTGATGGAGCCTGAGACAAGGGTGGCGGGCAAGCGGTTTGCGCGTGAGCGTTCCCAGCTGCTTAAGATGAGCCCTCACTATGCATCCCCGGAGGAGCTGAAGGCTAATCCGCCCAAGGCCGATGTCTATATGACTGGAAGCGATCAGGTGTGGGGTCCCATCAGCTCGGGCGCATACGACCTGTCATACGCGCTTGAGTTTGCTCCCGAGGGCGCAAGGCGCATCTCATATGCGGCAAGCTTTGGTAAGAAGAATATCCCGGATAGCGTGCGCCCCAGGTTTCTCGAGGACCTTCGAGCATATGAGGCCGTGTTCGTACGCGAGGATGCCGCGCGCGAGCAGCTTGCCTCGTGGGGCATAGAGGCCGGACAGGTTGTCGATCCCACGCTGCTGCTTGATGGCGAGGCGTGGAGAAGGATGGCGGCACCTGCCCCGAAGGGCGAATACATCCTCGTCTACCAGATTCACAGCGACCCGACGGTGGGGCAGTACGCCGTGAAGGTTGCCAAAAAGCTTGGCTTGCCCCTGATACGGATCTCCGCAAGCCTGCACCAGGCCTCACGCGAGGGCAAGTTCAAGTGGCTGCCGACGCTTGCTGAGTTTCTCTCGTATGTCGACAACGCAGCATGCCTAGTCACGGACTCGTTCCACGGTACGGCTTTTGCCATAAATCTCAATACGCCGCTGGTAGAAGTGCTGCCCAAGAACGGAACCTCGAGCAGGAACGTGAGTATTCTGCGACTCACGGACCTCACGGACAGAGTGCTTCAGAATCTAGATGATGTCGAGTTAGCATCCAAGCAGATTGACTTTGGTCGGGTCAACGACGTGATGGGTGCGGAGAGGGAGAAGTCCCTAGCGCAGCTCAAGAGCATGATTGAGGAGTAGGGCATTGTCAAACGTTGGCACTAGGACGGTATGCAAGAAGGATATGTGCGCTGGCTGTATGGCCTGCGTCGATTCATGCCGACATGGAGCGATTGCCATTGAGGATACGATTGAGGCGTATAACGCCCGTATTGATCCTACAAGGTGCGTGGGATGTGGACTGTGCGAGAAAACGTGTCCCCAGATGGTATCCCCATCTTCGTTGCGTCCTCTCGAGTGGCTACAGGGGTGGGCGAAAGATACATCGCTCAGAATGTCATCTTCGTCCGGGGGTCTGGCTACGGCCATCTCGGAGGCGTTTGTGGCGTCAAATGGATTAGTGTGTTCATGTGCACAGGAGGGCGGTGAGTTCCGGTTCCACCTCACTTCTGATACGGATTACTTGAGGAGGGCCCAAGGCTCCAAATACGTCAAAAGCAATCCGCTTGGTGCGTACCGCGAGGTTAGGGAGGCCCTGCAAGGTGGTCAAAGGGTTCTCTTTATCGGTCTTCCTTGTCAGGTTGCTGCGATGCGTAACTTCGTTGGAAGCCGTTTAGCCGATTCCCTTTACACCATCGACCTTATCTGTCATGGTTCACCGTCCCCCAAGGTCCTGAGCCGATTCTTGGAAGAGACAGGTAACAACCTGTCTAATGAGCTGATACTGGACTTTCGAAAGAAAGTCCAGTATCAGCTCCGCTATCGCGGAGCTAAAACTGTGGGTAGGACGGGTGTCCGCGATCGCTACTCGATTGCTTTCCTCTCGGGTTTACCGTATACGGAAGGCTGCTACTCCTGCCGCTACGCCAAGGGTGATCGTGTCTCCGATATTACGCTTGGCGATTCATGGGGTAGCGAGCTTTCTGATGAGGTCGCGAACGGGATATCCCTCGCACTTGTGCAGACAGACAAGGGTCGAGAACTGTTAGAAATGACGGACCTTGAGCTTTTGCCGGTTGATCCTGGTCTAGCTGTGGCCAACAATGAACAGCTTCAACGTCCTTCGACGAAGCCTATAGAAAGAAATACCTTTATGGACGGCTTTCGTAACGGGGTACGGGTTAACCGACTCGTTCTCAGGGCGAGGCCAAAAGACTGCGCCAAGTACTTGGTCAAGGATATACTGCTTGCACTGGGTTTGCTCAGGGGTTAACACATCGAGAGCGTTTGCTTTAGGCATTAATGATAAGGTAATCCATATGTTGAGTAATTCCAAGGTGCCAAAGTGCGTCGTATTAATGGCGTCATACAACGGCATCCCATTTATTTCAGAACAAATTGACAGCATTCTCTCGCAGGCTGAAGTTGACGTACGTCTTTTTGTCCGTGATGACGGGTCATCTGATGGTACTCGTGATCTTCTGCAGCGCTATGCAGATGAGGGCAGTCTGACTTTGTTAACAGGAGAAAACCTAGGACCTGCTTTAGGGTTTTTGACGTTGTTGCGGAATGCTCCCGAAGCTGATTACTATGCGTTTTCCGACCAAGATGATATTTGGGATAGCGATAAACTGATAACTGCGATTAAACAGCTTAAGAAGCAGGAGAATTTGGCTCTTTATCATTGCAATTCAAGACTTGTAGATTCAGCTGGTAATGAGATGGGCCGGTTAACCTATGGGCAACAAAGGTGCATATCTTATCGAGATAACGACCCTCTCAACCAGCTTTGCATTGGGTCACCTATGGGATGTACGCAAGTATTTGATAGGCGTATTTGGGAAGTTGTTTGCTTGCATGAGCTGCCCCATCCCGTCATCATGCATGATAAGCTGATAGCTAATCTATGCGTGCTGCTGGGTTATCGGATTGTTTTCGATGCTTCTCCTCATATGGGATATCGCCAGCATGGTCGTAATGTGGTCGGTGTGAGTACTGATTTACCATCTAAAGTGATTGAGAAAATCAATAGTTTTTGTCATCCGCGAGAGATTACTCTTGCAAAGCAAGTTACTGGACTTCTTTCAACTTATTCCGACTGCATTCTTCCTCCAGAGCGTGCTCTTGGAGAGTTGGTATCGAAAATGGACGCTTCTTTCATGGCTAGGTGCAGGGTTTCTTTCTCTTCGAGGCTGAATTTCGGCAGTCTACAAGAGGGCCTTTTCAATAGATCTCTCCTCTTGTTTGGGAAGCGATGATATGAGTAAAAGCATCCCCAAACCGCACAATAGTGGGTACGTCCTAGCGCTTGCCTTTTGCGACTATCTCAAGGACAAGACCGGCACCCCAAAGGCTATTATGGCGAGTCAGCAGGCCATGGCGTCGCACGGCATAAGTTACGTCTATCTCCACTCGGTTAAGAAGACCCTGTTCAGGGACGACCAGATGCTATTTTGCGAATTCGGGGTTACGGTCGACGGGGTGGAGGCTGGTGTTTTCAGTATTGCCCAGGTGTGCGAGGCCCTTTGCAGCTGGCAAAAAAGCGGCTTCAGCCTTCTTGAGCTTCATATCCACCACCTTCTGTACGTGAGCCTTGAGAAAGTCTCCGAACTGCTAAAAGTTACAGGCAAAACACCGGTCAGGGCCTTTCTCCACGACTATTACCTGTGTTGTACAAGCTATAACCTCCAAAATAGGAGCGGCTTTTGTGACAGCTCAAGGCTCGGCGACGCTCCCTGCGAGAAATGCCCCCACTTCAGTAACAGCCTTCGTGTGGAGTCGAAGATCCAAGGGCTGTTTGACTCCATCAAAAATCTCCGTTTTGTTGCACCTTCGACCTATACGAAGAATCGGTTTCTCTCATTCAGGCCCCAATACGAGGGCCTTGTTGATGTAATACCGCACCAAAAGCTGCTTGGAGAGTATCTGGGCAACAGACGTCCTCTGAACGCAGGGGAGCGCATCAGGGTTGCCTTTCTGGGGATGCCGAGGAAGACAAAGGGCTGGGAGACCTGGCTTCGCCTCGTATCTGCGGTCGATGAACAAGAGTACGAGTTCTTCGTCTTCAACAGCTCGAACGATATGTATCCAGGGATGAACAAGCGGTTTGTCGAATTTGATGAGAAGCACCCAAATGCCATGACCGACTCTCTCAGGGAGTGCGAGATTGCCATCGTTGTCATGTGGCCATCTTGTCCAGAGACCTATAGCTACACCTGTATGGAATCTTACTCCGCAAACGCTTATACGATTTCGAGTGCATGTGCAGGCAATGTCGCCGACTTTGTCGTTGAGCATGGGTCCGGTTTGGTGCTGAATAACGAGGAGGAGCTAATCGGGCTGTTTAGGGATAAGAGCCGGCTTATCAGGGAGGTCAATCGTTTCAGGAGCGGAAAGCCTGGTCCGCTCGATCTTGTCGATTCAGATGAGATCGTAGACCTGCTTCCATGCTCCTCGGTAGGTCTCAACACGGGAGTTCACATGCACGCGAGGCTGATTGAACGTGTGCTGCTGGAGGTACTCAATGCAAGATCATAGGCATGCGAGGCTCGTTATAAATAAAGCGGAGGAGCGGGCTGGTCGAAGAGGTCGTTGGTATCTCCCTAATAAGCAAGGCGTTCTAACCGTTTGCATGGGTGACCTGGCGGATGCGACGATCGTTATAGGTATCTTGGCGCAGGTTTTCTTCCTTGAGTACTATGGTCTGGGGCGATACCTCAACTGGGTAATTACCGGCATGATTTGCGTGAGGGCGCTCTTCTCCGGATGGAAATATAGCGGTAGAGCGCTACTACTTGGGCTGATTACCGTTGCAGGGTGGCTGTCTGGTGCCCTCTTGGGTGGCAATATGGAAACGTTTAGGGCGAATATTTTGCTGCTCCTCTACCCGTTTGTCTATACGCTTTACTTCTTTCTTTTGGTCACTAACAAGAGGGATTTTCTTCTTGGACTCTTTGATGCAGGTTTTCCGGTCTTCAACGCCATATTGCTTCTCAATATGGCGATCATGTTTATCCAGTACTCTACCCATGGGATGATCGCTGCGACAACGAACGACATCAGTTACTTCGAGGACAATATCTCCGGCCTGTTCTCTTATGCGTCCGTCCATGCGGTGGCCCTTTACACTTCATTCGTCGTGCTCTACAACTTCGTCTGGATTAGGAGGCTTCGGGGTCCTCTCTGGCCATCCCTTGCCATCGCTTACAACGTCTGCCTTATCGTCCTGTCCTTCTATCTTGCGACACTCAACGATAATAAGGCGCTCTTCATAATCCTTCCTCTCGTTTTAGTGATGTTCTGGCTTATTTCAGTCATGAGAGGAGAAGCGGATGTTTCGGGTCCCTTCTTTTGGCTTGTCGCCTTGTATTTTATCCTGACAATTGCATACGCCTTGGTGCCTGCGTTCCAGATCCTCGTGGATACGCAAGTGTTTGGTCTGTTCGATATGGTTGGCAGTTCAGCTGCCGTCGGTACTGCTGCCGACGGCAGTAACGAGAGGATTGCTATCATCGGCTTCGCTCTCTTGAGACCGGCTACATGGAGTCTCGGAGAGGGTCTTGGAGCCTCAAGCTTCTACGCGTCCGGGTTCATGTCGTTTAACCACTTTGGTCAAGCGGATATGGGGTCTTTCTTGATTCTCATGGGGGTTTGGGAGACGGCAGCGTATGTAGCGTTTTTCCACTCCGTGGTTAGTGAGTTTATGGAGCAGGAAAAAGGATCTAATGGCCGGATTGTTCGTTTGCTCCTTTTGCTAACAATTCTTATTACCTTTCTGTATACGCAGTGCTTTACAAGGGTGAACTGCTGCTTGTGCCTACTGCTGCTCTGTGGAGCGCTGGCTTGGTCGTGGAATTCCTCGGCTGCAGACTATTTGATTATTGATAGAGACGAAGAACAGGTTTGAACATGAAAATAGGCATTTCCACATTTACGCATGGGGACAACTATGGGCAGAGGCTCCAGAACCTTGCTGTCCAAGAAACTCTCAAACTCTCGGGTGCAGATGTCCTTACGTTCAGGCAGAAGGACTCGAGATCTGCCAAATACAAGCTCAAGTCTTTGGCTTCGCTCATTCCAAAGGGGCTTGCCGTTGCCCACATCCAGAGGCATCGTTCGTTTGAGGATTTCAATTCCCGTAACATTTCCTTTAGCCGGGAGGTTATATCTGATTCCAACCCTCCACGTGACATTAAATCCTATGACTTTTTCGTTGCTGGGAGCGACCAAGTTTGGTCTCCGTATTCCCCTGACGCTAACTCCACTATGTTTCTCACGTTTTCGCCAAGAGAAAAGCGCATTGCTTTTTCGCCAAGCTTGGCAGCTCCGACGATTCCCGAGGAGAAGCGTGAGCTGTTCCACGGCTATTTCGACGGGTTTGATAGGCTGTCCGTTCGTGAGCAGAAGAGCGCCGAGCTTATAAACAGTCTGTACGGCTTAAAGGCCGAGGTGTTGATTGACCCAACACTGATGTTTGACGGCTCCTGGTGGGAAAGGTATGAAAAAGAGCCGCACTGCGGGCTTCCAAATGATTATGTATTGACGTACTTCCTCGGGAGTGCAGCTTACGAAGAGAGGGTTGCCGAAATCTGTGATTCACTTAGCTGCAAGAGGGTCGATTTACTAGGGGATGCGCGCTACTACGCCCTCGGGCCTTCAGAGTTCCTCTATGCCGTCCGTCACGCAAAGCTTGTAGCGACAGATTCATATCACGGATCAATTTTCTCGATCTTGTTCGGGAAGCCGCTGATTTATTGCCCTCGTGAGTCCACTGGTCCAGACATGAGCAGCCGATTCGACACGCTAGCCAGCGAGCTGGGTGTTTCTTTCGTTGAGCGGTCAATTCTTTCCGTATGTAATTCGGAACTGCTCGAGAGTGACTATTCAAAGGCGTATGACAGGTTGGCAGCTCAGAGGAAGATCGTTGTTGAATTCCTCGATAGATGTGGATTGAGCATTCCCTCGGAGGCCGCCCGTGGCTAGCCAGCGTAAGGCGGGCGCCCTCCTCGGCTACGCCAACATCCTCGCAAAGAACCTCGTCAACCTCGTCTACACGCCGATGCTACTGTCCTACGTGGGGCAGGCGGACTACGGCGTCTTCCAGAGCTCGAACTCCTTTGTCTTCTCGCTGACGCTCCTGTCCTTCGGCTTCTCCGAGGCCTACGTGCGCTTCTACACGCAGACGGTGGCGCACGGCGGCGAGCGCGACATCCGGCACCTGAACGGCATGTACCTCACGCTTTACGTCGCCGTCACAGCCGCGGCGGTCGCCCTCGGCATGGGCTTCTCCGCAAACGCCGGCGCGGTGTTCTCGGCCGGGTTCACCGAGGCGCAGGTCTCGCTCGCCCGGGAGCTGCTCGCCATCATGACGCTCAACGTCGCCTCGACGTTGTTCACCGTCGTGTTCAATTCCTACATCACGGCGCACGAGCGCTTCGTCTACCAGCAGACCAGGCAGCTCGTCACCACGCTTGCGACGCCGCTGTGCGCCTGGGCCCTGCTGGCCGCCGGTATGGGGCCCGTGGGCGTTGCCCTAGCACAGCTCGCGGTGAACCTCGTCCTGCTCGCCCTCAACGCGCGCTACGCCATCGTCGTGCTGGGCATGCGCTTCGAGCTCAGGGGTGCCGACTGGGGCGTCATGCGCGGCATCGCCGCCTTCAGTGCCTGGATCTTCGGTAACCAGGTCTGCGAGATGGTCAATCAGAGCGTGCCCAACATCATGCTGGGGGCCATCTCGGGCGCGACTGCGGTATCTCTGTTCGCGGTGGCCGTGAACATCCGCCAAGTCTTCTACTCGCTCTCCACCACGATGTCGAACGTCTTCATTCCGAAGGTCAACCGCATCGTCGCCACCTCGGACGACAACGCCGAGCTCACTCGCCTTATGACGCGCGTGGGCCGCTACCAGATGGTACTGTTTTGCTGGGTGTACGGAGGTTTCGCTATTCTCGGGAAGTTTTTCGTGACGAGGTGGGCGGGCCCGGGCTTCGCCGAGGCCTACTGGCTCGTGCTCGCCATGACGCTACCCGTCATGGTGCCCCTCTGTCAGAACGTCGGCATCGAGATCCAGAGGGCCAAGAACATGCACCACGCCAGGAGTCTCGTCTACCTTGCGATGGCGGTCGGGAACGTTGCCTTCACCGCCGCGGCCGCCCCGGCGCTGGGGCCGTGGGCCCCCGCGATCGCCTATGTCGTCAGCATCGTGCTCGGCAACGGACTGTGGATGAACTGGTACTACCAGAAGCGGGTCGGTCTCGACATGCTCTTTTTCTGGAAGCGGAACCTGCCGGTGCTGCTCGCCTGGGCTGCCGTCACCGTCGCCTGCCTCGCTGGCACGGCGGTCCTGCCCGTCAACGGATGGCCCGCGTTCCTCGAGTGGGGCGCCGTTTACAGCGCGCTTTTCGCCATAGCCCTTTGGCTCGCCGTCCTAACGAAGGACGAACGTATCGCGGTCGTCTCTCGTCTCCCGTTCCTTAGATAGGGTCCATCATGAATGATTCCGAGAAATCCCCGAGGGTCGTCTCGCTTGGCGACCGTTGCTGCGGCTGCGGCGCGTGCGCTGCCCGCTGCCCCAAGTCATGCATCTCCATGGAACCCGATGATTGTGGCTTCCTACACCCCACCGTCGACGCCTCCGGGTGCGTAGGCTGCGGGGCGTGCGACGCCGTATGCCCGGCGCTCAACGCCCCTGGGGAGGACGGGTGCGAGTTCGCCCTCTGGGCGAAGGCTCATGACGTCGGCTTGCTCGATAGATCGTCGTCGGGCGGCGTGTTCGGTCTACTCGCCGGTGACGCTCTCTCGCGCGGCGGTGTTGTGGCGGGCGCCGCGTGGACGGACGGTTGCCGCGAGCTTCGTCACGTGCTCGTGGAGGATAGGCCGGCGCTCGGCGCCGTTATGCGCTCGAAATACGTTCAGAGCGCGGTTGGCCGCGGCGTCTTCGAGGGCGTCCGCGCTGCCCTGCGTGAAGGCAGGCCGGCGCTCTTTGCCGGTACTGCATGCCAGGTGGCTGGCATGCGCTCATACCTGGGGAAACTCGCCGACTCTGACCTCTTCCTCGGCGTCGACGTCATCTGCCACGGTGTTCCGTCTCCAGAGCTCTGGTCGCGCTGGGTCGACTACCGTGGTGAGGCCTTCGGGTCGGACGTCTGCGACGTCAATATGCGGAGTAAGACAACCGGATGGTTGTCTTACTCCGCTATGTACAAACACATAGCGGAGAAAGACAACACCGGGGACACCGAGTCCCAGATATTCGGCAAAGACTGGTACATGAAAGCGTTTCTGGCCAATGCGAGCCTTCGTTCGTCCTGTCTGGCATGTCCAGCAAAGCGCTCCAGCGGCGCCGATATCACGCTCGGTGATTTCTGGGGGTTCCAGAATACCCATCCCGAGGTCGACAACTCCAAGGGCGTATCTGCCGTCCTATGCAATACCGAGAAGGGCGTGCGGGCATTCGAGGCTATTTCTGGGCTTACTGCAAACGGTCCGGCGACGCTTGATGGGGTAATCGCGGGCAACCCTAGCCTCGTCCATTCTGTCACGCCTTATCCAAAGCGCGACGAGTTCTTGAACGACGTGTCTGCCGGGCTTTCCATCCCAGATCTCATGGACAAGTGGGATTTCCGTCCCACTCTCTGGCAGCGTGTCCGCGGCAAGCTTGGTGGTATTAAACGACGACTAAAGAGACTCGTTGGAAGGAGAGCCTAGATGGCCAAGGATCGCTACCTTCAAGCTCTTCGTGGGCTTGCGATTTCCGCAGTGGTGCTTATCCACTGTCTTCCTCAATGTGCCGCGTCGGTCGCCATTCGCCCATTCCTCAACTTTTCTGTTGCGTTGTTCTTGTTTTTATCCGGTGTTCTTACCGACGAGCGCAAATTTAATGCGGGGGGGTCTTCGACGCCGCATTAGCAAGGTTGCCGGACCTTATGCGTTCTGGAGCGTTATCTATCTTGCGGCGTTTCCCGCCCTTCATGGGCGTCTGGGTTTCTGGCGTTCGCCGTGGGCTCCGTATCGGCTCAGATGTACTATCCATTGGTCTATTCACAGCTTGTGCTGCTTACTCCGGTACTGTTCAGGCTCCTTTCACGGTATAGGTTCTTTGTCTATTGTGTGACACCGGCTTGCTTGCTTCTAAGGGAGCTCGCTGCCGTTGCCGGTATCGCATTGCCTCTAATACAGGTTTTCTGCCCCATGTGGCTCATCTTTTATGTTTTCGGTCTCGACTGGAGGCGTTGGGCTGCGCTCATTGAAGGACGAACCACTCAGCTTGTTGCAGTGCTCTTTATATTTTTAATAATTCAGGAGGTCGCAGGCTTCTGGTGGTATTTGACTGGCGATTTCAATATGGCCACAACTCAGCTTAAGCTCGGTTCTGCCGCGACCTCTTTAGCTGTGATCGCGCTTCTTATGGCGGTTCCGGGATCATTCAAGTCGCGATTATCTTCTACTTTGCTTGTTGACCTTGGGAACGCCTCTTTTGGAATCTACCTCTGCCATATACTTGTTCTCAAGGCCGTTTGGAAACTGCTTGGATTATTCGTCATTCCACTTGGTGTTTCGACATTTGCTGTTTGGGCGCTAACTCTTGCCGGATCTTATTCGCTTGTATCACTTTGCGGTCGTTATTTGCCCGAACGAATTCACATCATTGTGGGATTATAAATTGATTTTCGATACTGGCGCTTTTCATAGCGTTGAAGCAAAGTGAGTCCATTACCAACATTTGGCACGCGATCATCGGTGAAGATACCGGACTTCCTGTTTTCGAACGAGAAGATGACTTTTTACTCAAAATGGCTGATTGGATTAACCAACCTGAAATAACCGGAATCAATCTCCCTTGGTCGAGCATTGAAAAATGGAAGGGGCAATTCAGGTAGCCATATTCCGCAGTCATTACCTTGCCTATTTCGTTAAGAATGAGGGGGTTTAGCAAAATAGGATACCCAAGTCTTATTTATCACTCGACCTAAAGCGCATTTCGATTGTAGAGGACAGATTAAATGAAAGGCATCATCCTCGCGGGCGGGTCCGGCACGCGACTGTACCCGCTCACTCTCGTGACCTCCAAGCAGCTGCTGCCGGTCTACGACAAGCCCATGATCTACTACCCGCTGTCCACGCTCATGCTGGCGGGCATCAAGGACATCCTGGTCATCTCCACGCCGACCGACCTGCCCAACTTCCAGCGCCTGCTGGGCGACGGCTCGCGCTTCGGCGTGGACCTCTCCTACGCCGAGCAGCCCTCGCCGGACGGCCTGGCGCAGGCCTTCACCATCGGCGAGGAGTTCATCGGCGGCGAGCCCTGCGCGCTCGTGCTGGGCGACAACATCTTCTACGGCAACGGCCTGTCGCGCCACCTGACGCGCGCCGTCCAGAACGCCGAGTCGGGCCGCGCCACGGTCTTCGGCTACCACGTGGACGACCCCGAGCGCTTCGGCGTCGTGGAGTTCGACGGCGAGGGGAGGGCCGTCTTCATCGAGGAGAAGCCCGCCGAGCCCAAGAGCTCCTACGCCGTCACCGGCCTGTACTTCTACCCGGGCGACGTGTCCTCCCGCGCCGCCGAGGTGAAGCCCTCCGCACGCGGCGAGCTGGAGATCACCACGCTCAACCAGATGTATCTGGAGGAGGGGACGCTCTCCGTGGTGACCCTCGGCCGCGGCTACGCGTGGCTGGACACCGGCACCATGGAGTCGCTCCACGAGGCGGCGGAGTTCGTCCGCGCCGTCGAGCACTCCCAGGACCTACCGGTCTCGGTGCCCGAGGAGATCGCCTGGGAGAACGGCTGGATCGACACGGCGCGGCTGGAGGAGGCGGCCGCGGCCTACGGCAAGTCGGTCTACGGCCGGCACCTGAAGAAGGTCGCCGCCGGCGAGATCGTCAACAGCCCGCGCGAGTACTAAACGATTCAATGGGAGATACAGATATGTCTGAAGAGCTCTTCGAGCCCAGGAACATCATCGTCACGGGCGGCTGCGGCTTCATCGGCAGCAACTTCGTGCACCACGTCGTGAACAACCACCCCGACGTGCACGTCACCGTCCTGGACAAGCTGACCTACGCCGGCAACCCCGAGAACATCGCGGGCCTTCCCGCCGACCGCGTCGAGCTCGTGGTGGGCGACATCTGCGACTCCGAGCTGCTGGATAGGCTCGTCCCCGGCCACGACGCGATCGTGCACTACGCCGCCGAGAGCCACAACGACAACTCCATCGCCGACCCGGAGCCCTTCCTGCGCACCAACGTCGAGGGCACCTTCCGCCTGCTGGAGGCCGTGAGGAAATACGGCGTCCGCTACCACCACGTCTCCACCGACGAGGTCTACGGCGACCTGGCGCTCGACGACCCGGCGAAGTTCACCGAGGAGACGCCGTACCGCCCGAGCTCCCCGTACAGCTCCACCAAGGCGTCCTCCGACATGCTCGTGCGCGCCTGGACCCGCACCTACGGGCTGCGAACCACCATCTCCAACTGCTCCAACAACTACGGCCCCTACCAGCACGTGGAGAAGTTCATCCCCAGGCAGATCACCAACATCATCGACGGAGTCCGCCCCAAGCTCTACGGCCGCGGCGAGAACGTCCGCGACTGGATCCACACCGAGGACCACTCCTCGGCCGTCTGGGACATCCTCACGAAGGGCCGCATGGGGGAGACCTACCTCATCGGCGCCGACGGGGAGAAGAACAACATCACCGTGCTGCGCATGATCCTTGCGGCCATGGGACGCGACCCCGAGGACTTCGACTGGGTCGCCGACCGCCCCGGCCACGATCGCCGCTACGCCATCGACTCCACCAAGCTGCAGACCGAGCTCGGCTGGCGCCCGACGCACACCGACTTCGCCGAGGGCCTCAGGGCCACCATCGACTGGTACGTCGCCAACGAGGCCTGGTGGCGCCCGGCCAAGGAGGCCACCGAGGCCCGCTACCGCGCGCAGGGGCAGTAGGGAGAGGAGAGACATGGCAGACATCGCATTCGAGAAGGACCTCTCCGTCACCGAGACGGGCATCGAGGGCCTGAAGGTCGTCGACCTGGCCGTCCACGGCGACAATCGCGGCTGGTTCAAGGAGAACTGGCAGCGCGCCAAGATGTGCGCGCTGGGCATCCCCGACCTCCGCATCGTCCAGAACAACATCTCCTGCAACGACAGGAAGGGCGTCACCCGCGGCATCCACGCCGAGCCCTGGGACAAGTTCATCTCCGTGGCGCGCGGCTCGGTCTTCGGCGCCTGGGTGGACCTGCGCGAGGGCAGCGCCACCTACGGCAGGGTCTACACCTGCACGCTCGACCCATCGAAGGCCATCTACGTACCGCGCGGCGTGGGCAACTCCTTCCAGGCGCTCGAGGACGGCACCGCCTACACCTACCTGGTGGACGCCCACTGGTCCCTCGAGCTCAAGAAGACCTACACCTTCGTGAACCTGGCCGACCCCGAGCTCAACATTCAGTGGCCCATCCCGCTGGACCAGGCCACCGTCTCTGAGGCGGACCTGAACCACCCGTACCTCAAGGACGTCATCCCCATGGCGCCGAGGCGCACCCTCGTCACCGGCTGCAACGGCCAGCTGGGCCGTGCGGTCCGCGCGCTCGCCGAGGAGCGCGGCCTCGCCGGCAGCTTCGACTACTGCGACATCGACACCTTCGACATGTCCGACCCCGACGCCTATTCCAAGTACGACTGGTCGCTCTACGGCACCGTGATCAACTGCGGCGCCTACACCGCGGTGGACAGGGCCGAGACCCCCGAGGGCCGCGTGTCCGCCTGGAAGGCCAACGCGACGGGGCCGGCGCAGCTCGCCCGCACCTGCGCCGAGCACGGGATCACCCTGGTCCACGTGTCCTCCGACTACGTCTTCGACGGCACCGCCGAGGTCCATACCGAGGACGAGCCCCTCAGCCCGCTGTCCGTCTACGGCCAGACCAAGGCCGCCGGCGACATCGCCGTGGCCGGCTGCCCGCGCCACTACATCATGCGCTCGAGCTGGGTCATCGGCGAGGGGCACAACTTCGTCAAGACCATGAAGGCGCTGTCCGACCGCGTCGCCGACCCGGGGGATAAGCTCACCCAGATCACCGTCGTTGACGACCAACTGGGCCGCCTGACCTTCACGCGCGACATGGCCGCGGCCATCTTCCACGTGCTGGAGAACAAGGCCCCCTACGGCACCTACGGCTGCACCGGCTCCGGCGCCGTGAGGAGCTGGGCCGATATCGCCCGCGCCGTCTTCGAGGCCGCCAACGGCAACGGCGAGAAGGTCGTGCCGGTCAGCACCGCCGACTACTACGCGAGCGCCGCGGGCCCCATCGCCCCGCGCCCGGTCCACTCCGCGCTCGACCTTTCCAGGCTCGAGTCGGTCGGGTTCCACATGCCCGACTGGGAGGAAGAGCTGGGGGAGTACCTCAAGACGCTCTAGTCGCCGCTATTGAATTGACGAGAGTAAAAAAGCCGCCGCTTGTTAACGGCGGCTTTTCTTATGCGTGGCGTATAGCCCCGCTGCAAAAAGCGGCAAATGTCGCATGGTTTACTCTAAGCCTTACAATTACGACCAGATTCTTTGAAGAGGGCCTTGCTTAATTAGTTATTTACTACTGAGTTTAGATAAAACGCTAGAACCTAAAGCAAATGACCTAAGACCAGCTTTTTGCTTACTGATCTTATCAACGACATAGCTGATAAGATCAAATGGCACCGGAATGGTCTAGGCGTATTCTTTGTTTTCTATCCAGGTGGCGTAGAAGTCCACTCTGCCCGAGGGGGCCGTGCCCGACACCTTCCCCCCGTCGACGTAGCGGTAGAAGCTCCGCCCCTCCGGCAGCGCCCCGCCGTCCAGCTTCGCCCACCTGCCGTTGCCCGCGGCGTCGATGACGAACCACGCGTCGTCGCAGTCGCGGTGGGCCTTCCAGCCCGCGAACGCCATCGGCCCGCAGGAGAAGCCCAGCGCCGACGACGTCAGCGTGGCGGTCGGTGTGCCCACGACGACCCTCGTCGTCCTGGCGACGGCGGGCGCCGCGTCCGACCCGTGGTAGCGGATCGTGTAGGATGCGGGCTCCTTCCAGGTGGCGTAGAAGTCGAACCTTGATATCCACTTGTACCCGGATTGCATGGCAACGATAGAATTGGCAGCAAGATCGGCCTTGGCGTCGGTCGTCTTCCACTCGCGCAGGTTCATCGCAAAGGCGACGATGCCGTTCTGGATGCCACTGATGCTGGGCGGGAAAGACTGGTTGTCGGCGTCGATAGAGAACTTGTTCTCCTTTGCGTCGAGGTGCTGCTGGATGCGATCGGCGTACTTGGCGGCCCATTCGTCGGCCTTGCCATTGTGGACGAAGTAGTTGTCTTTGAGGCTCGTCGAGCGGGTGGCGTACCCGTCGGCAGTGTAGATTTTGGCGTGTCCCTTGTGCGCGATTGCCATGAGTTCATCGGTGATACAGAAGTACAGGTGGCGCTGGTCAAGGTCGCCATAGAAATTGTCGGATGTGTCGTCCCAGGTGCAGTCGACCTGGTACCATTTTCCGTCGAGCTTAACCGCATTCCAGGTGTGGCCGTCATAGGTATCGCGGGTCTCTGAATTAATGATGCCGACAGCGGTGAGCAGCTTGGAATAGGCGCTTTCATACGCCTGACAGGTGCCCACGCCGCGCGTGAGTGCGCTCTCGGCAGATGACCACTTCAGCGAGTTGTCGTACTCAAGCTGATTTAGAAGCCAGTCATGAAGATAAAGGGCCATTTCATATTCAAAGCCATTTGTGTTTTGCTTGGCCTGCGACACTGCTTTATTGACAATGCTCGCAACGCTGGGATACGCATCATCTGCAACCTGGATATACGAGTTGGTGCGCAAGTAGTAAACGCCCGACGCCTTGTCCATGAGGTAAAAGCGGAAGTTATATGATCCGGTAGCCGTCGTTGTGAACGTAAAGTCGTGGCTAGCGCACGCGTCGGTGAACTTTGTCCACTCTCCGCGGCTTGGGTCGGCGACCGACTCGTAGGCATACTCATTGGGGTTGGAGTAAGAGGGCGCATCCATGCGGAAAAGATAGCTGCCACTGCCACCTGTTGCGCTCACGTGGAAAGTCGTTGGCTGTCCAAGTACTGGATCGTTCCATTCGACGGTGAGGGTGACACTGCCGCTGGTGGCGCTATCGCTGTGCTGATATCCACTTACTGCGGCCTTTGTGGATTGTTCCGAATCAGACGACATGTCGGAAGTTAGGGAAACCTGAGGTTTCGCCTGATGTGAAATTGGATTCGCGAGATCTGAATCATTTTTGATGGACTCATTGCCGATCTCGCTTGTATCAATGTCGCCCGTCATACTGGTGCCCGAATTGTCCGCTGCGCCAGTATCAAACTGCTCCAAGGTGTTTTCTTGAAGCCGTTCTTCTTCCGCTAAAACCCTTACAGGTATTGCTGCGCTAAGCATGGATACGCAAAGAACTGCGCAGAGCGAGCGGTAAAAGACTCGTTTCATAGCGGTGCCTCTCGATAAGGTGGGCGCCAAGGCCCGGAGGCGGCGCCAGACCAACACTCCGTGTATATGTAAGTGGGGTTAATTTTACGGTAACACCAGTCAACAACTGCGAACTTTTTGGACAAAGTTGGGGAGGGGAGAGGGGTACTTGGGACAGTTTGGCACTGATTGATTTTTCGTAATCATGTCTATAAATTTTGATGAACAGTGATATGGATTCATTGTTATAGTTTGGAGCCAAACATGGAAGCACCCGCCGTTCTCCATCATAATGCAAGCCTAGATACGCTGGCCTTGATTCTGCATAATCGGACTATCAGGTTCAGCCGGTTAGATAAGGTTGATGACCCGCAAGAACAGCGTTCAGCAGACTCTCAAAATCTTGGAAAAATGAAGCTCGTCAGTTGTTGGACCTCTTCTGATGAGGAGAGTATCCCCATGTGGCGCGAGTACGCTGGAGCTGAATGTGGAGTAAGAATCCAAATGAAGAGTCATCCGTTTAAGCGGTACTCTGTGTCTACCGAAAGCCTAAGTAAGTTATCTAGTGACGCAGTTTTGAATGCTCTTGGTAGCAAGTTTGATGGACTTCAATTGCCGCTCGAAGACTTTTGGGATAAAAAATTTCATTTTAAAGAAATGGCCCGAAGCGTTGAGATGCTTCATGAAGTCCAGTATACGAACGATAAGTCGCTTCTGTTTCCAAAGTTGATCCGTAACTGCGAAAACGGCTGGATAGAAGCCGATTTAAACACACTTGGGATTCACAAAGCTACTGCCTGGTCATACCAAAACGAATGGCGATATGTTTTGACGGCAGTTCCTGTGGGCATCGCCTCTGTAATCAAGGGTGATGTTGAAGCAGTTAAGAGGGCCACTGAGGTCATACTTGATAGATGCGATCCCGAAATTCCTTCCTTTTACGATTTGATTATCTCAGACGAAGCATTTTCTTCGATGAAGATCGTCGCTTCCCCAAAGATGACGCCGGGCAACCGAATAATTCTGGATGCGTTAGTGCAGAAATACGCACCTGGCATTGATGTTGCAGAAAGCTCGATTGAGCTTTCTTAAATAGACAACAATGTGATGTCGGAGGCCCCATGGGTTGTCTCCGACATCATGGTGGGGGAGCCGATACTCTTTTAGCCTCTTTCTTCTCATGCAATGCGTAAGAAGTCAGATCGTGCCCTGAGTCGCTTCAGTAGTACTTACTGATAAGTACCTATCTGCTGTAGGGGGCTTTCAGAAAACTGAGTATTTGCTCGCTTGAGTGCTGCTGATTATCGCGAAACGGAACCGCTGATAACGCAAGTCGGCACCGGGGCCGTTTTATTGCTAGCGGTTCGCCCCGCGGCGCTGCCGCATGTTTGCCTCGCCCATGTCGACCCATACCGCTTTGTGCGCGATCCTGTCCATGGTCGCGTCCGCGTGGACCCCGCCGACGAGCCTCGGGTGCCAGTCCTTCTTCTTGAACTGGGTGCAGAGGACGGTCGATGTTGCCGTACCTCAGCTCCATCAGCATTGGCCTGAACTCAATCTGGAAGCCGAATCAGAGAATCATGAATGCGGAGCGATAATCATGGCATTGTAAATTGATTTTTAGTAGCGGAGGAGACAATGAACCTAACGAATCTACCTGAGTACATCTCAGCGATTGTGGCAATCATCGCGTTGCTCATTTCTTGTTACCAAGCTCGTCTCAGCAATAAACAGTCTCTATTCAATCGACGTTTAAATATTTGGATAACCGTCGATAAACTCATGAGCGTTTACGCAAAAAACGCGAAGAAATTGGAACATGATGACGAACCGCAAATGGCTATCGACCTGCTATTTGCTTTGCTAACTAACACCACGTACTTGCAATCAATTTCAATCTCAATAAATCATGTGTTAGATGCCGACCCTCAACTTAAATTGCATTTAAAACTTGATGAAATGAAATCGCTCGCCATGGAGGCGAATTTTTGCTTCAAAGGAAAGAGTGGAGACGCAATAGCCGAGTTCATAGAAGCTTATCAATCCCTTTTGTTTTCAATGTATCAGTATCAGATTTTATTAAATACGATGTCTCAGAGTGCAAAGGAATATCAATGGACGCTTGAACAGGCTTCTGAAAAGTTACATGAGCCCAACCAACGGAAAGATCTCTTTGAGAAAGAAGACGCTCTTGCCGCGTCATACAAGACTCTATGTCAGCAAAACAAGCGGGATGCAATTCAGCGGCAAATACAACTAGCAGGCCCTATATGGCGCTGAGTAAATTGATGGATTACGGGATGATTAGTAATGCAACGGTTCAGATAACGCGACTTACCGCACCTACCCCAAGCTGCGGTAAGTCGCGTCCGTCATCAGGATATGACGCACCACCCTTTCGGTCGGGTCCCATCTGTCCCTGGCCTGATTGACCCGGAAGAGCTAGACGTACCAGTCGAGGTAGGCCTGCAGGTTCCGCGGCGGCATTCCCGTGAAGCGCCAAAGGTAGCGCTTGAGCCAAGAGCACAGGTCGTTCGCCATCTCCATCCGCTCTAGGTAGACCGGGTCGTTCACGTCGGCCAGTATGCCTCGCTCTCGAGCCCGCCGTCCCTGACCAACGCGTTGTGCGCCTTCTTAAGGTCGTGGATGGGCAGCGACCCGGGCAACATTCTGCTGCCCATGGCCTTCCTTACGCGCGCCGAGCTGGGCTTCCCGTGGCCGAGGACGACCGCGACGGGGTTCTTATGGACATCGAAGGCGACTCAGACGCACGGCCTTTGTCGGGATAGACCACGCTTATGCACCTGTTTGTAACCCTTGGAGGGGTCTGTGTCGTTGATGTGGGTCTCGTCAATCCAGAAGGTGTCGCACAGTACAAACCGGTCCTGGTAGCCGGTTACCGTGGCGAGCGCGCGGCGCCGCCGCTCGAAGTCCGTCTTGTGGCTGACGCCGCACAGCTCGCCGCGCACTCACGGGGACGATGGGGCGCATGAGTCTAATGAAAGTGACCCAGACAGGGAGCACCTTTCGGCAGTGCTCAAGGATGGCGCTCGTGAGGGAGGTGAGCCTCCCGCCGCAGCGACGAGTCTCGTCGACGGCTTCTCAGTGCAGCAGGAACTCGTCGGCGGGGAGGCCTGCCACGAGCGCCCCGAAGGGGTTTGCCTTTCCCATATGGATCTGTCCCATCCGCCTGAACGCCCGCCCGGAGGGATTGTCGCCAAACAAAGATCCGGGTTGGCACTCGGGCAAATTCACTGTTTGGCTCGGAAGGACATAGTATTCGGGGGCCTTGCGGTCCCCGACTCATCACCTGTTATCTAAACTGTTATAAAGTCAAAAATAACGAATTAATCGATCCCTGGGGACAATATTAGTTCCCTAGGGGGCGATTTCAATTATTGCGCTAATTTTCGTAGTTGAAGCATCAGTACGTTTGTAACTAGAAGCAAATATTGCTTGTAATGCACTATCTATTCCATATGTTTAGCATGACAATTGGTACAAACAAGCGAATGTGAAAGAGGACATGAAAATGGCGAAGGGGATTGGCTATTACGAGCATGATATCAAGGTTAGGTTTACCGAAGAACGGATAAACAAATCATCAAATTGGCAGTGGCTAATTGAATGCACTGAAGAACGCTTCTCTGCACCCAAAGAAATCACTTCAGTAAATGAATTTATAGGCGTATTGGCATCGCTTCATGAACCCTTTGCTTTTCTTGCTACCGTCGTCGATTTGGTTGGCGATTTCAAACCAGATATTTCATCAATGTGGTTGGTAAAGTTGTACGATTGCGTCCTCCTCAGAAGTGGAATGACCAAGCCAGAAGATTTTGATGAACATGTTGGGTTTTTCGGCATGCTTGGCGTAGCGTCCTATGCAACTTTCCTTTTCAATAAATTGACTGGCAGAAATGCCCTTATTGATACCCGTCCCATTTTTTATTCAAATCTCCACCAGCTGTATGACCTTACTGCGCTAAACGATGAATGGTCAAAACTTGAATACTTAACCGGGAGAATCAATTTATCGGGAATTGAACTAGTTGCCGAAACGCTTCGGCGCAATCTTAAGTGCGTCGATGTACCAATCAAATGCGATAGCGTTATTAAACTGATGGATGACAACTTTGATGCTTATTTCCTCAGTTTTAAAGACGTTGATCGGGAGCTATTTCAAACATGGCAGGAGGCTCTTCTTTGCGATGCTTTTAGGAGTTCTTACCAAAATGGAAAACTGACTCCATTGATTGGCCTTGGTGAAGGTGAAGAATCGTCATATAGCTCTGTATGGACAGAAGGCATGTTCCTAAAAGCAAAGGATATCTTTGAAGATGATCGTGCGATATGCTTACTTGAGTCTATAGAATTTGCGAAATGGAATAAGATTCCTTCGACCCGTAGCCAAAGCATTTTAGTCGAACTAGCCACAAACAACGCCAAGCGAATAGTAGAAAATAGCGAACCGTTGTACCGTCTTCAGTGCACAGCAATTGATCTTGTCACTCAGCTAAAGAGGGAATCGATATTTTGCAAAGAGGCTCAGACAGCTTATTTCCGAAGCATGAATGAGCTTCTAAAAGGCCGCACCGATTACAACGATCTTCGCTATATGTCGGAACATTCAATTCCGATGACAAAGGAGCAAAAACGTCTATTTAAAACGAAATGCCAAGCTTTCTTTGCCGAAAACTTAAAGAAAGTCAATACTACACACGATCTGATAGCCCTATTTGAAAACCCTCTAAGCGCTAAGTACTGCAATCAGCAGGATGCGGCGTACGCACTCGACTTATTCTATAAGCACACAGGGCATAGCGATGTTGAAACTGCTGAGCTGTTCTATTCTGCAATGATGTTTTTATTAGATGTTATGAGCAACCCTAGAGTGAATAACAATTGGGTTAAGAAAGTAATTATTGCTCTTAGACATGCTTGGCAAGATAAATACTACAGTCAAGTTGTATCAGGAATGCATTGTTTTACGCGAGAATTCTCCATTCCGAACACGAAAATCAAAATGCTAAATAAGCAGTTCCTAGAATCGCCCCACGGATTTGCACAATCTTTATTGCAGCTTTCCGATGATTCAATTTCATCCAGCTTAGAGGACATGTCTAAGAAGTTAATTGTTTACCTTTTTGGCAAGACAACAGTCAGTGAATTCTATCCCAATCACGTTCACGTAATAATAGAAGATGATGCGCGCTCGATCGATAAAATGATTGCAGATGAAGTCGAACGGGTTTACAAGGAGCGTTCTTATCGCTTCATCAATCATCTTAGTGAGCAAGTTATGCTTGACGGTTTCTTTGAAAAGCTAAACAAGAATATCCAGTTGGTTTGCAGCATGGTCGTCATAGAGCCCGTTTATGACAAGGTGGTTACACTTGCTCCAAGTCAATACGAGCTTTTGCCCAATCCTGGCAACAGGCCGACCCTCGGTCATCTTACGCAGCTATTTCCTATTCTTGAAAATACTATTAGAAACATAGGAGAGATGTTTTCCATTGTTCCCTTCCAAGCAAATAGGGATTCCTTTTACAAGCTTAGGGAAGTATCAGGCGTCTTGGCTGACCTCATTGGAAGCGTTCGTGAACTTACGGGAACTATCCAAGGATGCGGAGAGTTCCTATTTGTCTACTTAGTTATGTACTCTTCTAACGGATATAACATCAGAAACGATTGCATCCATGGTCGTCAATACCAAGGTTCCGCAGATGTCGCTTTCGCCTACAGACTTACCGTGATCTGCACCTATATGATGTTAAAAAGGCTGCAGGGGCTTGAAGCAATTGTAGAGAATGAGGTTAACAGCGAGGACCATGAGGAGATCGTATGTCACGGTCGATGATTTTTTGAATTGACAGCTTTTAATGCAATACATTCTTCTCTCAAAAAACTCAAGAACTGTCTGAGGATTCCGATTACTTTTGAACGGTAATTACCCCCCCCCGAGAGTGAAGATTAATGCGGCCGTATGATGTTACGAGGTGGATTATGGGCCTTACTGGCAGCTGACCTATATTGAAGACCCCTCCTTTCACCGATTGGCAAAACGATTTACACCTAATTATTGGCACTTCTCTGGGGCATTTTCTTTGTTTCTGCATTGATCTCGCTAAACTAATAACTGCTGCTACCAGGGCATTTTCTGGTGCACATTCTATTGGCTCTGCGAAGATCGGAGCGGGTATGTTTGCTGCCGAGTCCTACACCAGCCGTCATTACATTGCGATTATTGCCATGGCCTGCATATGCGTTTTGCTGGGCGGGCCTTCTTATGCCGCGGGCGCGGAGAGCCTCATCATCGCGGGCGCGACGTACTACGAGCCGGGCGTGTCCGGCCCCGGCTGGGCCTGGACCGATGCCGACCACCTGGAGCTTAACGGCTTTTCTGGCGAGGCCATCGGCGCTGATGGCGACCTGGTGGTGACCCTGACCGGACAAAACTCCGTGACGGAGTCGCATGCGCCCGATGCGGACATCACGCTGTGCGGCATGGAGGTGTGGGGCAACCTGACGCTTCGCGGCACCGGGACCCTGACGGCGACGGGCTCGCAGTGCGGTATCCACGTGTCACAGGCGCTCGTGGTGGACGGCTGCACCGTCGACGCGCGGGCGGACGGGGCCGATATTTCCGACGAGGCGGTCGCGGGCGTGATCGCAGGCGACATGGCCGTGCGCGGCGGCGGACGCGTCGTTGCCTCGGGCGCCGGGTCCGGGGCGGGCGTGAGCGCTTACGGTGTGTATCTGCAGGACGCAGGTCTTGGCGAGGGTGCGGCCGGCTGCCGGCTTTCCGTCGACGCCTCGTGGCTCGATGCGACCGGCGCCGACGGCGGCGTTGCGTGCGCGGGCGGGTCGCTTGTGTCCACGCGGTTTGTGGCGCCTGCGGGCGGGGCCTTTGGCGCCGGCGGCGTGGTGGATGCCTCCGGGGCCATGGCTCCGCATGTGGTGATTGAGCCCGAGGGCGCGACGGCGCCGGCGGGGGAGACCGACGGGCGCGAGGTGCCCGGTGGCGCGGGCGAGCCGGCTGGTGGCGCCGGTCCTGCCGGTGGGCAGCCCGGTGCCGGGTCCGCGACGGATCCCGCCCTGAAGCCCGCGACTGCGACGCCCAAGACGATCACGACAACCAAAACGACAGTAAACAGGACCACGGTGTCCACGCCATCCAAGGCCAAGGCTGCCGGCGCCGCCACCGCCACGCTCCCCAAGACCGCCGACAGCAACTGGATCGCCGCCTCATTAGCGCTATTCCTGCTAGGAGCAGCGCTTATAGCTGCCGCGCACCGCTGCTCGGTATCGCATGCATCGTCATGGCGGTTGTTCCCGCTTTGAGCTACGCAGGCAACCGATTAAAAGCGAGTTTTATGTTTCCCAAAGTAGGGGCGCACCGGCTAACGCCGGCGCGCCCCTACTACTGAACGGACAGTTTTTATTACTAAGGATACGGCAGCAATCCGTACATTCCGCACACTGATATTTTCTGTATTGAAGACGTCGATGATGCACCCGTATACCATTGACGTCGACACCATCAGATGCGGACCGCGCGGTGACCCCACATTCCGCTGGCGCCCACAGGGCTGCCCTCGTTTCCTGACATGTCCCGCGCGGGCCGCGGCGAGCCGAGACCGCCGCATGACCTAATAGGAGCATGGAGCGATACCGCGGACCCGAACAACCGCATTCTATCGCGCCCCGTCAGTGTGCCGTCTGCCCGGTCCAGGCGAGCACGGAAAGAACGGAGCGAGACATGAGAACCGAATCGACACCCGGCGCCCGCGGGCCGGTCTTCTGCGGGGTCGACACCCACGCCGACTCGCACTGGCTGTGCGTCCTCGACTGGAGGGGCCGCAGGGTCCTGTCCCGCCGGTTCCCCGCCGACGCGGCGGGCTACGAGGCGCTCGCCGGGGCGATCGCGGCGGCCGGGGAGCCGGCCTGCGTCGCGATGGAGGGGACGTCGTCCTACGGGGCGGGCCTCACCAGGCACCTCGCGTCGCTGGGGATGCCCGTGCGCGAGGCGCTCTCCCCGGCGGGGATGCAGAGGAGGCGCCCGGGGCAGGGAAAGTGCGACGAGGCGGACGCGGAGAGGGCCGCCCGCGCGGCGATGTCCGGCTCAAAGCTCGGGACCCCCAAGAGCCAGGACGGGTGGGTCGACGGGGTGCGCTGCATGCTCGCGGCGCGCTCCGGGGCGGTGAAGGCGCGGACCTCGGCGATCAACACCGCGAGGTCGCTGCTCACCACCGCGCCGGAGGGGCTCAGGTCGAGGTTCCGCGGGATGGCGGGGCCGAGGCTGATGGAGGAGCTCCCCTCCGTGCGCGCCGAGGGCGCGCTGGGCGCCGCGCTCGGCGCGCTGGCGGACCTGTGGGCGGCGGCGCGCGACGCGGCGCTCGACATGGAGCGCGCGATCGAGGCGTCCCTGGAGGAGAACTGCCCCGCGCTGCTGGCGATGTACGGGTGCGGGCCCGTGAGCGCGGCCAAGCTCGCGGTCGCGGCCGGGGACAACCCGGGCAGGCTGCGCTCCGAGGCGTCGTTCGCGGCGATATGCGGCGCCTGCCCCATCCCCGCCTCGAGCGGGAAGACCGTGAGGCACAGGCTCAACAGGGGCGGCGACCGGCAGGCGAACAGCGCGCTGCACGAGATCGCGAGGCAGAGGGTCATGCGCGACCCCGAGACCGCCGAGTACGCCGAGAGGGCGAGGGCGCGGGGGAAGAGCGACAGGGAGGTCATGAGGTGCCTCAAGCGCTACGTGGCCAGGGAGGCGTACCGGGCGCTGATGCGCCCGCACGAGATCAGGAGGCCCGAGGACGCCTCGGAACTCGTGGCGGCCAGGCGCGCGGCGAAGGTCAGCCAGGTGAGGGCGGCGTCCATACTGGGCACCAGCGAGAAGTACATCTCGATGCTGGAGAGGGGCCAAAGGGAGCTCAAGCCCATAAGGAGGGCCTACGAGGCGTGGGTCGAGGCGGGGCTCCCGCTCAATTGGGACAGGCAGGCGTTCGAGGCCGAGCGCAAAATGGATTCTAAAAAACACCTTGCCAAATAGGAGCGTCAGCAGTCGGGAACCATTCTATTCCGCTTCTACGATTTCGTCTGCATTGCCTTCGGTTTCGTTGTTCGGCTCATTTATCTCAGTGTTCTTGGCCACCGTCTCTGTGTCACCGTCTTCTGCAGGGAGGTAATACATTAAGCCAAATAGCTCATTTATCGCTCTGCGAGTATTTGCAGCTGAGACACCGATGCGCTTCAGCTGCATTGCATAGACAAGATAGCGTAGAAGCAGCAAATCAAGAATGGCAGCACCTTTGAAATCCTTGTCAATGTTTCCATGGGCAAAGTCATTTCTTTGCTCAGCCAGCCTGCTTCCAATGACTTCGTAGGAAAATTCCTCATCATTCCTTTTGTATAGACCTTCCCCAAATACCCCAATCATTTCATGAAAATCTCGACCAGCCTGTACTATCTTCGATTCCAGATTGCTAAAGCCGATGCTCTTCTTTGCATATTTCAATATCTTTTTAGCTTTTCCGGAGCTTTGGTTAATGCATTCATCCATCTGAGCTGATGCTCGTTGCTCAGCAGCCACTCGAGCTTCTGATTTGACAACTCCGCTTGGATACGCTTGGTCAAATTCCCATTCAAATGCTGCGGAAGTCAGCACGAAGTCCGATGCATCGAGCGTATGTCCCTTTTCGTATGTTTCAGAAATATGCCTTAGGTAGATTTCTCCGTCTGCAATCGCTCCAAACATTTTAATCTCATACGGGTCCAGCAAAGACAGCTGAATATATCGACCTTTTTCAAGAGGCTTGGTATCAAATGGCTCTGAGGATCTCGCTAGCTTGAATTCAGCTGTGCTGGGGTAATGCGAGTCGTCGTACATAGCCTGCAGGCTGCAATCCTCAATTAGTGTGTTTTTGCTGAATGTCAGATATTTGAGGAAGTCTTCTGCTGCATGCCACAGGCGATAGAAAAACCAGTAATCGTCCGTTTCATCAAACTCGAAAATCATGCTGGAATTAAGGGTGATGGGTGGAGTACTAATTTTCATACTGCATGTCCACCCAACTGAGAAATACGCCGCGATATCTCTGCCCTCAAAGCGAAATGCTCTCTTCACGGTCGAAGTTCTGTCGAATCCATTTGTCCTGATAGAGATGATTCCCTTTTCTGTAAGGTCGTCAGAATCAAATACCTGCGAGAATGCCCTATTAACCGGATGAATGTAATTCAAGGCCCTGCCGGATAGAGTCATCCTGCAAAAACCATTGGTATTCGGGCTACATTCCAGATACCCAGCAACGTTGATATACAGAGTCGAATTTCGACTTCCGACAGTCGATTCCTCCCTGGTCAAAAAGATCAATCGCTTGCTTGTCTCGTTGCAGAAGCCGTCAAGATAAGGCACATCAACAGTCAAAGGGTCGCCGGATGTATACACACCGGGGCAAATTTCTTTTTTTAGCCAACCCCACATAATGTCATTCTTGCGTTCTTTGGGCGGGATGAGAACAAGCTCAGAGCCATCGAACACAAAGACAAAATCAACATCTTTGAATTTTAGAGTTCCCGAATACGTGTTGTCTGTCATCTTATTTACCCCTCATAATGACCTTTCCAGTCCTTGTTCGCAACCTTGTCGCCGATCCTCTCGAGATCGACGCAGGCGAAATGCCAGTCTCCTAACAGCTTGTCCAAGCTGGGCTTAACGGGTTCCACATCACCTGCGTGAACCCGAAGTCGGAGTGGGGGAAGCTGATAGTGAGGTACTTTCCCGAGCTCGCGCCGCTGCAGGCGATTCGGAACAACTATCCGAAGACCCCGCTCACGCTCTACCGCGTTGACGTGGGAGGTCGCGGCGGCATCAGGCAAGAGAACATCATCGACTGGATGCTGTCCGGGGCATGGCCAACAACGTCTCTTATGCCGAGTTCACAATTTAGACAGGAGAACCTGTACCCGCGAGATTAATTGCGTCTCATCCATTTCCTCGGGGGCAATCATCGAACTTAAGGTGGCGCATCGGAGCCATGGAATTAAAGAACTTATCACCGAAATAGTCGAGCAGAAACTCTGGAAAAGCCGATAGCACAAACACCGAACCGTCCTCGATCCGCATCCTTTTCTCCTCGCGGAAGATCGCATCGACCGTAACCAGCTCTCGATACGTCTCAAATGAAACCTCATCGAGACCGAGCAGGCACTTGCATCTCAATACGAAGGCAGCGATTGCATCTTTCCATTGGGGAAGCTCCATGTGCTTCCCCACGTTAACGTTTCCCTCTCCCGACTTATTTTTATATTGAGCGATTTCCGAGTTGTCAACAAAACAGCCTGAATGCGCCTGGCACTGCCCTGCGCGATAATCGTACAGTGCCTCGACCATCGGGTAGCTTATATAGAGCTTTCCGCTCTCGTGCTCGTTATCGAATGCGAGGAGCATCGCCTCCACAAGGGCATCGGACTCGCATCCAGGCGCATTGTTCTGATGAGAGTCGTAGTCAAAGAAGAGAAAGACCTCATCAACAGAATCCCTCTCCACGCCCTCTAGACATTTTGCAGCAGAAGGCACCGTTTCTCTCAGTACCTCCACAACATCCAGATCGAAGTCCTCCTCTGCAAGCCGCTCGTAAAGCATGTAGATGTTCTGCGCCGCTGGCAGACAGATCACCCTCAGGTCATCTCTCCCTTTCAGAAAAAGATCCTTCATCTTCTCCGCAAAGCGCAGGTCACGCGACTCTCCTTCAACGATGAAGAGCGTGACCGGGCTAGCCATCGAAAGCACCGGCCTTAAACATCTTCTGGAGGTTATGCGCCAATCTGAGCTCCTTGGGTGTTAGCTTTTCCAGCGAGCGAATCTCCCCCTCCTTGAGAATGAAATAGACATCGGGACGCATGAGGTCGTTCGTCAAAAGGTCCGTGTTGTGCGTCGTAATGAAAACCTGGACACCCTCAAGGTCCCGTAGCATCTCCACGATCGACCGGGACAATTCAAAGTGATAAAAGGCATCGAATTCATCGATAAAGACCAAGGAAGCCTTGCTCATCTTGATATACCAGTAGTAGTACAGAGCAAGTGACATGGTGCCTGTCGAGGCGACCGACGCAAACGGAACGGTACCGCCCTCGAACCTGCAATAAAGCTCGGGAACTCCATTCACGTCCACGGATACGAGGTTCAGGGAGATTCCCTGCTGGCGCAAGAATTCTTGGAAGTCCTCCATCTTTCCTTCGCGAATAATGCCCTGGGTAAAGATATCCGAGCCAACCGAAAGCCCCTGATATCCACGCTCATCGAGCGAGTAGAACATGAGCATGTTGTCGACAAAGGAGGTGAAGGCTCTAAACGCCCTGGCAGACGGCTCATCTCGCAGTATTGCATTGCTCTTGACATATTTGACACGCGACAGCCTGTCGGACTCAGTGGGGAGATCGGTAGAAAGCGAGAGGGACTCGGCGCCCGGCAGGTCAACATGGCCCGTTTGAGCGTCGAACCTGTAGCTCAAGACCTCCACGCCAGCAATGTACAGACTCTCGTATACAAGCGTCTGTGGGTCGGTTTTCCCGTAGCGGTATACGACCTCGATATTGTCGAAGACAAAATCGTATTGAAACTCTGTAATTGAACTCTTTGAATTAAGGCACCGGTATGGCGAGTATTTTTTGAGCAGCTTTTCCTTGTCGGTCAGATGCAGAACAATGTCGAATATCGCGAGGGCGAAATTGGACTTTCCACTGCCATTCACACCATATATGATGCCCTTTGCCTTAATGCCATCCTGAATTACCTGTTGATTGAATGAATAGTTGGCGGGATCGGATAGATCAAATGTAATTCGCTTATTGAAGCACTTGAAATTTGAAACCGAAAACTTCTTGAGCATGGCACGGCTCCTCTGCTTTCTGAGTCTATTTGAAACACATGATAAAGTAGCTTAGCAAATTGGTCAATTTGCCCGTATTTTTAATACGGATATTCCGAAGAAAAACTACGGAAGTACGCGATATACGCCGGGCCTGTCCAACCGATCATAGTCTTCGCAGGGCAAGACTTCTTCGCGCGCGAGGGAGAATGTGATCTCGATCGTTAGGCGCACGCTGATAAAACTAGGCGGTACCGTCTCAGCGACCCCGCCTTACAAATCCGAAGGTTTTTCATCTAAATCTATTATGAACCATCTTTTATGGACTATCGGAACCATTTATCAAACAACATCATCAGAAACGTGAAGGGCGAATTCGGAAGCTGATTCTCCCTTTCACCGGCTGGCAAAACGATTTACACCTAATTGTGGACATTGCTCACGCGATTTCTCTTTGCTCCCGCATCGATCTCGCTAAACTAATAGGTGCTGCTACCAGGGCATTTTTCTGGTGCATATTCTATTGGCTCCTGCGAAGATCGGAGCGGCTATGTTTGCCGCCGAGTCCCACACCGGCCGTCATCACATCGCGATCGCTGCCATGGCCTGCCTATGCGTTTTGCTGGGCGGGCCTTCTTGTGCCGCGGGCGCGGAGAGCCTGTTTATCGCGGGCGCGACGTACTGCGAGCCGGGCGTGTCGGGCCCCGGCTGGGCCTGGACCGATGCCGGCCATCTGGAGCTTGACGGCTACGCGGGCGACGCCACCGCCGCCGACGGCGACCTGGTCGTGACGCTCGCCGGGCAAAACTCGGTGACGGAGTCGAATGCGCGCGATGCGGACATCACGCAGTGCGGCATGGAGGTGTGGGGCAGCCTGACGCTTCGCGGCACCGGGTCCCTGGCGGCATCGGGCTCGCAGTGCGCGATCCACGTCTCGCGGGCGCTCGTGGTGGACGGCTGCGCCGTCGATGCCCGGGCGGACGGGGCCGACGTCACGGACGAGGCCGTGGCCGGCGTGATCGCCGGCGACATGGCCGTGCGCGGCCGCGGGCGCGTCGTCGCCGCGGGAGCCGGGTCCGGAGCGGGCGTGCGCGCCTACGGCGTGTATCTGCAGGATCTGGGCATTGGTGCTGGCGCGGCTGGCTGCCGGCTTTCCGTCGCTGCCTCGTGGCTCGATGCGGCCGGTGCCGACGGCGGCGTTGCGTGCACGGGCGGGTCGCTTGTTTCCGCGCGGTTTATGGCGCCTGCTGGTGGGGCATTTGGAGCTGGTGGCGTGGTGGATGCCACCGGTGCGGTGGCACCGCATGTGGTGATTGAGCCCGATGTAGCCACGTCTCCGGCGGGGGAGACGGACAGGGGCGAGGTACCGGGCGGTGGGGCGGAAAAGTCTCCCGCCGATTCAAGCCCCGCTGCCGGAGAGCCCACCACAGGGCCCACGGCAAATCCCTCGCTGAAACCCGCGGCCGCGACAACCAAGACAACAACGACAGTAACCAAGACCACGGTAGTTAAGGCCTCAAGCCCAAAGCTGCCACCGCGACAACTGCGACACTCCCCAAGACCGGCGACAGCCATTGGATAGACGTGTCCACATTGCTGTTCGTGCTGGGAACAATGCTCCTGGTCGCCACATATCGCTGCTAAAGCACCCATTTCGATAGACTATGTAGAAGGCCATATTCTTAACGACGCATTTGTAGATTAATTTATTACGACAATTGCTCAGGATTTATCTAACATGAACCACGAATCGGATCATACAGTTGACGCTGCCAAGAAAGAATTAAACGCCGGCCTTCTTGAGCTGTTCAAGCGCTGCAGCTATCTATACAACGAGGCATTTTATGCCAACACGGAACTAGCAATCCTTCGCGAACTGTCTAAAGCATCTTCCGACTATGAGAATGAAGTTACTTGCGCTGGCTGCTTCTTTAGCTTTACACAACTTGCATTAACCGAATCATGTTTCATGAATTGCGCACGGTTATTTGATGCCAAAAGCGACGTCAGTATTGGGAACTTGATAGAAGACGTCAAGTCTCATTCTGCTAAAATCGACGCGCTTGCAATCTCCTTATTTAATGATCGACCAAACTTTGACAGGCTTAATCCAATCGTTCATCCATTGGCAAAGGACGAGGAGCGTTTCTACCCCAAAGAAGTTGAGTCTCAACGCTCAGATGAAAAACTGTTCGGAAATCATTACGAAATGGTTACTGTGTGTATAACCACTCATGACCTTTCCAATTTAAGGAAAAAACGACTCAACAGTCTCCGTAAACTAACAGACATGCTTCGCGATCAGCGAAATAAAATTTTCGCCCATAGCGACATAGAAGCACTGAATTATGATGAGCTTGTTAGGCGACTTCCCTTAACTTTCAGCGAAATTCAAAAACTAATCGACTTCGCACTCGATCTAACAATCGAATTATTCGCCAAAATTACTGGTATTGAAAAAGATCGATTGCCCAAGAACTACAACGATATACAAGGCCTACTAAAATATGCGGAGGTTGGCATGGAGGCTGTTGAGCAGCATTTGGGTAATCTATAGGAGGATTCAAGCGCCTGCAAGTAGTTAAGCATGCGAGCGCTTGAATCTGAATGCGATCCTTGACATAAAGTCCGACCATCGCACAATGACGGTTTTCCATGCAAAAAAGACATTGAAGTGTGAGGTGGTTCAAATCTCAGTAATACAAATAATCAGCAGTTCAGGTCTTATGGGAATAATTCAATTCGCATCACGTTGCATCTAAGCGGCTGTTTATACTTGGATATAAACACTAAGGAGGCAGCAATGCTTTGGAGCTATGTTCAGCTAGATGACGGCACTCAGTTTGCCTACTCAGAAACACGAGACGACGGGACCGTTCGCGTAGCCGTCGAGCGCCCGGTTGATTTTGGTTTTGACCATGCAGAATGCTTTCTACCTGCGGTCAAATGGTTTAACGTCGAAGGATTTTCTACTGACGATCTGGATTTTTTGACCGAGTTCGTTAGATCAAACGCTCCGTTTATCTTCGAGCTTGCAGAACGGCAAAAAGCTGGACCGGCGGTGGCATAATGCCTCGAATTCTTGTTTTTGGACAGTATGTTCTGTTCTTTTGGATCGCGGAAAACGGAGAACCCGTTCACATCCATGTAGGGGTAAAGAGGGCGGCTGCTAACTCGACTAAGTTTTGGCTCACTAAAAATGGTGGATGCACACTTGCGAACAACGAGAGCAAGATTCCGGCTAAGGATCTCAGGGATCTTTCAAAACTAATCACCATGAACCATCGATACATTTGTGACAAGTGGCGCGAAACCTTTGGTGATGATTCCCTGACATTCTATTGCTAAACCGCAATTGAACCATGATTACGCTTGTCAACTCATGATTGCCGATGTTGATGGGCGGGACCTTCCTGTTACGCCGCTAGTGCTCCAATCGTACTTTCCGATAGCCCGGAACCCAAAGACAACCAGCACTACGCCTGGATCCAGGACCTTGTTTCCGGAAACCGCACGCGAGCAGAACTCGCCGACGAGCTGCGCCGCAATTGCGTTGTGTGTCTCGACGGTGCGTCGCACGTATAAAATCTAAGCATCCAAACTCTAACTATGAAATGGAATGGACGCCACATGGAGATCCCAAGCACCCTGTGCAGCAATGTGTACGACTTCGCGTTTTGCCCCGAGCCCTGCTACGACCGCCTGGTCGACCTCGCCGACCCCGAGGACTGGGGTCCCGGCAACCGCATCCTCAAAAACTACCTGTCGTTCTCATTTAGCCGCGCGGTGTTCTTGACCGAGCGTGACGTGGACCAGACCGCCCCGTCCAACTTACCGCTGGTGTTCGACGACGACCGTTGCCTATTCAACACCGGCCTGTACACGCGCCGCTACGAGACCATCTACGGCCTGTTTGAGCCCAACACCAAGCCCGACGCGCGCCAGCGCTGGTTTTTGAAGGGCTTCTTTAAGGAGAGCGACCCCATGCTGGTCTCATTTGAGTACCTGCCGTGCCGCGTGCGCTTTGCCGAGGACCCCTCCGAGCTGGTCTTTGACTACCGCCTTCCCATCCGCTCCAACATCGACCACATTCTGGGCGACGAGGAAAACCTTACGCGCATTCCCGCCAGCCTGATGGGGGAGGGCAACTCGCTGCTGCTGCGCCGTGCCTTTGAGGGAGCCGTCGTCGAGGCCGCCCGCCGCGCCGCAGCCAACTATACGCTCGCGGTGCCGCAGTTCTACGGCGGCCGGATCCAGCTACTCCTACCGCTGTGCCTGACCGGCGACAAGCCCGAGCTGGCGCTGACCATCCAACGCGAGGACGGTTTCTACGCCGCGCGCACCTGCCTCACGCTCGACATGGCCTACAACAACGCGCGACTTATCTGCCGACCTGAGACTTCGTGGATTAAGCGGTAAATGGTAGTTTAGCTGCTGTTTTACCCATTGCTTTGGTTGCTTTGGCTTGGCTAGCACTCACGAATTTAAAATCGAGGGCAAAAAGTTCTTGGTAAACCACGCACGGCTATGATAATATCTCTTTTGCCTAAAGGCGACGGGCGATTGGCTCAGGGGTAGAGCATATCCTTCACACGGATGGGGTCACAAGTTCGAATCTTGTATCGCCCACCATCTAAAGCACAGGTCAGAGGTGTTAAGCCTCTGGCCTTTTTCTTTTTGACACCAAAATCGAAGCGAAGTTACCTAAGGCGTTATATGTTACGCAGTTCACCTTAGGTGTCGTCATTGCACGTTTTCAAAATGCGTCTGCGTTCATTCATTGAATTCCGTGCGTAATCTAAGTGCAATTGTGGAGACAGAGACCACTGGCGCACAGCTCGTACCAGCACATTCATGGCTCGATCAACCTTTCAACACATCCCATCCAATATTTGGTCAGCATTTGGCCAGCTTCCAGTACTTACCCGCATGATACCCCGGTAGATAATCGGCCATGCCCGCAATCCGCACGGCCTACGGTCGAAACTAGGGGAGGTCCACATGGACGAGATTGTCTGCGCAAACACCGCATTCCGCTACTGGCGCTGCCCACCGCAGGTGCGCAACCTCTACCCGCGTCTGCCCAACTCCGAAGACGGCTGGCGAGCCCTATCCCAAGCCCCTTTCGTAACCGACGTCCTCAAGACGCCAGTCATCACAGCAGCATCAACACGAAGCAACCTGCATTCCGAGACAAGACGGACCATCCGATGGAACAGCGCCTATACAGAAAAGGTTTCCATCGACACGGGTATGGGCTTTAGCGTCACAGACCCTCTTAATACGCTATTCACCATGACTCGAAGCGTTTCTTCATGCGACTTGGTTCTGGCTATGTACGAGTTTTGCGGATGGTTCTCGGTTTTTAAACCATCGCCCGCGGTCGACATAGCACTTGAGCAGGCAAAATCAGAAGAAGAGCAGTACACCACAGAAAGTCTGTTTGAACTAGACGAAACACAAGACGAGGCCCCATGGAAGCGAGTCTATGCTCGGGCGCACCAGAAGGATAGTGGGAATAATCAAAGTGGGCAGCAGGATAACGGATCCGGAAATAAAGCTAACGGAAAGGGCACATCGCTCTGGATGAGAAAGCCTCTTATTGAAATAGAAGAACTGCGCAGATTTGCAGCGAAGGTTAAGGGCGAGATGTGGGGAAAGCAATTCTACGAAGCCGCACAGCAGGTAATGGGTATTGCTGCATCCCCACTAGAAGTTGCTGGAATCATGTTGCTAAGTCATCCGAGACGTGCCGGCGGAGCGGAGTTTAAAAACATATACGTCAACGACTTAACACCGCTGTCGAATTCAGCTCGGAAAATCGCAGGTCAGAAAGTCTGTTACGGCGATATCGTCATCGTAAACCCAATAACAATGAAGGCTGTGATTATCGAACTTCAAGGAGAGGTTATCCATGGATCGGGCGCTGTGCTTGACCACGATGCCTCTCGAATGACAGCATTGCAAAGCATGGGATACGACGTATTTCTTGTAACTCATGACATGCTCAATGATCACGAACAGCTTGATGCCATCATTCACAGTGTGTGTAAGCGATTGGAGTTGCGCTACAAGCCAAAAACCGAGGCGATGAGATGTGCTGAGACCAGATTGCGGGCCAACGTTCTGTGCAATTGGCTTGGTATTGGTAAGTAATAATGGCCTAGTGAGCATTTTTAATACTTTATATGCTGCCAGTAATTAAGTGCCATTTTAAAACAATGCCGGTTTACTACGTTGGATTGAGGGTGGCTGAACACACCGAATTCGCCGCTCGTAAAACCGCAGGTAGATTACCTGCCCGTTTTGGGAAAGCAGGCGTGAGGTCGGAAATCCGGGAATCGTCGTAGTAAACCGGTCCGTTTATGAAGCGACCAACTGGCGCGAGCTACGCACGGTTCAGTAAATTGGCCCGAAGGCTCGGAGAGAGGCTCAGACGAAACCCTCCCGCGGAAGCACCGCGGATTGCTTTATTCTGGCCGGCGGCACCT
This sequence comes from Collinsella sp., assembly GCA_046995905.1. Classification (GTDB taxonomy): domain Bacteria; phylum Actinomycetota; class Coriobacteriia; order Coriobacteriales; family Coriobacteriaceae; genus Collinsella. The sequence goes on from JBKXET010000001.1 coordinate 1,392,343, forward strand.
GGGGCGACATGCCGAGCCCCGGGAAGGAGGGCGGCGTGCTTGCCGCTGCCCGTGGGGCGCGCCCCGCGGGCTATTTCGGGCATCGTGTGTCTCTTCGGCTCTACGCCGTTCCACGCACCGTAAAATATTTTCCAAAATTGTCCTTGCATCGGCGAGGGAGTTCCCGTATAGTACTTCTTCGCACGGGGGCGTAGCTCAGCTGGGAGAGCGCTTGACTGGCAGTCAAGAGGTCAGGGGTTCGATCCCCCTCGTCTCCACCCGAGCATTGAATGAGGCTCCAACGCAAGTTGGGACCTTTTTTCATATCTATCGATTTACGCCATGTATTGACTGGGTAGCATCTTGGCGACATATCCATTGTTAATTACGAATATGAATGTTAATAACTTTACGTCTCTGGATGGCAAAGTTAGTCTGCAGCGCCAATAATAAAGAGGCCGGGCGTAATGCCCGGCCTCGAAATACTCTGGTGGGCCCTCCGGGATTCGAACCCAGAACCCAGGGATTATGAGTCCCCTGCGCTAACCGTTGCGCCAAGAGCCCTTATAAACGGTGAATGCAATTCTAGCAAAGGCAACTCAGGCCTAATTTCTTAGCTTCACGTCGTGAAATACTACCATGCACGAGCAAGTTGCACAACGCAAGATCAAGTTCGATGCTAAACAACAGCTAATCTAAGCCCGTCGCAGATAAGAAGTGTTTTATAAAAAGATAAGGCCTTAAATTCAGGGCTTCAAAACATTTCAGCGTGAAATCAACCTAATGCCATTTCAAAACCATGCTGGTTTACTACGACGGATCGGCGACCCCCGACCACCGCGTGTTCTCCGTTTGCAAAACCGCAGGTAGAGAGCCCGACGGTTACACGAAAAGGCGTGCGTGGTCGAACATTCCTGATTCATCGTAGTAAACCGGCATAGTTCTGAGGCGCAGATGAGGGACGGTTCGCAATCGGACCCGATAATGGGACAGGCGACGCATAGGAAATCCGGTTGCGCGGGGAGGGTCGCGTTCCGCGCGCCAAGTCGGCCGGCGTACGGGCCGTGCGGGGGCCAGGCGCTCCGCAGGCTGGCCCAGCCCCGCGCGACTCCAGCGCCCGCGCCCCCCCGGAAAGTTTTTCCGAAATTCTCCTTGCATCGGCGGGGGAGTTCCCGTATAGTATATCTTCGCACGGGGGCGTAGCTCAGCTGGGAGAGCGCTTGACTGGCAGTCAAGAGGTCAGGGGTTCGATCCCCCTCGTCTCCACCCGAGCATTGAATGAGGCTCCAACGCAAGTTGGGGCCTTTTTTCATATAGGAACACAAGGTCAAAGGCGGCACCATGATCCTTCTGGTCGACAAGATCGAAAAAAGCTTCGGCGCACGCGTCCTCTTTAGCGGCGCGTCCTTCCAGATCAACCCCGGCGAGCGCTTCGCGCTCGTGGGCCCCAACGGCGCCGGCAAAACCACCATGCTCAAGATCATCATGGGCATCGACAGCCCAGACGCCGGCCAGGTCCAGTACGCCAAGGACTGCCAGGTAGGCTACCTAGAGCAGGAAACTAATCTGGAGCAAAAGGACACCACCATCCTTGCTGAGGTCATGGCCGCCGCCAAGGAAATCCGCCGCATGGGCGAGCGCGCCAACGAGCTGCAGGCCCAAATCACCGAGCTCTCCGAACAGGGGAAGGACGTCGATGCACTCCTCAACGAGTACGGACAGGTCCAGGACCGCTTTGAGCACCTGGGCGGCTACGAGCTCGAGAGCAACGCCCGCAAAATCCTGTCCGGCCTGGGCTTTAAGGTCACCGACTTTGAGCGCCCGTGCTCCGAGTTCTCCGGTGGCTGGCAGATGCGTATCGCACTTGCCAAGCTCTTCCTACGCCACCCCGACCTGCTGCTTCTGGACGAGCCCACTAACCATCTGGACCTCGAGAGCGTCCAGTGGCTGCGCGGCTTTATCGCCAACTACGACGGCGCCGTCCTCATCGTCAGCCACGACCGCGCCTTTATGGACGCCTGCGTCGACCACGTCGCCGCTCTCGAAAACCGTCGCGTGACCACCTACACCGGCAACTACAGCAGCTACCTCAAGCAGCGCGAGGACAACCTGGAGCAGATGCGCGCCAAGCGTGCCGCGCAGGAGCGCGACATCGCCCACATGCAGGTCTTCGTCGACAAGTTCCGCTACAAGCCCACCAAGGCCGCCCAGGCCCAGGAGCGCATCCGCAAGATCGAGCAGATCAAAAAGGAGCTCGTCATCCTGCCCGAAGGTCACAAGCACATCGACTTTAAGTTCCCCGATCCGCCGCGCTCCGGCGACATGGTCGTGGGGCTCGAGGGCGTCTCCAAGTCCTACGGCGACAAGCACATCTACAGTGACATCGACCTCAAGCTCTACCGCGGCGAGCACGTGGCGCTCGTCGGCCCCAACGGCGCCGGCAAGTCTACGCTCATGAAGATCCTCGCTGGCCTGGAGCCGCCCACCACCGGCACCCGCGACCTGGGCACCAACGTGGGCGTGGCCTACTACGCCCAGCACGCGCTCGAAGGAATGACCGAGTCCAACACCGTCCTGCAAGAGATCGACACCGTCACGCCCAAGTGGACCGTGCCGCAGCAGCGCAGCTTGCTGGGCGCCTTCCTGTTTAGCGACAACGATTCCATCGAGAAGCAGGTTCGCGTCCTCTCCGGTGGCGAAAAGGCGCGCCTAGCGCTCGCCAAAATGCTCGTGGCCCCCGAGGCGCTTCTGTGCCTGGACGAGCCCACCAACCACCTGGACATCGACTCGGTGGACATGCTCGAGAACGCCCTGCAAAACTTCCCCGGCACCATCGTGCTGATCAGCCACGACGAGCACCTGGTACGCGCTGTGGCCAACCGCATCATTGACATCCGCGATGGCAAGGTCACGGTCTACGACGGCGACTACGACTACTACCTCTACAAGCGCGAGGACCTCGCAGCCCGCGCCGCGGCCGATGCGGCAGGGGAGAGCGCACCGGCCGCGACCAAGTCCGCTAAGGTCACCGCGGCCCAGCCCGACACCCCCGCCACCGCCTCCAAGCCCGCCGAGGGCAAAAAGACCAAGGAGCAAAAGCGCGCCGAGGCCCAGGCCCGCGCCGCGCTCAACAAAAAGCTCAAGGGCGTGCGCAACCAGCTCAAGAAGATCGAGGCCGAGCTCGACAAAAAGCGCGCCCGCTATGACGAGCTTATGGAATTGATGGCGAGCGAAGAGCTTTATGCCGATCAGGACAAGTTCAATGCCGCGCTGGGGGAATATAACGGCCTTAAGCAAGAACTGCCCAAGCTCGAGGACGAATGGCTGGAGCTTTCCACCCAGATCGAAGAGGAGACCGCGCGTGAATTCTCGTAAGGCCGCTGCCGTGGCGATGAGCGTCATCGCCATCGCCTGTCGCATCTGCGGCATCTTTATGAGCGCGATGACCGTGCTGCTGTGCTTTAGCGGCCTGACCGCCAAGCTGCAGATTGTCGGCTTTGTCGTTGAGCTTTCTCGCGCGCTGCCGAGTGCCATCGCCGGCTACGGCGTCATCACCTCGCCCTTTGGCGGCGTGTTCCGCTTAGATTACGCCATCGTGGCCGTCATCCTGTTTGTGGCCGACTACCTGCTCACGCGCGCCTCGCGCCGCGTCCGCTAGGGGATTGTTATGTCCAGCAGCTACTTCATGAACCTGCTCGCCAGCGCGGTCGCCGTCATCGTCGGCATCGTGATCCACGAAAGTGCGCACGCCGCCGCGGCCTGGGCACTCGGCGATAAGACGGCCCGTTCGCGCGGTCGTGTCTCGCTCAACCCGCTCAACCATATCGACCCGTTTGGCACCATCATCTTGCCGCTGCTCATGCTTGCCGCCGGCGGCCCGGTGTTCGCCTTCGCCAAGCCCGTGCCCGTTTACCTCAACAACCTCAAGCACCCCAAGCGCGATGAGGTCCTGGTTAGCGCAGCCGGCCCCGCATCGAACATCGCCCTCGCGTGCCTTGCGGCCGCCCTCATGCACACGGCATACGGCAACCTCTACACCCGCATGTCCTTTGCCCTGGCGTCACAGATCATGAACTTCGGCGCCACGTTTATCGTGGTTAACCTGTCGCTTGCGTTCTTTAACCTTATTCCGATTCCGCCGCTTGACGGCTCGTCTATCATCGTGCCGTTCCTTAAAGGCAAGGCGCTGACCAACTACTACCACCTGCAGCAATACGCTATGCCCATCCTCATCCTAGTGCTGTACCTGCTGCCCATGTGGACCGGCATCGATGTGATCGGCCGCTATTTCGACGTTACCGTGTATCCGCTCGCTGAGCAGATGCTCAACTTCGCAATCGCCGGCATCTAAGGTAAACTTACAGGTCGACCGTGCAAAACGGTCGCAACATGCACCCAAACCGCGCCGCGAAGGCGCCGTCAAAGGAGGTCGAAGATGTCGTATCGCGTGTCGACGCAGGTCTACAGCGGACCGTTCGACCTGCTGCTGCAGCTGGTAACCCGCCAAAAAGTAGATATCGGCGCCATCTCCATCAGCGAGGTGGCCGAGCAGTACCTTGCCGAGGCCGAGCGCATCGAGGCGCTGGACCTGGACGTAGCAAGCGACTTTTTGCTGGTCGCGGCAACCCTTTTGGACATCAAGGCCGCCTCTCTGGTGCCGCAGGAGGCCCCGCGCAAAGTCGATGACGACGATGACGAGTTCGACGAAGACCTCGAAGAACTCAGTGCGCTCGACGGCGACGCCTTGCGCGAGGTCCTGATCCAGCGCCTGATTGCCTACAAGCAGTTTAAAGGCGCGGCGGCAGCCCTCGGTGCCCGCATGCAGGCCGAAAGTCGCATGCACCCGCGTGTGGCCGGCCCCGACCCCGAGTTCTTGGGCCTCATGCCCGACTACCTGGCCGGCATCACCCTGCGCGGCCTCGCCGTCATCTGCGCCGACCTGGACGGCAAGCGCCAGACCTTCCTGCTGGAGGCCGAGCACGTGGCACCGCATCGCGTGCCGCTCGACCTGACGGTGGCCTCGGTCGACCGCTTTACCATGGCGCACCAAACCTGCACCTTCCGCGAGCTGCTGGACGGCGACGCCACCACCGAGCAGCTCGTCGTCACCTTCCTGGCCATGCTTGAGCTCGCCAAGCGCGGCTCGCTCACGCTGAGCCAAGACGAGATCTTTGGAACCATCCGCATCAACCGCGTCGAGGGCGCCGAGGCCTACGTGCCCGGCGAGGGCCCCGAGCTCACCGAATAGGAGCCGCAACCATGTCAACCCTTTCCACGCTGGAGGCAAACAGCCTCAAAGGTGCCCTCGAGGCGCTGCTGCTGGTGTCGAGCGACCCGGTGAGTGCGCCCGCGCTGGCCGGCGCACTGGATATCGCCCCCGGCGAGTGCGCGTCGCTGCTCGCCGAGCTCAAGGTTGAGTACGAGGAGGCCAAACGCGGCTTTCAGCTGCGCGAGGTCGCCGGTGGCTGGCGCCTGTTTACACATCCCGCCTACCACGATGTGGTCGAGGCCTATGTGTTGAGCTGGGACACGCAAAAGCTGTCGCAGGCGGCGCTCGAAACCCTGGCCGTCATCGCATACCACCAGCCCGTGACGCGCGAGGTGGTCAAGGGCATCCGCGGCGTCAACTCCGACGGCGTCATCGCGTCGCTCGTGGACAAGGGCCTAGTGCGCGAGCTCGGCCGCGATCCCCAGCGCGGTCAAGCCATCATCTACGGCACGACCAACGCCTTCTTGGAAAAGTTCGGTCTGCGCTCCACCCGCGACCTGCCCGATCTGGAGCAGTTTGCCCCCGACGAGCAGTCGCGCCAGTTTATCCGCGAGCGTCTAAGCGGCCGCAGCATTCAGTCCACGCTCGAGGAGCAGGCCGAAGATCTGGACGAAGAGCGCGAACTGCTCGATACCGATGTTGAAGATGTTGAGGCAGTCGAGGACTTTGAGACCCTGGTCGTCGACGAGACCTCGGAGGATATGCATGACGAGGACTAACGAAGTAGGGGAGACGCGCGCCATGGGCAACGCAGTGCCCGCAACCGACGCCCAGCCTGTCTACCCGCACACCATGCGCCTGCAGCGCTTTTTGGCGCGCGCGGGCGTTGCGAGCCGCCGCGGGTCGGAGGACCTGATGACCGCCGGCCGCGTGACGGTTAACGGCGAGGTTGCGACCGAGCTGGGCACCAAGGTCGATGTCGACCGCGATCACATCGAGGTCGACGGCATGCCCGTCAAGCTCAACCAGGGCGCCGTGTACCTGATGCTCTACAAGCCGACCGGCTACCTTACCACCATGAGCGATCCGCAGGAGCGCCCTTGCGTGGCTGATCTTGTCCCGCGCGACCGCTTTCCGGGGCTCTTCCCGGTGGGTCGCCTGGACCGCGACACCACGGGCCTTTTGCTCTTTACCACCGACGGTGACCTGTCGCAGGACCTGCTGCACCCCAGCAAGCACGTCTACAAGACCTACCAGGCGCTCGTGGACGGGCAGCTGACCGACCGCGATCTAGACCCGCTCCGCCGTGGCATCGAGCTCGACGACGGCCTATGCCAGCCGGCAATCTGCCGCGTCATCACCGCACGCGAGGCCGAGGCCGTGGCGCCACAGGGCGTCAGGCCCGGCACCACCGCCGTGGAGGTCATTATCCGCGAGGGTCGCAAGAATCAGGTTAAGCGCATGTTGAGCAAGATTCACCATCCGGTAATCCGCCTGCACCGCTGCAACTTTGCCGGCCTTGAGCTCAAGGACGTGGCCAAGGGCTCGTGGCGCGAACTCACCGATCGCGAGGCGCAGATCCTCAAGGCCGGCGGCATCCCGCCCAAGCAGGCCAGCTCCAAGCGCGTCGCCGCGCCGGCGACCAACACCGCCAGCCGCACGCGTCACCACGGCAGCCACGGCTCCGCACCCAAGCGCAACACCTACCGCGAGCGCTACACGGGCTAGGCAACCCGCCGCGCCCCAGCGCCCGCGAACCATACCAGCACGTCAACCATCGAAAGGAAGCATTGCATGATCGTCGCCATCGACGGCCCCGCCGGTTCCGGCAAGTCCACCATCGCCAAGGAGATCGCCCGCCAGCTGGGCTTTAACAAGCTCGACACGGGCGCCATGTATCGCGCCGTCACCTTCGCCGCACTCGACCGCGGCATCGATCTGGACGACGAGGCGGCCATCGACGCCCTCGCCGAGCAGATCGAGATTCGCTTTACCAACGGCACCGGCGAAGATACGCGCCTGACCATTGACAGCCAGGAGGCTTCGGCCGCCATTCGTACCCCGCAGGTCGACGCCAACGTGTCCAAGGTCTCGGCCTACCCGGGCGTGCGCGCCGCCATGCTCATTCACCAGCGCCGCGCCGCCGAGGACCGCGATATCGTGGCCGAGGGTCGCGACATCGGAACCGTCGTGTTCCCTAACGCGCAGGTCAAGGTCTTCCTGACCGCCGACCCGCGCGAGCGCGCCCGCCGCCGCGTGCTGCAGCGCCACCAAAACGACGCTCAGCCGCTCACCGAAGAGCAGCTCGAGGCCGAGGTCGACGAGACCCTCGATGCCCTCAAGCAGCGCGATAAGCTCGACAGCAGCCGCGAGGTCGCACCGCTCGTGCCTGCCGAGGACGCCGTGCACGTCGACTCCACCGCCCACACCATCGACGAGGTCGTCTCGATAATCGAGGACCTCATCAACCAAAGGAGGTAGCCCATGCGCCTGTTTAAGCAGACGCCCGAGGATTACTACAACGCCCCCTACGCCGAGTTCCCGGCGCTCATCCGCGGCACCGTCGCCGTGGTCATGGGCATCCTGTGGGCCTTCTCCAAGCTCATGTGGCGCTGGAAAGTCGAGGACAGCGACTTGCTGTTTGAGCGCCAGGAAGGCCGCGGCAGTGTGGTCATCTGTAACCACACCTCGATGGCTGAACTCTTGGCCGTGGAGACGGCACTGTTCTTTGGCGGCCGCCGCATTCGACCTATCTTTAAATCCGAGTTCGCCAAGAGCAAGATTGTGCGCTGGGCCTTTAGCCGTGTGGGCGGTATTCCCGTCGAGCGGGGCACCGCCGACATGAAGTGCCTGCGCGCCGCCCAACATGCGCTGCAGCGCGGCGAGGACGTCCTGATCTTCCCCGAGGGCACGCGCATCCGCTCGCGCGAGATCAAGCCCGAGGTCCACGGCGGCTTTGCGCTCATCGCCCAGATGGGCAAGGCGCCCGTCAACCCGCTCGCCATCTGCGGCTGGTCCGATATTACGCCTGCGGGTAAAAAGCTCATGCGTCCCAAGAAATGCTGGATTCGTGCCGGCAAGGCCGTCTCGCTTTCCGATGCACCGGCCGGACTTAAGCGCACGGAGCGCTTGGCCTGGTTTGAGTCCGAGGCTATGGACCGTGTCTATAAGATGCGCGACGACCTGTGCGCTGAGCACCCGGACAGGTTCTAGCCATGAGCGAGGAAGTCATGAACACTGCCGAGCCTGCGCCTGGCAAGGCAGACGCTCCCACCATCGAAATCGCAGCCCACGCCGGCACCTGCTACGGCGTACAGCGTGCGCTCGATATGGCGCTGGCCGCCGCCCCGCAGGCAGGGGAGAGCACTCAGGTCCATACCTTGGGTCCGCTCATTCATAACCCCATCGTGGTACGCGAGCTCGCTGAGGCAGGCGTTGGCTTGGCCGAGAACCTGGATAATGCCGCAACCGGCACCGTGATCATCCGCGCCCACGGTGTGGTGCCGCAGGTCATCGATGCCGCTCGCGAGCGTGGCCTTAACGTCATCGACGCCACCTGCCCTTACGTCAAGAAGGTTCACGTGGCAGCCGAGCGCCTGGTGCGCGAGGGCTACCACGTGGTGGTCGTGGGTGAGCCGGGGCATCCCGAGGTCGAGGGCATTCTGGGTCACGCCGGCACTGATGCGCAGGTCGTGAGTTGCGCCGCTGATGCGGACGCGCTGCCGTTCAAGGGCAAGGTAGGCCTCGTCGTGCAGACCACCCAGACCGCGCAGAACCTCGCCGAGGTCGTGGCAGCCATCAACCCGCGTGTGCAGGAGCTGCGCGTGATCAACACCATCTGCGCCGCCACGAGTGAGCGTCAACAGGCAGCAGCCACACTTGCCAACCGCTGCGACTGCATGGTAGTCGTGGGCGGCAAAAACTCGGGCAACACCCGCCGCCTGGCGCAGATTTGCGCAGACGCCTGCGAGCGCACGCATCACATCGAGGAAGCTTCCGAGCTCCAGGCCGCGTGGTTTACCGACGCCCACCACATCGGCATCACCGCCGGAGCCTCCACCCCGCAAGAACACATCGAACGAGCCGTCGAGCGCATCAAGGAGCTTTACCGCTAACCATGGACCAGACCGTACCCGCATACGCCGCCGAGGTGGCCGATTACGGGCGCAGCCGCGACCCCGAGCCGGGTGAGGGCGCGCTCGTAAAGAACGTGCGTCCCGAATCGCCCGCGTGGGATGTGGGTATCGAGCCGGGCATGCGCGTGCTCACGGTCAACGGTGAGCAGCTGACCGATATGATCGTGTGGCTCTGGGAGGCCGACGATGATACCGTCGACCTGGAGGTTTTCGATCCGCGCGACAACACCGTCACCTCCGTCGAGCTCGACCGCTTCCCGGGAGAGGACTGGGGCCTTGAGTTCGATGGCCCTATCTTCGATGGCATGCGTACCTGCGTAAACGCCTGCGTGTTCTGCTTTATGACCATGCTGCCCAAGGGCGGCCGCTCAACGCTCTATATTCGCGACGACGACTACCGCCTGAGCTTTTTGCAGGGCAACTTCGTCACGCTCACGAACCTCACCGACGAGGACGTGCAAAACGTCATCGCCCGCAACATGAGCCCCATGAACGTGTCGGTCCATGCCGTGAGCCCCGACGTCCGCCGTCGTATGATGGGCCGCAACGCCCAGCGCGGCATGGACGTACTCGAGGCCATCATGGCCGCCGGCATCGAGATCCACGCCCAGATCGTACTGTGCCCTGGCATGAACGACGGCGAAGAGCTGGAAAAGACCCTGCGCTTTTGCGAGGAGCACGAGCAAATCACAAGCCTGGGCATTGTGCCGCTCGGTTTTACCAAGCATCAGAACCGTTTTAGCTGGTCCTACAGCGACAAGCCCGAGCTAGCGCGCGAGACCATTGCCATGATCCGTCCCTACCAGGATCGTGCCTACGAACGCTTTGGCCGCCACACCTTCCAGATGAGCGACGAGTTCTATCTGGACGCCGGCATCGATCCTCCCGAGGCAGACTTTTACGACGGGTACCCGCAGTACTACGACGGCATTGGCATGATCCGCTCGTATCTGGACGAGACCGACGACGTGCTGGCTACCGACGCCGAGCGTCTGGCCCGCGTCCGCGAGGCCGTCGCCGCCCGCAACCAGCGGCTTCTGTGTCTCTCGGGCGCCAGCGCACGCGACACGGTGGCCCGCTTTGTGGAGTCGCCCCGGGGACTCGCCGGCACTGTCACGGCCATAAAGAACCGCTACTTTGGCGGCAACGTGGACGTGACCGGCCTCATCGTCGCGTGTGACATTCTGGAGCAGCTGCCCCAGGACCTCTCGGGGGTTATGCTCTTTGTGCCTAAGCTCATGTTCAACGCTGACGGCATGACGCTTGACGAGTATCATCGTGACGATTTACTCGCAAGCCTTACCAGTCGCGGCGCCGAGGTTCATGTGGTGTCGACCATGCCGCATGAACTGCTCGATACCCTGGAGCACATCCTTGGCATTGTGCCCGCGGACTCTAACATTTCCACTGACCCTACCCATTAAAGGAGTGCAGATGAAACCTATCGTCGCCGTCGTCGGACGCCCCAACGTGGGCAAGTCCACGCTCGTCAACCGCCTGGCCCAGACCTCGGACGCCATCGTCCATGAGTCCCGCGGCGTCACGCGCGACCGCTCGTATCACACGGCCGACTGGAACGGCCGCGAGTTCACCATCGTCGACACGGGCGGTATCGAGCCGCTCAAGAGCGACGACGTCTTTGCCACGTCCATCCGCGACCAGGCGCTCGCCGCCGCCGAGGAAGCCGCCGTCATCCTGTTTGTGGTCGATGGCCGCACCGGCGTCACCGAGGAGGACGAGTCGGTCGCCCGCATGCTCAAGCGCTGCGACAAGCCGGTCTTTCTGCTGGTGAACAAGCTCGACAACCCCGATCGCGAAAACGACAGCATCTGGGAGTTCTATTCGCTCGGCATCGGCGAGCCCACGCCGCTCTCGGCCCTGCATGGCCACGGTACGGGCGACCTGCTCGATGACATCGTGGCCCTGCTTCCGGAGGAAGAGGACGAGGTCGCCGATGAGTTCCCCGACGCGCTGAACGTCGCCATCATCGGCCGCCCCAATGCCGGTAAGTCGTCGCTGTTCAATCGTATCCTGGGCGCCGACCGCTCTATCGTGTCCAACATTGCCGGCACGACGCGCGACGCCATCGACACCGTCGTGGAGCGCAACGGTAAGCACTACCGCATGGTCGATACCGCGGGCATCCGCAAGAAGAGCACTGTGTACGAGAACATCGAGTACTACTCCATGGTCCGCGGCCTGCGTGCCATCGACCGCGCCGACGTGGCGCTGCTCGTCGTCGATGCCTCCGTGGGCGTCACTGAGCAGGACCAGAAGGTCATGGGTCTTGCCATCGAGCGCGGCTGCGCCATCGTGGTGCTGCTCAACAAGTGGGATCTGCTCGACGACGACCGTAAGCGCGAGGCCTGCATGGAGACCATCGACCGCCGTCTGGGCGTTATGGCTCCCTGGGCCCAGTACCTGCGCATCTCTGCCCTGACCGGCCGCAGCGTCGAGAAGATCTGGGCAATGGTAGACGCCGCCGAGAAGACGCGCTCGCAAAAGATCAGCACCTCGCGCCTCAACACGTTCCTCACCGACCTGCGCGAGTTCGGTCATACCGTGGTGGACGGCAAGCGCCGCCTGCGCATGCACTACGTGACCCAGACGGGCGTCAACCCGCCGACGTTCACGTTCTTCGTCAACCACAGCGATCTGGTCAACGACACCTATCAGCGCTACGTGGAGAACCGCATGCGCTCGACCTTCGACTTTGCCGGCACGCCCATTCAACTCTTCTTTAGGAAGAAGGAGCAAAAGGATGCATAATCCGATTCTGCTGACCGCCATCTGCGCCGTGGTCTCGTTCTTTATCGGGGCGATTCCGTTTGGCCTGATCCTGGGCCGCGTGTTCAACCACACCGACATTCGCAAGGCGGGCTCCGGCAACATCGGCACCACCAACGCACTGCGCGTAGCCGGCCCCAAGGTGGCCGCGCTCACGCTGCTGCTCGACTGCCTTAAGGGCGCCATCTGCGTCCTTATCGCCCGTCCGCTCATTGCCGACTTGGGCTATGGTTTTCCGCCGAGTATTATGGCCCCCGGCGCCGCCGGCGACTGGATGCTCGGCGTCATCTGCCTGGCAGCGGTGTGGGGCCATATCTTCTCGCCCTACCTCAACTTCCATGGAGGCAAGGGTATCGCCGTGGGTCTGGGCGTCATCCTCGCCTGGTACTGGCCCATCGGACTTTCGCTGCTGGGCATGTTTATCGTGGCCGTCGCCATCACCAAGTTTGTGTCGGTGGGCTCGCTTGCCGCGGCCGTCGGTCTTCCCATCGCTGCCTGCGCGGTCTTTCCGTACAGCAGCCTCGGACTTAAGTTTTGCATGGCGCTGATCGGCATTACTGTGGTGTGGGCCCATCGTGCGAACATCAAAAAGCTCATGACCGGTAAGGAGTCCAAGCTCTCGTTTACCAAGCGCGTCACCGAGCCCGACGATAAGTAGGAGAGAGTCATGAATGTTGTGCTAATTGGCTCCGGCTCATGGGGAACCGCCGTCGCCGGCCTTGCCGCCGCGCGAGCCGAGCGCGTGACCATGTGGGCCCACAGCGATCAGACGGCCGCCGGCATTAACGGCGAGCACCGCAACCCACGGTATCTGGTGGGATACGAGCTGCCGGACAACGTGGTAGCAACGACCGAGCTCGCCCAGGCGCTCGACGGTGCCGATGCGATCATCTTTGCCGTGCCCTCCACGCACTTGCGCGACGTCTGCCACCATGCCGCGCCCTTTATCGCCGCCGATACTCCGGTACTCTGCCTCACCAAGGGCATTGAGCCCGAGTCCGGCCTGCTCATGAGCGAGGTCATCGCCAGCGAGATCGGCAACGAGGCACGTGTCGCGGCTCTTTCTGGCCCCAACCATGCCGAGGAAATCTGCCGCGGAGGTCTTTCTGCCGCCGTCATCGCCAGCGAAGATCCACAGATAGGGGAGACCTTTAAGGACCTGCTTCTGTCAACGGCCTTCCGCATCTACCTGTCGCAGGACATGACCGGTGTCGAGGTCTGCGGCGCCATGAAAAACGTAATCGCCATCGTGTGCGGCATCTCCGCCGGCACCGGTGCGGGCGACAACACGCTCGCCCTTATCATGACACGCGGCCTGGCAGAGATCAGCCGTCTGGTGCACGCCCGCGGCGGTCAAGCTATGACCTGCATGGGGCTTGCCGGCATGGGCGACCTCATTGCCACCTGTACCTCGGAGCATTCGCGTAACCGCACCTTTGGCTACGAGTTTGCCCACGGCGTGTCGCTCGACGAGTACCAGACGCGCACGCATATGGTTGTCGAGGGCGCCGTCGCGGCCCGCAGCGTCAGCGAACTTGCCCGTTCACTGGGCGTAGACATTCCGCTCACCTTTGCCGTGGAGCAAACGCTCTACAACGGTGTTACTTTGGATAGGGCGCTCGAGATTCTTACCGACCGCGTCCCTTCTCAAGAGTTCTACGGGCTCACCGACTAGCGTAGAAAGGCTACTACCATGGGTTCCATCAAAATCGCTCCGTCCGTCCTTTCGGCCGACATGGCCAACCTCAAGGGCGAACTCGACAAGATCGCCGGTGCCGACTTTGTGCACTTTGACGTTATGGACGGTCACTTTACCGGCAACCTCACCTTTGGCGTTGACATCCTTAAGGCCGTCAAGCGCTCCACCGATGTACCGGTCGACGCGCACCTGATGGTGTCGAACCCCGACGAGACGGTCGATTGGTACGCCGACGCCGGTGCCGACATGATCACCGTGCACTACGAGGCTTCCACGCACCTGCACCGCACGCTCACGCATCTGCAGCAGCGCGGTGTCAAGGCCGGTGTGGTGCTCAACCCCGCCACCCCCGTGTGCGTACTCGAGAGCATCATCGACGTCGTCGATATGGTGCTGCTGATGAGCGTGAACCCCGGCTTTGGCGGCCAGAGCTTTATCCCGGGCACCCTGCATAAGCTCCACGAGCTCAAGGCCATGTGCGAGCGCCACGGCGTGTCGCCCATGATCGAGGTCGACGGCGGCATCTCTTCCAAAAACATCGCCGAGGTCGTCAAGGCCGGCGCAAATGTCCTGGTGGCCGGTTCCGCCGTATTTAAGTCCGAAGATCCCGCTGCCGAGGTTGCGCTGCTGCAGAAGCTGGGCAACGAGGCCGCACAGGAGGCATAAACCCTTATGACCGCAGGTCAAAACCGCATACCCGTGAATCTCGACTATGCCGCCTCGACGCCCATGCGCGCCGAGGCGCGCCTTGCGCAGCGCGAGTACGACGATAGCGAGCTTGCAGGCGTCAACCCCAACTCGCTGCACTCGCTCGGCCGCAAGGCTGCCGCGCGTCTGGAAGTTGCACGTCGCGAGATCGCCCGCAGCTTTGGCGCGCGCGTCCGCCCGTCCGAGATTGTCCTGACCAACGGCGGCACCGAAGCCAACCAGCTGGCGCTGCTCGGTCTTGCCGAGGGCGCTCGTCAGCGCGATCGCAAGCGCGATCGTGTAATCGTTTCGGCCATCGAGCACGATTCGATTCTGGACAACCTGCCGCTGCTGCGTGCCGCCGGATTTACCGTCGACCTGGTGCAGCCCTGCCGCATGGGCTACATTGAGCCTGCCGCGCTTGTCGAGCTGCTAGGCGACGACGTGGCGCTCGTGAGCATTATGGTCGCCAACAACGAGACCGGCGTGGTGCAGCCCATCCGGGAGCTTGCCGCTGCCGCACACGCCGCCGGCGCCCTGATCCACACCGATGCCATCCAGGGCTATCTGCATATTCCGCTCGATGTCACCGAGCTGGGCGTCGATGCTATGTCCGTCGCGGCCCACAAAATTGGCGGTCCTGTGGCATCCGGTGCGCTCTACCTTAAGACCCGCACCCCACTGCGTCCCCGTATCTTTGGCGGCGGACAGGAAGCCGGACGTCGCGCGGGCACGCAGGACCTGCGCACGCAGTTGGCCTTTGCCGCCGCCGCCCGCACGTTGGCGCCCCATGTGGCCCAGGAGCGTGCGACGCTGCAGGCCCTGTCCGATAAGCTCTACGCCACGCTTACGGCCCATCCTCGCATTCACGCCACCATGGGCGACTACGAGCAGGCCGACCGTTTGCCCGGCATGGTATCGATCTACATTGATGGCATGGACTCCGAGGAGCTCATCATCAAGCTCGACGCCGCCGGCTTTGAGGTATCGGCAGGCTCGGCATGCTCGAGCGGCAATATGGACCCCAGTCACGTTTTGAGCGCGATGGGCATCGGTCGCGAGCAGGCATTGGGCGCACTGCGCATTTCCTTTGATGACCGCGTGAATCCGGACGATCTGGACGAGTTTGCCCAGACGCTGCTCTCGATCGTGGGTGCCGCATGATCGTCGCCGAGCTCGAGCGTGGGCTGCTGGCGCGCTACCCCAAGGCGGACGCCGAGAGTTGGGACCATGTAGGACTCTCCGTTGGCGACCCTGCCGCGGAGATTACCGGTGTTGCCTGCGCACTCGATGCGACCGAAGCCAATGTGCACCGCGCCCAGGAGGCCGGCACCAATGTGCTGCTAACGCATCATCCCATCTATATCAAGGCGCCTGAGGCCTTTTGTCCGGCGGATGCCACACGTCCCCAATGCAGCGCGGCGCTCTACGAGGCAGCGCGTTGCGGCGTGAGCATCATATCGCTCCACACCAACCTGGACCGCTCGCACGAAGCCCGTGTCCGCCTGAGCAAGCTGCTGGGTGCTGCACCCGTAAGCTCACTGGAGCACGCGGACGACCCCGAAGCCACCGGCCTGGGCGCGCTTGCAACGCTCAACGACCCGTATACGCTGCGCGATCTTGCCGCCCGTGCTGCCACGGCCTTCGGAAGCGACCCGCGCGTATGGGGCGATGCCGAGCGCCCGTGCCGCACCGTCGCCATTCTGGGCGGCTCCCTGGGCGACTTTGGCGAGCTCGCCATCGCCGCGGGTGCGGATGTCGTCGTGACGGGCGAGGCGGGCTATCACGTGGCGCAGGACCTCGCTCTGCGCGGTCTGGGCGTCATCTTGCTCGGCCACGACCGCTCCGAGGAGCCGTTCGTTGATATATTGATGAACTCTGCAGTTGACGCCGGGGTCAACCCCCGTCATGCGATTAAAATACTGAACCCTTGCCAATGGTGGACTGTGACAAAAGGAGAGAACTTATGAGCGCCGGCGCTACGCTACTCAAGCTGCAACAGATCGATTTGGAGCTCGCCCGCAACAAGAGCGAACTTGCCAATATGCCGGAGCTCAAGGAGCTCGCTTCCAAGCGCAAGACCTATGTGAAGCTCAAGTCCGAGATGACCAAGCTCTACGCCCAGCGCAAGGATCTGGACATTGAGCTCGACGATCTCAACACCACCGAGATTCAGACCAACAACGCCATCGAAGCCGCCAAGAAGCGCCACGTCGACGGTTCTGATTACCGTGAGGTGCAGGACCTGGAGAATGAGCTTGCCACCCTGGCAAAGCGTCTGGACAAGATTGAGCACACCCGCAAGGACGTCGTTGTCGCCCACAAAGAGGCGCTCGACCGCGAGGCCCGCGCGCAGGCAATCATCGCCAAGTTCGAGGAGGGTGTGAAGGCCGATACCAAGGCCGCGCGCGCTAAGGCCGCCGACCTACAGGCTCAGATTGATTCCGCCGCCAAGGAGCGCACCGCGCTTGCCGCTACGCTACCGGCCGACGTGCTCACCGACTACGAGCGTCTGCTCAAGCAGTTCCGCGGCCTGGCCGTCGAGACCATCCAGGGCAACATCCCCACGGTCTGCCACACAGCGCTGCAGGCATCGTCCATGAGCGACCTCAACCACGACGGAAGCGAAATTACGCACTGCCCGTATTGCCACCGCCTGCTGGTGCTCCCGAGCAAGGAAGCCTAGCGATGACGGCGGCATCCAACAATTCAATGCAACTTGAGGGAAAAACGATCCTGCTGGGCATTACCGGCGGGATCGCCGCCTATAAGTCGTGCAATATCGTGCGCCTGCTGCAAAAGCGCGGTGCGCGCGTCAAGGTCGTTATGAGCGAGCATGCCACGGAGTTTGTGGGCCCGCTCACCTTCCGTGCGCTCACCAACGAGCCTGTTGCCGTGGGCCTATTCGACGATCCCTCCGACCCCATCCACCACATTTCGCTGGCGCAGGAACCCGACCTGGTGCTCGTGGCGCCCGCGACGGCCAATATCATCGCCAAGATGGCCACCGGCATCGCCGACGACCTCATCTCCACCACGCTGCTTGCGACGCCGCGACCCATCGTGATCGCACCCGCTATGAACAACGGCATGTGGAAGGCGCCGGCGACGCAGGCCAACATGGCCACGCTGCGCGACCGCGGCGTGCATGTGGTGGGACCCGGCAGCGGCTACCTTGCCTGTGGCGACGTTGACACGGGCCGCATGAGCGAGCCCGAGGACATCGTCGAGGCTGTCTGTGAGGTGCTCAACTCCGCGCCTCAAGACCTGGCAGGTAAGCGCATCGTCATCACGGCAGGCCCCACGCACGAGCCGATCGATCCGGTGCGCTTTATCGGCAACCGCTCGTCGGGCAAGATGGGCATCGCCTTGGCAGGGGAGGCCGCACGCCGAGGCGCTGCCGTCACGCTTGTGCTGGGACCGACGTCGCTCGACGTTCCCCGCGGCGTTGAGTGCATACGCGTGCAGACCGCCGCAGAGATGCTTCAGGCCGCACTGAGTGCCTTCCAGACGGCCGATGCGGCCATCTGCGCTGCCGCCGTTGCCGACTACACACCTGCGGCACCTGCGGATCACAAACTCAAAAAGGTCAACGAGCGCCTCGATCGTATCAAGCTTATCGAGACCGTTGATATTCTGGCCGAGCTTTCACGCCAGAAGGGCGAGCGCCGTGTGATCGGATTTGCGGCCGAGACCGATAACGTCGTGGAGTACGCGCAGCGTAAGCTCGCCCGCAAGGGTTGTGACGCCATTATCGCCAACGATGTCTCGCGCGCCGATTCGGGCTTTGGAACCGACACTAACAAGGCCTGGATCGTGAGCACAGCGGGCACGCAAGAACTTCCCGTGCTAACAAAACCCCAGCTCGCGGATACAATTTTGAACTTGCTTCAAAATTTGTAAAAAAGTTCTTGCACAAGTCTAAAGTTTCGGGTTAATATACTCCCTGTTGCGAGCGAGAGCAGAGCAACAAACAATAACTTCGGGACGTGGCGCAGCTTGGTAGCGCACTTGACTGGGGGTCAAGGGGTCGCTGGTTCGAATCCAGTCGTCCCGACCAGAAGTTTGCAGGTCAGGCACCTAGTGCCTGACCTTTTTTTATCAGGAATCAACAAGAGAATCAAAAAAGAATCAACGGCTGTTTTTTAGCTAATAAGGAAATGCCCATCTACCTGCGGGTTTGTAGAATCGTGATTTTAATGGATCCCCCCTCCACTTCTATTCCACATTTCGGAATCCATTGATTCCGCATATGCGGTCTATATACTCTATTTGGTCTACATATGCGCAATCTATTTACCTGCGCCTACCTACTGCGGCTACTTGCGCCGTGGACACAAGCCGAAAGCCCCCGAAATCGATGCAAGACGGCCTGCGGATTGACCGCCCCCGGCAGATGACCGCAGACGCAAAGATCGTATCCGCGCCCGATATCGGTATAACAGGACAGGACCCTAGATAAGAGCCACTTCGAGTGGACGTCTCATTGGACACGCCCATACTGCAAATAGCCCCTCAAATCGCCTCTGGGGCTCTGGGGTAGGGGATAGCTGATTGGTATTTATATGTTTCGGTCTGCCCTTACCCCACCTCATTGTTGGTCAGCAGCACCTCGACCACGGGCTTATGCTTCCCGTTGACGATATAGGCGTGATTTGCGGAGCAGACGTGACAGTCTGCCCAGAGCGTCCCGATCAACCCATTGCTCCGGTAGTCGTTGCTGTCCCATGATGAGATATGTTGACTAATGCCGCAGCGGCACGTTGCGGGTTGGCCGGTTCACTCCATCGTACGCTCCCGTATGCAATATCAATCCCCATACGAAGGGAGTGTCGCAAATGCATGCAGCGGCAATTAACCTTCGGGGGGGGGGTATCTCCTAGAGGTACTCTTCTCCGAGGGCAGTCAATCATCGAGTACGTCCTGATCATCGCGGTCATCGGCCTGGTGATCGTGTTCGCCGGACCCGGCGTGGCCGGGGCCATCCGAAACCAGTTCAACCTGGTCGGCAACACGGTGAACAATGGGACGGTCGGCGGCACCGAGGGCGGCGGAGTATCCGGCGGCGGTTCCACTGGGGTCGATTCCGCGACCGTCCAGGCGGCTGTCGCCAAGGACGCGAAGGACTGGACGCTGGACGAGCAGAAGGCCGTCGCCGAGGATATCGCCGCCAAGGGCGAGGCATCTCCCGCCTACGCCAAGGCCAAGGCCGCCATGGATGCCGGCACGAAGTTCTCGATGAAGCTGACGAACGGCGAGACGCTCGAGTACCGCATCATCGGCATCGATCATGATGACCTCGCCGACGGCTCCGGCAAGGCGGGTCTGACGTTCGAGGCGACCAACACTGCCCTGTCTGCCCAGAGAATGAATGCCACGAACGCGAACGCCGGCGGCTGGGATAGGTCTGAGCTCCGCGGTCGTCTCAACACTGATGACCTCTGGTCGCTCCTGCCTTCTGAGCTCCAGTCCAAGGTGAAGTCTGTTACGAAGATGACCGACAACCAGGGCGGTGGCAAGGCGGGCACCCCCTCGGCCACGACGGACAAGGTGTTCCTGCTCTCGACGACTGAAGTCTACGGTGACCTCGACCACGATGGCACCCAGTATGAGTACTACAAGTCCAAGGGCGTGACGACGTCGAACTACTCCGGAGCTTCGTCGAGTAGCTTTCACTGGACTCGCTCCGTTAGTCCGGACTACTCCGCGGGCTTCCGCGGTGTCAGTAGCGTTGGCTGCTGGGGCCACAACGCCGCGGCGTTCACCAACGACGTGTTCCCCGCTTGGTGCTTCTAGTCTGTCTAATGTAAAGCCCGCACATTCCTGTGTGGGCTTTTCTTTTGCCGAACGACCCTGATTGCCGCAGCGGCGACCGCCAGCCAGAACAATTCGCCTCATATACGTTGTTTCAAAACACGACATGAAATGGGGTTCTATGGCTTCGAAATGCAAAGGACAAGGCGTGCCGTTCGGCTGTGACCCGCAAACTGATAGGTTTGTATGGTTGAGCTCGGTTCCGCTCGACAGGTATGGTGAGCGCTGCGGGCTCGTCTGCCCGTCCTGCGGCGGCAAACTGCAGGCCGTGCGGACTGCGACAAATACGCCACACCCATATTACAAGTGCTTCAGGCACTCCTCGCTGTCCTCGTGCGGCGGCGGTTTCGAGTCGCAGCTGCATAGGGCTGTTAAGTCTCTTTTGGCCGACTCGGTCGGCAGGGAGTTCCGCCTCCCGATGGTCTCCTTGGCGGATGCCGCGCCGCACGCGTCGAGGATATGCGATTCCGGGCGATGGAGCCGCGATTGGCGGCAGACTTTCGAACAGGACGGCCGCTGCGTCTATCCGGAGATCTGGGTGCCGTACTCGGCGAGAAAATGCACTATCGAGGCCGTTGAGCTTGAGACAACCCAGGCGAACGGCTTGCGCCCCGATGTCGTCCTGACGCTGAAAGATAGCCGTGGGGATCTCGGCAGGGTCGCGGTTGAAATCCGCGTGAAGCACCAAAAGTCGCTGGAGGACGCGGTGAAGTTCAGCGAGATCGGCCTGGACGTTATCGAGATATATCTCAATGGTATCGATTTGACATCGGAGGATTGCGAATCGCTGCTGCAGAGGACCGTATTCGGCGACCTGAGCCCTAAATGCCGGCGCGATACGCGCCGCGAATGGCTTTGGACCGCAAGGGCCGTATCGGCGCTGGAAAATTACCATCCCTATGTCGACGCAAGTCAATCGCATTTTTCCGGAAAGGAACGGGCGCAATTCCCGTATATCGGAAATCATGCCCACGTTGCCGTGGCAAAGGGGTCCGGAGAGGATACCTGGAATGATCTGACCAAGCTATGCGACATCGTGGACAAAATCGATAGGGAGGCAGATTCCGAAGTCGAAGAAGCGGAGCTTGACTCCTTCGGAACGATTGAATCTGATCCGGAATTGTCCGATATGGATGACTGGCAGGAGGATCAAGCTGCTCAGCCAGATGAGACTGCAGCCGACGGATCCGATGACTCTATCTCTGATGGGTCGAAAGGGAAACCCGACAAGAAACGATGGTGGCAGCGCAACCCCCTGAGGCGGTTCCTGAGCAGATTCAAATAGCCACCTCACTCAAATGCCAAACCGATGACAGCTTGACCGACTGCTATACAGACTGTTATATGGATGAACCCCATGATGCACTAAGGGAGCTTTCTGAGAACAAGGCGGCTATTGGATTATCTATTTCGAGAAACTCGCATCGATTTCTGCGCGGCGGGCATTGATTTGATTGCACTCTTTTGCGCACTCTATGGCGGATTCCGAAATGTCGTCGAGCGATTTGAAATCCTTGTCGAAAAGCCGACCGCACAATTCAGGATATTTATTCCTTAACGCAACTTCATTTCCGCAGCTCAAAAGTATCGAGGTAAGGGAAGAAGAGTGGATTTCGGCGAGATTTTCGTCTACAAATTCAATGACCGAATAGGACATTTCGTCATTCCTGCGCGAGAGAATGATAGCGATTGGCTCAACTGTGCCAACCGACTTTTCATGGAGTTCGATATCGGTCAAGAGTTGAAGGCTTGTCGGGGCGAAGGTTACCGGCCCCGATTTCTTTGAACCGATGTGAATCGCGCCGATTGCGAAGCCGGCTTTTGAGCCAGAAATCCAAATTTCAGCGTTAACTTTTGAGCGACGCTTGTTAACTGCACTCACATGCGTTGCGGTGGAACCAAATTCATTTAGGAATTTGGCTGCGATTGTTTTCATCTTAAACTTAGGCGCGATGCTATAGCCGAGGTCTTGGGGTTTAAGATTGCCAGCAATTGCTCGAGCATACACCTCGTGAGGTTTGATTCGGCAATTGTGTTTGTCGATATCTGCAAGATGGCTGAAGTTGCCAGCAGAAAATGACTCCTCGAGAAAACGAAGCGTCTTTGAACCGAAGCAAATAAGGAATGATTTGCCATTCAAATTCTTATCGAACTGCTGAGCCAGTGAAATTATTGCTTCAGCTTCTTCGTTGCCGGCTAAACGTCCATAGCTGTTGCTTCTCATGAGGTGCCCCCTTTTTGGGAAAACTACCTCAATCGGTGAAACTGTCGTTATCGGTGCCGTAGCGGCAATATCTACTCTCTAAACAAATAAGGGCGCTTTCGCGCCCTTATTGATTCTCGGTTGCTGCCTGCCAGTCTGCTCTCCTAAACCGAAGTCTAGGCGCGGGGGCTTATGCCCCTAGGCTTGAACGTACTCGAGGTCAAGCTCTCCAGGCGCGTCCACGTACACCGCGCCGAACGTCAGGTTTACCAGCCGAGCCTGGGTTCCTTTCGGAGCACTTGCATTATACCCTGGGATTCCTAGGCGATCAATATCGTTTCAGGGGAGATTTCAATCTAATCTCGGTCTCGGCCTTTTCCAAACGCCCTGCCAAAGCACACGGGGCGCCCCTAAAAAGCGCCACGTAGTACCGCTAGTCGTCATTATTGTTTTCATCCCTCATGTCGCAAACTTACTGCGCTCTTCTTCATCCTTTTTATTATCCTTGTCACCTTGCCTGCCAGTTATGCTGTTGCCTGTGCCGTTGCGCCATATTATCCTCACCGTCAAAACGGTTTATCCACCAAGCGGCAGGCCCTCTCTTCGTTGCCTCGCCATTTCGTCTCCGCAGCTAGCTGACACGGCATCCATCGCCAATATCACTTCGAACCGTCTCCACACTTCGATCAAACCCCGAGACAAATCTTCTTGTGCGATATGCGCCTGCCTGTCCGTTTGGTTGCCCGTTCTGGTTGCGCCCACTCTTTTCTGTTTCTTTCTATAGGCGTTTTGGCTCAATCTTTCCACCGATGCGATGTTATTTCCGATAACCGAATATCGCCCGACCGACTATTCTTGATTTATCCGGTTGCCTGCCGCGCAACCCGAAGCCTGATCAGCATCGGCGAGCGCCGAGCGCGGAGGACGTGGCCGCTAAGGGCCTTAAAAAGTCTGCAAGTGCTCAAACATGGCGAGGGGCATAAAGGAGGACGGAATCCATTTCGGATGCCGAGTACCCAAACGGGATCGATACGGGCGGTTTTTAAGCAGACTACGTCTCCTGCTGTTGGTCGATTTCGGGAGGGAAAGGGCCTTTCGGGATTTCGAAATCCGATGTGCCGAATCGCCGGCTGGTCAAGGGACCGGACTTCATGGCCGAACTGCCGCGGGTCAAAAACGCTGATTACCCATACCACGATCCGCGGCGAGGCCTCCATGAAACACGAGCCGCATGTCCGCCAGCCCTAACGCACCTTATAGCAGTTATGCCGCAGCGGCATGGTGATTCCACTAGTAGAAATCTCGTCTATCCTCTGCAGCATCAGCCAATCCAATCCGAGAGGAGCCGCACATGAACGCAGCGGAAATTCCTTTCGGGGGGGGGTATCTCCCAGATTTACCCTCCGCCCGAAGGGGCAGTCGACGGTAGAGTACGTACTGATCATCGCGATCATAGTCCTGGTGGTGCTGATCGCGGGGCCGTGGGTCTCGTCTGCGATCGGAAACCAGTTCAACCTCGTGGCTGGGGCGATCGGGTCGGGTACGACGGGCGAGAACTTCTACGAGCCGCAGGACATCCCCGACCCGCAGAACGGCACGGCCTTTGCGATTTACAGCGAGGACGACCACAGCCTCATGTTCTACAAGCGCCGCGGGGTACCCAAGGTCGGCGAGATGTTCAACTACCGCCGCGTGACCGCGGTGTACACGGGGTTCGAGACTGCTGAATACGACGCAACAGGCTACGACCCTAAGCTGGACAATTGGATGTCTATGACCGCAAATACGCCTTGGTTCGAAATGCGGAATGAAATTTTAAGTGTCAAAGCCGTCGACCCCGGCATTTCTCCAAATAGCTTGAGCTGCTACTTTTATAGGTTCGAGAATGTAAAGACCATAGATTTGTCCAATTTCAGCTTTAAGGATTTAACAAGTATGGAGTGGGCGTTTTCTTGTGACTTTAAACTCGAGACGCTGAAACTGCCTTCGTTCACGCATCAATGCAAGCGCTTTAACGATTCGATGGTAAGTTGCTATGCACTGACCACTTTAGAGATCGCTCCTTCAGATTTCTCAGGAGCAAACACCTTCTTCCATATGTTTATGAGCTGCCCTTCTCTAAAGTTTGATTGCACGGACTGGAATGTTCCGGTGAATGCCAATCACAGCGGGTTCAATCTCGATGCTTCTGGAATTAAAGCTCCTAGGGCATGGCAGTAACTGCGATGATCTCGCGGACGGGTCCGGAAAGGCGGGGCTGACCTTTCAAACGGTTTCTATGGATATTCAATCCCGCATGAATGCCACGAAGACTAACGTCGGCGGATGGAAGGCTTCTGAGCTCCGTGCGAAGATGAACTCGGGCGAGATTTGGAACCTGATGCCGAGTGATTTCCAGTCCAAGGTAAAGACCGTCAAGAAGCTAACGAACAACGTGTCGGGTGCCGATGAGGATGCCGCCGTGACGGCCACCTTGGACAAGCTATTCCTGCTCAGCTACTCCGAAATTGCGCCGTCATCCTATTGGGCAACCAGCTATCCCTGGACCTCCTCCGAAGGCACTCAGTACGAAGCGTTCAAGGGCAAGGTGACGGAAAACTACTGGGATTCGAACGGTGAAATTGATGTAAATGAGATGCATGTGTGGACGCGATCAGCGCTACCCGATAAGTATGATTCAAAGTATTTTATTAGTTACGGCGATCATTACTTACCATCAGACATTTATTGTTACGCTACGAGCAAGTGCTGCGTCCTGCCCGCATTTTGTTTCTAGATTTCGAGATGAAAGCCCGTGCAATCTTGCACGGGCTTTTCTTTTGGCAAGCGTATGGACAATTTGAGTCCATGGTACAGGTAGTCGGTTTGAAAAAAAGGGGGCATACAGCGGCCCTCAGATTGCCTGTCGCACTCCCGTATCGTTGCCGCTGCGGCAATTCGCCCCCGCCGCCCGCCATGACCCCTATCTTCAAACCATCATCGATTGTGGTTTGAAAGGACAATTTCATGGCGGATAGCGAGGCGCGTCTATTCGATGCGGCCGGGAACGATATCGGCACCTACAGGCTCGAGGTGATGGACACCTTCTGGAAGCGCTTCATGGGTCTGATGGGGCGTTCCGACGTCCCGATCGGCAATGCCGCCCTGTTCCGCAAGTGCTCCTCGATCCACATGTTCTTTATGAAGGTCCCCCTCGATGTCATTTGGTACGGGACGTCGATGCCCGATGGCCGCGTACCCGTTCTATCGGTCGCGAGGGACGTCAAGCCTTGGCAATTGTCTTTCGGCCCGAAGCACACGCATGGATGCCTCGAAGTTGCCGCCGGTACCGCCCCCAAGAATCTAGATGTGATAGAGATTGTGTCAGTCTCTTCCGAGAACTCGAAACCGACCGTCACCCGTCCCGACTATCGAGACGTTGTACGCGGCCGCATCCAAGTGACCCGATGCGCCGACGACTTGCCTCGCCTAGGCGGCGCCGCCGCGATCCTACGCGGCCTCACCCTCTAGTCTTACCCATTGCCATGTTGAAAGACTTCTTGCCGCTGCGGCACGTTGCGCCTTGATCTGCTTGGCCCATAGTAACTTCCTGCATGCTATATCAACCCTGAGCGAAGGGAGTGTCGCAAATGCATGCAGCGGCGCAGAACCTTCGGGGGGGGGGTATCTCCTAGGAATACCCGCCTCCGAGGGCAATCAATCATCGAGTACGTCCTGATCATCGCCGTCATCGGCCTGGTCATCGTGTTCGCGGGGCCCGGCGTGGCCGGGGCCATCCGAAACCAGTTCAACACGGTGGCGGGAGTATTGGGAAGCGGGACAGCAGGCGGGACTTGGGAACCGAGCGGCTCAGGCAGCGGTAACGGCGCGGGTTCCGCGACCGTCCAGGCGGCTATCGAAAAGGACGCGAATGACTGGACGCTCGGTGAGCAGAAGGCCGTCGCCGAGGACATCGCCGCGAAGGGCGAGGCGTCGCCGGCGTACGCCAAGGCCAAGGCCGCCATGGACGCGGGGACGAAGTTCTCGATGAAACTGACGAACGGCAAGACGCTCGAGTACAGAATCATCGGCATCAACCATGATGATCTAGCCGACGGGTCGGGCAAGGCCGGTCTTACGTTCCTCACCACCTCGACGACCATTTATTCCCGCATGAACGCCACGAACACCAATGCCGGCGGCTGGGAGAAGTCGGAGCTGCGCCAGAAGATGAACTCCGGCGAGGTCTGGAGCCTCATGCCGTCCGACTTCCAGTCCAAGGTGAAGACCGTCAGGAAGCTCACGAACAACGTCGGTGGTGGAGATGCAAATAATAATGCCGCCGTGACCGCGACATCGGACAGGCTGTTCCTGCTCAGCCATTCAGAGATCGTCCCCACCTCCCACTGGGCCTCCAGTTACCCGTGGAGCTCCTCCGAGGGCACCCAGTACGAGGCCTTCAAGGGCAAGGTGACGCAGAACGATTCGGGTAACGATTGCCTGAAGATTGGCCCCTCTTGGTGGGAGCGCTCGGCGTATCCGGGCAACTCCGGCAGCTTCCTCCTTGTCTGCGTCCACGGCGTTCCGTCGGACAGCAGCGTTGCGACGGGCTCGTTTCGCGTCTGCCCCGTCTGGTGTTTTTAACTTGTTATCTAGCTTGTCTAGTGCAAAGCCCGCGCAATCCTGTGTGGGCTTTGCATTTCCGGACATCCTCGGACAATGTCCGCAAACGCCACGAAAATGTCTGAAAGCGTCCCCAGATGTCCGTAACTGCACACCATCCATCGATAACCCTAGAAACATATAACGGTATGCCGATAACTATGCTAATATCCTAGCTGTCAGGCCGCACCCCAAACAGCCTGCTGGACAGATAGGATGACGATTTGAACACTCTGTTTGCAGGAGGCGGAGCTACATCCGCCTCCGCCCTTTTGCGAAACGAAAAACCAATAGGAAGCCGTATGTTCCGCTTCGAGGACGAGCCGCACGATGACGGCACCTGTGTCCACGAGGCGGTCGAGTCGTTGGTGGGCGAGATCGTGGACGTGGCGATGCCGTCCCCGCTCAAGGGCCGCGGCCTGGAGACCGTACGCATGATGATAGTCCAAGCGTACCCCGCATTTTTCATCGGTCGGCGCGTGAACGGCAGCAAGCGCAACCTCGTCGTGAGCATCCTCTATGCCGATATCTCGAGCGGCGCATGCATCTCGGATCAGATTTCCACCGCAGTGCGCCGTGTCGAGGCGGCGCGAAACAAAGCGCTGAAGCAGGCGGGCCGCGTCGGGCGTGCGAACCGCGTGGCCAGCCTTATCGATTAACGTTTCTAGAAAGGAACCGACATGTCCGATATCAACAACGTTTCCCTGACGGGTCGCCTGACGCGCGATCCCGAATTGCGAGTCACGGCGGGGGGCACACAGCTCCTCTCATTCACCTTGGCCTTCAACACCTCGGTGCGCAACAGGCAGACGGGCGAGTGGGATGAGCGCGGCAACTTCATCGACTGCACCATGTTCGGGAAGCGAGCAGAGGCTCTCTTGAATTTTCTCGCGAAGGGACAGAAGGTCGCTATAGCGGGCAAGCTCCGCTACGCGACATGGGATAAAGATGGCCAGCGCCATTCCAAACTTGACCTGATTGTCGATGAGATCGAGTTCTTGGGTCAGCGCCAGGGAGCAGCCCAGCCCGCGCAGGCGCCCGCAGCCCCTCAGGCCCCGATGCCCCCCGTAGTCGATACCTTCGATGAAGATATCCCGTTCTAAGGGCGCGAGGTCGATGCGATTCAACAAGGGCACGGTAAGCGGCCAGGCGGCAATCGAATTCGTTTTTTTGGGCATCGTGATTGTTATTGCGCTGATTTGTATAACTATGGAGGTTCTGGGTTCCGATGCGCGGTCTCCCGAGAACGAAAAGGGATCGGTTGAGTTCGAGCAGACGCGGACGGGGACCGTTGAGGGCAAATATATCGACTCGGCGGGCTACGGCAAGCACTACTACGTCACCGTCAGGAACAATGGTTACGAGGCGGACCACGAGGTCTCCCTGGCCGAGTACAACGCGGCGCAGGTCGGTGCCGATTTCCCGATTGTCTTGACCGGCTCCGATTCCGTCAAATCGGACGAGGCCCAAGAGCAGTCCGACGACGCCGATGCGGCCAAATCCCAGGCAGCCGAAAGTCAGCGCCAGCGATTCAACTGGTGGTGGATCATGAACAACCAGATGCTCATGAACATGAGAAACCACAGTGATTGATTCTGCACAGATTTGGATTCAACTGCCTGATTAGTACAGGAGTGCTAGATGCCCAGAATCGAAAAACTTCGCGATTTTTGAACGAGATACGGCGGCGGCTTCAATGGTTTAAGCCGTGCCGAGCAGGTCGGAATCTTGCATGCTGCGTGGACCTTCGCGCTTGCATGCGGTGTTCTTGCCTGCATCGGCACGCTTTTCATGATGCTCGCACGCCTGATAGAGTTTTTGGCGTAATTCCCCTGATAAATAACTGTTTATAACTGGGCGGCTCTGCTAGGGTCGCCCTTAAAGAAAGGAAGCTGCATGCTCTTTGAATCTGTAATCTTCGATTTGCTGCCGATTGCCCTGATTGTGGTGATCGTGGTCTGCGTGTTCGAGTCTTGCTGGCGAAAGTGTCCGCCCGATAAGTTGATGATAGTTTCGGGCGCGGGCAAGATGCGCAGTGTCTCTGGCAAGGGAACCTTTGTCATCCCCGGCTTCCAGCGTGTCGATATGCTCGCCCTCGGTGCCGTGCAGGTCCAGCTCGCGACCGAGAACGACATCCCGACCCAAGACGCCATCCTGATTCACGCCTGCGCCGTGGCGAATTTTCAGATCGGGCAGACCTCCGAACTGATCGAGACTGCCTCCAAGAACTACCTGAACATGGACAAGGAGGAGATGACCCGTCAGGTAACCGAGGTCATGCTCGGCAAGATGCGTGAGGTCATCGGCCAGATGGACCTGAAGGAGCTCATGCGCGACCGCGAGAGCTTCAACGCCAAGGTGTTCGACGGCTCCAAGGACGACCTTGCCAACCTCGGTCTCGAGTTGCGCACTTTCAACGTCCAGGACTTCTCCGATTCCCAGGGCATCATCCGCTCCATGGGCGCCGACCAGGCGGCGGAAATCAAGAAGGAGGCCGAGCTCGCCCAGATTCAGGCCGATCAGGAAGTGGCAGAGCGCCAGAACCAGCTCGACCTGAAGAAGGCCGAGCTAAAGAAGCTCGCCGATAAGGCCGCAGCCGAGGCCGATATGGTGAAGGCCACCGTGACGGCCGAGAAGCAACGCGAGCTCTACATTGCCCAGCAGGAGGCAGAGATCGCTGCGGAGACCAAGAAGGTCGAGCTCGCCGAGCGCCAGGCAGACGTGAGGGAGCGCGAGCTGAACGCGACTGTGAAGAAGCAGGCCGAGGCCGACCGCTATGCAGCCGAGCAGGCGGCCGAGGCCGACCTCTACAAGCGCACGAAGCAGGCCGAGGCCGCCCGCATCGAGCGCCAGAACCAGTCCGATGCCGAGCTGTATTCCGCCCAGAAGGATGCCGAGGGCATCAAGGCTAAGGCGACGGCCGAGGCCGAGGCTACGCGCCTGAAGGGCGAGGCCGACGGTGCGTCCGAGAAGAGCAGGGGAGAGGGTATCGCCGCTGGCGTGAAGGCCCAGGCCGAGGCCTACAACGGCATGGAGAACCCCTACCTTCTCGCAAACCGCTATATCGATATCATGCCCAAGGTCGCAGAGGAGGTCGCGAAGCCGTTGACCGCAGTCGACTCCATCAAGATGTACGGATCGGGCAACGCCCAGAAACTCGTGAAGGAGACCACCGCGATTGTCGACCAGGTCGCATCCGGTCTGAAGGACAGTACTGGGGTCGACCTGCCGTCGCTTTTGAGCGGCCTGCTGGCAAAATCCGATATGGATGCCGGTTCCGCCGAGAGTCTGGCAGACTGATGGCTGTCTCTTTGATAGCCTCGGCCCTGCTGCTCGATATTTTTGGCTGCGCGGTTCCTCTGACATGGATGGAGGACGCTAGGGCCTTCAAGGTCGGCGTATTTCTGCTTTGGATGGCGCTTATGGGCATTTCCATCCTGATGGGGTCGTTGTATCCGCGGGAGTTGGTAGGTGTGAACCCCTTGCTGAAAGTGGGTCTCGAATCCATCTGCCTTTCCTGCGCGATTTATCCCGTGCATGGATTCACATCGAATATGACGCCATATAGCAACGCGAAGGCCAATACGGTAGCCATCCTCGCCCTCATAGAACTTTTCGTGACCGCAGCGGGATATATCTCCCTGCTTCTGGGTACGGTCTGGCTCATCTTCTTCTGACTTCGCGGTCGGTTAAAATCCGCGATCCCTTATCTGTCCCCTGCGATCGTTGTGACCGCGGGGGACTTATCTTTCACGATTGGCTAAATCAGGCTATCCATATCGACGCGCCGACAAACATAAGATAATGCTTGCATTATGCCGACAGGCTGCTATCATATAGCTAAGTCAAAAGCGTACCCCAAGCGCTGGATGACGGACAGGAAGATGACTTGGCGACATCTATAAATATCGCATGGTAGCGGGCAGCATTCTGGCCGCTACTCAGGCTATCCCTTGTCTGTGATTTCGTTCGGGGTCGCATGGAACCGAAGGGAGTCCGATGATGGGTGCCGATGGCGTGGCGCAGGTCGCAAGGACTATTGCAGTGATTAACAACAAGGGCGGCGTGGGGAAGACCACCGCGAGCAAGGCTCTCTGCGAGGGCATGGCCGAGCGTGGCTATAACGTCCTCCTGATCGACATGGATGCGCAGGCGAACATCACGACGTGGATGAAGGCCGAGACCGCACCCGATGCGCTTACGGTTTTCAACTTGCTCGAGAAGCCGAAGACCCCTCTCTCGGATTGCGTCCAGTTCATGGACGGCTGCGACATCATCGCGGGCGATATCGCGATGAAGGACCTCGACTCGGTTCTCTCCCAGGGACTCGGCCGCGAGCTTCGCCTGAAGCGTGCCTTGGAGCCTGCGATGGATGTCTACGACTATATCGTCATCGACTGCCCTCCGTCTCTCGGCCTTTCCACTCTGAACGCACTCGTGGCGGCTGACGATGTGATTATCGTCACCGAGCCGTCCATGTTCTCGATTAACGGTTTCGGCAACGTCTATGACCTCGTCGAGTCCATCAAGGTCGATTACGCATTTAATCCCGATCTCAAAATCGACGGCATCCTGCTCAACAAGTACAGCAAGGACGAGGTCGCTTCCCGTGCCGCCGACGAACAGCTCCCCGCTATCGCCGAACTCGGCCATACGAAGCTCTATGCGGCGCGTCCGATGAAGCACAAGGCAATCGAGGACGCGGCGAACAACAAGGAGCCGCTGTTCGGCTTCCGTCCCAACGATGCCGCCGTGGCCGAGTTCCGCAAGTTCGTGGACGAGTATCTGGGTGGCGAGTAGCCATGGCCGCACCAGCGAAGAACCGCATGGACCTTACCGCGGATGCGAAACGTGCCATGTTGAACCGCCGTTCCGGTCGATCGGGTCTGCGCCAGTCTGACACGGCGAAGCCGACAGGCCCCTATCCCTTCGGCGATGAGTGCGTGAAGGGGATGGCGGCCGCGATCAAGGCCGCCTACTCGAAGGAGTACGCGGCGGCTGATTTCCCGCGGCAGACCCAGGTCTCCTTCAAGATCGACTCGAAGGCTGTGGACCGCATGAAGGTCGCGGCCGTCACCCACCACATCCGCATGCGCGACCTTTGGGCGATTGCGACCGATATCGTCATTCAGGCGCTCGATGAACTCGATAGGGAAGGTATCTAGATGAACGAGAACCAGGATTCGGAAGAGGTGTTCGGGCGCGAATGGCATGTCGAGCGCGTTTTGGAGCCGAAAGACCTTCTTATTCCGAAGGGCATGAAGACGGTTGCCAAGACGCTCCGCCATGCGGGGCAACTGCTCGCAGTTGCCTCCAGCCCGAATCCCGATGACCCTTACGAGCCGTTTCGGGCCTTTATCACGGTCTCCCGCAAGAACCGCTCTGAGATCAAGACGGCAATCTGCGAGTTGACCCCCGATCAATATGAAGACCTATTCGACAATGAAAGTGAGTGACTCTATGGCTGATTCCGTTAACACCTTGCCTGTTATGACCGATGAGCAGCGCCGTAAGAATTTGGAGAAGGCCTCTGCCGCCCGCAAAGAACGCAAGGCGTTGCTCGACCTTGTCCGCGAGGGTGCCGTCAGTTTTGAGGAGGCATCTGCCGACCCGAAATACTGGCGCATTCCCGTAGTTCGCCTGCTGATTGCCGTCCCCGGCGTCGGCAAGGCAAAGGCGACCCAGCTCATGACGGAAGCCGGCGTTTCCCCGACCCGTCGAGTCAAGGGGCTCGGTTGCCGCCAGCGCGAATACATCATCGAGAACCTCCCGAATCGCGGAGTCTAAACCATGTCTCTGCTAGGACTGGTTCTCTTCTTGGCGGCGGTTATAACCTGCTACGCCGCCGCTATTGCCCTGCTTCTTTGCCCTTGGCTAGTGAAGGGGCCGCGGTGCCGTCCCGATCATCTTGGATATTGATTCTCCTTTTCCATCGGGTTTTTCCGTCTTTCCCGACCTTCCTTGACTCCTTTTTATTTTTCCTCCTTTCTGTGTGTGATTCACGTATTGAGCGAGAGACGGCACCGCAGCCCCTTCATTAGAGATGGGTTGACACGCCCAGCGCGGTGGACTCTGTTCGAACTTCACTGTTCTCCCCATTTATCCCTACAAACAGTGGTTTCTCGACACGCCATAGAGTCCATCGCGCCGAGCGTGTCGGCGAACTAAGTTACCCCTACTAGATTGGTGGTCTAATATGAGCCAGCTAACTGCTGTCGATATTTCCGATAGCGATCGATTCGAACTTGCCGATGTCCTGAAGGAAGAGTCCGAATCGAGTTCGGCGCCTCGTGCCCTAGAGGATATTCTGCAGGAAACTTGCGATGACGATTTCGACCCGATGAGCCAGCGCAGCTGCTATGAGCTGCTGGCGGCATATATTGCGCGACCGATTGCGACGGTTGTGTCGAGGAACGGTCATTCCGCCTGCTCGAATTGCGGGACGGGCATCCCATATCACGTCCGGTTCGCCGCGTACTGTCCTACATGCGGTGCCGTTTTCGGCATCTAATTTGCTTCGGCACGGCGGCGACGGGTCGCCGCTGAAAGAAGTATCGAGGTGAATCGACTGCAGGCCCGTGGATATTGCTCTTCGAACCTGACCGAGGGAATCAGAAAATTGTCAAAGCATAGATACAAGTTGGAGCGGACGGACTTCATCGGATGCCGGAACACCTCCTACATGGATGTCGACGATGCCGAGCCGTGCCCGTTTTGTGGCAGCAGGCAGGTGACTATCTACCCCTACGGGCAGGGAACCACCTCGTATGTCGAAGGTGTACCCACGCTCTACTTTTCATCTGCCACCTGCAGATGCCGAGGCTGTACCGCCGAGATAGACGGTCCCCAACGCAAATCGATTATCGAGGGCGAGGACGAATACAACGCCTGTATCGCCGCCCTCAATACTTGGAATACCCGCTATAGCGAATAAAGGAAGGGATTACGTCATGAGTATCAGTGGAGTTGATTTAATTGATATCGAAGATGAGTTGCGTGAAATGGTTGACGTGCTGAAGCAGCGCAACGAAATCGAGAAGGAGAAGCTCGACGTCTTGAAGAAAATCAAGAAGGCTCTTCGCATGGAGTCGGACAGATAGCCGACTTCGCTGAATCCCATCAGAATCGGGAGGCATGAATTGGGGCAGCGTGATAAGACGACGAGCGAGCTATCCGAACGCGTTTTGGCTCGCCTTCGTCGCGAATACTCTCTGGTGGCATCTGAGGTCTGGGTGGACGATGACCACCGCGTCGATTTCGTCGGATTCAGACCCGAACGACTTTCTATGTTCCCGTCGTCTATCGAGCGCGGTGAATTCGTTTTCGTCGAGGTCAAATCGTGCATGGCCGATTTCAAGAGCGGACACGGCTTGACCTTCTGGGGCGATGCGAATTGGCTCGTCTGCCCTCCAGATCTCGCGCAGTCGCTCTATGAGACCCGCCAACTACCGAAAAGCGCGGCGGTATTCTGCCCGGACGGCAGGGGACGGCTTCAGAAAAAATATGACCTCGGGATCGGTGCGGGAAGCAAGCGCACGGTACCGGTTTCCGAGCTGTTGTTTCGGATGGTCTGCCATAGCGCCGGCTCCTGGCGCACGTCGCGTGAGGTCTTTTCCCATGGTTATTGCCCATGGTGTTCCCCGTACCACCCAAAACTCCTCAACGATATCGACACCGTCTGCGGCGATATGGCCCTGATCGAGGGGGTAGACCTTGCGCTCGATGTCAGCGACCAGCACGGGGTGCATTTGACGATGTCCCACGATAACGATATCGACTGCGCTTGGATCCCTATCAACTATTGCCCGATATGCGGGCGGAACTTACGGAAGGATAGATAAATGACCGTTATCCAGTATTGCCGTGAAAAGACCAACGTTCGCGAACTCGTGATTATCCGTGAGGATGGGTGGGTGACGTGTGCGGCCTTTATCAACCACGAGGATTTATTTCGCCTGCCGCCCTCTATATCCAGGGCCGAGGTTGTTGGCGAAGAGTGCGGCCGGATTCGCCTTGCGAACCGGTCAGGCGGCGCATGCGACGCTCCGTGCATCTATCTCGATATCTAGTAGAGGGAAGTGACTGGTGAATCAAGACGAGATTGCGGTCATCATTCCCTGTTATAACGAGGCACTGACCATCGGCAAGGTGGTCGATGATTTCCACCGCGAGATGCCCGAGGCGACGGTCTACGTTTACGATAACGACTCGACCGATGCGACCGCGGCGATCGCGATGAAGCACGGGGCGACCGTCCGCTATGAGCCGCGCCGAGGCAAGGGAAATGTCTGCCGCCAGATGTTCCGAGACATCGATGCCGCCTGCTACCTCATGGTGGACGGCGATGATACCTATCCGGCCGAGGCGGCTAAATCGCTTTGCGAGCCGATTCTTGACGGTAAGGCCGATATGGTTGTCGGCGATAGGCTTTCAAACGGGACATATGCTAGGGCGAATGGACGGGCGTTCCATGGGTTTGGAAACAACCTGGTCCGCATCATGATTAAATGGATCTACGGCTACGGCTATTCCGATGTCATGACGGGGTATCGGGCCATGTCCAAGCCCTTCATCAAGACGTTCCCCGTCCTTTCCGAGGGCTTCCAGATTGAGACCGAGCTCTCGATACATGCCGTCGACCATCGCTGGCGCATCCTGAATATCCCGATCGACTATCGCGACAGGCCTGCGGGATCGGTATCGAAGCTGGATACCTTGGGCGATGGCATCAAGGTTATTGCCACGGTCGGCACCCTTTTCAAGGACTATCGCCCTCTGAGGTTCTTTTCTCTGGTCGCGTTTGCGTTTTTCGCGACGGGACTGGTTCTGGGCATTCCCGTCGTTCGCGAGTTTATTTCGACCGGTCTCGTGCCTCGTTTCCCGACCGCGATTCTCACTGTCGCGTTGATGTTTCTCTGTGCCCTGTCGCTTGCCACCGGTCTGATTCTGGATGCCGTGGCTAAGTCGGATCGCAGGCAGTGGGAGCTTGAAGTCTACCGTTATTTCCCATGCTCCCATGAAAGTTCGGCCGATAAGCAGTGGGGGGCGAACGAGTTCCAACTTCGCGGCACTCGACAGCCGCTTTAATAGATTCGGTGCCCCGTCTTAATTCGAATTGACTTACGTTCTGCCGATAACCGTGACATGTATTGGCTATAATAACTATAGTTAATGCGAGCGTTCCCCAAGCGCTCCGATGGACAGGATGTAACCGTGATAAATATCTACGAAGCGGCAGACCCTCTGCCTGACA
This sequence comes from Collinsella sp., assembly GCA_046995905.1. Taxonomy (GTDB): domain Bacteria; phylum Actinomycetota; class Coriobacteriia; order Coriobacteriales; family Coriobacteriaceae; genus Collinsella. The sequence goes on from JBKXET010000001.1 coordinate 1,428,751, forward strand.
GCGATACCCGGATATCCTTTGCAGCGAGGCTGCGCTATAACTCTCGGCACCATGGTATGGCTGGCATACCTTTAGGCCCCGCATCCATTGCAGCATCGTTGAGGAGACGGTTGCCGATGAGATTCCCTTTACGGAAGAGGAGACGCTAGGTTTGCTCGCAGACCTCATCGACCCCGGAACGTGTGAGAACGTCCATGGTCCGCAATCGGGACACTTCACTTGCTCCGCCTGCGGGGCGGACGCGCCGCTCGGCAAGGTTCGCCTGCCTGACGGTAACTACGAGGGCGGGTGGAGAATCGAGTCCATAAACAACTGCCCCTATTGCGGGCGCAGGGTCGTAATCCCGAAAAGGTCGCCCTTGGAGGTAATTCAGGGCGGCTCCAAAGCCCCACGAGACTAAGCCACAAGGACTGGACGCTCTATGGAAAACCCGATTAACATAAACCGCGAGATGGCGAACGCACTCCGCGCCCTAGCCGTCGCCGACCATGGCCCGATGGCTGACCGCGTCGATGTTGTCACCGCATTGGCTAAGCTTGGCATCAAATGCCAGCCCCTAGGCGGAGCACTCTTCATCGGGAATCGCGATACGCTTGCCCTCGCAGACTATATCGATCGCCCCTCTGGCAACGCCGACGATGCGGAGCGCTCCCGGCTCGATATGGCCATGTCCCTGCGAGAAGCCGTCTCCGAGTCCGTTGCTGCTGAAAGGGAGCTTTTGCGCGACGGCGATATTTGTGGCCGGCGCGGCCTGCTCGACCTCTGCGATTTTGCCGAGGCGCTCGGCGTGGACGTGAAGTACTACAACGAGGAATATCCTGCAGTAGCTCAATCCGAGGCAAGAGGCTTGGCCGACAAAATCGACGTGCAGACATGCATTTATGTCCGCGGCAAAGATAACGAATCGCATAACTTCGCGGGACCTGTCTGGTTTTGCAACAAATGCGGCCACGATGAGGGGGAGTACGGCGCCTATTTCTACCGCCATTGCCCTGTCTGCGGCCGCAAGATCGAGAAGACGGTTGGGTGATGAAGTTGGATAGCTCTTGTGCCATGACGTCGAAGGAATGTCGCGCCCTATGGCAGGCTCTTAAATTGCGATATGCGGATATCGAGCCATATGATCTCGATGCCCTGCAGGGCTATATCGCAATCGAGTGCGCCGAATCGTGTCGCAAGGGCGAGACCCCGCGCTATACGATTCCCCGCCGCAAAGACGACAGCCTCTGCTGCAAGATGGACGCCGACGGCGGCATAGCAAAGGCATATCTCAAAATCGACTGTCCCGGTCAGTGGAACGGCCGCGAGGCGGTAAGTTTCAACTCGGACGGTTTCATCGGCTTCTGCGGCTGGGCCGACGAGCAGAACAGCCAGCCAATCTACCGCGCCTGGCGCGCATGGTGCTGCAACTATATGACTTACAAGCTCGAAGATCCGATTGTCTTGATAATGTGAATGGAATGAGAATGCTTGATGCCGCCGATAGGGACGGAATCCACGGCATGCATGGAAATGCCGTTATCGTCGATCCCGCCGACCTCCTGGGTCTTGCCGAATACCTCGAATCGATAACGAGTACGGTGTGCTGGGAGGGCAAGACTGTCTGCGGCGCTGGAAACGACATTTCCAAGCGCTTGCGGGAGATTGTCTGCCAATCCAGACCCTGCTGAAAGGAAAACGTTTTGGATATTCTCCCATGCCCCTTTTGCGGCAACACTGACGTAGAGCCGACCCGTTACGACGTCGACGTCTGGGACGATAGGGACGGAAACACCCTTTATGGCGTCCGCATGATAATGAACTGCGGTGAGTGCAACATGCATATGATTGGTCCCGACGGGGTTGCCGACTCGATGGACGATGCCGAAGATGACGCACGGAAGTTGCTGATACGCCGCTGGAACCTGAGACAATAGATTGATAGGTGGGGACGAAAAATGGACGGTTTGCCTAGAATCATAATGTTCACGCCGATATTTGCTTTAATGGTCTTCTGGTTGATCAGTCTTGTGCCGGAATTGAAATTGTCTTCAAGGCGATTCGGTCTGTCTATTGCCGTGATTGTCGCCGCATTCTTGGCCTTCTTGGCTTTAGTGCAGGCGGACGTTCCGACGGATCTCGAAGTTGTAGATGAAGATGCCGAGGTCGTCGAGACCCATTCCCTGGCTTCGCTCAAGACCGATTCGCGCCTTGACGGCAAAGCGGCGCTATCTTTTGGATACCTCACGGAACAGGGCGAGTATGCCGTGATGGTGAGACAGAGCGATAGAGGCTATCGTAAAAAAGATACCCAGCCGACGGTACAGTGGTGTACGAGGACGCAGATACCGATGCTGCGAGGGTCGAAGTAGTCAATAAATATGTGGTCTTACGTGAAACCCACGAGTTTCCTATAGTAGGTGAGTGGACACGCGATCGACGAGAGTTCTCAAAGCGTGAGATACGCATCCATGTTCCCGCAGGGAGTATCGTGCAGGGCGAATACGACTTCGAATAGGCCCTCCCACCTGCAAGGTTCCCAGAAAAGGCGGTCACGAGACCGCCTTTTTTGATGTCCTTTCGCCGATTGGATCTTGTATCCCTCTACATATTCAATTATACTATGTGCGGTCAGCGGGACGGACAGCGGCTCGCAACCCTATGAGAGAGGACGTCCTCCAAATGACATTCCATTGCCTGATAGTCGGAAGCAGGGGCTATACCGATTACGCCTCATTCAGGGCGAAATGCGATGCCCTGCTCGCCGGAAAGACCGATATTGAGATCGTCTCGGGCGGTGCGTCCGGCACCGATGCCATGGCGGAGCGTTATGCCCGCGAGCTCGGCTACTCTCTGCAGATTTTCTCTGCCGAGTGGTCACGATATGGGAAACGGGCAGGTTACGTAAGGAACCGCGAGATGCATTCCTATATCTCCACCCATGCCGAGCGAGGGGTGATTGCCTTTTGGGATGGGCAGAGCAAGGGAACCGCCCATAGCTTCGCCTTGGCGAAGGAGTTTGATAATCCGCTCAGGATTATCAGAGTCGATTCATGCCACGGATCTTCGGCCTCGTAAGTTTCATGCACGCCATATTTCGATACGCCGTTAAATCTACCAAAAGCTAATGGACTGCCGATTGCTGTGCTAAGATTGACGTCAGTTAATGCGCTTCCCCAAGGCGCCGAAGACAGGAAATGAATCGATGCGGTTCCAGGAGAGCCTTTTTGGTCGTACCGGAACTGCTGGCACAGCTGCGCGTGCGTGAGAATTGCCCAATTGGTCCGCGGGGACGCATCCTCAATGCATGTACGAAAGGATGCCAGATGCTGTTCCCCGTGAACCGAAAAGGGCGGCGCCCATGAAAATCTCCAGTCGAAAGACCAAGCGCCTGCTGGAACTCGGCATCGCCCTCGCTATTGCCGTCGGCGCTCCGCTTTTAACGCATGTCGGTCTCGCGTACTTCGATGGATCTGCAGCCGATCAGTTTGTTACGTCGACTCAGACTCCAGACGGAACCTCGACTTCAAGTCAGCCGATTTCAATTCCCGAATACGCCGGCAACCCATCCGTAACTTTTTCGGACACGAGCGGTTTGTCTGCCGAGTCTGCGCCCAAGGAGCCGATTCTAACCACGCTCGATCCGTCTGGTCGTTGTGGCACGGTGGAGATGGTCGTGTCCCTAGAGACGGCTCCATCGCGAGGAGAGAAGCGCGGCTCGATCGGCATGGTGAAGCCCTCCGGCTGGCAAACCGTTCGAGACGATTCGCTCGACGGCAAGTATCTGTACAATCGCTGTCACCTAATCGCTTGGTGCCTGTCCGGTATGAACGCCGAGAAACGCAATCTGATTACGGGAACCCGTTACATGAATGTCGAGGGCATGCTGCCCTATGAGACAAAGGTGAGCGATTTCATTTTCGCCGGCGGCGGCCGCGTCTACTACAGGGTGACCCCCGATTTCCGTTCGGGCGAGCTGGTTGCCCGCGGCGTGCGCATCCAGGCGTATTCCCTTGCTGACAAGGGAAAGAGCATCGATTTCGATGTGTATTGCTATAACGTCCAGCCCGGCTACAGGATTGACTACGCCACGGGAAAGGCGGCGAAGGTTAAATGACGGAAGATTCTGAAAACAAGCCATGGTCATTCCTTCCGTGGGGCGCTATTATCTACGCCGCGATAATCCTGGCGGCAATCGGAACCGTTCTTTTGGTAAGGGCGTTCGTGATTGAGCCGTTCAGTATTCCCACCGAATCGATGTGCGACACGATTGAGGTCGGGGATAGCGTTCTTGCGGAGAAGATCACCTTGAAGCTCGGGGGAACCGTATCGCAGGGCGATATCATCGTCTTCGAGAACCCTGAGAAGGACCCCGAGAAAGACGTGCTGTGCAAGCGCGTCGTCGCACGGGGCGGGCAGACGGTCGATATGAGGGACGGATCGGTCTATATCGACGGAAGGAAAATCGCAGAGGATTACGCGAAGGGCGATTCCTATCCCCTGTACATCGGGAAAGCGAAGCGGATATCCTATCCCTATAAGGTCCCCGAGGGTGAAATCTGGGTCATGGGCGATAACAGAGAGAACTCCGCCGATTCACGCTATTTCGGATCGATTCCCGAGGACAGCGTGATCGGTATCTGCGTCATGCGCTATTTGCCCCTGAATCGCATCGGCTTACTCTGAGACAATCTGTTTTACACCTCGTATCACTAAAAAGGGCATCCTTCAATGGATGCCCTTTTCGTAAATCTCTTCGTTATTATCCTCATTTTGATCTTGTATCCCACCCGATATTCAACTATACTATATACCAACAAGCGGTACGAGAGGCGTCCCGCAAACCGGAAGGGAGATACCCCATGAATCGCAAACTTGATACGTTCCTCTTTTACTTTCCGAGGATCGCGATGGCGGTTATCGGAGCCGCGGCATTCATCTTCGCCGCTTGGTTCTGCCAGTTCTATTACCTCTATCTGAACTGCATCGTGATACCGGTTGCTTGCATCCTCGGTGCCTGCGGGTTTGACTGCGCCTGCCAGGTCGTCAGGGCATACCGTTACTCGCTTTAATTTCGTCAGGGGGGGGGCGTGACTGCGCCCCCCGATTTACCGATTTCAAGACCGTTATACCTTATAGAGAAAGGAAACTGCAATGGACGAGATGGATATGAGCCTTAAGAATGCCTTGGAGGATTGCGAGCAGGCTGCCGAAGCCTTGGCAAGCCAGTCCGATGGGGATAGGGATATTGACATGCTCATCAGGGAGAAGCGCCTTGAATCCATGGAGACACAACTTGATGCCATGGAGGGCGAAAATGACATAAGGCGTATGAATCGCGCCGAGGCTATCGAGAACCTTGAAGGCCTCGCCATGTTGCTCGACCGTCTTCCCGCGCATGACTTCTACGGTTACAAAATGACCGGCTACGCCAATTATGTCTCATGCACCATCAACGCCGCATTGGAGGTCTTGAAGAAGAACAACTAGATTCAACCAAAAGGCGGGCGCGAGATCGTCTTTTTTCATGCTATTTTCCATGGCTGATCTTGTATCTCGCCCTATATTAAACTATACTATATGACAACAAGCGGAACGAGAGGCGTCCCGCAAACCGGAAGGGAGATACCCTATGAGTGACTTTACGGATCGATTCCTTGAACTCAAGTGGCGCGAGCCGGAAGACGTTCCAATCGACTACGACGACCCCGAGCAGCCCGATGGGGTTCTGGGGACGGATTGGTTCGTTTTCAAGAAGGGGGAGCCGCGCATCGAGGGAGTCTGGCGTTGGTTCGATTCCCACTACACCGCCGGCATCGGAACCTTGATGTTCGGAACCGCCGAGTAGATTGATGACCGTATGTGCTTTGGCGCATACGGCTGAAAGGAGGACATGATGCAGTTGAATCGCAAGGAGATTGAGACGATTGCCAGGGTTCGGGGTTTGAACCAAGAGGCGCTTCGCATGATTAAAAAGATTAAGGCGCTTGAGGAACCCGAGGAGGGTGGTTTTCGTAATCGTATCCTTGTGAACTACGTGCGGATGCGCTTGGCGATGGAGAGAGTCGGACTATTGCTTGAGGTCAGGTCGTGCTCCAAAGACCGTGATTTCGGGGAGTATATATTTCGGAAGGTGGGGCATGACTTGGATATTCTGGAAGAACAGATCGCCGTCTTGGACACTCTGATTGACTTATGGCAGCTACAGGAGTTTTAAAGTGCATCAGGTTTAGTGGACCCTCATTCAACTCCATGGATACCTGATACCGGAAAGGAAAGAGCCATGAAGAAAGTCTTCAAATACACTGAAACTCGTTCGTGGTACTTCGCGATCGATGTTGACGAAGGAACGCAGGTCGAGAAGGCTCTATCGGCATTGCAGGGAACCGAGGGTTTTAATTACTATCTGACCGATCGCGCTGAGGATGAATATGAGAGCGGCTGGGATGGACTTTCAGCAGATGAAAAGCGTACGTGCGGCGGCACTGGATATAGGTTCCAAAGGGCGATCGGCAACGGTCACCCTTTTTCAATCTCTACTGGTAAATTATTTCAAACTATTTCGCATTTTGATCTTGCATTCCCAACAACATACAACTATACTATATGGCATCAAGCGGGATGAAAGGCATCCCGTAGACCCCTAGAGGAAGGAACATCCTATGTCTATCAATCGCGTTATGCTTTCCGGCAACATCACCCGCGACCCTGAGGTTCGCATGACTGCGGGCGGGACTCCCGTCCTTTCGTTCGGCCTTGCCGTCAACGATCGCCGTCGAAACAGCGAGACGGGCGAGTGGGAGGACTGCCCGAACTTCATCGACTGCACTATGTTCGGCACCCGAGCCGAGGGCATTTCCAAGTACATGGCGAAGGGCGATAAGATTGCCGTTGACGGCAAGCTCCGCTTCAGTCAGTGGGAGAAGGACGGTCAGCACCGTACCAAGCTCGAGGTGATTGTCGAGGAGATCGAGCTCATGGCCCATCGTCGAGACCAGTAAGAGCTCGTTGGCAGGCGGTCGCAAGGCCGCCTGTTTTCAATTATTTCCCAGTTAGATCTTGCATTATGCTCACTATCCAACTATACTATATACCAACAGGCGGGATGAAAGGCGTCCCGCAAACCCTTTTGGAGGTACTCATATGAGCTGCTACGTCGTTTCCGATCTTACGATTTCCGCAATCGTTGCCGCAATGGCAGACACCGGCTTCGAGCCCGCTGGTCTGAAGGACGAGAAGTCCGGCATCAAGTACAACTCCGCGACTTGCGGCCAGATTGTCGGGCAGATGCTACTCGATGCCAACTACGCTGCCGTCAGCGAGTACCAAGGCAAGCATATCCGCGCCCATGAGTTCAAGCTCACGCAGAAGCATGACGGGAAGCCGTTCACCCTTGGCGAGAAGTACGGCTGCATCCAGTGCCACGAGTATCAGGCCTGCCAGCAGCCTGGATATCATGATTCGGAAATCCGCGATGTACTCGATTACGTAAGGGATGACTTGGCCGAGAAGGTGCTCGAAAAGTTCGGTGAGAAGCGCGTTTGGGGTCTGGAATAGCTTCATTTCGTATTAAAGGCGGTCGCGAGATCGCCTTTTTTCATGCCGTTTTTCGAGATAAATCTTGCATCCGGCTTGCTATTCAACTATACTATATGCAAACAGGCGGGATGAAAGGCGTTCCGCAAACTCGAAGGGAGATACCCCATGAAGAACTTTACGATTAAGGTTACCGAGCACAGGGAGGGCCTGTTCGTCGTCGAGGGCGAGGACGAGAACGATGCCCTGGAGCGCTTGGGTCGGATCATCGACACCGACTTTTATTTCGCCGCGATTGCCTCATAAAAGGCGGTCGCGGCATGAACGCCATCCTCATTGAACTGATGTGATCACATTAGTTCTCAGATGCGATTACATAAACCGTGGTCTTCAGGGCTACAGTCCTAAGGGGGCTGGATGGCAAGCCTCGGGAGGTCGTGTTGTCCTCCTTGGTTGATTGGGAACAATAGAATAAAAGCGCGGGCGCAAGATTGCCCTTTTTCTTAACGTTATCCCAGCTAGATCTTGTATTCCGTCCCATATTCAACTATACTATATATCAACAAGCGGAACGATAGGCGTCCCGCAAGCACGAAGGGAGATGCCCCATGATTACCTTGGTAAACGGCAAAGGCGAACAGGTTAACGGCTTCCAGTTCCTGGACTGGGACGAGGCGGAGAGCTATTTATCCGAACAGCGAAAGAAGGGCACGGGCGGACTGTATCTGCATGGCAATTTAGCCGAGCCGGTTACCTACGATGGGGTTTATTTCATCGTGGTCGGCTTTGCCGATGATTGCGGCTTGGACTACAGCATGGTTATCAAGGCCAAGCATATTCCCTGTCCTGACGAGCTTATAACCTGGATTAAGTCGGATATGGAAAAGTTTGGATATTCCGATATCTTCGAGTATTACGTGACCGACGAAAACGACGTATATTTGGGTTATGACACCGAGAACATCGACAACTGGCCCGTCTTCGGAGAGTAGCCCATCGATTAAAGGCGGTTGCGAGATCGCCTTTTTTCATGTCTGATCTTGCATCCCGCCCTATATTAAACTATACTATATGCCATCAAGCGGAACGATAGGCGTCCCGCAGACCCGTAAGGAGACACTTCCAATGCAAAAACAGGACTATATCGAGAAGATTGCGGCCTACATTGTCGAGGACTGGAACGCCGCAGATGCCGGCGACCAGGCGGCAAGTAAAGCGGCCAAGCAAAGCGCTATCCGTATTGCAAAGCAGGCCGCCGAGGAGCTAGGTCAATCGGCCGGCTTTTGGCTCGCCGAGTCGCAATTCCGAGCGGCAGACCTGTATTAGGTCTCATTGCAGGGAAGGCACCGCCATATCGACCCAGCAGGCGTCTTTTCTCGTTGACAGCCTCAATCAAGCGTGAATTGAACGATACGGGCGTGCATGCGGGGGGCCTTCCATGTTGCAGAAAGGTGGTTCTAGGCTGATGTTAGTTCTCAAGAAGGATGCGCTGGTAAAACTTCTCGGTGACGAGCTCTACGGGATCGAATTGGAAAACGAAATGCTTCAAGATCTCGAGAATCGCGCGACCGAGAGACGTGAGATCCTTGATATTGTCGGGATCCTTTGCGATGCCTATAGATACGATCGGCGTGAGGTGCAGGCAAAAGCCCAAGCTAGGCTCAAGAGACTGCTTGCATGCAGGGACGGAAAGGACGATTGGGATCCCTACGCCTATATCAAATTGACTGAGCTGTCCAGGACCGTTTTGGGATCGGTAAGAGGCTAGAGCAGACATGCGGGCCGAATATCCCATACCGACGATTTAGTCAAAGGCAATCTCACGACAGCCTTTTTCATGCCGTTTTCCCAGCTAGATCTTGTATTCCGTTCCATATTCGACTATACTATATGGCAGCAACAGCGGGATGAACGGCGTCCTGCAAATCGGAATGGAGCGTGTTATCAAATGCACATTTTAGTCAACTATACAAGCGACTGGGGAATGGATCAGGTCGGCAGGTATGACAGCCGCGAGGATGCAGCCAGGGCGATTGCTGAGGGTATCCAGAATACTTTCGGTGTGACAGTCGATATTGCCGAGTTTCTAATGGACGAGCGTTCATATGATAACGGAGATTTCCGTATGGACGAAAACGGTGTCCGCATCTGGTTCGACAACTATACATGCGTTGCCGAAAGCGATGATCTTAAGAAGGAGTGGTTGATAATCGAGGTCTAGTGCTTTCAAATCGAGTCTAGGGCAAAGGCGGTCGCGAGATCGCCTTTCTATCCCAATTTCCCAGATAGATCCTGCTCCCCGCATCATATTCATTCTTAATATATGTTAACAGGCGGGACGATGGGCATCCCGAACACCACAGAGAAAGGAATAACGATGTACGTCTGGAAAGTCAGCTTTGCCGAGAGTTATACCATCGGACCGAAGAACTGGACCGCGAACGCCGAGCGCGGCTACGCCGCCGAGGTCGACGGAGTGATGCTCGAGGTCGTGGACCGCGCCGAGGATGCCGAGAAGTTCGAGAGCCATGAGGATGCCGAGGCCTTCCGCGACGAGTGGCTCCGCGAGTTCGAAGCCAGCGGCGGTACTGTCGGCATCGAGAGCGGGGAGTGCCTCGACGTCCAAATCTCGACTAGCTGGGAACTCGTCGAGCTCTGAAAATGTCTGTGGGAGTAAGGTGAGCTGGACCTCCTGCGTTGATTTTCAGCCGTGCAACATTGACACACACCGGTGACTCATGGCAATCGGCGGCGGTTGCCTTTATTCGTTCTGTTTTCTCAGATAGATCTTGCATCTCGTTCCACATTCAACTATACTATATATCACAAGCGGAACGACAGGCGTCCCGCAGACCCGAAGGGAGATACCACATGAACCCCATCGATTCCAAGCTCAAGAAGATTCTTGCCATGATTGACGGCGCGACCTCCGAGGGCGAAGCCAGGGCGGCATCCCTTGCCCTCCAGCGCCTCCTCGCGGTGAACAATATGACCATCGAGGATATCGACCTCACCGACGATGCCCCCGAGGTCAACGAGGCCGCCGAGGAACTCGGTAAGCGCGTCCCCGAGTGGGTCAAGCTCCTCGCGTACGTTATCGCGAAGAACTACCGTTGCCGTTACTATATGCAGACGAGCTACGGCGCCTATGACTATTGGACCGGTCGCCATCCCGTGACCGGCACCCGTTTCGTTTTCGTCGGCGAAAGCCAGGATGCCGTTGTCACGTCCGGATGTTTCCGTGCCACCAAGCATGCGATCAAGAACTGCTTCAAGAAGTTCTGCGACAGGCGTGCTGAGGAGTATGGAACCAAAATCGGCCGTCGTGCGGGCGTGAAGAATAGCTATTGCCTCGGGTTCATCGAGGGTCTCGAGAGCTCCTATCGCGAGCAGCTCGTGCATGACGAGACCATGGCGCTTGCGATCGTGGTACCCGAGAGCGTCACGCGTTACATGGACGAGGAGCTGAACCTCAAGAAGATGAAGCATCAGTCCATTACCGTCTCCTCCGATACTTCAATTGAAGATGCCGGCAGGGCAGACGGCTACGGCTTCGGCCAAGGCGACCGTATTGCAACTTGCGCCTAATGAACGGCGTGGGCAGGGGAGGGCAATGCTCGCCCCTGCCCACTCAAGTCTTTCTCTGTGATTGCAACAGATCTACAGTGAGAATTTGAATGGGGATTATGCTCCATGTTACTGATAGAATCAAATAAAAGGTATGACTTAGGTGTGTCATGCAACCCCGCTACAGGAAGGAACAGGCATGTTCGATTTCAAGTGTTCAATGCAGAGCCAGCTCGATAACCTATGGCTCAAGCCGGAAGATCTCGCCCGCGGTCTCGATATCCGCGTTTCCAGCGTACGTAAGTGGCTCGATCCAGAGCTCGATTGCGTACCGGTCAAGGATGCTTTTGACTGGGTGTATGCCCAAACCGAGAAGCTCGGCGACCTTACGATGCAATGCCTGAATGAGTCGAATGGATCCCACGAGAAGTTCGGTCAATACATTCTCCCGTGGTATCGAGACGAAGACCTGCCCGAGACCGAACCGGTGGGTCTTTACAATCTCGCAAGCAGTTTGGTTGCCAATCAGCTCGATGCGAAGGATATGGAGTACTCGTTTGTCTATGCTTGCCGTGATGATGAGTGGATTGAGGAACACCTAGACGACTTCCCCGATATCGATCCGAAGGCCGAGTTTACCGCCCAGGCTGATATCCTGGGAGTGCCGACGTCCGATATCGCAACGGCTTTGGGCATAACGGGACGCTCTGTAAAGGACTGGAAGAATCCGAAGCGCGAGAGGATGCTGCCGGTAGACGATGCATGGGACTTCCTAGATGATTACGCCGACGAGATTGAGGCCCGCACCTCCGAGCTGCTCGCAAGCACGCCCAATCCGATGCCATACCATCCCATGACTCGTTTGGGGTCGCTGCCCAAGCAAGACCGAATCGATAACCTTGCGGCCTTGGCGGCTTCAAAGCAAATCATGAGCGACGGTAAGACTGTTGTCGATTTCGCATACGTCTAGAGCCATTCCGACGGGACTGGATAGTTGAATCGCTAGGAATTGTTCGCAGGCGAAGCATGCCGACAGGTCAGGGTAGACAGATGAATGGAAAGTGATATAGCCATGACGATAAGTGATGGAATGATTCGTGCGAAGCAGCGCTCATTGGAGCAATCGGAAAAGGCTAAACGCAAATGCGCGAACTGTCTTTACTGCACTTGCGACGGCAACGTCCGAGACGATTTGCACCGCCCTGAAGACACTACGGTTGAATATCTATGTCACCGCAGGGATGGCCACGAATTCGAAACTGCCCATTCGAACCGATGCAATTACTGGAAGGAGCGGATTGACGGCTAATCCTAGCGCCGCGTTTTCACATCCTCACGCGGTTTGTTTTCATCAATCCCGCGCAGGTCGAACTGTTTGTTTCCGCGTTTAAGCACGAGCTGCCAGCCGCACGCATCGCAGATCTTGACGAATTCATCGATGGTGAATCGCGTATTGTTGTGCAGGCGCGTCGACAGACTGCCTTTCTGCTTGCCGGTTTTAATAGATGCATCCGCAAGCGTCATGCCGCAGTCTTGCACCATATAGCGAATAGCGTCGGACGAACCGATCCGTTCAAGCACTGAAAACCTCTTTCAGATATACGATAGTCTATTTCGATTATAGCCAATCTATAAATGTTCTAGACGCGTCGAAGCGATTCTGTGCAGTAAACGGCGCTGATTCCTTGATTATCGACTTTATCCGAACACCTCCCACATTCATCCGCACATGTGCGGATGAATGTGGGAACCCGATACCCTGAGGGCCGGACCGGCCGGCCCCGGGAGATCGGAGGACGGCATGTCCGGAAAGAAGAAGAGTGGCTCCGCGAGGGCGGTTCCGAGGGCCTACGGAAGGCTCACGAGGCACGAGCGGGACACGGTCCAGAGGATGCTGGAGCGCAGGGCGTCGTGCAGGGAGATCGCGAGGGAGCTGGGCAGGTCGCCCTCGACGGTGAGCGCCGAGGTGGCGTCGCACAGGTTCGCGACGGCGCCGAAGGCCAGGCGCGGCGAGCGCGTGGACGCCACCGCCGACCTGTCGGCGGCCTGCCCGCGCCTGGCGGCGTGGCCGCGCTGCTGCAACGGGTGCGGGCGGTACCGCGCGATCGGCTGCAAGCGCCGCCCCCACGTCTTCTACGAGGCCCGGGCCGCGCAGCTGTGCGCCGACTCGGTCCTCGTCTCGTCCAGGCGCGGGATAGACGCCGACGAGCCCGCCGCGGCGGCCAGGCTGGAGGCCATCAGGGACTGCCTGCGCCGGGGGCTGTCGCCCGAGCAGATGGCGGCGCGCAACGGCGGGCCCGTGGACCTGTCGCCGTCGACCATCTACCGCTGGGTCTCGGCGGGCTACGACGGCATGACCAACATGGAGCTCAGGCGCAAGGTCGGATACAGGCCGAGGAAGCGCGCCGCGGGCCGGGCGGCGACCCGCCACTCCGCCCGCAGGTCGCATGCCGCGTTCCTCGCCCTCGGGGAGGACGCGTGCGCCGCGGCCTGGGAGATGGACACCGTCGAGGGCGCCCGGGAGGACTCCGCCTGCCTGCTCACGCTGCTGCACCGCCCCAGCAGGCTCCAGCTCGCGCTGCCGCTGGCGGAGAAGACCGCCGGGCGCGTCGCGGACGCCCTTGAGGGCGTCCGGGCGGTCCTCGGCGCCGACGGGACGCGCCGCGTGTTCCGCGCCGTGCTCACCGACAACGGCGCTGAGTTCTCCGACGAGCGGGCGATCGCGGCGCTGCTCGGCGAGGGGCCGGGCGAGACGAGGCTGTTCTACTGCGATCCGAGGCGCAGCGACCAGAAGGGCGCCTGCGAGCGAAACCACGTCGAGATAAGAAAGCTGCTGCCCAAGGGCTCCGGGCTCAGGTTCGACCGGCTCGCCCCGGCCGACCTGGCGCTGGCCATGTCGCACGTGAACTCCGAGCCCCGCGGCGCGCTCGGCTTCTCGACGCCCGCGCGCGCCTTCAGGGCGATGCTCGGGGAGGACGCGGCGGCGCTGCTGGACGCCTACGGCGTGGGGGACGTGGCGCTCGTCGATCTCGACCTGACGCCGGGGCTCATCGAGAGGGCGCGCGCCGAGAGGGGCGATGCCCCGCTGGCCTAGCCTGGAAGAAAACGGAATAGACGGACCGACCGTCCGGCTGAGTCTGGGAAGAGGTGCCGGGCGGCGGGCGGAGCATGGCCACCGGACCCATCGAAACACATCTCCACCGTTCCTTCAACTGGGGAAATGCCGCCCCCGGACCCCAGGAGGGGCCGCGGGGGCGTTCGGCTAACTGCGGGAATGGCCTATCCGCTCAATGTGTTCGGCTGAGATCGGAAATCAACCAACGGCGCTGATTTACAGCCCTGTTGCGGCTGGATCCCTCTTTCCGTTGCCGCTGCGGCATGTCGTTTTGAATATATACAGGCTGTCCCAAGATGTAGAAGCCAATTTCAACATTAGGAGGACAGATGGATAACGACACCCAATTCGATCCGGCAGCCATTCGCATGGCGTATTTCGCCCTGCTCTTGAGCGGTCGAAAGTACGACGACCTTGAGCTTGCCGTCGCTCAGGAGATGCTGAAAATGAATCGTCTCACTGCTGAGCGATCATTGCCGAATTTGATCGGTAATTCGGTGAGAATCGCGGCGACTATTAACTCGATTGAATTCGAGGAATCCTCGAAACGCTATCTGATTAAGTTCTCGGCAGATAACGGGGAAGAGGAGGAGTGGGTTCGTTCTGAGCGTGTGGACTCCAGTCATAAGGCCGCTGTAAAAAAGATCTGGGGGCGAGATTTGGTCGGACATCGCGTCCTTATTTTCAAATACAAGGACAAGGTTGGATCCAAAGAGGCACCCAACGGTTACCGAATCGCTCCGTATTGTATCGACCTCAGCAAGGCGGAGTAGATACTGATGAAGCGCATGAAGACGGAAAACTTGGACCTCAGGGCAATTGTTGAGTCCGAACTTGAGAAATGCAACTGCGATGGACTTTATTCCCCGTGCTGCCACTGTGAACATGGGTGCTCCCGTACGGAACTGTTCTCGTGCGGCGAAGCGCGTGCGGATTGCCGCCCTGGTCTGCAACATCCCGGTACAAGTGATCTGGAGATCGTCTCATACGATGAATATTGCGAGATTGCCGACCGAATCGAAGCTGATCATAAGCGTCTCGAGGAGAAACGCCGTCTCGAGGCGGCAACAAAGAAGAAGGCCGAACGACTCGAGGCCAAGCGAATCAAGGACGAGAACGTCCTCAAAAAGAAGCAAGAGCGCCTTGAGAAGCGAAAGCAATTCGCCGAGAATATCCGAACACGTTTTGAAAAGGTAATCGCAGAGATTTCAGGCGCGGTGCGTACGAGTATTCTGTGCAAACTTCTCAGTGGCGTTTCGGTTGGATCTCTCGTCTTTTCGGTTGCATCGATTATTTTCTTCGAGATCATCAAGAACGAATGGATGGCATCTGCGGCAAAGGCTGAAGCGTTGGCGGCAGTCTATCTATTCCAGAAGCTGTTTATGTTCGAGGCCATTTATGTTTTCGTTATCGTTACGTTTACAATCGCTCTGATTTCCATCCGCGTTATACGCGGCGATTACAGGGCAGATTATGAGCTTGACCAACAGACTGAAATAGAAGAAGAGGACGACCGGTTTTTCCTATAAATCTTCGGTAAATCTTGCTTCCGAAATGTTTTCAGTGCCATGTTAAAGGACCAATCCGTATCGGATTGGTCCTTTTCGTTACTTGATTTCAGTAACGAATTCGGAAGCCAAAGTCGTTTACTAAGACTTCAAAAAGGTGCAGAGCGCTATTTAGCAAGTCATTTCCCTGATGCTAAACCGTTAGAGGTGCGACATTTTCATTGCGAACATTCCGTCAAAAGATAGCCCGGCTCTTTCTATACGCACTTCGCTGTGTTTATCATTGCTGCGATTGTCTGATTTCCAACAATCGACTAAGGACTTACCGATTGCCTCGCAAATGGTTTTACCGATGTTAGTTCGCTTAATCTACCTTCCAAACAGATTTCAATTAAGCTCAGCAACCTTTGTGTTTTCTGACAGTCTAGGAAACGGGTGATGGATCCGGCCCCGACATGGTCCGCCGGGCGCGCCGTGCTATCCTGTTCCCGCCAAACGAGAATTTGCAGCGGAGCTCACCCGGCTCTTGTTTGGCGACAATCCCGCCGGGTGGGCCCCGCTGCGGACGGGAACGCCCAGATGAACCGACACAGCGCCTTCGCGGACGCCGTCGCGGCGCTCGACGAGGGGGACTTCGAGCTCCTCCGCCGGGCCGTCGACGAGCGGTGCTGCCGCGAGAAGCACGGCTTCGGCACCCTCGCCGAGGCCGCCGACCTCTACCGCACCGACCCCGCCTGCCCCTCCTGCCGCGCGGCCTCGCCCTTCAGGGACGGGAGGACCGCCGGAGGGGTCCAGCGCTGGCGCTGCCGCGCCTGCGGGGCCAGGTTCACCTCGCTCACCGGCACGGTGCTTGAGGGGTCCAAATCCGACATGGCGACCTGGTGCCGCTTCATCGGCCTCATGCGGTTCAACGTGCCCCTTGACGCCATGGCCGAGGAGCTGGGCATAACCCACCAGACGGCATGGGAGTGGCGCCACCGCGTGATGGCCGCCGTCGACGGCTACCAGGACCGCATCGTCCTGCGCGACCTGGTCTGGATAGACGAGACCTACGTGAACGACACCGACCTGCATCTTGGGTACGGCGTGGCGAGGAAGCGCGGGCTGTCCCGCCAGAAGGCCTGCATAGCGGTCGCCATCGACGTGCACAAGAACCCGGTCGCCGTGGTGTGCGGCCGCGGAAAGCCCAGCTCGGCGAGGGTGCTGGGGGCGCTCGGCGGGCATATCGCCGAGGGGAGCCTGGTCGTCCACGACAGGGAGAGGGCGCACGGCGCGCTGATCCGCGAGTCGGGCTGCGCCGAGGAGGCGCACAGGGCCGACGTCAACGACCCGGTCTACCTGGAGCGGATGGCCATGGTGAACAACCTCTGCTCCTGGCTCAAGCGGTACCTCTGGAGGTTCACGGGCATGTCGATGTCGAACCTCCAGTCGTACCTCAACTGGTTCGTTTACCTGTTCAGGGTCAAGCAGGACTCCGAGAGATGGCCCGAGACCGCAAGGGTGGTTCGCCATTTACTGCTCACCGAGGCGCGTTTCCGCAGCTCGACATAGCGAATCCATCACCCGTTTCCTAGACTGTCAGATTGTGTTTAATTCTCAGCCTCTCAATCAAAGATTTAAATCTGTAACGCTAAGATGCAGTATGGGCGGTACCTGTTACAGATCGAGACATTTGGACAGGGCGTTATTCGCCATATTGAAGGGGTGCTCCGTACACCCAAGCATGTACATGTCGGTAAGGCGGGAACTTAGGAACTCTACTAGGGGACTTTACTGTTGGACTGAGGAACTTTGAAATAAAACGTCACTCCATACTCAAAAGCATTTTCAGCAATATCAATTTTGATTTGCATGTTCATACTCGCAGTGCGTTTCATTTTTTATACCAAGTCACTTACAAATCGAAATGAGTTACTGCTCCAAATCATCGTCTAGGCAATACTCAAAATCAAATTAGATATCCAGCTGAAAAGCTAATCGAATAGCATGCGGAGTGCCTTTAATGGCACTCCGTAGTATTACTGCTTGTTATTATTTTCAATTGTCATTCAATTAGAAAGACAGTCTCAACTGAATCAAGACACCGATTTAGAAAAGATAATTCAGTAATTCTTCCCGTTTGATTTTTATGAATCAAACGGAATCTATCTATTCATCTGTCTGAATTGTCATTTGCTATTGCTAATTTCGGGCGTAACGTAAAGGCGAACCATATCTGAAAACATAGATAGGAACATGGCGATTCAGATCCGTCCGCTTTTTACGACTGATTTTACGGTTCGGGGAGAGCTCAATGCTTATCGTACGCTCTTTTCGGTAGTCAATTTATAGCTACGGACTATTGTCACGAGGGCATTTCAAGCAATTGGTACAACTTGCACAGAGCCTTTATTGGCACTGTGCTGTATCGCTATTTGTTCTTATTTTTATTGCCAAGGCCCACGTATGTCGTTACGACCGACTGAGATTATCTTTAATGCCCTGCAATAAAAAGAATTTAGCGTGTTCGATTTCCCTTTCATCTGACTGTGTATCCACCGCCAAGACTTCCGACCGATACCTATTTGAATACAAGCCGTCCAATCTGCAAAGGTTATTATCTTTTCAATTCTGTCGTTCTCAAACTAATTTCTACGGCCGATTGTACTTTGTAAAAAGCCGAAATAGGTTTTCGGATTGGCAATCGAGAGCTTTCAGAAGTAGTCTGCACTTTCATTTTAGGTTGCACGGAAAGTGGTTGACGGCTTTCCAATTAGATCGCGAGGCATTTGCGCTTTTATATTTCGCATCCTAAAGACAATCGAATCATCGTTCAGATTAACTCATTACGATTGGTTTTTCCTAACAAATAGTTTGCCGCCACGAGCGTTTCGATATCGTTTCGTTTGTGATTTTGAGTCAGCAGTTGCGCCGCAAACACTTTAAAAAACAATTCAACAGTCTCGCAGCCGTTCATCGAATAGGGAAGAGACGCAGCCGAATCGCGACTCAGATTACCGAACCCATCCACCGATCGCACTTCTAAGACACGCTCTAAATCATCACGCCGATCCCTTCATAAGCGCTATTTCCCACCTGTTGCTTTGTCGGACATTCATCAAGGGTCCTATAGCCTATCAGACATTTCCGTTCCGCAGCTGTGGCATTGTCAGACATTGAATTGTCAGCCAACACTAGTTTGTCAGACATTTACCGGCATCCCAATTTCTTATTATCCGGACTCACAGAAATGGATCCTCCGGCAAAAATCACCTCGAGCAGAGTCGAATCACCCCGCGGCGCGGCCGCCTGTCCTGCGGACAGGCGGCAGGTGCAAAACGGCCTTGTCAATTGTGAATGCCGTTGCGGCAACACCCAGCCCAGCCAAAAAACGTGCCCCACACTACCCATAAGGCCATTTTGCACGCCAGCTGCGTTCAATGTCAGACATTAGAAATGTCAGACATTGAACCTGCGGCAAAGCCGCAGCTGGGGCCGCTAGCGGCCTGTAATCGCTTCGCTCCGCTCGCTCCCGCCAAGCGAAATGTCCGACAGGCTGTCAGACATTTAGATCCGCTTGGCGGACGGCCTGCTCGCGAAGCTCACCATCGGCCGTATGTAAGGAGATACGAAATGTCAGACATTACGCCAGATGAAAATGAACCCCAGACCGCCACGCCCAATTTGTCAGACATTAGCCCCGGCGTATCTCAAATGTCCGACATTTTGCAGCCCCAAACGCCGACTCCCATGTCGCCCCAGGCGCAGCCCAACCAGTCGCGCGAAACGCCGCCAGCCAGCCTGTCAGACATTTTGCCTCCCCCAAATGCCTCCCAGTCCGCCACGCGCCGCATCACGGTCCGCCTCCCGACCGCCGACCTTACCGCCCTCGATGCCCGAGCCGACGCCCTTAACGCCAGTCGAAGCGACTACCTCCGCACCCTAGTTGCACTCCCCGTCACACTCGACTTGACATCCATCCGACGCGCCACACCGGGCACCGAATCGCTCGCCCGTCCGCTCGGCCCAGACCTCGCCCTCATGCACTCTGTCGACCAAACGGAAAGTTTGGCCGTGCAGGCCATCACCGACAGCATGCTCGAATCCATCTCCAACGAGGTCCGCGCCATCGGCGTGAACTACAATCAGGCGGTTCGTGCCTTGAACCGCATCATCAAGAAGTACGGCAACCATCGCGCCCTCTCGCAAGATGAGCGCACGGAAATCGTTGGGCTCTACGAACGCCTCTCCAAACAGAACAAGGCGATCTACGACCGTCTCAAGACCCTCGCATCAGATGTCGAAACCCTGTCCGCCAAACCGTCCGTCAACCTGACTGCCGTCGGTCTCGCTCAATCTGAGGCCCCTATCAATAAATTCGAACGCGAGCGTCGCCGCCGTGTCCGCGGTAAAAAGCATGGCTCACCGCTTCCTGACCAAAGCGAGGAAGAGGGCAAAGTATGACCTACATGAAGATTCTCTCTGGACATAGTTCTGCCAAGTGGATTCGCTACTACCTCTTCAAAAACGACCGCGCCATCGACAAAGACTTCCTCAACCTGACCGATCGCGACTGGAAGGGGAGGGACTGGGCAAAGGTGATGGACCGAACCCGTGAGATTTTCGGCAACAATGTTCCCGTCAAAAAGGACACCAAGGTCCGCACCTACGAGCACTTCATCATCTCGTTGGACGAAAAGGATGACGGCGTTGAACTCGATGACTTCCGCGACTTCGTGAACGAGTGGGCATCCAAGTGGTTTGACTCTCGCGGTCCGGAAGGACAGGGCATCGGCCGCTTCGAAGTGGCGATTGCCTACCACGATGACAACGCTGCCCGCGAAGCCGAGGGCAAACAAGGAATCCTGCATGCCCATCTCGTCATCAACAACACCGAGCTAGAGACGAAACGACGCATCTCCGGCCTGCGCACTACCAAAGTCGTCCAGGCAATGCGAGCCGACTTGCAAACCATGTCGCTCGAACGGGGCTGGCATGCCTTCGCCACCGACGGCAGGTCTTACACTCAGGCCGAGATGGATGCAAAGGGGTTAAAGGTCTCTCGCGGTAAGAGACTCGATCGCGCCATGGCGGCGCTCGACAACGTCCTCGCCAACGAGGCCAAGGGCGCACAAATCGAGGACTTCGGCGAGGCGATGCAAGACCAACTGGATGAACGTCATCCGGTCGACAAGCTGATACCCGAGACATTTACGGTCGGTGCTGCCCCAAGTTCACAGCCGAAGGTCGGCGAGACCGACCCGACCGCTTCCGACAAAGTCTCCGGCTTTTCGTACACGACCATGAGAACCGATGACGGTCGTGTGATGCGTCTTGTTGTCCCGCATG
Organism: Collinsella sp.; assembly: GCA_046995905.1. Classification (GTDB taxonomy): domain Bacteria; phylum Actinomycetota; class Coriobacteriia; order Coriobacteriales; family Coriobacteriaceae; genus Collinsella. Next base: position 1,449,784 of record JBKXET010000001.1, read on the forward strand.
GATTCGGCGATTCTGAGACCATGGCGGAGCGGCAGATTGAGACCCGCGAAGGTTGGTCTTGGAAGGATGACATCAGGGACCGAGTGGACATCGCGATGCGCATCTCCAAGGGTCCTGCCGATTTCGCATCGAAGTTGGGTGAACTTGGCATACAAATCAATTACAACCGCGAGGGCGATATCGTCTACCACCATCCGAGTGACCCCACCTCCAGGAAAGTCAAGGGTTCGACGCTCGGCAAACGATATGCTGCACCCTCTATAGAACAGGCGATGGCCGAGAAATACTCCAGCCGACGTCAAAGGGCTCAGGGGCTCGTTGGACGCGAGCGCTGGATGAACGAAGACGAGCGTTCCGCCGCCCTTGCCATCGCCAAGGCAGCGGTGCCGTGTACGCGCGAAGGCGCGGAGCTTATGGGTCGCTTGAAATCAACCATTGAGCAAAACGATTCCGCTCCGCGCAATCAAGCGCAACTCGGACCCAATATCGAGCATCCGTCTTCTTTGGCTAGCTCGCTAGGCATCGAGTATCCCAAGACATCCACAGCAGGCGACGGCCGTCGCAAGAGGATGACCGAGGAGGAAATTCTCAATGCTATGGCGGACATTCGCGATGAGAAGGGCTATGGCGGTCTTGCGGCAAACAACCCGACGGGAACTTCCTCCAATTCCGGTAGTTCTCAGCATCAGGAGGATGCAGCTGAAATCCAGAAATCCAAACATCACTAGGGAGTACGCATGATCATTGCCATCGAGTATAAGAACGGTCGCATGAAGGAGTTCGACACGAGCGCCTTCACCACCACCAATGCGATGAGTGCGGGTGACAGGACTGCCCGAAACGTCATGACCGAACTCGACTTGCGTCTCGACCTCGTGGACAAGGTCGGTTTGAGGTTGGACTTCTATTGGTACGATGCGACGCCCCAGGGCGATCGTATCGAGATTCCCGGCCTCACGGATTCGATGGGAAACCCCGTCTGCCTTACGGCTGCATCGAGGCGCCTGGGTACATCCGTGCTTCTATGCTCGCGGGGAGGCATCAAACAGATTTCCCGTATCATCGTGCAGCGAGCGAACGGAACGGTAGATGCCCTTTGGCGACAGGGCTCGGGTGACTGGCTTATTAACGGGGCGAAGTTCGAGGCCCAACGCGTACTCTCCTATACGGATACCAAATTCTCTTCAATGAACTCCCAAGCGGTGTTTGTTTTCAAGTATATGAAGAAGGCCAATCCAGAGATGACCGAAAAGGAGATTTGCGATCTCATCGGATATCCCCTTGAGGCTTACAAGGAGATTCAGCTGGACGAAGCCAAGAATGCTGAAGACGCGGTGGATGCGGACCTCATCGAATCGGATGACGGGGGAGACGCAGATTATTCCGTCGACTCATTCGCGGTCGACCCTTCCGACTCGACCGCGGACTCGTCCCTCGGGAAGCATTTCGCCGTGGAAGACGATGATGATGCCTTCGACGATAGTGAGAACTCTTTGTTCGACGACTGACATTTGTCACGGCGACCTCATTCATGATATTTTGAGCATACTGGCGTAACCCCAAGCGCCATGAAACAGGAGAGACGAATATACCCCCGACCGCGCGAAGCGCGGCCAGCTATTCCCAACTTGATTGCGTATGACTGACTCGGTATGACTCGGCTCGTCTCTCCGCTCGTCCTGACAGGAGATGACAGGTTTTGCAGAATCGCGAAGAGACACGAATGCAAGAGGTTGCCGGACTCGGATCGGAGTGGTTCCGATGAAGTCGGCGGTCAAGGTGAGCGAGGCCATAGCCAGACTTCGCAAGCATGGTGACACGGCAGAGCTCGAGGAGGCAGTCGACGATTTCCTCGCAGCCTATGGAGAGCTTCGCAGTCAGTTCCATTACGAAGATCAGGAGGCACAGGCGAATGCCAAGGCGGCCTCGACGCTTCTCGAGGCCATCGATCGCGGCCTGATCGAGCTACCCCAGACCGATGACGGCATCGTCATTATCCCCGACATGAAGCTGCGCCTGCCCGACGGCGCGAAGCTCTATGTCAACTCAATTGAAATCGAATCCACCGCGACCGGTCACGCCCCGATCGTTCACTTCGAGGACGGCTCCTCCATTCGCTGTCGCCGCGGTTCGGGCGTCCAGATTGTCCGAATGCCCCTGGAGGGGGAGCAGAATGACAACTGAAAGTGAAGCCCCGCTCGCTTGGCCGTTCCGCATCCCCGTTCTGCGCGTCTTCCTGCTGCCGTTCGTGCAAACCAGGAAGCGTGACCGCCTGCTGCTTATCCTGCTTGCCTGCATCATGTCGACGGCAGGCTTCCTCATGCAGGGGAACGGATCGTATGACAGCGACGGCTGGTTCCTGCTTGCCACGGGAAAGCAAATCGTAGAACATGGCATCCCGTACGCGAACCCGTGGTCCTTCTCGTCCTACAGGCCGATTGTCGTCCAGCAGTGGCTGCACGATGCCCTGCTCTACGGTTCGTATGTCCTAGCGGGCTACGCCGGCACGATAGTCTATCAGGCTCTCCTGGCTGCCATCGTCGCACTCTCTATAGCCTTCGCAATCCGAGGATTTGACGATAGAAGCCTGACTTTGCCCCGCCTGCTCTTCTGTATAGGCCTCGCCTTTTTCGGGGCGGGAATCTACATCTCAGTCCGTCCTACGGCATGGTCGATGGCATGCATGTGCCTGACAATCGGTGTCTGCACCCGTTGGCGGCGCACAGGCGACTGGCGCTACCTCATGGCGCTGCCTGCGATCACGGTGCTGCATGTCAACATGCAGTCTGCCATGTGGCTCCTCGACGTCTTCATCGCCGGTTGCTTCCTGCTGCCCGATGATTTCTCAAAATTCAAAACAGTCACCCCCGAGGAGATGCTCAGCGAGATCTTCCCCCTCAGCATCGCCCTGGTCGCGATGCTTGTCGCATCCTTCGCGAATCCCTACGGTGTCGATGGCGCACGCTACGTGATAACCTCGATGGGGGCGGCATCGTACGGAAACGTTATTTCCGAGATGAAGCCCGCCTTCGAGGCGACCAAGGGCTTCTGCGTGATCTTTTTCGCGGTTGGCTTCATCCCCGTGGCGCTCACCGCCGGCATCGGACGCAAGCGCATCGACTTGCCTATGCTCGTAATCGTACTCGCCACCTTCATCGCGACGATGCTCCATTGGCGAAACGTATGGACCTTCTCGATTGCATGCGCCCTCACATTTGCGAGCATGCTTCCAAAGACGGAGAACCCGTCACCCTTGAAATCGCCGGAGACGGCGAAATTCATCGCCCTGATAGCCCTCCTTGCTGCAATCGGCCCGATAGCTGCGAACTGCTATGTCTGCGCTACGAACGGCGGGCAGTCCTGCTGGGTGTCCTCCGAGCGCTCGGCGTATCCCTTGGTGAAAGAGATTGACGAAGGTGGCTTCTACGACCCCGTCGTATACGCCGAGGACCCCGTCATCTACAACTACCTGGAATGGAAGGGGATGAAAGTTCCCTTCGACCTACGTCCCGAACTCTGGGATGAGAAAGGCGTCATGGGAGTAACTTCCCCCTACCGCGACTACGTGGACGCCATGCAATCGGAAAAGGCAAAGCTGTCCTACCTCACCTCCAGTCACTTCGACTACTACATCGTCTCGAAGGATACGGCGCACTGGTATAAGGTGAACCTGGATCTCAAGGTCGTCAGCGCCACAGATACGCTCGTTCTGCTCGAGAACGCGGGGTAGGGTAGTGGAGTTCGAGGTCTGGAGGTACTCGAAGGGAAAAGGTTTCCCGCGAGGGCACCCGACCTTCTTCCAAAGGCACTTTAAGGCGGTTCTGGTCGCATGCGCGACGTTCTTACTCGGTATCGCTGCCATCACATCTGCAAACGCGGGCGCTGCCGCGAACGCCCCCGTTGTCGACTTCAATTGATATCGGACCGTAATTCCTTGGCTTGATATAGCCTTCCGCCGATGCGGGAGGCTATACTATTATTGATGTATCGGAAAGCGTACCCCAAGCGCTTCAAGAAGACAGGAAGTGAATATGGCAGCTTATGAAGATCCGTGCGATTGCGGATTCGACCCCGAGCTCGTGAAGACGGCCCTGATGTCGCGCGAGCAGTTCGGCTCCAAACCCCGAAAATTGGTTCTCGGCATCAACATGGGAATCGCCGGCATCGGAGTCTGTCTCATGGACGAGCTGAACCAAGAAATCGTCCTCATGGCGACCCATCTGTTCGATTGCCCGTGGAATCCGAAAAACAAGACGAGCCTGGCATCAGCAAGACGCCAGGCGAGGTCGCAGCGACGCAATATCGCTCGCCGCGCGGCGAGGAAGAAGCATATCAGCAGGATTCTGATGGCTCACGGCGTCATTCCCGAGGGCGCGTCTTCCGAATGGTTCTCCGTGCGCAAGGGCGAACAGGACAACATCCAACTGCGAGTGAAGGGCCTGAGCGAAATCCTTTCCAGTCGCGAGCTCGCCCGCGTCCTCTACGGCTTCGCCAGTCGCCGCGGCTACATCGACCACGGCAAGGCCGACAACGACAAGGATGCCGGCAAGGTGAAGAAGGCCCTGAAGGAAAACGCCGAGATTATGGATGCTAACGGCTACGAGACATTCGCCCAATACCTCATAACGCAGCCGAAAATCCGCAACCGTCAAGATGACTACATCCATTGCGTGGATATCGACATGGTTGTGGACGAGGTCCACGCGATTTTCCGCCATCAGCGGGAACTTGGAAACGGGCTTGCCACTGAATCCCTTGAAGGGGAGTATCTCGCCGCGCTGCGCTGGCTCACAGACACGACCAAGCGAGACAGAATCATCTACTCAAAGGTGGGCTACTGCACCTATCTCGGCGAGCCGATTAAACGCGGACCGAAATCATCCATCTCATCCGAGATGGTCCGCGCCTACCAGACGCTCGCGAACGTCAAGATCGAGCATATCGGGTCAGTCGCTACGCAGATTTCGCCCTTGACGCGCAACCAAATCGTTCACGACCTGTTCAAGGTCTCCAAGAACCCGAAGCCGCTGAAATGGTCCCAGCTGCGCAAGAAACTCGACCTTGCCGATACCGACACGTTCGCGGGAGTCCGCCAATCGGACGAGGCGAAGGATGTTTGCGTCAAAGTTCCCGCATGGAATGTCCTCTGCTCGACTCTCCATGACCTGAACCCAGATCTACTCAACCGCCTGCACGACGATGTCGACCTCGCCGATGCAGTATGCGCTGCGGCGACGTATGCATCCTCATCCGAGTCTTTCGCCACCCGTATTGCCGAGCGCACCGATGGGTTGAAGCAAGAGGACATGGAGGCTCTCCTCGAACTGCCCTATGGCTCGAAGCTGTTCACGGGGTACGGCTCGACAAGCCTGAAAGCATTACAGATGCTCCGAGATACATTCGAGGACACGAACATCAATCGCCTGTACGATGCCGAGGTCGCAACGGGTCTGTATGACGCGCGTGAAGCACTGGCGGCTAAGCGCAACGCGAGCGATGACGGGTTCCTGATGCCCTATTCGAAATACTCACCAATCTGCACCAATCCGGTCGTCCTGCGTTCATGCGCCCAGATACGCAGGATTATCAACTCGATTATCAGGCACTATGGCCTACCCGACACGATACGCGTGGAGGTGGCAAATGACCTTAAGCGCACTGAACACGAGAAGAAGCTCATTGCCAGCGGGAACATCTACAACCGAAGGACAAACGAGAAGGCCAAGGACGATATCGTTGAATATCTCGGTCTTTCCGATGCCGATCAGGTGAGGGGCCGTGACATCGATAAGGTCCGACTGTACAACGAGCAGGGCGGCAAGGATCCCTACACGGGTCAGGGCATTGATTTCGGTCGCATGCTGACTGAAAAGGGTTATGTCGAGATCGACCACATCCTTCCTTTCTCGCGTTCCTGTGATAATGCGAGAACCAACAAGGTTCTCGTCCTGACGAAATCGAATCGCGACAAGTCGAACCGTACGCCCTACGAGTGGATGACCTCGGGCGAGCCTACCGCGCCGAACTGGGATGAATTCTGCATCCGCATGGATGTCTGGGCTAGCGGTAAGGAGCCGAAGCACTACTATTCCTCGAAACTCGCGAAGCTGAAGGAAGATAACTTCACGAATAACATCGACTCCTTCATCAGCCGAAACCTGAACGATACCCGCTACATGTCCAAGGATGTCGCGAAATGGCTTGCCGACTGCCTCCCGTTCCCCGAGGATGGACGAAAACACGTCTTCTGCGTCTCTGGTGCGGCGACGTCCTTCATGCGCGGAATCTGGCGCATCGGCATTCTCGACGATGCCGGCAAGAAGAACCAAGAGGACGACCGCCACTATGCCGTCGATGCCGCGGTAATCGCCGCCTGCACGCCCTCGATTGTCAAGGGCATCGCCCTCATCAGTGAGGAACACGCCACGAACCGAGATGCTGATCGCCTGTTGGATGGCTCGCTGCCATATCCCGAGTACAGAGATCAGGTCAAGGCATGGATTCCCTGTATCGTGCCGACCTATTCACCGACCCGCACCGCAACGGGGGCGCTTTTCAAAGAAAATACCTTCTCCTACAAGGGTATTGATGGAAAGGGCAAGGACCTCATCAAGAAGAAAAAGGGCGCATTGGGTCCCTGCACCACCGCATGGAAGGACGGCAAGGGCACTGCTAGGGCTTATGACGAGCAATACGGTCTGCTTGCCGTATATGATGAATCTGCCGCGCGTTGGCTTTTGGATCCCCTCTATTACATCGACGTGCAGAAGCGGAAGACCGGGGAACCGTTCATTCGAAAGTTCTCCAAGGATCTTTCAATCGACTACTGGGAGAAGATTCCGCTGACCGGAAACGAGCCGAGCCTTTTGTTGAAGCGCGGCGTTGTACTGATTCAAGACGGTATCGTTGGGCGTTATTATGGTTATGACATAGCACACAATAACGTAAAGCTGTCATCCTCTGGGAAAGTTTCCTTCCAAAAAACCGGCCCGCTCGCAGCCGAGAAGTTTCCAACGCCAACGAAGTGGACTGACGAACTAAAGATTATGCAGGAGGACTGCTTGGGTCTCTGCTGGCTTGAATTCCTAACCAATCGAGCGGTTCGCTGTTAATCGATGGTGGTAAACACGTGAAAGGGGAGGGCGCTGCCGCGCCCTCCCCTTTCGTTTAAAATGTCAGAAAGAGCTGCGTTCCTGGCGTCTCATTTCCTCCGGGACCCGAGGTTCCGGTGTTGACAAGGATTTCCCTGTCAACGTATTGCTTCTCCGTGAACTGCATCGCCACGACATGTCCCGCAGGAGGAAGGTTTTTCCTCAGCTGCTCCGTATGAGCCTCGGCAGAAGCCCTACTGAGGAGATTACGGGAGTAGATGCTGTTCTGCTCCCTGATATAGCCGTCATCTTCCAGGAACCGTCTGAACTTGATGTAGGCGTCTTTATTTGACTTCGTCTTCGTAGGGAGGTCGAACATCACCAGGAGTCTCATGATTCTCATAGCCTTCCTCTCGTTCTCAAGTTGTCCGGTGTTGCCATTTCCAAACCGATGAGCGTGGGCAGCAGCAGTTGATCTGAATCTTTAAGCTCGATTGCCCTTCTCAGGGATTCACAATAGACATCGATAGCTGTCTGGACAGGCATTTCCTTGTCGTCTAACAGTACGAGAACCGAGGTGACCTTCGTCAGCGTCTCCTTGTTCATCCTCGATAGTGGGGCCAAGATGTTCTCCTTGACCACCATAAGGTCGACGGCTGCTCTGAACGGCTCGATGAGGTCATCGACCAAGTTGAAGGCGTTTTCGGCGCTATGGTGATGAATGCCGCGCGATACGAGCCATCCATGCGAGACGGCACATTGTGCGATGCCTGTCCTGAGAATTGCGTACCCGAAGTTCAGTGGCGCAGTCATGGGACCCGTCCATCGCGACCCGTAGGGAAGCAATTTGGAGAAGTACTCGCTGGCTGCCGCACCTTCCCGATGTGTCTTGTCATTGCTCTGGACACCCCTGGCATAGCTGAGGATTTTCTCGACATCGCACGGCTTACCGCCGCAAAACTCCAAGGCACGCGCTTGATTTTCAATTTTTCTGCGGACGATTTTCGCCCAGAGTTGGTTTCTGAGTGGTTTCGAGATAGCCAACTGATGCTCCACGATTTCCGCATGTCTTGAATGTGCGCCTATCGGGAGTGCCAAGCCGTTGGGCATATGGTTGGAGCCGCAGAAAAGAACACCTATCCCTGCATCATTGACTTGCCCCATAAGCGATGCCGTGATCGAGACTTGGGGGTTGTCGATTATGATGACCCAGATATCGCACAGGGGTATTTTGTCGAGGACTTTATCCTCATGGCGAGCCTTGATGACAAGACAATTGTCCTGAACGCAAAGGTACTTAGGTGTGCCGATTGTGACTGTCAATAACATAGGTGGCTCCGTTTCCTGGTATCTTGTGAGATATGGACTGGGTCTTTACGTATGTAGACAACTAATCGATAATGTTATTGCCGAACCGGCAGGCTTTATTCACCGATACACCACATTAGATTGGGCGATTTTTTAAAAGCCGAGGAAAGAGGGCGAGGCGAAATGACGATTTTCATCCGAAAAAGCGAAAAATCGAAATTGTTCTCCGCCAATCTTTTCTTGAAAAGCGTTCCTCTTGAAAGGCGATTAAAGGTACCGAAAGCCGTTTTACAGAATTTAAAATTGAAAAAGCCCCTGCTAGAGGGGCTTTTTCAGCGGAGAGTATTCTAGCACCTCAAGGAATGGCACTCCGCTAGGGGCGCAAGGGAGCATGCGCGGCATGGTTTCGGAGATTCTAGCACCTCAAGGAATGGCACTCCGCTAGGGCAGAGCGCATCGTTACCCTCCTCCACGGATGATTCTAGCACCTCAAGGAATGGCACTCCGCTAGGGCCGATCGGCGCGCTGGTCCATAGCTGCCTCGATTCTAGCACCTCAAGGAATGGCACTCCGCTAGGGCTACGCTCGCGCTGCGGGCGAGCAGCCTGTGATTCTAGCACCTCAAGGAATGGCACTCCGCTAGGGCGCCTGCGTTCGTCGCATCCTTCCAGCCGCGATTCTAGCACCTCAAGGAATGGCACTCCGCTAGGGCGCTCGTCGACGGTGCGCTCCTTCATGCTGAATTCTAGCACCTCAAGGAATGGCACTCCGCTAGGGCGTGGCTTCGTTCATGGTGACGATGCCCGACATTCTAGCACCTCAAGGAATGGCACTCCGCTAGGGCAGAATGACAACGAAGAGCTGACGAAGTGCAATTCTAGCACCTCAAGGAATGGCACTCCGCTAGGGCGTACGGACTTCCCGTCACCCCATACGCGGGATTCTAGCACCTCAAGGAATGGCACTCCGCTAGGGCAGGCTCCGGGCCAACCGCCGCTGCATTCAAATTCTAGCACCTCAAGGAATAGCACTCCGCTAGGGCTATTGCCGCTGCGGTACCGATAACGACAGAATTCTAGCATCTCAATGAATGACGCTCGCACAGGGGCGCCCCGCGGAGTCCAGGATGAAATCCTAGGAGAGCGAACTGACAAGCGGCGGCCTAAAAACGGGGGGGGTCACCCATTACAGTTTGAGCCGCCCGTAAGGGCGGCTCTTTCACCTTCAAGGTATTACGATTGGGCCGTACCGATGGTCGCCGACCGACCGCCCCGGATGGCCGTCTGCCCCTGCCCCGCAGAGGGCCCGGGGGGGGTGTTGCCACCGGGGCGGGAGGGCGCGCGGGAAACGACTGATAGAGATGTGCCGGGCCCGGCTCGGGCCACGGCCGGGTAATGTGGGTGTCGCCTCCGCGGGCTCCGGCCGGCTCAAGGGAGAGGATATACCATGGCCGAGGGAAGCGGGTCCGCCGTGGCCTACCTGGGGATCGATGTCGGGAAGCGAACGCACAGCGCGTGCGCCCTGATGGGCCATGCTGAAAAACGAAAGCCGCTATGGTTGACAAAACCATAGAGACACCCCCGTTGCGTTAGCGTCACCTATCTGCGAGTTCTGTAAATCCTGCTCCGGTGGTCAACATCAACGACCAGGATGACGTCGCGTACCGACTCGATTGCGCGGCGGCGCTCGGACTTACTGAGCTTTGCCATATTCTTCTTGAGGGTGATGACCAGATCCTCGGCGTTCATATCTGCCCCAATGCCGTGGTTGCTGGTTTTATTATATCGCTGTGGCATCACCTATATGTCAACGGTGGTCTAACAGAGCCAACAAAAATGCCCTGGGGCAAGCTCTTGGGCATATTCAAAGACTGAAAGCGATGCCGTCCACACTCTCGATACAACATACGGACGGCATCGGTTTCAACGAAAATTTTACCTCAATAATTCCAGTCTCAGTAACCAGATTGGCTAGACCAAATTGCCGCAGCGGCAATCAATGGATAGAAAAGCCCGCGCGGAATCGCACGGGCTTTTACCCAAATGATCAGAAGCACCAAGCGGGGCAGACGCAATACGAGAACGTCGCAGAGTTGCGGTGCGACGGATCGCCGTTGCTGCTGACATAGAGGAAGTTGCCGGAGCCGTTCGGAGTCGCCGAGCGCTCCCACCAATAGCCAATCTTCAGGCAATCGTTACCCGAATAGTTCTCCGTCACCTTTCCCTTGAACGCCTCGTACTGGGTACCCTCGGAGGAGGTCCAAGGATAGCTGGATGCCCAGTAGGAGGTGGGGACGATCTCAGAGTAGCTGAGCAGGAACAGCCTGTCCGAGGTTGCCGTCACTGCGGCATTCTTGTCGGTTCCGCCGACGTTGTTCGTAAGTTTCCTGACGGTCTTCACCTTAGACTGGAAGTCGGATGGCATGAGGCTCCAGACCTCGCCGGAGTTCATCTTCTGGCGCAGCTCCGACTTCTCCCAGCCGCCGGCATTGGCGTTAGTGGCGTTCATGCGGGACGAAATGCCCGTCGAGGTGGTGAGGAACGTGAGGCCCGCCTTGCCCGAACCATCGGCGAGGTCGTCGTGGTTGATGCCGATGATGCGGTACTCGAGCGTCTCGCCGTTCGACAGCTTCATCGAGAACTTCGTGCCGGCATCCATGGTGGCCTTCGCCTTGGCGTAGGCGATAGACGATGTACCGTTTTTGGCGATGTCTTTGGCAACCGCCTCCTGCTCATCCAGCGTCCAGTCCTTGGCGTCCTTGGCGACAGCCGCCTGGACGGTCGCGGAAGCGGTGCCTGTGGAGCCGCCACCGGACGCGCCGCCGCCCTCGGTACCAGCGCTAGTCCCGCTGTTCACCGTGTTGCCGACCAGGTTGAACTGGTTTCGGATGGCCCCGGCCACGCCGGGTCCCGCGAACACGACCACAAGGCCGATGACCGCGATGATCAGGACGTACTCGATGATTGACTGCCCTCGGAGAAGAGTACCTCTAGGAGATACCCCCCCCCCGAAGGTTAATTGCCGCTGCATGCATATGCGGCTCCCTTCGCTCAGGGTGAATAGATACATCGCCGAGCGTAGGACAGGCGCAGCCATTCACCCCACTCTTGCCGCAGCGGCAAAAGGCATTTCGGCATGACAATGCGTAAGGTCAGAGGGTGAGGCCGCGTTGGATCGCGGCGCCGCCTAGGTGCGGCAACACTGACCGTAGGGTAGGGCGATAGCCCGCGGGGATTGGCTCATGTTTAGATAATCTTTTTCTTCTAATTATTTTTTTATTCTTCTCCTCCGGCGCTCGTGCGCCGGCACCCACTCGCGCTATTCCTCAAAATCGAAAATCTTTCAGTTTTGAGGAATAGCGATCCGAACTCAACGTTCATGTCGCAGCAGGTACAGCTAAAAGCCGACATTGGCCGCAGATTGCCCGACACCTGCTGCGACGACTACGACAGACTGCGACATCCGTCGCGCATACCCCTCGGGTCACGAATTGTCGCCACTTTATGAATCCTAGATTTTCATTACGCATATGTGGAATCTTGCTTATTATGGGAACCACCGAACGGGAACGAGAGTTAGCACCTCAAGGAATGGCACTCCGTTTGGGTAAGAGGATTCATCCCGTAGGATGAATCACTCGCGGAGTATATCCTCTCGGTTGGTTTTGAACGCCAGCCGAGGGGTGATCTCCTTTTTCAGTCTGCAATCTTGAAAAAAATCCCTAGGCCCTTTCACTGAAAGCGCCTTTTCATTTGTCCTACAATAGCTGATAACCTCCTATCGTTGCGCCGTTATTCCTTTTTTATGGTAACGGCGCATTATCTTTCTGTTATACTTAAGTTATCAATAAGGCGTACCCCAAGCGCCTTGCAAAACAGGAAGATGACAACATGCCCCGAAATCTATACGGTTCGCGTGCATCCCGTTTCCGAAATGGTGCGCGTCATGCCGACTGAAACCGAAGTAACAGAAGCCAAGACGGCAAGCCCCATAATCGCCCCGCAGCAGGAGACGATAGTCCTTACGGCCTGTATGCGATCGAAGGACGTCCGCGAGGACGTCCTCCCGATGCTGATCGAGGACGATTTCGTCAAGTCCGACCATCGCACGCTGTTCCGAGCCATCCGTGCCATGCACGAGGCGGACTATCCGATCGATGAGGTCTCCCTGCTCGACTACCTGAAATCCAGCCGCATGCTGGATGCCGCTGGGGGAGAGAAGGCCGTCCTGCGCATGTTCGAGTCCGATATGCCCCTGCTGTCCTGGCAGACGGCATATGACCGGCTCATCGATGCCTCGAGGCGCAGGTCGCTCGTCATGGCCATGAACGAGATCGAGGCGAAGGCCTACGGGACCCCGCCCGACATGAAGGCGTTCGTCTCGAAGATCGAGAACTCGGTCGCGCAGGTGACCGAACGCCGCGACATGCGGCCCTACCGCCATATCTCGTCGTTTCTCGGCGCGGCAGTGGACGAGGTCCGCCGCCTCGATGAAGTTCCCCTCGAGTCCACCGTCGTGAACACGGGCTTCGCGACGGTGGACGAAATGCTGGCCGGTCTCCGTGCCGGCCAGCTCATCGTGGTGGGGGCGAGACCGGCGGTCGGCAAGACCTCCTTCGCCCTCACGCTCGCGTTGAATGCGGCCCGTCAGGGCGTGAAGGTCGGCATATTCTCGCTGGAGATGTCCGGCAGGGAACTCGCCCAGAGGATTATCTGCGCGGAGTCGGGCGTCTCGATCTCCCATTTCCGCATGGGGACCATCCCCAAGACCTCATGGAACGCCATCGCGGCGGCCTGCTGCGATATCCCCGGCAACGACATCGAGATCGAGGACAGGGCGAGCGTGACGATAGGGGATATCCGAACGACCGCCGCCCGCATGATGCGCGGCGCCGAACGCGGCCTGATCGTCATCGACTACCTCCAGCTGATTTCATCCCCGTCCGACGGCGCCGGGTTTCAGAACCGGGCGGTCGAGGTCGGCGAGATAAGCCGTCGGCTCAAGGTGCTCGCCAAGGAGCTCGGTGTCCCCGTCGTGACGTTGGCGCAGCTGAGCCGCCAGGCCGAATTCCATCCGGGAGCGCCTCGCCTGTCGGACTTGCGCGAGTCCGGATCAATCGAACAGGACGCCGATACCGTCCTGTTCCTGTCACGCGATCCGAACGAGACAGGCGACGAGAAGTCGGGCGCAAGGCAGGTCATCCTGTCGATCGCGAAGAACCGGAGCGGTCCCACGGGCGATATCGACATGCTGTTCGTCCCGACAAGCACGAAATTCTACGAGGTCGGACCTAGGAAGGAGAACTGTGATGACTAAGAGGAAGCGTCGGCGAAACACAAACAAGATTGTCGGTCGATGCCTTGAATCGGATGCCCACGCCCAGACGATTGACGAGGGCTTCGCCTTTCTCGACCGCCCGATAATCAACCCGCGCGAGGCGCTTGCCTACCAATGGGCCCTGCGAAACCTTGCGCTGGACAATATGCGGTTTAAGTCGGAGAGCACGCGCGAGGCAATCGATATGGGCACGAGCTATTACTCCGAAGGCTCGATAAGGGTGAAGGCGCATATCCTGAGCGGCATAGCGACAGATATCAGGTTCGCCTCCGATGACCCCGAAGCGAGTATCGACCGCATCATGATGTCGTTCGTGAAAGTCTTCGACGAGCGGGGGAATTGTTGGCGCCCAGTCGATTCCCACATCTGGCTATTCATGGACAAGCTCACCGTGCGGCCGGGGGAGGGCTGGGAGAACCGGAAAGAGGGGGAGGGCTTCGGGGTCGCGCTCGGCGACCGCGTCATCTTCCTTGCCGAGGACAGGATCTATGACGGGCCGAAGGGGATGCGCCGCCACGGTGTGGGCGAATGGTCCATCCTATCCTCGCGCCTCATGTTCGGTATAAGCGGCAAGAAGGGGAGTCGGATTCGCGAGGTACCCAGAAAGGTGGTCAAAGACGGCTACCTGATCTACCTGTCGAAACGGGGGGAACAGGTCGGTTTCACGTTCGTGAATAACTCAGAATGGCAGGATTGCCAAGAGCGTTGCCGTGCCGCCGCGGAGAAAGAGCCATGGAGCCAGACGGCGTACCTGGAGCAAAACAGACACCCCCTGAGGAAATAGAGGAGAAAACCTATGGAGAAAGAAATGAAGAGTCCGCGTTGTTCCCGAGTAGTCCTCGTCGATTCAACCAGGACTGCCCAAGGGCATACCGTTTTCAAATTCTCGATCGATGCCGAGCATGCGATTACGGGCTTTGTCGAGAGGAGCGATGGGGATGACAATACCGTGATCTGGCGCCCCTATATCCGCTCATCGACGCAATCCGGATACTGGAACGCCGGACCGATGAAGCAGTTTGTCGACGGGTACAAATCGGAAGAGGATGCGATGGCGGTCCTTATCGATGAGGCGCAGGAGGTTCTTTGGGGCGACTGATGGACGAAATCGGGCTCGATCGGCTGCACAGGCGCCTGAAACGTGCCTTGACGGCCAAGAACATCTCCCAGCGCGAGCTGGGCAGGAGGATCGGTGCGACGCAGGCGAGCGTCTCACATTATGTGAACGGAAGGCAACTGCCCGGAGCGACGACCCTCTTCAAGATTTGCAGCGAATTGGATGTCTCGGCGGATTGGCTTCTGGGACTGAAACGAAAGGAATCGGATATGAACGAATCTATTTGGACGACCGAGGGCGATGTGGCATGGCGGACGGCAGATGACTGCTCGTTGGTTGCCCGCATCGTACCGGCAGAGGACGGGACACTCGAACTGGGAATCCTGGAGGGCGACACCGCCTGTGAATTGTTCGCCCAGCGATTCGACACCATGGATGCAGCCAAGAGGCATGCAGACGGAATCCTTGGCCGAAAGGCACAGAGGGACAGGGACATCACATTCATCGAGAATGGTCTGGATGGCATGCTGAGTCCCAATATCTCTGACGAGGACTATCTCGCAACCGCGACGCTCGATCGCGAGACGATGCGTACGCTGGTCGTACATGCCCTGCCGATCTGCACGGGTCCCAACAATCAGGAGGTCGCCGTGGCGCTCGCTATATCAGGACCAGACGGCATCGAGATGGAGACGGATCAGGAGTCGGCCGCCCTGAAGCTGGCGACCGAACGAGCCGTATTCCTTTCTGGGATTTGGTCGGTCTACGCATCGCCGCGCGATGCGGTCGCGGCCGTGAAAGAACTCATCTCCACACTCGGGAGGTTCTACCCATCGCTGAATCGATAGACCGATCGCGCTATCGATCGACAGTCCCCCTATCGGAGGTCTTCCTCTCCGCAGTTCTCGCCGCCACGAGGGAGGCCTCCTCTTTCTTGTCACTCATCATCTCATCGAGAGATTCCTCATATTTCTTATTATTCTTATTATTTTCCTTCTCATCATTTTCGAGGATCGAGCCGGACTTTTCGCGGAGCGATTTGGCGAACTCACCGACCTTATCTCGACCGATCGTTACATAGGTCCTGTCATCGCCGTCAACACGGGACAGCTTGAGGTCGTACCTGCTGTTGAACATGATCTGTAACGATCCCTTGTCCGCTGCGCTTTCGAGATACTTATCCACCACGACCACTTTGGTCGTGAACCCCTCGAGGCTGTATCCGCCGACCTTTACGCCATCGGGCATCGAGATGGTGACCGAATTGAGCACCTGCCCGTACCGGTTGGTTTTTACCTTGTCGTCCTTATCTGACATGGGTTCACTTGCGAGGATGTTTTCATAGGGGATGACAACTTTCGGGTTATCGAACTTGACTTCCTTCGCCAGATTCTTGGTGCCGATGAACTGCCCATCGAGGGGTCTCTTTTCATCGGAAACACCCTTCTTGTCAGATGCAGAGGTTTGCTGTGCCTTCCTATCGACTGGTTGAGGGGCGCTTTCGCGGCTTTTGCCCATCGGTTTCACATGGTTGCCGTGCTCGGCTGTCTGGGTGTCCCTGCCCGTGGGGATGTTGATGAGCCCCTCGCAGCACTTCTCCAAATTCTCGAGGAATTCCCCGATTTTATCCTGGCCCACGGTCAGCTCGATGGCGCGACCGTCCTTGAAGCCGCTCAGCTTCAAGGGTCGCGAGTCGTTAAACGCAGCCTGCAGGATACCCGTCTTCTCCGCACGCTCGAGGTATTTATCGGGGTTGATGATCTCGACTCGCAAGCCGTCCATGCTGTAGCCATCCAGCTCCATCTTTCGCGGGAGGCGGATGACGATGCGCGACATATCCTGCCCGTAACGGCTCTTAACGGCAGTTCCGTCTCGCCGCGTCGCGGCCTCAGAGGAGATGACGCTCGAGTAGGGGATGTCGATGACAGTCTTCTCGACTTTTTCAGGTCGATCTTTGGAGGCGATACCGATGACCTGCCCCCTCTGCACGGGCTGAAGATCGGAATCGACGGGGTCGACTCGCTTCACGCGGCCGATCCCGAGTTTCTTCAGGAAATCGAACCCGCTGAGCGGGGTGGCTTTCTGGTTACTGTTATTAGGCATGTTGCCTCCTCGTTTCTCATATTCACCGATGAGGTTATCTATCGGTGGCGCGGCATGCGGGAACGGGACGAAAGAAGCGATACGGCGGGGCGATAATCCTTAATAGACTTGACGGCGTGATATACTTTTGTTATCATTAGAGTCGTAACCAATAGATAGATGCGCTTCCCCAAGGCGCATCGGACGGGAGTTTAACGATGCCAGATTTCACTGAGCCGAAGATCCGCTTGCATGCGGTCAAGATTCGTGAGCAGTTCGTGGCGCCGCTGCTGGACGGCAGGCTCAAAGCAATAACACGCCTGAACGGGCGCGGCTATAACACTGGGGACTACCTTCGCTTCAGCGTACTGCCGATGCAGTCCTCGGATGTCCAGTTCTCCATGACCACGGATGGCGAGCGCGATTTGCTACATTATCGCTTCTACGAGATCACGTTTGCAATGTACGGTAAGGGCCTGAAGGAGGGCTATGTGACGCTCTCCTTGGAACTTGTCCGTGATCAGAGAACGTTGGATGCCATTCGATCCGAAATCGAAAGGACAGCCAAGAATGGGCAGAAATTTGCAGATCCGCTCGATGCCTACGCAGATCTCTTCGACACGGCCTATCCACAAGGTTATGATTCCCAGTATATGAAACGTCACGCGCAGCCCAGTCTGGACAGTATCGCCGAGGTAGCGACCGAGGCGGCATCCAGTACGGAGCGCCCGCGCAATTGCTAGTTGCTGACTTCAAGGAGTGCATCATGCAAGCCATCGTTCTCTTCCTTTCCGACCCCTATAACGTGGCCGGTATTCTTCTATTCACCTACATCTATTTCATGGTCTGCAAGCGGATGCTGCACTTCCGCGCGTTCAACGTCTGGAACATCAAGACCAACCCTAACGCTTGGTGGCGTTTCGACCGCAGTTCCATCAAGTACGTCTACAGGCACGCCCGCCGCCATGTCCCCAAGAAGATCGAGGACTTCTGCATCATGGTGAACCGCGTGATGTACCGCCGCGAGATTCTGGTGAAGCTCTACGGGGAAGACGGCAACGACCTCCACATGCCCACCGTCTGGATGAAGAGATCCGACCTGACTCGGAAGGAGCGCCTGACCAAGACGATCAAGTGCGTCCCCGTCAGCTCGCCCGATAAGCGCGGCTTCGCATTCCTCACGGAGAAACACGCATACGTCAGTGCCGTCGAGACACTTGCGGGAAGCTCCCGCGCCGGCGGCAAGCCCTGCGAGTACGTCTCCCTGTACCACTACGAGATGATCCAGATGCCGCAGGAGCTGTTCATGGAGGACGAGGTCGTGAAGGCCCGCGTCGAGCGCCTGAAGGAAGACCACGCCTTCATCGTCCGCCATTACAAGCGTGCAGCCCTGTCGTACCGCCTGGCTTACGGCCGCTGCCTGCCGCTCAAGTACTTCCTGCCCCATTACCAGTACAGCCCCATCAGCCATGACATGGCCATCATCTAGACCCTGTCCGCACGTCCTTCTACAATCACCCGATATCCAGACTAGATAGGAAACTGACATGAATACCGATATGAATCCCGAGAACGTAAACCCCGTCGACTCTGAAGACATCAACGCCGATACCGAGAAAACCCTGCTCATGGATACCCCCGACGACCGGACCGGTGCCGATATAACCGCCGAGCTCCCGATTGCCAAAGATCTTGAAGATGCCGTGGCTCCCGACTCTGCCGACGATGAACCCCAGGCACCGAAAAGCCCCAGCAGCCTGAAGCGCAAGCTCGTCGCGGGCGGCGTGGCGCTCGCCATCGTGGCGGCGCTCGGCATCGGCCTGTCGCTGAACCACGAGGCAGTCAACATTCCCGATAACGCCCCCATCGCATCCGCTGCCGGTAGCGACTCAAAGGACACCAAGACCTACACCGCCGCTGTCACGCTCGAGGCTGACGGCTGGAACGAGGGGGACGGGGAGTTCTCCTACGAGGTCGTGGACGCGAACGGCAAGGCGGCGGCAAAGGGCGATATCGCCCCCGGCAAGGAGGCATCCGTCGACCTGCCCAAGGGAGCCTACGCGCTGAACGTCACCTCCATCCCGACCGCCAAGGACGGCAAGACCACCTGGCTGGTGCCCGATGCCGTCGATTTCGTTGTCGAGGGCAAGGGGGCATCCGTCAAGGTAAGCCTCACCAAGGTCGATATGACCGATGACGCGGCCGTCGACGCCGCAATCGAGAAGCTCCCCGAGGAGGAGCGTGCCGCGGCGAAGAAGCTCATCGAGGCGAAGCGCGAGAACCCGAACGCCACCGCCGTCTCCGCGCCCGTTTCCAAGCCCAGCAGCTCCACCGTCCAGCAGGCAGCCACGGCCAACGGCTCGTCCGGCAAGAACGATTCGAAGCCCGCACCCAAGCCCTCCGGATCCAACTCGAACAAGAACGACTCCAAGCCGTCTTCCGGTTCCGGCTCCAGCTCCAACAAGCCCGCATCCAAGCCCTCGAACTCGGGCAATTCCGGTTCCAACAAGAACGACAAGGACGACAAGCCCGCATCCAAGCCCTCCGGCTCGGGCAATTCCGGTTCGAACTCCGGCTCCGATTCCGGCAGCTCCAAGCCCTCCAAGCCCTCCAAGCCCGCCGAACCCGAGAAGGTCTGGGCGGTCGTGACCCCCGCATGGGACGAGCAGATCTACCATCCCGCCGTCACCCATGTCGAGAAGCAAAAAGTTGGTGTCCAGTACATGGCTTTTGACGGAACTATCTTCAATGACGAGGATAGCTGCGTTGATTACTGCTACGAAAATGGTCGAACCGACTATTCCGTCCTACCTAAATACCAGAATGTCACCGTTACCGACCAGGAGGCATGGACCGAGACCGTCCACCACGATGCCGTCTACGGCTGGGTGAACAAGTAGGATGTCCGAGATGAAAAGAGATGTAGACTATGTCGCTACGTACCTTTATCCGTGGGCTTGTAGGCGGAACCAGATCAGACGACCTGAAAGCATCGACATCGACAGGCTTCGAAGGCAGCTCGAACGGAAGCGGGAATCCTTCGAAAAGTCGTTCACCAGAATCAAATGAGGGACTCGCTGGAAATGATTCAGGAGAGGCTCAATGACCAAGGAACACCTGAACGAGATCATGTCGGCCCTTTGCGAGAAACTGAAGATCAGGAAAAGTGACCTGGTCGCAGTCCACGAGGCCGGACTTATCGCATTGGGCATCGACAGCAATGCCATTCCATTCGGATTGGATTTCCTCATGCTAAATGGAGCCGAGGACGGTACCGTGCGTGAATTCACCTTCAAGGGCTTCGATATTCGCCTCTATACGCCTGGACAATTCGGGGCAGATGAATCCATCTCTTTGGTCGCTCCCGAGGGAATGGATTTCCCAGCCCTCGCTCCCGAGGGCATCTTAGAGACGATTTCCGAGTCCTCGGCTATCGAATACCTGATGGAGCAGAGGTCCGCGCTGGCGGAGTTACTGCACTTCGACGAACTGGACGATGACGAGCTCCGCCAATTTGCCGCCCACGTCAGGCCGTGATTCCACGGAATCCGATGGAAGCGGCCTCGGGCATACCGCATCCTACGAATAGGAGCCGACCGCATGACCTACTTCCTGAAAGACTGCAACCGAGAAGTCTCGCCTCCCGCCAAAGAGAGGGAGGATATCGCACGCGCCGTCGCAGACACGTTCGCGACGAGACCCTACATCAGGTTCGCTCTGTTCATTGAGCCGTATGCCGACGGCAGCGGGGACGATAGCGTCGAGCTGATCGCCGTCCCCGACAGGAGGTTCGGCGTGCCGCTGATCCCGTGGGCGGCCACGGGGTGCGAGGAATTCGCCTACGACTTGGTCGCGGCTCTCGGCAGGGACATCGACTGCTGCTTGGATAAATGCGAGCGGGCGAGACTCTCCCTCATCCACCGCACACTCACGCCGATATACAGGCGCCCCGACTCCGCGATCGAGCCCGCCGACAGGTATCTAACCTCCGCGAGGGCCGATGCCATGATTGCCACGATTGCGCTGCGCTGCCACCGAATGAATGTCGACCACGTCGCCAGGCACGCTGCGCGGACGGTCGGTCAGTGCCTCCTCGCGGCCACCTCGGCATTCGGCGGCAAAGACGACCCGACGGCCACACTCCCGGACATCCTCGCCGGCGCAATCGGGTGCGGGGTGCTGCACCGCAGGGGTTGGATGGATTCGGCCGCCGAACGGCTCGAAGCCTGGATGTCTGCCGCCGAGAGCGGAGTCGACATTAGCGAAGGAGATGCGCTGGCGGCGGCGTGCCTTGCGAACCGATTCGCCGACAAGTTACTCGCAGACGGCCGTCCCGCCTTCCATATCGCGGTGCAGCGGTTGCCTTAGGGAAGTCGACTGGACGTCCAAGTCCCTGAGCATCGGCCCATAGCCGAGCGACATCTCCTTCGGGATGGACGGCTGGCGAAGGGATTGAATTTTGATTTGTCGAATATTCTACTACCATTTGGTAGTAGAATATTATCGAAACGATTGGAGGAGCATGGTCCGCATTCACCGGAGGGTCCATGAGCGACACCCCGAGCTCGATGACGGCGATGTCCAGACGGCATGGGAGAACTACCGCTTCGCGGCCGTTCGCATACCCGGTGAGCAGGAGATGCGGACTGGATACGACACGCATGGCCGGTATATCGAGATGGTCGGAGCCCTCTTGGCAGACGGCGCATGGCTCGTCTATCACGCCATGACGCCGCCGAGCAAGAAGACGCTGAAGGAGATCGAGACCGCGAGAAGGAGAGGTTACTGATGGAGTTCAAGCTTGCAAACGGAGCCGTGATCACGGACGAGGACATCGAGCGCGAGTGCGCGGAGTATGAATCCGGCTCCTGGGAGGGAACTCTGACGAGCCTCCGCGTCGGCCGCCCTAGGCTTTCCGATGGGGAGGACAACGCCAACCTGTCCTTCAAGTGCCCGAAAACGGGTGCCGACCTCATCGAAAGGGCGGCCGCCGCGTGCGGGATGCATAAGTCTGAGTTCCTGCGTTCGGCCGCTATCGAGAAGGCCGAGAAAATCCTCAGATCGGCATAAAACCCATTAGAACGATAAGGGGGCGGAGAAAATCTCCGTCCCCTTTTTTACTTCCTCCTGACGCCTACTACGCCATCCGAGACGACCTCGGTCCAGCGGATGTAGCGCACGGTATCGGCGGTCATCTTGACCGCACTCGCAGCACGCGAGCGCGAACGCCCCGAAACGCCTGTCTCGGAGACTTCTGCGGCCGCATTCGCCTCGTCCGTATCGAGCCACGCCTCGCACTTATAGGTGCGCCACTGCCCGCCGCCGATATTACGGTATGCGGTCGCAGGAACCGTGATGTGGGCGAGCTCGTCCCAGTAGTATGCCGTGTGACCATTACCGGAGTCGCCGATCGCCGCCAGCTCGAACTCCTTTCCCTTGGCGTCGTAGCCCCTGTGCTTGGGTTCGGTGAAGGTGGGGATGAAACCGGGATGCGCCTCGGCATCCTCCTCGGGTAGCACCCTCATGTCCCAGCTTGGATCGAGCGCGACCGAGCCGGGCGCATACTCCGTGCGCAGGGTGCAGCGGTTGCGGCCGTACAGGATTACGATACCCTCGGTGGCAACATGTTCGGTAATAGCTTGATCTGACAAAGTCTTATTGAGATGCCAGCCAGTGAAGCCGGTCGACGGGTCCGTGCCGAAATGGTCGTTGAGGTTACAGGTCGGCTCGAGTTGCCTGTCGATGACCTCCTGTGGGAAGGTGTAATGAGTGCCGACGAGCATTCGAGGACTCTGGAATATTAAGTTTTCCTTTGCCAGACCGTCCTTGTAGAACCTAAACTTGGACACTATTACTTTCGTCCACAGATACAGGTCCCCATTGACCTTCTTGCTAACGAACTTCCCGCCCTTGAAGATGCTCGGATCCGAGCAATCGGCATCGCCCTCGTACCAGCCGTCCAGGCACTTGTCGAGCAGGCTCAGGTCCTGTCCCTCATCGCGCATGACCTGCTCGATGGCGCTGTGCGCATCGGAGTAATCCTTCGCGTGCTCGCTTGCCGTATACGTGCTGTTAAGGGTGATGTAGACGGTATGCACCTCCTGCGTATCGCCGAGCGTGTCGACGACCATAAAGTGAACGACCGACTGGAGCCTCGTTGGCGGGTTGTGGTGCTGGTCGATGCCCTCGCCGACGACTACGGTGCCGAGCATACGGTCGGTCCAGACGCGCGTCTCGTCCGCATTCACGGTCGTGATGCCCATCATGGCCGCAGACCACAGCCATACGGCATCGTCACCGCTGGCGATTTTCTCTGTGACCTCGATCGTATCATCGAACGAGAACTCCTTGACGAGGCGGGACCCGCGCGGCTTGCGGATCAGATGGACATTGAGGCCGCACATCTGCGCCGATCCGTGGCTGCCGCAGGCTGGCGCGGCGGAGCCGTCATTGTCCGCATGACCGCAGGAATAGACGGTATTAGTCCACCTGCCGCCGAGCGGAATGGAACGGTAGCAGAGGTCATAGTTCTCCGCGAGCTCGCCGGTGAGCCAAATCTTGACCTCGGCGATGGGGGAGCCGCATACCTCAGCGCCGTCGCGGCCCGTCTCCCAAGTCGAGGAGCCGCAGGCCCTCGCGGCATAGCAGATCGAGCCGGCGAACTGCGAACCTACCACATGCAGGGCGAGGCCGTAGACCGATTGCCCGCCGTGCGGGTAGCCGATATGGCGGTGTGCCGGGGCCTCGGTCTGCTTGCCCCACGTGGAGACGGAGCAGTGTGCCATGATGACGGCGTCGCTGTCGTCGGGGACATCGACTACCTCGCGCGTCACGTACCAACGATACATTGGCTGCGGCGGGAGCGCCTTTCGGTTCGTGACGTTATGCAGCCATGTGCTGGGAGTGAGGGTGGGGGTCTCGTCTGAATCCGGCATGAAGCCGATGCAGGTGACGCTGTCTCCGATCTTGGCCGTCTTCTTGCTATTCTTCACATAGCCGCCGCACCGACCCTCGATGAGCTTCCACTGGGCGTTCTTCTGGGAACCCCATTCGCCTGGCTTGGCATAGCTGCAGACTCGGACCGCACCGCGGTTCCCGGTTGCCCCCGCCGTATCCAGGCGCTGGCCGTCGGCATCGGATGTGATGAAATAGCATTTATGGTTGGTTTCGCTGGTCTCGGCCGGCTCATGGCACACCCACCAGGAGTTCTCCCTGCCGGAAGACTGGCGGATGTCGTATATGACGGCGGTACCGGCTTCCATATTGCCACTCTTCCAAGCCTGGTTGACGTCGGCATGCCAGCGGTTGTTAAGGGTGTGGACTAACTTGGGACCGGCAAGATTCGCCAGGGCGAAGGTGAACGTCCCCACGCCGTCTTCGAGATAGGGCTTGAACATGAACAACTGGTTGATGCCGTCGTAATCCTCCCAGAAGATCAGGGCGCGTTCGTTGTCATAATTGGTGATTGGATTTCCGCTGGCATCGTAGACGCCTTGGACGAGGTCGACTCGGGCATCGGGCATGACGAGCGGCGCAAGCGAGAAGATGCCGCCGTACAGCGTCACGTCGTTGTCGATGTAGATCGGCTCGGTATCGATATCGATGTTGCCCGTGACGCTCCTGAGGTCCTTCTCATACGGCGCCTGGCCGTCCTTGTTGTCCCTCATCACGTTGTTGATATCGACTTCGGCTCGAAACGTGTTCACGGCAGGGTTGGCCGCGCGGCGCAAGAAGAACTCGGGCTTGGAGTAGGCATAATCGTCGTAGCCCGCATCAATCCAATCCGAATTATTTACACTCTGTCGCTCTCCCGCCGACAAGTTGAGCATATCGCCCGAGAAGGTCGAGAGCTGAGCGTTATTGAGGAAGAGGACGCCGTGGTTATCGTCCATATTGATGTTTTTCCAAAGGCGGCGAGGGCTTTGGCGGTTGATGTCACCGCAGGCCATATAGGGATGGGCCGTGATATGGTCGTAGAGTTCGTTGGAGTAATCGCACTGGACGAGCAGGCAGAGCGAATATCGAAGCGCCTGCAGGTAACTGGAGTTCCATCCTTGGTATGTGAACTTGTCGGCGGCGACCCAGGAGACCCATCCGCAGGCATATCCGAGACCATAGTTGTTGGCATTGGTGGTGCGGTCTGGATGGGTGATGCAGTGGATATAGTCGCCGGAGGTGAAGGATTTCCCGAAAGCCCCTCTGCCGGGTGTTATGTGGTCGCCGCGGAACACCAACTCATTTGCCAGCGCCGATCGCGCGGGAACGGCACCGAGTCCGGCTACCACCGCCAGCGCCGCGAACAATCCTCGGCGTGAGAAGGCAAAGTCCCGAAACGGGTCTTTAGCGAGTTCCGTCTTGTTGTCTTTACTCATCTGTATCCCCCAGACCGTTAGAAAGAGAGGCGACGATCGGGCTGCAGAGCAACGCAACCGCGCCGATAACCAGTTCGAGTGCCGCTTCCGTGTATAGACCGCGCGAGAAGTTGATGACGGCTCCCATGACTTGAACCAACACGATCGCAAGCGCGGAAAGCCTATTGTTTCTCACAGCCGGGACTAGCAGGAGAAAACCCGTGAGTGGAAGCCAAAGGGTATTGATATTGAAAATGGAAATCATCGCGGAGACTCGATTTTCGCCCATGCGGCCGCCGGTGGCGAGATCGATGCCGTGAGCGAGATTCTCGATAAGGTAGAAGGCACCGGTGCCGATGGACGGCAACAGGCCGAAAAGGCTTGCCGCGAGCCCTCCCTTGAGGACATCGGGGTTCAGAAGATGTTCGTAAGGATTGGATTTCATATCATCCTCCGCTTTCTCTTGTGATTTTTTCCGAGGATACTCATTACGCGATAGAAATGCCCAGACTTGCCGCAGCGGCAACAGCCGCCGCCGAAACTGCTAGAATGTGCTCGAAATGATATCCATTTGGAGGAACTCGGTGATTTATATCCTTATGGCGGCGGTCGTCCTCTTGGCCATCGCCTACATCGTTTATCGCATCCTCGACCTGATGGCCCGCAGGAAGTTCGCCCAGAGCTACAGCACTTGGGAACCCGACCTCGAGCAGTACTATCGAAGGCATTCGCCCTACGTTCGGGTGGAGAGCAGCTCTACCGATAGGGAGGAGCAGGAAAAGGCCGAGAGGCTCGCCAAGGCAATGGAAGATTTGCTCAGGATGCAGGGGATGATATAGGGGGCGTGTCCGGCTAATCTGCCTACCGGCACCCCTCGTCCCTCACAGGGTCGAGCTCGCCGGATAGTTCCGCCTCGTCACGCTTTGCTTCGAGCAAGCCATCCAGCCCCCGCTCATCGAACAGCTCGGCCACGCGATTGAAATCTAGATCGTGCCACTCGGTGTCGCCGCCGATACCGTCGCGAAAGGCATTGAAGCAGACCACATGCGACCGCGTGGCAAGCTCTACCGGGCAAGTCTGTTCGGGCTTCATTCCCAAGTCCGCCGCCTTATCGGGCAGCTCATAGCCGATTATCTCGCGCTTGCTGCGCTTCGCCAGAAACCGCGTGCATCTCTCCGGGTGAAACGCCTCATAGGCAAAAACGCTGCTTGCATTGCACCCGAAACGCTTGGCGAATGCATTTTCACGCGCCTTCATGAAGCTATTCCACTCTGCCGCAGCGGCCTGCACTTCCGCCGCCTTTTCATCTCGCTCGGCAATTTGGTCCGGCGTCCTCTCGGGGAAGTCCGCACAGACCGCATCCTCGTTCAATCCGAAGAACTCGGTCTCGCGTGCGAACCGTCCCGTATGGTGCCAAGACTTATATTCGAGATAGGCCTCGGCGAGCTTCGCCCTGCTCATCGTCTCGATTTCCGGATCGTAGGCGAGGTCGAAGTCGGTGCAGTAGTCCTTGATGGCAGAGATGATCGCGCCGCGCGTCCACTTGGACATCGGCATCTCGCCCGACTCATATGCCTCCTGGGCGCGGACGCTCATGGAAGTTCCCACATAACCGCCTTGCCCGTAACTTACGGCTCCCATGGCTACCACTCCGTATCGTCGTAGGAGTTCTGCCAGTAGTCGTCGTATAGGTCGCGGTACTCCTCATCGAGACGTTGGTTGTAGAGCGCCGCCTCATCCCTCTTGTAGCAGATGAACTCATCGAATTGCGAGGACTCGTTGTTCCACTCGGCACGTTCCTTGAGTTCACGGTCAAGTTCTTTACTCTGAACGAGGCCGAGCGCCGAGACACCCGAATACGGGCCGCTTCGTCCGCTGAACAAATCGATGACATCCCTGCACTCAGTATCGGTCAGGGAGCATTCCAGACCCTCGTAGGGGTCATAGCCCACGATGACGAGATCCCCATAAAGCACATCGGCCGGCTCGCCGGCTACGACGGTCTGGCCGGTCAGGGGAGACTCTCGCCCCTCGTCCGCCATCTCCTGGGTGCCCCAGATGGCGCGGTTTGCCGGGCAGGCGGCGCGTCCGGCCGCATTGACGTAGACGCACACGGCTTCGCCAAGGGACTTATCGGGCAGCTTATTCGACACATTGGTGACCCTCGCGCCGAGGAGTTCCTTCAAAGCATCGCCGCAGTTTCCATCCTCATCGATCGGCAACTCGATCTCGCGGCATTCGGCATTTACGGGAACCAGGACTGCACGCAGCGTATCCATCAGCGCTCACCGCCGGTAAGGGCATTGCCCTCGAACTTATCGGTGTCGCGGTTTACCAACTCGGCCTCGTCGCCTTTCGACTCCCCGAGCTCATCGAGGTTGAATTCTCGACCCTGCTCCGCAAGTCTCTCATCGAAATGCTCGGCTACATCGATAATGTCGGCGATGTCGTAAACCTCATGCTCGTCGTTGTAGTAGAACAGTTCCCCCACGTTGAGGTCGGGATGGTCCACCACAATCTGGGCGAAGCGGTTCATGTCGGCGATGGGGTCATCCGTGCCGAAGTCATGCCAGGAGTATTCGGAGAACCGCCCGTGGAGCTCATAGTCGCACATGACGATATCGCTCGGCTCCACACCCTCCATATCCGCGAAGACCTTGAGGGCATCTTGAAGCTCGCCCGCATCCATCGGCAGCGTCAGCGGTTGCGAGATATCGACGCCCGCCTCTGCCATCTTGCGACTCTCGGCATAGACGACGATACGGTCGGCCGCGAAGTCGCGGTCGCCCTCGAAAGCTGCCTGCTCGAGCTCATCCAGATCGAATTTCATCAAGTCGATGCCTTCGGCATTGCGGTCGAAGACCCCGCTGGGGGTGAGGCAGACCTCTCCACCGGACTCCATCTTGGCACCCAATGCCTCGGCGGGTACGTTTGCGAGCAGCTCGAGGACTCCGGCGAGGCTCGCCTTGGCACCATCGGGAAGCCGGTTGTCGAGCAAGCAGGTTTCGAGTTTCTCGGAAGCGCGGCCGATAAGCGTGATTCCGTATGCCCGTTGCAGATCGACGGGTGTCGGATGCTCGTTATCGATATCAACCGAATAGCTTATAAACGGCATCTGTTCTGCCTGCATGATGACGTTGCCGACCATGAGAGGATCGACCGGCACATCGAAGTTATCGCAGTAGTCGCGGATCGCATCGTAATCGATGTCGGGATTCCTCTTGACGCACTCCGCCATGGCATTCAGAGCCCGCAGGCTCACGTGCTCGTCCTCGGCGAAGTGCAGCTTGTCAATCACGCCGGAAGTCTGGATATCTTCGATTTCGCAACTATGCGAGCCGAAGCGGCTCACCCTGTCGATGACCCCTTGCAAATCGCTGGGCGCCATCGGCAGGGTGATGCTGTCATGGGGAGCGTGCGCATAATACGCAGAATTGCTCATCGCGACATCGACCTTGATGTATCCGATTTCATTCATCGCCCAGTCTCCTTACTCTCAAATCGCATTTCGCGATCCTTGCTTCCCACGACAAAATCGGTCTCGGCGTGCTTCTCATCGCAAAGGTCATCCAAGCTACGCTCCAGCCCGTCTTCAGTCGGCTCCAAGCCGAGCGTCGAGCCGTCGATCTCTATTTCCACGGCGCTGACACGCCCTCCGGCGGGCATCTCCGCCTGACCGCTCGCGATGGCGATGCCCTGTGCGCAGGCATTCTCGATGCACTTGTGGCTGAATTCATGCGCGGACTCGTCGATATGAATGCGCACGTTTGCCATCGGGATATCGAAACCCGCTTGGCGCAGGGCGCAGCGGATGGCCGCTTTCTCCTCGACTACGCGGCCCATACCGCGACCCTGAAGACCGGTGAAGCTCATCGACGGCATGCTCGGATGCTCGTCGATGCTGACCGACACCTTGCCTTTGCCCTCGATGAACAGGTTGCACGACTTATTGCTCATATTCAGACTCCTTGGCTACTTGTCTTGTTCGTTGTCGGGAACTTCGCGTTCGTCCATCGCGCTACCCGCGACAAGTTCGGCCTCTTCGCTCTTCGCTTCGCAGATATCATCAAGACCCTGCTCATCCTGTTTGCGATCAATTTTCTCCACCTCGAGTTCGGCGTTGAAGGTGATGCCGTCGGCGAGCTCATACCGCTCGATGCACTGTTCTGCTTCCGCAAGGCTGGAGGCGACCCGCTCTATATCGGCAGGCGCGAGGGTCTCTTTCATGTGTTCGGAACCGAATTCATCGACCGCATCCACCACATCTCGGACGGAAACGAAACCGATGGGGAATTTCGTATCGGGATTGACTCCGGCGAGCGAGAATTCATCGGCGGTGCGACACTCGCTTCGCAGCGTTGGCAGGCTCAGTTCCTCGATTTCAATAACAGCTCGGGAGGAAAACTTATCGCAGAAATAATCGATATCGGCGTTCGCGTGCGAGGCCGCGCCGAGACCGATGGCGCAGCCCAGCATGAACTCGGGGGAGATTTTGCCGCCTCGGTAGTCCTCGACAGACAGCTGGGAGTCCGGCTCGGCGGCATAGGCCTCAATTATGCCGAGGTCGTTGGTATTGCTGTCGATATATTCCGAGGCGAGTGCGCGGATTGAGTTGGCGCTGACTGAGCTGAAGGGAAACCCTTTTTGTT
This sequence comes from Collinsella sp., assembly GCA_046995905.1. Classification (GTDB taxonomy): domain Bacteria; phylum Actinomycetota; class Coriobacteriia; order Coriobacteriales; family Coriobacteriaceae; genus Collinsella. The sequence goes on from JBKXET010000001.1 coordinate 1,479,659, forward strand.
TATCCAGCTTGTTATGTGCGATTTTGCCGACGAGTTCCATATCCAGCACGTCGTTCTCGAACAACTCGGAAATGCACGGCTTGTCCTCTGCCATAGCTGCTCCATCTCTCTTGCTATCTGATCGATCCCAGCCTACTTTCGAAGCGCTGCACCCTCCGAAGAGGGGACGAAAGTAGCCTTCGCCCCAAAAGAAAAGGGGAGGGATGGAAATCCATCCCTCCCCGCATCCAATGGCCTTCGGAACTTAACGCTGGACGTTCCGGGCGCTGCGGTCCTGGGAGCCGCCGTCGCGCTCACTTGCCTCGGCGGTCTTCTGCTCGCAAAGCTCATCGAGGCCGGTCTCCTGCTCCTGGGAGCGGTCGTGGCTCTGGTGCTGGGCGCGATACTCCTCACGCGCGGCCTCGACGGCATCGGAGAGCTTCTGCGGCTCCACGGACTCATCGTGGCGCTGACCCTCCTTGTCGTACTTGAAGAGGCTGACGTTGCGGTCGGCGTTGACGAAGACGCCCGTGCCCTTGCCGGCCTCGATATCGGCCTTGTTCCACGGCTTCTGGAACGTGGTGAAGTTGAAGCCGGAAAGGTCCTTGCCATCGACCTTGGTACCGGTGGGCAGAGTGCATTTCACGGCAGGCCAGGAGTCGCCCTTGCCGTTGGAGATGGTGTACGGCTCGCCGTTGGCCTTCTCGGTGGTCACCCACTTCGGCGGGAAGTCGATGCGGACCTTGTCCTTGTTCTGGTTGTTCTGCTCGCTCATGGTTCCTCCAACACGCGAATTGATAACATAACGACTAGCATGAAGCTCATGCGAACCGCTTCACGCTAGGGGACAGAAGTAGCGTCTACCTTGGGATGCCGTCCGTGTCGCGCGAGCCATTTTCCATCTGGCGGCCGCAGTCCTCGTCATACGTTTCGGCAAGGTCATCAAGGCTCGCTTCTTTATTTCGGGAATCATGACGAGTGTCCTGAACGCACTTCACCTCGGCCTCGATTTGACCCCACGCCGTGTCATTGATGTCACAGTATCCGCCCGAGTTCCAAAGGTTTTCGTTGTCGTTGTCACGGACATCGCGTGCCTCATCGAGCGACAGGCTTGGATAGTATTCCTGGATATCATTGGCGGATATGGAGAGGAATACGTTATCGATATCGACGCAGAGGACGTCGACTCGTTCCATCAGGTAATCCGCGTCGTCGGGCGATGTCCCGCCATTGTGCAGGGCCTCGTTCAGCGCGGTTTTCAAGTCATCGAACGAATTGATTTCCAAGTTCTCGGGCATGGCTATCGTCCTTCCTCGTAGCGGGCGGCGGTAACCTCATCCCGCTCACCGCCGTTGGCTATATCCGCTTCTTCGCATTTGGACGCGCACAGATCATCAAGGCTGTACCCATCGTCTCCCTGCTCAACCTCGCCGCCGCGCTCCATATCGACGTCGGCTACCGCCTCGGTAGCGAGCTCAATGGACTTGAAGTAGTCCTTGCCGAGCTTCGGGATGAAACAGTCTTCCACGAGGTAATCGGTTGCCTTGCTCGCCCGGCTGGCGGCCTTCAGCAGCTCGCCGCCCGGATCCTTGAACTCCTGGGACCAACTCTTGAGGTAGGCGGCCGAATTCGCCATAGCATCGACCTCGTTGGCGGCAAGGGGCTTGTCGTCGTCGACGTTTCGGAGGTCGAGACCGATGGCATTCGCGGTGAACACGCTTGAGAGCTCGGCGATGAGCTCCTCGAAGGCATACTTCTGCCGGTCCTGCTTCAGTCCGCACTGCTCGCGGTTGTTTCTGCTTGGGTGGCCCGTGGCGTGGCCCATCTCATGGAGTAGCGTTCGGCAGAAGGATTCGACGTTCGTGAACTGGTTGCGCTGTGGGACGTAGATCTTGTCTGCGCCGGGCAGGTAGAACGCCTCGGCGTTCGGCGTCTCGATTACGGGGCAGGGCGATGCCTTGACGATGCCGTCGGCCACGCGATCGGGCTCGATAGGTTTGAAGCCCTCGACGGGAACGAGGTTTTCCGTATTCTCCATCTGCTCGGCATTGAACACCGTGAACGTTCCCACGCAACGCGGCTCGGCCTTGTACTCGGGATTTGCGAGCGCGATATCCCATTCCTCTTTGGTCTTGGGCTGCTTGAGTCTGGCCGTTGGGTCTGTCCTGCTGACGAGCATGCGCTTCCAGCGCTCGATGGGGTAGCCGTGCGACCCCTTGATGATATGGCAGCCTTTGTCCGTGGCCATTTTGAACGTGGCGAATCGCGGGTCCCTGAAGCCGCCGTCCCTCATGGCATACATGAGCATGGCGGTATTTCGCGGACCGTAGCCCTCGCCCGTAACGCCGTTCATGGGCGGATGGGGGAAAGACCACTCCTTGACCCATCGGGAGCCTTCGCGCTCCATGTCCGCGAGAAGCGCATCGAAAAGCGCCTGGCGGGCATCCGTCAGCTTCTCGGTCGGACTCTTGCCTAGATATTTGCCATAGGTTCTCTTGGCCATTGATAGCTCCCATTCATGCTCGGACAATCCATCTCGAACATAAACGCCTGACGTGTCATCGGCATACTGGGGGACACAAGTAGCCTCATCCTCACACCCACGCAATCACATCCCAGCCAAGGGCATCGCTACCCACCTATCGAGCTGCACGCCTACATAGCTACCCGCTAAACACCAAGCAAAGCAAACGGGACGTCCCCAAAAGACGTCCCGCAGTAAAGCACTTTGTTATTATTCTTATCCCTTAGCGCTCCCCGTTGGATACGCTCAGCTCCTCGCCGAGCTCGCCATCCCCGGCGAGCTCGACCTTCTGCTCCATCATCTCGTCGAGCGACTCGCCATCAAACCGCCCGAGAGTCTGCTCACAAGCGTCCGATGCCTGCATAAGGAAGCTGTCGAAGGTCTCGCCCGTTAGTGCCTGAAATACCTCGGCGACAGCTGCTCGTCCTGAGGTGTCGGAACGGGAATAGACTTCCAGCATATTCATTACGGCATCGGTCGAGTTTTCGGCAAGCGAGTCGAACATCTCGGCAAGAATCGTATCGGCACCTTTAGCTTCCTGCGCGTCCATGTCTTTGATTGCGCCCATGGACCCTGAGACTTGCTGGACCATCCCATCGCGCCACTCGTCATCTTTGACGGTTTCGGCATCGATGCGATTGGCTTTTGCGATAACGTCCTTGAACCTGGCGAGTGTTTCCTCGTTAAGCTCCGACATCTCGCACCAACGCCCATCATCGCATAGCGCCACAATAAGCGAATCGATCATATAGTCATCCAGAGTGACATCGCAGATTGTCGTAAAATCCGATAAACCGTAAAAGGCATCGAGGTAACTTGGCATTTCGTTGATGTGCTCTATGCCCGCGGCAATGCATTTCTCGATTTCTTCGACTGACAGATTGTAAAGCGTCACATGCGTGGCATCTTCCCCTTCACCGATTTCAGAATCGATATAGATGCCGTGAACGGGATCGTAGATGCCCCCGTTTTCCGAAAAGGACTTGGAAAGTTCGATGAAATGCATCATGGGATCTGCCGCAAGCGATTCGCTTCTGCCCGCGGGCGCATAAGACAGCAGGGCGTCAGGGATTTTCCACCCGTTATAGAGCCCTTTTTGTTTGGCTCTATCCAATAAATCGTCCAACATAACTAACTGAGCTATATCGGCACCCTGCAGATAGGCGGCGGCAAGGGCCTCATGACAGAATGTCCACCTGCCTTGATGGCCGATGCATGTATTCTGCGCGTTCCATTTATTGGAATTCTGACAGTCTAGGAAACGGGTGATGGATTCGCTATGTCGAGCTGCGGAAACGCGCCTCGGTGAGCAGTAAATGGCGAACCACCCTTGCGGTCTCGGGCCATCTCTCGGAGTCCTGCTTGACCCTGAACAGGTAAACGAACCAGTTGAGGTACGACTGGAGGTTCGACATCGACATGCCCGTGAACCTCCAGAGGTACCGCTTGAGCCAGGAGCAGAGGTTGTTCACCATGGCCATCCGCTCCAGGTAGACCGGGTCGTTGACGTCGGCCCTGTGCGCCTCCTCGGCGCAGCCCGACTCGCGGATCAGCGCGCCGTGCGCCCTCTCCCTGTCGTGGACGACCAGGCTCCCCTCGGCGATATGCCCGCCGAGCGCCCCCAGCACCCTCGCCGAGCTGGGCTTTCCGCGGCCGCACACCACGGCGACCGGGTTCTTGTGCACGTCGATGGCGACCGCTATGCAGGCCTTCTGGCGGGACAGCCCGCGCTTCCTCGCCACGCCGTACCCAAGATGCAGGTCGGTGTCGTTCACGTAGGTCTCGTCTATCCAGACCAGGTCGCGCAGGACGATGCGGTCCTGGTAGCCGTCGACGGCGGCCATCACGCGGTGGCGCCACTCCCATGCCGTCTGGTGGGTTATGCCCAGCTCCTCGGCCATGGCGTCAAGGGGCACGTTGAACCGCATGAGGCCGATGAAGCGGCACCAGGTCGCCATGTCGGATTTGGACCCCTCGAGCACCGTGCCGGTGAGCGAGGTGAACCCGGCCCCGCAGGCGCGGCAGCGCCAGCGCTGGACCCCTCCGGCGGTCCTCCCGTCCCTGAAGGGCGAGGCCGCGCGGCAGGAGGGGCAGGCGGGGTCGGTGCGGTAGAGGTCGGCGGCCTCGGCGAGGGTGCCGAAGCCGTGCTTCTCGCGGCAGCACCGCTCGTCGACGGCCCGGCGGAGGAGCTCGAAGTCCCCCTCGTCGAGCGCCGCGACGGCGTCCGCGAAGGCGCTGTGTCGGTTCATCTGGGCGTTCCCGTCCGCAGCGGGGCCCACCCGGCGGGATTGTCGCCAAACAAGAGCCGGGTGAGCTCCGCTGCAAATTCTCGTTTGGCGGGAACAGGATAGCACGGCGCGCCCGGCGGACCATGTCGGGGCCGGATCCATCACCCGTTTCCTAGACTGTCAGAATTGGAATATCTATCCTTTTGGATAAATAGCTTGCCGCTGCCCCTTGGGGCCAATGTCAGATCTTCATCGACTTTTATGATATCGGTATGCCCTTGAAGAAATTCGCGATACATATGCTTGATGAAATTCGGCATTGCTTGACACTCCAAACGAACAGGTGAGGCTGCTAGAGACAAGATTACTGGAGCTAAAATTCGCGGAATCGAGGGGGACACAAGTAGCCTTCTCCGCATACCTACGCATCAACGCACCTACCGAGCTATGCGGCTACACCGCTATACGCCAAGCTCCCGGCAAGGCAAACGGGACGTCCCCAAAAGACGTCCCGCAGTAAAACACCTTGTTATTATTCTTATCCCTCAGCGTTCCCCGTTGGACACGCCAAGTTCCTCACCAATCTCGCTATCCCCAGCGACCTCGACCTTCTGTTCCATCATCTCATCGCGCCACTCGTCAGCTTTAGGCGCAATCTCTTCGATTCGAGCGTTATCGGCAGCGTAGTTGCGCCCATCTGCAGCCAGCTCAAGTGAACCCTTGCTCTGTCCGTCATGCAGCAGGATGTCGCTCACGATGTCGTTGTTCTTGGTGAACACGTCCATGAGTCGGTTGAATTGGGCGGTATCGAGAACGGATACATCGCACCAACGGCCGTCTCCGGCAAGCGTTGCGGCCAGATATCCGATTTTGGGGTCATCAGCTCCGGAGATGGGGATTACAGCCAAGGGCGGGCGATACACTACCGAATTAGCGAAATCGGGAACATCGCTGAAGCTATCGAAACCGTACTGCAGACAAGTCTCGATGTCTCCGAGGTCGACGCGATGAAACGTGATGGTCGGCGAATCGCCGGAGCCGACAGTCGAGTCGATATAGAGGGCATGGGTGGGATCGTATACGCCCTCACCGCGCTTGAGCGCTTCGCTGAGTTCATCGGTATGGAACGTCCTGTTGTTCTCGATAAGTGAGCCGACCCTGCTCGCAGGAGCGGGGGAGAACAGCGCCTCCGAGAGAATATCCTTTGCATGCGATAGGTACTCTGGAACGGCCTTGAGGATTGAATCCATCATATCCAGCTGCTCCATATTGACACCTAGAAGATATCCGACAGCTAGTGCCTTGTCTCCGAAGGAATGTACAGCCCAGTTATCCGTCCCCACATTGGACATGGCCGTCCAGCTGCCATCCCAATTCTCCTTTAGGAAAAGACCACGGCCTTCTTCGTAAGTTTCGATGATCTGGATATCCGTGTGCCCTTCCAAATAGCTCTTATACAGCCCCTTGATGTCTGTAGGCATGATTTTCTCCTCTAGTCCTCGAAGCTAACGGTCTACGTTGCCTACACTGCCCAAATCAACCTCATCACCGATTTCGCCATTCTCCGCGTCCTCGACTTTCTGCTCCATCATCTCGTCGAGCGATTCGGCCGCACTATCAAGGGTTTTATCTTCATGGCCGGAAGATTCCTGCGAAAGAGATTCCCTCAACTCGCCATATAGGTGATTTTGAACGATAAACGCGACATCGTGTCCACTCCCGCGAGGGCTGTCACGCTGGAAGTAATTCATGGCATCCATCATCTCGCCGTCGGAAAGCGATACATCTTCGCCGGTGGCGGGATTGAAACCCGTAACGACGATATTTCCGTAAAGGACGGACGTAGGCAAACCGGCGAGGACGGGCTTGTCATCGACTGGAGAAAGATACCCTTCTTGTTCCATCCTTTCGGTCGCAAAGAAGGCGCGATTGGGTTGACTGGTGTAGAACCCTTCATCATTCACGTACATCGACAGATTGAACGGCAGAGCATCGGGTGGCAGATTCCCAGATGCCTGATCGAAGATACCTCCGACGTGGTTCATGATGTCATGCCAACTCCCGATTTCAATCGCAACTGGGTCTTGACCCACAGGCACGAGCACCGCTCTGGTCTTACCCGATACCTTCTCCGCACCTTCAGAACCGAGCTCGGGAATTTCCCCACCGAGGAACTGTACGATTTCATCACGGCAGGTCTCGGCAGTGCCGATGTGTGTCAAATCGATAGGCGCGTAGCGGGCGAACGCACGAACAACCGCGCTGGGCAATTTATCTCCAAGTGCGCGTTCGTAGCGCTTGAATCCGCCCAGGTCTCCATCTCCAAAAAGTACATCGGCCCTCTGCAGGAGATAATCAACCGAAACACCGTTAAGCTCAGTCTCGAGACTGAGCTTCTTCGGCACCTCCATTGTGAGGCTGCGCCATCCCTCGGCAGAGGCGCTGGGCCATGCCATCGCAACGCGAACCGAATCGCCGCTATCCACCTGATATCCGACACCCGGATAGCTGTCACCACAGATGGAGGGGATTTTAGTGATTTGAGAATCCATTCCGTTCATCTCCAGACTCAAGAGAATTGATTTCCTTTCTTCGATTCTCAAGCTCAACTCACGCCCGCGACCTTCGCGGGACATAAGTAGCCTCACCACCAAGCCCTCCGTATAACACCCTGCAAAACAAACGGGGCGCCCCAGAAAGGCGCCCCGTAGCAAAGCAGCTTGTTATTATTCTCATCTTTCAGCGCTCGCCACCGGACAGGCTCTGCTCCTCACCCAAATCGCAATCACCGGCAACCTCGACCGCCTGCTCCATGAGATCATCAAGAGCCTCGCCATGCTCCCCGTCGCGACCTTCGAGCTTTCGAATTTCCTCAATACAAGTAGTATCGCCCCTGATATAGCCTTTTACCAACGTGTCTAAATCGCGCGAAGACAGGCCCTCCTTATGTTCATACTCGCCATGTGAGTCATCTGCAGATTCAGACAGACCGAGGATATGCCCCTTACCCATGCTGGTGTAGGTAAAAGCCGCCAGATTTTCGATGCTATCAAGATGATCGCAATTCACTGCGCTAGAATCGAGATACTCCTGCTTGGCGACTTCCTTCGCGTCTTCCGCTTTGACAAGTTCACGGCGAACGGGAGCAAGCGCGGCATCTTCAGCCCGCGCAGTTTCGAAATCAAGGGTATTTCGGACATCCTCAAGGCTGACGAAATCATGGGACACTGCCCAGAACGTATCGTAATTGTCGGGACTTGAATACATTGACTCGGTCTCGCGAAAGACTTCAAAACCTGCACCGTTATCGTATCGGACATATGCGGTATCTTCGCTCTTGTCCACAGTATCGAGGAATTCCTGCTCATAAAGCGAGTTTTCATCGGATGAAATCAAGATATGGGACCATGTCTCGTCCTTACCGGCCTCCTCGATGCTAGAAAGCTCCGCATCCAGACGGGCGCATTTATCGAAAACGCTGATTGCCTTTTCGATAGAGCGGCGGTCACCCTGATAGTCAAGCGTCGATAGATTGAGCAGATGCTTTGCGCCGCTCTCCTCGATGAGGTTGATAGCCTCCTCAGTCGGCACCGATTCGGCATCCCAAAGATTGTCATAATGATAGGAAAGGAGATCAACTAACACATCAATGGGACGCTCCGCAGATGGATTATCATATAGACTGGACTTAAGATCTTGAGCTGAAACAGAAAAATAACAAGAGTGGCCGAAAGGAGAATGGCGAGAATTACCGAGTGCCGGCCCCATATCAAATAATAACCCTAGCTTGGCAGACCAAAGATAGTCCCCTTCTTTATAGTCAATCATGTCTCAATCCTTTCGATAACAACCGCATTGATACCGTTCTGCTAATTCCAATTATCCGAATGACACAACCAGCCAACCCGCTAGGGGACAAAAGTAGCCCGACTGACCTCGCTACACGGTTACATGTCTACAGAACTACAGAGCTACACGCCTACCCAGCTCCCCGAAAAACACCCAGTAAACCAAACGGGGCGCCCCCGAACGGCGCCCCGCAGCAAAGCAGCTTGTTATTATTCTCATCCTTCTCCTTCTTATCCTCGTCTCTCTAAGATCGTTCACCTGTCTCTCTACCCTTAGAGAGACAATTAGAGAGACAAACCGAAATCGCAGGTAGATGGCTTAGGCATTTAGAGAGACGTTTAGAGAGACGTTTAGAGAGACGATCCGCCGTTATCATCCGTCTCCCCAAAACAAAGCGGGTCCCCGAAGGGACCCGCACTGCACTAGACCGTCTCAGGTCTATTTGCCTGCGACGGGCAGAAGCCAAATGAGAATCGCCAGAACCGACAGGAATACGAGCAGGGTGAATCCGGTAGCATCGCTCATTTGGAACCCCTTTCCCTACAGGCTGCTCATAGCCTGGATGGCCGACATCGCCGCAGGCGCCAGAAGTACGCCGAACAGTGCGGGGAAGATCAGGAAGATGATCGGGATGAGCATCTTGGTGCCGATCTTGTTGATCTCCTCCTCCAGCTTCTGGCGGCGGTAGGTACGCACCGTCTGCGCCTGGTTCTCGAGGACGTCGACGAACTGGGCTCCGGTCTGGCGTGCCTGGATGAGCGATGCGACGAAGATGGTCAGCGGGCGGACGCCCGCATTCTCGGCGAACTGCTTCAGGGCATCGGTGATATCCATGAAGCGAGCGTTCGCGAGCACATCGCGGAATCCCTCGGCCAGCGCGCCCTCGGAGTTCTCCGCGACCGTGCGGACGGCATCGTCGAAGGTGGAGCCTGCGGCCATGGTGATCGACATGAGGTCGAGGGCATTCGGCAGCTCACGCTCGATATCACCGCGCCACTCGCGGCGCTTCTGGAGAAGGTAGATCTCGGGCAGGATGTACCCGACCATACCGCCGAGGGCGGATGCGGCCACGGTGGCAAGCCCCGTCAGCTTGGTGCCGATGAGGACGCCGACGATGATTCCCACGGCGACGCAGATGATCTTCGAGGCCCAGAACATGAGCGCGGAGATCTTGAGGCCGGAGCGCATGAGGGATTCGCGCTGGCGCTCCTCCTGCTCACGGGACATGGCGCCGAACAGAGCGGAGCCTTGGAAGGGCTGGCCGAATTTGAATCGCTCCTGCATCTCCTCGCTGCGCTGCTTGAGCGATTTCTGGTTGACGTTGCGGACGGAGATCCCGAATTTCTTCTGGACGGCGAAGGTGGTTCCGAGACCCGCGGCGAGAGAGCCGGCTCCGATAAGACCGATAGTTGTCGAATCTACAAACATGTGAACCACTCCTAATCGGTCCTGATGTCGAGCATCTTGTTGGCGATGACGTAGCCCAGAATCTCCAGAAGTGCGCACAGCAGGATGACGAGCAATCCGGTGAAACTGGAGTAGAACTCGCGATACATGTCGTTACCTAGGTAGAAGACGATGCCGAGCGCAGGGGGGACGCAGACCATGAGGATGGCCGTGAAACGCGCCTGCGAGGTGCGCGAGCGAACCATCTGGCGCAGCTCGCAGCGCTGCTGGATGGTGTTTCCGACCGAGTCCACGATGTCGGCCAGCGAGCCGCCCGTGCGCATCTGGGCGCGGACCGCCGAGGCGAACAGCTTGAGGTCTGAGGAGTTGTTGCGCTCCGCCATCTTATCGAGTGCCTTGTCGACGGGCATGCCGCGGTCCATGTCGCGGCGGAGCCGCTCGAACTCTCCCTTGATGGGCTCGTCCATGTTCTCGGCGACGGGGCGGATTGCCTGGGAGAGCATCGCTCCGCCGCGCAGGTTCGAGGAAATCAGCGGCATGGTCTGCCCCAGCAGCTCCTCGAAGCGCTTCTCGCTGTGCTTCTTCCTGAAGGATAGGGTGAAAAGCGGGATGAAGGCACCCAGGGCGGCGAGAAGCATGACGATGAGGGCATCCATGCCCATGACGATACCGATAAGCGGTGGTACCGCCGTAGCTGCCGCCCAGATGCTCATGAACTCGTTCAGGGACAGCTTGATTCCGCTGCCCTCGATATGTTTGCGGGCGACCTCGCGAAGGTCGGCGAGGATGCTGATAGATTTCTTCTTTGAACCCTCTTCGTCCTCGTTATAGATATCGCGGCGCTCGGAGAGGACGCGCAGCTGCCTTGAGACGAGCAGCGCCATGACGCAAAGCGTCAGCACGGCGATGATGAGGGCGTAGGTGACGCCGTAGAAGAAATAGGTGACGACCGTCTGGTCCATGTCTACCACAACCCTCCGTTGTCGAACCATTCGGGCTTAATGTCGATTCCGTTGGAATAGAAGCGCTCCTTATGCTCCTCGGAGACGATGCGCGAGCCGGTCGGGCGGAACTCGCCCTTGATTCGCCCGTTGCCGTCGACACCGGTCTTCTGGAACTTCATGATGGATCCGATGGTCGGGACGTTGCCCTGCATACCGCAGACCTCGCAGATGTTGTTGACTCGGCGGCTTCCGTCCGGAAGGCGCTTGATCTCGACGACGAAGTCGACGGCCTCGGTGATGATCTTCATGATGGCATCGGGAGGCATGTTCGCACCTGCACGGCTCATCTGCACGAGGTTCTGCAGGCGGTCGAGGGCGGCACGCGGGTTGTTCGCGTGCGTGGTCGTGAGAGAGCCGTCATGGCCGGAGTTCATGGCCTGCAGCATATCGAACGCCTCGGGTCCTCGGCACTCGCCGACGACGATGCGGTCGGGGCGCTGGCGCAGCGTGTTGATGACGAGCTGCTGGAGCGTGATCTCGCCCTTACCCTCGTTGTTGGCGGGACGAGACTGCAGCGACAGGACATGGCTCTTCGCGAGGTTCAGCTCGGCCGTGTCCTCGACCGTGATGATGCGCTGGCCGTCGGGGATGTAGTTGGACAGGGCGTTGAGCAGCGTTGTCTTACCCGAGCCCGTGCCGCCCTCGATGACGATGTTCATGCGGGCGAGGACGAGTGCCTGCAGGAAATCCGCCATGTTCTCGTCCATGGACCCGTTGGCGATCAGCGATTCGGGGGTGAACACGTCGTTGCGGAACTTGCGGATGTCGAGTGTCCAGTGCTTCGCGATACCGAAGGCCACGGCGTTGACGCGGCTGCCGTCGAACGGCGCGCCCTCGCGGTGCAGCATGCAGTCGCACAGCGGGCTCTGGTTGTCGCACCTGCGGCCGTCCGAGGAGACGATGCGTGCGATGGTCCTCTGGACATGTTCCTCATCGAAGAAGTGCACGCCCGACGGCTCGATCTTGCCGCGGCGCTCGACCATCACCTGGTCGGGCGAGTTGACCATGATTTCGGACACGTCCGAGTCCCAGAGCAGCTCCTCGATGGGGCCGAGCTGGAAGAGGTCGTCAACTACGTACTTGGCCGCCTGGCGCTGGACGCTCTCGTCCTCCTCGGAGAAGGCGGGGGAGCGGTGTACGTACGCCAATGCGCGGTCTCGGAGCGTATCGATGCCGTCGGACACCTGACCGACGAGCGCGACCTGGTTCTGAAGATCGTTCGCGCATCGGCTCATGACCTCGGAGATGGCGTTGTCGTATTTCCTATCGAGCATGGCTACTCCTCGGGCTGGACGGCAGCGGGCTCATGGGGCTGATCGGCCTGCTGGGCGTCAACGGTACCATCGTCGGATTGCGCGTCCTCCTGCGCGGCGGCATCCGTCTCCGCATCGTCCTCGGGGTTCTCGCTGAGCGGCTGCGCAGCGAGGCTGATGGAGTCGGCGGTTCCGATCTCGGTGAGCTGCTCGGGAGTCAACTCGAGCGTGATGGTGGAATAGCCCGAGCTCTGGGAGGAGCCGTCCGTGCTCTGGAGCGTCGCGTCGGTGGCGAGCACCTTGACGTTCTGGTAGTTGACGGTCTGCTGGGTGGTGCCGTTGCCGGACTTGAAGGTCGCGGTGACGGTGACGTAGTCGCCGGGCTTCAGCAGCGGGGACATGCTCGCCGCGGCATCGAGTGAGAAGGTTCGCGCCACATGGCCCGAGGCGAGGGCGAGGGAGATGGACGAGGGGTTGGAGGAACCCTGCACGGTACCCATGGAGATGGGCACGCCCTTGGAGAGGTCGCCTACCGGGGACTTGCCGATCAGGTCGGACTTACTGGATTCATCGGCCGCATCGGCGGGGACGTAGCGCTTCGGGACCTGCGCCTCCTCGAGCATATCGGCCGTGATGGGGGTTCCGGCCTTGATGGTCTCCTTCGGGACCACGATCTCGACCATATTGGACTGGGTCTTCGCGACGGTATCCTGCGCGGCGGTGAACTCCACCGCGGCGAATGCGAGCGAGCCGACCGCGACCGCGGCGCACGCGCCGCAGAGCCATGAGAGCTGGCGGCGGCGCTTCTCGGGGGTCACGATCTTGGAGGCGGGGTCCTTTTCCTTCTTGCCCCCGAAGACGGCGAAGCCCTTCTTTTTAGGCTCTTCGCCCTCCAAGGGCATTTCGGAGAAATCCTTGTCCTTCTTGTTGAACATGTCATGTTCCTTTCCGGCGCTATCTGCGCCTGTCTCATCGCTTATAGCGCAGGTCTTAAGAGAGCTCCGCGAGTCCCTTTTCTATTGCGGCGTTCAGCGCATCGGAGATACCGGATGCGGCGCTGAGCGTCTCGTATGTTTCCTGACCGACCGGCTTGCCGGCGTGCTTCGCGAGACGGCAGCCGTGGCCGTTCGCATCCTGCCGCCAGACCTCGGTCGACGAGTACGGGTTGATGGTGAACGTGATGGTGTTCTTCACGGGGATGGAGCTGAAGCCGAACGTCTGGGCGAATACGCACCTATACGCGCCCGTGACGGTGACCTCGACGCCAATCAGCCTGTTCATGCTCCCCGTCTTGGTCTCGGGAACCTCCCAAGAGGTCACGGATACCTCGGAGGACTCGATATCCTTGAGGTTCTCCGTGAGCGAGGCGTAGACGATCTCATCGATGGCACGCGTGGAGTCGGTGGCATCGAATTTGATTTCGTTGCTGCGCGATAGCGCAGACTCCTTCGCGATCTCGATGGCATCGTTTTGCCTCTGGGATTTCCACCAGCCGCCCGAGGCGTCGATGGCGAGACCCAATACCATGACGAGGGCGGCGGAGACGAGGACGAACATGATGAGGGCTTGTCCACGCATGCGGCGGGTTCCGTATCTCATCATCTAGGCCACCTCCCAGCGGCGCTCCACGGTGAAGCTCTGCTTCACGGAGCGGCGGTAGGGGATTCCGCCGTTTCCGGTGAGTCCGAGACCGCGCCCGAGATGCACCGTGATGTCCGCACTGATGTCCAGATATGATGCCGTGGTCGTCTTGAGCTCGCTGCCGAGCTGCACGGCCGTGTCGTTGCCCAAGTCCGTGTTCCCCTTGTCCTCGAGGTGGATCTCGGCGGTATTGACCTCGATATCGTCTTCGGAAAGGCCTGAGGCCTTCGCGACGCAGCTCTTCACGACCTGCTTGGCATCCATGCTTTCCCAGCCGCTCGGGAGTTCGTCGGCCATATGGGATACCTGGTAATCGAAGGATGACTTCTGGAAGGTGATGAACCCGAAGCAGAGCACGGCCATCATCAACAGGATCAACCAGACTCCGGCGAAGGCGAACTCGACTGTCGTCTGGCCTTTCGGGTAGCGGAACCTCATCGCAGGACACCCTCTTCCGATGCGTTGCCGACGACGGTGGCAGATGCCGTTGCGGTATGCCCGCCCCCGAAAAGGGACGGCAGGAAGGTCTTGATGGTCTTCTTGCAGGTGAACGCCTTGCCCTTCGTGACGGTCTTCGTCTCGGCACTCTTCCAGCCGTCGGCTTGCTTGACATACATGGTGTAGTCGCTCTCCTCGGTGCCCCTGGCCTGAGATTCGAATGAGAACTCGACGCCCTCCGTTCCCTTGACGCAGTTAAGGACATGCGCCTTCACGTCCGCATCGCTCGCCTCGGGACGCTTCGTGTAGTAAGTGGCTGCCTCGGTCGCGGCCGTGCGGACGCACATCGCGCTGCGGTAGTAGGCCGAGCCATCGAGGACGGCGAACAGCATGAGGATGAGAAGCGGTGCGCACAGGACGAACTCCACGAGAGACTGTCCCCGTGCCGAATTATGTTTTGCAAATCTATTCATGTCATCACGCAACCAAGACGTACGCGAGGGAGGGAAGGAGCGCGAGGGGCGCGAAGGGCAGGGCGGTGTCAGAGTGCCTGGCTTTGAGTATCGCGAGCGCGACCGCGCATTCGGCGAATAGCGCCAGACAGGCGGCGGACAGGGCGGCGGTGCTGTAGACGGCGGAGGCGCCGACCGCACCGAGCAGCAATACGTCACCGAGACCGAAGGCCTCACGGCCACAGAAGAACTCGGCTCCCAGGGAGGCGAGGTAGAGGACCGCACTCAGGACGAGACCCTGGATGAGCCTTGAACCGATACCGGCGGGACCGCCCATGAATACCCCGAGCAGGGCGAGAAGGGCGATTGCGGCGAGGTCGATTCGGCGGTAACGGAAATCGTTCACGCAGATACCGACGAAGGTGGCGACCCAGAAACCGAAGAGAACGCCTTCGGTCGCGCCGCCGATTGCGCCGGCTGCGGTGCCGCCGACAAGACAGGTGGCGAGAAGCCAGTCGGAACAGCCCGTATCTAGACGCCCGGTTTCATTCCCGCCCCAAAACTTAAAGGAACGAACGATATCGGCGAGATCCTGCTCGCTGAAACCGCAAGTCGAGGAGGCTGCGTTGGCGACCGAGGGGGAGACGAGCCCCTTGTTGGCTCCATCGCGAATCTCCTCGACCCACTCGGCATCTGCGGCGCCGCCCTCGTCGATGGCGCGAACCTGCTCGGCATCGACCTTGAGCGAATCCCGGTTCTTAGCGGCGAGGGCGAGGACGGTACCGTAAGAAATCAGCACCGCTCCGATGCCTCCAATTACTCCGTTGATGATGGTCATCGGGTGCCTCCTGTCAGCTTATGCCCCTCATAAAAGAAAAGGCACCGGCCGTCTTGGGAAACGGACGGTGCCGAAAACGCAAGCAGCCCGGCTATTAGGCACCGAAGCCGGAGGCGGTACCGGTGTTCAGGGTGGTGGCAATCTTGTTGAACTGGTTGCGGATGGCGCCTGCGACGGCGGGGCCGGCGAAGACGACGACGAGCGAGATCACGGCGATGATCAGGACGTACTCGATGAGACCCTGACCGGACAGCTCGCCAGCCTTGGCGGCGCGGAAGTCACGCACGAGCTTGTTCTTGAGCTGGTTCTTGGCGACCACGGCGTGGGCGCAGGCGGAGTTGACGAAATCCATTGGATGAATCCTCTCAGTTGAGAACGGTATGAAACGAGGGGCGCGCTCCCTCGGCGAACATAATCGGACTCCGTCAAGCGGAAAATTATGTCGTGCCGCTGCGGCAATCACATTTGCTCATTCCGCAGTGGATTTTGGTATCGGTAACAAAGCTCTGTAGTCATTTGCCTTAAATTGCGACTAAATAAAAACGGCTGACCGTATTGGCCAGCCGTTAAACATAGATATGTACGGGAAGTCGCTCTAAGTGAGCTTGCCGGACCCGTCCGTCTCTTTCGACTCCAGGAATGCCTTCATCAGGGATTTGGCAGATGCCAGGTCCGAGCAGATGCCGACGAGCGGGCAATTTATCGGCTCGCGCTTAATAGAGATGAACGGCAGGCCTTCCTTGTTGACCAACACGAAATACTTCTTCACGAAATCGCTTCCTATCTATATAGGTTGATGCCGTCGCCGTAGGCGCTGTCTTCATCCACGTTGGTAATTTCGTCAATATCAGTTGCCTGGGCAGCTATCTGACAATCTTTCCGCGGCCGATGCGCGAGCGGCCTGAACTCATCGAGCGAGACATCGAGTGCCGTGGCAATCCTCTCGATATTCGTGAACGAGGTTAGTCTTCGTCCAGTCAGCAGGCGTGTGATTATGTTTTTCGACACACCCGAGGCTTCCGAGAGCGAACTCTGGTTCATGCCCTTTTTCCGCATGATTCGCCAGATGCGGACCCCAAGTTCCTTATCCCCGGATTCGATATCGCGACCCGCGATCGTTTCCCTGCGGGTCACGTCCTTGTATGTGTTCATAAGCAGCCGCCCGTTGAGTCATAATTTTGCACAAGTCAAAACTTAACCCAGCGGGACGTAAAACATAAGTAGGGTCATTCTGACCCCAGTTCATTATGATTGCTGTTAGGCCTAAACAAACATCTTTCCAAAGATGGAATGTCGCGCCTGCCGAAGGTATTCAGTCGATACCGATTCAGTCTGTTTGCTCTTTGGAACCATGGGGCCTCCAGATGACGTAAGGAAACCCCTCCGGCGGATGCCGGAGGGGTCAAAGTGTATAGGTTAGAAGGAGAAAGCGGGGCAGACGCAACACGAGTTCGACGCAAAGTTGTTGCCCGACGGATCGCCGTAGCCGTAGACACTGAGGAAGTTGCCGGAGTCGTTCGGATCCGCCGAGCGCTCCCACCAATGGCCGCCAATCTTCAGGCAATCGTTACCCGAATAATTGTTCGTCACCTTGCCCTTGAAGGCCTCGTACTGGGTTCCCTCGGAGGAAGTCCAAGGATGGCTGGATGTCCAGTGGGACGTGGGGACGATCTCGGAGTAGCTGAGCAGAAAGAGCTTGTCGGAAGTTGCGGTGACGGCGGCATTCTTGTACGCACTGCCGCCACCGACGTTGTTCGTCAGCTTCGAGACGGCCTTCACCTTGGATTGGAAATCGGCAGGCATGAGATTCCAGATCTCACCGGAGTTCATCTTCGTGCGGAGCTCCGACTTCTCCCATCCGCCGGCGTTGGTGTCCCAGGCGTTCATGTGGGAAGTGATGGTCGTCGAGGTGGTGAGGAACGTAAGGCCCGCCTTGGCAGAACCGTCGGCGATGTCATCGTGGTCGATGCCGATGATGCGGTACTCGAGCGTCTTACCGTTCGTCAATTTCATCGAGAACTTCGTCCCCGCGTCCATCGCTGCCTTGGCCTTGGCGTAGGCGGGCGACGCCTCGCCCTTCGCCGCGATGTCCTCGGCCACGGCCTTCTGCTCGTCGAGCGTCCAGTCCTTCGCGTCCTTGGCGATAGCCGCCTGGACGGTCGCGGAGTCGGCTCCCGCGGAACCGCCGCCGGCTGCTCCACCGCCCTCGGTGCCAGCGCTAGTCCCGCTGTTCACCGTGTTGCCGACCAGGTTGAACTGGTTCCGGATGGCCCCGGCCACGCCGGGTCCCGCGAACACTATCACCAGGCCGATGACCGCGATGATCAGGACGTACTCGATGATAGATTGGCCTCGGAGAAGAGTACCTCTAGGAGATACCCCCCCCCCGAAGGTTAATTGCCGCTGCATGCATTTGCGACACTCCCTTCGCTCAGGGTGATTAGAAACGGCTCGAGGGTAAAACTCGCGTGGCAACCTACCTCGGTCTTGCCGCTGCGGCAACGGAGCTATTGCCACGCTTTCGGAAGAATCACGCCAGGTGCTGATTTGTTGAAGTTAAGGTGATCGATGCAGCCGGATGCATTCCAGTTGGAACAATCGAAGCGGAGGCTGGAACAACTCTCGAAAGTGGCATGCATATCGGTAATGGAGGAGAATTCAGTTTGAGGCAGAGTCAGGCATGAGAGCGAAGCGCAATAGTAGAAAAGGCCGTTCATGCTGGCAGCGTTTTCAAAGTTCAATCTTGCGAGATCACATGAATTTAAATGATAAAAATAATCAAACCAATGACCCACCGATCTTGGAGTGAGCCCGTCATCGACGACCTTGACGCTCAGAACTTTTTCGTGAATAGACTCCCAAGGGATGTAATTATCACTATCTTTGCATCCATATATCTCAGTCTCGAAGCCCGTGTACACCGCGGTCACGCGGCGGTAGTTGAACATCTCGCCGACCTTGGGCACCCCGCGGCGCTTGTAGAACATGAGGCTGTGGTCGTCCTCGCTGTAAATCGCAAAGGCCGTGCCGTTCTGCGGGTCGGGGATGTCCTCGGGCTCGCAGAAGTTCTCGCCTGTGGTGCCCGAGCCGATAGCGCCCGCCACCGTGTTGAATTGGTTCCCGATCGCAGACGAGACCCACGGCCCCGCGATCAGGACCACCAGGACGATGATTGCGATGATCAGTACGTACTCGACTGTCGACTGCCCTTTCAGGCGGCGGGTAAATCTACGAGATACCCCCCCCCGAAAGGAATTTCCGCTGCGTTCATGTGCGGCTCCTCTCGGATTGCTTTGAAATCAAGGGAAAGCGTAGCCCGAGACGTACCGCATGGAACCGATGTGCCGCAGCGGCAATCACGCCTACAGCATCCAGTCGAAACCGTTCTTGCCGAGCGTCTGGCGCATATTCCCGATCTGAATCTCGGTATGGGCGCCACTCTCGTCGATGACCGTGTTCATGCTCCCGACCCCGGGAATTACCGTCTTGACTTCACCCGTGGTGAGGTCGATTCTCTGGTTGCCGAATTGCCGTTCGAGGTGCATCCTGCCATCCGAACCGAGAACGTTTTGAAACATAACCTATTCTCCTATTCGAGATATTTATTTCCCTTGCCGCAATTGCAGTCCTCGCAGAGCGTCTGAAGGTTGTCCATGGTGGACTTGGCGTCGCGCGAGACAGGGACGATATGGTCGACGTGCAGCTTCACGCCATCCTCACGGCCTCGACCGCACCTGACGCATTTGAATCCGTCGCGGCGCAGGACGTCATATCGCAGCGCACGCGTAACCTTCGCATGCTCGGCATCGTTCGCCATACGGCGGTCTTGGTATTCCTGTCGCCGCTTATCCCGCTTTTTCTCACGCTCACGCTCACGCTTGGCCTTCTTATGCTCGCGCCAGAACATGTCGAACACGGTCTCTATGCCAAACAGGACAATGGCGAGCATGAAGAACGGCATCATGGCATCGATTACTTGATTCATACCCATCCTTTCGGAATGCGGAATCTTTTCAGACAGAGCATACCGAGTCCCCGGAATCTCCCACGACGCCTTGCCGCTGCGGCACCAAAGGCGACCGGGCTCCTCACCCGGGACAGCAGGCGGGTTGTTATTATTCTCATCCCCCAGGGCTTTCCGCAGCCTGTCCTGACCTTATGGCCTGTTATCCTTTTTTCTTCTTATTATTGTTCTTGTTGTTCTCATTGTTTCGGGCGCGATGCAAAATGCCGTGCCGGGTGATGACCACCCGGCACGGCGCCCCAAAAAGGATGGAGGGCGAGACAGGAAAGCTGTAGAGCATGACCCTCCATCTGCCCAAGTATCCCAAACGGCAGAATACTTCAAGCTCTCATGCCGCATAGGCAGCCGTCAACGTTCCGGGGCATCTTCAACCTCGACGGCGTCGTCACAGTTCCCCGCATACATCTCCGCCAGGTCATCGAGCGAGGTGGACGGAGCGTCCTGCTCGCTGACCGTGCGGTCGAGGCGCGCATCCATATCCTGGTCGGCATTGGATCTGATGCGTTTGGAGGCCTCGTCTTCCGTGACCCGCGCGGGAAGCGCGTCGATGGAGATGGCGAGCGCGATCAGGTAGTTCGTGTCGTGCTCGTCCACGACCTCCTCGAAGACGTTATAGGGGATTTGGGCGAAGGCACCCGACTCGCCGGCGAGCGCCCGGGCGAAACCCGCGCCGTCATACGCATCGCCGAGCTCCCCGCTTTGCTGGATTTCCTCACCCGATGCCCAGAGGCCGATCTCGTTTCGCTGCCAGACCTTCACCTGCAGATCCCATCCGCGGTCGAGGGAGGGGTCTTCGATGGCGTGGCAGTCGACGAAGATGGGGGAGCGTTCCGGCTTCTTCACGACCCACGCGGCGCTATGGTGTACCAAGTCCTCTTTTGCCTTCTCCAGGAAATACGGCTGGTGATGGGTTCCCATATCTTCTCCTAACGCTCGCAAATCGATATTTCAAGGTCCGCAGACCGTGTATCCGACTGGATGGAATCGCGAGAGTCGGCTCGTTCGCCGATATGTCCAAACTGCTCAAAGGCATCGCGGGTGATGTAGATGCCGAAACGTTCGGCGAGCTCATTCTCGATGCCGAGGTCCGCGTGTACCACGCCCACGGTGCATGCGCCGTCGGGCAGCGCAAGCTCGCCGGCGTGCTTGATATCTATGTCCCCGATTGCACGGCCTTGGAAGAAGTCCGTGAGTTGAAGCGTATATCCCGGATGGGAGGTACGGGAGAGCATGTGCGACACGCGATCGCCGCTCGACCAACAATATGCATCCATAGTGCCATTCATCAGCCTAGAGACCATGCTCGTCTCCCTGACCGTGTTTCGGGCGATGACCGCATCCGCCAAACTGAAGTCTTCAGAGACGTATGCCGCATCGATGAGCTCTTCAACGGGTTCGAAAGCGATGGGGGAGATATTGCGGTTGATTCCCATGCAGTCTCCTAACGCTCGCAGTTCGATATTTCGCGGTCCGAATTTTGCACGCGAAATTGAACGGATTCGCAACTCTCGGGCGCATCGCCGCACCGACCGAACCGCTCATACGCATCTGGCGTGATGTAGATGCCGAACCTCTCGGCCAGCTCGCCCTCGATACCCAAGCCCGCATGCTCCACGCCCACCGCGCATGTTCCGTCCGGCAGGCGCAGTTCGCTGGCGTGTTTGATATTGGCATCCCCGGTCGCATGGCCTCTGACGAAACTGGTGAGCTGGAGCATGTATCCCGGATGGGAGGTGCGGGAGAGCATATACGCAACGGCACGCCCACTCGGCCAGCAATACGCATCCATGGATCCGTTCATGAGTTTCCAGACCATGGCCGTCTGCTTGACTGTGTTTCGCACGATGATGGCATCCGCTGCTGTGAAATCACCGGACTTATAAGCCGTGATGAGGAGTTTCCTGACAGGCTCGAAGGTGATGGGGAAGATGTTGCGGCAGGTATCCATGGGACGATTCCAAAACTCTATCTAGACGCCTATACGCAGAAGTTCCATGGCATGTTCACGGTCGAAGGAGGCAGTGAGCTTGCCGAAACGTTCGATATAGCCGATATGCTCAAGTCGCTTCACCAGGCGGCGGAACGGCTCGTATTGCACGCCTGCCTGATTCGAGAGTTCCCGAATCGTGATGCGCTGGCCGACGCTCTTCTCGAGGGCATCGAGAGCCGCCATGTAGAATTCCCGCTCCGATGGGGTCAACTTGAAGTGGCTCGGGTCGCAGCGGTTCGAGATTTCTTCGGCTGCGGCATCGGCGCGGCGATAGGATTCCGTGGGGATATGCCTACCCGAGGCCTTTTCGAGCAGGCAGAAGAGCCTGAGCGACTGTCGCGCCGTGATCGAGAGGGTGAATTCGCCCGCAGGAGAGCCAAGGGAACACTTCTTGACCACCAGCTTGGCGATTTCACTGGATGGAATCGGGTCGAGGGACGAGTACCCGCCATCGAGCAGGTACAGCTTTGCAAGCATCTCAACGAGTTCTGCGCGGTTGAGCGAGATTTCGCAGGAGCCTTTGACGATCATCGTAGCCTCCTAGGCGATTGCCACGTTACCGTACGTATCGAACTCGATGAGCTTCTTGACCTTGAGGGAGAAGAGGATTGATTCGAGCGTGGATTCCGCAGGGGCGGTATCGATATTCTTCTGAAGTTCGGTTTTGCTCACGGCATGGCCCCTGTTGTCGTATAGGTAGAAGAGAATCTGCTGCTCGGTCCTCTCGAAATAACTGTCCTGTTCGTTCATATGTGTCTCTTTCCATCGACGACGCTTGTTTCGGAACAGGATACGGGACAGATTTGCGGGTGATTAGTTCCTTGCCGCAGCGGCATATCTACCGATTTCGAAAGCTCTGCTAACGCTCTGTCGGCTGAACCGCATAGCCGAACCCATCGCCAACGCAGCACCCATCCAGACGGTCCGCGATATCGTCCAAACCTTCCTCTAGCCCTTCCTCGAGCCTGAATCCTTCGGGGACATCGAGTATACCTGCGGAGCAGAGCTGTGCGATAGTCAAATCTATATAGTCCCTACCTCCGTCTTTTGACATCTCGCCCAGCAGGGAGGGGGAGTTCTCCAGGTCAGGGGTCTTGACCACCGCGTCGATGTTCCACTCGTTCGCCTCGACGCCCCTGTCCTCGAGAATTTCCGCTATATCGGTGCGCGTCCATTTGACGGTCGCATCCTCGATGATATCGGGGTCGGCGATATCCCATGCGACCGATAGGTCATCGACGCACACGGCATCTCCCGACCACTCGCCGGTCTTGCGGTTGTAGCCCTTCACGACCATGAACGGCTCGTCTCCGCCGCAAAACAGTATCGCGGTCGAATCGAACCTCACGAGCTCCACGTTGCCCTTCGGGTCGGGCGCTATCCCGGTGTCCCGGATATCGAAATCCATTTCAGTCCTCCTAATATCTCGTTTTGCCGCTGCCGGCAGGTCCCTGCGGTTGCAGCGGTTCAAGGTCGACTGCCTCCATGAGGTCGCTGAGGGATTCCATTCGCCCGTTCCCAGTGAATTCCCAACCGAAAATCACGCAGATATCCCGTTCGATGTTGAGGATGCCGCCGGTCGTCTCAGCCAAGCGGACCAAGAGGTCCTCAGCGGAAGACCCGCGTCGCATATGGAGACGCGACATTTCCCTCGAGAGGTCTGCGTTCTCCAGGGCAATCACCTTGTCACTCAGCGACTTGTCGATAAACAGAACTTCAAATTTCATGTTGCCGTGCGCCATGCCCGGCGTCTCATCTAGAATCAGCTTGCCGCCATCCAAGATAAGCTCGAATTCTTGCGAGTCGTTTCCGAGCCCATAGCGACCGTCGGTCAGCTTGGACACGAAATCGCCGACATTGCGCGGTTGCGCCCTGATGAAGGACACCGAGTCCGAAAATAGGTAATCGCAGGCTCCCGAGGCAGAATCCTTGAGAATGACGATGTATCCGGATGTGTCGATGGCTTCGAGCATGGAGCAGACGTTGTCCGTTGCGCTGGAATCGTAGAACCCCGCCTCGGATTCGAGCTCCTTGCCGAATGCGGCGCGGATGATGTCCTGTGCGAACACGATGTCCGACCGTAGTTCATCATAGACGGCTTGGTCTTCGCCCGCCCGCCGCCAAGCGCTATCCAGGATCTCATCGGTCAATCCGTTCGGTATCTCGACGTCTGGGAAGCGGGACGGCTCCGCAATTCGCGAGACGGCTTCACGCGCCCAGCTATTGCATATATCCTCGACGAGTTCCTGTATCCGCGAGGCCCCATGTGATAGGACGATATGTCTGTCTGGTCGGCATCGAGCAGTCTCGGCTGCCTTCATGACGGTCGATAGGGGGTTACCGAGGTTGACGAGCGAGCGACTTCCCACCGCCTTGGAGAGGAGCATCTCATAGCTTTCCCCTGCGGAGATATCTCGAATCCTGCGGAACTTTTCAGCGACCGAGAACAGCTTTGTCGGGATAGCGGAGATTCTCGCGGATGCGGTATCGCCCCCGTCCGAGGAGAGGATGAGCTGTCCGTTGGGCTCGGGATACAGTCGCTCGCAATCCCGAACGGAACCCGAGATGAAGACACCCGCCTTCAATCCATCCTGTTCCACCGTCCACGAATCGCCTCGACGGCAGAGGAGAACCGCATCGGGCACCCTGAATCCTTCGAGAACCTCTATGGGAATTTCCCGCATTGCCACTGTCGTTCCGATCCTTTCGATATTCTGCACATTCGTATAGCCTGACTTTACGAATGCGAATAGATGCATACCGAATGGGGGACAGATGTAGACTCGAACGGCAGAACGAAAGGGGATATCCCCCTGCGGAATACCCCCTTTCTTTCCAGCTTGTAAATGGTTCTAGAACTCGACGTCCTTGTCGTAGAGGTCGAGATCGGGTCCCGGGATGATAGTCGGCTGTCCCGTCTGTCGGTCCGCCGCATCGATGCTCTTCGCGTCGCACAGGTCGCCCAGCGGCATGTCCTCGCCGGCACCGGTGCGGTGGTATTCCAAGGCCGCATCCTTGCTGCCCTGACGCGACGCCGCCGCATCGCGGTCCTCGAGCATCTGTTTCGCGTCTGCGGCGGCACGCGGCATTTCCTTGCCGGATGCCTCCAGATTCTGCTTGTAGTCGCGGGCGTTGAGAAGGCGGGCATCGTAGGCATCCTCGATGCCCGCGACCAATGCGCCGGCGCTGAATTCCTGCGGGGCGCGGAAGTCATAATCGAAATTGCTGCGGGAGTCCTCGCCGCTGATGGGGTAGACGCGGACGGGCGTATCCGACTTGAAGCTCGCCGTGAAGGGCTTGCCGGACTGCGCATAGGCGAGCTGCCTGTCCGTGAGGAACTTGCTCACGATCATGCCGCCGAGGTCTTGGTTGCCGACCATGGTATGGGGAGGGAGCTTGCACAGCAGGAAATTCTTATCTGGGCCGCCCTCGGCGGGAACGGTCTTGACCTTCATATCGCAGGGGGCGAATGTGAGCCCCGTGTATTCGTGGGACACGTCACGTTGACGCTCAGACTTGGAGGCTTCCTTGCCCTGATAGGCCGCCGCCACGGCAGCCGCAAGATCACAAGGCATGACTGCGGGGTCGCCCTCGCCGGGGTAGTCGATGCGACGGTTCTGCTCATCGTACTTGAAGAATCGCACATCGCGGTCGGAGCGGAAACCGTACTTCACGGGCTTCCCCGCATCCTTGTCCTGCTTCATGAACTCACGGGCGGGCATGGAGACCTTCAGGCCCGAGAGGTCCTTATTCCCGACCACGGTGCCCTTCGGCATCGTCATGTTGATCCGGAGGCGCTCGCTGCCGTTGCGGTCCGTATAGGGCTTCACGCGGACGTCCTTGTTCTCGAAGCTGATATTGATGAACTCGAGCTTCTTTTCCGCGTCGGTGTTTCCCATGTCCTTCTCCTTTTCCTTATTATTCTTCTTATTCTTCTCTTCACCCTCTTCGGCTTTCTCGTCTTGCGTAACGACGGGGGAGTCGGTTGTTTTTGCTGCAGGGCCTTCCTCGGGAACGCCCGCATCGCTCGAACGGTCGGAAGCAATACCCTTGCGCTTGGATGCGGCATCGACTTCCGATTGGACAAGATTGCCGAGACTCATCGTCTTCCCAGTTGGTCTTCTCACCGTCTCGAGATGGATACCACCATAGCCGTCCTCAAGGGCGCGATCGACCATACCCTCGAGCTTCATTCGCATCTCGCTTCCCTCGGGGAGCTGCCTGATGGCCTCCTGCACGCTGATTGCGGCGTTCTTGAATCCCGCGACCGCCTTCTCGCAATCAAGGTCGGCATCGCCCTTATCGAAGTTTTCCAAGGGATGTTTCTCGCGATCGAGTTTGACCTCATTTCGGACGATATCGATGACATCGTGGTATCCGAAATCGAGTTGTCCGCTGATTCGCGGCCTGACCCCGCAATCCCTGAGGAAGGACCTGAACTTCTTGAGGGTCTGCTCGGAAAGACCGCCGCTGGGGACGAGTTCGTACTGCGCGGCATCGAAATCGACCGCCGTCTCGATGGCGGCACGGTAGAAGGAATCCATACGGTCACCTTTGTAGCCCCAGAAGCTGTCGACCACCGGGCCGCACACGATGACCGCGTCCTGTCCGGAGTCGATTGAGCGCCGATTGAGATCGGTCTGAATGGACGCAAGCTCGACACAGCTTTCGAGCGACCCGTTTGTGAGCCGAATCGCCCGCTCGTCTCCGCGCAACGCCTCGAGTTCCATGTTGCGCCGGCAGGATGGGACGGCGCTGGCGCTGTAGCCCATTTCGGTGAGAGCGCCGGCGATAAGTTTACCGAGCGTGTTGGTATTCGGGCCGTGCAGGTTGATGACCAAGGCCATAGTGACTCCAATCGCTTCACATTGCGTATTTGATTCAGAGTATGGAAGCCGAGGGATTCTAGACGGGACGATGGGACGAAAGTAGAGGGCGGGATACCGCCTTAACGGCACCCCGCCCTCCATAACGGATTCGCAAACCTAGTAGTTCGCCAGATGTTCAGCAGCATCGAGCATGGGAAGTCCGACACCCTCCATGCCGTAGCGCAATGTTTGAGCCTCATCGGTCTTCTCCTCACAGAGCGAATCGAGGCCCTGCTCGCAACTCGGCAACTTGTCGGGGTCCATATACGGCGCGGCGGCCACGGACACGACCAACTCGACGATATTACGGTTCTCCTCGATGGCAGCGGGCAGATCGACATCCTCGATATCGCCCTCGAACCCAACGGGTCGGAAAGGTTCCAAGATGGCCGAATCATATTCGCTCGGGTTTCGATTGTTGTTCGGGCAATAGAAGTAACAGGATTCACCATCGACTGTCACTGTACCGGTAATGAAATCGTCATCGTTTTGACTATCGATTTCGACCCCGATATCAGGCACATGCAGCCGAGCGGGTTCTTTCGCCTGCGCCCGCTCGGCGATACGCACACGCTCTTCAGGCTCGAGGCCGAAGCGCGTGGCCATGGTGTCGAGAAGTTCGGAGACCGACTTCGTACTGATAACGTCGGCACCGATGAGAAGCGTGGCAAGGGAACGCAGGGACTTATCGGCCGTACGCTTCTCATCGGTATCTTCGACAAAAGTCGAAAGCAGGGCGATCGGGTCGACTACGGGGCCGCTGTAGGGGATATCGGCTACGTTCTCGAATCCTTGAAACAGTTTTCCATAGGCGAGCTCTGACGGGAATACGTTGAAGATGGCCGACTCGTGATCGTGAAGCCCACTCGGTACGAAATCCGTAGTCGTGACGAGAAGGTTGAACTCGGGAAAATAACTGACTGTCTCGCTCGATGTGAGCTTATCGAGCAGCTCCCGGGCGCCTGTATCGAGATGGCGGGCTGCCATATCGGGCAACGGTCTGCCATGCGACAGCTCGAAACCCTCCCGATCGGACATCAGGTGTTTTTGATAGTACGAGGCGGCATCGACCAAATCGGAAATGCTGCCGGCATCGATGGTCGGACTCCAGGAGAATAGACCGGCAAGCATGGACATGCGGGGGTCGATCCAGCATGATCCATCGGCATCCCGATCGAACGAATCGATGACGGCGAATGCCTTATCATGCCCTCCCTCGAAGACCATGTCGGACACATAGTCGCATCCCTTGAAGAACTCTCCGCTTGCGAGTTCAGAGGTTCTAGCGTTGAAGATGGCAGTAGTTCGATTATATAGCCCTTCGCTCAAGTCGTAGCTGGAACTGACCACGAGAAGGTTGAACTCGGGGAAGAACGTCATGGTATCGTCCTTGACGAGCGTCTCGAGAAGCAGGTCCTTATCCTGGAAGCCATGCTGTCTATACATGTCTAATCTCCGATTTCCGAATTATCCCGCTGTTCGTCTTCATGGTAGCGTTCGCCCGTATGGGCATCCTGAACGGCAGAGGCGACTTCGCTCCTGTCCTCGCACATATCATCGAGGCTCTCGCCGTGACCGGCGATAGCGTCGGCGAACCCCTCGCAAAACCCGTGCGCATCATCGAGGTCGGCGCAGAAGTGTCCGTTGCCGCAGTCATACCCATCGGTGAGCACCTTCACATCGAATCGAGCCCCTTGGTCATATGCGAACGAACCCCGCTTGACCTCGGTAATCTGGAACTCGGTTTTCACGCCATCATGTTCCATGATGTATTCCTCAGCCGGGGAACCGCCCACCTTCTCGGCCCACCTCGGCTTGGAGCACATCTCGGGGTTGTCCCACAGGTCATGGATGAACGCGTTCTCGTCGCCCTTTCGGTAGACGAACCCCATCGCCTCGAAGCCGGTCTCCGGTAGATAGAACCCGCCATCCGTCTCGAACTCCGAATAGAGTTCCTCGCCCTTGTCGGTCAGCTGCCGCATCTCCACGCAGGCGCGTCCATCGTGGTGAGCCCCAGTCACGAACAGAGATCCGTTTTCATCCCAGATTTCGTCGATTTCACAATCGGCGAAGATGTTGTCCCCACCGTGCCAGCTAGGCGATGTATCGACCGCTTCCTCGAAGTTCTCGTAGACGGTGATTCCGCCGCGCGGACCATCATAGCGACCGTTGCCGCCTTTGACGAGGATGGAATTTCCCCAGCTATCGTTGATTTTTTCAGATTGGTTGACGCTTCCGGAGTTGAAGAACTCTCCGAGATACTTGGAAACCTCGCCGAAATCGTCACCTTGTTCAGCATCGAATTCAATGCGTTGCTTAGTCTCGAGATGCCCATAGCCATTGAAGCGGAAGAAATCGGCATCTTGATCGACGCGGCGGGCTTCGCTAAGGGCTTGGGCGGCATCCCAGCCATTGGCTTGTGCCGCTTCTTCTACAGACGAATATGTATCGAATTGCCCGTACTCATTCGCCGCATCCCATGCTTTCGCACAGTCCAGCAAATCGTTATCATCTGCGTGGTTGAGCAGGTAGTCTTTCAAGCCGACACGGTTCATGGTTTCCTCCAAGCAGCTAGATTCGTTACATCCAAATCATCGCAAGCAACCCGAATCAAACCGGTTGCAGGACACAAGTAGCCGCCGCGATTGTGTAATTTGTTTCTACATATGCGCAATGCCTAGTTAGCCGGAACCCTAAGGGCTCCACCAACGCATATTTCCTTGATTTCTTTCTTATTGTTCTTATTATTCTTATTCTTATCCGTGTAGCTCGGTAGCGCGCTACACGGATACCGAGCTACACGCAAAGCCGAGACATCAGCGGCTCGGATCCGTCCGTTCCCCACGGTCCTCGCCGATGTCGAGCGAAGACTCCTCGGTTTTGGCAGCGGCAAGCTCATCGAGGGACTCGCCCGTATCATGTTCCATCTCGAGTTCGATTATCGCAGCCTCTACCTTCAGTTCGACTTCTGTGAGTGCGAGGATTGCCGGCATGGTGCAAAGCGGGTCATTGAAGATTTTCTCGACCGCCTCGCTTGGCGCATCGGAGACGAATCCATCATCGTCGCGAAGAAGATCGATGCCGTTTGGCGCAAGCTCATGGAACGTCAAAAGGGTCGGCGGTTCACTGTAGACCTTGAAGGCGAGGGCTTTGTCGGATTCACCCCAATCGGCCCCATCGCGCGAATAGGGAACTTCATCCTCAATCTGGTCGATACAACTGACGAGACCGTCTCCTCCCAGCAGGAAGTAATCCTTCTCGCTCTCGGGACCCGAGGTGCGCTGGACGGCGAAATAGGTCTGGCACCCAGATGGCCATTGTCCCTGATCGTCCTTGGGGAACATAAGCTCATCCAAGGCGTTGATGGCGGCCGCCGAGACGGCATGGGGGATTGCGAGCTCGTCTTCCTGATATTCGGTTCGCGCTTGGCCACCGAAGGGTACGAAATCGTCCATTTTGTTCTCAAGCTGGCTCATGGAAAGTCCTTTCAAAGCGGTTTACTGCATCCATATTCGACGTATGCCGCTCGCCGGGTCGACATCGGGACACAAGTAGCTCCGTGAATGCGTGATTGGCTTCTACATCAGTGTCTTGTCTAATGGGTCAAAGCCCCGAGGCTCTCCCAGATGCATGTTTCCTTGATTTTTCTTCTTTTTATTATTTCTTATTGTTCTTTTTTTCTTCCTTATATCCATGCGGCTGCCGAGCCAAATGCAGAGGTATCGGGATATAAGTAGCCGCTCATGCAGGCGATTCTCTTTCGTCTGCCTACTTGGCATCGCCTTCCGTGAGCTTGCTTGGCATGATTGTCAGCGGGAGTTCGTCACCGCACTTGAATTTGATTTTCACGGGGGTCTGCAAGTCATCGATATTCCAGATGGCAATGCCGCTCACAGTCTGCCCCGGCTCGACCTCGACGGACTCAGGGTTTCGGAAATTACCCTCGTTATCGTACAGGGCACCGAACTTCAAAGATTCGCCGTCCTGCGATGCCGACAGAAAATCGATAGGTGAGATGACCGTCTTGGCATTAGACTTATTCGTCAGGAGGAGGTCGCAGACGAGTACTCTCTGCTCTCCGACTGAGCCTGATGAAGCACCCGTCGCGGTCGAGGCATTGACCTCCCAAGACCCTCGCCCCAGACGGTATCCGGATACGCCGATATTCACCGAGGACCGGTCGGGTTCGATGCTAGCAGATGGGGTACTGCCGGATAAGCCGTTTTGTTCGATGCCTCCGCAACCGCCGAGCCCGCCGATCGCGATACCTAAAACGACGGCGGCTGCAGCTGCGGAGAGAATTGACCGTTTCATGTCTCGTCCTGTCTATCTCAAAGGTCACTTGGGGTATGACCGTTGACGAGATGATAGCACAGCGACAAACGGTTAAAGTGATTGTCGGTGCATTGTCAGAGTTTGAATCTAGACTAAGGCCAGGCTGGCGAGAACGATACCGAGAATCACGCCGGACAGGTTGCACGCGCAATGTGCGATAACACTGGAGAAGAGTCCATCGCGCTGCCTGAGCCCGCCCAGAACCAAGGCGCAGATGAAGGCGTAGACCGACTGCACGATATTGAAATGGAATGCAGCGAACAGCACTGCTTGGACGAGGTTTGCGGCCCAGAACGGAAGTCCGTGCCGCTCCAGCGCCGTCAGCGACACGCCGCGGAAACACAGCTCCTCGGCAATCGGATCGATGACGGCGAGCCGAAGCAGATAGGGGAGCGTGATGGCGGCTGTTGCCGCGGTATCGACCTTGGAGAGCAAGGCGATGGCACCGATTGAGACGGCCTGCAGCAAGACTCCCGCGCTGATGGCGGAAAAAATAGAGGGCAGCCCCAGGCTATCGATTCCGAGACCCAAATACCGATACAGCCAGACCATAACCAAGAGTACGAATATCGACGAGATGACATGCGCGATGTCATCGGGGAGGCCCATCGAGAGGGTCACCAGCCCGACAGTGAGAAGCGAGATACCGAAAAGCGCGGGCGCGATAAAGGCAAAGCGCAGGGGAATGTCATTGCTCATGATACCGGCCCTTGCCTCGCACGGATTGCCTTCCTCAGGCACAAGTGCCTTCCGACGGCACGGATACCCTTCACGCAGGCAAAGGCACCGCCCACAGCGATGGCAGCGGTCGCAGCAAGTGCGACAAGACCGAGGGCAACCGTACCGCTGTCGATTTGCGCTCCGTCCGTAAGCGCCTCCTGGGCGATATAGCCGGAAAACCCAAAGGAACCCAGACACGAGAGCCCCGTCATGACGGCGCAGCGCTCCGTGTCGTTCCAAGACTCCGAATGGGGCCTGATGGAGAACAGGAACCCATCAGCCAGATCGATCGGCTCCCCGACCTCCAGCCCATTGGACTCGAACAGGGGGCGGATAAGCCGGAACGCCTCTCCGTTCGTCACATGCTTCGGATGCCCCTCCTTCCTGAGAACGAATACCGTGAATTCTTCCTTGCTATTCATAGTCGATCTCCTTAACCCAAATCATCGATGATTTTTCGAATGCTGTAACGCGAGCGCTTTGGGATGTCATGCGGGAAGGAATACTTGAGTAGGGCGAGCGCTGCATAGCGTACCGACATGCGCATGTTCGGATCGGGGATGAGTGCGATGAACCTACAGTAGCGATTTAGGGTCTCGTCTTCATCGGGCAGAAAACCGCGAACGGCACCGAATCTCAGGCAGTCAGAGGGGTGCATGCCGTCTGAATTGCGGGCCATAGGGGAGGGCTTGAGATAGGGGAGTTGCTCGCCGGAGAGCGGGTCGCGAGCGCATTCGATGCGATATCCGCACATCAGCTCATGGATGGCGAGATTGAAGGTATCTCCGATCCGTCCGTCATCCGGCCAAGTGCAATTCTCGAGCAAGGCGATGGCACACCCAGCGATATGGCATTTCTCTGGCAGATAGTCGAGGACGAGCGTCAGCGTGGTACCGAGCAGATCGGCCACTCCATCGCGAAACAGGGAATCACCCGCAAACAGGGAATCGCCCACATCAGCGCCATAGCGTTCGAGTATATCGGCGATAAAGCCGTCTACCTCGGCAATCTCGGTCGGAAAGCACGCCTGCCCGCTTTCCGGAGATTCCTTGTCCTTGTTATCCTTTTCCTCGTTCATTTCCTTTTCCCTTTCTCATCGAACACGAACTCGACCTTGCCCGATTTATCCGCCGCCAGCCTGAGCTTCGCGCTGAAATCCTTTCCGGACTTGGACTTGAAGCCGGAGATCTTCCCGGTCGTGCCCCCATCGAGCAACTTCCCGAGCTGCGCCGCGCTCAACTTCTTGCCCGCCACGGTCTTCCAGATCGAGAAGCCGCAGCCCTCGGTCTGAACCCACTTGCCGTCGGTGTCACGCTTGCCCTTGTTGGAGGAGCAGCCGCACGCTTTGGCCTTCGCGCCGCGATCGATGACATCCGCGCCACAACGCGGGCATTTCCCGATGACCTTGAAACCGGCAGAACCGAGGTTGCCCAATTTCTCGCCGTTCCTCTTCATGACCTCAAGGTCATGGATGACCATATCGGTGACGGAGTTGACAACACCGTCGGCATCGAGCTCGAACCTGCCGACCGCCTCCATCTGATTGAAGAGCTTCTCGGTGGCTTCAGGCGACGCTATCTGGCACCCATCGAGCAACTTATAGGAGACGGCACCGCAATCGGTGAGCGACAGCGTTCCCTTCTTCTCCCTCATGAGGGCGCGGTCCTCGTCCTTGGTGATCTCGGCGAGCGTGCTGGTGCGCGTGGCACCTGTGCCGACGTTGTACTTCTCGAGCCGCTTCGTGAGCCATTTCATGGTCGGCTTCTGCGGCCGCTTGTTTGCCCCCTCGAAGCAGAACGGCGCGGCGGTCTTACCGAATTCGGCTGTGTTCTCCTTCTCGGCGCCCTCCTGGGCTTCCTCCTGCGAGCCGTCGGAATCGAAGATCGCCTTGAAGCCGCGCGACAGCGGCACCTGCGTCGAGCCCGTGAACTCAGGGAAGTCCGCGACATGCGCCTTCACGAGTTCATACTCGTAATCCTCCGCGAGCATCGAAAGGTAGTTCTTGGCGAGTACGACGTAGATATCGCGGGCGCATTTGCCGTACTTATCGAGCGATTCGAGGCTCGCCGGCACGTTCACGCCGGGTCGGTTGGCACCGTGTGCCCCGCCTTCCTTGACATGCGTCTTGCGGGCGGTCCTGTGCGAGCAGACGGCCGGGTCTACCCCGACGACCGCGCAGATCCTGTCCACAAGGGGCAGCAGCTCGTTGAACTGCTCCGGTGTGATCTGCTTGTCCTCGGTACGCGGGTAGCTGACCACCTGGTCCTCATACATCTTCTGGTAGCACGCCAGCACGTCAGCGGGCTTATGCCCGCGCC
This sequence comes from Collinsella sp., assembly GCA_046995905.1. Classification (GTDB taxonomy): domain Bacteria; phylum Actinomycetota; class Coriobacteriia; order Coriobacteriales; family Coriobacteriaceae; genus Collinsella. Next base: position 1,513,527 of record JBKXET010000001.1, read on the forward strand.
TAGCCAAGATGCCGGACAGCCCGGCGAGGTCGAGCAGCTTACCGGGCGCGGTATGCTTTTTCGTCCTGGAGTCCTCGATCAAGCGGGACTCGTGGAAAGGACTCAAATCGACCTTGTCGGCGGAATCGAGACGCCACCCGTCCCCGTCCTCATAGGTGCGTGCGAAGACGTTGCCGTTCTCGTCGCGGAAACGCGCCTCGAAGAACGGCTTCTTGACATAGCCGTTGTACGCTTCGAGCTGGTCGCCCGTGAGCTTCACCATGACCGACTTCAGGCGCCCCTCGCGCACTACCGTTCGGAACCCATGGTCGCGTGCGATGCAGCTCGCCGCACGCACGAACTGCATCGATGCGAGGTCCCAGCGTTCGCGCACATGCGCCTTGACGAAGTCTCCGTCCTCTTCCATGGCCCCGAGGGCCTTACGGCCCCTAAAGGCCTTCTGGACGCTCGCGGGAGCCTCGTCGGTGAAGTACATGCGGCTGGTCTTGCCGTGCCAACCGCACTTCTCGAGTGCCTCCCAGGCCAAAAGCTCGCCTTCGCCGGAAGGGTCCACATCGGTCGCTATGCAGACCTCGTCCGCCCCCGAGAGTTCGCGTTTCAACTCCGAGATGACGTCTGAGCAGCCCTTCAGCACGCCCTTTTTCCAACTGAACTGCGCGAGGTCCCAGGGCAGGTCGGCAATCGACCATTTCAGCATGGCTTCGGACTTGTCGGCGGGAACCTGTCTGTCGGGCGGCAGCAGGCCCATGACGTGCCCCCTGAGGGCGCATATCTTGTATTGCGCACCGGCATACGAGCCGGAGTTTCCCCCGAGCGCCTTCGCGAAGTTACGCTTCGCGCTCGGTTTCTCCGCGAGTATGAGAATCATTGCGGCTCCTTTCTTGGGAGGGGAGGGCGGTATGGGCGTTTTTGTCTTTCCAGGCGGAGTCGATTTCCCTCGCCTTCAGCACGGCGCGGAGCATCGACCCCTCATCGCATCCCATGAGCCAATCGCAGGGTACGCCGAGGGCGAGCGCCAGCCGCAGGATGCATTCGTAGTTCGGCAGGCGCGTCCCCGATAGGTACTTCTTGAAGGAATCCTTGCTGATGCCGCAGACGCGTCCGAGCTGATACAGATTCTCGTAACCGCACGCCTCGGCGGCCCTGCGCAGGCGCACCTTGAAGCGTGCCTTGCGCAGGGCGACCGTACGGTCGGTATCGGGATCGGCCGCGACCATGGCTATCAGCCGCCCAGGATGCTGCGTGCGATTTGCGTCGACTTGGTCAGGGTCATGGCGACCACGATGCAGCAGGCGGTTACCTTAGCGAGCATATTGAACACGGTGCCCACGCCGCTCAGACCGGTGCCGATATCGCCGACAATCGATACGACCAGGTACGGAAACATGTAGAGTGTCACGACCATCACGACGCCTGCGAGGCACAGCGCGAGGAACTGTCGAATGTATCCCCAGCCCCAGCTGCGGGTCTCATCGAATCCCATGAGGGCGAACGGGATGGGCGCGAACATGGCTGTCAGGTAGATTTCGATGGCGCGACCGATCATCATGGCGTATGAGATGACCACGGTAAGGCAAGCAATCAACCAAGTAATAGAGCACTCGATCAGAATGGCCAGGCTTTCTATGATATTGCCGTCCTTGGGGAAGGTGATGAGGTCGTCCTTGCTCCACCAGTCGACTGCCGCATTGGCACCGAGGGAGTTGGCGGACGTGCTGGCGACCTTGATGATTTCCAGGACCATCGTGTACAGGTCCTTGACGATGCCGACGCCGTTGCGGACCATGTACATCATGACGGCGCACCAGACGAACAGCGCGACGACCTCGCGGACGGAGGGCATCATGCCGCCGCCTTGGTCCATCTTCTTTGCGATTTTCAGAAGCTGGAGAAGCATGCCCATGGCGAGAAGGGTGGCCGCGACCGGTTTGATGGCACTGTCGGACACGTTGGTGACCAGGGCGGCGAGGTTGAGCTTTCCGCTTGTATTACCCAAGAGATGGTCGAAGTCGCAAAGCAGATCCGATGCGGCGACCGAATCCTTGATTATTCCCAGAGTGTTTTTAAGTAGGAAATTGGCGGCGGGCTGGGTGATGTTGTCGTTGAGGAACTTCATGATGGCCTCGTTAATGGAAGCCATCCAGGTGCCGAGCATTTCCCCGACCTTGTTGACGAGGTCGTCCAGCCCGAAAGCTGCGGCGCAATGCGGCGTCAGCAGCATGAACAGCAACATGATTCCGAGTGCCAAGGCGAAGGACAGAGTCGCACGGCGCACCGAGGGAGACTTGATGGCGCTGAGTTTCTGCTGAATGGATTCTGCGGCGAGAGCGAGGCCGTGTTTGGTCTTATTGAGGACGCCTTCGTTACGGGCGTAATCGAGGGCTTCGATTCTGATTGCGGCGGCATCCGTCATTGGACATCGACCTCCTCGAACTCATGGGCATCCGTATGGTAGATGACGAGCATGCTGGGAAGGGAATCCTCTGCCGCGTTCGTGGCGTTCTCGATGCTGAACGTCAGGGTTCTGGTGGACTCGCTGAAGTTCTCGATGACCGTGCCGTCCCACGTCAGCTCGGTCGTGGTGGAATGGTTCGCGAGCAGGTACTCGATGACGGATTGCTTGAATTTCTTGGTGTGCCCGTCGATGGCCTGCTTGAGATTCTCGTTGTCGATGCCGTCGATCTTGACGCTCTCGGCGCAGCGGTTATTCGAATAGCCGTCCTCGTTGTGGAACATATCGCACTTGAGCTCGAAGTAGGTGTCGTTGCCCTCGCCGGTGAGCGCTGCAGGGTCAGTCCTGGTGAGGGTCATGATGTGGTCATTGCCCTCGCCGTCGATGACGGAGAAGACTTCCCAGCTCAAGGCTCCCGTCTGGTCGGCGGCGATGGAGTCGACTGCGGTGATTGCGAAAGTCTGCACCCGCTTCTTCGTCTTCTTGGAGGTGCCTTCGGCCTCCCCGTAGGTCTCGGTGATGACGCCGTCCTTGACAGTCAGCGAGCCGCTCCCGTCGTTTGCCGCCCATTTAGAGCGCTCGATCTGCTCGACGGCCCGCTTAGTCTCCTGGTCGTAGTCCTTGATGGCGGCGCGCTGGCGCTCGGTCAGCTCGGTTTTGGAGCCGGGGTCGCTGCCTTTTTGAGGCTCCTTCTCGCTTTTCCGCTCGATCGCGGGAGACCCGGCGTCATCGCCCGCGTTCCCCTTCGCGACGCAGGACGTGATGCCGTTCATCGCGATGAAGAGAACGATGCCCGCCGCCACGGCCACGACCGCAGTATTGTTCTTGAGGAACTCTATGAATTTATCCATCCTGTCTCCTTTCCTGTCTGTCGGTTATTTCGAAAGGTCGATTCCGCCGAGCCAGCCCCACTTGCAGCCGGTGCCGGCGCCGTAGAAGCTGATGAACCTGTCGAGCGACTTGACCGTGATGGGGCCTTCGTTGCTCATGACCTTGTTGTTGCCGATATAGATGCCGACATGTCCGTATGTGAGTCCCGCCGGTCCGGTGCCCGGGTGGGAGACGTCTGCGATGATCATCCCGACCTTGAGTTCGTTGCGGTTGGAGCTATGGCACCAGGAGCGGCACATGTCGCAGGCGTTGCCGCCGAAAAAGCCGTGGCCCGCGTTCCTGAAGACGTTGGAGACCCACGCGGCGCAAAGGCCCTGGCCGGGGGACGGGGTCGCGTAGGCGGAGTTGACGATTGCCTGCTGCCGAGCACTGGCGCCCGCGATTTGCGGGGCGCCCGTGCCGGCGCCGTGGTCGCCATCGCCGTCCGACGGGTTCGTCAGGAGCTCGTAGTACCTGTCCGCGGCCTCATAGCGCACCTTCAGGCGGGGGATGCCCGCGCCCTCCCAGCCGTAGCAGAATTGCCTGACGGCGTCCTTCAGGTCCTTGGATGCGAGGAATGCGCGTTTGCTGCCCGATACGAGCGTGCCGCCTACGGGATCGAGGGAGCGACTGTCGTCGCCGTTGGGGCCGTGTTCCGACCTGATGGTGTAGGCGCGGCTCCAGTAACCCCAGCTATCGTGGTCCCAGAAGAAATCCAACTGGACTTGGACTTCAGTCCAGGATTTTCCGATGGAATTCGCATAGTTGACGAGGTTGGTGTGACGGCCGTTTGTCCATTGGCACAGGCCGATGCCGTTTGCATTGGTTCCTCCGCCTTCTTCGGAGCCGGCTCTCATCCCGCTCTCGGCATACATGTTTCCCATGATGGCGGCAATCTGCAGGTCATCGAGTCCTTTTTCCCTGAAGAACGATGCGACCTGTGATTCCGTCTCGTTCATGCCCTGGACTTCCTGTTCGGCGCTGCCACCGCATAGGGCCAGCAGGAGGATGACGACGGGGATTGCGGCAAGTATGATTATGCCGAGAGTGGAGCCTCCGATGGCGGCTACAAGGGAGCCGACCATGCTGGCTAGACCGCCGAACAGAGATTTGAAGAGGTCTTGGAGTGCCGCGATGGCATGTTGTCCCGCCGCTTTGAGCCCGGATGTGACCTTGCCGATAAGCGATGCCTTCTGCTCGGCCTCAGTGGCCTCGCTCGCGGCGGCCTTGGCCTTTGCGATGGACATGGAGCGTCGCTGCATGGATTTCGAGAAGGCGGCACGCTGCCCTTCTTCGGACGCTCGGGCGGCCTTCTTCTCTGCCTGCGACATGAGCTGCGACTTGCTGCCGCCCTTTGCCTTGGCTCGGGCGGCCTTGAAGTCCTTGGCCTTGCCGCGGATATAGCGCCCTGTGCGCACTGCTTCGTCCGCTTTCTCCAGTCCATCGAGGCTGCCCTCCTCATCGAACGCGAAGACCGCCGACTTGGCGGCCTCGGCAGAGGACGAGAAGAACCCGCGAGTTCCGACTTGCTTGCCGGCAGCTTTGTTAGCTTTGATTGAGCGCCCCGCGGCTACGGCGGCACGGGCAGAGGATCTGACGGCGGCACCGGACACCGAATCGTCTCCGATAGAGGCAGTGGCGGAATTCACGAACGCGTTGGCCGCAGCGGATTTGAAATTCGCTGCCGTCTGGGCTCTTTTCTCGGCCTTGGTGATGAACTCCGAGGCTTCCCTGTGGGCCGCGACCATGTTATCGGATGCGGCTCGCACATTCTCCTTCTCGTCGATGACCTTTCGCGCTGCGGTGCGCACGCTGTCGGGAGCATCCGAGACGCTATGGCCGCCTGCGGCTTTGCCGTCGTGTGCGGCATCGCCGCGAGACTTGCCGGCCCGCTTGGAAGCGGTGCCCGCCGCCTCGCGCTCCGTCTGGGTCATGAAGCCGAAGTCGCGCGAATCGGACACTCCGGCTCGCTCGATGCCGTCGGCACTCGTTCCCAGACCGTCCTTGAAGCCCTCCGCCCTCGCGGCGTAATCGGAGAAGGCGGATGCCCGGTTGCCCGAACTCCATCCCGATGCGTCGAGCGTCTCCAAGGCATCCTTCTCGGCAGCGGCGAAGTCCTGCTTCGCCTGCACATAGGCGGCCTTCGAGTTGTCGAGGTTTTCCTGAATCTTCTTGCTGAGGTGTACGTCTTTTACGGTGCCGCCGGAGAACATATCGGTGGATGCCCACGATGCGGATGGACTCCGCTTCGCACCGAACCCGATCGCCTCCGACACGGAGACGGCTTTATCCTCTGCGGCGGCGCTGGTTCCGGCCATGGGGGAGGCGCCGCCAAAAGGCTGCTGTCCAGCCTGCGGGGAACCCGGGTTCTGCCCGGGACCGCCTGCCGGCTGTTCGAATCCGATCCTGCCGGTATCGTAGGCGTCCGAGAAGGCATCGCGGGCATCCGCCTGCACGAACACGGCGGTGCCCTCGATGAAATCGCGCGAGCCGGCGATACCGGCCGCATCGACGCCGTCGATGGAGGTCATCATGTTCTGCTGTGCCGCGGCGCGGCGCTCGGCGCCGCCTGCGAACGGGCTGCCGGGATCCTGCTGCTCCATACGGGAGCTGAACGCGGAGGGGACTTGCTGGATCGGCTGAGCGGCTACGGAAGGACTGGCCTGCTGGGGCTGGTTGGGTCCCTGCGCGGGCTCGCTCGCGGGCCGGTCGGATCCGTTCCCGCCGGCGTGCGTGGCGCCGAAGGAGGCGCCGAGGGTATCTTGGGCGCTCTGGGTGCTGAAATTCAGGGCGGCCGGGGAGGGGGCCGCATGTTGGGGCTCTTGCGCGTCCGGTGCTATCGGATTGACGGTGTCGGCGGCGCTCGCTCCTGCGGTATAGCCGGATCCGATCGCCTCGGCGTGGCGGGAGAAATCCGCTGTGCTGGCGCAGGCCCGCTGCAACCCGTCGTCATATGCCGCCGCGGCCTGCCGCCGACGCTCGATTTCAGAGGACATGCCCGCTACGCTGCTGTTTTTCGAATTGGAAGCAGCGCTTGGGTTTCCATTTTCGGAAGCTCCTGGCAAGATGCCCTCCTTTCGGAATCGATGTGGTTACGGTGTCGAAGTATCTGCCCGGCGGCCGTAAACATGGGGGTAGTTGCCGCTGCGGCAACTACCCGTCTCCATATTTGGCTAATCGTCGGGGTCGCCCTCTGCGTTCCGAGGAGCCTGTTTGGGCTCGGCGCGCTTCTTCTTGCGGCCGCGTACCCGCTTGCGGCGTCGGAACTCGTCCTGCGGGGCGACATCCTTTGCCGCGCCGCCATGTTTTGCCGCCTCGAGGGCCTCGCGGGCCTTCTTCTCCGCCCACTCGTTCGGGTCGGTCGAGAACAGCTCGTAGAGGTGGTTGTCGGTCGGGAACTCGCCCTTGATCGGGACGCGGGCGGATCCGAAGACCAGAAGTCCCCAACCGCGCGGGGCGCCCTCGTCGATGCAGGCGACCTCGAGGGGGGACAGGCCCAGCGCGTCCGCCCAGTAGTCGCGGTCCTCCTTGGACTGCTTCAGCAGCATGATGAAGTCGGAGTTCTTGACGATGGCGTTGGCGTCTTGGTTGCGGATCATGGATTCGGTCGACTGTGTGATGCCCGTCAGGTACATGCCGAACTTACGGCACTCGTTGGCGAATCGGCGGAAGTAGTTGAGAACCGACGGGTATTTGAACAGCGATTCCATCTCCTCGATGTACAGCCATGTCCTTCGGCCGTGGTCGAAGTTGCTGTACATGATGTTTCGCACCGTCTCGCAGAACGAGATCAGCGCGAAGACGAGCATGGAGTCGGGCACATCCTTGAAGTTCAGGCCGACGGTGCGGGCCGTGAGGTCGATGTCGGTCTCATGGTTGAAAAAGTTCGAGTAGCCGCTGACGAAACGCTCATAGCGAAGGGCGATATTCTGCGCCATCGGCTCGGGCTGGCGCTTCAGCTCCTCGTAGAAGTCCTCGAGGATGGGCTCGCGACCGCCCTCCATGTTGTAGTGGCGGAAGATGTTCTCGACGCAGCGCTGGATGATGGAGCGCTCCTCCTCGGAGAACACGGTCATGGTCTCGTTGGCCGCAGCCGCCGCCTGCGCGATCATGGCGTCCGCCTTGAAGGCGACCTGCGTGCCGAAATCCTCGGATTCGCGGCGCTTGTCCATGCCGAGCGGGTTCAGGTGCGCGTTGAGGCCGACGCCGAACGACGCATAGGTACCGCCAGCATGCTCGACCAGCAGCTTGTATTCGCCGGCGCGGTCGAAGATGATCACTTGGTCGTCGGGCTTCGAGAGCAGAGTCCCCTCAATCTCGTTCTTGGCGAAGAATCCCTTGCCGGATCCCGTCTTGCCGGAGATGAAGCCGACGGGACTTGCCAGGTTGGCTCGATTGCCGAACACGAGGTTGTTCGACAGTTTGTTCTGGTAGTACCAGCTACCGCCCTCCTGTTCGAGCTCCTGGGTGGCGAAAGGGACGAAGATGCAGGCCTCCGACGTGGTGAAGGGTCGGGAGATCTCGATATGGTTGAGTCCGAGAGGCAGAATCGAGTTCAGACCCTGGCGCTGGCGGTACTCGAGGGTCTCGACCTGCACGCCCGCAGAGGACGCGACATCGAGGATCTGCAGCACCTGCTCGGTCAGCTTCTCGGGGGACTCCGCCCACGTGAAGATGAGGCCGGAGAACATGAAGAGGTGCTGCTGCTGGCCTTGGAGCTGCGTGAGCAGGTCCTCGGTCTCCTCGCGGGAATAGCGCAGCTCAGAGGGCAAGATCGAATAGTCGTAGCCCTGCTGGACGGCCTTCTTCTGCTCCTCGATGGTCTCGGCGTCGATCCACGCGCGGCGGGTCTTGACGAAGTTGATTGCCTTGGCCTTCTCCATGGGCTGGAGGTACCAGGTCACCTCGATGGGCATCGACATGTTCACGAGGTTCGCGACGACCGTGTCCTCGAGGGGGGAATCGTACTTGCGCATGACCAAGACCTGGCAGTACTTATCGTCGACCTTGAAGTACATGTTCGAGCCGTCGGGCTTGAAGTTGATGCTCATCGGCGCGATGAAGTCCTTGGAGCTGTCGGGGCTGTAGATCGACAGGTCGCGCTCGTAGTCGAACGAGAACTTGCAGTCGGGGCGCAGCAGGGACTGGAGGACGGAGAGCCGCTCGAGACCCGTCATCGGCGTGACGTCGCAGCGGATCTGCTCGAAATTGCCCGTAAGGTCGGTATTGATGCGCGAGAAGCGCGTGCGTGCCTCGATGGGGTTGTTCGCATGGATGCCGATCGTCATGTAGCGGGCGCGCTTGATGTTCGACACGCCCTCCGCGAGTTTATCGGAGAGCACCTCGTTCATCGTCTCGGCATCCTCCTTGAGGACGTCGTTTGCCTGACGGGACGGGTCGTAGAACTGACGATCGCGGATCTGGTCGTGGCGCAGAGGGGTGTTGATGACGGAGAACTGCACCGTGGTGTCGGCAGGGAAATAGTTGTAGATATCGCACATCGATGCGAGGATGGTCTTCTGGTCATCATCGCGGGCGTTCTGATAGGTGATATCGTCGAAGGAGAGGGTCTCGGAGTAATATCCGTCCTCGACCTCGCAGATGCCGTTCTCGAACATTCGGTTGTAGCCGATCGCATCGACCACGTTCTTCGCGTTGTCACGGCGGCGGCGCTGCTCGGCGGTGAGTTTATCGCTCTTTGAGCTGCGCTCCTTGAGCTTCTTGGTCACCTCGGCGGCGCTTTTCGCCTGTGTGCGCTCGGCCTCCTTCGCCGCGGCGCGGGCATCGCGGATCTCGTTGCGCTTACCGGCAAGCTCACGGTCGAGCTCCCTATGCACCTTCTTGACATAGCGCTTGCGTTCCCGCTTGCTCATCTTCGCGTACTCGGGGTCAAGTTCGAAACCGACCTCGCCCGGTTTGCGAAGGCCGGCGGCGAGCGTCTCCATGTTCTTGAAGCTCTCGTCCTTATTAGCCATTAGTCGCTCCAAAAGTCTTCAATCTGTCTCTTGTTGGGGTCTGTGATATTCATCGGCTCGAGCGCACCGCCGGGTTCCCACATCTCGATGCCGTTGGTCTTGTAGAGCTTCGAGAGTTCCTTGCCGTTGGCGCATTTCCGCTCATCGGCGTATGCCTTCTTGAGGGCATCCGCCTCGGCCTTGAATTCGCCTCGGTTGCTGGCGCTGACGTATACGAGGCACTGCTCGTTGAAGTTGTGCGCGAGCCACAGCGGCGCGAACTTCTCGAAATTCAATCCGTGGGGCGTATAGAAGCCGACCAAGGCGGCAGGTGCGGCGGCGAGCCAGACGAGGTAGATGACATCGTTGATATCCACATGGAACACAAACGTGCAGAGCATGCCAAAAGCCAAGGCGCAGCCCACCGCCGCCCCGATGCAGATGATCGTGCGTGCGGTGAGGCCGCCGATGACTTTGGGCTGATACTCGGTTACATCCTTGTGGACAGGTACCGACAGCACTCGCTTAGCCTCGCACCCAGCCGGTGTCGAGCGTGCCGAAATAAAGCGCTGCGGCGGAGACGATTACGCCGCCGATCAGTGTGCCGACGCCTGCGGCGATGGCGGCGCCGTTACCGGATGCGCCGTTGTGGACGTTGATGCCGATGGTGACGCCGCCCCAGACGACCATGATGGCACCGAGCATCTGGATGCCGCCCTTGAGCAGGCCGGTGATATTGCCGAGGATGCCGCCCGCGGAATCGAGTTGACCGAGCTGGACGGTGGCGACGGCGAGGGCGTGGTAAATCGGGTTCATATGTGATCCTTTCAGGTATGTCGGCGCAGATGCGCTAAATCGACCATGTAGCTTGAAAATGCCTCATTGGTCCAAATGTGCCGAATGTGTTACTATTCCTATGCGCCGAAAGGCGCCAGGGTGAAGAGGTTCGTGAGAACCGCTGTCATCTCCTGTCTAGCGCACCCATGAACTGTTTGGGGCCCGTAAGGGAATGCAGGTAGACCGTTCGCGGTCGGGGTGCGCACCGCATGTCAAGGCGTCGGGCCGTCTCTGGTCCGGCGCTTTTCTTTTCCAGATGCTTCGACAGGCATGCGATCCTCCGTACCGGGTACGGGTCGGCGATGCGCCGACCTCATGGACATCACGAAGATACACGGCGCGTCCATGAGGCTCCAGAGTCTTGCCGCTGCGGCAACACGGCGGCATTTATGCAGGTAGACCGTTCGGATTGAAAGTAAAAAGGGGTTCGGCGAGAAACCTCGGGAACCCCTTGTACATAATTCCTAAAGGCGCGGGTCCTTATCCCTCCTGACTGCCCTTGTTTTCACCGGATGACTTATAGTGCCTACCGCCGGCGGCGTTCCGACAATCCGGCTTTGGCCTGTGCAGGCTTTTCGCCCTCGACTTGGCCGCGATACGGGCAGACAGCTCGCGTTCCTCGCGGCGTCGCTTCTCGGCCATGTACTTCTTGATGTCGAACTCGGGTGAATCCGCCATCAGCTTGTAGTTCGGATGTTCGGTGAGCGGGTACTTCTCATCGATGATGGGGTTTGCGCCGTTGATGAGCACGACGCACTCCGTCTTGGGCAGCTTCGCCACCTCGGCGGGATCGATGAGGGCGCGACCGACTGTCTGGCCGCTCTTCGACCAGCTGCCCTGACCGCCGTGGCTCTGCGAGTAGTTCTCCTGGAAGACGGTCTGCTGGCCGCAGGAATCGGAGATGAACTCGCAGGTGGACGTCGTTCCCTTGTTGGCCTTGCCGCCGCCGAGGTACAGGATCGTATCGCAGCAGCCGACGATGGAATCCGCCGTCGCCTCGTCATACAGCTCGGCAAGCTGCGATTTCGCCTGCAGGATGACAGACATCGCGATGTTTCGCGACCTCAGGACGGAGATGAAGCCGGAGATGTCGGCGGGAAGGGAAAGGGATCGGTACTCGTCGAGGATGAAGTTGACGGGGCGGGGGAGCTTGCCGTTGTACTTCTCCAATGCCTTGTGGCACAGGACGCGCACCGTCTGGTAGACCATCATGCCGTGGAGGAAGCCGAGCGTCCGCTGGTCGGTGTCGTCGAAGATGGCGAAGATGGCGTTCTTCGAGTCGGGGTCTCCGAAGCGCTCGAGGTGCATCTGGTCCTCGCCGACGACAAGCTTCTTGACCTCGGCGGCAGTAAACGGCGCAAGACGCGCGTTGCAGGTGATTAGGATCGATTTAAGCGTCTTACCGGCCGCAGACTGGAACTTGCGGTAGTTCTCCAGGGCATAGTCCTCGGTGGGGTCGAAGCCGCGCTTGCCGTTCTTGTGTACGTTGTCGAATGGGCGCTTGTTGTCCGAGTGGCGGCGGAAGGCGGACGGGACGAGATCGAAGCGCTCTCCGTCCGAACCCGTATAGACGGTGATTTCCTCCGGGGCATCGGGCGGTGTCGGGTTCTCCGCCGCACGTTCCTGGACTTCGGGATTCTTCGGCTGGCGCTTGACGCGGCGCATGCCGGTCTCGATCTCATCGAAGATGAGGTCCAGCGGGCTCTTGAAGTTCTCGTTGGACTCCGATGCCTTGGCCATCGACAGCAGCTTGAGCAGGCCGCCGATATGGTAATCGCTGGCCGGGCAGTAGTCTCGCAGGAACGCGATGAGCGCCATATAGAGCATCTTCTCGGATTTCTCCCAGAACGGGTCGCCCGAACTCGACTTGGGCGGGGTCGTCATCGAGATGAGCAGCCCGGCGAAGGACTGGATTTCGAGATCGGTCCTGACGTAGTGGAGGGGATTGTAGATGAGCGAGCGGTCGGGGAAGAACGTATTGAACGAGCGGATCTCGTATCCGTTGTTCGTGAGCATGTTGCTGACATCGAGCAAAAGATCGCCCTTCGGGTCCGTGATGAACAGGTCGCTGTTCATCTGGCAGACGTTCGGCTTCACGTAGTAGCGCGTCTTGCCGGCACCGGAGCCGCCGATGACGAGCACGTTCATGTTTCCGTCGTAGTTCATCGAGAAGCCCTCGCGGCTCCATGCTCGACCCGTGTTCTTGGAAAGAAGAAGCGCGTTCGAGGCCCCTTCGGGGTTCTTGTCATCGATAAATGGGGCGAGTTCCTCGGGAGTCGCCCATCGCGCGGAGCCGTGTTCCTCGCCGACGCGCGTGTTCTTCTGCCCGTAGACGAGGCACACCATGGCGAGCGCCCACGGGATGCAGATTCCGAGCAGCATGCCGAGCATCCCCGCGTCGTTCAGCAGGAGGCGGAACGGCTGCCGGGCGATATAGCCCCACATCTCAGAGGGCGCCGCGGTGATGCCGACGAGCATATCCGAATACGAGCAGGCGCAGTCGATGAACCTGTTGCCGAGGTAGGCGAAGGGGATGGTGGCGACTGCGGCGCCGAGGAGCGGCGCTACCTCCTTCGTGACCTTCATTAGCGGTTCACCGTCTCGAGCGAGACGTCCTTCTCGGCCTGCGCTGCGGAGCGGGACGCCACGAAGGCGGCCTCCTCCGTCTTGTCGCTCATCAGCTCGTCGACGGTGCGCTCCTTCATGCTGACGGGCTCGTAGTCGGGGTCGTCGTCGATATACTCCGCGTCGCGGTCGTGCTTGTCGGGGACGCCGTCTCCGTCTCGGTCTTCTGCGGCGTCGCGGATGCCGTCGCCGTCGGAGTCCCCGGTACCCGGTGCGTCCTGCCCGTCGGCATAGGGGGTGGAGAGGTCGCCGTTGTGGGTGTCGGGGCGGGCCTGAACGCAATCTGCGGTCGTCTTGCTGTTGGAGATGTCCTCGTGCAGCTCGGCCTTACGGGTCTCGCGGGACAGCATCTCGTCGGCATCGTCGGCGCTCAGCTCACCATCGGATCGGACTGCCGGCGAGGACTCCACAGTCTTCTCGGCAAGCTCCTCCTCGGCGATTTCCTCCGTGGATTCCGACCCAGTCTTGCCGTCAGCGGAAGACCCGGCATCGGCCTGCTCGACCTCGCCCGGTTCGCGGTCGCCGTCTTCAAAATCGGACTCGGGTTCGGGTGTCGGCAGTTCGGCGTCCATATCGCCGCCCACGTCATCGCTGCCCGCATCGTCGCGATCGTCCGGGTTCTCTTCGATCATCGGAGGCTCGTATTCCACGCCAAGGCGATCCATGAAGCGCTGGCGCATGAACATCTCTCCACGCTCGGGGCCCATGGCCTCGACCTTCTGCTTCTCGAGGTCAAGGATTTGCATGCCGCGGTCCGCATCGGCCTTGTTGAGGATGACCTGGTTGCCGACGTGGCGGGCGTTGATATCGTAATCCTGCAGGACGGAGCAGAAGTATGCCGCATTGAGGGATGCGCCCTCGTTACCGAACTCACCGAACGAGAAACGGGTGCAATCCCCATCGGGCAGGCTTTTGATATAGCCCTTATCCGATTTACTTTTCTCGATCCGGTAGAGGTCGATGATGCGGGCGGCATATCGGTGCTCGCGGCTGATGTCGTAGATGGCGTCTTGAATAACATGGCTGCGCTTGCCGTCTTTCCCCATCCCGTCTTTCGGATGGACGAGGAAGTGGCCGACGACGGTGGAGTTGGCGAATAGTTTCGGTGAAATCTGCTTCAGCTCGCGTAGGGTCTGTTGCGCCTCGGCGGGGGAATCGAACCAAGTCGTCGTATAGTCTTGCTTTCTCATCCCCTTGCCGCGGTTCGATAGACCCTTGGCTGCCGCCTTGGCTTCTTTAGCCTCCTGGCTCAAGCGCGTCGACTCATTGATTTTCGACCTGAGCAACTCCCTGCCGAACATATCAAGGAGACTAATCAACTTGGTGCCTATTTCATCTGCGCCGGCTGGCATATCCTCTACCTCCGTGTGTTCACTGTGGCCGGACCCCATGCCCGGCCACAGTGAAAGCTACAACGGATGGAGACGAGCCCATCCTCCCGTGCCGCGGCGGTTTATTTCAACCGCCCAGCCCGATATCAACCAGCCCAAAACGAGACGATTGCCCTAGTGCCACGTTCCCATCGGGACGGATTGCCCCCGTTCGTTCTCGACGCAGATGGTCCCATCCGCCCTGTACACGATCTTCTGCACGCGGAACTTTTGGAATCCGGAACCGAGGGCGACCGTGGTCTCTTCCCCCGGGAGAAGTCCATGGGGCAGCGCGAGGCTCTTGACTCCGTCCGCGTCCCGCAGAGCGGCATCGGCCCCGTCCGCTCGCGAGGATTCCTCTGCGAGCTTCATGTTGACGCGCTCGAGCTCCCTGGAGAGCCTAGCTGAATCGCGTTCCGCCGCCCTTGCTTTCGCCTCGGCGTCGCTGGCGCGTGCCATATGGTCGGCGAGTTTAGCCTCGGCATCCTCGAGGTCTTCCCTGAGGGTGGAGCAATCCGCAAGCTGCCCGTGGAGTTCTTCCAGCTCGCCGCGAGCCGAGGCGAGCTCTTCGCGCAGCAGGTCCGCCGCCCGCGCCTTCCCCTCGGCACGGTCGGCTCGCTCACGCTCGGACGAGATCTCCTCCTGCAGGCGCTGGAAATCCTCCTTATGCGAATCGCTTGCGGCGCGGTCGAGCTCGAGTTGCTTTGAGTCGAGTGCCTTCTGCAGCTCGTTGATTTTACTTTCGTACTCAGCCGTGCTCTTGTCGTATTTGCTCTGCGCCGCCCGTGCCTGTTCGTGGATTCGCGCGTTGCCGCGCGCCAACTCGCCGAGTTTCCGCTCGAGATCGTGGCGCTGGCGATACGACTCCTCACGTGCCGCCTGCAGGTCCGCTTGGATCAGCTTGTTATTCTCCTGTGCGGCGGACAGGGCGGCGACGGCGTCGGCGCGGGCTTTCTGGGTCTGGGCCAGACTCCTGGCGAGGGCATCTTTTTCTTGAGCCAGGTCGTTGAGCCTGCCGGAGTTTTCCTGCTCGCTGTCGCGCAGCCGGCAGGCGCCCTCTCGCTCGGCATCGAGCGAGGATTCGAGTTCCTCGACTCGAGTTGAGGAATCGGCGAGCCTCTTTTGCAACTCGTCCCTTTCGGCCGATACCGTCTCGAGCTCCGCTTTGGCCTTGGCGATGGAATCGGTGAGGGCCGCATTGTCTTTCCTCAGCTCGCGGTTGGTCTCCAGCTCGACCTCATGGATGTCATAGATCTCGCCGAGTTCGCCCTTGCGCTTCTTGATTTCCTCCCGAGAGGCCCTCATGAGACGCTCGTAGTCATCCCTGGCCTCCTTGAGCTGCCTCTCGTAATCCCTTGCCTGGTTCTGGAGGGTGGCCATGTTTTGGGAGAGCTCGCCCGACCGCTCCTCGGCGGCCTGCGCCCTGGCGACGAGACCGTTGACCTCATCTTTTGAGAGCCCGCTCGCGTTCTCCATCTTGGATCGCAGGCCGAGAATCTCCTGGCGGAACTCCTCCTTCTCGGTTCGCTCCCCCTCGACCTGGGCGTTGAGTTCTCCGAGCCGCGTCATCAGGCTCTGCGTCTTTCTCCGCTCGGACTCAAGCGATTCAAGCGTCTCGGCGTTGACACGCCTCAGGTTCTCGGCCTCATGTGAGGACGCGGCATTTTCGGACGCGGCTTCGGCCTTCGCGGCCAACTCGGCGGTCCTGAGCTTGAATTCGGCGCATTCGCGCTCGTGCGTGCGGTTGGCCTCCGTCAGCTGGTCCTTAACGGAAGATAGTTCCGCCAGGGCGGAATCGCGCTGGCGCAGGGCATCACCGACCAGCCGTCTCGCCTCGGTCCGCGCGGCCTTCATGCGCCGTGCGCGATTTCGTGAGCTATGCGCAGCCTTGAAGGGGGCATCTTCAGGCAATTGACCCATGGTCTCTCCAATCCGGGCTTAGATTTCAGACATTTCTTCGATATCCTTCGGGACCTCGATTCCCTTGACGGAACACATGTAGCGAAGGGCCTCGCGGCGGTTCTGGGCGCGGGGTGCGGCCATCGCAGAGTGGTAATCGCCCATAAACGTCCAGATGATGCCCGAGGTGGTCTTGTTGGCGGTGAGGGAATACTTCCTTGCGAGCTTTTCGGCCTCATTCGGGCATTCCCGATTGGCCTCAGGGACGGTATCGCGAGAGGCGTCCGCCGCCTTCTCAGACTTCGCCCGAATCCTCTTCAGATAGAACCTGAAACCGTCCGCGCGGCGAAGCCAGTTGAGCGGGAACATCGCATAGCGCTTGAATGCCGCCGATCCGCCTTCGGAATTTTGATTCATGAGCTCGTCGAGATACAGGTCCCATGCATCGCAGATCTCATCGGCCTCGGCGCCCGAATCCATGACATCGCGGATTGCCGCCATGGTCTTATCGAGAAAGACCCCATCGATGTGCTTCGGAGACGAATCGGCGATGAAACGCGCCACGTAGCGGACCTCGGCACTCCAGCCGCCGATGTCACCCGGACCGCAATCCCCATTCCCTCCAGGGAGTTCGCCTCTCTCGTTGGAATCATTAGAAGAATAAGAAAAAAAATTATCATTATTATTCTTATTATTATTTATATATACGTCGTTGCTCGTTTCAGGAATCCCGCTTTCCTGCGGTTTTGCCGCATTTCCCCAGCTAGATGACGGTGCCGTGAATTCATCCTGCTCGACGTTTTCGCAGGTCGCGCCGATACGACGACTTGGCGCATCGTTGTGACAAAATGACGCATCGTTGTGACAACTTGGCGCATCGTTGTGACAAAATGACGCATCTGCCTGACCTGCGGATTGTTGAAAACTTGAGTTTTCAACAGCCGAGATGTGACAAGTTGACGCATCTGCCTGACCTGCGGGTTCTCGAAAGTCGAAATCGAGGATTTGCCCGCCGCGGGATGCGGAGACGGGGGTCGTCGCCTCGATTGCGGCGTTGATCTTCTCCTGGATGGCGAAATAGGAGCGGGGCGATTTCATGCCGTTCGCCTCCCTGCCGGTGCGGTACAGCTCGTTGTAGCCGATCAGCCCAGACCTGCACAGGCTGTCGAGCGCACGCTGGACGGAACGGCGCGAGATGTAGAGGTCGAGGGCGAGCTGGTCTTGCGTGACGTAGTAGCCGTACGCCGAGTGGTGGCTCATCGAGTAGATCTTGGCGTACACCGACAGCTCGGCGCTGGACGCCTTGAGACCCAGACCCGCGGGGTCAACCATCCAATCGAAAACGGTATAGAAGTTGCGGTCGAGTGCGTTATCAGGACATCTTGTCGTAGGCACCGTCATCTACCTCGCTTTCGCTTGGTTCATCGGTCGGCTTGGCATCTTCTGAGACGGATACGGTATCCGTGAGAATCGACTCCACGGCATCGTAATCGCACTTGAAGCTCATGGACAGTCCGTCCTCGTCCATCACGGCGCAGACAAGGCCCTTTGCGGAAAGCTCGTTGAGCACCTTGAAGACCCGCGCGATGCCGCCCTCGCCGCGGCCGCGGGCGGGGCAGCCCTCATCGAGGGCGCGGGCGATGTATTTCGAGGTGATGCGCTCGCGTGCGGGGTCATCGGTGCAGTCGCGCTCGAAGATGAGCGCGAAGACGATTGCGCGGGCGCCGTTGAGGCCGAGCTTGTTCATCCACCCGTACTGTTTCCAGTAGGGCTCGTTTTCCAAGCGGTCGGCCATGGTGTCGTTGTAGCTGAAATCCATGGTAGTCCTCCTATTTTGCTATCGACATGACTCGGCTCCGACCGTTGCGGCCGGAAATGCTATCGACATGACTCGGCTCCGACCGTTGCGGCCGGAAATGCTTTCGATAGGAGAGGAGGGGCGGCAGGACCCTTCGTCGATGCAGGCGACCCAGGTACTGGGTTCGTTCTCTCCGACATGGGTGCGCTCGATGTACCCGCGTTCGGACAACTTGCCCAGAACGCGCCTGACGGTCGCGACCGATGTGTTGGTGAGAAATGCGAGCATGGGTTTCGAGACGCTGATGCCATCTTTGCCCGCTTCGCAGATAAGCGCGAAGACGATGAGCTCGTTTCCCGATAGATCGAGTTCGCGCATCATCCAAGAGTTGATGGTGATGCTCATTCGGGCTCACCTGCCAGGGTGCATCTGCATGGCGAAAAGACCCCGAAGGGCTTAATGCTCTCGGGGTCGGCGGCTAACAGATTGCACGGACAGGCGGCAGCATCCACGGCTGCACGCCCAGCAGGGCGGGTCATGCAGTTCATCTCCTATCGTCCGGCTTGGGGAACCGGTATGCCTTGATTTTGTGGCGGGATGCCGAGCTTGTCAACTAGGCATTTTTGAGAAGGGCTTTGAGCAACAGCTTTCCGAGCTGGGCTTCCCCGATCTGGTCGAGCAGGGTATCGTCCGCTTCGTCTCCATCGTCTTTGACGATCGGGTCATCGGCGGCCGATTCGGCGCCCAGAAGGGGTTCGCCCCCGAGGATGTCCACGCCGTATTTCTTGAAGAGGGGCGCGTACTGCTCCTTGATTTTCGCCCTTGCCAGGCAGCGCTCGCTGACCGTCTTGAAGAGGGACTCGTAGCTGATTCCCGCGAGCTTGAAGACGTAATCGCGGTTGAAGGTGAATCGGTTCTGGAGGCGCTGGTACTCAATGGCGTCGGCGCGGCACATGGACTGGAGCTTCGATCGGCTGCAGCCGAGAATCCTTGCGGTCTGCTCGGAGTTCAGGACGAGGGGGAGCTGCAGGAGTTCCTCATCCGTAAACGGGCCGGGCTTGGCACTCTTTTTGGCTTCGACTTCATTCACCCTACATCGCCTCCGCGCTTTCGCCCTCGGAATCCTCAGCTGACCACGGGATCTCCCGCTCGATAACGGATTCAAATGCGGCCAGGAATCGGGCGGCGCCGTCTGCTGGGAGCAGGAGTCTCATGAACCGAAACTCATTTGCGGTCGGTTCGCGCAGGAAGTTGCATTCCCCATCGAGCAATGCGGCACCGTCGGTTGACTCATTCATGGCGTTGGCGAACATTTCCGTATCCTCGACATAATCCAGAAGGACTGCCGTCGCAGATTCAAACGCAGGGTTTTTGGTCATCGCGTCTCCGTAACTAAATCGAACTACTTGGGGCATAGTTGACGAATGCGGAATCGGATTCCGCATTCGTAGCTACGAACGAGATATTAGTCCTTTTTCCAGATTTGAGCAATATGATTTAGAATCGTAATTTACATACGTGGAAATAACCTATTTGCGCGATTTATATTTACATACGCGAAAATCACTTCCAAATCATGTATTCTGTAGCCAAGTAGCAACCTGACTCCAGATAGGGGAGACCATGACATTCAAGGAAATACTTGAGAAGTACGGCATCACCGCATCGGAGCTCGGTCGCAGGTCCGGTGTCTCGACTTCGACCCTGAGTACGTTCGTAAACGGAAGGTCGAAATGCCAGAACATGCAGATCTCCACGTTCCTGAGGATCTGCAAGGGCTTGGACATTCCGTTTGAGACCTTTGTGGATGACCTGTTCGATGGCGAGGAGGGAAATCCCGGGAAGGAGGCGCTTCTCTCCGGCGACGAGGAACGTCTCGTGAGCGATTTCAGGGGCTTCAACGCACAGGCGAAGTCCTGTCTCATGCGCGTGTCGAGCGCCATGAAATTGGACCCCTCGAACATGCAGAGGAATCGCGAGCCGCAAGCGATGGATGAGGTGGCTGCTGGCAAAGACTGCCACAGCGATGTCTCCGAGGATACCGAATAGCCCGACGTAGCGCTGCGGGCGGAACGCTTTGGGTGTACCTGACTACCTTGCTACATACGTAGCCGGATAGCTAGGTAGCCGACTACCTGACAACATCTAGATGCATATGGAAAGATGGGAGTTTTAACCATGGCCGAGGAGAAAAGACTACCGGCAGTTAAAAAGCAGATAGCGGGCAAGGATCGCCCCTATACGAAGTTGGAGGCCATCATCAAGGGCGCCGGCTACACGAATACCCAGGTGGCACACCTGGCGGGTATACCGATCAGCACGCTTCAGACGATAATCCGACCAGAGGCCGATTTGGGGACCGTGCGCGTCTCGAACCTGCTTTCGCTTTGCCGGGTGCTGAATATAACCATCGAGCAGCTCTTCGATGACCAGGCGCCACATGCCGAGGATACCGATGCCCCGGTAGGCCAGCGCTTGGAACTGGTCACCTTGTTCAATCGCCTGAATACCAAGACTCGCGGCGAGCTGGTCGGCATGATGAGGAGCCTCGCGAAGGACCCGAACCGCCTGATGGTCTGGCCGAAGGATGAAGAATAATCGAATTTGCAGGTAGCTGCGGAGTCGGCTATCGAGCTACAGAAATGCGGCGCTACAAAGCTACATAGCTATAGAGCTGCACAGCTACACGCTTAAATAAAACGAGAATGCCCCATAGCTGTGAGATTGTGGCGGGCAAGGCGCGTGAATTTAAAATACAATTACATAGACTTTTTGCTACGGTGAGCCAATCGATATACATTGAAAAACCTCCCTTCATCCAAAGAAAGAGGGAGGTTTTTTCTCTTCGTGCAATATGGCGCAATAGTACAAAAGTCGAATAGTTTACCCTTCTCTATCTAGAGGGGAGGGCTTTTGAAACCGCCGTGAAACTATTGCTGGAAATCAGCTCTGCTTCATCCTTTTTGGCGTCCATAAGCTGATCTAAAGATTCGAGAGGGGTGGCTTTCTCCAGCCCGCGCTCTTCTTTCGCCAATAAATAGGCAGGTAAGATAATGGATTCGAGCCGTGTGTTGATAAAACTCTTGAAAAATTCGACCTTGATGGGAGTGAGAGCCGGACAGTTTTCAATCAGACTGTTGATTGAATCGATGTCAATGCGGTCAGTTAGATACAGAAGCACTTTTCTAGCAGGAGCGCCATAAGGTGACAGCAGGAAGTCATCATAATGAGGGCGTATTCCATCAATGAGTAATCGGACATTGGGAAAGGTATGCATTCGCTCCCTGAGTTCATCGGGGCTACTCATGAGTCTTTCCATCTCATGTTCAGCAAGGCGTGGGTAGAAAGCAGAACCGCAATCATATATCGGAGCAACGGACAAAGCGGTCCTATCATTCCAGCTCGCCAGGTATCCCCAGTTTCCCGCATGCCTATCAAAATTGCCTATCAGACTGTCAAGGCAGAGAGTCTCCCAAAATCTAGTAATAGCTTCATCTCTAATCGGCTCGAGCCAAGGATGCGTGTTGAGAAGATTAACCGTGAAATCATATTCTGGAGTTCGTCGATTTGTGCTTGAAGCTCCTGGCATACTATTCTCAAGATCTGAAAACTCTCGTAGAAACACCGGAACTGGAGAGTTATGGACAAAGTCTTTACATGCAACCACACTCCTGCCCCGATACGTTCCGATTAGCGTCTCTTGGGTCTTTAGACCGAGAATACTTGAAACCTGGCAGCCGAGAAACTCTGAGGCGGGAGCGCTTTCATAACTAGCCTGAATTGGATTTTTCTCATTGGGTGGTAACGGAGTTCCGAATTAAAACATGTACCACTCGTTGTTGTACAAATCGTTGTACTTTTCATCGGAACCCGAATTCGAATCTTTGTCGAATTTCAAATAGCTAAAGTCGATTAGCTCATTCATGGAACCACCCGCCGTTGAGATAGTACTTGTGCAGCAGGTCGTCCTTGTCCTCGGGCAATTCCCTCAGCGTGCCGTGTAGCTCGTCCATATAGCAATCGGTCATACGATCGTCTCGCTCCCAGGCATCCAAGAAATCGCGGATGCACTGAGACGAGTCAGCTGGAACCTCGAAATCCCAGTCCTCTGGCTCCTTGATCTCATATCCCTTGATTATGCGCATAATTCCTCCTAACGCCACCTCACTATTTTACCAATCCATCAATACTGAAGTGATTTGAATGATAAAGCAGAATGGATGTTTCACTCATCGACGGCAAGATGTCCCGCTCTACTTCAGGCTGGCAACATACCACTTACCGCCGTCCGCGATAAGCGACCTGCGGTGGGTCCTGTTGCCGCGACCGATGACATAGACGTCGCGGACATATGCGAACCTGCCCGCTGTCCGCGACGGGCACATGAGTGGTGCCCCGCTGCTCGAAATCGCGAAGCGACGGCCATCGGGCCAGACGATGCAGGTCGGGCTGCCGTTTGCGTCCTTTTCGATTGAGACCTCCATGAGGTTCATCCCATCTTCGGCCATTCATCCTCCTATAGGCGAAATCATTCAACGCCCGCGTCGCTGCGGGCGTTTTTCATTACAGCACCATCGTATATTAACGAGTGTGTGGGGGACAGTTGCCTGGGCGGCATATCGGCTACACCGCTAGAGCCTAGACTTCAAGCCCCTTTCCTCGAGAGGAGGATCCGTCCGAAAGGCGGTTCCTCCTCTTTTTGTCGCGTTGCAAAGCTATGTAGCTATCCTGCTACATAGCTACATAGCTACATAGCTACATAGCTACATAGCTATACGGCTATACACCAACGCGGACTGCATACCCATCCCGCTTGGAAGCCGGTCGCTAACCGCTGCGACCTCGGTCTCATCCATCCATTGCCGCACCGCGCACCAACACGGTTTCCCGCACATTTCGCTACGGGGTTACGCTACTACGCCGGTACACCGCTACAGAGCTACACGCCTACCATCAAGCAGGCATCCGGCAAGACAGAGGGGTGCCCGAAATGGCACCCCGTAGGATGGCTACTTGTTATTATCTTTTTTGCCCGCGCTATTTGACTACGCGACTATCGGGCTACACAGCTACACGGCTACATGACTACGCGAATACGCTCGAGCGGAAGAAACCCTTCGCTTTTGCCGGTCGTCGATTTCTTTTTCTTCTTATTCTTATTATTCTCGTTCAGATCCTGATAGGGACAATCCGGTCATGCGGCTCCATACATACGTGCCTACCGAGCTACATCGCTACGGGCATACACAGCTACACGGCTACGTGCAGATCTTGCCAAAGGAAAAGGGGCACATCAAAAGATGCCCCTTTTAGCGGAACTGGAAATCCGTCGCCTAATTCTTATCGACCGCCGCGATACGCCTGCCGATCCATCTCATGACGGGAACTGCCATCGAGTTGCCGATCGCCTTGTAGCGCGGCCCGTCGGGACACTCCTCAGCGGGCTTGCCCTTCCAGGCGATGAGCGTATGCTCATCTGGGAAACCCTGCAGGCGTTCGCACTCGAGCGGAGTGAGCCGACGGACAAGCATAGGATTTACCCCCGCGGGCTTGTCTCCGATTTCCGATGCGACCATGTGCGGGTGGTTCGCGAGCAGCGTGAACGCAGGGTCGCCGTTGGCACCGACCCCGAGACCCGTCCCGCGACCCAGCTTCTTGTCGCGGGTGGCGATCTGCTCGTTGATGGGATAGGTGCTACCGGCGCAGACGAAGGTCGTCTGCTTCATACCGGGCCTGGCGGCGAGCGCTCCGCTGAGCGTCCCGTCCCCGACAATGCGCACCTCGTTGCGGGTATTCTGCGCGAACCCGGAGGGCGGTAGGGTGGCATTCTCGCGAGCCCAGACGGCAGGCCCCGATGAGGTGTCAAGTGTCGGGAAGATATCGGCCTCGCCGACTCCTAGGCCGTTGCTGCCCGAATGCGCGGTCTCGCAGACATACGTCTGCAGATTCGGTCCGCCCACCACCACGGGCGCATCGTCCTTGCCCATATGGGCGGTCAGGCATCCGGCAATCTCATCGCTGATATGGCAATGGGCTTGCGTACCCGTCATGCAGACGATGTTCTGGCCCCTGTCCGCGCAGGGGGACGAATCGCCGCGGGCTGTCAAGCACCCTGCGATCTCGGTGCCGTACTGGGACAGAGCCGTGTTCGGCAACGGGAAGACTGCCGGCGCATGCCAGTCCGCGGTGAGCGTGTTTGCTTGCTCTTCCGCATACCCTATCGTGTTTGCTCGGGGCGCAGCGGAGTACTTGAAGCCTGCGCACGCAGCGCTGCGTCCAGCTCGGGAGGCAAGCTCCTTCCTCTTTTCACGGCTCGATTGAGGATTCCCTGACAGGCAGTCGGGCTCAAAGAGAACCTCTGCGGGGGATTCGGCTCCAAGATGTCCGACAAGAAACAGACGGCGGCGTCGCTGGGCCACTCCGAAGAATTGCGCGTCCAGTACTCTCCATGCGAGACTATACCCGAGTTCATCCATTTCGCTGAGCAGCTGTCCGAAAGCGCCCCCATCCTCGCTCGTGAGCGCTCCTGGGACGTTTTCCCATAGAAACCAGCGAGGACGAAGCTCCTGTACGCATCGAATGTACTCGAACATAAGGCCGGACGCGCCTTTGAGGCCTTCGCGCCTACCGAGCTACAGACCTATCGGACTACGCGGCTACCGAGCTACGCGAATAATTAAGAAACCCCAATCCGATATCTGATCCGACCGATAGGGTCATCTTGACTTATATGTACGGTATATGTATCATGTCAGTATGATTGAAGACGGATACATAGAATTCGAGTGGGACGAGCGCAAGGCCGCCGTCAACGGAAGAAGCACGGAGTGAGCTTCGAATCGGCGGCTGATGCGTTCTCGGATCCATACGCCCGTATCGTGCCGGATGGCAAGCACTCGGACTACGAGGAGAGGTTCTTTCTGATAGGGATGGACTTGGAATCGCGGGTGCTGACGGTCTGCCACTGCGAGAGGCATGGCGGCTCGACCATCAGGATAATCTCGGCGAGAAAATCGACGAGGACAGAGGAACGGCAGTATTGGAGGTATCGAAATGAATGGTAAGGACGAGATTATGGAGATGCCCGCCGAGGTCGACTTCTCCGATAGCGTTCCGAACCCCTACATCGGCAAGGTCCGCCGTCGCATCACCATGAACATCGACGGCGAGAACATCGATTATTTCAAGGCGGAATCCGCCCGCACGGGTGTCCCGTACCAAGTTATCATCAACATGTTTCTCACCGAGTGTCGCGAGCAGGGAAAGCATCTTGCATTCTCCTAACGCGCTGCCTGGTGAGCGGCGCACAGATCGGGTTGCACTGCGAAAACCCGCGCCTTAATCGACCTAAGGGCCGAGCCGCAAGCTCGACCCTTTTTCACGTTATCCTCGATGGCCGTTGCCATCGCAGGCCCGTTCAGGTCACGGTCCTTCCCGCGCCGTACGCCTGCCGAGCTACATGCCTGCCGAGCTACACGGTTACAGAGCTACACGTCTACACGCATAGCCGAACAAAGGGGTGCCCGAAATGGCACCCCGTGGCATAGCTGGTCGTTAGTATTGTTTTCGCCCGAAGAGTCTCTAACCTTATTCTTATTATTCTTATTCATCCAGATATCGGCACGACCGCCTTTGGCCACGATCTAAGAAAGCTCGCTATTGTCTACTACTGGATTGCGTGCCAGTTTTGCGGTTGGACTATTGAGCCACACGGCTACCAAGCTATCGGGCCACTTAGCTACGCATGGGGAAGAATACGGAAAATCATTTCGCTGTCCAAGCCGTTGGCGCGATCACGCCGGGGGCATCGTAATTGAAGAGATCATGCCGTATGTTGGCAGAGATGCTCCAATTAGTACAGTCGAGAGTAAGGGAACGACAGTTGAAGAACATCCTATGTACATCCGTGTTTTTTGAGAAGTCCATATTGCCGAAATTGATGCTATCGAGATTAAAGCAACCTGAGAACATAAAGCCAGTGGCAGTTGGGGAACCTTTCCATCCTGCGAAACTGACGTTTCTGAGCGAGTAACAACCCGTACACATCGACTCGATGATGTTCAACTTGGTGACATTCATCCCTGAGAGGTCGAGCGCGGTCAAGGATTGGCAGTTCCAGAACGTATGCTGCCAATTGACACATGCCGACACATTGAGCCTCTTGAGGTCGACGGATTTCATTGCGGTGAATGATTGGAACCAAAATGACAGGCTGTGAGGCTTGATTCCGGAGTCGACGACGCAAGCGGATTCGATTTCGCTATGGTGCCCATACCAAGGGGTGTTAGCCGGCCCATTGTTTTCAGAGGTATGCTCCGCATCCCAAGTTGCGAAATACCGCGCCGTCTCGAATTCCGTGTACACCTCGGTCACCCTGCGGCTGTTGAACATGTCACCGACTTTTGGCAGGCCCTTGCGCTTGTAGAACATGAGGCTGTGGTCGTCCTCGGAGTAGACCGCGAACGCCGTCCCGTGTACGGGGTCCACGATGTCGGCATCGGTCAGGGACCCGTTGCCGCCGCCCGTGCCGTCGGATTCCCAGCTCCCCTTGTTGATCCCGTTGCCGAGCGTCCCCGCCACGAGGTTGAATTGGTTCCGGATCGCCGACGAGACCCACGGCCCCGCTATCAGGACCACCAGGACGATGATCGCGATGACCAGGACGTACTCGATAGTCGACTGCCCCTTCAGGCGGCGGGTAAATCTCGGAGATACCCCCCCCCGAAAGGAATTTCCACTGCAAACATGTGCGGCTCCCTTCGGATAGCTTTGGTTGTTGCTGCAAAGGATAGACATAGCGACGGCAGCCTGCCAGACAGTGCCGCAGCGGCAACTTGCCTATGGCAAGTCGCCTATCAACACGCTACAATAGAACAAGCGTTCGTTATTCATTCGAAAGGGTTATTGCCGTGGGGGAGAGCGAGAAGTCAATCCGTTTAGTTACCGCCCTCGTCGAGTGCCGACCCGATGGAGAATACGTCCCGTGGGGAGTCAAATGGTACGACGGTACCGTCTACCCGTTCGACCGCATCGAGTCCTACAGCTCCCGTTCATGGGCGCTAGGCAGGAACAGGCAGTCCGAGTCTTGGCGCGTGGTCGTAGGGGACGGCACCTGTCGAGACATCTGCCATTACCAGAACAGCTGGTACGTTGTTCATGACCCCGACAATGACACCCCTATGGGACTTCCGAAACAGGGACCTTGCAAGTAGTACCGTCGGGCATTAGGGCTGCGGGCGGTTACTGATAGCCGCCGCGAGCAGGTCGGAGAGTCTGCCGATTTGCCCCGACGCATACTCGACTATCTGTTCCGGCTCGGCCATATCCCCATGAGCGGCGGCATCGAGCAACTCAGCCAGCCCGCGCATCTCGTGGTACACATCGAACACCGTATTGATCATCTCATCATCCATATAGCCCTCTCCCTACGTCGACCTCTCCGGCCCATCGACCGAATCCTACATAGCGAAGTCTCCCACAATTCCAGAAGATCGCTATCCTTGGGCGCAGGGGAGAAAAGGGGAGAGCATGGCCAAGGGAAACCACAGCTTCACCGAGCAGGACATCCGCCGGCGTTTCGGCGCCATAGTCGGACATACCGTGACTGATGTCGATACCGCCGGCGTCCTCGCCGCATCATCGGCATCCCGCAACAAGGGCCGCATCGGCGCCGTCATCGAGCAGTCGGTGCTGGGCTACCCTGCCGACTCCGACCGCCGCCCCGATATCGTCATCGATGGGCAGCCGTGGGAGGTCAAGGCCACGGGTCTCGTCGAGGCCGCCCGCGGCGGCTGGCGTGCGAAGGAGCCCATGTCCATCACCGCCGTGGCACCCGAGGGCATCGTGGCGGAGAGCTTCACCACCTCGGCCTTCTGGCACAAGGCCGCCCGACTCTTGGTCGTCTACTACCTCTACGTGCGGCCCGGGAAAGGGGTAGCGGTCGAGTACGCGGGTTTCGAATTCAAAGGCTATGACTTGCACACCTGGCGCGAGGTCGACCGGTGCCGCCTGGAGGCGGACTGGACGGTCGTGCGCGAATTCGTCCGCACTGCCCTTAAGGGCGATATCGATACCGAGATGCCGAACCTCTCCACGCTCGTCAACCCGCAGCTGCTCTACCTCGACACCTCGCCCAAGTGGCCGAACAGGCCGAGGTTCCGCCTGAAGGCGTCCCTCGTCACCCAGATGGCGCGTGAGCGCCTGGATGACGGCATGCATATGATTCCCGACCAGGGCGGGCTGTCCTCGATGGAGGCGCTCAGGGCGCATCTTCACGGCATCTCAAACACCTATGCTGGCCAGGCGCTCGAAGAGCTCGCCGCACCGTTCGGCCTGCCGCTCAAGACCAAAACGGGACGTGAGAACAAGTCCCTCGCCGAGCAGGTCGTGGTCAGGCTCTTCACGGGGCATGCCGGCAAGATCTCGCAGGTGCCGCTCTTCGCCAAGGCCGGACTCGTCTTCAAGACGATGACGCTGACCCCGACAGGTGGTCGCACCGAGGACATGAAGCTGAACCCCTCGATCGACTTCGACGAGCTGTGCGACCCCTCGGTCGAGTTCGAGGACTCCTCATTCGCGGCTCCCTTCATCGACTCCACCATGGTCGTGGCAGTGATCGAGGAACGGTACCGCGACTGCCCGCTGCGCCGGTGCCGCCTCATGGGCTTCAAGGTCCTCTGGCTTGGAACTTATATCGATGCCGCCAGGGCGCTCTGGGACGGCATGCGCGACCTCATCTTCAGCGGTGGGCTCGTCGATGCTCCCATCCTGAAGAGGGACGGCACGCCTCGCGTGACTCCCAAGACGGGGATACCCATGACGGCGCCCAACTGGCCCAAGAGCCGCGACGTCATCCTGTTCGTCCGAGGCACCGGTACCGACGCGAAAGACAAGCCCGTGACGATTAACGGCGTGAGGATGTACCGCCAGAACGTCTGGATCAAGGGAACGGAGATGGCTGATAGGCTGGAGCGGCTTATGTACCTCTAGGGCCTACTGCCAGGCCTTCGGGAGGATCACGCCGGGGGCGTTACAGTTGAAGCCCCCGTGGTTGGCGCTCACTGGGACATTCCAATCTGAGCAGTCGAATGAAAGTGATCCAGAGTTAATAAACGTATGATAGAAATCATTGACTCCCGAGAAGTCGCATCCGTTGAAATGCAAGCCCTTTAGTTTCGGACAAAAAGCGAAAGCGGCGCGGAAGTTGGTACAGGCGCTCGAGATACTGGGGACGTTGGCAGATCGCAGTGAAGAGCATAGGAGAAATAGACCATGGAGACTGACTGTTTCAGAAAGGTCGAAGTTGCCGAGGTCTGCCGACTCCAAGTTCTCGAACCTTTGGAAGTATTGCGCCAAGGAGTGGGGCTTGATACCTCGGTCGACAACCGTGACCTTCGTCACTCTCGTTCTCATTTCGTACCATGGAACGTTCGTATCGCACGTATCCCAGTTGTTTAAAGTCGGGTCGTATCCAACGAGGCCATAGCTTTCATTCTCGAACCCCGTGTACATCGCGGTCACGCGGCGGCAGTTGAACATGTCTCCCACTTGCGGAACCCCGCGCCTCTTGTAGAACATGAGGCTGTGGTCGTCGGCGGAGTACACGGCGAACGCCGTGCCGTTCGCGGGGTCGGGGATGTCCTCGGGCTCGTAGAAGTTCTCGCCCGTCGTACCCGATCCGATTGCCCCAGCCACGAGGTTGAACTGGTTCCTGATCGCAGACGAGACCCACGGCCCCGCGATCAGGACCACAAGGACTATGATCGCGATGATCAGTACGTACTCGACTGTCGACTGCCCCTTCGGGCGGCGGGTAAATCTACGAGATACCCCCCCCCGTAAGGAATTTCCGCTGCGTTCATGTGCGGCTCCTCTCGGATTGGATTGGCTGATGCCGTAGAGGATAGTCCCAATCGCGGCGAACGAATCAGCTATGCCGCAGCGGCAACCATGTAACAGCCGATTTTTTCCAAGCAGATCTTTACCTTGTCCGCGAGATCGGTTATCATCGATCACGCAAGAACGGACACAGCAGCGATTGGAGAAACGTGTCTGAGATCAAGATTGCCGAGCTCTTCGCGGGCGTCGGCGGGTTCCGCCTGGGCCTAGAGGGCTATGCGGACCCGAGCCATCCCGAGTTCTACATGAAACCCGCGGGGCCCTTCACCACCGTCTGGGCGAACCAGTGGGAGCCGCCCGGAACCGAGTCCAGGCAGTTCGCCGCCCGATGCTACGCCGAGCGCTTCGGCGAGGGCTCCGTGGTGAACGAGGACATCAACAGGGTATTGGACAAAGCCGAGGCGGGAGAGATCCGAATTCCCGACGTCGACATGGTCGTCGGCGGCTTCCCGTGCCAGGACTACTCCGTTGCGCGTCCCCTCAACCAAGCTCATGGCATCGAGGGCAAGAAGGGCGTCCTGTGGTGGGACATCTACCACTTCCTCGAGATGAAGAAGCCCCGCTTCGGCCTTTTCGAGAACGTCGACCGCCTGCTCAAGTCCCCCGCGTCCCAGCGCGGGCGCGACTTCGCCATCATCCTGAGCTGCCTCGCCGACCTCGGCTACACGGTCGAGTGGCGCGTGGTCAACTCCGCCGAGTACGGCTTCCCGCAGCGCCGCAAGCGCGTCTACATCTTCTGCGAGAAGGATGCCGGCGATACCAATCTCGCAGAGCGCATGCGCCGCGGCGTCATGGCCAAGGCGTTCCCCGCCGTCTACCCTGACGAGATGGCCGAACTCGATGTCCTGCCCGACCCCTACGAGAACTCGACCCGCTTCGGAATCGGCAAGAAGGTCTCGCAGTTCAAGGCGGCAGGCGTGATGCAGGGCTGCCATGTCCTCACCTGCGACTTCGCCGAGGACTATCACGGCGAGCGGCGCGTGCTGGGTGACGTATTGGTGGACGAAGCGGATATCCCCGAGCAGTTCTACATCGCCGACGAGAAACTGCCCGACTGGCGCTACCTCAAGGGCGCCAAGCGCGAGGAGCGTACCGACAAGAAGACGGGCTTCACCTACACCTACTCCGAGGGCGCCATGAGCTTCCCCGACTCCATCGAGAAGCCGAGCCGCACGATCCTCACCGGCGAGGGCGGCACCGGGGCGAGCCGCTTCAAGCACGTCATAGAGTGCCCCGACGGCCGCTTCCGCCGCCTGGTGCCAGACGAGCTCGACCGACTCCAGGGCTTCCCCAAGGGCTGGACCGATACCGGCATGACCGACGGCCACCGTGCCTTCTGCATGGGCAACGCCCTCGTCACGGGCGTCCCGCACCGAATCGGCGAGGCCATGGTCGAGGTCTACGGCCTATAGCGAATGATAGGGGAGGGTTAGACCCTCCCCTTTACTTTCCGCAGACGGGGCAGCTGCCGCCGTCCGCCTTCCTCCTGTATATGATGGCCTGCCACTCATGCCCCTCGGGGCATCGCCACCAGACCCTCTTGGAGGAACCCGCCACGACGTCGGTGGGTTTCAGCTCCCCGTTGCGTTCGTAATCCCACTCCGCCGCGATCTCCGGATGCGTGGTCGCGAGGTCGTTGACCCCCTTCACCGCGACGCGGTTGGTGCAGCAGGGGCAGGAACAAGAGCGCAGTACGGTCGCGGGAAATGCATCCCATGAGTAGTCACAGGTGCGGCAGCGGACGGTCAGCCTCGTGTTGGCTCCCATGTATTTACCGACGATTTCGATATCCGGGCAGGCATCTGCCGCACGCCCGACGAACGCCTCATGCGTCAACGTCCTCGATTTCCCCGAGGATTTACCGGCGGCCGCCCGGCCGCATTTGGGGCATCGCGAGTTCCGGCGCAGCATCGAGTCGGGGTTGCCGTCCCAGATATCGCCGCATACTAAGCAGCGACACCGAAGGGGAGTGCTGATACCGGCATATTCGCCGAGCACCTCGAACTCGCCGTCGGCGTAGTGCGAGTTTCGCTCCCGCAGCCGCCTGAGGAACTCATCATTGCTCAGCTTTCCCATCTTTCCCTCCCCGAGATCTAGACGACTAATCGCGGCAGCGATAGACTCTTAACCGACGAAACTTCCAAGGAAGAGGTTAATCCAAATGAACCTGAACGAGAATACCGACGAATCAGCCATTGTCATCTGGGTGACGGCCCTCGAGGGTGCGACCTTCGAGACCTACCGCAACGACCCGAGTGTCGGCACCGAAATCCGTTTGCCGCTGGCACCCGCCGAGCTGGCGGCCGAGTTAACACACGAAGCTAAGCGCGAGGGAGCAGAGCCGGACTCCCTCAGAATTTGCGCATGGAAGTACATCGGACGTTTCGCACCGTTCGAGCGGCTCCCCCTCGACGAGGTCTACACCATCGAGGAAGCCAACTTGCTTGCTGCCGTGGTCATGCATAATCCTGAAATCGACTGCGACGTCCTCTTCCAGTACTGCGACCTTCGCGAGGTCTATGAACCGATCGAGGTCTTCAACGTCGCTTTTCAGTACGAGTCGGTCCCGTACCGCAAATGGTCGTCCCCACTCGACCTCAGGGAAATCGGGATGGATGACCTCAGCCTGCACGAGAAGTGTTCCCTGCAACTCGGTTGGGAGCTGGCGGGGGAAGACGCCACACGTGACCGTGCCGGCATGTCTGTTGAGGAACTCATCGATTTCGGCGAGACCGAAGCCGAGAACCGTGATCTTGTCCTATGGCTCCAGGGCTACATGGACCCCTACGAGGGCGAGATAGACACGGCAAAGTATTCCAGGGCTGAGATTGTCGATAAACTACTCTTCAATTAGACAGAAGGGGGAAATAGACCACTCGATAGGTGTTTGCCTTTCTCATAAAGTTACTGCCATGCCTTGGGAAGGATCACGCCGGGACAGCCTGCGACGAAATCGAGGTTGCTGCTATGCGGTCTGCTCGAACCGATTTGGCTGAGCGAAACATCCCACGTCGACAGGTCGGCGACGAGGTTCGGGGAGTTATAAAACATGCCCCTGAACTCCCTGTTGCTTGATGTGTCCCAGTTCTCGATTCCGGGTATGTAGGTCAAAGACTTGCAGCGGTGGAAGGCGCACCACATATCGGTACAAAGAGAGGTATCGAACCCAGGCATGGAGAGGCCGTCACTTTGCAGGGATGAGCAGCAAAAGAAGATGTCGTCGATTCGCAAGGGCTTGAGGTTCGCGGGCAAGGAGACGGACGTCATCTTTCTACAGTTGATGAAGGTCCATGCGCAGGCAACTGGAGAGGAAGGCTCCAGCTTCTCTATATCGATGGCTCGCACGTTCAGCATGTTGGCGAACCAATAACTTAAGGATTTCGGCTTTATGCCCGTATCGATAACGGAGGCCGACAGAATGTCATCCTTAACACCGTACCAGGGGGTATTGCAGGTATTGGCAAGACCATCTGTGACGGTATGTTGGTCATGGGTATACTTTGCCGCCTCAAACCCCGTATACACCTGGGTCACCCTGCGGTAGTTGAACATGTCCCCGACCTTGGGAACCCCGCGGCGCTTGTAGAACATCAGGCTATGGTCGTCCTCGGAGTAGACCGCGAACGCCGTGCCGTTCTGCGGGTCGGGGATGTCCACCGGCTCGCAGAAGTTCTCCCCCGTGGTGCCCGAGCCGATCGCACCCGCCACCGTGTTGAATTGGTTCCCGATGGCCGAGGAGACCCACGGCCCCGCGATCAGGACCACAAGGACTATGATCGCGATGACCAGGACGTACTCTACCGTCGACTGCCCCTTCGGGCGGCGGGTAAATCTACGAGATACCCCCCCCCGAAAGGAATTTCCGCTGCAAACATGTGCGGCTCCTCTCGGATTGGATTGGCTGATATTGCAGAGGATAGACATGACTTCGCCGGCTAGCCAGACAATGCCGCAGCGGCATATGGGTAGGCCGAATCCTAGTCACTGAACTATATGGCTACATGCTCATTCAGCTACACCGCTACAGAGCTACATGCCTACCATCCAGCAGGTATCCAGCAAGACAAAGGGGTGCCTGAGATGGCACCCCGCAGTATAGCTGCTTGTTATTATCCTTATCGCTCTTTCGGCAATCCACCCTCCGGTGACAATTGCTGATTTTCAATCATAATGGCGGACACCTCCTCCATTCGGAAGGCGATGTCCGCCACTTGATACCGTCCGCCTCATGCGGCCTGTGGCATCCCTATCAAAGCACCGTCGCCTCGGTCGGAATTGCGCCCAGTACTGCCGCATACTCTGTGGGGTAGAGCCGGCTGATCGTCTTCACGTCGCGGATGACGATATTGCGGTCATCCGGCTCGGTGATGCCATACCCGAATGCTTGGAGCGTCTCGATAGCCTCCTGGATACGCTGCTGGAACATCGGACCCGGATCGACTCGAAGTCCGAGGTAGCCGCGCCACATACATGGCGAGACGCGCAACATGTTCTGGATTTTGGAAATCGGCTCGATATCGGCGTAAACGTTGAGCGTCACCATGGCGTCCTTGTGTCCGAGGATTGACTGCAGCGCCTTGATGTCCCCGCCTTGGCGGATCCACTGCGTTGCGAAGGTGTGGCGCAGGCCGTGGAACGTGATCAGCTCGTCGTTCGTGCCCATGAGACCGTTGGTCTCTGAGAACGTCTTGAACGCCCTTCGGATATAGCTGGTCGTCGAGAAGGTCGCGCCTGGCTCCGAGAGGATGTAGCAGTCCCCGATTTCAATCGAACCGACTAGACCACGCAGGCGCATCTTCCCGAGGTCGAGCTCGTATATCTCCTTCAGGAAGGGGAGCAGGCCCACCGGGTCGATGGGAATCGACCTGCAGTCATGGGTTTTGGTGTCCTTGATGAAGGACCCCATCCCCTTCGCGTACGCCACGGAGTGCCTGACCGAGATCGACCCCGCCTCGAAGTCCACATCGCACCACCGTAGACCGCAGACCTCGCCGATGCGCATGCCGGTGTGCAGGGCGAGCACGACTGCACGCTTGAAACGGGAATCGGGCATCATGGAGCAGATGGAGTTGAGCTTCGGCACGAGGTCGGACCTGAGCGCGTTGCGCGGTTTCCCCAAGATACGGGGAGCGAGCGCACCGTCGAACGGGTTTTTCCCAATTGTGTCGTTGCTGCGCTTGACGAGGACGGTATAGAGGCGCTTTCCCAATTTAAACGCCTTGTTGAGCGTGTCGGGGGCAGTCCCGAGCGCAATTCTCCGCGCAGACCATGCATTGATGTCGTCGGTCGTCACCTCATTCACGGGAATCGTCCCAAGCTCATCGCGCTCGATGTGCAGGGCGCTGAAGTGGTAGTCATCGCGGGTGGTCGGAGTAATTCGGTTCATTTGCAGGCAGAAGTCGATAAACTTCTCGAGCGCGGAGCCGAAGGGGAGAAGCGCGTAATCGTCCGCTTCGAGTTTCGCCTGCCGTTCCTCGACCGCCGCCCTCAACTTCTCGATCTCGGCGAGCTCTGCCTCGATTTCGCGCCTGAAATCCGCGAGCGCGTCGAGGGCGGCCTTCTTGCCGCGGGTGCCCTCGTTGAAGCACGCGATGCCCGTGTTTCTCGTCCTCTGCGTGCGCTCACCCGTCCCCTCGTCGACAAGGGTGACGATGGCCTGCCATTTCCCCTTGTTCTTCCTGACGGAGCCGTTTCCACATATGCGTAAGTTCTTATTGTCGTCTTTTTCGTTTGCCATGATTCTCCCCAAAACACTTTTTGATTCCAGATGGGCAATTCTGCCTGCGGAAACCCAAAAGCCGTGGATTCTGGGCGCTCCGGAGTCACCAGAGAATCAACGGCTGCACCATGAGTTCGTAAGCCGAATAATAACGAAATGTAGAAACCTGCGCTTACCTGCGTTAATTTACATATGCGGAAACGTCTTACATGCGCTATTTGCGCGTGCTATAATAAAAAAGACACAGGTAGAGCCAAAATTAGGGGTCTGGGGGTCAAGGGGTCGCTGGTTCGAATCCAGTCGTCCCGACCAGAAGTTTGCAGGTCAGGCACCTAGTGCCTGACCTTTTTTGTTTTAAGCAATTGCTTAATTTTGATTAAGCAACAGGGTGCCAAAAATCTACCTGCGCGATAATCGCTTTTTGCGGTTACTTGCGCGTTTTGCACGCGCTTGAGCCGATTTATTAACGCGACATGAATCTACATACGCGTAGCTGGTATACAGACGAGTACAGGCTGTATTTATCGCGGCGATTTACGCAGATATGGCGACTGTAACGAACTAGTGTGTCGCTGTATTTATTCCAGCAGTTCACTTGATCTGTGGACAAGTGAGCGGTTACAACAAAACGCCAACCAGGATGGACTCCATACGAGGATGCCGCAAAGGTAATGGCGGGGAAGTGCGGCAGGCGCTCTGAGAGCCGCTGTATGACCCCATGTCTCCTTAACTCGATAATTTGTGTTTCAAGCCACGAATCGGTCGAGCAATTGCCAAAAGAAAGGCCCATGCAGGATTGCACGGGCCTTACATCAGATCAAATTTGAGCTAGAAGCACCAAACGGGGCAGACGCAATACGAGTACCCCGCGTAGTCGGCGTACGTCGGGTCGCCGCTGCTGTCGACATTGAGGAAGTAGTAGGAGTTGCTCGGATTCACCGAGCGCTCCCACCAACTGCTGCCAATCTTCAGACAGGCATTAACAGAATAGTTCTCCGTCACCTTGCCTTTAAAGGCCTCGTACTGGGTGCCCTCGGAGGAAGTCCAGGGATAGGATGCCCAATAGGAGGTGGGGGGCGATCTCAGAGTAGCTGAGCAGGAACAGCTTGTCCGAGGTAGCTGTCACGGCGGCGTTCTTGTTCTCATCACCGCCCCCGACATTGTTCGATAGCTTTTTGACGGCCTTCACCTTGGACTGGAAATCGGAGGGCATCAGATTCCAGATCTTGCCGGAGTTCATTTTCTGACGGAGTTCAGACTTCTCCCAACCGCCGGCGTTGGTGTCAATCGCGTTCATGGGGGACCAAATGCCCGTCGTGGTGGTGAGGAACGTGAGGCCCGCCTTGCCGGATCCGCCTGCAGGGTCATCAAGATTGATGCCGATAATGCGGTAAGTCAGCGTCTTGCCATCGGTGAGCTTCATCGAGAACTCGGTGCCGGCATCCATCGCGGCCTTCGCCTTGGCGTAGGC
Source organism: Collinsella sp. (assembly GCA_046995905.1). Lineage (GTDB taxonomy): Bacteria > Actinomycetota > Coriobacteriia > Coriobacteriales > Coriobacteriaceae > Collinsella. The sequence continues at coordinate 1,550,420 of JBKXET010000001.1, forward strand.
GGGCGACGCCTCGCCCTTGGCGGCGATGTCCTCGGCAACTGCCTTCTGCTCACCGAGGGTCCAGTCCTTCGCGTGTCCTTCGCGTCCTTGGCGAGCGCCGCCTGGACGGTCGCGGAACCCGCGCCGTTACCGCTGCCGGAACCGCTCGGTTCCCAAGTCTCACCTGCTGTCCCGTTTACCAATACTCCCGCCACCGTGTTGAACTGGTTCCTGATTGCCGACGAGACTCAAGGGCCGGCTATCATCACAACCAGGACGATAATCGCGATGACCAGAACGTACTCGATGGCTCCTTGGCCTCGGAGGCGGGTATTCCTAGGAGATACCCACCCCCCGAAGGTTAATTGCCGCTGCATGCATATGCGACACTCCCTTCGCATGGGGATTGATATTGCATGCAGAGCGTACGTTAAAGCGAACCGACTAGCCCGTAACGTGCCGCTGAGGCAACGGCGGCACGGGTGCCCGCGCCACATAAACTGCTTGCCGTTTTGTTTCTTCAGACCTACTGCCACGCCTTCGGGAGGATAACGCCGGGGGCGCAGTGATTGAAGTCACTATGATTGGCATAGGTTGGGACATTCCAATCGGAACAGTCGAGGTTTAGATTTTTGCAATAGCTAAACATGCCGAGCATATCCATAACATCTGAGGTCTTCCACCCTGGTCCAAATTTCACGCTTTTCAGCGAACTGTCGGTGGAAAAAAGGAGACGTAAATCGCCGGCTTTCCGCGTCGACCATCCGGAGATGTCAATCTCCTCGACCTTGTAAAGGTTTTTGAGCGCCGAGTCGAATTCGACGACCGAGGACGTATCCCAGCTTGAAATACTGAAGGAAGTCGCATTGCCGCAATACGCGAATGCGTGCTGCAGATTTGTGCAGTTCGACATGTCGAACTTTGCCAGATCAAAGCTCTTGCAGTTCTCCATGTACTGAAAGCAAAATGCCAACGAGTGGATTTCTATGCCATCGTCAATGGCCTTTACGGCCACGATATTACTTCTGTTAGGCCACCAGGGGGCAGTCGTCTTGCCGTCGTTTCCCACGGTCGCGGTGGCGTATCCATTTTCGAACCCCGTATACACCGCCGTCACGCGGCGGCTGTTGAGCATGTCACCGACTCTGGGGACCCCGCGGCGCTTGTAGAACATGAGGCTGTGGTCGTCCTCCGAGTACACGGCGAACGCTATCCCGTGAACGGGGTCCACGATGTCGGCGTCGGTCAACGACCCGTTGCCGCCGCCCGTGCCGCCCGACTCCCAGCTCCCCTTTGAGATTCCGTTGCCGAGCGTCCCCGCCACCGTGTTGAACTGGTTTGTGATCGCCGACGAGACCCACGGTCCCGCGATCAGCACCACCAGGACGATGATCGCGATGATCAGTACGTACTCGACTGTCGACTGCCCCTTCGGGCGGCGGGTAAATCTGGGAGATACCCCCCCCCGAAAGGAATTTCCGCTGCATGCATGTGCGGCTCCTCTCGGATTGCTTTGGCTGATGCTGCAGAGGATAGACGCGATTACTAAGGATGAGTCAACAATGCCGCAGCGGCATTCACACTAAGAGGGTAAGGCGTTCGGAGTGACATCCCGTTCCAAAACGTATACTTGATTTAAGGCGGAGTGGAATGTGGGCGCGCAAGGAGATGCGGAATCGATGAGAGCCTCAAAAAAAACTACTGCAGTGTTATCATCTTTTATCCTCTCTATTCTTCCATTTCTGATTCTATGGGCGGCTTGGTCAGTCCTCCCTGATACAATTCCCGCTCATTGGAGTGGGGGTGTGGTTGATCGATGGGGTAATAAGCTTGAATTGCTGGTTGTTCCGCTGTTTTCTCTGATTGGTTCTATTGCAATTTCTGTGTACCTTATTGTTTCCACGCGGCGAAGAGAGTTCGCGGATTTCTCTGCTCGAATGCGACGGGACTTTGTTGCGTGCTATATTTCTAGTCTTCTTTTATCGACAACCTGCTCAGTGATAATTGCCGTTTGGGTTCAGTTGATTCTTACGCAAAGCACTGCGGTTGATGGGGGACTTGGACTATCGATCCTGTATTCCCTTCCCGGGCTATATGTGATCTTGTGCGCTTTGCCGCCTTTTTATGCGAGCGGCGAGAGCAAAAAGGCAGAGCGCCTGATAACAGTTCTTATTGGCTGCGCGGAGATTGTTCTTTGTGGAATAGTGCTTGAAGGTTCGGCTGCCTCTTATACGATGATTGGACTGATGATTCTGTTCTGTGCGTTTGAGATTGTGTCACAGGTAAGGGATAGCCGGTCCTTATGAGTTGAATTACGCGCGTGCGGATATAAAGGTTGGCATGTTAAGCTGGTCGTTTTCTCGTTCTGGGACATTTGCAGTAGGATGAGTGGGACTAGGCGCGCTGCGGTGTGATGGTGACGGTTGAGACTTGTATCGCTGCAAATCCGCTGATGCACATTTTGCTATTGGGCTTGAAGGTGGGACCTACAGGCCTTTGTTTGGGATGTTCCGGTCGTCCAACACGTGTTGCACGGCTTTATATTGTTACGCTCGTTCGGCGCTCCGTTGGAGCATTTCCGGGTTTGTCGGCATCATGACTTGGCCAAGTGACACGCTTGCCGGGACGGTTGTAACGCCGCGCCGGTTCCGTGTGCTCCTTCGTTGTTGGCCTGTCCAGCCGGGGGCGGATTCGGCCTCATGTTGTGGCGCACGGCCTTCAGGGGCTTCCCCCTGGCGAGTTATGTTCGTCCGTATGGGTAAGGGTCGGGTTGAGCTGACAATCCCGTGTCGGAAGGGGCTTGCACCATGCGCGCGATGACAGAGATTGAGTGGCTGGACGGCCGTGTGACGAAGGTGCCGGAGCTCGCCCTGGGCGATGCGCTCGGCGAGAGCGTCCAGGCGGAGCTCGATTTCGGGTTCGACGACGTGTTGGAGGGCCTTTGGGTTGAGGTGCGCCATCATGAGCCGGATGAGGACTCGGACGGCGACCCGCGCGGGAGGGGCTTCGCACTGTACGCGGACTGCCGGTACAGCCTGGTCGAACCGTCGGACCTCGACCGTGTCTTCTGCATCCTTTACGAGGGGCAGCCAAGGGTCCAGCCGCGTCGCGGGGGAGCTCGTGAACCTTTCGCGGGCCTGCGCGTTGTCCTGCCTCATGCTCGGATCTCCCTACCCGCCAGGCGCCCTCGAGGCCCTGGCCGCGTGCGCTCGATACCTCTGCGGTCCGGCTTTCACGTCCGACCTCGCCGCCCGCGTCCGCGCGCGGATCCCATCCGGCCTCACACGCTTGAATATCGAGCTGAGCCCAAACGATGACCCACACCCCATCGGTCTTCATGATGATGCCTCGATGAGCCAGCTCGCCCAGAGCTTTCGATACAGTCGGTTGAGTCGAACAGACTTTTTTTCGAGCTTGTCCTGGCGCATGAAAAGACCTTTTGTAAGTTCTTTTCCGTTGGCATCCTTCCCATTAGGCCCTTTGGACGTCTGGAAGGAGCAAATCATGATTAGGATCGCAAGCTGGACGCGATTCTTCGCGACTGCGAAGAATGAGTCGTAGGATGGCCTGTTGATTCCACTCAGGTTCTCGCTCTTTGCAATCTCATCCTGTCGAACGTCAAGCGCCGCCTCCATCTCGCTAGGCGTCTCGGCCTGGTCGGCAACCGATGGAGCGTCCGTGTCTAAAGGCCACGGGAGGCCACGGCCTTTTTGCGGTTTGTAGCTACTTGTACTCATGTTGATTCCTCCGGTGCGAGGCTATCCAACCCAATTGCCGACTGTGCCCATAATATGGTTGATTTCCGATCTCAGACGAACACATTGAGCGGATAGGCCGTTCCCGCAGTTAGCCGAACGCCCCCGAGGCCCCATTCAGGCCACGGGGGCGTCGTTTTCCCAGTTGAAGGAACGGTGGAGATGTGTTTCGATGGGTCCGGTGGCCATGCTCCGCCCGCCGCCCGGCACCTCTTCCCAGACTCAGCCGTACGGTCGGTCCGTCTATTCCGTTTTCGCCCTTAGGCTAGGCCAGCGGGGCATCGCCCCTCTCTGCGCGCGCCCTCTCGGCGGGGCCGGCGGGGCCGTCCTGTCGGTCTACGACGGGTTCCTGAAGGGGGCGGTCGCCGATGGCAGCTAGCGAGGAGCTGGCCCGCAGGGTCGTGGAGGCCGGGCGGTCGTGCTCGCTCACCTTCGACGGCTACGACTGGTCGGCCGTGTCGTGGCCGGAGGGCATGGGGCGCGAGTCGCTGCTCGCGCTCGACTTCGTCGAGCGCAGGGAGGACCTCGTGCTCATGGGCGACGTCGGCACCGGCAAGACGCACATGGCGTCGGCCCTCTGCGCGCTGGCGTGCGAGAGGAGGCTCGAGGCGCGCTTCTTCACGGCGTCCTCGCTCGTGATGCGCCTGAGGCGCGCCCGCGACGACGGGAGGCTCGACCGGGAGGCCGCGCTCATCGGCAAGGCCCGCCTGCTCGTCATCGACGAGCTCGGGTTTCTCCCGCTCGACGCGGACGGGGCGAAGCTGCTCTTCCAGGTCTTCGCCGACGCATACGAGAGGCAGTCGGTGGTAATCACCACGAACCTGGAGTTCAGCAGGTGGGGGTCGGTGTTCGGGGACGACCAGATGGCCGCCGCCGTGATCGGCCGCATCGTCCACCACGGGAGGCTCGTCCAGTTCCGCGGCGAGTCCTACCGCGTCCGCCATGCCCTCATGCAGGAGGGCTAGCCGCTCAAAAAGCGTGCGCGCTTCCGATGCTGTGACTGCTCAATTTCCGATGCTCTTTTTGCTCAAATCCTCTTGACGAAACACAGAATACGTGCGGGCGGCGCTTGCAGCCGATCGCACGGTACCTGCCGCACCCGTTGCAGCAGCGCGGCCACGCCGCCAGGCGCGGGCAGGCCGCCGACAGGTCGGCCGAGCCGTCGACGCGCTCGCCGCGCCTGGACTTCGGCGCCGTCACGAACCTGTGCGACGCCACCTCGGCGCTCACCGCCGAGGGCGACCTGCCCAGCTCCCTGGCGATCTCCCTGCACGAGGCCCTGCGCTCCAGCATCCTCTGGACCGTGTCCCGCTCGTGCCTGGTGAGCCTGCCGTAGGCCCTCGGGGCCGCCTCCGCGGAACCCTTCTTCCTCTTTCCGGACCGGCCGTCCTCCGATCTCCCGGGGCCGGCGGGTCCGGCCCTCAGGGTATCGGGTTCCCACATTCATCCGCACATGTGCGGATGAATGTGGGAGGTGTTCGGATGAAGTTGATAATCAAGGCTTCGATAGCAAACGCAATTTGGTTTTTGAAATATGGACGAATTCCTCGTCAGGAGGGTAAAATGGTGCCGACGGCAGCCCAAGTTGTAGAGAGCTGGGCAGAGCCGTTGCTTAATGAAGTTGGGTCATCGTCTTAGCGACGGTGGCCTTTCTTTTTGGGCTTCGAACACTGCTTGAGTGCCTTGGAAAGGCCGACAAGGGCCGTGAGGAGCGAGACCATAGCAGTCAGGAGCTTCACGAGCTCAGTGAAATCGGTCATGGGCATCACCTCCCATCGGATGGAGGGCTCTGCCCGGCACGAGGGCTGCCGACAGCAAGGACGATTCTATCAGAGCGGCTGACTCCCGCCCGATTATTACCATCCCACCGCGCCTGTGCAAAAAAGAGGGCCGCCAAACAGCGACCCTCCAGCGAAAGTGCATGTTATTTAGGACAGTCAAATTCTTTGAAAAACAAATGGATGCTGTAGAATTACAAATAAGAGTCACCCGGAAGGAGCGATCGATGAAAAGCAAACGATTTGTCCTGAATGCACTTCTGGTAGTAGCAATATTGACGCTCTTCGTCTTTTCGTACTCATACATGAATCAGCCAAGATTTGGATATGCTTTATACGCTGTTTTTTCCGGCGAAACAACTTACAACACTATAGGCTTCATTGACGCATTCTTTTTCTATGTAGTCGGCCCCGTATCAAGCGAACTGGTCGCTTTTGTTGTCAGCTACAACCTGAATCAACAAAGCCAAACTCACTCAGCGACTTCGGCCAAACAAGGAATCAATCTCTTCGCAATAATGATAATTCTGCAAATTGCGACCGTGTTGATTATCGCCCTGACCGCAACAAACGTTTTGAAGTATGAGTTCGGATTCATCGCGAGCTGTCTCATGGCAATTGCCGCGGGTATAGCGGTTTCGTATACGTCACCGGCAAAGAAGTAGATCAACTAACAGGGCCTATTTGGAATCCGAATCGTCCATGGAACCGTCGATGCCGGTTTTGGTGTCGTCATCCGTATTGGAATCGTCATCCTTGGGGCTTATAGGACACACATTTTGTCCTATAAGCCCCGATCAATTCATACTCCTCATCCTCGCCGAATTGCGAGTATGGCAGAATCGGCACTGGATGGCAGCGCGCTAGGCCGTGTCCGCGGAGTTACCCCCCCCCGTTTTTATCGTAACAGCTGATTTTAGGGACGCTTCAAAAAGTCAACCGAGGGTTTTGTCCCGTCAAGACGCCGAACGAGAATTACGTACCGCCAAGAGCCTCAAAACACGCCCCTCGCGGAACAGAATCCTCACTCGATTTCCATGCGGAGTAAAAACGTCAATCAATCATCCTCCGCAACGTCTATCCACCAAAAAGGCCGCCCCACGTGGAGCGGCCTTTGCTCGCAGCTTTTTACTGATAGTTACTCAAAAATTATTCCAACACATCCACAGAAGAGCAGCGAATCGTATTTTTCTTTCGGGAATCGAGAAAATAGCCTACCTTGACTTTAGACCCAACGCTCACGGGGCTATCGCTTACATAGCGCGTATGTTCTGAATCAACCAGAATGGTCAGACGATCAGACCCGTCGTTATATGGATCTTCGCTTTCGACCGACATGGTAAAATCGCCAGAGCTGTCAACGTTCAACACCAATCCGCTCACGAACCACAAATGTGAATAGTCACCTCCGCTATCTTTTTGGCAACGCTCCACTTTTAGAAATGGCGCAGAGAATGCGAACACGGCAACTGATATAGCGATGAAAACCTTAACGCCACTCCCCTTGCCATGAAATACAAATTTATTCGCCAAAGAAAAATACCCCTGCCTTATCCGTGTAATTAGCATAGTACTACGTTAACGTGCTCATGGCTGTGGGTTGGTTTAACCTACAGCCATGCTAAAGTTGCCAAAAGGGGCACAAAGGCCAATACGTTTGCGCCATGCCGGCACAGCGACCTGGCATCGTATGCACCAGCGGGATCATCGCTGGCCTGCAAGGAGGGCATATCCACGCGCTCATGGTCGCCGGAGGCCTCGTGATGCAGCACGCGCCGGGCGGCGACTGGAAGCGCGTCGATTGGGACGTGCTTGCCGCCTGGCTCGACAGATACGGTTACAAGGTCGCTGATTGCGAGACGGAGACCCTTCCGACCGCCGACGCGGCGAGTGGGAACGCGAGGGTAAAAACGCATCGTCGCTGAACCAGTGAGTCAGTATTCTTTAGTTGGATGATGGATATTGAAATTGATTAGCGAGATAATGTGCATATCTCATAATGTATGCGTTGCACCATGAGAGAGGGGTCTGTCATGAGCTGGAAACCGAGAAAATGCGTTATCGTCGGTCTCGTGACAACCGGTCCTGACGGCGGCTTGTTTGCAACCGCAATGACATCGTACCGACTTTTCACTTGCATGTTCTGAAAGGCAGTTGCCATGCTGTCGCAAAATCAATCAAGATACTTGGTCACAATCGGCTTTGCCCTGCTTGCATTACTCTTTGCTAGCGACCTTTTGCTGAAACCGCCCAAGGAACTCGTTTTGCTTGCCATAGACTGCATTTCCGCCCTTTACTTTACGGCAACCCTATTCGTCGGACTAAAGGAGAGGAAAAAAGGCGCAGTCGTTGCATCTGCCGTAGGCGTGATCACAGCCATTGCCTCATTCTTTATCTGACACATTGGTGATCTAGGGGCGATATCGTAGGAATACGACCGGGAGAGCCGGGACCAGATTGCCCGGCTTGCCCGATCGGCTCGCGCGACGGCGCGGCGGTTCGACAGAAAACTCTCCGGACTTCACGCCGTTTCTGATCGCATTGTAGACAGCCATCTCGTCTTCGCAGTCGGCGAGCACGCGGTGTGCGTCGTCGCTTTGGATGTACAGTAAATCTCGAAGGTCCTCCATGCACCAGCGTCCGAGATTTGGCCATGCGCGTCGCGCGAGCTGATAAGTGTCGATTGCGATGTTGTAGTTAAAGTCCAGACCAAAGCCGTCCCAGGCAGAACGGCATTGTTTCCTTGATTATCAACTTCATCCGGACACTTCCCGCATTCATCCGTGTGTGTACGGATGAATGCGGGGTTCGATACCCCGGCGGCCTGATCGGCAGACCGCCGGGAATTCTCACTCCTCGATAAAAGCCGGCACTCGGTTAGTCCTGCGCATCTTGAAATCGCCAGTCTCGTGGGAGACGTAGAGAATGCCGTCCATCCCGTCTCGCGATGCATACGACAGGTGAACTGAACCGCAATCCGATCCATCATTGTCGAGAAGATCAAACGAATTCGGATCGCTCGTTGCGGCCAAACGACCACTCATACAAGAGCCATCGTCATTACAGATTTGCCATTCCATATCTTCGCCTGCAAGAATCGCCATAGACGGCCTGGTCGCGCCATCGTTGACATACATCCCGTCTATGCCAAAACCGTTTTCAGCGCCATCAATAAACGACTGCTCGGACCTATACCTCGCAAATGATGCACATAGCACCATTGCAAGACAAAGTACAAAGCCAACAATCGCTATCTTTGCATAGCTCTTGCCTATCATGTCATTCACCTCCTTCGTATGTATCGAGGTATTCCTGCTTGAGCGTCTGCGAGGACGACTTGATCTTTTCCACGAGCGTGCCGGCTTCGATGAAGTAGAACGAGTTGGTGAGGTCTGCCAGGTCGTCGAGCAGGTGGCTTGAGATGAGCACGCTGCGTCCCCGCGCCACCTCGCTGCGCATCGCGTCGCAGGAGGTTTTCCGTTTTCCCGGATCGAGGCCGTTCAGCGGTTCATCGAGGATGAGGTACGGGCAATCGGTCGCTATCGCCATGGCAAGCTTTACCTGCTGCTTCATTCCCGTCGAGAGTTTACGGGTCGGCTTGTCGAGATATGGGGAGATTCCGAGGGAGTCGCAGAGCGAGTCGATGTCGGCGGCCGATTTCCACGCCTCCCTAACGAAAGCAAGGTGCTCGATGGCCGATAGCGTGGGATAGAGATCCGCGCTGCCCGAAGAGCTCAGGTAGACGAGTTCTGCAAATTCGGCTGATCGACGTTGGCTGATTCCGTCTGCCGCCAGGCTTCCCGAGCGGATGCGGGTGGGAAATTGGCCCGACAGCGCTTCAAGAAGGGTGGTTTTCCCCGAGCCGTTGGGAGCAACGAGGCCCGCCGCCGTTCCCGGGCTCAGGAAAAGCGACCCGATTGAAAGTATCGTCGTGCTTCCGTATCCCACGCTCGCGTCCAGAAGCTCGAGCCCATGGTGCTTTTTCGCGGGTCCAGACTGTTTGGGCGAACGTGTCGCAACGGCGCCGACCGCAAAAAAGACCGCGATGTATGCCAGGGCCACGGCAAGCATCGATGCACCGCTTGAACCGGAGCCAATGAATTCCGTCGGGAAGCATCCCACGTAACCCGTTGCCTCGATAGGCGAGAATATGGCCAGCGGCAGGAGATTGAGCGCGGCGTTATGCTCCAGTGCCGAATCGGACAGTAACGGGAATACCGGGGCCGCGACAAGCAGCGCGGAGGCAAGGGGGCCTGCGAGGACGCGCCTCGTTGCGGTCGATAGGACGACGGAACAAACGGATATCAAGGTTCCGCCCGCAAGAAGCGCGATAAGCAGGGCTGTGAAGACGTTTCCCGCAGTCGTGGTGGTAAGCGCGCCGTCATGGAAGAAGGCGATCGGGTACCCAATTTGCCCGAAGCCGTTTAGGGCCAAGGCGTAAATGCCCCCGGGTGCGAGGCCGGCGAGGAGCATCGCGGTCCCCGCGGCGATTATCGAAAACACAATCTGGATAAGGCGACGGAATTTGGGCACGGGCGCCTTCGCCGCCAGGGTCGCAGGCCTTGTGGCCCCGAGCAGGAGTATCGACGAGAGAAGGAAGGGAATGAAGGGAAGGAAAGACGGCACCATGGCAATGGCGTAAGGCAGGAAGGAAAGGAATGGCAGATCGCTTGCGGAGGCTGGAATGTGCGTGATGCCGGAACTGCTCAGAGCACGGCAATATGCGAGCTCTGCGTCATTGGTCTCTCGGTCTCCCACGATGGACCCGGATTGGAAGCCTTCGCCCATGAGCGCGTAGTAGCTCTCGGCAGAATCGAGAAAGGCGGCGTCGGTTTGGGCGGCGAGGGCGGCGTTCGCGTATCTTGCAAGCTCCGCGTCATTTTGCTGCTCTGGAGATAGGTCTGTGCCGCTGGCCTGGGGCGCGCGCGTATTGAATGCGTCGACAAAGCTCTGCATGCCCTGTTTCATAAAGAAGGGCCCGTAGATGGGTGAATTGAACGCAATGGGGACGGAGAAGGCTGCGGAGAGAACGAGCGTACAAATCCATACGGCCCTGTCTCTTAGGATTAGTTTGAGAAGAAGTCGACAGTACATTTGGAAGCACCTACGTTCCTCAAAGAATTGTTAGATTAAAAGTAACAGACCGAATGAAGATGCGTGCGACGGGGGCGAGGCGAATGGCTGAGCGGTATCGATACGCGGGTTCAACGGTATCACATTGACCGCATAGATTATTAACTTGCATTTCTAACAGTTAAGGAGACGGGTGCTTTCCAGCACACTCCTTCGATGATGCCTTCCGCTAGTTGCTATGCCGGTTTCAGCCAACAAAGAATGTGCCCGGGCGCTCAGGTTCACCGTTAGCGTTGGCAACATATGAGATGATGCACACGCGCAACAAAAACGTGTACATCACCCTCCAAAACCGACATTTTTCGACATGTTTGGAGGCTGATGTACATAAATGTGAGTTCCCGCCCCGCCAACAACACCCTCCACATGTCTGGACTCTCTATGCTTACGCTGGATAGACATCGCCGGAACGGGTATAGTATCGAAAGTTTTGTCGTTAACCAGCGGGGGAGTCCTGTGGGCATCAAAAAGAAGATCAAAAAGGAGCTTATCGGCACTTCCGATTACCCGTCGAATAAGATCTTTACGATCTCCAATTTCATCACCTTTACGCGCCTGATCCTCACCCTGGTATTTCTGTACCTGTTTGTGACGGATAACAATCGCGTCATCGCCATCGTTATCTACGCCGTTGCCGCCTCCACCGACTGGATGGACGGCCAGATCGCCCGCATGACTAAGACGGTCTCGTGGCTCGGCAAGGTCATGGATCCCATTTGCGACCGTGCACTGCTGTTCACCGGCGTGCTGGGGCTGGTGGTCCGCGGAGAGCTACCTATCTGGGTCTGCGTGCTCATTATTGGCCGCGACATCTATCTGGGCATCGGCACGCTTATCGTTCGTCATTATCACCGTCGACCCATCGATGTCGTCTTTCCCGGAAAGATTGCCACTGCGCTGCTCATGACCGGCTTCTCGCTCATGCTGCTCGGTTTCCCCGTTATTGACGGCCTGCATCTTTTACCTTCAACCCTTAAGGCCTTCCCGGGCCTCAACGGAAGCTCGGTGCCCCTCGGCATCTTCTTTGTGTACGGCGGCGTGATCTTCTCCATGCTCACGGCTGTCATCTACTCCATTAAGGGCGGAGTGGCCATTAAACAGGCTCTCGCGCATCCCGAGGACGAGGACATCGACTTTCTGAACCCTGAAATCGAAGACTGATTCGTTGGGGTATGATTACGTACGGTTCATTATTTGCGGCACGTCCGCGATAAGTTAGGGGTTGTCATGGACAACATGGTTAACAATATGCCTCAGAATGATAAGACTGCCGACGCTACCTGCGTATTCCGCGTGCCTTCAAGCGACGTCACCGTTCCCGATCTCATGGCCAACGTGCGCATCACCGCCCCCGTTCTGTCCATCGTCAAGGGTCCGCAGACTGGTGCCGCCTTTGAGCTCGAGGACGACGTGACCACCATCGGCCGCGATCCTGCGAACGGCATCTTCCTCAATGACATGACCGTTTCGCGCAGCCACGCGCGCATTATCCGCGAGGGCCTCGGCGCTCGCATCGAGGACTTGGGCTCGCTCAATGGCACCTGGGTCGACGGTGCCATCGTCAATGCAGCCCCGCTGCACGACGGTTCTTCCGTCCAGATCGGTACGTTTACGCTCATCTACCACGAGAGCACGCCGGAGCGCATCGAAACCGGTGAGTAGGGCATGGCCGAACGCAACTATCTGAGTATCGGCCAAGTCGTCAACCTACTTCGAGGCGCATACCCCGATCTTTCGAACTCAAAAATTAGATTTCTAGAAGATGAGGGGCTCATTACCCCTCATCGTACGCCAAAGGGATACCGTCAGTACTCCAAGGAGGACGTTGATCGCCTGGAGGTCATTCTGCACTTGCAGAAGACTCGCTACATGCCGCTCAACGTGATTAAGCAGCGCTTGGAAAACGCCACGGACCTGTCAACGCTCGCCTACGAGGTGGGCTTGCTGTCCGATGTTCCGCTCAAGACGGAGCCCAAGGAGACCAAACAAAAGCTGCATCCCATCGAGACTATTCCCGACATGCTCGGTGTTGAGATTTCGTTTATCCGCTCCCTTGCCGAGAACGATCTTATCCGCATCATCAAGAGCCCGCAGAACCGTGAACTCGTCGATGGCCGAGATTTCCCGATTATCCGTTACTGCTCGGAGCTGTCGCGCTTCCACATTGAGCCGCGCAACCTGCGTCAGTACGTATCGTCGGCAAACCGCGAGTCTTCGATGTTTGAGCAGGTTCTCGTGAGCATGCTCGGCATGGATACCTCTGATGACGAGCGTGACGCCAAGCTCGAGCGCGCTTTTAAGAAGCTGCACGACCTCACCGAGGGTGTGCATACCGCGCTCCTTAAGAACCGTGTCTTTGAGTCGCTCAACGCAGTGGTCGAGGACGCTGACATCGATGCCCTCGATGAGGAGATCGCGCGTTCCGAATCCACCAAGGCGAAAAGCGATGCGACAAGCGTCCCCGCGGTTGCCGCGCACGACGAGTCGCTCGTGCAGCCGTCCAAGGTCGTCGTCCCCTCGCATAGCTCGTCTGCTAACACGGGCAAATAACCGCCGTTCACCCGGCAATCCATGAAAGGTCACGCCATGTACGACTTCGAATCTCATATCGTCGATATCCCCGACTATCCCGAGCCCGGAGTCGTCTTTAAGGACATCACACCGCTCTTTGGCAACCCCGAGGCTCTGAAGGCCATGGTGGATGCCCTGGCCGAGCATTTTGCCGACATGGGCATTACCAAGGTCGTAGGACCCGAGGCCCGCGGCTTTATGGTCGGTGTGCCCGTGGCCGTCGCCCTGGGTGCCGGCTTTGTTCCCGCACGTAAGCCGGGCAAACTGCCGCGCAAGACGGTAAGCGAGAGCTACGAGCTCGAGTATGGAACGGATTCTATCGAGATCCACGCCGATGCCATCAGCTCTAAAGATACCGTGTTGATTCTGGACGACTTGGTCGCGACGGGTGGAACCGTCGAGGCAACAGGTAAACTGGTGCGAGATATGGGCGCAAAGCTTGTGGGCTACGGTTGTATCCTTGAGCTTGCGTTTCTCAACCCGCGCAAGAAGCTCACGCCTTCTAACGAGGACGTTGAGCTCTTTAGCCTGGTAACGGTTGACTAGCCGCTACCCTTAGATACCGGAAAGGAAGCTACATGCGCACAGCAAATACGCACAAAAACATGGCACGCTGCGCTGCTACGGCAACCCTCGCTTGTGTTTTGGGCCTGGGCCTCGTGGCTCCGGCTTACGCCGATACCGCATCCGACCTTGCCGCTGCTCGAACTAAACTCGAGCAGATTGGCACCCAAACCCAGCAAATTCATGAAGAACTCTCCGCACAGACGCAGGAGCTTGATCAGACTGCAGGCGAGATCACGCAAAAGCAGCAAGAGATTGCCGAGGGCCAGGCAAAGCTTTCGAGCTATGTTGCCGGTGAGTACAAGACCGGCGGTCTGAGTCTCCTTCAGGTTCTGACGGGCGTCGACGATCTGGGCGACATGCTCAACCGTCTCTTCTACTACGGCAAGGTGTCCGACAAGCAGGCCCAGACCATTCAGGAGGTCAAGGACCTTAAGCAGCAGCTCACCAATAAGCAGACCGAGCAGGAGAAGAACGTCGCCGCCACGCAGAAGAAGGTCGACGAGCTCAACGCCCAGCAGGCTGAGGCCCAGAGTGTCGTGAACTCCTTGGATTCACAGCTGCAGGCCGAGCTTGCAGCCGAGGCCGAGGCCAATGCCGCACTGCAGGCTGGCATCAATGCCAGTACTGCCGAAAAGGCCACGGTGAGCAACGACACCGCCGGTACGACCGAGAACACCAACAATGGTGGCGGTACGACCAACAACGGCGGCGGCAACACGCCTGCGCCCGCGCCCGCTCCTGCTCCCACGCCGCAGCCCGTGACGCCCGCTCCGGCTCCGACGCCTTCCGCACCGAGCCAGTCCGTTGACGGTGGTACCGTTGTTTCGCGCGCCTACAGCAAGCTCGGATACGCTTACTCTTGGGGCGGCATTGGCCCGAACAGCTTTGACTGCTCCGGCTTTGTAAGCTACTGCCTCACCGGCCGTTATTGCCGCCTTGGCACGACTGGTACCTTCATGGGCTGGACCCGTGTATCCGATCCCCAGCCTGGCGACGTCGTTGTTAACTCTTACCACACCGGCATCTACATTGGTAACGGCCAGATGATCCACGCTTCCGACTACAAAACGGGCGTCATCATCAGCTCCGTCGCAGCCGGTATGAACAACAACTACATCTTCGTACGCTACTAATTTATTACTACAGCGAACGAACATGGGCCTCGCGATCTTGAGTCACGAGGCCCATTCTTTTTGTCTCTACCGTTTGACATAAGAACAGCACGGCTATCTAGTATTCAAAACTAGATAGCCGTCCAATCAATCAAAAAGATGGCTATAATTGTTGGGGAACAATTAGAAAGGACCCTCAATGAGCTGGGCGCTTATCTCCGATTCGAGCTGCAATCTTCGCGATTGGCAACCAACCGCACCTCATACCACCTTTGCATTTGCACCCCTTAAGATCCGAGTGGGGGAGCGTGAATTCGTTGACGACCTCTCGCTCGATGTTCACGAGCTTAATGTTGCCATTCAATCGGAAGCCGGCGCATCATCGAGCGCCTGCCCAAGCGTAGGGGAGTGGGCTGAGCTCTTTAAGCTCGCTGACAAGACGATTTGCATGCCCATCTCCGAGGGCGTCTCGGGTAGCTACAATGCCGCGGCCACCGCGCGTGACATGGTGCTTGCCGAAGAGCCCAACCGTCAGATTCATTTGGTTAACTCGCGAGCCGCAGGTGGCAAAATGGATCTGATCTTCTTGCTGTTCGACCGCTATCTTGCGAGCAACCCGGACGTTTCCTTTGAAGACGCCTGCGCTTACTTCGATAGTCTCGAGCAAAACAGCAAGATTCTCTTTAGCCTGTGCAATTACGAAAACCTTGCGAAGGCCGGACGTATCCCTAAGGCGGCCGGCGTTATTGCCAATAAGCTCAATATCCGCATTTTGGGCACGGCGAGCGAAGCGGGCGAAATTGAACTCGTTGGGCACACGCGTGGCGAAAAGAAGATGCTCACCAAGATTGTCGACACCATGGAGGCCGAGGGCTTTACTGGCGGCGAGGTCATCATCGATCACGTTGAGAACGAAGCTGGAGCCCAGGCGCTTGCCGACCGCATTGTGGAGCACTGGCCAGGCTCCAAGACTATCATCATGCCCTGTAACGGGCTAGATTCCTATTACGCCGAGATGCACGGTCTCATCATCGGTTACGGCATGGGTGTAGCTTCGGGCCGATAATGTCCAACTAGTCAAACGCGCGGGCGGGATAAGGGGCCACTGGCCCCTTATCCCGCCCGTCTTATACCTCAGTTAGCTATTAAACCCATTGAACTTAAGATAGCTCATCAGGTATGCCTTCGAAACAAAGGACGATACCGCACTGCGTACGAGCAGCGACTCGCGCGTAACTTGATGCGCCGTATCGGGAACCGGCGTCTGCTCGACGGAAAACGCCGAACGAATCGATGCCTCGAGCTGATCGACCACATAATCGAAGGCCGTCGGGGCATCGTAGCTCAAACGCTGAATGTTAAAGAGTGCCTGCACCGCAGCAATAGGTAACACCTGCTTAAAGAGGCAGATAGCGATCAGGCGGGCAATCTGCTCGCGGCCATATTGCTTTTTGACCGGAGCAGGCACCAGGCCGACCTTCACGTAGTTATTGATCATCGATGGCGTAATGACAGGGTGCTCAACACAAATGGACAGCGGCTCCATCCACAGCGCAACATACTCAATGACCTGGTCGCGGTAGAGCGTCACATTGGGCAACTGGTTATAGCGCGGCAGACTCAACGTATTGAGTTTGCGCACGATATCGGACTGAATAAATGCATCGGGCAGCACCGTTGGCTGAATATCCTCAGGCTTAATGCTGACCGACGTATCGGACATCGGAATGACGTGTTTTACATGGTTCATGAGGACCCTCCGTTCATTATCTATATTGTATTCTAGATTATCTAGTTTTGCATACCACGTATTACGAAGCCGCAGCATAAAGATGGGGTCAATGCACGTTCGCATCGACCCCATTAGGTTACAAGATAACAACCTTACATAAGATATATTATCGTACTTATCCACGGAGAAACGCGTATGCGCTCGTTGCCGCTATGGCTCCGTCCGAAACAGCGGTCACAACCTGGCGTAAACGTTTGGAACGGATATCGCCAGCGGCAAATAGACCTGGCGTGCGGGTCGCCATGGATTCATCAGTCAGAATGCCGCCATCAGGCGCCAGGTCGACTAGATGCTCAACAAGCTCGGTATGTGGCTGCGTCCCCGTAAAGACAAAGATGCCAAACGAGCCGGGCTCAAATGACTCGGCATGAGTTTCCCCAGATGCATTGTCCTTAAAGGTAATCGTCGTTGGCATGGCTTCGCCCGATAGCTCCACAATACTAGTTTGGTACCTAACTGTAATATTGTCCTTTGCGAGTACTTTCTGAACAACACCATCGGGCGCACGGAACTGGTCGCGGCGCAGCACGATGGTCACACTGCTGGCAATGTCGGACAGGAACAGCGCCTCTTCGCATGCCGAATTGCCACCACCGATTACAAAAACCTGCTTGCCGCGGAAAAACATGCCGTCACATGTTGCGCAATATGAAACGCCACGACCGCGATACGTATCCTCGCCTGCGAAACCTGCCGGACGCGGCGTGGCACCCATGCAAGCGATAACGCTCGAGGCCAGCGTATCGCCCATATCGTGATGCACCGTAAACAACGCTGCATCGGCATCGTAATCGATACCCGTAACCATGCTCCATGCGACCTGTGCTCCCAGGCCCTCTGCATGCTGCTGAAAACGCTCGCCGAGTTCGGCGCCGCTCAAGAGCGGAATGCCCGGATAGTTCTCGACTTCATTGGTCGTGGCGATCTGTCCACCCGACATGCCCTGCTCAATCACGGTCGTCGTCAGGTTGGCACGCGCAGCGTAAATGGCGGCAGCATAGCCCGCGGGGCCTCCACCGATAATCGCAACATCAATCGGCTGATCGGTAGTCATGGAATATCCTCTCGTCGATACATTGACGTTCTTTGCGCTCATACCCAAATTTACGTGAACATGACACTCATGCACTACAATGTTAAATCGCGTAACAAAGCTGAAGGGGAGTTATCGATGGATCAAACGCAGACGGGCAATAGCGCTCCCCTGCCCATGCAAGCCACTCCCCAACCGGAGCAAATGACCGTTTTACCTGCACAAAAACCCCTGGTAACCATTGTGCACGCATCGGTTGGATCGGGCCACAAAGCCGCCGCCAACGCGATTTCACAAGCATTTAACCTTATCCGCGGCACCAAGGGAATCCCTGAGGATGTTGAGATCGAAGTCCTGGATATCCTCGATTTTGGACGCATTAGGTTCGATGGTAATAAAACAGCAGCGTCGTTTACCGGCGCCACGCGTCCCATTTACGACCTGACCTGGCGATATACGCTTACAGGACATCTGCTCTGGGGCGGCGGCACAGCATGGTCACGAATTATGTTCCCCGCCTTCAACGAATACGTCCGGACCCGCAGGCCCATAGCCGTGGTCGCAACACACATTACGGCGGCCAACGTCGCTGTGGGCGCCCGCGTCATCACGGGTATTGATTTTCCGGTCATCTGCGTGCCGACCGATTACGAAGTCGAAGGCTTTTGGCCCCACAAGGACACCGACCTATTCTGCGTAGCCAACGAGTTTATGGCCGAAACGCTGCGCCCGCGCAAGGTTCCCGAGTCAAAGATCCGCATAACGGGCATCCCCATCCGAGCCGGTTTCGATACCGATTACAAACGTGAGGATGAGCTCAGCAAGTTCAATCTCCCCATAGACAAAACCGTCGTATTGGTGATGGCCGGCGCCAGTTTGCCTCAACCATACGTGCGTTTCCGTGCCGCGATGGACCACACGCTCCCCTTCTTACGCAGCTTTGAGGACATGCACTTTGTCTTTTTACCGGGCAAGGATAAGGAATACGCCGCCCGACTCAAGACGCTCTTCGACGCCATGAAGCTCGACAACGTCACGGTTCTGGACTACGTGGACGACATGGCGGCCCTCATGCACGGCTGCGACCTGGCAATCCTCAAATCGGGCGGACTCACGGTCACCGAGTGCCTATGCGCACATCTGCCGATGATCCTGCTGGGCAAATCATACGGTCAGGAAAAGGCCAACACCACGATGCTCACCGGCATGGGCGCCAGCATGCATGTCACCACCGCACGAGAACTCATCGTAACCCTACGTCACTTGCACGACCGTCCTGAATCACTCAAAGCCCTACTCATCAACGGCGAAGTACTACGCCGCCCCCACGCAGCCGAAGACATAGCCATCGCCACCATGGAGCTCGTAGGCAAACCCCAAAAGCGCAAACGAGCCTTCTGCCGCTTCTACTGGGGCGGCAAGCCTGCGCATATCCGCTAACATTGGACTGTCCGCCGTGGCGCAGGCCGCCCACACATATCATTCCATGCTCAAACATTCTCGCTTCGCTTCGCTCGCTGCGAAACTGCGCGTGGAACGATATGTGTGGGCGCCCTGCGCCACGGCTATACGTACGCACTAGCAGCCATATCGGTTACCCTACGAAAAGCAGCGAAGGGGAACTCGGAAACAAGTAATCAAAGTAATCCGATCTGACAAAGGAGCCGTCTCTTTGTCAGATCGGATTACTTGTTAGACACAGTTTCTAGATACAGCATTCGGCTTCAGATGGGAAGCCATAACCGATTGCGAGCATGTAAACGTAGCTCACCCCTGGGAGGCCCCTATATATCGTCCCGCGCGCAGTTTCGCAGCGAAGCGAGAATGTTTGA
Organism: Collinsella sp.; assembly: GCA_046995905.1. GTDB lineage: Bacteria > Actinomycetota > Coriobacteriia > Coriobacteriales > Coriobacteriaceae > Collinsella. The sequence goes on from JBKXET010000001.1 coordinate 1,569,972, forward strand.
GCACGGGATGATATATAGGGGCCTCCCAGGGGCGAGCGGGCATTACGACGCCCATTTTCAACGAAGAAATGGGCTAAGCCACACCAGAAGAACCGAAGCCTCCGTTGCCTCGGTCGGTTACGTCTAATTCTTCTACTTCTATGAGGTTGACCGTGGGGACTTCTTGGATGACGAGTTGGGCTATGCGGTCGCCTTTGTTGATTTGGATGTTGTTGGAGGGATCCAGGTTGATGAGGATAACCTTAAGTTCTCCTCGGTAGTGGGCGTCGATGAGGCCCGGCGTATTGACTATAGACAGGCCCTGCTTGATGGCCAAGCCGCTGCGGGGCTGGACGAAGCCGGCGTAGCCATCGGGCAGGGCGATGGCCAGCCCCGTAGAGACCAGACGGCGTTCGAAGGGCTTCAGGACGCAGTCCTCGTTGGAGCGCAAATCCAAGCCGGCATCAGTGGGATGGGCGTATTTGGGAAGCTCGACGGTGGGGTCGAGGCGCTTTATGTTGACGGTAATGTTGGACATGGAATCACCTTAGCTTGTCGAGCTCTTGCAGAAACTCATCGACGTCTTTGAAATCGCGGTAGACCGAGGCAAAACGGATGTACGCCACCTTGTCGATCTTTGCCAAGCGCTTGAGCACCATGTCACCCAACTCATGCGACGTGACGGCCGTCAGCGTGCGAGAGCGCAGCTCGACCTCGATGTCGTCGATAATCTCATTGAGCTTCTTAGTGTCGATATCGCGCTTAATGGTGGCGCGCATCAAGCCGACGAGCAGCTTATTGCGATCGAACCGCTGCTTGGTTCCGTCTGACTTAATGACCTCGATTGGGTCTTCGCATCGCTCAAACGTTGTAAAGCGGTAGTTACACGAGCAACATTCGCGACGGCGCTTAATGGTGTTATTTGACTCCTGCATACGGGAATCAACGACGCGGGTATGTGCCTTGCCGCATTTGGGACAGCGCATGGTACCTCCTCTTAAACGATAACAAGGGTACCATGCGCAGCGCGATAATGATTACGAACGAGCAGGAACCTTAAGATGCGCACCGGCGGCGAGCGAACCATGCTCCAGATGATTGACGTTACGGATCATGTCGGAAGTCTCTTGCGTGGAAAGGCCTTCGATAGGATATTCCTCGGCAAGCGACCAAAAAGAATCACCAGGCTGAACGCGAATAGTCTCGTAGGTAACGTTGGAAACGGACTCGGCATACGCGGCGTGACGAGCGCTAAAGACCGACGTAGCGAGGACAACGAAGAGCGTAAGCGCAACGGCAACGGCGACAATCGTCGGAACCTTCAGGGCAACGCGGGCCGGCGCAACTACAGCCTGCTGATTGCGAGCAGGCTTTACGGTCAAAGGCTGAAAGCCGGAGCGGCCACCCTGAACAACCGTAAAAGTGGGTTCTGCAGGCGTCTCGAGTTTAAGGGCAAGGTTTCCCTGGACCATATTCGTTGCGTTCATCATGTTCTCCTCTCGCGTGTTTTGCTGAGAACAGTTTTATCAAGCCACGCGGACAAAAATGTCTAGCGCGAGAACGAATGTTCGGTTATTATTATCTTCGAACAGTTGTTCCTGTCAAGCAAAATTCGAACATTTGTTTGACATGGGTAGAGAGGATGCCCTGATGGCTCGCAAAATTACCAAGCGTCAGCAGCAAATTTACGACTTCATCAAGGAATATCAGCAGGAGAAAGGTTATCCGCCCAGCGTGCGCGAGATGGCTTCTGCCGTGGGCCTTTCCTCCCCCAGCACCGTGCACGCCCATCTATCTGCCCTGGAGGCGCGTGGACTACTCAAGCGCGATGCCACCAAACCGCGCGCCCTGGAACTCTTTAACGAGGACGGTTCCTCTGTCTCAATTTCTAAATCTGACGAGCCCACCGCACCTCGCGGAACGGTCTCGCTACCGCTCGTTGGTCGCGTCGCGGCTGGGATTCCCATTCTGGCCGAGCAGAATATCGAAGACACGTTTACTATCCCGACCGAAATCGCCACCGATCAGGGTTCCTTTATCCTTGAGGTACATGGGAGCTCAATGATCAATGTCGGCATCTTCAATGGCGATTACATCATCGTCCGTGAACAAAAGAGTGCCATGAACGGCGAAATTGTCGTGGCCATGATTGATGGTTCAGCGACCGTCAAGACGTTCTACAAGGAGCAGGGACGCGTACGTCTGCAGCCTGAAAATGACACCATGGAGCCTATCTATGCAACGAATCCCGTTATCTTGGGCAAAGTCGTCGGCTTGATGCGCCGGTTCTCGTAATGCAAAAACGCATCACCATCTTTGATACCGTCCGCGGGTTTACGATGATTTCAATGGCAGGTTTTCACGCTTGCTACGATCTCGCCTACCTGTACGGTTGGGATATGCCCTGGTTTACCCAGACCGTCTTTCAAGACATCTGGCGCGCCAGCATCAGCTGGGTATTTTTGTTTATCGCGGGTTGGATGTGCACCCTTTCGCGCAACAATATCAAACGTGCCGCCAAATACGCCTTAGCAGCACTCGTCGTCTGGCTGGCAACAACACTTGTCTCAGTCGACGATTCGGTTAATTTTGGCATCATCTACTGCATGGCCGCATGTACCGGCATCGTGGCGTTGACCGATCCCGTCCTTAAGAATATTTCGGCGAGATGGGGCATGTCCCTATGCCTTGTGTTGTTTGCCCTCACCTGGAGCATCCCCAAAACGATCTACCCTGTCCCCTACCTGGCGTGGCTGGGATTTCCAAGCCCTGGGTTTGTCTCAGGTGATTACTACCCCATCATCCCGTTTATCTTTATGTATCTTGCAGGATACTTCGCCGCACATATAGCGCAGGGAATCGATAAGACCGCCCCAAGCTGGGCCTACGCCAATCCCGTCCCGGCGCTCGCCAGCCTTGGACGTCATGCACTCCCCTTATATCTGCTGCATCAGCCCATCATACTGGGCATTTTGGAGCTCGCCTACTCGGTGCGATAACGCTCGAGCCGCGGCGCAATACGAGCCGGCAGCTTCGCCACAATACGAACGCCATCCTCGAGATATTCCTCGTGCAAAAGGGTTCCCTGCTCATGCACCAGCGTGATGAGGGCGCCCTCGCGATACGGGATATCAGCAGAGAGCAACACATCGGTGGCAGCCGCCTCGCGAGCAATGCGATCGACGAGATCGTCGAGCCCTTCGCCCGTTTGGGCCGAGAACAGAACGGCCTCGGGATAGCGACGACGGAAGCTCAGTCGATCAACGCTATCGAGAAGATCGATTTTATTGAATACGGTCAGCGTTAAACGCTCTCCAGCGCCGATCTCATCAAGCACGCGGTCGACAGCCTCCAGCTGTCGCTCATAGTCCTCGTCAGACGCATCTACGACTTTGAGAATTAGATCGGCACCCAACACCTCGGACAGCGTCGATTTAAAGGCATCGACCAAACCATGCGGCAGCTTTTGAATAAAGCCGACGGTATCGGTGATCGTCATGCCGCGACCGCCGGGCAGGTGATACGAACGCGTCGTCGGGTCGAGCGTAGCAAACAGCTTGTCCTGCGAAAGTACCGTAGAGCCGGTCAGGCGATTGAGCAACGTCGATTTACCGGCATTGGTATAACCGGCTAACGCGACGCGAAACGCCGGTGACTCAATGCGACTCTTGGACTGGACATCGCGACGCTGTTCAACCTGCTTAAGCTCACGACGAAGCGCGGCAATCTTATTGCGAATCAAGCGACGGTCAACCTCGAGCTGGCTTTCACCCTGGCCAAAGCGCGAACCGATGCCGCCGCGCGTCTGCTCCTTGGCAAGATGGCTCCACATGCCACGCAGACGAGGCAACAGATATTGAAGCTGTGCCAGCTGTACCTGTAGGCGTCCCTCACGCGTCTGAGCATGCAGGCCAAAGATATCCAAGATCAGTGCCGTACGATCGATAATCTTTACCGGCTCGCCCACGGCTTTCTCCAAATAGGATTGCTGCGAGGGCGTCAGGTCGTCGTCAAAGATAACAACATCGGCATCCATGCGATGCACCAGGCCGCACAGCTCTTCAACCTTACCGGAACCGATAAACGATTTAGGATACGGCTTTACCAAACGCTGAGACAAGCGCGCCACGCACCGGGCACCAGCCGTATGGGCAAGGCGCTCCAGCTCGTCAAGCGATCGATCGAGCGGCCATGCATTGTCGCGCCATTCAACACCAACCAAAATGACACGCTCGGGCTCGGGTGCCGTGGAAACAAGAGGAAAACGAGCCATTAGACAGCCTCAATACGATGCAGGATGTCCTCAACGACCTCATCGATCGTAAACTCGTCCATATCGAACCACACGACGCGGTCATCGCGTTTAAACCACGAAAGCTGACGTTTGGCATAGCGACGCGAACGCATCTTAATGAGTTCGCGAGCCTCATCCATAGAAATCACGCCATTGAAAGCATCAATGATCTCTTTATAACCAATTGCCTGCATCGACGTCAGGGCATCTCCCAGCCCCTGGTCCATAAGACCGCGGACCTCATCGACAAGACCCTGCTCAAACATCAGATCGACACGCAGGTTAATGCGCTCGTAGAGAACCTCGCGATTACGCGTCAGACCAAACCATAGAGCATGATAATGCTCGCGCGGAACACTAAACTGCGACTTTTGCTGCGCGTAGGACACACCATCATCGTGCATTTCGAGCGCCCGAATCACGCGACGAACATTATGGGGGTGGATGACCGCAGCGGACTCGGGGTCACGCTCGGCAAGCAGCGCGTGCAGCGCTTCCTCGCCTATGCGCTCGGCAAGTTCCTGATACCCCGCGCGACGATCGTCCTCAAGCTCGCCCGAGGGAAAATCCATCTCATCCAGGGCGGCCTTGAGATACAGCCCCGTACCTCCGCAAAAAACCGGCAGGCAACCCGAACCAAGGAGACGTTCAATATGCGCGCGAGCGTCAGCCTGATAAAGCGCAGCAGAATATGCCACACCCGGCTCGACAATGTCGACGAGACGCAGCGGCGCCGTACACTCATCGGGCGCCATCTTTGCGGTACCGATGTCCATGCCGCGATAGATTTGCATCGCATCGCACGACAGCACTTCGGACAAAAGACGAGCTGCCAAACGGTCGGCAACATCACTCTTACCAACCGCCGTCGGACCGACGATCGCAACGGCGGAAAGACCTGCCCTGGGAGAAACCATTAGCGCGGCTCGCCCACAACGGAGCCAGACAAATACCAGGTCTTGGCAACGTCAACGTCAACATCAACGATCTTGCCAACAAGCTGATCGATGCTGTAGCCCTCAGGGATGGGCGCATGAACGGTCTGATTCTTGGGACTCTTGCCCAGCAGGACCGCGTTGTTCTTTTTACTCGCTCCCTCAATGAGCGCCGGCACCACAGTATGGAGCTCACCCTGGTTATACTCGTGTGCCGTGGTCTCGATAACCTTAACCAGGCGGTTGAAACGCTCGAGAATAACCTCATGCGGCGTAGGATCGTCAATCTCTGCGGCCGGGGTACCGGCGCGCTTGGAATAGATGAAGGTATAGGCCTGGGCATAGCGGACCGTCTCGGCAAGCGAGAGCGTCTGCTCAAAGTCTTCTTCAGCCTCGCCTGGGAAGCCGACGATAATGTCGGTCGAGAGCGCGATATCGGGCATACGGTTGCGAATGCGATCGACCAGGCCCAAATAGTCCTCGCGTGTATAACGGCGATTCATCTCTTTGAGGATCCGTGTCGAACCTGACTGGACGGCCAAGTGCAGCTGCGGCATAACGGCAGGCGTCTCGGCCATGGCGTCGATGGTCTCGGGCAATAGATCCTTGGGATGCGAAGACGTGAAGAAGATGCGCTCCACACCCGTATCGCCCACGGCACGTAGCAGATCGGCAAAACGCGGCTTGCCAAACAGATCGCGACCATATGAGTTAACGTTTTGGCCCAGCAGTGTAATCTCACGCACGCCCTGGCGCACCAAACCGGTCACCTCGTCGACAATTTCCTCGAAGGGGCGGCTCTTTTCGCGACCGCGCACGTACGGCACGATGCAATAGGTGCAGAAATTATTGCAGCCCGTCATGATGGGCACCCAGGCGTGATACTGGGTCTCGCGATGCCACGGCATGCTCATGGCATCCGTATCCTCATGCTCATTGGTGCGGATATGACGCTTGCCGTCAAGGAACGCCTCGGCAATGAGCTCGGCCACATGTGCGATAGAATGAGTGCCAAAGATGACATTGACGTTATCGACGTTGGTGAGCAGGCCCTCGCCATCACGCTGCGCAATGCAGCCGCCCACGGCAACCACACGCTTGCCCGAAGGCGAAGGCGGCAGGCTTTTGCATGAATTGCACTGACCGTACAGGCGAGTATCGGCGGCTTCGCGCACGCAGCATGTCATGAAGACAACAATATCGGCATGCGAGGGATCGAGCGCCATGAGACAGCCATACGAATCAAGCAAACCGCTCACGCGCTCGGAGTCGTGCTGATTCATCTGGCAGCCAAAGGTGCGGATAAAGTAGGTTTTACCGGCAAGAATATCGCGTACGGAACGCTGGTCCATGTGCATAAGTCCTAACGATGGAAGGGAGGCGAATCGAGGCAAGCAGAAGCTATGCCACAGGCTTAACATCATCCATGACGACGTTATCCATAGCAGCTCGATTGATCTGGTGAACGTAGATAGAAAGGCGGATGGCCGTGCGCGACTCCCCGTTAATGAGGATGTCGGAGAACACAGGCGCGCAGGAAATATCAAAACCGGTTGGAATCAAAAAACCGCGCGCGATAGCCACGGCCTTAATGGCCTGGTTGACAGCACCGGCACCGACACACTGGATGTTGACGGGTACACCATCCTTGACCATGCCGGCGATGGCGCCGGCAACGGACGCGGGCGATGATTTGCTTGATACCTTCAGGCAATCCATGAAGAAACTCCTGCGTTTAAAAGTACGTTTTAACTGCAATAACTGTATCGTACCGAGTGGACTCGGTAAAGGCACTATTCCTCTTTGGCAAGATCGAAGGTCACGGTGATTCGATCACGCGAAACGCGAATCTTTGGGTCGCCGCAAAGGTTGAGATAGTACCGGGCGGCAAGGTCATTAAAGTCGCGCTCCACAGCACGCGAAAACTGTGCCATGTCATCCTTGGCAATACGTAGCCCGCGACGATCTTTCGCAAGATCGACAGGAGCCGGCGCATGCGAGGAAGAATCACGCTCGCGCAGCAGACGCGCGGTCACACCGCGAACGGGCTTAATCTGCCCTGCCAAAATGCGATGTGCCGTGCGCTCGGACATCTCAAGACCCAAACTCGAACAGATGCGAATAAAGTCCTCGGCATCAGAGGCAAGGCCTAAACGGTCGACAACCGGAAGCTCGCTCTCGTCATCGATAAACAGGAGACGCGAGGTATCGAGCCGGCTTGACGCCTGAGCATAAAGGGTCGCGGCAATCTCAGACGGAGAACCAAGATAGACATCGCAACCACGCAACTCCTCGAGCGCAAACTCACAGGCAGCGCGAATAATATTATGCGGACCGCGAGCACAGACATAACGTCCGTCCTCATCCTTGACGGCCTGGGGCCAGCTGGACTGATCGGCACGCTCACTAAGGCGGTCGGCCGCAACGCTCACCTTAAAGGCTGAACCAAGATCGACACCAGACGTGACCACACGGGCCTCGTCGGTGTTCTGCTTGATCGAAAACAATGCCATGCCACGACCGTGAACGCCCCAACGGTCCATCTTCATGCTCTCGAGCTTTGAGGTAACGCGAGCATCGAAGATTCGCTCTTGCATATCCTGCGGAACACCCGAGCCGTTATCCAGAAAGACAAGCGTGCGGACGCCATCTTCCTTGGTCGTGGCGAGATAGACCTTGTCGGCGCCGGCATCGCGAGCATTACGGAGCATTTCGATGACGATATCCTCGACATGCTGAATGTCGTGCTTTGCCTGGCGCCGCTCGGCCTCCGAAACGCGGAGGCGGACATACCCCTCGCCAAGGTTCTCCTCGACGCGAAGGTTGCCCTCCCCCGACATCGACGCGATAAATGAGATGAGCTCGTTCGCGTCGCTCATGTTATTTAGCGATATCGACAGCGCGGCTCTCGCGAATCACGACGACGCGCACCTGACCGGGATACTCCATCTCTTCCTCGATCTGATGGGCGATATCGTGGGCCAGGACCGTGGACTGGGCATCGGAGATCTTGTCCGGCTGAACCATGACGTGGACCTCGCGACCAGCCTGCATGGCATAGGTACGCTCGACGCCGTCATGGGAGTTGGCGATCTCCTCGAGCTTCTCAAGGCGCTTGATGTAGTTCTCGGCAGACTCGCGACGGGCACCGGGACGAGAGGCGGAGACGGCATCGGCGGCCTGTACCAGGACATCGAGCACCGTGTTGGGGTCGACATCGGCATGGTGAGCCTCGATAGCGTGGACGATAACGGGCTTCTCGCCATAACGACGGGCAAGCTCGGCGCCGATGACGGCATGCGGGCCCTCGACGTCGTGGTCGATTGCCTTGCCCAGGTCGTGCAGCAGGCCGGCGCGCTTAGCGGTCACAACGTCCAGGCCAAGCTCGGAAGCCATCACGCCGCACAGGTCAGAGACCTCGAGGGAGTGCTGAAGCACGTTCTGACCAAACGAAGTACGGTAGCGCAGGGCACCAAGGGTCTTGACGATCTCGGGGTGCAGGTCGTGAATGCCGGTATCGAAGGCAGCCTGCTCGCCAGCCTCGCGTACGCGCTGCTGAACCAGGTCGGCAGCCTTGTGATACATCTCCTCAATACGGGCGGGATGAATGCGGCCGTCGGCGATTAGGTTCTCGAGGGCGACACGGGCGGTCTCGCGACGGACTGGGTCGAAGCTCGAAAGAACGACGGTCTCGGGCGTGTCGTCGATCACGAGGTTGACGCCGGAAACCTGCTCGAAGGTCCGGATGTTGCGACCCTCGCGACCGATGATACGGCCCTTGAGGTCATCAGAGGGAATGTGCACGGAGGTAACGGTAACCTCGGCAGTGTGGTCGGCAGCGCAGCGCTGAATCGCCAGGGACAGAATCTCCTGGGCGGTCTTGTGGCACTCGGCGCGAACCTGCTGCTCAGACTCGCGAATGATCGTGGCGGCCTCGTGGGTGACCTCGCCGCGAACCTTATCGAGGAGCTCCTTGTGGGCGTCCTCGCGGGTAAGGTCGGCGATGCGCTCGAGCTCGGAGGTCTGCTTTGCGCAGAGCTCCTCGAGCTCGCGGGAGCGCTTCTCGACCTGACCGGCCTGGCTGGACAGCTGATGCTCGCGCTTGTCGAGAGCGTCGTTTCGGCGATCAAGGGACTCCTCGCGCTGCATCACACGGTTCTCGAGCGTACGAATCTCGCTCTTACGCTGCTTGTCCTCGGCCTCGGCGGCCTGCTTGTTCTTGATGATCTCCTCTTTAGCCTCGAGCAGAGCCTCTTTTTTGAGGGTCTCGGCCTGACGCTTAGCATCACCGATCAGGGACTCAGCCTGTGCGTGTGCCGACTGGATCTTTTCGTCGGCCTCGTGAAGACTACCCTGCTTGGCGGTGCGCATGTAGGCAATGGCGGCGATGGCACCCAAAACGATGCCAACGAGCGCTGCGATGATAGGCATGCTCACTCCTTTTTATGGATTCGTTACACAACAAAGCGAACCGTCCTTACGAACGGCTCGCGACATTTGAGTAATATGGGCGCAGCTTATGCGGGTCGGATACAGATAAACATATAAACAAACTCATCACAGATGAGCACATATCACAAAGCAAATGACAGTGTTTATCGTACGTTGAACCACAACAACTGTCAAATAAATGGCCCCGGCACGGCGGCTAAAACGCGGTGAACGGCAGGGCCACAAAGCGCATACGCCTAAACTGCACATTCCTCGCGTTCGGCATCGAGACGTGCCTTAACGGCATCGGCGGCGATGTGATACGAGAAGCCTTTGCCCATCAAAAACCGAACCAGTTTTTCGAATCCGCGCGTCTCTGGAACACGACGCTTGGCGAGCAGGGCTGACGCACGCGTCAAATCGTCTTCGACGGCAAAATAATCCTCGGGATAACCGGGAATGTCATCGAGCACGACATGACGGCGCTTGAGCTCGGTCTCGATTTTGCGCTGTCCCCAACCGCGCCGCTTGCGCTCCTCGATAAAGTACGAGCAAAAGCGGCTCTCGTCTAAAAAGCGATACTCGGTGGCGCGCTCGACGGCGAAATCGATCGCAGGCTGGTGAAAGCCGTAGCGAGCCAGCTTGTCACGGACCTCACCCGTCGCATGGTCGCGGCGCGATAACATCTCGGTCACCATGGTAAGTGCACATTTACGCTCAATGAGCTGCACCGCCTCACGGAAGTTGTCCCAATCACAGGGAAGATCGGGGCGGTTTTTGACATACAGCCGCGCGACCCGCACGGGAATCCAAATGGACCGCTCAAAACCGCCCTCAAGCTCACAATCGATATGTGCGCAAGGCTTTTTGGACGCATACCCGCTCGAGAACGAGGAGGCCGCCTTCTTATCGGGAAAGACGACCGTGGCCTCGGTCACCGTATACGACATAAGCGTAACCGTTACTCGTCGTCATCATCGAGCATGGCGGAACCATCGATGGCGTAAAGCTCGTCAAACTCCTCAGGCGCAGGCTGATCGGTCAGCTCGACCTCGGACGGAGCATCGTCATCAAACTCAAGTCCACAGGCAAGGCGGACCTTATGCTCAATCTCGTCAGCGCAATCGGGGTGTTCGCGCAGGAACGCCTTGGCGGCCTCGCGACCGTTGCCGAGCTTATCCTCGCCATAGGCAAACCAGGAGCCCATCTTCTTGCAAATGCCGCACTCGACAGCCATGTCCAGAATCGAGCCCTCCTTAGAGATGCCCGTACCGTACATGATGTCGAACTCAGCAGAACGGAACGGAGCTGCCACCTTGTTCTTAACGACCTTGGCGCGCACGCGGTTACCGATAACCTCGTCCTTAAGCTTAATGCTATCGATACGGCGAATGTCGATACGCACCGAAGAGAAGAACTTAAGGGCGCGGCCGCCCGTCGTGGTCTCGGGGTTGCCGAACATGACGCCGATCTTCTCACGCAGCTGGTTAATGAAGATGCACGTCGTGTTGGACTTGGACAGCGAGCCGGCGAGCTTGCGGAGCGCCTGGCTCATCAGGCGAGCCTGAAGACCGACCGTGGTGTCGCCGATTTCTCCCTCGATCTCGGCACGCGGGGTCAGCGCGGCGACGGAGTCGACGACGATGGCATCGATGGCGCCGGAACGCACGAGCATGTCAACGATCTCGAGCGCCTGCTCACCCGTATCGGGCTGGGAAATGAGAACCTCGTCGATATCCACGCCGATGCGCGCGGCATACGTGGGATCGAGCGCGTGCTCGGCATCGATAAATGCCACAACGCCGCCCATAGCCTGGGCCTCGGCCAAGATCTCGAGCGAAAGCGTCGTCTTACCGGAGGACTCAGGACCGTAAATCTCAACGATACGGCCGCGCGGCACACCGCCGATACCCAGAGCGGCATCGAGGGCCAGGGCGCCCGTGGGAATGGCCTCGACCTCGAGCTCGGGACCACCGTCGCCGTACCTCATGATGGAACCCTGGCCGAATTTCTTCTCGATCTCGGCCTTGGTGGTGGCGATCATCTCATCGCGCTCTTTACCCGTCGTGCGAGCATGAACGGTACGTACGGGACCTGAATTCTTGGCCATGAATAGCCCTCCTCTTAACAACCTGCATCGATAATAAACGAACGGCTGTTCGTGGTCAACCGTTCAGGCCAATCATATGCAGGCGGTCTTTCCAAAACCCAACCAAACGCCGACCAAACACTGACCAAATGCTTGACCACAAAGGACCAAATATGAACAAGGCAGGAAAAAATACATCTACAACCAGCACAAACGCCAAATGAGCCTAAGGTCCCTATCTCCACAATTAAGGGGCCCGGAGGCCCCTTAAAACACGTCTATTCCATAGGGTTGAGCACAAGGGCAATGCGACCCAATGCCTCCGTGACCGCATGGGCACGAACACACGAACGGTCGCCCTCATAGTGGCAGCGCACAGAGTCCACGACCGGCACTCCCCCATCGGCGGAACGATGTGCCCAGCCAATATAGAAAGTGCCAGCAGGATCGTCCTCAGTACCACCGCCGGGGCCGGCATAACCCGTTGCGCTCACTGCAATATCGCTCTGGTACAGCTCCAGCGAACCCGACGCCATCTCGCGCGCAGTTTGATGCGACACCGCGGTGTAGCGGTCGAGCGTCTCCTGCTCAACACCCAGCACGCGATGCTTAATCTCATCGCAGTAGGTCACCGCACCGCCACGCAGCGCCGCCGAGGCGCCCGGGATATCCGCAATCGTCGAGGCGATCATACCCGCCGTCAGCGACTCAGCCGTCGAAACCGTCACACCCCGAGCGCTCGCGCGCTCGACGATATCGCGCGCCAGCTCCTCGTTATGTGCGGAAATCTGCTCAAAAGAGTCCGTCATACCCACCAGGACCTAGACCGAAAAGACGATCTTGCGGCAGTTCCAGAAGTACTGGGCGCCCGAGATAACGGTCAAGACAACGGCAACGGCATACAGGAAGCGCGACACCGAGTAGATGCCGAGCGTCAGCGCCACCGGGCCAAGGTGCAAGCCGGCCATAGCAAAAACGCACAGGTAACCGCAGATGGAGACCATCGTGGTCGCCGTCTTGTACTTGCCGAGCTTATCGGCCGCAACGACCACACCGGCCGCACTCGCGACCATGCGAAGGGCGCTCACCAGAAGCTCACGGAACAGGATAATGAACACGGACCACACGGTCACCGCGCCAAAATCCAAGAACAGCAGCAGGGCCGAGAACACGAGCAGCTTATCGGCGATGGGGTCCAAGAATTTACCGAAGTCGGTGATCTCGTTGCGCGAACGCGCCAGATAACCGTCGACCTTATCGGTGCACGACAGGATCACATACAGAATGAAGGCAGCGGCGGCGAGCGAGCCGTCGAAGGTGCTCCAATCCGTACCGGCAACACTCGTGTGAGAAAGCGCCGACACGATCATGAACACCGGGATAAAGACGATGCGAACGCACGTCACGATGTTGGCGGGCGTCCAAACACTCGTCAGTTCCTTATTGCTCTCGTTTGCCACGATGCTCTCCTACTCCACAACATGGCCGATAAGCTCATAGCAGAAGCTATCGGTAAACTCGACAGTCAGAATATCGCCCACGGACGCCTCGCTGGCGTCCAAGTGGACCGCGCCATCGGAATCGGGCGCCTGGAACCAGGCATGGCCGATCAGCTCGGCGCCGTCCTCGGTTTCTTCGATACCGTCGACGATCACCTGGGCGCGCTCGCCCACATGTGCGGCGGTGGCGGCAAAACCGAGCGACTCGGCCAGGTCCATGGCCTCCTGGGCGCGCTCGAGCTTGACCTCTTCGTCGACCTGACCCTCCATCTTAGCGGCCAGGCTGCCCTCCTCCTGCGAGTAGGCAAAGACGCTCGTGTAGTCAAAGCCGACGGTGTCCATAAAGTCGATAAGGTCGCGGAACTCGTCGTCGGTCTCGGTCGGGAAGCCGACCATAGCCGTGGAACGGATCACGATGCCGGGGATACGCTCACGCAGATCGCGGAACAGGTCCTCGAGCTCCTGGCGCGAACCGGAACGGCGCATAGCCTTGAGGATGCGCGCGTCGCAGTGCTGCACGGGGATATCGATATAGGGCAGCACCTCGGGCGTATCGCGAATCGTATCGATAAGCTCATCGGTCATGCCCTCGGGCTGCAGATAGAGCACGCGGACCCAGACGTTGTGCGGGCGCACGGCCTCGGCGACGGCACGCAGCAGCTGCGCCAGATTGCGCGGCGAGCCCTCGGCGACATCCTCGTCAGTAAAGTCGGTGCCCCAAATACCCGTGTCCTGGCCGATCAGCACGATCTCGCGCACACCGCCGGCAACCAGGTCGCGTACCTCGGAGATAATGCTCTCGGCATTGCGCGAATGATAGCGACCGCGAATATAGGGGATCATGCAGAAGCTGCAGAAGCGGTTGCAGCCATCGGAAATCTTGACGTAAGCAACGGCGCCCTCGACGGTACGCTTGACCTGAGGGATATAGGCCGCGATCTCACGCTCGACACCCAGCACGCCATCGATGACCGCCACGATGCCGTCCTCCTCGTCGGCCTTCACAAAGGCAGCGACCTCGGGCAGCTCGTCAGGCAGGTCGTCGCCATAGCGCGACGGCACACAGCCGCACATAACGATGGGGCAAGAACGAACGCCGTCCTGAACCTCGTTGGCGAGCTCGAGCGTGGTCTCGATGCTCTCGGACGTTGCGGAGGCGAGGAACGAGCATGTATTGACGATGGCGATATCGGCATCCTGCGGGTCGAATGCCTCCTCGTAGCCCGCAGCAGTCAAAAGAGAACGCATGCGGTCGGTGTCGACCTCGTTCTTAGCGCACCCGAGGGTGATGTAGAGCACGGAGCCCAACGGTGTATCCATGTTGGAGAGCGGTCCTTTCGAATGATATTAGCGGTAGTTGGTGAACTGTAGCGGCTGGCCGTAGTCCTGGTCGCGCAGGAACTGGATTACGGTCTGCAACGCATCCTTCGAAGCAGAGGAAACACGCAGCTTGTCGGCCTCGATGGTCACCTTGACCTTGAGCTTTTGGTCCTTGATGTCCTTGTTGATCTTCTTGGCGGTCGCCTGGTCGATACCCTCGACAATATGGCCGAGCACGCGCACGGTGCCGCCCGATGCCGCCTGAGGAGCATCCCACGAGACAGCCTTGAGGTCAATGCCGCGCTTGATGAGCTTGGAACTCAGCACGTCGATAATCTGTTTGGAGACAAAGTCAGCCGGGGCGCTGATCGTAAAGAGCTTGTCGCCCTTCGAAAGCTCGATCGTGGCGCCGGAATCCTTAAGGTCATAGCGCTGGGAAATCTCGCGCGTGGTCTGCTGGAAGGCGTTGTCGACCTCTTGCATGTTGACCTCGGACACGACGTCGAAGCTGGAATCTTTAGCCATGATGTTTCCTTTCGCGTACGAGCGGCTTAGTAGCTGTCGTACGAATAGTCGGTAGAATCGGTGGGTGTCTGACCGTCAGTTGCGGTATCGGCGCCATCCGTGGACTGGGCATCGGTAACGTCGGTGGTATCGGCACCATCGGTGGTATCGGTACCATCAGAACTTTCACCATTCTCGGAATCAGTCGTCTCCTTCTTGGGAACGGTGATCGTCACACGCGCCACGCCCGAGGTCTTGGTATCGTAACGAACCTTTTCACCGTTCTTGGTAACGGTGACATCGGAAGGCTTGGACGTGGTGATCTCGATCGAGGACTCGGGCGAGTACTCCTGCTCAAAGGGGCCAGTCGCTTGGGCGCCATAGACCGACTTGCCGTCGACCTTGACCTCAATCCACGCGGTCTTTCCCTTGGCAACGGAGACTTTGACCTTCGTGACCTCGTTCTCTTCCTTCTTGGCCGTCGTCTTGGTAGCGTCCGAGTCAGTCGACTCATCCGTCGCCTCATCGGTGTCTTCGTCCTCGTCGACCGTTTCGGTCTTCTTAGAAGACTTCTTGGTCGTCGTCTTGGTAGCAGTGGGCGTCTCGGGCGTGGTCTCGGGCGCCGAAGATGCGCAGCCGCGCAGAAGCACCACGATGAGCACAATCAACAACAGCGCAACGGCACCGATGCCGGCGTAGACGATACGCGGATCGAGCCCGTTGTTTTGAGGAGTACGTGATCCGCCGCGTCCACGATTGGAACTGCTGCGGCCGCCTCCCTGAGGCATACGACCACGATTGCTATCGGAACGGCCGCGATAGCCACCCTGGCCCTGAAGGCTGCGCTGACCCGAGCGGGGCGCAAGTTCACCGCGGCCTTGATAGCCACGCTGGCCCGAACGCGGAGCCGAAGAGCGCTGGCCATACGGCTGTGATTGAGAGCGAAGACGCGGCGTCACCTGCGTGGTATCGGCATCCGCATAGCCACCGCGAGAGCGACCAGAAGAGACCCCACGGTAACCGCGATCGGAATAGCCGCCGTCGCCGTAGCCGGCACGAGGGTCACGAGCCACGCCGCGGGCAGCGGGAAGTGCACGGTCCTCGGGCATCGGCGTACTGCGAAACCGGTCACGCTGCGAACGAATCTCCTCGCCCGAACCCGTCTCGGTAATATAACCGGCCTGCTGAGGACGCTGTCCATAACGCGTCGAACGACCGCCCTGAACCATCAGGAAGCGCCCGTTATCGACCGAGGAACGCGAATTGACGTAGCCAGCGGCGTCCTGAAAACGACCGCCCTGCTGCGACGTCTCGCGTTCGTATGCCATCAGGTCGTCAAAGTAGGCATTGACGACCTCGCGCGGATTGAGGCCCAAAAAGCGAGCATAGCTCGAAATCATGCCCTGCGCATAGCCGCGCGGCGGCATCGAAGCAAAGTTACCGGTCTCGAAAAACTCGATGATCTGCGGCCTGATTTTGATGGTGTTGGCGACCTGCTGAATGGAAAGGCCCATTCGGCGACGCTGCTCGAGCAGCATGTCACCAAAGCGTGCAGCCATCAGAATCCTCCAAACTCACGATCTTCACGTGCCATCTCGGCGTCGACAGATTCCAGCGCGGCAAGCCCCTCCTCGTCCAACAGGACCTCGCGCGGCTTGGAACCGTCGGGCGGGCCGACGACACCCTTTTCTTCCAGCATGTCCATAATACGCCCGGCACGCGCATAACCAACCTTCAGACGACGTTGCAGGCCAGATGTGGAGCCAAGCTGCGATTCCACCACAATATGGGCGGCTTCCCAAATGAGCGGATCATCGTCTTGCGGCTCGGCGACTCCGGTGCGGACAATACCGCCGCCACCCGCCATGGACATGGAAGCGGGCGCCACGGCGGACAGAATCTCCTCGTGGTAGTCGGGCTCGCTCTGCGACTTGACGAACTCGACAATCTCGTTGATTTCGTCGTCCGAGACAAAGCAGCCTTGGATACGGCGGGGCTTGCCCCAGTCGACCTTGGAGAACAGCATGTCGCCCAAACCGGTGAGCTTCTCGGCACCCATCTGGTCGATGATGACGCGCGAGTCGATTCCCGTAGCGACGTTAAAGGCGATGCGGTTGGTGATGTTGGCCTTGATGAGGCCCGTCACCACGTTGGAGCTGGGGCGCTGCGTGGCAACGATAAGATGAATACCGGCGGCACGGCCCAGCTGTGCAATACGCACGATCGAGGCCTCGACATCCTTACCGGCGACCATCATCAGATCCGAGAGCTCGTCGATGATAATGACCAGGTAGGGCATCTTTTGCGGCGGGTTATCGTAATGCTCAAACTCGCCGGCGGCCTGCTTTTCGTTGTAGGTCGAGATCTTACGCACGTTGAGACGCTCGAAGACCTTCAGGCGACGCTCCATCTCGGACACGGCCCATTGCAGAGCGCTCGCGGCCTGCTTGGGCTCGGTCACTACAGGCACGTAAAGATGCGGCAGACCGTTATAGCCCGCAAGCTCGACGCGCTTGGGGTCGACCATGATCAGGCGAACGTCCTCGGGAAGCGCGCGCATAAGCAGGGTTGTGATGATGGAGTTGATCATGACCGACTTACCAGAACCCGTGGTACCGGCGATCAGCAGGTGGGGCATCTTGGCGAGGTCGGCGACGACCGGCGTACCCTCGGCATCGCGGCCGATGGCAAGCTCGAGCGGACCGCCCTTCACATAGGGCAACACGTCGCCCAGGTTGACGTTCTGGCGCTTGCGGTTGGGAATCTCGATGCCCACGAGCGAGGTGCCGGGGATCGGGGCAAAGATACGCACCGACTGGGCAGCAAGCGATAGCGCGATATCGTCCTCGAGGCTCGAAATCTTGCTCACGCGCTCGCCCTCGCCAGGTTGCAGCTTAAAGGTCGTCACCGTGGGGCCGGCGATCCAGCCGACCACGCGGGCACTACGACCAAACTCCAGCAAGGTGGACTGAAGCGACTCGGCAGTCTGTTCCAGCTCCTTGTCAGAAGACGCGGAGGAAGCCGACTGCGGGTTGGCATGCAGAATCTCAAGTGGCGGAAGTTTGAGGCCGTCCTCTTCTTCGCCCTCGTTATCTGCGGCGCCGCCGTCCGCTCCCCCATCGCTAGCCGCAGCCGATTCGACAGCACTCAAGGCAGGCGCATCGGCAACCTTGGGATGCTTCAAGAAGTCGGGGATCTGAGGTGCTGCAGAGACAGGATTCACGGCAAACGGCGGCTCGGACTCGTCGATCTTATCGGAGTCGTCTTCCATCGAAAGCTGGCCAGTTACCTGGCCGCGCTTTACATGGCGACGCGGCAGCAAAGTTGTCTTTGCGGTCTCAATCGGAGCCTCGTCGTCCTCGTCATCGCCCTCGGTGAGCTCAATCTCGCTATCGGACCAAGACGGGTCGGGCTCACTCGTATTGAGCTTAGGCGCAGCCTTGCCCTTCTTGGCATGGCGGCGCGGCAACAGCGTGGTCTTGGCTCGCTCGGCTTCAACCGACTCGGATACGTCGACAAACGGATCCTCGTCCTCGTCGTCATCGTCCAAAACCGGGTCCACATCGTTGCCCATGACCGTGGTCACGGCAGCATCGGAGCCCTTTTGACGAAGAATGCTCAGGTGAGGACGGGCAACGCCGGGCACCGACAGGGCTTCATCGTCACCCCACGGGCTCGCGTTAACATCGGCACGACGGCGCTCGGCAAAATCGGCCGCACGGTCGCGAGCAGAGCGCAAAACGCCACCCACCGAAAAGCCGATGATGACCAGGCCCACGACGACAAGGCCCAACAGGACTACCATCGCGATAGGCTTACCCAGGGCATTCTGCAGCGCACTCGCAATAAACGCACCAATGTAGCCACCCGACACGGAAAGGTTCTGCGGCGTAAACATAAGGTCGCACGAATCGCTCGTGCCCGGCACCATCAGCGAAAGAATGGAGACGACAGCGATAAAAACCACGGCGCCACCCGCAACAGAGCGCACGTTGAGCGGCGAGTCCTCACCCAAAAAGAGCGTGGCGGCAAACAGCAAGATGACGATCGGCAGTACGTAGGCGCCCAGGCCAAAGCCCAGGTGATAGAACCCGGCAACAGCAGCCGTCACGGGCGCTGTTGCCGGTGAGATCACGGCAATGAAGGACGCGATCGCCAAAACGGCAATGACCACGCCGGCGATATCGCGATTGGCCGAAGGCTCGACCAAGGGCTCAAAATCGTCGAAGTCTGCCTCACAGCCCTTATTGGCACGCAGATGGGAACCGGCACCCTTAGCAGATGCCGGTTGGTTGTTGGCTTTATTGCCTTTGGCGTTTTGTGCAGATCCGCGCGCCAAACTAAACCTCCATGACGACCGGGATGATCATCGGACGGGTGCGCGTACGGCTCCAGATAAAGTTGGAAAGCGAGTCGCGCACGGCCTTGCGAATGGCATCGGAGCCGCTGCTGGTGAAGCTGAACTTGCCCTTCTCGATCGTCTTCATGATGGATGCGGAGGCATCCTCGGAGAACTGATCGTCGATGGCAAACGAGACACCGCGGCCCGAGAACTCGATGGCCTCGATCTTCTTGTGCTTAAGAGAGACGATAGCGACAGCCGTGACCATACCGTCGTTGGCGAGCTTCTGGCGATCGCGCAAGACAATGGGGTCGGTATCGCCGATACGCAGGCCGTCGACGTAGACGACGCCAGACTCAACGGGCGTACCGCGCTTGACGATACCGCCACGCATCTCGAGCGTGTCGCCGTTGTCGAGGATAAAGATGTGGTCGTCCTTGAGCCCCATCTTGCGTGCCAGCTGGGCATGAGCGCGAAGATGCACGGCCTCGCCGTGGACCGGCATAAAGTACGTGGGCTTGGCCATGGCCATCAGAAGCTTGAGCTCCTCCTGGCTGCCGTGGCCCGAGACATGAACGAGGGCACGGTTCTTGTCCCACACATCGCAACCAAGCTTAGCAAGGCTGTTAACGACCTGCTGGACTGCCTTCTCGTTGCCAGGAACAGGAGTCGCCGAGAGAATGACGGTGTCGCCCTCGTGGATGGAAAGCGTCTTGTGCTCGCCGTTAGCCATGCGCGACAGAGCCGACAGCGGCTCGCCCTGAGAGCCGGTGCACATGACGACGATCTTGTCGTCGGGCAGGTTATCGATATCGAAGGCATCGATGATATCGGCATCGTCGATGTTGAGGTAGCCGAGCTCACGCGCCACGCGAGTGTTGGTGAGCATGGAGCGACCGGTCACGACGACCTTGCGGCCGCACTTGCGGGCGGCGTCGCAGATCTGCTGCAGACGATGGATGTGGCTCGAGAACGACGCGACGAACACACGGCCCGGGGCATTCTTGATGGCGTGCAGCAGATTGGGACCGACCTCGGCCTCGGACTTGGTAAAGCCGGGAACCGTAGCGTTGGTGGAGTCGGAAAGCAGCAGGTCGATGCCCTGTTTGGCAAAGCGACTGATAGCGGCATAGTCGGGCGTGACGCCGTCGATGGGCGTCTGGTCGAGCTTAAAGTCGCCGGTGTGCATGACGGTACCCTGGTTGGTGCGGATGAACACGCCCAGAGCACCCGGAATGGAGTGCGTCATCGAGAAGAAATCGAGCGAGATTCCGCCAAGATTAACATGGCTGCCGCCCTTGACTTCGCGGAACTTAGGCGCACGGATGCGGAACTCGGAGAGCTTGCCCTCAATAAAGCCAAGGGTCAGCTTGCTGGAGAAGATAGGCACCTTGTTGTTGAGGTCCTGCAGCAGGTACGGAAGCGAACCGGTATGGTCCTCATGGCCGTGGGTGACGACGATACCGCGGAGCTTTTCCTCGTTCTCCAAAACATAGGTGTAGTCGGGAAGCACCAGGTCGATACCGGGCTGGGAGTCATCCGGGAACATGAGGCCGGCGTCGACGAGCACCATGTCGTCGCCGCACTCGAAGACCGTCATGTTCTTGCCGATACCATCAAGGCCGCCGAGCGGGATGATCTTCAAGGGAGATGATTTTTTAGCTGCCATAAGTGAGTGTTGTTTCCTTTCTTCGAAACAGGGTCTGGAACTACCGACGGGGCGCTTCTGGCAAACCGACCGCCGGGAACGTACAACAATGCATCGCAGAGTCGATGCAATAACCACAGTATGATACCCATTTGCACAACAACAGACCACCCATGCATCAAAGCCCCATCTGAACTGGTCCATCCCGCCGGTCTGTGGCCATCGGGGGCCGGGGCGGGTTAAGTTTGCTGCTCTACAGTCCTGCGCAAGACGGAAAGCACATTAAGTGCTTTCCTTTGCGTGCGGAACTCGCGACAAACTTAACCCGCCCCGGCCCCCGATGGCCACAGACCTGACAAATAGGGACAGGTTTATTTTGGTCGGTTGTATCTGGGGTAATGCCGCACATGCGTTTATCTAAAGATCTGAATTCATATAACTGAATAGACTGTCTGACAAAATCGAAACCCGCATCAACCAGCCCTTTTGCTATTCCCGGCGGGGTCCGCGGATAAAGTTTATCGCGAGTTCCGCACGAACAGGAGGCCACTTAATGTGGCCTCCGTCGTGAGCAGGACTGTAGAGCAGGAAACTTTATCCGCGGACCCCGCCGGGAATAGCAAAAGGGCGACCCCAGTCCGGAGTCGCCCTTGTTGAGCTGCTTATGTGTAGCTATTACTCGGCGTCGTGGTGACGGCGGGGCTTGCGGCCTCCGTTGTCGCCGGGACGGCGCGGACGGTCGCTGCGCTCGGAGCGCTCGCGACGCGGACGCTCACGGCGCTGGAAGTGCTCGCCGTCGCCCTCGGAGGCACCCTCGGCACGAGCCGGGGCCTCGGGCTTGTCAAGACGATCGAGCGAGATCTTGCCGCGATCGTCGACCTCAATGACGACGACCTTGACCTCGTCGCCCACGTTGAGGACGTCCTCGACCTTCTCCACGCGGCCCTTGGCAACGCGGGAGATGTGCAGCAGACCATCCTTGCCGGGCAGCAGGTTCACGAAGGCGCCGAAGGGCTGGATGGAGACCACGCGACCGGTGTACTCCTCGCCCGGCTCGGGAACCTTGATGATGAGCTTGATACGCTCGACGGCCTGGTCGACGGACTCGCCGGTGCCGCCGACAAAGACGGTGCCGTCCTCCTGGATGTCAACCGAAGCGCCGGTCTCGTCCTGGATGCCGCGAATGACCTTACCGCCGGAACCGATGACGTCGCGAATCTTATCAGTCGGAACCTGGATGGAGACGATACGCGGAGCGGTGCTGCGCGTGGTGTGGCGCGGCTCGGGGATCACATCGAGCATCTTCTGCAGGATGAAGGCGCGACCCTCCTTGGCCTGCTGCAGGGCGCGGGCCAAGATATCGAAGGTAAGGCCGGTGGCCTTGTTGTCCATCTGCAGGGCGGTGATGCCCTCGGTGGTGCCGGTGACCTTAAAGTCCATGTCGCCAAGGAAGTCCTCGAGACCCTGGATGTCGGACAGGACCACGGTCTTGCCCTCCTCCTGGATCAGGCCCATGGCGATACCGGAGACCGGGCGCTTAATGGGCACGCCGCCGTCCATAAGGGCGAGCGTGGAGCCGCAGGTCGAAGCCATCGAAGAGGAGCCGTTGGACTCCATGACCTCGGAGACGACGCGGATGGCGTAGGGGAACTCGTTCTCGTCGGGAAGCACCGGAAGCAGAGCGCGCTCGGCCAGATTGCCATGGCCGATCTCGCGGCGCTTGGGGCTGCCCATGCGGCCGGTCTCGCCGGTGCAGAAAGGCGGGAAGTTGTAGTGGTGCATGTAGCGCTTGCCCTCGGTGGGCTCGATGGTATCCAGACGCTGGCCCTCGTTGAGCATGCCAAGCGACAGGACGGAGAGCACCTGGGTCTGGCCACGCTGGAACAAACCGGAACCGTGAACGAGCGGCAGGTAGTTGTCCTTCACCATGATGGGACGGATCTCGTCGGCGGCACGGCCGTCAACGCGCTCGCCGGTCTCGACGACCATGGTGCGCATGGCCTTCTTCTCGAGCTTCTTGAGTGCCACGGGGATCTCGCGCTCCCAAGCGGCCTGCTCCTCGTCGGTGAACTCGGCGCGGATGGACTCCTTCAGAGCCTCGACCTTACCGATGCGGGAGAGCTTGTCGGCATCGCGCAGGGCAGCGGCCATCTCGTCGTAGTGGGCAAAGATACGCTCCTGGACCTCCTCGACGGGCTGGTCGAGCGGGTACTCCTTCTTAACGATGGGGCCGTTGACCTGCTCCCACTCGGCGACGAACTCGTCCTGGGCCTGGCAGAAGGCAGCGAGGGCCTCCTGGCCAAACTTCATAGCGGCGAGCATGTCGTCCTCGGAGATCTCCTCGGCGCCGGCCTCGACCATCGAGATGAAGTCGGCAGAACCGCCCAGCTCAAGGTCCAGGTCGGAGTTCTCGCGCTCCTCATAGGTGGGGTTGACGATAAACTCGCCAGTCTCCACGTTGCGGCCGATGCGCACGCAGGCGAGCGGGCCCTCGAAGGGCACGCCGCCGAGCGTCATTGCCAGGGAGGCGCCCATGACGTTGATGACGTCGAAGGGGTTGACCTGATCGGCAACGAGCGAGGTGGCGACGATGTGCACCTCGTTGCGGAAGCCGTCCGGGAAGCTCGGGCGGATCGGACGGTCGATCATGCGGGCCGTAAGCGTGGCCTTCTCGCTGGGGCGGCCCTCACGCTTGAGGTAGCCACCCGGGATGCGACCGGCAGCGTACATCTTCTCGTTGAAGTCGACGGTCAGCGGGAAGAAGTCGTAGTTCTTGCGCTCCTTGGAGACGACCACGGTGTCGAGCATCGTGGTGTCGCCCTGCTTGACCAGGCAGGCGCCGGTGGCCTGCTTGGCAAGCTCGCCGGACTCGAAGGTGTAGGTCTTGCCGTACAGCTCAAAGGTCTTGGATACGAGTGTCATTGTTCTCCTTTACCCCACAGGCCCCTTGCCTGCGGGCTTCTCATGTGACGCGGGCCCCCTGCCCCCGCCACGCTTCAGAGCGTGATTGTTCACGCCCTTACACAAAAAGAGCGTCCCGCATGCAGGACGCTCTTAGCATGTACAAGTTCGCTACTGAATATTGTCGCGAATGCCCAGAGCCTTGATGAGCTCACGGTACTCGACGATGTCGTTCTTCTTGATGTAGGAGAGAAGACGACGACGACGGCCGACGAGCATGAGCAGGCCACGACGGGTGTGGAAGTCCTTCTGGTGGGACTTCATGTGCTCGGTCAGCTCCTTGATGCGCTCGGACAGGATGGCGACCTGAACCTTGGGGTTACCGGTGTCGACCGGGGAGTTACCGAACTGGGCGGTCAGCTCCGCCTTGCGCTCTTTGGAAACAGTCATTGTTTCACCTTTCGTTTCTTGTCGCCCGCAGGCGACGCTATTCGCCTCGGACTGGGAAGCCGCCGGTGGAGCGAACAACCAAGGTCGAGGTACCAACAGGTCGCTATGTTACCACAAGCAGCCCGCGCCTGCGCATCATCACCGACCCAACATGAATTCCATCGCGCGGAGGCGCTGATCGGTGTGCGTCGCAGCCCAAACATGCGAAAGCCCGAGCAGGAATGCCGCCGTATGCTGGTCGATTCGCTCGGCCATGAGCGCATCGAAGGTCATGGACATGAGGGCGCGCAGCCATGCGGTCTCACCGGTCGACACCAGTTCGGCACCTGGAACGCTCGACGCGCACGACCCGCACATGAGACCGCCCGCCTGGGCTGAAAAATACGACAGCATGGGGTCTCCGCACAGCACACAGGCCGAAAAATCGGGACAATAGCCAACGTGCGATAGCAGCTTAAAGACATATGCCGCCACAAGTAGGTCCATATGTGCCGTGTCAAGCCCGCTGCCCACCAGGGCAAGCGCTCGCTGCGTTATGGCAAAGGTAAACGGGTCCTCGGCGTCCTCGAACGAGCATACGCGCGCGACCTCGGCGATCGCGCTTGCGGCGCAGGTCGTCTCGTAATCGGGCGCAGCGCCGAGCGGCGCCTCCATAAGCTCGGCCTGAGAAACCACGTCGAGTGACCGTCCATGTGCGAGCAGCATATCGACCGTACAGAACAGCTCGCAGCGCGCAGCCAGGCGTCCGCCGGGTTTGCGGGCGCCCTTTGCCACGGCGCGAACCTGCCGTCCCCGCTCGTCAAGCATCGTCAAGATCAGGTCGGTTTCCTTGAGCTTGGTCTTGTCGAGGACGAGCACCTTCGTGCGATATGTGCGAGAGCCTGCCATTGACGCGGACTAATCCTCGGCGTTGTAGCCAAAGCGGCGAATCTGGGCCTCATCGTCACGCCAGCCGGCCTTTACCTTCACGTCCAGCTCCAAAAAGACCTGCGTGCCAAAGATGCGCTCAAGATCGCGGCGGGCGTCGATACCGATATGCTTGATCATCTCGCCGCCCTTACCGATGATGATGCCCTTTTGGCCCTCGCGCTCGACGTAAATGGTGGCGTGCACGCGCAGCACCTTCTTGGTCTGCTCGAGCGCATCGCAGATCACGCCAACGGAGTGCGGAATCTCATCACGGGTGCGGCGCAAGACCTTCTCGCGCACAAACTCGGCAACGAGCGTCTCATCGGAAGCGTCGGTACCCATGTCCTCGGGGAACCAACGCGGACCCTCAGGCAAAAAGTGCGCAACGGTCTCGATAAATGCATCGACGTTGAAATTCTTGACCGACGACGTCACGATCTCGTCGTCATATTCCATGAGTTCGTGGGCTGCCTTAAGCTGCTCCATGACCTGTGCGGGGTCGGCCTCATCGGCCTTGGTGAGCACCAGGACCTTCTTGCAACGAGCGCATCTGACGCGCTCGGCAACCCAGGCGTCTCCCCTGCCGATCGGTTTGGTGGCATCAATCAAAAACGCGACAACATCAACATCGTTCAGCTCGAACAACGCGCTCTTGTTGAGCTCGGATCCCAAGCCGTCCTTGGGCTTATGAATACCGGGGGTATCGACAAAGACCAGCTGGTAGCCGGGGCGGTTGACGACGGCGCGCATGCGGCGGCGGGTCGTCTGGGCCACCGGTGAGGTGATGGCGACCTTTTTGCCATAGCAGGCATTAAGCAGCGTAGACTTGCCAGCGTTGGGACGACCGACCAGGGCCACAAAGCCGCTGCGGAAACCGGGCTCAACGTCACCAAAGCCCGCGAGGTTGTCGTCCTCGTCGCACAGGGCGTCGAGTTCCTCGTCGCTCATACCCTCAAACGGGTCGAACTCCTCGACATCCTCGAGCTCCTCGGTATCCACCGCGTCCAGGGACTCGTCGTCCAAAATCTCATCAGTAGGCTGCATATTGTCGGACATGGGAATCCCTTTCTAAATAAAGTCGAGCGCGTGGGCAAATACCAGTACGCCCACAATCGCGGCGGTGATGGAAAGAACGTATACAGAGGCGGCGGCGATGTCCTTCGCACGCTTGGCCAACGGATGGAGCTCCTGGGTTGCTAGGTCGACAATCGCCTCCATGGCGGTATTGCACAGCTCGCCGTGAATCACCAGGCCGCAGCAGATGATGACCGTACCCCACTCGGCAATGTCGAGTCCCACGATGCACCCGGCAATGACGGTACACACACCGGCCACGAGCATGACCTTAATGTTGCGCTCAGTCTTGACGGCGGTGACGAAGCCCTCCATGGCGTAGGAGAACGACTTTAAAAAGGACGGATGGTCCTTGTTCGATCCGGGAATCATAGACGGCTCCTAGTCGTGGGCATGGTTGGTGATGGGACCGACGTGAACAAGCTTAGGATCCTCGCCGCGCTCGAGCGCCAGATCGCGCAGAATGACGTCCTCGCGAGCTTCCATGACCTCAGCCTCGTCGTCTTCGATATGATCGTAGCCCAGCAGGTGCAGCATGCCGTGCACGAGCATCAGGCGGCACTCGTCGGCGGGGCTGTTGCCAAAGCCGGGGGCCTGGCGGGCAATGACCTGCGGGGCCAGGATAATATCGCCGAGCTCAAGCGTCTCATCGGCAGGGATATCCTTGTCAAAAGCCGAGTCGCACTCAAACGAGAGCACGTCGGTGGTGCGATCGATACCGCGCCACTCGTGGTTGAGCTCATGCATCTCGTCCTCATCGACATACGAAAGGGAGATCTCGACCTCTCGCTCAACGCCCTCGGCGGCAAGCACAACCTCGCAGATATGCTCCACCTCGGGAACTTCGAGCAGCGTATCGAGCTCGGCATCGTTGCTGATCAATACACTCAACGGGACTCCTTTCGGTCGCATGCACGCTGCTCGCGTGCATCGTCGTATGCATCATAGGCCTCAACGATACGGCCCACCAGGGCATGGCGCACCACATCGGCGCGTTCCAGGTGCGAAAACGCCACATCGTCGACGCGGCCCAAAATCCTCTCGACATCGGCCAGGCCGCCGCGACGACCCACCAGGTCGCGCTGGCTCAGGTCGCCGGTGATCACGAACTTGGAATTAAAGCCCAGACGCGTCAGGAACATCTTCATCTGCTCAGGCGTCGTGTTTTGCGCCTCGTCGAGCACCACGAAGGCATCGCTCAGCGTTCGACCGCGCATGTAGGCGAGCGGGGCGATCTCAATCACGCCACGCTCCATAAGCTCATCGGTGCGCTCGCGATCCATCATGTCAAAGAGGGCATCGTAGAGCGGACGCATATAGGGGTCGATCTTTTCCTCGAGGGTACCAGGCAAAAAGCCCAGGTTCTCCCCCGCCTCGACAACTGGGCGCGTCAGAATCAAACGGCCCACCTCG
Organism: Collinsella sp.; assembly: GCA_046995905.1. Lineage (GTDB taxonomy): Bacteria > Actinomycetota > Coriobacteriia > Coriobacteriales > Coriobacteriaceae > Collinsella. The sequence continues at coordinate 1,597,760 of JBKXET010000001.1, forward strand.
TGACGCTTAAGCGCGGCGACGGCGAGCGCCATGGCCAGATAGGTTTTACCGGTGCCGGCGGGACCGAGGCCAAACGTGATGGTATGAGAGCGAATGGCATCCACATAGCGCTTTTGGCCGAGTGTCTTAGGGCGGATGACGCGGCCGCGATACGACAACAGCACGTCATCGCGCAGCGACGAGGCATCATGCTCGCCGTCGCGCAAAACAGCCAGGCAGCGCGAGACGTCGTCAGCAGAAAGCGTGCGGCCGGCAGCCGCCTCGCGAAAGGCATGTTCGAAAAAGCGCGCCACCAGCTCGACCTCGTCCGGATCGCCGCTCACGGCAATGCTATCGCCGCGGGCAACCACATGGGCGCGCACTAAGTTCTCGAGTGCACGGAGGACACCGTCGCCGGCACCCAAAACGCGCGAGGGGTCAATCCCCTCAGGAACAGTAAGTCTAATCTTCGAGGCTTCCATGAACCTCCCTGCGTGCATGGACCAAGCCGGAATCATCGACTCCGATGATAGCAACATCGAGCAGGCACGGGGCTGCAAGTCCACAGGTATCATCAAGACGGGCATGATGGAACGAGCCGAGCGTCAGGTTGTCACCGTACTCAAGCACGGCGCGCTCGACAGTGCCCACACGACGGCGAGCGTCGTCAACAGCGAGCTCCTGTGCCGCGGCGCGCATACGGCGGCTGCGCTCGGCCATGACCTCGGGGGCCACCTGGTCGGGCATGTCGGCGGCAAGGGTACCGGGACGCTTGCTGTAGCGGAACACGTGCATACGCGAGAAACCCACACGGCGGCACAGCGCCAGAGACTCCTCGAATTCCTCATCCGTCTCGCCGGGAAAACCAACGATAACGTCGCACGAAAGCGATGCCTGCGGCAGGTTGGCGCGAATCATGCGCACCGTGCCCTCAAAAGCCTCGGCACTATAGGGACGACCCATGCGATGCAGCGTCGCCGTGCAGCCGGACTGCACGGGCAGGTGCAAAAACGGTGCGATACGCTTCGGATAGCGAGCCATCACCTGGAGCAAGCGCTCGGAAATATCCATGGGCTCCACCGAGGAGATGCGCACGTGGGCGATCTCGGTGCGCTCCATGATGGCCTCGAGCAGCTCATCGATCTCGACATGCTCGTCGGTTGCGCTCTTACCGTCATAGGCGCCCAGGTTCACGCCGGTCAGCACAACCTCGGGCACGCCGGCCTCCTGAGCCTCGCGCGCCTGCTCGAGCACGGACTCGACGGGCACGGAGCGCTCGGGGCCGCGGGCCTTCCATACGATGCAATAGGTGCAACGATGATTACAGCCATCCTGGATCTTTACGCCCAGACGCGAACGACCGAGCGCGTCGACCACATCGCCTTCACTGCATGCGGGCACGCTATCGGATTCGACGCCCAGTACCTCGCAGACGCGCTCGGCGACGTCAATCTTGGACGGTTCGGCAATCACGCGATCGGAGAGCTCCAGGAGCTCCTCGGGATGTAGGTTGACGACACAGCCGGTCACGACCACGTAGGGCTCGCCCGGATAGGCCAGCGCATGACGAACGGCCTTACGGGTCTTGGCCTCGGCCTCGCCCGTAACGGCACAGGTGTTAATGACGATCAGATCGGCATCCTGGGGCTCCACAATAGCGAAGCCCAGGCGCATAAGATCGGCAGTGATACGGTCGGACTCAACCCGGTTGACACGGCAGCCGAGGTTGACGACGGAAATATGGGGTGCGAGCACGCGGGCTCCTTAATCGAGGATATCGTCGAGGGCGCTCTTGATGCGATCGGTCACCGACTTCTTACCGGATGCGACGTCATCGCCCATCTCGTCGGCAAAAGCGCGAAGCAGCTCGCGCTGCTTGTTGGAGAGATTGGTGGGGACGACCACGCGCAGCTGCACGATCAGACGACCGCGCGAACCGCCACCGCCGATACGCGGCATGCCGTAATTGTTGACGCTCACGGTGTCGCCGTACTGTGCACCAGCAGGGACCGTCACCTTGACGACCTCGTCAGGCATAATGCCCTCGACCTCGATCTCGCATCCGAGCGCAGCCTGCGCAATCGAGATATCGCTCACCAGGTACAGGTCGTCGCCGTTGCGCTTAAAGCGCTCATGGTCGGCAACGCGCACGTTGACAATCAGGTCGCCCGAGGGCTCGCCGCGAAGGCCGGCCTCGCCAAAGCCGCTCACACGCAGCTGGCGACCGGTCGAAACGCCGGCGGGAATATCGATGTCAATCTTTTCATGCGAAGGCGTGCGGCCCTGACCGTCGCAGGTTTCGCAGGGATGGTCGATAACCGTGCCCTCGCCATGGCAGTCGGGACAAGGCGAGGAAGACTGAACCTGGCCCAAGAACGAACGCTGAACCGTCGTGACGTAGCCCGTACCGTGGCAGCGGCCGCACTGCTTTTCCTGTGCGCCCTCTGCCCTACCGGTGCCATTGCAGTCCTCGCAAGGAGCAAGGCGGTCATAGCTGATCGTCTTTTTGCAGCCGAGCGCCGCCTCCTCGAGCGTCACCGAAAGCGAGATGGCCATGTCACGTCCGCGACGACGCTCACGACGGCTGCGGGCGCCACCGCCGGCACCGCCGCCAAAGAACGACGAGAACAAGTCGTCCATGCCCATGCCACCAAAGATATCGTTAATGTCGACGTAGCCCGAACCACCAGGGCCGTCGGCGGTGCCGTAACGGTCGTAGTTAGCACGCTTCTGCTCATCGGAAAGAACGGAATAGGCCTCGTTGAGCTCCTTGAACTTGGCCTCGGCCTCGGGGTCGTCCGAAACGTCCGGGTGTACGGTACGGGCCTTCTTTAGAAACGCGCGCTTAATCGTCCGCGCGTCGGCATCCCTGTCGACGCCAAGCACCTCGTAGTAATCCCTATTTTCCGACACGACCTAATCCTTCCGACTTTCATTATTGTCACAGTGCGTCCTATACCCAAGCTGGGCCGGCCGCAAACAGAGGGTTTGATGTTATTGCATTTGGTACGGCGAAAGCATGGCCCGTTGCGAGCAGCTCGCGAACCAAACCGACACGAGCGCGAACATGAAGCCGTTGGCAAAACCGTTGGCAAACTGCATCGCACCGCGCTTCCACCACAGCAGGCTGCGATGAAGCACACCGTCCGAAAGCACCATGAACAGGCCCATGGTAAACGGAATAAAGCACATCACGGCAAAGGCCGAGAACACGCCCGAGATGGCCGAGAGTACCAAAAACGGCGCCACGATGCCCATCAGGTAAAAACCGGTACGAGCTTTGCCTTCCAAGCGCTCGGCCTCAACATGGGCGCGGCCGACCAGATCGCCGCCCGCGGCACCGTTGGTGCCAGCATGGCCCATGCCGCCAATGCGGACCTCGTCGCCATCGTGCGTGCCGGCAGGAAACTCAATCGTCTGCTCGGAGGTTACGCGAGTACGACCGCTGCCGCCGCAATCAGGGCAGGGGTCGGCCACGACCTTACCGGAACCGCCGCACTCGGGGCAGACCGACTGGAACGTGCCCGCACCAAACAGGAAGGACAGGTCGACGTCGATGTGGCCGCGGCCACCGCAGCTCGGGCAGGTATGGGCATGCTCAGACGAAACGGAGCCCGAACCGCCGCAGTTGTTACAGGTATCGAAGCGCGTGTAGCGGACGATCTTGCGGGCACCGCCCTTGGCCTCCTTGGCGTCGAGTTTGATATCGACGACCACGTTGGCGCCGTTCTCGGGATTGTAGGCAGCCTGCCCGCGACGCGGCTGGCCCCAGGCGCCACCAAAGGGAAAACCGCCCTCAAAGGGATTGCCATAGCCCGCGCTGCCGGCGTAGCCGCCGCCATAGGGCGAAGCCGTAGGAGCGCCGGCGAAGGGGTTGCCCGAACGCATGGCGTCGTAGCGCGAACGCTTCTGCTCGTCCGAAAGCACGGCGTAGGCCTCGGAAACCTCTTTAAACTTTTCCTCGGCATCCGGCTCTTTGTTGACGTCCGGATGGAGCTTGCGGGCCTTTTGCTGGAAGGCCTTTTGAATATCACGCGAGGTGGCGTCCTTGGAGACACCCAAAATCTCGTAGTAATCTTTTTCGTTCATCGTCGCCATGCGCGGCAACCTCCTGCTCACAGCAGCGTATATATTCCGGTAATTCTACCCGAGCGGCCTAAGCTAGATCCCAAAACAGCTCGAACAGAACATTTCCATCGAGCCAGCCCAGGTGTGTCGGCGCCAGACGAGCTCGGACATGGCCCGCGACGACATCTGCCGAAGTGAAGGGTCCCTCATGGACCCCGAGCGTCTCGGGAACCCAAGTGACAAGACCCAATTCGAGTGCGCGATCGCAAGCGGCTGCCAGCTCACCCGCTGGGATGACGCAAGCTGCACGAACCAACAGGTCGGACGCAACACCGCGCGTCATGCGACAAGCGAGCATCAGGTCTTCAGCCGCAGCCTCACGCTGCGACAGATATTCGGCCTCGAACGCCGTCGCGTCATCGTCACGTTGCACCAGACGCACGCGGTACGCATCGCCTCGAGAAGAAACACCGGGGAACAAACCTGCAAGACGGTCGAAATCCTCGGCGTCGAGCATGCCCGCGGCAGAGCGACCAAGGCCCAGGTAACCCCGTCCGGTCCAGTAGGCAATGTTATGGGCGCACTCATGGCCGTCGAGCGCGTAGCTCGCCACCTCATACGGGTGATAGCCGGCGGCACCCAGGAGCTCGCGTGCCACATCCATGCAGGCGGCCTGAAAATCCTCATCAGGCTCGAGCGACTCGTCGCGGCACGCCATGCGATAAAGGGGCGTCCCCTCCTCGAGCGTAAGAGGGTAGACCGACGCATGATGCGGAGTCGCCGTGAGCACGCCATCGAGCGTGCGCTGCCAACTCGCCGCCGTCTGCCCGGGAAGGCCACACATAAGGTCGCACGACACATCGAGGCCAGCGTCCTTTACCGTCGCGATAGCCGCAAGTGCCCGATTAGCATCGTGAATGCGGCCAATAGCAGCCAGTTCAGTATTGACGAGGGTTTGCACGCCCAGAGAGATGCGCGTGACACCCGCCTCGGCAAGCGCGGTGGCGAGCTCAGCGGTCAGCGACTCAGGATTAGCCTCGCAGGTAAACTCAACGGGGGCGCACCACGCACGAATACGCCGCGCCAGCTCCACCAAGCGCTCCCCCGCCAGCGACGGCGTACCGCCGCCAACATAGACGGTGCGGATATGGTCAAGGGCCCCAGCTTTGCCAAAAGCATCGAGGCGCGCGAACAACTGCTCAAAATAGGCATCGAGCGCAACGCTCAGGTCGTACGGAGCAAAACTGCGCGAGTCAAAGTCGCAGTACCGGCACTTTTGGGCGCAAAACGGCACATGCACGTACAGCGCGGTAACGGCCACCCTTAAGCCTCCAGCGGATGAGGGGGCACCGATTCGCCGGCGGCAAGTGCGGCCTCGCAGGCCACCACATCGCGCTCGATCTCATCGACCAGCGCCATGAACTCCTCATACGTGGAGCAGCGCACCACATGGGCACGCCAAGCGGCGGCATGGGGCATGCCTTTTAAGTACCAGCTTGCGTACGTACGGGCACGCGACATGAGCGGCAGGAGCTCATGCGTCAGCGTTAGGTGCTCACGCAGGGCGTCTAGGCGCTCGACGGAGCTGCGCGCCGGCACCGGCATGCCATCGAGCGCAAGGGCGCGAGCATCACCGAACACCCAGGGGTTGCCATAGATACCGCGCGCGATAAACACCGCGCTGGCACTCGAGCCTTGCAGATGCTCAGCAGCGTCCTCGGCCGAGAACACATCGCCCGAACCGATAACGGGAATCTCGACGGCGTCGGCCACCTCATCGACGACCGACCAATCGGCCTGGCCCGTGTAGAGCTGCGTGGCGCAACGACCATGCACGGCGACTGCGGCGGCACCGGCGCCTTCGAGCATCTGGGCAAACGTCGCGGCATTACGGTCCTCGGCATAAAAACCCTTGCGGATCTTTACGGTCACGGGCACATGCGCCGCGCCCACCGCTGCCTCGACAATCTTCTCGGCCAGGTCGGGCGTGCGCATAAGCGCCGAGCCTTCGCCCTTAGTAACGACCTTGCGAGCCGGACAGGCCATGTTGATATCAATCAATGACAGGCGATCGCCCACACGCTCCTCGACGGCGGCGACGGCACTCGCAAACTGCTCGGGCTTGGAGCCAAAGAGCTGCACGCAAATCTGCTGCTCCTCGTCGGCCGGTAGCACCAGGCGCCAGGTCTTGTTGCTGGCATAGGCAAGGCCCGCCACGCTCACCATCTCGCTATAGGCGAGATTGGCACCGCGGCGGCGGCACATGATGCGATAAGCGGGATCGGTTACGCCCGCCATGGGAGCCATAAGGAACGGCTGCTCGGCATAGGCGCCCAGCAGCCGCTTGCTGTATTCGGAAAGCGCCATAGACCTACTCGTCCACCTTGAGGATCGCCATAAAGGCCTCCTGCGGGACCTCGACCGAGCCGATGGCCTTCATGCGCTTCTTGCCCTCTTTCTGCTTCTCGAGCAGCTTGCGCTTACGCGAGATATCGCCGCCGTAGCACTTAGCAAGAACGTCCTTGCGACGCGCTTTGACGGTAGAACGGGCGATGATCTTGTTGCCGATAGCACCCTGGATGGGAACCTCGAACAGCTGACGCGGGATGATCTCCTTAAGTTTGTCGCACAGGCCACGGGCCAGACCATAGGCCTTGTCCTTGTGGACGATAAACGACAGCGCGTCCACCTCGTCGCCCGAAAGCAAGATATCGAGCTTAACGAGCTCGGAGGGACGGTACTCGTTGAACTCGTAGTCGAGCGAGGCATAGCCCTTGGTACGACTCTTGAGCTGGTCAAAGAAGTCCAGGATGAGCTCGGCGAGCGGCATGTCAAAGCGCATCTCGACCGATTTGCTCGTGAGATGGATCATGTCGGTTGTAATGCCACGGTGCTCGATAGCGAGCTGCATGACGGCGCCCGTGTACTCAGGCGGGCAGATGATCTTTGCCTTGAGGTAGGGTTCCTCGATACGCTCGATGCGCGTGGCCTCGGGAAGGTCCTGCGGGCTGCGGACATCGATCATTTCGCCGTCGGTCTTGTAGACGTGATAGTCAACCGAGGGACTCGTGGCAATGAGGTCCAGGTTGAACTCGCGCTCCAAGCGTTCCTTGACGACTTCCATGTGCAGCAGGCCCAGGAAGCCCACGCGGAAGCCAAAGCCGAGCGCCACCGAGGTCTCGGGCTCCCACACCAACGAAGGGTCGTTGACGTGCAGCTTATCGAGCGCGTCACGCAGGTTCTCGTAGTCCTTGTTGTCGATCGGGAACAGGCCCGTATAGACCATGGGCTTGGCCTCGCGATAACCAGGAAGCGGCTCGGGGCAGGGGTTCGACGCCCACGTAAGGGTATCGCCCACGCGAACGGCCTCGGGGTCCTTCAGGCCCGTGACCACATATCCGACCTCGCCGACCGTCAGCGCGTCGACCGGGGTCTCGGCAGGACGCTTGACGCCCACGCCGTCGACCAAAAAGTCGCCCTTGGCTTGCATCATAAGCAGGGTATCGCCCTTTTTGATGGAACCATCGAAGACGCGCACCGTAGCCACCACACCGCGATACTCGTCAAAGTACGAATCCAAAATGAGCGCCTTGAGCGGCGCGTTCGCATCGCCCTTGGGCGGAGAGATCAAAAAGACAATGGACTCCAGCAGATCATGGATGCCCTCGCCGGTCTTGCCCGAGACGCACACGGCATCATCGGCAGGGATCGCCAGGTCATCCTCGATCTCGGTCTTAACCTCATCGGGATGGGCCGAGGGCAGGTCGATCTTGTTGATGGCCGGCACAATGTCCAGATTGGCGTTCATGGCGAGCGTCGCGTTGGAGACGGTCTGCGCCTCGACACCCTGGGTGGCATCGACGACGAGCACCGCGCCCTCGCAGGCGGCCAGAGAACGCGAGACCTCGTAGGTAAAGTCAACGTGGCCCGGCGTATCGATCAGATTGAACTGATACGTCTCACCATCGTCGGCGTCATAGGAAACGCGGACGGCATTGGACTTGATCGTAATGCCGCGCTCGCGCTCGATATCCATGGTGTCGAGCAGCTGCGACTCCATGTCGCGTTCGTCGACGGTATGGGTGAGCTCGAGGATGCGGTCACTGATCGTGGACTTGCCATGGTCGATGTGCGCAACGATCGAGAAGTTGCGGATGTGGGAAATGTCAATTGAAGTATTCATGCGGACTATCTTACCCGAGCGGTACAAAAAATGGAGCCTGTTCCATAAAACAGGCTCCATTTATGCGCGTAATCTGTGTAGTGTGAAATTTACAACTTAGGCGTTGATGCTGTTCACGAGCTTGGCAAGACCGGACTTGCGGTTGGAAGCCTGGTTCTTGTGGATAACATGCTTGGCGGCAGCCATGTCGAGACGCTTGGTGACGGTCTTGAGGGCAGCCTGGGCCTTCTCGGCGTCGCCCTCGGCGACGGCGGACTGGACGTGCTTGGTCAGCGTCTTGAGCTCGGACTTGACAGCCTTGTTACGCATGCGAGCTGCCTCATTGGTGCGGATACGCTTCTTCTGAGACTTGATGTTTGCCACTTCTGGAGTTCCTTTCGAGTTCCTTGCAAAAAATGTATGACACCTCTGAGACACGGTGAGGTCATGCAAGCGCCTACTATAGCACGCTCCCTCTCAAAGGGATAGAACGAATTTGTCAAATAGGCAGGTATCATCACGATTTTCTCAAGATGTTCGTAATCCAGAGCAAAAGCGCGGTCTCAGAATCTGCCGAACCCTTCAGCGCGAGCTCCACATCGACCGCGCCCTCGAGCGCGGCAACGAGCTCTGCCATCGAAAAGCGACGTGCCCAGGTCAGGTGATTCTTGACCTGCCAGGACTGGAGCTTAAGTGTTGCGGCCAGCTCACGACCCTGTCCGCGCGCATCGAGCGCCTTGGCAACGATAAGCTCGCGGATGCGGCCGCACAGCAATGTGTAAGTCCACACGTAGCTCTTGGCGGGCAGTAGATTGAAGAGCTCGAGCGAGCGTCGCATGTCACGGGCCGAGACCGCATTGAGAAAGTCCCAGGGTTGAACCTCGGCCGTACGTACAATCCAGCGCTCAACATCGGCAAGCTCAATCTGGGGCGCCTCGACCATCTGGGCAAGCTTAGCCAAGTCGTTATCGAGCATGCGCGTGTTTTCACCCGAACGCGAGACGAGTTCCTCGGCGGCCGCCGTCGAGATCGACTTGCCGTGCTGCGTCGCCATCTGCTGCACACGGCGCGGTAGCTCCCAGCGCTTGGTGCCGGAGCAATCGATCACGGCCTTCTTGTCGATCTTGGCGATCGCCTTATACAGGCGCGTGTTCTTGGCAAGCGAGTCGGCGATGATGAGGCAGACCGTTGTGGGGCTGGGACTTGCCAGATACTCAACGAGCGGCTCCGAGACCGCCTTGTTGAGCTTTGAACAGCCGTCAAGGATTACCAGGCGAAACTCGCTGCCCATCGGAAAGGTGTTAAGCGATCCGATAATGGACTCGATATCGGGGTCCTTGGTCATGTCGCGCTCGTCGAGGTTGAACTCGACCATACCCGTCTTTTCCAGACGCGCCTTCATACGCGAGACGGCGTGGTCGCGTTTGACTCCGTCGGTACCGACGATCAGATATGCCGGCAACAGACCGGTTTCGGACATTGCGCTCCCCTCCCGCAGGCCTTCGTATTCGCTCCGTGCCATTCTAGCCCAGGGCCCCACAACACGCCAACGACGTCGTCACGGTCGCTGGCATCGCATCGCAAAGCCATTCGCAGTCGGCGTGATGATAATGTCGCCATGTTCGATGGTGCACGCGAACACACCGCCCGCCTCCTTCACGGCATCGATGCAGGCATCGGACGGATGGCCGTATCGATTCCCCTCGCCCGCACTCGCGAGGGAAAGCTCGGGCTTCAGGACGTCCAGCAACTCACCATCGACTGAAACCTTGGAGCCGTGATGCCCAAGTTTAAGGACATCGATATCCCCCACCTCCTGCACGAATTCCCGTTCTTGGTCGAGCTCGGCATCACCGGTGAGAAGTATTCGCAGGCCCTTGCCTTCCTGAACATAAGAGAGAAGCAGGACAAGCGAGTCCTCATTTCCCTCGCCATCCACGGACTCGAATGGCCACATCACGCGGGCGCGAAATGCGCCAATGTCAACGGCATCTCCATGCCGCACCTGCCGATACTCCACGCCAGATCTGTTCGATATTTCAGCAGGGGCATCCTCCAGCGCATCGGCCGCCACGACAATGGTTCCAACCGAATATCGCTCCAACACGTCAGGCAGACCGCCCCAGTGGTCCTCGTCCCAATGCGTTATAAATACAGCATCAATATGATAAACGTTGTTGCGCACCAGCGCCGTCACCACACGCTCATCGAGTCCACAGTCGACGAGCGCCACGGTCCCGCCTTGGCGGACAAGAATGGCATCGGCCTGACCAACATCGAGAATCGTCACCGAAGACGGAGCAAATCGATCCCAGTAGACGTACGGGACAACCGCCGCAAGAGCCAAGCACAGCAACCCAGCAGCCATGGGACGAGCACGTGGTCGCGGCCACCACACCAAGAGGGCCGCCAAAGAAAGCGGCACTAGGTAAATCCAGATGGAATCGGGCGGTACGCTCACAGACGCACCCGGCACGGCCGCGAAGAGCTGTTCAAAGAACAGCGCACAGCGAGCGGCAACCATGGGCACCACAAGCGCCCAGGGTCGTAACAGGGGCACGAGCGAGCACGGCGCCAACACAATCGAAACAGCAAGCAACACGCTCACCACCGGGCCGATCACGGCATTTGCAAGCGGGGCAATGAGCGAAAACGTTCCGAATGCGGGAACAGTGATGGGAACCGTTGCCAGCTGCGAGCAGAGCGTGACAGAAAGTATGCCGGCAATGCCCGTCGGCACACCCAACTCACCCAAAGCGTAGGTCGCATACGGACAAAAGCACAGGATGGCAAAGACGCTGGCACACGAGAGTTGGAATCCCATCTCGAACAGCACCGTTGGGCGGAGCAGCACAAAAATCGACATGGTCGCAAAGAGCGCTGAGAGGCCGTGCCGGCGACGCCCCGTTCCGTTGGCGACAAGCGTCGCGAACACCATGCAGCACGCACGAACAGCCGAGGGCGATGCACCCGTAAAGGCGGCGTAGGCCACAAGCGTTACCGCTAAAAGCGCCCGCTGCAGTCCACGCGAGCAGCGAGTCATTTGCAAAGCGCTCTCGATTACAAAGCCCACGATAGCCAGATGACTTCCCGAGACGGCGATGAGATGCGCCGTCCCCGTCACCGAAAACCAATCCCCCGCCGGCTGAGCGCGCAGCTCGGACGAACGTCCGCAGACAACGCCGGCAATGAGCGAGCGCGCCGGATCGGTCGCGGGAGCAATGACGGCAAGCAGCTCATTTCGCAGCCGAAGCAACGGTCCCGGAGAACCTTCATCGACCGACACGATCCGGACAGCCTTAACCTTACGCAGCTCACCCCGAAGCACGCGCGAACGCCCATATGAATCGTTCTCGAAGCGTGAAATGCGACCGATGACACGCACGTGCGACCCAGCGTCAAGCTCGCGATCGCACGACAGGCGCACGGCGCCCACGCGCTTACCATCCGCGATTGCGTCACAGGTATAGGAATACGCTTCGTCGTTTATGGAAGGATCGCCCTGAACGACGAACTCAAGACTGCTTGCAGCCCGTCCATCCAGAGCATTGGAAGCTCGGAGGGCACCTATCGCCCACCCCGCGGACACGATCGCTCCTGCCACGAGTCCGACCGCCGTGGCATACAGCCATCGCTTCCATCGCGCAAGGCGCATGCACGATCGCGCAAATACGACGAACGCCGCAGCCGCAACGGGAATGGCCCAAAGCAACGCGGCAGAGGCAGCCCCTTCTCCCAGCAGCGCATCAGCCGCCGCATTAAGCACCAAGCCGCAGCTTGCACACAAGCCGGCACAAAAGGCCGTCGTCCAAGGTAACAATGGTCGCGGGGGCATCACGCGCTCGCGCTCGGTCGCACTCATACGCAGATGCAATCTTTGATTTTGGCAAGCTTCTTCTCGCCGATTCCCGACACACGCATAAGGTCATCGACCGAGGCAAAAGCGCCGTTTTGGGTCCGTTCGTCGATAATCGACTGGGCCATAGAGGGCCCGATGCCCGAAAGCGTCTGCAACTCCGCCGCGCTTGCCGTATTAATGTTCACAAGCCCCGACGAAACCCCCGCACCAGAAGCCGCGGCAGCGCCGCCTTCGACTCCGCCAGCAGCCAAAGCCGCCTGCTGCTCCCCCACTGTCGGCACATAGATCTTTTGTCCATCCGTGACTTTCGATGCCCGGTTAAGCCCCGTCACATCCGCCTCTGTCGTTAGTCCTCCGGCGGCATCAATCGCTTGAGACACCCGCGCCCCATCTTTGAGCCGGTAAACGCCGGGCCTTGCAACGGCACCATCCACATCGACGTACACCTCTGTTTCGGCAGACACTTTAGACGAAGATCCATCGGATGCATCGTCCGAAAGATCGCCGGAACCCGGCTCCACCGATGAACCCGAGTCCTCAACCCGCTCAAACGACACATTGCCGGAACGGTCGCCAAAGCTCGCCATCGCCAAGCCGCTCGCCATCGCAATGACGACGAGCATCGCCACGACCACCGCCTTATGCCCGAGCAACTTGCCCGCCCAGCGGTCCATTCGCTTGACCCGTTCGTGTTGTTCGCGCTGCGCCATAGCAAAAACCTCCTAACACCATCGTGTCAGGAAAGGAGCTCCACAACAGCCACGCCCCAAAACCGGTTTTTGCGGTCAAACCAAAAGCTGACCAAACCCTTGCGAAATAATGTCCATTTATTCAGGCACACGTCGACAAATGAACACTTAGTCGCAAAATGCCCAGATAGCAAAAGACCGACGATACAGGCGCATCGTCGGTCTATGCACAAATTTACTCGTGATCTTGGTAAATCTCACGCGGAGCAAGCTCCGAATGTTTGCGTTTTAAGGTCTTAGGGGCCTTATATGTGTTGCTCTCGAAGTCGATGTACTCGGTCTGCTTGAGCAGGCGCTCAATCATCTCCTCGTGATCGAACAACTCCCAAGCCTCATGCACGGCATCGAGTTTAGCGTGCGTCTCGGGACGGCGCGGCATAAACAGCGTGCAGCAGTCGGGAGCGGCCTCAGTCGAGATATCGAACGTACCGATCTCCTCGGCGCGCGCGATGATCTCCTGCTTGTCCGAACCGATGAGAGGACGGAACACGGGGATCTTCACGGCCTCGTTGACGGCCATGATGTTCTCAAGCGTTTGGGAAGCAACCTGTCCAAGCGATTCGCCCGTAACGATGGCCTTGGCACCCTCGATGTGTGCAATGCGCTCAGCAACCGAATACATAATGCGGCGATACATGATCACGCGCAGGTTGCTGGGACAGGTGACCGAAATCTCACGCTGGCAGTCGCCAAACGGCACCACGTACAGGCGGCCGATCTGGACACCCGGCTCAAGCGCACGGATGATGTCCTGCACCAAATACTCACTCGTATCGGGCGTCTGCGGACGACCGGAGAAATGTACCGGCACGCACACCGCGCCGCGGCGCGCGAGCATCCAGGTCGCCACCGGAGAATCGATACCCGAGGACAGCAGCGTCACGACCTTGCCGGCAGAACCCACCGGAAGGCCGCCAACGCCGCGCTCGGAGCGCGCATACACGTAGACACTACCCTGAACCACCAGAACGTGCACCATCGCGTCGGGGTCGTGCATCTGGACCTTTTTATCGGGAAACGCCTCACACAGCACCTCGCCAACCTGTCGATTGATATCGATCGAGGTGAGCTCATAGTCAGTATTGGAGCGCTTGGCGTGCACCTTAAACGAATCGAAGGAACCAAACTCGCGCAGCGCCTTCACAGCGGCGGCGCAGTACTCCTGCGGGTCGCGGTTGGTGTGATACGCCAAAGACACACGGGCAACGCCGGGGACGGTGCGGATGACACGCGCCGCCTCGTCGGCCTGATGCTCGTTAAAGGTCACGAGGATATAACCGGAAATTCGAGACACGGCGTTCACGGAAAAGGCGGCCAAGGCCGCCTTGATGTTATCCATGAGGATATGCTCAAAATGTGCGCGGTTCTTGCCCTTCAGCCCAACCTCGTGATAGTGGACTAGGCAGACGCGAGCCGCCATTTAGGCTTCAGCAACCTTGTGGCCGAGCGCCTTCTCGTAACGGGCCTCGTCGTAAGAGATGTCGCCGTCGACAATCTCGTCCATAGCCATCGAGATGGTATCGGCACCGGAAAGCCCGATGGTGATGTCATCGACATCCTGGACGGCAAGCACGCGGTTGTGCTGGCCACGCAGCATGCTATTGATGTCGCAGGCGCGCTTGGAGGCAAGCGAAGCGAGCAGGAAGCGGTTGTGATCGGTCTTCTCCAGAAGATCGTCAATGCAAGGCTTTACAACGGACACGGACCTCAGATCCTTTCATGCATATCGAGAACGCGAACGAGCTCATCGGTCGCGCGGTCGAGATCGTCATTCACCACGACGTCGTCGTAGCGGTCGGCAAGGGCAAGCTCATCGGCGGCGTTTGCCATACGCAGCTCAATCGTCTCGGGCGTCTCGGTACCGCGACCGACTAGACGCTCGCGGAGCACCTCAAGCGAAGGCGGCTTGATAAAGATCAGCACGGCCTCGGGGAAACGCTCCTTCACCTGCAGGGCGCCCTGGACATCGATCTCCAAAATCAGAGACGAGCCCGAGGCGAGCTTGGATGTGACCTCGCTCACCAACGTGCCGTAGCAGTTACCGTGGACCTCGGCCCACTCAACAAACTCACCGTTTGCCACGCGGCGGTCGAACTCCTCGCGCGTCAGAAAAAAGTAGTTGACGCCGTCGACCTCACCTTTGCGTGGAGCTCGCGTGGTAGCCGAAACCGTCAGACCCAGGTTCGAGCGGCGCTCGCGCACACGAGTGACGAGCGTACCCTTGCCTGCGCCTGACGGTCCAGAAATCACAAAGAGCTTGGAATCCTGAGCGCTCACTTATTTGGTCAGCTGCTCGAGGAGCTGCTCGCGCTGACGGACGCCGAGGCCCTGGACGCGACGAGTAGCGGAGATACCGAGCTCTTCCATGATCTTGGCGGCCTTGGCCTTGCCATAACCGGGGAGAGACTCGATGAGGGTGGAAACCTTCATGCGGGAAGCGATGGGGTCATCGGAGTTGAGCACGGACTCGAGGGACTTCTCGCCCTTCTTGATCTGCTCGCGAAGCTCAGCGCGGGCGTGACGTGCGGCAGCAGCCTTCTCAAGAGCCTGCTTGCGCTGCTCGTCGGTAAGCTGAGGGAGTGCCATTCGTACCTCCAAATAGTTGGGTTATATCTGATTCAATAATTGGCATTTTAGCACGTAGAACGTACAAAATGCCTAATCGCGGCTCCATAGGTTAGACGATACCCGCAAAAAGTGCAATATACTGCGCCCAAAGTTAAGCCCCTGACCTGCGATTCCACACAAAGGATGGGAAAGTTTACGCAGGCACAGGGGCTATTTTGTGCTAATGAGACCCAAAAGTGGTGACTTAGGGGAATCTTTTACTCGACGTTTTCGACCAGCTCGGCGACGATGGCGTCAAAGGCGGCAACCGGATCGTCGGCACCGGTGATGGGACGGCCCACCACAATGTGGCTTGCGCCACGCTCGATAGCCTGGGAAGGCGTCGCCACGCGGGACTGGTCACCAAGGGCGGCACCCACCGGACGCACGCCCGGAGTCACGATCAGGGCATCGGGACCCAGCAGCTCACGCATGTCGTGAGCCTCCATCGGCGAGCACACGATGCCATCGATGCCGTTGGCCTGAGCAAGCTTTGCCAAGCGGGCGGCCTCCTCGGCCACGGGCGACTCGACGCCGATCTCGCTCAAGGCATCCTGATTCATGCTCGTGAGCACAGTGATGGCGACGAGCTTGGCGCGGTCCTCGCGCGCCTCCTCGGCACCCTCACGGCAGGCAGCGAGCATAGCGCCCGAGCCCAGGCCGTGGACCGAAAGCAGGTCGGCACCGGCAAGCGAGGCCGAGCGGGCAGCGCCGCGCACCTGATGCGGAATGTCATGGAACTTAAGGTCGAGGAAGACCTTAAAGCCAAGGTCCTTAAAGGTCTTGACGATCTGGGGACCCTCAGCGTAATAGAGCGTCATGCCGACCTTGAGCCAGGCGGCATGGCCCGAAAGCTCGTGGGCGAGCTCGAGCGCGCGCTCACGGTCGCAGTCGAGGGCGACGATAACACGGTCGCGGGCATCATTCTCTAGCATTCGAAAGCACCTACCAGCTCGTTGATGTCCTTTACGCCCTGGGACTCGGCCCAGGCCTCGAGCTCATGCGCAATCTTAAGCGAAGCACACGGATCGACGAAGTTGGCCATGCCGACCGACACGCAGGTGGCGCCGGCCAGGATAAACTCGGCCGCATCTTCGCCCGTCATGACACCGCCGACACCGTTGATGGGGATATCGACGGCCTGGGCGACCTCCCAGACCATGCGCACGGCGATGTGGTGGCACAGCGGGCCCGAAAGGCCGCCCTTGGGCTTGGCCACGCGAGACTTGCGGGTATGGACGTCGATGGCCATGCCCTGGATGGAGTTGATGACCGAAAGGCCATCGGCACCGGCAGCCTCGAGGGCCTTGGCGATCTCGGCGACGTTGACCGGCGCCATCTTCACGAACAGCGGCTTATCGGTCACCTTGCGGCAGGCAGCCATAACGGAAGAGGCGCCCTCGGGCGTTGATCCCATGGCGGCACCGCCGGCGGCGATATTAGGGCAGCTCACGTTGATCTCGTAGCCGGCAGCCCAGGGGCACAGCTCGACATACATCTCGAGTGCGCGGACAAACTCGTCAACGGAGTGGCCGGCAACCTGACAAATGACCTGGCAGCCGTCTTTGGACAGCTGTTCGAGCCACGGACCGGACTCGCGGGCAAAGGCGGCCACGCCGGGGTTCTGAAGGCCCACGGAGTTGATCATGCCGCCGGGAATCTCGGCCATGCGGGGCGCGGGATTGCCGGGCCAGGGCTCGGCAGCGCAACCCTTGGTGGTGATGGCGCCCAGCTGGGAAACATCAAAGAAGTTCTGGAACTGCCAGCCGTAGCCAAAGGTACCGGCTGCGGTGTTGATGGGGTTCTGCATCTTGACGCCGCCGAAATCGACGGCCATGTTCACGGTACCCACTAGAAGACCACCACCTTGGAAGCATCGAACACGGGGCCGCACATGCAAGCACCCTTCATACCGTCGACCGTCTCGACATTGCAGGTGTTGCAGGCGCCAAAGCCACAGCTCATCATGCGCTCAAGCGACACCTCGCAGTAGGCACCGGCCTCGGCGGCAGCGGCGGCGACCTTCTTCATCATGACGGCGGGACCGCAGCTGGCGACATAGTCGTAGCCGCCCTCGCCGAGCAGCTCGGCGGCAGGATCGGTGCAAAAACCGTGCGTGCCGAGCGAACCGTCGTCAGTGCAAACGTTGACCGTGTCGCACAGAGCGCGGAACTCATCGATGCCCACGGCCTTGGACGCGGTGCCAAAGCCCAGGCACACGTCGACGGCCACACCCTGCTCGGCAAGCATGCCGGCGAGGCACAGCACGGGCGGAACGCCGATGCCGCCGGCGACGAGCAGGGCCTTCCTGGTGCCCTCGGGTACCATCCAGCCACGGCCACCGGGGCCCAGCAGGTTAGAGGTGGAGCCGGGGGCCATCTGCGACAGACGACGGGTGTCGTCACCCACGACGGCGTACCACAGCTCGACGGTACCGGCCTGGGCGTCGGCGCGATAGAAGCTCAGGGGCACGCGAAGCAGCGAGGACGCATCGCCGGGCACGGCAATGTTCACAAACTGACCGGGCTTGAGCGCACTTGCAAGCTTGGGGGCCGAGATGACGAGCGAGAAGATGCCGTCGGCGATCTCCTGGTTCGAGACGACCTCGAAGTCGTGCATGCGTGCAGTGGAAGGTGTGGGCATAGACGCTCCAATCCCCCATGCGATTGCATGGTCAAAACGAACAGAAAGCGCGGCACCGCAAGGGCACCGCGCACAAAAGCGATAAGGCTATGCTAGCAGATGCAGCCGTCGGCGAGCGTCTGCTTACCGCCGACAAACACATCGGTGGCACGACCGGTAAGCGTGCGGCCGGCAAAACCGGAGTTCTCGGCGCGCGACTCGTAACCGTCCTCGCCGACCGTCCAGGTGGCAGAGGGGTCGAACACGGTCAGGTCGGCAACGGAGCCCGCCTTGACCTGAACCTGGTCGAGGCCCAGGATCTCACGCGGCTTGATGGCCATGAGCTCGACCATACGGCCCATGCTCATCTTGCCCGTGTTGACCAGCTCGGTGAGCACGAGCGACAGCGAGGTCTCGAGACCGATCATGCCAAAGGGCGCAAGCTCGAACTCGCGGGCCTTCTCCCACGGGGTGTGGGGAGCGTGATCGGTGACGATAACGTCGACGGTGCCGTCGATGACGCCCTGACGGATGGCCTCGGCATCCTCCTCGGTACGCAGCGGCGGATTGACCTTGAGCGAGGTGTTGTAGGTCTCGTCCAGGTCGTTCTCGGTCAGGAACATGTGATGCGGGGTGGCCTCGCAGGTAACCTGAACGCCAGCGGCCTTACCGGCACGCACGATCTCCAGGCCATGGGCGGTGGAGATGTGCTGGATGTGCAGCTTGGCACCGGTCAGCTTGGCGATCTCGATGTCGCGGGTGATCTGGAGCTCCTCGCCGGCAGCCGGCCAGCCCTCGAGAGCCAGGCGGGTCGAGACCTTGCCCTCATTGATCTGGCCGTGGCCGACCAGGTCCTCGTCCTGGCAGTGGCTCATAAAGACCTTGCCGAACATCTTGCCGTAGTCCATGCAGCGACGGAGCATGCCTGCGCCCTGCACGCCGCGACCGTCGTCGGTGAAGGCGACGGCGCCGTGGGCGACCATATCGCCCATCTCGGACATGGCCTCGCCCTTAAGACCGCGGGTCATGGCGCCCGACGGATAGACGCGGCAGTGGCCGACCTCGGCAGCGCGGGACTTGACAAACTCAACGACGGTACCGTTGTCGGTAACGGGGTCGGTGTTGGGCATGGCGCACACGCCGGTAAAGCCGCCCTTGGCAGCTGCGCGGGTGCCGCTCTCAATGTCCTCTTTGACCTCGTAGCCGGGCTCGCGCAGGTGGACGTGCATGTCCACCAGGCCGGGGACGAGGTACTTGCCG
Source organism: Collinsella sp. (assembly GCA_046995905.1). Classification (GTDB taxonomy): domain Bacteria; phylum Actinomycetota; class Coriobacteriia; order Coriobacteriales; family Coriobacteriaceae; genus Collinsella. The sequence continues at coordinate 1,617,066 of JBKXET010000001.1, forward strand.
GAAAGGTCGCGGACCTCGGCTCCCTCGACGGCGAGATTCTCGCCGACCTCGGCGATCTTGTCGCTGTCAATCAGGACGTCAACGACACCGTCAAGCTCGACGGACGGGTCGACGACGTGGGCATTCTTAAGAAGCAAGGCCATTATCGGCACCTCCAAGCAGCAGATACAGGATAGCCATACGCACGCAGATACCGGCGTAGACCTGCTCCAGGATGACGGAGCGTTGCGGGTGGTCGGCCATATAGGAATCGAACTCGACGCCGCGGTTGATGGGGCCCGGGTGGCAGATAATCGCGTCGGGCTTCATGAGCTTCTCGCGGTCCTTGGTCAGACCGAAGAGCTTGTGGTACTCACGAATGGTCGGGAACGGGGCACCCTCGAGACGCTCCTGCTGCACGCGCAGCATGTAAACGACGTCCAGCTCGGGCAGGACGGAATCGAGGTCGCTCGTCACGTGGTCGCAGCCCAGGACCTCGGGCGCCGGCGGCAGCAGCGTGCCGGGGGCGACGGCGTAGGTCTCGCAGCCCATGATCTTAAGGGCGGGAATCAGCGAGCCGCAGACGCGGGAGTGCGCGATATCGCCGACGACGGCGACCTTCAGACCGTGGAAGTCACCCTTGTGCTCCCAGATGGTGTACAGGTCGAGCAGGGCCTGCGTGGGATGGTTGTGCTTGCCGTCACCGGCGCAGATGACGCTCGCGGGCGAGTTCTGCGTGACGATGTAGGGAGCACCGGCGTGCTTATCGCGCACGACGATGCAGTCGATCTTGTAGGCGTTGAGGGTCTCGACGGTGTCGACGAGGCTCTCGCCCTTGACCGTGGAGGTCGAGGAGCCGCCAAAGTTGAGGCTGTCGGCCGAAAGACGCTTCTCGGCGAGCTCGAAGGAGCTGCGGGTGCGCGTCGAGGGCTCGTTGAACATGTTGACGATGGTCTTGCCCTTGAGCGTGGGGACCTTCTTGATGGCACGCTCGTTGACCTCGGAGAACGCCTTGGCGGTCTCGAGGATGAGCTTGATGTCCTCTTCGGAGTACTCGGTAATGTCGATCAGGTGCTTATGGTTGAACGCCACGGTACTACTCACCTCCCAGCGGCGCGGAGCCCACGTGGGAACCCGGCGCGACGTCGTTAATCTCGACAGCGGTGTGGCCGTCGACTTCCTTCATATATAGGTGCACGTTCTCCTCATGCGACGAGGGAACGTTCTTGCCGACAAAGTCCGGCGAGATGGGGAGCTCGCGGTGGCCGCGGTCAACGAGGACTGCCAGCTCAATGCGGCTCGGACGGCCCAGGTCCATGACGGCGTCTAGAGCGGCGCGGATGGTACGGCCCGTATACAGGATGTCGTCCACCAAAACGACGCGTTTGCCATCGACGCTGAAGGGAATGTTGGTGGCGTGGATCGCGGGAGCGAAATTGGTAGCGTAGTCATCGCGGTAGAAGCTGATGTCGAGGCTGCCGAGCGGAACGTCGACGCCCTCGATCTCCTTGATCTCCTCGGCGAGCTTCTTTGCCAGAAGGTCGCCGCGCGTGACGATGCCGACCAGAGCGAGGTCTTCACAGCCCTCGTTGCGCTCGAGAATCTCGTGCGCGATGCGGGTCATCGCTCGATTGACGGCGGTCTCGTCCATGATGACCGCCTTGGGGGAAGTCGTGCCCATCGATCTCCTTCCTCACATGTCTTGACTGCTGACACAGTCAAAAAAATAGATGCCCGACCGCTTAAAGCGGACCAGACACCCACAGGAAGGGCTGCTCTTTGGCAGCTATGTAATTCCATGTGGGTATCTCGTACCCCTTTAATGGTCATGGGATAGTGTAGCCAACCTCGAGCTTAATTGCGAGCATTAATACAGAGCAATCCGTAAACGGAGCCCAATGCTCAATAAACCTATATATATTTGTGGGACGAGCTTGAAAACGCACGCACGAGCTGGCATAATCCCCTCTGCTGCACGCAAATCGGATCTACGTCCAGGGCCGTGGCGTGAGCACTATCGCCAAAAGAGGAATATCTCTGTGTAGATTACGCACAGGGAGCTGCTTCTGTGCTATAGTTCAGGCTTGTTTGTTAACGCGACATGTTCGTTTGTCGCCCAAGGAGGGTCAGTTATGTCCAAAGTTTGCGAAGTTTGCGGTAAGCACCCCGTTGCCGGTCGCTCCATCAGCCACTCTCACCGCGTCACCAACCGTAAGTTCCGCCCCAACATCCAGCGCGTCTACGTCGTCGTCGATGGTCACCGTCGCAAGATGAACGTTTGCTCCACCTGCCTCAAGTCTGGCAAGGTTGCGCGCTCCTAAATAAGGTCTTACCAACAAGTACCTCGGACTCTCCGGGTCAAAGACCTCGCGTTCATATAGAACTTACCAAAGGCGTCCTCCCCTACGGAGGGCGCCTTTTTGCACTCATTGGGGACAGACTTATATGAGGGTTTGCAGATGTCAAAGGGATCATAGCGCAGCTGGTATGCCTTGTAACTAACGGTACGCCTCGAGCGAGTCGGACGCACCTTACACGGGATTGAAATGGATGTAATCGAGTAGCTGCACCGCCTGTGTGTCCGACTCAACCGCGACCCGCGAATAGCGATTATCAAACAGATGTCCCGTTTTCCCATTGAAATACTCATGAGAGTCTGTCCCCAATGAGCGGGGCGATGCATTGGGCATAGTTTTAGTTGAAACGGTTCATTTAGTTGAAGCGTTTTAGTGTGCCTTTTACGGGAATCTTACCGTTCGCCGAATAATTTCTTGCTATCATGCAAGGCGTAGGGTAAATCTCCGATCGCAAGGAGACACAAATGGTGAAAAAGTCACCGGAAAACACTACTCCCGCAATTGTGGACAACGTAGAGGCGCTTGAGGCTAAGCTCGCTCAGATGCGAGAGGCCCAGGCGCTTTTTGCTACGTACACGCAGGAGCAGGTCGACAAGATCTTCTATGAGGCCGCCATGGCCGCCAACAAGGCTCGTATCCCGTTGGCGAAGATGGCCATCGAGGAGACCGGCCGCGGCGTTCTTGAGGACAAGGTCATCAAGAACCACTACGCCGCAGAGTACATCTACAACGCTTACAAGAACACCAAGACCTGTGGTGTCCTGGAGCGCGACGAGGCTTACGGCATCACCAAGATCGCCGAGCCTATCGGCATCGTGGGCGCCGTCATCCCGACGACCAACCCCACCTCCACCGCGATCTTCAAGACGCTGATCTGCCTGAAGACCCGCAACGCCATCATCATCTCCCCGCACCCGGCTGCCGCCAAGTGCACCATCGCCGCCGCCAAGCTCGTGCTTGACGCCGCCGTCAAGGCCGGCGCCCCCGAGGGCATCATCGGCTGGGTCGATGTCCCCTCCATCGAGCTGACCAACATGGTCATGCGCGACGTCGACATCATCCTCGCCACCGGTGGCCCAGGTATGGTCAAGGCCGCCTACTCCTCGGGCAAGCCCGCCCTGGGCGTTGGCGCCGGTAACACCCCGGTCGTCATCGACGACACCGCCGACGTGCTGCTCGCCGTCAACTCCATCATCCACTCCAAGACCTTCGACAACGGCATGATCTGCGCTTCCGAGCAGTCCGTGACCGTCATCGACACCATCTATGACCAGGTCAAGGCCGAGTTCCAGAAGCGCGGCTGCTACTTCGTCAAACAGGGTGCCGAGATGGAGGCCCTGCGTGCCGCCATGTTCAAGAACGGCGCTCTCGATCACCGCATCCCCGGCATGGCTGCCGCCAAGATCGCCGAGCTCGCCGGTATCGAGGTTCCCGCCAAGACCAAGATCCTGATCGCCGAGGTCACCTCCACCGACCCCGCCAAGGAGGAGTTCTCCCACGAGAAGCTCTCCCCGGTCCTGGCCATGTACCACGCCAAGGACTTCCAGGAGGCCGTCGACAAGGCCGAGCACCTGGTGCTCGCCGGTGGCCCGGGCCACACCGCCTCTCTGTACGTGCATCCCGCCCAGGCCGAGAAGATCAGCCTGTTCGAGCACGTCATGAAGGCCTGCCGTATCGTCATCAACACCCCGTCCTCGCACGGCGGCATCGGTGACCTGTACAACTTTGGCATGAAGCCGTCTCTGACCCTGGGCTGCGGCTCCTGGGGCGGCAACTCCGTCTCCGAGAACGTTGGGGTGAAGCACTTGATCAACGTTAAGACTGTGGCCGAGCGCCGTGAGAACATGCTGTGGTTCCGCGCTCCCGAGAAGGTCTACTTCAAGAAGGGTTCCACGCCCGTCGCCCTCGACGAGCTGGGCAACGTCATGGGCAAGAAGCGCGCCTTCATCGTTACCGACCAGTTCCTCTTCAAGAATGGCAACACCCGCGCCATCGAGGCCAAGCTCGACGAGATGGGCATCGCCCACGACTGCTTCTACGACGTCGAGCCCGATCCGTCGCTGCAGTGCGCACGTCGCGGCGCCAAGCAGATGGCTCTCTTTGAGCCGGACGTCATCATCGCCGTCGGCGGTGGCTCCGCTATGGACGCCGGCAAGATCATGTGGATGATGTACGAGCACCCCGAGTGCAAGTTTGAGGACATGGCCATGGACTTCATGGACATCCGCAAGCGTATCTTCACCTTCCCCGAGATGGGCAAGAAGGCCTACTTTGTCGCCGTCCCGACCTCCTCGGGTACCGGCTCCGAGTGCACGCCGTTCGCCATCATCACCGACAAGGAGACCGGCATCAAGTGGCCGCTCGCCGACTACGCGCTGCTCCCCAACATGGCTATCGTCGACGCCGACAACTGCATGACCGCCCCGCGCGGCCTGACCGCTGCCTCCGGCATCGACGTCATGACCCACGCCATCGAGTCCTACGTCTCCATCATGGCTTCCGACTACACCAAGGGCCTCTCCGAGCGCGCTGCCAAGCTCGTCTTTGAGAACCTGCCCTCCAGCTTCACGAACGGCGCCAAGGACCCGCACGCCCGCGAGGAGATGCACAACGCCTCCTGCATGGCCGGTATGGCCTTCGCCAACGCCTTCCTGGGCCTCAACCACTCCATGGCTCACAAGCTCGGCGCTTTCCATCACCTGCCCCACGGCATCGCTAACGCCGTCATCCTGACCCGCGTCATGCGCTACAACGCCGCCGAGGCTCCCGTCAAGATGGGTACCTTCTCCCAGTATCCTTACCCCAACGCGCTGCACAACTACGCCGAGATGGCCAAGTACTGCGGTATCGAGGGCAAGGACGACAAGGAGGTCTTCGAGAACTTCATCACGAAGCTCGAGGAGCTCAAGGACTTCATCGGTGTCAAGAAGACCATCGCCGACTACGGTGTTGACGAGCAGTACTTCCTCGACACCCTCGACGAGATGACCGAGCAGGCATTCAACGACCAGTGCACCGGCGCTAACCCGCGCTACCCGCTCATGAGCGAGATCAAGGAGCTCTACCTGGACGCCTACTACGGCCGCGAGCCCCAGGACTACGCCGTCTGCTAGTTTTTAGCACGGTTTTTTGCGGCGGGGGTGCACGGGTGTTTCACACACCCCCGCCGTCGCTTCTATCGCATCGTTGAAAGGATGCAACCATGCTGCTACCCGATTCCAAGACCGAGCTCGTCCGCCGTGGCAACAAGGTCGTTTACGACCTGGGCGACAAGATCGTCAAGGTCTTTAACGAGACCAAGCCTGTCTCCGACGTGTTCAACGAGGCTTTGAATCTTGCCCGCATCAATGAGTGCGGCATCCGCAGCCCCAAGGCTCTCGAGGTTTCCCAGCTCGAGAACGCCAACGGCTGGGCGCTCGTGACCGAGAAGGTTCCGGGCACCACCCTTGCCGAGAAGATGACTGCCGAGCCCCAGCGCTTCGGTGAGTACCTCGAGATGTTCGTCGACCTCCAGATCGAGATCCACGGCTACACCTCCCCGCTGCTCAACCGTCAGCGCGACAAGTTCGCCCGCATGATCGACAGCCTTGATCAGCTCAATGCCACCACGCGTTACAACCTTCAGGAGCGTCTGGACGGTATGACCAAGGAGTTCAAGGTCTGCCACGGCGACTTCAACCCCTCCAACGTCATCGTCGGCGACGACGGCCAGCTCTATGTGTGCGACTGGGCACACGCTACCCAGGGCTCCCCTGCTGCCGACGTTGCCACCACCTACCTGCTCTTTGCCCTCAACAGCAAGGACCAGGCCGAGGCTTATCTGGAGCTCTACTGCGACCGCGCCGACATGCCCATGCAGGTCGTGCGTCAGTGGACGAGCATCGTCGCCGCTTCCGAGCTCGCTCGTAAGCGCAACGTGAACGATGAGTTCCTGAAGAACTGGATCGACGTCGTCGATTATCAGTAATATCTGAGCGATTTATTTCGCATCGGAGGCACAAAGGAAACCCCGCAGCTCGCATGGGCTGTGGGGTTTCCTTTTAGCGATTGAGTACGCCGACAAGATAAAAGGACGGCCCCGCATCTCCCCTATCTGGAGAAATGCGGGGCCGTCCCGTATATCGAACTACAAGCGAAATCGCCGATTAACGGCGTGCCGCCTTCACAAGCTCGGCGACCTTGGCGACGACCTCGTCGATCGCCACGTCCTCGCGCTCACCCGTAGCACGGTCCTTGAGCTCGACGGTGCCGTTCTTGAGGCCACGCTTACCCAGAACGACCTGATACGGGAAGCCCATAAGGTCGTTGTCGGCAAATTTAAAGCCGGGACGCTCGTCACGGTCATCGACGACGACCTCGATACCCTCGGCGCACAGGCCATCAACGATCTGCTCGCAGACGGTAGCGCACTCCTCCTTCTTGGGATCGAGCGGAATCACCGCGACCTCGTACGGGGCAACGGAGACCGGCCAGACGATACCGTGCTCGTCGTTGTGCTGCTCCACGACGGCAGCGAGCGAGCGGGACACACCAACGCCGTAGCAGCCCATGATGAGCGGCTTCTCCTTGCCATCCTCGTCCATAAAGGTGGCACCCATGGCCTCGGAATACTTGGTGCCCAGCTGGAAGACCTGAGAGACCTCGATGCCGCGGGCAGCGGAGAGCGGCTTGCCGCAGTGCGGGCAGGGGTCGCCGGCGACAACGGTGACCAGATCGGCCCACTCATCGACGGTAAAGTCGCGCTCGGGGCAGGCACCGGTAAAGTGATAATCGACCTCGTTGGCACCGCAGGCCCACTGCTTGGAATCGCGCAGGCTCTCGTCGCACACCAGACGGATGCCCTCGGGCAGGTTGACCGGTCCGATAAAGCCCTTGTGCAGGCCGTTCGCTTGAAGCTCCTCGTCGGTCATCATGCGGTAGCCCTTGCCAAAGACATGCTCGGCCTTGCAGTCATTGAGCTCGTGGTCGCCCGGGACAATGGCCACGACCGGCTTGCCCTCGGAGTCGATGAGTGCCAGCGACTTGCGCGTGCCGTTCTCGGGGAAGCCGAAGAACTTGGCAACGGCCTCGATGGTGCCCATACCCGGAGTCTCGACCTTGGTGAGCGTGCCATCGCCGGGGCCCTCGGTCACAACGACCTTGGTGCTTGCAGCCTCGTCATCGGCAGCAAAACCGCAATCGTCGCAGTAGACGAGCGAAGCCTCGCCGGCGTCGGCAAGAGCCATGTACTCGACGGAAGTGTCGCCGCCGATCTCGCCGGAGTCGGCGACAACGGGCAGAGCCTTGATGTAGCAGCGCTCGCAGATGTTAGCGTAGGCCTGCTTCATCTTGTCGTACTCCTCCTGCAGGCTCTCCTGCGTGGCGGAGAAGCTGTAGGCGTCCTTCATGATGAACTCGCGACCGCGCATCAGGCCAAAGCGGGGACGAAACTCGTCGCGGAACTTGTCCTGAATGTGGTACAGGTTGACGGGCAGCTGTTTGTAGGAGCGCAGCTCATTGCGCACCAGGGCCGTGACGGTCTCCTCGTGGGTGGGACCCAGGACGAACTCGCGACCGTGACGGTCGTCAAAGCGCACAAGCTCCTTGCCATAGGCGTCGATGCGGCCGGACTCACGCCACAACTCGGCGTCGACCATGATAGGCATCATAAGCTCCTGGGCACCGGCAGCGTCCATCTCGTCGCGCACGATATTCTCGATCTTGCGGATCGAGCGCCATGCGAGCGGCAGATAGGAATACAGGCCGGCGGCCTCTTTGCGGATCATGCCGGCACGGAGCAGCAGGCGGTGGCTGGCGAGCTCAGCGTCCGCCGGATCCTCTTTAAGCGTCGGCGCATAGAGCTTAGACATATACATTGCTCGGGTCATTTATTTCTCCTCAATAAGCTTGTCGACCTCTGCCATAAGCGCGTCGACAATTTGGTCCTCAGCTACTTTACCAATGATCTGGCCATGCGAAAAGAGCAAGGCCTGACCACGTCCGCAAGCAACGCCCAGATCGGCATCAGAAGCCTCGCCGGGGCCATTAACGGCACATCCCATCACAGCGATCGAAAGCGGCGCGGAGTAGTTCTTAAGCCGCTCGGTAACCTCCTCGGCAATGGGAATAAGGTTAACCTGGCAGCGGGCGCATGTGGGGCACGAGACAATCTCGGGGCCACGGCGACGCAGGCCCAACGACTGCAGAATACCCCAGGCAACCGGCGGCTCCTCAACCGGATCGGCTGTGAGCGACACACGCATGGTGTCGCCAATGCCTTCAGAAAGCAAGATACCCAAGCCTACAGAGCTCTTGATGGTGCCCTGGAGCTTGGTCCCCGCCTCCGTCACGCCCAGGTGAAGCGGAACGTGGGGAATCTCACGCGACAGGGCTCGATAGGTATCAAGCGTCGTTTGCACGCTATGGGCCTTGGCCGAAAGCACAATGTTCGTAAAACCGCGGTCCTCAAAGTGCTTGACGAAGCGCTCGCTCGACATCACGAGCTTTTCGGGCTGCATGAGGTCGTCGCGCTCGGCGATATCCTGTTCGAGCGAACCGGCATTGACACCGATACGAATCGCGCACCCAGCGGCGCCCGCGGCATCGATCACGGCATCGACCTTAGCCCAATCGCCGATATTGCCGGGATTGATGCGAAGCTTGGCGGCACCAGCCTCGACGGCGCCGATGGCGAGCTTATGGTTAAAGTGAATATCGGCGACGATCGGCACCGGAGACTCGGCACAGATGGTGCGGAAACCCTCAAGCGCGGCCTCGGTGGGCACGCTCACACGCACGATATCGCAGCCAGCCTGCGCCAACGCGCACACTTGCGCAAGCGTTGCCTGGGCGTCAGCGGTATCGGTGCAGGTCATGGATTGGACCACCACCGGCGCGCCGCCACCGATCTGCACACCGCCCACATGCACGGGGCGCGTCAACTCGCGAGGCAAAGGATGGGATAAAGACAATCCAAACACTCCCCTACAGGATAAATCGAAGGACGTCGGAACGAAGCATATAGACAAACAGCAGCGCAAAGAGCGCGATGCCCACATAGCTCACAATCGTCTGGACCTTGAGCGGAAGCTCGCGGCCAGCAATCTTTTGAATGATCTCGATGACCAGCTTGCCGCCATCGAGTGGTGGGATGGGCAGCAGGTTCATAAAGCCAAGCGAGAACGAAATGAGGGCGGCAAACGAAAGGAACGTGGCAGGGCCGGCAGCAGCAGCCTGTGAGGACATAACGCTAATGCCCACGATCGAAGAAGACTGATCGAGAATCTCCATCGTATGCTGCGGCTGGAGCAGGCGCATCACGCCCTCCGCTGTCTGCACGACACAGGAGAACGAAAGGCGAGCCGACGTGATGGGGTCTAAACGGACCACCTGCGTAGAGGCATACACACCTAGGCGCTCGTCCTCTTTGAGCGCAACCGTGGTCGAATGCTGCTTGCCGTCGCGCTCATACTCAATGGCGATATCGTCCTTACCGGCGGCCTTGCCGATGGCATCGTAAACGTCCATCCAGGTAGAGCACGATACTCCGTCAACCGAAAGGATCGCGTCGCCGCCCTCGATACCCGCCTTGGCGGCAATAGACCCCTCGTCAACCTGACCGATCACGTTGGTATCCATCGGCACGGTGACACCCGCAATAGAGTAGATGCTCATAAGCAGCAAAAAGCCCGTCAGGATATTGACGAGAATGCCCGCGAGCAGCATAAAGGCGCGCTTGAGAAAACCCTGGCCCAGATAGGTATGCGAACGCTCTTGCGCAAGGAACTCGGCTTCGCCGCACGGCAGCTCCCACACATCGCCCTCGGTAGTCGCATGCTCTCGATCGAAACGGCGGCCGTCAAAGGTGGTGTAACCCGCCGCGTCTCGCGGCAGCGTCTGATACTTGGTGGGATAGTAGCTCGGCGAGGGCTTCTCCCCTTCCTCATACCAAGGCGCGATAGAGCCCCAACCCAAGAGCAAGGCGCATGCCTCGAGCACAACCTCCTCGGATAGCTCGAGCTCGACAGCAAGGTCGGCCACGGTCACGCGACCATGACGATAGATAGCCGCGAGCACGCGATCGGCACACGAGACGTCGGTCGGATCCATACCGCAGATGGCAGCGTAGCCACCCAGCAGCAGCGGGGTCACGCCAAACTTGGTTCCAATGCGACGCGACGTGTAATGGATGTCAAAGCGGCAAGGCAGGCCCAAAAAGAACTCGGTCACGCGGACGCCGCAGGCACGCGCCGCCAAAAAGTGGCCGCCCTCGTGCAAAAACACAAGGACGGAAAGCATCAGCAGGCCCCAAAAGACCGATGAGAGAACGCTCAGAACAGTATCCATAAAACGAAAAAGCAATCCTTATGGGTTAGGAACGGGTTGCGGCGAGCACCTGCGCTGCCTTTTCACGCGCCCATGCATCGATGTCGCGAAGCTGCTCAAACGAATCGACCGCCTGCATATCGTGGGAATCCATGCAGGATTCCACAATACGATCGATATCGGTAAAGCTGCAGCCATCGTTCAGGAAGGCATCGACGGCGACCTCGTTGGCGGCATTGAGCACGCACGGCATGGTGCCACCCGTCTTGCCGGCACGTTCGGCCAGTGCCAGACAGCGGAAGGTATCCATGTCGGCAGCATCAAACGTGAGCTGCCCCAGCTCGCGGAAATCGATACGAGGCGCCGGGGTATCCCAACGCTCGGGATACGAGAACGCGAACTGGATGGGAATACGCATGTCGGAAGCACCGAGATGCGCCATCACGGAGCCGTCGGCGAACTCGACCATAGAGTGAATCTTGGACTGACGCTGCACGACCACGTTAATGAAATCGAGGTCGCAGTTAAACAGATGCATGGCCTCAATGCGCTCCAGGCCCTTGTTCATGAGGGTGGCGGAGTCGATGGTGATCTTGGCACCCATGGCCCACGTGGGATGTGCGAGGGCATCGGCACGCGTCACGCGGTCGAGCTCGTCGCGGGTGCGGCCAAAGAACGGACCGCCCGAGCAGGTGAGCCAAATACAATGAGCCTCGCGTGGGTTCTCCCCCAGATAGCACTGGTAGATGGCGGAGTGCTCAGAGTCGACTGGAATAAGCTGGCCCGGTTGCGCCAACGGCATAAGCAAGTCGCCACCGACGACGAGGGACTCCTTGTTGGCAAGGGCAAGGCGCTTATTTGAGGTCAAGGCCGCATGGCTCGCCTCGAGACCGGCGGCACCCACAATAGCGACGAGCACGCAGTCGACATCGTCGCGACGCGCGAGCTCGCAAACCGCCTGCGCGCCTACGCCGAGCTTCGTGCCCTCGGGCAACTCCTGCAGCACGGCGTCATCGCCATGAGCGACATCGGCCACGGCAACCGCCGGAACCGAGAACTCGCGGGCAGCGGCAACGAGCTCGGAAGTACTGGAGTTAACGGACAGCGCCGTCACCTGCAAGCGATCGGCATGCTGACGGCACACATCGAGCGCCTGGGTGCCGATAGAGCCCGTACAGCCCAGGATGGCAACACGGAGACGTCCATCGGAGCCATACGTCGTCTGGAAGGACATTACAGCACGCCTCCGATCATCAGCATCAGCTGCGCGGTGATGCAGCCGAAGATAAGCGAATCGCTACGATCGAGCATGCCGCCGTGGCCCGGGATAAGGTTGCCGGAATCCTTGACGCCCACGCCGCGCTTGATGCGCGACTCGATAAGGTCGCCGATAACGCCCAGAATGGACACGACCACGCCGCACAGCAGCGCATAGGGCAGGCTGAGCTTGTAGAAATGCGTCGCCCACAGGATGATCCAAATCAAAACCGAGCCCAGGATGCCGCCGGCAAACCCCTCCCAGCTCTTTTTGGGAGAGATCTTGGGAACCATCTTGTGCTTGCCGATACGGCTACCTACGATGTAGGCAAACGAGTCGGAGACCCAAAGGGACGCGCAAACGCCCACCGAAAGCAGGGCGCCGGCAAAACCGGGCACGGCATCGCGCAGCAGCACGATAGCCGACAGCATAAAGCCAGTGTAGATGGGGCCCATGAGCGTCACGGCCACATCAGAGATGCGGGTACGCGGCGACCAGACATACCAAATGCCCACAGCGAGCATCAGGGCAAAAAGCAGGGCATTCAGCAACATCGAATCGCCCAACGCCGACAGCGGAAAGAGTACGGCAGCAGCGATACCCATGCGCTCGTTAGCCATCTTGCCATCGAGCCTTGTCATACGGAAAAACTCATAGCAGCACAGACCGCTCATGACAGAAACAAAGATGGCCGTGGGCACGATACCCAAAACCAGGCACAGGATAAAGACAACGGCGTAGACGATACCGGCGGCGGCACGGGTAATAAAGCCCGCAAGCCACGAACCGGTGCCATTCTTCGCTGCAGGCGCTCCAGCAGCGACAGCCTTGCGCTCAGATGTCTTGGGAGCAGTTGCCTTGGGACGATCGGACACGATTAAGCCTCCTCGGTCTTGCTCAGACCACCAAACCTACGGTCACGGCCCTGATAGGCCAAAATGGCGTCGACAAGGCCCCAACGATCAAAGTCGGGCCAATAGGTATCGGTGACGTAGAATTCGGAATAAGCCACCTGCCACAGCAGATAGTTCGAAAGGCGCAGCTCACCAGAGGTGCGAATCACAAGCTCAGGATCGGGAAGGCCGGCGGTATAGAGGTGGGAAGCCACCATGTCGTCATCAATTGCGGCAGGGTCGATCTTACCGGCGGCAGCGTCGAGTGCGATCTGACGGACAGCGCGGGTAATCTCGGCACGCGCGCCGTAGTTGACGGCAAGCGCCAGCGTCATGCCAGTGTGATCGGCGCACTCGGCAAGACCGCGTTCAAAAACGTCGCGGGTCTTCTTGGGCAGCGCGGAAATGTCACCCAAAAAGACAACGCGCACGTTTTCGCGCTTCAGAAGCGGCAGCTCGTCGATAAACGTCTTGGCAAACAGGTGCATCAAGACGTTGACCTCATGCTGCGGGCGGTTCCAGTTTTCGGTAGAAAACGCATAGGCCGAAAGCACGTCGACGCCCAGGCGCACGCAAGCGGTAATAATCTCGCGAAGGGAGACGATACCCGCCTTGTGGCCCTCGGTGCGTGCAAGACCGCGCGATGTGGCCCAACGACCGTTGCCGTCCATAATGCACGAGATATGGTGCGGAATGTTATTGAGGTCAAGGTCGGAAAAACCGACGCCCGCAGGGGCGTCGGCAAAGTACTCGACCAGTTTATGCTCGTCGTATTGCACCTTAGATCTCCATGACCTCGGCTTCTTTTTCCTTCAGAAGCTCCTCGACCTTGGCGACATACTCATCGGTGTGCTTCTGGACCTTGGCCTGCTCGCGACGGACATCATCCTCGGTGAGCTCCTCATCGCGCTCGAGCTTGTTGTTGAAGTCGCGACGGATGTTACGGATAGACACCTTGGCCTGCTCGGCGTACTCGCGGCACTCCTTGACGAGCTCGCGACGGCGCTCCTCGGTGGGAGCCGGGAACGGCAGACGAACGACGGTGCCATCGGAGTTGGGGGTAATACCCAGATCGGAAGCGCCGATGGCCTTGACGATAGCGTTGATGAGTGCCTTGTCCCACGGCTCGATGAGCAGCATGTGGGCCTCGGGGGTCTTGACGGCGGCAACCTGCGTGACCGGCGTGGGAACACCGTAATAATCGACGGTGATGTCGGACAGAATGTTGGCATTGGCGCGGCCGGTACGGACCTTGGAGAAGTTATGCTTGAGGGACTCGAGCGACTTGTCCATGTGGGCGGTGATGTTCTCTGCCATGCTTAATCCTCCTGATAGACGAGCGTGCCGACGGGCTCACCCGAAAGCGCGCGCTTGACGGTGTCCTCGCCATCGATGTTGAGGACCAAAATCGGCATACGGTTATCCTGGCACAGTGCCGTAGCCGTGGAATCCATAACCTGCAGGCCGCGGACGAGAACCTCGTGATAGGTAATCTTGTCAAAACGGACGGCATCGGCGCACTTGACGGGATCCTTGTCGTAGATGCCGTCGACCTTGGTGGCCTTGATCAGAATCTCGGCGCCGATCTCGCACGCACGAAGAGCCGCGGCGGTGTCGGTCGTAAAGTACGGATTGCCCGAACCGGCAGCAAAGATAACGACGTTGCCCTTGGAAAGGTGGTTGATGGCGCGACGGCGAATATAGGGCTCGCAGATCTCGTTCATCTGGATAGCGCTCATCACGCGGCAGGGAACATCGTTATGCTCGAAGGCATCCTGCAGGGCGAGCGCGTTCATAACGGTTGCCAGCATGCCCATGTAGTCGGCCTGAGCACGCTCCATGCCACCGGCAGCGCCTGCCATGCCGCGGAAAATATTGCCGCCGCCGACAACGACGCCGACCTCATGGCCAACGGCGAGCAGCTCCTTGACCTGCTTAGCAAGATGGTCGGTAACCTTGGGGTCGATGCCATATTGGCCGTCGCCCATCAGCGCTTCGCCGGAAAGCTTAAGAAGCACGCGTTTATATCGGATGTCGGACAAAGCGATCCTCCTTTAGATTGAACTCTCAACATTCTATCAAAGGCTCTAAGAAGAGCCATGAAAAAGCAGGCTGTGAGTAAAACCCACAGCCTGCTCATTACCAGCTACAAGAGCTTATTTACTCGCCACGGACCAGACGGTCAAAGGCAACGACGGTAATGGTGTCGCCGAGCTCCTTGGAGACCTGCTCAGCGTACTTCTTGATGGTGAGGGAGCTGTCCTTGATGAACTCCTGCTCGGTGAGCACGGACTGCTTGTAGAACTTCTCCAGACGGCCGACAGCCATCTTCTCCTGGATAGCCTCGGGCTTGCCGGACTCGGCAGCCTGGGCCATGTAGATCTGCTTCTCGTGCTCGACGGTCTCGGCCGGAACCTGATCGCGGGTAGCGCAGATCGGGGCGACAGCGGCAACCTGAAGGGCAACGTCGTGAGCGAAGGTCTTGAAGGATTCAGCCTGAGCGGTCTCAGCCTTCTCGAAGGCGAACTCGACGAGGACGCCGATCTTACCACCCATGTGGATGTAAGAAGCGAGCGCGCCGTTCTCGGCCTTGCGGGCAGCGAAGCGGGAGATCTTCATGTTCTCGCCCATGATGTGAATCATCTCGGTGAGCTCGGAGGAAACGGTCTCCTCGCCCATCGGCTTCTCGAGCAGAGCGTCGACGTCAGCAGGCTCGGTGGTAGCGACAACCTCAGCGACCTTGGAAGCAAAGCCGGTGAACTTGGCGTTAGAGCCAACGAAGTCAGTCTCGCAGGAGAGCTCGAGCAGAGCGCCGGTCTTGCCATCCTCGGAGACGAACGCGGCGACAGCGCCCTCGTTGGTCTCACGGCCAGCCTTCTTGGCAGCCTTGGCAAGGCCGTTCTTACGCAGAACGTCGACAGCGGCGTCCATGTCGCCGTCAGCCTCGACGAGAGCCTTCTTGCACTCCATCATCGGGGAGTCGGTCATCTCGCGGAGCTGCTTGACCATAGCGGCGGTAATCTGGGCCATTGTGGTTCCTTTCAAAGAGATGAAAAAGAATTAACTAAGACTGATTTACTCGGCCTTGGGCTCAGCGGCCATCTCGGCCTCGGAGACCTGCTCCTTGCCGGAGCCAGCGAGGCAGGCGTCAGCCATGAGCTCGCACATAAGGGTGACAGCGGAGATAGCGTCATCGTTGCAGGGGATGCCGTACTCGACCTCGTCGGGATCGGAGTTGGTGTCGATCAGGGCGACGACGGGGATGTTCAGGCGCTGGGCCTCCTTGATGGCGTTCTCCTCGCGCTTGGTGTCGATGACGAAGAGAGCCTGGGGCAGACCCTTCATGTCGCGGGCGCCACCGAGGTTGGTCTGGAGCTTAGCGAGCTCCTTGCCGAGAACAGCCTGCTCCTTCTTGGGGAGCACTGCCATGCGGCCGTCCTCGACCATGGCCTCGAGCTCCTCCATGCGGTTGATGCGGGAGCGGATGGTGACGAAGTTGGTCAGCATACCGCCGAGCCAACGCTGGTTGATGTAAGGCATGTTGGCGCGCTCAGCAGCGTTCTTGACGGCCTCCTGAGCCTGCTTCTTGGTGCCGACGAACAGCACGTTGCCACCCTTGGCGACGTTCTTGACGAAGGTGTAGGCCTGGTCGGCGTCGAGGATGGTCTGCTTGAGGTCGAGGATGTAGATGCCGTTGCGCTCACCGAAGATGAACGGCTTCATCTTGGGGTTCCAGCGACGGGTCTGGTGACCGAAGTGGCAGCCGGCCTCGAGCAGGGTGCGGATATTAATCTTGGTAGCCATGTTAAACCTCCTGTGGTTTGCCTCCGCGCGGGGTCATCCTCCAAAACCAACCCGGACATGTGCTACCAAAGCCCGGGCACCACGGTATGAAGTAGCCGCGCGTGCGTGATAAAAACATGTTGCCGTGAAGCAACCCGATGAATGATAGCAGGAATGCCTCTTCCTGCCAACCCGCAATCAAAACCACACACCTGAGTGCGGCGCGGGACGTGCCAGCCACTATTCGCCGCGGGGATGGGCTTGAGCCACAGCCCGCTTAAGCCGATCGGGTGTGAGATGCGTGTAGATCTGCGTCGTGGACAGGCTCGCATGACCTAGCAGCTCTTGAACCGAGCGCAGGTCCGCACCGCCCTCGAGCAAGTCGGTCGCAAAGGTATGGCGCATCGCATGCGGGGCGATGTCGGCCGGAATGCCGGCGAGCGTCGCCAGCGTATGGAACCGCCGCCGGAGCATCGCGGCGCTCATGCGATTGCCGCGCGCCGATATAAGCAGCGGATGCGGCCCGGTAGCGAGGTCGCGGCGCTTTGCCCGAGCGAGCAACTCCGGCCTCCCCTCTTCAATATAGAGACGCGTCACATCGAGCGCACGACGATACAGAGGAACGATGCGCTCCTTGCTTCCCTTGCCCCACAGGCGCAGCGTGCGCTCGGACCATGAGATGGATTCCACATTGAGCGCCGCAAGCTCTGAGATGCGGGCACCCGAGGCATAGAGCAACTCGAGCATCGCCGCATCGCGCAGTCCCGCGGGTGTTGAGGTATCAGGCGTCTTGAGCAGCGCCTCGACCTGCTGGGTCATAAGGACGCCCGGCAGGTCACGCGGCAGCTTGGGCGACGCGATCGCCGAGACCGCATCGCCCTCGACAATCCCCTCGGCAGCCATCCAGCGATAGAGAGATCGAATAGCCGACAGGTGCGCCGCAAGCGTTCGGGGAGCCACCTGCTCACGCGAAAGCTCGGCAAGATAGCGACGAATGGTGCGCACGTCGGCAGCGAAAGCATCAATATCCTCGCGCTCGCACCAGGCAGCAAAGCGCTCTAGCCTCGAGCCATAGGCCGTCACCGTGTTGGGAGAAAGCCCCTCGACGCGTGCGATATAGGCGATAAAAGAGTCGACGGTGTCGTACAGGTCAAAGGCTATGACCGGTCGCCTCCAAACAAGTCGGAACGCGTGGCCAAGTAGGCATCGAGGGCCTCGAGCGCACGGTCCGCATAGGCCTGATAGCGGTCGCGCTTGCTGCGGCGCTTACCGTCCTCGAGTGGCGGCACCAGGCCAAAGTTGACATGCATAGGCTGATAGCCCACGGTGGCAGGATCGGTCGCATAGCCCACGAGCGCACCCAGGGCGCCCACACGCGGCAACTCGACGCCCGCGGCACCGATAGCCTCGGCATAGGTGTTGAGCGCCGCGAGCAGACCTGTCGCCACGGCTTCCATGTACCCCTCGGTGCCGGTGATCTGACCGGCCAGGCGCACGCCGGTACCGGGCACGGCAAAGGTGCTATCGAGCACGTGAGGGGCGTCGACAAAGGTATTGCGGTGCATGACACCGTAGCGGAAGAACTCAGCGTTCTCCAGGCCCGGCACCATATGGAAGACGCGCTTCTGCTCGCCAAAGGTCAAGTTGGTCTGGAAGCCCACCAGGTTATAGGCGGTCTTCTCCTTGTTCTCGGCACGCAGCTGAATCGCTGCCCAGGGGCGACGTCCGGTACGCGGGTCGGTGAGGCCAACGGGCTTCATGGCGCCAAAGCGAATGGCGTCCTTGCCGGTGCGCGCAACTTCCTCGGCAGGCTGGCAGGCCTGGAACAGATCGCCGCCCTCAAAGTCTTTGAGCACCACGCGGTCGGCCGTGGTAAGCGCCTCGATAAAGGCCTCGTACTCCTCCTTATTGAGCGGAGCGTTGAGATAGTCGCCGCTCCCCTGCTCCTCATAGCGCGACTGCGAGAACAGCACGTCCATATCGAGCGTGGAGGCATCGACGATCGGCGCCGCGGCATCGAAGAACGCAAGGGCATCGCCACCGACGAGCTTCATAACCTCTTCGCTCAGCGCCGGTGAACACAGCGGGCCCGCGGCAATGACCACGTGACCCTCGGGAATCTGCGTGACCTCGCCGTGCACGACCTCGATATTGGGACGGGCGGCAACCTCGGCCTCGACAAGCTCGGAAAACTTGACGCGGTCGACCGCCAAGGCGCCACCGGCGGGAACAGCCGCGCGATGGGCGCAATCGAGCAGGACTGAGCCCATGCGCTCAAGCTCGGCCTTCAGCAAACCAGCCGCGGAATCCGGACGGGTCGACTTAAACGAATTGGAGCAGACGAGCTCTGCCAGGTGATCGGTATGGTGGGCCGGGGAGCTCACCTGGGGGCGCATCTCGCACAGCTTTACGGCAAACCCGCGATCTGCCAGCTGGATCGCGCATTCCGAACCCGCCAGACCGCCACCGATAACTGTCACCTGATCGAACTGCATCTGCAAACACCTTTCTAATTGACACGTTTTCCATTGTGACCGAAGGGTGTCTGGGCGTGAAGGGCAAACTTGGAGGGCGCATACCTTCCATCCATCATGCGCTCGATAAGGCCCTCGAGTTCAAGCGAACCCAAGAGTTTGAGTACACCGACAGCATCGAGCGAGACGAGCGCCGCGATGTCGTCGACCTTGAGCGGAGAGGCGATGAGCGCATGCATCACGGTCTGCTGCGTTGAATCCAGGTCGGCAATGCCGGGAGCATCGGGGCGCGAGTAGCGCAGGGTTCCGTAGATGCGTGAGATAGCCATCTCGATAGATTCCTCGTCGACGATGCAGCAGGCACCGTTCGCAATGAGGTAATTCGTGCCACGCGACTCGGGCGATAGGATCGACCCCGGCACGGCAAGAAGTTCGCGCCCCAAATCCATAGCAGCCTCGGCTGTAGAAAACGTCCCAGAAGGCATACCCGCCTCGGATACAAAGAGGGCTTGCGACAGGGCCGCGATCACGCGATTGCGGCGCGGAAAAGCAAACTTGCGCGGACCCATGCCCCACGGAGAGATCGACACGACCGCGCCGCCCGTATCAAGCGTGCGCGTAATAAGCCCCGCGCTCGAACGCGGATAGACCACGTCGGCGCCCGTCCCCAGCACCACGACGTGTTTGCCGCCGGCGTTGACCGCAGCCCAACCCGAGGCCTGGTCACAACCGACCGCGCCGCCCGATACAACCGTCACGCCCGCATCAACCGCCACTTTTGCCGCAAGCTCTGCCACGGCAAGACCATACGGCGAGGCCTTGCGCGCGCCGATGATGGAGAGCGCGGGCGTCGAAAGCACCTCGGGGTTGCCGCGCACATAGAGCGTCTGGGGTACATCAGAAAGCTCCAAAACGGTCTCGGGATACAACGTATCACCTGGATGCAGCTCGAAGGTCCCCTCGGCCATCATTGGTCCCTCCTTCCCTGGTACATCGCCGCCTCGAGCACGTGGTCCTGCGTCACCTGCTCGCTCTCGGCGACATCTGCGATCGTGCGCGCAATGCGAACAAGGCGCACGATGCCGCGCCCTGTGAGATGCGTGCGCTTCGACAGGCCGAGCACACACTTCTCCGCCGCATCATCGAGCTCAAAGGTCGAAACGACGCCGTCAATGGACCGTGTCTCGTCATCCTCGGCCTCGGCATCCGCATCGTCCATACGGGACTCGCGCCAGGCGCGAAAGGCGCGACCGCGCACAACGTAGTCACGTAACTCGGCCGACGACATACCCTCCGCGCCCTCGATAATCACCTGGGGGTCGGGACGGGTCACATCGATCATCATGTCGATACGGTCGGCCAAAGGACCGCGCAGCTTTGCCCGATAGCGCTCCACCATCGCCGCCGAGCAGCGACACGGCACCTCGCGATCGCCCAAAAAGCCGCAGGGGCAGGGATTGCTCGCAGCCAGCAGTTGAAAGCGCGACGGGAAGGTAAAGGCCCCGTCGACGCGTACGATCCTCACATAGCCGCGCTCGATGGGCTGACGCAGCGTCTGCAGCACACCCGTGGGAAACTCGGCAAGCTCGTCCAAAAAGAGCACACCGCCATGAGCAAGGCTGATCTCACCCGGGTGCACCGGGCGCCCACCGCCGATAAGGCCTGCGGTCGAAATACTGTGATGGGGACTGCGGAAGGGCCGGTGCCCCGCCAACAAGCCATCAATGTTCTCACCCAAAACCGAATGGATGCACAGCGCCTCCTGTTGATCCTCAACAGAAAGCTCGGGCAGGATGCCGGTCATACGACGTGCGAGCATAGTCTTGCCCGATCCCGGGGACCCAATCATGAGCAAGCCGAGTTCTCCTGCCGCCGCAAGCGCCATGCCGCGTTTGGCAACCTCCTGCCCCAGCACGTCGGCATAGTCGAGCTCGGGCTCAAAGGTCGCCTCAGGCCCTTCAGAATCCAGGTAGTGCCGCGCGGCATCGCCCATACCATGAGCAAGCTGAGACAAATGATCGATAAAGCCGCAATCCACGCCCGCGAGTGGCACATGCTGGTCTGACCTGCCGGCGATAAAAGACAGCCCCATGTCGCGAGCCAGCAGTTGAAACGCCACCTCGCCCTTGACGGGAAGCACCGTACCGTCCAAGCCGAGCTCGCCGGCGATAAGGCAGCGATCGAGGTTGTCACGGGGAATCTGACCATCGGCTGCCAGAACCGCGATGGCGATAGGCAGATCAAAGCCGCTACCGGTCTTGCGAATATCGCCGGGCGCCAGGTTGACCGTAATGCCCGAGCGTGGGATCTCGAACCCGGCGGAGCGCATCGCGCAGCGAATACGACCGCGCGACTCCATCACCTCCATACTCGGAATGCCGAGCATTTGGATGCCCGGAACGCCGCCGGCAAGCGAGACCTCGACCGTGACGGGAATCGCCTCGACGCCGCGGATGCAGGCCGCGTGAACGGCAAACGTCTCGAACGCCATCACGAAACCTGCCAATCGAACGCGTTGTACTGGTGCTCGATCTCGGCGATATGCCCGCCGCGAATGGTGACACCCACAGCATCGAAGCGAATCGCCTTGAGCGGATAATGCTCCATGAGATAGCAACTTGCGATGCGGCGATAGCGGCGTTGCTTTTGGGCGTCCACAGCCTCCTCGGGAAAGACCCGCGTGTTGCAATCCAGTGCGACGCGTCTGGTCTTGACCTCGGCCATCACCACGACATCGTCGAGCTCGTCAAGCAGCACCAGATCGGCCTCGCCCTCGGTGCAACGATAACCCTGCTCCAGCAAGGTGTAGCCGCGCTCGTTAAAGTAGTCGATGGTGATCAATTCGCCCAGCATGCCCAGCTCGCGGGGACTGAGTCCCTTGATAAACTCGGGCGTCATCGCCCCGCAGTCGAGCTCGCCGTTTTCCCAACGCTCCTTGAGCTGCTGCGTCTTGCTCTTTTTGCTTGCGGCACTCATGGGGTCTCCTTTCCCGCACACTGCATTGCCCCGATGATGAGGGCACCTTTCATGCGGGTAAGTACCGGAAGAAAACCAAAAGCTGACCAAATGCCGTCCAAAAACGGGCCGCGCGCAACAATAGCGTTGCACACGGCCCCTACCAGCAGGTTTATAGAACCCTTAAGGTCCCCGTCTCCACAATTGACCTAGAAAAGGCGCTCAGTCTGCAGAAAGTTTCCGCAAAAGCTCACGCGGTGCAGCGGACAAAGTCCATGTTTGCGAATGGCCTCGATATGCTCGGGGCTCGCATAGCCCTTCGACTCGGCCAGATGGTACTCGGGGTACTCGGCGTCGTACTCGACCATCATCTCGTCACGCGTGACCTTGGCCATGATGGACGCGGCGGCGATACAGGCGATTTTGGCATCGCCCTTCACCACGTCGCGCTCGTTGGGAACGGCGCCCAGGGGGTTACCGTCCATAAGCACACAATCGGGTTCGAGCCCCGTATCGGCCACGGCGCCCGCGACGGCAGCGCGGATGGCGCGGGCCATGCCCATCTCATCGATATCCTTCGGCGCGATATGGCAAAAACCGATCGCCGTCGCCACCTCGGCAATCTTCACAGAGAGCAGCTCGCGGCGCGCAGGCGTGAGCTTCTTGGAATCGTTGATGCCCCAGACGCGCGGCTCCATGGGAAGGCACACGGCACACACCGTCAGGGGACCGGCCACCGATCCGCGACCCACCTCATCGACACCAACGACCACCCCATCGCCGCCAAGCTCATGCATAAGCTCGTACATGTCATTGACGCGCTCGCGCTCGGCAAGCTCTTTGGCATGGCGCTTAAGGGCGCGTTCGCAAGCCTTGATCACCTGCTGGCGCGGGTCCTCGCGATAATGCTCCACGAGGGCGGGAATCTCCTCAAACGTAGCGCTCGCCAACTCACCGGCAACCTGCGATGCCGAAACCGAGCTCGTCATATTGGCCATACCAGGCCCTCCTTGCATGCAAATCAGATAAAAAGAAGGGCCACCCGAAGGTGACCCTTGTGTCCAAACGAGTGGACAGGCGCTGCGATCTTCTTAGCGCTTCTCGGGGATGCGAGCAGCCTTGCCCACCTTGTCGCGGAGGTAGTACAGCTTGGCGCGACGGACGCGACCATGACGAACGACCTCGAGCTTGGCGATCTTGGGGCTGTGAAGCGGGAAGGTACGCTCAACACCGACACCGAAGGACATCTTGCGGACGGTGAAGGTCTCGCGGGCACCGGCGCCGGCCATGCGGATGACGTCGCCCTGGAAGACCTGGATGCGCTCGCGGTCGCCTTCCTTAATGCGGTAGTGAACCTTGACGTTGTCGGCGACGCGAACCTGAGGAATGTCCTCGCGGATCTGCTGACGCTCGATTGCGCGGATGTAATCCATGTGCAATTCCTTACTCTTCTAGAGGTGCCGTACCACCTTGGCCGGCACGTAGTTGAACAAACGTATTCGAGTATACACGCGCGGGTTTCTGCTGCAAGAACAATTTTTTACGCAGACAAAAAGACAAAACCCGCACATGATAACCGTCCGCCTCACGAATGAGACGGACGGCATGAAGGGGGGCTACGTTAGGCGTCTGAACCCAAAACGTTACGCGGAGCGCTTCGCCTCGAGCTTGGCCTGGGCGGCAGCCAGGCGTGCGAGGGGCACGCGGTAGGGCGAGCAGGACACGTAGTCCACGTCGGCCACGTTGAACAGGCCCTTAATGGATTTGGGGTCGCCGCCGTGCTCGCCGCACACGCCAAAGTGCATGTCGGGGTTGGTGGCGCGGCCCTTCTCGACGGCCATGCACACCAGCTCGAGCACCGCGGTATCGATGGTCTCGAAGGGATTGTCCTTCAGGATCTTCTTATGCATGTACAGCGGGATGAACTTAGCCTCGGCGTCGTCACGCGAGAAACCGAAGGTCGTCTGGGTGAGGTCGTTAGTGCCAAAACAGAAGAAGTCTGCATAATGGGCGATCTCGTCAGCGACCATGCAGGCGCGCGGCAGCTCGAGCATCGTGCCCACGGGAATATTGAGCTCGACGGCCTCTTCGTCGGAAACCTCGGCGATTACGCGCTCGATAACCTCGCGGATCTGGACATGCTCGGCCGTGATGGAAACGAGCGGAACCATGATCTCAGGGCGCGGATCGACGCCTTCCTTGATAAGACGGGCAGCAGCCGTAGCGACGGCGCGAACCTGCATGAGCGGCAGATCGCTAAAGACGACGGACAGGCGCACACCACGCAGGCCGAGCATCGGGTTGGACTCGACCATGCCGTCGATACGACGCAGGCGGGCACGCAGGGCGGCAAGCTCTTCCTCGCTGGCGCCAGCGGCTTCCTTCTTAGTGATGGCGACCTCAAGCTCGCGAGGATCATCCAGGAACTCATGCAGCGGCGGATCAAGCAGGCGAACGACCACATCGCGGCCGGACATGGTCTTGAACATCGCCAAGAAGTCCTCGGTCTGAACCTTGAGCAGGTCGGCCAGGGCCTGCTGCTTTACGGCCTCGTCATCGGACAGGATAAAGCTCTGGATGATGTTCTTGCGATCGCCCAGGAACATGTGCTCGGTGCGGCACAGACCGATGGCCTCGGCGCCAAACTCGAGCGCGAGCGCAGCATCCTCGGGGTTGTCGGCGTTGACGCGCACGTGGTTGGCGTGACCGTCGGTCTCGTCCAAACGGATCTCATCGGCCCAAGACAGGATGGTGTCCAGGTCGCCGGTGAGCTCTGCAGAGACCAGGTCGACCGCGCCGTCGACGACGATACCCTGGGTGCCGTCGATGGAGATGACATCGCCCTCGCGCAGCACGCGGTCGCTGCCCTCGATGCGCACGACCTTCTCTGCCGCGTCAATGTGGAAGCGCTCAACGCCGCAAACGCAGGGCGTACCCATGCCACGGGCGATAACGGCGGCATGGCTCGTCTTGCCACCGTGGCTGGTCAGGATGCCCTCGGCGGCAACCATACCCTTCAGGTCGTCGGGGTTGGTCTCCCAGCGAACCAGAATGACCTTGTGGCCCTCGGCGGAACGCGCAACGGCATCGTCGCTCGTGAACACGACCTCGCCCACGGCGGCACCGGGGCTGGCGTTAAGACCGGTAGCGAGTGCCTCGTACTTTTTGGAGGCGTCGAACTGCGGGTGCAGGAGCTGGTCGAGCTGCGCGGGATCGATGCGGCTCACGGCCTCCTCGCGGGTGATGAGGCCCTCCTCAACCATCTCGATGGCGATGCGCAGGGCGGCGGTGGCGGTGCGCTTGCCCACGCGGGTCTGGAGCATCCAGAGCTTACCCTGCTCGATGGTGAACTCAATGTCGCACATATCGCGATAGTGATCCTCGAGCGTCAGGAACACGCGCTCGAGCTCCTCGCCTGCGGACTCGAGGCCCGAGGTGGTCTTGAGGTCGGCGATGGGCTCGGTGTTTCGGATGCCGGCGACGACGTCCTCGCCCTGGGCATTCACCAAAAAGTCACCATAGAACTCCTTGGTGCCGTCAGCCGGGTTGCGCGTAAAGGCGACGCCGGTCGCAGAGGTCTCGCCCTTGTTGCCAAAGGCCATGGCCTGGACGTTGACGGCGGTGCCGAGCTCGTCGGAAATGCCGTGCTGCTTGCGGTAGATGCAGGCGCGCTCGTTCATCCAGCTGCCAAAGACGGCCTGGATGGCAAGGCGCAACTGGAGCTCCGGATCATGCAGGAAGACGGGCTTGCCGCCGGTGACCTCGAGCTCGGGATACAGGGCGGCCTCGACGTTATCAGAGAAGATGCCCTTGAAGGTCTCGACAAGCTCCTGCAGGTCCTCGGCCGAAAGCTCGGAATCGACGCGAACGCCGGCGACCAGACGGGCCTGGGCCAGGGCGTTCTCGAACAGGTCGGCGTCAACGCCCATGACGACGTTGGAAAACATCTGGATAAAGCGGCGGTAGCTATCCCAGGCAAAGCGCGGGTTTTGCGTCTGGGCAATGAGACCCTGAACGGAGTCGTCGTTGAGACCCAAGTTGAGGACCGTGTCCATCATGCCGGGCATGGAAAACGGAGCGCCCGAGCGAACCGACACGAGCAGCGGATCGGAGGCGTCGCCGAGCTTCTTGCCGCAGCGGGCCTCGAGGTCCGCCTCGGCAGCAACGATCTCATCGAGTGCACCCTCGGGCCACACGTTGCCGGCACCGGAGTACTCGACGCAAGTCTGGCAGGTAATAGTAAAGCCACCGGGAACCGGCAGGCCGATACGGCTCATCTCGGCAAGGTTAGCGCCTTTGCCGCCAAGCACGAAGTTCATGGACTTGTCGCCCTCGGTGACACAGGTGCCCTGGGCGTCGGTACCAAAACGGTAAACCCTCTTGCAATCGCTCACGATACTTCCCCTTCCATGCGCTTACGCGCACGACCGTGGTAACGAATCGACCCGCCGGATGCGGGCCGTGAGGGAACTATACGGCCGGATTTGAACGGGCTTGAGCAGAGGATACGCGGTTTGGTAAACGTGCTAAAACTGGCGGTAAACGGTAGGTAAAGTTGGTTACCTTATGAAGATACCACTGTAAGAAAGTGCAGGTCAGATACGATATTTTTGCTAAATCGCTTTATCAAAATGCTGCTACTATTAGGCTCGACGGGCGGCGCGGCGGGCACGGGCTTCTTGGATTTCCTCCAAGTGGCTAATGATCTCGGCAGCGCTTTCTTCGATGGCCTTACCGTCGGTACGCACCACAAAGCAGCCTAGGCGCTTCATGAGCGCACGGGATTCCTCGAGCTCGCTGTGCACGCTCTCAGGCTCGGCATAGGAGCCGGCAACGGCACGAGCGTAGTCATCGCCCAAGCGGCTATCGCGAATTTCGGAAATCACATCGACGGTCGAAATCAGGCCGAACAGGCGCATCGGGTCGACCTCGTAAATCG
The DNA here is from genome assembly GCA_046995905.1 of Collinsella sp. Taxonomy (GTDB): domain Bacteria; phylum Actinomycetota; class Coriobacteriia; order Coriobacteriales; family Coriobacteriaceae; genus Collinsella. The sequence goes on from JBKXET010000001.1 coordinate 1,644,008, forward strand.
ACTTGGGAGGCTCCATGCCATGCGCCAGTGGGACATTGGCGACCTTGTAGCCCTGATAGGCCAAATACATCGACAGCGGCGTCTTGGACGTGCGCGAAACGCCCAGCAGCACGATATCGGCACCCGACAGATCGTCGCAGCCGCGCCCGTCATCGTGCTCAACGAAATACTCCATGGCCTCGATACGATGGAAATAGCGGTCATCGGTCTTGTGAATCACGCCCGCAACGCCCTTGGGCGGCACGCCAATGAGCGACGACAGCACGGCGAGCGTCGGGCCGATCAGGTCGACCGAACGGATATGCAGCATGCCCAGGTAATCGAGCACACGGGCGCGAAGCGCCGGATCGACAATGGTGTGGAACACGGCAATATCGCGATGATCGGCATCGACGCGCGGACCCACAAACGACTTGACCTGCTCTACCGAGTTCACCTTGGGCAGGCGCAAGAGACGAAAAGCCCCTTCATCAAATTGCCCGGACGCCGCAAGCACCACCTCACAAGCGGTATCACCGAGCGAGTCGGAGATAACGATAACGGTGGGACGAGCGGTGACCGGGCAATCCATGCGGGGCTCCTTTTGCGCTTATGCGCAGGCTGGCTTACTTTTTGCGAGCAAGCTCACCGATGTTTGCGATGCCGGAGAAAACGACCTCGAAGCGGTTGAGCAGCTTAAGGCGATTATCGCGAAGCTGCTCGTCCTTGTCCATGACCATGACCTCGTCGAAGAAGCGGTCGATGGGGGCGCGCAGGGCGGCAAGGGCGGCAAATGCGGCCGGGTAATCCTCGGCAGCAAGGGCGGCGTCGACAGCGGTCTGAGCAGCCTCGGAGGCATCGGCAAGCGCGAGCTCGACCTCGCCCATCAGGGCGCGGTCGTACTCCGCGCCCAGCTCGGGCTTGGAGATGTGCGCGGCGCGGGCATAGGCGGTCGCCAGGTTATCGAACGTCTCAGCGTCGTTCTTGCGGGCCTCGTCGAGGGCGGCGCAGCGGGCGAAGAAGACGGACGGGGCGATGATGTGCACCGCGGAGACGGCGGCAACGGTATCGGCCGGGATCTTTTCGTCGCGGGCCATGCTCACCAGACGGCCGTGGAAGAAGTCGCGAACCTGCTGAGCGACCTCGGCGGCGTCGAACTCGATACCCTGCTCGCTATAGAGCTCAAGGGCAAAGTCGATAAGCGACGTGGGATCGATCGGCAGACGGTCGCGCAGGATGTTGATGATGCCGATGGCGGCGCGACGCAGCGCGTAGGGGTCCGAAGAGCCGGTCGGGGGCTCGCCGATGGCAAAGATACCGGCGATGGTATCGAGCTTGTCGGCGAAGGCGACGATGCAGCCAGCGGTGCCCTCGGGCAACTCGTCACCGGCAAAGCGAGGACGATAGTGATCGCGAATAGCATGGGCGACCTCGTCGTTCTCCCCCATCGCGGTGGCGTAGTAACCGCCCATCACGCCCTGCTGGCTCGTGAACTCGACGACGGCGTTGGACACCAGGTCTGCCTTGCACAGGTGCGCGGCGCGAGCAGCATCGGCGGCCAAGTGAGCACCCAGGTGAGCCTCACGGGCAATAGCGAGCGCGAGCTGCTCAATACGCTCGGATTTGGCGAGCACGCTGCCGAGCTTCTCCTGGAAGGCGACCTTGGCCAGACGCTCACGGAACTCGTCGAGGGAGATCTTCAGGTCTTCCTCGTAGAAGAACTTGGCGTCGTCCAGGCGAGCACGCACGACGCGCTCGTTGCCGTCGATCACGCGCTCGGCGTTCTCGGGTTTGCTGTTCGAGACGATCACGAACTCACGCGTCAGCTTGCCCTCGCCGTCATAGATCGGGAAGTAGCGCTGGTTGGTGAGCATGGACTCGCAGATGATCTCGTGCGGAACCTTGAGGAACTCCTCATCGAAGGTACCGACGAGCACCGTCGGCCACTCGCAGAGGTTGATGACCTCCTCGAAGACCTTCTTGGGCGTGTCAACATGACAGCCGGGACGGGCAGCCTCGACCTCGGCGATGCCGGCGAGGATGGCCTCGCGACGGCGCTCGGCGGAGAGCACGCCGGCGTCCTCGAGCACCTGCTCGTAGACGGCGGGGCTGGCGACCACGTGGTCACCGGGGCCCAGGACGCGATGGCCGCGCGTGGTGTTGCCGCTCGTCACGTCTGCAAACGACACGGGCACGACGTCCTCGCCCAGAAGGCAGCAGATCCAGCGGACCGGACGCACGAACGTGGCGTGCTCGTGGCCCCAGCGCTGGGAGCGGTAGTTGGGCCACTGCAAACCGGCGATGGTCTTCTCGCACAGGGCCGTCAGGATCGGGGTAGCCGGGGCAGAAGGAATGTTCTTCTCGGCAAAGACGTACTCGCGACCGTCGGTGTCCTCGCGGCGCACCAGGTCCTCGGCAGCCACGCCGCACTTGCGGGCAAAGCCCTGGGCGGCCTTGGTGGCGTTACCGTCGGCGTCGAAGGCGATGTTTGCCGCGGGACCGCGCTTGACCTCGTGGACCTCATCGGTCGCGGTGGCGACATCGGCAACGAGCGCGGCAAGACGACGCGGGCTCGAGATCACGCGGGCCTCGCCGTGGGCCAGACCGGCCTCGTCGAGACCCTTGGCGATCATGGTGCCAAGCTGCTTGACGGCATTGTTCAGCGGTGCGGAGGGCATTTCCTCCGTACCGATCTCAAACAGGAAATCCTTAGCGTCTGCCATGGCTTACGCCACCTCGCCTTCCTGGTCGGCATTCTCGTTGATTCCGGCGACCTCGGCCATGTAGGCCTCGCAGCACGCCTTGGCGACGGCGCGGACGCGCAGGATGTAGTTTGCGCGCTCAACCGCGGAGAGCGCACCGCGGGCATCGAGCAGGTTGAAGGCGTGGCTGCACTTCATGACGCAGTCATATGCCGGCAGCGGCAGCTTGCGCTCCAGGCAGGAATGGCACTCGGCCTCGTAGTCGTCAAACTTCTGACGCATCATCTCGACGTTGGCGACCTCAAAGTTATAGGCACTGAACTCGCGCTCGTTCTCGAGGAACACGTCGCCATAGGTCATGGGCGTGCCGTCGGGCAGGTAGCTCCACACCAGGTCGTAGACCGAGTTAACGCCCTGGGCGTACATGGCGATACGCTCCAGGCCGTAGGTGATCTCGACGGGCACGGGGTCGACCTCGATGCCGCCCACCTGCTGGAAGTACGTAAACTGCGTGACCTCCATGCCATTGAGCCAGACCTCCCAGCCAAGGCCCCAGGCGCCGAGCGTCGGGCTCTCCCAGTCGTCCTCGACAAAGCGGACGTCATGGTCGTTGGGGTCCAAGCCAATGGCGGCAAGAGACCCCAGGTAGAGCTCCTGGGCGTTGACCGGCGAGGGCTTGATAAGCACCTGGAACTGATAGTAGTGCTGCATGCGGTTGGGGTTCTCGCCGTAGCGGCCGTCGGCGGGACGGCGGCAGGGCTGCGCATAGCAGGTGCGCCACTCGGCGGGACCGAGCGAGCGCAGCGTGGTCGCGGTATGGAAGGTACCGGCACCGACCTCGGAGTCGTAGGGCTGCATAATAACGCAGCCCTGCTCGCCCCAGTACTGCTGGAGGCGCAGGATGATGTCTTGGAAGGAAAGCGATGAAGCGTTCATGCCTCTAATATCCCCTCGTCGAAACGATTACACGGTTAGGTACTGTACTATAGCGGTTTTTAGTCGATAGCGCCCAGACGGTTGAGCGGCCAGTAACGCACGAGCGCCACGGCGATCAGGTCCGAACGGTCGACGGGACCAAAGTAGCGTGAGTCGGCAGAGTTTTCGCGGTTGTCGCCCATCACCCACACGCACCCGTCGGGAACGGTGTAGGGATAGCTTACCTGAGCGCCGGGCGATTGGACCGAAAGTGGCCAGCTCATGCCCGTCGTATAGTCCTCGTCGAGCGCTCGGCCGTCAACGACCACCTTGCCATCCTGCAGGTCAACCGTCTGGCCGGCTGTGGCAATAACACGCTTGACAAGAACATCATGCTCGGAGGTGCCATCGGGGTTGTGAAAAACCACGATATCGCCCTGCTTGACGGGCTGACCGAGCTCGAGGCTCACCTTTTGCGCCAGGATCTGGTCGCCAATCTCGATCGTGTCCTCCATAGAACCGGTGGGCACCACAAAGGGCTCGACCACAAAAGTGCGGATCAGGAACGTGGCCACGAGCGCGATCGCGATGACCGCGATCCACTCAAAAGCGCCCCTCAACGCGGAATGTTGCGTAGGAACCATACTCACTCCTCGCTCTGCGAATACGAAGCGTCAAGAATCTCCTGCGCGTAAGCGCGCTCCTCGGGCGTGAGCCGCGCCGTCTCGATCAAGTCGGGACGCCAGCGGCAGGTGCGCTCGATGGCGTTCTTGCGACGCCAGGCATCGACCTTGGCGTGATCGCCGCTCACAAGCACCGGAGGCACGCCCTCGCCGTTGAACTCGGCAGGACGGGTGTACTGCGCGTACTCGAGCAGGCCTCCATCCTCGGCGGTCGAGAACGACTCGTCGACGTTGCTCATCTCGTCACCAAGGGCGCCGGGGATGAGGCGTACGACAGCATCGGCAACGACCATAGCGGGAAGCTCGCCGCCCGTGAGCACGTAGTCGCCGATCGACAGACGCTCATCGGCATACGCATACGCGCGCTCGTCGACGCCCTCGTAGCGACTGCACACAAACAGCAGGCGCTCACTTTTGAGCAGGCGCTCGGCCACATGCTGCGTAAAAGGCTCGCCACAGGGGGTAAAGAACACCACAGTGGGCTTGGGACCCTCTGCGCTAATGGCCTCGATGGCCTCTGCGATGGGCTCGACCTTCATGAGCATGCCCTGCCCGCCGCCGTACGGCTCGTCATCAACGGTACGATGACGGTCGTGCGTCCAGTCACGCAGGTTATAGGCCTTAAAATCAAAAAGGCCGGCCTTGCGGGCGCGGCCCAAAATCGATGTGGACATGACGGGCTCAAACATCTCGGGAAAGACCGAAAGGGTCTCAATCAGCATGTTGTCCTCCCTACTTGTCCATATCGATCAGGCCGTCCATAACATGGACGGAAATTGTTCCTGTGTCGGGAAGATCGAGCACAACCTGCTCGATCACGGGAATCAGTACCTCGCCGTACCGATCGCCCTCGACAACCCAAACATCGTTAGCGGGCGTCGACATGATCTCGACGATCGTGCCGAGCGAACCGAAGCGCTCGTCGACCACCTCGCGACCCATCAGGTCGGTATAGGCAGCATCGAGCGAATCGAGCTCAAAGTCGTCACGATTTGCCAGCACGTAGCATCCCGTGATGCCCTCGGCGGCCGTCAAGTCGTCAATGCCCTCAAACGAGACCAGATCGCCATCGCCCGTATCGGTGACGGACACGACCGTGCAAAAGCGGTCGCGCTTGAGCGCCGGCGGCGTCAGGGCGACGCGCATACCCGGCTCTAATACAGAAGGAAGCCCCCGCAGCGGCTGCGCGAGGACCTCCCCCTTCCTTCCGTGCGGCTTGACCACACGGGCGATGTTTTTGTACTGGGACCTCAAGGTCCTAGCCCAGAACCTCTACCTCGACAGCAGTGTCGAGGCGAGCGGCCAGTGCACGGGCGAGCGTGCGAATGGCCTTGATGGTACGGCCACGACGGCCGATGACCTTAGCGACGTCATCCTCGGCGACCGAAACCTCAATCGTAGAGGCGTCGTCACCATCGATGACCTCAAGGCTCACGGAATCCGGGTCGTCGACGATCTGAACAACGAGATATTCGACGAGATCGGCGATGCGATCTGAGAGCATTGCCTCACCCTCGAGCTGTGCAGCGTCAACCTCAGGCACGATTTACTCCTCGGCGCCCTCAGCGGCCTCAGCGGCAGCCTTAGCGGCCTCGGCCTCTTTGGCGAGCTGCTTCTTGGACTTCTTGACGACGGTCTCGGTCTTCTCGCCCTCGTTGGCGGCCTTGACCAGAGCGGCGACGGCGTCGGTGAGCTGAGCGCCCTTGGACTGCCAGTCGGCGATCTTCTCGAGGTCGAGGTTGATGGTCTTGGGGGCGGTCATCGGGTTGTAGCGGCCAACCTCCTCGATGATACGACCGTCACGCGGGGCGCGGGAATCGGCGACGACGACACGGTAGTACGGACGCTTCTTAGCGCCGTGACGAGCAAGGCGAATCTTGACTGCCAAAGGAAACTCCTCCAACCAAGCAGCTTTAGGCTGCAACTACAAACAAACAGTTGAACATAATACGCCATCGACGCGGGCAGGTGAAGTCCGTGAGACCAACTTCTTCGGTGTAGTCGAGGGCAAATCCATATCTTAGACAAGAATTCGGGATTTGCAAGCACATACACGCACCCCACATGAGCTGCGCGGTATACTTATGACATGGAAAGACGCGAACATACATACGGTTATGAGGATGCCATGGGCGTCACGCCGCCTCCCTGGACGGGTCCAGCGGTGGGCCTGATGGACCTCGATGCGTTTTTTGCGAGCGTGGAGATGCTCGACCATCCCGAATGGCGCGGAAAACCGCTCATCGTGGGCGGAGACGCCGATTCGCGTGGCGTCGTGTCCACGTGTTCATATGAGGCACGTCGCTTTGGCGTGCACTCCGCCATGCCCTCAGCCGAGGCACGGCGTCTGTGTCCTCAGGCCATTTGGACACACGGGCACTTCGACCGCTACCGCGAGGTGAGCGCGCAGGTCATGGCGATTCTCGCCGACGAGACCCCGCGCGTGGAGCGCGTATCCATCGACGAAGCCTTTATCGATATCACACCGGGTCGCTTTGCGCCCGAAGACCCGCTGCTGGTTGCGCGACGTATAAGCGACCGCGTGGCAGGACTGGGAGTGACCTGTTCCATTGGCGTGGGCTGCAACAAGACGGTCGCAAAGATCGCAAGCGAGCGTGACAAGCCGTTTGGATTGACGATTGTGCGCCCCGGAACCGAGCAGCGCTTTTTGGCCGCGCTGCCGGTATCTGCCATGAGCGGCATCGGACGCTCGGCCGAGGAGCGACTGCGCCGCATGCGCATCTACACCCTCGGCGAGCTTTCGCGCGCGCCTGAGTCCACACTGGCCTCTATTTTTGGCGTCAACGGCGAACGCATGCGCCAGCGTGCGCTGGGACTCGAAATCTCCGAAGTCACGAGTCTCGATGAAGAGCGCGAGGTCAAGTCGGTCAGCAATGAACGCACCTTTGCTAAAGATTTAACTGAGCGTGGGGATATTGAGGCGGCGATTGCGCTGTTGGGAGAGTCAGTGGGACGCCGCCTGCGCCGTCAGGGACTAACGGGCGCCACGGTGACGCTCAAGCTCAAGTATTCGTATGGAAGCGGGCGTACGGCACAGCGCCGGCTGCCTCATCCGACCGACGATGAGAACATCTTCGTGGCGGTTGCACTCGAACTGCTCGACAACATCTGGCAGGAAGGCATGCATGTTCGTTTAGCAGGCATCGGTATGAGCGACTTCGACCACCAAGGCGGCATCCAGACCGACCTGTTCTGCGAGATCGATGACCGCGGGGCCCAATCCAGCGACCGCCGCGACCTCTCCGTCGCCATCGACGCCGTCCGAGACAAATTCGGCGACACCGTCCTTTCCTTCGGCCGCCAATCCCGCTTCAACGATTAACCGCCTTTGGGCAAAAAGAAAGCCGGGCAGGTGCGGAAAACCGCACCTGCCCGGCGATATGCGTGAGGGTAGCCAAACCCCGTCTCAAATGAGCTACTAGAGGAGGTTGAGGGGGAGCTGGGGAGCGTCACCCCAGAGCTTTTCGAGACGGTAGAAGTCGCGCGCCTCGGGAGTGAAGACGTGGACGACAACCGAACCATAGTCCATGAGCATCCAGGTCTTCTGCTCGCGACCCTCGATGGAGAACGGGTGCTCGCCGCAAGCCTCGGCGACCTTCTCCTCGATCTCATCGACGATAGAATCGACCTGGCGGTTGTTGGTACCGGTGGCAAGCACAAAGTAGTCGCATACGTCGGAAAGCTCGGTCAGGTCGAGCACCTGAACGTCCTCGCCCTTCTTGTCGTAGGCGGCCTGCGCGGCGGCGCGGGCGACATCCTCGGCGGCGACACCGCTCGCGGACAGCGAGGCGGCAGTGCGGTCGGACGTGGCGACGAAGCTCTTGTGCTCCACACCTTCAAGAATCTGCTCGTCGGTCATGGTCTCGTCGGCCATGGAATACCTCTTTCTAGACAGCCCGAGCTAGCGCAGCTGGGCGTAATGGTTGTAAATCGTAATAGCTGTGGGATAAAGATAGCGCCCGGACTGGATCACATAGACCAAACCCTGCGCAAAACAGGAGAAGAACAACTCATCGAGCGTCGACTCCCCCACCATCTTGCGCAGCGCATGCGCATAGTCGCCGTGGCGGTTGGGCTCGATGGCATCGGCCACAAAGACCACCATATCGAGCGGCGTCATGTCGCAGGCACCCACGGTGTGACGGTCGACAGCCTGGAAAACGGCCGGCGACAGCTCGGGAAAAAGCTGCGGAAGCTCATAGGCGGCAACAGGGCCATGCAAAAGCGGCGTCGCGGCGGAAGGAGAGCCGGCAATCTTAATGCCGTAATGCAGAGCGCGCGTGACCAGCTCGTCGTCGGAGAGCACTTTGTCCCAGTCATGGATCAGGCCGGCGGCAGCGGCATCAAAGCGGTCAACGCCGTAGACCTCGGCCAGATGAAGTGCGGTCTCGGCAACACCCAGCGAATGCACATAGCGCTTGCGCTTATCCTTCATGCGAACATCGAGCAGCTCTTGAATGCGCTTGAGCAGCGCGCGCTCATCGCCCTCAAACTGATCCTCTACCGACAACGTAGACCCCCATCACTCAAAATCTTCTTGGCCCAAATCGGCATATAGCCTGCGTTTGCGAATGTAGCCGAGCACGGACTCGCTCGTAAGATAGCGCACGCTCATACCGCGAGCAACTCGCTTACGAATGTTCGTCGAGCTGATCGCCAGCGCCGGAATCTGAATATAGCGCACGTCGAACGGCAGCCCCGACTCTTTGATTCGGGCACGCGCCGTATCGATATCAAAGCCCGGTCGTGTCGCCGCAATAAAGGTAGCAAGCTCAGCGATTCGTTCGGCATCATGCCAGGTAACAATATCGATAATCGCGTCGGCGCCCGTAATAAAGTAGAGCTTTACCTGCGGCGGGTAAAAGTCGCGAAGGGCATGAAGCGTATCGGCCGTATAGGTTACACCCGGACGGTCAATCTCGAACCGACTCGCCAAAAAGGCCGGGTTCGCAGCGGTGGCGAGGACCGTCATGGCATAACGGTCCTCGGCAGGCGTCACCGGCTTGTCAAGCTTAAAGGCAGGCGTGCCCGCCGGCATAAAGAGCACGGCATCCAAGTCGAGGGACTCACGCGCCTGCTCAGCGGTCACCAGGTGCCCGTAATGGATGGGATCAAAGGTGCCACCCATAATGCCGAGCCTAAACTCCTGCCCGTCCTCTAGAGGAAGCTCGGGCAGACCGATTCCACCGCGCAGCGACATGGCTTACTCGCCCTCCGAGGTCTCGGCATCGCCCGCGGCATCCGCCGCATCGACAACCTCGACGCCCTCATCCGCAGCATCGGCCACGTCAATGGCTTCAACGGCAACGTCCTCGCCAGCATCCTCGAGCTCCTCGTACTCCGAGAAGTCCTCGGCACCCTCAAAGTCAAAGGCGCGCTGGCAAATGCGGACCTCGTCGCCCGCACGGCAACCGGCCTTCTCGAGCGCGTCGTCAACACCCATACGCGCAAACTTATGCTGCAGGTAAATGACGGCTTCCTCGTTTTCCCAGTCGGTCTGGATGACCATACGCTCAATGGCACGACCGACCACGCGGAAGGCACCGGGCTCTTCCTGGACAATGCGGAAACGCTTCTCTCGCTGCAGGCGACGGCGCTCCCATTCATCGTCGCGCAGGTCGACCGGCTCATCGGAGACCGCCAGCTCGGCGCGCAGCTTAGCCACCTGCTCACCCACGGCAAGCATCAGCGTGTTGAGGCCGGCGCCCGTCACGGCAGACACGGCAAAGAACATATGTCCATCGTCGAGTGCTGCGCGCTTGAGGTCGGCAATCTTATCGGCCGTGCCCGGCGCGTCGCACTTGTTGGCAACAACGATCTGCGGACGCTCCGAAAGCTCGGCGCCATACTGCTCGAGCTCGCGGTTGATGATGCGATAATCCTCGACCGGATCGCGATCCTCAAAACCACCCGTCATGTCGACGACATGCATGATCAGAGCCGTACGCTCAATGTGGCGCAGGAACTGGTGACCCAGGCCACGGCCCTCGCTCGCGCCCTCGATCAAACCGGGAACGTCGGCAACGACGTAAGAATATTCGCCGGCACGCACCATGCCGAGATTCGGCACGAGCGTGGTAAACGGGTAGTCGGCGATCTTGGGGCGGGCGGCACTCATGCGCGCGATGAGCGAGGACTTACCCACCGAGGGAAAGCCCACAAGCGCGGCATCGGCCATGAGCTTCATCTCGAGCTCAATCCAGTGCTCCTCGGCCGGCTCGCCCAGCTGGGCGAACGCGGGCGCGCGGCGCACCGACGTCACAAAGTGCGTATTGCCCAGACCACCGGCGCCACCAGGGGCCACGACAACGCGCTCGCCATCGTGCACCAGATCGGCAATCTCGAACATCGGGGTCTGCGTCTCGGGGTCGAGCTCGCGCACCACGGTGCCCATAGGGACCTTGAGAATCAGGTCCTCGCCGCTCTTACCGTTACGACGGGCACCCTGCCCGTGCGTGCCGCGCTCGGCGCGGAAGTGATGCTTAAAGCGGTAATCGATCAGCGAAGACAGCTGAGCATCGGCCTGGATGACGACATTGCCGCCACGACCGCCGTCGCCGCCATCGGGGCCGCCCTTGGGGACAAATGCCTCGCGCCTAAACGACATACATCCGGCTCCGCCGTCGCCGCCGCACACGTTAATGCGGCTGATATCGGTGAACTGTGACAACAGAATCGCCTCCTACAAAAAAGAGGGAGACCCTTGAATCCTAAAACTCAAGTGCCTCCCACATATGTGCTCTATGAAGGGTGAATTACGCGTTCGCGAGCGGGCGTACGCTGACCCTGTGCTTGATACCCTTGTGGAACTCAACGGTACCGTCGACCAGCGCGAACAGCGTGTCGTCCTTACCACGGCCAACGTTCTCACCCGGGTGGATGTGCGTGCCGTGCTGACGGACGAGAATCGTGCCCGTGGTTACCGTCTGGCCGGCATAGCGCTTCGTGCCAAGGCGCTGACCGCGGGAGTCACGGCCATTACGGGAGGAACCGAGTCCTTTTTTGTGTGCCATTGTGTATACCTACTCTTTCGTTACGAGTGTAATCTACTCGGCGACGGGAGCCTCGGCAACAGCCTCAGCCTCTGCCTTGACAGCCTTCTTGGCGCGGGAGGTAGCCTGAACCTTCACGATCTTCAGCTTGGTGAGCTGCTGACGGTGACCCTTCAGACGACGATAGCGCTTACGCTTGTGGAACTTGAAGACCAGCTGCTTCTCGCCCTTGAACTGCTCAACGATCTGAGCGGTAACCTTGGCCTTGGCCAGCTTGTCGGGATCGGTGACGATCTTCTTACCATCGTTGAGGAAGATAACCGGCAGGGTGACCTTGTCGCCCTCATTGCCCTCAATCTTCTCGACGGTGATGACATCGTCGGTGGCGACCTTGTACTGCTTGCCGCCCGTGTTAACGATTGCGTACATGTTTACTTGCCCTTCATGCATCAGTTAGTGCAACAGCCGAATATAGTAGCAGGCGAAAATAACCCCGTCAACGAGTATGTGGAGCAAATCCACAAGTTCGCACAGGTATGGGGCTGACGAGTCGGCCCTCGTCGTCCTCGCATGCTTGATTCTGACGCTCGACATCGTAGGAGCAGATGGTCACGAGGTCTTGCATACCGGTGGAAACAATAGGTGCATCCACGCCCGGGGTCAAGCCCTGCAACAAAACATCAGCAGCAGAAAGCAAAATTTCCGGACGCATGGAGCCCTCGTTGTCGGCATGGGTGTCGAGCATGAGCACCAAATGGTCCGGGCGCTCCCCCGCCGTGAGCTCATAGCCCACGAGTGTGTGATCCAAATCCAAGCGCTTGCTCTTTTTTCCGCGCGCGTAGTCGATGCCATGGCCCGCGCGCAGCGTGTCGATCGCACGATGCACCTCGTCGGCGCTTACGGGCGCCTCGGAATCCAAGTGCAGGTCGATGCGATACGACAAGCGCGTGAGCTGCGCCGTCAACGCCGGCGTGCGCACGTCGATGTACGCCGCCTCGATGGGCGCCAGATCGGCCGGAGACGCCGCAGCCAGGCGCCCAAACGCCTCGTCGAGCGCCACGAACTCGGTCATAAACAGGTCATACCACTCGCAGGTAGACGACGTACCAACCGGTAGCGCCGAAGAGAAGCCCACGCGCATGTGCGGAGAAAAGCCCTGCGTGACGGCATAGGGAAGTCCCGCACGGCGCACGATGCGCTCAATGGTATGGATTACTTCGAGATGACCCAGGTACTTAAGGCGATCGCGCTTGCCATAGCGAACACGAAGCCTAAAGAGCGAGGGGTTGTCGGTCAGGCGCTCACTCATGCGCGATCACCCATCAATACATTCTTGGCGTGGAGCGTGGGGCAGATCCCGCAGCCGGTGCACGACGTGCGGGTGCAGTCGGGAGTCGTGACGCCCTCGAGCGAGCGACGGTACTCGCGCTCGAGAAAGCCGCGTGTGCAGCCGGGGCTCACGTGCTCCCACGGCAGGCGCCAGTCCAACTCGTAGGGCAGGTGCACGAGCTCATTGAGGTCGATGCCGTTTTTGGCAGCAGCCTCCTTCCAGTTATCGAGCGAGAAATGCTCTACCCAAGCGTCAAAGCGAGAGCCCGAGCGCCAAGCGTCGATGATGACGGGCGTCATGTCACGACCGGCGCGGGACAGCGCGGCCTCGATGAGCGAGGTCTCGGCATCGTGGTAATGCACGCGGACGGCACGGTTGCGAACGCTCGTGATAAGCAGCTTCTGGCGACGCTTGACATCGTCGTAGTCGAGCTGCGGGCACCACTGGAACGGCGTGGCAGCCTTGGGGATAAAGACCGAAACCGAGATCGACACCGAGATCGAGCCGCGACGAGCCTTGGGCACCACGGAACGACCGAGCTCCAGCACGTGATCGGCCAGATTGGCAATGGCCACGATGTCCTCGTCGCGCTCGCAGGGAAGGCCCATCATAAAGTAGAGCTTCATGCGGTTCCAGCCGGCCTCGAAGGCCGCCTTGGCCGCACGGTCCAGGTCCTCCTCGGTCACGTTCTTGTTAATGATGTCGCGCATGCGCTGGCTGCCGGCCTCGGGCGCGAACGTCAGGCCGCCCTTCTTTTCGCCGGCGACTGACTCGGCCATATCCACGCCAAACGAATCCAGGCGCTGCGACGGAATAGACACGCGAATACCCGTATCCTCCAGGCGACGGTTGAGCCTGCCGAGCACGTCGCGAATGCAGGAGTGGTCGGTCGTGGAGAGCGAGGTCAGCGATACCTCGTCATAGCCGGTCTTTTCCAGACCCTGAATCACCGACGAGACGATCTGGTCGGCCGAGCGCTCGCGCACCGGGCGATACGTCATGCCGGCCTGACAAAAACGACAGCCGCGGGCGCAGCCGCGCAGGATCTCGATAGACAGGCGGTCGTGAACCAGCTGCGCATAGGGCACGCACGACTGCGACAGCGGATTCGTGGCGCCGAAATCCTCGACGACGCGCTTGTAGACCACGGTCGGCGCATCCTTGCCCTCACGCGGCACGGTGTAGCCATGCGGCGAGCAGGGCTCGTCATGACGAACCTCATAGAGTGACGGCACGTAGTTGCCGGCAATGGATGCAAGCTGCTCAACAATCTGCGCGCGCGGGACTCCTTCGTCACGCAGGCGGCGATGCAGTTGGCAGGTCTCGAGCAGCGATTCCTCGCCCTCACCGATGAGGATGGCATCGAAGAAGGCCGCGTACGGCTCGGGGTTGTACACCGAGGGGCCGCCGGCGATGATAATGGGGTCGTCCTCGGTGCGGTCGGCCGCTAACAGCGGAATGCCAGCGAGGTCGAGTGCCTCGAGGAAGTTCGTCACCGCCATCTCGTGCGGCACATGCAGGCCGACGATATCGAACGAAGCGACCGGCGCTGCACCCTCGAGCGAGAGCAGCGGAATGCCCGCCTCGCGCATGGCGTCACCCATATCAGGCCACGGCACATAGCCACGCTCGCAGGAGATGCCCTCGGCCTGGTTAAGAATGTTGTAGAGGATGGCGATGCCCTGGTTGGGCAGACCAACCTCGTACACATCCGGATAGATCAGGCAGCAACGGTAGTCGGCATCGGCCTTGGAAAGCGTGCCCCACTCGTGATCGATATAGCGGCTCGGCTTCTCGACCTTGGCGAGCAACGGCTCAATTAAATGAAAACAATCTTGGTACGGAACGCGCAACGGAAAACCCCTAAGCAGCGAGATCTGATGCGTCCTGATAGGACGCCATAGGACGGGTAGCGCCCGCGACCGTGGTCACCAGATCGCGAACGCGGGAGAACGTGGCAGTGACCACCTCGTTGGCACGGCTGTAGTCGACATCGCGCTCGTAGAACGAAACGAGCGCACGGCCCATGCCATAGGTGCCCGCGGCAGCAGTGAGCGCCTTGACGGCAAACCCAATATGCGGCGTCTGCTTGACAAGTGCGCGGGTGACCGCGCGGATCACAAGACCGCCGGCAAGCACGCCCGCGACCTCGTAGCCGCGCTCAGGCTTAATGCCGCGTCCAAAGACGGCAGCGAGCTCAAAGAGCATGCCCACCTGCGCCAGCGCCATAACGGGATAATCGGCGCCCGGCAAAAACACCAGCGCACCGGTCGCCATATTGGTGAGCGCGCACGAGGTGATGATACGATTGGCTGCCGCGATGCGCATGAAGGCAAAGTTCGCCGCAAAAGCCGTTTCCTTGTCGGTGCGATCGAGAATCCAGCGGGCAAGCGACTCGAGCAGATACGTCTTATCGGTTGCCGCCACCACGCCGAGCATGGGCGTGGACTCCTCGATAAACGGCACCTCCACAGCAGACTCGGCAAGCACGCACACGGGCGCGCCGGCGATCACGAGCTCCTGCACGGCACTCTCCAAGCGGTCGGAACCACACGAGAGCACCAGCACCACATCGGTATCGGTCTTTGGAGCAATTCGCTCCTCCCCCAGACGCTCGACGCGCACAATGCCCGAGGTCGTCTGCGGCACAAAGGCGTCACGCACCGTCTCGGCCAGAAAGCGCGAGGCGGACGAATCCAGATAGACCGAGACGCGCACCGGCGTATCGGAATCCTTCTTAACGGACGCGCCCATCTTAAAAGCGCGGGTCAGCTTATCTACGGGAATTTTCATAGCAAACCCCTCCAGCGGTTACGCGGCGCCCGAACGATGCCGCCATATGGATTGTACGATACCCACCGTCAGCAGCTGAATCATCATCGAAGACGAACCGAAGCTAATAAACGGTAGCGGAATACCGGTAATCGGCATCATGCCGATGCACATGCCGATGTTTTCGAAAGTCTGAAACGCCCACATGCCAACGATGCCCACACACGAAAGACGCAAAAACAGCGACTCACACTTAAAGGCGACGCGAATCGTCGAGAAGATCAGCAGCACGTAGAGGCACAGGAGCAAAAAGGAACCGCAAAAGCCAAAGGTCTCGGACAGGAAGGCGAAGACGAAGTCGGTGTGGAACTCAGGCAGAAAGCCGCCGGCCGACTGCGTCGCATGGCCCAAACCCTTACCAAAGAAGCCGCCCGAGCCAACGGCGATAAGCGACTGCTGTAGGTTGTAGGCATCGTCCGAATCGGCGTTATCGGGGTCGATAAAGACCGTCAGACGGTTCATCTGATACTGCTTGATGAGCACATCGTGGCCGAGCAAAGAATCAAAGACCGAATCGAGCGCCAGGACGAGGGCCACCAAGCCCACGAGCAGGGCCAGGGTCGAGAGCACCCATTCGCGGCGTGCACCGCTCATACAAATGACAATGGCGCCCGAAACAAGTACGACCAGGCCCGAGCCCAGGTCGCCCATGGCAACGACGGCCAAAAACGGAATGGACAGCATGCCGCAGAGCTTGACGTAGTCGCGAACGGTATCGATGCGACCGTTATACTGCGAGCCAAGCGTAGCAATAAAGAAGATGGTGATGAGCTTGGCAAGCTCAACCGGCTGGAATGTCAAGCCGATACCGGGAATCTTGATCCAGCCCGTCATGCCCAGACCGCCCGTATAGGACAGACCCGGAATCTTGGGCGAGAAAATCACGATCAGGTCGATGACGAGCAACGCCGTCGAGAAATTGGAAATACCGCGCAGGTCGGTACGCCAGACCAACACCGCCAGCACCGCTCCGATGCCGATTCCCAGCAGATGGCGTGAGAACGAGGCATCGGCCTTAAACTGCGAAGCCGACCAGATGATGATGGCACCGTAGGCGACGAGCGCCACAGTGGCCACGAGCACACCGATATGCACCTTTTGGCGAAACGTGCCGCGCGAGGCCGAAAGTTGCTTGTTGACGCGGTCCAGGCTGCTGCGAGAGCCAGTCTTGGTTGAACGGAACAGATCCGCCGGAGAAAAATCCATCGCAACCTCCTATCGAACCGAAGAATCGCCCGAGGCCGAAGAGGTATCGGGCTCGTCATAAATCACGCCGAGCACGTCGCGCACGACATGCATCGCGGTATCTGAGCCGCCGCCGCCCTGCTCCAGGACAGTAGCGATGACATACTTGGGATCATCGGCCGGTGCATAGGCGCAGAACCACGCGTATTCGTCCTCGCCGCTTTTCTCACCCGTGCCCGACTTGCCGTATACCTGCGGCGTCAGGGTACCAAAGTGAGCCGCCAGGGACGTCGATGCCGTATAAATCACGTCGTGCATGCCGTTGCGAACAAGAGTCAAATCCGAATCGCTGTTGATCTTGGCCTCCAGACGCTTCTTCTTGCCCTTGCCGTTGTACTTATAGGCATCGCCGTCGCCATCGCGCGACACGGCCGACAAAAACACGTGAGGCACGTACTGCTTGCCGCCGTTGGCAAGACCCATATAGGCGCACGCCATCTGCAGGGGCGTCACCAGGATGTCGCCCTGCCCGATGGCAATGTTGGTCATGTCGCCGGCATTCCACTTGCGGTCCTCGGCAGAGGCGTCGGTGAAGTACGACTCTTTCCACTCGGCATCGGGAATACGACCCGCGCCCTCACTCGGCAGATCGATACCGCAGGTCTTGCCTAGACCCCAGCGACGAAAGACCTCCTGCAGGCCCTCGGAATGTTTCTCGTCATAAAAGAACGCCTTGCCCATGTCGTAGAAGACGGGGTCGCACGAGTTGGCGATACCCGACTGCAGCGTCATGGTGCCGTGGCCGGAATGCAGCCAGCAGTACTTGCCCCACGACTTGCCCAGACCCGTCCAATAACCCGTGCAGTTGGTCGTCTGCCCCGACGTGTAGGTTCCAAACTCAAGACCGGCCAGTGCCGAGAGCGGCTTGATGGTCGAGGCCGACATGTACTGTCCGCTAATGGCGCGGTTGAGCAGCGGGTGCGAACCCTTGTCATCATTGAGCTCGGTCCACACGTCATTTGAGACGCCGCCGATAAAGACGGACGGATCGAACTTGGGCTGGCTCGCCATGCCCAGGATCTCGCCATTGTTGGGATCGAGACACACTACGGCGCCGTTGCCGGCATTGCTGTAGCCAGTGGTCTTGGCAAGCTCGATAGCGCTCGCCAGCGCCGTCTCGCAGGCCTGCTGGATCTTAAGGTCGAGCGTGAGCTTAATGTCGGAGCCGGCCTTCGCGGGCACGGCTCCGGCCTGACCGGTCACATTGCCCGAGGCATCGACCTTGACGGTCTGCTCGCCACGAATACCCTGCAGCAGGTTTTCGTAGTAGCTCTCAACGCCCGCCTGGCCCACGATATCGCCCGACTGGTACGTAATCTTGCCAGCAGAAGCATCATCATCGCCAGAGGTTTTCTTATTCTGGGCCTCGAGCTGCTCGGAGGTAATGGTGCCGGTATAGCCCAAGATATGACATGCCGTCTCGCCATATGGATACTGGCGCTCGGTACGCTCGGCAATCTTGACGCCCGGGAACTCGCCGGCATGCTCCTGAATATAGGCAACCGTGGAGCGACGGACGTCCGTCGCGATGGTATGCAGGCTCTGGGCGCCCTCTGTATTGTCCTGAATATTGCGAAGGACCGCCACGTAAGGCATTCCAAGCACGTTGGCAAGATGGCGAACCAGAACCTCATCCTCGGCAAGGTCGCGGTAGGCCACGACAGCAAGTGAGGGACGGTTCTGAACAAGCGCCACGCCATTGCGGTCGAGGATGCGACCGCGCACAGCGGGTGTGGTAACGGTGCGAGTCTGATTGCTATTAGCCTGCTTCTCGTAATAGTCCGACGAGACCATCTGCATGCCCCACAGCTTGACGGCAAGCGCCGCAAACATCGCGCCCACACCCGTGGTGAGGATGGAAAAGCGGCCCTTAAAGGCGGTCGCCGCGGTATTGCCCTCGCCCTCGGTGGCGCGCGGGGCCGTTCCATGCTGTGTATCGTAGGTAAAACGGGAATCGCCACGACGCATGATGACCAGCGCGACCACGATGGCCACAACCAGCACGATACCGGCGATAATAACCGTCATCTGGGAAGACATCTACGGGCCTCCCCTATTTGAGCTTGCGGGTCTTGGGCTTAAAGCGCATACCCGTCTGGCGTCCGCCACGTGCAGAGAATCCATAGCCGGACTGCGGCACGACGCCGGACATCAAAAACGGAATGGCAACCAGACCCGTCAGGATCGAAGACGGCAGCGCATGGCCGAAAATCGCCACGACAAAGCTCGTCTCCAAACCCATAAACAGCAAGATGATGCTGTAGATCACATTAATGACGAGCGCGAAGGCGCCCACAGTGATGCCGCGCGCACTCGGGGTACCGCCCGTCTGACCGACAGCGCTGTGCACCAGGGCAAAAGAACCCACGGTCAGCAGGAGCGACATAACGCCCACCGGAACGGCAGCGGACAGGTCATAGAACAACCCGCTGCAAAAACCGCACACGACGGCACGGGTCGGGTCGCCCGAGAACACGCTTAGGCACACCAGGATAATCATGAAGTTGACGCGACCGCCCGCAATGGAGATCTGCGGTGCCAGGCCTGCCTGCAGCAGCACGCACACGATGGCGGCGATCACAAACGTGCGGGAGCTCATCCCCTGCTCGTGTAGATCCATGGACATGCCCCCTATTCGCTCGAGCCGGAATCGGTCGTCTCGGATGTGTCGGAACTGTCATCCGAGCTCTCGTCCTTCGTCTTGGTCGCAGCATCGCGCGACGTTCCCTGCGGCGTGCTGTTGGCCGTGCTCACGTCCTCATCCGAGGCCGACTGTTCGTCAGTCAGCGAGGTAATGACCAGCACTTCCTCGTTGTTCTCGGCCGTGGTCTGGGCGCGTACAACAATGGTGTAGTACACGTCGTTTGCCGATTTCTCAACCGACGAGACGGTGCCGAGCGGAAGGCCCTTGGGGAACACACCGCCAATGCCCGAGGTCACGATGATGTCGCCAACCTTAACGTCGGAGTCGACGCTCACGTACTCAAGACGCAGCGTGCCGTCAGCCTGACCCTGCAGCATGCCCTGGGCGCGCGTGTCCTGCACCATGGCGGACACACCCGAGTTCTCGTCGCCAATCAGGCGCACGGTAGAGGTCTTGGCCGATACCTCGATAATCTGGCCGATAACACCGGCAGAACTCGTCACGGGCATGTTGATGGTAAGGCCGTCGGCAGAGCCCTTGTCGATGGTAACGGTCGAGGTCCAGGCATCGCCGGAGGCACCAACGATACGAGCTGCGGTCGATTTGAGGTTGTAGGTCGATTGCAGCCCGACCAGGCCCTCCAGGCGCTCGGCAGTCTTTTGAGCCTCAGAAAGCTCGGCGACCTTAGAGGTCAGTTCCTCGTTTTGCTTCTTAAGCTCGTCAAGCGTGTCCTGCGACGCCGTAAGGTTAGAGAACACGTTGCCGATCGCATTGAAGGGAGCCGCCACGGCCGAGCCCACAAAGCGCACCGGCGAGGTAATCGTCGTTACGCCCGAACGCACGGCATGAATCGGTCCTGCCTCGCCCTCGCGGATGTAAAACGTGAGCAGCAACACCGAAATCAGGCTGAAAACAATCAACGGGCGCATACCCGTTGATTGTCGCTTGGTATTCAGATTTGTGGAGAAACCCGAAGATCGTGCCAAATGGAATCCACCTTTTGGAAATTAAGCATTGGTCTGGACGAAGCCGCCATCAAACGCATTGGCCTCGAGCACGCGGGCACAGCCGTTAACGACGTTATCGAGTGCCGTAGGACTGACGTTGACCGAAACACCGGTCTCATCGCGCAGACGCACGTCGAGACCGCGCAGCAGCGCGCCGCCACCGGTCAGCAAAATGCCGTAGTACATAAGGTCCGAGGCAAGATCGGGAGGCGTAGCGTCGAGTGCGTCCTTGACGGCCTTGGCCATCTCGTCGAGCGGCTTGTTAAGCGCGCGACGAATCTCCTCGCTCTCGATGCGCACGGTCTTGGGCAGACCGGTAATCACGTCGCGGCCGTTGACCTCGACGTCGAGCTCGTCCTTGAGCGGCACGGCGGAGCCGACCTTGATCTTGATGTCCTCTGCCGTACGCTCGCCGATGGCCAGGTTATAGGCATCGCGAACGTGCGTGAGGATGGCCTGATCGAACTCGTCACCGGCAATACGGATGGACTGCGAGACGACGATGCCGCCCATGGCGATAACAGCAACCTCGGTGGTACCGCCACCGATGTCGATGACCATGGAGCCGGTGGGTTCCTCGACGGGCAGGTCGGCGCCGATGGCAGCCGCCATGGGCTCCTCGATTAGATAGGCCTGGCGGGCCCCGGCCTGGATCGTGGCCTCAAAGACGGCACGCTTCTCGACCGACGTGACACCGGAGGGAACGCAGACGACAACACGCGGACGCGGAGTCCACGGATAGCGCTTCTCGGACGCCTTGTCGATAAAGTAGCGAAGCATGGCCTCGGTAACATCGAAGTCGGCGATGACGCCGTCCTTCAGGGGACGAACGGCCACGATGTTGCCGGGCGTACGGCCGAGCATGCGCTTTGCCTCGATACCGACCGCCAGGATGCGCTCGTCGTTCTTGTCGATGGCGACAACAGAGGGCTCGCGAATGACGATGCCCTTGCCGCGCACGGAGACAAGCGTATTTGCGGTGCCGAGGTCGATGGCAAGATCGCCCGCATAGCTACCGAAGAACATATCCATCAAAGAAAACAACGCAACTCCTGATGTGTTGGATGATTGCTGGAAAACTACTAGCTCATGATACTAGCGCAAGCCCGGCACCTCACTTGCGGTGAAGCGCCGGGCAAAGCTAAATCCCATAAGGTCACTACTGGTTGTCAGCTGCCGAGAAATCCATATCGAGCGAGGAAACGGCCCAGCCGATATGGTTGTCGGAGCGCACGAATTTGACGGTGTACTCCTGCTCGCCGCCCTTGGACAGCGATGCCTTCACCTTGGCGGTCGTCTCGGTCATGGACTGATCCATGCCCTCGACGGACACGGTGGCACCCTGCGGAATCGAGGAGATGATCATCGACTTAGCGTCCTCGGACAGGCTCGAGGCCAGGCAAGACTCGGCCTTTGCCGTATCACCGTCGCCGGCAGCCTGGAACAGATCGGTAACGACAGACTCCTGAGACGGGAAGCCAAAGCCGCGCGTGTAGGCAAAGCCCAGACCGCCCGCGGCGATCAAAATGAGCAGAAGCAGCACGATGAAGACTTTGAGACCCGTGTGGCGATGGCGACGACGGACCTTGGCCTGTTTGCGATCCTGACGGTCCTGCTGGACCATCTCGGACTCGGACAGCGTAAAGAAGCCGGTGTCCGAGGGATCGGGCATAAACTGACCGGTCGCGCCCGTAGGATCGAGCGGATCGACGGCAGGAGCGTCCATCGCGGGCGCCGGAGCCGTGGCCATAGCCGTCTGGGCAGACAGCGCGGCAAGCGAATCGTGCACGCGGGCAAGCTCATCGGCCTGCTCGGAGGTGAGCTGGTAGATGCCATCGGCAGTAGCGGCGTTAAAGGCGTCGAGTGCGTCGGAGGGACGGCCGGCGGCAGAAAGCGCCTGACCCATGCCGGCGTTGAGCGCACGCGCGTCGTCGCGGGGGCCGGCAAAGTCGATAGCCGTGCGGTAGGTCTCCACGGCATCCGCCGGACGGCCGAGCTTAATGAAGCAACGACCAAGCTCGCCGAGCGCGGCGGCAGGAGCCGGATTGGCGCCGTCGATGGCAGCCTGACGGAAGGCAGTACCCGCGTTGGCATAGTCGCCCGACTGGAACAGCGCGTTACCCAGACCCAGATAGGCCTTGAACGGCGTGGCATAGGAAGCATCCTGCGTAGCAGCAGAGAATGCCTGAGCGGCCGTCGTGTAGTCGCCCACGGCGGCGAGCGCCTTGCCGCGGTTGGTGAGCAGCGCGCCGCGCTTGCCGTAGGTGCCGTCGTTGAGGGCGGCGGCATAAGCCTCGGCGGCCTCGGCATACATGCCCAGGTGCATCAAGGCGTTGCCACGAAGGTGGTCGGCCTCGCCCATAATCTCATCGGGAGTCTTTGCCGCCCCAAGCATCTGGGCTGCAGCGGAAAAATCACCCGCGCGGTAAGCGGCGCGGCCCTGTTGGATCAGCTGGCTATTCAAGGAAGTCCCCTTTACTCGTGAACGATCTCGACATGGACGATCTCGTCGCCGGCACGCAGCTGCGAAATCACATCGAGACCCTCGACCGTGGTACCAAAGACGGTATAACCGGAATCAAGGTTATGCTGGGCACCCAGGCAGAAGTAGAACTGCGAACCCGCGGAATCGGGGTCCATGGAGCGTGCCATGGCAAGGGCGCCATCGACATGGCTGTTGCGCGGATTGGTGGCAAACTCGCCCTTGATGCAGTAGCCGGGGCCACCGGTACCGGGCATGCCGTCGGGGCCCTCAAGGCCGGCAGCGACATCGGCGCCGGACATATCACGGGTATTGGGGTCGCCGCCCTGGATGACAAAACCGGGCACATAGCGATGGAACTTAAGGCCATCATAGAAACCCATCGTGGAAAGCTCGCAGAAGTTCGCGACATGAATGGGAGCGCCCTCGCCGTCAAACTTGACCTTGATGGTACCCTTCGACGTCTCGATAACGGCGCACTCGTCGCCGGCAAGCTGATACTCGGGCGTGTAGAGCTCTTTCTTAAAACCAAACATGTGGTTCCTTCCTCGTGCGTTTAAAGCATATTTGTACGAATTGTAGCAATAAGCATGCGCTTACATCAATTGCGCACGTAGGTTATGCCGACTATGGCGAACTAATTTTAGGAACGCTGCTGCGGCTTCCAGGAACCCACATTGGCGTCGTACTGGTTCAGCGCGCTGTTGCCGCTCTGCGCGATGGGCGCCAGGATCTCGCTTTGGTGGGAACTCATCGACTCGCCATCGGGAATGGCCAGCGAGATGTCCCAGCTCTGGCAGATAACGTCGACGCGCTCATACATCCACTCGGCAAGCTGCTTTAAGTGGGCGATGTCGTCCGCATAGACCGTATCGTCCTGGTACTTAAGGTTGTTGAGCTCATCTTGCGTCTTTTTGATCTGGTCGCGCAGGGCGTAGGCACTCTGCGACAGCTCCTGACGGGTGGACAGCGGCGATCGGAGATAGCCGTTATTAAAGGAATCGATGACCTCGCCGATCTGGTCCTCGTCACCGTAGGACACGATGGTCTGATACAGACCGTCGAGCCTGGTATAGAGCTGATCATCGGTCAGCACGGTTTCTTCCTGGACCACCTCGGCAGAATCGTCCTGCTTGGTATCGTCCTCAGTCGCCTCGCCCTTTTGGCGCGTGGGGAAGGTCGTCTGCGCGGCCTGGCCAAACTGGTCATAGAAGCCGGGCATAACACCCATGGGATCGGTCGTCACGAACCAATAGGCACCGCCGCAAACGACGGCAAGGACCGCGATGACGATGAGCGGCTTGGGGATATGACGCTTGTGCTTGTGATAAGCGTCCTCGTCGGGATGCACCTTGCGCTTGGGTTTTTGAGGATCGTCATGCAGGGAAACCGGCGTGGGAATATCGACCTTGGGAATACCGAAATCCTTATCGAAAGCCGGCAGCACGCAGGTCTCGTTGGGGTCGGCGGCGTCCGAAAGAACCGCGGCTGCCGACGCGGGCGCATGCGGCACCTCGGTATCGATCTGCTCTTGCGTTAGGCGCGGAAAGCCCGCCGTGCGACCCGCAGCCAGATCGGATGCGGCAGCGTCCTCGGAGAGGATACCCGGAGCGGGGCGTCCGCATTTGGGGCACGTACGATCATGCGGAGAAAGACGGGCACCGCAGCCCTCACAGAACACGAACTCGGTGTGCTCGGGACCATCGCCCGGACCCACATAGGCGTTACAGTAGGGGCAGAACGAGGCGCCGTCCTCGATAGTCTTAAGGCAATGCGGGCAGATCACGGCATCCTCTTTTCGAAGCAATTCAAACAATCGAGGTTAGAGCATAACATCGCCACGGCCACACAGGAGCAAGGCACCAATTCAACATCGCTAGGGCGCGTAGTTACTTCTTCTTTTTGCTTGGCATCGAGACTTTGATGCCCTGGGCGGACTTGGTCACGCGGGAGCGTTTAGCGCCCGTGCTCTTCTTTTTCTTGGGCTGTGGCTGGCCTTGGGCCACGCCCTCGAGCGCGCGGGCCTCGGCCTCGCGCGCGGTGCGGTCCTCGCGGCGCTGCGCCATGTCGGCGGCGACGCGCTTGGCAAAACGCTCCGCCGTCGAACCCGTCGAGCTCACCTTGCCGCCACCGCGACCCAGGCGGACGCGCACACCGCGACCAAAACCAGTTGCGGCATGACGACGACGCGGCTTAAGCGAATCCATCATCGTGGCGAGCTTAAAGAACACCGAGCAGGTAAAGGCCACGATGACAGCCAAGATAACCATCTGGCCCATCGACAGGTTGGCAATAGACAGCAGCTCCGGGAATCCGATAACGCCCACCAGGATGCCGGCGACCACAAACACAAAGAGCACCACACGCAGGGGCGTGAGAGGCTGCGAGATGCGCCAGATCAGGCTGACGCTCGCCGCACACGACGTAAGCAGGCACATCGTAGACAGCGTGAGCTGGCTAAAGCCAAACACGCGCGCCACAAAGATATCGAGTGCCGCAGCCAAAATGACCGCAATCGACGCCGGCAGCGCACGCTTGAGTACGTTGCTCAAAAACGCACCCTTCACGCGAGCATTGTTGGGCTCCAGACCCAACACAAAGCCCGGCGCGCCGATGCAGAAGAAGTTAATGAGCGTCATCTGGATGGGCTCGAAGGGGTACGGCGGCAGCGCGATGCACAGCGCGGCCAGGCCCATCGAGAACAGCGTCTTGGTCAGGAACAGCGACGCCGAACGCTGCAGGTTGTTGATGGAGCGACGGCCCTCGGCCACCACGGCGGGCATCGAGGCAAAGTCGTTGTCGACGAGTACGATCTCGGCCACGTTGCGCGCGGCATCGGAGCCGGCCGCCATGGCAACGGAGCAGTCGGCCTCCTTGAGAGCCAGCACGTCGTTGACGCCGTCGCCCGTCATGGCCACGGTGTGCTCGCGGCGCTTGAGCGCCTGCACGAGCTCGCGCTTCTGCTGCGGGGTCACACGACCAAAGACATGGTAGCGATCCACTGCGGCATCGAGCTTGGCCGGCGTATCGAGCGTCGTGGCGTCCACATAAGCGTCCGCCCCCGGCACGCCCACCACGCGCGCGATCGATGACACCGTACGCGGGTCATCACCACTAATCACGTTGAGGGTCACGCCCTGCTCGTTAAAGTAGCCGATGGTCTCGGCCGCCGAGGTACGAATCTCGTCGCGGATGGTCACAAGGCCCACGGGCTCGGCCTCGCCCACCATATCGCCATCGGGCGTAAAGCCGTCCACGCGCGCCACCACGAGCACGCGGCAGGTATCGGCAAGCTCGGCGACACGGTTCTCGACCTGCGAAAACACACGCTCCGAAAGCACAAACTGCGCGGCGCCCATCACATAGGAGCCCTGCGCAAACGACGCGCCGCTCCATTTTTTGGAGGACGAGAACGGAATGACCGACAGCGGCTCGGACACCTCGACCGGGCGATCGGCGTAATAGTTGAGCAGCGCCTGGCAGGTCTCGTTGGCATCGGCCGAAGTCGCACGCGCGACGTTAGCCAGCGCAAAATCGAGCACCGTGGTATCGACGGGAACAGCCGCCTCCTCCGAGCCGGCGCCTAGGCTCACGCCCTCAACCGGCAGCGGATACGTGCCCTCGACCTCCATGCGACCCGACGTGATGGTGCCCGTCTTGTCCAGGCACAGCACGTCGACGCGAGCGAGCGTCTCGATGCAGTAGAGCTGCTGTGCCAGCACCTTGCGGCGGGCCAGGCGCACCGTGGCGATGGCGAGCACCGACGAGGTCAGCAGCACCAGGCCTTGCGGGATCATGCCCAGCAGGGCGCCCACCGTGGACAGCAGCGCCGACGAAGGCACATGACCAGCCAACAGCTCGGAGAAGCACCACGAAAGCGCGCTATCGCCCGGGGTTCCCGCGGCATCCCACAGCTCGCTCACACTCGAGGCAAACAACGCCAAACCGAGCGGGATCATGATAATGCTCGCAAAGCGCACGATGGCATTAAGCGCGTTCATGATCTCGGAATTGACCTTTTTGACGTACTTGGCCTCATTGTTGATCTTGGCCACGTAGTTGTCGGCGCCGACATGGATCACACGGGCGCACAGCAGGCCCGAGTCGATAAAGCTGCCGCTCATGAGCTCGGAACCGGGCTGTTTCTTAATAAGGTCGCTCTCGCCCGTCAGCAGGCTCTCGTTCACGAGCGCCTCGCCCGAAACCACCACGGCGTCAGCGGGAATCTGATCGCCGCGCCCCAGGCGGATGATGTCGTCGAGCACGATCTGGTCCAAGTCGAGCTCCACCTCGGCACCGTCGCGCACCGCAATGGCCTTCTTGGAGGTCAGCAGCGTGAGCTTATCGACCATCTTCTTGGAACGCATGGACTGGATGACGCCGATGGCGGTATTGAGGAACACCACGAACAGGAACGTCAGATTCTTAAACGAACCGGTCAAAATGACCAGGAAAGCCAAGATCACGTTGATCAAATTGAACAGCGTGCAGAGGTTCTCGATGATGAGCTCTTTGACCGACTTGGTCTTGAGCTCCATGTTGCGGTTGATTTTACCGGCGGCGATGCGCTCCTCGACCTCGGCGGTCGAGAGTCCGCGCTCGATATCCGTTGCTGCCATACCACGTCCCATCACGTCGCGTCGGTATAAGAAAAACCGCCCGGACCATGCGAGGTTCGGACGGTCTTACGTTCGATGGTGCCCCATGTTGGATTCGAACCAACGGCCTTCTGCTCCGGAGGCAGACGCTCTAATCCCCTGAGCTAATAGGGCCAACGTTTGGCATTATACCCAAGTGCACCACGGGCTATCAAAATAAAAGAAAAAGCTTTGCAATTCCGAGGAAGACGCGGCGCAACGGCCCACTTTAGAAGGCAAAAGCGAGTCAGATAGTATAAACTCTCATGCACCATATATACACGGCTCGCGATGCGGGCCGTTTTTGCAAGGGTTATCCATCGAGGTGAGAGGCACACCATGATTGCTATTTTAAAGCAGAGCGCCAGCGACGAGGCCGTCAGCCATATCGTCAGCTGGATTGAGAAAAAGGGCCTGAAGACCGATGTCTCGCGCGGCGAGAACGAGACGATCATCGGCCTGGTGGGCGATACGACCAAGATCGACCCGTTCCTGCTCGAGTCCATGGATGTCGTCGAGCGCGTACAGCGCGTCTCCGAGCCGTTCAAGCGCGCCAACCGCAAGTTCCACCCCGAGGACTCCGTCATCGACTGCGGCCACGGCGTCAAGATCGGCGGCGATCAGTTCCAGGTCATCGCCGGCCCGTGCTCCGTCGAGGGCGAGAACCTCATCCGCATCGCCCGCCGCGTAAAGGCCGCCGGCGCCTCGATGCTGCGCGGCGGTGCCTACAAGCCCCGCACCTCCCCCTACGCCTACCAGGGCATGGGCCCCGCCGGCCTCGACCTGCTGTGCGAGGCGTCTGCCGAGCTCGACATGCCGATCGTCACCGAGATCATGGACCCGCGCGACGTGCAGGTCTTCCTGGACAAGAAGATCGACGTCATGCAGATCGGCGCCCGCAACGCTCAGAACTTCCCTCTGCTCAAGGAGGTCGGCAAGACCCAGACACCGATTCTGCTCAAGCGCGGCATGTCCGGCACGATCGACGAGCTGCTTATGGCAGCCGAGTACATCATGAGCGAGGGCAACGACAACGTCATCCTGTGCGAGCGCGGTATCCGCACCTTCGAGACCCGCACCCGCAACACCTTCGACCTCAACGCCGTGCCGGTGCTGCACCACCTGTCGCACCTGCCCGTCGTCGCCGACCCCAGCCACGCCACCGGCTACACCCGCTACGTTGAGCCCATGGCGCTCGCCGCGACCGCCTGCGGTGCCAACGGCCTGGAGATCGAGGTCCACGACGAGCCGAGCCGAGCCTGGTCCGACGGCGCCCAGGCCCTCACCCCCGATCAGTTCGACGACACCATGCGCCGCATCCGCGCCATCCGCGAGGTTGTCTGCCAAGAGACCATGGAGTAGCCCATGGGTACGGTGAGAAACGCGCGTGTTAACCAGGGCGGCCCCAAGTGCGCCGGCATCGTCGGCCTTGGCCTCATCGGCGGCAGCTTTGCGCGCGGCTATGCGCAGGCGGGCGTCCGCGTGCTGGCCTGGGACCCCGATGACGATGTCATGACAGCCGCCAGCATGGGCACTGTCGCCGGAGAGCTCAACGACAAGACACTCGGCGAATGCGACATCATCGTCCTGGCTTGCTACCCCGAGGCCTGCATCGAGTGGCTCGAGGCGCACGCCCAAGCGCTCGCCGACGCCACCGATACCGAGGCCATCATGGGGCCCGTGGTGATTGACACCGTGGGCGTCAAGGGCATCGTGTGCGAGCGTGCCTTTGAGCTCGCCCGCGAGCACGGTTTTTACTTTGTGGGCGCTCACCCCATGGCAGGCACCCAGTTCTCGGGCTACGCCCACTCCCGTGCCGACCTGTTCCAGGACGCCCCGCTGGTGCTCGTACCGCCCGCGGTGGACGACGCCCTTAAGCTCGAGCTTTTAGGCCAGGTGCGCGAAATGGTGCGCCCCCTGGGCTTTGGCAAGTTCAGCGTGACCAGCGCTGCCGAGCACGACCGCGTCATCGCCTTTACGAGCCAGCTCGCGCACGTCGTCTCAAACGCCTACGTCAAAAGCCCGACCGCCCAGGTTCACCACGGTTTTTCGGCCGGTAGCTACCGCGACCTTACCCGCGTGGCGCACCTCAACCCCCAGATGTGGTCGGAGCTCATGATCGACGACGCCGACGCGCTTGCCTTCGAGATCGACCATCTGATCGAATCGCTTGGCGCCTACAGCCGTGCGCTCAAGGACCGCGACCAGCGCTATCTGGAGAATCTCCTTGCCGAGGGCGACCGCATTAAGCGCGCACTCGACGACGAAGCCTCCCACTAGACAACCCATCACGCCAGGTCGAAAGGACCGAAGCTTATGGCGATTACCATCGATATCGACACTGCACGCCCCTACCAGGTGCATGTTGGCACGTTTTTGCTGGAGCAGGCGGGACCGCTCGTGCGCGCCACTGCCGGCGGCACCAAGGCCGTCATCGTGACGGACAGCAACGTGGGCCCGCTCTACCAGATGCCCGTTAAGCAGAGCCTAGAGGCGTCAGGCTACGAGGTGAGCATCTGCACCTTCGAGGCCGGCGAGGCCCATAAGCGCGCCGAAACCTATGTTGCCATTTTGGAGTTTGTGGCCGAGCACGAGCTTTCGCGCTCCGACGTGATCGTGGCACTCGGCGGCGGTGTCGTGGGCGACGTGGCGGGCTTTGTGGCCGCCACCTACATGCGCGGCTGCAAGTTTGTGCAGATCCCGACGAGCCTGCTCGCCATGGTGGACTCGTCGGTCGGCGGCAAGACCGCCATCGACCTGGCTGCCGGCAAGAACTTGGCCGGCGCCTTTTGGCAGCCGAGCGTGGTTATCGCCGACGTGGGCTGCCTGGCGACCCTCACGCCCGAGCAGTTCGCTGACGGCTGCGGCGAGGTCGTCAAGCACGCCGTGATCGCCGACCCGGAGCTCTTCGCCGAGCTGGAGAAGACCCCGCTCACGCTGGAGCTGCTCAACCGCGACGTGGCCCGCGTAGCGCTCATCATCGCCCGCAATATCGACATCAAGCGCGCCGTGGTCGTCGCCGACGAGCGCGAAACCAACCAGCGCAAGCTCCTCAACTTTGGACACAGCGCCGGACACGCCGTCGAGGCCTGCGAGCACTTTGAGCTGGGACACGGCAACTGCGTGTCGATCGGCATGGGTATCATCACGCGCGCCGCGGCCCTGCACGGCGTCTGCGATGCCGCACTGCCCGGTCGTATTGAGGAGCTCTGCGCCCGTCACGGCCTCAAGACCCGCTGCGACCTCGATGTCGATGCCGTCTTTGCCGAGGCGCTCCACGACAAGAAGCGCGCGGGCGACACCATCGACCTGGTGATTCCGCACGGCATTGGCCGCTGCAGCATCGACCGCACGCCGCTTTCCACTTTCCACGAACTCATTGCCGAAGGCCTCGGCCAGAAGGGAGACGCATCCGCATGCTAGCCCGCATCACCCCGTCCCCGCTTAAGGGCACCGTTCCCGCCATCGCGTCCAAGTCGATGGCGCACCGCCTGATCATCTGCGCCGCGCTTGCCAACGGCGAGACACACGTCACCTGCAACACCACCTGCGCCGACATCGAGGCTACGGTGCGTTGCCTTACGGCCCTGGGCGCCCGCATCGAGACCGTCGAGGACGGCTTCCAGGTCCATCCCACCATGAAGAGTGTTGAGTTTGGCCTGCTCAAGGCCCTTGCCGGCGGCACGCTTGACTGCGGCGAAAGCGGCTCCACACTGCGCTTTATGCTGCCTGTCGCCTGCGCGTTGGGTGCGGATGCCACCTTCGTGGGCCAGGGCCGCCTTGGCACCCGCCCGCTCTCCCCGCTCTCGGACGAGATCATCGCCGCCGGCTGCGACCTACAGGGTCTGGGCGGTTTTCCGCTCAAGACGAGCGGCCGCATGCGCCCGGGCACCTTTGTGCTGCCGGGCAACGTGAGCTCGCAGTATATCTCGGGCCTGCTGCTGGCGGCGCCGCTGCTGGCCCAGCCCTCCTGCGTGCAGGTGACCGGCCTCATCGAGAGCCGTCCCTACATCAACCTGACCATTCAGGCTATGAAGGCCTTCGGCGTCGAGGTCAACGTCGAGCGCATCCCGGCCAAGGACGGACAGCCCGAGGTCACGAACTTCCGTGTGAGCAGTGGCTCGTACCGCACGCCCGGTAGCGTGGCCGTCGAGGGTGACTGGTCCAACGCAGCCTTTTGGCTGTGTGCCGGCGCTATCGGCACCGACCCCATCACCGTCGAGGGTGTGTCCCTGAGCTCCGCACAGGGCGACCGCAACGTGCTTGCCGCGCTTTCGCGCTTTGGCGCCCGCATCGTGCGCTCCACCAACGCCGCCACCGTGCAGTCCGACAAGCTCGCTGGCTTTGAGATGAGTGCCCACGACATTCCAGACCTGGTGCCCGTCATCTCGGCCGTGGCATCGCTGGCGCAAGGCCGCACGTTCATCCGCGATTGTGCCCGCCTGCGTATCAAGGAATCCGACCGCCTGGCCACAACCACCCGCGAGCTCACCGCGCTGGGCGCGCAGGTGCGTATTGCCGGCAACGACCTCATCATCAAGGGCGTCGATGCCTTCACCGGCGGTGAGGTCGATTCGCACAACGACCACCGCATCGCCATGATGGCCGCCATCGCCGCAAGCCGCGCCACCGGCGAGGTCGTGATCCACGGCGCCGAGGCCGTCAACAAGTCCTATCCCGATTTCTTCGACCACTACCGCCTGTTGGGCGGCAAGGTCACGCTCGAGGAGGAATAGCATGTCCTCGACCTTTGGCAACGTTTTACATCTGAGCATTTTCGGCCAGTCGCACTCCCCTGCTATCGGCTGCTCACTCGACGGCATCCCAGCGGGCATCGCCGTGGACCAGGAGAAGCTGCAGGCCTTCCTCAACCGTCGCGCCCCCGGTCGCGACGAGACCTCGACCAAGCGCCGCGAGGCCGACGCCGCCCACATCATCGCCGGTGTTGTCGATGGACATACCACCGGCGCGCCCATCGCCGCGATTATCGAGAACACCAACACGCGCTCCAAGGATTACTCCGAGCTGCGCCGCAAGCCCCGTCCCGGACACGCGGACTTCCCTGCGCGCGTGAAGTATCACAACATGCACGATGTCGCTGGTGGCGGGCATTTCTCCGGCCGCCTAACGGCACCCTTGTGCATCGCCGGCGGCATTGCGCTGCAGGCACTCGAGGCCCGCGGCATTCAGGTCATGGCGCACGTCGCGCAGATCGGCGGCATTTCCGACCTGCCGATGGACGACATGGTCTATCGCGAGGCTGACCGCAAGGCGATCCTTACGAACGATCTGCCGTGCATTGACGCCGCCGCGGCCGGCCGCATGCGCGAGGAGATTCTGGCCGCGCGCGACGAGCTCGACAGCATCGGCGGCATCGTGGAGTGCGGCATTTACGGGCTTCCCGCGGGTATCGGCGACCCCATGTTCGACGGCATCGAAAACCGCATCGCGCACATCGCGTTTGGCATTCCCGCCGTAAAGGGCGTGGAGTTTGGCATGGGCTTTGCCGTGGCCGCCATGCGCGGCAGCGAGAACAACGACCCATATCGCGTTGATCCCGAGACCGGCGAGATTGCGGTCGAGTCCAACAACGCCGGCGGCATCTTGGGCGGCATCTCCACCGGCGCGCCCGTCATGTGGCGCATGGCTGTGAAGCCGACGCCCTCCATCGGCCGCGAGCAGCAGACCGTGGACATGGACGCCATGGAAAATGCCGAGCTCTCGGTCCACGGCCGCCACGACCCCTGCATCGTCCCGCGCGCGGTCCCCGTAGCCGAGGCAGCCGCGGCGCTCGCCATCTGGGACGCCCTCCTCGAGGACGCCGCCCAGCGCTAACTACCCACCCCTCAACATCCCCCGACACGTGAAAGGAGTCTCCATGGACCTTGCCGATATTCGCCAGACCATCGATAGCATCGACACCACGCTCCTCAACAGCTTTGTCGAGCGTATGGACATTGCCACCGAGGTCGCCAAATCAAAGATCGAGATGGGCAAGGCCGTCTTTGACCCCGCCCGCGAGCGCTCCAAACTCAACAACCTCGCCAGCCGCGCGCCCGAGCGCTACGAGGCACAGACCATCGCCCTGTTCCGTCTCCTCATGAGCATGAGCAAGGCCGAGCAGCAGCGCTACATCAACGAGCTCAAGGGCATCACGGTCTCGCAAAAGGCCCACGCCACGGCCGTAGCCTCCGACACGCCCTTCCCCCAAACGGCCAGCGTTGCCTGTCAGGGCGTGGAAGGCGCCTACAGCCAAATCGCTGCGTGCAAGCTCTTCGACGTGCCCGACATCGCGTTCTTCGAGACCTTCGAGGGCGTCATGCGCGCCGTGCGCGACGGCTTCTGCGAGTTTGGCGTGTTGCCCATCGAAAACTCAACCGCCGGCTCGGTCAACGCCGTCTACGACTTGCTCGCCCAGTTCGACTTCCACATCGTGCGTTCGCTCCGGCTCAAGATCGATCACAACCTGCTCGTCAAGCCCGGCACCAAGCTCGCAGACGTGCGCGAGGTCTACAGCCATGGCCAGGCCATCGCCCAGTGCGCCGGCTTTATCGAGCGCCACGACTTGCATGCCACCAAGTACCCCAACACCGCCATGTCGGCCGAGATGGTCGCCAACTCCGAGCGCACCGATGTCGCCGCTATCGCTTCGCGCAGCTGTGCGGCGCTCTACGGCCTGGAGGTCCTGGAGCCTAATATCCAGGACTCGGACAACAACTACACGCGCTTTGTCGTCATCAGCCGCGAGCCGCGCGTCTACCCCGGCGCCAACCGCGCCTCGCTCATGATCACCACGGCCAACGAGCCGGGCGCCCTCTATCGCGTGCTCGAGCGCTTCTACGCACTCAACATCAACCTGATCAAGCTCGAGAGCCGCCCCATCCCCGGGCACGACTTTGAGTTTATGTTCTACTTTGACCTGGACTGCCCCTTTGGCAGCAAGGCCCTCGACGACCTGCTTGATTCCATCGACGACGTGTGCGAGAGCTTCACCTACTTTGGCAGCTACACGGAGGTGCTCTAGATGACCGATACCGCCGCAACCCGCCCCTACGGCGTGCTGGGCCGCGTGCTGGGCCACAGCTACACCCCGACCATCTACAAAGAGCTCGCTGGGTTCGAGTACGTGCGATTTGAGCGCGAGCCTGAGGATCTTGAGGCTTTTATGACGGGTAACGAATGGGAAGGCACCAACGTGACCATCCCCTACAAACGCGCCGTCATGGAATACCTGGACGAGCTGAGCCCGCTCGCCGAACGCATGGGCAACGTCAACACGATCACCCGCCTGGCCGACGGCCGCCTGCGCGGCGACAATACCGACTACTTCGGTTTCCAGTGCCTGGTCGAGGAGCTGGGTGTGGAGGTTGCCGGTAAGAAGGCGCTCGTACTCGGCGCCACCGGCGGGGCTGGCACTACGGCAAGCATGGTGCTGGACGATCTGGGCGCCATCGTTGTGCCCGTAGGCCGCACGAGCGAGGTCAACTACGACAACATCGCGCAGCAGTCCGACGCCGCGCTGCTCGTCAACTGCACGCCCGCCGGCATGTTCCCCCACTGCCCCAATGCGCCCTGCACGCTCAAGGGTCTCGATGCTCTCGAAGGCGTCATCGATATCGTCTACAACCCCGCTCGCACGGGCCTGATGCTCGAGGCTGAGCGCCGCGGCATCCCTTGCATCGGCGGCCTGCTGATGCTCGTGGCCCAGGCAGCGCAGGCAGTCGAGCGCTATACCGGCCAGGTCACCCCGCGCGAGCGCATCCTGGACGTGACGGAGCACCTGTCCCGCCATGAGCAGAACATCGCCCTGATTGGCATGCCCGGCTCGGGCAAGACCCGCGTGGGCGAGCAGGTGGCACAGCTCACGGGCCGCGAGCATATCGATCTAGACCGCGCCCTCGAGGAGCGTCTCGACATGCCCTGCGCCGACTTTATCGTCGAGCGCGGCGAGCCGGCCTTCCGCGAGCAGGAAACGGCGGCCTTGGCAGAAATTTCCAAGCGCAGCGGCCTGGTGCTCTCCACGGGAGGTGGCGTCGTCACGCGCGACGAGAACTATCCGCTGCTGCACCAGAACAGCCTGATCGTAATGCTCAACCGCAAGCTCGACGAGCTCGCCCACAAGGGTCGTCCCATCACCGCCCGCGACGGCATCGACAAGCTGGCCGAACAGCGCATGCCGCGCTACCGTGCCTGGGCCGATTACATCATCGACTCGCGCGACTGCGCCGCCAACACCGCCCAAGCCCTCCTCGACACCCTCCCACCCGCTCTCTAACCAAAACCACCACAAAGGGGACAGGCACCTTTGTGGTGGTTTTCAACCGCAAAGGAAGCAACCATGAAAGCACTCGTCATTAACGGCCCCAACCTCAACATGCTCGGCATTCGCGAGCCGGGCATCTACGGCAGCGACAACTACGATCGCTTAGTGCAGATCTGCCAGGAAGCGGGCACCGCTCAGGGCTTTGACGAGATCGAGGTCTTCCAGTCCAACCACGAGGGCAGCATCGTCGACAAGATCCAGGAGGCCTACGGCAAGGTCGACGGCATCGTCATCAACCCAGCGGCCTACACGCATACGAGCGTGGCGATTTTGGACGCACTCAAGGCCGTCGCCATCCCTGCCGTCGAGGTCCACATCAGCGCCGTAGAGACGCGCGAGGACTTCCGCCAGGTAAGCTATGCACGCTTGGCCTGCTTCGCCACCATCACCGGCGAAGGCCTCCAAGGCTACGCCCATGCCCTGGAGCTGCTGAGGGAGCGTCTCGAAAAGTAAGCAAACGGTGACAATTCACGAACGCTGATTCGCGTGACTACAATGCCAGTGCCGGCAGCAGCAATCTCGCTGCTGCCGGCATTTTATTACTGGCATATAATCGTTGCAGTCACACAATGTCTGGAGACCCGCATGCTGAGCATTCATCTGGGAGATTACCCCGGCTCCATCTACGATACCAAGACCTACTTTAAGAACTCGTACTTGGATTCATGGTTCGAAGACCCCATGGTTGCGCAAATTATTAAAGGCGTTGACGGATCGGAGCTCATCGGCTCTCACAACATCATAAGCAAGCAGCTGGGCTCGATCAGCCCGCTCGAGTTATCCGGCGGAGTAAAGACGCTCCTGCTTGTCCGCAATCTCCCCAACATGGTCTTTAATGCTTCCACCTGCGGCGATAACTGCGCCCGTTGGCTGCTCAAAATTGGCAAAGAACAGGATGTGCTGGTAACCCTTTACCACATCATGAAGTTCCCCTGGAAGCGTTTTGAGATTCGCATCGATAACGATGGCCGCATCGTCAGGAACATGCAGGAGTTTGTTGGCGCCACGAATGATTTTCTGGATGTTGAAGATGCGACTAGAATGCCGCACTAAGTTCTATTGCCGTAATCGCGGAATGCGGTTGCGAAAGACTTATCGGAGTGTTCGAGGGCAGAGCAGTAAGCCACGCAAAACGTTTAAAACCAAGGCTACGCCCATGCGTTGGAGTCGCTGAAAGGCCAATCCACATCAGCAAGACGAAAAAAGCCCGGACCACCAAGCGGTCAGGGCTTAATAAACGATGGTGCTCCATGGCGGATTCGAACCGTCGACCTTGGGATTAGAAGTCCCCTGCTCTATCCAACTGAGCTAATGGAGCAAATAACAGCACGCCCAAGCAAGCGCAAGCCTGTCAGGCGCAAGTAATTATAACCTAGTTGAACTGCTCACGGTACGCCTTGCAGACCTTATCGACCGGGCCGTCCATGCGAAGGTCACCCTTCTCAATCCAAACGGCACGCTGGCAGATGCGCTCAACCTGCTCCATGGAGTGCGAAACGAACAGAACCGTCACGTCGCCGCTCTGGATAAAGTGTTGGATACGGGCCTCGCACTTCTGCTGGAAGAACACATCACCGACGGAAAGTGTCTCGTCAACAATCAGGATGTCAGGCTCAGTGATCGTTGCGATTGCAAAGGCAATGCGCGCAACCATGCCCGAGGAGAAATTCTTAAGCGGCATGTCGACAAAGTTCTGAAGCTCAGCGAACTCAATAATGCCGTCAAAGTTGGCATCGATGAACTCCTTGGTATAGCCGAGCAGGGCACCGTTCAGATAGATGTTCTCGCGGGCGGTCAACTCGGGGTCAAAGCCGGCACCAAGCTCAATCAGCGGCGCGATGTTACCGTGCACCTTAACGCTGCCTTCGCTAGGCTCAAGCACGCCAGCGATAATCTTGAGCATCGTGGACTTGCCGGAGCCATTGGTGCCGACCAGGCCCACGACCTCGCCACGATGAATATCGAACGAGATATGCTTGAGCGCCCTAAACTCCTCAAAGAACAGCTCGTGCTTGGCAAGCTTGATGAAGTACTCCTTGAGGTTGGTCAGCGACTCGGACGCCATGTTAAAGATCATGGTGACGTCATCGACCTCGACAGCCAGAGGCTGCTCGCTGTAATCAACAACAGATTCAGTCATCACAGCACTCCTTAGATGTAGAGGATGAACTTGCGCTCGGACTTATGGAACACGGTGTAGCCAATAACAAGCGCAAGAACCGCCCAAGCGACGCACATGCCAAACGTCAAAAGCGAGGGCGTGGTCTGGAACAGGAAGATATCGCGCATAAACTGCAGGTAGTTATACATGGGGTTCGCATAGAC
Organism: Collinsella sp.; assembly: GCA_046995905.1. Classification (GTDB taxonomy): domain Bacteria; phylum Actinomycetota; class Coriobacteriia; order Coriobacteriales; family Coriobacteriaceae; genus Collinsella. Next base: position 1,682,125 of record JBKXET010000001.1, read on the forward strand.
CAGAATGCGCACGAGATGCGGCATTTGCGCAACGAAGTCGGTCGTCCAAAAGATGGGCGTGATATAGGTCCACGCCGTGATGACAACGCTCCACAGATGCATGACATCGCGGAAGAAGACCGTAAGGGCAGAGAGCATCATGCCCAGGCCCATGCAGAAACACATAAGCAGCAGCAGGCAAACCGGCAGCAGAATCAGGTGCCAAGAAGGCATAACACGGAACCACAGCATAACAATAGCTACGGCGACCAGCGAGAAGCCAAAGTTCACGAGTGAGAAAAGCACCTTCTGCACCGGGAAGACCCAGCGGTGCACCTTAACCTTCTTGAGCAGCGGAGCCGCACCCACAATCGACGTCAGCGCCTGGTTCGTGGACTCGGACATCACGGCAAAGGTAACGTTACCCACGATCAAGTACAGCGGGTACATCTCGGGCGTAATTGAGCCATTGCGGCCCTGGGCAAAAATCGTCGAGAACACGATGGCCATGACGATCATCATCAGCAGCGGATTGAGCACCGACCAAGCGACGCCCAGAACGCTACGGCGATACTTGATCTTAAAATCCTTGGTAACCAGCTGACGAAGGATAAACGCGTCCTTCTCAAATTCGTTCTTAGCAAACGTCGCAGGCAGACTGCGAGTTTCTTGTTGCTTTGTCTGATCCGACACGGATGCAACTCCTTTACTCGTAATCGTTGACAAACGAACAGTATAGACCCGACGGCCCTGCAAACGATTCGCGCAACAAAACTGGAGAACTAACCCACATCTAAGGATGACAAGTCCAAACGGCTATACTTTCAAGGATTGAATGTGTAAGGAGCATTGAGTGAATTCTGAATCCATCGCCGTCATCATCCCCTGCTACAACGAAGCGCTCACAATCGGTAAGGTCGTCGACGACTTTCACCGCGAGCTTCCGCAGGCTACGGTCTATGTCTATGACAATAACTCGTCAGACGATACTTCACGCATCGCCACCGAACACGGAGCCACGGTGCGCTTTGAGCCCCGTCAGGGAAAGGGCAACGTGTGCCGCCAGATGTTTCGCGACATCGACGCCGATTGCTACCTGATGGTCGACGGAGACGACACCTACCCCGCCGAGGCGGCCAAAGCCCTCTGCGAGCCTATCCTCAACGGCACGGCCGATATGACTGTAGGCGACCGCCTTTCCAACGGCACCTATGCCGAGGAGAACAAGCGTGCCTTCCACGGCTTTGGCAACAATCTGGTCCGCGCCATGATCAAGTGGATCTATGGCTACAGCTTCGATGACGTCATGACCGGCTACCGTGCCATGAGCCGCCCGTTCGTTAAAACCTTCCCTGTGCTTTCCGAGGGCTTCCAGATCGAAACCGAGCTCTCGATCCACGCCGTCGACCACCGCTGGCGCATCAAAGATGTGCCCATCGAGTACCGCGACCGTCCGGAAGGTTCCGAGTCCAAGCTCAATACCGTAAGCGACGGCATTAAAGTCGTTGCGATGATCGGCACGCTGTTCAAGGACTACCGCCCGCTGAAGTTCTTCAGCCTCGTCGCGCTTCTGTTTGCGGTGATCGGCTTCGCCTTGGGCATGCCCATCGTTGTCGAGTATTTCCAGACCGGCCTCGTTCCGCGCTTCCCCACCGCCATGCTCGCCGCGTCGTTTATGTTCCTGTGCGGTCTGAGCCTTGCGACCGGCTTCATCCTCGATTCCGTGGCAAAGGTCGAAAAAAAGCAGTGGGAGGTCAACGTGTACAGCAAATACGCCTACGACGACCAGCCCGGCCACCCTACTTCCAAGCCAAGCGAGAGGTAAACCACCATGCCGCTCATCTCCATCGTCGTGCCGTGCTACAACGAGCAGGAATCACTTCCGATCTTTCTCAAAGAGCTCGATGGCGTCGTTCGCATCATGACTCAGCAGGACCCCGAGATCTCCTTTGAAGCCGTCCTTATCGACGATGGCTCGGCAGACAAAACGCTTGCCGTCATGAAAGCAGAAGCCGCGGCGGCGCATCCATACGCCATCCGCTGGCACTCTTTCTCGCGGAACTTTGGCAAGGAGGCGGCGCTACTCGCCGGACTCCAGCACGCAAAGGGCGACTATGTCGCCACCATGGACGCCGACATGCAGGACCCGCCCTCGCTCCTGCCGCGGATGTACAAGATCTTGCAAACCGAAGACTACGACAACGTCGCCACACGCAGGACCACCCGCGAAGGCGAGCCTCCCATCAGGTCGTTCTGTGCCCGTATGTTCTACAAGATCATCAACCGCATTTCCAAGGCCGACATCGTCGACGGAGCACGCGATTTTAGGCTCATGAAGCGACCTATGGTCAACGCCATCATCTCCATGGGCGAATACAACCGATTCTCCAAGGGCATCTACGGCTGGGTCGGCTTCAAGACCAAATGGCTCCCCTACATAAACGTCAACCGCGTGGCTGGCGAGACCAAATGGAGCTTTTGGTCGCTGCTCCTCTATTCCATCGACGGCATCGTCGCGTTTTCCACGGCGCCACTCTCCCTCGCCGCCCTCACGGGTATCGTCTTCTGCCCCATCGCCATCCTGGGATTTATCGTCATCCTGGTCAAAACGCTTGTTTGGGGCGATCCCGTAGGCGGATGGCCCTCCCTTGCCTGCCTCATTACGCTGTTTGGTGGCATGCAGCTCCTGTGTTTGGGAATCATTGGCGAGTACTTGGCAAAAGCCTACTTGGAGACCAAGCGCCGCCCCATCTATATCATTCGAGAATCCAACGAGGAATCTGATGACACAGCCCAATAACAGCACGCTCAAGAATGTGGCGTTCTACGCCGCCTGTTTCGCGTTTTCCGTCGCGCTCTTTGTCGCGCTTGCCGCGGTGGGGCACGTTTACCCCTTTGGCGACAACTCGTTTCTCACCGACGATCTCAAATACCAATACATCGACTTCTTCGCGTGGTTTCGCCGCGTCCTTTTAGGTGAGGCAAACATTCGCTATTCCTTCTCGCAGGGACTCGGCATGAACACATGGGGGCTCTATAGCTACTACCTCGCCAGCCCCTTCAACCTGCTCTGCGTGCTGTTTCCCGCAGACAAGCTGACGCTCTTCGTATTTGTCGTAACCGCGCTCAAACTGGGCTGCATCCACATCAGCAGCGCTTGGTATGTGCAAAAGCGCTTTGACCTGTCCAAGCCCGCCGCATTCCTGCTTTCCCTCTCGTTCACGTTTTGCAGCTGGACCATCAGCAACCTGCGCAACCCACTCTGGATCGATTGCCTCATCCTGCTGCCCATCTGCGCCTACGGATGCCACGAGCTCATTCGCAAGCAGCGTATGATCCGCCTCGTCATCGCAACGGCGCTCAATGTCATGTTCTGCTGGTATGCGGCCTACATCAGCATCCTGTTCCTCTGCATCTTCGTATTGGTCGAATTTGTCGATTATGTTGCAGAAAAAGGATTTAGCTGGAAGCTCATGCTCGATCGGGCCCTGCGATTCGCCGGGGCTATCGCGCTTGGACTACTTCTGTCCGCCTGGACCTTTTTGCCGACCATCCTTGCCATGTCCAAGGGCGGACCCGTTCTGGCACTCGGCCCCCTACTTAAAACCAGCCTCAAGTCGCTCATCAGGGGCTTTCTTCCCTGCATGTGGGTAAACAACGAAAACACACCGCAGTTCTATTGCGGCATCATCATGATGCTGCTCGCGGTAAGCCTGCTGGTTAACCGGACGGTTTCAATCAAGACGCGCATCGCAACACTCATCGTCACGATAATCCTGGTCGCAAGCTCCGTTTTTAGCCCGCTCGAGTACATCTGGTGCGGCATGCGCGTCCCCAACGGCTTCTACTCGCGCACGGCTTATTTGCTGAGTTTCTTTGCGCTGTGGGCCGCAGGATACGCGCTGCAGAAACTCAAAGAGTGGCCAACACTAAGTCGAGCCCATCGTCCGGCCATCATCATGCCACTCCTGGCACTCACGGCAATTGAACTATTTGCCAACGCCCATGTTATGTGGAACCAACTGTACACAGGCTATTCTGAAGAAGCCAACAGCGCCTATGTCGCCACCGCAGCCGGCACGATCACGGCCATTCAAGAACAGACTTCGGCGTCGTTCTATCGCATTGACCGCACGACCACGCGCGTCGACAGCGCCGCCCTCAACGAAGGCCTGGCGCTTGGGTACAACCAGTTGTCTTCGTATTCGTCTGCCAACAACCCGCAGGCCATCGCACTGCTCAACTCCCTTGGATACAGCAGCGTCGGCGAATTCTCAACCCGTTATGCCGAGCCCATTCTCGCCGTCGATGCCCTGCTGGGAGTCAAGTACGCCATTCCTGAAAACGCGCCTGCAGAATACGTTTTAGCCAAGACGAATCAGGCCGACTCCACAAGCGCGGTGTACGAGAACCCCTATGCGCTCAGCATTGGCGTCGCGGCCTCAAGCGATATACAAAACAGCACGCTGAAGAGCGAGAACCCCTTCGAAAAGCAGAACGACCTCTACAGCAAAATCCTAGGCCGCAAGGTCGAGCTCTATACCAAGATCGAGGCCGCGAGCACAGAGAATAGCGATAGCTTAAAGCAATGGAGCGTTACTCTTCCGGCAAGCTCCATCGGGTATCTCTACATCAACAAAGATACGACCGCCGGCAGTTATTGGCCCGTCACCCTTACCATCGACCAGCGAACGATCGAAAACGAGGCCTGGAGATTCGACAATAATATCCGTCAGATTGCGGATGCATCGGACGCCCCGAGCCAGCATACGGTGTCAATCGGAGTCGCAGAGGGCTATACAGACATGCCCCAAGACAATGAGCCGGTCTTTTACGCCCTCAATCTGGACGTTTTCGAGCAGATTATTAACGAGCTTAAGACGAGCGAATTTGTTCCGACGGTTTTTGAGGACGGAAGAATCGAAGGCAAATATACCGCCAAGGATGACGGCAACCTGCTGCTGAGCGTTCCGTACGATGAGGGCTGGAACGTAACGGTAAACGGAACCGCCGCAGAACTAACGCCCGCCGCCGATAAGGGCTTGTCATCCCTGAACATGCAGAAAGGCGCGAATAGGATCGTGATGACCTACAAGACTCCGGGCGCCCTTTCTGGGCTTGCAGTGAGTCTGGCGACCGCCGCCGCCCTTGCTGCAGCGGGGCTATACGCCAGGCATAAGAAAAGCCGCCGTTAACAAGCGGCGGCTTTTACTCTCGAAAAGTTAATAGCGGCTAGAGCGTCTTGAGGTACTCCCCCAGCTCTTTCTCCCAGTCGGGCATACGGAAGCCGGCAGCCTCGAGCCTGGACAGGTCGAGCGCGGAGTGGACCGGGCGCGGGGCGATGGGGCCCTCGGCGCTCGCGTAGTAGTCGGCGGTCGAAACCGGCACGACCTTGTCCCCGTTGCCGTTGGCTGCCTCGAAGACGGCGCGGGCGATGTCGGCCCAGCTCTTCACGGCGCCGGAGCCGGTGCAGTCGTAGGTCCCGTAGGGGGCGTGCGTCCCCAGCACGTGGAAGATGGCCTCGGCCATGTCGCGGGTGAAGGTCAGGCGGCCCAGCTGGTCGTCCACGACGGTGACCTGCGTGAGCCCGTCCTCGGGGTCGGCGACGCGGTCGGAGAGGCCCTTCATCGTCTTGACGAAGTTATGCCCCTCGCCGATGACCCAGCTGGAGCGCATGATGTAGTGGCGCGGGCACCCGGCCACGGCGATGTCGCCGGCGGCCTTGGTCTGGCCGTAGACGGACAGCGGGGAGAAGGGCTCCTCCTCGTCATGGACCTCGGCGGTGCCGTCGAAGACGTAGTCGGAGGACACGTGGACGAGCGTGATGCCGTGCCCGGCGCAGGTGCGGGCGAGAAGGGCCGGGCCGGTCGCGTTGGCCTTCCAGGCGGTCACGCGGCCCTCGGGGGTCTCGGCCCTGTCGACGGCGGTGTAGGCGCCGCAGTTGATGACGGTGCCGTAGAGCGACCAGTCGTACTGAGCGTAGGCGTCCGGGTCGGACATGTCGAAGGTGTCGATGTCGCAGAAGTCGAAGTCCTTGGCGAGGCCGCGCTCCTCCGCAAGCCTGCGGACCGCGTGTCCCAGCTGGCCGTTGCAGCCGGTGACGAGGGTGCGCCTGGGCGCCATCGGGACGACGTCCTTCAGCATCGGGTGGTTCAGGTCCGCCTCGGAGACGGTGGCCTCCTCCAGCGGGATCGGCCACTCGATGGCGAGCTCCGGGTCGGCGAGGTTCACGAAGGTATAGGTCCTCTTCAGCTCGAGCGACCAGTGGGCGTCCACCAGGTAGGTGTAGGCGGTGCCGTCCTCCAGGGCCTGGAAGGAGTTGCCCACGCCGCGGGGCACGTAGATGGCCTTGGAGGGGTCCAGGACGGTCGTGTAGACCTTGCCGAAGGTGGCGCTGCCCTCGCGCAGGTCCACCCAGGCGCCGAAGACCGAGCCGCGGGCCACGGAGATGAACTTGTCCCAGGGCTCCGCGTGGATGCCGCGGGTGACGCCCCTCTTCTCGTTGTAGGAGACGTTGTTCTGGACGACGCGGAGGTCCGGGATGCCCAGCGCGGTCATCTTGGCGCGCTGCCAGTTCTCCTTGAACCAGCCGCGCGGGTCGCCGTGGACGGCCAGGTCGACGACCTTCAGGCCCTCGATGCCGGTCTCGGCGACGGAGAGGTCCTTCTCGAATGCGATGTCTGCCATGTGGGAAAAGCTCCTATCGAAGAGGTTGGATAACCGGGGGCGCCCGCGCGGGGACGCAGGATCATCCCCATGCCCTGCGGCCCCGCGCGGGCGCCCCGCGGTGCGGTTCGCCGGGATGCGGTCTTACTGCCCCTGGGCGCGATAGCGTGCCTCGGTGGCCTCCTTGGCCGGGCGCCACCAGGACTCGTTCTCCACGTACCAGTCGATGGTGGCCTTGAGCCCCTCGGCGAAGTCGGTGTGGGCCGGCCTCCAGCCGAGCTCGCGCTGGAGCTTGGTAGAGTCGATGGCGTAGCGGCGGTCGTGGCCGGGGCGGTCGGCGACCCAGTCGAAGTCCTCGGGGTCCTTTCCCATCGCCTCGAGGGTCATGCGCAGGACCGTGATGTTGTTCTTCTCCCCGTCGGCTCCGATGAGGTAGGTCTCCCCCATGCGGCCCTTCGTGAGGATGTCCCAGACGGCCGAGGAGTGGTCCTCGGTGTGGATCCAGTCGCGGACGTTCTCGCCGCGGCCGTAGAGCTTGGGGCGCACGCCGTCGATGATGTTGGTGATCTGCCTGGGGATGAACTTCTCCACGTGCTGGTAGGGGCCGTAGTTGTTGGAGCAGTTGGAGATCGTGGTGCGCAGGCCGTAGGTGCGGGTCCAGGCGCGCACGAGCATGTCGGAGGACGCCTTGGTCGAGCTGTAGGGGCTCGAGGGCTTATAGGGCGTCTCCTCGGTGAACTTGGCCGGGTCGTCGAGCGCCAGGTCGCCGTAGACCTCGTCGGTGGAGACGTGGTGGTAGCGGACGCCGTATTTCCTCACGGCCTCCAGAAGGCGGAAGGTGCCCTCCACGTTGGTGCGCAGGAACGGCTCGGGGTCGGCGATGGAGTTGTCGTTGTGGCTCTCGGCGGCGTAGTGCACGATGGCGTCGTGGCCCGGGACGATCCTATCGAGAAGCCCGGCGTCGCAGATGTCGCCCACGACGAGCTCCACGCGGTCAGCGGGCAGACCGGCGATGTTCTCGGGGTTGCCGGCGTAGGTCAGCTTGTCCAGGACGGTCACGTGAACGCCCGGGTGGTTGTTGACCACGTAGTGCACGAAGTTGCTGCCGATGAAGCCGCAGCCGCCCGTGACGATGATGTTCTTAGGTTCAAAAATCTCAGACATGAAAATCCAATCTGAAGCATGTACAGCTTCTTTAGTATGCCGCAGGAAGTGATGCCGCGACACTATTCAACAAAACTATCGGACATTTCGGCACGCGATAAGAGCCATAACCTTCGCAGAATTACTTCCCCTACAGAACGCCTCCGGAATGCAGTCTTTGTCGTACCGGAAGACCGAATTCCCAGTTTTATCGCGTAAGTACTTATAGAAGAAGTCCTCCCAGCTTTTAAACTTCTCACTGTCTGCAAACGCTTCCGGCTCTTGCAGAACTGCTTTGGCATCTAGCCCTGAAATTACGCCGGAGCTCAGCAGAAGCCATTCGAACGACTCGGGAAGACAAACCGTAACAGTATCGCGGTGAATGTCTTGCAGCTTAAGGACGCGGTCCGCATAGCACCCAAATGCCGCCCCGTCCGCGACAACAAACACGCGATCGTCGAGATGCTGATCCAACCAGCCCAAAATCGCGCTGTTCGTCATGGCCGAAGTACAGGTAAGCTCACTGTCAGCAAAATGCCGTTTAAAGAACTGGAAACCAGACTTACTGTCCTCGCATAGAAGGATAGAAAAGTCCTGTTTTGGCGCCGACCGGGAAATAGCATAACGATGATTCCCGCGATCTTGATGAACAGGGACGAAAGAATGGTATTTTCCGCTCGTCTTAATCTTGTAAATCTCATCCACGCTATACGGAAGATTGGGGAAATCAGCCCTTGAGATCAGCACGAAATAATTCGAGGAATACAGCACATGATGGGCAAACTCATCAGAATGGATCTCTTTTAAGCCCTCATCGACAAATACAATCGAGTCATGAACGGACGAAAGCTGGTTTCGCCAATCATAATCGGTCAGGGCGACACAGGGACAATCGCATTGCAAGGAAACGCCCGACTGCTCGCCCGTTCGCATGTAGTCTGCGACCATGTCAAACAGCGTCGTCTTACCCGTGCCGCTATCGCCACGCACAATAGTGATGTTCCGCTTGATGGTAAATGTGTACTTGGTTCCCCTACGGCGGGAAATCTTAACAAGATGCGAACCGTTCATAAGCAGCACCTACAGATACGGAATCGACTCGTGAATCAATTCGGCCATGTTATGAACGATTCGGCCGCTGTTCACGACTTTGATTTTAAAATCCTCGCGGCCAAAGTCCATCACATGATAGAGATTCACAACGAGCTTGCGGTCTTTCGCCATGTCGAGAATCCACTTGGCACAGTTGTCACCACAGGTAGAAGCGTTAAAAATATGCTTACGATCAAATCTCATAAGCAGCAGCGTTTTCACGCCACCAGAAAGCTGGAGTGGGGAGATGGATCCAAGCACAGGGCTTTCGATGACGTTTTCGGAGACAACAACCGATCGATCGACATCTTTAATTATCGAGACTGCATAGGGATCCGTAATCCAAGAAGACCGGTAAGAGTTTTTGAAATATGTCGCTGTGTTGTAAATCGCTTCTGGCATATCGCCAAAGTAGACGCTTAACACATCCACTCCCAATCATATTGTCTTTATGGTCAACGTAATCATAACGAAAGGGGCCACCAGATAAACGGTGACCCCTGAAAGAAAACAAGCTTGCGCTAGTACTCGCGCGGGCTGTTGACGATCTCGCCGGCGGCGACATTCTTCAGGTGCTGCCCGTAGACCGACTTGCCGTAGGCCTTGGCGGCCTCCTCCAGCTCCGCGGTGGTGATCCAGCCGTTCTCCCAGGCGATCTCCTCGGGCACGGACACGGGAAGGTCCTGTGAGTGCTCCACGGCGCGGACGAACTCCGCGGCCTCGTGCAGGCTCTCCATGGTGCCGGTGTCCAGCCACGCGTAGCCGCGGCCGAGGGTCACGACGGACAGCGTCCCCTCCTCCAGGTACATCTGGTTGAGCGTGGTGATCTCCAGCTCGCCGCGCGCGGAGGGCCTCACCTCGTGCGCCTTGGCGGCCACGTCGCCCGGGTAGAAGTACAGGCCGGTGACGGCGTAGGAGCTCTTGGGGCGCTCGGGCTTCTCCTCGATGGAGACGGCCCTCCCCTCGCCGTCGAACTCAACGACGCCGAAGCGCTCGGGGTCGTCCACGTGGTAGCCGAAGACCGTGGCGCGGCCCGACTCGGCGTTCTGGACGGCGCGCGTCAGGTGGCGCGAAAGGCCGTTGCCGTAGAAGATGTTGTCGCCCAGCACGAGCGCGCACGGCTCGCCGCCGATGAACTCCTCGCCGATGGTGAAGGCCTGGGCGAGGCCGTCGGGGCTCGGCTGCTCGGCGTAGGACAGGTTCACGCCGTAGCGCGAGCCGTCCCCGAGCAGGCGCTCGAAGTTGGGCAGGTCCGTCGGCGTGGAGATGACCAGGATGTCCCGGATGCCCGCCAGCATGAGGGTGGACAGCGGGTAGTAGATCATGGGCTTGTCGTAGACCGGAAGCAGCTGCTTGGAGGTCACGAGCGTGAGCGGGTACAGGCGCGTGCCGGACCCGCCGGCGAGGATGATGCCTTTCATAGAATTCCTCTCAGTTGACAATCGTTGAGTAAAAGCTGCTAATTGCAAATAACGATTAGACAAACATAGTTATTTAAATTATATGCGCCGGTAACGGCTTCCTCCTCATTCTCTTTAAAACGGACAGCAGAAACACGCATCTCTTTCTGCATTTATCGCGAGGTAGGAAATGAATTAGTACAATGAGCAGTGTCCAACAAACGAAAGGCAAACAATGCGAGTCGAAACAACCGGAGTATGCAGAGGAAACTGGAAAATCTACCAGCAACTTAAAATAGAAGGCATCCATGAAGGCTCCAGCATAAAAGCTCAAGCGGCAACGGATGACGACCGCCGCTTACCTTTGTCTCTTCTAAAATTCAAGGACAATAACGGCGAATCGAACTCATACGTTCTTGTAATCCCCGACCCCGATACCCGAGCCATTAAAATTGAGTTTAACGAAATCGGCAAAGACGGTTGCAACCTGAGCAGCGACTCCCTTTCGCTCAATTGCAAGAACATCAAATGGGAGTCGCGTCTTAACTACAAAATTAAACCTGACATGTGCAGCAAACTCCGAAATTACGATGACGTTTCAGAGTTTGAGATGGCGACGATTGATTTTTGGCAGTGCATCGAAGATTCAAACGAGTATATCCTGAGGTGCACGGTTAGAACACCGTACCGCAATGACTCGCAAATCAAACTTCGCTGCCTCGACCGGTTCCTCAATGAGGTTGGGCTGAGCATAGTCAATTTCGGTTCAAATGTAACGAGCGTTGGATTTACATCCGAGAAAAAGCAACTTGAAACGCAGCTCTCGATCCGCATGCCAAAGGCGTTTGATCGTTACTATTTTATTATTGACGATCAAAATCACCCATCATTCAGTGCATTTGACTGCTTAACGCCTGATAAATTAGGCTTGCTTCTTGAGGAGACCAACTTCCTCTTTACCCATGCGCAGTTTGACCCTGAATACCCCGAATGGTTTACAGAGCATAAGGCAACCATTGGCGCACTGGAGAAGCAGAGAAAAATCGTCTTCAATAGCGCTCCGAAATTCAGCATCATTGTCCCTCTTTACAACACGCCCATTTCGTTTTTTAACGATATGGTCGAATCCGTAAAAAACCAGTCTTATGCAAACTGGGAGCTCCTCCTAGTTAATGCAAGCCCTGACAATCAGGAACTAAAGGCTCGCGTTGAGCAGGAAACAGCCCGCGACAACAGAATTAAGTCAATTAATCTTACCGAAAATAAGGGTATTTCCGAAAACACAAACGCAGGCGTTGCCGTAGCTTCGGGCGATTTCGTTAGCTTCTTTGACCATGACGACATTCTTGAACCGGACTTGTTGTTCTCATATGCCGAGGCAATTGAAAACAATAATGACGTCGATCTTCTTTATTGTGATGAAGATAAACTCATGCCCGATGGAAAGTTAGCGCAGCCGTTCTTTAAGCCGGATTTCAATATCGATCTGCTCAGAAACAATAACTATATCTGCCACATGCTTACCATCCGTAAGTCCCTGCTAGACACTCTAGAGCCGAACACAAAAGAGTTCGATGGAGCACAGGATCATAATCTGACTCTCCGCGCCGTGGAAAAGGCAAGGAAAGTTCATCATGTTGCGAAGGTTCTATACCACTGGCGCCTAAGCGAGACCTCCACCGCAGCAAATGCCGATAGCAAGCCGTATGCCACTATCGCAGGTATCAAAGCGGTCCAGAGTCATTTGGACAGGCTTGGGCTCAATGCGAAGGTCGAACAAGCGCGTCGTCCCTTTACATATAAAGTAACCTACGCTGTGCCAGACTCCCACCCACTCGTGTCAATTATCATCCCGACTAAAGACCACGCCGACATTCTGAACAACTGCATTACATCAATTGTTGAGAAATCAACGTACGGCAATTACGAGCTCGTCATAATCGAAAACAACAGCACAGAAAAGGTGACGTTCGATTATTACGATAAGTTGCAAGCAAAATATCCTGACATCGTTCGTCTTGTAACTTGGGAACACGAATTCAATTTCTCCAAGCTCATGAACTTTGGCGTTGCTCACGCCAAGGGCGACTATCTCTTGCTATTGAATAACGATACTGAGGTAATTACGCCCAATTGGATAGAAACCATGCTTGGCATCTGCGCACGTGAGGATGTTGGCGCAGTCGGTGCAAAACTCTACTATCCCGACAACACCATTCAGCACGCGGGCCTATGCGTCACTGGCGGCGTAGCGGGACATCTTTGCCAGAGCATGCCAAGGAATAATTGGGGCTACTTTGCACTCAACGATGCGCAGCAAGACTTCAGCGCTGTCACTGCAGCTTGCATAATGACCAAGCGTAGCGAATATGAGAAAGTCGGAGGTTTCACGGAAGAGCTTCAAGTTGCATTTAATGACGTTGACTTTTGTTTAAAGCTACGCGAGATCAACGACCTGATCGTATACACACCCGAAGTCGAGCTCTATCACTACGAGTCGATTTCTAGAGGCGTTGAAAACAATACGGAGAAGCAGATTCGCTTCCACAAAGAGGTCGCATACATGAATTATCGCTGGGCTAAGCATTACGTCGAAGGCGATCCCTATATGAATCCAAACTTTACCGTTGGGGAACCTGCGAATCGTTATTATCATTTATAAGAAGTTGACGTTTCTTCTCTTATTCAATCACGGCAAATTAGCGTGTGTCTAAGCTAGATAGGGGAATCGAGGATTAACCCTCGATTCCCCTATTGTGATAAGTTGTCCTCTACTCGACAGTCAGAGAGCATCTTATTCTAATGGCGTATTTAAAACCCAGCCCCACAGAGGCGTAGCGGTAGTGTGGTAGTAGTTCAGCCACCAGGCTAGTGACGTCGTCCTAATGTAGCCGATGTTATCCATTACCATACCGTTACCGACGTAAATAGCAATGTGTCCCCAGCGAGCCCCCGCATTAGTATGCGTATGAGTAGGGACCGCAACTATCATTCCAACCTTAAGCTGCGATATATCTCGACTATGACACCAATTCCAAAACATGTCGCATGCGTCACCGTTGGGATAAGACCCTAGCACGGGATAAAAAACCTCGCTAACCCACTCCGAGCACAACCCCACTCCAGGAGAAGGAACGTTGTAGCAGCGGCTAACAATTTGAGACTGAAAGGAAGTACAGGCAGAACGCTCGGGGTCTACCCAAGCACCGGCAGCATTAAAGAAATACTCGCCATTATCGATACTGTTCCAGCCAGTTGCCATTTGACCTGACGACATAAGGTAATACCATAGCCCGTCATCATCGCGGAACCAGCCTGTATTCATAACGCCAGATTCGTTATCGAGGTGATACCACTTCCCGCCAATTAATTGCCAACCGCGCTGTAGCACCCCGTCTGGATCCGTGTAAAACCACGTCTGAGCAGCGGAGGACCAATACCAGCCTACCATGGGCTTTCCTTCGGCGTCGTTGAGCTTAATTGCGCCCACGCTGTCCTTGACACCCTTTAACGCAATTGCACCACTGCTGCACGCATAATATGCGTTTCCATCTTGCGAGAAGACCCAGGCGTTGCACTCTAATGCACCGCCACTATCCGAATCCAAATAGTACCAATTACCATTTACAGACTGAAATCCTTCGAGCATGGCGCCATTATTATTGGAATCAAGCAAATACCAGCTAGAATCAAAGTAAAACCATCCTGTACGAATCGCTCCAGAGCCATTGGCGCAATACCATGTCCCATCGTCAACAAACCAACCAGTGTTCATGGATCCAGATTGAGAAAAATGATACAAACTGCCGTTTACAAGTTTAAAGCCCGTAGCCATTGATCCGGAAGGCTCAAGCCAATACCAAGTATTGCCAAGGAGCAGCCAGCCAGTATGCATAGCACCCGAACCGTCCAAATAGTACCAGTTATGATTGTCTAAAACCCAACCGGTCTTCATTGAACCTGATGTTTCGTCAAGGAAGAACCAATGACCGCCGATGGCAGCCCATCCCTTCAAATGCATACAGGATTCAGAGAATAAGTGCCATCCATCACTCAGGTATCTCCAGCCAGTAGCTGCGTAGCCTTCGGAATCAAAATAATATTCGGCTCCCCCAATAGTCAGAAAACAGTTTGACGGCCAGCCACCGGCCTCATATCTCCACCACCATTTACCGTTTTCGCAGACCCAAGAACCAGGAAGGGCGATTTTGTTATCAGAAGAGCGAACAATCTGGAACGACAACCGGGTGGTAGCGCCAGCGTAGTCCCCTAGCCCATTTACAGCTATATCAGCACAGCCAGGTGCAACATTATTCGCATAAAAGACTTCATAATCGGTCCCACATGTAAGCTTTAAACCGCTATCAGCAAAAACCGACACACTCGGAGTAATCGCATCACCAGTGTATTCATATGTCGACAAATCGATAGACGCTGTGAAGTTAACCGAATCAGAAGGTAACCGATCACCATCCGATGGCCCAACTGGACCCTGTACCGATTGATCTGTAGAATCATCAGCGCCTAGAACCGCACAATCTTCGGGTAATGAAAAAGCAATCGTGGGGCATAAAAGAGGCGTGAAGCAAATTGATGCAAGGCAGACCACACCGATAAAACTCAAATAACAATTTCTCATCATTACACTTTTCCCATTAAATCAAATTAGCCTTTGATAGACCAGGCCTGCTCAACCCCGAGACGAAGTCCCCCCCCAACTACAAGAAATTACCAAAGCAACTGCACGCGAGATGAATCTACAAACAGGAGGCGACGCTAATAAAGCGAATAAGATATAGGCAGTTCATAGCACAGACGCCAAGAGCAACAACGGAAATGGAAGAAGAGTTGAACCTAAATAATCGAGTTCTTAGTCCAAACAATAAGGCTGGTAAAGCTGGAAGAAAATAGCGCCCCTGAACACCTTGTATTACATTTTCATAATTGAAAGTCCATGCCAACCACATCGACGCAATGGAACCGAGTGCAGCCAAAAGGAAAGCAAAAATGAAAAGAAAGGATACAGGAACAGTAAGAAACGAAGGCTCATCACTAGAGTCAAGGCAGCAAATAAACCCAAAAAACAAATAAGGAATCATATAGAATGCAGGGAAACGCAAGTTCTCTTGAAGCCATCCAAGAGAATAGCCCAAGGTCGTTTCCCAATAGAAATCGCCTAGAGAGTCGAGAGTTCTACATAAAACAAGGAAACTATTCTTTGGATGCAGCAAAATATCGCTGAGCGAATATAACTGCCCCGCTTCATGGCCCCGAGAGGAATCTGAAGGCTGAGAGACCAAGCTGCTCATCGATGCCAAACGTAAGGCCAATACAGAAACAACAACGCAAAAGATCAACATGAACTTGCTAAAACGCCCGGTCTTCTCATCAAGGAACTGCGAAAGAGGGACAAACAATCCAAGTAAAATCAACCCTGAATAGATAACCTTGCACGGAGCCAAAAGAACCGAAATGATTAAATATATAATGATTTCTCTATTGCCTATCGACCGCTGTTCGCCAAAATAACCGCGCATCAAGCATGCGAATACCAGAAGTGAATAAGCAATGATTCCAGAATCATAGGAATATGAAGCGGCTAAATGAAGCGTCATGGGCAACAATGAAACGAATACAATGACCGATTTGCCTTTAGGTGCAATTCGAAATGCCTGGAAAGCGCAGAAGCAAAAAACGAGAGCCGAACCAATTCGACCCATATAGAACGCGGGATAAGCTTCAAGCCCAAAGAACAACCCTATCTGCAAGCCAATGATAGAGCCCAGTTTTGCAGTAATATTCTCGCCGCCGGCACTAAAAGAAAATTCACTGAAAGGAACCAGCTGACCATTTCCAAATAGTGAAAAACCATCAATAACAGAATCAAATGAAGCTGAATTAATTGCATCGCCCGGTTGGCGGCTATTGTATAGCGCGTAATCAATATCTCGCACCAGAAAAGCACCGTCATTAGTCACATGGGCATTAAATGGAAGGCTATCAACCAACCAATAAGTCGAAAAATAATGATGGCCCTCATCGGGCGCGGTGAACGGAGGGAATATAAAGCAAAATATGATTAAAAATGATATGAGCAGTACCAAGAATACCCACTCACTTTTAATGCGATCCTTATCACTAGCAAATACGCTGCCGAGCGCGAGAATTATAATTAACGAAATCGCAATTGTAAGCAGAACAAGCAATCTAGGATTGTTTAAGTACCAAAATACTGAATAGACTGCAAATAAACCGGCAAAAGCAAGAAAACCAAGTTTACATCTTACAAAACTCGTCATGCTGGAATCCTTAAATTTCAAAACTCACATAAGCGCAACTAAATATAGTAGTAGCAAGTATATCAACAAGTTAATTATTATCTCAGAGCTTGCGTCGATGATATCAACGCAAGAACAGTGCCGTAGCATCCGACTTCGGAGGCTAATATCCGAATTCAGTCATACACGAAGCTCTCGTCAACCGACTCAGAGGAGACGTTCAACACAGAGACGTTAAAGAGTGTTGCTATTCATGCTGACTGAATATAGTCGATGGATTACTTTCGCAACCTTTTTAGGCCAAAATTTTTCAAGCATAGCAAGGTCTTCAGAGCTCCGTGTATTATCTTGGATCAAGGAAGTCGTCTCAGATTCTTTGTGAATTCGATGATGCATAAGAATCTCGGGAGAATAAACAAAAGAGCCTTCAAGTCGCGAAAATCTCTCCCACGCTTCCCAGTCCAAGTCACACTTCATCTCACTCGAAAACAAAGGTGTCTCGAGATTAGGCATAACATACGTGACCGAAGGGCAACAAATCGCAGATCCAAACCGCAAAGCCCGACGCTTGTCCCTGACTATAGATGAATTACCAACTCGAGCGAGTTTTCTTAGTATTATTCTTTTCACTTTAAGAATCGAGATGTCATCGACATATTCCCCATTACGAATCTCCCCATAATTAGAAAAGAAGATCAGGGGATGATTGGAGGCGTTCACAGAGCGAAGCATTTCAATTGAATAATTAGGGGAATACAGATCATCTTGATGAGCAATGGTGACCAATGGAGTTTGAGCATGGGAAATTGCACAATTCCAGTCATGGCCAATCCCTGGCATCCCATTGTTAATAAATACAGGCAAGTTATAGCTAGAAGCAATCTGCTCAATATGCTTATTCGGAGTAGAAGTAGAGATAAAGATCCTACTGGCTTGCTTCTGGTTCATTAAAGACGATATACAGTCGCTCAAATACGGTGATTCGCCATAGGCGCAAACTACGAATGTATGATCATTGCACGTAAACATAGAACTACTTATCCCTCAGAATGCTCTCGATATCTTTTTCAAGCAATGCAACTCGTTGAGTTAAGTTCTTAATCGCATCGGCCTGTTTGCTGGCAATTAAACTAAGTGAAAGCATGATTAGGATTACAAAGACAAACCCCAGAACAAATATAAAATTGGAAGGCGTGGCAAACCCCATCGCCGACGATAAATAGCACAGGGGCTGCGGAAATAGAGCAGACAGGACTAGGACTAGGACCAGAGCCAGCCACAATAGAGAATACTTAAGTTGGAGCCTGCCACTCACAATAAGCTTAACTACATACGCAGCAAGTAAAATACAGGCCGCTGCGACAGAAACGCGAAGGGTCACCGGCACTTTAACACCTCGTTTTTGAACATGCAGAAATAATAATTGCAAGGGTAACTTTGATCATGTAATAGGCACTCGAAAAGCCCGAAATGGATGATGAGCCCCCTTGTCTCTCTTTCATGACAACGGGAATCTCAGATACAGACAGACCGCGAGCAAGCACTGAGACAATAGAATCGGGTTCAGGGTAATCAACTGGATAGTTCTTACAGAAATAGTCGATAGCCTTCGGTCCGCAGGCCCTAAATCCAGATGTAGGATCAGCTATGTACTTCCCCGTACACATTTTAATCACCCTAGTAAGCCATGAAATACCCACTCGGCGTAAAAACGTAGACTGAAACCCCCCAGTTCGCTGGAGAAACCTAGACCCGATAACCAAGTCATAGCCAGCTTCAATCTGCTCAACCATACTGGAAATAAAACAAGGATCATGCTGTCCATCGCCATCCACCTGAACGTCGATGTTATATCCATATTTTTTAGCGTACTTATGGCCGGCTTGTACAGCCCCTCCAATGCCAAGATTCTGCGGTAGATCAAGTACATTGAGATGGTTAGCATGACAAATCTCAAGCGTATTATCAGTTGAACCATCATTGACCACGACATAATCATATCCTGAATCAATCACGGCTTTAACTGTCGCACAAATTGATTCAGCTTCATTATAAGCAGGCACAATAACTAGCACCTTATAAGGATTGCTCATGAACAACCTTTCAATGATAGCCCGTTATCCTTAGCTAAAAGTAAAAGTAGCACCAACAAGACGAACTACATGTTATGCAAGTAGCTAGCGTGATAGGCAACACAGTATCCACAACGGTCCTAGAACATATAAACACTATAGCTGTTATCACCATCGACAATCTGTGGTCTGCGTAGTGACCACTGTGATTACCGCAAGGTGTCCTGCATCTGCCCTCTTGCAAATACCACGAATCTTATAGAAAAGAACTAAACAGATAATTGTTTAATCAAATATAGCTAAGTTTCTACTAGTACGGTTCATCGTAAATGACCGTCAGAAAGAACCGAAGCGATTCTTTCGCTTGCATGGCCATCACCATAAGGATTGGAAGCGTGACTCATCGCTTCATACTCTGAGACATCCGAGAGCAACCTGCTAAACTCGTTGTAAATTACATCTTCCTCTGTGCCAACAAGTTTCAAAGTCCCCGCCTTAACGCCCTCAGGACGCTCAGTAGTGTCACGCATGACAAGAACAGGCTTGCCAAGGCTTGGCGCTTCTTCTTGAATACCGCCTGAGTCAGTGAGTATCAGATAGCTTTTAGCCATAAAGTTATGAAAATCAAATACTTCAAGGGGGTCAATAATATGCAGTCGATCAAATCCATCTAGCTCTTCATGAGCAGCCTTGCGAACAAGAGGATTCATATGAATAGGGTATATGGCTTTGGTATCGGGATAATCTTCCATTACGCGACGAATAGCACGGAACATGCGATGCATAGGTTCACCAAGGTTTTCGCGGCGATGTGCGGTGATAAGAATCAAACGAGAACCCTTTGCCCAGTCAAGCTCATGATGTGAATACTCCGGATCCACGGTAGTATGAAGTGCATCAATTCCCGTGTTACCTGTAACCCAAATCTTTTCGGGTCTTTTTCCCTCATCGAGAAGGTTTTGTCTGCTCACCTCGGTTGGTGCGAAATAATATTGACTCACGATGTCAACTGCTTGGCGGTTAAACTCCTCTGGCCAAGGACTGCTGATATCATGTGTGCGTAAACCAGCCTCAACATGACCGACCGGAATTTGCAGATAAAAACAAGCTAAGGCCGCAGCAAAGCTTGTCGTGGTATCCCCATGGACAAGCACGACATCCGGTCTTTCCCCCTCAAGAACCTTCTTAATTTTAAGAAGGATGCTACACGTAACATCGAAAAGAGTCTGCCCAGGCTTCATGACTGCTAGGTCAATATCGGGTACCACATTAAAGACATGCAAAACCTGCTCAAGCATCTCCCGATGTTGACCAGTCACGACAACAACGGTACTGAAATCATCCGGATGAGATTTGAGCACATTCACAAGTGGGCACATCTTAATTGCTTCCGGACGAGTTCCGAAAACTAGCATTACCTTTTTCATTTCAAGAACCAGCCCCTTAAAAAACCATTGAAATGCACATAGTCATTACGAACAAATAATAATCATTTAAATAATTCAGAGGAAGAAGTCAGGGAGAGAGCAATTCGCCCTGAAATCAAATGATGCAATTAAACGAGATTATTAAAATGACGTCTCAACAAGATAGACAATACGACCACCATATATACAAGTCCAAAAAGACAAGATATTAAGCTACACACTGTAACACCATTTAAATTGAATACTTCTACGGAATACTTCATTGAACTTAGCGAAACGATAAACATCAACACGCCAGCAACAAGGGTATGCGAAAAATACCTAAATGAAATCAACAAATCATTGACAAGCCACATCAGTCCAGTCAAAACAGCAGAAGCTATCAAAGGTGGAACTAAATACATGAAAGGTAGTATTTCCTCACCAAATACAAATGAAAATAAGCTATTTCCAATCACCTCAAAACCAATACCGAACACAACGGCGATGATTAACGCACCAAGTAAGCAGGCAAAGCATAGGCGAAAGAAAGAACACCTGTCTTTATCTGAATAACTTTTCGAGAAATAACCCAGCAGGGGGTTATACAAATATGAAACACCCATTTGAATGATAGCAATAGGAGCCGCAATAGACGAGTAGACCCCAAGAGCAGAATCCCCCAATGCAGAAGATAAATATTGGCGTGGAATTGACGATGACGCGGAAACCGCTATGCCAGCAACCACAGCCGGCAAGCATGTTATCAATAATCGCTTTGCCTTATTTCGGCTAATTCCAACAACAATGCTTGTTAGGGCGGTAGTTCGTGGCAAATCGTAAATCCATCCAACTAATACGACCGCAATAAACATTGCAAATATAGCTAGCGGCACCGAACGAAAGCAAGATAAAGCAACGCAGAAAAAAACTAGAGACAATGCTCCCTGAAGCGCAAGTGAGACTCCAACATAATCCATCCGGGAGAACTGCTGATCAGCAGCATGAAGGACATCTATCAATTGGTTGGCGCTTTTATATAAGCCGTAGAGAAAAATGCAGAAAACAGAAGCAGGGCGACAAGTAAATAGCGAATAAGCAAAAGTCAAAGCAAGTGATAAAAGTATGGTTAGTAATCTAAAGGAAAGATACTCCCCTACCGTGTTTTCCCCATTAACATCTGAAACTTGATATGTATACATCCTATATTGAGCAATTGGGAAAAAAATGCCATAGACAGACATCGAAAGCGAGTATAAGCCAGCATCAGAAAAACCAAAGGATAGGCGAACCACCAGCACGCTTATTAACCATTGGCAAGATAAACCGATAATCGAGCCAATAGAACTCCATAAAATATTAGACTTTATCGAAAGAACTTTATCGGAACCCAACAATTACTCCGTTCTTGAATTAACTGATGCAGTTAATTGATGAGACACCTGTTTATCAGCAGGAGGAATGGTCATATAGTCGCCATAAAGTTGAGTAAGCATCTCATCATAATGAGTTGGGATTTTAAATTGATGACCCTCAAATTCCGCATCCATTACATCCGTAAAATACCTATTTGGAAAAGCCTCCCTGAGACCAAACCCCCATCCGATTTGTCCCGCTCTCTTTGTTTCGCCAATATCATATTTTCTTGAAAGTTTATGTAAACGTTCGGAAGCCCATTTCTCTATAGGCAGTACTAGAGAAATGGGATAAAAAATAGCCATGAGAATTTTCATGCTAATCGGATGTGGATAATGGAAGTTGAGCCTTGATACAATACAAATCAAATCAAGCAATTTCACTTCGTAAAACATAATAGTGGCCTTTAGATTTGAATCGGATATACCGTCAATTGGGAACACATCTATCCAAAGCCATTCTGGAACTGAAGGGCGATCTCTCTCTGTCTGAACGGAGATCTTAGGATTAATTACTTTTGCGAATGAAGGTAAATACCCATCAATCTCTGTAGCCTGAACGCGAAGCCACGGAGAAAACCTACCGCTTTGAACTAGGCCAAGAAACCTATCGTAATCCTTCCGAGGCATGACAACATCTATATCATCATCCCAGGGGATAAAACCCTTATGACGCACGGCACCGATTAGAGTTCCATACGACAGCGAATAGCACAAATTATATTTCTCACAAAAATCGTGAAATTCCACCAAGATTTTCAGTTCTTCGTGTTTCACCGCATCAAAAGAAAGAATTTCATTCGTCATTAAAAAACCAAGCCTTAAGAAATGAACGAAGTATATCTATCCGAATAGTTCTGATTGTCATCATATGCATCGGTTAACAATTTCTCGCAACCCTTAATAAAGCTATTCGAATCTAGACCGGTATAGTATTCGAACAATAAATCGGGCCAATTAACATTTGTATTATCTAAATCAAGTGTAAAACCAATACCATAATCACTTGCCATTGTTTCCATTGCGGTATTCGGGCAAACAAGAATTGGCATATGAAGCTGGGCAGCTATATACATTTTGTTAGAAATAGCGTAATCGAGAAATGGATCCCCATTGCCGTACAGATTGTGGATTATGTTGACTCCTGTATATAAAGAGTACATTTTTTCAGGTGCAAACCTCCCTAACAGTTGGACGTTTTCTACGTGATTATTTCTACAATAATCCTTTAGCTTTTCAGATCCAGCTCCTGCAAACATCAAACGGAAACGTGAATCATTTTTAAACATATTGATCAACTTAACATGTTGCTCAATATACTGGCCAACACTACCAATGAATGCAATCACGATCGGTAAAGAAGGATTGCCATTTAAACTATTCACGCATGAACTAGCATCAAGATCAGAGAATGACGGTCGCTGCAGATTGTGGACATAACTGTATTCAGAAGGGGCGAGAAAAGCGGCATAAAAACGTGATGAAAGCACCACGATTCCAGCAAAGGACACTATAGCGCGAGACATGAGACCCAGAATCGGATTAAACTCTCCTCCGTAATCTCGAACATCCATTACATAGCGTTTGCGATACTTAATAAGTAGTGCAGGAAACGCAAAATAACCAGCAATAGTATTAAGTAAAACTATGTGATCAAAATCACTATTTAATAGCTGTTTATTTACAAACAACATATAGGCAAAATAACTGTAAAGCCTGCGTAATAAACCAGTATCTGGGCAGGGCTTAGCATATTCAATGCCCTTAATCGACCCTAGCGTCTCTTCCACGCCATCCCTATTCCAGTAGACAAGGTATTTTTCCCCGGGAGTATTATCGACATAAAAGTTAAACAAATAAGGACATAGATACGCATTACCACTAAGAACAAAACAGGTTTTTTTCATCTCTTGAATTACTCCAATGCCCAGACTAATTAATCCACTTAGTAGATATCTTTGATGAATCGTCCATTCATAAAACCAGTACGAAACTAGACCCTCTTACAAAAGACATGCGACTTATTCTTCCGTTGAAGATATTGATGCAGAAATCACTTAATACGTAACAACTTTTGTTCCATAAGGAATATTATCGTAAATCCATTTTGCGTTCTGAATCTCAAGGCGAACACATCCCGCAGAGGATGGAACACCCATCGTGGGATCCATCACGCGATTGCTGTTAACGTAGTAGGGCGAAGAATGGAACAGATAATCACCATAGAACTGCGTGTAGTAATAGCAAGTATATCCATGCCCAAAGGAATATCCCTTTCCGTAGACTTGATACTCCCCTATCACCGTAGGTGTGCTAGCTTTTCCCGTCGAACATACATATCGACGGTTTAAGGACCAGTTATTCCAGGATCCAGTGTAAATACTCGTAATGCAACGCGACGTATCGACAAGTATCAGCCAATTTGTATTGCTTGAATAACTTTGAGCTTTAGCATCCATATAGTCTGACACCCACGCGCCGTTTGCCATAAAGTAATTCCAGGACCCGTCCACAACGCGCCAGCCAGTAGCCATAGCGCCGCTAGCGTCAAGCCAATACCAGGTGCCGCCCAGATTGAGCCATCCCGTCTGCATGAAACCAGACGAATTCAGGTAATACCAAGATCCGTTAACGGCAACCCAACCGGTTTTCATAGCATAAGTGGACGGATCTAAATAGAACCAGGAGCCATCCTTGTACAGCCAGCCAGATCGTGCATAGCCAGCGGTCTCATCAAAAAAGTACCATTTTCCGTTAACGTTCTTCCATCCAGCGCAGGGGGAGCCATCGGTTGGATCAGCATAGAACTTACAGCCTCCAAGCATCACAAACCCGTGAGCTTCGACCAATTCGCCATCGCCGTTTGATGTAAACAGTTTTCCATTACGCAATGCTCCACACAATGAGCAATCAGAACCAGCAAAAGCCTTAGATGGCTCATCCTGAACCGAGTCCTGGACATCTACCCATTCACGACAAGCAACAGCGCCTGAAGCTTTTGCATAATAGCTTTTCCCATTTACAGAAAAATGACCAAGAAGCATTTTACCGTCGGCGGCAGGATCGAGATAATAGTATTGACCACCGTCCTTCAGCCATTCAGTCTTTATAATGCCCGACGCTTGAGAAGGCTCAGCGTAATACCAGTCTCCATCGCTCATAAACCAGCCAAGTGACAACGCTCCCGTTGAAGAAAAATGATACCGGTTGGATCCGATGACATAAAAGCCGGTAGCCATTCTATTGTCATTTGCGACATCGAGCCAATACCAAACGCCGTTCACCAAACGCCAGCCCGATGCAAGTGCGCCGGAACCGTCAGCGTAATACCAGTCCGTCCCATCAAACGCCCAACCAACAGCCATTGCGCCGGAATCCGATAAATAGTAAAGAGACGAACCGACAGAAACGATTCCTCTAGACATAGCACCATCATTGGCGGGATCAAGCCAATACCAATTATTGCCAGTTTGAAGCCAGCCGGTTAAGACTTCACCATTGTTTCCCCAATACCATAAACCGTTATCAAGGCACCAACCATTAATCAGTCCATAGGTTCCAAGAAGATAAGGGTGCCCATCAATAACACGTCGACCAGTAGCCATAGAACAGCTGTCAAAGGAGTCAAACCAGTACCATTGGCCTCCGATAAACTGCCAACCACTTGCCAAAGCGCCTGATGGACCCGCGTAATACCACTTATTTTCAGTAAAAATCCAGCCGCAGCTCATTGCGCCGTCACGAGCGGGGTCCAAGTAGTACAACGAGTCGTCAATATTCTGCATTCCGGTCAAACGACAGCCGTCTAGATAGTAGTACCAGGACAAACCGTTCCATTGCCATCCAGATAGTTTTTCTGTCGTCGACGGGTCTTGGCTTTCGACAACCTGTAGGCTCGAATCTTCCGTTGTTTTGCCGGCACAATCACTGGAGTCTTGAGAGCAACCGCCACCGACAAATGCTCCCGACCCTCCTGTCGAGTCGCGCTCTACGACACCGTTATCCGCCCCCTCTTCCACGGCATAGGCAGTGCAAGAAAATGCGGGGACGGAAACTGAGAGCAAGGCGGAAAATAGCATCAAGCCAATTACTCGCCAACAAATTCGATGTTCAATCCTGACATTCATTTCAGGCCCCCAAACCGATATCGATCGTCTTGCAGCAAATCAATTAAATAAACGGACGAGCTGCGCCGATTACATTTCCCCTTGCGCTAATAGGATGAATTCCGACACCCTGATGAGGCCAGGAGTCGATCATCATACCGCCGCCAAGTGCAATTGCGATATGCCCGCGATAATAAATTACATCGCCGCGTTGAATCGAGCTCGTGCTCACGGGCATAAAGATATTGCTTCGATACCAATTCATGGAATTGTAGGTTTGGCTTGGATCCCAGCGATGGTTATAAGGGTTGTAAACACCCATATCCATGCCAGTAGCATAAAGGCACTGCAAGACAAAACCAGAGCAATCAACAGCTCCACCGGGAGCGGTAGACCAAGGCTCAATATATTGCGTACCGATATACTCATAGGCGCGCTGGATAAAGGCGTTCACGCAATCTTCCCGCGTTGCTTCGACAGAAATGCGAGAAGGGGTCACATAGGTAAAGTATCCGGTGCAATAGCTAGGCAGCTGAACAGTCCAAGAACTGACCTGAGGATACTGGGATGGATTTTGCCAGCCAACTTTGTCGCACTGACCATCGCTCCAGAAAACTCGACGAACGCCATCGATGGTTCTTGCACCCGTTGCCATAGCGCCGCTACCGTCTAGCCAATACCACTTACCCGAATCTTTAAGCCAGCCAACATGCATGCTGCCATTGGACTCAAGGTAATACCATGTTCCATTCAGGCATTTCCAACCAGTTGCCATTTTTCCGTCAGCGTTTAGGTAATACCATGCTCCGCCAGTAAAAACCCATCCGGTCTTCATTACGCCAGAATCAGCATCAAGCCAATACCAATCGCCGTCAATCTGTAACCATCCAAGATGAATGGCACCCGTTCCGGGCTCAGCGTAAAACCTTAGGTTTGCGACATTAACCCAGCCGGACGCAACCTGCCAGCCATCAGCTCCAGCGGTTTTTAGGATAGTGCCGTTTTCGCGAATCACATCCTTGCAAAGATATCCATTATCATCAGCGTATCTTTGAACGCCGTCATTAACGGTAACCCAACTTGAAACCACAAGCCTACCGCTCTGGTTTGCAAAACAATCGCTGCCGCCCACCTCAAATAAACCCGTTCTCATGAGATGGCTAACAGGGTCCAAGTAATACCAGCTCGAGCCATCTTTATACCAGTCAGAAATAAGCGCACCAGATTGAGAGGCTAGATACCAGCCATTCTCGGACTGAGCCCAGCCAACAGCCATAGCTCCATTGGGGTTCAAATAATATGCTGCGTTACCAAGGTCTAAATACCCAACGAACATTTTGCCGTCGGAAGCTGGGTCGAGATAATACCAAGCGCCGTTAACGAGTTTCCAGCCAGTAGCCGCAATACCGTTGGAGCAGTAATACCAATCTGATCCATCCTTGTACCATCCATTTGCAAGGCCATAGTCACCAAAAATGTAGGTGCATCCATCAATCTTTTGGCGACCCTTGAACATGATAAACGTCTGTGAGTCAAAACAATAGCGAGCCCCACCTATCGTCTGCCATGACGAAGCAAGGGCACCCGATGAATAAGCCCAGTACCAATTCCCGTCAACGAGAATCCAGCCGGTTTTCATAGCGCCCGAGGCATCTAAATAGTATTTCCCACTCCCGAGGTCGACAAAACCAACCTGCATTATATGAGTGACAGGATCCAGGTAATACCATGTGCCATCTTGATAAAACCAACCAGCAGCTAAATCGCCTCCAGCATTGGCATAAAACCAATTTCCATCTGTGTTACGTAGCCAGCAGTTCTGATATAGCGCGCCAAAAGGCGTTGCGGCATTGCCGTCATTCGCATAAAACGAAGCAATCGATCCGCCAGCATCGGTCACATTGAAATAACCTGTCTGCATTGCACCATCATTGGCTGGATCAAGCCAATACCAATAGCCCCCGCTTTGCAGCCAGCCAGTTTGGTGTTTACCGTTTTTTCCGTAATACCAAACTCCAGACGACTCGTCTCGTTGCCAGCCATCTTTTATGGCGGAAGAATTATCAGGTTGCAAATCATCGGAAACCACAGAAGAAAAATCCGCTTTTGACTCAATACTCTGAGCCTCAACGGAATCCTGTGCAAACGCGACATTCGCACTCAGGGGCAAGCAGCAAGCAGTGATTAATGACGCAGCAGCACAAACAAGCGTGGCCTTCTTTTCGAATCGATACATAAGCGACCCTCCCAGATATCTCATTTATTTATTTTAATCCACATTCCAGGATTGATTTTCGTTACTGTCTGTTCAGTCTATGTAGATAAATATATTTAATTGAACATAACGTTCAATCATTCTATTCTTTCCATAAGCAATGAACATCTTAATTGGAGGCCTGCAGTGGAACTGACCAAGCGTAACTTTACTGTTCTGTACGAATACCTAAAGAACCCATATGCTAGCCAGCGAGAAGTTGCCGAGCGCACTGGCCTCTCACTTGGATCGGTAAACGCAGCAAATAAAGAGCTTACGAATGAGGGCCTTCTCGAATCGGACAGCCTAACCGACAGCGGTTACGAAGCACTTCACCCCTATAAGGTTGAAAACGCAGTGATATTGGCTGCGGGGCTTTCGAGCCGCTTTGCTCCCATTTCGTATGAAAAGCCCAAAGGCCTTTTAAAGGTACGTGGTGAGATTCTCATCGAACGTCAGATTAGGCAGCTGCAAGACGCGGGTATCAGCAATATCACCGTCGTTGTCGGCTATAAAAAAGAGTATTTCTTCTATCTTGAAAGCAAGTTCGGCGTCTCGATTGTCGTCAACAACGAATATGCATCCAAAAATAACCACGCATCGCTTATGTGCGTAAAAGAGCGGCTTGGCAACACCTATATTTGCTCAAGCGATGATTACCTTCTAAACAATCCGTTTGAAGCATACGTTTGGAAAGCATTTTATTCTGCTCAATATGCTGAAGGCGCCACCAAAGAATGGTGCATTCAAACCGGAGCAATGGACCGAATCACCAATGTTACGATTGGCGGTTCCGATGCTTGGTATATGCTCGGACATGTCTACTTTGATAAAGCCTTCTCGCTTGCATTTAAGCAGATTCTCGAAACGGAATATAACAAGCCCGAAACAACGGACAAGCTTTGGGAAGATCTATATATCGAGCACATCAAGGAGCTCGATATGGTTATCAAGAAGTATCCTAAGGGCGAGATCAACGAATTCGATTCTCTTGATGAACTGCGTGCCTTTGATCCGCATTTTATCGAAAACGTTGACTCCGATATTTTCGATAACATCGAGCAAGTGCTCGGCTGCTCCAAATCAGAGATTCACGACGTTTATCCCCTTAAACAAGGTCTTACGAATCTATCGTGCCACTTTAGAACCAATGACGGAGAGTACGTTTACCGCCATCCGGGAGTCGGGACCGAACTGCTTATTAACAGAAATGGAGAAGTAGCCGCACTTAAAAAGGCCAAGGAACTCGGCCTTGACGACACGTTCATTCATGAGGACCCAAAGCGTGGTTGGAAAATTTCGAAGTTTGTACCCAACGCAAAGCAGCCTGATCCGCATGATGCTGCCCAAATGAATCGAATGATGCAGATGTGTCATTCGCTTCACGAGAGTGGTGCAAATGTCGAAACCGAATTTGACTTCTACCTCGAAGCGAAGCGCTACGAATCGCTTCTTCTGGAAAAAGGTCCCATCGACATTCCAGGCTACAGGGAAATGTCCGCCGAAATCGATGAATTGGAGCGCTTTGTACAGGCCGATAATGCACCAAAATGCCTTTGCCACAATGACTTCTTTTACCTCAATTTCCTTATCGATGAGAACGACAAGTACTATCTCATTGACTGGGAATATGCTGGCATGAGCGATTACGCAAACGATTTTGGAACGTGCAGTGTCTGCTGCGAGCTTTCCGAAGATGAAGTCGACCGCGCGCTTGATGCATATTTTGGGCGCAAGGCAACAAACAACGAAGTTGCGCATAACTACGCGCACATTGCCCTTGCAGGATGGTGCTGGTACCTCTGGTCTCTTCTGAAAGAAGCCGAAGGTGACTTCGTGGGCGAGTGGCTCTATATCTACTTCAATTACGGTGCCAAATACCTTAAAAAGGCACTGGAGATCTATCGGAAAGGTGAGTAACGATGCAATTCGGCTTTTTTAGCGGCCTTCTTTGGGGCCTTGATACAGTAATTCTTGGAATCGGTTTGGCGCTCGCGCCCTATATAGGATCGGCGGAAGCGCTTGCATGCGCCTCCATTGCAGGATCTTTTCTCCATGATGCCTTCTGTGCAATCTGGCTCTTTGGGTACATGGGAGTTAGAGGCAGATTAAAAGATACGCTCGCTGCACTTAAAACTCGTTCGGGCAAGGTCGTCATCGCCGGCGCTCTGCTCGGTGGACCTATCGGAATGACCGGTTACGTATTGGCGATTAATAACATCGGAGCTGCCTACACGGCAATCATCTCCGCCTTCTATCCCGCGGTCGGAGCATTCCTTTCGTTCGTGCTGCTGAAGGAGAAAATGGGCAAAGGTCAGATGCTTTCCCTTCTCGTTGCTCTTTGCGGCGTAATGACGATGGGCTATCTATCGGCCGGATCGAGCGAGATTGCAAATGCCCCCCTCGGCTTACTCGGCGCGGTGCTTGCCGTTATTGGATGGGGATCCGAAGCGGTGCTGTGCGCATGGGGAATGAAAGATGATGCCGTTGATGACGAAACGGCTTTGCAAATCCGTGAAACTACGAGTGCGCTTGTTTATGGAGTGCTCGTACTCCCCCTCTTCGGAGCATGGCATTTCACGCTGGGTGCTATCCCGAGCATGCCCACATTGATTATTGCACTCGCCGGACTCGCAGGAACTGCATCCTATCTGTTCTATTACAAGGGCATTGCGGCAATCGGAGCAGCGCGTGCGATGGCTCTGAATATATCCTATTCGGCATGGTCGGTGGTCTTTGGCCTGATCTTGCTTGGAACAATTCCCGACATGGCATCTGTAATCTGCTGCATTGTAATTGTATGCGGAACAGTTTTGGCAGCCAGTAACTGGGACGAACTATTTGGACGAAATAAGACAGCGTAGCTTGATTAACAATGCAGTAAAAAGGGAGAGCTCGTCGAGCTCTCCCTTTTTAGCATTATGGCTATTCAATTACCACGGCCTGGCTATCCATCTGTTGCCACGTGCCGAAGAACACCTGGGCATTTCGCGTAACATTGCCGTTAATCGAATCCGAAAGATAGACAATTCCCCGCTCGTCATCATAGCCTTTAAGGACTACGGCATGATTACCGCCCCATAGACCATAGGAATGCCCATTATACCAACGAGCAGCATAACGGCCTCCTGGCCAACTTCCCCACTCGGTATTCCACATCTCAACAGGTTGACCAAAGGTCAGCCTGTTCTTAATGGAAGAAATTGACGAGAAAGAGACGTCTTTTGCCTGCTTGCCACTTCCAGCAGCACGCAGAAAGTTATTACCAGCAATCGTAATAGCAGGGGCGACACATCCCATGAGACCCCCGCTACTACGCCTTGGGTTGCCATCAAAGGCGGTAACAAAGTTGCCGTTGCTTCCCTTGGGCAAGTAATAATCCGCAATAATCGTCTTACCTAAACCGAAACCATAGTAGTTAAGCAAGTTTGTAAGGGCGACCGACTCACAGCCAGTAGGAAGTTCCGGGTACTGCGAATAGCACGGGACATCGACCCAAGCGCCAACCATTGCGCCGGATGAACTGAACTTGTAGTCAGTAGAGCCGATCCAATACCAACCGTTGCTCAACATTACTCCCCCACGTGCGGCATCAAGGTAATACCATGTGCCCCCAAGGGATAGCCATCCCGTTTTCATTGCGCCAGAAGAGGAATCTAGCCAGAACCAGTTACCGCCATCGATAAGCCAGCCGGTCGCCATTCGACCATCCGAGTTAAAGTAATACCAAGACCCAGCTATTTGCTGCCATCCAGTCAGAATTACCCCATTAGCAGAACAATAATATCGAGAACCCTGACTCTCAATCCAGCCCGTTCTAACATTCCCGCCATCGTCAATCAGCTGGATTCCCGAATCAGTCATGATGCCTTTAAGGTCAATTGCACCGCTGGATGAAGAATGATACATCCAGGACCCATCACCGTTTGACCAGCAATTAGCCATCATCTTGCCGGAACTATTAAATATGTATTCACATGATCCAATAGTTTGGACACCCGTAGCCATGACGTACGTCGAGGGATCGAGCCAGTACCACGCACCGTTTAGGTTGAGCCAGCCGGAGGCGAGGGCGCCGGAGCCAATCGCGTAGTACCAGGTCCCGCCATCGAGGACCCATCCGGTCGCCATCGCGCCGGAGGCGTTGAACCAGTACGCGGAGCCGTTGCACGAATGGAGGCCCGTCGCCATGGCGCCGCCCGCGTCGGGGTCGAGCCAGTACCAGGAGCCGCCAGTGTAAAGCCAGCCGGTCGAGGCGATACCGTCAGCGAACCAGTACCAGGAGCCGTCGACGAGGCCCCAGCCGTTAAGGGGACCGCAGCTGCCGAAGTAGCGGCGGACGCCCTGCGCATCAGTCTGGTAACCCGTCAGCATGGCTCCCGTCCGGGCGTCGAAGCAGTAGGGCACGCCGCCGACGGAAACGGGGCCGCGCGCCAGCGCGCCGGAGCCAGTCGCGTAGTACCAGGTGCCGCCGTCGAGCACCCAACCGGTCGCCATCGCGCCGGAGGAGTTGAACCAGTACATGGAGCCGTTGCACTCGTGAAGGCCGGTAGCCATGGCATGCGTCGAGGGGTCGAGCCAGTACCAGGCGCTGCCGACGTAGGCCCAACCGGAGGCGAGGGCGCCGGAGCCCGTCGCGTAGTACCAGGTCCCGCCATCGAGGACCCATCCGGTCGCCATCGCGCCGGAGGCGTTGAACCAGTACGCGGAGCCGTTGCACGAATGGAGGCCCGTCGCCATGGCGCCGCCCGCGTCGGGGTCGAGCCAGTACCAGGAACCGCCGGTGTAAAGCCAGCCGGTCGAGGCGATACCGTCAGCGAACCAGTACCAGGAGCCGTCGACGAAGCCCCAGCCGTTAAGGGGGCCGCAGCTGCCGAAGTAGCGGCGGACGCCCTGCGCATCAGTCTGGTAACCCGTCAGCATGGCCCCCGTCCGGGCGTCGAAGCAGTAGGGCACGCCGCCGACGGAAACGGGGCCGCGCGCCAGCGCGCCGGAGCCAGTCGCGTAGTACCAGGTGCCGCCGTCGAGCACCCAACCGGTCGCCATCGCGCCGGAGGAGTTGAACCAGTACATGGAGCCGTTGCACTCGTGAAGGCCGGTAGCCATGGCACCGCCCACGTCGGGCTCGAGCCAGTACCACGTGCCACTCTGAAACAACCATCCGGTATACGCCTTGCCGTTGGAGGCTGCATAATACCAGGTGCTGTCAATTAGTTGCCAATGATAAAGGGAGACATCAACATACGCGTAGTTCATATCAACGTTGCCGTTGATTCCAGGGACTTTTCCGTTGCTCTTGTACTGCCAAAAACTGTAATTACCAGTATAGTCACATTGCGAGTTATATTGAGCAATCCAATGATCCCAAGAGCTGCTCTTAAATACAGAGTCAGTCAAAATGTTGTTAAACCAATTTAAATTTGCATAAATTCCAGGCTCATATCCTGCGGCAGAAATCCTATTACAAAAAACCTGCGCCCTCGATGCAATTCCGGTTTGACGTCCATTTGCAATTATCGAGTTATCCTCAAGATCGTAATACACCGGCAATCTTGGATTATGCCCAGAAAGGCAATTGATCACCATTGACGCCTCATCAGCTGCCTGCTGATTATCAAAAGCATATGAATAGATATAGACGCCGTAGGGAATTCCGAGTCGCTCGCACTCAGAAATATTTCGATTAAATTGATAGTCAACTCGACCGCCCCAAGATGGAGCGCCAAATCCAACACGCAGAATAGCGAAATCGATACCAGAAGCCTTAACAGCATTCCAGTCAATACGTCCTTGATGCTCACTGACATCGATGCCCTGCGCCGTAGCCCCATCGGGAAGAATGCCCATGGACAATAAGGCTATTCCATCTTCTTCGGAAGAAGCATCCTCTGCGACCAATTGTCCATCCTCATAACGCCAGGAATTCTCAACTAGGGACCGCGCAGCTTCCGCGTTCGAGGGAAAAACAAACACAGAAATGGGCGCAAGGACCATCAGCACCAACAATGCCGAAAATAACTTAAGATGTTTGCTCATGTAAACCTCGTCATTCGTTCTTGTTTGCGTCTAGCTTACAGCATGGCTGTGAAAGATTCCAGAACATCCAACTGGACAAGACGCCATCTAGAACAATAAATAGTTGGGCGTAATGCTGCAAAGAAAATAAGAACTTGCCGCAGGGTTGAACCCGAAGGCTCATTGCCCCCTCTCTTACCCCCAAGAATACCGACTTCAAATAAACTTTCAAACCAGATGTCAAAAAGGTAGGGGACCCAGAGAGTCCCCTACAAATCGGAATTCTAACGGATCAGTATTACTTTCGATGGGCCCAAAGCAGTCAAACCGGAGATGCGATTTCCACAACCATCACTATGCCAGAACAAATTTTCGCTCGGCGAATTGCCCCAGAAAAAGCCAATGTGGCTATCGTCCGCATATGGGTTGTAAGGATTGAAGAACACAATGTCCCCCTTACGAGCCAAACCGCTACGTAACAACTCATCAATAGAGTTGAAATAAGTCACGTTTGCGCACGTATCGATAGCGTAGCCGTACCAACGATAAGCGTTAACGCAGCCGCCCCTTCCGGGACCACCACTCCAAGGGGAATGGCTCTGCTCGGCGGCAATTGGAGCTAAATTCCCGCCCGCTTTCATATATGCATGCGATACAAATCCGCCGCAGTTCATACCGGTATACCCGTCCCAACGAGGATCACCCTTTGGATACATGCATGTTTCTTGGCTAAGATGCGTATCATAGCGTGTTCCACGGTAATAGCCATCGTTCTCGTGGCTCATAAGCCAATTGACCAGGCTGGACCTATTAACCCCTAAAACAGAACCAGACGTATTCAACCATGCACCACTTGCATTGAAGTAATAGTCAACGCCATCGATTTTCAGCCACCCGTTAGCAAACATGGCACCCGAAGGCTGGAGCCAGTACCACGTACCGCCGTCATTAAGCCATCCAGTTTTCATCTTGAATGTGGAAGGGTCCATCCAATACCACGCACCGTTGACATATTGCCAACCAGACTTAAGGACACCATTGGAAGATGCGTAGTACCAAGTATTGCCACTTTCGCCAGAAGCGTCTTTCGACAAAATCCAACCAGACGCCACGTTAATGGCACCATTCGCATCCGCATAGAAAACCGAGTCTCCAATATGAATGATACCCGGCAACGAAGACGAGTCGACGCAGCCCGATGCTACAGGGGACCCGTCGGGTGCAATAGGCAATGGATCATTCAACGCACCAGAAGAATCCGCCCATGACATCCCGTCGCTCAAGTTGATCCAACACGAAGAAGCCATCGCACCGGAGTCAAAAGAATAATAGCGCGTGTCGCCTACCGTATATTCACCAGTGCGCATTGCGCCGGATACGTCATCAAGGTAATACCAGGCGCTTCCGGACTTTATCCATCGTCCTCGTTGAATAGCTCCGCTTGATGCGGCGTAATACCAAGTACCATCAGCAAGTGCCCAGCCCGTTGCCATGGCACCTGAGCTCGTAAGGAAATAGGTGGACGAGCCCACTTGCACAAAGCCCGTGAGCATAATATGGCTTCCTGGATCCAGGTAATACCAAGAATTCCCTAGAAGTAACCAACCTCCATGCAGTAAGCCGTTGGAGTCAGCGTAATACCAGTTGTTGTCAATAAGTGCCCACTGGGAGGATAGCATGGCCCCTGAACTGTTAAAGATATAAGAGGTGCCATTGCATTCATTCAGCCCGGTGGCCATAGAACCATCTGCAGGATCAAGCCAGTACCAACGACCCCCATCCGAGAGCCAACCCTTCACCAGGGCGCCAGAGCCGGAGAAATAGTGCCAAACGGAAGCATCAAGATGCCATCCGATAAGCATCGCGCCAGAAGAAGAGAATCCATACGTGGCTCCCCCGATCTGTAGCATCGAGTCGTGGACCATCTTGCCTTCATCATCCAGCCAATACCAGTTGCTGCCATCTGAAAGCCAGCCTTTTACCATGGCGCCAGAACCGGAGAAATAACGCCAAGCAGAAGTGGAGCCCGTAGAATCTAGGTACCAGCCGACACGCATTGCGCCCGAAGAGGAGAAGGCATACGTCGCACCCCCAACTTGAACCAACCCATCCTGAGCCATTCGACCTTCGTCGTCGAACCAGTACCAGCTACCGTTTATATGTCTCCAAGAAGAAACAGCGATCGTTCCGTCGGACAAGCCCCAACGCCAAAAACCAGCCCCTTCTTCGGGTGATATCCACCCCTGATGCCAAACAATTTGATTCGAAACCTCAGAAGGGGTCTCATTATCCACCTGAGAGTTCTGCTCGACAGCGAAGGTCGAATCGCGCTGAGCATCAATGGCTGACTCAACAGAAGCAATAGCAACGTTAGATGCGGAACCTTCGTCAGTGTTATTCGAATCAAGGGCGTATAACATCGAGGGCGAACTCAAAAGGAGCCCCAAAGAAACAAGGCCGGAAAAGACCAGCACCCCGAATGAGCATTTCTTCATAGCAGCACGGTATCCAATCACGCAGTGGCCCCGTCACCTCAGGGCAACGGGGCCTCAATCAAAACTAGCTCAGTAATGTACTAGCCAATTTGCTGGCAGTTTTTGCACTCTCGTGAAGCGCCACGCCTCTGGGCCTCCTGGATAGAGATCTGCGAATAGCCCTTTGCGTCCTTGCCAACGGTACGGCACTTATGCGTATGGTAAACATGGCTACCGCTCTTATACCAAACTAAACCATAGCCCGGAATCCACTTGCCGTCCTCGCCGACATAGTAGGAGCCAACCCAGGCATTCGTAGCCATGGCACCGGAAGACTGGAGGTAGTAGTCGCCGACCCAGGCGTCGTGGGCCATAGCGCCGGAACCGCTAAAGTAGTACCAGGCGCCGCCGACCTGACGCCAGCCGGTAACCATCGCGCCGGAATCGTCGAAACAGTACCAAACTCCACCAACGTTAGCCCAAGAGTTAGAGGCCATAGCGCCCGAACCTCCGAGCCAATACCACGTGCCGCCATTGCTGAGCCAGCCGGTTGCCATGGCGCCCGAACCGCTCGCATAGTACCAAGAGCCGCCTGCCAAGAACCAGCCAGTGGCCATTGCACCGGAGTCGCCGAACCAGTACCAGGAGCCGCCGAGGCTGCGCCAGCTGTTAGCGACCATGGCGCCCGAACCGTCGAGGTAGTACCACGTACCGCCGATGTTGAGCCAGCCAGTGGCCATCGCACCGGAAGCGTTGGCGTAGTACCACGTCCCCGAAACGTTGATCCAGCCGGTCAGCATGACACCATACTCGTCGAAATAATACCAAGTTCCACCGATATTATGCCAACCGGTCAGCAGTTCGCCACTGGAGGTCGCATAGAACCACTTTCCATAGATGGAGTCATAGAGCCAGCCGCTATGCTGCATGCGGCCATCGGCGTTGGCACCAGGGGTGTTCAGGAAGTAGTTCTTGCCGTCAATCTGAACTCGGCCGTATGCCATATCATGGCTTTCGGGGTAGAAGTAATACTTGTCCCCACCGATAGACTGCCAGCCCGACACCGCGATCCCGTCAGCGCCAAAATAGTACCAGACAGCTTCGTATTCGTTATGCCACTGGTTCGTGACCATGGCGCCAGTTTCGGGATCGAAATAGCGAAGGTTGCCGTCCTCGCACCGAACGAGTCCAGTCTTCGGACGACCGTCGGAACACCATTCCGTAATCGGTCCACCACCTCCGCCACCGCCAGCAATATCAGCAAATGAGGGCGCCGGGGCAACCGTCATGCAGACAGCGGCAAATGCAACAACTCCCAGCACTGTTAGTCCGCGCCATCTTTCTCGAAGGTTTTTCATACGACATCCTTTCTCCGAGATTTAAGGCTCTCTTAAGTTATTTTTAAACTATCAATTCAGTATTTCAACGGGAAATCGATAAAAGGTGTCTTTGTGACTGCAATTTAAATATGAGTCGCCGAACCCCAACCGTTACGCCAAATAGCTTCTAAGGCAAACTGAGCGCATGAGCGAACCGATTTAATACAACCACCTATAAAAATCTTGAGGCACGTTTTCGATATGACAAGAGCTGCTTGAACGAGGAGTACTTAAACCCCACCGCCCTTGCAGCTCTTGAGGATACTTTGCCGGAACTTGGCATTACTTCGCACTAAAACGAGAAGTACTCACTGTCGGAGGACAAGTTCGGCCCCAACCATGAATCGCCCGTCAAGAAGAACTCAGGCCAGCGTTGCATGAACAGTGCCTGTTCGCGCTTCCAGCGGCGCAACTTTTCCTCGTTGGCTTCTTCCCTGCCGCGCGAGGTGAACTCGTAGTGGTACAGCTCGGCATAGGGCGTAAAGATGGTGCGGAAGCCCGCCTCCCACACGCGCAGACAAAAGTCTGCGTCGTTAAAACCGACGGCGAATTCCTCGTTATAGCCTCCGACCTGCTCAAATACGTCGCGTCGCACCATCTGGCAGGCGCCCGTCACGGCGCTAAAGTTGCCCGGGCGCACAGCACGGGCAAGATAGCCCTCGCGCTTTGCCGAGAAGTCCTGGTTGGCATGGGCAAGTGCGCCGCGCACGCCAACCAAAATGCCGGCATGCTGCACCAGATGATCGGCAAAGTAGAGTTTGGCGCCCACCACGCCCGCATCGGGACGCTGCAGATAGCCCATCGTCTCTTCGATAAAGTCGGGGCTTATGACCTCGGTATCGTTGTTGAGCAGCAGCAGGTAGTCGCCCTTGGCGTGCTTCACACCAAAATTGATGATCTGAGAGTAATTGAACTCACCCGGCCAGTACACAACACGTGCGTTACCCTTGCCTTCAGATGCTGCAGCCACGCACTCTGGCAGGGTTTCGTAATACGCAAACGTCTCCGGGGCTTTGCTGTTGTTCTCCACCAAGACGATCTCGTAATTGGTATACGTTGCCTTCTGAGCGATCGACATCACGCAGGCATCGAGCGTCTCAACGTGATCCTTGGTGGGAAT
This sequence comes from Collinsella sp., assembly GCA_046995905.1. GTDB lineage: Bacteria > Actinomycetota > Coriobacteriia > Coriobacteriales > Coriobacteriaceae > Collinsella. The sequence continues at coordinate 1,720,924 of JBKXET010000001.1, forward strand.
CACAATACTCACCAGCGGCGCAGACTCCGGCAGCGCATAACGCATGCGATAGACAAACGGCGTCTCGGTCTCCTCGACCGTTCCGCAAATGCCCAGCGCGTTAAAGTGGCGCTGCAGCGCAAGACGGCCGGCTTCGATAGCATACGGCTTGCTATCGGCAGAGCCGTCGGCGGTCGATCCCGGATGCACGCGCCAGTGATACAGCACATGCGCAACGTGCTCAAAGCGCGCGCCGGCTGCAAGGCAGCGAAGCGTCAAGTCGTAGTCCTGGGCACCCGCAACGTCTTCCGGGGACGTGCCAATACGATCGATTAGCGCCTTCTCCACCATCAGGAAATGCGTCACGCAGTTATGGCTATAGAGCAGATCGACGTTGAGCTGCGTCTTAAAGACAGGCTGACCCCACTCCCCCGTTTTCTGGAACATGTCCTCGTCGCAGAACAGGACCTGGGGGCGCTCGCCCTCGGCCGCCTTATTCAGCGCGGAAACATACTGGAATAACGCGTCCGGCTCCAGAATGTCATCGTGGTCCAAGAACGCGATGTAGTCGCCCGTCGCTTGCTCGATACCTGCGTTGGTGTTGACCACAATGCCGCCGTTGCCGGGAAGCTCGATGCGACGAATGCGCTCGTCATTGGCGGCAGCCGCAAGATTGGCCACCGCATCCCATTCAGGTGAGGCATCCATAAGGAGCAATTCCCAGTTGTCATAGCTCTGGGCTAGCACCGAGTCCAGTAGCTCGCGCAGGTAGACCCGATCAGTCTTGTAGCACGGCACCACAATGCTCACGAGCGGCCTGTAGGCGAATGCCACGGAAGCGACACGCTGGCACACCAAATCGCCCGGCTTTGCACGATGCTGTTCAAACCAACGTCGATAAGCTGCGTCGTCTGCACGCGCGTCCTTCATGCGGCTCCAGCTGTCGTCGACCATGCCGTTGTACAGGCGACCATCCATGGCGCAAAACCCGCTCTGGATCTGCTCCGTGGGATCGCTCACAATCACGACAAAATCTCGTATATCCTGAGGCATCTCAACGCTCAGATACGTTTTATTGACGCGGCAACCGTTGCACTGCGGCACATCGACCTGCGACTCAAACACATGCACGGTGACATCGATGGCGTTCATATGCGTATCGAAGATCTGAAGCTCAGGGGTCCACCTGGTGTCACCCACCCACGTAACCTCATAGCGCCACACCGCGCCGGCGTCTGACGGCAAATAGCGAATGGCATCGATCTCGTAGCGACCGCAGCATTCGCCACGCTGCGCGTCGCGGATAAGCGCGCACAGCGCAGGCTTTGCTTTGTAGTTAATCTTGGATTCCAGCTTGGCCACGCGGCTATCGAGGCGAATGGAGCCCAACCTTTGGCCACCGGATGCAAAAACGACATCCATCGACGTACCATCCAAAAACGGAAGCACCAAGACGGCGAGCTCGCGCTCGTAATCGGAAACAGAAGGGCAAAGCGCCAGCACACGGCCATGATCGACCGGGAACACCAGCGACGGCACACAAGAACCGCTCGTCGTCGCATGGGCAAACGCTTGAGGACCATCCCGCTCAATAAGCGCGGCGACATCCTGACCGGCAAAACGAAGCAGCACAAACAGACGGCCCTGGCTGCGACAAAGCGCCAAACGCTTGATACTCATCTACACTTCTCGCTTTCCCAGAGCATTCGCGGCCATGCGCTTGCAGGCGCCCAGGCGTCCAAACCTTAACACGTCGTAATCGAACATGAGCTTTTTGCACGTGCGGCCACTGGGGGCCTCGCCGGCAAGCGCCGCACGCACCATGGCGGCAACCGAAGGTGCACACTGTGCGAGCGCGGCATCGCTGCCCACGGGAGAACCGGCGAGCGCCGCCGCGGCGGCGGCAAACACCTTTCCACAGCCCATCCCTAGCAACCTAAGCGCGTCATACAGTACCAGATCGCACAGGAAATATGCCAGGTCGTCCGCATGCTGGGCATCAAGCCCATCGCGGTGCCAATCATTCAGTACCGCGGAGTATATCTTCACGTGCTCCAACAGGCGCGTCTCGTCGTCATAGCGCATGGTGTCCATGAGAGAACCCTTGCGCGCCACGCGGTAGTCATACAGTTTGTTGGAGGCAAGCGTGGTCTTGCACGAGCGACCATACACGGCAAAGTCAAAGACCTGATCCTCGCCATACTTGACGGTCTCATCAAACACGATCCCGTTGTCCAACAAGAACGCGCGCCTGCAGGCAGTGCGCCACGCAAACGGGCGAGACGCTTCCTTAAACAGCAGGTCAGAGCTATAGCCCTCAAACGACACGTTGCGAGGACTCAGCACATAGTTAAGCCACGGATACCCCGCCTCCAGCGGATACGGGTTCGCACCAAAAGTCAAAACGTCGCAGTCCTCACGTTCAAACGCATCGACGATTACGCGACACGCATCGGATGTAAAGCGATCGTCGGAGTCCAAGAACGCAACAACAGGCGCCGTGGACGCAGCGATGCCCGCGTTGCGCGCGCTCGACAGGCCGCCGTTGGGTTTGTCGACCAGCGTAAAGCGTGCATCCTTTTCGCAATACGCAGCTGCGATGTCTCGCGACCCATCCGGTGAGCCATCGTTGACCAGCACGCCCTCCCAGTCGGGCATATCCTGCGCAAGCAGAGAGTCCAGGCACCAGGCCAGGCACTCCTCCACTTTATAGATGGGAACAACAACGGAAATCTTGGGAGTAGCCATAGTCACTCGCTCCTACTGTGCGGCCGGAACGTCATCAGGGTGCGGGTTGTCGCCGTAGGTGCGCTGATACGTCAGCACGCGCCAGACCAGCGGCAGACCGCCGATCTTAAAGTAGTGCTTAAACGTATTGAGCTTGCCCGGCTTCTTAAAGTCAAAGCGCGAATCGATATAGGCGCGGGGCGACTTGACCATCAGACGCAAGTCGGTCTCGCCACGCGGATCAAACAGCGACAGGTCAAAGCGACCGGCATCCCAATCGGCCTTGAGCTCGGACGAGGCTTTCTTCCAAAACTGCTCGCGCAGTTCATCGACCAGACGCTCATCATTCCAACGGTACGTATCGACCTTCATGCGCATTAAAATGCCCTGGAGCTGAGCCTTGAGCTCGGGACGTTCATCCAAAAAGCGCTGCATCTCGGCGTATTCGTCGCACACGCAAAACACCTTGTTGGGCGAGTTAACAGAACTCTTCTCGTTATCCTGGCGATAGCACAAAATGGGATCTGCAATAAACGCGGCACGCTCGGCGCATGCCCAGACTTTAAAGTTAAAACCCGCATCCTGATACGAGGCACCCGGCGTGGGAAGGAACCGAATCTGATTGTCGTTGAGGAACTCGCGCCGATAGATAGCCGACCAAATGGAAGGTTTGCGGTAGAAGATGCCCGGGCGATCGACAGGGCGATACGCGGCGCCCGTCATATGCTCGTCGATGATCCCAAACAGCTCACGGCGCTCGCTGGGCGTGGACCAATACAGGTAAAAGTCGCCCTTCACCACATCGGCATGCTCAGCATCGGCCTTGGCGACCAGCTTTTGGAGCGAATCCTCAAACATAAAGTCGTCGGACTCAAGGATGCCCACGTACTCACCGCGCGCCATCTCCAGGCCGCGGTTCATCGAGTCGCCGTAGCCGCTGTTGGCTTTGTCGATCATCTTTACACGGGGGTCGCGCTCCATGTACTCGCGGATGATATCTGGCGAGCTATCGGTGGAGCCGTCGTTGATGCAGATGATCTCGATGTCCTCGAGCGTCTGCGCCACGGCGGAATCGAGGCACTCGCGCAGGTAGCGCTCGACGTTGCAGATGGGGACAAGCAGCGAAACTTTAGGGGTATCAGAGTTCTGCAAGAGAACCTCCTGTTGAGTAGCGTGTAACAGCGTCATTTTAGCAGCCGAATTGTGGCGAGCGGCAGCACCTGGAATTAGAGAAAGCGCTCCAGGCAGGCTTTGAGACCGCGGGTCGAAAGATAGAACAGCGTGGCATCCGCCATAGAGACGCCCGTGGTCGCCGCAGTGAGCTTATGGGCAACACGGCGAACGGCGCCCTTGGCAGGTGCATCCGCCCACTCCGTTCCCAAAAACGTCGTGAGGTCCATGTTGACGCGGGCGGCTACACGACGGAAATCATTGGCATCCAGACGTGCCAAGTCGAACACGATGAGGTCCAAAAACCAGGTGATCAGCTCGCCGGGGCACAGGTCCAAAAGACCGTAGACCGCCCAATCCTCCAAAACTTCCTCGAGCATCCTCATGTGGGCGTCAAGCTTTTTGGCGCGAGCATCGGCACTGTTGAACTCGTGCGTAGCCGAGCCGCTCTCCATCACATAGTGGTAGAACTTGTCCGGCATGACGACGGTCTTGCGGGCAAGTGCATAAGCCGCGAACTGGAATACGACGTCCTCGCCCAAAGCCAAACCAGGGGCGAAGCGAATGCCTTCGCGGTTGAGCAGCTCGCGCGAAAAAGCCGCACGGCAGGCATAGGGCTGCGCATTCGAATGGAACAGCAGTTGGGGATCGCGGGCGCCGAAGGTACCAGCTTTGGGACTCATGAGTTGCTGGACGCGTTTGGGGGCAGCATCGGCAGGTTCACAGACGCCGCCAAAAACGGCGGCCTCGGCATCTGCAGACTCCATGGCATGCAGCACGCGCCCGACCGTCTGCGCATCGATGTAATCGTCGGCGTCCACAAAAAAGACGGTCCCGCCCACGGCGGCATCGATGCCGGCATTTCGAGCACACGAGACGCCCGCGTTTTCCTGGTCAATCACCAGTACGCGATCGTCGGCCTGCGCAATCTGGCGCAAAACGTTCAACGAATCATCAGTCGAACCGTCGTTGACGCAGACAACCTGAATCGAACGCTCAGACTGGGCCAACAGCGAATCGAGGCATCGCTGAATGGAGCGCGACGAATTGTAGACGGGAACGACAATGGTCGCTTTGGGGGTCAAAGTCTCTCCCATGTCGACCTACCCCCTCAGCGATTCGATGAGGAAGGCAGCAACCACGCCTGGGCCTCCAACCGAGGCGTAATACTTGGCGCGCCCCAAGGCACCATCCGTCGCAAAACTCGGATGCTCGTCAACCCAGCCCTCAGGATCTTTGAGGATGGCAGCGAGATTCGCGCGCTTCCACGGCTTAAGATCGTCAAGCGAAAACTCCCCCGCGTCCAAGGCCGCCTGAAATTCCTTGGCCATCTGCGCCAGGAACTCCTTATAGAACTTAGGCGCCAGGCGCACGTAGTTCCACATGTACGAATCGTACTTAATGAGCTGATTGAACTTGATCATGCGCGCGACATCGCCGCTTTCGTGGTCGCGGGCATAATCCTCTCGAATCCAACGCTCAATCTCGGCATACTCGGTATTGACGCAAAAGACCTTAGCCGAAGAATTGACCGAGGAATTCTCGTTGTCCTGGCGATACGACAACACGGCATCGTGCAGGTAAATAGCCTTATCGGCGCACGCGATCACCTTAAAGGCGAATGACGTGTCCTGAAAGGATGCCCCCGGAGTCGGCAGGAACTTGATGCCATTGCGCTCAAGAAAATCGCGACGGTACACGGCCGACCAAATCGACGGCTTTTGCTTAAAGAACTGTGTCGTATCGCTCGGGTGCACCGGCTTGCCGCAATCCCGAGGTCTAAACATCTCGTGTAGCGAACGGCGCTCCTCGGGCTTAGACCAGTAGAAATCAAAGTTCGCCTTCGCAAAGTCGGCATTATTGGTATCGGCGGCCGAGACAAGCTTTTCGAGTGCGTCAGACGCCATAAAGTCATCGGACTCCAAGATGCCCACGTACTTGCCACGCGCCATCTCCAGACCGTGGTTCATCGAGTCGCCGTAACCGCTGTTGGCCTTGTCGATCATCTTGACGCGCCCATCGCGCTCCATATACTCGCGGATAATCGCCGGCGAGTTGTCGGTCGACCCGTCGTTAATGCAGATGATCTCAATATCCTTGAGCGTCTGCGCCAGGGCGGAATCGAGACACTCGCGCAGGTAGCGCTGAACATTGTAAATGGGAATAAGCAGCGACAGAACAGGGCTGCCAGAGGCGTTAGTAGACAAATGTGCTCCTTAGGAAATACCTGTCGTTTCATGGTATCAAAGGGTCAGCGCGCTAGCAGGCGTTTATATAATCTATGGAGCCTCTTGCGGGCAAAGCAGCCCCACGTCATGCGGCGGGCCCATGGCAGGTTCCTGCGTTTTATTCAAAGCTTGCCGCTAAGGTGCGCCGAGCCTTTACAATAGGACAGTCCCAAGGACGTATTCGATAGCTTCCGCGCAGCACTCGCCCGCCGCGCGTGAAAGGATATATTGCCCCATGCCTTCAACCCTTCCCGCTCCCATCGACAAGCTCGCCATCGTCGTCGTTACGTACAAGCGCCAGGAACTCCTGGCCAACTTGTTCGACTCCATGACCGAGCTCACGGCAACGCCCTGGCGCATCGTGATTGTCGATAACGAGAATTCGCGCGAGACCGAGGCCATGTGCACCGCATTCAACGAGCGCCTGGCCAACCTGTGGGGCATCGACACCGAGCAGCCCGACGCGCAGGGCGGCACCGACCGTGTCATCTACGCCCCGCAGCTCGAAAACGGCGGCGGTGCGGGCGGCTTCTCCGCCGGCACTAAATGCGCCTACGACCTGGGCGCTCAGTGGTTCTGGGTGATGGACGACGATGTGCTCGTCATCCCCGAAGGCATCGAGCGTCTTGCCAAGTGGACCGACCGCTACGATGTCATCCAGGGTTCGCGCCTGGACTTTGACGGCGGCGCCTTCTTTTGGCAGTACCAGCTCATCCTTTCGCTCGGCATCCCTAACCCCATCGCCAAGTGGGATCTGGGTCCCGAGGGCTACCGCGCCATGAACCAGCTGTGCTTTGAGGGCGGCATGTTCTCGCGACGCGTGGTCGACAAAATCGGCCTGCCCGACGCGCGCTTCTTTATCTACGGCGACGATGCCTGCTACGGCTACGTAGCCAGCCAGCACTTCCCCGCCGCCGTTGTGGCCGACGTGGTGCTCAAGCGCGCCCGCGCCGTCTCTAACTGGGACATCGCCGGCAAGCGCCAGCTCAACTCTACTAGCGACACCAACCGCTACTACATCATGCGCAACCGAGGCTTCCTCGCTCGCTATATGCAGATCTACGGTGACTACCACCCCATGCTGTTCCGCCTGGGCAATGCCGCGACCTTCTGCAAGGAATTCATTCGCCTGGCTGCGGTCGATAAGTGCTTTAAGACCGGTATTCCGGCGCTGCGCCGTGGCATGAAAGACGCCCGCAAGATCATCAAGGATCCCAACTGGAAGCCCATGCCGCCCATGAAGGACACCGAGTAACGGAAGCCGGAAACACCTCAGCGCTTAAAGCCTCTGGTACACCGTAGCCACATGCTGCCCATCAAAACCGAACCCCCAGCGCATGCGGCCAACGCCGGGTCGCGGCACACGGATTTCGTCGATGCCGTCGCGCTCTATGTCGAGCAGCGCCTGCACGGCCAGCAATTCCAGGCCCAGCGCATCCACACCGGGGTCATACATCATGTTGATCGTTATCAGCGGACGTTCATCGAGCATACCGATCGTATCGGCTATGTCGAACACGGCGCCCGTAGGAAAAACCTGGATGTCCCAGCGATTCGCGCCACACTTTCGCCTCGAAGCAGGATTGGCATAGCCCGGCAATCCAAAGCAGAGTCCCTGCAAGAGTAGGTGATATGGCAGCGGTGTATCTGGGTCGGTCACACCGATTCCCGCATCTCCCAAGATGCGGCTTAGCGCCCGCCTCACGGTATCCTCGTTCCCATGGCACAGCCCGTCGCGAAACGCATCGACGTCTCGAATGTCTTCTGCAGCGCACTCAAACCACTCAATAATCACTAGACGCAAGGCCTGGCGAAGCTCGTTATTGGGCAATCGCAAAGCACAGAGGCGATCGCCATACTCTGGCTCCTCAGTCATATCTGTCGTCAGGAAACCTGACAGATACAGCGCCGTCCACAAGCCATCATCAGGCGAGGCCTCTAGCCCCGCAGCGCCCAAACAAAGCGGGACCCCAACGCATCCATGGGCCTCGAGCAAATCAAACAAGACCGAAAGGCGGTCGAGATTCCAGTCACTAACTACCCTACTCAGGCAATCCGCATACCCATACAGATCGGCACGCACGGGCGCCGTGCAGCCTCGGTCCAGAAAACCGATCACACGCGCTGGACTCGAGCAATAGGCCCTACCAAACCGATATCCCTCGAACCATTCACGCGCATCATCCAGGTATTCCTCGCGCCCAGCATGATTCAAAAGAGCCTGGACCTCGGCATCCGAAAAGCCGAAACAACGGTCACACCAGGTCGAAAGCGGCGTCGTCAGACAATACGAGCAGCCATGCAAAGAAAGCGCCGCTTCGGCAGGGCCGGGATACTCCCCCATCAGACACGTCAGCCGCAACGAATCGCGCGCAGCGGCAATGGCGTCGAAAAGCACGCGATCGAATAGCCCTGCCGGATCAGCACCGGAAGCGCCCCTCGCGCTTGCACGGCCCAACCATGCCGCATCGTACCCATCAACGAGCAATACAACCTGCTCATCGCAGGCCATCTCCAGCAGCTCAATGAGCACGCCAAGCACCGAGGCGACCTCATCCTCGCTCGCCGCGCCACGCGCAACGAGTTCGATGTGACGTACCTTGTCTCGAGCTAAATCCGGAGCCTCCAAAAGCGCCAGCAGGCGAGCGCACTCGTCCGAAAGAGCATCGCACACGACGTCGGCAACATCGGTGCCACGCCTCGCAGCGCCAGAAAAGTCCAGCGATATCACCGGATAGCAAGCATACTCATCCCGATAGCGCCCGCCGTCTGCATCCCAAATCTGAGCATCGGCAAACAAACGCTGACCAGCGCGACCGACCGCTGGACGCTCCAGAAAAGCCCTGAGCATCGACAAGTTCATGCTCTTGCCAAAACCCTCGGGTCGACAGCACACCACAACGGACGCGTCGCAGTCCAACACATCGGCAATAAACATGGTCTTGTCAACCAGCATGCAGCAACCAAGGGCCTCCGCATAGTCGTGCATGCCAATGGGCAAAGCCGCATCGTCGGCACAGCCGATCAAACGCACGCCAAAGCCGGCAGCACAACCATTATCTGCCTGTTCAGACACCAAAACGTTCCCCCCAAATCGCAACACGGTGCCAATTGTAATGACCGCCTCGCGCGTACCGATGTCGCCGCGCAAACATATCGGGCAACGGTAGCAACAAGACGTGTGAGGGGGGCACAACTAATCGTTGCACAACAAAACGGGACCCGATGCATTCGCACCGGACCCCGTCCCAACTCTTTAGTTATCTAGCAACCGAGAGGCTACTCCTCCGAGCCGTCCTCCCCAGAAGTCTTCTTCTGCTGATCGAGCTTATGCTTACCACTTACGATAGACGTAGCGCCCAGTGTGGCCAAGCTTGCGCTGGCAAGGCTCGCCATCACAATCAGATCGCCCGTCTTGGGCATATTGCCGCCCGAAGTCTTAGTCGTTGTAGTGGTGGTTGTAGTGGTCACCGTCTTGGAGTCATTTTGCTCCTGGTTCTGGTTGTCGGTGTTGCCCTTACTGCTGTCCTCGCCCTGCTGCTTTCCGTCCTCGGTCTTGTCCTTGTTCTTGTCCTTCTCCTCAGATTCAGACTTCTTGTCCTCGTCCTTCTTCTGAGCGGACTTGTCGTCCTTCTCATCAGAGCTAGAACCCTTATCGGATTCAACCTTCTCGGAAGCCTTATCCTTGGAATCGCCCTTTACGGCTTCGGTCTTTTCCGCGGAAGCCTGATCAGAGTTGTCCTTGTTCTGGGTCGAGCCGTTATTGACGCCAGCCATCAGCGAAGAGCCCAGCGTAGAACCAAGCTGCACGGAGAAAGAAGGCTTCTTGTCCGGCGAAGCAACGGGAGCGTCCGGCGCCTTATTCGAGTCGTCCTTGGAAGCATCGGAATCAGGGGTTGCGTCAGAGCCGGAGCCGTTGTTAGAGCCGGTGTCAACGGACGAATCGCTCGAGCCGGTGGATGAGTTAGAGGTGCCAGCGCCGGTCGAACCAGAAGCGTCGCTGTCCGTATTGCCGGCAGAGCTTGAAGACGAATCGCCCGCAGCAGAGCCGTTCGAATCGGAGCCGTTCGAGGTAGAGCCGTCGTTGGTAGTGCCACCAGCAGAGCCATTACCGTCAGCATCGGTCGAGGGCGCATCCATCCTGTCATCGTTGGCATCGTCACTCGAGTCGTCATTCGAATCAGGTGTCGGCGAGGGCGCCGGCGTAGGCTCGGGCTGCACGGGCGTCGCAGCGGCAGCCTCATCCTCGGCGATAAAAACCAAGCAGTCCTTCAGCTCATTCTTATAACGATTCTTCCAGCCCTCATGATACTGGGGCTGACTCGAAAACTTAGTGGCGACATTGTTGGCCACGCTATTGGAGAGCGCCGTCACAAACTCGCGGTCGGACATATCGTTGGAAAGATTCGCCCAGCGGAAAAAGTCCCTGCAGCCACCGGTGCCGCACATGTTGGTAATGCTCCACACCATGCCCTTGACGCAATCGGCGCGGCCCGAAATATCAATACCCAGGCCGCTCTTGAGCCACGCCTCGGTCACCGCATAGTACGAGTTGTACGCATACGCATCCTGAAGTGCTGAGAACTCAACAGGATCGGTGTTGTACGCGCCTTGGAAGGCATCCTGCGCGATATGGCCCAGCTCGGTGAGCTGGCCGTTCTCGTACATGGCATTGCTCGTGTTGGAAATCTCGCTGCCGCGATCAATCGCATCCTTGAGCATGCTGTATTTTTCGGGGTTGTAGTTGTAGGCCTGCTTCATAAACGGGATGAGCGACCAACGCCGGTCGAACTGGTAATAGCCCAGCGCGTTATAACCGTCGCCATACGAGAAGCCCTGGTTGTAGTTGCCATGGCTCTCGTACTTGGTAAAGTACTTCATCTCGGGAGTCACGTTGACAAACGAAACGCCCTGGACCGACCTCAGCACGCCCGAGAAGGACTGCTGGGTGTAGAGACCCTTATCGATATCGGTGGCATCCGAGGCAACGCCCGGCGTGGGCTCCTCGGCAGCGGCGGGTGCCGGCGCGGAAACGGCGCCAAACGAAAGCGCCAGCGTCAGGCCCGCGACAATCGCGGAATGCTTGGGCTGCATAAAATCCTCCCTGCATTGGTGTAGTTAAAGTGCAGTTTGCAAAGATGAGAATAAGTATTGCAGCTCGCCCGTTGTTGCACAACAACCCCTCGGTAAACGGCAACAACCCTCCGCGAAATCTTAAGGAATTAGACAAACTGGTCATCGGGCGCCAACAGAAGCTCGCCGTAACGTTTCGTCAGCCCGTCTCTCAACTGACAGAAAGCGGGAATATAGACGTTCAAGATGCGCTGAATCAAATCTTGAGCGAGCTTGTTGTCGTAGATATGGACGTTCGTATTGCGGTCTCTGAGCATATCCAGCCAGGCTGCCTCATCAATAAAGTCGTAGAATCGGTAGGACTCCTTCAAGATGGCACGAGGAGACCCCGACGCGGCAAGCGTGGCGCCCTCATACTCGAGCAGACGCTTAAGGAGCGTAATTGAGAGACCGAAAACCTGCTCATAGATATACGCACATCCGGAGACAACATAGTCGTTATCGAAATCTTGGAATCGAGCTGTCTCTAGCAGTGCCAACCGCGAATCAAAGGCTTCGTACGACTTCACGAAAGCCAGCCCCTACAGCTTAATGTCAAAGTTGATCTCGGGGACGGCGGCCAGGTCGGCCAACGTCACGCCGTCGACGTACTTTTCGATCACATCGTCCAGGCCGCGCCAGAACTTGACGGTGGAACACAGGTCACTGCGGGCGCAGCTGTTGTCGATGCCGTCGCACGCCACGGGCGCCGTGCTGCCCTCGACAGCGCGCAGGATGTCGCCGGCACGCACCTCGACCGGGTCCTTGGCCATCATGTAGCCGCCGCCCTTGCCGCGCACGCTCTTAAGCAGGCCCGCCTTCATAAGCGGACGAACCAGCTGCTCCAAATACTTTTGCGAGATATGCTCGCGGTCGGCAACCTCGCGCAGGGCAATCTTGCCCTCGGCGTCGCCCAGCGCCGCGATATAGATCATCAGCCGGAGGGCATAGCGGCCCTTAGAAGAAATGAGCATACCTACCCTCCCATCGTTACTGGGACAAAACCAGGCTTGTTTGTCCCAAATCCTATGCACGCGGGGCAAACAAACCTGATTTTATGTCCCTCATCTAAAAAGTCGAGTGGATTAGTCGGATTTTCCCTTGACTAACGCCGAACCCATAGTAACTTTATTCCGAGAAGATTCCTAGGGTTTAGTACACCTATGAGTACACCATATACAGAGAGGGACAGCATGAGCGCAAATCCGCTGCTTTCCATCGAAGGTCTGACCGCCTCCGTGGACGAGAAGACCATCCTCCACAACGTCAACCTCAACGTCGCCGCCGGCGAGACCCACGTGCTGATGGGACCCAACGGCGCCGGCAAGTCCACCCTCGGCCACCTGGTCATGGGCGACCCCGTCTACACGGTCAACGACGGCCGCATCGTCTTTGACGGCCAGGACATCACCGAGCTCACCACCGACAAGCGTTCGCGCGCCGGCCTGTTCCTGAGCTTCCAGGCTCCGGTCGAGATCCCAGGCGTGCCGCTATCGAGCTTTTTGCGCGCCAGCATCGCCGGCCGCCCCGGCCTGGAGATGAAGGGCAAGGAGTTCCGCCGTCGCGTCAAGGAGCTCGCGGCCGAGCTCAACATGGATACCGCCTACCTCAACCGCGAGCTGGGCGTGGGCTTCTCGGGCGGCGAGAAGAAGAAGGTCGAGATGCTCCAGCTCCTGTTGCTGCAGCCCAAGCTCGCCATCCTCGACGAGACCGACTCGGGCCTGGACGTCGACGCGCTTTCCACCGTCAGCCACGGCATGGACGCCTACCGCAAGAGCTGCGACGGCTCCATGCTCATTATCACGCACAACACGCGCATCCTGGAGCACTTGGATGTCGACCGCGTCCACGTTATGGTCAAGGGTCACATCGTGCGCGAGGACGACGCCTCGCTCATCCCCTGGATCGACAAGAACGGCTTTGAGACCTTCGAGCGCGAGGCCGCCGAGCAGCGCGCCCAGGCCGAGTCCGCCGCTGCCGAGCAGCAGGCGTAAAGGGGCGACGCAATGACCAAGAACCGCACCGAGGTCGCGGACATCGACCGCAGCCTCTACGACTTCACCTATGGCGAGGAGGGATTCGAGCGCCTCGACGCCGGCATCACGCCCGACATCGTGCGCGAGATCAGCGCCAAGAAGGACGAGCCGCAGTGGATGCTCGACCTGCGCTTAAAGTCCCTCGAGATTTTCAACCGCTTCCCGGATCCGACGTGGGGCCCCTCCATCGAGGGCTTGGACATGGACAACATCGTCACCTACGTCAAGCCCAACACCGACCAAAAACACGACTGGGAATCGGTGCCCGACGACATCAAGAACACCTTTGAGCGCCTGGGCATCCCCGAGGCCGAGCGCAGCTACCTGGCGGGCGTCGGCGCGCAGTACGACTCCGAGCTCGTCTACCACAACATGCAGGACACAGCATCTAAGATGGGCATCGTCTACTCCGGCATCGAGGAGGCCCTGCACGACCCGCAGTGGGAACCGCTCATCCACGAGAAGTTTATGACGCTCATCCCGCCCACCGACCACAAGTTTGCGGCCCTGCACGGCGCCGTATGGTCGGGCGGCTCGTTTGTCTACGTGCCCAAGGGCACCAAGCTCGACTTCCCGCTGCAGAGCTACTTCCGTCTTAACGCCAAGGGCGCCGGCCAGTTTGAGCACACGCTCATCATCGTCGAGGACGACGCCGACCTGCACTTTATCGAGGGTTGCTCCGCGCCCAAGTACAACGTAGCCAACCTCCACGCCGGCGCCGTCGAGCTCTTTGTGGGCAAGCGTGCGCACCTGCGCTACTCGACCATCGAGAACTGGTCCAAGAACATGTACAACCTCAACACCAAGCGTGCGCGCGTGGACGAGGATGGCGACATCGAGTGGATCAGCGGCTCCTTCGGTAGCCACGTGGGTTACCTCTACCCCATGAGCGTGCTCAACGGCCGTCGCGCCCGCTCGAGCTTTACCGGCATCACCTTTGCCGGCGCCGGGCAGAACCTCGACACCGGCTGCAAGGTCGTGCTCAACGCGCCCGAGACCTCGGCAACCGTCGAGACCAAGGGCATCTCCAAGAGCGGCGGCATCCAGACGTTCCGCAGCTCTATCGTTGCCACGCCCAAGGCCGAGGGCTCCAAGGCAACCGTGAGCTGCCAGTCACTGATGCTCGACGACCAGAGCCGCTCCGACACCATCCCGGCCATGGACATCCGCGCCAAGAACGTCGACATCGGCCACGAGGCCACCATCGGCCGCATCGGCGACGACAAGGTGTTCTACCTGATGAGCCACGGTATCTCGGAGGAAGAGGCCCGTACCATGATCGTCAACGGCTTTGCCAACCCGGTCTCCAAGGAGCTGCCGCTGGAGTACGCCGTCGAGATGAACAACCTGATCAAGCTCGAGATGGAAGGAGCGATCGGATAATGAAACAGACCACGAACACCGCTGCTACCGCCCTTGAGCAGGTCAACGCGATGCCGGCCGCCACTTGGGGCTGGCTGAAGATGAATCAGACCAAGCTCGAGCTCTCTGACGAGCTTGCCGCCGCTCCCACCGAGGCCGTTGAGGTCGAGGGCTTGGACGAGCAGTTTACTGGCGTGGCAGACGCGTTCGAAGCCGCCATGGACACCATGGCCGAGCGCTTCCCCGAGCGCCGCGCCTCCGCCCCCGGCGACGCCGCCGACCGCGCCCGCATCACGCCCGAGACCGAGCTCGACGTGCCCGCCACCTCCATCTACCAGGCCGGCGCCATCAAGCTCGAGGAGGAGCTCTCCCCTGCCGAGGCCTTCGAGACTGGCATGGGCGAGGCTACCTACACCTACCTGGCCGACCACGCCACCAAGCGCGTCGTCATCGATGTGCCCGCATACAAGCACGCCACGGTTACCGTGCGCGTGAGTGGCGTCGACGCTGCCGCGGCCATCGCCGCCATCGATGTCGTCGCCCGTCCGCAGGCAACGCTCGACCTGCGCATAGCCCTGGACTCCCCCGTTGCCGGCCAAGGCGTCGTGGGCTCCGCGCTACTCGTGTGCGCCCACGAGTACGCCACCGTCAACGTGACCTGCACGCAGACGCTCGACGATAGCTGGATCGCGCTCGACGACACCGGCCTGTTCCTGGACGAGGGCGCGCGCGTCAACGTGCAGCACACCGTCCTGGGTGCCGGCGCCAGCGCCACCGGCCTTGCCGGCGACCTGCTGGGCGATACCGCCAAGGTGACGATCGATACCGATTACCTGGGCGCCCGCGAGCAGGTGCGCGACTTTAACTACGAGCTGCGCCACCGCGGCCGCAAGACCGAGTGCGAGATCGACGCCAACGGCGTGCTGACTGGCACGTCCAAGAAGGTCTACCGTGGCACCATCGACCTCGTGCACGGTTGCAAGGGCGCAACCGGCACCGAGCGCGAGACGGTGCTCTTGGCCAACAAGGGCGTCGACAACAAGACCGTCCCCGTCATCCTCTGCGACGAGGACGACGTTGCCGGCAACCACGGCGCCACCATCGGCCACGTCCGCGACGAGCAGCTGTTCTACCTCGCCTGCCGCGGCCTTGACCAAAACGCCGCCGAGGACCTGTTCATCCGTGCCAAGCTGGAGGACGCCGCGCTTTCCGCCACCGACGAGCGCACCCGCGCCGCCGTCGTCCGTCTGGGCAACAACTTGATCGACAACTTTGAAGAGGAGCTCGCATGATCGACACCGAGCACGTTAAATGCGATACCTGTACTGCCCCCGAGCCCATGGAGCTCGACGCCAGCGACGAGGCCTCGCGCGGCTGGCCTACCGTCGACATCGAGACCAACCCCTACAAGGCGCAGTTCCCACTGTTCCAGCAGCACCCCGAGATCGCCTTCCTCGATAGCGCCGCCACCGCGCAGCGCCCCGCCTGCGTGCTCGACGCCGAGCGCGACTTCTACCAGCGCATGAACGCCAACCCCCTGCGCGGCCTTTACTCGCTGTCCGTCGAGGCCACCGAGGCCATCGCGAAGGTGCGCCAGCAGATCGCCGACCTCATCGGCGCTTCCCAGTGCCAACGAGGTCGTCTTCACCCGCAACACGAGCGAGTCGCTCAACCTGGTCGCCAAGAGCTTTGCGCCCACAGTCCTCGAGCCGGGCGACGAGGTCGTCATCACCATCATGGAGCACCACTCCAACCTGATTCCGTGGCAGCAGGTCTGCCGCGAGACCGGCGCCAAGCTCGTCTACCTCTACCCCACCAAGACCGGCCAGCTCACGACCGAGGAGGTTCTGTCCAAGGTGAGCCCCAAGACCAAGATCTTGGCCGTGGGTCAGGTCTCTAACGTCCTGGGCGTTGAGAACCCGGTCAAGAACCTCGGCAAGCTCGTGCACAAGTACGGCGGCTATCTGGTCGTCGACGGCGCGCAGTCGCTGCCGCACATGCCGGTCGATGTGGCCGACCTGGGCGCCGACTTCTTTGCCTTTAGCGCACACAAGGCCATGGGTCCCATGGGCATTGGCGTGCTGTGGGGCAAAATGGACCTGCTCAACGCCATGCCACCCATGCTCACCGGTGGCGAGATGATCGATTCGGTCACCGAGCAGGACGCCGTCTGGGCGCCCGTCCCCGAGAAGTTCGAGGCCGGCACGCAGGACGCCGCCGGCATCTTCGCCACGGGCGCCGCCCTTGATTACCTGGTCAACACGGTGGGTTACGAGAACATCCAGGCCCGCGAGCAGGCACTCGTCCACTATCTGATGGGCGAACTCATGCAGCTCGACTTTGTCCAAATCATCGGTTCCATCTACTGGGACAACCACCACGGCGTTGTGAGCTTTAACGTCAAGGGAATTCACCCGCACGACGTCGCGAGCATCATGGACATGGACGGCGTCTGCATCCGCGCCGGCCACCACTGCGCTCAGCCGCTGCTCACCTGGCTGGGCGTCGAGAACCTTGCCTGCTGCCGCGCCAGCGTGGCCTTCTACAACGACAAGGCCGACATCGACAAGTTCATCGCCGGCCTGCATCACGTTTGGAGCACGTTCAATGGGTAATCTGTACACCTCCACCACGTTTATGGAGCACAACTCGCACCCCGACTATAAGTACGAGATGGATGCCCCCACGCATGAGCACGACGGCATCAACCCCAGCTGTGGCGACGAGCTCACCTTGCAGCTGCGTGTCGAGAAGGGCGTGATCGAGGAGGCCTCGTTTACCGGGCACGGCTGCGCCATCAGCCAGGCCAGCGCCGACATCATGGCCGACCTCATCACCGGCGAGACCGTCGAGGAGGCGCGTCGCTTGGCGGGACTCTTCCTCGCCATGATCCGCGGCGAGAAGCTCTCCGAGGACGACCTGGAAGACCTGGACGAAGCCGCCCAGCTCCAGGACATCTCGCACATGCCCGCCCGCGTCAAATGCGCCGAGCTCGCCTGGCGCACCCTCGACGGCATGCTCGAGGGGCAAACAAACCAGTAGCTTATGCCCCGAATCCAAGGGTTTTGATTGCCGAGCCGCCCGATACGGGCGGCTCTGTTTTTACCTAATGAGCGCGGTGGCACAAAGTCCGCGCGTCCGGCGCCCCGTCTGACATTTGCCACACAGCCAGACGCGAACACGGGCGTTTTCCACAGCACCAAAGGCCTGCGGCAGGGCCCCGGGCCCGCCAAGCAATGCGCCAAGCCCCGTTCTGCGAAGCTCCGACTCGCTTCGCGCCTGCCGCAGACGGGTCCCATAGGGAGCGGCGTGCATTTTTGCGAGTATTCAGCACGCCAAGCTGTGTGTATACGCATCGAAAGCGTTAATCAACATCTTCAGGCGCATATATATTGTGTTTAGAACAAGCATCGCGGTCTGACGGGACGCAGACACGTGCTTCGGGGGCGCAACGGCAGGGATCAATAGCTTCGGGGTCCGCATGTTGCAAGATTGCGTCGGTGCCGACAGCACCACGATGCTGAAAACTCCGTTTTTTGCACGGCGCAGACGGGGGTAGGCACGGGCAAACCCGGACTGAGCCGTTATTTTATGCAAGATGGCGATTGTTCTATGCATATTAAGAAGTGCAGTTACCTCACCAAGCTTTTGAACGCTGGTTGCGGCGTATGGACGACCCCAGCTGCGGTGAAAAGGCGACCTTACATCACGTTTCCGCCAGCCCGCATCGCCGTTCGCGCGCGGGCGCGCACGATACGAGAGACGGTACTTTTGCCAATCCCGGTATACCGCTCAATCTGGCGCACCGTAAAGCCGGCATTGTTCAATCCAACAATAACAGTATCGCGCTGCGCCGGCGGTGCAGTTTTAACCCCGTTGAGCGGAACCCCGAGACTCTTCGCCAACTTGCCGGCAAAGACATTGCGTTCCCACTCTGTCTCTTTCATATCGCACAGCGCTGGCTTGCTGCCGTCGGGCGTCGAAAGCGAATAGGCAATAAAGCCCTCGGCAGAACCAAAAAGCTCAAGCACGCAAGAAGGATCAGAAAATCCCCTCGCGACATCAGCCGCGTCACCGTCGTAAGCGCACAAATGCTCCGCAAAGCTACTCCAGGGATAACGCTCGATTAGGCTAACGCCCGCCTCCTGCGGATCGGCGTGTACGGAGCGAATAGCCTCCATCACCTGCCAGTCGGTATCGAGCGAGCGCCGGTCAAAACGGTTCTGGAACAGATGGCCTGTGCGCCTCGTGCGTTTATTGAACCGCCGCGCGTACGTCAAAAGCAGCCGGTGCATCGCCGCGCTCATCCTGTCCTCGTAATCTGCAAGCACCAAATGCACGTGATTGCCCATAAGGCACCAAGCGATAACCGTCACACCCTCCTCGCGGCAGCACTCGCGCATCAGCTCCAAAAACTCCCACCGGTCCTCATCGCCCTCAAAGATGAGCTGCTTGCCCGTACCGCGGGCACAGACATGGTAAAAGCCGGTAACCGTTCTCCAAACGCGCTGCATGGCGCTCCCTTCGCCGGGATCTGCTTGCCATCCAATACAGCACGATTGAAGCGTGCCATCAAAAACATTCACGCAAAACAATACACTCGCGCGGCCAAAGGCAGTAATCAGGCGGCGAACGGCATCGTTGCAACAGGTCAACCCCCGCAATGCTTACAAGAGCTGACCAATAGCTTGCCCAAGACGGACCCCCTCTACGGAAGTTCACGACCACAGAACATAGAGTTAAACCGTTTCAATTAAAACTTCCGGACTTCTCGCTACGAAAACTGAGCCGTTCGCCGAATATTCCGTGCATTTCGCGGTATTATAGGGGCTGCATGTCATGTCCCTTTCGAAGGGTCGCCCGGCAATCGCCAGCCACGGCCCCCAGACGGGACGCCAACACGATAGAGAGGAGAGGCATGCAGTACTCACAGGAAGTGGAGAACATGTGCCCCGTTGCCAAGGGTGCATACCACGGCCCCGCACCCATCCCCGAGGAGGGCAAGTGGGTCCAGGCTAAGGAGATTTCCGACATCTCCGGTCTTACGCACGGTGTGGGTTGGTGCGCACCTCAGCAGGGCGCCTGCAAGCTCACGCTGAACGTCAAGGACGGCATCATCGAGGAGGCCCTCGTTGAGACCATCGGCTGCTCGGGCATGACCCACTCTGCCGCCATGGCTTCCGAGATCCTTCCCGGTAAGACCATCCTCGAGGCCCTCAACACCGACCTCGTCTGCGACGCCATCAACGTTGCTATGCGCGAGATCTTCCTGCAGATCGTTTACGGCCGCAGCCAGACCGCGTTCTCCGAGGGCGGCCTGCCCGTGGGCGCCTCCCTCGACGACCTCGGCAAGGGCCTTCGCTCTCAGGTCGGCACCATGTTCGGCACCAAGGCCAAGGGCGCTCGTTACCTCGAGCTCGCTCAGGGCTACGTCACCCGCATGGCTCTCAACGACAAGAACGAGATCATCGCATTCGAGTTCCTGAACCTCGGCAAGTTCACCGACGCCGTCAAGGCCGGCAAGACCCCCGAGGAGGCCATCGCTGGCGCTATGGGCCACTATGGTCAGTGGGAGAACGCTGCCAAGTACATCGACCCGCGCACCGACGAGGAGACTCACTCCGTCGCCAGCGTGTTCCCGGTTCACGAGTAGAAAGGGAGGGAAATAACTATGACTGTTACGTTCGAAGGTTACGAGCGCCGCGCTGACAAGATCAACAAGTGCCTCGCCGACAACGGCATCGCCTCCCTCGAGGAAGCTCTGCAGATCTGCACCGACAAGGGCTTCAACCCGCGTGAGATCGTCAACAACACCCAGTCCATCGCCTTCCAGAACGCCGAGTGGGCCTACACCCTCGGTTGCGCTCTCGCTGTCAAGCGTGGCGCCAAGTCCGCTTCTGAGGCTGCCGCCATCATCGGCGAGGGCATCCAGGCCTTCACCGTTCCCGGCTCCGTCGCCGAGGACCGCAAGGTCGGTCTGGGCCACGGCAACCTGGGCGCTATGCTGCTCTCCGACGACACCGAGTGCTTCGCCTTCCTGGCAGGTCACGAGTCCTTCGCTGCCGCTGAGGGTGCTATCGGCCTGGCTCTGAACGCCAACAAGGCTCGCAAGAAGCCGCTGCGCGTCATCCTCAACGGTCTGGGCAAGGACGCTGCTCAGATCATCGCCCGCATCAACGGCTTCACCTACGTGAAGACCCAGTTCGACTACTTCACGGGCGAGCTCAAGGTCGTCGAGACCATCCCATACTCCGATGGTCCCCGCGCCGCCGTCAACTGCTACGGCGCCGACGACGTCCGCGAGGGCGTTGCCATCATGTGGCACGAGAACGTCGACATCTCGATCACCGGTAACTCCACCAACCCCACGCGCTTCCAGCACCCCGTCGCTGGCACCTACAAGAAGGAGCGCCTCGAGGCTGGCAAGAAGTACTTCTCCGTCGCTTCTGGTGGCGGCACTGGCCGTACCCTGCACCCGGACAACATGGGCGCCGGCCCTGCCTCTTACGGCATGACCGACACCATGGGCCGTATGCACTCCGACGCCCAGTTCGCCGGTTCTTCCTCCGTGCCTGCGCACGTCGACATGATGGGTCTCATCGGCATGGGCAACAACCCCATGGTTGGTGCCACCGTCGCCTGCGCTGTCGCCGTCGAGGAGGCCCTCAAGGCCTAATCGCGCCCGCGCGATGCTCATATAGTTGAGCTTTGGAGCCGCTACCTTTCGAGGTAGCGGCTCTTTTTGTTTGCCCCGTCTCAAATTGGTTACTCTTATTAAAGGGTCCGATGTATCAGTTGTGGTGAAATACGGACTGAATTGCATCCATACAGGCCAAAACAGTCCGTATTCCACCGCAACTTATCAAATGGGCCGACCGAAGTGGCCGAGTCCACCTGACGCCCACCTGCCATATTTGCCCTTTACCGATTTGCCGGGTCTTTGCGGCCCCATTGCCGATCACCCGTGCGACAATGCGCCGGACGAGAAAGGAATCCGATGGAATCGACTGATGTACTGGTAATTGGATCTGGCATTGCGGGCCTTTGTGCCGCCATCGAAGCGGCACGCACGGGCGCAACCGTCGCTGTGGCAAGCGCCGGCAAGACCATGAGTGGATCGAGCTTCTTCCCTGGAACCTGGGGCCTAGGGCTTATCGGACCCGTTAACGAAGACGACGAACAAGACCTCATCGACACCATCCAGACCGTCGGCGGCGGTGTCGCCGACCCCGAGCTTGTCCAGACGTTTGTCCACGGCATTCCCCAGGCAATTGAATGGCTCGAGCAAGACCTGGGCGTTGAGCTCAAGCGTCCGCAAAACGCTGAGAGCGCTCAGCAAAAGCAGTTTATCCCCTGCTTTGACCACAAGACGCGCATGTGGCGCGGCCTCACCCGCAAGCCCCTTGAGGACGCTCTGACAGCCCGGATCGAGTCGCTCGGCATTCGCCTGCTCCCCCGCCATGAGCTTATCGACCTTATTGAGGACACGAACGGCAGAATCACCGGAACCGTGCTCTACAACCTCACCGAAGATCGAATCGTGCCCTTTGCTACCAAAGCCACGATCATCGCAGCCGGTGGCACGGGTGGCCTGTTCGAGCGAAGCCTCACTTCCGCCGACGTGCTCAGCTCATCACAGGCCATCGCGCTGGCGCACGGCGCATCGCTTACTAATATAGAATTCATGCAGATGATGCCCGGCTTCATCGAGCCCAAGCGCAACCTTGTCTTTAACGAGAAGACCTGGCGCTACGTACATGTAGACCAGCCAGCAGATATTGCCGACGACAAGCTGGACGACCTGCTCGAGCAGCGCTCTGGATATGGTCCCTTCACGTCACGCTTGGCCTCCCGCGCTATCGATCTCGTCATCGATCAGGCAGGTGTCGAAGGCCTGGCACTCCACTACGACTTCCCCCGCGAGGATGTCCCAGAGTTTGTGCAGACCTTTGCCACCTGGCTGCAAGACGAGCACGGCATCGCCCCGACTGACGAGATGCGCGTTGCGATGTATGCCCACGCCGCTAACGGCGGCATCAAGATCGATAAGACCGCGTACACGGGCGTTGAGGGTCTCTACGCTTGCGGCGAGGCGACAGGCGGCATGCACGGAGCCGACCGCATTGGTGGCTTGTCAAGCGCCAACGGCATCGTGTTCGGGCGCATCGCAGGCGCATCGGCAGCCCTTGCAGCGCAGAAAGAGCCTAAGACAGCCCTGAAGGCGGATATCGCCCTCCCCCAGCACGGCATTGCCACAACAGATGCCGAGCGCCTGACCCGCAGCCTTAAGCACACGATGAGTACCTATTGCATGATCAACCGCACCGAAACAGGCCTATCCGAAGCACTACACGAGCTTGAGGGCTTGAAGACGGAGGCAACGACCTTGAGCACACAGAAAGCCCAGGACAGCGAAATCGCTGCCCTCGCCCGCCTTCAGTCGCAGATTCAACTAGCACAGGAAATGGTCAAAGCCATGCGCAAGCGAACCGAAAGCCTCGGATCGCACTATCGAACGGACTAAACTGGACACCCATCTAAAGCAGAACACACCTAATCGATATCTATGGGCCCCGTGAGCTCGAGGTGGCACGGGGCCTATTCGTGTCCGCACGGCAGCGTATCCTAATTCTGAATACAGAGCGGGCAAAGCCCGCACAGACAATAGACCAGCGAGGAGGAGATATGGACAGTAGTGATATCGAGAAGTGGCGTGTCAAACTTGATAGCTACGCCAATGTGGAAGACGGCGTTGAGTATTGGCTCGCACGCGATTTAATGGAACCCATGGGGTACACTCGATGGGAGAACTTCGCCGAAGTTGTTAAGAGGGCAACAGTCTCATGCGAAACAAACAAAACTCCAGTTGATTCCCATTTTCGTGACACCACGAAAATGGTAACTGCCGGTGTCGCCGCTCGCGCGGTTAAAGACTACAAACTTACGCGCTATGCATGCTATTTAATCGCACAGAACGGAGATTCAAACAAGCCAGAGATCGCGCTCGCCCAGGCATACTTTGCCGTGCAGACGCGCCGCCAAGAGCTCATAGAGCAGCGCTTCGCAGAGATTCAGCGCTTGCAGGCGCGCCACTCGCTATCCGATTCAGAGAAACAGCTCTCGGGTATTGCGTTCAAACGCGGCGTGGACTCCAAAGGATTCGCGATCATCAAGTCGAAGGGCGATGAGGCGTTATTCGGCGGCAGAAGCACGGCGGAAATGAAGCAGCAGCTCGGCGTACCCAAGAGCGCGGCATTGGCGGACAGGTTAGCCGATGTCCTCATCAAAGCAAAGGACCTTACGAACTCGATGACGGCCTTCAACGCCGAGGAACACGACCTGTACGGCCTGGACCAGATCAAGCAAGAGCACGTCGAGAACAACACAAGCGTGCGTGGCAGCCTCATCGACCGCGGAATTGTCCCCGAGAACCTACCGCCTGCCGAGGATACAAAAAAGCTCGAGCGTCGCGTGAAGGCAGACGAGAAGAAACTCAAGGAGGGTACTGACGGTTTTACCGATCCCCAGGGTAGGCTCGATCTGTGAAAGCGGCTGTGCCCTTTCGGGTTCGACCCCATGCGAGGTCAACAAAAAAGCGACCAGCCGAAGCCAGTCTCTTTAACATGCTTTGGTGGGCCGTCAGGGGGTCAGCCTGCTGCGCAGGCGGCCGCTGCGGCGCCAAGGCGCCTTGCGCGCTACGCTGGTAAATGCTTACGTATTTCCTCAGCTCCGCGCCCTTACGGGTTCGACCCCATACGAGGTCAACAAAAAAGCGACCAGCCTGAGCCAGTCGCTTTAACAATCTTTGGGTGGGCCGTCAGGGGGTCGAACCCTGGACCTTGGGATTAAGAGTCCCCTGCTCTACCAACTGAGCTAACGACCCAAAGCTAAAGTCCGTTGTGGCGGACTTTAGAGGAGATATCGTGTGGTGGGCCGTCAGGGGGTCGAACCCTGGACCTTGGGATTAAGAGTCCCCTGCTCTACCAACTGAGCTAACGACCCGATATCAACACGAAGCAAGAACTGGGGTGGGTAAAGGGACTCGAACCCTCGACCTACGGGACCACAACCCGTCGCTCTAGCCAACTGAGCTACACCCACCGTGTCCTGTACGCTTCGCGCTCGACTATTATTGCAAGGAACGCCACGCGATGCAAGCCCCAATTTTCAAGAATTTTGAAAAGAGTTTTTCGAGACCATTTCGAGCAAATCCCACCGGTTTCATAGGAGTAAACTTGCCCCACTGCAAATGCTCGAAAGGACCGGCATGAAAGAACTCTCCAACCGCACGGCAACGTTTACCGATTCCGTCATCCGCCGCATGACGCGCATCTCCAACAAGTATGGCGCCGTCAACCTGTCGCAGGGCTTCCCCGACTTCGATTCCCCGGCGCAGCTGCTCGATAGCCTCAGCACCATCGCCGCCGATCCCAAGCCGCTCTATCACCAGTACTCCATCACCTGGGGCTCCCAGGCCATGCGCGAGGCGCTTGCCGCCAAACAGGAGCACTTTATGGGCATGCCGGTGAACCCCAACGAGAATATCGTAGTCACCTGCGGCTCCACCGAGGCCATGATGGCCGCCATGATGACGGTCACGAACCCCGGCGACAAGGTCGTCATCTTCTCGCCGTTCTACGAGAACTACGGCGCCGACACAATCCTTTCGGGTGCCGAGCCCATCTACGTGCCGCTCAACCCACCCACATTCGACTTTGACCGCAAGACACTCGAGGCGGCCTTCCGCGACAACGACCCCAAAGCCATCGTCCTGTGCAACCCTTCCAACCCCTGCGGCAAGGTCTTTACGCGCGAGGAGCTCACCTTTATCGCCGACCTCTGCAAAAAGTACGACGCCTACTGCATCACCGACGAGGTATACGAGCACATCGTCTACGCACCCCATGAGCACGTCTACATGGCCACGCTGCCTGGCATGTTTGAGCGCACCATCAGCTGCAGCTCGCTGTCCAAGACCTACTCCATCACCGGCTGGCGCCTGGGCTACACTATCGCCCCTGCCGAAATCACCGAGCGTATCAAAAAGGTCCACGACTTCCTCACCGTGGGCGCCGCCGCTCCCCTGCAGGAAGCCGTCGTCACCGCCCTCAATTTCGACGACAGCTATTACGATGAGGTCCTTGACCTCTATGCCGCCAAACGCGACCTGTTCTGCCAGGGACTCGACAGCATCGGTCTTGAGCATAACGTGCCGCAGGGCGCCTACTACGTCATGATGGACATCTCTGAGTTTGGCTATGACAGCGACCTCGAATTCTGCGAGGACCTCGCGTCTAAGGTGGGCGTGGGCGCCGTGCCCGGCTCGAGCTTCTTCCGCGAGCCCGTCAACCACCTGATTCGTTTCCACTTTGCCAAGCGAGACGAGACGCTTAACGCGGCACTGGAGAACCTCAAGTCCCTGCGTGATAAAATCAAACCGCGCGGGTAAGGACGGCCCGGCAACTAAAGTAACTAAAGAAGCCCCGCACCGCCTGCCGCGTTGCGAGGCTTCTTTTTATGGCGCTTTCTTAAATGGTTTAGAGCTCTATACTTTAGTCATGGAGCAACTCGTCCCAGTGAGAGGAATATTATGGAAGAGCAGCAACTTATCGGAGCGCTCGAGGCCGGCGGCACCAAGATGGTCTGCGCCACGGGCTATGCAGACGGCACGGTCCTGGAGCGTGAGCAGATCGTGACCACGACTCCGCAGGAGACCGTCGAGGCCGTCAACGCATGGTTTGCCGACAAGGGCATCGCCGCGCTGGGCATCGGCGCCTTTGGCCCCACCGCAGTCAACCCTGCCTCGCCCCAATACGGCAAGATCCTGGAGACGCCCAAAACGGCATGGCGCTACTTTGACCTGCTGGGCACCATCCAAAACGAGCTCAATATTCCCTGCGGCTACGACACCGACGTCAACGTCGCCTGCCTGGGCGAGGTCACCTTTGGTTGCGCCCAGGGCCTCACTGACGTTGTGTATCTGACCATCGGTACCGGCGTGGGCGCCGGCGTGCTCTCGGGCGGCCAGCTCGTGCACGGCATGATGCATCCCGAGGCCGGCCACATCCTGGTCACGCGCGACCCGCGCGACACCATTGGCGAGCACAGCGCCTGCCCCTTCCACGACAACTGTCTCGAGGGCCTCATCGCCGGCCCCGGCGTTAAAAAGCGCTGGGATGGCAAGAGCGCCGGAGACATGGCCGATGACTCGGAGGCCATGGACCTGCTCGCCGGCTATCTGGCACAGGCACTCATGACCTACACGCTGTGCTACGCGCCGCAAAAGATCATCATCGGCGGCGGCGTGGCCGACCACACTCCCATCGTGCCGCTCGCACGCAAAAAGTGCGCCGAGATGCTCAACGGCTATATCGTCACGCCCGAGGTCAACGACATCGATAGCTACATCGTCAACAACAGCCTCGAGGGCAAGCAGGGCATCATGGGCTGCCTGGCCCTGGGCGCACAGGCGCTTCAGTAGCAGACGCACCCACGGGGCGTGGCACGCCCGGCAAATCCGACCTACGGAACGACGCCACCACGCCTCATATAAGCCCTCAAATAAAAAAGGCCGCCTAGGACCAAACAATACGTCCTAGGCGGCCTTTTTGGCGCACATCAGCGACCGTAAGAGATATCGGAGCACAACGCCCGTTGCCGCTCCACAGCAGTCGATCATCACATCGGTGATCATTCCAGCGCGTCCCGGCACAAAGAGCTGAATCGTCTCGTCGATCGAAGGAATCAGCAGCAGGAACACCGCCGTGGGCAGCAGCACGTCAAAGGTGCGCCGGCCCTCAAAATCAAAGGCGTGCGTTGCCAGGATGCCGAGCACCATATACTCGGTAAAATGCGCGCACTTGCGAACAACAAAGTTGGTCACCCATTCATATGGAAGTCCCGCGCCGTGCAGGAAACCGCGGATAGCTTCCATGACCGTTAGACTCAGTGAGCCCGACCCCGAGCCGGGAACCAGCGAATTGCCCCAGATCAAGAGCGCCATCAGGCAGGTCACGACCGCCCATTTTCGATTGATCTTAACCATGCAGAAGTTATGCCTCCGCGCGGAGCGGCGCAAAGCTGGCGGTACCGCCCTCGATAACGCTCAGATAGGCACGGCCCGTACGCTTGGCGGTAGAGGACTGCAGGCGCTCGATCTCTTCCTCGAGGATCTGATTGACGCGCTCGTGACGACGATTTTCCATAATGCCGGCGGCAATAGCCTCGGCTCGCTCGATGCTCTCGCGCGAGATACGGGCAGTATCCTCGGGGAACACAGCACTGTGACGGCCGACATAGGCGGGGACAGCAGGCTGAGGGGCAGCGACGGGAGCGGGGGCCGTAACAGGAGCAGGCTCGTCAATCTCATCCAGGATCGCGGTGGCGGCGGCCCACATGTCCTCGTGGCCCGAGTAATCGGCCATGGGGACATCAACCTCGAGCGAGGCATCCGGAAGGTCGCCGGTGTTGATGCGATCTTGGGCATCAATCGATGCGGTGATGGCTGCAGGCTCATCGAGGTCATCGAGATCGATGTCCGCGGCACCGGAGATGATAGGCATGCTGGCGAGGTTTGCATTGTACGGCGCAGCCTCAGCCGCCTGCTGCTGGGCAGGAGCGCCCCACAACGAGCTTTCGGCGGCACGGCGGGCGGCAACGGCCTCCTCGTCCGCGGCCATGGCTTCATCAACGTACGAATTGTCGGCAGAAGCGTTCGCGTCCGCCGAGGTAGCGCTGTAGGCGTTATTGGCTGCCGCGTTGGCGACGAGTGCCACGAAAGCCGCCGTGCTGCCCGCAGGGGCGGCCTGGGAGCCAGACACGGCGCGTGCCGCGGCGGCGATGTCGTCGCGATTGAAGGAGCCGGTCTGCCCGCCGTTGGTGAGCTCGTCGATGGCGACTTGATAGACGTCGCGCGAGTGTGCAGGGTCGCAGCTCACCGGCGAATCGTCGTCGAGCATACTGTCGATCATGGACCAAGCCTCGGCCTCGTCCATGGCATCTGCGGCTCGAGCGATGGTAGGGACACCATCATCGGCATGACGGCGCTGGAACGCACCAGTCAGGCCGGAAAGGAATGCCGAGGTAGACTGCTCCGCCTGAGCCTGAGAAGCAGAAGCCGCAGCGTAAGGAGTCGCATCCTGCTGCTGAGCTGGAATCGAGGCGGTCTTGAACTCGCTTTGATGCTGATTGAGATTGGCGGCACCGCCCATGGCATCAGGCTGGAACAGACGCTCTTCACGCTGCGCACGGTACTCGGAGATACCCAGCGAGGCGGCATAGATACCCACGCCCGCCACCGCGCCCACGGCGAAGGGAACCGCACCCGCCACGACCGTCTCGTTCACCGACGAAAACGGCAGCGTCGCGGCATACATAACCACGGGAGCGGCAAGGCCGATCCCGCACGAAAGTCCGGCAAGGACTGCTCGTTGTGTTGCATCAGAAGAAGCCATGAGCTCTCCCCATCTTCCAGCACCCAAATCGCATCATTCAGTTGGCTGCGCGAGAGAAGATGAAGCGGGGCTATGCCCCAAAGCAACGGTATATGGTTCGTTTCATCTGCGTTTTCCGTCGCGAAGCTTAAAAGCTATTATGCGAAACCGCCCTGTCGATTGCAAGCGACGATGTCGGATTGAAACGGGAAACCTGCTGCTTGCCAGTCTTATGGTCAAAAATAAGCGCGGAGCGGCGATATGGAAAAGGGCCGAGGCTCAAAGCCCCGACCCTTTATCGCATTGATGACTATCGCTGCGCGTGGATGACAACCTAGAACGTCTGCTCGTAGTCGCTGTGCTTTTTGGCCGAACGCACCAGGAACTCCTGGTTGGTGTTGGTGCCCTTAAGACCCTTGATAAACGATGCGGCTGCGCGCTCGGTGTTGTTCATGCCGGCAAGAATGCGACGCAGGCCAAAGACAAACGGGCGCATCTGCTCGTCGACCAGCAGATCCTCGTTGCGCGTACCGGAGGCAACGGGGTCAATGGCCGGGAAGATACGACGGTCGGCAAGATCGCGGTCGAGCTTAAGCTCCATGTTGCCGGTGCCCTTGAACTCCTCAAAGATGACTTCGTCCATCTTGGAACCGGTGTCGATGAGGGCAGAGGCCAGGATGGTGAGCGAGCCACCGTTCTCGATATTACGGGCTGCGCCCAGGAAGCGCTTGGGCGGATACAGGGCCGCCGAATCGACGCCGCCCGAAAGGATGCGGCCCGAGGCGGGCGCCGCCAAGTTGTAGGCGCGGGCAAGACGCGTGATGGAGTCGAGCACCACCACGACATCGCCGCCCAGCTCCACGATGCGCTTGGCGCGCTCGATGACGAGCTCGGCCACGCGGGTGTGGTTGTCGGCGGGCATATCGAAGGTCGAGGCCACGACCTCGCCCTTAATGGAGCGCTGCATATCGGTGACCTCTTCGGGGCGCTCGTCGACGAGCAGGCAGATGAGGTGCACCTCGGGGTTGTTAATCGAGATAGACTGGCAGATCTTCTTGAGGATCGTGGTCTTGCCGGCCTTGGGCGGGGACACGATCAGGCCACGCTGACCCTTGCCGATCGGCGACACGATGTCGATGGCGCGACCGGTAATGGAGTCCTTGCCGTGCTCCATGCGCAGCGGCTCGTTGGGATAGACCGGAGTGAGGTCACCAAACTTGGGGCGGTTGCGAATCTGCTCGGGGTCTAGACCGTTGACGGTCGTGATTTTGGCGAGGCCGGCGCGCTTGTCGCCGCCGCGCGAAGGACGCAGTGAGCCCTCGATGACGTCGCCCGTGCGCAGGCGCGCGGAGCGGATGAGGTAGGCGGGCACGAAGGCGTCGTCGTTGGACTTCATGTAGCCATGGGCGTGGATGATGCCGGAGCTGTCCGGGCGAATCTGCAGAATGCCCTTGATGTCGCGGAAGCCCTCTGCCTTCGCGGCGGTGACGTAGATCTCCTCGACGAGCTCGGCTTTCTTCTTGCCGGTCGTCTCGATCTCGAACTCCTTGGCCTTCTCGCGCAGCTCGGCGACCTTCATGGCAGCGAGCTCCTCACGCGAAAGCGTGGGCTCGGTGGGGGCGGCGTTACGCTCCTTGTTGCGCTGTTTGCGATCGCGCTGGCGATTGCGACGGTCGTTGTTGCGCTCGTTGCGTTCCTCGTTCCGCTTGTGCTGGCGACGGTTGGAACGAGTGCCGTCTTCGGCCTCGGCGGGCGCGGCAACATCGGTTGTGGCGGCGTCGGCATTGACCGCAGCGGCTTCATTGGCCTCGGCGCCAGAATCGACCTGCGCTTCGACATCAGCCTGATGCTCGGACGCCTTGGCCTTAGCGGACTTCTTACGACCGCGCTTGGGCTTCTCGGACGCAGGCTGTTCGACGTCTTGGGGCTCGGCGGCATCAGTCGATGCATCGGCGGTCGTCTCGTCGGAATCCTCGGACGTACCCTTCTTGGCAGCCTTAGCCTTGGACGTGCGCTTAACAGCAGTGCGACGGCTGCGACCGGGGCGGACGTCGGCGGGCTCGGCATCGGCGGGAGCGGCCTCGGAAGTCGCAGCATCCTGAACGGGTGCATCGGCAGCGGTTGCAGACTCGGCGGTCGCCGCAGCATCCCGAGCAGCTGCGGCTGCGGCTGCGGCCTTCTCTGCCTCGACGAAGGCCTTGGGCTTGCGACCGCGACGGTGCGGGCGCAAAGCCGGATCGACAACGGGAACTTCGCTGGCCTCGACAGGCGCAGCGGGCTCAGTTGGCGATGCGCCCTCCCCTGCCGCGGAACGGACCGAAGCCTCAGTGAGCTCGGGGGTTACCTGATCGGCAACCTGCTCGGCCTTAGCAGCCGTGCGACGGCGTGTGCGCGGTGCCGGCTTCTCGGTCGGTTGGTCGGCGGCAGGGGTCTCGGGCACAGACGGGGCTGCAAGCTCGGTCAGAGCCGCGGCCTCGCGCTCGGCAGCACGACGGCGGGCGCGCACCACCTGAGCCTCGCTAATCTGCGCCAACGCACGTGCCTGCGCGACCTCATCGGAAATCGGCGCCGAGGAGTCAGCTGCAACGGTGCGCTTGGCGCGCGTCGTGCGCGTGGTACGGCGCTTGGGCTTGGTGACCTCCTCGCCGTCAGCAGCAGGCTTGGCCGTGCGGCGCGTACGCTTGGGCTTTGCCAGAGCAGCCTCCTCACCAGTTGCAGGCACGGCCTTCTCAGCCGCTGCAGGCGTAGGCGTCGAAGCAGCCTTAGGCGTCTCAGGAGCCGAGGCTTGCGCGGGCGCCGCGACCTGGTCCGACGCAACCGGTGCAGCGGGAGCGGTCTGCGTCGTCGTTATTTCGTTTTCTTGCTGTTGATCAGACACAGTGTTTGCTCAACTTTCTTTTCAAGCCCTGTGATCACATGCTCCCTGCATAAACCTTCAGGGCGGCTAAACAGTCTAGCTCCGTCAAATACCGACGGACATCATTGATCTGTATCGAGATATTTGCGTCATATACGCAGCGTTAGTGTAACACAACCGCCGCCACCTGCAACTTAGTCATTGGGGACGTTCTTAAACGACTATTCAAAAGGGACACTCTTTGGTTTACCGCCCACAAATCTGACTGCCTCCGCCAAAACTATGGCGGTTTACTACGATGAATCGCTCAACCGCGACCACTCCGAAACTTGTTGAACTAAAACCGACGCTCCTATAAGTTGTCAAGAGGCAGTTTGCGGGAGCGCTCTCTCCAATTCGCACAGGAGCTCGTAATACCTCCTCTCCAGTTTCGTCGACCGCCGTTTCCCCCGTTCCGAGTGCCCGAGTGTGGCTGCGGACAGGCCGAGCCCCGCGGCGGCCTGCTTCTGGGTCACCCGCATCGCCTTGCGCATCTTCGCGAGCTCGGGGCCTTCCGGCGCGGCGCCGTCGGGATTCGGGTCCATGAGCACGCGGTACACCTCCCGCGCTATGTAGCGCTTCAGGCAGCGGATCGCCTCCCTCCGGGACTTCCCCTCGGAGGTCCGCCTCGCCACGTACCTCCTCGTCCTCTCGTCGTACGCCATGCGCTTGATCGCGATCTCGTAGAGCGCCCAGTTCGCCTGCCGGTTGCCGCCGCGGTTGAGCCTGTGCCGCTCCGTCTTCCCGCTCGACGCGGGGATCGGGGAGACGCCGCACAGCATCGAGAACGCCGCCTCGCCCTTCAGCCTGCCGGGGTTGTCGCCGGCGGCCACGACCAGGGCGGCGGCGGTCGTCGTGCCGCAGCCCTCGATGCCGAGCAGCGCGGGCGCGTTCGCCTCCAGCAGCGCGCGGATGCGCTCGTCGAGGGACTCGACCTGGCTGCGGGCCTCCTTCCAGACCGCCGCGACGGACCGCAGCGAGGCCAGCACGCTCTCCTCGAGCGCGTCGCCCGCCTTCCTCCGCGCGCGAGCAGCGGCATGAGGTCCTTCGGCCGCTCGCGGCCCCTGAACCGCTCCCTCAGGGCGCCCGGGGCCGTCGTGAGCATCGACTTCGCGCAGGCCACGCAGGACGTGGACGTCGCGACGGCCAGCCTGCGCGCGACGTAGAGCTGGCGCACCGCCTCGACCCAGCCGTCCTGCGACTTCGGCACGGAGCAGCCCTTCCCGGACGCCGCCTTGCGCGCCGCGCGCTCGGCGTCCAGCGGGTCGCTCTTCCCCTCGCCGGGCCTCACCTTGTCCCTCTTGGGCCTGAGCACCTCGACGACGTTGTACCCGAGCTCCACGAGCCTCCTCGTCAGCCCGGCCCCGTACGATGCCGTGCCCTCGACGCCGACGACCATGCAGCTCCCCGGGTCGCCTATCGCCTCCGCCAGCCTGTCGTAGCCCTCGGGGTCGGCCCCGAAGCTCCCGCTCCAGATCTTCCTCCCGAGGCCGTCGAGCAGGCACAGGACATGCACGTCCTTGTGCGTGTCGACGCCCGCGATGACCGTTTCGCCTTCCATTTTCGCTCCCCTCGGTCTGCCGCCTGCTCCGCGCCCGGGTCTCCCAGACATTGCACTGACGGGAGCGCTACAATCCAATTGGCTTGTCCGATTGTCCGCGCTCATGCTCCTATTAGGTCATGGCAGGACTCCGGGACGCGGATGCCGGGGCGAGACAGGTCGGATTTGAGGACGGCCGAAGAGGCGTCAGCAGGTCAGTGGGTCATCGTCCCGGCGTTCAGCATCAGGGTAGCGCTGCGACGCGGAAATCGCGCGCTGTTGACGCGCCCCCGCAGTGCCCGCTTCCCCCAAGGACAATTATCAGTGCAGGTAGATGCCTTGCACTTTTTAGCTAAAAGCCGGCGTGGTTGGAATATCTCAATTCATCGTAGTAAACCGGCATAGTTTCGTATTTCCAGCAGTTCCAAATTCGTCAATACGTCGGCGTTTGCAAAAAAGCCCGACCTCCGTGGGAGATCGGGCTTTCAAGGCTTAGTTAAACCAAGTCTGTACGGTCAAATGACCCGCAGATTACATCTGCTCGGGAGCGGAGACACCAACAAGGGTGAGCACCAGGGCGAGCGTCACGCGGACGGCATCGCAAGCGGCCAGACGGGCACGCGAAAGCTCGGGGTCGACGGGACGGCCCTCGCTCGGCAGCACCTGGCAAGCAGCATAGAAGCTGTGGAAGTCGCCGGCGAGCTCCTCGGCAAAGTGCGTCAGACGGAACGGAGCGCGGTCGCGAGCGCAGCTGGCGATGAGGTCGGTGAGCTCGTTGAGCTTACGCGAAAGGGCGAGCTCGGTCGGGTCGGTCAGCAGCGAGTAATCGACGTTCTCACCGATGGCCTTGGCGGCAACGGCCTTCATGCCCATCTCGTCAGCCTGCTCGGGCGTAACGTCAGCGGCACGACGCAGGATGGAGCACACGCGGGCGTGAGCGTACTGCACGTAATAGACCGGGTTGGAGTTGTCACGCTTCTTGACGGCCTCGATATCGAAGTCGACCATCTGGTTGGAGCTCTTGGAGATGAGCGTGTAACGAGCGGCGTCGGAGCCAACCTCGTCGACGAGCTCCTGCAGGGTCACCATGGTGCCCTTGCGCTTGGACATACGGACGGGCTTGCCGTTACGCAGCAGGTTGACGAGCTGGCCCAGCAGAACCTCGAACTTGCCGGGGTAACCCAAGGCATCGCAGACGCAGCGGACGCGCTCGATGTAGCCGTGGTGGTCGGCGCCCCAGATGTCGATGACGTGGTCGACGCGCTGGAACTTATCCCAGTGATAGGCGACGTCGGAGGCAAAGTAGGTGTACTCGCCGTCGGACTTGATCAGCACGCGGTCCTTGTCGTCGCCCAGATCGGTGGAACGGAACCACAGGGCGCCGTCCTTGGTATAGAGGTAGCCCATCTTGTCGAGCTTCTCAAAAGCGCGGTCGACGGCGGAGGTGCCGGCGGTCTCGCCCTCGGTGTCCTTCACATACAGCGAGCGCTCGGAGAACCAACGATCGAAGTCGCAATTGACGGCGTGGCAGAGGTCGCGCATGTTGTCGACCATCTTTACATAGCCGCGCTCGCGGAAGCTCTCCATGCGCTCCTGAGGATCGGCGTCGACCCACTTATCGCCGTCGGTGCGCCAGAACTCAGCAGCCTCGTCGATGATGTAGTCGCCGCCGTAGGAGTCCTTGCCCAGGGTCTCGGCAAAGTTGTCCTGATACGGATGGGTCTCGGGATGCTCGTCGTTCTCGTCGGCGACAAAGGCGTCGCGGTCGGCGATCAAGATCTTGTGAGCCTCGTCGATATCCACGCCCTGCTTGGCGATGATGTCGGCAAGCTGCATATAGCGCGTGCTGATGGAGTTGCCGAAGGTGTTCATCTGAGAGCCGTGGTCGTTGATGTAGAACTCACGCTGGATGTCGTAACCGGCGTGGTCCATAACACGGCAGAGCGAGTCGCCCAGCGCGGCCCAGCGGCCGTGGCCAATGTGCATGGGGCCGACGGGGTTGGCGGAAACGAACTCGACCTGGGTCTTCAGGCCACCACCGACGTTGGACTTAGCGAAGTCCATGCCCTTCTCGCGAGCCTCGCCAAAGATGGCATTCTTGACGGCAACGGAGAGGTAGAAGTTGATGAAGCCAGGGCCTGCGATCTCGACTTTCTCAATCGCGGGGTCCTCGGGCATATGGGCAACGATGGCCTCGGCGATCTTGCGCGGGGCGCAGTGGGCCAGCTTGGCGGACTTCAGGGCCATGGTAGAGGTCCACTCGCCATGAGAAGTGTCAGCCGGTCGCTCGATAGCGCAATCGTCAAGTTCAAATGCGGAAAGGTCGCCGGCCTCCTGGGCCGCAGCAAGCGCAGCGCGTACCAGCTCTTCAATCTTCTCGGGCATAGATCCTCCTTGTGTTAAAGCCCCCGAGCTCTTGGTCACTCGTAGGGCAAAAGCCAGAGTTTGTAGCACTCTATCACAAGCGACGGGCACTGTCGCAGGGTAAAGCCAATCGATATTGCATATGCACATAATTGACTACAGCTTGTATGGAGTCACTCAAAGATGCCGGTCTGCCTGCAGATTATGCAGGCGTTGAAAATGCATAAAGGTGTGAATGAGCTGCGTCTGTTATCGAATACTCTTACCTATCGGAGTTGTGTGCTTTTCCTGCATAAAGTGAGAATTTGCGCACATCAGCGTGTTATTCTAGACATACGTAAATTCGTATAAGTTGGAGGTAGCATGTTCTCAATCGGTCAACACGTCATTCATCCGGGTCAGGGAGTCTGCACCGTCGTCGGTTTTAGGGACGACACGCCGCAGCCCATGCTGCTGCTCGAGACCAAGCAGGGACATGCGCAGACGATCCTCATGTACCCCGTGGCGCAGGCCGATCGTTTGCACGCCGCCATCTCTCAGCAAGATGCCGAGCACCTGCTGAGCCACTATGACGAGCTGGAGTGCGACACCTTCACCGAGCGCAACAGCTCACTTGAGGAGACGCACTTTAAGCAGCAGCTCAAGCTGGGTGCGCCCGAGACGGTCCGCGTGGCAAAGACCATGATGCACCGCATTCGCCAGGCCGAGGAAGCTGATAAAAAGCCCAGCTCCTACTACATGCGCGTACTCAAGGAAGCCAAGCGCCGCTCCATCGAGGAGTTCGCCGTGGCCTTGGGCGTCACCGAGGAGGACGCCGAAGCCCGCCTAGCCCAAGCCGCCCTCAACTAACCCAACCGCGCCAAAAACCACCACAAAGGGGACAGGCACCTTTGTGGTGGTTTTCTTGTTCTAGTAGTATTCATTCTTATCGTTACCCACGAGCACAAGGAGTCTCCTATGGCAGAGCCGCTTTCCGCCGGAATCACCCGCGACCGCGCGTTTGAACTGCTTAACGAGCACAACAAAGACCCGTTCCACATCACCCATGGCGAGACGGTCGAGGGCACCATGCGCTACTTTGCGCGCGAGTTCGACCCCGAGAACGAGGAGTTTTGGGGCATCGTCGGCCTGCTGCACGACTTGGATTGGGAGGAGCATGAGGACGACCCCATGAACCACACCATCTATGCTGCCGAGATTCTTAAGGGCGAAGGTGCGTCTCCCGAGCTCATTCGCGCCATCCAGACGCACACGTCGGACTTCAACACCTCGCTGCCCAAACCCGAGCTGCAGATGGAAAAAATCCTGTTTGCCTGCGATGAGCTCACCGGCCTGATCGGCGCTGCAGTCATCATGCGCCCGAGCAAGAGCGTTATGGACTTTACGACCAAGTCGCTCAAGAAGAAGTTTAAGGACAAGCGCTTTGCCGCCGGCTGCTCGCGCGACGTGATTTCGCAGGGCGCCGAGATGTTGGGCTGGGAGCTCACCGAGCTCTTTGACCGCACCATCGCGGCCATGCAGTCCTTCGCCCCCGACCGCGATACCTTCCAGGCCTAACCGCCCACGCCACCTTAAACCGCCACAAAGGGGACAGGCACCTTTGTGGCGGTTTTTCTTGCGCGGTCGTTAGGGGCGGACCTGACCGGTGCCTCGGAGCTTGTATTTGTAAGTGGTGAGGGCCTCGGCGGCGAAGGGGCCGCGGGCATGGAGCTTTTGGGTCGAGATACCGATCTCGGCGCCCAGGCCAAACTCGCCGCCGTCAGTGAAGCGTGTGCTGGCGTTAGCGTACACGGCCGAGGCATCGACCGCATCCAGGAAGCGCTCGCAAGCATCCGTGTCCTCGGCAACGATGGCCTCGGAGTGCATCGTGCCGTAGCGGTTGATGTGTGCGATGGCCTCGTCCTCGTTTGCCACGGCCTTCACGCTCATCTCGAGCGCCAGGTACTCGCGACCCCAGTCCTCCTCAGTCGCGGCGACGTAGTCATCGCCTTCCACAAAGCTGGCGTCGGCGCACGCGGCGCACGTGGCCTCGTCGCCGTGAATGAGCACGCCGTGGTCGTGCAGCACGGCAACGACCGCAGGCAAAAACGCATCGGCCACAGCACGGTCGACCAGCAGCGACTCGGCGGCATTGCACACGCCTACACGCTGGGTCTTGGCATTAACGATAATGTTGAGCGCCTTATCAAAGTCGGCGGATTCATGCACGTAGATGTGGCAGTTGCCCGTGCCCGTCTCGATCACCGGCACAAGCGACTCGCGCACGCAGCGCTGGATCAGGCCTGCACCGCCGCGCGGAATGAGTACGTCGACAACGCCGCGGAGCTTCATGAGCTCGCCAGTGGCCTCGCGGTCGGTGGACTCGATCATCGACACGGCCTCGCGCGGGAAACCCTTGGCCTCGAGCGCATCGGCCAGCAGCTCGGCGATCATGGCACACGAGTGATAGGCCAGCGAGCCGCCGCGCAGAATGCAGGCGTTGCCGGTACGGATGCAGATGCCTGCGGCGTCGGCCGTCACGTTGGGGCGCGCCTCGTAGACCATAGCGACCAGGCCCAGCGGCACACTCACACGGGTCAGGTCCACGCCGCTTGCAAGCACGCGGTGGTCGAGCACGCGGCCCACGGGATCGGGCAGCTCGGCGAGCTTTTCCAGGCCGGCGGCCATGCCCTCGACGCGCTCGGGCGTCAGCAGCAGGCGATCGAGCAGTCCGGCCGAGGTACCCGCATCGCGCGCAGCGGACATATCGAGCTCGTTGGCGGCGACGATGGAGTCGACACCGTTGCGCAGTGCTGCGGTCATGGCGCGCACGGCCTCCTGGCGCTGCTCATCGCTCGCCGTAGCAAGCGAGGCCGACGCTGCCTTGGCAGCAACGGCAAGATCGTGGACATACGTGGCTATATCGACCGACATGGGCGGCCCTTTCTCCTAGAAGTTTGCAACCATGGTAGCCGATTTGCGCATGGCCTCGCCCGCGGCGGTAGAATTGGTCAACCCGAAACACCGCAACGAACGGAAGACTCACATGGCCCTCATCACTTCGTACCACGTCCCCGGCCTTTACGTCGAGGACCACAGCATCGACGTCCCCCTTGACTGGCGCGGCCTGGAGCCGATGCTCCTGGCCGTCGGCAGCACCATGCGCCGCGGCGCTATGCCGGCACCAATCGCCGGCGCGCCCGAGAGCATCAAGCTCTTCTACCGCGTGGTTTGCGCACCCGACCGCATCAACGACGATCTGCCGCTGCTCCTGTTTTTGCAGGGCGGCCCCGGCGGCGAGAGCCCGCGTCCGCTGTCGCCCACAAGCGACGGCTGGATCGAGGAGGCCGTCAAGCACTTCCGCGTGGTCCTTCCCGACCAGCGCGGCACCGGACGCAGTAGCTGTGTGGACGGACGCACGATCAAGGCATTGGGCGAGCGCGCGACGGCGGCCGGCGCCGATACAGCACGCTCGCAGGCGGACTTCCTCAAGCGCCACCTCGCCAGCTCCATCGTGCGCGATTTTGAATACCTGCGACTGGTGGGCTTTGGCGGCAAGCCGTGGGTCACGCTCGGCCAGAGCTACGGCGGCTTTTTGACGCTGAGCTATCTGTCGCTCTTCCCCGAGGGCGTGGCGGCGAGCTTTACCTGCGGCGGCATCCCCCACGTGCCGGCGAGCGCCAGCGAGGTCTACGCGCACACCTTCCCGCGCATGGCCGCCAAGACGCAGCAGTATTACGACCGCTACCCCGCCGACGTCGAGCGCGTGGCAGCCCTGGCCGATGTGCTCGAGGCACAGAAGCCCGTGCTGCCCGACGGCTCGCCGATGACGGTCGAGCGCCTACAGCTCATGGGCAGCGACTTTGGCATGAAGCCGAGCTTTGAACGCATGCATTGGATTATCGATCACGCTTTTGTTGATGGCGACGGCACGCTGACCTGCGACGCCTCGGTATCTGACAGCTTTTTGATGCGCGCCTTCGAGCGCACCAACACGCGCACGAATCCGCTGTACTGGACGCTGCAGGAGTTCATATACGCCGACGGTGAGACTATGCCCATTGGCTGGGCCGCGGCTGAAGAGAAGGCTCACCGCACCGAGTTCGACACCCTCGCGCGCCCGCTCATGTTTACCGGCGAGGCCATGTTCCCGTGGATGTTCGAGCAGATGCCCGAGCTCAAGCCCTTCAAGCCCGCCATGGACCTGCTGATGGAAGACACAAGCTGGGACAAGATCTACGACCCGCAGCGCCTGGCCTGCAACGAAGTGCCGCTCCAGGCCGCGGTGTATTTCGACGACATGTACGTGGATTCGGACCTGCAGCTCGACACGCTCAGCCGCGTGGGCAACTCGCATGCCTGGGTAACCAACGAGTTCGAGCACGACGGCCTGCACGGCAGCGTGGTGTTCAAGCGCCTCTTCGACGAAGCACTCAACCGCGGAGACCTGCGCCGGATCTTCTAACTAAA
This sequence comes from Collinsella sp., assembly GCA_046995905.1. GTDB lineage: Bacteria > Actinomycetota > Coriobacteriia > Coriobacteriales > Coriobacteriaceae > Collinsella. The sequence continues at coordinate 1,761,219 of JBKXET010000001.1, forward strand.
GAGAGTCCCCACCTGCCGGCACAGACGATATGAGCAGGACATAAAAACATTGAGAGCCCCTGCTGCATGAAAGACCGCGGATTAGGCCGACAATGGTGAGTGTCTAATTCAGCCGCGGCGGCCACGCCGCATTCATGGAAGGGGCTCCCATGCTCGATACTACCACCTTCGTCGGCCTCGACGTCCACGCCCGCTCGATAAAGGCAGTCTCCCTCGACGTCATGACCGGGGAGGTGCGCTGCGCGACCTTCGGCTACGACGCCGGGGCAGTCGCGGAGTGGGTGCGGTCCGTGGACCCAAAGGCCAAGTGCGTGTACGAGTCCGGGGTCACGGGGTTCGACCTGCAGAAGAGGCTCTCCGGCCTCGGGGTCGACTGCGTGGTCGGCGCCGTCTCGAAGATGATCAAGCCCAGCGCGGACAGGCGCAGGAAGAACGACCGCAACGACGCCGAGTTCCTCGCCCGCATGCTGTCGGTCGGCAACGTGGTCGAGGTGTGGGTCCCCGACGACGAGTGCGAGGCCGCCCGCGACCTGACCAGGGCGCTCGAGGACGCGAGGGACGACCTCTCGCGCTCGAAGCAGCGGCTCTCCAAGTTCCTGCTCAGGCACGGGCTCGTCTTCGACGAGAGGACGCCCACCGGCCGCAGGAAGGGCAACTGGACCCGGGCGCACTGGTCCTGGATCGAGTCGATAAGGTTCGCGGAGGGGGCCGACAACGAGGCGCTCGCCTACTACGTCGACGCGGTCAGGCGGGCGGCGGAGGACAAGGCGAGGCTCGAGGGGCTCGTCGAGGCCGAGACCCGCAAGCCCAGGTGGAGGAAGAGGGTGCCTGCCCGGGGCGTCTCGAACCGCGGGTGCGGCTCGCGGCCGCCCGCGCCCCCGAAGGGCACGTCGCGGGCCCGGCACCACGCGGTGAAGGCGCCGTACCCGGGCAGCCCCTCCCCGCGGCCCTCGCGCAGGAACGCGTAGACTGCCATCTTGGTCATCCCGGGCAGCTGGGCCTTCGCGCGGATCACCTCCTCGAGCGGGTCGAAGGCGCTGCCCCTCGCGGACCTCCCGTCGGCGGCGGACTCGCCCTCCCGCCAGTACTTGGCGACCGTGTGCCGGTCCATGCCGTGCCTCCTCGCGATCTCGCTGAAGTTCGGCTTCGCGCCGGACCCCCTGTAGACGTTCAGCTCTCCCATTACGTTTCGCTCCATATCCCGCTCCTCCCGGGTCGGATACCCGATCGGAGCATAGTTCCGTTAGCGCAGTTGGTGAAAGTACATTAGCGGGGTCGGCGAAAGCGCGTTAGCGCATTCGGCGAGATGCGTTTGCGAAAGTGGTCAATTTTAGATTAGCGCTAACAAGGCTGGCAACAAGCACCTGAGGAAGACGCTGGTCGAGGCCGCGTGGCACTACCTGACGTGCTCCGCGCGGCCGAAGGACCTCGCCAAGGGCCAGGCCCCGGACCGGGGCGCCCGGAGGCATGCCGCCAAGGGCGTGCGGAGGCTGGTCGAGAGGCGGGAGGCGCTGCTCGCGCGCGGGGTCCACGGCAACAAGGCGAACGTGGCCACGGCGCGCGAGCTCGCCTGCTGGGTGTGGGCGGTCGGCCTCATGGCCGAGGAGGCGTAGGGGGCCGGTCCCCCGCACATAAGCCGATCACCCCGGAAGCGGTTCGATCCGAAGCCGTTGAGGCGAACCTCAGGTCCCTTTTCTGCGAGCGCCCAGGGCGCCACACGCGTGCACAGACTGTCGGTTCGACGAAGAAGCCTCAGCCGTAGCAACGGATTGCCCAGCGAGAGATCGCCACGGGCGGATATTAAACTGCAAAGACGAGCGTCGGGAAGACACGCCGAGGTCGCCGCGGACGGGCTGATATAGGGAGAGGGCCTGACCCCATATCGTTGGGGCCAGGCCCGATTTTGCCTCTTGACAATGTCCTGCTCATATTAAAAGGAACGTCCCCAAGTGCCGAACAAGTGCCGGCAACGACAATGCCGCAGGTAGAGGACGGAAAGCGAAAACGCCTCTAAGCGAGTGGCTTTAAATCGTAGGTCGAACAAAAGAAGCGAGCGCCGCCCAGAGCGAACAAGTTGGCATGAAAAAGGCGAGGCATAGACCTGATGGTCATGCCTCGCCTTTTGAATGACAAATTGTCACTCTGGGCGGCGCGCAGCGTCGACCCGTTAGGCGAAGACGATTAAATTATCTCGGTGTATCGCCGGCTTCTCGGCCAGGTCTGCCAGCAGGCGGTTGCTGGCAATCTGGTCTTGGCGGCGACCGGCAGCAAGTTCCAGCACGTCCGAATCGGCCTCGGCGATACCGCGGGCGACGACCATACCGCTCGGATCGCACACATCGAGCACATCGCCCTCGGCAAACTGGCCATCGACCTCGCGAATACCCACCGCGAGCAGCGACGATCCGCGGCTGACCAGCGCCTTCGCGGCGCCGTCATCAACCGTCACCGAGCCGTGCGCCTTGTCGCCCAGTGCAATCCACAGCTTGCGGGGTGCAATGTCCAACCGCTCCGCCGGCGGATCGAACAGCGTACCCACGCTCTCGCCGCGGGCCAGACGCACGAGCGCATCGGGCTCCTCGCCCGAGCAAATCACGCTCTGAATGCCCGCCGTCATCAGAATGCGGCTCGCGCGAATCTTGGTGATCATGCCGCCCGTGCCCACCGATGTGGAAGAATCGCCCGCCGAGGCGATAATCTTGGCATCGATCTTATGCACGACCGGGATAAACTCGGCCGTCGGATCCTCATGCGGATTGGCGGTGTAGAGGCCATCGATGTCCGAGAGCGTCACGCACAGATCGGCAGAAACCAGGCAGCTCACAAGCGCCGCCAGCGTGTCGTTGTCGCCAAACTTGATCTCATCGACGGTGACGGTATCGTTCTCGTTGACGACCGGCACCACGCCGAGCTCCACCAGGCGAAGCAGGGCGTCGCGCGCGTGCAGGTAGGACGTGCGGCGCGCCGTGTCGTGACGCGTGAGCAGCACGAGCGAGGTGAGCAGGTCGCGCGCATGGAACTCCTCGTCGTAGGCCGACGAGATGATGCACTGACCGGCCGAGGCGCAGGCCTGCAGGCTCGGCAGGTCGCCGACCGGCTTACGGCCGAAGCCCAGCACGGGATAGCCGCAGGCAATGGCGCCCGAGCTCACCACGATCAGGCGCCAGCCAAGCTCGCGCAGCGCTGCGGCCTGGTCGGCAAGCCCGCCGATAAAGGCGCGGTTGACCTTGCCGTCGGCGCCCACCACCGTGGACGAACCGATCTTTACCACCATCGTTTTATAAGAAGTCGTCATACGTCAAACCAATCAACTGTTCAGCGAACGGCCGAGGCGGCGGCCAGGGAAGCGTGACTCGCCCCTACCGCCCAAGGAATTAGTGAGCCCAGGGAAAGGCAGAGGCCGCGGCCATGTTCTTGCGCACGAGCTCGTCGCGCACCTGAGCCAGGCCCTGCTCCATACCCACCACATAGGTCTGCGGGTACAGGAAGCGCTTGAAAGCTGCGTCCAGATGGTCGAGCGCCCAAGCACAGCGCTCGCGCGCGTCCTGGATGCTCTCACGCGGAGCCACCGCACTGCCATCGCGCACGATCGGCACCAGCAGCTCGCGATACTCGAGTTCGGACACGTCGGTCACCAGGGCGGCATCGTTCACGGCCACAAGGGTATTGCCGCGCGCGGCGCCCTCCCCTGCCAGATGATCCTCGTCATAAATCATGTCGCAAACCGGGCCGCCAAAGCCGTCGTAATAGCGTCGTACGCGCTGCACGCCGGGGATCGTGCGCTTGTAGGGCTGCTCGGAAAGCTTCACCACCGGCGTCCACGGCTCCGCGTCGCTCGCACGACGGGCCGAAAGCTTGTACACGCCGCCCAGCGCAGGCTGATCGTAGCAGGTCGCGAGTTTGGTGCCCACGCCAAAGCTGTCGATGGGCGCGCCCTGGTCGAGCAGGGACTGAATCGTGTACTCATCCAAATCGTTAGAAACCGAGATCCCCACATAGGGCAGGCCCTCGGCATCAAAACGGCCGCGCACATACTTTGAGAGCTTGGCGAGGTCGCCAGAGTCGATGCGAATGGCCGACAGGCGCTCGCCCACCGCCTCCATCTCCTTGGCAACCGTAATGGCATGTTCACAGCCCTCGCGCACGTCATAGGTGTCGATGAGCAGCGTACAGTTCTTGGGGCTCGACTTGGCAAAGGCGCGGAAGGCCTCGAGCTCGGAATCGAAGCTCATCACCCAGCTGTGCGCATGCGTGCCAAAGACGGGAATACCGTAGCGGCGGCCGGCGAGCACATTGGACGTAGAGGAGCAGCCGGCAACGTAGCTCGCGCGCGCAACGGCCAGGCCACCATCGGGACCCTGGGCTCGGCGCAGGCCAAACTCCGCCACGGGGCGACCGTCGGCGGCGAGCACCACGCGCGCCGTCTTGGTGGCGACAAGCGTCTGGAACCCGACGATGTTGAGCAGCGCCGTCTCGAGCAGCTGGCACTCCAGCGCGGGGCCGGTGACGCGCACCATGGGCTCGCGCGGAAAGACGAGCTCGCCCTCGGGCACGGCGTCGATGTTTACATGCGCACGAAAATCGCGCAGGTAGTCGAGGAATCCAGGCTTGAACATCGCGCCGCCGGCCGGGGCCTCAAGCGATGCGAGGTAGTCGATGTCCTCGGGCGTAAAGCGCAGGTTCTCGACAAGCTCGGGCAGCTCGGCGGTGCCGCACATGACGGCATAGGCGCTGCCAAAAGGATGGTCGCGGTAAAACGCGGTAAAACAACCCTGCTCATTGGCCTTGCCGCTCTCCCACAGGCCCTGGGCCATAGTGAGCTCGTACAGATCGGTGAGCATTGCGATGTCGGTGGGATGAGAGATGTCGGTCAAAGCCATGGGGCGACCTTTCGGATGTGTTGTGCAGAGGTTGAGGGTTGGGCGAGGCGGACGTGCGGGCATGGAGCCTGGAGCGAACAGGTTAGTGCAGGCCCATGCTGCCCGTGATCGTGTAGACCATAAAGACGATAAACGCGATAAGGGCGAGCACGATGATGATTTTTTGAGCGGGAGCCATGCCGGGGATCTCATTCTCGCCCGTAGGCTCCTTGGAGGTGACCATGCGCTGGGCAAAGGTCATCTCGTCACGGCTCGGTTTGGGCTCGACGGTCTTAGGGTGAGCGGCTTTTTTGGGCTGAGGCTTGGGTGCAGTGGGCACGGGCTTCGCGGCGGCGGGCTTGGGCACGGGCGCAGACTCGGATGCGACCTTCGCAGTGGCCTCCTCGGCCTTCTCGCGCTCGGCACGCAGGGCGGCCAGCTCCTCACGCTCGCGGCGTGCCTCTTCCTGGGCCTCGCGACGAGCCTTCTCGGCGCGGAGCTCTTCCAACTCGGCGCGCTCCTCGGCAGACAGTGGTTGGGACTCAAGCTCGGCCATGATGCAGCCCTTTCTTTTTAAAAAAAGCCGCCGACACAATGTCAGCGGCTTATCAAATCCAAGGGTGGAGCCTCAGAAAATCTTTGCGAACCCTACGATAGCCGCGAACGGGCGCGAAATCAAAGTCTCCACTAACTGGTTTTGCATAATAACACTGTTTAGCTCGAAAAAAAGTTAGCAAAATTCAATATGAGCTTGCCTTATTATGGGGTATACCCTATAATAATAGACGTAAGAAAGAAAGGAGGTGGTTCAAATGGATGACAAAATATGGGACTTAACGATTGCTGTCATAAGCGTGCTACTGGCAAAGGCGCTGGATGAAGGAATCGAAGCCCTAAAGAAAAAGACCTCTCGTAAGCCCGGAAAGCACACAAAGAGGTCAAGGTAGGGCAAGGGGCGCCGCTTCGGCGGTGCCCCGCTAGCCAGAATCATCTTACATCAGGAGTGCAGCGATGAAAACAGGCATTGTAGTTTTTGTCATCTCGTTTATCTCGTTTCGCATATGGCGCAAGGCCAGAGAAAAGCGCGGTGAATAAAATGGCAACCGAAGCGCAAAGACGCGCAACATCCTCTTACCGCAAAAGGTCGGTGAAACAGCTAGTCATACGCTTTTACCCTAACGAGGATGACGAGAGTATATATAAATGGCTCAAGGAGCAGAACAATACAACCGAGTACATCAAGAGCTTGATTCGAGATGACATGAACCGTTAGAGACTTGTTGCAATGTCCCCTAAACGCAAAATGCCCGCACCCCATTACAGGGCGCGGGCATTTTAGTTAAAGAAGCTCGTTTACTCGTTTTTGCACAGCATTAAAGTTAGCGCCAAGTCGGGCCTTGCGCTCGTCACCGTTACCGTACTCGCCGCGAATGACGGCGCGTGCAAGAGCGTCGATGTCTACGGCCTTGGCGCGGGAATTGACCACGGCTTGCACCTCGTCATAGCGGATGCCAAGAATTGCCTTGCGTGTCTCACCGTTGCCGAGCTTACCGTTGAGCACATCCGTTGCAAGATCGTCGGCGCTTGCGGTGGCCGCGCGATTAATGAGGTCTTGCACCTCGTTGAATCGAGCGCCCAGCTTGGCCTTGCGCTCGTCACCGTTGCCGTACTCCCCTCGCATTACGCCTGCCGCAAGGTCGACGGTGCTACCACTATTCTTATTGTCAGTCGCATCCGGCGCACTGTAAGTACTGGGTTTCGCATAACGCGACCAAGCGGCAGCGTCCATGAAGGCAATATCAAGATCGAGGTTGCCGTTGTACCCAGATAGCCTACCGTGCGAAGAATACTGGTGCATCACGCAGGTATTCCAAGCACCAAAGCCGCCATCCGGAAGCCATGGCGAATCCTGGTATCCAGTCTGATTCTCGTTGGCATACTGGGAAACCCAGAGGGCGTGGTTAGGCGCAATCTTAGACCAATCTTCCTCTTTGGTGAGATTGCGGTAGGTATACAAGAGACACCTCACGCCAGTAAGCGCATAGATACGATCAAGGAATTTCTTGGCACCGTCTGTGCCGATCCTGCCGCCGTCCTCATAATCGAGCACGGGAATACCCTTGCCGAAATAGTTTTTACAGTTCTGATAGAAGTGATCCGCCTGCTTGACAGGATCATCCATATTCATGAAATGGTAGAAGCCCCAGAGCTTACCCGCTTTGATAGCCTTTTGCACAAACGCGTCACAAAACGTATTGACGTAATTGGTGCCCTGGGTTCCTTTAATGATGACAAAATCGTATTCGATTGAATCGAGATTAAGGTTTTTTTGCCAGTCTGCGATATCGATGCCCTTCATGGTCATCTGCATCACCTCTTAATTGCATTGAATTGTGTGAAAGAAACGGCGTTAAGCTCGTCGGTTGTCCATGCATGGATTGAATTGGTGCCGTCATCAGGGTCGCGGAGCGCATAGGTACCGTCGGCGTTCTCACGCCAAATCATCACGACGTGCGAGCCGTAAGAGCGCTCGCCAAGGGTTCCGGTAACGCCTGCGAAGACGATCCAGCCGTCATCGACGGCCTTGAGGGCTTCGCCCGTGCCCCAAAACGTGTCACGGGTTTCGAAATGATAGGTCTTCGCTAGATAGGTGCTGAACTTGGCCATGTCGTTAACCCGGTCGGTCAGGCAGCTTTCGCCGACGAAAGCTGCCAGCAGGTCGGGTGTGACCTCGCGACCGTTGAGGTAGCTCAGCGCCATTGCCGCCGCCGTCAGGCCGCAGCCGTATGTGCCTATGGTTTCGTCCGAGTAAGCGGCATCAGCCCATTGAGGGTCTTTTTGCAAGAAGAGCGGCATATAGCCGCTCTTCGCACTCGTCTTTTTTTCATAAACAGGCAAAGCCGCTGTATAACCGTCGCTATAGCCTTGGTTATATGCTTTTCCAAATGCTGCCGTATCTCTGCCAACGTGGTCGGCAGTCAAAACGAACCATAAGCCCATGCCTACCGCGAAGCCCAGCATAAGCGCAACAGCAAGCCTGAGACTAGCCGCGCTTCGCGACTTCATCGGCAATCGCCTTCGTAATATCATCGGTGTCAACGTTGGCGTGCTCGAAAATCTTCATGATGGGCGTATCGGCAAGCTCTGGATAAGCCTGCTTGAGGTTTTCGAGGATAGAAGCGAACTCCATGCCGATGATTGCGCCGCAAACGACATAGATGGTAATGCCACCGAAATTCAGTCCAACGATATGCGAGCTTAGAATCTCGATACATATAACCAACATGATGATAAGAGAAAGTGTGGCCTTATGACATAGGCCGCGACGCATCGTCGAAGACTTAAAACTACAGTTGAAAATTGCCTGGGCGATGCCTGTAACCATGTCGAAAAGCATCATCAGGAATGCGCCGCCGATTGCCCAGACCTGCGGCTCCGTGAACGTGTAGATAGCTCCCATTATTTCTCCTTTGCATTGTCATCGATCATCTTCTGCACAGCGGCACGCCAGAGCTTGGGTACGCTCTCGACGGTGCGCTTGCCGTCCATGACGGCTTCGTAGTAGATCTTCGCCATCGCTACTCACCGCCCACAATGTCGCCGATTTCGAGCAGGGCGGCATTGGTGTCCTCAAGCGCCGCGCGTGTCTGCTTGAACTGCGCAATGATGCTGTCAATGCGCTCGGTATCCGTAAGCCCGTCATCCTCGTGCGCGTCCCATAGCTCGTTGAACGCTGCCGTCACCTCTTCAATAGACGGTGTACCGACTGCCACAAAATGCAGCTCGTCCGCTCGCCAAAACTCGATTGCTTTTTCGGTATCCGCGCTGTTGTCCGCAACGTCCTTCTCGATGTTTCGACGAAGCCAAACATCGGAGGTCACGCCGCCCGGTCTTACTTCCACCGTCACCGCGTCAAGCGGCGTTGCGCTGCACGTCATAGTGCTCATGTGCTCCCCTTTCCGCCGCGCTTATTTGTGCGCGGGCTTTTTTGAAAACCTTGTTGAATCCGTTGTCGCGCCAAACGTCGGCGCAATCCGCGTGCTTGAACCAGCCGCCGTAACTGGTAGCCCTTCGCGCCCGTTTGAGCGTTGGCGAACGCCTGTATCTTCGAAGCGACCTGCACGCTCGCAGGAAAAGCGAACCGCGAAGCGTGGTACGGTTCTTTCGCACCGTGTATCCCACAACATCGACCGGCTCTTCGTTGCTGACGCGGCTTATCTTCCACGGCTTGACAGTAAGTCCGAACTTTTTGTGCAGCAGCCTTTGGAGCTGCCTTGCCGCGCTCCGCAAGTTGCGCTTGTCGGGACTGAATAAATAGATGTCATCTGCGTACCAGAGCTGGTGCGTGATCAGCGGAACGCTAGCGCCGCGCCTTACTTTGCGCATGCTCTCGACCTCGTGATAGCCGAACGACAACACCAGCTGCGCCATTCGCAGGCTGAAATAGCTTCCGATTTCCAGACCGCCGCCATAAGTGGCCAGCAGCGATTCGGCGATATAGAGCACATCGGGGCTTCGCACGTAGCGGCGAAGAAGCATCATCACCACATCTGCCTTGATGGATGGATAGCACTTGCGCACGTCCATATGCACGTAGTAACCGCCATCTTGCGACCACCTGCGCACGGCATGAGCCGCCATGAGCTGACCTTTGCCTGGGACGCTAGAAACCTGCCAGAAGCCAACCTTCGCATCGAGCAGGCGCGACATTGCGGCAACGGCCACATAGTCGCAAACCTGCTGCTTCACGCTCTCAACGCCGATGATGCGCAGCTTGCCGTTCGTGGGCTCGCGATGCCGGTAGCGCTTTATCGGTCGAAACGTAAGCGAGCGCGTTTCGACCTCGCGCACGATCTCCGCGATTAGCGCCGAAGCGCTGCCGTGCTCTTGCGGCACGCGCCAGGCGTTTTTCTTCCCAGCCTTTGAATCGAGCCAAGATTCGTAGGCGGAAACAACAAGGGCTTCGTTTATCCGAAGCCCCTTGCAATAACTCTTCAATTGTTTTTGACCTTTGCTCTCTGGATGTCGTACGAGCGGTCGCGTCTCCGTTACTAGCCCGCTGGTCTTAAGACTGATTTCACTTAGTTAAGCCAGGTTGCCCACGCTCGCCACCAGCGGCGGCGGGTAGTCGCGGCGGAAATAAAAATAGATAGCTGGTTGTTTGAGATAGTCACCCAGGTAGGCGCGAGCCGATGTTCCACCTAGCATTGCCGGTGCCGTTGTTGCCGTTGACGTACCAAAGGCCAGCATTGCCCCTGTTCCTCAAGTTGCCAAGGGAAAGCCAAGAGAACATGACAGCCCACGCGCCGCGAATCCCTGCTTGTTTTCAAAAGGGGACAAGTCCCCTCGCGGCTTACGCCGCTTCACCCCTAGAGCGACCATTGGCAGAGCGGCGCGAGCCGAGGCTCCACCAAGCAAGGCCGGTGCCGGTGTTGCCGAGGACGTACCAAAGGCCAGCATTGCCCCAGTACCCCAAGTCGCCAAGGGAAAGCCACTCTCTCTCCAGCCGACGGTAGTGTCCGCGACCTTGTAGTTGCCGTCGCAGATGCCAACAGAAGTCGACGCACCCGTTCCCTGCTGAATCATCAGGCCGTTGACCGTCTTGCAGTAAAGAGCGTAATTCCATCCCTCGGCTGCTTGTCCGGGGAAAGCACCGGCAGATAGCGCACTGCCTGGAGAGCTGCCGGCCTTCTCGTTCTTAGTGTCCGGGTTCACGTAAACGACCGTGCCAGTACCCGTGTACTTGATGAGGACGTTTCCAAGAACCTCATACATGCCGAGACCGAGCTCGATGCCCTGGATAACAAAGGGCTGCTTTGAGTCAGTACAGCTCGTGGGCGATCCGTCGCCCTCGACCGCATCGCAAGCGCCAGCCCTCCACGGGACGGTGCTCAAAAGGTATGTGGTGGCAGTCGTGAAAGGCTTCGCGACGTCGAAGTAGATGGCGGTGTTCGATGTGTCGACATCGACCTTCTTGATAACGGTCGCGGCATCGAACACGTCATAGTTGTAGCCGTTGCCACGGTCGTTTGACGTGCCCGTATGTGTTCCTAGAATCATCGAAGAGCCGATAAGAATCTGATCGGCCTTCTCCTTCGCGACCACGACGCGCGTGGTGTTGCTCTCTGCCACGGTCGGGCTAATCTGTACGTCGTATCCCGTGCAGCCCGCGAACACGCTCTGGCTGTTCTTGGTGGCATACTTCAAGAGGAACATAACCTTGACATACCAGTCATCGGCGGCAGTCTTGAATGAATCACCCGTCGTTGCCGTCTTCATAAGCGAGACGCCGTTATCGTGGCTTACGAAGCGCTTCACCTGTGCGCCGCTCACGCTTCGCGGTTTGCCTTCGGTATCGACCGACAGCGCATACTTTGCATACAGCATATAAGGACGCTGTGCGCCGTTGGGGAGCAGAGCTGCCGGCTGGCGCTTCATGCCGGGCTGACGCGTATCGGATACGGTAATGTTCACGGCATCATCCGTCTCAGTTTCCAGCGTGTAGAGAACTGGCGTCATGATCCACGTATCATCCGTGCGCGAGAATCGCCCGTCACCGTCGATAGCGGTAACGTAGGGCGTACCATCCGCGTCAACGCCGCCGTTTACCTCGAAGAAGGTAAACGCTCCGTGGTTCACGTAAGGGTCGATGGCGGCGCGACCGATGATTCCGGGCTTTGGGTTGGCGATTCCGGCATTTGCCCCGGTCTTGATGCAGGCCGTGGCGCTTCCCTTGGGAACGCTCACACCATAATTCTTGCCGTCACGCATCTTTGCAAGCCATGCGGCGATGCTCGCGTTCGTGTAACGTCCAGTCTCGTCATTAAAAATGGGGACTGTCGAAGCCCCCATGGATTCGAGCGCGATTGCCACGCGCTCGAGCGTCTCGTGATCTGCAATGTGGGTTTTGACCATGCTTAATCCTCCGTATCGACTAGCGAGATGTAATCCGTATCGCCAACGGTGTCGTAGGCAAGATAGATGCGCTTGTCGGGGCTGATCGAGCCGCGAGCTTCCTCAGCCGCCTTGAGCGCGTCTGCCGCCGCCAGGTCTGCGCTGGCCTTGGATGCGTTTGCGGCATTTGTCGCGGCGTTCGCCTTACTCGTCGCGGTGTCGGCGTTCGTCTTGGCTGTGTTTGCCGCAGCCGCCGCGTCCGTGGCGCTCTTTGTCGCGGCGTTCGCCTTACTCGTCGCGGTGTTGGCCGCGTCCGTGGCGCTCTTGCAGATGTTGACCGCAGCGTTGGCGTTATTCAGCGCCTTGCCCGCGTCTGTGACGGCCTGTTCGCCCTTGGTGACGGCGGTTTCGGCGCGCTTTTCAAGCGCTTCGACTGCGTTGTCCCATGACTTCGCCGGAGTATTTCCCTCACGGGCGTCGCGCATGATGTCCAGCGCAAAACGCTCGGTCTGCACCGTCTGCGAGCCTTTCTTCAATTCGAAATAGGCTTCGTCGGTGTAGCCGGGAACGCTTGCGAGCTTGGATTCATCGCAAACGTAGGTGATCGTGTTGCCGCTGACCGTGGCGCTGCCACGGTAATAGTGGATTCGGTCGGGCAATCGGGCTACCAAATAGGCACTGTACCCTGACAAAGACAGCTCGCTGCCGTTGTCGTAGATAAGCGCCTTGATGGTTGTTCCGCCGCCTTCGCCTTGCGCGATTCGAATGTAGTTGTTTCCGCATCCGCACTTGTTCACGTCAAGCTCGATTGTCTGCGTGTTCATTACGCATCACCGCCAGACTTTAGCGCCCGCAGCTTCTCGAGTGCCGCCATGAAAGCCTGAATCGGATCTGTTTGTACTTCGGTGCCACCGTCTTCTGTCGAGACCACAACTGAAGGGTTGACGATTGCAGCCAGGGCATCGAAGCATGCAACCGTGGCATCGGTTCGGTCATCAACGTACACCGGAGTCACGAGCGTGAACGGCTCGTCGGCGGATTTCGGCTTAACCACGTCCTTACTGTCAACAACCTCACGCGTGCCGTCATCGTAGACGGCAATGAAGACGATGTTTGCCGCTGCCGCGCGTGCAATGAACTCGGCGTCGAACTCCGTCAGATAGCTCTCGGTGTTGCCCACCGGATCATGCACCATGTAATGTGTGATCTGTGCCATATGACCTCCTAATCAAAATTGCAAAGTGTGCAGATTCCATTTACGAAATCGATGTTCCTTGTCGATGTCCACCAGGTGATTGATCCATTGCCGTTGTCCTGTATCTGGCTGATGTACTTCATGGTCACGTTGGATGTAATGGCGTTGGTTGTGGTTACGCTCGTACTTGCTGAGTTAGATACCGAGATCTTCGGAACGGAAATCCTAAGGCTTCCTTCGGCCTGCATCTGGAGCCCGTATAGAACCTTGTTGTCAGATAAATCTTTCATTGACGAAGAAAAGTCGATGTAACCGACCTGCGAGGCACTTGACGCGCCGGATTTCTTACGGAATCCCGACATCTGACCCATGTTGTTGAGAAGCGTGTAGTAGCTGTCGTATCCGCAGCGGAACGTGCCCTTGGCGGTGATGTTGTTCGCGCTCATGTAATTTGTCACGAGCTCGCCGGTCTTGAGATTCCAGGAATTGCGGCCTTTGGCATCGGCGATGATTCCGGCAGACATGTATGTCGCGTTGATATAGACCTTGCCGTTCTGGAGGAAGATACCCTGAGCCGCGCCGTTGCTCGTCAGGCGGTCGAAGATCTTCTTCTTGGTCAGCTGCTCGTCGTAGTCGCTGAGGATGCCGTTCGCGTAGTCAGAAGCGTCTTGCTGCTCGATGGCATGCTGAGCCGCACGCGCCGCCGAAGCGTAAACCTTAACTGCTGACGAGTACGAGCCGTATGACGCGTCGTATTCGTACATTGCCGCCTTGAGCGCGTCTGCCGTCTTGCACTCCAGCACCGCGTTTACCTTGTCGGCGTAATCGCTGTAGGCGCCGCCCTCTTCGGTAGATCCGAATGCAGCCGTGTATTTAGGCGCGAGTACTTGTGTGAGGAATTGCGCATTGAGCGACTTGTTGGATTTCAGCGAGTTGTACTGGCTTGTGAGCTCTTCGCGCTCTTTGTCGACCGCCTGCATGGCCTTCTTCACTGCTGCCGCTTCGGCTGTTGTTACCACACCGTCTTTAGCCAGTTCCTGCACGGTGCCGTCAAGGCCAGTCAGCGATTCGGTAAAATCGTATGAGCTCTGGTATGCCTTGTTGTAGGCACTTTCAAGCACTGGCGTCGTGTGGCGAACGGAGCCGTCACCGAGCGTGATGCGCTCCATAGACCAGACGTAATAGCCGTTACTCCATTCCGGCAATGTCTCAGACCATCCAAGCTCAGGGTTCTGCGCGTTGATTGGCGGAACCATATCGCTCTGGTTCTGCGCATAGAGCTTGACGCTGGATGCGATGCCGTTTCCCGCCATCTGGTTCGCACCATTGATTGCCTTGGCGAGACAAGGCGTCGTGTAGCTTACGGCTCCGTCACTCCAAGTGACCTTGCTGCGAGTCCAGATGTATTTTTCCTTGCTCCAGGCAGGCTGCTGTTCGCTCCAGCTACCGCCGACTTGGGAAGAATCGCTTGAAGATAGGTAGTACTGCTCGACGATGGATTTGATTCCCCTACCGGTTACGCCCTGCTTGCCGTCCGCACCGCTGATGCATGCAGGAACCGAATAGGAAATCTCGCCGGACTGCGTGACAGTCTTCGTCCGAGTCCAGATGTACTTCCCCTCGACCCATACGGGCGCTTCGGACTGCCATCCGGTTTTCGGTGCTTCGGTACGCGAGATACCTTGCGCGTACTCGACATCGACGGATGCAATTACGGCATCTGTCGTGGCGATCGGCTTGCTGCCGACGGTCGCGCCGGCAGACAAGCTAAAATCTCCGGTGGTCAAATCCCAGAAATTCTTTCCAACATCGTCGGTGAGCAGGCCAGCGCGGATGCGGTCTGCTCGCATCGTGCCGGCGTTGATGCAATCGGCGCTGACCTGAGCGCCAGTGATGAACGTCCGCCAATTCCACTGTCCGTCGCTTGCAAGCGACGCGGCAAGGCGGATGCCCATGCCGTTGATGTTTACCGCCCACATGCCGGACGTTGCCTTGAGCGGGACACCCGTTACAGCATCCAGCGGCACGTTGGAGTAGATCACGCCAAGCTCGAACGTCTCGACCTTGTACGTGCCAACGGCGTTGAACGCCTTGTTGAGCGCAGACATGAGCTGGTTGAGCCACGAGACGGACGTACCAGCCGCCGCATCGTAGTTAGCCCGCTGGTTGCTGCCGCTCTTGAGCTGCTGCGCCACCGACTGGAAGATGTCAGCCAGATTATCGGTTAGGTTGCCGAACGTCACCTTGGCATCGCCGGTCACCAAGTCGCGGATCAGCTTCGAGACGCGCCCCTTGAGCCTGATTCCCGCAGCGGAGAAGCCCTTGTCGATGATCGCCACGCAATCGCCGACAGCAACGCCTTCCCAATCTCGACCGAAAGCAAATAGGTCAATCACGCTTGCTTCATAAGAGACGGTCGGCGTTTTGGCTTGCGAGAGGTAATCGTTCGTCTCGGCAAGAAGCTGCGCTGCGTCCTCGCATTGCTCGTTAACGTAGATGTCTACGGCGGGCGCGATACCGCCGTTGCCGTCGGGATGCCCCCAAACCTCGGTCGCGGCGGCATCTTCAACGTAATCCTTACCATTGTTTAGATCGCCGAAAGTCAATCGTCGGCCATAGCCGCCGCCATCCGTCTCAACGCCCTTGCCGTAACCGTAAACTCGCGTCTTGGGGTTGGCGCTGCCCGTCTTGCGCTTGATGCTGATCAGGTCTTTCGTCCACGTGAAGCGCTTTGGGCTTTGCTGGTTGCCTCGCGTAGCCACCACGCGCACATATCGATGCGTGACCTGCACTCCGTCCGTCACGATAACGGTTTCAAGCTCACCGCCCCATGTTTTGAGCAGGGCGCTCAAGCCCTCGCGGACGCTTACGTGATAGAAGGTGTGCGAAGCACTGCCGGGCTGGTCGCAGTTGCCGACTTCCCAACGGGTGCCCGCGAGTATTGACGTGAGCGCCACGGCTACGCTGCCGGACGGTCGCTTGTCCTCGATATAGTCATCCCACGTCTCATTGATGGAGTTGATGCACGTTATGCTGGTATACGGCTTGCCGTTGTCATCGTGCAGCCGCTCGATTTCGTCGACGATGTGCTCATGTACGACGCCTTGGCGGTCAATCCAAACAAGGCGTTCCCCCTTGCCTAAATCCTCGTCGCACCTGATCTTAAGCTCGTCGGTGCCGTCCGTTGCGTCCTCATGGGTCGCTGCGGTGTAGGTGAGCCGTCCGAGATTCACGCCGAAACGGCTGAAACGGGTGAAGTTGACCTTCTTTGTTAAAGCCATCTCTCCTCCCATTCCAGCGTCGCGGAGCCGCTAGAGATCTTGACGTGCGCACGATCTTGGATGCTGAAAAAGTCACTCATGATGTTGAGCTGAGCGATTGAGCCGTTAACAGTTACATGCTCTTTGTCGAAGTCCATACGAACGACACTCGAAGCCGTCAACGGCTGCACCACCTCGACGAACTCGGCGGTATCGGTGTTGGTGATGCGCCAAGAGCTGCAAGCTCCGGGCCTAGCTGTCACGGTAAGAGCGGCTGGCAGCGTGCCGCCGACGGCGAACGATGCTGCGCCGCTCATATCCATACGACGATGCTGACCGTAATAGTCGGGGTCGCCAATGTGGAACGTAACGGTTGTCTGCGGGCAATCGTCGGTAATCTCGTCAAGGTCGGTTGCGCCGCTAACGATCGCCATCAAATAACGCGTAGGGTCATCGGGCAAATAAAGTGGCGCTGGCTCGTCAGACCAGAGCAGCGCCGCCAGCTTATGCCGCGCCTTTGCGACCTCGCGCCGGTGCTCGGTGCGAATCCACATGTCAATCTGCAAATCGTAACCGGCGCGGCGGACGTTCTTGAAGTATTCGCCGTGCCGCCCGGGCGCATCCTCGAAGCTCGCCGAAACGTCCGCCATGATAGGGCGGCGCACCTTACAGTAGACGAGCTTCGACAGGTCGTGCCCGTTGAAGACGATGCTGTCGCTTTGGTTTCGCTTACGCTTAAGCTCCAACGGGCACTCCCTTCTGCTTTAACCTGCTGGCAATACCAGCGCCGATCTGCTGACCGGTCGTGTACGCGTCCATGCTGTTTGCAACGGTGGCATTGACGGTCACACTCACCTGGACTCCGCCACCGAAGCCGCTGCTTAGGCGGTCGAGCACGCGAGAAATACCCGCTTCGACGCTCTCTCTGACGCTTGTGCGCAGCTTGGCATCGGGCGCGACGTGCTCCAGTCCAGCTTCGCCAACGCCGATGATCGAAGGCTTGTCGAAGGATGCGCCCTTTGCATACCAGTTGACGCTGATGGACGGCAGCTTCACAACGCCGCCGATGTCACGCCAGCTGACACTGAAATGCGGCATGTTGATATGCGGCAGGCTGATGTGAATCCCGCTGAACGCACCCTGAATCTTGCCGGGGATGCCGCTGACAAAGTTCCAGGCATCGTTGATCGGCGAAGTGATGCTGCTCTTGATGTTCGAGAAAACGCCAGCGACCTTGCTTCCAAGACCCGGGAACCCCAGCTTTTCGCCGATGGCGTTGCCAGCGTTTATCGCGTTATCCTTCGCATTGTTCATCTTCGTCTGGATGTTGCTTTGAATAGCCTGGAAAGCGATACCGGCCTGCGACTTCGCCGCGTCCCAATCACCGTTCAGGGCGGCTTTCAGGGCATTTGAAGCCGAAGAACCGACAATCTGACCGGTGTTCATGTCTGTTTGGATTGAATCCCTGATAGCGCCGAATTTTTCAGACGCGTTGGATTTCAGATTCTCCCAAGCATCGGACGCATTGGCCTTCAAGACCTCCCAAGCATCGGACGCGCCTTGCCTTATGCCTTCGAACTTTTCCGAAAGGCCGTTCTTGACCTCTTCGGCCTTTCCGGTTATCCCGTCCCAAATCCCAGACCAGAATTCCGGCACGCCTGCGAAAAAATCCTGCACGCCCTGCCATTTCTCTGAAATCCAGCCAGTGAAGTCAGACCAGAGCTGTTTACCAGTCTCGGTTTGTGTGAAGAACCACGTAAGGCCAGCGACGGCAGCGGCAACCGCAGCCACGCCAAGCAAGATTGGGTTTGCGGCGATCAATCCGGTAAACGATGTCCACCCTGTAGAGAGCTTGCCGCCAAGGGTCGATGCCAAGCCGCCAGCTTTCTCGGCGATGCCGCCGAAGCCTGTTGCAGCCGTGCTTATAGCGCCGCCGCCCTCGCCGAACTTGCCTGCGAGGGAAGCGAAGCCGCCGGCAACGTCCTTGAACGTTTGGCCGATCTCGATGCCCTTTTGGAGCGTTTTGCCGATGCCCGTTGTGAGCCCGCCGAACGCGACCGTCCCCAAAACGACGTTTGTTGCCATGTCCTGCTGCTCTGGCGTTAGGGACTTGTACCAGTCGCTAACGCCCTCGAGCGCCGGCGTTACCTTCTCAAGCAGGGTCGTTCCAAGCTCGAGCGCCTTTTCCTTGAAGGGCATGGCCGCTTCGCCGGCTTCGGTCATCTTCTGGTTTAGCTCGGCCTGCGCCTCACGCGTGTCGAGCATCGTCTTATTAGTCTCTTGATACGTCTCGCCGATGTTGCCGTAAAGGCCATCGAGTGTCTGCGTGATAAGCGAGGAGCGTTCTTGTTCGTCACCGCAGGCGGCAAGCGCCGCATTGAACGCGTCCTCTTTGGTAGAACCCTGAGCGATCTGGTCGTTGAAAGCCTGCTGTGCCGCATGGTTGCCGGAGAGTGCTGCGCTCCACTGCTCATTGCTTGCCGTTGCCCAGTTGAGGGCATCGGCAAGACCGCCGGTGACGGTGCCGGTGTGCGCCGTCTCCTGCGATGCTTCCACGAGGTTTTCGAGCGGCAATGCATCGCCGAACTTGGAGAACGAGCCTGCGGCGATGTTGCTCCACTTGTCCAGTTCCTGCTGGTTAGTGGTCAAGCGTGACAGGTTCTGTGCGGCTTCGGTCGCGGTGTCCTCTTCGCCAAGTAGCTTATAAAACAGGGTATAGGAGCTTCGCGCCTGCTCGGACGTGCCGCCCGCATCCTTCCAGGCAGCGTCCAGCTGATGCGTCTGCTCGATCTGCTCTTCCTGGCTACTGGCAAGCCCGACAAGCGCGGTAGCGGTGCCGGTGACGGCACCGGTTATCGTCTTTCCGGCAGTCTCTAGACCCTTGCCGGCCTTTTCCAGCTTATCGCTGTTGTCCTGAATTGTCTGACCGAACTGGTAAAGACTGCTCTTCGATGCCTGGGCTTCGCGACTGACGCTTTTAAGATCGTCGGAATAGCTCTCAAGCTGATTTTCGCAAATGGCAATCTGAGCCTTAAGGCTCGAGTACTGCGCTTCCTCGCGCTCAGTGAGCGTCGCACCGCTTCGCTTCTTCTCGTCGAGCGTCGCAAGCGCGGCCTTGTAGGCATCGAGTTTCGCTTTCGTCTCGCCGTACGCTCGGTTCAGAAGCTTTTCCTTCTCAACGAGCAAATCCGTATTGCCGGGGTCGAATTTCAGGGCGCGATTGATGTCCTTCAACGCGCCCTGCGTATCCTTCGCCGTGCTCTGCACGCTCTTCAACGCGCCCTGCAACTCGGTCGTATCTCCGCCGAACTTGATAGCCAGACCTTTGTACGTGACAGCCACGGTTTCACCTCTTTTCAGTTGTCAATGAAAGAAATGAGCGCACAGAACAGCGCACCGAATAGGTGCGCTGACGCTTTACGCTCACATGCCAGCCCAGAAGGCCGCTTCGCCCTGCCGCGCGTGTTCGTCATCCTCGGCGTATGCCACAGCGTCGTTGACGAAGCTGTACACGTCGATAAGGTTTTGCACCTGCACATAAGACAGGTCGTGCAGGTCTTGGACGCTCAATCCCGCCTGCTGGCAAGAGTAGATGTAGAGCGCGTCGCAGCTACTCTCCAGTTCCCTCGGCAGCGGCGGCATCGGGTGCTTCGGCGGGCGCGGCTTCCACGTCCGCTTTTGCGTTCGGAAAAAAGTTGTCCTTGATGATCTGCATCACGTCAGATGCCCAACCGCCTTTGCGCTCAAGGTCGAATTCCGTCTGCGGGAAGCCGCGAACCCAATCCTCAAAGGACTTACCGAGGTCTGTTTTCTCCTTCGCAGTGGCGTTGTATGTCTTCGCGCAGGCGTAGAAAATCTCAAGCAGTGGCACGATAGGCGGAATGTTCGACGCCGCCGAGACATCGAGAACAACGGAGATGGCTTCGTTGATGTCCTTCGGACGGCGCGAGCCGTCCTTGCGCTCAACGAAGAACTCACGTGAATAGGCAATTGGAGTGAAGGCATTGCAAGCGACCGGGTACTTAACGCCGCCAACCTCGATGATTCCGCCGTTCATTACGCGCTCACACTACCAATCTTGGGCGTGACGGCAGTATCTACCTCTTCGAAGAATTTGTCGTAACCGTCAATATCGCCATATGTGTCGATGTAGCTGCCGCGCCAGCCGCTCGGCAGCTTGACGGGACGGAACGTAAGATCGTAATCAAGCTGCGTGATGTCGGGCTTGTCCTCAAGTGTCTTTGCATCGACGGATGCGGGCTTGCTCGTGCACTTGTAGATGCAACGGCGCTTTCCAACGACGTGTCCGGGCTGCTCGCACATGAATGCGAACGGCTTAGGTGTCTTGCCGGAAGTTGCCAGCAAGCGTCCTTTCTCGTCGATGTCGAAGCCGATAATGTCGGCCAGAAGCGCACGCAGCTCTGGCGTGCTCTCGATGTCGTAGAGCGACCACGTGATAGAGCCGCCGTTATCCTGGTACTTGTCCAGCCACGTCTCGTTATCGCCGTGGCTCGTCGACTGCTCAATGGACGGCTCAATCTTGATCTCGACCGTGCCTGGGATGTGGATAGGCTTCTCGTACGTAAACGTCTCCTCGTTGGTAAGACGCGCTATATGCGCGTTCTTAACGCCGAAGAACCCATTTCGCGCCATGTCGGCTCCTTTCTTTACTCGGTCACGCCAACCTCATAGGCCGTCTCGATAAGCTCGTCACCATCGAGCGACGTGACCGTTTTCACATAATTGAAATCTGCGGCATCGAGTGCCGCTTCGAATCGCTTCTCAAGCTCGTAATCGCGCTCTCGAACGTAAAGCGCCACATCGTAGGGCATCCAGCGGCACCATCCAGTGTTGTCCGCGCTCAGGGCTTCACCGTAACCTGCTTCAATGTCGATATACGGCGGCGCGAGCGACTCGTCATCGTCGCGGAAACCTCCGTTCGCCCACGGCAGGCCGAACGCATCAAGAAGCTCCGCCAGGTCTTTAAGGCTGTTCATTGCGCCCCCTTGGAGAATTCGGCGGCAACTTCCTTGTAAACGCCCTCGATGACGTGATCGCCTTCTACCCTGCCGGGATAGCTGCCGTGCTGGTTTTTGATGACGTGGCCGTTCTCGAGCAGATGTGTAAGCTGATACTGCCTGTTGTGGACAACACAGGTCGTACCGGTCGCTTCGCTCTTAACGTCAGCAGACCATCCCTTTGCGTAGCTTCCGCCGTGCCGCTTCTTCTTCCGGCTTCGCTCTTTCAGAAGGCGAACCGCCTTGTTGCCAGCCGCCTTGACATTTCCCTGCAAGACTTCTTCGTTGTCCTCGATGACCTCTTCGATGCTGTTGACGATAATCGATTCAAGCTGGTCAATCTTTATCCCGCTCACCGGTTGCCTACTTTCTCGACCAGCGTAAGCCGCACATTGTCGACGTTCGCCACAACCGCCGAATCGACGGCGTAGCGGATGCCGCCGAACTCACAAAGCCTTTCACCGCTGTATGCGCACGCGCGAACAGTGATAACGGCCTGCGGCTTCACTCCTGCCTGAGCGGCGGCGTAGTACGCCGCCTGGCTGATGCCGTACACGTTGCAGGGAACACGGCGGCGACGCTCCTTTTTGTGCGATACGCCCAGATCATCGCGCTCTGAGACGGTAGCGACAAGCGTGCAAACGCCAGCCCACCCGCTCATGCGGCATCACCGCCGTTGTACGCCGAATCACCGCTCATGCTCGTAAGCATGGTTTCGAACGCCTTCATGAAGCGCTCGGCGTCTGGGTTGTCCATGCCGAAGTTGGCCTTGACGTAAACCTTTATCGCAAGTCGAACGCGCCCGTCCGAATCGTCGTGCGCCTTGGCATCCGCTACGCCACCCGCAACCAGCTCGGCGCGGGCGGCTTCGATAACGTCTGAAATCTCTTCGTCGTAGTCGGTTACGAAAGCCGGGATGCGAAGCGCGGCGCGGCACGCATCCAGCAGCTTGCCTTTAGCCTTTGCGGCCATGCCGCGCCACCTCCTTAAGCCTGCTTGATAGTGAGCTGTGCGAACGCTTCGGGGACAGAAAGAACACCGTCGAACAGAACATAGCCGTCGAAGCAGCGCTTCTGGGTTCGCGGCTGGACGTAAGGCGTAACGTCAGGGCCATCAAACATGTTGCCCTTGAACAGGTCGGGGAAGCCGGCCTTAATCACGTTGTCGGCAATGGAATCGTCCTGCTTTACGACCTTGCCGAAGATTCGTCCCTGAACAGTCGGGTCATCGGTAGCCTCATTTGCAAAATAAGAACGACCGTTGGCATCCTCAAGCATGGCAATCTGGTTCCAGATGGTGTTGTTATTGGCGTAGATGATGATTCCCTTAGCAGCTGCGTTGCCGTAAGAGCGGAGCAGGCTCAGCATCTTCACGATGTCGGCCTTGGTAAGCTTCTTTACCGCCGCCGTCTGAATCTTGTTGGCGGTCGCGATGCCGTAAGTCTCATCGGCAAGCTTCTCGTGGACGAATGCGTTGCACGCGACGGAGAGACGTGCAGAAACCTCGGAAATGATGTACTGCTCGAAGCCGGAAAGCGACTGCGTTGCCATCTTTCGGGACAGCTCGACGGTCTTCTTAATCTCCGTTCCTACGAGCGGCACGGAATCGAAGTCATTTTCCTCGATATCGGTAGGTGCTGCGCCCTCTTCGGTCTTGGCCGCGTCACCCTTCTTGATGGACTTGTGGCGCGGGAACTCGACCTGACCAGACATGTTCGTTCGGCTGATGTCACCGAAGAGAACAGCAGTATTGTCGATAAGGGAAATGATCTCGTTCTGCACGGTCACGGGAACGATGGATTCGGTGTTGGCCGTGGTCATGGTGAACTCGGCTCGCTGCTCGATTGCGTGGCGCTGAGCGGCACGCTCGACATCGGTAAGCGCGGTGCCGCCGATAAGCTGGATGCCGGAGCGCTCGGCAAGACCCTTAGCCCACGCGTGGCGCTCAGCTGTGTCGTAGTCGGTCACGTCATATGCAGCGCCGGGGATGCCAGCGACGTTGGCGGAACGCGCCAGCGGCACGGAATCAACGTGCTGCGCGCGGCCTGCGTCGATGGCGGCACGGGCATTCGCGACGGCGGCGTTGCGAACCTGCGCCGCCCGTGCGGCCTGGGCGGTGCGCTCGTTAATCTGGTCGGTCAGCTCGGCCATGCGGGCTGCATCCTCTTCCGTCGGTTCAGTACCGTCAGAATACTGGTCGACAAGCGCTTGCAGGTCGTTAAGAAGTTCCTCAAGTGTCATTGCTAGTTACCTTTCTTCGCATTGGTAATTGCCAGGCACGCTTTTGCTCGAAGCAACGCGCCCTTCCTTCGCGCAAGCTCCTTGCGCGACTGCTCAATCACTCCGTTGAGCAGGTTTCTTGCACTTATTTCGGTGTTCGGGTCAGCAGGAAGGCTGACTGCGGACACGTCATAAATCTTCTTGACGCGCGTGATTGTCGTGGTATGCGTGTCTCGGTCGTACTCGGACGCGCCGATGGTGAACGCCCACGACATGCGCGTAACAAGGCCGTTATCGATTTCCTCGAATCGGTTTCGGGCGGCTTCTGATTTCGAGAGGTCTGCGGCCATAAAAAGCCCGTGCTCATCGGGCTCGACGATGAGCGTTCCGTTCGACTGGCGCGCCAAAACGTCGCCCACATGGTCGAACTGCATGATGATGTCGCTCATGTCTGTATCGACGAATGCGTCTGGGCTGATGACTTCGCGGTACTCGGTACCGTCCCAAGGGTCTTCATATAGGACATATGGGTCATTGAATGTCGAAGCGTATCCCTCGACGTAGTAGTCGGATTCGATGCGCTTCTCGCGGCCTTCGCCGCCGTCAAGGCTTCTCAAGACCACCGACATCTGGCGGTACTGGCGCTCATTCGGTTTGGCTGGCATCTTCACCACCGTCTTTCTTGCCGTCTATCGCGGCGATGTTCGCATTAGTCTGGGCAGCAGCCGCAGCCTGCTCGGATGTGTGCTGGCTGATTAGGTCGAGGTCGATGTACTCGCCGCGAATAACATGGCGTTCGCCGCCCGGATAGCTCGGCGATTGGAAGACCTCGGCAACTTGGTTGCCGCACCAAATCCCTCGGTCGAACAGCGCCGTCGAAACGTTGAGTTTCGTTTGGTTGCTCGCGAACTCCAGGCGGTTCGCGCTGAACGTAATCGAGTTGCCGTGGGCAATCTCGTTCGGCGTGAACGTCATCGCCGTGAGCACGTAACCGAGTTGGATAGCGAAGACCTCGGTACGCCCCTCGTAAAAGGCGTTGTACGTGTCCTCGTCAGCCTTGTTCATAACGATGTCTTCGCTTGATCCGAAGAAACGATAGGCTGCTTTTTCTATGCGCTCCATTTGCGCAGCGTCAACGGTGTAGCTCTGCGGCGCAATCTGCTTGACCTCTTGATATTTGTTGTCGTAAACGACGATGCCGCCAGCATTCGAAGCCCCCAGCTGCTCATTGAAAGCTTTTGCGGATTCCATCGTGTCTTTCGGGTTTCGGTTTTGCGAAAGTTTGCCGATGAAGCGCACCGCCGCGCCCTGCTCGATAGCTGTTTTCTCGGCTTCCTCTTGAGCGTGAATCAAATCAAGCGTCGGATTAAGCACGTTGGTACCGTCACCGAACAGATCGCTCTTGAATTGATGCCGCGTCATAACGCCGATGCGCGACCACTCAATCAAGGTCTTATCGCCGCCGGGAAAACGGAGCTCAAGCCACAAAGCGCCGTCAACGTCGTAGGCTTCGCACTGGCTCGGCAGCACTGGGTAATAGCCAACGGACGTGATTCCGTCCCCTCCGTCAACAGGGACGATCAAGCACGTGTCACAAACGTCAAGTATCGTTGAGACGCGATGCAAGAACTGCGGCGTTGTCATCCACGGGTTCGGTTGCCACTGCAAAGAACGCGTCCATTGCGGTTGCGCCGTTCCTGAAATCTCGGGACGGAGCTTTGAAGCATGGTCGGCGTTACGCTCGATTATGGAGCGCGTCAGCTCGGCTTCGTAGATGCCGCCAGACCACGACGTGAAGCGCGGCGCGTAGGCCGTGAACGTCTGAAAGTAGCCATCGACTGCCTGCATGATCGGCTTATGGAACACGGCATCGAACATCGAGCGGAAAAGCGTTGGTTTTCGCACGTTTTAACCTCCAATCATGCTTTGGTAGTCATCCATCATGTCTTTGAGCACTACGAACGCGTCGCACTCAGCCGCCCAAGCATCAATGCGATTGCGCGGATCTTGGTTCTTCTTGTCGGGCGAAATGTTGCCGTTCGCGTCGTTTCTGATCATCACGTTCGAGCGGCACCATTCCGCTATAGGGTTCTGGTTATCGACGATGCGGTTTTCCTTGTAGAGCGCTCGAAGCTCCTTCATGGGCATGGACAAGGTTTGCGCACCCTGTACTACCTTTCTGAAGTTATCGGCTCCGAAATAGCCCTCGTAAGCTTCAACAGTCGGAACGTCTCGCATATGCCACGGGTCATAGCCGCAGGCAACCGAATAAATGCCGTACTTTTCCTGAATCTCCGTGACCCAATCCAGTACGTCGCGCTTGTCGATGATCGGCGTTGCCGACGTCCTGAGCAGCCCGCGGGCAATCCAGGCATCGTACGGCACGCCGTCTCGACCACCGCGCCGCCCCTCGGCTTCCGCCTGTTCCAAAGCGCGAAGCGGAATCCACGCCATGTGCATTGCGTATATGTGCTCGTCGTTCGGACGCATCATAAGCAGGCACGCCGCCGTTAGGTCGGTCGTGTCCGAAGCGTCCACGCCGAGAACTGCATAAGAAAACGACCCATCGGATGGGTCGAACGTGGCTTCGTTGTGTATCTCAGACCATTTGAGCCAGGCTTGGCTCTGATTCTCAATGAGGTTGAAGTCTTTTACCAGCAGCGTCGGCAAGAATGTCGGGTCATCGAGTGCCTTGGAGACGTTTTCCCTGAGCGATTTCAGAGACTTGATTGTTCCAAGTCCGGGATTCGCCTTAATCCAGCACTTCTCGTCTTTCCATTCCTCGCGCTCGTCAAGCTCAAAAATGAAAGCGATGAAATGCTCGGCTTTTTCTCCAGATGCTTCGCCGTTCAGCCATTTGGCAGCGTATTCGTACTGAGCATCGAAAATGCCACCGCGCACGAATCCGTTGGTCGTGATCTCAAGAACCAGCGGTTGCCTACGGGCGGAAATACCCTGAATCGTCAGGTCGTAGAGGTCGCGGTTTCGCATGGCTGCGAGCTCGTCAACGATAGCGCCTGAGATGTCCAAGCCGTCAAGGTGGTTCGTGTTGGCGGAAAGCGCCTTGATTGACCCCATGTTGAGGCCGCAGTAAAGGTCGCTCACGCGCTTTCGCACGTGCTTTGCCAGCGCCGGTGAGGTCATCACCATTCGCCAGGCGTTGTTGAAGCCCTTCGCCGCCTGATCGTGAGCCGTAGCCACGTTGTAGACTTCCGGTGCGCCCTCGTCATCGTTAATGAGCAAGTCAAGCTCAATAGCCGACGCAAGCGCGGTCTTACCGTTTTTTCGCCCCATAATCCAAAGGACTTCGCGGTATTGGCGCAAGCCCTCGGCATCCACGAAACCGAAGATTACGGAGAGGATAGCCAACTGGAAAAGCTCGAGCTTGAACTTGCGTCCAAGCTTTCCGCTCGGAAGTCGGCAAAACGTCTCGATGAAGGTGACGTGCTTCGCCGCGAACTCTTCGCGGTAATGGTACGGATAGAGCGGATCGGTGTTATCCAGGTCGCGCAGCACGCGCTCCGCGAGCTGATGCATCTTCTCGCAAGCAGTGATCTCACCGTTGAGGATGCCACCGAAGTAGCTTCGTATCGCCTGCTCGCAGCGACCAGCGCCGCTTCGCTTCTTAGCCGCCGAAGCGCGTTTCATTGAGGTAGTCAATGAGCGCATCGCCTGCGGTGCTGCCGGACGGCATCATGTCGGTGAGCTGCTTGATGCCGCGCGAGAAGGTCGTGAACAGCTTGTTGTAGGCGCTGAAACCCGGATGCTCTCGCAAGCCGGATTGACCGCCGCCGTTGTCATATTCGGTGAAGATGCTCTCGTACATCAGCTCGCGGCGGGCTTCGTCAAGCTTGACCTTCAGGAACGCGATGTTCGACATCAGCGGAAGCACGGCGCTTCGCTTCTCGTCTGGTATCGCGTCCTTAGTGAGCCGTTGGAGCTTTTTCAGCTCGCTTTGGTATCGGCTCTCGATGGAAGCGGTGCGCTTCTTCGGGGGACTTTCCGTGGCTTTCGGCAAAAGGTCGTTACTTTCGCACACTTTTCGCCTTCCCACAAGACCACCCCCGTTCTGAAACCCGTCACACGCAAATTTCTATCTTCCGGCGTTGGTGCCCTATGCTGGGTGCCTTGGTTTTAGACCGGGGGGATAGCTCGAAGCTGTGACCTGCTGTTTTGTCTGTCATTTTGTTTGACTGTGCGCTTGTGCTCAGTCTGTGTTTTCGTCTGTCAGCGAAATCAAGTTGCCGTCCTCGTCAAAGCGCAGCCCTTTCCTTGTGCTGCCCTGCCTTGCCCAGCCGTGCACCTTCTTGTGGCAGAGGTCGCACAGGCTTACAAGGTTGCGAGTGTCGGTCGCTATGTTCGGATCGCTGATGTTCGATGGTGTTAGCTCGATGATGTGATGCACCATCGTTGCCGGTGTTGCGATGCCAGCCTTAAGGCAGTGCTGGCAAAGATAGGCGTCGCGCTGCAATGCGAGCTCTCGCGCCTGTTCCCAATCCTTGGAATGGTAGAACCGATACGAGAAGCCCTTTGCCATTGCGCGACCCCCAACAAAAAAGGGACGCGACCCAAGGCCGTGTCCCTTTCTGATAATCCACCGTACCGAAATGTAGCACAAACTGAAAAGTGATGACAAGTACCAATCTCAAATATCTTTGAGCGCGGCAAAGCCCACCTCGTCGATATAGCGGAACC
Source organism: Collinsella sp. (assembly GCA_046995905.1). Classification (GTDB taxonomy): domain Bacteria; phylum Actinomycetota; class Coriobacteriia; order Coriobacteriales; family Coriobacteriaceae; genus Collinsella. The sequence continues at coordinate 1,789,359 of JBKXET010000001.1, forward strand.
CAACGTTGCAAAGCTCCCTGCACCATTGGCGCGAGCACTGCATCACATCGGATATCTCGTCCCATGGCATCGCTTGGAGATAGGCCATGCACAGCGCGTCGGCGTATCGGTTGCCCTTGAGCTTAGCCAAGCCGCCGCGATTGTCGGCACCGTAGAGCAGCACGCACGCTTCGTCCACCTCGGATTGGCTGTCCGCGATCCTCCTTTCCAACCTCCCCTCAAAGTCGATACGCCCGTTAATCGCATCCATGGGGTCTGAGCCGCCACCGCCGCCCGTGCTGTAGCTCTGCGCCTTGGCTCCCTCGCGAGCCTTAAGGCGGGCTAGCATCTCCTTTGCGTGCTCGATGCTAGCCACCTCGTCACGGATGCGCTCGAAGTATTCCTTGGCATCCACAAGGCATCAACCCTAGTCGATGCCCGTAGAGCCGAAGCCGTCTGTACCGCGCTCGGTGTCGGTCAGGCTATCGACCCCGACAAGATCACACGGCACGAACGGGACAACGACCATCTGGCACACGCGCGTACCCTTGGGAAGAAACACGGTGTCACAGCTGAGATTGACCAGCGGTGCGTGCACCTCGCCACGGTATCCGCTGTCGATGACGCTTACGCTGTTGCGCAGCGTCACGCCGTAGTGAGCGCCAAGGCCGGAGCGCGGGAAGACCAAGCCGACACAACCGCTCGGAATCTCGCAGGCAAAGCCAAGTCCGCAGACAGCGCTTGCGTTTGGCTCAAGCCTTACATCCTCGGTGATGCAAAGGTCGAAGCCTGCATCGCCATCGTGCGCGTATGTCGGCATGACCGTTCCGTCAGCCAGGCAAACGTTCATCTTTCGTCCGTACATGTCAGCTCCTTAGAAGGGAATATCTTCGTCGTACACATCTGGGTAGGTCGCAGCCTGCGGTACCGCCGCCGGCTGCTGCGACTGTCGATGCGAGGTCATGATTGCCACGTTATCAACGATGACCTCAAGCTTGCGATAGCGCTTGCCGTCCTTCTCCCACACGTTCTGATGCAGGTGCCCAAGGATGGCCAGGCGTGCGCCCTTCATCAGAAGGCCGTTGTTAAACATCGCTTCGCCACGCTTGCCGTACATCACGCAGTCGACCCAACTGGTCACGTCCTTATAGCTACCGTCCTGCTGCTTGCGGCTCTTGTTCACTGCTAGTGAAAAGCTCGTTACCGCAAGGCCGCTGTTGGTGTACCTAACCTCTGCATCTTGCCCAAGGTTGCCACTCAAGGTGACGCTGTTAAGGCTGTCACTCACAGTTGCCACCCCTCACGATTGCCAATGCGATATAGGTCATGATCACCATCGCGGTTGCGAGCAATGGGACGAGCCATGAGAACAGGCAACCGGTAATGACGCTTATGAGCAGTTCCATAAGGCAAAAACAAAGAAATACGATGATGCAGCCCAACAACACTATGAGCACCGCCAAAAGCACACTCAGTCTCTTGATTCGTCGGCGTGCCCGCTCATTCGACCTACTCACGGCGTCCACCTCCAAGAGCCTCGATAAGCCCCTCTCGCTGGATGTATCCCAGACCCTGCACGCGGCGGCTCGTGCTGATGTGCAGGCTCTTCATGAGCTTCTGGGTTCGTGGCGCGGCAAAACTGGGCATCGACCTAATCAGCGATTCGACACGCATGCCCGATGCAGCCTGGTCTCCGCCGTCTGCCAACTCAAAGAACTGCTCAATGGACATCAAGCCGTTCTTAAGCTTGGCCTTGTACTCCGCTCTCTTAATCCTGATCTGCATCCCCTTATCGAGGGCTGCGCGCCGCTGTTCGGCAGTCAATTTCGGTACCATTTTCAGTATCTCCTGATTCTTACTTGGAATACGGCGGCTAACCGTTCCCAAACCATCGGTTTTGCTTTCTGACCTCTCGTTTTCGTGTCGTGACGCAAATGGCCGAGGTCTTGCCATTTACACACCGTTTACACTCCGTCCTCAAGCTGCTTGGCAAAGTTGTTGAACGCCTGAGCCGCCGCCTGGTCGCGCCCCGGCAGAAGGTGCGCGTAGAGTTTCAGCGTGGTCGCTTCGTTCGAGTGCCCCAGACGATCTGCGAGCGTCTTGAGGTCAACGCCGTTCGCCAGGCACCACGTTGCGTGCGTATGGCGTAACGAGTGGAACGTGTACGCCTTCGGCATGCCTGCACGGTCGCGAGCGCGGCTGAATGCTTTTGAGACGGTCGTTGGGCGCATGTAAGAGCCGTCTACGCTCACCAGTGGCGAATCAGGCGTGAAAGCGTCTGAAATCGAATCCTGTTGCGCGAGATAGGCTTTTATCCGCTCCCACTCTTCGTCGATTAACGCCACGGGCCGCGTCTTCTTGTTCTTGGTCACATTGGATCGCATAACGCCGCCGCCCGGAACCTCGATGACCGTACCGCTCACGAGGATGAACCCCTGCGCCTTGTGGAGGTCGCGCCGCCTTACGGCGCACACCTCGCCGACGCGCATCCCCGTATGCAGTGCGAGCCAAGCCGCGAAAGCGTAGGCTGATTGGCGCATGAAGCGCTTCTCGGGCGCTTCAAGGTCGAGCTCTTCAGAAACCGTGGCATCGAGTGCCTTGTAATCCCATTCGTCGATGCTCACGGCTTCATGGCGTTCCTCTGGCGGCTTTGCAACCATGAGCATTGGGTTGTTCTCGCAGATGCCGATACGCACCCAGAAGTTATATGCGCCGCGCAAAAAGTGGTGGACGCTGATGATCGTGTTGCGCGAAAGACCTTGACCGCCGTTCTTCTTGCTCACGCCAAGCCGCGTCTCAAAGTCGTTCAACTCGATAGCGGTAAGGTCGCGAGCGACTTTGCCCTTGAGGTACTTGCCCACGTAGGTTCGCGTGAAGAGCGACCATCTCTTCACGGTGTTCAATCCTGCGCCCTTAATCTTCCGCTGCTCGATGTATTCCCAAAGCAGGTCGACTATAAGCGTGCTCTTGACCTTGCCGTCAAAGGTCAGGTGTGAAGCCCAAGCATCAGCCAAAGCCTGTGCTTCCTCGCGCGTCGCGGCATCCGGGAAGCTACGTCGTGGCCGTATCTGCCGCCCGTCAGGTGCCTTGCCAAGATACGGCTGCGCGTACCACACGCCCTTTTGGTCGCGCTTGACCTCGATGCCCATCACCGGCACCTGCCGATGCGCTTGAGATGGTCGACGTTCCTGCGCGACCGCTTGAGCGCCTTTGTATACCGGCGCTGCCATTTAGGGTCTACATACTTCCTGCAACGCTTCTCGTACTTGACCAATTCCCTATGCGCACGGCTCATTGCGCTGAAAACCTCATATAGGAAGTTTCCTTTTCCGCGAAGCGCAGATATGTACGCATTGTCGAAATCCTTAATGATGCGGTTGAAGACATGGCCTGGACTCTCAATCATCGTCCTGCTCCTTTTCAGCCGCCTTCTTCGCCTTGTGCATGCTGATCTTTGCCGCGTAAATGAAGTAGATGCACACGATCAGCAGGAAGCAGGAGAAGGCCAGGAACCCATATCCAGCTCCGAAGATGAAGCCAATGGCGATACTGGCAACCAGCATCGCAAACGGGACGATCAGCAGGGCGCACCCAACCAGCATCGACGATGCCTCTTCATACTCTTCCTCGGTCTTAAATTCTTTCATTGCTTTCCTCCAAATTTCGGTGAATCACTTCGATTGCGTCGGTGACGCAATCGCACCAGCAAATAAGATCGTCGTAATCGACCCGCGCTCCATCGTGTCCGCGCTTCTCGCACGTTGTAATGCGCCGGCTCATGTCCTGCGATACGGCACACAGGTTCTCGAGGGTCTTGCGGTCGCTCCTAATCGTCATCGTCGGTCACCCACACATCGCGGTGATACTCCCGCATGAACTCGTCGAAATCCCATTCGATGTCTTCGCTCTCCAAGCCTTGCCAGCTCCAAAACTCACTGACATATGGCTGGCAGCGCGGACATGCGTAGCGCTTCCAGAACAGACGCATCCAAAGGCCGCTTTCCATGAGCACGCCACGCGTTCCCGCTGGAACCGTCTTGCCGCAGTACGCGCACTGATGCGCCTTGCGGACAGTGACGATCTTGGGCGCGGCGTAGAAGTCACCGCCGCTCATGACGCGCTGCCTTCCAGTGCTTCAAGCATGTTCTCGATGCACTCATGCGCCTTCTTGAGGTCTTCGATGCCGTTCTTGGACTTCCAGCGCCACAGGTATTTGAAGGCGCATCCCTGCATATAGGACACGTACTCATCGGTGCCGAGCATCGATTCCATTGCCTGCTTGCACTCAATGCCGGTATGCCCAGCGTAATGAGCGGGCTTGGTCACAGGGTCGAACCCCGTATCGACCGTTGAGGTCATATTCTCGGTAACCTGCGAAGCACTGAGCTCAACAGGCTCAGTCAGATCACCTACACGCTTAACGTAAGAGCTCATTGCCATCACTCCTTTGAAACCAGCTTCGACAACTCGTCAAAATCGACCGTATGGAGCAGCTTTATCAGCTGCGCGACCTCTGGTGAGCGCCAAGCGTGCATGCCGAACGTATGCGCCTCTGTCGAGTAGTGGTAGTAATTGGCCTTAAGGTGCTCTTCCGCTTCGCGAAGCGTGAGAAACATGGTGTCCGGGACAATTGCCCACAGCTTCGTAAGGAACACGCAACCAAGCGCGTTGTTTTCGGCGTATTCCTTGATTACACCCTTAGAGATGCTGATGCCCATATTCGTGAAACGTGCCCGAATGCATCCGTCATCGTCAAGATCAAGCCAGTTGTCTTCAAGCCATTCTTTGGCGTGCTCTTCGCCGCCTAAATTAAGCTCGTCCTTGTAGGCTCGCGATACCGCTTCCCCTAGGCCAATGATCTCACCTTCGCCATCTTCAAAAAGCTCAACGGCTTCGATGTCATCGCCATCTGTTGCTTCGCGATATACGTAGTCGCGAATGACCCAAAAGCGTGGGTCAGCTGTTGCCAATGTCGGTTGACTGTTCAGCTCATGCTGTAGCTCTTTGAGAAAAACGAGATCGTCTTGCGTAAGGCTACGCTTGACGTAAGCGCGGTCTTCGCGATCAACCGATGCTGTCATTTCTCTTCACCTCCTTCTCGTTCTTCTTCGTCTCCCTGCACTTCCAGCAGGCTTCGCTGTCCTTGATGAACCAGTCCAAATTCCGTTCGATGCCGCAGTAAGGGCACGTGTGCTTTCGGACTTTGTTGACATAGCTCCCGTAAGGCATCGCCAACGCTCCTTTGTTGAAAACTTTGCTATTGTTGAAAACTTTGCTATTGTTGAAAACTTGTTGAAAACCTGTTGATAACTACTGCTGAATACTCGAAAACAGGCTTTGGAATCGCTCGAAAAACGAATCGATCAAGAAAGAAGAAGCAAGAAAGAAGAACCTTGCTTGTAAGTCAACATAACAAGCAAGTGCGGGTTTTTGGCTTTGGGTTTGGGTTTTATGACCCAAACCCAAAAACCCGCTTCTGTACTGTTATGTTATGTATTGTTAGGCTTAGCCCAACCTAAAACCGATGGTTTCGCGCTGGTTTCAATCCGCAACAACACAAACATACGCTCTGACCTGCTAGTTTGGCGGGTTTTCCTGCTTCTTTTTCGGCCTGCCGCCCTTGGCTCCGTTGACGCGCTGCTTGCCAAAATAAAGCGCGTTTTTGCACATCCTCTCGCTCTCGATTCGGCCTTTTCCGTCCCTCACGAGCAAGCCGATCTCGAGCAGGCAGTCGATGAAATCTCGTGTCTCGGCGATGCTCACCGTCTCGTCGAACGCCCCCATCGAGCGCATACCGATTGCGCCGGCCAGAATGAGCCAGTCTTCATCGGTGTCCACCGCAATTGAGTGGTGCTTAGTGCTAGCCAGAAGCTCGCAGAGCCGCCAGTAAGCGCCGTAGCCCTCGTTACCGCGCCGCATGAGCAGCCGCTGGCATTTGATGTCCCGCTGCGCGTTAGCATCGTGCTGAAACCACGCCATGGGTTCCTGTGCCTGATCGTGCACGTCTTTAGGAATCGCCGTCATCGTCATCACCTCCCGTCGTTAATCCATCGCTTGTCCCCTGCTGGTGCCAGCCGTCCCAAAGGCACTTGCCAACCTCGCGGCAATTAGTCCAGACGGTCGTTCCGCGAAAGCCACACGCGCTCTTGGGCTTTTCGCCGTGCTCGAGCAGATGAAGCTCGAACCGGCATTGCCCGGGCGTTGGCATCGGCTGTTCACCAAAAAGATCGAGCGCCAGCTGCTCAGCGCTCTTTGAGCTGCTGCACATACGCGTTGCACGCCGAGACGGCCATCAGGTGGACAAACATGCCGGGCGTCATATCGTCGAGTTTGTCGCTCTCGAGCATGTCTTTCATGGCTACGATGGGCGTCCCCATGAAACAGAAGGCCAGATCGGTATCAAGCTCGACGCTCTCACCGCTCTTGCGGTTTAAGAGCGAAATGGAGCCGTCGACATCGCTGATATACTCGGCAACGGAATCGAGGAACTTGATTGCTTCCTTACGCTTCATGATTGTTCTCCTTGTCATAGATGGAATTGCGAAGCTTGATGTTCAGCTTTGGATGCCGCTTTAGAAGCCAACGGGCTAGAAGCGGCGTATCTGTGTTGTTAATGCCGTAGACGTGCTCAACGCCGTTTCCGTCCACGAACGGAACGCCGACGAGCTTGACGCTGCCCTCGTAACGTTGTTTCTCAATGAGGTACTTGGCGCTTACTCGGATACCTCGCCGGTCGATTGCGAGCGCCGTAAGCTCGATCTGCCGCAGCACCCTTGGATTGAGCTCGCACCAGAGCTTGAAAAGCTCCTGCCGGTCTTGCAGCTTGAGCGGCACCGGGTACATTGCCAACTGTTCCTGCCGCATCACGGATTCGAGCGGCTGGGTGTAATCGTCAACATCCATGGCGCTTCCTTGCTTCACGGCTCATAAAGCGCCTGAACGCCACTTCTGCGACCTCTCGCGGTGCCGATGGCGGGACGGGCAGTCTGTGGCGCGTGCGCACGTCTCCCGCGCCGCTCACGCCCGGCCTGCGGGCTTCCTCGATGATCACTCGCGCGACCCAGAAGCCGTTTGCATCGCGGTCGAGATAGCCCCTCATTGGTCGACCATTCGGACGATAAACCACAGCTCAAGACCGGCAAGGACGAACGGTAGCCAAGACAGGTTGCATGCTTCGGTAAGCCAGATAATGGCACCCGCCAGGGCAATGAGCAGGATTCCAGTTGCCGCCAGTACGGCAATAGCGCCGCAAAACCACCGCTTAACAGTTGCTAGTGGTGTAAAATTCTCGTTGTCATTACTGGTCAAGGTTCTGACATTGCCCGTGCCCGGTTGCCGCCAGGTGCGGGCGCTTTCATTTCGCGAGCTTGCGTCATAGCTCTGACGCGCCGGCAAAATGCCGCCTGCGAAACATCGAGCTTGCGGCGTTTCGCAGGCGTCAAAACCACGATGCAAACCGTTGGTTTGCGATTGGGTTTCATACATCTGAAACCCCTCCTTTCTTACTTGCCGATCATGTTGCCGACGGCAACGGCAGTTGCTATGAACAACCAGAGCGTCAATACATCGATAAATTCATCCATTACGCGATTTCCCCCCATCCCATAAGCTCATTGGGGCTGATGTGCGCAACTCGGCAGATGGACATGATCTTGTCTGCGCCTGGGATGTAACCCTCACCGCTCTCGTACTTCACGACGGAATCTTTGGAGATACCGACGCGCTTTGCGAACTCATCTTGAGATATATCGAGCTTCGCGCGAGCTGCTCGCAAGTTCGCCGCAAACACCTCCTTGTTGAAACCCATTACGTTTCCTCCTTTCTGCATTGAGCCAATATTTGGCTACTTGCTTGTCAAGTAGCCAACCCGTATATTCCTAGGGTTTACCCTAGGAATATTAGCCAGCTGCTAATTTCCTTAGCAACTGGCTACGCACTATAGCTATGCAAAATAACGCTGTCAAGCGAAAACTAATAATTTCGTTGTGTATTGGCTAATTTCGTTGTACTATGCACTTACATTAGAAGAGAAGGAGACTAGCAGTGAACATTCGCCTTATGAAGCTGCGGAAAGCCGCTGGTTACTCGAACAGAGACGAGTTTGCCGAAAAGATTGGTGTGAACAAGTACACCTATCGATCATGGGAATCTGGCGCGGCAATGATGAATGCTGAGCAGATTTGGAATCTTTCCATTGCATTGGGCTGTTCCCCAAATGACATACTCGGTTGGAATGATGAGACTTGCGAATTTGATAACGTTGATGACCTTTCGTCTGACGAGCGCGAAATGATTGATCATTACCGCGAAAGTTCGCCCGAGTGGCAGCAAAACATCGCCATGACAGCCAAGGCAGCTGCAAGGGAATCAAAAGAAGATTAGACATAAAAATGCCCCGCACCTATCCGCCAAGACCAGTGCAGGGCTTGCCAATCCGTTCAAATGAAAAGGCAAGGTGATTTTATCATGCCAAAGGGCACACGTGCCGCCATCTATGCACGTTTCAGTTCGCATAACCAGCGAAGTGAAAGTATTGACATCCAAGTAGAGAAGTCGCGTGAGTACTGCGCGGAAAACGGCCTTGACGTTGTGCGCGTATATAGCGATTACGCACAAACAGGCCGTGACGTGCAGCGCGTAGAATTTCAACGCATGATGGCAGACGCAAAACTAGGGTTATTCGATTATGTAGTGATCTATAAGGTTACGCGCATCATGCGCAACCGTGACGAGATGGCGCTTGCACGAATCAGGCTGCGCAAGGCAGGCGTTGAAATCCTTTACGCCGGCGAAAGCCTTGGCGAAGGCTCAACGCGCGTCTTGAATCTCGGAATGCTCGAAGTGCTCGCAGAATGGGAAAGCGCAATCGACAGCGAGCGTATCCGCGACGGTATCAACAAGAACGCCCAGCGCGGAATGGCAAACGGTCGCACGCATTACGGCTGGGACATTGTTAACGGGTATTACGAGGTCAACGAGCGTGAAGCCGCCGTGATGCACCGTATGAAAAACATGCTCTTTGCTGGTTCGACTGTAGCCGAAATCAAGCGTGCTGTCGCAGGTGAACGCGGCAAGCGTGGCAAGCCACTAACGCACGGCGTGATAACAAAGCTGCTTAGGCGCGAACAGAACTGCGGCGTTTATGATTACGCGGGCGTGCGAATCGAAGATGGCATGCCTGCGTTGTGGTCGCGCGAAGACCAGGACATGATCAACAGCATCTTGGGCTCAAACGGGCGCAAACACAACAAGACACGTGACACCAACGATTACCCGCTATCGGGCAAGATGTGGTGCCCAGAGTGCGGCCAATACTACGTTGGCACCTGCGGAACATCCAAAACAGGCCGCGTGTACCACTACTACAAGTGCAAAAAATGTAAGCGCACCTTTAGGCGCGATGCCGTTGAAGAAGCCGTGCTTGATACCGTCCTCGAAACGATTAAGAAGCCGGATATACGTCAACGTATCGTTGATGTAATGGCTCTTTATAACGAAATGAATGAAGAGAAGGAAGAACCGGAGAGCAAGCGCATTGAGCGCGAGATAAAGCGCATCGACACGGCGTTTGAGCGTATCTGGCAGGCTATCGAGGACGGCATTGCGCCGCCCGGCGGTAAAGAGCGCGTTGCCATGCTCCGCGAGCAGAAAGCGGCATTAGAAGCCGATCTGCGGCAGGCTCAAGCTAACGAAGGAGCGAATCTGTCTGGTGAAGCTATAGCCACTTGGCTCGATCACATTGCGCAGGAACCAGATGCAGCCGAAATCATCGAGACGTTCGTGCGACTCATTGAGGTAGACGGGGATGAACTCAAGCTTTATTTCGCTTTCGACTACTGGGGTGATGACTTCCAACCCAAACAAAAAAAGGCGAACCCCGAAAAGGGTTCGCCTAATAATCCAATGGTGGAGACGAAGGGAGTCGAACCCTCGGCCTCTGCCATGCGACGGCAGCGCTCTCCCAACTGAGCTACGTCCCCAAGACAAGTTGATATTTTACCTACGGCTCGCCAACTGTCAACGCCCAATACCCAGTCTTTTTGGGACGGGGCTGTTTTGACTACTTTTCGAACGCCCGAGCCACCCGATGATTATTTATCCCCCGTCCCAGAAAAATCATCGACGAACGCACTACTTTGCGCTGGTAAGAACACCGGTGGTGTCGAAGGCCGGGGTGAAGCTCTCGTCTACCGCGCCGCCCTCTTGCCAGAACATCGTCGTAAAGCCCAGGTCGTCGGCATGGTCGAGCACTTGCTCGTACTCCTCGCGCGTCACGGCGCGTGCCAGGTCGCCGCCCTGCTCGCGCATGAGCGCATTGGGCGTGTACTGGTTCATGACCGAGATCGGCACGTCGCCCACCGTCTGCCACACCAGGTCCAGCACGCGACACGAATCGTCTGCATGCCCCGGCAGCACCAGGTGGCGCACGATGATGCCGCGCTTCATGAGCCCGTCCTCGTCCACCAGCTCTCCCCCGCGGCGCTCGATCTCGCACGTCATCTGTGCCAGGCCCGACACGGCCACGCGCGGGTAATCCTTAATATGAGAAAGCGACTGCGCAAGCCCGGCATCGGCATATTTAAAGTCGGTGAGCCACACATCGACCAGGTCGCCCAGCGCCGCCACGGCACTCGCGCGCTCGTAACCACTCGTGTTGTAGACGATCGGGATGACCAGCCCGCGCGCCCGTGCCGCGGCAATCGCGGCAGGCAACAGGTGCGCATAGTGCGTCGCCGTCACCAAATTGATGTTGTTGGCACCCTGGTCCTGCAGTTCCAGCATAATCTCGACCAGGCGCTCAGGCGAAATCTCAAGGCCAAAATTGCCGGTCGAGATCTCGTGGTTCTGGCAGTAGATACATTTAAGCGAGCAGCCGCTAAAGAAGATCGTGCCCGAACCGGCCTCGCCCGAGATAGGCGGCTCCTCCCACATATGAAGCGCCGCGCGGGCCACCTTGAGCGTGTCGTTAGCACCGCATACGCCGCGCGCGCCCTCATCGCGCGCCGCACCGCAACGGCGGGGACACAAATGGCAGGCGGGCGAAAAAAGTTCGGTCAACGACGTCGGCATAAAAACATGCTCCAAAACAACAATTCAGCAGCTCAAACATAAAGGGCCAGGCCGCGTAGACGGCTCAAGCCCCAAGGCGCCGTAATCGTCCGACACGATTTTTGTAATGTCAAGACTGGAATCGACAAAGTGCCGCTTTATGATGTAGGTATTCCGCCCCCCGCGGAGCAACTGGGTGAACCGTCGCGTTTATTTAGGGAGCCCACACAGTCGTACCTAGTACAGGTATCCTTCGTTGTTAAGGACGCTGGAACAGTCGATGAGGGCACCCACCTGTTTTAGGTGGGTTCATTTTCGTAACGTGGGGGGTGGTTTTCTTTTGCCGAAAATCACCATACAGTCCATATGGATCCCCGCCGGCATCCCGACAAGCCATCGACAACATTCCAATATCTGGTATGCGCGTGATAATCGCACGGTGCAAACCTCCGCACCCCCCTCGGTCGAGTATCATGGGGCAGCTATGCCATTTCCGCGTAGCAACCTTTGACCTTTTCCTTCGACGCTTGGCGGTTTTTAGATTCATGGCTTCATCCCCGAGCTACATACCGTACCTATGCGTGGCAGCGGCGGCCTTTATCACGACCTTCCTCGCGGTGCCCCTGGTCAAGCGCTTGGCAATTAAGCTCGATGCCGTCGACTATCCTTCTAAGCGCCGCATCAACACCAAGCCCATCCCGCGTTTGGGCGGAACGGCGGTGTTTTTGGGCCTGGTCGTTGCCTGCATTGTGCAAATCCTAGGCACCTGGTACCTAGGCTGGCCGCCCGTCCTGGTGCCGCACCCGCGCCTTCACATTAGCTATCCCATGCTGGCGCTCTCCTTTACCGTCATCTTTGCGACCGGCGCTATCGACGACGTCTTCCAGCTCAAGCCCAAGCAAAAGCTGGCCGGACAGGTCCTCGCCGCGCTTATCGCCTGTATCGGCGGCCTAAAAATCGGCGTCATCGTCAACCCGTTTGCCCCCGGCGAGATCATGCTCGGATGGCTCGCCTACCCCATCACCGTGATCTATCTGGTGGCATTCACCAACATCATTAACCTCATCGACGGCCTCGACGGCTTGGCCACGGGCATCTGCGGCATCGCGTCGTTCACCATGTTTTCGATGGCCGTGCTCTCGGGCCGCATCGACGCCGCCGCGCTCTCTATTGCGCTCTTTGGCGCCTGTCTGGCCTTTTTGCACTACAACTTCAACCCCGCAAGCATCTTCTTGGGCGACTCGGGGTCGCTGCTTCTGGGCTTTGCGCTGGGCTCCATCTCGCTGCTCAACGTGAGCCGCACCGCCGCACTCACCTCGCTTATCATCCCGCTCATCGTTGCCGGCGTGCCCATCATCGACACGTTTAGCGCCATTGTGCGCCGCAAGCGCGCCCACATTAGCATCGGACAGGCCGACAAGGGCCACATCCACCACCGCCTGATCCAAGAAGGCTACAACCAAAAACAGGCCGTGCTGCTCATCTATGCCTGGTGCATCATGCTTTCGGCCGGCGCCGCCGCGATTAACCAGGTCGAGGTGCCCATGCGCGTGCTCATCTTTACCGTGCTCGCCATTGGCTCGGCGGCCTTTGCCAAGCATCTGCATCTGTTTGAGCCCGTGCTGCGCCACCATTACAACAAGCGCACGCACGAGGACGAGCTCGTCACCCCCGACGACCCCGCCTTTAAGCAGGAGGAGCAGGCAGCCGAGGAGCGCAAAGAAGAGCGCCACCACAAGCTCTAGGGCAAGCTGCCGAGGATGTGCCAAGGCACCGTTGGCCAAGCGCGGCCGCGCCGCGCCCATCGCACAAGCCACCCCTCTCCCGCCCCTCGCCTACTTACGACCCGCCCCTCCAATAAACGCGTTATCATCTTGACCCATGAACATACGTTAGGAGCAATCATGCCAAACGAGAACAGCTACGAAGTCGCGCTGCAAAAGAGCAACGCCATTCGCGAGGGCCTGGCCAAAACGCCCGAAAAGTTCACCATGCTCACCGGCGACCGCCCCACCGGCCGTCTGCACCTGGGTCACTACTTCGGCACCCTCAAGGGCCGTGTTGAGCTACAGAACATGGGCGCCAAGACCAACGTGCTCATCGCCGACTACCAGGTCATCACTGACCGCGACACGACCGAGCACATCCAGGACAACGTGTACAACATGGTCATGGACTACCTTGCCTGCGGCATCGACCCCGACAAGACCATGATCTACGCGCACTCCGCCGTGCCCGCCGCCAACCAGCTCATGCTGCCGTTCCTGTCGCTGGTCTCCGAGGCCGAGCTGGCGCGCAACCCCACGGTCAAGGCCGAGATGGAGGCCTCGGGCCACGAGCTCACCGGCCTTCTGCTCACCTACCCGGTGCACCAGGCCTGCGACATCCTGTTCTGCAAGGGCAATGTGGTGCCCGTCGGTCGCGACCAGCTGCCGCACATCGAGCTCACCCGCACCATCGCTCGCCGCTTTAACAACCGCTACGGCAAGGTGTTCCCCGAGGTCGACGCGCTGCTGTCCGAGACCCCGCTGCTGCCCGGTCTGGACGGTCGCAAGATGAGCAAGAGCTACGGCAACGCCATCAACATCTCGATGACCGCCGAGGAGACGGCCAAGCGCATCAAGAAGAGCCAGACCGACTCCGAGCGCATGATCACGTTTGATCCCGAGAACCGCCCCGGCGTGTCCGGCCTGCTTTCGACGGCCGCCATCTGCACCGGTCGTTCCGAGGTCGAAATTGCCGAGGAGATTGGCATGGGCGGCTCCGGCCAGCTCAAGAAGTACGTGACCGAGGCCGTCAACGAGTACTTCGCACCTATCCGCGAGCGTCGCCAGCGCTACGAGAACGATCTGGATTACGTGAAGGACGTGCTGCACGAGGGCAACCGTCGCGCCAACGAGATCGCCGAGCAGACCCTGGGCGAGGTTCAGGACGCCATGGGCATGGTGTACTAGATCGATCTGCTGGCTAGAACTTTCGATTGCTATAGGGCGGGCGCTACGGCGTCCGCCTTTTTTGGTGCCCGACCGGTTCGGCTCTGCCCATTGCACTCCCCCGACAAACAGGAACAGGCTCGCTGGCAGTTAGTTGCCAGCGAGCCTGTTCCCGAAGTACACCGTTGAATCGCACAGAGGGGAGGAATGCGAATCAAACTCAACAGGGCAGGCTTTTTCATCGCCTATGGCCTGCTCCGTTGCTGAAACCAATATAGTTCACCGTGGTTTACTTTGTAGCGGCAATAAACGCCGCCACACCTTCTCCATAAGTTAGCTCAGGTAAACTAAAACCACCACAAAGGGGACAGGCACCTTTGTGGTGGTTTTGACACGAACGAGCCGCTACAGCCCGGCAGACCAACGACAGGCACCCAGATCGACGTGCCCGGGATCGGCAAACGTCACGCCCTCCCCTAGCAAAAGCTCACGTTGAGCATCGGGGCCGCCAAACGCAAAGCCCTCGCAAATGCGGCCATCGGCAAACACCACACGATGGCAGGGAATCTGACCAGGGCGCGGATTGCTATGCAGGGCATACCCCACGTACCGCGCACTTCGTGGACGACCGGCGAGCAGCGCCACCTGGCCGTACGTGGCGACCATCCCCTCGGGAATCTGCTCGACCACCTCGTACACCCGCTCAAAAAAGCCCTCAGACGCCATTGCTCGCTCCCTTCCACCCGGAATAGCATAAACCACCACAAAGGTGCCTGTGAACTGCCTCCCATTTCTTGGACATCGGGAAATGGGAGGTTTTCCATGAGTATAGACCTCAGGGTGAAGCACGAACTGGAGTCCAGGAGGCGGGCCGTCGAGCTCTTCGACGCCGGCGTCGGCTGCAAGCCAGCGGCCGAGGCCCTGTCCGTCCCCCGCGAGACCGTGAGAGAATGGCAGTGGGTATACCGGGCGTTCGGAAGCGAGGCGCTGCTGTCCATGGGCGGGAAACAATCCAGGTACACATTCGAGCAGAGGGTCGCCGCGGCGTCGGCCGTGGTCGACGGCGGGATGGCGAAGACCGACGCCATGGCCGAGTTCGGGATCAGGTCGAAGTCCCCGCTGGAGCGCTGGTGCAGGCTCTACCGCGAGGGCGGCGCCGAGGCGCTGCGGCCCGGACCGAAGGGCAGGCCGAGGGGGTCGAGGTCGAAACCCCGCACCCGCACCCGCGAGTAGGAGCTCGAGGAGCGCTGCCGCAGGCTCGAGGCCGAGGTCGCCTACCTAAAAAAATTGCGCGCCCTGGTCGAGCGGGACGGGCTCTGACCAGGGCGGCGGCCGAGGCGGTGAGGGCGCTGAGGGCGGAGGGGCACTCCCTGCGCCACCTGCTGGAGTGCTCGGGGCTCAGGAGGTCGACCTACTACTACGCGCTGGCGCACCCGCGGAGGCCGACCAGGCCCGAGCTGCGCGACGCCGCGGCCGAGATATTCTCGCGCACCGCCAACGGCTGCGGGCACCGGCAGATAGCCATGTGCCTGCGCGCCGAGCTGGGCGCGGTCGTGGCCGACAAGACCGTGCTCAAGATGATGCGCGAGATGGGCATCCGGTGCGGGATACGCCGCCGGGGCTCCCGCCGCCGGTACAGCTCCTACAGGGGGCTCGTGGGGAGCACGTTCGAGAACGTCATCGCGAGGGACTTCGGCGCCGAGGGGCCATGGCAGAAGCTCGGCACCGACGTCACCGAGCTCAAGGTCGCCGGCGCCAAGGCCTACTGGGCCCCGGTGCTCGACTTCTGCACGAAGGAGATCGTGGCGAGCGACATATCGACCTCGCCGGACCTCGCCCAGCAGCACAGGATGCTCGACCGGCTCCTCGAGGCCCTGCCCGACGGGGCGGCACCGACCATGCACTCGGACATGGGCTGGCAGTACCAGCACGAGTCCTACACCTCCAGGCTGGAGGGGGCGGGCATCACCCAGAGCATGTCGCGCAAGGGGAACTGCGTCGACAACGCCGCCACCGAGCAGCTCTTCGGCCACGTGAAGGACGAGTTCTACCGCGGCAGGGAGTGGGGCAGCTTCGAGGACTTCAAGCGCGACCTGGAGGGGTACATAGTCCATTGGAACACGCGGCGCAGGCAGGTAAGATTGAAGGGCCTGACGCCGGAGGAGTTCCGGAACCGGGCCCTTGCGGCGTAGTCGCTATTTATTCAGTCCAAGTTTCGGGGTGCAGTTCACTGTCCCCTTTGTGGTGGTTTATGGCAAGTCGGTTAGTTGGCGGGCTGGAAGAAGGCTACGGCCACGGCACCGGGGCCTACGTGGGTGCCGATGGTGGCGCCGATGGTGTGAACGGGCAGTTCGCCCTCGGTGTGGCCAGCCCACAGTGCCGCGCTGTCCTCGATATACTTCTTGAGCACCGCATCCGAAAGGCCCGTATAGCCGAGCGCCAGCGGCATGGAAAAGTCGATGCCGCCCGCCTTTTCGACCTTCTGGTTGAGCAGGTTACGTCCGTTCTTGGAACCGCGCGCCTTGCCCAGCTGCACGATCAGACCGTCCTCGGCAGCCACCACGGGCTTTACGTTGAGCAGCGTACCCACGGCACCGGCCGCAGCAGACAGGCGACCGCCGCGCACCAGGTACTCCAACGTCTCGAGCAGGCCGATGACGACCACGCGGTCGCGCACGGCCTCGACAGCCGCCGCAACCTGAGCCGCGCCCTGGCCCTCGTCCACCAGGCGCAGCGCATACTCGACCAGCACGCGCTCGCCCAAGGTCACGTTATTGCTGTCCACGACGAACATGTCGCCGCCCGGCGCCTCGGCAAGTGCGGTGCGGGCACTCTGATTGGTGCCCGAAAGCTTAGCGCCCACGGTAATAATCACAGCCTCATCGCCGGCCTCACGCGCCTCGGCAATCGCCTGCGAAAACGCGTACGGGTTGACCTGGCCGGTCTTGGGCAGCTCATCTCGCTCCACGAGCATCTCGTAAAAGCGCTGGTGATCGATGTCGACGCCATCCATATACACATCGGTGCCAAAGGTGACGGACAGCGGCAGAACGCGCAGAGCGGGGTGCTCCGCCGGCGACATATCGCTTGCGGAATCGGTAATAATGCGGACGGACATAACGAATCCTTTCTTGCGCAGGTCCCGCGCGGGGAATTTTGACAGCAATGCCCCGGCACGGCATACGCGCTCAAACGGGACTATGCAGTTTTTAATGGGAAGCAAATGCCTTGGCGGCCTTAGATCTCACGCAGGGTGTTGAGAATCGTACGCAGCGACGCATACATCTGCTCGCGCTGCTCCACACCCATAGCCTTACCGGTGGTGTCGAGCACCTCGCGAATGATGCGGTCCGCCTCGCTCATGCTCTCGCCGCCCAGAGCGGTCAGGCGCACCGGAGCACGATACTTAACGGCGGCGTCGCCCGAATCATCGACCTCGACGTAGCCGCCCTCCTCCAGATGCGCGAGCGTGCGCGAGACGGCGGCACGGGTCACGCCTGCCATGCGAGCCAGGTCAGCGCCAGTCAGGCCGTCCTTGCTGCGCTCAAGATAGTACAGGCACATAACGTCGGAGCCCTTGAGGCCCAGCCTTGCGCCCTCGGATGTCTTAATGCGCTGGATCTCCTTGTAGAGCCCGCTGATCAGTCCGACAAAGTCCTCGAAACGTGTCTCGTCGTTCTGCTGCATGGGAGACGACCGCCTTTCGCTTGCATGATGCTAACGGGTAAACATCTTAGCCGCATGCCCGAACCACCGTACCCAAATATCCCAATTGTTAACCCATCAACATAAAAACCACCACAAAGGGGACAGGCACCTTTGTGGTGGTTTTCGACGAATACGGACCGCAGGAGTTCCTACAGCTCCACGCAAGGATTGCCACGCGTCACCAGCGTCTTGACGACAACCGTGGCGCCCAGATAACGCTCAAGCAACTCAGCAAGGCAATCGATTGCGGCCTGGCAATCCCCCATCCGCTCGGGCTCCACGCACTCAATCGCCAGGAATGCATCGGCCGAATCGTCGGACAGCGCCGTGCGAACGCCATCGCGCCAGTTCCAGCAGCGGCATACGGCGCCCGCATCATCGATGTAGGCGAGCTCGCCGGGCAGCGTCGGGTCATCCGTTTCCTCGCCAAGTGGCAGGAACGCATCGCCGCCGTCAGTCACCTTCAAGCAAAGATCCCCCTCAATCGCATGCAGGTCCTCGCCGCCAACGGGCAGCGCGTAGGTCAGCGACACCGTGTTGTAGATGTCCACCGCGGGCGTAATGTGGCCCACCGGTTTGCCCTTGAGCACGCGCTTGAGCAGGTTCTCAATTGAGCAACGCGCGCCCTTTTTGGTCTTGAACAGCCGATAAGCCTCGCGCCATGCCTTGACCGGTGCGTTCTCGCTGATAGTATCGCTGGTCAGATGACGCTCCGCGTCGATATTGGCGCGGTCGAGCAACGCCGCAATCGCGTCCACGTCCTCTTGAGGAATCTGAGCCGCGGGCTTCATGCCCTTTACGACCACAACACCGACAGCCGCCTGCGGAAATAGCTCCCAAAACGAATCCTCGGCAATAAAGCTCTTCATGTGCTCTCCCTTCATAGCATGCGCCCGAGCCCGGGTGCCTAAACAAAAAGCGCCCTTACGACGGCCACCTTCAAAGTCCTACGGTGCCGCCACAAGAGCGCTTACGCTGCCCCCATCCGGAGAAGGGAGCGATATGTCAGGCGTATTGTAACCCGAGTCATCCGCGCGAGTAAAACCACCAAAAAGGTGCCTGTCCCCTTTATGGTGGTTTTGGGTCTGAGGCGACGCTAGTGGCGGAGTCCCAGCAGGCCGCGGCCGCGGTGACGAGCCTCGGCGGGCACCTGGGCGTGCGGGCCGGCGGCCTTTACGGAATCGGGCAGGTGCGAGTACTTCTTCTCAAAGTTCTCCTCGAACATCACAGCCAGGTTGTGCGCGGCCTCGTCGTAGCGCGCGGTGCTTTGCCAGTACTGACGCGGCACCAGGATGCCGTCGGGCACGCCGTGGCACGTGGTGGGAATGTCGACGTTAAAGATGTCGTCGTGCACGAACTCGCTGTCCTCGATGGTGCCGTCGAGGGCGCGCGCGACCAGGGAGCGCGTGTAGGCAAGCTCAATGCGATGCCCCACGCCGTAGCCGCCGCCGATCCAGCCGGTGTTGACCAGGTAGACGCGCGTGCGGCCGTCGGCGATGCGCTCGCCGAGCATTTTGGCGTAGACCATGGGGTCGAGCGGCATAAACGGCTCGCCGAACAGCGAGGAGAACGTGGGCGTGGGCTCGGTGACGCCGACCTCGGTGCCGGGAATCTTGGCCGTAAAGCCCGTCACAAAGTGGTACATGGCGGCGTCGGCCGTCAGGCGCGAGATGGGCGGCAGCACACCAAAGGCGTCGCAGGTCAGGAAGAGCACGACGCTCGGGGTGGTGCCCATGCCCTTGGTCCACGCGTTAGGAATGTGCTCCACGGGGTAGGCCACGCGCGTGTTATGCGTGATCGAGACGTCGTCGTAGTTGGGCTTACGGTTCTCGTCGAGCACCACGTTTTCGCAGATGGCGCCAAAGCGGACGGCGTTGAAGATTTCGGGCTCGTGGAACGCGTCCAGGCCCTCGCATTTGGCGTAGCAGCCACCCTCGATGTTGAAGATGCCCATGTCGGACCAACCGTGCTCGTCGTCGCCGATCAGTAGGCGCGTGGGGTTGGCCGAAAGCGTGGTCTTGCCGGTGCCGGACAGGCCAAAGAACACGGCGGTCTCGTGCGTGACGGGATCCATGCTGGTCGAGCAGTGCATGGGCAGTACGTCGTCCTCGACGGGCAGCAGGTAGTTCATGACGCTGAAGATCGACTTTTTAATCTCGCCGGAGTAGCCGGTGCCGGCGACCAGAATCACGCGTTCCTGGAAGTTGATGACCACGGCAGCGCTGGAATTGAGGCCCTTGATGGCGGGGTCGCACTGGTAACCGGGCGCTGCGAGCACGCAGAAGTCGGGCTCACCGGTGCGCGCGATTTCGCGGGCGAGCGGGCGGGCGAGCATCTGCTTAATAAAGAGTGCCTGGCTGGCACGCTCGCAGGCAACGAGCAGTCGACGCGTGTGGTTGCGGTCGGCGCCTGCCATGCCGCGGGTGACGAACACGTCGCGCTCGTTGAGATAGTCGACGATGCCGGCCTTGATGGCCTCATAGCTCTCGACGGACAGCGGGCGGTTGACGGCGCCCCAGGCAATCTTGTCGTGAACATCGGGGGTGTCAACGATAAAGCGGTCATTGGGGGAACGGCCGGTACGCTCCCCCGTCTCGATCACCAGCGCGCCGTTGGATGCCATGCGGCCTTCTTCGCGGCGGATAGCGTGCTCGACGAGCTCCGCGGCGGGTAGATCGACCAGCAGACGGGGCTGATTCTCGGCGGGATCTTCAACGAGCGTAATACCAAAGTTGGACAAAACTTCTGCAGGGGTAACACCAGGCATGGGGCCTCCTTTAAAAACGCGACACGTGGACGCGGCGCGCACTTTACTCACGTAAAGCCCGTTGTACCCGATATGCAAAAACGTTTTTGCGGCAAGGGCGGCAAGCCCGCCCAACGGTCAAAAATCGCAGGCAAGCGGCCTAGTCATTGGGGACACTCTTGAACAGGCAACATTCAAGGAGTGTCCCCGGATGCCGGCACTTAGGGACGTTCCCAAAGTGCCGGCACATAAGGAACGTCCCTAAGTGCCGACTACAGCGGCAGGTTTTGGCCGAGCATGGCTATGGCGCTCATCAGGACCAGCATGCCGGCGGCGTAGGGCAGGACGGCGCCCAGGAGCTCAGCATCCTTGCCGCGCACGTGGACGGCAGCCAGGCCAATCGCGAGCGTCTGCGGAGAGATCATCTTACCGGCGGCGACACCCGGGGCGTTCAGCGCGACCATCCAGTAGTCGCTCACGCCCAGCGCAGCGGCAGCCTGGCTCTGGATGGGACCAAACAGCATGCCCGAGGACGTGCCCGAGCCGGTCACAAACGTACCGACCGCACCAATCCACGGAGCCAGAATCGGGTACAGACCGCCGGCGACCGCAATGCAAAACGCGCTGATCGACGAAATCATGCCGGCATAGCCCATCACCTTGGCGCAACCCAGCACCGAAAGCATGGTAATGACCGTCGGCATCATCTGCTTGACGGTCGCGGCCAGCACCTCGCCCATCAAGCGCGGCGAAGCGCCCTGAATGGCACCGCCGACAAACGCCGCCAGGAAAATCCAGACGCCTGGCGTGTTGATCCACGAAAACGTAAGCGTGCCGGGATTCTCACCGCAATACACCTGCACGTGGCTCGCAAACGGCGCGAGCGCGGCATGTACAGCGGGCACCAGGTTGGAGGTACCCAACAGCAGCACAAAGATCAGAATGAAGCACGACCAGGCCGAAAGCGCCGACTTAGCGGTGAGCTGTTCGCCGGCCTCGATATTCATATGGAAGCGCGCATCCAGATGTCCCGACTTCTCGGTGCGCATGGCAAGCGCGGCGGTCAGCGCAAGCGACACGATGGAGCCCACGACTACGGCCAGCTCGGGACCCACAAACATGGCAACGACCAGGGCAGCACCTACAAAGGACACACCGGAAAGCAGCGCCACGCCGGCAACGCCGTGCATACGCTCGGCAACGCTCGCAACGTTGCCTTGATCATCGGCGACACGGCCCGCAACCAGTACGATAAGCAGCGGTATCACCACAAAGAACGGCGCGAGCTGCACCAGCTGAACGGTCGCCAGGTGCAGGGGATCCAGACCCACCAGATCGGCAACGGACACCGTGGGGATGCCGATGGAGCCGTAGGGCGTGGGCACGCCGTTGGCCAGCAGGCAGATCAACACGGCGGGCACGGCCTCAAAACCCAGGCCCGCGAGCATACCGGCGGGAATGGCAACAGCGGTACCAAAACCGGCCATGCCCTCCATAAAGCCGCCGAAGCACCAGGCCACGAGCAGCGCCAGCAGACGGCGGTCGCTGCTGATGGAGGTAATCATGCTGCCGATCACGTCCATGGCGCCCGTACGCACGCACAGGTTATACGTGAACACCGCGGCGATAATCACCAACACGATGGGCCACAGGGCCATCAAAAAGCCCTCGAGCGAGGCAGTCGCGATCTGCACCACCGGCAGATGCCACCATGCGAAGGCGAGCACACACGAAAGGGCGAACGAGCCCATAGCGGCCTTCCAAGCTGGCCATTTAAAGCACAGCAGCATCACGACAAGCCAAATAATCGGCACAAGAGCCAGCAAGAATGCGGCGACGTCCATAGGTAAGAACTCCTTGGTACCGCGCGGGCGGCATCGGGGGGTCATAAAACTTGAACAGGATACCGCACGCTTACCGACAATTTACTGCCACCCGCCGAAATTATCGAACAACCTGTTCAAAAACACGAACGAACACCGTCGCGTCTATACTAAAGCGCAGCAATAGAAAGGACTCCGCTTTGAGCATCACGCCCCTCGATAGCATTCGCCGCGCCATCGCCCGCCGCAACGGCGTCTCCAACCCCGCTGCATCGAGAGACGGCGCCGCGAAGGCCCAGGGCGGCCGCATCGAGAACGGCCTGTTCCCCGCATCGCACACCGCCGAGGAGCTCGCACGAATCCAAGAGCTAAGCCAGCGTAACGCTGGCGGCCCCGACAGCAGCCAGGCCACGCGCCGTCGCCACGAGCGCGATCGCCAACCCGGCCCCATCCACCGCATGGTCAATGCCTGGTGGAACCGCCTGCTCGGCGCTGTCTACGGCGGCGGCTTCTCCACGCAGGAAGCCGAGTACGAAGATCACGCCACCCGTCGCGACTACCTTTGGAATACCCTAGGCACCGCCGTATGGGGTTTCGCGTTCCCCCTGCTCACCATTGTGTCCACGCAGCTTGTGGGCGCCGAGGAAGCCGGTAAGTTCTCCATCGCCTTTGTCACCGGCACGCTCATCATGATCGCGTGCAACTACGGCGTGCGCAACTTTCAGGTCTCGGACATCGACGAAAAAACCTCCTTTGCCTCCTACCAGCTCAACCGCTGGCTCTGCGGAGCGCTCGTGCTGGCATGCGGCCTGGTATACAGCAGCGCCCGCGGCTACGATGCGCAGATGGCCACGATCGGCCTGGGCGTCTACCTCTATAAGGTGATCGACGGCATCGCCGACGTGTACGAGGGCCGCCTGCAGCAGGCCGACAAGCTCTACTTGGCTGGAATGAGTCAAACGCTACGCTCCGTCGGCGTCATCGCGGTCTTCAGTGTGGCGCTGTTCTTCACGCGTAGCATGCCCATCGCGGCCATTGCCATGGGCATCGCCGCGATCGCCTCGCTCGTGCTGGTCACCGCGCCGCTCGCCCTGCTCGAGACCGAAAAATCGCGCCGCGTAAGCCTGCGCGAGGTCGGCCACCTGTTTGTCCAGTGCGCCCCACTCTTTGGCGCGCTATTCCTGTTCAATCTTATCGAGAGCATGCCCAAGTTTGTGATGGAAGGAACACTGGCCTACAAATACCAGTTGTACTTTAATGCCCTGTTTTTTCCAGCTCAGGCTATTCTGTTGAGCATTGGATTTGTCTATAAACCGCAGCTCCTGCGCTTGTCGAGCATTTGGGCTAATCCTCGTAAGCGTCATCGCTTTGACCTGATTATTGTTGCCGTTATGGCGCTGATCGTGGTCATCACCGGCGCGTGCGCCGCATTTATGGCAGGTCCCGGTATTCCCCTCATGAGCTTTATGTACGGTCTCAGCTTTGAACGCTACCGTACGCTGGCGCTGCTGATGGTCGTCGCCGGCGGCGTCACCGCGGCCATCGACTTTATCTACGCCATCATCACGGTGCTGCGCCACGCTGGAGACGTCACCAAGATCTACCTGATCTGCTTTGCCGTGAGCGTGGTGCTCCCGGTGATCCTGATTAAGCTGCTGGGTCTGATGGGCGCTGTGGTGAGCTACCTAGCCATCATGGCCCTACTCCTGGTGCTACTGATTATCGAGTACGCCCACATCCGCCAACGCATCGAGAGGGACCGGAATCCGTACGGCGCCTAATTGCGGCGATGGGAGCAGCTAATTTGCGGTGGAATCACCCCGGCTGGGGTCTCGTTGCGGACACGCAAAACTAAGTGAGTAGACTTTTACCGAATCCCGGACCACACCGACAAAGCACAAGTCCGTGACCTGCGGTTTTATTGAGGCAAATATGTTGGGTGCTCGGCATTTCCAAAAAAGTCTACTCACTTAGCCAGCGTGCAGCCAAATGATTATCTAATCCCCGTCCCTGAAAAATCAATTTGCGGGCAGAAGGGCAAAAATAGTCAAAAAAGGCCCCGTCCAAAATTAGCTACCCCTTGCGCCGTTATTCCCCGGGGCGAATATTCGCGTAGAACTCCGCCCCATCATCGAGCCGCAGGATGCCCACGCGACCGAACTCGGAGCCGGTGGCGGCGGCGCAGTCGATATCGATACGATCGGGCACACCGGCAGTGTCCTCGCCGCCCAAGCGCACGATCTGCCCGCGTCCCGATTCCTCATCGAGCCCCGCCAGACCACCGACCTCGCAATAGCGCCCAAGCGATACCGTGGGCGTGTGGCCGCTCACCACGACCGGGCCCTTGCCCTCGGCAGAAAGCAGCCCGGTCGGCACATCCCAATAGCCGTGACGAATCCATAGCAGGTCATCGGACGACTGCACCGCGAGCATCTGCTGCAGCAACTCGCGATCGGCACCCACCGCTCCGACGCCATCGGCACAATCGACGCCATGCTCAAGCAAAAACGCGCGCGCCGCCTTCATCTCGATTCCAGCATGTACCAGCAGATACGGGCGCTCCTCGGTCTCGACCACCGCGTAGAGCGGCAGCGCGGCCATCCATCGCACGAGCTCCTCGTATGCCTCAAATTCCATGTCGTTGAGCTGCTCGCGCGTCGTCCAGCCACCGTTGATATCCCAGGTCTCGGCATCGAGCGGATCCTGACCAATGATGGCATCGAGCATGATCTGCTCGTGATTACCCTTGAGCACGTGGGCGTTGGGCAGCGAGCGCACGAGCTTAATAACGCCGACCGGATCGGGCCCGCGATCGATCATGTCGCCCAGCACGTACAGCGTGTCGTCGGACGTCAACGAGATCTTAGACAGGGCCTCGTCAAGCGCACGCACGTGCCCGTGAGCATCAGATGTCACATAGATCGCCATGGTACGCCTCTCCTTGCATTGCGGCCGAAGCCCGGTGCCGCAACTAAAACTTCAAGTTGAACTTAAACGTTACCCATTGTACTCCGTTGCAATAAAGCTGGAAAGGGTTTCCGAGCAGAGGCAAAGACGGCAGCCGTCTATGACGATATCGCGCACGCCCGCAATCCAACCCCATAAACCCACCATCTTTGGGTACAAATAACCACAGACAACTGACCGTGCCACGCCAACCACCCAGGAGCGGACACTATCCATGAACCAGATCCTTCTCTTTATCGGCCTCGTCATCATTTTGTGCCTGACCATCAAACCCGTCGGCAAAAAACTCCCCTTCCCCACCCTGCTCATCTTTATCGCGCTGGGCATGCTGTTGGGCGTCAACGGCCCGACGCATATCGACTTTAGCGACTACGCACTCACCGAAACCGTCTGTAGCACGGCGCTGCTGTTCATCATGTTCTACGGCGGCTTTAACACCAATATCGACCGCGCCAAGCCCGTCGCTGCGCCGGCGGTGCTGCTGAGCACGCTCGGCGTCGTCATCACTGCCGGCATCACCGGCGTGTTCGCCCACTTCGCGCTGGGGATCGACTGGATCGGCAGCCTGCTGCTGGGATCGGTCGTGGCATCCACCGACGCGGCGAGCGTCTTTAGCGTACTGCGTGAGCACAGCCTGTCGCTGAGAGGTGGCACCGACTCGCTGCTCGAGGTCGAATCGGGCTCCAACGACCCAGTCGCCTACATGCTCACCGCTGTGCTCGCTACACTCGCGGCCGGCGGCGACATCAACATTCCCGCACTGCTGGCCAAGCAGATTATCCTGGGAGCGGGCCTGGGCCTTGCCATCGGCTGGGCGGCGGGCCGCCTGATTGAACGCGCGCACGCAACGGCCGAGGGCGCGCAGACCATCTTTTTGTTCGCCGTGGCGATCGTCGCCTACGCGCTACCAAGCTATCTGGGCGGCAACGGCTTTTTGGCTGTATACCTGGCCGGCATTGTGCTGGGCGCCAGTGACATCACTGGCAAAGTCGAGATGGCGCACTTCTTTGACACCCTCACCGAGATGGCCGAGATGACGATCTTCTTCTTGCTCGGCTTGCTCGTGACGCCCGCGCGCCTGCCGCAGATGCTGCTGCCGGGCCTGGCGCTCATGGCGTTTATGCTCTTCGTGAGCCGTCCCATCGCCGTCGGCGTGCTCCTGGCGCCCTTTAAGACGAACCCCCGCCAGGTCGCGCTCGTAAGCTGGGCGGGCCTGCGCGGAGCAGCTTCGGTCGTCTTTAGTCTCTTTGCCGTGGTGGCCGGCGTTCCCGGCGGACACGACCTGTTTGACCTGGTATTTGTGATTGCCGTGTCAAGCATTGTGGTGCAGGGCTCGCTGCTGCCGGCGGTGGCGAAGAAGCTCGATATGATCGATGCGACCGGCGACGTGCGCCGCACCTTTAACGACTACCGCGACGAGGACGGCATGTCGTTTGTAAAGCTCAAGGTGGGCGCTGGACATCCGTTTGCCGGACGCTCGCTCGCGGACATTGGCAGCGCCACAGATATGCTCGTGGTCCTGGTGCTGCGCGACGGTGCGCACCCGGTACTGCCCAATGGCGACACCGTGATCCAGGAAGGCGATCTGCTGGTGATGGCCGCCCCAACGTTCGAAGAGCGTGCCGAGGTTACGCTGCGCGAGGTCACCGTGACGCCCCACGGTCGCCTGGCCGGCCAGCGCCTGCGCGATGTGCCGCAAGGCAAGCATCCGTTTATTGTGGTGATGCTCAAGCGCGAAGGCCAAACGATCATCCCCGACGGCAACACCCTAATATACGCCGGCGACGAAGCCGTCATCGCCACGCTCGCGTCGTAGCGGGCAGGAGGTAGCTAATTTGCGACGAAGAGATCAAGCGCCTAGAAAGCCTCATGCCTTCGCTCGCAGATTTGGATTTGCCTGAGGAGTAAAGCACCCCTCCCCCATGTAACCATCCTGTAAATCATAGCGGCGCAGTCGAGTTTTACCGTGATGCGGTCGCGCCTGGCGCTCCACTGTGCTAAAGTATCCCGAACGTTCAAACGACTACGAGGGGGAACTAGAAGATGGCACGTGTGCACAACTTCTCAGCTGGCCCGGCCGCGCTGCCCGCAAGCGTGCTCGCCGAGATCGCCGACGAGATGATGGACTACCGCGGTTGCGGCATGTCCGTGCTCGAGATGAGCCATCGATCTAGCATGTACCAGCAGATCATCGACGACACCGAGGCAACCCTGCGTCGCCTGCTGAGCATCCCCAACAACTACCGCGTCCTGTTTTTGCAGGGCGGCGCCACGCTGCAGTTTGCGGGCATCCCCATGAACCTCATGCGCCGCGGCCGCGCCGGCTACATCGTGACCGGCAACTTTGCCAACAAGGCATACAAAGAAGCCGCCAAGTACGGTGAGGCTGTGCTGCTCGCGAGCTCCGAGGACACCAACTTCGACCGCATCCCCGACATGGCCGACATCAACGCGCGCATTGCCGCCGAGGCCGCGGGCGACGGGCTCGACTACGTCTACATCTGCCAGAACAACACCATCTTTGGCACCATGTACCACGAGCTGCCCGATTGCGGCGATGTACCGCTGGTCGCCGATGTCTCGAGCTGCTTCCTATCGCAGCCGCTCGACGTTGAGCGCTACGGGCTCATTTACGCCGGCGCGCAGAAAAACGCCGGCGCCGCGGGCGTGACCGTGGTCATCGTGCGCGACGACCTCATCGCAGATGGCCCCGCTTTTGCGCAGACGCCGCAGTACCTGGACCTTAAGACCCAGGCCGCCAAGGGCTCCATGCTCAACACGCCCAACACCTTTGGCATCTACGTGTGCGGCAAGGTATTCCGCTGGGTCGAGGAGACCGGTGGACTTGCCGCCATGGCCGAGCGCAACTGGGCCAAGGCCAATCTGCTCTATGACCTGCTCGAGCAAAGTGAGCTGTTCCATGGCACCACGCAGGCCGACAGCCGCTCTATCGCCAACGTCACCTTCCGCACCGGCGACGCCGAGCTCGACGCGGCGTTTGTCGCAGGCGCGGCAGAGCACCAGATTCAAAATGTCAAGGGCCATCGCCTCGTCGGCGGCATGCGCGCCAGCGTCTACAACGCCGTAACCATGGAGGACGTGCAGGCACTGGCCACGTACATGAAGGACTTCGAAGCGCAGCACGGTTTGAGCCAGCGATCTAACTAGCCCGCAGCACGCGGGCCGATCAGCCACTTCAAACCACTTGTTTTAAACAAACCAGCTAAGGAGTTTTTCATGCGCAAGATTAAGACCATCGACGACATCACCAAAGACGGCAAAGTCGAGTTTGGCGAAGGCTACGAGTTTGTGGGCACCGCCGAGGAGGCCGACGCGATCCTGATGCGCTCGACCGACCTGCACGGCTACGAGCTGCCCGAGGGCATCCGCGCCATCGCCCGCTGCGGCGCCGGCGTCAACAACATCCCCGTCGAGGAGTACGCCAAGAAGGGCGTCGTCGTCTTTAACTCCCCCGGCGCCAACAGCAACGCCGTCAAGGAGCTCGTCCTGGGCATGCTGGTGCTTTCGAGCCGCGGCGTCGTGCAGTCGATGAACTGGGTGCGCGACAACGCCGACGACCCCGAGATCCAGGTCGATGCTGAGAAGGCCAAGAAGGCCTTTGTGGGCCGCGAGCTCAAGGGCAAGCGCATCGGCGTCATCGGCCTGGGCAACGTGGGCTCCAAGGTCGCCAACGCCTGCGTCGATCTGGGTATGGACGTCTACGGCTACGATCCGTTCATTTCCGTCGAACACGCGTGGGTGCTGAGCCGCGAGGTGCAGCGCGTGGGCACGCTCGAGGATCTGTGCCGCGGCTGCGACTACCTCACCGTGCATGTGCCCAGCAAGGCAGACACCATCGGCATGATCAGCACCGAGCAGATCAACCTGCTGGCACCCGACGCCGTGCTCATCAACTACGCGCGCGAAACCATCATTGACGAGGACGCCGTCGACGCTGCCCTGCGCGAGGGCAAGCTCAGCTGGTTTAGCTGCGACTTCGCCACGCCCAAGACGGTCAAGATGCCCAATACGTTTATCACCACGCACTCGGGCGCCGGCACCGGCGAGGCCGAGGCCAACTGCGCAGACATGGCCATCAGCGAGCTCAAGGATTACCTGGAGAACGGCAACATCGCCCACAGCGTCAACTACCCCGCCTGCAGCATGGGTAAGGCACGCGCCGCAAGCCGTATCGCCTGCCTGCACGCCAACGTGCCCAACATGATCGGCCAGATAACGGCAATCCTTGCCAAGGACAACGCCAACGTGCAGCGCATGACCAACGAGTCCGCCGGCGAAAACGCCTACACCATGTTCGACACCGACGAGCACCTGGACAGCAGCACCATCGAGGCGCTCAAGCAGATTCCGTCGATGTATCGCGTGCGCGTAATCAAATAGCGCCGGCTGATCTGACGGGCAGTTCCCCATGTGGCCTGCCCGTCACTGACATTGAATGCCCGCGGGGACGCCTTTCGCACGAGAGGCGCCCCCGTTTTTGTGAGCACTCCTTTAAATACACCGAGCCGCTTCTTGACATACAATCTGTATGTTGACCTAACTATCTGTGAGGTGCCTATGGTTGATACAGATTTTGCTTGGCGGCTTACGCAAGGACTCGTGCGGATCGACAGTTCCGACCCAGGTGCGTATGAGGGCGAGATTGAACGCTATATCAAAGCGTTGATTGAGGAACGATTGGCGCAGCTGAGCCATCCGGTACTCGATGCCGTGCAGGTTGAGGAACTCGAGGTGCTGACCGGACGCCGCAATCTCATGGTCACCGTGCCCGGTTTGAGCGACGAGGCGCGGCTGGTCTATATCTGCCACATGGATACCGTTACCTTGGGCGATGGCTGGGACGCAAACACGCCGCCACTCGGAGCGGTTGTGCGTAACGACAAGCTCTACGGCCGCGGTGCCTGCGACATGAAGAGTGGCCTGGCCTGCGCCATTGCCGCACTGGTCCATACGCTCGAGCGCGTGGCGGCGGATGGCGCGCTGCCCCGCCGCGGCTTTTCGCTCATCTGCTCGGTCGACGAGGAAGATTTTATGCGCGGCTCAGAGGCAGCCATCGATGCTGGCTGGGTCGGCTCGCGTGAATGGGTGCTGGACACCGAGCCCACCGACGGACAGATCCAGGTGGCGCACAAGGGTCGCACGTGGTTCGAGATCGAGATGACCGGCGTCACGGCGCATGCGAGCCAGCCTTGGAAGGGCGCGGATGCCGTCGCCGCCATGGCCGAGGTCGTGTGTTCGCTCCGTCGCGCGTTTGTGGCGCTGCCCGCGCACGATGAGCTGGGGCCTTCGACCATCACGTTTGGCCAAATCGAGGGCGGATATCGCCCCTACGTCGTACCCGACCGCGCCAAAGCCTGGGTCGACATGCGACTGACCCCGCCGACCGATACGGCCGCCGCGACGCGCATGGTAGAGCAGGCCATCGCCGGCGCCGAAGCCGCCGTTCCCGGTTGCCATGGCAGCTACACCGTGACGGGCGACCGCCCCGCCATCGAGCGCGACCCGAACTCTCCCCTTCTAGCAGCGCTCAAGCGTGCCGCCGATGACGTGACGGACGCGGACACGACCGTCGGCTTCTTTACCGGCTACACCGACACCGCCGTCATTGCCGGCAAGACAGACAACCGCAATTGCATGAGCTACGGTCCCGGGTCGCTCGCGCTCGCGCACAAGCCCAACGAATATGTGCCCCACGCCGATATCGTTCGTTGTCAGCAGGTGCTAATCGCGCTCGCCGATAACGTGCTCTGGGACGCGAGCGGCCAAGTTGGGGCATAATAAGCCGCGAACAAACCGACTCGTGCGTTAGGACCGCCCATGAAAGCACTTCCGTTTCCCTGCATCCGCCCGGCTCAGGACCGCGTGCTCGAGGCGCTGCCTGCAATGGGCAGCATCCTGAGCGGCAACGATGCTCTGCGCGGAGCCATTGCCGATGGTCTGATGCTCAAGGACCCGGGTGCGGCGTATTACGTGTACGAATGCTCGGGCGAGCCGGGACGTGTGACGGGTGTCGTGGCGATCTGCCCGGTTGGTGCGCTGGCGGGCGGCGACGCGGTTGCCGCCGATACGACCGCCGCTGCGCGCGCAATCGCCGACCTCAAGGTACAGCCCCGTCCCGTAACGCTTGTCTACGAAGCCTCTCCCGTCATGGATATCATCCTCGGCGCCGCAAAAGAGGGCGCTTCACTCTATGCCGTCACCGACCCCGCCGGCATTACGCACCGCGTGTGGGAGGTCAAGCGCGAGGACGCCGTCGGGGCCATCCGCGCCATGCTCGACCAGGCGCCGGAGCCGGCACTGGCCGACGACCCTGCCTACGCTGTCGCACTAGTCGAGGCATCACAGCTCCTGGCCGACGATGCACGTGCCGCCGGCACCTACACGGGCAAAGAGCCGTTCAACTTTGCCGTAGCTGCGCTCTTCCCCGCCGCGCAGGTCAGCGGCGGCGCGGCGCAGGTTCCGACGGGTCTGCTCACGCACCAGGTCGCGCGGTTCTAGCAAGACCAGACCGTCCAGCACAAAAATCGGCAGCCCAACAAACAGGGGGCGGAGATGCAGCAGGTACATGCATCTCCGCCCCTTTTGCGTCGAGAAGTTATGCCGACGACCCGTGCCGCCGCGCTCGCGTTATCCGCGCTGCGGACCCGCAGTAGCCACGAGCGGTTCAAGCCCCAGCTCGCGCGCGTAGTCCTCCTGCGTAAAGACTTCGACAAGTTCAAACGTATCGGCCGCATCGTCAAACGCAAAATGCAGCACTGAGCAGTTGCCCGGCACGCGTTCGCGCTCGTCTGCCGCCGCGCCCCGCACGTGGTCCAAAAACTCCTTGATAGCCGAGCCGTGGCTCACCGCGAGCACGCACTCGTGGTCCGGACGTCGCATAAGATCGGTTATCGTCGCCGCCATGCGCTCGCGCACCTGCATCTGGCCCTCGCCGCCAAACTGACGATAGAAATCTCGCCACGGCCGCTCGGGCATAAGCATCACGCGCTCGGCCTCAAAGTCGCCAAAGAACCACTCACGCAGACCGTCCAGGCGCTCGTACGCCAAGCCCGGCCACAGGTTGGCGATAGTCTGCTCGGTGCGATGAAGTGTGGAGGTGTAGGCATGATCGGGTTCAATGCCGCGCGCACGTAAGAACATGCCGGCACGTGCCGCCTGGTCGCATCCCAGCTGCGTGAGCGGCGAGTCACTCCAACCCTGAATAATGCGCTTAAGGTTGAATATTGTCTGCCCATGACGAACCAGATACAGGTCTTTATTCATAGGGGTCCTTTCGTTCGTTACCAATCAAGGAGCGAAAACGCACCGTCGCAATAGCCAAAATGAAGCACGGCACCGTTGTCGGGTAGCTCTCCCCTGCCAGTCACATACTCAAGAAACTCCTGGCAGGAAGAGCCGTGGGAAACCGCCAGCACGCAGTCGTGCTGCGGCCTGGCCATGATGTGGGACAGCGCCGCGACCATGCGCGACTGGAGCTCGCCTTCAGACTCGCCACCAAAGGCCACCGGATAATCACCCCAGGGCTGCGGCGGCATCTCGCGATTTGATGTACCCTCCAGCGAGCCCAAATGCCACTCGCGCAGGTCATCGACCAGCTCTATCGAGCGGCCCTCACCAGCAATTAGCTCAGCCGTATGCCGCGCCCGGCCCAACGGCGAGGAATACACACGGTCAAAGGTCACGCCACGCGCCTCAAACGCCGCGCGCGTCGCCAGCGCCTGCTCGCGCCCGCGCGCCGTAAGCGGCGAATCGTGCCCACCCTGCAAAATGTTCTGCACATTGAGCTCAGTCTGCCCATGCCGTACCAAATACAAATCTGCCACACGTCCTCCCCTCGCACCACCGCAAAGGGGACAGGTACCTTTGTGGTGGTTTACCGCCGGATCACACCGCGGTGACGCTCAGCTACACCAGTACGTCGGCAAGCGGGCGCTTGGGTACGTGGTGCACCTGCGCCTCGTCGCGCCAGTAATTAATTGAGCCGTCGGGGTTGGAATCGATCGCATCGATCACCTGCGTCTCGGCCGGAACGCCAAACGCCATGATCAGCTTGAGCTCATACTTGTCGCTATCGAGCCCCATGGCATCGATCGCGTGGGGCGTAAAGGCCTTGAACATGCAGGCAGCCACCTCGGGCGTGGCGCTGCGGGCGGCGAGCATCATCGTCTGCGCGGCAATGCCCGTGTCGACCTCAGTAATAGGAGCGGCGGGCTTACCCGGAACGGCGCGCTCGGCAAGAATCGCGATGTAGCCGGTCGGGCGCTCGCCCTCATCGGGACCCGGCCAATCCTTGAGCGCACCGGCCCATGCAAGCTCGTCAAATACACGCGCGCAGTCCTCTGCACCGCTTACCACATGAAAACGCAGACGCTGAGCATTGGCACCACAGGGAGTCAGGTGCGCCAGCTCCGCCAGCTCAAGCAAAAGCTCACGCGGCACGCGCATGGACTCGTCAAAGCGACGGCACGTGCGGGCGCAGCGAACCAACGCATCAAACGCGTCCAAGCCGAGCTTTTCGCAACCCTGCTTTGCCATCGACTCAGCGCTTACCGGCGCTGCGGGAACTGCTTCGTTCATAGGGACCCCCAATTTCGGGCAATTGTTCTTAGGAAAATCTAACCTAAAACGTAGGCAATAACGAACAGGGCTGCAATGTTCTACACCTGTTGAATAGAAAATCGCGACGTGGGGAACAACGGAAACAATTCGGGGCCTTTGGGTTACGTTTCGCCCTCCCCGACCCATACGCCAGCGCCTTTAGGCGATACTGGTTGTAACGATCAAGGCTTACGCCGCACGGAAAGGAGACATTATGGGCATCTTTAAGAACGATGACCAAAAATCGAGCCAGTTTGGATTTGACGAGAAAAGCATGGCAGGCAAGGCCGTCAAGGCCGTGCGCTGGATTTACGCCATCACGGGCGTCTTGGCGCTCGTCGCCGGCATCGCACTGCTGTTTGCGCCCGCCAAGTCCCTCGTCTTCCTAACGACCGTCTTGGGCTTCTACTTTGTGATCACGGCCGCGATCAGGCTGTTTACCGCTGTTTTCGAGCCACTGCTGCCCACCGGCTGGCGCGTGACGAGCATCATCTCCAACCTACTCATTATCTTGGGCGGCGTCATAATCCTGCGCAACCAGGCCTTCTCGACCGCGACGCTCACCACGATGGTGGTTATCGTGGCCGGCTTTGGCTGGATCGTCGAAGGTGTCATGTCCATTCTGGAGTCCGAGCTTTCGTCCAACCGTGCCCTCGCCATCCTGAGCGGCGCGCTCTCCATCATCGCCGGCATGTTCGTGTTTATCTATCCGCTGTGGTCGGCCAAGATGCTCGTCATCTTTAGCGGCACCGCACTGCTGGTGTTTGGCGTAACGCTGATTGTTCGCGCTATTCAATTTGGCAAACTGGTGCACTAGATGCCGCGAACGCTCTTTATTGATGCAGACGCCTGCCCGGTCACGCGCGAGTCGATTGACTGCGCGCGGCGGGCGGGCGTCGCCGTCGTTATCGCCGGCAACAGCACACAGAACCTGGAACGCCACATTCGCCGCGACGATCCGCGCGACGTCGAGCATGCGCGACGCGGATTTTGGGTCACGACGCTCGATGTGAGCGTGGGCGCCGACAGCGCCGACTTTGCCATTGTCGAACGCCTGCAGGCGGGCGACGTAGTCGTGACGCAGGACATTGGCTTGGCGAGCATGGTGCTCGGGCGCGATGCCGCCGCCATCGGCGTGCGCGGGCGCGTCTACGATAAGGCGACCATCGACATGCAACTGTTTATTCGCCACGAGGAAAAGAAGGTGCACCGCGCCGGCGGTCGCACTCGCGGTCCGGCGGCATTTACCAGCGAAGACCGGGCCCGCTTTAAGCGCAACCTCACCGAGCTGCTGCGCTAACCAAGGTAGATTTTCGGGACATGCCCGGAAATCTACCTTTTTGTTTTGGCAGCGGAAATGCCCTGGTCACAGGGGTAGATCGTAAGACATGTCCCAATAATCTACTTAAAGGCCAACGGCAGAGAGGATGAGGCCCCAGCCGGCACCGATGACGTACATCATGATCAGGAACAGGACGTTTTCGCGGGCGCTGCGGTTGGTGCGGAACAGCACCAGGTAGCCCACACCAGCAGAGATGAGCGTGCCGGCGAGCATCGGGGCCAGCTGCAGCGCGCCTTCCAGGTACAGTTGTGTGATGACGACGCTGGCCGAGCAGTTGGGAATCAGGCCGACAAGCGCCGAACCCAGGACGGCGAGCGTCTCGTTGCCACGCAGGAACTGCTCGATCGCGGACTCGCCGAAGGTCTCGAGCACGGCGACCAGAATCAGCGTCACCAGAAAAATGAATACCGATACCTGCACGGTGTGCGAGATGGCGCTGCGAATAATCGACAGGAGGGGCGCGCCCTCGTGAGAGCGGGAGTGACCGTGGCCATCATGGTGTTCATGCTCGTCCTCATGACCGTGATCGTGGCCATGTCCGTGTTCGTGCTCGTCCTCGTCTTCATCGCAACCGCAATGGTCGCGCTCGCACAGCTCATGGATGTGATCGGCGCTCACGCCCGCCTCGGCCACCTCGTCGATGATGTCACCGCCAGTGTGGTCGTCGTGCGCGCAGTTCACGTGGGCCGGGTTGGCCGCGGTTCCCAGCACGGTACGGCGAATCGCCGCATGCGCGCGAGCGTTACGACGCAGGCCGCGAATGGCGGCGTCCACGATAAAGCCCGTGACCAGCGCGATCAGTGCCTTCGAAGCCAAAAGCATCGCCATGGTCTGCACGGGCACCTGCTCGGCGAGCAACAGCGGCAGCATCTCATCGGAGGTCGAAAGGAACACCGCCACCAACGTGCCCAAGGTCACGACGCGACCGGCGTACAGTGTGGCCGCCATTGCCGAAAAGCCGCACTGCGGCACCATGCCCAGCAACGAGCCAACCACGGGACCCGCGGCGCCGGCGCGCTTGATGGCCCCGTTAACGCGGTCACCCGCGACGTGCTCCAAGGTCTCGAGAGCCAGATACGTCACCAACAAGAATGGCACCAGCGAGAGCGTGTCCTTGCCGGCGTCAAGCAGAATATCAATCAGCAAATCCATGACGGATGGAACCTTTCGTGTCTTTCGGCAGCATTGTAAAAGTCCTAGCGGTCAACTAGGGTATTGTAGTTGTCCTAGGCGCGATGCCAATAGTTGCCCATGGTAAACTATCATCTCGCCACATCTCAATGAACCCGAGCCGCGCGGTGCGGCCCGTCCAAGGAGCAGTTATATGAACGTTTCACAAGCACTCGAATACGAGCGCCAGCCGTTTATTCCCATGTTTATCTATGGCGATCACGGCGCCATGGAGTCCGAGCGCCAGAAGGGCGAGGAGGCCCTTAAGGTGCTCGAAACCGAGTACTTTACCGCCGAGGGCGACCCCAGCTTCGACTTTGCCACCGTGCGCGACCTGGCTGACCGCAACCGCGACCTGTGCGACCAGATTGGCGAGGCACGCCTGCGCAACGTGACGCCCGCGACGCTTTCGCGCGGCCTGTCCGATGCCGACACCTGCGCCGCCATCGGTAAGATGCAAAAGCGCACCGCCGCGTCGGTCATGCGCGAGATCCGCGGCGACCGCGACGCGCTCGGCGTGGCCTACGCCCGCAAGCCCATCCAGGGCACCGTGCTCGGTATCGACATCGAGACCACCGGCCGTGCACCCGAGCGCGGCTATATCATCAACGTAGGCTGGGAGATCATGGAGCTCACCAGCGACGCCGTCCCGCACGACGCCGAGGCACACTACTGCGGCCTGCCCGACATCTACCGCGGCGAGGATGTGCCGTTGTCGAATATCCACCACATCACCTGGGACGACATCGACGGCAAAAAGCCGTTCCGCGAGAACAAGGAACTGCAGAAGCAGCTGCTCAAGCTTATGAAGAAGTACCCGTACATGGCGCATAACGCCGCGTTCGAAGACAGTTGGTTCAAGATCCACCTGGACGGTTACGCCGAGGCACGCCGCGCCGGCAAGATCATCGTCATCGACTCGCGCCAGATCTGCCGCAGCCTGGATGCCGACGTCCGCTCGCTCCCCCGCGAATCCGCGCCCGCCGCGCTCGAGAACTGGGCGCGCCGCCGTGGAACCCTCGCCGCCGACGCCAACGAGCAGCACCTGGGCCTCGACGACACCGACCTCATGCTCCGCACGGTTCAGGCCGAGTTCAACCTCAAGAACCTATTCGCGAAATAACCGATCCATCTGCGGGAGCGCCTGCCAGGCACAGCGCAATCCGTCTGGGCACACCGACACGCAGTAAACTAGGGCGCAGCCTTATGGCTGCACCCTAGTTTTCATCAAAACGAGCAAATACGCGTGCTTCACATAGTCGGCAGGTTGGCCCACCTACATTTTTCGAGTTGTTCGGCCAGCTGAACCACTAGTCAAGGCCCCTTGAACCGCAATCGAAGCTAAAATCGCCTTAATTTCGCAACCAAGCCCCATAAATCTACCTGAATCAATTCGAATAGGACGTTGCGATCGCACCATTTGTATAGGATAAGGCCGAATAACTCAAATTATGTTGGTGAGGCATCTGAGCGGTCGGCAAAAACGCTTAGAAGCTACGAATCCGCAACTAAAGTTCATCAAAAAGGGGCAGCCGGCAGAAACCTCCCCAGCCAAAGCTGCTCCCTCAATACGACAGCTCAAAAACCCACCGTTCGCAGAAGATAAGCCGCGCCCCAATACCGTTGCCCGAAGTTTCGGGCGTATGCGGCGTCCGCTATGCCATCATGCGCGTATGGGAATCATTCTGTCACATACCACGGCACGCGCTGTATACCAAACAGCCAACTCGCTCGCAAGCTACGCGACCGGTCCCATACCTATGGAAAAGATCAGGGTGTCTGCGCCGACCACGTCCGACCTGGAAGCGGCACGAGCATGGCTCAACAGAAAGAATGTCGATTCTGAACGTATCCATGTGCTGACGTTTTCCAATAATGCCAAAAGGCACCGCAAGGGCTGCATCTGCCACTGCACGCGCTATACGTTTGATGCAGAAAGCTACCTAGAACTCGAGCCGAACGTCTACATCGTCGATATCAAGCTGTGCGCGTTAGAAGCAACAGCCGACCTCAACCTTTCGGAGCTCGTTGAGTATTACTTTGAAATCTGCGGCTCCTACGCGCTTGGAACGTCCGACGAAACTCAATATCGCGAGCGCCCAGCCCTAACCAGCGTTGAAGAGCTCAGAGCCTTCTTTTCAGAGGCACCGGGGTATCGTGGATCTAATAAAGCACTTAAGGCACTTTCTTATGTACACGAAGGCTGTCGCTCCCCACTCGAAACGGCGTTTGTCATGATGCTGACAATGCCCAAGTCAATGGGTGGCTTAGCCATACGCGCTATCAAAACGGATTATCCGATCCCAGTCCCCAAAAGATACGCCGCCCTAACGCGACGGACGGTTTTCTACCTCGACGCGCTGCTCGAAAATTCGATGACCGATATCGAACACAACGGCTTTTACCACGACGAACCCGAGCAGCAATCAATTGACGAGGAGCGCCGAAACACGCTGCGAAACATGGGATATGCCGTTATCACAGTTAATCGTCATTCGTTTTTCAAGCAGTCCGCTTTTAAACGGGTCATGGAAGCGATTCGCATTCGCGAGAAGATATGGCCCGGTCGACTCCCGGATAACTTCGCCATCCTGCAAGAAACTCTTCGTCAATTTGTCTTGCGGCGCTACTTCGAATACGGTCGCCGCGTCCTGGAGACACTCAAAGAAGAAGAGGCCGCCAAGCGCGAAATTGCAAGCCAATATCCGCAAGCTGATGACCCGAGCATCAACGATGTGCCCGAACCCGACGACATGCAACACGTCGGGGCCCTTGCTGAGGAAATCAATGGGGCTTGGGAATGCGACATGTTCGCAAAAATCGATGAAAACCGCACGGAAGACGACACGATTATTGATCTAATTGAGAATTCGCTCTTCTAAAGGCGATCTCTGCGGATGTCCACCTACATTTTTCGACTTATTCGGCCACCGATGTGCCAGATTGGCTGCAGCAATGCTCAATATAACTTTAGATAAAACTGATTCTGCAGGAACTCCCGTAGAGGAAGAACTGATTCTCGCGGTATTTGACACGATAAAGTACAAATATGAACAGTTCTAATGCTTCTCAAGGTGGCTTTCTTAGCATGCTAGCCGAACATCTCGAAATATGTTGGCGAGCATTGCGTCGATGTCTCCCAACCCACAGAAAATCGCAGAGGCGGCAAGCAGTCATCGAAATTAACGCAAATTGTATTGACATATGAACATACGCTCATATACTCGAAAGTAAGTTATATGAGCGCATGTTCATATGAAAGGATATTGCAATGAGCATCCGCAATGATGAAACGAAACCCGACATCGAGGCCACCGAACCCGTGATCCCCACCACCTGCTCGCCCGAGGACCTTCCCGACGAGGAACTTCTCTACGACCTCGCCGACCTGTTCAAGGTCTTCAGCGACACCACGCGCATCAAGATTCTCTATGCCCTCATGGGCCGCGAGCTCTGCGTGGCCGACATCGCCGAGGCGACCGCAACCTCGCAGTCGGCAGTATCGCACCAGCTGCGCACGCTTAAGCAGTCGCACCTGGTCAAGTTCCGCCGCGACGGCCGAAACATCCTCTACTCGCTTGCCGACGATCACGTCTACACCATGCTCAACCAGGGCATGAGCCATATCTGCGAATAACAACCAACCACGGTACCAGCGCGGTCTGCAACCAAGCCGCAAAACAGGGAAAGGAACCCACCATGAAAAAGCAATTTAAACTCGACGAGATCGACTGCGCCAACTGTGCGCGCGAGCTTCAGGACGAGCTGGCCAAGCTCGAGGGCGTCAAATCCGTGTCCGTCAACTTTATGACCCAGAAATTGACGCTCGAGGCCGATGACGCCGAGTTCGACGAGGTGCTCAACCGCGTTGTAGAGTTTACGGCCGACGCCGAGCCGGACTGCGAGATCATTCTCTAGCCTGCGCATACGCTGACCCGCAAGGCCGCGCTTGCCGCGGCCTTTGCTCGCGAAATTATATGAGCGAGTGTTCATACATTCAATTGGGAGGATACGAGTCATGGCCACCGCCGACCCCAAGAAGAAAAAGAAGAAGCGCAAGAAGAAAGAGTCGCTCGAGCATAAGCGCAACCGCATCCTGGTAGCGCTGGGCATTTTTGCCGTGGTGTACGCCCTCGATGAGCTCGGCACCCTCACCGCCGCATTCGGCACCCCAGGCGACATCTACGCCAGCTTTGTGCTGTTCCTCGTGCCGTTTTTGATTGCCGGCTACGACGTACTGCAAAAGGCATTCAATAACATCCGCCGCGGCAAGGCCTTCGACGAGAGCTTCCTTATGGCCATCGCGACCATCGGCGCGTTTGCCATGGTGCTCTTCCCCGACACCGATCCGCACATGGCCGAAGGCGCAGCCGTCATGCTGTTCTACCAGGTCGGCGAGCTGTTCCAGGCATATGCCGTGGG
The DNA here is from genome assembly GCA_046995905.1 of Collinsella sp. Lineage (GTDB taxonomy): Bacteria > Actinomycetota > Coriobacteriia > Coriobacteriales > Coriobacteriaceae > Collinsella. Next base: position 1,830,117 of record JBKXET010000001.1, read on the forward strand.
CAAAAGCCGCAAGTCGATCAGTGCCATGATGGACATCGCGCCCGACTACGCCAACGTCGAACAGCCCGACGGCACGCTCGAACAGGTCTTTCCCGATGACATCGCCGTCGGCACCGTGATCGTGGTCAAACCCGGCGAGCGCGTGCCTATCGACGGCGTCATCGTCGAGGGCGAAACCCAGCTCGACACCGCCGCGCTCACGGGCGAGTCAGTCCCCCGCCCCGCCAAGTCCGGCGACGATATCATCAGCGGCTGCATCAACATGACGGGTCTCATCCGCGTGCGCACCACCAAGCCCTTTGGCGAGTCCACCGTCGCACGCGTCCTGGAGCTCGTGGAGAGTGCCAGCGAAAAGAAGGCGCGCACCGAGAACTTCATCACGCGCTTTGCCCGCGTCTACACCCCCGCCGTCACCGGCGCTGCCGCGGTGCTCGCGCTCGGCGGCGGCCTGGTCACCGGTGCCTGGTCAGACTGGATTCTGCGCGGCCTGACCTTCCTGGTCGTCAGCTGCCCGTGCGCGCTCGTGATCAGCGTGCCGCTGAGCTTCTTTGGCGGCATCGGCGGCGCGTCCAAGCTGGGCGTTCTCATCAAGGGTTCTAACTACCTCGAGACGCTCGCCGACGTGGACACCGTCGTCTTTGACAAGACGGGCACCCTCACCAACGGTACGTTCTCGGTGGTCGCGGCGCACCCCGAGGCTGGCTATACCGAGCAGTCGTTGCTTGAGGTCGCAGCCCTTGCGGAGTCGTTCTCCGATCACCCCATCGCGCAGTCGGTAAGCACCGCCTACCAGGGCGAGGTCGACCCCAAACGCGTGAGCGACTCCGCCAACGACGCGGGCCACGGCGTGACGGCAACCATCGACGGCAAGCACGTCGTCGTTGGCAACGCAAAGATGCTCGCCGCGGCCGGAGTCGAAGCGCCCGATTGCGAGGTCGTTGGAACGATTCTGCATGTGCTCGTTGACGGCGTGTACGCCGGCCACATCGTGATTGCAGACACCGTTAAGGCCGATGCCGAGCAGACGATCCGCGACCTGCACGCCGCCGGCGTCAAGCGCACCGTTATGCTCACGGGCGACCGCGAGGAAGTGGCTACTGCGGTGGCCAAGCAGCTCGGCCTCGACGAGTTCCATGCGCAGCTGCTGCCGGGCGACAAGGTCGAGCGTGTTGAAGCGCTGCTCGCGGCCGAAAGCGGTAAGGGCAAGCTCGCCTTTGTCGGCGACGGCATCAACGATGCGCCTGTGCTTACGCGCGCCGATGTGGGCATTGCCATGGGCGCCATGGGCTCCGACGCTGCGATTGAGGCGGCGGATGTCGTGCTGATGGATGACAAGCCGTCCAACATTTCCCGCGCGATCCGCGTGGCGCGCAAGACCATGTCGATTGTCTGGCAGAATATCATCTTCGCGCTGGGTATTAAGCTGCTGATTTTGGTGCTTGCGGCGCTCGGCATCGCCAACATGTGGCTTGCGGTCTTTGGCGACGTAGGCGTGGCAATCATCGCCATCCTGAACGCCATGCGCGCGATGGGTGTCAAGAACCTGTAGCGTTCGTGGGCTGTCCGGCCGGGACCGGGCTTGGTTTTGAAAACGTCCTCGACCAATGAAGTGCCCCCGTTCTGCTCCTTCGGAGCTACGAACGGGGGCACTTCTGGTCTGCGGAATGTTTTCAAAACCAAGCCCGGTCCCGGCCTGCGGTAACGTTGCTGGCGGTTCTTGGGCATCGCTTGCTGGCGGGGTTCCTTGTCTGAGTTGGACTTAGTTGGTGGGGCCACTGGTCCCGGTCGCTGTCCCGCGCCTTTGGCGCGGGAGGCGCGCCTCTTTGGGAACGAAGAGATAGCTCAGCTGTGATGGCGTCGCGCACCGAATGCTCCACTTTGGACTGCGTCGGACTCGTTGTTGTTCGAATCCCCTATCCCCCTTTCGCTGGTTCGCGCTTTACGCGAACTCCGCGCTCCTGGGGGTCAATTAGGCTTCCGTTGTTGCGCCGGCCGCATCTTCCCGTCCCAACATCGCCCTCAGCTTCTCGAAGCTCTCCTCACTCAGGCAGTGCTCCATGTGGCAACCCTCTTGCGACGCGACATCCGCCGAAACACCGGCTTCCTCGAGCAACCGCACGAAAAAGCAGTGGCGCTCCCACATTTGGCGAGCGACCTCCAGACCACGTTCCGTCAGATGAACGTCGCGCTTGCCCATTTCGACATAGCCGCTGTTTTACAGCGTCGCCATGGCTTTAGAGACGCTCGCCTTGGTCACACCCAGGTATTCGGCGACGTCGATTGAGCGCACCGTGCCTTGGCGCTCCGAGAGCACATAAATAGATTCGAGATAGTCTTCTCCAGATTCACGTAGGGCCATGGGCCGCCTTTCGCGATGATCGTTAGTTAGCCTTTGGATACTTTCCTTGGCTTACTTTACCGCAAAAGTTGCCCATGTCTTACTACGTTGTTTAAAAAGTTAACCGTGTTTCACAAAATGCGCGGGGCAAGCAGGGCGACACCGTACGCAACGTACAAGGAGTGTCCCCAGCTGCCGGCACAAAAGGAACGTCCCCAAGTGCCGAGCCGCAGCTATAGCAGCCCAAAGTGCTTCGCGGCGTTGTAGATCCCGTCGTCGTCCACGGCGGACGTCACGTAGGTCGCCGCGGCCTTCACGGTATCCTGCGCATTACCCATGGCCACGCTTGTGCCCACGGCGGAAAACATCGACAGGTCGTTCTCGCCGTCGCCAAAGGCGATCGCCTCGCTCGCGTCGATACCCAGCCGCTCCAGCGTCGCCGCTACGCCCAAGTCCTTGCCGCCGTTGGCCGGAATAATGTCGCAGAACAGATCGCACCAGCGCGTGGTGAGCGAATGCGACACGGCGTCGGTCACGATATGCTCGTCGGCCGGATCCACAAAGGCGCAGAACTGGTAGACCGGCGCATCGAAGGCATGCTCAAACGGCTCCTCGTGGTAGACGATTCCCGCGTTGCTGCCGGCCGTCACCACGCGCTCGGACAGGCGGTTCACAAACGAGTTCTCGCCCTGCATGCACAGCGAGTCATAGCGCCCCTGCGCCACCTGGCCCACAATCACCGCGACGTCGTCCGGATCAATCGGACAGCTGCGATAAACCCCCTCGGCATCAAAGCAGTGCTGGCCCGAGAGCGTAATGTACGCATCCCAGCCCAAGTTGAACAGCCAATCGGGCATCTGGTAGGTCGGACGGCCCGTGGCGATTACGCACGCAATCCCCTGCTCATGAAAGCTGTCGAGCACCTGCTGCGCCGACGCCGGAATCCGGTGGGTCTTAAAGCTCAGCAGCGTGCCGTCGATATCGAAAAACGCGGCTTTGATCATCCTCGTCTACTCCTCGCCCTCGAGCTTTTCGCTCGCCTCGAGCCACGCCATCTCCAGCTCGTCCATGGCGGCGTGGGCCTCGTCGATCTTTGCCTGCTGCTCGCCCAGCGCCGTGTAGTTGGTGGGATCGACCTGGGCCATGGCGGCCTCGGCCTCCTCCACGCGAGCGCGCTGCGTCTCCATCTTGCGCTCGAGCGAGCTCACCTCGCGGCGGAGCTTCTGGCGTTCGGCGTTGGAAAGACCGTTGGGCTGCCCGCTCGTCTTAGGCTTTTCGGCCGCAACCGCTGCGGCACCGGTGTCGAACGTGCCGGTCTTGGCACTCGGCGCGCCCACGGGCTCGCCCTCGGCGGTGGCGTTGCACAGGCGCAGGTACTGATCGACGCCGCCGGGCATATGCGTCAGTTGGCCGTCAAGCAGTGCCCACTGTTGGTCGGTCACGCGCTCCATGAGGAAACGGTCGTGCGTCACCAGGATCAGCGTGCCGGGCCAGCCGTCCAGCAGATCCTCGACAATCGCCAGCATGTCGGTATCCAGGTCGTTGCCCGGCTCGTCCAGGATAAGCACGTTCGGCTCGTCCAGGATCGTCAGCAGCAGCGACAGGCGACGGCGCTGGCCGCCCGAAAGATCGCCGATGCGGCTCCAGAGCTGCTGCGTCGTAAAGCCCAGGCGCTCGCAAAGCTTCTCGGGCGAGGTCTCCTTGCCGTCGATGACGTAGTACTTCTTATAGTTGCTCAGCACCTCGCGGATCGTGTCGCCCATGTAGGGTTCGAGCTCCTCGAGCTGCTGCGACAGCACGCCAAAGCGCACTGTCTGGCCAATCTTCACACGGCCGCGCGTGGGCTCAATCTTGCCCTGAATCACATCGAGCAAGGTCGACTTGCCGGCACCGTTCTCACCCAGCAGGCCATATCGGTCGCCCGCACCGATGAGCCAGGTCACGTCGGAGAGCACCTGCTTGGGCGCACCGTCGGTATCCGCATAGCCGGCATCCACGTCGATCACGTCGATGACCTGCTTGCCCAGGCGGCTCACGGCGAGGCGCTTGAGCTCCAGCTCGTCACGCACGGGCGGCACGTCGGCGATGAGCTCGCGAGCGGCATCCACACGAAACTTGGGCTTGGTGGAGCGCGCCTGGGCGCCGCGGCTCAGCCACGCGAGCTCCTTGCGCGCCATGTTGCGGCGGCGCTCCTCGGTGACGGCGGCCATGCGGTCGCGCTCCACGCGCTGCAGGATGTATGCCGAGTAGCCGCCCTCGAAGGGATCGACCTGGCCGTCGTGGACCTCCCACATGCTGGTGCAGACCTCGTCCAAGAACCAGCGGTCGTGCGTGACCACGAGCATGGCACCCTGGCCGCGCTGCCAGCGGGCCTTTAAGTGACGCGCGAGCCAATTGATGGTGCGCATGTCCAGGTGGTTGGTGGGCTCGTCGAGCATGAGCACGTCGTAGTCGCCGATCAGCAGGCGCGCGAGGTCCACGCGACGGCGCTGACCACCCGAAAGCTCGCCCACCGTGCCCTCCCAAGGCACATCGCTAATAAGGCCGGCCAGAATCTGGCGCGTACGCGGACTCGACGCCCACTCATACTCGGGCGTGTCGCCCACGACGGCATGATGCACGGTATCGGTGTCGACAAGCTGGTCCTTTTGGCCGAGCAGACCGATCGTGGTGCCGCGACGATGCGTCACGCGGCCATCGTCGGGCTCCAGCGTGCCGGCAAGCACGCTAAGCAGCGTCGACTTGCCGTCGCCGTTTTTGCCGACGATGCCAATGCGGTCGCCCTCGCCCACGCCGAGCGTTACGCTATCGAAAATATGCTTGGTGGGAAACTCTAGGCTGACGGAATCGCATCCCAAAAGAATCGCCATATGCCCTGCTCCTTCGTAGAAATTCAACGTTGTCCATGATAGCAGCGAAAAGGCGGGCTGCACGCGACACAAAAAGGCGGGCCATCTCCCGAAAGAGATGACCCGCCTCTCCAATCAGTCCCGTGGCGACCGTGGCCGCCGCGGGCCTCAAGCATGTCCCGGACTAGGAGAACATGCCGGTGAGGTAATCGTTCAGCCGCTTGTCCTTGGGCCGTTGGAAAATCTCGTCGGTCTCGTCGTACTCGACCATATCGCCCATGTAGAAGAACGCCGTGCGGTTGGACACGCGCGACGCCTGCTCCATGTTGTGCGTCACGATAACGATGGCACGGTCGGCAACGATCGATGACATCAGGTCCTCGATCGCCAGCGTCGAGATGGGGTCGAGCGCCGAGCAGGGCTCGTCAAACAGGATCACGTCGGGATTGAGCGCCAGCGTGCGCGCGATGCACAGACGCTGCTGCTGGCCGCCCGAAAGCGCGTAGGCGCTCTTGTCGAGCTTGTCCTTGACCTCGTCCCACAGTGCCGCGCCGCGCAGACTCTCCTCGACCATACGATCAAGCTCGTCGCGGTCGGTGATGCCGTGACGCCTAGGCGCAAATGTAATGTTGTCGCGAATGGACTTGCGAAACGGGTTGGGCTGCTGGAACACCATGCCAATGGAGCGGCGCAGCTCGTAGGTGTTCTCGGTCTTGGTGTTCACGTTGCGCCCGCGGTAGTTGATCTCGCCCTCCACGCGGCAGCCGCGAATCTCGCGATTCATAAGGTTGAGGCTACGCAAGAAGGTCGACTTACCGCAGCCCGAAGGCCCGATGAGCGCCGTGATCTCGCCCTTGTGAAAGTCGAGCGACGTATTGTGCAGGGCATGGTGGTCGCCATAGTACACGTTGACGTCCTTGGTGGAGAGCACGACCTCGTCGCTCACGGCCCTGCCGCTCACGCGAACGCGCTTCTCGCTCTCCCCCACACTCCACAGAAAGTCCTGGGCCTCGGACGTGGCCGCCTCGGTTGCGGGCGTTGCATTTATCTCGCTCATTCGGCCGTCATCTTCCTTGCCAGTTGCTTGCCCACGATACGGGCGACTACGTTAAACAGCAGCACGCAGATCATCAGCAGCGCCGCGGTGCCCCAAACGATCTGCTGGGCCTCGGGGCTGCCCTCGCCATAGATCTTGTAGATGTGCACGGCGAGCGACTCGCCGGGGCGGAACACGTTCCAGGCGCAAGTGGGGCTCGACAGGTTAAAGCTCAAGAAATTCAGGCGAACCGGCGAACTCATGCCCGAGGTAAAGAGCAGTGCCGCGGCCTCGCCAAACACGCGGCCGGCCGAAAGCACGATGCCGGTCACGATGGCGGGCATGGCCTCGGGGATCAGGATGTGCAGCGTGGCTTCCCAACGAGTAAGGCCCATGGCCAGGCACGCATCGCGCTGGGTCTGCGGCACGTCCTCGAGCGCCTGCTGGATCACGCGCACCAGGATGGGGATGTTGAACATGGTGAGCGCGACGGCGCCGGAGATGATGGAGTACTTCCAGCCCAGCTGAACCGAGAACACCAGAAATCCGAACATGCCGACGACGATGGAAGGCAGCGAGGACAGCGTCTCGATGGCGGTGGAGGCGATGTCGCGGATGGGACCGTCCGGCGCGTACTCAACCAAAAAGACCGCGCCGCCCAGGCTGATGGGCACCGAGATGATCAGGGTGATCAGCAGCAGATAGAACGAGTCGAACAGCTGGTAGAGTACGCCGCCCTGAGTTCCGTTGGCGCGCGACGGCTGCGTGAGAAAACCCGGCTGGAACAGCGTCGAGATGCCCTCGAACAGGATATAGGCCACCATGGAGACGACGATGAGCATGACGATGGCGATGATTGCCGTCAGCACGCCCGTGGCGATGCGATCCTGCTTTTGGACGCGCCCGAGTCTCGCCTCGTCGATATGGATGCGCGTGCTAGCCACGAGCCTTCGCCCCCTTGCGGCCGATAATGTGGATGATCAGGATGAAGATGAGGCTCATACCCATCAGCAGCAGACCGAGCGCCCACAGAACATCGTCCTGGGCCGAACCCTCGGCATAGACCGCCATGGACGTGGTGAGCGTGGTGGTGATGGTCGAGGCCGGCGACAGCAGCGACGTCGGCATGGCCTCAATACCGCCGATGACCATGCGCACGGCGAGCGTCTCGCCAAAGGCGCGCGTCATGCCAAGGATGACCGCAGTCATGAGCGACGGCATGGCGGACTTGAGCACCACGTGCCAGATGGTCTGCCAGCGGGTGTAGCCCAGCGCGAGCGAGCCCTGACGGTAGCCGTCGGGCACGGCGCGCAGGCCATCGACCGAAAGGGTGGTCATCGTCGGCAGGATCATGACAGCCAGCACGATGGCGCCGGGCAGGATGCCCAGACCCGTGCTCACGTGGAAAACGGACTTCATAAGTCCGACGACCACGTGAAAGCCAATCAGTCCAAAGACGACCGAGGGAATGCCGGTCAAAAGCTCAATAAGCGGCTGAAAGACCTTGGAAACAAATTTGGGTTGGATCTCGACCGCAAAGATGGCGGAGCCGATGGCGATGGGCAGCGCGATGAGCGTGGAGAGCACCATGACCGCAAACGAGGTGACGATCAGGGGCAGGGCGCCGGTATAAGGCAGGCCGTTTTCGGCCGTGTTGGCCAGGTCCCACTTGGTGCCGGTAAAGAACTCGACGACCGAGACGCCGTCCTTGATAAAAGCCGAGAGGCCCTTTTGGGCGACCATAAAGATGAGCGCGGCAACGACAAGCGTCACGAGCGCTACGCACGCGCCCGTGACGCCCAGGCCCACGTTCTCAAGGTCGCGCTTTGGCAGCTGTTTTGCCATTGCAAACCTTTCCGGGGGCGATTACTTATTTAGCAGAGACCTTGCCGCTGGCGTCCTTGACGACCTTCATGGCAGAGACGGGGATAAAGCCCTGCTCCTCGACGAGCTTGCCCTGGACGTCGTCGGAAAGCATGAACTCCAGGAAGGCCGTGGTGGCCTCGTCGGCGTCCTTGGAGCAGTACATGTGCTCGGTAGCCCAGATCTTGAAGGAGTCGTCGGTGACGTTTGCGCTCTTGGGCTCGACGCCCTCGACCTTGATGGCGTTGAACTTGGAGTCATCGAAGTGCGAGAAGTCGAGGTAGGAGATGGCGTTATCGGTGCTGCCCATCTGAGTCTGGACGTCGCCGGACTTGTCGAGCTCGGCGTCGCCCTTAAAGTCGACTGCCTCGTCGCCAAAGACGGCAGCCTCGAAGGTGGCGCGGGTACCGGAACCGGCCTTGCGGTTGAGAACGACGATCTTGGCGTCGTCGCCGCCGACCTCCTTCCAGTTGGTGATCTGGCCGGAGAAGATGCCCTTGAGCTGCTCGAGGGACAGGTCGTCGACCTTCACGTTCTTAGAGACGACGGGACCCATGCCCACGACGGCGACCTCGTGGTCGACGAGGTTCTTGACCTGGTCGGCCTCGAGCTTGGTCTCGGCGAAGACGTCGGAGTTACCGATGGTGACGGTGCCGGCGGCAACAGCGGTCAGACCTTTGCCCGAACCGTTGCCCGAGCCGGAGACGGAGACGTCGGGGTTGGCATCCATGAACTTCTCGGCAGCGGCCTCGACGAGAGCCTGGAACGAGGAGGCACCGTCGTAGGTCACCTCGCCGGAGACGGACTCGGCAGCAGCGGCGCTACCCTTGTCGGCGGCGTCGGATGCGCCTGCGCCGCCGCAGCCAACGAGACCGAGACCGACGATGCTGGCAAGACCACCAGCAAGGCCGAGGAACTGACGACGAGAATAAGCCTGATCGAGCATGATCTTCCTTTCGTACATGCGAATCGCGGGCACCCTGCCCGCTTTGCTGTTTGGAAAGATACGACCCCGACCGGGCAGCACCCGCGCCAACTGCGGTTTCTTACGGGCATTTGATAGACCCTTACCGCAAGCGCGGCTCGGCTTTACAAACGAATAACAATCCCCACCCAAGCATGGCGTGCCTTTTACACCAATAAAAACAAAGTTGCGGTGAAATAGTTCCTGTTTGGCTGTTAGGCAGCCGATTCTAGGAACTATTCCACCGCAACTTAGATTGGCAAAACGCCGCAACCTTAAAGCTCGAGCTCGTTGAGCCTTAAGATCGCAACAATGTAGATCTTGAGCGCTTGCTTGAGCTGTTCCTCGTTGGCACACTCGTTGGGGCCGTGCATCTGGCCACCCCACGCGGGCAGCTCAAGGCCGGTCTCCTCGGGGCCAAACGATACGGCGCGGGCAAAGTTGCGCGCGTACGTGCCACCGCCCATGGCGAAGGGCTCGGCATGCTTGCCCGTAAACTCGTTATAGGTATCAATCAGCGCTTTCACGGCCGGATCGTCGGCAGAGACCGAGAACGGCACCTTGGTACGACCCACGAGATACGTCACACCAAAGCGGCCCACGAGCGGCTCGAGCTGCTCGCAGATGGTATCGGCGCTCGTGCTGTCGGGGAAACGCACGTCGATGACCTGCTCAATGTGGCCATCCGCCACGCGGATGACGCCGGGGTTGCAGGTGAGCGGGCCAAACGCGGGGCTCGTCGCATCGATGCCCAGGCCGCGGCCATAGGCATCCGCGTGCACAAAGGCCAGGAATTTGACAAACTCGTGCTCGGCAGGCGTCAGCAGGCGCTCGCCGCGGGCACCAAACGCGTCCTCGGCCTCGCGCAGATACGCCACGATCAGACCGACGGCATTGATCGTTCCCTCGGGCATCGAGGCATGACCGCCAATGCCGTGGGCGAAAATCTGCGCATGCCCGTTATCGAGTGCTGTGATCTCCAAACGATCGGCGTTCTCGACCGGAGCAGGCAGCTCATCGGCGGCAATCGCGAGCTCGCAGATAGACTGCGACGGAATGGCGTTGCTCGCCTCGGCACCGCTCCACGACACAATGCGCCCGCCGTCGATCTTGGGGCTCACAAACGTCGCCCCAAACTGGCCCTTCTCGGCATTGCAGACCGGGAACTCGGCATCGGGCGTAAACAGAAAGTCGGGGTCTGCGTGGTTCTCCAGATAATGATGAACGTCGGACATACCAACTTCCTCATCGCAACCCAGCAACGCGCGGAAGGTATAACGAGGGACAATCCCATGTTTGAGCAGATAGGCGCCGGCGTAGAGCGACAGCACCGCCGGACCCTTGTCGTCGATCACGCCGCGACCGAGCAGCCAGCCTTCGCGACGCTCCATCGCAAACGGATCGGTATTCCAACCGGGGCCGGCGGGCACCACGTCCACGTGGCAGATGGTCGCGAGCTGCTTGTCGCCGCGACCCGGGATATCGGCAATGCCCACATAGCCCTCGTCGTCGCTCGTCTGATAGCCGAGCTTTTGCGCAATGCCGAGCGCGCAATCGAGCGCATCACGGACCGGGCGGCCAAACGGTGCACCGGGCTCCGCATCGGCAGCAACGGCCACAGACGGATAGCTCACCAGCTGCTCGATATCGGCGACGACATCTTCCCAGACCTCGTCGACATACTCGGCAACGCTCTGCTCCACCTGATTCATGGACGACCTCCTTACCAATGAGGGGCGAGCGTGCCCGCCCCTCACATCACATACTTATATAGCGAAAAGTTTAGCAAGCTCGGCCACCGAGTGCACCACCGCATCGGCACCCGCGGCCTCGTGCTCCCCCAGCGCCGCCGCGCCCGAATAGATGCCGATACACGGCACACCCATCGCGTGCGCGCCCTCCACATCGTTAAAGCGGTCGCCGATCATCACGGCCTCGTCGGCCATCGCACCGAGCGCCGCCAGCGCATCGCGAACCGAATCTGCCTTGGTCTCGCGCCCCTGCGGCGGATTCATGCCAACCACGGCTTCGAACTGGCAAAGCCCCAGCTCATGCACCATATCGATGCACTTCGCCTCCATGCGCGACGTCGCCACGGCCATACGCTTGCCCTGGGCAGCAAGGCCGTCGAGTAACTCGGGGATTCCGTCGAACACGGGATACTCATCCGGCCCCAGCTCATCGAAAAAGGCACGGTACTCGTCGGCCACCACAAGCGATTCCTCGCGCGAGAAGCCATAAAAGTCGTGGAAGCTCTTCCACAGGGGAGGCCCGATCATACGGCGCAGGTCACCCATCTGCGCTTCCGAAAACCCGCGCGCAGCAAGCGTCTTGCGCGTCGAGGTCATCACCGCCCGGCCTGTATCGGCCACCGTGCCATCGAAATCAAACAGCACGACCGGCCGCTTGCATATCTCCAGTGCCTCCATCGGCATCCCTCTTCCCCAGTTGATGATTTCCACACCGACACTTCAAACTGTTGACTATTCAACAATTGAACCTAGCAATGTGGAATGACTCTACTATACTTGTCGCACTTTGCTCTCAGAAGGCGGCGCGCAAACGCCCCAACGAAAGGTGCAATTATGTCTTTTGCCATCATAACCGACTCCACGTCGGACATCTCCCCCGCCCGCGCCCAAGAGCTCGGCATTTACGTGATTCCACTGCATGTGATTATCGAAGGCGAGGACCTGCTCGACCAGGTGCAGATCACCGCCGAGGAGTACGTCGCCCGCATGGCAGGCTCCGAGCAGCTACCGCACACCTCGCAGCCGAGCGCCGGTGAGTTCAAGGCGCTCTTTGATCGCGTGCTCGCTGACGGCCACGACAGCGCCATCTTTATCTCGCTGTGCAGCGAGTGGTCCGCCTGCTATGCCAACGCCAGCCTGACAGCCGATACCCACGAGCTCGACGTGCGCTGCATCGATTCGCGCACCGGCTCGGGCGCCGAGGGCCTGCTGGTGGAGTACGCGCTCGCCATGCGCGAGGACGGCCGCAGCCTGGACGAGACCGAGACGCAGATCCGCGCGACGCTGTCCGACGCCCACCTGCTGCTGATTCCCCGCACGCTCGAAAACCTCGTTAAGAACGGCCGCGCACCTAAACTCGCCGGCCAGCTCACGCAAATGCTCAACATTCGTCTGGCCGTTTCGCCTGAGTGGCAGTCAGGCGAGATCAAGGCCATCAAGAAGGGCCGCGGCGCCAAGCGCATCGTCGCGAACACCATGGCCGACTGCCTCGCATTTTTGGCTGAACACCCGGGTTCAAGCGTACGCGTGCTCACGACCGGCGCCGCCGAGGAGCAAGAGCTCGTCAATCAGGCGCTCGCGGGCCAGGACTACGTAGACGCCGGCACCGGCCCCATTGGCTGCACCATCGCCACCCATGTAGGCGTCGACGCCATCGCCATCAGCTACTGCCCCCGCTACCAGCCAACTCACTAGGGACGCCCACATCAGTTGCGGTGGAATAGGGACTGTTTTTGGCTTATTAGCCGCAAATCAATCCCTATTCCACCGCAACTTTTTTGCTGCGCCATCCGCATACAAGATATTGCTGGCAATCGGCGCGTTCCCAGCTGTACGGGGAGCTCTAATTGGCCCCCGACGATACCCAGTGGGAAAAAACGGCAAATATGAGTACTGTCACAATTTTAGTAACAGCAAAATTTCGCTGAAATTGCCCACTTCCACCGATTTTCAAGCTCCATAAAGCACCGAATCGTCGTATTTAGGGGGTTGATATATGCAATCGCAGCCAATTGGTCTTAAATACTTTCCAAATGATATGATTCTATCCTAGCAACAGTACTCATATTTGCCATTTTTTGACCACGGGGTCTCCTGGTGGCTTGACCCCCACGCCTCCAGCCCATCTCATGACCGCTAAAGCCATTTAAGACCAGCAGCCACACGTTCCGGCGCGGGCCAGGCACCGTTCACGGAGCGACAACCCACCGTTGCCGAACCAAAATCGATGTCGAGTATCCCAAAAAAACGAAATGCCGTACTCTCATCTCAATAAACTCCTTTAAGACGAGAGTACGGCATTCGAATGTCCAAGCCTTTACATCAATACGCCCTCTTTGGGACCGCACAATTTAAATACGATCAGACGATCGCGCACACCTCGGACCCACACCGACAAATCGTCATTTGCAACAACGGTTCAGACGTACGCTACGCCACACTTGAAGAGTGGGAAGAAGCTGGCGTTTTGTTCGATGAACGAGCGCGAATCGAGGGCATCGTCACCAGCGCGAGCCCAGCACGCGACAAACTCGAGCTCTTTCGCAGTCTCTTTACTTGCCGCAAAGATGTTTACGCTCATGGATATCGCAGAAAAGACGGGGGTATCGGCTATACGCCCGCTTGCGCAAACGAGTGGAAGCCGGGAATTTGCCCCAAAGCAGCCCATCAAAGAGTCAAATGCGCAGAATGCGGCAATCGCATCTTCCCCGAATTAAGCGATGCCGCAATCATTGCTCACTTTAAAGGCAACGATGACCGGTTCCGCGATGTCCTTGGGCAATATGTTCTCGACAGGGACTGCAACACGAAAGTTCTCGTCATCGATTTTGACAAAGCGGACTGGAAAGAGGCAACAAATGCCGTACGGCTTGTTGCAAAACGACGGGACATTAACGCCGCCGTTGAGCGCTCAAGGTCCGGTAACGGCGCACACATCTGGTTTTTCTTCCTCGAGCCAATCAGCGCAAAGGCTGCCAGAGAGTTTGGAAGTTGCCTCATAACCGAAGCCGCGGCGCTTAATAAAACAATCACGTTCGAGGCCTTTGATCGAATGCTACCCGCTCAGGTCACTATCCCCGATGGAGGCTTTGGAAACCTCATCGCACTTCCCTTTCAAGGCAAGGCACAGCGTGAAGGAAACAGCGTATTTGTAGACGAACAATTCGAGCCCTTTCCCGACCAATGGCTCTATCTGTCACAAATCCAGCTGATTCCGCACTCGACGGTGCATAATTTGATCGAGGCCACTGGAAACAACCCACACGGGCTAGCAACAGTTGCGGTGGCAAACAAAACCAAACGATATGCCCAAAAACCACGAAAGCGGCTACCGCTCACATCGCGAGACTTTCCCTCATCGCTGCCCGTCACACAAGCCGATATGCTGTACATCCCCGAGAAGTCTCTGAGTCCAGCGGCTCAAATGGAAATCCGCGGGCTCGCAACATTCGCCAACCCGGAATTCTATCGCGCGCAATCCATGCATCAATCAGTATTCGGTAAACCGCGACTCATAGACCTTAGCGAACTGAGAGATGGCTATGTTGCGATTCCCCGGGGCTGTAAAACTCAGCTTGAGCAGCTGCTCCAAGAAACCGGCGTTACTGTCCGCTATTCAGACGAACGCAAATCCGACAATCAAATTGTGATGACATTTAAAGGCGCCCTTCGCCCTGAACAGCAAATCGCCGCTGACCAGATGCTCATATACGAAGACGGAATCATGTCCGCTCCGACAGGCTTCGGTAAAACCGTCATCGGAGCTTACCTTATTGCCGCCATTGGTCTTCCAACGCTCGTCATCGTTCCCAAGACCGCACTCATAACCCAATGGAAATCCCAGCTCGAGCGATTTGTCGACATTACGGACAACAGGGAGCCCGTCCGAACCCCAAAAGGACGAATCAGCAAAAAGCAGCCTCCGCTCATCGGGCAAATTGGAGGAGGCAAGACCGCCGTAAGTGGCCTCATCGACGTCGCTTCATTTCAATCGCTGTCTGGCAAAGACCGCCAAACCGGAGAGCCAATAGTTAAGGACCTTGTTCGCAATTACGGCCTCATTATCTGCGACGAATGCCACCATGCCGCCGCGCCGCAGCTCGAGCTTGTTCTCAAGTCTGCCCCGGCCAAATACGTATACGGCCTTTCCGCAACGCCCGAGCGCTCCGACGGTCTTACGCGGGCACTCTCCATGCTCTGCGGCCCGCTTCGCTATGTCATCGATCCAAAAACGCAAGCGATCCAGCAGGGCATCCAGCGCATCGTACGGCCTCGTTTTACCGGAATTCGACTACCGGCCTACGAGCCCGGTGCAAGCTTCAATCAGATTCTCGACCTTCTGTGCGCGCATACGGCAAGAAATGAATTGATTGTCGACGACGCCCTCGAAGCCGCATCAAGCGGTCGACATCCACTTGTGCTTTCAAAAAGGAAAAAGCATGCCGAGGAGCTTTGCAGGCTCTTTCGCGACCGCGGACACGAGCCCATCCTCTTAACCGGGGAAATCGATGCTAAAGAGAGGAAAGCGATATTGAGCAAGCTTCCCGGCTTTGAGCACGAGCACAGAATCATTGTTGCCACCGAAAGCCTCCTGAGCGAGGGGTTCGACCTTGCATATCTCGACAACTTGTTTATTGCGACGCCGATAGCCTGGGATGGCAGCGTAACGCAACAGGCAGGCAGGCTGCATAGAAACTACGACGGCAAACAGCGGGTTGAGATATTCGACTACGTCGACCTGTCGATACCCATGCTCGCCCGCATGTACCAGAAGAGACTCAAGACGTACGCCAAGCTTGGGTACGAAGTCTACGTGACCGGAGGCAGCGAGCAGCCCGATCAAAACATTCTCATAGAGCCGGCGAATGCCGTAGAGACATTGGTTGAAGACATCGTCGACGCCGCCAAGAGCATCTTCATTGCCGCGCCCTACGTATCTGCCGCCTGCCTTGCAAAGCTCGGCGATGCAATCAAAGGCGCCGCTGCCCGAGGGATTGCCCTTGAGATTTACCTTGCCTCGACTCCGCGTGAAGATGCAAAAGAGACTTTGGCCGAAATGAACGTCGAGTATGCCATCAGAGCAGAAGGACGTTTGTGTGCAGCGATAATTGACGAAGAAACTGTCTGGTACGGAACGATCCCGCTGCTAGCTTTCCCAAAGAACGAAGACTGCAGCATCAGGTTCAAAAACAGCGAGATCGCAGCGGAGCTCTTAGACGAAGTCAGCCACAAGGGAAAGCCAGATGCCGCGTCAACAGACGGAACATCTCCATCACTTGCGGTGAAATAGGGACTGTTTTTGGCTTATAAGCCGCAAATCAATCCCTATTTCACCGCAACTTAGAAGTGAGTGGCTAGCTCAGTGGGCCCTGAAATAACTCTTGATGCGAACCCATTCTTACCAGTCGAATCACCGGATTGGTTTTATGCGGCAGGTAGAGAACGACCACGTCGACCAGGCCATCGGAAAGATGAAAATCGATGTGACCGTTGTAATTGCCGCCCGGGTTGGAGAGCTCGTGGGCACCGTACTCTGCCGGAAGCACGCCGTGTGCCGCAAGCTCGGCGATAGCTGCCTTAAACTCGGTTTTTAGCTGCGGATGGCTCTGCATCGTTCGCTTATAGTCGGCCTTAAACTGAGCCTCGACCTTAATCTCAAACATCGCCTAGTCCTCATCGAGAAACGTCATCAACTCATCGACGTTATCGAATGACGGGCTGTCGTCCGGCAGAATTCCCAGCTCATGGGCCTCGGCGATCACCATAGCACGCCTCGTCGCCTCGTTGGGCACCTCCGGTCGCCCCACAATCTCAAACGGGATCTTCCGCTGGTTCACAAGCTGCCGAACAGCAAGGTTGAGATAAGAATTAAGGCTCAGGCCAACCGAATCTAAAAACTCAGTCGCCTGCTCCTTGAGCCCCTCTTCGATGCGAACCGTCGTAGGCTTAACTGTTGCTGTAGACATTTGCGACCTCCTCGCTCTCGTCTTTTGCATCAGTATACCCAATATAAACGGCAAACTGACGTTAGATAGCATCAGATTGCCATACATATTCATGTCGCGGTGGGCACGATTGCTCTACATCAACCCGCTGAGCGCAATGTCGACGGACTCGTTGAGGTCATCGGTAATGTGTACCAGATCCGGATCGAGCGGGCTGATCATACCGGCGCTCATCACCGGGCCGTTGAGCCAGTCGAACAGGCCCTGCCAGTACTCGCTGCCCACCAGCACGAGCGGCATGCGCTTGACCTTGTGCGTCTGCACCAGCGTGAGCACCTCGAACATCTCGTCGAGCGTGCCAAAGCCGCCGGGAAACACGATGGCGCCCGAGCTGTACTTAACGAACATGGTTTTGCGCACAAAGAAGTAGCGGAAGTCCATACCGAGGTTTACGTATTTGTTGAGCCCCTGCTCGTGCGGCAATTCAATGCCCAGGCCAACTGACTTGCCGTTGACACTCGCCGCTCCCCTGTTGGCCGCTTCCATGATGCCGGGGCCGCCACCGGTGATGACCGCCACGCCACGTTGCGCGATCTTGCGCCCGACGGTACGCGCCGCTTTGTAGAGCGGATCGGTCTTGGGCGTGCGGGCGCTACCGAAGATGGTCACCGCGGGCCCGAGCTCGGCAAGCGCGCCAAAGCCGTCGACAAACTCAGCCTGAATGCGCAGTACGCGCCACGGATCGGCATGCAACCAGTCGGTCGACTCCTCGGGCGCCAGCAGGTTGGCGTAGGTGTTGTCCTTGGGAATCATGGGACCGCGCATGACCACAGGACCGCGTCGGTACGTCTCGTCGTAGGCCGGCTCGCCCTCGACGTTCTCATTCTTAATCATGGGTACTCCTATCGAGAAAAAGAAAAGCGGGCGGGGTCGACGCCATGCGCCAAACACCCGCCCGAACATCAACTATTCGGTATGGTACCCACGTTGCATCAAGCGCTTGCAAGGCATCGGTCAGCGGTCGCGCAGCCGGCGTCAGCGAATGCGACGAGCGGCTGCCGCTCAACCTTTGCCGTTGCCCACGCTCTGCAAGCGTGCCTGTCGCCCTTAGTAATCCACCGCAGCAGGACTGTTCATCCAGTCGCTCACGAATGCACCGTAACGGCCCTCGATAATGGCCTGGCGGGCACGCTGCATAAGGTTGAGCAGGTAGTAGATGTTGTGCATCGACAGCAGAATGCCGCCGAGCATCTCCTTCTGCGTGACCATGTGGCGGATGAGCGCGCGGCTGTAGCCGCCCGTGCACACCGGGCAGGTGCAGGTGGGATCGATGGGGCCGTCGTCGTGCGCAAAACGCGCGTTGCGGAAGTTGAGGCGACCCTCGCTGGAGAACGCCGTGCCCATGCGGCCGGTGCGCGTCGGCAGCACGCAGTCGAACATGTCGATGCCCACGCCCACACCGCGCACGAGGGTGGTGGGGTTGCCGACGCCCATCAGGTAGCGTGGCTTGTGCTTGGGCATGTACTCGCTTACGAGCGGTGCCAGGGTCTCGAACATGGTCTCGTGGTCCTCGCCCACCGAGTAGCCGCCGATGCCGTAACCGGGGAAGTCGCCGCACTCCTCCAAATGGCGCAGCGAGCGCAGGCGCAGATCTAGGTGCATGCCGCCCTGAACAATGCCAAAGAGCGCCTGGTCGTCGCGGGTATGCGCCTTATAGCAGCGCTCGGCCCAC
Organism: Collinsella sp.; assembly: GCA_046995905.1. GTDB lineage: Bacteria > Actinomycetota > Coriobacteriia > Coriobacteriales > Coriobacteriaceae > Collinsella. The sequence goes on from JBKXET010000001.1 coordinate 1,848,595, forward strand.
ATACTCGACAGCTCAACGGCGCGCTCAACGTAGGCGCGCGTGGCGGGATAGCCCGGGCACTGGTCCAGCTGCATGCAGATGTCGGAGCCGAGTTTCATGGCGATTTCCATGTTGTCCTCGGGCGTCCAGAACACGTGGCGGCCGTCGTAATCGTTAACAATAAAGCGCACGCCCTCATCGGTGAGCTTGACCGCGTCGTTGTGGCTGAACACCTGGAAACCGCCCGAGTCGGTGAGGATGGGGCCGTGCCAGTTCATAAACTTGTGCAGGCCGCCCAGCTCGGCGATGGTATCCTCGCCGGGACGCATGGACAGGTGATAGGTATTGGCAAGCACGATCTGGGCGCCGAGCTGCTTGACGGTCTCGGTAGGAATACCCTTGACGTTTGCCTTGGTGCCCACGGGCATGAAGATCGGCGTCTCGATGTCGCCGTGCGGGGTGTGCAGCACGCCGGCACGCGCATGCGTCGTCGGATCCTCGGCGATCAGGTCGAATTTAAAAAGGCTCTGGTCCATAAACTGGAACTCCTTGGTTGCGGTTCATACGCAAACCATTATACGGGCAACCCGCAAGAAGCACCGACTCGACAGAAACTAGTGCATTAGGATCAGGTTCCCGAGCCGGTCGTTGGGGACAGTCTTCAGCGCCATCTTGCAAGGGAGTGTCCCAATCTGCCGGCACTTAGGAACTGTCCCCAAGTGCCGGCAAGAGTGTCCCTTATGACTAGTCATTTAAGAACGTCCCCAACGACTACGAGATCATCTCCAACAGCCAAGGCAACGCCGATGCCCTGGCGACGTCAGCGAGCGGTCGCCAGGGCGAACAAATTGGCATGAAAAGAGGGCGGCATAGACCTTCTGGTCATGCCGCCCTCTTTGAATGACAAGTTGTCGCCCTGGTGACCGCGCAGCGTCGAGCCGTTACGCGGTTTGGAAAAACCGCGTAACCCCTACGGTCGCTGGCCCATGCCGCCCTCGAGGGTGACGGTCTCGCCGTTCATGTACTTAAAGTCGGGACCGCAGAGCTGAACGACCACGCGGCCGATTTCCTTCTCGACGTCGCCGTAGTGGCCCGCCGGCGGCATGTGGACGTTAGCCTTGAACGCCTCGGGATAGGCATCCTGGAAGTTCTCGAGCGCAGCGGTCCAAGCAAGCGGGCAAACGATATTGACGTTGATGCCGTCCTTGCCCCACTCGTTGGCGGCAACGCGGGTCAGGCCGCGGATGCCCTCCTTGGCGGCAGCATAGCTGCACTGGCCATAGTTGCCAAACAGGCCGGCGCCCGAGGCAAAGTTGACCACGGAGCCCTTGGTCTCCTTCAGGTGCGGATAGGCCTTCTGCATGTACAGATAGGTAGCATACAGACCGGAGTAAATGGCCAGGTTAAACTGATCCATGGTGTGATCGGCGATGGTCACACCCGAGGCGCTGGCCTGAGCATTGTTGACGACGGCGTCGATGCGGCCGAACTCCTCAATGGCCTTGTCGATGACGTTCTGGACAACGGCCTCGTTATCCTGGCCAGCCGAGACATCGGCCTGAACAGGCAGAACCTTGACACCGTACTCGGCCTCGAGAGACTCCTTGGCGGCCTCGAGCTTGGCGACGTTGCGGCCGGTGATGACGAGGTTCGCGCCCTCCTTGGCAAATGCGATATCGATGCCGTAGCCGATGGAGCCAGCGGAACCGTCCTTAAGCGTGGCCTTGCCGCCGCCGGTGACGATCACGGTCTTACCAGTGAAAAGTCCCATACAAAGTCCTTTCAAATCGCGACGGGCACGCCCGCCGACTGCGCGTATCCAACTTCACGCGCCAAAAGCTGAGATGCAACTTTAGCGTGTTCAAGCGAAAATAAAAGACCGCGGTAGGCGAACGGCACCACGTCGTTCGGCGAAGGGATTGTCAAGTACAAACTGGATAAAGCGGCCGAGTTATCGTTATCAGATCGAGCCATCGAACACGTTTTGAAACTTTGCTGCAGCGCGTGGGATGTCGGCGCGAGACTTTATCATAGGGTGACAAACAACGATGAGGAGCACATGCCTATGACAGACGAGCTGGACCCCCAGACTCAGCAGCATATTGATCATTCCGAAGACGCCGTCGACGACTGCGATACTCCTACCTGCGTCGACGCCTCCACCGATGCGCCCGCCACCGCAGATGCGCACGCCGGTGCGGATAAGGCAACAGACACAGACGATACTGTCGAGCATGATGAAAGCGAGCAGCCGGAGCCGAGCGATGCCGAACCTGACACGGACCCCGCCCCGCAAGCAGCGGGCCCCATCGAGGTGTCTTCGGAAGAAGAGCTCGATGCCGTCATGGACTCCATGATGGATGCCGTCAAAGCGATGAAAGACGCCGTGGCCGATGCCGATATTGATGCCGAGGAAGAGGAGGCCGCCGAGGCGGCCTCGACCTTTGTACCCGGCGAGACCCCCGTTGCCGACCAGGGCAGCACCATGCCCTCGTTTCTGCAGCTCGAGCACCCCACGATTGGCGCCGATGCGGTCGATCCGCACGCAGCGGGCTTTTCTGTGGTCGAGGGCGGTACCGGCAATATCGCCGCGCCGCAGGCTGCCGATGCGGACGCTGTCGACACCGCTCGCCCGATCGCCCCGCACTCCCCCGACGCGAACCGCGATCTGGGGACCGCTGTCTCGAACACCGCGAACGCCGTGGGCACCTTTATTGCCCAGGGCGCCTCGGCCATGCGCGAGATGAACGCCGCGAAAAAGGCACTTGCCGATGCCCGCGCCCACCTGGCCGAACTTGAGCAGCGCATTGTCGATCAGGCCGAGGAGCTCGAGACGCGCCAGGATATCGCAGGCCGCTACGACCAGATCGTCGCCGACCAGCGTCAGGCGATCGCCACAGCGCAAAAGACCGCTGCGGCAGCCGAGATTGACCGTGATGCCCACGCCGCCAAAGCGACAGAGCTCAAGAGTCAGCTCGAACAAATGAAGACAGAGGATGACGCGACTGAGCTCCGCCTGAAGGCCGCGCTCGACGCCGTGGAGGCCCGCGAGGCAAGCTCGCGCGAGACCGGCAACCGCCTCGTTCGACGTCTTGAGGATTCCAAGCGCATCCGCGACAAGGTGCAGGCCGAGCGAGACGCCGGCATTGCCGCCGCACAACAAACCGTCGACGCCACGCGCGCCCAGCTCGAGACGCTGCGTCATGAGTATGCCGAGCTGCAACGCAATCCCTCGGCAAATCCCGCCAACTATACGGTGCGCACCAGCGAGCTCTCGATGCAGATCTCCGACACGGCAGATGCCCTGCGTAAAGCCGAAGAAGATGTCCCGCGCATCACCGCCGACCTTGAGCACTCGCTTGCCGCAGCCGAGCAGGCCGTCGAGCAGGCTCAAGCCCCCATTGCCGAAGCCAAACGCGCGCACCAAGCCGTGACGACTGAGGCTGATGCCGCGCGCGACGAGCTGCAGACGGCGAAAACTGCCGCCACGACGCGCCAGCGCGAACTGCGCGAGAAGATCGCCGCCGAGGACAAGGCACGCCGCGACCAAGAGCAAAGCATCGCCAACGCCCAAGCAGATGCCGCACATGCACAGTCGATCATCGAGCAGGCGACCGAGGTACATGACCATCCAGAGATCACTGAGTCGCTTGCAGGATCCTTGGCCCGAGACAAAGCCGAACACGCCGAGACCGAGCGAGAAGTCGCCCAGCTCGAGGCCACCGAGGACGCGGTGCGCGAGCGCACCCGCGACTCACGCATCAAATTCACCGGCGCCATCGTCTGCATCGTCGCCGCAATCCTGGTGATCATCCTAGTCTGGCTGTTCGCGAGCAAGTAAACCAGCCGCCAAAAAAACGCTCAACGCAGTTGCGGTGAGATAGTTCCTGTTTAGCCCAAAAAGGCCAATTCAAGAACTATCTCACCGCAACTTATTTAGATTGATGCAAGGTAGTCGTTTAAGAACGTCCCCAATGACTACACCGATGTTTTGTTGACAACCAAAGAAATGCCGGTGTTTTGGCAACGACAGCGAGCGGGTCGCATTTGAGGCAAGGTGACGTGAAACGAAAGGGCGCTGACCTTCTGGTCGCGCCCTTGAAGTTGAACGTCAGATTGTCCAAATGCGGCCCGCGCAGCGTCGACCGGTTACGGCGTTTGTAAAACGCCGTAACCTACAAGATGAGCATGGCGTCACCAAAGCTGAAGAAGCGGTAGCGTTCTTCGATAGCAGCGGCGTAGGCATCCATGATCTGGTCGCGGGTGGCAAGTGCGCTTACGAGCATCATGAGCGTGGAGCGCGGCACGTGGAAGTTCGTGATCAGCGCGTCGACCACGTGATAGGTCGAGCCGGGCATAAGGTAGAGCTGCGTTGTCGCGTTCTCGCGCACCACGATGTCGCCGCGGCCGAGCGTGTCGGCCCCGTCCTCGCGGCCCTCAAAATAGCGCGCCGTCACAGCCGGATCGGACACCGGCGCGTCCGCGTCAAACGCGCTCTCGAGCGAGCGCACTGCGGTAGTGCCGACGGCGATCACACGATGGCCCTCGGCCTTCGCCTTATGCACGGCGTCGACAACCTCCTGCGACACGTGGTAGCGCTCGGTGTGCATCACGTGCTGCGCGGGGTCGTCCTCCTCCACCAGACGGAAGGTATCGATACCCACCTCGAGCTCGACGGCGGCAAACTTGGCACCCTTGGCCTCGATGGCAGCCATGAGCTCGGGAGTAAAATGCAGACCCGCCGTGGGAGCAGCGGCCGAGTGCTCCTCCTTCATGGCGTAGACGGTCTGGTACTTCTCGGGATCGCCCTCGTAATCGGTAATGTAGGGCGGCAGCGGCACGTGGCCGGCAGCATGGATGGCCTCGTCGAGCGTGCGCGGCTCGCCGGCGGCATTGCAACCGGCCGGCTCAAAGCGTACCAGGCGGCCGCCGCGGCTATCGGTGACAAAGTCGACAACCTCGGCCGTCAGCACCACGGGAGCCCCCTCGGGCGCATGGGCGCCACCGGCGCGATACTCAATATGAGCACCGGGCTTCAGGCGCTTGCCCGGCTTGACCAAGCACTCCCAAACATGGCCCAGCGGATCCACGTCCTCGCGGCGCTTGAGCAGCAGGGTCTCGACCACGCCGCCCGATCCCGTTTTACGACCGATCAGACGGGCCGGCATCACGCGCGTCTGATTGATGACGAGCACGTCGCCCGGCTCGATATAGTCGATGATGTCGCGGAAGATGCGGTGCTCAACGGTACCGCCGTGCTCCAGCGGCGTTCCCGCCTGGGAGCCCTTGCGATCCACCACCAGCAGGCGGCAGGAGTCGCGCGGCTCGGCTGGAGCCTGGGCGATCAGTTCCTCAGGAAGGTTGTAGTCAAAATCATCGGTACGCATAGACACGTCGGATACTCCTTATATAGCTAAAGTCCGCTCTACATCCTAGCAGGCTGACGTCCCAAATGAACTACTTTTTGGACGCTTTGCGCTCGTCGCGGATGCGGGCGCGGTCCATGGCCGCCTCGACAGCCGAGAAGCGGCAACCACAGTAGTTCTGCCGATACATGCCCAGCTCGCGCGAACGGCGTGTCGCCTCGGGGTAATACGGACGAAAATCGCGAATCACCGGAGTGAGACCGCGGGCGGCAGCCAGACGCTCCAACACATCATTGCAGGTTTCGAACAACTGATACGGCGAGACGGCGAGCGTCGTACCCACAAACTCAAACCCACGCTCCTGGGCCACGCGGCACGCCTCGGCCAAGCGCAGGGCATAGCACGCACGACAGCGACGGGGCCGATCGGCACCCAGCGGTGCCACGCCGGCCTCCCAGCGCTCACGGTCCTCCCCCGCCTCGATAAGCTCGATGTCGCCATCGGCACACCACCGGCGCAGCTCGTCCAAACGCCGCTGCCATTCATCGTGCGGCTGAATATTGGGGTTGGTCCAGCAGATTGTGGGCTCAAACCCTTCCTCGCGCAGCAGGCGGACCGGCTCAAGAGAGCACGGCGCACAGCAGGCGTGCAACAACAACGGCTTCATCGACATCTCCTCACCCGAAAAAGCGCACGCCGAAGGACGTGTCCTCGCAGGCGACAATGCGGCGGTCGCGCAAAATGGTCCGCACGTAATACCAGTCGCCCACACAGCCTGACAAATGCAAGCCGGCCGCCAGATAGCACAGCAGCGGATAGCCCGAAAACGCAAACCCCAGGGCAAGCGTTGTCGTCACAACAGCCGTCGGTGCCAGGCAAACCGCCATGTACCGCCGGCGCGAATACACAACGCCCTCGGCGCAGGCATAGATCATCGCCGTCTCGCGATTCGCCCCAAAGGTCACCTGCGCGCCCGCAGGCGCCAGCAGCTTAAAAAACACACCGTGCACCAGCTCGTGCACGGCAAATGACGCCGCAGAAACCGCAGCCAAGCCGACTATCCAGCCCACGACAGCCATCCAGCCGCCCGCGTCAGCCGCATCCAAGTCTGCAGGCCCGCCCAGCAGCATAAACACCGGCGCCAGGCACACGGCAAACACGCCGACTACGACCATCCCCCACACGAAGCAAGCGTGCAGAAATTCCTCGTCTTCAAACGCATGTATGTTGGAAATCTCATTCATAGCATCTTAGGATAGCGCCCCTGCCACGTACCCGTCCGCATGTGCGATAATGTCGAACGATATGCACGAATTGACCACCGCGTCGCCAGGCCTTGCGCCCGGCCGCGCTCTCACCATATGCGAAGGAGTCCCATGGCATCCAAATACTCCATGAACGACCGTCCCAGCTGGCCTCGCCGCGCCATCGTTACCGCCGGCGAGCCCTACGGCAACAAGGGCCTTCACTTTGGCCACGTCGGTGGCGTCTTTGTCCCGGCCGACTTCTTCGCCCGCTTCCTGCGCGACCGTCTGGGCCGCGAGAACGTCATCTTCACCTCGGGCACCGACTGCTATGGCTCGCCCATCATGGAGAGCTACCGCAAGCTCAAGGAGAACGAGGGCTACGACAAGTCCATCGCCGAGTATGTCGAGTCCAATCACTCCCGCCAGGCCGCGACCCTCAACAACTACAACATCAGCTGCGATATCTACGGCGGCTCGGGCCTTGAGCCGGCTGCGCAGATTCACAACGAGGTGACCGCCGAGATTATCGAGCGTCTGCACGAACAGGGCACCATCTCCAAGCGCTCCACGCTGCAGTTCTACGACGCCAAGGCCGGCACGTTCCTCAACGGCCGCCAGGTGATCGGCCGCTGCCCCATCCAGGGCTGCAAGTCCGAGAAGGCTTATGCCGACGAGTGCGACCTGGGTCACCAGTTTGAGCCCGAGGAGCTCATCGCGCCCAAAAGCCAGCTCACCGGCGAGGTGCCCGAGCTGCGCCCGGTCGACAACCTCTACTTCGACCTGCCGGCCTACCTCGACTTTATGAAAACCTATACCGCCAAGCTCGCCCAGAACCCGCAGGTTCGCTCCGTGGTCTCCAAGACCATGGAAGAGTGGCTGCTGCCGGCCCAGCTCTACATCCAGAACAAGTTCCGCGAGGCCTTCGATGCCGTCGAGGATCAGCTTCCCGAGCACACCGTGCTGGAGCCCGAGGGCAACAAGAGCAGCTTTACCGTCACCTTCCCCAGCTGGAAGGAGCGCGACGATGCCCACGCGGTGCTCGCCAACGGCGGCGTGCGCTTCCGCAGCGGCAAGGCGCTCGTACCCTTCCGCATCACCGGCAACATCGACTGGGGCGTTCCGGTGCCCGAGGTCGATGGCGTCTCCGACGTCACCTGCTGGTGCTGGCCCGAGAGCCTGTGGGCTCCCATCAGCTATACGCGCACCGTGCTCGCACGCGATGCCAAGGCCGCCGGCGTGACCGAGGGCGTCGCCGCCCAGGATGCCGCCCTCATGGGCGAGCCCGCCGCCGATTCCACGCAGGTCCCCGCGCCCACCTACCAGCACAGCTCGCTCGACTGGCGCGACTGGTGGTGCTCGGATGACGCACAGATCTACCAGTTCATTGGCCAGGACAACATCTACTTCTATTGCATCGCGCAGACCGCCATGTGGGAGGCCCTGGGTTGGAACCTCACGCAGAGCACCGTCAGCGCCTGCTACCACCTGCTCTACATGGGCAAAAAGGCAAGCTCGTCCTCGCAGACTCCTCCCCCGCCGGCAGACGACCTGCTCAACCACTACACCTGCGAGCAGATGCGCGCGCATTGGCTGTCGCTCGGCCTGTCCGAGAAGCCGGTGAGCTTTAGCCCCAAGGCATACGACACGCGCGTGACCGGCAAGGACAAGGACGGCAACGAGGTGCGCGCCTGCGACGACAAGCGCGTTATCGACCCCGCCCTTAAGGAGAGCGCGCTGCTGACCGGCGTGTTCAACCGCCTGGCCCGCAGCTGCTTCTACGGCGTCGCCGTCAAGGAGGGCGACGAGAGTCCCTATCGCAACGGTTGCATCCCCGCCGGTGCCGCTTCTGACACCGTGGTCGAAGCCGCCCAGCAGGCAGCCCTCGCCTTTGAGCAGGCCATGTACAAGTTCGAGACGCACCGAGCGCTCGCTGTGTGCGACGACTACCTGCGCGCCGCCAACAAGCGCTGGAGCGATGCCTCCAAGGCCGCCAACAAGCTCGAGGGCGAGCCGGCCAACGCCGCCATGACGCAGGCCCTCGTCGACGCCTTTACCGAGCTGCGCGTAGCGACCGTGCTCATGCACGGCATCGTGCCGGCCGGCTGCGAGCTCATCTGCGAGTACTTCGACGTTGACCCGGTCGCCTTCTTTAGCTGGGATAACATCTTTGCCTCCACGGATGAGTTTGTGGAGAGCCTGGGCGAGAAGCCCGGCGAGCACCGCGTGAAGCCGCTGCCCCCGCGCTTCGACTTCTTTAGCAAGCACGAGAGCCAGTACTAAAGCACGCCAGCAGCGGCGTGCCCGGAAAGTAGTCAATTTGGGACGGGAAGGAAAGACGGATGTCCAAGCCGCGTCGTCGTAAGCAGAACAAGCAGGTCAAGGCCGAGCTCAAGCTCAGGCAGTTTGCTGCTACCGAGCTTTCCGACCAGCTTGCCGCCCTTCCCTGCGCCGCCGACCTGCCGCGCTTTATGGTCGACACGGTCGCCGGCGCCTATGCGCCCGCCGATGCCAAGCTCATGATCGAGGGCTTCGGCGCCGCGGCCACACGCCCGGTCACGCTGCGCGCCAACACGCTCAAGGCGACCGCCGAGGACATCGCTGCGGCGCTCGATGCCGCCTGCATCGCCCACCAAACCGTTACCTGGTATCCGGACGCCTTTATCCTGCCCGAGGCCCAGGTTTCAGATCTGTGGGATCTCGACATCTACCGCGACGGCAAAATCTACCTGCAGAGCCTGTCATCCATGATGCCGCCGTTGGTCCTGGGCGCCCAGGCAGGCGAGGACATCCTGGACATGTGCGCAGCCCCCGGCGGCAAGACGACGCAGATCGCCGCCCTCACCCAGGGACAGGCGCACCTCACCGCCTGTGAGATGAGCATTCCCCGCGCCGAAAAGCTCGAGTCGAACCTCCATCGCCAGGGTGCCAAAAACGTGCCCGTCATGCGCATCGACGCACGCGAGCTCGACGAGTTCTTCCGCTTTGACCGCATCCTGCTCGACGCTCCCTGCACCGGCACGGGCACCGTCATCAGTGGCAACGAGAAAAGCCTGCGCGGCCTCACCGAGCAGTTGCTGAGCAAGTGCGCCCGCTCGCAGCGAGCACTTCTGGACCGCGCCATGGGGGCCCTCAAACCGGGCGGCACGCTCGTCTATTCGACTTGTTCGATCTTGCCGCAGGAAAACGAGGACGCCCTGCAAGAGGCCCTCGACAAGCATATGGACTGCGAGCTTATCCCCCTCGACGGCACGCCAAGCGAAAGTGAAGCACGACGCACCCAGGACGCCGGCGAGGAGCCGCATATCGAGAGCAACGCTCTCACCGAGGCCATTGCCGCGGGTCAGGTATCGGCCATCGTCAACGGCCTGCCCGGCACGCTCACCATTCCGCCTAGCCGCGACTTTGAGGGCTTCTACATTGCCCTGATCCGAAAACGCAGCTAGCGCACGGATCCAAAACTCAACAAGCTATCTCTGTGCGCGTTTGCCCTGCTGGTCGCGATGCTGTTTAAGCATCGCGCGCTCCTTGCGTTCGGCCCTTTTGCCCTTAATGGCCGTGACCACAAAGTAGATGACCGCGGCGGCTACGATTGCGCCCACGCATAGGCCAATCGAGCCCAATAATGTCGAGATTTCCATACCGCGCCACCTCTCTTTTAAACGGGACATTTAAGATAGCACCTCAAAACCCGCCACCACAGCTCCTTCACGTTCGACGGGCGTTCGGTCTAACGGATGGCGCAGCGGGGAAAAATCAACTCATCAAACGATTTAACAACGTAGCGCCGGTTGTGCACTGCCGGCCGCACAACATAGAAACGGACCACCATGGATACTCTTAACGATCTGAACGAGCGCGTCGACGCCTTTGTCGCCACCAGCTCCTTCGATACGCCTGCCGCGACGAACGACCAAGACCCCATCGATGTTCCCGCCGAGGTTCACGAGGACATCGTCGCATCGGTCGACTTCTCCGAGGTCGAGCTTGCAGACGAATTTACCGAGCCCCAGGTGGCCGTAACTCCCAACGGCCTTTTGCCCATGGAGCCGCTGCCCATCGACGGGCGTCTGCGCAAGGCGGCCCTCCGCATGCCCGATGAGATCGAGGAGGCAAGCGGCTTTACGCTCTTTGGCCGCCGCATCAAGTCGCTCATCTACACCACCGACGTGGCGGTCATCCGCAACTCCAATGCCGACGCCGTGTTTGCCGTCTACCCCTTCACGCCGCAGCCCGCCATTACGCAGGCGCTGCTGACCGTTGCCGAGTGCCCAGTCTTTGTGGGCGTTGGCGGCGGCACCACCACCGGTAAGCGCTCCGTGCAGATGGCGGCCGTCTCCGAGATGCAGGGCGCGGCGGGCTGCGTGGTCAACTCCCCCGCCACTGCCGAGATGGTCGAGCACATCACCAACATCGCCGACATCCCCGTCATCGCCACGGTCGTACGTTGCGACGATGATGCGCATGCCAAAGTGCGCGCCGGGGCCAAGATCCTCAACATCGCGGCCGGCAAGAACACGCCGCAGGTCCTGCGTGAACTGCGCGAGCACTATCCCAACCTGCCGCTCATCGCACCGGGCGGCAAGACGCCCGAGAGCATCCGCGAGACCATCGCCGCCGGTGCCAACGCCATCATCTGGACGCCGCCTTCGGCCCAGCAGTTGCAGACCGACATGATGCAGCGCTACCGCAAGATGAAGGAAGACGCCACGCCTGTCATCTCGCACGACGATGTGCCCATTATCGACCAGGTCGCCGCCGCCGAGGTCAGCCAGGTCGAGAACATGAATCCCGACGTGCCGATTCCCGACGAAGTCATCGAACGCGTCGCTTCGATCCACGATCATATCGAAGAGCGTCGCGCCAACCGCGGCCTCAAGCCGTCACTGCACGGCTTTTTCTTCCGCGGCAAGAAACGCTAACCTCAACAGCAAGGCCCGCCCCACAAACGTGAGGCGGGCCGTTTTCGTTTGAGCAATCATGCAGCGACGTGATGGGCCAAGTTAATCCACGCGCTTGTCGCCCATAAAGAAGAGCGCCACCGTACCAGGTCCGGTATGCGAGCCAATCAGAGTACCGATGTCATTGATCTCAATCTTGCCTTTAAGCTGCGGAACCTGTTCCTCAATCAGCGCCGCAACTGCCTCGGCATCCTCGCGGCACGCCGAGTGCGACATGATGCACTTACCCGAATAATCCGCACCGTCCTGCACGTGTGCCATCATGGTCTTAGCCATCTCGGAAATCGCGCGCTTCTTAGTGCGAATCTTCTCACGTGGCGACAGCCCACCTTCGCAATCGACCGTCATAAGTGGGCAAATCTTAAGCGCCGTGCCGATGATCGCGCTCGCAGCCGAAATGCGACCGCCGCGCAGGTAGCTCGACAGATCGGTCGAGAAGAACCAGTGGTGAAGGTTGAGTTTATGCTCCTCAATCCAAGCGGCCGTCTCGTCGAGCGAAGCGCCGCTATCGCGCACGTCGGCGGCATATTCCAGCAATAGGCCAAAGCCCGAAGACGCCGCCAGCGAATCGATGACGCGCACCTTGCCGCCCTGAGGATAGCGATCCGCGAGCATCTGTGCCGCAACGCAGGCCGATCCATACGTGCCCGAAATACCCGACGACAACGCCAGGTGCAGCACGTCTTTACCCTCGGCAACAAACGGCTCCCAAAACTCCTCGTACTCACCCACGCTCACCTGAGACGTCTTGGGCATGGCGCCCGCGGCAATCTGGGCAAAAAACTCGTCCGGCGTAATCGACTGATACAGATCGTCCGTATAGACAACATCGTCGATCTCGTAATGAAAACACACGACAGGGATATTGCGCGACGCAAAGAACTCACGGGTTCGATCGGCGGCGGATTCACAGGTCAGGACAAAATCACTCATATGAGGCTCCTTACTCATTGCTGCGCAAATTATCGCACAGTGAGCCTACATGCGGTACATATGTCCACTATTTACCAAATCGAACCAAAAATAGTGAACATCTTTACCACCATCGTCTCCACCGACCCGACGCATAAATATCTGAGAAAACACCCTCTGTCGTCTCCACCCGACCAACACATCTACCTTCACTAAATCGATTTACCAAACCGTTCAGCCGACAATTCAGCCGCTGGCGCAAAATCGAAACAAAAGCGGCGCATACTGATAAACGTTTGACGCTGTTTATCAGTTTTACCAACCATATCGGAAGGTGTTTCATGGTCGCATTCGATCGCAACCCGCAAGACTTCAAGTATCTGCGCCTGCTGTCGAGACAGTTCCCCACCGAACAATCCGCATTTACCGAAATTATCAACCTCTCGGCAATCCTCAACCTACCCAAGGGCACCGAGCATTTTATGAGCGACGTGCATGGTGAGTACGAAGCCTTTATGCACATCCTCAACAACTGCTCGGGCGTCGTGCGCGAACATGTCGACGAGATCTTTGGCGACACGCTCTCCTTTGACGAAAAGGGCGAGCTGTGTACGCTCATCTACTACCCGCGCGAGAAGATCGACCTGGTCCGCAGCCGGCGCGAGGACTCGCCAACCTGGTACAAGACGATGCTTGACCAGCTCATCATGGTCGCGCGCTCACTTTCAAGCCGCTACACGCGCTCCAAGGTGCGTAAGGCCATCCCGCGCGACTACGCCTACATCATCGACGAGTTGTTGCACACGCACCCGGACGAGAACAACTATCGCGTGCGCTATCACGAGCGCATCGTGGAGTCCATCCTGGAGACCGCCAGCGCCGACGACTTTATCGAGTCGCTCGCCTCGCTCATCAAGCGCCTGGCCGTCGACCACCTGCACCTGGTGGGCGACATCTTCGACCGCGGCGGCGGCGCGGCCAAGATTATGGACCGTCTGCTCACCTACCATTCACTCGACATCCAGTGGGGCAACCACGACCTGCTGTGGATGGGCGCTGCGGCCGGTGAGCCCGCCTGCATCGCCACGGTGTTGCGCAACAACCTGCGCTACGACAATTACGAGATCCTCGAGAACGATTACGGCATCTCGCTGCGTGAGCTTGTCGCCTTTGCCGATGCCACCTACACCGCCGGTGAGTCCATCACCCCGCTGATCAAGGCCATCAACGTGCTGCTCTTTAAGCTCGAGGGCCAGATTATCCAGCGCCACCCCGAGTTCGATATGACCGACCGCCTGTTACTCGACAAGATCGAACGCGACAACGGCACGGTCACGCTCGCCGACGCCAGCGTATGGCCGCTCACGACCAACGACTTCCCCACCGTCGACCCGGCGGACCCCTACACGCTCACGTCTCAGGAGCAGCACATCATCGACAAGCTCGTGTCAGAGTTTGTCACCGCCGATCACCTGCATCGCCATATCGATTTCCTCTATTCCCACGGCTCGATGTACAAGGTCGCCAACGGCAACCTGCTCTTCCACGGCTGCGTTCCGCTCAACGAAGACGGCACCTTTAGCAGCATGAACTGCCTGGGCACCTGGCACGCTGGCCGCGATTATCTCGATTTTTGCGACCACATCGCCCGCCGCGCGTGGCGCGTGGGCGACCGCGATGCCCTCGACTGGATGTGGTACCTGTGGATTGGCTTCAATTCACCCGCCAGCGGACGCCTGGTGCGTACCTTTGAGCGCGCCTATATCGCCGATAAGAGCACCTGGGTCGAGCCGATGGACCCGTACTTTACGCTTACCAAGTCGCCCTCGGTCTGCGACGACATCATGCGCGAGTTTGGCGTCGCGCCCATGGCATGTTCACCGACCGGCCACATCATCAACGGCCACACGCCCGTTAAAACCACCAAGGGTGAGCAGCCCATCCGCGCCGAGGGCAAGCTGCTGGTCATCGATGGCGGCTTCTGCCGCGCTTACCATCCCAAGACGGGCATCGCCGGCTATACGCTCATCTCGAGCTCGCGCGGCTGCCGCCTCAAGTCGCACCGGGCCTTTACGACGGTTGCCGAGGCACTCACGCGCAACGTGGACATCGAGAGCGAGACCAACCGTTTTGACCAAGCAGACCGTCGCCGCATGGTGAGCGACACCGATACTGGCGCCAAGATTCGCAGCCAGATCCAGGACCTGCGCCAGCTGCTCGATGCATATAGAAACGGTGCTATCGAGGAGCGCGCCTAGCACCACCCGCGGGGATTGGCTAAACTTGCTAAGTTTGTCATCCCCGCGGCGCTTCGGCGCCAGCTTAAGGCAGGTACCATGCAAAAGCTCCTTGCGCAGATTATGAAATTTGGCGTCGTCGGTGTCATTGCCACGGTTATCGACTTTGGCATTATGAATCTGCTCCACTACGGTCTGGGCCTCAACATCCTAATCGCCAACACCAGCGGCTTTATCATCTCACTCATCTTTAACTACCTCGCAAGCATGAAATACGTGTTTGCGCACAAGGAAGGCATGAGCCGCCGCCGCGAGTTCATCATCTTTGTCGTGCTGTCCGTGATCGGTTTGGTGCTCAACGATGGCATCGTGCTGGCGCTCAACGCCGGCCTGGGACTCGAGGCCAATATCGCCAAGATCTGTGCCACCGCGCTTGTCATGGTCTACAACTTTGTGACCCGAAAAATCTTCCTGGAGGGCGACGAGACAAAATAGCTCGAAACCCCTGTAGCATTACGGCGCCCACGGACGACGCGCACTCAGCGCAGTATCGTCCGTGGGCGTCGCTCGTTTACGGGCAAATTTTCAACGTTTGCGGATTAGCTCTTGAAAATTTGGCGAGTTCATATAGTTCTTGGCAAAGACCTTACGTTTCCCTTGTAAAAGCTCTAAAGTATCCTCTGCTCGATTCATCAACGCATTGGATGTGATTACGTGCGCAAGGCGCTGGCACAGCCTCATACCAAGCAGTTCCTCAAGTTTGCTGTCGTGGGTCTTATCTCCTTTGGCATCGACTGGGGCATGCTCATTGCGCTCGTCGAGCTGTTCCACCTCGACTTTTTGATGAGCACCACGGTTTCGTTTATCACGTCCGTCGTGGTCAACTACTGGCTCAGCATGAAGTACGTGTTCGACCACCGCGAAGGCATGAGCCGCAAGCGCGAGTTCACGATCTTCACCATCCTGTCGGTGATCGGCCTGGGCCTCAACGACCTGTACATGTTTGTGGGCGTCACGTTTTTGAGCATCGGCTACCAGGCCATGAAGGCCATCGCCACGTTCCTCGTCACCTGGTACAACTACTTCAGCCGCCGCTTCTTCCTCGAGGGCGCACGGTCGTAGTCGATTCACTATTTGCTTGAATGTATAACCGGTTGGAATTCCCATTCCAACCGGTTTTTTGTTTGCCGAGAGACCCGGCGATCCAGTCCCATTCGCATGAAAAACGGGCGGTCCGGATGTTGATCCGAACCGCCCGTCTGGCGCGCTATGTCGAGGCCTCTAGCCCGTTACGTAATACCAAACGACGTTGTCACCATTGGAGAGAACGTAGTTACTGCAGGCCGTCATGGGCGTTGTGCCGTTGACGGAGTACATCCAGCCGCTCGTGCCGCCGTACTGTTTCTCGGCCAAACCACCAATCGCGGAGACATACGTGCCGTACGACGAGCCATGTGCGTTGACAGAAAGGCCCAGCGCGCACAGGGCATCGTAAACGGTGGCGCCTTCGTTAAAGGTAAAGGTGCCGCCAGAGGACACGGGATTGCCCACAGCGCTCGATGTGACCGAAACCGTCACCGTAACGTAGTTGGACTCCTGTGAGCCGCTTTGGCTGCCCGAGGAGGCGTTTCCACCATTAGAGGATGAGGCTCCATCAGACGACTGGCCACCGCCCGAAGAAGCACCGCCAGACGCATTGGAAGTATCACCGGCTCCCGTATTTTGGGCAGCGGATTTATCGCCAGACTTCTTGCCGCCCCGGTCCTCGGACTTCTTGCTATCCGAGTTTTTGTCCGATTCCTTGTTTGAAGACTCGGAATCGTCCTTGGCGTCGTTCGAACCCTTGGGCTCGTCTTTTGCATCATTCGAAGATTTGGAATCCTTGGAACTAGCCTCGCCCGAAGCGGCAGACGAGCCAGACCCCTTGGTGTCCTTGGCGACGACGCTCTCCCCCGTCACGGTCTGAACGATCCAGTCAATGGACCAGGCGCCGCTCTCGGAAGGATGGACGAAGCCCAGCGAGACGACGATCAGAATGGTGCACGCGGCAGTCAGAACGCCAAGGAGCGCCTTCCGTCGAGGGGCGGACACCGCCGAAGCGGCGTCCTTTTGCTTTGCATCGTCAAGCTGGATAAACGAGGAATCTGGTTGCTTGGGGTCAGCGTCCTTGGATTTATTGGACACAGCCCTCACCTACCGACGTTTGGTGAACACGAACACACCGACGATGGCGAGACCGATGACGCCGGCGGCAACGCCAACGATGGCGAGTGGGTTGATGCCAGTCTCCTGCTCGGAGGCACTAGAGGACTTCTTAGCAGTAGTCGTGGAAGCAGCACCCGTATCGGACTTGGAATCGGACTTCTTGTCGGACTTGCTGTCCTTCTTGTCAGACTTCTTGTCAGACTTCTTCTCGTCCTTCTTGTCGGACTTATCGGAGTCCTTCTTGTCGGACTTGTTGTCCTTGGTCTCGGTCTTGGTCGACACCGTCGTCTTGGTCGTCGGCTTATGACCCGGGGCGACAGCGCCGCCGGCCTGCTGGCCCTTCGTGCCGGAGCCGGAACCCGTGCCCGTGCCAGCACCGGAACCGTTGCCAGCGCCACCGTTGCCACCATTAGTGCCAGAACCGCCATTGCCGCCAGGGTTAACGGCATTCTTGGTCCACTTGGCATACAGCGTCAGATCGGCCGTCACCGGCGTACTGAAGTCATACGCCTGCGTGCAAGTCTCATCGGTATACCAACCGCCGAAAGTGTAGCCATCGCGCGTCGGATCGGCCGGCTTGACCAGCTTGCCATCGGCCGTAGCAACAAACTTAGTGTCGCAAGCAGACCCGCCGTTGGAATTAAAGGCAACCGTCCAAGACTCAACGGCCCCCAGCTTGAACAGCGTGCCCGAGTCATTGATGTAGTACAGGTTGCCAGATGCATCGGCAATGACCGGAGAGTCGCAGTGCTGGTAATGGCCAGCCGCATCATAAATCTGCGTCGCCTCTGCATCGCCGAGTGTATAGCGATACACGCCACCACCAGCAGAGTAGTTGACGTAATCCTTGCTATCCGCGCTGTTAACGGTAAAGTACACATAGGTCTTGCCGCCCTGAACACTCACCAGCGGAGTAGCAGCAATACCGTTAAATCCGGCCGGAAGTTCTTTACCGTCAGCAGCGGTGACCATCGTGGTCTTACCGGTCTTCAGATTATAGAGAGCCAGAGCAGAGCCAGTAGCCGTCTGTCCGCCGACAATCAAGTTTTCGCCAGCCACCGCCGGTGCGCTCATGTTATTAGTAAGACCCAGATCGACCGTCTTCTGCTCGCTCAGTACGCCCTTCGCCGAAAGCGAAATCACATGGAGCTTTCCATCGTGCGTCATCTGATAGAAGGTCGAACCATTGGACGGATCGGCGACACAGTCGGCGTTCGCGAGAGCGCCGAGCTTCATGGTCGAAACGACATCGCCCGTCGTCTTATCAATGCACTTAAGCGTACCCGCGCTCGTAGGAACGATGGCATACTTATCCGTCAAAGCCGCACCAGTCCAGTAATAGCCCTCGGCAGGGTCGATGTTCTGCCAAGAAACTTCGCCCGTGGCAATCTTAATGCGCGCAAAGGAGCCGTTGCCGTAGGTCGCGTTGTAATTCTCGTCATACGAAATATCGACCGAGCCTACATAGACGTACTCGCCGTCCGAAACGACGGTGCAGGAGCTCTGCGTCAAGTCCGTCAAACCGGGCGTCAGCCACTTGCAGATCAGCTTGTCTGCAGTAATCGCCTGGACCGCACCGCCGTTGAGCGGAACGATGATAAGGCCATTGGTATAGATCGGACGAGAAGTATAGCTCACCTTGGAGGCAAGCGGCGCAGAGGTAACCTTTTTGCCCGTGGACGAATCAATCTTAATGAGCTCGTTCTCGGTCGCGATGTACACAAAGCCGTTAGCGATGACAGGCTCGCTGCAGTTGGCATACTGCTGACCAGACTCGGCCTTCCAATCGAAGGCCCACTTAAGACCGGCGGCCTGCGCAGGCGTCTTGGCATCCGTTACGGTCGAACCGTTGCCACTGTTGCCGTAGCCGGCCCACTCGGCATCCCAATCAGGAGTCGTCGCGCTCGGGTCCACGACAATCTTGTCGGGATCGGGCATGGCCGAATCGTCGGTGGTATAGGCAAGCGTAACCTTATCGCCGCTCTTGAGCGTAATCTGATTGGCGCAGAGTAAGGAGGGCTCTCCGTTGATATACAGGTGCCAATATTTATTGGTCGCAGCATCCCAGGCATACGGCTTGTGATCGAACGGCGAGTTGATGGAATTGAGGAACCAGTACTCACCACTCTGGGAGCCGTTGTACGTAACGCCCTTGGCCTTCAGGACCGTCTCAATAAGGTTCTGAGCCGTAGAGCCCTCGGGCAGGGAAACATTGCTTGCCGAGCCCCAGCGAGTATTGTTGCCGTTGACATCGGGACCGATGATATCGGCGGATCCAAGCACCTGACCAGGGAGGGCATCGCTGTCGCCAGCATACATAAAGGTGACGGCGTCACCCTCATGGAGCTCGTAGGCACCAGCGCCAACGTCGGCGAACTTGTACTTTGCGTCGGACTTGCCCTTTACGTAGAAGCGCCAATAGCTATTGGTCGCAGCATCAGAGCCACAATAGGTCTTACCGTCAAGCGGCGAGGTAATGCCCCTAAGGTACCAACCCCAAGACTCTTCTGTAGCTTTGAGTTTAAGACCAGTCTGCTCCAACAGGTCCTTAGCAGTAGAGCCCGCCTTGAGACTCGTCTGGCCCGTCGAAGCCCAAACCTGCTGCTTGCCGTCCTTGTCCTTGCCAAGCACCTGAACGGAAGCATGGACAGAATCGGACGGCAACTGGTCGCCCCAGCCACCGTAGAACCACGTGACGGTATCGCCAGCATGGATGGTGACATTGTCCGCCGTATAGTCACTCGACTTGCCGTTGATAAACAGCTGCCAATAGGTCGAATAATCTTGGGGCGTACCCAGCTCAACACCGTTGTACTTAAGGCTCAGAATGAAGGAGCCCGCAGCAACGGCGTCAATATCATTCGCCTCAAGCGCGACCTTCGTAAGATCAAGCGCGCTCGAACCGGACGTCACCACATACTGCGCGTTGTCGACCCAGGTCTGAGTCTTGCCCTGGGCATCGCGACCAATGACGGTCACATTCGCAGCAAGCTGGTCCTTAACGACAGGGGACGCGCTACCACCCGTAAAGGCAAACTCAATCTTCTGGCCCTGGGTGAGTTTGACGCTGCTCGCGCCAACCGAGGAAGACGCGCCGTCGACGAACAGCTGCCAGTAGGCATGAGTCGCCGGATCGTAGGCAAGCGTGCGGCCATCGCTCGGGGAGGTGATGCTTTCGAGGTAGAAACCGTATGCCGTGTTCGGATCGTACTTCGCCTTGAAGCCCGTCTTCTCCTGCAGCTTAATGAAGGCATCCGCAGCCGTCGCGCCCTCGTCGAGCTTGAGCTGCGTAGGCGCCACCCAGGTCTGAGCCTTGCCGTCGGCATCGGTGCCGATAATCGAGAACGAGACCTCGATTTGCTTCTTGACGACATCGCCAGTTTCTGTCGGGTTCTCTGTCTGGACGGCAGTCGCGGCGGCAGATCCTGCTTGGCCAGTGGATGCCGTCGAAGACTGTTCGCTCGTGGCAGGGCTCTCCCCCGTCGCTGAGCCTTCGTCGCCAGTTGCTGCCTCTGTTGTAGCGGCACTAGCTGCAGGCGCGCTCCCGGAATCCGAAGCCTCGGCGCCGCTCTGCTCAGCGGCACCGCCCGCAAGCGCTGCGTCCTCGCCCGGCGTCGTAGCCTGAGCCACGGCCCCGGCAATGCCCTCGGCGCCCTCGGCCCACAGCTGAGCCGGCGTGGTGCCAAAGGCCATCGCGAAGGCCAGGAATGCCACCAGGCCGCGCTTGGCTACGCCGCGTGCAATTGCGCCACGGCGATGCGAGACGCGCTGGTGCTCGTCCTCAATCATATCCATTTGTCTCCTACTGTCTGCACTTGGAGCGTTGCCTTGAAGCTGCCCCACGTCATCGCGCATGTTGCGCTCGAGTTCCCCCATCGGGGTCCTCCTTCCCTCCAGAGCCCTATGCACACCGGCGGCATACGCCGCAGCCGCATGCAAGATGGGAGGCGATCCGACTTAACCTTAACGGCTCAGGCGCGCCGTCCGATCTGCGACGCGAACATCCCGAGCCAAGAGGAATTACGGTTACTGGTACAGCCGGGGACTTGCACCCCGATTCTCCCAAACGCGCAGGAAAACCGCGCATTCGTGCGTCTCCGCACCACCATCTAGGCCATCGATTAAAACCGTCAATATGCTATCACGCAAAAGGGCCTCGCACGCAGGCGAAGCCCAAGGTAAAAGCTATTGTTTGCGAAAGGAAAATGCGGTGACGGTCGCAGCCTCTAGTGCTTGCCGCCGTGGCTGTTGAGCCAGATATTGCGGCCCAGCATAAGCGCCAGCACCAGCGCGCTCACGTAGCCCATAAAGCCAATGACCGGGATACCAAACACAACCGGCTCGATGCGCGCGTAGTACACCACCGACGAACCGATAAACAGACCGGCAATCACAATTGCCATCGACATACGGTCGATAATTCCGCCCAGCTGTCGCAGCGCCTTATCGCTGCTCATGATCTGCGTGTTCACCTTAAGCTGACCGCGCGTGAGCATACGCGAAGCCAAGCCCAGATACTCGGCCGCCTCGAGCGAGCCTTTTGCCGCGCGATAGCTGCTCGCGGCAAGATCGCGGCTCATCTCGCGCATGCGGGCGTAGGTGCTCTTCTCGTTTTTGATGTGCGTCTGGATGATCTGGATCATGTTGACGTTGGGCATGTACTCGGTCAACAGGCCCTCGAGCGTCACCATGCCGCGGGCGAACATCGTCACCACGCTCGGCAGCTCAACGTCATTTTTGCGCGCGAGGTTTAACAGCGAAGTCAAAAACTCGCCGATATCCAGGTCTTTAAGGTCGAGCCCGGCAAAGTCGGCAACAATAAAGTCCAAGTCGGACAAAAAGGCCGAATGGTCAAGCTCGGCCGAATCGCCGCGCGTCACGGCAAAGCGCATGAGCGAATCCTTGAGCTTGGGCACGTCACCCTCGGCCACGGCGAAAATCATGTCTTTGACGATACCGCGGTCATGGCTCGACATACGTCCGACCATACCCAAGTCGATAAAGTAGACAATACCGTCCTTGAGGATGATGTTTCCCGCATGCGGGTCGGCATGGAAAAAGCCGTCGTCGAGCACCTGCGTCGAGTAGTCCTCGACAATCGCGGCACCGATCTTTTCCAAGTCATAGCCCTCGACCACCAAGCGTTCAGGATCGGCGATCGAAATGCCGTCGACGTAGTCCATAACCACCACGTGCTCGGTGCACAGGTCCAGATAGGATTTAGGGCACGTCACGCCATGAACGCTCTTATGGAACTCGTAGAAGTCGTTGAGGTTTTTGGCCTCGGCCAAAAAGTTGGTCTCCTCGCGAAACGAGGTCCACAGCTCCTCGACTACGCCGTGCAGGTCAACGAATTGATCGGTGTTGACGAACTTGGAAACGATACGCACCACCGAGCGGATGATATCGATGTCCTGTGCCATAACCTGCTGCGCACCGGGGCGCTGAACCTTGACGGCCACGTCCTCGCCCGTCACCAGACGAGCGCGATGTACCTGTGCGAGCGATGCGCTACCAAGCGGATTGGGGTCGATCGCATCGAACATCTCCCCCAGGCGCAGGCCGTATTCCTCTTCCAGACAGCGGAGCACCACCTCATACGGCACCGGCTCCACGTCGGAGCGCAGACGACGCAGCTCGTCGCAAAAGCGTTGCGGCAGAATCTCGGACCGGTTGGCCAGAATCTGCCCCATCTTGACGAACATGGGGCCGAGTTCCTCGAGCAGGCGGCGCAAACGAACCGGCGTGAGGTTATCCCACACGCGGTACTTTTTGACCAGGCGAACAATCTGCCCGATGCGTTCGCGACGACCCGCCGGCGTGAGCTGGTATTCCTCGTCCGGCGCCATCGCGTCGGGCTCCTCGGGCACCATATCGACAGCGCGCGGCTTCTTGCGAGCGCCCGAGACAGCGGCGTCGACCTCATCGACAACCGCCGCCTCGTCACCCAAGGGATCTAGATTGTTGTAATCGGTGGTGGAATCTGCCATCTGCGCTGCTACTCGGCCTCTTCGGTATCCTTCGCATCGTCGGGCTCAACGGACTCGACGGGCACCGAGGTCACGTTGTCCTCGACCGAATCGACGATGTCGCGCACATGGGCCAGGAAGGCCGTGCGCTCGGGGGCGGTCATAACGCGGACGCGAGCCAGAATGAGCTCGTCGAGCACGCGCTGGGCCGCGGTCTCGCCCTGCGTGCCCAAGCGCTCGGTCAGATCGGAGATGGTACCGCCGGCCTGCTCGAACATATCGGACACGCTGCGGGCGATATCGGGGGCGCCTGCGTCCTTGCGCACCTGCTCACCCTTGGTATTGAGGTCGTCGAGAACCTTCTTGCTGCCCTCAACGGCAACGGCGGCAGCGCCAAAGCCAACGTTGATGGCGCCGTTAACAAGCTGATCGAGTTTCATAACCATGGTTGTCTCCAATCACAAACAACTGCATTGGCGTTCTTGTACCCAAGATTGAGTGAAAGCGACAAAGCGTTTTAGCGCTATTCGATCGACGGGAAATCCCTACCTCACGTTGTCGTTCATCGCGAAAGAGTTCTTCATGGCGCAGCTCGTGGTGTAGAGCACCTTGCCCAGCAGGGCATCGGTCTCCACGCGGACACGCTCGGCAAAGGCCTCGTTAGCGCGTGCAAGCTCGGCAGGCACCTCGGCCTCGGGCAGAGCGGCTACGGCAGCGTCGACGTCATGGATCTGCTTGTGGCCCATGCCACCGACCTTCTCCTGATAGTCCTCCACAGCGCGGCCGCACTCATGAAAACGGACGTCGGCCAGCGCGCCGATCAGGCGGTTGGCCCAGTAGAAGTTTTCGGACGTCACGCGAGCCTGCGTGTCGGCATAGTACTCGGGCATGGTCTCGACGTTGGCGTACAGCGGAACCAGCGCGTTAAACGAGTTGGAGCCAAAGGCCATCCACTGCACGGCGCGATAGGCCGGCTGCGCATAGGGACGCAGCTGCAACACGGCGAGCTGGCTGTTGCGATTGATGCCGATGGGGCGATAGGCGCCGCGCGTGGCGGGCGTGCCCTTGCTGCCGTAGCAGTCGTACTCCGTGCCCTGGTAGTGGCTCGAAAGCACGTACTTGATGTCCTCGATGGTCACCTTGCGCTCGGGCACACGGCTCCAGGGGATGTCATCGCTCTCGGGCGTGTAGTCGGCCTCGGGACCATCCCACACGTCGCTGGGGTTGAGGCAGCGCTGCATGTACCAGGCGCGCGGCGTGTTGTAGACATGGTCGCTGTCGCTGTGCGAACCAAAGGCCTCGCGCGGGTTAAAGACCGCAGCCGGACCGTCGCCCTCGACACCCAGCGTCAGGTCCAGATGCCACTCGGCCATCCAGGAGCGCAGGTCGGCGGAGCACATGTGGTCGGCCTGGTCGCCCTCGGCGTCGTCCAGGTCAAAGCTGTCGATGCCCAGCTGGTTGGGCATGGTCACATAGGCGTCGTCAGGCACGCGCTTGGCGATCCAGTGGTGACCGCCGATGGTCTCGAGCCACCAGATCTCGTCCACGTCGCTAAAGGCGATGCCGTTGTTCTCGTAAGTGCCGTAGCGCTCGAGCAGGTCGCCCAAGATACGCACGCCGTCGCGGGCGGACTTGGCATACGGCAGCACCAGGGTCACCATGTCCTCCTCGCCCAGGCCACCGGGCTGCGCCGGCACATAGCCGTCCTCACCCTCGTTGCCCTTGGCGGGCACGTAGTCCACGAGCGGATCGGCGCCGCGGACGCGCTCGTTGGTGGTAAGCGTCTCGGTTGCGGACATGCCAACATTGAGCTCGTTGAAACCGGCCTCGGCCCAGATACCGTGGCCCGGGACAACATCGGGGACGCTCGTATAGCGCATGGGGTTATCGGGCAGCTCAACGGTCAGGTGGCTCAGAACGCTCGTGTAGACACGCGGCTGCTCGTCGGGATGCACCACGCGCATGCGCTTGGGCTCAAACACCCCGTTGGACGAGTCCTCGTTGCGGGCGACAAGCGTCGACCCGTCGTAGCTCGCGTTCTTACCAACCAAAATCGTTGTGCACGGCATGCGCATCCTCCTTAAGCGAAGAAATCAAACGATAACAGTGTATCGCTTCGACACGAAAAGGGCGAAACCACGGCTTCGGCAGCCCCTGTGGGCAAAAACGCCTATTTCGATGCGCGCTCCGCCGCCTCGATCACGTGTTTGGCGAGGATCGCCGTGGTCACAGCCCCCACGCCGCCCGGCACGGGAGTAATTGCGCCAACGATCGGTTCCGTAGCATCAAAATCGACATCGCCGACCAGCTTGCCAGCGGCTTCGTCCCAATTAATGCCAACATCGATAATCGCCTGGTCCTCGCGGACCGCATCTGCGCCAATCGTGCGCGCGCGTCCAACGGCGGCAACCACAATGTCGGCAGCACAGCACTCGGCGGCAAGATCGCGCGTATGCGTATGGCACGTCGTCACGGTTGCGTTGCGCGCCGTAAGCATGGCGGCAACGGGGCGGCCAATTACCAGTGAGCGTCCGACCACGGCAACTTTGGCGCCGTCCAGCTCAACGCCGTAATGATCCAGCAAAGCAAGCACGGCTTCAGCTGTGCAGGGGGCAAAACCCTCGCCGCGCCCCGAAAGCGTGGTGAGCAGCGAAGCCGGCGTCATGGAGTCAACGTCCTTGGAGGGATCGAGCGCTGCGGCGACGGCGTTCTCGTCAAGGCCGGCGGGCAGCGGGCGAAACATCAGACAGCCATGAACAGCCGAGTCGGCATTGATGTCCTCGATGGCCGTCAACAGCTCGTCTTGCGAAACACCGGCAGGAAGCAACACGCGACGCGCCTCGATGCCAACCTTTTCGCAGCGTTTAAGGGCGCCGCGCTCGTAGGATAGGTCGTCCTCGCGTTCACCCACACGCACGATAGCAAGCGTCGGAACAACACCGCGTTCGCGCAGCGCAGCGCAGCGGGCAGCGAGCTCCTCAGTCAAAGCGCGGGCGACGGGAGCACCCTTCAGTAGCTCAGCCATGGCTATCCCCTCTTTCTTGCAGCGTCGGAGGCGCGGCGCGCCAGCGCATCGGCGCGCGGCAACCATGTGTCGAGCAACTCATCACACGCCGCCTCGAGCTCCTCGGCGCGTGCACGATCCTTCATAGACGTGGTGTTCGCAAAGAGCGTCAAGCTCGCGCCCTGCATGGCGGCGCGGCAGAATACGGCGCCGCACGCCACATCGGACAGCAGCTGACGCGAACCCTTGTCGGCCATGTCCTCGAGCAGCGCCAGTGCGCGCCCGCAGGCATCCATAATGCGATACGGCGGCATAGCGGCCACATGCAGCGCATCCTGAATCGCAGCCGGTCGGGCCGGGTCCTCACGCGGAATACCGTACGCAGCGGACACCTGGCCGTACGCACGAACGTCCTCGGCGACCAGACCCACAAGCTCCTGCGCCAACTCGTCTGCCTGGGCAAACGCACGCGTCAGGTCATCCGCACGATCAGCAAGCGCGGGATTGGTCGCACCGTAGCGGGCAACCATTCCGCACAGCGAGGCGCCCAGCGCGCCCACAAAAGCGCTCGCGCTGCCACCACCGGGAACTGGCTCGCGCGCGGCCAGCGCCTCGGCAAAACCGCGACAGGTTTTATCCATCATCTCTTGGCTCATACGCACACGCACCTTCAAGTCATATATATCGGTCGGGCGGCCGACGCCGGCCGACCGCATCGATCACGTAATGGTGCTAAGTCTAGCCCATAAGTACGCGAGCGTCAGCGCACCTGGCCATCGCGGATTTCTATGACGAACGATAGGCGTCGGCACCGCAAACATGGGACACATGGCCCACCTTTCGAGACTTCCGGACGTCAAAAACTGAGGCATATCTATAAACAAGGAACCTGTTGGGGCAACGCCCACGCACGCGCGCCCCATTAAATCAACGGGCACCTCACCCCGGGGAGGGCCGACAGCATCGGCCCTCCCCTCTTTTGCGACCGCACATATTGCCACTTGTCGGCGCAATTCCAGCCCCCAGAATGGGACACATGGCCCACCCTAGCGAGCCGTCCACGCGTACAGTAAAGGCAGGTAATCCATGGACGATTACAGATCGAGGAGGACACGACCATGAAAAAGAAGGCCTTTGCGATTCTCACCCTCTGCATCAGTCTCTTTGCCGCGGTTGCCCTGGTGGGTTGCGGCGGCAGCGGCGGCGCTACCGGCAGTGGCGGTGGCGGCGGCGCAGAAAAGCCAGCCGTGGATATGAGGACCGACTTCATTTGGTTTAAGGTCGAGGTCCCCGAGGGCGTCGAGATCACCGACGTCGCAGGCGACACCGCCGACAGGGCCCAGTTTAAGTTCACCGAGAGCGAGCACGCCAGCGATCGCTTCATCCCCGTCTTCGATCCTGACAAGAACGCCGACGAGCTGTTCGACTACGAGGCAAAGTGGAATGCCAGCTTTGAGTGGACCGAGAATGACCCCGTCAAGTACAACGGCAAGACTTGGCGCAACGCTTCCTATACACACTCGGGCGGCGTAACGACCGAATACTTCACCGACGTTGACGGCGGCAGTGTGTATGTGCGTATCGACAACGTCGAGGAGCACAAGGACGCCGTCGAGACCATGATGAAGTCTCTGGAATTTGCCGACGACATCGCCGAGGCCAAGACCGAGGCCATGGACGTCAAGCTCGACGATATCGAGATCAAGCGCTAAGCGACTGGCGAGCGCAACGGGAAACACGGTCGCAGTGCAAACAAGCGACGGTACCCCAGCGCTTCGTACCCAGGGAGGGCCGGTAAACCGACCCTCCCTTTCTTATGCCTGTAGCCGACGAACGCGAGGATGCCGGACGCCGGAACCGCCCCAAATGTGGCAACAGTACGAAAACGACAAACACCCCAACACGTCCGCCCACCGATTTATTGCGCCGCGCAGACAATTAAACCAGCATCTTTAAACATCTGGGCAGTATAGTGACCAAAACTATCGCATAACCGCACTCTGCGAATGGAGAAGTTATGACCGAACACCATGCCATCAGCCGCCGAGCGTTTACGCTGGGCCTAGGGCTTGCGGCGTTGTCACCACTTGCAAGCCTGCCCGAAACCGCAGCGCCGGGCATTCCCCTGCGAGCGGCATTTGCAGACAACACACCCGCACCGTCGGACAGCCTCGACAATTTCGTCATTCGCCTTCGCCCCGCGGGCTATTTTCGTACCGCAAGCGTTAACGAAGACGGCAACGTCATCGGCAACGTCTGCCATCTGTTTAATGACGGCACGTCCAGCAAGCTCATCCTTGAGAACGTAACGACCAAGAATGACGATACAAACTGGTATGCTATCCGCACCTTGCTCAATTTCGAAGAGCATAAAAAGACGGGCTACAGCATTTGGTCGGTCGATGGCGACTCGGACAAAGACGGAAAGGTCATCCACGTATGGAGTGGCGAGCATGACGGCAAGGCCAGTCGCTCTTTTGCGTTCGAGCGTCAATCAAACGGTACCTATATCATCCGAGACCGCACGGTCGAGAAAGAAACCGAGAAAAAAGACATTAAGTACCTGGCCATAGAAAAGGACGGCAAAGACCAGGACAACAATAAGATCTGCCATAAGAGTAAGAGCATTCCGTGGGAGCTCGAGCTTGTCGGCTACAGCATGGACAAGACCAATGCCACAGTTAGCAGCATCGACTGGACCACGTATAGCAGCTACGTCGACGGACCATGTTGGATGAGCCACGTCGATGGCAGCAAGTACCTCGACGAACTGAGCATCCCGGGAACTCACGATTCGGGCACCTGCAGCGTCGACAACGACACCGAGCCCCAAACCTCGCTTGCAAAGTGCCAGCAGGATTACATCCCCACGCAGTTGCTCGAAGGCATTCGCTATTTTGATATCCGACTTGGAAAGAACGACAAGAACGGCGACCCCGGCATCGACCATGGAATATGCTACCTGCACAAAAAAGACGGGGACTTTATGCAACTCTCCGATGTCATCGGTTACTTCAAAACATTTTTGAACGAACACCCGTCAGAAGCGCTCATCATGCTGGTGTCACGAGGCAACGACGAGGCTACCGACGAAAGCGTTACGACGGCTTTCGCCAATGTTATGGGCAATAACTCCGATCTGTTCTATACGTCGAGCCATGTCCCCACACTGAACGAGGTGCGCGGAAAGATCGTCCTGCTGCGTCGATTTAAACTCGCCGGCGACAGCGTAGACGGCCACACGTGGGGCCTCGACCTCACTGAATGGGACGACAAAATCAAGGCGCATTCCGGAAAGTCCATGTGCCTCGTCCAAGACGCGCGAGGCTTTGAGGCTGCGGGCAATGCGGGTGCCAAAGAGCCCTATTGCACCAAGGTATATGCCCAAGACCATTACGACTGCACGGGATCCAGTAAGATCGACTGGGTCGATATGGCCCTGAAGGCAGCGTCCGAGTTCGAGCGCAGCACCGTAGATATCACTGCCGCGGACGGGACAACGGTGCAGGCAACGGAGCGCTGCTGGTTTATCAACTACACGAGCTGCACGCAAAACAACCCTTTTACCGCAGCGCGAGTGGTCAACGAGCACCTGTACAAGAGCTCGTATATAAACAATACCGGAGTTGAGAGCACAAAGGCGGACTGCCGCAAGCACATTGGCATCATCGCATCCGACTTTGTTGATGCGGCACTGGCCCGGAGCATCTACCAGCGCAATTACAACGATGCGCAGCACAAGCAAACCGTTTCGTGCTATCTCCCGACCCGCATGCGCATGACGTACGGCGACTCGCTGAGCGATGCCTCGCTCCAAGATGGCAAGACCGTTGGCGAGGGCCATTTCCGCCTTGTCGACAGCAGCAACGTACTCAACGTAGCAGCCTCGGGACATGCGTTTGCCATCGAATATGTGGATGTCGACGCCCTGGGCAACGAGACTGTTACGGGGCTGCAGGGCCCTGTGCCCATCGATATCGATCCACGTGCGCTGACGCCTCATTTTGAGGGACTCGAAGGCCTTAAGGCCGGCGAAGACGTGCGCGCCAAGATTGCGGCATCACTCGAGGGCAAGCTCGAAACCGATGCCTGCACGGCCCAGCTCGAGTTTGTGCACGACGCGGACGGCGCTCCGGGCACGGCAATGGCCGAGGGCGAAACATTTGCCGCAGGAACGTACTGGGTGCGCGTGAACGGTCTCTTGGGCGACGCGGCGCAGAACTACACGCTCGCCAGCGATGGAGCCGCAAGCTTTACCGTAGCGGCCTCGGACAGTGCAGGCGGCGCCGGTGCCGGCGGTGGCACGGGTTCCAACGAAGGCAACGCCGACAAGAACGGTAAGGGCAACAAGGGCAAGGGCTCGGGCGGAAAACTCGCCGACACGGGCGACGGCTCTGGCGTTGCCGCCGGGCTCGCCGCTGCCGCCGTGGCGACAACGGTCGCCGGCGCGGCGATGCTTGCCACCGACCGCGAAGACAACGAAGGCGCTAGCGAATAGACAAGCTGGCCTTTTGGACACATCAACTCGATCGGGGGCGCAGAATACCGTTCTGCGCCCCCGATTTTTACCTTGGTCCGAACGCCAACGTCGGCTACATCACCATGTTCAGCGCGTTGACAAACTCCTGAGCCTGGGAGCGGCTGCTCAGGCTAAAGACACAGGCAGTCAACAGCCGATTGCGCAGGAAAACGTCACGGCCTTTGATTCTGTTGACACCCGTGATGTCCTTAAGGTAGACAATCTCGGTGTGTTTGCCGCCGAAAGTACCCTTCTTGAGCACCTCGATGCGATTAGGGTAGACCTTGACGTCTTTAAACCTGCCCGAACCTTTGTCCTGGAACAGCAGCGTATTGTTGTCCATGCGCGTCACTCCCGTGGGGTTCGCTAAAACTGTCTCTATTGCCACATTTTAGTCACCGCAAGGCTCCCATGCGAAGGTGCCAGACAGCACAGCAATTCGTGTCCGCGCGAGGCTTTAAACTAGATGCGATAAAGATGCATTCCACAAGAGGAAAGTGGGGCGACAGTGATGGGCGAACTGGTAAACCGTGGAGAATCGGCAATCGTGCCCGAAGGTTTTTACAAGCAGGTTTCCTCGATTCTCAACGCCGCTCGCGACAAGGCCTATACCGCCGTTAACTTTGCGATGGTTGAGGCGTATTGGGAGATCGGCAAGAGCATAGTTGATGAGCAGGGCGGAGAGGAGCGCGCCAAGTATGGAGAGGCTCTGCTCAAGGCCCTCGCAATCAGACTTACCAAGGATTTTGGTAAAGGTTTTGGAGCAAGAGAGCTGCGCAAAATGCGTCAGTTCTATCTTGCATTTCCAATTCGGGACTCACTGCGTCCCGAATTGAGCTGGACACATTACCGCAGGTTAATACGCATTCCTGACCCCGAAGCTCGCACCTGGTACATGAACGAATGCGCCGACTCTCGCTGGAGCACGCGCCAGCTCGAACGCCAGATCAACACCATGTTCCGCGAGCGCCTACTTGCCAGCAAAGACAAGGAGGCTGTCACCCAAGAAATCCAAAAGAGCGCCCCAGCTCGTCGCCCCGAGGATATCATCCGCGATCCATATGTACTGGAGTTTTTAGGTTTCTCGGACGATACTGCGTTTCGCGAGAGCGATCTAGAGCAGGCGCTCATCACACATCTTCAGAAGTTCCTGCTGGAGCTTGGCCGTGGCTTCGCTTTCGAGGCGCGCCAAAAGCGCATCACCTTTGATGGGCGCCATTTCTATATTGACCTTGTTTTTTACAACTATCTGATGCGCTGCTTCGTGCTCATCGACCTTAAGACCGATGACCTTACGCATCAGGACCTGGGCCAGATGCAAATGTATGTGAACTACTACACGCGTGAGCTCATGAACGAAGGCGACAATCCGCCCATAGGCATCGTGCTCTGCGCGGACAAAAGCGATTCGATCGTCGAGTACACACTGCCCGAAGACAACGACCAAGTGTTTGCCGCCAAATACCTGCCGTATCTTCCAAGCAAGGAAGAGCTGGCGCGCGAGCTGAGTGCCGAGTACCGCGCCATCAACGAAGCGTCTAATGGCGAAACGCAAGGGTAGCAGCACGTTGCGACCGAAACCATCGCAGCCGTCGCAGGCGCACTCGCGGTTGCGACGGCTGCTACGAAACAATACCGGTCATGGACGCTGGCAACGACATTCTAGCCGTGGCTGGCGAGCGTGACCTGACAGGCAAAGACGCGGCCTTCGTCTGATGTGGCTCCATTGGTTGCCACAGAAAAGGGCCGGTTGCAGCCGACCCTTTAAGACGATAGCACCTGCTTTGCCCGCGCTTCCAAAGTTGACCGACTGAGGAGCTGGTTCCGCGGCACATTTTAATTTTACCCGGTGGGGCGGCTCTTTTGCAGCCGCTCCACTGTTTATTTACATCTGGCACCCTCAAACAATCAGACGGCAGCCCGCACTCCTGAGAGCTGCCCCGCACCCCCGGCCATCAACTTACGGCAACAACCGGCGCTAATCCCCTACTTCCCAAATAGCGCACCCAGCAGACCGCGGCGTTTGGGCTTCTCCTCTCGGCAGGAACCCTCGACGGCGGCTGCAACCTGGCGCGGTTGCTCGCCGCCTCCACGGCGCACGATCTGGTACAGGAAGGGCGATTTAACGTATTTGACCTCGATGGGCGTGGCGTGCACGGTGCTTTCGCTCGACAGCATCACGTTGGGATTGAGCGGCGCCACGATATGCGTCTCGCGCTTGTCGCTAAACACCACCGCGGCCGCGCGGCCCGTCTGGCCGTTTACGGCAATGCGCACCTGCTCGCCGTCGCGGCTGTCCGCTGCCGGACGGTCGACAAAGTACACCGGCACCATAACTAGGCCGTCCTTGTGCTTGCGGGCCTTGCATGCCCACGTTCGGATGCTCTTTTTATTGAGCCCCAGTACGGCCTCGGCATCGTTGCCCGCAACGTCGAGCGCCAACTTATCAATGACCACCTGGTCCTTGGTAGACGCATCGACGGAGACGACGCGGAAGTCGCCTTCCTGCATGGCGGGATCGAACGGACCGACCTTGGCAAAGTCCCACGGCTCCAAAATGCCCATGAGGCGAACGTCCAGGTAGTTTGCCCTGGGGTATGCCCAGTCGAGCACCTCGTAGTACACCAGGGTTTCCTTGCTCAGGCCCTTGCCCGGGAAGCACGCCATCATGCGCAGGTCCGCCAGCGCCATGGGGAAATAGAAGAGCATCATGTCGTTTTGGATCGCATCTTCCACGTCGCGCCCGGCAAAGGCATCCGGGTACTGGCGCACCAGCTGCAGCGCGTTGGCACGTGCCTGCTGCGGCGAGATTTCGCAGGGAATACCCTGATCCGGCACATACTCCGCACCCACGCCCATGGTCAGACGCTTGCTAAACGTCCCCGGCTTGAGCAGGTCGGCAATGCCGATCTTGTTGCCGCAGGACGGGCACTCAAACACGCGCTGGGTCGACTCGCCCTCAAAGGACGCACCACAAAAGGGGCAAGGAATACTCACATGCGTGGCCTCTTGGAACTCCTGCGCCGTGCCGCGATCCTCCCACAGCAGATGTTCCAGGACCGACTGATTGCGCCAGTGCGAATTGAAGAAATACCAGTCCGGGTCCTCCGGGCGCTCGAGTTGCGACACATGCGTGAGCTTGAGCAGTCCATCCACCACCGTCAGCGGCGTATGGCGAATGCCCAGGGCGCTCTTGGGCTCTCCGACGTCCGCCTGCCACAGAACGACCGTGCCGCAATAGGCGCACTCAAAGCTGCGCTTAGCCTGGTGCGAGTACATAGGGCCGCCGCAGTTTTGACATTTAATGGCAAACATCTCGTCCATGGAAACGTCCTCCTTTGCACAGGGGCTGTCGACATTAAGTATGTCGAGCAAGCAGGCACATGCCCATACCCATGTGGCCCAAAATGGACCACCCAGGCAGACGAGAAGGCTCGCTCGTTAGCATCGGCAGACTATTGCTGCATTTTCTGAGCATCGGTGCACGGCGCCCCCGCGCGAGCTACACTATCCCCTTAAACATGATTGTGAGGACGACCGCTATGCTATTTGTAAATCGGCTGGTACATACGCTTGTTCCCGGCAGCGAGAGCGAGCCGGTCGATGCATCTTGCCGCACCAACGCGGGCTTTTCCGCAAGCCTCGTCTGCATTGGCCTCAACATCACCCTGTGCCTGGCCAAGGGTATCGCGGGCCTGCTCGCCGGCTCCGTCTCCCTCATCGCCGACGCTTTCAACAACCTCTCCGATGCCTCGAGCAACATCGTGAGCCTGCTCGGATTCCGACTTGCCAGCCGCCCGGCCGACGAAGGTCACCCCTATGGCCACGGCCGCTATGAGTACCTAGCCGGCCTGTTTGTCGCCGTCCTGGTTTGCGCCGTCGGCATCAACCTGATCCTCGAGTCGGTCACTAAAATCATCAAGCCTTCCCCCACTGCATATTCGGCGCTCTCCTTAGCCGCCCTCGTCTTGTCCATGTTCGTTAAGCTCTGGATGGCAGCGTTCAACCGCACGCTGGGCGATCGCATCGACTCGGAGACGCTCATCGCCACGGCGCAGGACTCCAAAAACGATGTCATCACCTCGGGCTCAGTCTTGGTGGCGGCACTTATTTCGCAGACGACCGGCTTTGACCTCGATGGCTGGGCAGGCCTGGGTGTGGGCATCTTCATCTGCATCAGCGGTCTGGGCCTGGTGCGCGACGCCATCAGTCCGTTGCTGGGGCAAGCGCCCGACCCCAAGCTCGTCCAGGCAATCCGCGACAAGATCATGTCCTATCCGCAGGTCTTGGGCACACACGACCTCATGGTGCACGACTACGGCCCCGGTCGTCAGTTTGCCAGCGCCCACGTGGAGATGCCCGGCGAGGGCGACGCGTTTGAGCACCACGAGATCCTGGACACCATCGAGCATGATATCAAACGCCAGATGGGCATCGGCATCACGCTGCACTGCGACCCCATCGCCACCACCGGCGACGACCTGCGCGGCTGGGTCAAGCGCGGCATCATGCAGATCGATCCCGCGCTCTCCATCCACGACCTGCACGAGCACGACGGGTTCGTTTCGTTTGACCTGGTGCGTCCCGACGGCTTTGACATATCCGACGAGGAGCTGCTGGAGCTCGTCACGCGCATCGTGCACGAGCGCCGGCCCGATGCCTCATGCGTCGTTACGTTTGACTCGGGCTTTAGCTCGCCCGACCGTCCGGCCGAGCAGCTGTAGCCTGCTTAACAGCTAGTTTCCCTGCGCGCCCGAGATGCCGTTTTGCAGGGCGTTCCAGGCATCCGTCGCCATGCCGCCCAAGTTCTGCGCGGTATCGCCCAGGTTTTGTGCCGTGTCACCCAGCTCTTGCGCCTTGTCTCCCAACTCCTGTGCCTTGTTGCTCAAGTCCTCCAGCGTATTGGAGCTCGAGCTGTCGGTACCGCTTTGTCCGTCGGACGAGTTGCCCGAGCTGTTCTTGTGCGTGAGTTGAATTTCGAGGTTGCCGCTGTCGTTATAGTAGGCAGAAGTAACGACCCAGTTGGCATCGACGACGGGCGTTGAGCCATCATCAGTCAGGACCACGGCATTCGAAAGATCAGCGCCGCGCGACTTGAGAAGCTTCTTGGCGTTGGACCAGTACTGCCCCGGGATATCGCTCAGATCGACGGTGCTAGACGAGGCGGACTCGGTTTGCTCGGCAGCGGTATCGGCCGTTGAGCTCCCCCGCTTGTTGAGCATGCCCGACACGATGGCAAACACAACCGACAGCGCAAAGAAGATCGCCAGCACGATGAGGATCTTCTTGATCACGCTCGACGAACGCGACGGCCTCTTCTCCTCGTCCTCGCCATATTGCGGAATCGACTTGGGGTACTCGCGATACGGCTCGCGCGACTCGTAACGAGGCTGAGCCGTGCGCGGCATATACGTCGTCTGCTGAGGCTGCGGAATGGGATTCTGCGGCAGGTCATCATAGGGATTCGGCGTCGAGGCAGCATAAGAATCCTGCGGCGCGTAATCAAACGGATCCGGAGCTGCGTTGCCATAGGGGCCTTGCGAAGATGCAGCGTAAGAATCCTGCGCCGAGTCGCCATAGCCCATAACCCGGGTGGGCTCGGCAGAAGGCTGCGTCGCGGCGGGGTCGGTATATCCGGGGTTGGGAACAACGCGGGTCGCATCGGCGCTATCGCCAGCCTGCGCGGAACCGTAGCCGCCCATCACGGTTGTCTTGTCCTGATCCATGCAACGATTCCTTTCCGTCGCGCGTGAGCATCAAGTTATCCATGCATTCTACCCGCGCAAAAGCCTATGATGGGCAGAGCCCGTCGGTATCTACAAGACGTGCGCGGGCCTAAGGATAAAAAAGCCCCGCCGGGCCTTGGGGGCACGGCGGGGCGGGCTAGCAGCTATGGACAGCAGGCTTAGAACAGGCCGGTGATGTTGCCGTCGTTGTCGACGTCGATGTTCTCGGCAGCGGGGACCTTGGGCAGGCCCGGCATGGTCAGAACGCTGCCGGTCAGCGCGACCACAAAGTGGGCGCCGGCAGAAACCTTGAGCTCACGTACCGTGATGCGGAAGTTCTCGGGAGCACCGAGGGCCTTGGCGTTGTCGCTAAAGCTGTACTGGGTCTTGGCCACGCATACCGGCAGGTTGCCAAAGCCGTTCTCACGCAGCTCGGCGAGCTGACGCTTGGCAGCCGGCGTAAAGTCAACGCCATCGGCACGGTAAACCTTGGTGGCAACGGCCTCAAGGGCGTCGGCCACATCGGCGCCGTCCTCGTAGGCAAACTTGAGCTCGCTCGGCTGCTCGATCAGGCGCATGACCTCATCGGCCAGGTCGAGTGCACCCTCGCCGCCCTTGGCCCAGACCTCGGACAGCTTGACGTTGACGCCGAGCTTCTGGCACTCGGACTCGATGAGCTCGAGCTCGGCCTCGGTATCCGTCGGGAAGCGATTGATGGCGACCACGCAGGGCAGGCCGTAAACGTTCTGGATGTTGTCGACGTGGCGCAGCAGGTTGGGCATGCCGGCCTTGAGGGCCTCGAGGTTCTCCTCGTTGAGGTCGGCCTTGGCGACACCGCCGTTGTACTTAAGCGCACGGGCGGTCGCGACGACCACGACAGCGCTGGGGCGAACGCCCGTCATGCGGCACTTGATGTCGAGGAACTTCTCGGCACCCAAGTCGGCGCCAAAGCCGGCCTCGGTAATGGCGACATCGCCAAAGCGCATGGCCATACGCGTGGCCATGATGGAATTGCAGCCGTGGGCAATATTGGCGAAGGGGCCACCGTGGACAAACGCAGGCGTACCCTCGAGTGTCTGAACTAGGTTGGGCTTGAGCGCGTCCTTGAGCAGAGCCGCCATGGCGCCCTGAGCCTTGAGGTCGCGGGCACGAACGGGCTCGCCGGCGAAGCTGTAGCCGACGACGATCTCGCCCAGGCGCTCCTTGAGGTCGTTGATGCTCGTGGACAGGCACAGGATTGCCATGACCTCGGAGGCGACGGTGATGTCGAAGCCGTCCTCGCGCGGCACACCCTGGGCCTTACCGCCAATGCCGTCGATAACGTGGCGCAGCTGACGGTCGTTCATGTCGACGACGCGCTTCCAGGTAATGCGCTTAACGTCGATGCCAAGCTGGTTGCCCTGCTGGATATGGTTGTCGAGCATGGCTGCCAGCAGGTTGTTGGCAGCGCCGATGGCATGGAAGTCGCCGGTAAAGTGCAGGTTGATGTCCTCCATGGGGATGACCTGGGCCCAACCGCCGCCGGCGGCACCGCCCTTCACGCCAAAGACGGGGCCGAGTGAAGGCTCGCGCAGTGCCACGGCGCTCTTGACGCCGCGACGACGCAGGCCGTCGGCCAGACCGATGGTCGTGGTGGTCTTGCCCTCGCCCGCAGGCGTGGGGTTGATAGCGGTCACGAGGACAAGCTTGGCCTGGTGATCAGTTGGCTCGTTGAGCAGGGAGTAGTCGACCTTTGCCTTGTCAAAGCCGTACGGAATCAGATGCTTAACGTCGACGCCGGCGTTCTTGGCCACCTCGGTAATAGGCAGCGGCGTTACAGAACGTGCGATTTCGATGTCAGTAGGCATGGGCGGTCCTTTCGTTATCGGATGAGAAAAAGACCAATCCAGCATAGCACGCGCGCGCAATAGTAAAACGCCCGTAACCGACGAACGGCGATATGTTTACCCGATGCCCAGCGATAGCCTACAGACGCGCTGGCACAAAGGTCCTTACAGGGTCGGCTCGATTCCCAAGTGCTCAAAGGTGCGAAGCGTTGCCTGACGACCCTGAGGCGTGCGAATCATCAAGCCGCACTGCAGCAGATAGGGCTCATAGACATCCTCGAGCGTGCCCGGGTCCTCGCCCACCGCGCTGGCAAGGGTCGTAAGTCCCACGGCACGACCGGAGAACGTTTTAGCGAGCGTCTCCAAAATGCGAATATCCATCCAATCCAGACCGAGCTCGTCGATCTCAAAGAACTCGAGTGCCTGACGGCAGATATCGAGCTCAATGGGACCGTTGCCGCGCACCTGCGCATAGTCGCGCACGCGCTTGAGCAGGCGGTTGGCAAGACGTGGCGTGCCGCGCGAACGCGAGCCGATCTCGAGTGCACTGGGGTGGTCGATCGTCACGCCCAGGATAGTCGCCGAGCGCGTCACA
Source organism: Collinsella sp. (assembly GCA_046995905.1). Classification (GTDB taxonomy): domain Bacteria; phylum Actinomycetota; class Coriobacteriia; order Coriobacteriales; family Coriobacteriaceae; genus Collinsella. The sequence goes on from JBKXET010000001.1 coordinate 1,887,138, forward strand.
ATCTGCGCGAGCTCCTCGACCGTGTAGTAATCCAGGCGATATGAAATGCCAAAGCGGTCGCGCAACGGGCCGGTCAACATGCCTGAGCGGGTCGTTGCCGCTACCAGCGTAAACTTGGGAATATCCAGGCGAATCGAGCGAGCCGCCGGACCCTTGCCAATCACGATATCGAGGGCAAAGTCCTCCATCGCGGGGTACAGGACCTCCTCGACCGAACGGTTGAGGCGGTGGATCTCGTCGATAAACAGCACATCACCCGGCTGCAAGTTAGTAAGGATGGCCGCCAGGTCACCCGTGCGCGCGATGGCAGGGCCACTCGTGGTCTTGATCTGAGCGCCCAGCTCGTTGGCGATAACGGTGGCCAGCGTGGTCTTGCCCAGGCCCGGAGGACCCGAGAAAATCACGTGGTCGAGCGTCTCGCCACGGCTCTGCGCCGCTTCGATCAACACGCGCAGACTCTGCTTGATGTGCTCCTGGCCACAGTAGTCGTCCAGGCGCTGGGGGCGCAAAGTGCGGTCGACATCGAGGTCCTCGGGCGTTAGCTCCGAGCCCACCATGCGCTCGCCGTGCGCCATGGATGCCGCCGGCGAGTTGCCGGGCGTCGCCCACAGGTCCTGAGAGTCATCGGCTTCCCACATCACGCATCCATTCCGAGTCGCTTAAGCGCCGCGCCGAGCAAGTCCTCGACACGCATATCCTGCCCATCATACCCGCTCAGGGCAACATCGGTCTCCTGCGGACTAAAACCCATGGAAAGGAGTGCCGCACGGGCATCATCGATCGCCGAAGGAGCGGCGGCAGGAACCGGCATCGCAACCTGGCCGGGAATCACGTCGACCGGCACAAAGCCCTTATCCTTGGCAAAGGTGCTCTTGAGTTCCAGGATCAGGCGCTGAGCTGTCTTTTTGCCCACACCGGGTACCTTGGCCATGCCCTTGTCGTCCTCGGCCATCACCAGCGAATACAGCTGCCCCACGGTATAGGTGGAAAGCACGGCAAGCGCCAGGCGCGGGCCAACGCCCGAAACGGACACGAGCCGGTCGAACATCGTGCGCTCATCCTTTGAGGAAAAACCGAAAAGTGTCATGGCGTCCTCGCGCACCTGCATACGCGTGTAGAGGCGGACCTCGCCGCCGGGCGTCGGCAACGTGGCCGCAGTGCTGCCCGAGATGCCGAGCTCAAAGCCAACGCCCGACACATCGACGACAGCCGAGCTCATCGTGGCCTCGACAAGCGTTCCGTGGAGCTGGGAGATCATCAGTATCCGGTTCCTCTCTGTTGATAGAACTCGCCGCCGGTAAGGGCGCGGGTGCGGCTGAGGTTTACGTGGCAGATGGCGCAAGCCAGGGCATCGGCGGCATGGTCGGGATGCGGGTCGTGGTCGAGCTGCGTTAGCGTGCGTACCATGTAGGCGACCTGCCGCTTGTCCGCGGCGCCGGTGCCCACCACAGCCTGCTTGATCTGCATGGGCGTGTATTCGCCAATCTCGAGCGCGCATTCCGACAGCGCCACAAGTGCAGCCCCGCGGGCATGCGCCGTAGGAATTGCCGAGCGAACGTTAGCACCAAAGTAAATGCTCTCGATAGCAGCGGTATCGGGTCGATAACGCTCCACGACACCCTTGAGGTCGCGGGCGATATGCGACAGGCGCACCGCGAGCGGACTTCCGGCACTGGTCTCGATACAGCCGTAGGCACGGCAGCGAACCTCGCCGCGCCGCTCCTCGATAATCCCCCAACCCGTATGAGCCAAACCGGGGTCAATGCCCAAGATAACCAAGCCAACCTCCCCTCGTCACCAGCACAGCACAAGGCAAGGCCCCGCGCATCATTCACGAACGTCTGTTCTAGAATAACACAACGCAAGCCCTATAAGTCAGCCGAGATCGAATTGTAGGTTGAGCATACGCAAGCGAGCGCCCGCCAGAGCGAGCAAGGTGCCTTGAAAGAGGAGGGCATTGACCTGGCGGTCATGCCCGACGATTGAAAGGCAGATCGCCGCTCTGGCGGGCGCGCAGCGACCTAGTTCTGCGAGAAGAACGGGAACTGCCTCGGGTCCACCGGCGGGTGCGGCATCGGTCCGCCCTGGGACCCACCCTGCGGGCCACCCTGGCCGCCCATCATCTTATCGATGGCGTCCTGAACTTCGCCCTCGAACTTTTTCATTCCCTCGTGCAAACGACGCTGACCGTCCTCGGAGCGCAGCTCCTCCATTTGCTCGGGCGAAATACCCAGTAGCTCGCCCAGCACGCCCATCATCTCGTTTCGCACGCGCTCGCTCGTATCCTCGTCGGCAAAGCGGCGCACCTCGGCACGCGCCAACGAATCGACCGTCACGCGCTCTTTACCGCTGAGTCCCAGATCGGACCACGCAAGCATGTAGGGCCAGGAGCGCTCAACAAACGAACGTGCCGAGACGATCGGCGCCGTCGGCAACATGCGGCGGGCAGCCTCACCCTGTCGAACGAGCATCAGCAGCAGCGAGCAGGCCTCAGGTTTGCCAGTGGCCATCGGGATATCGTCGAAAGATCGATTGCGGTCCACATGCGCCTCGAGCGCGCCATCGACCTCACCCGGCTCAAGCCCGCCAAGCAGCTGTGCCGCGCGATCGAGCATATCGACCGGACCGTCGAGCGTCGAGAGCGCTTGCGCCAGCACGCGCTCCATACAATCTTCCACCGCGTTGAGCGTCACGAGCTCCTGCGGCACCACGGCGGACGTGCGGTTACGCACACGCGCCACAAACTCGAGCGTCGACAGGTATACGTCACCAAAGGGCGCATAATCGCCCTGGTAGCCACCGCAAAGCGCGGGCGCCGCCAGCGCGTACTCAGTTTTGGACAGTGGGCTCAACGCCATCGCACCCAGCTCGAGCGCCGTGTCCTCCAGCATGAGGCCCAGCGTGCGCGAACGCAGGCGCTCGGCATCGCCCGCCGACACGTCGCGATCGAGCACACGCGCCGCATCCGGTGCATCGCGCTCGACGGTGCGAATGTGCAAACGCTCGGCAATGGCGCGGACGGCGGCACAGCGGGCAGCCTCGGCCTCTTCCTGCGCTGGCGTAAAGATACGGTTGCGCCCCAGCACCAGGCCAATCACATTGCGCGGGCCCAGAGCGTCGACGGCCAGCGCCGCCAGCAAAGACGACGGCAAGTCACCCTCGAGTGCCACAACAGCACGCGACGCACCGCGGGCGCGGGCGTTGTCGCGCACGGCGAGCACCAGCGCCCGCCACAGCCACTCCTCGGAACGAAACTCGGGCAGCTCGTGGTCTTCCAAGGCATCGAGCATCACGCCGCGTTGAATCTCCTGAACCAGCAGGCTCTCCTCAAAACACGGCGCTTGGGCCACCACGCGGCCGCAGTCGTCGAGTACAAACGACCCGCCGGTATACACCGACTCGTCATAGGCACCGACCGGCGCCATGCAGGCAAACCATACGCTGCGCTTGGAGGCGATCTTGCGGTAGGCGCCGCTGCGAACGGCAGCAATGGCGGCAGTCTCGCGGTCGGTCATATCGAATGCGTTGAACTGGAAATAGGCAATGAGGTCGACGCCGGTCGGCAGCATCTCGAGCTCGCGATCCAGGTCAAAGATCACGGCGATGCGCACGCCGTCCACGTCGAACACCGGCGGCGCCCAACGGGTGTCGTTGTTCTCGCCACGCTGCAGGGCAATGCTCGAACGCGCCGGCACCACATGACCGTCCTTGAGCATCATGTAGTCGAGCAGCGGCTGGCCCTCAAACGAAACCGCCGCGGGCACGATGCAGATCATGTCAAGCTCCTGGATACGCTCGGCGACACCAGTCAAACCGGCAAGCACGTCGTGCTCAAAGTCGGCAGCGCCCACCAGGCCACCGGGCATGGCGCCCATAAAGAGCGGAGCCGGAACGCACAGCACGCGCGCCCCGCGCTCGTGGGCCAGACGAGCCTGGTCCTCGATGCGGCCGCAAATGCCCTCAATATCACCCAGGCGCATATCGATCTGTGCAAGCGCGAGCTTCATGGCCCAGCCCTTTCCGTCGTAAACCATCGAAATCGTAGTAAAAGCGCCGGCCGCATAATGCAGCCGGCGCTTGCATGTGCATATGCTTGCTATGATACCCCGAGCGGGGGCGCGCTCCTAGAATGTCGCGGACCACAGCCCGTGCAGGTTGCAGTAGGCATAGACGGTACCGGTCTTGGAGCCACCCGCGAAAAACGTCGCGGGTTTCATGCCGGGCTCAAGGTAATGGACCTCTAAGCGGCCCTCGGCCTCAAGCGCGATCCACTCAATGTAGTGCTCGGGCAGGCTGGGGTGCTCGACCGAGCCAACGCGTGCGCGAATCACGTGACCGTCGCGCTCGGTCTCGACAACAGGCACGTGCTTCTCGTGCGCCGCGTCCTCAGTGTTTGCAGTCAGTTCCGTGCAACCGGCAGGAGTCGCAACGTCGTCGCCAAGGGCGGCGATGAGCTTGCCGTCGGGGTCCTTAAAGAATTTCGCCATGATGTTCTCCTTTGCTGATGTGCCAATGTTCTTGATGGTTCTTATGCCCAAAGGCAGACAAACCATCCACGGCATTGCAAATGAACACATAACGGATCAGGCAAGCGGTCGGGCCAAAATGCGTCGACCGTCCTGCCCGCTCCAGCAGTCCCACCCCGCGCGCGGCTAGCGCCCGTCGCCGCCGAGCAGCGCCAGAACATCCTCGCGCGTGAACAGTGCCGACGAGATGCCGTCGCCGCCGAGCACGCTGTTGACCAGGTCGCGCTTGGACTCCTGCATCTGCATAATGCGCTCCTCGATCGTGTCCTTGGCGATGAGCTTGTACACGGTCACGGTATGTTGCTGGCCAATACGATGCGCGCGGTCAGTCGCTTGGTCCTGCGCCGCCACGTTCCACCACGGGTCGTAGTGGATGACCACGTCGGCCGCCGTCAGGTTAAGGCCCACGCCGCCCGCCTTGAGCGAGATCAAAAAGACCGGCACCTCGCCCGCCTGGAACTGTGCGACCATCTTGGCGCGGCTCTCTTTAGACGATGCGCCCGTGAGCTTAAGGAAGGCGATATCCTCCTTGGCCAGGCGCTTGCCAATGATATCGAGCATGCCCGTAAACTGGCTGAACAGCAAGATGCGATGACCACCGTCGAGTGCGCCGTGCACGAGCTCCATGCACGTATCGAGCTTGGCGCTCCCCGCCTTGTAATCCTCGTAGTGCAGACGCGGGTCGCAGCAGATCTGGCGCAGCTTGGTGAGCTCGGCGAGCACCTTGAGCTTGTCTTTCTTAAACTCGGATGCCTCGCGGTGCTGCACCTGCTGGGCGATGCGGTCCTGGTTGGCCAGGTAGAGCTTGCGCTGCTCGCCGGTGAGCTGCGCCATGACCGTGTCCTCGATCTTTTCGGGCAGATCGGCCACCACGTCCTCCTTGACACGGCGCAGTACAAACGGCGACACGAGTGCCTGCAGACGAGCGGCGCTGTCGCCCTCGGCGTGCTCGACCGGCCTTTCGAAGCGCTTGGCAAACGACTCGCGCGTGCCCAGCAGGCCCGGCATCAAAAAGTCGAAGATGCTCCAGAGCTCGGACAAGCGGTTTTCGATGGGCGTGCCCGTCAGGGCAAAGCGCACGCCGGCCGGCAGGCGCTTGGTGGCACGCGCCACCTGGGTGAGCGGGTTTTTAATGTACTGGGCCTCATCGAGCACCACACGGGCAAAGTCCTGCTCGACGTACTCGTCGATATCGCGCCGCATAAGGTCATACGACGTCACGACCACGTTATGCTCGGCAACGCCGGCAATCTGCACGCGACGCTGCGCCTTGGCGCCCACGATGGCGCACACATCGAGCGACGGGGCAAAGCGCTCCAGCTCGGCGGTCCAGTTGTACACAAGCGACGCGGGACACACCACAAGCGTGGGTTTAGTGTCCCCCGCCTCCACGCGCGCCAGGATATGCGCGATCATCTGGAGCGTTTTACCCAGGCCCATATCGTCGGCCAAGATGCCGCCAAGGCTCAGGTGTTCGAGCGAGCCGAGCCACTGGTAGCCGTCGACCTGATAGCCGCGCAGTGTGGCCTTGAGCGAGACCGGCACCGTAAAGTCCATCTTGCCGAGCGTATCCAAGCGCTCGACGGTGCGGCGGAATGCGGCGTCACGATCGGCCTCGAGCGCGGGCGTGCGCGCGAGCATGCTATCGACGAATAGGGTACTCGACGCGGGAAGCGACACGCCGTCGAGCAGGTCGACGGCATCGACACCCAGGTCCTCGGCGAGGCCAAACGCGGCTCGGGCGCCCTCGTCCAAACGAATGATGTCACCGGACGTAAGGCGCGCAAACGTTTGATGGCGCTTGTAGGAGTCGAGGTAGATGGCAAGATCTGCCGCCGAAAGACCACTCGCGCCCAGTTCGACGTCGAGCAGATTGCTCTCGACGGCCGCACGAACCGAGAGCTTGGGCGCGGGGCGCACCGAAATCTGGCGCAGACGGTCGCTGAGCATGACCTCACCCAGCTCGGACAGGGCGGACAGGCCCTCGGTCAGCAGGCAGAACAGGCGGGCGTCATCGCGCTCCTCAAACGCCAGACCGCCCTCGTAGAAATCGAAGTACAGGGCCGCCGTATCCATAACGCGAAACTCCGCCACCTCGTCGCGGGGCGGCACGCCGGGGCGTTGCTCTTCGAAGAGACTGCCCGGAGCGCCCAGGCTAAAGAGATCTGCCGACCAGTCGCCGTAGGTAACCGTAATTTTGCAGGTCACAAGCCCATCGTCGACGCCGATCGCCATAGCAAAGCTCGGCTCGGGCGCCACGGTATCGAGCGCGGCGGGCGCGGTAAGGTCGGTGTAGTCGCGCAAAATGGGCAGCGCCATACGACAGAACTCCCCCACCTGGTCGGCGGCGATATGGACCGGCGTGCGACAGGGCAGCAAGCGCGATAGAAACGGCGCCGCATGCTGGGCAAACGCTACATCGGTGCGGCGCGCACGGCGGGTGTCGACCAGATAGGCAACGTCGCCCGAAGCAAAGCAGTATGCATCGACCGGCAGGCGCAGATCGTAGCTGCCGCCAGCCGCCGGCGCGATTTTGGCGGCAAGCAGCGGTGGGCGCTTAGCGGATGCCTCGTCCTCCCCTTGCGGAGACAGCTCAACCGCCACGTCGTAGGTGCGATGCGTCGTCATCCCCCGCGACCAGGCGGGCTCAAAGGAGATGGTCTGGCCGCGCAGCAGGTCCAGCACATATACGATGCTATGCTCGGACAGCGGCAACTGACGCTCGGCAACAAAACCACTGCGGGCAAAGTCGTACGACGCCGAACGCGAGCTTGTGATGTCATCGAGATAGGCAACTGTCGTCGCAACAAGGTTGAGCAGCTTTGCCGATGTTTCGTCAAAGGCCTCAGGTGAATGGACAAACGTGAGTTTCTTGCCATAGGAGAACGTGCCACCGCGCACGTAGGCATCGGCCATGCCGTCGATGTCCTTGACCACGTAGGAGACCGATCCACAGCGAATGCGGAACTCGAGCGCCCAGCTAAAGCGGTCAGCGAACAGCGGATTGTAGTACGGCACCAACGAGGGCTCCAACGCCGCTTTGGGGGCGTCGGGATCAACGGCACCGGCAAGCTTGCGGCGCATGCTCGCCAGCTCATCCATGCGCGCGTCCGAAAGATCGGAAAGCGCCGCCACAAGGCTCGGGCTCGTGGGGACGGGCGCCGGGAAGGGAAAGTTGGGGTTGACGGCCGGCGCGGCGGACGCGGCGCGCGCGGGCTGTTTCGGCTGCGCCGTAAACGTGCGAACCGGCGTGCGCAAACCTTCGACGGGCTCGGCGCCGCTGGTGTCCAGGTACGCCAGCGCTGTGGCGATGGCGTGCTTGCACATACCGGGATAGCGGTATGCGGCGGGGCAGTCGCAGTCGTAGTCGATAACCTCGTGCTCGTCCATGTCGAGCGCCACGTGCGTCTTGTACAGGTCGCCGCGCGAGCCGCGCACCGAGCCCTCAACCGTCACGTTTTTGGAGAAGCGCGAGCCGCTGTCCTCAATCGACAGCACGGCGCCGTTGAGCATGAGCGAGCGGCCCTTCATAAAGGTGCCGCTCAACGCCGCCTCTTTGCGAAGCGCCTGCACAAACGTCCCCTGCGCCATCACTTCCTCCAATCTCACCCGGGGTAGCTTAGATAACCGTCACGCGACCCTGGTTACCCACAATCGCCTTGGCCTCGGCCAGCAGCGGAATCGAGCGTGCGTTGACCTTGGCCGGCACCTCGGCACGCAGTACGCGCCCGTCCACCTGCTCGATAAAGATCTCCACGCGGTCGCCGCCCGGGTTTGCGGTAAGCACCGTGGCAAGACGCGCCATATTGCCCTGGCTAAAGCGGCTGTTGGGCACCATGACCTCAAACACCTTGGGCTTGTTGTTCTCCTCGTTAAGCTCAAGCGGCACGATCTCCTGCGCGATGATCTGGTCGCCGCGGTCCGAACGCTCGAGCTTGCCCTTAATGCGAACAAACGCATCAGACAGCTGCGCACCGGTCTCGGGATCGACCTCGCCGTACAGGTATCCCTCGGCCTCTTTGTAGGTCTTGGGGAACACCACGACCGTGGCCTCGCCTTCCATGTCCTCGAGCTGCACAATACCCATGGGGTCGCCGTTTTTGGTCACGCGCTTGGACACGCTCGAGACCATGCCGGCCCACCACAGCGCCTTGCCCTCGGGAATCTCCTGGTTGATGGTACCGCCCGTGGGGTTTTGCACCTCGTAGCCGGTATCGATCTGCGAGAACGAGAAGTCGCGTGCCTTGGCTAGTGCATACTCAAACGGGCGCAGCGGGTGGTCCGAGACATAGATGCCCAGAACCTCCTTCTCCTGGCTCAACTTAAGGTGGCGGTCCCACTCCTGGCCATCCGGATCGGGCACGCTCACCTCAAAGCCCGAGCCCTCAACGTCGCCAAACATATCGAAGAACGACGTCTGGCCGCTCGCGCGATCTTTCTGGCGCTTTACCGCTGCATCGATGATGTTCTCGGGGTTGTTCTTGTCCACGAAGTGCATCATCTGGCGACGCGGATACCCCGTGGAGTCGAAAGCACCTGCCTTGATGAGCGATTCGATCACGCGACGGTTGGCCTGGCTCGAGTCCACGCGCTCGACAAAGTCGTGCAGTGTCTTAAACGGGCCGCCCGCCTCGCGCTCGGCGATAATCGCCTGCGCCACGCCGGTGCCCACGCCGCGAATGCCGGCCAAACCAAAGCGCACGCCTTCCTTGGTAGCCGTGAACTCGGTACCGGACTCGTTAACATCTGGCGACAGCACGGGGATGCCGTCGTGACGGCACGCCGAGACGTAGTGAACGATCTTGTCGGTCTTGCCCGTGTAGGACGTCAGAACGGCCGCCATGTACTCGTGCGGATAGTGCGCCTTAAGCCATGCCGTCTGCATAACCAGGATGGCGTAGCCGGCGGAGTGCGACTTGTTAAAGGCGTAAGATGCGAACTCGAGAACATCGTCCCAAATCTTCTGGGCGACCTCGCGCGTGTAGTTGTTCTTGATAGCGCCGTTCATCCAGTGGTCGTAGGTGGTCTCGTCCGAGCCATCCTCCCAGTGGAGCACCGTCGAGGTGAGCAGCTTGATCTTTTTCTTAGCCACGGGCTTACGGATACGCGAGTCCGATTCGCCCTTGGAGAAGCCGCACATCTCGACGGAGATGAGCATAACCTGCTCCTGGTAGACCATGGTGCCGTAGGTTTCGCCCAGGATGTCGTCCAGACGGTCGTCGTAGGAGACAGCCGGCTCCTTGCCGTTCATACGGTTGATGTAGGACGAAACCATGCCGGCGCCCAGCGGGCCCGGGCGGTACAGGGCGATCAATGCTACGACATGCTTGTACTCGGTGGGCTTCATGTTCTTGATCGTGGCCGTCATGCCGGCGGACTCGACCTGGAAGACGCCGGCGGTGTGGCCGGAGCCCATGAGCTTAAAGATCTCGGGGTCGTCAAAGGGAATCTCTTCCTCTTTGATGTCGATGCCGAAGTTCTTTTTGATGTTGGCCTTGGCCTTGGAGATAACCGTCAGCGTACGCAGGCCCAAGAAGTCCATCTTGAGCAGGCCCATGTCGGCGACGGTATGGCCCTCGTACTGGGTAATCTCGACGCCGCCCTTGGTATCGAGCTTGGTGGGCACGTGCTCGTTGACGGGGTCACGGCAGATCAGAACGGCGCACGCGTGCACGCCCTCGCCACGGGTGAGGCCCTCGATCGAGAGCGCCGTGTCGATGATGCGGCGGGCGTCGTCGTCCTTTTTATAGGCCTCGGCAAAATCGGGGTTAAACAGATCTTCTTTGCCGGGCTGTTTGTCGAGCACCTGCTTGAGCTTGACCTTGGGGTCGCTCGAAACCATCTTGGACAGGCGCTGGCCCATGTAGACCGGGTAGTCCAGGACGCGCGCGGCGTCGTTGATGGCCTGCTTGGCCTTGATGGTCGAGTAGGTGATGACGTGGGTGACCTTCTCGGGGCCGTAGAGCTGGCGAACGTGCTCCACGACCTCGAGGCGCCGCTCATCGTCGAAGTCCATATCGATATCGGGCATCTCGGTACGCTGCGGGGACAGGAACCTCTCGAACATCAGGCCGTTCTCGAGCGGGTCGAACGCGGTGATGTTCATGGCGTAGGCGACGATAGCGCCGGCGGCCGAGCCACGGCCGGGGCCGACGCCGATGCCGTTGTCCTTAGCCCATTGCACGTACTCGGCGACGATCAAAAAGTAGGCGGCAAAGCCCTTGTCGCAGATGACCTTGTATTCGTACTCAAAGCGCTCTTTGATGTTGACGCCGCCGATCTCGCGCGTGGCCCAGTCGTCACCGTAGTGCTGGCGCAGGCCTTTCTCGCACTCGCGGCGGAACTGGCTCTCGTGCGTCTCGCCGGGATCGAGCAACGGAAAGCGCGGCAGGATGATGGAGTCCCAGTCCAGTTCCACGTAGCACTTGTCGGCAATCTCGAGCGTGTTGTCGCAGGCCTCGGGGCAATACGGGAACATCGCCCGCATCTCCTCCTCGGTCTTCATGTAAAACTCCGAGCCGGTCATGCGCATGCGGTTGGGGTCATCGACCTTGGCGTTCATGCCAATACACATGATGACATCCTGCACGGGCGCGTCCTCGCGGCGCAGGTAGTGGAAGTCGTTGGTGGCGATGACCTTGACGCCCACCTGCTTGGCGATATCGATGAGCGTGCGGTCCATCTGCTCGTCGGTCAGGCCGTTGTCGGTGGTGATGCCGTGTTCCTGGATCTCGATGTAAAAGTCGCCGGGGTCGAAGGTGTCGCGGAAGGTCTCGGCCCACTTGATGGCGCCTTCCATGTCGCCGCGGTCGATGTATTTGGGGATGATGCCCGCGATACAGGCGCTCGTGCAGATCATGCCCTTGGCATGGCGGCGCAGGTTGTCGAGCGTCACGCGGGGCTTGTAGTAAAAGCCCTGCACGGCGGCCTCGGAAACCGTCTGCATCAGGTTGACGTATCCCTCCTGGTCCTTGGCCAGAAGGATCATGTGGTAGAGTTCGGGCTTATGGTCGCGGGCGAGCGTCTCATCCGGCGTAAAGTAAACCTCGCAGCCAAAGATGGGCTTGATGACCAGAGGCGGCTTGAGCTCGTCGATGTTGCCCTTCTCGTCCCACATGGCCATGTCCTTCACATACTGGGCATGCTCGCGCGGGTTTTCCCCGGGATCGGGCTCCACCAGCTCGTCGCGGCGGTCCTTTTCCAAGAAGGCCTTGTCGTGGCTCCAGGTTTTGTACTCGGGCGTGTTGTGGTTGACGGCGTCGCAGGCCAGCGCCAGGTCAGGCACGCCATACATGTAGCCGTGGTCGGTAATGGCCACGGCGGGCATGCCAAGCTCAACGGCACGGTTGACCATATCCTGGATACGGGTTGCGCCGTCGAGCATCGAGAAAACAGTGTGATTGTGCAGATGGACGAATGCCATGTGATGAGCTCCGATGCGGGTTCGTGTTCTGACTGAACGATTTTACCGCACGGCGCGGATAGCACCCGAACCTAGCCAAACCAACACGGCTCCTCTTGCAGTTGCGGTGGAATAGTTCCCGCTTGGGTCACCTGGACCGCAATACAGGAACTATTCCACCGCAAGTTATCTGAGGGCTAGAGATTGTAGGTGACTACTTGAGGTTCGGCGGGTTCGACGAAGATGGTTGGATTCGCCTGCTCCACGCGGACGAACTTGACAGTCACGGCCTCAAAGCCCGCCTTGTGCAGAACATCAGCGTAGACGCGCGCCTGCAGGGCGTGCTTCTCCTGCAGCTGTTCCGGTGTCTCGTCCGGTGTGCCGCCCGTCTTGTAGTCGATGACCAGCGCGCGTGACGAATCCGCCGGGTTCGTCGCCAAAGCGTCGATGGCGCCTTCGGCATAGGCGCCGTAGCGAGCGATGTCCTCGTCCTCGCAGCCCAGTGAAAAGAACGGCACCTCGGCGTGAATGCACGGCCACGCGAGCAGGTCGGCACGAACAGCCGACTTGAGCCAGCGGTTCAGGGCAACGTCGAAGCGTTCGCGCTGCTCCGGCGTCAGGCGCCACAGACGCGCCAGCGCATCGGCGCGCGCAGCGGGCAACGCGTCGGCACCCATCTCGATGAGCCACTGGCAGGCGGCGTGGAAGGCCGAGCCCAGCGCCATGGGATTGCCGGCGGGCTCGACAGCGGCCACGTCTGCATCGGTTATTTCCGAGCCATCCGACTCTGCATCATCGCCGGACTCGTCCATGGGAACACGAGCCTCGGCGGCACGGTCTTCCGTCTCGGCATGGAGCGCCGCGGCGATTGACGAGTAGCTATACGAGTCACGCGCCGGGAACGGACAGGTGCCCATGCGCACGCCCACTGCCTGGGGATACACAAGCTCAAACGAATCGGGCTTGGGGTCGGCAGGACCGGGGACGATTGTGCTGGCCGAATCGTCGGCAGCATCTGCATCGGCATCGCCACGAACAAGCCTGCCCTCGGCATCCAGCGAAGCGTTGGCCTCAAACGCCTGCTCGCCAAAGGTAAAGTCCGAAAGCGAAATGAGCTCGTAGTCGCCCGGCTGGGAGTTGTCGAACACCAGGCGGTCGGCATCGAGCTGCGGCATGTCCAGAGCGTCGGTCGGCAAAATACGGCGCAGCACGTCGTAGGTCAGATCGGTCTCGACATCGAAGGTCGGCGCCGTCACCTTGCCACGGCTCACGCCAGCATCCATCGCCAAGATCACCAGCTCGCGCGCACGCGTCATGGCAACGTAGAGCAAGCGGGCCCGCTCCTCGAGCGAAAGCCGCAGGTCGTCGTTGCGCAGGCGGGCAAATGCCTCGGCGGGAGAGCCCGTCGCACAGACGTCCTCCATGAGCTCCGGCGGCAGCCACAGCGACGTGCCCTTGCCCTTAAACGCATGCTCAAACTGCTTTTTGACGTCGTCGCCCTTCACAAAGGTACCGTCGGCGAGCTTAACGCCGTCGAAACGTGCCGGCAGTGCCACGACCTGTGCTCCGCCCTCGACGCGACCCATCTGTGCCGCACCCGAGGACTTACGCACGCCAAAGCACTCGGCGACCGCCACGACCGGATATTCCAGACCCTTGGAGGCATGCACCGTCATGATGCGCACCGCGCCGTCGCCCTCCTCGTTGAGGGCACCCGGGGCTTCCTTGCCCGCCAAGAAGCGGTCGAAGGCCAGCACGATGGAACGCGGCGAGTTGCCGAACTCGGCCTCCGCCTCGGCCACGGCATCGAGCGCCTTGAGCACGTTGGCGGCAATGGCCTTGCCCTCGGGACCACGCTGTGCCAGACGTACAAACCAGCCGGAGGCGTTGACCACGTCGCGCGCGATGGCGGCGAACGAATCGCGGCCCACGCGACGAAGCGCATACCGCAGCACCTCGCGGGCGCGCGTCACCAGCGGCAAGTCTTGCAAACCCGGCACATCGGAATCGCTCATGATGCCCGCATCGATGTTGCGGCGCGACGTCTCGCCCGTCTGCTCGTCGAGTTTGGTCGCCAGCGCCAGGAACTCCTGGGCGCCGAGTGCAAACATCGGCGAGGCGAGCAGCGGCATAAGGCCCTGCGCCGTATCGGCCGGATTGGCGAGCGCACAAACCAGGGCGCGCACCGTCTGCACCTCGGCTGCTTGGGCAAAGACCGAGCCGCCCGCGATGACGCAGTCGAGCCCCTGGTCGCGGAAGGCCTGGGCGTAGACGTCGGCGTTGGTCATGCGGCCCAGCAGCAGCACCATGCCGCCCTGGGGCTGGCCGGCATCGGCAAGCGCGCGGAAGCGCTCGGCGATCGCACGGGCCTTGGCCTGTGTGCGCTCCTGCGTACTGCCGCCGGCAACAAAGAGGGCCTGGCGACGCGAGGCGTCTGCCACCAGCGTGTCCTTGCGGCCGTCGCTCGCCTCAAGATCCAAAAAGCCCTGCATCAGGCCGCCGTCGTCGCCATCAAAGACGCGCGCCACGTAACGCAGCACCTCGTCATGGCTGCGGAAGTTGCGCACGAGCTTAACGAGCTCGCCAGCAGGGGCGTCGGCCGCGGCAGTCGCCTCGGGCGCGGTAGACGAGCCCACCTTGCGCTCCTGGCGACGGAAGACCTCGACCTCGGCGCCGCGGAAGCGGTAGATCGACTGCTGCGCATCGCCCACGGTACAAAGCGCACGCTCCCCCGCGCCGGTCAGGTAACGGATCAGGTCGACCTGCATCTGGTCGGTATCCTGGAACTCGTCGATCATGACCATCTTAAAGCGGCCCTCGTAGGCGGCTCGGATGGCGGGATAATCGCGCAGCGCCTCATATGCCATGCGCAGCAGATCGTTATTGTCGAGCGCGGACTGGTCGGCCTTGAGCGCACGGTACTCCGCCTCCACGGAACGGGCCAGGCCCACCAGCGCATCGAGCGCCGGGCCACCGCAGGCAAGCACGATATTGATAAACGCATCGGCGGCCTCGGCCTTGAGCAGCTCGGCCTGCTCCTTAGGGAATGCCTTGCTCGCGCGCGGCATGGTGCACGACATCATGAGTCGCGCCGCATCGGCCATGGTCTTGCCGCTCGCCTCGAACGCGTCGATGGCATCGAGCGCCGCCTGCGCCTTCTCGGTCGAGGCCTTGCTCGCACCCAGCGCCGCGCGATAGGCATCGGCGAGTGCCGAGGTATCGGCCTGGCCGCGCGCCACGCGCACGTCGTCCATACCGCCCGGCAACTGGCTCGACAGCTCCAGCAGGTCGCGCACCAGACCCTTGATGGTCGTACCGCCGCCAAAGGAACCGCCCTCGCCCGCCATGGGATACCAGGCATAGAGGGCCTTGAGCGATGCCGCGAGCTCGGGGGCGGCATCGGGTGCCGTCGCGCGACCCAGCACATGCTCAACAGCCTGATCCATGAGCTCGTCGGTATCGGTGAGCACCGTGAACTCGGGGTCGATGCCCAGCTCCAGCGCGTGCGCGCGCAGGATACGCGAGCACATGCCGTGAATGGTCGAAATCCACGCGTCGTCGACGGTCAGTGCTTCCTCGTCCATACCCTCGTCGATAAGCGCACGGCGCACGCGGTCGCGGATCTCGGCCGCGGCATCTTTGGTAAAGGTAATGGCGAGCACCTGGTCCAGATGCTCAACGAACGGACCGGATTCGGGCGAGAGCGCATAGACGATGCGGCGCGTGAGGGTAAAGGTCTTACCCGAACCGGCGCCCGCCGAGACAAACAGCGGGCGGTCGAGCGTTTTGACAATCTGCAGCTGTTGCGGCATCAAAGTCGAAAGATCCATGGTCTACACGTCCCTCCTTACAAACGTTCCTTCGTGGTTATACGAGCAGCGCGCATGCGCGGTCTGCGCCGCCGTCGGATCGACAGCGGCGACGTCGCCCGCCTCGAGCTCGCGCAGGCGCTCGGCGATGCCGGCCTCAACGCGATCGAGCAGGACGTCGAAGTCCATGCTGCCACCCTCGCCGGGGAAACCTTTCTTAAGGCCCGGGATGCGGCCGTCGCCGCGCTCTTCCTCGAGCAGCTCGGCGCTCGCGGCACCGCGCAACGCCGGCTTGCCGCCCTTGGTCGAAAAGTAGAGCGCCGCGCGGGTGTCCAAATCCAGCGCCCGGCGCATGGCCTGGGCGTAGATGAGCGTTTGGGTATGTGGTGGCAACCAGCGCGGATCGTCGATGGGCGCCGTGCCCGATTCCTCGTCGCGCACCGTGGGGTCGGCGAGCTTAAACTCCTCAACGCCCGTGCGATGCTTGTAGTCGATCACCACGGCACGATTCTCGGCGTCCACGTCCACGCGGTCGATGCGCCCGCCAAGCGGCCAACCGGCATACTCGACCTTGAGCTCGTTGAAGGCGAACTCCAGGTAGCGCGGGGCAAAGGGGGCAAGTGCCTCGGACTCGTAGGCAAGCACACCCTCCAGCTGCGGCAAGATCTCGGCCACCTGGCGTTTCTCCACCGCAGAGAGCGGCACCAGCGGGCCCTCCGTGCCGCGCTTGCCGGCGTGCTCGGCCAACGTCTCGTCAAAGACCTCGTGCAGCAGCTCCTGTGCGCGCGGCAGATTCTCGGGCGTCACGCGCTCCATGCCCTCTTGGGGCAGACGGGCATGCAGATGCTCCAGCACGTCGTGGACAAAGTTGCCCTTTTCCATGTTGCCAAAGCCCGCGTCGATCGACTGGGGCTTCACGCGGTACGAGACGAACCAGCATAGCGGGCAGGTCGAATAGGCCTCGATCTGCGAGGCGGACGTCAGACGCGGCACGAGCGGCGCGTCCTCACCCTCGCCATCGCGACGGCGCAGGACCAAATACGGCACGGCCTCGGCACTCAGATGCTGAGGGGCTTCACAGGTCACGCGCTCGCGCTTGAAGCCTTCACCTGCCGCGGGATCAAAGTCGGCGATGATATCGCCCTCGCCCACGCGCATGGGCTTGGCAGCGCCAGCGGCCTCGGCATGTGCCCACAGCTCGGTCCATACGGCTGCCGGGTAGCACTCGCGTGCCTGGCGATCGTGCGTCACACGGGCGAGCGCGACCGGACCGCTCGCCGCCTGCATCGCACGGCCAAAGCGCACGCGCAGCAGGGCAGCGGGCTCCAAAGACACGCCGTCGCGGCGCAGCTCGGCTGTCAACGTGGCAAGCGGGCCCTCTTCGTGCGAAAGCGGATAGCTGTCCAGGTCGACATCGGCAAACAGCACGGCATCGTAGCTGCCAGGGCGAAGAACCGACGCATCGGCAAGCGACGCGAAGCGCACTTGTGCTCGTGGTGTGCGATCGACCTCATAGGTCTCGTAATCGTAGGCGGTACTGCGCTTGTCCACCTTGGTTCGAACGCCGTCGAGAACCGGCACGGTCGCGGCCTGCGACACGTCGAGCGCGCGAGCATCGTTCATAAGGATGTCGATGGCATGGCGCAGCAAAGCCGTCTCTGCCTGGCGACGGGCCTGGCCGTCAAGGCCGCCTAGAGCGCGATCGGGCAACGCCTCGGCAACGGCAAGCATGGCCTTAAGCGCCGTCACGGGCTTGTCACGCCACAGCGCCTGGAACACGTCCGAGACCACACACGGTACGTTCTTAAACCAGTTATCGTCGCTCGTCGCCTTGCGCGCGCCCCTCACCTGGCCCTGAACGCTCTGCAGCAGGCTCTTGACGCCCGCGGTAGTCTTGCTGCGCGAGAGACGCATATTCTTATCGAAGGTACGGGCATTGACGGCATCAGCGCCCGAAAGCGGACTGTAGATCCAGTCGGTAAGCTCCGGCGCGGGCCACCACTCAGTCTTGGAAGCGGTGCCCTCGTCGGCGGCTTTCATACGCTCGATCAGGTTGGCGAGCGCCGTAAACTGCCTGCCCGCGATGGACTGGGAAAACGCCGTGAACTCAGTCGTCTCGGCCGCAATGTGACGCGCCGCCAAACGGGCGGCGAGCTCGCCGAACAGCTGGGGTGCCCGGGCAGAAACGACGAGCACGCGCACGGGGTCGGCGGGCGTTGCAGTAGCTTTATCGGCCTTGGACTCCTTGTGCGCTTTCACCAACTTATCGATGGCGTCCGCATAGACATGAGCACGGGCATGGGGGCCGGCGACCTCAATAAAGGCAGGCTGAGCGGCGGCCCCGCAAGCGACATCAGACGCGACGGCGTCCTCCCCCAGCGGCGCGATCTCAAACAGCACACCGCGGGCATCAAATGCCGTGGCAAGCTCCTCGCGCATCGCCGCCTGCTCGCGGGCAAGCAGCACGACGACCTCTCCCCCATTGTTCGCCACGGCAGACAGCAGCTCGAGTAGACCGTGCGTAAACGACGTGGTACCGCGCACGCATACGGCGCGGGCGCACGCCGGCAGGCTATCGGCCAGGGCACCGGCCATAATGTCGGCTGCCTCGCAGGGCTCGACCATATCTCGACGGTCCAAACCGCCCGCGTAGGCACGCAAAAGCTCAAACACACGAGCCTCGGCATCGCTTTTTGGCTCAGGCTGGCAATTGTTGCCACCGCATCGCTCGGCCGTCGTCCCCGCCACACCCGGCAGCACATCGCGGGCCATGCGTGCGAGCATGCGCACCGTGCCCTGGCTACGCGAAAGCGGCTGCAGGTCGGCATCGTCGCGGCGGGCAATCATATCCGAAAACAGCATCTGACGTTGCAGGTTGTCGACGAAACCGCGCCCGTCGCCCAAAAGCTCCCAAAGCGAGCGAAGCCACGATGCGGGTGTCTTGTAGTCGACACCCAGTGAAACCCCGGCTTCCGCCGCATCATGGCGGCACAGGTCGAGCTCGGCAAATGTTGGCGCCAACAGAACAGCGCGCCCGTGGCGGGCAACCAGGTCGGCCAGTAGCGCCGCCTCGGCATCGCTCAAATCCGTGCCGGCATTGGTGGTATAGATTCGAACAGGCATGGTCCTCCGCTCAAACCGTTCGCAATAATCAATGCATCCATCCTACCCGCCCAAGCGGACACATTGCCACCGCAGTTCCATCTTTTGGTACAAAGCAACCTGAACCCAACGCACCAGCCGATTGCAGGCATATAAAAACCGCCCTCGGAGGGACGGTTCTTCGTAATTCAATGTTGTCGCTGGCCTACTCGCCATCCTCCAACTTAATGAGGATCTTGCGGTAGCCACCGTACTCGCCGTTCAGCGCCTTTGAAACGCGGCTCACCGTGGTGGACGAAGCGCCGGTACGGGCCTGAACCTCAACATAAGGCTCGCCCTCGTCCAAATAGCGCGCAACCTGCAAACGCTGAGAAAGGTCGCAAATCTCGCGCGGCGTGCAGATATCGGTCAAAAACGCTTGGATATCCTTCTCGTCGTCCAAAAGGCTAAATGCGTGGACCAGCTGCTTGACATCAGGCTTGTCAAACATGTTCTCGATATTCATCGATCACCGCCAAACCCGCCAAAAGGCATCGAAGTTGATACTGACATCGGGCATCGTTCACCCGTTCTATGCAATAGGGCAACGCCTGTGGCTTTTGCCCGTAGCAGTGTAGCACACCACCAAACTAAAGCGACAAGACTCTCTGCCAGCGGCGCGTTTTTCAGGACGAACGCCGTTTAGAAACCATATGCGCACGTAAGCTCCACGAATATTTGAGACAATGGGCGCCCAAACACCGCGGCGCGCCCGCGCAACCATCCAGGTCGCCGCCGTAAGCCGCTTCACGCGACGCCAGCAATCCCGGCGCAAGAAAGGATTCACGCCATGCGCTTTATGCTTAACTGGCTCTTCACCTCGATCGCCATCGCGATCGCCACGTTCCTCGTCCCCGGTATCCAACCCTTCGGCTTTGCCGAGACCTGGGTCTGCTTTGCCTTTGTGGGACTGTTCCTGAACATTGTCGATTCGTTCGTCAAACCGTTCCTCACGGTCATCTCGCTGCCGCTCACGATCATTACGCTGGGCATTTTCCAGCTTGTCGTCAACAGCTTTATGCTTGAGCTCGCGAGTTACCTGTCGGTCAACCTGCTGGGCGTCGGCATCTCCATCGCCAGCTTTGGATCAGCCTTTATGGGCAGCATCCTGGTGTCCATCACGCGCAGCATCCTCGACAGCATCGCCGAGGACTAAAATGGCCATTCCGGCCGTGTCCGTCTCAACAGCCCAAAACGAAGGCCGCCCATCGCAAAAATGGGCGGCCTTCTTATTTGCCAAGTCTCAAAGGGCGAGAAAATCTACCATTTCCACCCCGTCCCCAAATGCAGGTGTGGGTTAGATGACGTAGTCGTAGCCATGGTTGGGAGCGACAAGTTGATCGAGCGTCACACCGTCGAGGTAGTCGTTGATGAGCTTGTCCAGGTTCTTCCACACGTCGAGCGTGGGGCACTCATCCGAACGCGAGCAGCCCTTGCAGTCGCCATCCAGGCAGGCGACCGGCGCCAGACTGCCCTCGGTCAGGCGCAAGATCTCGCCCACCGTGTATTGCTCGGGCGGGCGCGTGAGCACATAGCCGCCGCCCTTGCCGCGCATGCCCGAGAGCATGTTGGCGCGCACGAGCGTAGCCAAAATGTTCTCGAGATATTTCTCGGAAATCCCCTGTCGCGCCGCGATCTCTTTGAGCGGGATGCGACCGGCTGCCTGGTGCTCGGCCAGATCGACCATAACGCGCAGGGCATATCTGCCCTTAGTAGAAACCAACATGTATAGTGCTGCCTTTCGGTCATTTAGTCCGTAGAAATTCTAGCCGAAATATTGGTTTTGAAAATACCCGTTCCGGTCAAGATGGTTAATCGACTCGTAATAATCTTCTATTTCCTATTGCGTTACTAGGCTTTACTGTCTACTATGCTTGCCAACAGCAAAACGAACAACCCATAAGGTTTGTGGGTTTCGCTGCTACACACACCGTAAAACCACACGGTATCCAGTCATTTGAACACTTTGGAGGTTCACCATGAGCAATGTTTACACGTCCATCGATCAGCTTATCGGCCACACTCCGCTTCTGGAGCTCACTCACTTTGAGGCCGATGAGGACCTCAAGGCCCGCGTGCTCGTCAAGCTGGAATACTTCAACCCCGCCGGCTCCGTCAAAGACCGCGTCGCCAAGAACATGATCGACGAGGCCGAGAAGGCCGGCAAGCTCGTGCGCGGCGGCGACTACACCATCATCGAGCCCACGAGTGGCAACACCGGCGTCGGCATCGCCTCGGTGGCGGCGGCTCGCGGCTACAAGGTGATCATCACCATGCCCGAGACTATGTCCGTCGAACGTCGCAAGCTTATGCAGGCATATGGCGCACAGCTCGTGCTCACCGACGGTTCCAAGGGCATGAAGGGCGCCATCGTCAAGGCCGAGGAACTGCAGAAGGAGACGCCAAACAGCATCATCGCCGGCCAGTTTGTGAACCCCGCCAACCCCGCCATCCACAAGGCCACGACCGGCCCCGAGATCTGGGATGACACCGACGGCGAGGTCGACATCTTCGTCGCCGGCGTTGGAACCGGCGGCACCGTGACCGGCGTGGGTGAGTTCCTTAAGGAGCAGAACCCCGAAATCAAGGTCGTCGCCGTCGAGCCCGCCACTTCCCCGGTGCTCTCCAAGGGCCAAGCCGGCCCGCACAAGATCCAGGGTATCGGCGCCGGTTTTGTGCCCGACGTCCTCGACACCCAGGTCTATGACGAGATCATCCCCGTCGAGAACGACGACGCCTTTGCGACCGGCCGCGCCGTGGGCCACAAGGAGGGCGTGCTCGTGGGCATTTCGTCCGGCGCCGCCGTGTGGGCCGCGCTGCAGCTGGCCAAGCGCCCCGAGAACGAGGGCAAGACCATCGTGGCCCTGCTTGCCGACACCGGCGAGCGCTACCTGTCCACGGCGCTCTTCCAGGACTAGGGCCTGTCGCCCATAGGTTGAGCCCACGGACGAGCCGGTCTCCTCTCTCCCGGCAGTCTGAGCCCATCCAATCAGGGTGTCCCACGAGACGCCCGAACTTGCTACAATGTCTGCGGCGCGGAACCAGCCTCCCGCGCCGCTTTTCTTTTTTGGCCACATGCCACCAAGGAGAACCTCCCCATGCACAACAAGCGCGTGCTCGTCGCCATGAGCGGCGGCGTCGATTCCAGCGTGACCGCGTACCTGCTCAAAAGCCAGGGCTACGAATGCGTCGGCGCCACCATGCGCCTCACCTGCCCCGCGCCCGATCCTGCAACGGGTATGAGCAAAGTCGACCGCGACATCGCCGATGCAAAGGCCGTCGCCGAGCGTCTGGGGATACCCCACCATGTGCTCGACTTGCAGCAGACCTTCGACCACAGCGTTATCGAGCGCTTTGTGAACGCCTACCAGGAGGGGCTGACGCCCAACCCGTGCATCATCTGCAACCGCCACATAAAGTTTGGCGCGTTGCTCGGTGCGGCGCTGGACATGGGCTGCGACTACATCGCAACGGGTCATTACGCCAAAACAAGCCAGACAGTAGACGGCACCT
Source organism: Collinsella sp. (assembly GCA_046995905.1). Taxonomy (GTDB): domain Bacteria; phylum Actinomycetota; class Coriobacteriia; order Coriobacteriales; family Coriobacteriaceae; genus Collinsella. The sequence continues at coordinate 1,909,529 of JBKXET010000001.1, forward strand.
GGCAGCTGCATCGCGGCGAAGATCCCAAAAAGGACCAGAGCTACTTTTTATATTCGCTTACGCAGGAGCGCCTGGCGCACACGATCTTTCCGCTGGCAGGCCTAGACAAAGAGCGCGACGTGCGCCGCATAGCCGCCGAGCAAGGCTTTACCAACGCCCAGAAGGCCGAAAGCGAGGACATCTGCTTTATTCCAGACGGTGACTACGCGGGCTATATCGAGCGCCGCTGCGGACATCCCGCTGCACCGGGCGACATTGTGTGGCGCGACGGCAGCGTGGTCGGACGCCATAACGGCGCGTTGCGCTATACCATCGGCCAGCGCAAGGGCTTGGGCGTCGCGATGGCGCATCCCGTGTATGTGACGGGCGTCGATGCCGCCAACAACACCGTGCATCTGGGCGAGGCCGAGGACCTAACGGCCACAGCACTCACGGCCGACGACTGGATCTGGAGCGCCCCTGCCGACCGCATGGAGGCAGAACTCGATGCCGGCGGCATTCGCGTGGGCGCCAAGTACCGTTACCGTCAGAAAGACCAAGCAGCGACCCTTACGCGCGGCGAAGACGGGCAAATGCTGCTGACTTTTGACGAGCCGCAGCGAGCCATCGCCCCCGGCCAGGCCGTTGTAGTCTACCACGGCGACATCGTCCTCGGCGGCGGCACGGTGACCGGCGCACTTAAGTAGCCCCATCCCCTTCATAAATTGCGGTGAAATAGGGACTGTTTAAGCGTTTAAAACCGCCAAACAGTCCCTATTTCACCGCAACTTAGAGAGGACGGCCTCGGTCGGTACTGCCGTATCAGCCGAGGCCGCTGCATCGCTAGCGCTGTACGTAGGCGCGGACGAGCTCGAAGGTGTTGCGCACGCCGTCCATGTGGCTACGCTCGTAGTTGTGGCTCGCATACACGCCGGGGCCGATCAGACCATGGCGAATGTCGTAGCCGGCAGAGAGCGTGGCTTCGACGTCCGAACCGTAATGCGGATACACGTCGATAGCGTAATCGAGCTCAAGCTCGCGCGCGATATTGGACAGCGCCGTCACCAGGTCGTAGTTGTACGGACCGCCCGAATCCTTGGCGCAGATCGACACCATGTGCTCGGTGCAGCCTAGGTCGTCGCCCACGCAGCCCATGTCAACGCTGATCATCTCGCGCGTGTCGGCCGGCACGAAGGCGCCGCCGTGGCCCACCTCCTCGTACACGGTAAAGAGCAGCGAAACCTTACGCGAAAGCGTCACCTCGCCAGCGGCGACGGCACGCGCCAAGCCCAACAAAATGGCGGCCGATAGCTTGTCATCCAGGAAGCGGCTCTTAATGTAGCCGCTCTCCGTCACCGTCGTGCGAGGATCCATAGCGATGATGTCGCCGGTCTGAATACCCAGCTCGAGCACATCGTCCTTGCTGTCGACGTTCTCGTCGAGCAAGATCTCCATGTTCTTCTCGATGGTCTTGACCGGCTCGTCGGCCACGTGCGCCGAAGGCTCGGTGTTAAGAACCACGCCCGTGTAGACATTGCCGTCGCGCGTGTAGACGGTGCAGTTCTCGCCATCGGCCGTAGACCACTGATGCCCACCGAGCGTCGTGGGGCGCAGGCGGCCATTGTCCTTAATGGAACGCACCATGGCGCCTAGGGTATCGACATGGCTCGCCAGTACGAGCGGCTCGCCCTCGCCGCCAAGCTCAACGAGCACGTTACCCTTATTAGAACGCTCAGGCCCAAACCCCATATCGCGCAGGGTCTCCATCAGATAATCAGTCGCCGCACGGGTATAGCCGGTAGGGGAGGCAATAGAAGTCAGCGTCTTAAGCTGTCCTGCGATATAGGAGAGCGTCTCCTCTAGAGAAGCATCAATATTAGAAGTCATATGCATCCTTCCAAGTAAAACTAAGACCGAGTCCCGATTTTAACCGTTCTGCACGTGCAATGCCCCAGGAGCCGAGCCGCCTCCAGACGTCCCCGCACCGGTTTTGTGCACGTGCACGGTTTACAATCTCAATCTTGCATAAATCCTATTGGTATTTGCATAGAAATGAGGCATCTTTTTGCTTCGTCTCAGGGTGCCCCACCTTGGACCGTGCAAAAAACGGAGTATTCAGCACCGTGGGCCCCAACGGCCCCATCACGAACGACAAAACGACGCGGTTACAGCAGTGTTGCAGGTCGTCGCAAAGCAGAAACTCAGTAACAACCCCCTCCACTCATCGATAGCCCGCCCACAATGGCTGTCGATGGGCGCCTGCGGATCACTACCGCCCATTCACAACGTTATGCATTTTTAAGAGCTTGTTGAATACTCCCAAAAATGCACGCAGGGAAGTGCACCACCTATCCGCAGCGGGCAGTACGCCTTGGTTTTGTCCGTCTCAGGGCATCGACGCAGCACAAAAAGCCCCGCCGTGCGTAGCACGGCGGGGCCAGCGGCACGTCAAAAGACCATACACCTACGGGCGAAGGACCACCAAACTGGGCTAGGCAGCCGGGCAGATCTTCTTGAAGAGCTCGATGACGTCGTCGAGCGTTGCCTCGCGCGGGTTACCCGGGAAACAAGCGTCGGCCATGGCGTCCTTGGCCAGGACCTCGATCTCGTCAGCCTTCATGGCCTCGCAGACGTGCGGGATATTCACGTCGGCGGAAAGCTGCTTGACGGCGGCGATAGCGGCGTCGGCAGCCTCGTCGGTGCTCATGCCCGTGGTGTCAACGCCCATGGCGGCGGCAACCTTGGCCAGACGCTCGGCGCAAACCGGCTTGTTGAACTCCATGGCGATCGGCAGCAGCATGGCGCAAGCGACGCCGTGCGGGGTGTCGTAGTGAGCGGACAGGGTGTGAGCCATGGCGTGGTCGATGCCCAGGCCAACATTGGAGAAGCCCATGCCGGCGACATACTGGCCAAGGGCCATGCCCTCGCGGCCGGAGCCGGGCTGGCCGGACTTGGCCTCGGCAACGGAGTCGCGTAGGTTCTCGCTGATCAGCTTGATGGCCTCAAAGTGGAACATGTCGGAGAGCTCCCAAGCGCCCTTGGTGGTATAGCCCTCGATGGCATGGGTCAGAGCGTCCATACCAGTGGAAGCGGTCAGGCCGGCGGGCATGGAAGCCATCATGTCAGGATCGACGACGGCGACCTCGGGGGCGTCGTTGGTGTCGACGCACACGAACTTGCGGACCTTCTCGGGGTCGGTGATGACGTAGTTGATGGTCACCTCGGCGGCGGTACCAGCGGTCGTCGGCACGGCGATGGTGAACACGGCGTGGTTCTTAGTGGGAGCAACGCCCTCGAGGCTGCGGACATCGGCGAACTCGGGGTTGTTGATGATGATGCCGATGGCCTTGGCGGTGTCCATGGAGGAGCCGCCACCGATGGTCACGATAGCGTCAGCCTCGGCGGCCTTGAAGGCCTCGACGCCGTCCTTGACGTTCTGAATCGTGGGGTTGGGCTTGATCTCGGAGTAGAGGCTCCAAGCGATGCCGGCGGCGTCGAGCTCGTCGGTCACCTTAGCGGTAACGCCAAACTTGACCAGATCGGGGTCGGAGCAGACGAAGATCTTCTTGTAGCCGCGACGCTGGAGCTCGCCGGGGATCTCCTTGATGGCGCCGGAACCATGATAAGAGATGGTATTGAGAACGAAACGATTAGCCATTGATAGCCTCCCATCGTGTGCGGGGCATCCATTACGCCCCACGCTATGAGTCCCATCCTAACGCTTTTGAAACAAAAAACGCGTGAGAACGTCAAACTATTTAAAGCGTTTCAACAGACGATGAAAAATATTGCGGCAAAGGGACAGCCCCTTTGCCGCATTCGGTTACTTTCGGCAGCCCTCTTTCCAAGCCTCGGCCGCAACCTTCCAGCGTAAGCGCAAGTCGCGCTCGCGGTCGATGAACATGATGGCAAACGCGACAAACAGCAGCAAGCTCGCCACGACGATGGCGTGCAGGCCCATGCGCTCAATACACCAGTTGCCCAACACGGCGCCAAACACAAAGGTAAAGATCACGCCAAAGTACAGCAGGCCGTTTTCCAAAAAGCCGCGCCTGTGGGTGATGATGTAATCGTCCACGTTTTGCAGCGCGTTGCGCAAGTTGCCGATGCACATGGTCGTAGCGATGCCGTGACCGTGGATCTTGCGGAAGCTCTCGACCTGCATGCCGCAGGCAAACGAGGTAAGGCAGTTGGCGAGCAGGTTGTAACCGCCACCGGGGATAAAGCTCACGCCCAGCAAGATGACGGCTTCAAAGAACACCGTCACCTGACGCCAGTGGATCACGCTGCCAAACCGCTCGTGCACCAGGTCGGCAAGCATAATGCCCACGGCAAACGACACCACGGGGAAGAAATAGCGCCCCGCCAGCGCCCAGTTGCCCTCCGAGATGCTCACGCCCACCAGCAAGATGTTGCCCGTCTGCGCGTTGGCGAAAACATGGTCGCGCCCAATGTACGAATACACGTCCATAAAGCCACCGGCGAGCGCCAAGATGATGCCCAGCTCAATAGACTCCGATATCTGTTTGGCACGCTGCATCGTCGTGCATCCTCCTTGTTGACGACTCTCTCGTGCGTTGGCGGAAATATAGCCGCCGTTCATACTGTAACCCATTGACAACATGGCGTGCGCGCGAGACGGCTCCTTCGACGCAGGGATACACAGTCTGGAAACAAACGGTGGGCGCGGCGACGCTCCCACTCACTAGTCCATGTACTCCCCCAGTCTTTTTAGCCCCGTCCCAAAAAGACTGGTTACAATTACGTGCAGCATACAGACACCGGGAGGGATCGTGGCAAAAAAGCCTCAGCACGCTCAGAACAACCAGCGCAGTCAGCAGGGCAAACAGGGCCAGCAGCAAAAGCGTGGCGGCAAGGCCCAGGGTGGCCACGCCACTCATGCCCCAGCAGAGCCTGTCCGTCCCTGGCGCCCGGGCCGCGATAAGTTCCTCCCCGTCAGCCGCGCCGACATGGATGCACGCGGCTGGGACCAGTGCGACTTCGTCTACATCTGCGGCGACGCCTACGTGGACCATCCCAGCTTTGGCATGGCCATTATCAGCCGCGTCCTCGACGCGCACGGCTACAAAGTGGGCATCATCTGCCAGCCCGACTGGACCGACCCCGCCAGCATCACCGTGCTCGGCGAGCCGCGCCTGGGCTTTTTGGTCAGTGCCGGCAACATGGACTCCATGGTCAACCACTATTCGGTGACCAAGCACCGCCGCCACACCGACGCCTATACCCCCGGTGGCGAGGAGGGGCGCCGTCCCAACCGAGCCGTCACGGTCTACGGCAACCTTATCCGTCAGACGTTTAAAGATGCCCCCATCATCATCGGCGGCATCGAGGCGAGCCTGCGCCGCCTGGCCCACTACGACTACTGGCAGGACAAGCTCAAGCGCTCGGTACTGCTCGACTCGGGCGCCGATATCCTCATCTACGGCATGGGCGAGCACGCGATTGTCGAGATTGCCGACGCGCTCGACGCGGGGCTGCCCGTCGATCAAATCACCTATATCAACGGCACCGTCTACCGCACGGGCTCGCTCGACGAGGTCTACGACTACGACCTGCTGCCCAGCTGGGACGACCTTGCCGCCGACAAGCTCAACTACGCGCGCAGCTTTAACGTGCAGCAGCAGAATATGGACCCCATCACCGGACACCGCCTGGTAGAGCCCTACCCCAACAGCGTCTATGTGGTGCAGAACCCGCCATCGGCGACGCTCACCACCGATGAGATGGACGAGGTGGCCGAGCTCCCCTACGCACGCGATTGGCATCCCGATTACGACGCAGCGGGCGGCGTGCCGGCCTTTGCCGAAATCAAGTTTTCCATTAGCTCCAACCGTGGCTGTTTTGGTGAGTGCTCATTTTGCGCTCTCACCTTCCACCAGGGGCGCGTGCTGCAGATGCGCAGCCACGACTCGATCATGCGCGAGGCCGAGCTGCTCACGCGCGATCCCGAGTTTAAGGGCTACATCAACGACGTGGGAGGACCGACGGCAAACTTTAGCCGTCCCGCCTGCGACAAGCAGCTCAAGCACGGCGTGTGCAAGAACAAGCGCTGCCTGTGGCCGAGCGTGTGCAAGAACATGGTGGTCGACGAGAGCGGCTACACGCAGCTGTTGCGCGACCTGCGCCAGCTGCCGGGCGTCAAGAAGGTCTTCGTCCGCAGCGGCATCCGCTTTGACTACACCATGGCCGATGCCTCGGACGAGTTTTTGCGCGAGCTGCTGGAACACCATGTCTCGGGCCAGCTGCGCGTAGCGCCCGAGCACGTGAGCGACGCGGTGCTGTCCGTGATGGGCAAGCCGAGCCGCGCCGTCTACGACGCGTTCTGCCGTAAATTTGAACGCCTGAACCGCGAATACGGACTCAAGCAGTACGTAGTGCCGTATCTGATCTCGAGCCACCCCGGTTCAACGATGAAGGAAGCCGTGGACCTTGCCGAGGCCGTGCGCGACATGGGCTACATGCCCGAACAGGTGCAGGACTTCTACCCCACGCCGTCCACCATGTCGACGTGCATGTACTACACCGGCGTGGATCCGCGCACCATGCAGCCGATCTACGTGGCGCGCGACCCGCACGAGAAGGCCATGCAGCGTGCGCTCATCCAGTATCGCAAGCCCGAGAACTACAAGCTCGTGCGCGAGGCGCTGGAAAAGGCTGGCCGCCGCGATCTGATCGGCTACACCAAGCATTGCCTGATTCGTCCCGTGCCCCCGCGCCCGGGCGAGACATCTGCTGGCGGTGGGCATGGAACCGGCAAGAAGGGCGGCAAACCACATGGCGGTGGCGGTGGCAAGGGACCCAAAGGCAGCAAGGGTCACGGCGGCATGTCGCGTGCGCAAAACACCGCAGGTCGCAATCGCGCGGCCCAGGGACGGCAGGGCGCCAACGGAGGCGGCAGGCGCAACTAGGGCAGCGGTGCGCTCGCTGCGTCCATCCCACACGCGTGGCGCAGCGAGCGCATTGCCTCTACCAGCGCAAAGCCGGCGATAGCGACCGTAATTGCCACGTCGAACGGCGTGCTCACAAACCAGAGCAACGTCATGAGATACGACCCGGCATTAAAGGCAAAGTGCAGCAGGATCGTGTAGCGGAGCTTTCCGGTCGTCACGAGCACCCAACCAAAGATGAGGCCGGCAGCACCCGCGTAGCAACCCTGCACCCAATTCATGTGCATAAAACCGAAGATTGCCGCCTGCAGCACAATCGCCGCGGCGATACCCCACGTGCTTGGGGCCGCCCAGGGCACCATGGCACCGTCCTGCGCGCTCGCACGACGCCGGCGCTTCCAAAGTGGGCGGCACTGCGGATTAAACGCTCGGAGCGAAAACTCAAAAATAATGCCGCGCACCAGCAGCTCTTCACAAAATGGGGCGCCGAGCACCGTAGTCAGGACGGCGAGATAGCTGGTGTCGCCCATGCCTGTTTCCTCGACAAGCTCGTTGTAGTCGGCCGCGGCATCGGGCAACAGCGACAGCACGGCATCGGTCACGTAGCCAACGACCACCTGCAGGGCCAGGCCAATCACGATAACGCAGGCGATGCGTTTCCACGCCCCACGCGCTCCCCCGCCGAGCGGGTGCTCGCTTTGCCGGCGTGCCATAAACGAACGCGGCCACAGATAACGCCACCACAGCAGCGCCATCAAAAACGACGCCATCTGCGCGGCAGCCTGAAGCAATTGAATGTCGAGGTCATCGATCGAAAAACCCATGAACACTGACGCGACGCCCAGAGCGGAAAACAAAACCACGCTCAGGGCAATATCGGCAGCGACGACGCCAAAACAGGCAAGCGCCCAAATCATCGCATTGAGCATGCCAACCTCCTCCCGACGACTAGTCATTGGGGACGTTCTTCAACGACTAGCTGTTGGGGACACTCTTTGCCAAAGGCCCCGCTGGGCGAGATGTCGAACGGGAAGGTGCCGCAGCGATTGAACGCGGCGATAAACATGCGGATGGCGTTGGACGGCGTGGTGCCCACGAGCTGGGTTGCCGCCGCGAAGGCTGCCTTCTCCTCGGGCAAGACCTTCGCGACTACGGGGGTCATGTGTTCTGCCATGGCGCTTCCTTTTTGAAACGACGGTAGTGCGGATAGATGCGGGCCACGCGGCTGGGCGACGGGCTGTGAAGGCAACCCGATTGGCCCGCATCCGGAGTTTGTTTCTGCGGCGTTGGTATTACTAGGTATTCCTAAGTATTACCCCGCAGATAGAATACCACACCCGACCCCATGGGGACGGAGGAAAACGAATCATTTTGTTGCTCAGTTAGTATTTAGAGCGTGATGATGTCCGAGATATCGAGGGCCTGAGCGTCGGAGACGTCATGTGTGGCGAGCAAGAGCGTGCGGCCGTCGAGCAGGTCGAGCACGACCTTGGTCGTCGCATCGCGCGCGGCGGCATCCAGGCCGGTAAAGGGCTCGTCAAGAATCACCGCGCCGCCCGGGCACAGCAGGGCGCGGGCAATCTCGACACGGCGGCGCTGCCCGCCCGAAAGCTCGGCCACGCGCGAATGCACGTCGATTCCCGGCACCAACCGGCGCAGCAAGGCCGCAGCGCTCGACGCACCCACGCGCGCATCGGCACACACCAGCACGTTATCCAGCGCCGAGGCGGACTCGGCCAAGTGTGCATCCTGAAACACCATCGAGCACGGCGAGCACTCCCCCGCTGCCAACGAAAGCAGCGTCGACTTGCCCATGCCCGAAGCGCCCATCACACAGATGCGCCCACCCGCAGGCACGTTGAGTGCCAGACCATCGAGCGCCGGCACCCAGGGCGCGCGATCGCCCACGGCAAGCGCAAGCTCCGCTGCAGCGCCATCGCTCGCAGCCCCCGCACGCCCGCGAGCACCGCGCCCATGCGCCCGCACGGCCGCGCGCCACGCCACGAGTCCCGAAACCCGCAGCAGCCACACCAGCACGCGCTCACACGCCCACGAGGCGGCAACGACCAGCACAGTCCACGCCAGTAGATCAGCCGTCTCAATCAAAAGCTTCGCCTGATAGATACGTTCGCCCACGGTGCCCGTCGCCATGCCGATAAGTTCCGCCGCCACGCCGGCCTTCCAGCTCATGCCGATCACGGCCCGGACACACGAAAGCACAAACGGCAGGACTTCGCGCCAGGTGTGGGCGCAAAACAGGCGCCAGCCGCGCACGCCATGCAGACGGAACATCTGCTCCAGCGTTTTATTCACCTGAGCCAGCCCCTCGGCCAGCGAAAAATACACGCCCGGCAGCGCCATCAAAAAGACCGCCGCGATGCTCACACGTGCCGACCCCAACCAAATAAGCAGCAGGACCACCACGCAGGCGACCGGCGTCGCCTTTACAAATGACAGCGCCGGAGCCACCAGGTGCGCAAACGCCCGCGAACGTGACGAAATCCCGGCAAGCATGCCACCACACACCGCGGCAAGCGCCAGCCCGCCCAGTATTCGCGCGCCCGAGCCCGCCAAAATCGCCCAGGTGCCGCCATCGCACACCAGGCGCAGCAGCGCCAAGGCAACAGCACCCGGCCCCGGCAAAATCAACGGCTGCGCCACAAGACCCGCTACCAGCACCCACGCGGCAAGCCAAAAGGCGGCGACGGCACCTGCTGCCGCCACCGCCTTCATACGCTCTGTCATTTGTCGAGCAAACGCACGCACGGGCTACTCCATGTAGTAGAAATCGTCAGCCGGAAGTTTACCACCCACGGCGCTCGCGTCCGCGTCGGCCAGCACCTGCAGATACCCACTAAGTGCCGCCTTCATATCCTTGCCCGTCTGACAGACAAGCATGCACCCGGGAATCGCCTTCTCGGCGATCTTGGCGTTGTCCACGATGCCGGCATCGACCACGGCCTGCGCCCAGTCTGCCGGCGCCGCATTGACGGCCTTAACGCTCGCCGCATGGCAGCTCAAGAACTCCGCCACAGCCTCGGGATGTTCCTCGGCAAACGCGCGGCGCACCACGGTCACGCCCGTCAGCAGGCGCGAACCCGTGTCACCCGCCAGCTCGTCCCACACATCGGTCAGACTTACCGGCGCTGACAGCTTGCCTTCGCTCTTGGCGATGGCAGCGGTCTTGAACGGCTCCGGCAGCACGCCCACGGCAGACGGATCGGCAAGCAGGGCCGACAGCACCTCGGTGGGCTCGCTCTTAAACTCGAGCGTCACCTGGCCGGTCAGGCCCGCGCGCTCCAGCAGGAAGTTCATGACGTACTCTGGCGTGGTGCCCTTGCCCGTCATGTAGACGGTGCGACCCGCCAGATCGCCAAACGAGGTTACGCCTGCATCGCCCGTCACCACGTTCAGCACGCCCAGCGTGTTGATGTCGATGACCTGCACCGCGCCCTCGGTCTTGTTGTAGAGCACGCTCGCCACGTTGGCCGGGACCAGCGCGATATCGACATCGCCCTGAATGACCTTGGGCACGATCTCGTCGGCGGCGGTGTTGATCGCAAAGTCGAGCTCATTGTCCGTCTCGCCGTTTGCGGCCTGGTCCATAAACCGCACCAGACCGATCGAGGTCGGTCCCTTGAGCGAGGCGACGTGCACCTCGACCGGCTCGGCAGCAGCACTGCCCGCGGCAGACCCAGCAGCAGAGCCTGCGGCAGAGCCGGCACCGGCAGCCCCGCCGCCACAGCCCGCGAGCGCAAGCGACAGGGCGCCCGCGGCGAGCGCCGAGGCAAACCCCCGGCGCGACATCTCAAAATCAAACGCGCGCATCGCTAGTACGTCCCCTCGTTGGGCATCGTCCATGCGTGATGGTCGGTATGCAGCAGCTCCTCGGCCAGCGGCGAGAGCGGCTCGCCCAAGAACTCGCGGTAGCACGCCTGGACATCGGGATTCTCGTGCGAGAAGCGAATGTCCGCAGCGGCATCCAGGCCCCAGAGCACCTGGCCACGCTCGGCTGCCAGCTCGCAGCCGTCGTGGATAGGCTGACCGCCGCCGCCGACGCAGCCGCCCGGGCATGCCATGACCTCGACGAAGTCATAGCTCACACGGCCGTCGCGAATCGCGTCGAGCAGACGGGCGGCGTTGCCCAGCCCGTGCGCCACGGCGACGCGTACTTTGGTGCCATCGATATCGGCGACGGCTTCCTTCCAGCCGTCGAGCCCTCGCACGTCGGTAAAGAAGTCGGCGTCGGGGTTCTTGCCCGTCACCAGGTAATAGGCCGAGCGCACCGCGGCCTCCATCACGCCACCCGTGGCGCCAAAGATCACGCCCGCGCCCGTGCCAAAGCCCAGCGGCGTGTCGAGCGGCTCCTCAACCAGCGTGTCGACGCTCACGTGGCTCGCGCGGATCATGCGCACCATCTCGCGCACCGTCAGCGCAACGTCCACATCGGGCGTGCCGTCCTCGCCCACCATGCTCGGCAGCGCGCACTCGGCCTTCTTGGCCGTGCACGGCATCACGGACACCACAAACAGACGCTCGGGCTCCACGCCCAGCACCTTGGCGTAGTAGGTCTTGGCGATGGCGCCAAACATCTGCTGCGGCGACTTTGACGTAGACAGGCTGTCGACAAACTCGGGGTAACGCGCCTTCACAAAGCGCACCCAGCCCGGGCAGCAGCTCGTGAACATGGGCCAGCCACGGCTGTCGCCCTCGCCCTTGGCGGCCTTACCCAGGCGCTCAAGCAGCTCGGAGCCCTCCTCCATAATGGTGAGATCGGCCGAGAAGTCGGTATCGAACACGTACTCAAAGCCCACGCGGCGCAGCGCACAAGCCAGGCGCTCGACGGTTGCCTCCTCGCGCGGAATGCCGAGCTCCTCGCCCCAGGCGCTACGCACGGCCGGCGCAATCTGCACCAGCACGATCTTGTCGGGATCGGCGATGGCGTCGAACACGGTCTCGGTATCGTCGCGCTCGCGCAGGGCGCCCGTCGGGCAATGCGTGATGCACTGACCGCACGCGACGCAATCGGTCTTGCCGATCGGCGCACGCCCGCGGGTGCCCACGGCGGTATGCGTGGCGCGGTTGGTCAGATCCCAAATCCCTAAGCCCTGCACGTTCTCGCACACCTTGATGCAACGCATGCATTTAATGCACTTGTCGTTATCGCGGATGATGGGGAAATCGAAGTCCCAGCCCTCGCGTGCCAGGTGCTGCTCGTACGGCAGATAGAAGATGCCCAGGTCGTTGGCGATGGTCTGCAGGTTGCAGTTACCACTGCGCACGCAGCTCGTACAGCGCGAGTCGTGCTGGGACAGCAGCAGCTGCACGTTGGTGCGACGCGCCTCGCGGGCCTTGGGGCTGTTGGTGTGGACCACCATGCCGTCGAGCACGTAGTTGTTGCAGGCGGCAACCAGCTGGTCGCAGCCCTCAACCTCGACCACGCACACGCGGCAACCGCCGATCTCGTTTAGATCGCGCAGGTAGCACAGGGTGGGAATCTGGATGCCGGCGGACTTGGCCGCGTCCAGGATCGTGGTGTGCTCGGGTACCATGACCTCGCAATTATCGATAGTGAGCTTGACCATGTTGAGTGCTCCGCTTTCGGTGTTGTCGCTGACAGTGGGGTTGTTGGGCTCTACCATTCCAGGTTCCTCCCTCCGCGGAACGCGCCAAAGCCAAAGTGGTCGCAACGCAGGCAGCGGCTTGCCTCCTGGCGTGCCTCCTCCTCGGTAAGGCCCTGCTCGACCAGATTCCAATCGTGGATGCGCTCGCCGGCCTCGCGCTCGCCCAGCTCGCAGCGGCCGCACTCGTGCTTGCCCTTAAACTGCACGGTCGGCAGCTCAACGTCGAGCTTGATCTTGTGGTCAAAGCCCAGGTAGCGGTCGATATTTGCCGAAGCAACGCGGCCGGCGTTGATGGCCCGGATGACGGTGGCGGGACCGGTCTGGCAGTCACCGCCGCTAAAGAGGCCGTCGAAGTTAGGCACGGCGCCATCCGAATCGGTGACGACGCAGCCCCACTTGCAGGCAACGCCCATCTCCTCAAACGGCTTGGAATCGATGTCCTGGCCAATGGCCACAAACACGCGCTCGCAGGGAATGACGCGCTCGGACGTGGCGGCGGCACGCGGGGCCGGACGCCCACGACGGGGCTCGCCGATAATCTGCGGTTGCACGCGCAGGCCGCTCACGCGACCGTCCTCGCCCGTCTCGATACCGAGCGGGGCCGTGAGCTCCAGAACCTCGCAGCCCTCGGCCTGGGCGCCGGCAATCTCGGCATCCTGGGCCGTCATGTCGCAGATGCGACGGCGGTAGACGATGCTCACCTTTTCGGCACCGCAGCGCACGGCAGAGCGTGCCACGTCCATGGCCACATTGCCGCCGCCGATGACGCACACGCGCTGGCCGCTCAGGTCGGGCAGTTCGTCGTCGCCGATGGCACGCAGCATCTTGACGGCCGACTCCACGCCGGGCGCCTCTTCGCCCGGAAGGCCGAGCTTCTTATCGCTGTGGGCGCCAATGGCCAGGTAGACGGCATCGAACTCGTCGCGCAGACGGGCAAGCTTCTCGCCGTTGACGGAGTGGTCGAGTTCCACATCGATGCCGGCGCTCAAGATCCAGTCGATCTCGGCCTGCAGGCGCTCGCGCGGCAGACGGTAGCTGGGAATGCCATAGCGCAGCATGCCGCCCAGGTGGTGGCGCTGCTCAAAGATGGTCACCTTATGGCCCATCACGGCCAGGTAGTAGGCACAGGAAAGGCCGGCCGGGCCGCCGCCGATCACGGCGATGCGCTTGCCGGTGTTGTCGGCCACGCTGGGCTTGTAATCGTTGAGGTCGCTGTGCTCAACGGCAAAACGCTTGAGGGCGAGGATGTTCATGGGATCGTCGACCATGCCGCGACGGCAGTGCATCTCGCAGGGATGCTCGCACACCAAACCGCAGACGAGCGGCAGCGGGTTGTTCTTGCGGATGACCTTGACGGCATCGGCATAGCGGCCGGCCTCGACCAGCGAAATGTAACCGGGAATGTCGACGTGCGCCGGGCAGCCCGAGACGCACGGGACGCGGGCCTCGCGGTCAAAGCCACAGGAGTGCTCGCGGATGTGGTGCTCAAAGTCGTCGCGGAAACCGCGGATAGCCGTAAGCGCCATGGCGCCGGCCTCGTAACCGATGGCGCAGTCGCTCGAAAGATAGATGGTGCGGGCGGTGCGCTCAATCAGATTGAGCGTGGACTCGTCGGCGCGGCCTTCGAGCACATCGGCGAGCAGGTCGCTCAGCGCGCTCAGGCCCACACGGCAGGGCGTGCACTTGCCGCAGCTCTGGGTGGAGCACAGGTTGACGAGCGCTGCCGTAAACTCAACGGGACACGGGGCGAGCGAACTCACCGCCAGACGACGTCCGAGCGCATCGTGCAGGTCGTCCATGACAGCCTGAGCGTGGCTGCGTTCCATTACGTGCAGTCGTGCCATAAGATCCCCTCTCATGCAGCAGCCCGGAGGCGAGGCCGGGCGAAGTTGCTACACGCACAACACTGACCTATAAAGTTGTTAGGCCTCCACGCAGTTCGGCAGGCGGTATGAAATGTCACCCTCGGCGGTGAAATAGAACATTACCGCAGATAAATGCCATATTTGATAAAACGCGTTACCAAACGACAATGCCCCGCCCACGCAATCACGTGGGCGGGGCATTGCTTCAGGCATGCGGCCAGCGACCCTGTTGCTTTTACTTAAGCTCGGGCCAGTAACCCTTGTTGGCCTCGATCATGTCGTCGAGAACCTCCTTGGCGACCTTCATCGACGGCACAGTCTTGTTGAGCGTAAAGGCCTTAAGCGCCTTCTCGTACGAACCCTCGATCGTAGCCTCGACAATGAGCTTCTCGGAGTTCAGCTGCTGCATCATGAGGCCCTGCTGGAACAGCGGAATGTTGTCGCGGCTGATGACCTCGGGGCCGTTCTTGCCAATGTAGGCAGGCAGCTCGACCATAGCGTCGTAGGGCATGTTGGGGATGGCGCCCTTGTTCTCGCAAATGACCAGGAAGCGCTGCTTGGTGTCGTTCTTCAGAGCGATAGCCAGATCGGCAATCCAGTCGCCGTGGCTGCCCGCATAGAACGTGCTCTCGTCGATCTCGCCCGTCTTCTCGTAGTGATCGATACCGTCGAAGAGGTTCTTCTCACGCGTCTCCTCAACCTCGTTAGCACGGGTGCGCTCGGGGTTGGAGTGCTCGACGAACTCCTTCTGCTGCAGGTAGTAGTTCAGATACGTGTTGGGCAGGTACTCCGGGAAGCACTCCATGATCTCGTACTCGCCCTTCCAGACGTAGTACCAGCTGCCCTTGGTGTGGCGGTTCTGCTCGGGGTGCTCGTCGGTGGCCTCCTCGGGCTTCTTTGCCATGAGCGAGCCCATGCCCTTGAGGTACGAATCGGGCAGCAGAATCTCATGCTCCTTGATGTACTCGCGCAGCTGCGGGAGCACCTCCTCGCCCTTGTGGCGGATCGAGGTGAACCAACCAAAGTGGTTGAGGCCAAAGTAATCGTACTCGACATCCTTCTTGTCGATATCGAGCGCAGCGCAAACCACGTCGATGATCGCGATCGGCATGTCGCAGATGTTGATGATGCGAGCGTTCGGGCGCAGCACACGGCAGCCCTCGGAGACGATGGCGGCGGGGTTGGAGTAGTTGAGAATCCAGTAGTCCTTCTTGGCGTACTTCTCAACGTCATCGATCAGCTCGACCATGGGGAAGATGGTGCGCATGCCGTAGGCAAGGCCGCCGCAACCGCAAGTCTCCTGACCCACGCAGCCGTGACGCAGCGGAATCTTCTCGTCCTGCTCGCGCATGGCGTAGCCGCCCACGCGCATCTGGGCAAACACGAAGCTCGCGTCGGTAAAAGCCGTCTTTTTGTCGGTGGTCACCGTGAGCTTGATGTCCAGGCCGAGGTCCTCGTGCAAAATCCAGTCCACGAGCACGCCGATCTTGCGCTGGCGCTCCTCGTTGATGTCGTACAGACGAATCTCGTCAACGTCGAGCTCGTCCTTGCGCAGGGCGATGGACTTGACGATGCCGGGGGTAAAGGTGGATCCGCCACCACACAGAGTAATGATCATTGTTTACTGCTCCTTCTCAATTGCGTTTTCGACCTTGTCGCGCATCTCGGCGACCTTCATGCCAAAGATGATCTGGATATTATTGCCGTTGCGGTTGATGCCGCTGTTGGGCACGTGGTTGATGAGGTCCTCATTGATGAGGTCCGGGTTCTTAACGTTCACGCGGAGACGCGTAAAGCAGTTCTCGAGCTCCTCGATGTTGTCCTTGCCACCAAGACCTGCAACCAGGTCGGCAATGCCCGCATCGACGCCCTCTGCGGGAGCTGCGGCAACAGCGCCCTGCTTCACCGCGACAGACGCGGCGGCCTCGCCCTCGGCAACGGACTCGGCGAGCTCGGACTCCTCCTCGCGACCAGGCGTGTGGAGGTTGAGCTTCTTGATGAGGAAGGTGAAGAGGAAGAAGTACAGAGCGGCGTTGACGACTCCGAGCACCAGCATAACCGGCCAGTTGGTCTTATCGACACCGAGGACCAGGTTGGAAACCACGATGTTGATGATGCCGCCTGCAGTCGAAGCGGGCACGGAGAGGACCTTGAGCAGAACCAGGAAGATGCCGGAAAGAACCGAGTGAACGACAAAGAGCACGGGAGCGGCAAAGACAAAGAGGAAGTCCATGGGCTCGGTGACACAGGAGAGCACGGCGGTGATGATCAGCGGGATGATAACGGCCTTGGTCTTATCCTTGTTCCCCTTGTAAGCGGTGACGATAAAGGCGAGACCGATACCGATGTAGGGCCACAGGTTGTTGAAGGTGTAGCTGTTGAAGTAGGTGCTATCGGAGAAGGGCTGGCCCGTCATTGCCATCTCGGCGACACGGATGGGGTAGGCGCCGGCGATAACCTGATCACCCAGCGTCAGGGTGCCACCCACATCGGAGAACTGGAACGGGGTGTAGATGAGGTGGTGCAGACCGGTGGGAACGAGCAGCTTGTTGAGCATGCCGTAGATAAACAGACCGATGTTGCCCGACTCCTTAATGATGCCGGCAACGGAGGAGATGGCGCCCTGAACCGGAGGCCAAACGATGCAGAAGCCAGCGCCCATGATCCAGGAAATGATGATCATGATCAGGAACGGGAAGCGAACGCCCGAGAACATCGAAAGGGCAATGGGGAACTGCTTGTTCGAGTACTTGTTGAACACGGCACCGGTGATGCAACCAAGAATGATGCCGCCAAACACGCCGGTATCGAGCACCTGGATGCCCATAACGGTGCTCTGGCCGGTTCCGGTAAGACCGAGCATGCCGTTCGCTTCGGCAAGAGAGCCGGTGGCGTTGAGCACGATGTTGTTAGCCTGCAGGAACAGGAAGAACGACATCAGGGCGATCAACGAAGCATGGCCCTTGTTCTTCTTTGCCATGGCGCCGGCGATGCCCACGCAGAACAGAATCGAGAGGTTGTTGATGATAAACATCAGCGACTGGTAGACAACGGCGCCCACAAGCTGGAACGGACCGGAGCCCAGTACGGGGACCAAAGCGCAGATGGTCTTGTTGGTCAGAATGATGCCCACGATGAGCAGGATGCCGGCAACCGAGAGATACATCATCGGCTGAACGATCGACTTCGCGAACACCTCCAACGGCGCTTTGAAATTGAACTTCTTTTTTGCGGTCATAGCGGTACTCCCCTTCCTTTTCCGCAAATTAAGACAGATGTGCCCTGGACAAGACCGTGAGCCTTGCCTTATATCAATCGATGTGTGGGCACGTTATGCCTAGAGACCAGGTTCTCCAAGCAGGTTAACAATGTGATATGCGAGATAACTCTTCTCGGCATCGGTAACGACAACGTTATAGGTAGACGACAAGTGGGCGGCTATGGCGTCCGCGCACGAGAATGCGCACGGATACGCCGTTTCATCGATTCGGAACAGCGCATCGCCATTGATTTGCCCGGCCGTAGGATCGAGCGCTCGCTGTGCGAAAAACTGCAGGTGACGAACGAAACGTTCGTAAGGCAGCGAGGTGTCATCGAGGGTCGTAGCATAGCGCTTGGAAACAATCGCGAGCACGTCGCGAACAAGCTGGACCGAAACAATCAAACGGTCGGAGCGCTGCGGCATGGTGGCGTTGACGATATGCAGCGTAATAAAACCCTGCTCTTCTTCGCTCATCTGGATGCCCATATACTCCTTGATAATCTGCAGCGCACGGCCCGCAAGTGCATACTCCTTGCGATAGAACTGCTGGATTTCGAGCAGCAACGGATTCTCACAGGAGACGCCCTTGCGCTCACGCTCCAAAGCAAGGCTGATATGGTCTGCGAGAGCAATGAGAATCTTGTCGTTGATATCGACATTGAGCTCTCGACGGAGCATCTGAACAATATCCTCGGCAATCACGAGGTTGACGGTGGGGATGGACTCCAAAAGATGTGCCAAGCGGTCAATCGTACGCGAGTCCTGAGAAGTTCCCTCCTGCAACGCGTAGGTCTTTTCGATCGACGCCTCGTCGATGGCATCGCCGGCATGACGGCCAAAGCAGAGGCCTCGGCCGATGACGATGAGCTCGGAGCCATCGTCCGAAGTGACCATTGCGACGTTGTTGTTAAAAACTCGCTTGATAACCACGGTACCCACCACAAGAATTTACTCGGAAAGCCAGACGACAGGCTCTTTAACAGCAACAGGGCCGGAAGCATGCTCACGAAGAGTCGAGTTCTCCGAGCGCTCGCACACGATAACGAAGACCGTGGGATCGAAGCCGGCGGCGCGGACCGCGTCGAAATCGACCTCGACGAGGGGCTGGCCCGCGTCGACATGGTCACCCTGGGCAACAAGCGCATGGAAGCCCTTGCCCTCAAGCTTAACAGTGTCGATTCCGATATGCAGCATCACCTGAGCAGAGCCGTCGTCGGACATGATGCCCAGCGCGTGCTCAGTCGGAAACAGCGCCGCGACGGTGCCGGAAACAGGAGCGCACACCGTTCCCTCTTGGGGAACCACGGCAACGCCATCGCCCACGGCACGGCTGCTAAAAGCGGGGTCATTGGTATTTTCTAGATGAACAAGCTCGCCGGAAACAGGAGCGAGGATTTCGAACTCGGAAGCTGCAGTCTTCTGTTCATCCGAACCGCCCATCAGGCGAGAAAAGAAACCCATGGTGGCATGTCCCTTCATAAATATAGCCCAACCAAAATCAAGCGAATGCATCCATAGAGACACACCCGTTCAAAGACTTTGGTTAGGCCCACGTCCGAGGGACTCGGTAACCTTCCACATTTCTTTTTACGGGAGCTATTGTAGACAAGCCCAAAGCCGGAACAACCATTATGACCGATGAACGGTATTTTTTCTTCGATAAACGGTATGCGGCACTTAGGGACGTTCCTTTTCTGCCGGCACCCAGGGACACTCCTTGCACCAATCTCGTTTGCGCTAGATAAAGAGTTCGCATTCCTTCCGCACGACGCAGACCTTGCCCAGCATCTGGGAAACAGCGGATAGCTTGTTGGGATCAAGCTTGCGAGCGCCTCGCGGACATACGGCGATGCAGCGCATGCAGGAGATGCACGCCTCGCCAGCTGCTCGCTTGGGGTCGCCCTTGTCGATAGCACAAACGGGGCACGCCGCGGCGCATGCACCGCAGGAGACGCAATCCTCTATTGCCTCGGGTGTCATGCGATGACCTCCAGCTTGTTTATAAGGACGATTGCCGGGAATAGAGGGCTCGGACGCAGCCCCGTCCAGTAGCTTTTGCCGGATTCGCTGCGCAAACTCTGAAAGTTGCGCCACATCCTGCGCATCCGGTCGCCCAGCAGCAAACTGACAAGCAACGGAATGCTCAGCAATGGCAGAAACCGCTGCAACCACCCTAAATCCGGCACGCTTCGCAACGTCTTCCAGCTCAATAAGCGTATCCTCAAACGCGCGGCCCCCGTAAACACAAACCAAAACAGCCCGAGCTCCGTTGCCACGCACCATTCCCAGTCGCTCAACCGCCACAGCTGGAACCCTGCCAGCATATGATGGGACGGAGATAACCGCAACGTCGCCCTTCGCCATCGAGACCCCGTGGAAATCCAACCCGCTATCGGTCAGATCGACAGTAACGATATTCCCATCCAGCGCCCCGGTAACAAGACCAGACACTTTCTCCGTTCCGCCCGTTGGACTAAATACAATTTCGAACATGCTCATCGAACATCCTCCCCTACGCTTGGTAACACACCAAGCCGCCCGCATGCTTAGACAGAGTATACGGCGCGCGGGGACACCCCAGTTTAGCGCAAAGGGGTCAGGTTTGTTTCCACCAACCTGGTGCAGATTAACCTGGCCCCTTTGCACCAAACTATGCTGTCTGCCTCATCGATTTGCATAATTACCGTTACAGATTGCATATATTTACATGATACCGCTGTGTTCTCCTGAGGTACCCCATCCCAGACCGTGCAAAAAACGGAATATTCTGCAACGCGCTCGTGCCAACACCGCCGCGAGCGGGCAAAACTGTAGGGCGCTGCATCATTTTGGGTTCCGATATAACGAGAATGACGCACCTTTGCACCGGAAAACGGAAAAGTCTGACTCAAAACGCTCGCTAGGGATATCCGAAGGCCACCGCTGGCGACGTCGAATCGTATGCAGGCAACTCGATCTGCAGAATACTCCAAAAAATGCACGGCGCACCCCATGGGACCCATTGCCCCATGGCTGAAAACGGGCCTTCAGCATCCTCCAGGTGCATTCCTGAGCAAATCACACCGGATCAACGGTCGGATGCGGTAAACAAAAGGGCCCGAGCGTTGTTTGCTCGGGCCCTTAGCTTGTCTCACGCTAGCGTGCGATGCGTATGTTACTTGCGCTTGCCGCCGCCGTCACCGGGACGACGGGAGCCGCCGCCGCGCTTGCCGCCACGATTGTTACCATAGCTGCCACGGTTATCGCGACCGCCGGCACGACCGCCGCGGGAGCCGGCCTGGTTGCCGCCACGCCCGCCACGATAGCCGCCACGGCGCTCCTCGCGGGTGTCGTCGTAGTTGCGCCAGTCATCGCGACGATCGCGGCTGGCACGCGGGTCGCGACGATCGCGCGACTCATTCGAACGACCGGCGCCGCTGCGGCCGCCGTTGCCACGAGCGCCCTCGCGACGCTCACCACCGCGGGCGCCCTCGCGGCCTCCGCGCTCGTCAAAGCGCTTGCCGCCGCGGGGCTCGCCGCCGCGGGTACCACGCTCGTCACGCGAGCCACGGCCTTCGCCGCCACGGCGCTCATCGCGCCCGGAGCGCTCGCCATCGCGACCGGAGCGACGACGGTCGCCCGAGCCGCGCTTGCCGCCGCGCGAACCGCGACCCTCGTCCTCGCGCTCAACACGACGACGACCGCCACGGTCCTCGTCCTCGCGGCGACGACGATGCGCCTCGCCCTGGAACTGCTTGGCGCGGCGCTCGGCACGGTTGCCACGCGGGGCCTGCTTGACGGCGTCAGCACCGCCGCGCTCCTCGGCAGCCACCTCGCGAGCCACGCTCTCAACGGCCTCGTCCACGCGAGCCTGAACGCCCTCGCGCACGCGGGTCTTGCCGCCGCGCTTGGGACGACTCGGACGCTCGCCGTCGCCGCGGCGCTCGTCGCGACCGCGGTTGGAACGACCGGCCACATCGCCGTAATCGTCGCCGTTGCGCTTGCCGTCGCGACGTGCCTGCTCAAGCTTCTTCTTGCTCTTGGACTTGCCGCGCTTGGTCTTCTTCTTCACCTTAAAGGCCGCAGGATCGCGCTCGGGGTCGACCGCGGGCGGATTGGGGCCCACATGCAGGTCGCCGGCGTCATAAATGTCGGCCGTCTTGTCCATGAGCTTCTCGATCTCGTAGAACTCGTCGACGTCCTGCTCGGTCACAAACGTAATGGCCCAGCCCAGCTCGCCGGCGCGGCCCGTACGGCCAATGCGGTGGATATAGTCGGTCGGCTCGGCCGGCACGTCAAAGTTCACGACGTAGCGCACGTCGCTAATGTCGATGCCGCGGGCGAGAACATCGGTTGCCACCAGCACGTCAACGGTACCGTCGCGGAAGGCCGAAAGCGCGCGCTCGCGCTGGGCCTGGCTGCGGTTGCCGTGGATTGCGGCGGCCTTGATGCCCTTGCGCTCCAGACGACGGCAGCAGCTGTCGGCGCGATGCTTGGTGCGCATAAAGACAATGGTGCGCTCCGGGCCCTCCTTCTTGAGAAACTCGGGCAACAGGTTATTCTTGGCCTCGATGGACGCCGGGAACACAAACTGGTCGACGGTGTCGGCGGTCGACGTGGCGGGCGCGATCTCCACGCGGGCCGGGTCGCTCACCAGGTCGGTGATCTCGCCCACGGCCTCCTCGTCGAGCGTCGCCGAGAACAGCAGCGTCTGGCGCTCGGCCGGCGTCTCGCGCACAATACGGCGGACGGCGGGCAAAAAGCCCATGTCGAGCATGCGATCGGCCTCGTCGAGCACCAGCACCTTGACCTCGTTCAGGTGGCAGGCGCCCTGCTCGATCAGGTCGACCAGACGGCCCGGCGTGGCGACCAGGATATCGCAGCCGTACTTGAGTGCCGCGGTCTGCGGCTTGTAGCTCACGCCACCCACGACGGTCACGGCGACATGGCCGGTGACGTCGGCGATCTTGCTCGCGACCTCGTCGATCTGCTGGGCGAGCTCGCGCGTGGGGGTGATGACGAGCATCACGGGGCCACGGCCGTTGCCCTCGGGCTTCTTGGCGCCGCGACGACGGTTGCGGCCGCCGCGCTCACGCACGGGCTTGGGCGGAGCGATGTGCTCCAGATTGTTCATGGTCGGCAGCAAAAAGGCGGCCGTCTTGCCGGTGCCGGTCTGGGCGGCGGCAAGCAGGTCGCGGCCCTCGAGCACCACGGGGATCGAGCCGGCCTGCACGGGCGTCGGCGCCGTGTAGCCCAGGCTCTCGATAGCACGAAGCATCTCGTCGGAAAGCCCCAGCTCGTCAAAGGCGGGCAGGCTCTCGGTAGCGGACTCGACGGCCTGGGCAGCATTTGCCTCGTCGGCGGCATCGAAGGCAGCCTGGGTCATGGCCTCGCGGGTCTCGTCCAGAATCTCGGCGTCGGTGACGTCGGATACAGAATTACGCATATGTTGTTGTTCCTTATCTGCACGCGCTATGGGCACGGCATGCGGCCGCGCTGGCGTGCTTGGTAGTGCGCTAATACATACAAAAACGGGTGCGCACAGAGAGGACGTTGCTCAGCACGCTGGCGATCGCTTTGGCAGCCCTATCACGCGCCGTCCAGACGCAGCAGCTCTAAGCGATGGAGCAGATTCGCCGCCGGTTAGTATACCCGCACTCCGTATGCCCCCACGTAAACCACAGATGACGAGGCGGACGGGGCGGGGCTGGCTGATTGTCTCAATCTGTAACATCTACAGGGCAAATCTTCCTCTACGTGTTACGGATCGAGACAAACGGTCGACACAGTTCACAAACGTCTCAATCTGTAACAGTTACCGAGTAAAATCGGCCCTAATTGTTACAGATCAAGACAGAGGGGGATTTCCGTCCAGTCCAAACCAAATCTCTCAGTCTTCCTGCAATTTCGAACATGTGGCCTATAATGTTGCTTTGGTTACACTATTTATTGTGCAGCCATTTAATACGTCGCCCACCGGGGCCATTAATTCCTATCGCCATATTGGCTAGGAAGCAATCAAAGGAGGTATCCGTGGCAGCAGAGACGCCTTGCTCGGTCCTCTATAACGATATTCGCTCGTTCGGCGGTCTTAAACATCTCGAGATCGCCCGAATGCTCATCAATGGAAACTCTTATCTCGGCAGTACCCTGCTCGAGAAATGCTCTTCCAACCGCTCGTATCTCACCCGTTACATCGTCCATCGCAAGCCTGACCAGTGCGCACCCTCCATCTACAGCGACTTTACCGTCACCACACTCAACCTTTCCTCGGCAATCTGCAGCAAGCTCGGCGGCGGCGAGGCCGCCTATCGGGCAATCGCCGAGCACTATCGCGGTCCGGCCGCCAACGAAATGATGTCGGCTCTCGCCAGCTACAAGCTGGACAGCCGCCTATATGCAAATGCCCTCAATCGCATCGACAACTTCGACGGCAATGCCGTGCGCGAGAAAAGCACGCTTTACCTTATGCTCTTTGTGGCAACGGGGGCGCTCGCCGATCCCGTTCAGGGCGTGGCCACCGTCGAGCGCTTTTGCAGCAGCAAGACGGGCGGGCACTTCGGCACCACCGAAACTACCGTCGGACGTGGCTTTATGAACAGCCTGGAACAGCCGCGCACCGTCGCCCCCAACCTCGGTCTGCTCAGAACCCATGCCGACAACTGCGCCGACATGCAAATCCATCCCCTCACACGCGATCCGCGCGGCACCGTGATTGGTTCTTTGCCCAAAACCTCGCCCAGCATCACCGATGTGGGCGCCGACGCATCGCGCGAGCATCTTCGCATTTGGCTCGAGGGTGAGCACTGGTACGCCCAGGGCCTTGGATCGACCAACGGCACAGTGCTCGAATCGGGCGCGGGCGACGGCGATATTGTGATTGAGCCGCCGCGCGACCAACGCGAGCCCGGCAAAGTCTATCCCCCCGTGGAAATCGCCAACAGCGACAGGCTCCATCTGGGTCTCTACACGACATTCCTTGTCATTGTGGACTAGCACGGACGGCGATCGGAAGACGGTCGCCGTCCGTCTTTCGTCTTCTACCTTCTGCGTCGTAAACGACAATACTCAGCGGCATACGTGGGCAGTGCGGCTATCATGGTTCTTTACCGATATCCGCACTGCTCACGTATACGTGCGGCAACCCATGCCAGACAAAGGAACGCCATGGATACTACCGATAGCGCCTATGGCGACAAACTCATCCGTCTTGACACGTTCGACACCGCCGTGGCGGTCGACCCCAGCGCCGAGGACGAGGCCAAGCGTCGGTTTATGACGCTTATTCTCCAGACGGCCCACCGCAACAACGGCAACATCGGGCACGTGCTGCGCGCGACCAACACGAGCGGCGAGGTCTTTGCCGTCAAGCTACTCAAGGACAACGCCATCCTTTCCGGCCAAGCCCCCGACCGTTCCGCCGAGCAATCGGCAGCGCACCTGGCCAACACCGCCGCGCTGTTCGAGGAGTACCGTCATCTGTGTACCGTCTCGCACCTGCGCGGATTTCCACGCGTCTATGGCTACGGATCGTGCGAGGATGACCCGCTCATCCTCATGGAGTGGGTCGAGGGCACCTCACTCAAGCAGGCGCTACCCCTGCTTCCGCACGACGCCTCGGGCGGGCTGACCACCCAGATGGTCGCCGCCGTCGGAAACGCCGTGCTTCGTGCGCTCTTGATGACCCAAGGCCTCGTGAATCCGGTCGTCCATCGCGACCTGTCGCCTGCCAATATCATGTTCCGCACCACCAGCCGAACACTCGAGCAGCAGATTGCCGGTTGTTCCTTTGACCCCTGCCTCATCGACATGGGCTCCGCGACCATGGCTCTCGGCGACGACACGATCACCCGGCGCGCCGACATCTGGCGCTTTGCCACGCCCGCATACGCCGCGCCCGAGATGCTCACGCAGGATATCGAAGGCATCGCGGCCCTTCGCCGTTCGCCGGCAATCGATGTCTACGCGCTTTCGAGCATTCTGTACCAGCTCTACAGCGGTCGCAAACCGTTTGACTTTGAGTCGACGGACGCCGCTGCAACCGGCTCGTTCTATCTCGTAAAGACCAAGACCAAGCCGGCGCCGCTCGAGCCGCGCTGCGAGGGCGATGAAGCGCTCGTCCAAATCATCATGAAGGGTCTCTCAGTCGAGCAGTGCGATCGTCCCACCGAGCAGCAGATGCTCGAGGTGCTCTCGGCATACCTCACCGATGCCGAATCCGAGGGCCGCGAAGGCACAGGAGACGAGGCCGCGATTGATATCGATTCTGGCACGCACCTTAAGGTCGACGTCGCCGGCGAGCGCGCACGAGAGATCCTGAATCAGGCCCGCCACGATGCCATGACCCGCCGCCGCTTTATTATCGGCGGCGCTATCGCAGCCGTTGCGGGGCTCAGCGTTATCGGGGCGGCAACCCATGGCTTTGGCATCCCCGACTACCTGGACGGCATCCGCGGTTCACTTGACGACTACACCTGGGATCAGCTGCAGGAGATTTCGCTCAAGATTAAGGCCGCCGAGACCCGTAGCGAGGCACGCGAGATTGCCAAGCGTTACCACCTGCTCGACGCTGATGGGCATATCCCCTATCCGTGCACCAAGCGTGTCACGCTCACCAACGGGCTGGAGGTCGGCGCGCAGCTTGTGGGCATCCGTCACGATGAGCTTCTGGACGGTACGGGCAAGGCCGGGCTGACGTTTATGTTCGACGCGGGTATTGCCGAGCGCAACGCTGCAGCTGAACCGCCGAGCGCCGGCTGGGTAGATTGCGAGCTGCGGGAATGGCTCAACGGCGACGGCCTTAAGCTGCTGCCCAACGAGTTGCGCGCACTCATTAAAGGGGTCAAGAAGGTCTCGAACAATGTGGGCGCCGCCAACAGCGCATCGTGCCTGAGCGAGTTGCCCGCAACCCTTTGGCTGCCCGCCATGGTCGAGCTGTGCGGTACGCAACCGCCCGATTCGTTTACCGAGGGCTATCACTACCTGGCAGACATCTACAACGGCGAGGGCAAGGAGTATCAGCTCTTCCGCGAGCTCAAGGTGAGCCCGTATTCCACGAACGAGACGATGGTCCGCCAGTGGAAAGGCAAGGACACCTGTTGGTGGGAGCGCACGGTGAGCCCCGACACATCGGAGAGCGAAGGCACGCTCTATATGAACCGCGTGGGGCACGACGGCGACGTCTTTACGTACGCAACGCCTGCGGAAAAGCCAAACAAACGAACCTGTGTGATCCCCGGGTTCTGTATCTAGGGAGCGGGCATCTTGCCGTGACGGGACCCCTCCCCGGCAATTGTCTCAATCTGTAACAGTTAGAGGTCATTTTCCCTGCTAGATGTTACAGATTGAGATGATTGGTTGGGACGATCCATCGGCCAACCATCCATCCTCATCTGTAACGAAATGTCATACATTTCTTTCTGTACTGGACACCCCCAGGGGGTATGGGTGTATAGTATCGGCAGGTTAACAATTCCAACACCGAACTACAGAAAGGAGAAGCCATGGCTCAAGATAAGTTCGACGTGGGCGGCATGACATGCGCCGCCTGCCAGGCGCATGTGGATCGCGCCGTCAGCAAACTCGACGGCGTCCAAAGCGTCGCGGTCAATCTGCTCGCCGGCTCTATGCTGGTGGACTACGACCCTGCGCAGGTCTCCCCCGACGACATCTGCACCGCTGTCGACCGCGCGGGCTACTCGGCCTCACCCATCAGCACGGGCACCGACGCTGTCCAAAGCGGAAGTGCGCAAGCCAGGTCCGGCGCCGCCCATATGGAGTCGCCGACCAAAAAGTTGGAGGCCGCCGCCTCTGCCATGCGCACCCGCCTCATCGTCTCGATCGTATTCCTCATCCCACTGTTCTACATAGGCATGGGGCACATGCTCGGCTGGCCGCTGCCCGGCATCTTCACCGACCACACCCACAGCATGACGCTCGCGCTCACCGAGCTCGTCCTGCTCATTCCCATCGTCTACGTCAACGACGCGTACTTTATCAACGGGTTTAAATCACTCGCGCACGGCGCGCCTACCATGGACGCCCTTATTGCCGTGGGCGCCACCGCCTCCATCGCCTGGTCGCTCTACGCCATGTTTATCATGGCCGACCAGCTAGCCGCGGGTCAGGTCCACGAGGCCATGATGACGGGCATGGACAATCTGTATTTTGAGAGCGCCGGCACCATCCTGTCGCTCGTCACCGTAGGCAAATACCTCGAGACGCGCAGCAAGTCCAAGACCGGCGGCGCCATCGAGGCGCTCATCGACCTAGCGCCCAAGACCGCGACCGTCGTGGCAGAGGACGGCACCGAGGCCACCGTCGACGTCGATGCCATTCTGTCCGGCCAGGTGCTGCGTGTGCGCCCCGGCGAGTCCATCCCTGTCGACGGCGTGGTACTCGAGGGCGCTTCGGCCGTGGACGAAAGTGCACTGACCGGCGAGTCCATCCCCGTGGAGAAGACCGCCGGCGACACCGTCAACGCCGCCACTGTCAACCGCACCGGCTCGTTTACCTTCCGTGCCACACGCGTGGGCGCCGACACGTCGCTCGCCAAGATTATCCAGCTCGTCGAGGACGCCAACGCCACCGAGGCGCCCATCGCCCGCATGGCCGACAAGGTCGCCGGCGTGTTCGTGCCCGTGGTGTTCATGATCTCGGCCGTGACCTTCGTGGTGTGGACGGCACTGACCGGAAGCGTGAACGAAGCGCTCACCTCCGCCGTCGCCGTGCTGGTGATCAGCTGCCCGTGCGCGCTGGGCCTGGCCACGCCCGTCGCCATTATGGTCGGCACCGGCAAGGGCGCCGAAATGGGCATTCTGTTTAAGAGCGCCGAGGCGCTGGAGAACCTACGCAGCGTGGGCACCGTGGTGCTCGACAAGACGGGCACCGTCACCCGCGGCAAGCCGGCTGTGACCGATATCACGGTAGCCACGCGCGCTGACGGCTCGCCCGCCATGAGCGAAAAGGCGTTGCTCAAGCTGGCCGCTGCGCTGGAGCGCTCAAGCGAGCACCCGCTGGCCGAGGCGATTATGGCCGAGTGCGAGGCGCGCGGAATCGTCGCACGCATGGTCGAGGACTTTACCGCCGTGCCCGGGCGAGGCGTTACGGCACGCGAGGGGCAGAATGTCATCGCCGCCGGCAACGTGCGTCTGATGGACGAGCTGGGCGTGAAGGTTCCCGCCGGCCTTGCCGAACAGTTCGCGGCCGAGGGCAAGACGCCGCTGTTCTTTGCCAAGAACAGCAAGCTTGTCGGTACCATCGCCGTGGCGGACGAGGTCAAGGAGACGAGCGCCGGGGCCATCGCCGCACTGCGCTCGCTTGGCGTCGACGTGCGCATGCTCACCGGCGACAACCGCGTGACGGCCGAGGCCATCGCCCGCCGCGTGGGGCTGAGCAGCGAACAGGTCATCGCCGACGTCCTCCCTGCCGACAAGGAGCGCCACGTCCGCGAGCTGCAGGATGTGGGCGGCAAGGTCGCCATGGTAGGCGACGGCATCAACGACTCCCCCGCCCTGGCGCGCGCCGACGTGGGCCTTGCTATCGGCACCGGCGCCGACATCGCCAAAGAAGGGGCAGATGTGGTTCTCATGCGCAGCGACCTCATGGATGTTGCGCGGGCCATCGAGCTTTCGCGCGCCACGATCCGCAACATCAAGCAGGACCTGTTCTGGGCACTGTTCTACAACGGCATCGGCATTCCGCTGGCGGCGGGCGTGTTCTTCCCGCTCACCGGATGGCAGCTCTCGCCGATGTTTGGCGCCGCGGCCATGAGCCTGTCGAGTGTCTGCGTCGTAAGCAATGCGCTGCGCTTAAAATCCTTTAAGCCAAAAGTGGCAAAATAAGCTCACCATTAAGTCCATTTAGAACGGGTTTTCCAGGTGCCCGAGATTGACCTGAAAGAGGAGCGACGCGTACTTTGGTACGCGAGCGACGGCTTGAAGGTCAAGGTCGGGTGCCTGGGAAAGCCGACACAACAGGGAGGAATACCCATGCGATACACAATCAAGACTTCCGGCCTCATGTGCGGCCACTGCGACGCTACTGTCGAGACGGCACTGCTCAACGTTGCCGGCGTGACCGACGCCGACGCCGATCACGAGACTCAGACCGTACAGGTGGAGTGCGCCGACACCGTAACCGCCGAGCAACTCGCCGCCGCTGTCGAGGCCGCGGGCGAGAAATTCCACGCCCTGTCTGTGACCGCCGCATAGCAGTCGCTGCCTACTGAATCCTCAGAAGTTGCGGTGAAATACGGACTGTTGTGCCGCCCTAGGCCTTTAAACGGTCCGTATTTCACCGCAACTGACGGGGACATCCGGAAGATCGACCAGAAACGAGGACCCGACATGATGGCAGACCATAAATCGGTGACCCGCATGCTCAAGACGGCACGCGGTCAGATCGACGGCATCCTGCGGATGGTCGAGGAGGACCGCTACTGCGTCGATATCTCCACGCAGCTCATGGCCACACAGGCGCTCCTCGCGCGCATTAACGCCGACGTGCTCAAGGCGCATATCGAGGGCTGCGTGACTTCGGCAATCGAATCGGGCGACGAAGACCTCAAAGCCGCCAAACTCGCCGAAATCGAACGCGTCGTCGACAAACTCTCCAAGTAATTGGGGCATTGGGGACAGGTACGTTTGCACCGTCTTGGTATTCCGGGGACAGGTATGTTTGCACCACATTGGTGCAGATTAACCTGTCCCCCTTGCTCTAAATCGGGTATAAAGGCGTGCAGCATATCGAACGAAAGGCAATTTGCATGAATGACTTTATGAAGGGTCGCAATGGTGCCGATGAACTCACCATCGTGATGGGTTTTGCCGGCATCGTCATCGCGATGATCGGATCGATAGCCCGCATCCAGTGGCTCAGCTGGATTGCCATCGCCGTAATCGTGATTGGCGTGCTGCGCGGCCTGTCCAAAAATATCGACGCACGTCACAAGGAGAACGAGGCCTTTGTCGCCGCGACTGCAAACGTCCCCTGCCTGGGCAAATTCGTCGCCAGCTTGGGCGGCGGAACCGCAGCGGCCAGCACCTCACGCGCGGCCGGCACCAGTAAGGAAGACTTTGAGCGTGCCAAGCGCACGGCCAAGAAGATGTGGAAGGGCCGCAAGACCACGGCCTATCTCAAGTGCCCCAACTGCGGCCAGATGCTCTCCGTCCCCAAGGGCAAGGGCAAGATCCGCGTCACCTGCCCCAAGTGCCACGCCAAGATGGAGACGCGCTCCTAGCCGCCATACCATAGGACAAATAAAAGCCGAGGCCTCGCGCTGAGACCTCGGCTTTTTGTATGCGACAACGGAGCTGTCCCTTTGTCACACCTATGCTACGCCGTCGCGGGCCAGCTCCTCAGCCAGCGCTTCGGCTGGCATGGCCATAATCGCGTCGAGCTCGGCATCCACCTCGGGGATGCGCTTCACCTTGAGTTTGCACACCAGATCGCCGCGACACATCACGTGCATCGGCTCACGCAGAGCGCACAGGTCATCGAGCGGGTTCTCGCGCGTCACCAAGATATCGGCGGCCTTGCCGCACTCGATCGTGCCAGTCTCGCCGTCCAGCCCCAGCAGCTCGGCGTTGACTTGCGTAGCCGTATGCAGTGCGAAGGCGTTGCTCACGCCGACATACTTGGCAAAATAGGCCACCTCACGCCACATGTCGTACTGCGTCACGAACGGGCAGCTCGAGTCCGTACCAAGGCCCACCTTAACGCCAGCTTCCAGTGCGGCACGGGCGCTCTCGATGATGCCCGAGCACACGATGTCGCCGTTCTTCTTTTGCGTATCGGTAGAATGGGTCTTTTCCGGGTCGAGCAATACAAACGGCAGCGCCGGGCTGATAGTGCAGGTCACACTCGGAGCACGCCCCTCGAGCTGCGTGCCCGCGGCGCCACGGTACAGCTCCAAGATTTCGGGTGTCAACGGAGCGCCGTGCTCAATCGTGTCAACGCCGGCCTCAAGCGCGGCCTTCACGCCCTCGGTACTCTCGACATGGGCCATAACCGGAAGGCCCATATCGTGCGCCGCCTTGCATGCCGCCGCGGCAACCTCCACTGGCATACGCAGCACGCCCGGCTCGCCCACCTCGGTCGCATCGAACACGCCGCCCGTCACGAACAGCTTAATGACGTCGGCACCACGCGCATACAGGTCGCGCACCTGTTCGGCTGCCTCGGCGGGACTGTTGGCCACCTGGGCGAACAGGCCCGCACCATGGCCGCCCGGCACCGTGATGCCCGTTCCCGGCGCCACCAGGCGAGGACCCTGATACTTGCCGGCATCGATAGCATCGCGCACGGCCAGATCGGCAAACAGCGGGTCGCCCGCGCCGCGCACCGTGGTCACGCCGCTTGCCAGCTGCTGCTGAGCGCTGCCCTTGAGGATATGGCGGACAATGGCGCGCCCCACGGGATTATCGAGCTTTTTCATCAGCGCGCCCGCATCGCCGGCCGAGACAGGCTTGCCCGAGCCGCACAGGTGCACGTGCATATTGATGAGACCGGGCATGAGATACGCACCACCCAGGTCGATAACCTCGGCACCCGCGGGCGCCTGCGCCACAGCACTCGGCCCCATCCATGTGATGACACCGCGCTCAACGGCCACGGCCATATCGGGTTGCGGCTCCATATGTTCCGAACCATCCAAGACGGTCGCATTGATAAACAACGTGGAACGATCGGCAGACGCCATATCGAGCTCCTCCCTCACGATTAACTTGAACATTTGTCCATTATCACCTAATGCAGCGACCTAAAGTCAAGCATATCGGTTAACGGAGGGAAGAGGGGATGTGGGGGACGGAATACGTTGCAGCCCCACCCCAGCAACACCAGGGAAATGTCTCGAACTGTAACAGGTACAGGGTTATTGGGCCCCTTGATGTTACAGATCGAGACATTCGGTCGACGTTTCACCGGTTTGTCTCGATCTGTAACAGTTACGAGCTCAAATAACCTCTAAACGTTACAGATTGAGACAAAACCTCTCAGCGCCCATACCACTGACGTCTCCACTCCTCAGCCAATTCAGCCTGCCGAGGAATACCCGCCAGCCTCATTTTCTCGACCAGCTTCCCCGGGTCTTTGAGTTCGTTAAACGTAAACCGAAGCACCTTATGCCCGAGCATTGTCAGATGGGACTCCCGTTGACGTTCTGCCACGAATGGGTCGACCGACTCCCGGCCCTCGCCGTTCTGCAAGGTGTACTTCCCCTTTCCGTCGAGCTCGCCGATGACACACGTCCCGTTCTCGAGCCGCCAAAAATAGTCGACGCGAAACACCTGGCTCGGATCGAGCGGGTCGCGAAACTCCACCTGCAGCTCCGGAACCGGAAAACCGTACGCAATAAAGAACGCTCGGAACCGAGACTCGCCGCCGTTTTCGGACAGCCCGTCCGCATACGACGCAATCACCTGTGCCCTGCGATACCCTCGCCTGCCCTCGCAATCGGCCTGGAGCCGCTCGCAGAGGTCGTCGCGCGACATGCCCTTCGCCCGCAATGCAGAATCGGCGATTGCCAGACCATACGAAAACGGCGCACGCAGCAGACAATCCTCCACCGTGCGCCAAAACGGCGTCACCCGCACGCCATCGACTTGCTCAAGCACACCCGCCGTCTGCGGACGCAGCAGCCTACACCCCATACTCAATGTCACCGAACATCCCGTTTTGACCAAGTAACGCGGCCCGAGCAGATCATTCGGCACCTCCAGACCCCACAAAAGTGCCGCGTCATAACCCCAAAACGCCCAATCGGGATGAAACTCCGCAAGCCCCTTGATGGTCCACCGAGCCCGCTCCGACGGCGTCAACGCATCCCATTCATGCTGAAAACAGAATAGATGCGATTCGGGCTCCGCAATATCGTCTGTGCCCACATGGCGCCGCAGCCACATGAGCTCGGCATTGTCGTGCGTTACAAGCAGCACGCCTTGCTCGGTCGCCTCCGTGAGCCGCGCGAGCATCCTGTTCCGCGCCAACGTGTTGCGAGTCGCATGTTTGTGTTTGAGAACGGTATTAGACACTTTCATCACCACCACGTCAGACAAATGGACCATCGTCACCGTTGCCTCCGCTGACAAATGTCTTGATCTGTAACAGGAAGACCGATTTTTGGCCGCTAGATGTTACAGATCGAGATCTTTCGACACCGCGTCCAACCTTTGTCTCAATTTGTAACAGGTAGGTCGAGTTTTGGCCTGTAGATGTTACAGATTGAGACATTCCCCCAACCAGGTGCCAAACGTCTCGATCTGTAACAGTTAGACGTTCTCCAGGGCCCTAAACGTTACAGATTTAGACAAATCAGCAGCGCCCAAGCATTCGTCTCGATCTGTAACAGGTAGACCGGTTTTTTGTCCCTAAACGTTACAGATCGAGACAAATAGACACGCGGCGGCGCTGCGACAGCCCATCCCTTACTCCCACTCCTGCTCGTAGATGTTGAGCGACTTTACGTACCGCCCCTGGGCGCCCATGATGTCGCGGACCAGACGCAAGAAGAAACTGATGCACGAGGTGTCAAAGCCATCCTGCAGGTCCTCCGGATGCACCGCACCAGGCCCATCGACCGCCGTGTCACTCAGGCGTGCGATGTCATACAGATAGAGTTGTCCCGCCGTCAGCCAGACATCGTCGACGCAGGCGAGGCGCACCGCAATCGCTCCGTCGCTCCAATGCTCCTTTTGCACGATATGCGGATCGTAGACGTCAAAGCGACGGTCGGTGCGTGTGTCCTTCAGCGCGACCATACCAGTCGCAGGATCCTTGTCCAAAATGCCAAAGCGCGAGAAATACTGCGTGTCGCGCACCTGCTCGAGCCGCTTGAGCGAGGCAGGCGAAAGCGATGCCGGCGGCTCATCAACATACAGCTCGAGCAGCGTCTTGCCATGGCGATAGGGGCGCTCGAAGAGCAGCCAATCGGTAAATGCCATGTTGTAGGCCATGATTTCGTTTTGGGAAGGCTCGGTGCAATAGCCGAGCCACGGGTCGACAATGATCTCGAACTGCTCGCGCGCCGGCTCCAAAAACTGAAACTTCCGCAGCATCCAAAAATGGGCCATGTCGGCAATATCGTTGCCAACGGCTTCGGCCAGATGCGCTCGGTCTAAAACGTGGTCAGTCACGGCATCCTCCTCAAACTGATGAACCTCAATTTGAGCTTACGAGGAGGGTGGGCAGCCACTGTCAGCACGGACAAAATAGGCCTCCGGCTGCAAACCAACTGCTGACCAAACACTTGACGGGATGCTTGACCGAAAATGCGCACCGCAATAAAACCGCAGGTAAACATAGACGGCCAACCCGCCCTTTTGAGCCATATGCCCACAGCCACCACAGAAACAACAGGTGACCACAGCTCAAAAAGACGCCGAATGGACACTCGCGCGTCGACAAACGAACAAATCGGTCGCAAACCCGCAAGAAGTGTCCCCGAATGCCGACCCAAAAGGAACGTCCCCAGCATGCCGGCACTTGGGGACGTTCCTTATGTGCCGGCAGTTGGGGACAGCCCTTGACGATTCAATTGTGAACAGCCGCCTTACAGCTCCAGCGCCTCGGCGACTTCGGCAGCGCAGGCCAGGGCGTCGGCCATGGCGCTTACCACGAGCGAACTGCCATTGTGAGCGTCACCGGCAACATACACCGGCACGGCATCCGCGGAGACGCCGTCGACACGTGCCGCAAGATGCGAGCCCTCGGCGGCCATCACAGGCAGCGGACGACCAGCGGTGGCAACAGGCACGCCTACCGCATCGAACACGCCATGCTCAGGACCCGTAAAGCCGCAGGCGATCAGCACCAGCTGCGCCGGCACCTCGTGCTCGGAGCCCGCAATGCGTTCAGGCTTGCCGGCCGACCAATCTAGGTCGGCCACGCGCAGGCCCGCGGCAGTGCCCTTCTTATCCAGCAGTACCTCGAGCGTATCCACGCCCCAAGCGCGCATCTCGCCGCCCATGGCAGCGATGGCCTCCTGCTGGCCGTAGTCGGTCTTCTTAACGTTTGGCCACTGCGGCCAGGGGTTGCTCGCCGCGCGCGCATCAGGCGCCGCCGGCAAGAACTCAAACTGGCGCACGCTGCGCGCACCCTGACGTACCGCGGTGCCCACGCAGTCGTTACCGGTATCGCTGCCGCCAATGACCACGACGTCCAAGCCGCGTGCATCGATGGCAGGCTCGCCGCCATCGAGCACCGAGACGGTCGAAGCCGTCAGATAGTCCACGGCATACACCACGCCGGGGGCGTCAATGTTCGCAGCCGAAAGCCCGCGCGGGGCACGGGCACCAGCAGCCACCACGACAGCGTCAAAGTCATCGAGCTTGGCCGCCACCGCAGGGTCCGTCACGTCGGCACTCAGCTCAAACACAATGCCCAACTCGCGCATGAGCGCCACGCGACGCTCGACCACGGACTTCTCGAGCTTCATGTTGGGAATGCCGTACATGAGCAGGCCGCCCGGGCGGTCGTCACGCTCAAACACCGTCACGCGGGCACCGCGACGCGCAAGCTCCCATGCTGCCACCAGACCAGCGGGACCGGAGCCCACCACGGCAACCGTGGGTGCGCCCTCCCCTGCCGGCTCAAAGCGGCGCGGACCGCCGTTGGCCCACTCATGGTCGCTGATCGCACGCTCGTTGTCATGGATCGTCGTGGGCTGGCCGTCAACCGAACCCAGGTTGCACGCGGCCTCGCACAGCGCCGGGCACACGCGACTCGTGAACTCGGGCATGGGCGAGGTGAGTGACAGGCGCTCGGCAGCCTCGTCCCAACGGCCGCGGTACACCAGCTCGTTCCACTCGGGAATCAGGTTGTGCAGCGGACAGCCGCTCGGACGTGCCTTGCCAAAGCTCGCGCCCATCTGGCAAAACGCCACGCCGCACATCATGCAGCGGCTCGCCTGGGCGCGGCGCGCATCGTCGTCGAGTTCCACGTACAGCGGATCGAAATCGCGGCTGCGCTCCTCCACGGGGCGAAGCTCGTGGGTCACGCGATCGATATCAAGAAAAGCACCGGGCTTACCCATGGCACTTACGCCTCCTTCTTAGTCGAAGCAACAGAGCTGGCAGCCACGGACGCAGCACCGTCCGCGGCATCGAAGCGAGCGACATCCGCGGCACTCGCGCGACCGGTCACGATGTCAAACGCCAACTCCTCAGCCTGCGCATGCGTCTTGCCCACGGCCTCGGCCGCGGCGACAATCGCCAGCACGCGCTCGTACTCGGTCGGAATGACCTTTACAAAGTGCTTACTCATCGTCTCAAAGCTGTAGAGCAGCTTAATGCCGCGCGGGCTCTGCGTCGCATCCACGTGCTCCTGGATGAGCGCGCGAATCTGCGCCAGCTCGCCGGCCGTCGGGGCCTTGAGCTCAACGCTCTCGTGGTTCACACGAGCATCGAGCGTGCCGTACTGGTCAAAGACATAGGCCACGCCACCCGTCATGCCGGCGGCGAAGTTCTGCCCGACCTCGCCCAGGATGAGCGCCAGACCGCCCGTCATGTACTCGCAGCCATGGTTGCCGCAGCCCTCGACCACCACGGTGGCGCCGGAGTTGCGCACGGCAAAACGCTGACCGGCAAGACCGTTAATGAAGCCGCGGCCGCTCGTGGCGCCAAAGAATGCAACGTTGCCCACGATGATGTTCTCGTCGAACTTGTAGGTCGCATGCGGGTTGGGGCGCACCGACACCTCGCCGCCCGAAAGGCCCTTGCCAAAGTAGTCGTTGGCGTCGCCGCACACGTTGAGCGTAATGCCGCGCGGCAGGAAGGCGCCAAAGCTCTGACCGGCCGAGCCATCGCAATCGATGGTGATGGAGCCTGCGGGCAGGCCCTCGGGATGCGCCTTGGTCACCGCGTTGCCCAGGATGGTGCCCACGCAGCGGTTGACGTTGGCGATATCGGCGCGGAAGCGAATCGGGCGCAGGTGCGCACGGGCATCGGCCGTATAGGGCACAAACAACGTGGAGTCGAGCGTCTTGTCGAGCTCGCTGTCGGCAGCCATCTGGGGCAGGAAGTGACGACCGTCGGCGCCCGGAATGTGAGCACCGAACTCGCAGGTCGCGCTCGCCAGAACGGGCGACAAATCGAGCAGGTTGGCCTTGCGGTTGCCCGGGACCTCGATCTGGCGTAAGCACTCGGGATGGCCGACCATATCGTCGACGGTACGGAAGCCCAGGCTCGCCATGACCTCGCGCAGCTGCTCGGCAACAAAGAGCATAAAGTGCTCAACGTGCTCGGGCTTACCGCGGAAGCCGTGACGCAGGCGGCAGTTTTGCGTCGCGATGCCGGCCGGGCAGGTATCCTGCTGGCAGTCGCGCTGCATGAGGCAGCCCATGGAGATGAGCGGCATGGTCGCAAAGCCAAACTCCTCGGCACCCAGCAGGCAGGCGACGGCGACATCGGTACCGTCCATGAGCTTGCCGTCGGCCTCGAGCACCACGCGCGAGCGCAGGCCGTTTTGCAGCAGCGTCTGCTGGGCCTCGGCAAGGCCGAGCTCCAGCGGCAGGCCGGCGTGCCAAATGGAATCGCGCGCCGCGGCACCCGAGCCGCCATTGTGGCCGCTGATCAAGATCTTGTCGGCAGCGCCCTTAGCCACACCGGTGGCAATGGTGCCGACGCCGGCCTCGCTGACCAGCTTGACCGACACGCGCGCACCGGGGTTGGCGTTCTTAAGGTCAAAGATCAGCTCTGCCAGGTCCTCGATGGAGTAGATGTCGTGGTGCGGCGGAGGCGAGATCAGGCCGATGCCGGGCGTGGACTGACGGACCTCGGCGATCCAGGGGTAGACCTTCTTGCCGGGCAGGTGTCCACCCTCGCCGGGCTTGGCGCCCTGGGCCATCTTAATCTGAATCTCGAAGGCGCTGCAAAGATAGCGGCTCGTCACGCCAAAGCGCGCACTTGCCACCTGCTTGATCGCGGAGTTCTTGGAGTCGCCGTTGGCCAGCGGGGTCTCGCGACGCGGATCCTCGCCGCCCTCGCCCGAGTTGGAACGGCCATGCAGGCGGTTCATGGCGATAGCCATGCACTCGTGCGCCTCTTTGCTGATGGAGCCATACGACATGGCGCCGGTGTTAAAGCGGCGGACGATGTTGAGCGCGGGCTCCACCTCGTCGAGCGAAACCGGCGTGAGGCCGCTGCCGTCAAAGTCGAGCAGGTCGCGCAGGCGCACGGCACGACCGGTGCGGTGCAGGCGGGCACTGTACTCCTTAAAGGTGTCGTAGCTGTCCTCGCGGCAGGCGGTCTGCAGCAGGTAGACGGTCTGAGGGTCGATCAGGTGATCCTCGCCACCGAGCGGGCGCCACTTGGTCAGGCCCAGTGTGGGCAGCTGATCGGGAGCCGGGCTCCTAAGGATGGCGAGCGCGGCGTCATAGCGCTCATTCTGCTCGCGCTCGACGTCCTCGACGCCCATACCGCCCACACGGCTCACCGTGCCGGCGAAGTACGCGTTGACGAACTCCGGCGTAAAGCCCACGGCCTCGAAGATCTGCGCCGAATGGTAGCTCTGCACCGTAGAGATGCCCATCTTGGACATGATGGAGACGATGCCGGCGGTCGCAGCCTTGTTGTAGTTGGCGATACCCTGCTCGGCCGTCACGTCTAGGTCGCCGCGTGCCGCCAGATCGCGGATGCACGCATGTGCGTTGTACGGATAGATGCCGCTCGCGGAGTAGCCCACCAGCGCCGCAAAGTCGTGCGGAGACACGGCGTCGCCGCACTCCACCACGATATCGGCAAAGGTGCGCACGCCAGCGCGGATCAGGTGATTGTGCACGCAGCCCACAGCGAGCAGCGACGGCACGGGCACCTCGCCCGCAGCGGCACGATCGCTCAGCACCACGATGTTCACGCCGTCGCGGACCGCAGCCTCAACGTCCTCGGCAAGCTGCTTGAGCGCAGCCTGCAGCGCGCCCTCGCCGGCATCGCGACGGTAGACGGCACGGAAGTGACGGGTCTTAAAGCCCACGCGGTCGATGGCGCAGATACGGTCGAACTCCCCCTCGTTGAGCAACGGGCGCTCCAAGCGCACCAGCTGGCAGGCCGTACGGGAGTCCTCGAGCAAGTTGCCGTGGTTGCCCAGGTAGAGCGTGGTCGAAGTCACCATGTGCTCGCGCAGGGCATCGATGGGCGGGTTCGTGACCTGGGCGAACAGCTGGTAGAAGTAGTCGAAGAACGAACGCGTCTTCTTGGACAGGCAGGCCAGCGGCGCGTCGATGCCCATCGAGGCGAGCGGGGCCTTGCCCTGCTGGGCCATGGGACGCACGACCTCGTCGACGTCATCCCAGTGATAGCCGAGCTTGGCCATGCGCACGGCGACGGACACCTCGGCGTCCTCGGCAGGCGTTGCCGCAACGGGCTCATCGAGCGCGGCAACGGTCAGTGTCTCCTCGGCAATCCAATCACGGTAGGGCTTTTCCTTGGCATAGCGGGCGCGCAGCTCATCGTTGTAGATCACGCGGCCGCGGGCAAAATCGACCTCGAGCATCTGGCCCGGTCCCAGGCAGCCACTCGTCAGGATGTTCTCGGGGCTCACCTCGATGGTGCCCACCTCGCTTGCCAGCATAAAGCGACCGTCGCGCGTCACATAGTAGCGGGCGGGGCGCAGACCGTTGCGGTCGAGAGCGGCACCCAGTGTGCGGCCATCGGTAAAGGCGATGGCGGCCGGGCCGTCCCACGGCTCCATGAGCATGGACTGGTAGGCGTCGTAGGCGCGGCGCTCCTCGCTCAGACTGTCGTTGTGGTCCCACGGTTCGGGCAGCAGCATGGATGCGGCACGCGTGAGCGGGCGACCGTTCATGACCAGGAACTCAAGCACGTTGTCCAGAATCGCGGAATCGGAGCCCTCGCGGTTGATGATGGGCATCACGCGCTCAAGATCATGTTGCAGCACGGGGCTGTACAGGTTGGGTTCGCGGGCGCGAATCCAGTTGACGTTGCCCTTGAGGGTGTTGATCTCGCCGTTGTGGATGATAAAGCGGTTGGGGTGCGCGCGCTCCCAGCTGGGCGTGGTGTTGGTGGAGTAGCGCGAGTGGACGAGCGCCACGGCCGTCTTGACGGCGGCGTCGTTGAGGTCGATGAAGAAGCGACGCATCTGCGTGGCCACAAGCATGCCCTTGTACACGATGGTGCGCGAGCTCATGGAGCACACATAGAAGATCTTGTCGCGCAGGGCGAACTCAGCGTCGGCCTTCTTTTCGATGGTGCGGCGGCACACGTACAGGCGACGCTCAAAGGCATCGCCGGCGAGCGTGTCGTCCGGACGGCCCAGGAAAGCCTGCAGGATAGTAGGCATGCAGGCGCGGGCCGTCTCGCCCAGGTCGTGCGGGTCGACGGGCACCTCACGCCAAAAGAGCAGCGGCACGCCGGCCTCGGCGCAGCCCTCCTCAAACACGCGACGGGCATCCTCTACGCCCTTGTCGTCCTGCGGGAAGAACAGCATGGCCACGCCATAGTCGCCCTCTGCCGGCAGAATCTGGCCGCACTTTTGAGCCTCTTTGCGGAAAAAGTGATGCGGAACCTGGAACAGGATTCCGGCGCCGTCGCCGGTGTTCTTCTCGAGTCCGGTGCCGCCGCGGTGCTCCAAGTTGACCAGAATGGACAGCGCATCGTCCAGAATCTGGTGATGGCGCTCGCCGTTGATATCGGCAAGCGCGCCGATGCCGCATGCATCGTGGTCGAATTCGGGGCGATAAAGGCCCTGCTGTTGAGCGGAATCTGCCTGCATCGCGATCCTCCCCTAGCTATTAGACAGTCAGTTGACTAGGCATACTAGGTGCATCGCCGGCCCGTTGTGTTTCCCGCCCGTTTCGAAACAATCGCGTAACGCACGCCCTACGAGTGGACACCGCCGACCTCAAGGACGACGACAAGGGCCCCGAGTTCGGCCCGTATGCTCACCGCTTCAAACATCTCAATCCGTAACAGGAAGACCCAATTTTGGCGCCTAGATGTTACAGATTGAGATTTTCTGCAGGACAGTTTTGGTTTGTCTCGATCTGTAACACGAAGGGCCGGTTTTGGCGGTCAGCTGTTACAGATCGAGATATTCCATAGGACCATTTCTTCCTGTCTTGACCTGTAACACCTAGGCCCAATCTCCATCCCTAGTTGTTACAGATCAAGACATTTCGGCAATCCCCTTTCACCGTCCCATTCAAATACAACAATCTTGTTAGTCTTGGTTAACTTTTTAGCCTAAAACGGGTATCCTTTGCGGCGTCAAACAAACGGCACGCAGGAGCGCACCATGCTCAACCATCTCAAACAACACTTTGGCTCCCGACGCACCGGTGGTCACGGAGGCCTAGACATTGCGCGGCATATCGGCCCCGGGCTGCTCGTGACCGTCGGCTTTATCGATCCGGGCAACTGGGCCTCAAATATGGCCGCGGGCTCGCAATTTGGCTACGCGCTGCTGTGGGTGGTCACGCTGTCCACGATTATGCTCATCGTGTTGCAGCACAACGCTGCACACCTGGGTATCGCAACGGGCGCCTGTCTTGCCGAAGCCACGACGCGCTACCTCCCCCGTTTCGTTGGACGCACGGTGCTCGCCAGTGCCTACCTCGCGACCATCGCCACCGCTATGGCCGAGGTCCTGGGCGGCGCGATCGCGCTCCAGATGCTCTTTGGACTGCCCGTGCGCGCCGGCTGCGTCATCGTGGCCGCGGCATCGATGGCGATGCTCATGACGAGCTCCTACAAGCGCGCCGAGCGATGGATCATCGCCTTCGTCGGCGTGGTAGGACTCTCGTTTTTGGCTGAGCTTGCGCTAGTCAAGGTCGACTGGCCGCAGGCCGCCGCAAGCTGGATCACACCCAGTATGCCCACCGGCTCGGCCGCGATTATCGTAAGTGTCCTAGGCGCGGTCGTTATGCCTCACAACCTCTTCCTGCACTCCGAGGTCATCCAATCCATGCACTTCGAAGGCCAAGGCGAGCAGATTATCGAGGAACGTCTGCGCTACGAACTCTTCGACACGCTCTTTTCGATGGGCGTGGGCTGGGCGATCAACTCGGCCATGGTCATCCTGGCCGCAACGACCTTCTTTGCGCATGGCATTGTCGTAGACGACCTCGCCGTCGCAGCGGACACGCTCTCCCCCATTCTGGGCCCGGCAAGCTCGACCATCTTTGCGGTGGCACTGCTGTTTGCGGGCATATCGAGTAGTGTGACGGTGGGCATGGCGGCAGGCACCATCACCGCGGGCATGTTCGACGAGGAATACGACATCCACGACCGACATTCCTCGATCGGGGTGGCGGCCTGTTTCGTCGGCGCAGTGACGGCGTGCCTGGTCGTCCCAAATCCTTTTGAAGGTCTCATCTGGAGTCAGGCATTGTTGTCGCTTCAGTTGCCGATTACGGTCTTTGTGCTCATACGACTCACCAGTTCGCGCCGCGTCATGGGCAAATACGCCAACTCGCGCCCGCTCAACGCGCTGCTCGTAGGGATCGGCGTCATCGTGACGATTCTCGACATCGTGCTGCTAACGGGAATGTAATTGAGATGGCGTGACTGTCCAGATATAACGTCTTAATCTGTAACACGTGAGACCGTTTTAAACCGTCAGATAAATCAAAAGGGTCCCGGCCGAGAATTCGACCAGGGCCCTTGGACAGAGCTATGTTCGGCTTTCGCCGTGTGCCTGCGAGTTACTCCTCGACGAGCTCAAACTGATCGGGACCGACGCCGCACACCGGGCACACGTAATCCTCGGGCAGCTCGGGCGTGTCGACCTCAACCTCGTAACCGCAAACGGTGCACACAAACTTATACGTCTTCTTTTCCTCAGCCATGATGTTCTCCTCTCGAACGTGACTGCTGGTGTACTTACTTATTAGTATATATTCTCA
The DNA here is from genome assembly GCA_046995905.1 of Collinsella sp. Taxonomy (GTDB): domain Bacteria; phylum Actinomycetota; class Coriobacteriia; order Coriobacteriales; family Coriobacteriaceae; genus Collinsella. Next base: position 1,953,004 of record JBKXET010000001.1, read on the forward strand.
ATAGTATAATGCAAGTATTTTTAGGACATTTCTAGCCTTGATACGACGAGGCCTTCGGAGGCGTCTTGCCCTTTAGCACCTTGTGATAGTAGTCGTACGTCAGCGGCGTCTCGTCGCTCAGGCGCTCGGCATCCTCGACCTCGCCAATAAACAGCAGATGCGTGCCCACATCCACAGTGTCGATCAAACGGCAGCTAAACAGGGCCGCCGCGTGCTCGGGCACATAGGGCATGCCCAGAGCCGTCTCGCGGGTCTCGTATTTGGCAAACTTGTCATAATCGCTGCTGGTGCGGAACCCAAAGTTACCGATGTAGAGCATGTCGGCCGTCTGATCGATCACGGTCAGCGCGAACGCTTTGGCCGATGCGATGACGCCCGAGGTGACATTGTCCTTGTTCACGGCAACCGAAATACGCGGCGGCATGGACGTCACCTGCACCGCAGTGTTGATGACGCAGCCGGCGCGCAGCCCGTCTGCCGCAGCGCTCACCACGTACAGACCGCTCGGCATGGCAAAGAACGCAGTTTTGTCCATAACGATCACTCCCCTAGCTCGGGTTGGAACCTCATGAATGTATGTACCCACAAAAAAGGCGGCACCCATAACGGACGCCGCCTTTGAGACATATGTGTCAGAACAGTAAGAAAGATGAGACGCCCGCAGTTGCGGTGAAATAGGGACTGAATAGCCCCTCAAACAGGCAAAACAGTCCGTATTCCACCGCAAGTTATATAGAACGCCTAACGATTACGCTCCTTGAGCGCGCGATCGATTTCGCGCTGAACGTCACGCTTGGCCATATCCTCGCGCTTGTCGTAAAGCTTTTTGCCTCGACCCAGGCCCAGTAGCAGCTTTACACGGCCGTCGGTATTAAAGTAGAGCTCCAACGGCACCAACGCATAACCGCGATTGCGCAGCTTGCCATCGAGAAAATCAATCTCCTTACGATGCAGCAGCAGACGACGCCGACGATCGGGATCGCGATTCCACACGCCACCATGGCTATAAGGGTGGATATGCAGTCCGACGAGCCAGCACTCGCCGCCACGAATCAGCGCAAAAGTGTCAGTGATCTGACAGGCGCGCTCGCGAATCGACTTGACCTCGGTACCGCTCAGTTCGATGCCGCACTCAAACGTCTCGTCGATAAAGTACTCGTGATGCGCCGAGCGATTCTTGGAGATGAGCTTGCGCTCGCGCTTACTGGGCATCGCCGGCCTCCTTGGCACCATCGGAACCCTTGCCCGTAGCTTCGCGCTTAGCCTTGCGCTCGGCGTTAAGCTCCGCGTCGCTCTCGCGCACCAGCTTGATGATCGCCGCGCAGGCCTCCTCGCCCACCAAGTCGCGAGCACGCACCGTCAGGCGCGTCGCCTCCTGCTTGTCGCCGTCGCTTGCAGCATCGGTCGCACACATGATCAGGCAGATGGCAATCTCGGCCGAAGGCGAGGTCGGCACGCCCTGCAGGGCGAGCTCACCCATCACATGGTCGTCGCTCTCATCAGCGGCATCCGGATAGGTGGTATGGATCTTGTTGAGCAGGCGCGTCGTATGCGCATCGTTGGGCGCCAGGCGCAGCGCCAGACGCGCGCAGCCCACGGCAGCCGAAACGTTCTCGGTCTCGGACTCCAAGAAGTACTGACCTAGATTGGCGTAAGCGCGGGCGGCGCACTTGCCATCGCTTGCACGCTCCAGCACCGAGAACGAGAGCGATGCCCATTCCTGCTTGTCCTCGAGTGCGCGGAACAGCTCGGCCAAATCCAAGCGATAGTTGCAGTTCATGGGGTCCCAACGCACAGCCTGCATCAGGGCATTACGAGCGCTCACATAATCCTGCTGGCGAATGTAGGCAAACGCCATGTCAGAGTACAGGCGGTCAAACGGCACCTCGACCTGCACGAGCTCGCGCGGATCCTTCTCCACGCGGCGATAGGCCAAGCGCTCAAACTTGCTATCGAAGCTAAAGTATTGGCGCTTCTCCTCCGTCTTGCACTCAGCGTCGATATACTCCTCGGCGAGCTCCACCAGATGCTCCAGCAGCGGTGTCGCCGTAGCCAGGTCGCCCTGCGCCAGATAGTTCTCGGCATACGTGATGTCTTGCAAGCTGATGGGCAGATCCATGGCTACTCCTCGATCTGAGCGAAACACGGCAGGCGCCGTATATACGGTCAATACACAAAACCCGGGTCTCTTACGAGGCCCGGGCGTTCAATTTTGGTAGCCCGTACCAGATTCGAACTGGTGATCTCCGCCTTGAGAGGGCGGCGTCCTAAACCGCTAGACGAACGGGCCATATGTAGCAAATGCAATGGCTGGGATGGAGGGAGTCGAACCCCCATTGACGGAACCAGAATCCGCTGTCCTGCCATTAGACGACATCCCAATGACTGCATCGCTGCGCTCGGCTGTGCCTTTGCGCAAGAAAGAAATATACGGGAAGTCTCGCCGTGACGCAAGCCCCAATTTTGACTTTTTTGAAATTCAGTCAAATTGGCCTAATTTAGTCCAACCCGTGAAGGACCTGTGAAGCCGACCGCTGTACACGAAGGGCAAAACGCCGCGAGCGGTAGCCGTCAACCGTTGGCAGATTCTACCGCGAAAACGATAGCACCAGGCAACACAATCGAAGTATCAATGATCACGTAGATATCGAGGCGCAATGGACGAAGAGCTTGATTACCTATGGGAGACCCTGGGCCTCGAGATCACTGCCGACCTTTGGCCCGAACGGGACAAAATCCATCCCACACTGCGCCCCGCCATTACTGTGGTGCAGGCAAAATACCGCCGTGCATCCTTTTTGATCATGCGGATGTCATGGCACGCGGGACTCCCCGACCTTAAGCGAATCCAGGCAAGCCTCGTCGAGCTGTCCGGCATGCCGACCGTCATATCCGAGGCGCACCTGGAGCAGCGCCAGCGCGAGCGACTGCAACAGCAGCGGATTCCCTTTATCTGCCCCGGCGTCCAGGCATATCTGCCCTTTATGGACGAGGAGTACTGGAGCGGCAAGCCCAACAAGCACGTAAAAGTCTACGATCCGCACGAATGGGCACAGCTTGAGGATTAGCGCATATGCCCGCCAACCGGAAAGCTCATCCCAGAATTTACGTCCAGAACGGGACGCGCTTTCCCCTAGAGGCCCCAAACGGAAACCGTATCCCAGATTTCGCGCTCAAACTGGGATACGGTTTCCGCTAGCCCCTTCAACCGGAAACTGCGTCCCGGAATCCGAGCTTAAAACGGGACGCACTTTCCGCAGCCGCTACAGCAACGCCTCGGCCCAAGCCGATTCCCTAAACCCAGGAATCGCAAAGTCGTCGCCCACCAGCAGCGGACGCTTGACCAGCATGCCGTCGGTCGCCAGCAGCTCGTAGCACCCCCGATCCGTCATGCCCGCATCCAAACGCGCCTTCAGGCCCAGCTCTCGATATTTCATGCCCGACGAATTAAAGAAGCGCCGCACCGGCAGCCCCGAACGAGCGATCCAGGTCGCAAGCTCATCAGCCGTGGGATTGTCCAAAACGATATCGCGATCGATATACTCTACCCCATGTTCGTCCAGCCATGCCTTGGCCTTCTTACAGGTCGAGCACTTGGGATATTCAACAAACAATACCGCCATGGGATTTCCTTTCTTAGAGAAAACAGGTGTCTGGAAAACTGCACATCGACGACCACTCGCGATTGCAGCCGTTATTGTAGTCAATGTCGAAGCATAGGCAGTCGCGATGTCTCGTCTTAAGGCTAGCGCCTCGCATGGGCGCCGATCGGCCGAGTCGCATGGCGCACCAACGCCGCCGTCAGCAATACCAACAGCATGGCGATGACATAGCCCGCAGCATCGAATCCTAAATCGATAACGTCGAAATGCCTGCCGGGAACAAAGATCTTATGTACCTGATCGCCAACGGAGCAGGCGGCGCAAAAGAGCAATACGGGCACGCAACGGGAGCATACGCTCCACGGACGCCTGGAAAAGCAAGCCACGACCACCGAGGCGAACAATCCGACGAAGAAAAACTCTACGGTATGGGCAACGCGACGGACGTTCGTGCCCACCCACATGCGAATGGAAGCAAGTCGGCCAGACCGGACATTCGAGGCAGCCGAATCGGTGCCCCCGGTCATTCCGTTCTCCGCCTGAGCTTCACCCGTGGCATCGACAGCCTGAACGCCCGTAGCCTGACCCTCCACCACACGCGCGGTGGACTCGCTCAGCAACGACGTCTCCACCGCATTTTGCTCCGTCAGCACCCAGATGCCCGCCAGCGTTGCAGCGAACAGAACGATCGCGGTCCATCCGATTATTTGTTTTACGCGCGCCAAGGGTCAACCTCCTTTTTTGAATATCAGCGAGTGTAGCCCCAAATGGCATCGTCACCGTATCAAAATTTGAATCGCAACAGGAAGCGACAAAGCGACGCAAAACCCTACCCCGCCTCGCGCATCCAGCGATCGAACGTCCCCACGCACACGCCCAGGCACTTTGCTGCCTGGCTGCGGGTAATATCGCCTGCCTCATAGCTATCGCGCACCAGCTCAAACTGAGGAGGGCACGGCTTGCGAGGTCGACCGAAACGGACCCCTCGCGCTCGCGCCGCTGCAATCCCCTCCGCCTGGCGCCGATGGATATTCTCGCGCTCCACCTGCGCCACGTAGCTCAGCAGTTGCAGCACAATATCGGCAATCAGGGTGTTGGTCACATCCGGCGCGCCGCTGGCCCTGACGCGCGTGTCAAGCAATGGCATGTCCAACACCACAATGGCAACCCCGAGCTCCTTGGTAATGCGTCGCCATTCCTCAAGAATCTCGGAGTAATTACGACCAAGTCGGTCGATAGAAAGCACCACCAGCACGTCCCCGTCTCCCAGAACGTGCAGCAGCTCGCGATAACGCGGTCGATCGAAGTCCTTGCCGCTCGCATGGTCGGCATAAATATTCGCCGAGCCCACGCCATAGGCGCCCAGCGCATCCAGCTGCCGATTAAGATTCTGATCGCGCGAACTCACCCGCGCATAACCGTACACCGTCGCCATCTCATCCCCGCTTTCTTGTAAACCTGCCAAAAAGGGACAGGTTTATTTTGGTAGGTTCTACCTCTCAAATAGCAGGTAAGCGGGCGGCCGAGCAGACGGCAAGGTAGCCACGATTCAAATGCGAAGGGCGGTCCCGAAAGGCCGCCCTCCGCTCCCCCACCATGAGTCGGGATTTGGCTAATGGATAAGCTTAAAGTCCAAGTGCCCACGCGTGGTATTGACGCGCGAGACCTCGACAATCACGCGCTGCCCCAGCTCGTAACGAGTCCCCGTGTCGGCGCCCGTCAGCGTAAGCGCGTCCTCGTCGAACTCGAACCACTCGTTGCCCAGGCTCTTGATCGAAATCAAGCCTTCGACCTGCGTTAGATCCAAGCGCACAAAGAGGCCCATGCTGCTAACCCACGAGACGGTTCCGGCATAGCGCTCGCCCAGACGGTCCTCATAGTACTGGGCAATCTTGATCTTTTGTGTCGCATGGCTGGCGGCATCTGCCGCGCGCTCGGCATCGCTGCATGCGCGGCAGATCTGCGGCAGAATGCGCGGCAGCGACTCGCGCCCCTTGCCGATCAGCCGCGGCGTACGGACCAAGGCGTCCTTGCCGCCGAGCTGCTCGTAGGCCAACTGCAGTTTGAGCACGCGGTGCACCACCAGATCGGGGTAGCGACGGATGGGACTCGTAAAGTGACAGTAGCACGGCGCGGCGAGCGCAAAGTGGCCCTCGTTGCGCGGCTTGTACAGCGCGCGCTGCATGCTGCGCAGAAGCAGCATGTTGACGAGCGGTGCGTTGGCCGTACCGGCGGCAGCATCGACTGCGGCCTGCAGCTCATCGGGACTCCCCAGGGCAATACCGGCAGCACGGCGATCGTCGATGATGCCTAGCTGCGCCAGCGCAACGGCGGCACCGTGCAGGCTATCGGGGCTCGGATCCTCATGCACGCGATAGCAGGCCTCGATATCACGGTCCGCCAGCCACCCTGCAACGCACTCGTTGGCGAGCAGCATGGCTTCCTCGATAAGCGACGTGGCACACGAACGCTCACGCGCCACAATCTGCACGGGCACTCCGTCCTCATCCAATAGAGCGCGAATCTCGGCCGTGTCAAAATCGACTGAGCCGCGGGCGCGACGAATACGACGGCGAAGTTCGGCGAGTTCGTTGGCGGCGACAAGGAAATCGCCGAGGTCGATGTTGTAGCCGCGGGCGGTCTCCTCGCACGCAAGACCGCGCTCAAGCGCTTCCTCGCGCGAGGCCTCGGCAGCCGCAACATCCTCGGCCGCACCCTCCAGCACCGAATACTCAACCGCACCGGCACGCACCAGCAGCGCCTCGGCGCCGTCATAGTCCATACGCACACGCGAGCGAATCACGCTGGGGTACGGATCGTAATGCCGCACGCGACCCCGCTCATCGAGCTCGATATCGACGGTAAACGCAAGACGGTCCTCGTCAGGGCGAAGCGAGCACAGGTCACAGGACAGGCGTTCGGGCAGCATGGGAAGCACGCGATCGGCCAGATACACCGATGTCGTACGATGGCGAGCCTCAAGATCGATATGCCCGTCCCAAGCCACATAGTGTGAAACGTCGGCGATATGCACACCCAGCTTGTAGCCACCCTCGGGCGTGCGCTCCAGCGAAATGGCATCGTCAAAGTCGCGCGCGTCGACCGGGTCGATCGTGATGACAAAGCGGTCGCGCAGATCGCGGCGGAGCGGGTCCTTAAGCGCCGCGGACACATCGAGCGAAAGCCCCTCGGCCTCGTCTAGCGCGGTCTCGGGATAGCTATCGGTATAGCCGTAACGCGCCATCACATATTGAACGCCCAAATCGGGCGCGTCATCTCCGCCAATGCGGCGTTCGATCGTCACGGTGCCCGATTCCAGGCGCGTCGGGTAGGTCAAAATGCGCGCGACAACGGCATCACCCGGGTGGACACCCAGACGATCCGCCGAGGTATCCTCGGGCAAAATGAAGAAGTCGGCCTTCAAGCGCGAATCGAGCGGCTCGATCACACCGAGCGGACCGGCGGTCTGGTACGTACCCACCACGCTTATGGCTGCGCGCTCAACTACGCCCTCGATCACGGCGCGACGCTCGCCATGCGGGCTATTCTTAATGCTCACGGCAACGGTATCGCCGTCCATGATCTCACGCTTGCCGCGACCCATGACCTTGTAGTCGCCATTCTCGGTTATGACATAGGCACTGTGCTCATGGAGCTGCACGCGCCCGGTCAGGCTCGGACGGCGTTCGCTGCGCACCGGCCCGCGCTTATTGCGAGCTCCACGCTTATGCTTGTTATTGCGCCCCATGGCGCCTCCTAACTATCGATTGCGAACTCCAAAGAGTCTACCCAAATGATTCGCTTTCCTGCCGTCCCCTAGGGATCAAAAAACGGGCCGCCCCATAAGAGACGACCCGTTGGAAGGGATGAATTCCAGGCATGCCTACACGCGCAGGTAGCGACGCATGGCGATGGCAGAACCAAAGAGGCCGATAATCACGCCGACCAGAATCAGCGCAGCATAGGTCACCAGGTAGTACTGCATCGGCAGGGCAAACGACATCCAGCCGATGCTCTCCTGCAAACGCGGAATCATCAGATTGCGCAGCAGCTCCAGAACGCCGATGGAAAGCAGCGAGCCCAAAATGGCCTGCAGTACGCCCTCGGTGATAAACGGGCCACGAATGAAGCCGTTGCTGGCGCCGACCAGACGCATAATCGCAATCTCACGACGACGCGCCGTAATGGACAGGCGAATCGTGTTGTTGATGAAGATGAATGCGATAAAGGTCAGAAGGCCAACGAGCACCACGGCGGCGATGCGGATGTAGTTGGTCACCTGGAACAGGCGGCTCACTTCCTCCTGGCCGTACAGCACGCTCGCGTTGACGTCGCCGTCATCCGCGATCTTCTGGAAATCGGCATCCTTCTTGAGCTTCTTGGCCGTGCTCTCGACCTGAGACGGATCGTCCATCTCAATCGCAAACGAGGCGGGCAGCGGGTTCTGGCCGTCGAGCGCGCTCATGGTGGCGTCGGCGTTACCCGACATCTTGCTCGTGTACTCGGCCAGCGCGTCGTCCTTATCCTTATAGGTCACGGACTTGACGTTGCTCCACGTCTTGAGCTCGGCCTCAAAGGCCTGGATGTCTGCCTGATCGGCGTCATCGCTAATAAAGGCATTAATGACAACCTGATCCTCGACGGTACCGATCACGGAGTTCAGCATCGCGGAACCCATAATGAACAGGCCGATGATAAACAGCGAAAGGAAGATCGTGATGACGGCGCCGAGCGAGGTAGTCCAGTTACGGAAGAAGTGGCTGATTGCCTCTTTGAAGGAGTAGCCCACGTTAGTTGGTGCCATAGTTGCCGTAACCTCCCCTCTCCTGGTCGCGAATAACGTGGCCGCCCTCGAGGGCGATCACGCGACGGTGCATGCTATCGACCATCTCGCGGTCGTGCGTGGCGACGATCACGGTGGTGCCGGTGCGGTTAATACGCTCGAGCAGCTTCATGATGCCCAGCGAGATCGCCGGGTCGAGGTTGCCCGTCGGCTCGTCGCAGATCAGCAGCGGCGGACGGTTGACCATAGCGCGGGCGACGGCAACGCGCTGCTGCTCGCCACCGGAAAGCTGGTCGGGCAGCGAGTCCATCTGATCGGCCAGGCCGACCAGACGCAGCACCTCGGGCACCTGGCTGCGAATGACGCCCTTGGGCTTGCCGATGCACTGCAGGGCAAACGCCACGTTTTCGTAGGCGGTCTTTTGCGGCAGAAGCTTAAAGTCCTGGAACACGGCGCCAATCTGGCGGCGCAGGAACGGAACCTTGCGGTTCTTGATCTTCATGAGGTCCTGACCGGCAACCAGGATGCGGCCGCTCGTCGGCTTGACGTCACGGTTGAGCGTCGACAGCAGCGTGGTCTTACCCGAGCCGGAGTGACCGACCAGGAAGACGAACTCGCCCGGATAGATCTCGATGTTGATGTCGTCGAGTGCAGGCTTGTTGGGCTGTGCCGGATAGATCTTGGTGACATGCTCCATAAGGATGACGGGCTCGACACCGGCCTGCTTGGCCATCTTCTTGCGGCTGGCCTGCGGATCGATGGGCGCAAACACCGACGTAAAATCGGGGTTGTTGAGCGCGTTATCGAGGCTTGCGACCTCGGCTGCCTGATCGCTCTCGACCACCGGGGCAGCAGGCTGCGTGGGGTCGGGAATAGCGGCAAAGAGACCGGACTGCGCAGGCTGAGGAGCCGGCGTCGCAGGGGCCAAGGGGTCGGGAATGCCGGCCATGGTAGGCTGCGGCGTGGCGGCACCAGCCTGAGGCTGCTCCACGCGAGCGGTCACGGCCTGAACGGGCTCAAAACCCGCCGTGCCGGAAAGCGCGACATCGCTGGTTGGATTGTAGGCAAAGGGATCGGATGCCGGCTGTGCCTGATCTGCCGGCTGAGCGGGGGCCTGAGCAACAGGCTGGCCCTCTGAATCCGGAGTGGCGAAACGACTGCCCTGGACGCCTGCCTGCGTCTTGGGGACATCATCGCCCGCACCGGAGGTACGGAAGTGGTTACCCACTGGTGCTCCTTATCGTCGTGCGTTTAAACTACATGAGCGCTTAATATTTTAGCAGCATTAGCTTTGCTGCACATAAGAAGCATGGCCGTGTTTGGGTCCCTCCGGCCGGACACAGGGTTACTTTCCAAATCGTCCTCGGACATGCCGGAGCCTCCGCTGCGCACTACGTGCGGCGGGGGCTCCTCCGTCCTGCGGAAAGATTTGGAAAGTAACCCTGTGTCCGGCCTGCGATAACTAAGGGGTCGCTGCGTTTTACTTGGGTGCAGCAGCGCCGTGCTTGGGGGCTGAATTGCACTTTGCTGGTCTGGACCCGTTTCCCGGAGAAAGCCTTTACTTGGTGCGGGCCTAATTTGTTTGTTGCCGACAAAAAACAGGGGCGTCCTCTTTGAGGACGCCCCTGTTATGGATTGCATACGGTTGCTGAAGCGATACTTTGCCTCGTCTTGCCCTAGGCCAAGAACTCCTTGGTGGTCGCCACGATGTTGGCGGCGTCCAGGCCATACTTGTGCAAGAGCTCGGCACCCGGGCCAGACTCACCGAAGGTGTCGTTGACGCCGATCTTCTTGAGCGACGTCGGGCACTGCTCGCACAGGACGTCGGCAACGGCGCTGCCCAGGCCACCGATCACAGAGTGCTCCTCGACGGTCACGACGTGGCCGGTCTTGGTAGCGCTCTTGATAATCAGGTCGGCATCGATGGGCTTGATGGTGTGCATGTTGATGACCTCGGCGTCGATGCCCTCGGCAGCAAGCTGCTCAGCGGCCTCGAGAGCCTCGCCGACCATCAGGCCGCAGGCCACGATGGTCACGTCGGTGCCCTCGCGCATGACGATGCCCTTACCCAGTTCGAACTTATAGGTCTCGGGGTCGTTGATAACCGGCGAGGCCAAACGGGCGAAGCGCATGTACACGGGGCCATCGCACTCGTAGGCGGCGCGCGTCACGGCACGGGCCTCCACATCGTCGGCGGGAACGATAACGGTCATGCCGGGGATGACGCGCATGAGGGCGATATCCTCGCAGCACTGGTGCGTGGCACCATCCTCGCCCACCGAGATGCCGGCGTGCGTGGCACCGATCTTAACGTTAAGGTGCGGATAGCCGATGGAGTTACGAACCTGCTCAAAGGCGCGGCCGGCGGCAAACATGGCAAAGCTGCTCGCGAAGGCGACGCGGCCGGTGGTCGCGATACCGGCGGCAACACCCATCAGGTTGCTCTCGGCGATGCCCACATCGAAGAAGCGGTCGGGGCAAGCGGCCTTAAACTTACCGGTCTGCGTGGCGGCGGCCAGGTCGGCGTCGAGGACCACAAAGTCATCGTGCTCGTTGGCGAGCTCGACGAGGGCCTCGCCGTAGCTTACACGCGTGGCGATTTTCTTGACGTCTGCCATCCTAGAGCTCCTCTCCGGCGGCCGTGAGCTCTGCCATGGCCTGCTCAAACTGTTCATCGTTGGGGGCCTTACCGTGCCAACCCACCTGGTTCTCCATAAAGGAGACGCCCTTGCCCTTCGTGGTCTCGGCGATAATGGCGGTTGGCTGACCCTTGGTGGCGCGGGCCTCGGCAAAGGCGGCGCGGATCTGGTCGAAGTCGTTGCCGTCGGCGAGCTCCACCACATGGAACTTGAAGGCGCGGAACTTGTCGGCGAGCGGCATGGGGTCGTTGACCTCCTCGACGGGGCCGTCGATCTGCAGGCCGTTATGGTCGACGATCACGCAGAGGTTGTCGAGCTGCTGGTTGCCGGCAAACATGGCTGCCTCCCAGACCTGGCCCTCCTCGCTCTCGCCGTCGCCCAGCAGGGCGTAGGTGCGATAGTCGTCGCCCCAGTGCTTGGCGGCAACCGCCATGCCCACGGCGGCGGAGATGCCCTGGCCCAGCGAGCCGGTGGACATATCGACGCCCGGAGTGTCGTTCATGTTGGGATGGCCCTGCAGGTGACTGCCGATGTGGCGCAGCGTCTCGAGATCCTCCTTGGGGAAGAATCCGCGCTCGGCGAGCACGGCGTACAGACCAGGCGCGCAGTGACCCTTGGAAAGCACGAAGCGGTCGCGGTCGGCCTTGCGGGGGTCGGACGGGTCGACGTTCATTTCCTCAAAGTACAGATAGGTCATGATGTCGGCAGCGCCGAGCGAACCGCCCGGATGGCCGGACTTGGCAGCGTGCACGCCGGTGACGATGCCCTTCCTTACCTCGTTGGCAACCTTTTTGAGCTCTTCGTCGCTCATTGTGCCTTCCTTTCATCCTCATTAGACAAAATGCGCACGGCACCGAAGGTAATCCCAACACAGCCGCAATGCACGTACGTCATTCATTATGCTGGAAACTGATGGCTTTACCAGAGTTTTTATCATTATTTGAACAATTTAGCAGGCAGAACCGCTGATGAAACGGTTTATCAATGTGAACGTCTTTTGGATGGAACGCGGTCGCCCTACGCGCTAATGTCCTTGAATCCCTCGCCGAAGGCTTCCGTAACGTCAGCGACCGTCACAATGGCGTGAGGATCGCGCTCGCGCACGATCGTCTTGAGGGTATTGAGCTCTCGACGGCTCACGATGACCATAATCACCGGCTTCTCGGCACCCGAATACATGCCAGTCGCCTTAAACTTGGTACAACCACGACCCAGACCATACATGATATCGGCAGCGATATCAGGGAACTTGTCCGAGATGATGAGTACCATACGGCGTTTGTTGCCACCATCGACCACGGCATCGATCACGTAGCCGCTAATGACCATCGAAAGGCCTGCATACAGTGCGTTTTCGATTGAAAAGACCGGAGCCGACAGCGCACACACGGCAACATCGATCGCCATGACGGTCGAGCCCACCGGCAGCGAGGTGTTACGCGAGATGATTTGGCCAATCGTGTCCGAGCCGCCGGTGTTGGCGCCGGCGCGCAACACCATGCCGTAACCGATGCCCGTAATAATGCCGCCCCACATGGCAGGGAGCATCAGGTCCGCATCCGCCAGAGGTGCTACAAACGGGGCGAACAGATCGGTAAAGAAGCCCAGCAGCACAAAGCCCGTCGCGGTCTGCACCACGTAGAACATGCCGCCCTCGCGCATAACGACCAACAACAGCAAGGCGTTCATCACGATCGTCTGAATACCAACGGGAAGCGATAGGCCGCGCGATGCACCGAGCGCCTGAATAATGGTGGCAAGGCCCGTAACGCCACCGGCAGCAAGGCCGTTGGGAATCAAAAACAGGTCGGTCGCAATAGCGGCCAGAGCGCACCCCAACATAATCTGGGGCAGGTCGTGAAAGAAGTTCATCGAAAGAATGCGCTTGATGTCCAGACGGTATGCCATGCTGCCTCCCTCAAAAAAGCGCACCCCATCGGATGCGCTTTGAACTTCTTCTTGTATTCGATTCTACCGATTCGCCGGACAAAAACCACCCCTGCGCAGGGTTTACTCTGGATACAAAACCACACCGCTCGGAGGGTTTTAATCCATTTCCACATAAACCCGGGCGGTTTAAGCAGATGGGGTCTCCGCGTCAGCGTTGCCGGTGGCCCAGCGATGGTAGCCAATAACAAACGGGTCCAGGTCGCCATCGTCAAGAACGGCCTCGACATTGCTGGTCTCCACACCCGAGCGTAAATCCTTGACCATCTGGTACGGGTAGAGCACGTAGCTGCGAATCTGGTTGCCAAAACCAATCGTGGTCTTGGGTCCGCGGATCTCATCGAGCGCCTCGGCGCGCTTCTCGAGCTCAATCTCGTACAGACGAGCCTTGAGGATCTGCATGCACGCGGCCTTGTTCTGGATCTGGCTGCGCTCATTTTGGCAGGTAACCACAATGCCGCTGGGGAAATGCGTCACGCGCACGGCGGAGTCGGTGGTGTTGACGCCCTGACCGCCCGGGCCACTCGCGTGGTACACGTCCACGCGGATGTCATCAGGACTGATCTCGATGTCGATATCATCGGGTAGCACGGGGATGACCTCGACGCCGGCAAACGTGGTCTGGCGGCGCTTCTTGTCGTCGGTGGGGCTAATGCGCACCAAGCGGTGGACGCCGGCCTCGGCGCGCAGCATGCCGAATGCGTCCTTGCCCTCGACGGTAAAGGTAGCGCGGTCGATGCCGATGACCTCGGCCGCGGGACAGTCGTTGATGGTGACCTTCCAGCCGCGACGCTGGCAGTACTTCATGTACATCTTAAAGAGCATGAAGGTCCAGTCCTGGGCCTCCAGACCACCCTGTCCGGGCTTGATGGTCACAATGGCATCGCCGTGATCGAACTCACCGGTAAACCAGCTCGAAAGCTCAAGCTCGTCGATGGCACGGGCAAGGCGCTCTGCCGTAGCGGCAGCTTCCTCGCGCAATGCAGCGGCGTCGGGGTCATCCCCCATCTCCTCGGCAAGCTCCAGCGCGGCGCGGGCATCGGAAAGCTCGCCGCGCGCGGTGTCCACGGCAGCGATATCTTCCTTGGTGCGCGCGATCTCCTCCATGGTGGCACGGGCAGCGTCGGCATCATCCCAAAAGCCGGGGGCCACGCTTTTAGCCTCGAGCTCAGTCACGCGCGTGCGCTTTTCGTCCAAATGGAGATACGACTCGACCTCGCCGAGCCGGTCCGCAAACGCGTCCAGCTCGGCGGGCGTTACCTCTAAAGCCTCAGCCATTAACGATTCCTGCCGTGGCAGTACTTAAACTTCTTGCCGCTACCGCAGGGGCACGGGTCGTTGCGGCCCACGTTGACGTACGGATCGTCGCTCTCGGACTTGCGATAGGTGGTCACCTTGCCACCGTTGTTGACGGCAGCCGGTCCGCCTTGGACAGCCGTGCGGGCCTGCACCTGCGCCTGCTTGCGCAGCACCGAGTCGCCGTTGTCGCCATCGACCTCGGCGGGACCGGAGAAGCGCGCACCCTCGAGCGCGGGCTCCTCCTTGTGCTCCACGGCACGCGGGGCAGCCTTGATCTCGATGCGCAGAACCGTGCGCAGGTAATCCTCGTACATGGTGTCGACGAGCATCTGGAACGCGCCGTAGGCCTCGGTCTTGTACTCGACCAGCGGGTCGCGCTGGCCAAAGCCGCGCAGGCCGATGCCGGTCTTGAGGTAGTCCATCTCCTGCAGGTAGTTCATCCAGCGGGTATCGATGACGCGCAGCATAACCTGGGTGTTGAGCTCGCGCATCAGGTCCTCGCCCAAGCGCTCGGCCTTCATGTTGTAGCACTTCTCTACGTAAGCCAGGACATCGGCAGCCAGGGCCTCATAATCCTCGTCGGGGAACTTCGGCGTATCGATGTGGCCGGTGAGCTCCACAACCCACTTGCGCAGGCCCTCCAGGTCGCGCTCACCATCGTGACTGTCCTTGGTGCAGAACTCCTGCACGCAGCGGTACACGGTATCGTGCATGACCTCGGTGATGTGGTCGGTCAGATCCTTGCCGTCCAGAATCTTATTGCGCTCGGCGTAGATGACCTGGCGCTGCTTGTTCATGACGTCGTCGTACTCAAGGACGCTCTTACGCATGGAGAAGTTGATGCTCTCGACCTTGTGCTGGGCGCTCTCGACGGCCTTGGAGATGATCTTGTGCTGGATGGGCATGTCGTCGCCCATGTCGGCCGTAACCATCATCTTGGAGACGCGGTCCATCTTGTCGCCACCGAACAGGCGCATGAGGTCGTCCTCGAGCGACAGGTAGAACTGGGTCTCGCCCGGATCGCCCTGACGGCCGGAACGGCCACGCAGCTGGTTGTCGATGCGGCGGGACTCATGGCGCTCGGTGCCGATAACGGTCAGGCCGCCGGCGGCAAGCACGCGCTCGCGCTCGGCCTTGCAGGTCTCCTTGGCTTCGGCGTTAAACTGCTCGAGCTGCTCGGGCGTCACGTCCTCCATGGTCAGGCCCTCGTACTCCAGGCGCTCGCGCACCAGCTCGTCGGGGTTGCCGCCCAGCAGGATGTCGGTACCACGACCGGCCATGTTGGTGGCGATGGTCACGGCGCCGTAGCGTCCGGCCTGGGCAACGATGTGGGCCTCGCGCTCGTGATGCTTAGCGTTGAGGACCTCGTGCGCGATGCCGCGCTTGGTAAGGGCGGCGGACAGCTTCTCGGAGCTCTCGATGGAGACGGTGCCCACCAGGACCGGCTGGCCCTTGGCGTGACGCTGCTCGACATCGTCGGCGACGGCATTGTACTTGGCCTGGATGGTGCGGTACACCAGGTCCTCGTGGTCCACGCGCTGCACAGGCTTGTTGGAGGGGATGACCTCGACGGGCAGCTTGTAGATCTCGCGGAACTCGGCATCCTCGGTAAGTGCCGTACCGGTCATGCCGGAGAGCTTGTCATACAGACGGAAGTAGTTCTGCAGGGTGATGGTGGCCAGCGTCTGATTCTCCTCGCGCACGAGCACGCCCTCTTTGGCCTCGATGGCCTGGTGCAGGCCCTCGGAGTAACGGCGGCCTTCCATAATGCGGCCGGTGAACTCGTCGACGATCTTGACCTCGCCGTTGGTGACCACGTACTGCTTGTCGCGGTGGAACATGTACTGGGCCTTCAGCGCCTGCTGCAGGTGGTTGACAAGCTGGCCGGAGAGATCGGCATAGATGTCATCGATACCCAGGCGGCGCTCGATCTTCTTAAGGCCGCGCTCGGTAGCGGCAATGGTGTGCTTGGCCTCGTCCATGACATAGTCGCCCGTGGGCTCGACGTCCTCGGTGGCGGTGAGCATGTCGTGCGACACGTCCTCGCCGCGCTCAAGGCCACGCACGGCACGCGCGAAGTCCTTGTAGGTACTGGCGGACTTGGTGCCAGCGCCCGAGATGATCAGCGGGGTGCGGGCCTCATCGATCAGGATGGAGTCAACCTCGTCGACGATGGCGTAGTTGTGACCGCGCTGCACGCGCTGCTCGGGACGGGTAACCATGTTGTCGCGCAGGTAATCAAAGCCGAACTCGGAGTTGGTGCCGTAGGTGACGTCGGCCTGGTAGGCCGGGCGCTTGAGCTCGAGCGGCATGTTGTTCTGGAGCAGACCGACGGTCATGCCCAGGTACTTATAGATGCGGCCCATCCACTCGGAGTCGCGCTTGGCAAGGTAATCGTTGACAGTAACGACGTGCACGCCCTTGCCGGCAATAGCGTTGAGATAGCCGGCCAACGTGGAGACGAGGGTCTTACCTTCGCCGGTCTTCATCTCGGCGATGTGGCCCTCGTGCAGCGCCATGGCGCCAATGAGCTGCACGTCAAAGTGGCGCATACCCATGGTGCGCTTGGAAGCCTCACGCACGGTGGCAAAGGCCTCGGGGAGCATGTCGTCGAGCGACTCGCCGTTGGCGTAACGCTCGCGGAACTTATCGGTCTGGCCGCGGAGTTCCTCCTCGGTCATCTTCTCAAACTGGGGCTCAAGACCGTTGATCTGGTCGACGATCTTGTAGTAGCGCTTAAGGTCCTTATCGGATCCAAAGGACAGCAGCTTTGACATGAATCCCATGTGGTTTTCCTTTTTGGCCATCGCCCACGCCGTGCAGCTGCGGGCGAGTTAAACACAGATGATTGTACTTTAGCCAAACAAGGCGCGGCCTATACGGTCGACCTCGACCGCCACGTAATAACTACGACCAACCTGCCACAATGGGACAGGTTAATTTTGGCAGGTTTATCTGGGCAAACGCTGCCTCTCTGTCATTTGGTGCAAACTAACCTGTCCCCTTCGCACCAATCTGGTGCAATGGGGACAGGTTGGCTTGCACCAATAAAAAGAAAAGGGCCGCGCACCCAAATGGATGCACGGCCCTCATGCCATGAATGCGAATGATTCCGCGGCGAGCTATTTACTCAGCAGCCTCGGTGGTCTCGGCCTCGGCAGCGGCCTCCTCGACGGGAGCCTCTGCGGGAGCCTCAGCAGCCTGCTTGGCAGCCTCCTCGGCGAACTTAGCGGCACGCTTAGCCTTCTCGGCAGCCTTAGCCTCAGCGGCGGCCTTGCGAGCGGCCTCGGCCTCAGCAGCCTTGGCAGCCTTGGCAGCCTTGGCCTCCTCGGCCTTCTTGAGCTGGGCGGCAGCGGCGCCACCGAACTTGTCGGCGAAGCGCTGGACGCGTCCACCGGTGTCGACGAACTTCTGCTGGCCGGTGTAGAACGGGTGGCACTCGTTGCAAAGCTCAACCTTCATCTCGGACACGGTAGCGTGCGTCTTGAAGGTGTTGCCGCAGGAGCACGTCACCGTGCACTCGACATACTGGGGATGGATACCCTGCTTCATGGTAGGACTCCTTATTGGTCAGGCGCTGGTTACCGATCAGCGCATAAGGCGTCTTGGTTTCCGACCAAGACAACAAACTCGGCTATGGTACCACGGCGCCGCGTGTCCCACAAAAGGTTCACGGTCTTTTCGGCACGACATGAGCTGGACCTTAAATATCAACTTCATCCGAACACTCCCCCACATTCATCTCTCGTATGTATCGAGGTATTCCTGCTTGAGCGTCTGCGAGGACGACTTGATCTTTTCCACGAGCGTGCCGGCCTCGATGAAGTAGAACGAGTTGGTGAGGTCTGCCAGGTCGTCGAGCAGATGGCTTGAAATGAGCACGCTTCGTCCCCGCGCCACCTCGCTGCGCATCGCGTCGCAGGAGGTTTTCCGCTTTCCCGGATCGAGGCCGTTCAGCGGTTCATCGAGGATAAGGTACGGGCAACCGGTCGATATCGCCATGGCAAGCTTTACCTGCTGCTTCATTCCTGTCGAGAGTTTACGGGTCGGCTTGTCGAGATATGGGGAGATTCCGAGGGAGCTGCAGAGCGAGTCGATGTCGGTGGCCGATTTCCACGCCTCCCTAACGAAAGCAAGGTGCTCGAGGGCTGATAGCGTGGGGTAGAGATCCGTGCCGCCTGAAGAGCTCAGGTAGACGAGTTCTGCAAATTCGGCTGATCGACGTTGGCTGATTCCGTCTGCCGCCAGGCTTCCCGAGCGGATGCGGGTGGGAAATTGGCCCGACAGCGCTTCAAGAAGGGTGGTTTTCCCCGAGCCGTTGGGAGCAACGAGGCCCGCCGCCGTTCCCGGGCTCAAGAAAAGCGATCCGATTGAAAGTATCGTCGTGCTTCCGTATCCCACGCTCGCGTCCAGAAGCTCGAGCCCATGGTGCTTTTTCGCGGGTCCAGGCTGTTTGGGCGAACGTGTCGCAACGGCGCCGACCGCAAAAAAGACCGCGATGTATGCCAGGGCCACGGCAAGCATCGATGCACCGCTTGAACCGGAGCCAATGAATTCCGTCGGGAAGCATCCCACGTAACCCGTTGCCTCGATAGGCGAGAATATGGCCAGCGGCAGGAGATTGAGCGCGGCGTTATGCTCCAGTGCCGAATCGGACAGTAACGGGAATACCGGGGCCGCGACAAGCAGCGCGGAGGCAAGGGGGCCTGCGAGGACGCGCCTCGTTGCGGTCGATAGGACGACGGAACAAACGGATATCAAGGTTCCGCCCGCAAGAAGCGCGATAAGCAGGGCTGTGAAGACGTTTCCCGCAGTCGTGGTGGTAAGCGCGCCGTCATGGAAGAAGGCGATCGGGTACCCAATTTGCCCGAAGCCGTTTAGGGCCAAGGCGTAAATGCCCCCGGGTGCGAGGCCGGCGAGGAGCATCGCGGTCCCCGCGGCGATTATCGAAAACACAATCTGGATAAGGCGACGGAATTTGGGCACGGGCGCCTTCGCCGCCAGGGTCGCAGGCCTTGTGGCCCCGAGCAGGAGTATCGACGAGAGAAGGAAGGGAATGAAGGGAAGGAAAGACGGCACCATGGCAATGGCGTAAGGCAGGAAGGAAAGGAATGGCAGATCGCTTGCGGAGGCTGGAATGTGCGTGATGCCGGAACTGCTCAGAGCACGGCAATATGCGAGCTCTGCGTCATTGGTCTCTCGGTCTCCCACGATGGACCCGGATTGGAAGCCTTCGCCCATGAGCGCGTAGTAGCTCTCGGCAGAATCGAGAAAGGCGGCGTCGGTTTGGGCGGCGAGGGCGGCGTTCGCGTATCTTGCAAGCTCCGCGTCAGCTTGCTGCTCTGGCGATAGGTCTGTGCCGTTGGCCTGGGGTGCGCGCGTATTGAATGCGTCGACAAAGCTCTGCATGCCCTGCTTCATAAAGAAGGGCCCGTAGATGGGTGAATTGAACGCAATGGGGACGGAAAAGGCTGCAGCGAGAACGAGCGTACAAATCCATACGGCCTTGTCTCTTAGGATTAGTTTGAGAAGAAGTCGACAGTACATTTGGAAGCACCTACGTTCCTCAAAGAATTGTTAGATTAAAAGTAACAGACCGGATGAAGGTACATGCGACGGGGGCGAGGCGAATGGCTGAGCGGTATCGATATGCGGGTTTAACGGCATATCGACCACATAGATTATTAACTTGCATTTCTACCCGCCCTCTCCGTAGAGCCGCCGATACGCGCTTAGCGCACCCTCGGCGCGTCCGGCAGGCCTTGCGAAATGGGATCCGGGAGACTTCGGCGCAGCATCATCTTGCGGAATGCTTCTAATGAGCCTCCCATCCTTCAAAAACAGAATCTCATCGCACAGTCTATCGACCGAATCCAAGATGTGGGATGACATGATGATGCACGTACCAGAATCGGCCAGCTTCCTGAGAATCCCGGAATGCAAGTCCACCCTGCTGGGATCGAGCGCGTTCATGGGTTCATCCAACAGGAGGTACCGCGCACCCGTCGCATACGCAATCGCCAAGGTAAGCTGCTGCTTCATACCCTGGCTCAGAGCGCGGATCCTCATCTTCGCGAACTCGCCTATCTGCGTTTGCTCCACTACCTCCTCGATATCACGAGCATGCGGCCACATATCGCAAACCATCTTGAGGTGATCTTCCGCACGCAATCCGGGATACAGCAGCGTTCCCTCACCAGGTGCATAGAAGATCATAGAACGGACCTCTCTCGCACCCGTACCCTGCACCTCATCCAGAACGATGCTCCCGTCCACGCGAGGACCCGGCAAACCTGCCATCGCACGCAGCAACGTCGTCTTTCCATGCCCGTTCGGAGCGACGAGACCGTAGACCGTACCCGGGGCAAACTCAGCGTTCACCGAATCTACGAGCACCTTCTTTCCATAAGAGATCGTCAGCGTTTGAAGGTCAATCATCGAGATCATCCCCTTTCGATCTTCGGAACACCCAGGCGCACCAACAACGGAGATACGGCGCCCAAGACCACCAGCAGAGCGCCCGATGCGCCGACGACCTCTCCAAAAGGCATCGCGTTCGTCCCTCGCCCAAGGAACCCAATCGTCCCCACCTGGGAAGCGGGATCAAACGAGGCGAATGGAGCCAGCAGCGCGGCGCCCATGCCCGCGCTTTCAACATGAGCGCTCAACGAACCCAACACCAAGAGAACCGCGCAAACCACTCCGGTGACAACGGGGCTGCGGCTAATCGCTGCTGTCAACGCAGCGACGACGGAAATCACGCCGTATGCCATGACCAGCAACGGAACGCTACGCAACACCGCCTCCCCCACCATGGACGTTGTCGAAGCCCCCGCTCGAATGAGAGCGACGGGATACTCCGATCCACCCGCACCGTTCTTAATCGCGGACACAACTGCAGCGGGAACCATCGACACCAAAAGCAGCGTCAAGCCAAGCAGGAGAGACAACGCAACAGCCGTCAGAAAACGCACATGCGCTGTTGCGGGGACTTGGAAAACCAGAAGGGAACGGCACTGCAGGTGGGTGCACGCAAGCGATGTGACAACCACGGGCAACAGCCAAAACAAGGAAGGAAGCGCTGCCTGGAAATACGAAAGGAGGATTAATGGGGGCATCTTCGTACTTAACTCGTAAACCTTGGGGTCCGGCAAGCTCGCGATCGACTCGAGCAGAAGGGCGCGCGCCTCCGCACGAGAAGGAGTCTCCGGCTCGATTCCGATCGATTGCAGGAGGGTCGCATCTGCCGCGCCCAGTTCGCCTCGAGCGCGCTCGTACGTCGCAAGGCTTCGAAACCCCTCCGCAGGCGTAGGCGCGTACACAAAACCCGAAAGAGCATCTCGCATGTCTTCCAGGGCCGTTTTGCCCTCGACATCCATATTCGCAGCGTCCTGCTCTAGATACCGATCTATTGAACGGAGCTCCCCATCCCTATACCGAACAGCGGAAACGTCATCAGCGTCAGGAAACACCTCGACCAGAGCCGGGGCCAGCATCGTCGTCGACATTGCAATCGCGCATACGGCGAGGGCAGGAGAATGCAGGAGCAGTTTCCCCATCGTTCTTACGTATGCAACGGCGGAGGCACAAGCGCTCGAACGAGTTGCCGCTCTCGATGCGGTGAAGGAACCTCTCTCAAGACAAATCGGGGGCATCGGGCGCGCGCAGCCGCTCTTTCCAGCAACGCAAAGCAGGCTAATTGCCAGCACCTCGATCCCGATTGCGCATACGAGGGCAATCGCGCCACGCTCGAAGCAAAGTCCAGGCAGATTCACTATCTGCGTTGTCGGGTACGGGCTATAGGCGCCGACGGTCAACTCAGCGTTCGCATACGTAAGGGGATTCAACAGGGCGAACTCACGTAAAGCGATGGATCTTCCGTAATACCCGGGAACCATCGTCACCCCCATCAGGGCACATACGAACACGATTCCAAGCGTAGGGTTATTGGCAATCTTCACGGCAAGGTGAACGACAAGCGAGATGAACGCTGCCACCAAGAATTGCAAGATGGCCGTCTGCGCGAACACCAGCCAAGCCGGTTTGATAACCGGAGTCGCATATTGAATGTAGCCTATCGGATAGAACGGCGAGCCCGGGCCATTCTTCACAAGCGCGGCGATTATCCCTGGAAGATTGATGGCGAGGACGGCAAGCATTGCAAAAACACTCGCCCATACGCTCGATGCAACAAGTCTACCCAGCTCGCCCATCGGTGCCTGGATGATGAGCTTTTCACGTTTGTTAAGACGCGCGGCAAGGAACGAGACGGCAACGGCCGTTGCGACCCATAGCAAGTACTCCTTCGATCCGTCATAATAGGTGTACTCTCCATCCGATATCTGCAGAAACGGAAGTAGGGGAGAGAGCGGTGCCAAGATAAGACGTCCCGCGGCAAGAGGGTACAGAAGCGCGGGCATGCTTGATGAAGAGGTATAGACACCGTCCTCCCCCGCATTCACAAGCGCATCCGCATAGGATGCTGACAATTCCTGCTCAACACGGGTTATTCCCGACTCGAGGTATTCGACCCGTCCGTCGATGCCAGCCGCGCTCCTGAAGACGGGCAGAGCACAAAGAACCATCAACGCAACAACGACAACACAGAGCGACCTGGAGGAGAGAAGCGACCTAAAGATCGCCTTCGAGATTTTGAGCATATTCATCGCCAACCTTAACCTCATCCAGTCGGAACAGAGGGGCCGAACAAAATGCTCGGCCCTTATTACTTGCCGGCAAAGTCAATTTAACATAAACTGTTAAAAAGTAACCTGAGTTTTTTAAATTCTTCGGAGGTTATTATGAGTTCCGACAATCGCACTCCCCGGCTTCATTCCTTCCGCATCGCATGTGCGATAGCCTCTGCGACCCTTTGCGCCACCGCCATCGCACAAGTGGCGTTCTCCTTAAAGCCAGCAATCGAAGTGCTCGACAACCCTGTAATTGCAGACTCCCCCGCGTATCCAGCCCTTGCGATCTCGACATTGGTCCCTGCCGTCATCGGTATCGCTACGACCATCCTCAGCGCCGTTCTCGTGTGGACGATCAAGAGCGGAGACCCCTTCAAGAAAGGGTCTACGACATGCTTGAAGGTGCTCGGCATTCTCTTCGTTGTTCAAGCTGCCACCAGCCTCTACGCCGGCTCACTCAAAACCTCCGTTTCGATGTTTGGCGGCGAGGGGGCCGTCGGCGCCCAAGAGATCGCTTCATCATTCGATTGGACCTCTCTGGTTCTCGGCATCGTTCTGTTCATGCTTTCCCAGCTCTTCTTGTACGCCCGAGAGCTGTACCTCGACTCCGACGAGATTGCGTAAGGAAACGCCATGCCCGTAATTGTTCGCCTCGACAAGATCATGGCCGAGCGAAAGATTTCCTCGAACGAACTTGCCGAAAGGATTGGAACCACGCCCGTGAACCTGTCCCGTATTAAAAAAGGGCATATTCGCGGCATTCGCTTCAACACACTCGAGCAGCTATGCCTCGCCCTTCGTTGCCAACCCGGAGACCTTCTCGAAGTCATGAGCGAAGAGGATGCCCGAAAGGAGTTCGGACTCGATTGGTCCGCCGAGGATTAGAGGGCGGTCGTACTCGCCCTGCACACGGGGATGCGAATCGGCGAGGTCTGCGGCCTTCGGTGGTGCGATGTGGATTTCGAGACGGGCCTGATCTCGATCAGGCACTCGGTGGCATACGCGAAGGGGATGGGCTCGTTCATCAAGGACACCATGGTGACGCTCAACGTCTACGCCGACATCGAGCCCATCTCCAAAATCCATAACATGCTGCGCGCCACGCCGTGCCTTTGGCGCGGGCACCTCGGGCCGAGGGTCGATCCGGGTCCCATGTTCCAACAGAGGATCCAGGAGTCCATCGAGACGCTCCAGGCGTTCGGCTACGGCATCACCGAGCCGGACGACCGAAATATCGCCATACGCGACGTGAAGACGAACAGTTGGCTCTAGCTCACCGAGTACACGGCAGTGCTGGGCCCATCCCAACTGAGGTCACGGTGGTCCGATAGGGGCGCCGCCCGCGGCATGCGCCGCGGAGCGGTATCCCCTACCGAAGGGCGGGGATGCCCTCCGCTTCCAGTTCGGAATCAGCCGTCGGAGGCGTTCGGCTGACTGCGGGAACGGCCTGTCCGCTCAATGTGTTCGGCTGAGATCGGAAATCAACCCAACACGAGCCGGACACGCGCCAGACGGCTCTTCCCCGTACGGCCTTCCCCCTTACGCTCATGTTGCAGGCATGTAACGCCGCAGCGAGCGCGCCTTTTTTGCGCCAGACAGGTACAATGATGAACACTGTACCGTAGCGGAGCGCCCCGCGCGCGCCGCAATCACGCGAAAGGGTTTCCCATGGCCGAGATCTCGTCCTCCCGTATCGTCATCACCGTCCTTGGCAAGAACCGCCCCGGTATCGTCGCCGGCGTCACCCGTGTTCTGGGCGAGGCCAACGTCGACATCCGCGACATCACGCAGTCCATTATCGAGGACATCTTCACCATGACCATGCTGGCCGACACCGCCGAGTCCAAGCTCGACTTCGCCGAGCTGCAGAAGGCCCTGGCCGAGGCCGGCGAGCTTTCGGGCGTCAACGTGTCCATCCAGCGCGAGGACGTCTTTAACTTTATGTACCGCCTGTAGCGAACAAGCCGCCGGGGATTGCCTGACACGCGCATGCCCATGCAAGCCACCCCGATGCGGCCCGGAGAGGAGCGCGCATGGCCTACGACGCCAAGAAAATCTATTACCGCTTCGATGACCACTTGAGCCGACTGGTTCTGGATTACGAAGCAAGCCGCCAGATTTCGTCTGAAAGCGAAAGCCTCTACCACGGCCTGCCGACCGACCCTTATGACGAGGGCTTGTTCGAAGAGCACAATGTCAAGCGCGGCCTGCGCAATGCCGACGGCTCGGGCGTGGTCGCGGGCCTCACTCGTATCTCGGATGTGCACGGCTACAACAAGGTCGACGGAAAGGTCGTGCCCGATCAGGGCAAGCTCACGCTTCGCGGCTACAGCATCGAGGATCTGGTCAACAATGCCCAGGCCGAGAATCGCTACGGCTACGAGGAAGTCGCCTATCTGCTTATCACGGGTTCGCTGCCCAACAAGGAAGAGCTCGACGGCTTTTGCGAGCGCCTGGGCGCCTTTAGACATCTAAGCGACGAGTACGTTAAAGAGTTCCCTATGACCACGGTGTCGTCGAGCATCATGAACGTGCTCCAGCGCGCCGTGCTGCTGCTCTACGCCTTCGATGCCGAACCAGACGTGATCACGCCCGAGCACGAAATCGACGTCGCCATTTCCATGCTCGCACGTCTCCCGCGCATTGCCGCCTTCGCACACATGGCCTCGGTCGCCAAGCTTCGCGGCTCCGAGGTTCACGTGCCGCACCCCACGCCCGGTCTCTCCACCGCCGAGACCATCCTACAGGTCCTGCGCGGCGGCATGGCGTTCACCCGCGATGAGGCGATGCTGCTCGACGTTATGCTCATGCTGCATGCCGAGCACGGCGGCGGCAACAACTCCACCTTCGCTTGCCGCGTGCTGTCGTCTTCGGCCACCGACCCGTATTCCGCCTACGCCGCGGCTATCGGCTCGCTCAAGGGCCCGCGCCACGGCGGTGCCAATGCCAAGGTCGTGTCTATGCACGAGGACATCCGCGCGCATGTTTCCAACTGGGAGGACGAGGACGAGGTCGCGGCCTACCTGGGCAAGATCCTCGACAAGCAGGCCTTCGACGGCACGGGCCTCATCTACGGCATGGGACACGCCGTCTATACGCTCAGCGACCCGCGCGCCGAGGTCTGCCGCCGTTACGCGCGCTCACTGGCAGCCAAGAAGGACTTGGACGAAGAGTTCGCACTCATCGAGCGCATCGAGCGCCTGGCACCGCAGGTGATGCGCGACCACGGCATGACCAAGCCTATCTGCGCCAACATCGACCTGTACACAGGCTTTATCTACAAGATGCTCGGCGTGCCCGAGACGCTTTTTACGCCGCTATTCGCCGTCGCCCGCATGGCCGGCTGGTCGGCACACCGCATGGAAGAGCTCTTCTGCGCGCACCGTATTATTCGCCCCGCGTATCGCCCGGTTATCAAGCCGCTGGAGTACAAGCCGCTCGCCGATCGCTAGGACGCGGACCGTTATAGAACCCGAGCGTGGCCAGGGCATCATCGCCCTCGGCCACGCTTTTTATGCCAGTAGAAAGGGCTTCATCAAATGATTGTGTTTTCCGATATGGATGGAACGCTGCTGACGAGTGATAAGCAGATGAGCGACGCCACCTGGGCAATGCTCGACGAGCTTGCGCGCCGCGGTATTGAGTTTGTGCCCTGCACGGGACGCCCGCTGTCGGGCATCTTTGAGCCCATCCTCGCCCATCCTGCCGTGCACTACGCGGTCTGCGCCAATGGTGCCAGCGTCTGGCAGCTCGACGACGGTACGCCCACCGACACCTCACGTGCTACGCGCATTTTGAGCCGACCGCTCGATTGCGGCATTGCCCATCGCATCCGCCGCATCGCCGCCGACCACGATGTGACCTTCGATATCTTCGCGGACGGGCAGTGCTTCCTCCCCCGCTCGCTCTACACGCGCCTGGATGAGTTCTGCGGCGGCGACCCCCACATCGCAGCTTCGCTCAAGCGCACACGAACACCGATCGACATGGATATCGACAGCAAGATCGACGAGGTCGAGACGCTCGAACGCATCGCCATGTACTGGCACGACCCGGCCGATCGCGACGCCATCGCGGCGGAACTCGACACGCTCGGAGGCATCGAGGTCACGCGTTCGTACGCCATGAATATCGAGGTCATGGGCGAGGGCGCCACCAAGGGGACGGCCCTCACGTGGCTATGCGAGCATCTGGGCGAGTCTCTCGCCGACGCCTGGGCGTTCGGCGACAACATCAACGACATTCCCATGCTGCAGGCAGCGGGCCACGGCATGGCCATGATCAACGCCGAGCCCGAGGACCGCAAGGCCGCCGACGCCATCACCGAGTTCGACAACGACCACGACGGCGTAGCCCGCACCATCATGGCCGCCCTCGTCTAGCAGCAGCACCCGGCGGGGTAGCTAATTTGGGACGGGGCTATTTTAGCTACCCGCCTGCGGGGTAGCTATAGAGACACGTCCCAAATTAGCTACCCCGAAAAACCGCAAGGAGTGTCCCTAACTGCAGGATTAGGCGACGCTCTCCAGCACGTGGCGGAGTTCCTGCTGGACGGCATGGTCGCGGTTGCAGCCTACGACGCGATCGGCCACCGCCTTGAGCGCGGGGCGTGCGTTTTCCATCGCGCAGCCCGTACCGACGAAGCGAATGATCTCGTAGTCGTTCATCGAGTCGCCAAACGCCATGACCTCGTCGCGACCAATGCCGTAATGCTCCGCGAGCTGCGCGATACCCGAGGCCTTCGACACACCAGGCTGCATGGCATCGATCCACGCGTTGCCCGAAGGCGCAAAAGTAAAGAGCTGACCAAGTTCGCGCTGTAGCACGTACGCACTGTCCATAACCGCACTGTCGTCGCAAAAGATACTCGCTTTGATAATATTTACGCTGGGATCGGGCAGCTCCCAAATACGCTCGGCATTGGGAAGGTCCTTATCGACCTCACGCACGAACTTGCACTCGTCATCGAGCAGGAAGGACTTGGTTCGGTCAAAGAGCGCAAGATGCAGATTGGGGAACGTCCTGACGGCTTGGGCGAGCCTTCGAATCGCCAGGTGGGAATACACCTCACGGTCTACCATCTTACCGTCGGCGTAGACCTGGGCGCCGTTAGCGGCGACAAAGTCCATCTTGTCGCGAACGGGCGCAAAGAACTCGCACAGGCGATCGTAGCGACGACCTGACGATGCGGCGAAATGCACGCCATGCTCGTGTAGCGCCAGAATCAGTTCGTAGGTCTCGGGAGGCACCTGGCCGTTTTCGTCAAGCAGTGTGCCGTCCATATCGGATGCAATCAGTTTAAACATAGAAAAGCTCCCTTCGGGCTTGTTGGAATCGAACGTGTATCCGATTCCAACGTACCCAAAGGGAGCTCAAATAAGACTCCGCGGGCGTAAACGTTACAAGGACCTGGCAAATAGCTCACACATGCCAGAGGTCTCACGGTCGCGGCGTCAGGCGACACGCCACCCCGACGGCTAGTCGTTTAAGAACGTCCCCGATGACTAGTCGGCGTAGGTGAAGGTCGTGACGTCGAACATGCCCTCGGGGCGGATGCGGAGCGTCGGGATTACCGGCAGGGGCAGGAAGATGATGCCCATGATGGGGTCGAGCGGCGGCTCGATACCCATGGCGCGCGCCTTGACCATAAAGTCGTCGTGCTGCGCGGCGACATCCTCGGCCGTGCCCTCGCTCATAAGGCCACCGAGCGCCAGTGGAATGCGCGCCACGACCTCGCCGTTGCGCACCAGCACGTGGCCGCCCTGGCCCACGGCCTCAACGGCAGCCATCATATCCGCCGCATTGTCGCCCACCACGCACACGTTGTGCGAGTCGTGGCCAATCGTGGAGGCAATGGCGCCACCCGTGATGGTAAAGCCGCGCACCCAGCCGCGACCGATATGCTTGCCAACCAAGCCCAGACCCGCGGGGCCGTCACCGTCGGCGCCCTCGGCCTGCAGCGACACGCCGCGGCCATGGCGCTCAATCAGCATAATGCGACGCAAGTCCTCGTCAGTCTCGGGACGGACCATACCCGTGATGGCCTTACCCGGCACCACGTCAATCACAGCCTCGCCCGGCTTAAAGGCATAGTCGAACACGTCGAGCGATAGCTTCGGCAGCTTAACGGAGGCGCGCAGCTCGTCGGCAAGGGCCGCGACCTCGGCCATCTCGGGTGCGATCTCGCCCACAAAGGTGCCGTCCTGCGCCACCAGAGCACCGGCGGCATATACGCGATGCGGAGCCGTGGCAAACGTCAGGTCATTGAGCACCAGCAGGTCGGCACGCTTGCCCGGGGCGATGGCGCCACGCAGTTCGTGCGGGTCGCGGCAACCGTGGTCCAGGCCAAACGCCTCGGCCGTGGAGAGGGACGCCATGGAGATAGCGACCACGGGGTCGATACCGGCCTCAATCGCCACGCGGCAGGCGTTGTCGATCATACCGGTCGAAAGCGCATCGGAGGGAGCGCGGTCGTCGGTCGCAAAGCAGCAGCGGCGGGCACGGGAAGGATTCTCCAACAGCATCGGAGACAGGTTGGCCAGGTCGTGGCTGCACGTGCCCTCACGCAGCATCACATACATGCCGCGGGACAGCTTGTCGAGCGCCTCCTCGGGAATCGTCGACTCGTGGTCGGCGATAATGCCCGCTGCGGCATAGGCGTTGAGGTCCTTACCGGCAACGAGCGGCGCATGGCCGTCGACCTGCTTGGACGGCGTCTGGTTGGCAGCATCGATGCGAGCACAGGTCTCGGAGTCAGCCATAAAGACGCCCGGCAGGTTCATCATTTCGCCCAGGCCAAAGACATCGCCCGGATGCTCGGCAAAAAACTCCTGCATATCGGCGGCGGTAATCACGGCACCGGCCTGCTCGTCGGGCAGCGCGGGCACGCACGAAGGCATCATGTACTTGATGGAGATGGGCGCGCGGCGGCCATCCTCGATCATAAAGTGCAGGCCGTCCAGGCCCGCCACGTTGGCGATCTCGTGGCTGTCGGCAATGGCAGTGGTGGTACCGCGCGTCGCCGCCATGCGCGCATACTCGGCGGGCCGGATGTTCGAGGACTCAATGTGCAGATGTCCGTCGATAAAGCCGGGGGCGAGATAGCGACCTTGGCAGTCGATAACCTCGGCAGCCTCATAGGTACCGGCGGCATCGTCGCGACCGTCGTAGAGCACGCCGACGATCACACCGTCCTTGACGGCAACGCTGCCGGGCGCCACACGCTGGCCATACACGTCGACGATCTGCGCATTGGTAAACAGCGTGTCGACGGGCACGCGACCCTCGGCGGCCTCGATCACAGTCCTCATGACCTCAACGGACATACATACTCCTTTAACTGTAGAAATAACTGCAGAGCGGACGAGCCTTCACCGCAGCAAGCCAACAGCCATTGTATGCCCAAACGATGGGTCAACAATACGCCTCTCCGCTTAACGGCACCGCCAAATAATCCCTCCGTCCCCAAGGGATCATCGTAATCAAAAAGGCCGCAGCCGGAATCATTCCGGCTGCGGCCCTATTGCACATGTTAGGTTGACCTACTTGCTAGACCAACTTGAAGCCCTTGCGCTTGCCCACGGAGAGGGTGTCGCCCAGCTTGAGGGCGCTGGGATCGATGTTATAGCTCTTGGGAGCCACGGCCTTGCCGTTGATTTTGACGCCGCCGCCGTCGATATCGCGACGAGCCTGGCCGGCGCTCGCCGAAAGACCCAGGTCCTTGAGCAAGCCGGCGAGGTAGATCTGGCCCTCGTCGTTGACGGTCAGCTCGACATGCTTCTCGGGGAAGTCGGCGAGCTGGCCCTCCTTGAATACGCGGTCGAACTCGGCCTGAGCCTCGTCGCCGGCGCCGGCGCCGTGGTAGGTGTCGCACAGGTCGCGGCCCAGAGCGCGCTTGAGCTCGTAGGGGTCGGCAGAACCATCGGCCAGGGCGGCGTCGATCTTGTCGACCTCGGCCGGGGTGAGCGAGCTGGCCAGACGATAGTACTTGCCGATCATCTCGTCGGGGATGGACATGGTCTTGCCGAACATATCCTTGGGCGCGTCGGTCAGGCCGATGTAGTTGCCATAGGACTTGGACATCTTGCGCACGCCGTCAGTGCCCTCGAGCAGCGGCATGGTGAGCGCGATCTGCGGCTCCATGCCCATCTTCTCCATGAGCTCGCGGCCGGCGAGCAGGTTGAAGAGCTGGTCGGTGCCGCCCATCTCCACATCGGCCTTGATCTGCACGGAGTCGAAGGCCTGCATCACGGGGTACAGGAACTCGTGCAGGGCGATCGGCGTCTGGGACTGGTAGCGCTTGGTAAAGTCGTCGCGCTCGAGGATGCGGGCGACGGTGAACTTGGAGCACACCTGCAGCAGGCCGGCCAGATCCATCGACAGGATCCAGTCGCCGTTGTGCACGATGGTGGTCTTCTCGGGATCCAGGATCTTCATGGCCTGGCTCACGTAGGTCTCGGCGTTAGCCTCGATCTGCTCCTGCGAAAGCTGCGGGCGGGTGGAGTTCTTGCCCGACGGGTCGCCGATCAGCGCGGTGCCGTTGCCGATGATGAGGGTGACGTTGTGACCCAGGTCCTGAAACTGGCGCATCTTGCGCAGGGGCACGGCATGGCCCAGGTGCAGGTCGGGGCTGGTGGGATCGACGCCGAGCTTGATGTTGAGGGGCTCGCCCTTCTCAAGCTTCTTGCGAAGGTCGGCCTCGGGGACGATCTTGGCAGCGCCCGAGGTGATGATACGCATTTGCTCGTCAACAGACAGCATTGGGTATCCTCCTTTTGCTATAGCACCCTCGCCGGATACGGCGGTGCTGGAAGTCCATAAACTCTCATATGATAACAAACTGACGCGACGCGGCACCTACGATAGGAAAATCCTCGTCCTGCCGCATGCGTCGATAGCGACCGGCAGACGCGTGCTGTCGCGCTCGACTAGGTAGCGCATCTGCCGACGGCGTTGGCAGTCACGGCAATGGACCTGCCCCGTTGCATCGGTGGCACAGGTTCCCTCGGCGGTCAGCAGGCAGTGCTCGCACACCATAAGCTCAGGGCGGTCGGCATCCACGGGGCCCAAAACGCCGGGGCGATCGGCGAGGCCGGCAACGAGCTCAGCGTCGTTGGTGACAAGCTCGGCAGGCAAGTACACCCGCCGTGCGCCAAGCCCGCGCAGCCAAGCAAGCGTGGCACGATTCGCGCAGAACACCGGCGCTGCCACGTCAAACATCACGCCCAGCTCGCGAGCCATCGCCACCTGCCCCAGGTTGCGACAGACCACGCGCCCGGAACGCCGCATCAGCGACCGGGTCCGCTCGGCATCGCCAGCGCGGCAGACCTCGTCAAGCACCACGGTCGCATCGGACAGATCGAGCTCGTCACACGGGTCGACATCCATCAGTTGCCAGGCAAAAGCCACGCGAGCGGGAACCCCCTGCTCCGGCGACTCCATCAGCTCCCCCGTCGATGCATCGTCATCCACCGTGCCGCCTTCAAACGGCAGAACCTCAACAGTGCGCTCAACAGGTACAGCAGTGTCCGCCTCGGCCCGCATGCGCTCCAACACCGCCGCCGTCTGATCCAACACGCCGGCGCTGCGAATCAGGTATACCTCGCAGCCCGTGCCCACCTTACGCTTGCAATGCACGACGACGCGCTCCCCCGCTGCGGCATC
Organism: Collinsella sp.; assembly: GCA_046995905.1. Classification (GTDB taxonomy): domain Bacteria; phylum Actinomycetota; class Coriobacteriia; order Coriobacteriales; family Coriobacteriaceae; genus Collinsella. Next base: position 1,985,627 of record JBKXET010000001.1, read on the forward strand.
CACCGGGCAGGGCACCTGCGGCCAGCGCTTGGGCACATCGGGACGCGCGTCGACACCCGGATAGAACCGAATCTCGAGCGTGTCACCCGCCGCCACGGCGGCGTCGAACTCAACGGTCACCTCTTCGTGGCCCACAGCAACCAAGCGTCCCACGCGCACGCCCTGGTTAATTGCGCGCTCAAAGCTCATCAGCTCGGCACCCGAACGCCCTCGCAGGTACGCATCGGTAAACCCACGGTTAAACGACCTTCCCAGCTCGCGTTCAAGCTCTTCCACGGCACCGGGGTCCCACGCGTCGTCGCGCAGCATATCGAGCGCCCGGCGCCACACCCGCACCACATTGAATACGTAATCGGGGTTCTTCATGCGCCCCTCGATCTTGAGCGACGCCACGCCGGCATCTACAAGCTCGGGCAGATGCGCAATACCCAGATAGTCGCGCGGGCACAGCAGGCGATCCCCTTCGACGGCGACAACGCTCTGCCCCGCCTCGTCCACCAGGTCGTACGCCAGACGGCACGGCTGCGTGCAGTCGCCGCGCATCGCCGAGCGCCCACGCCGCAGGGCCGAGAACTCGCACGCCCCCGAATAGCCGATGCAAATCGCACCGTGGCAGAATACCTCGATGGGCACGCCCGTGGCACATAACGCCGCAATCTCGTCGACCGTCAGCTCGCGCGCCGTCGTCACACGCTCGACCCCCAGCTCATCGGCGGCAAGCCGCACGGCGCCTTCGCTATGAACGCCCGCCTGCGTGGACAGGTGAATCTCGACCCCGGGAATCGCCGTGCGCAGCGCGCAGGCCAGCCCGGCATCGGCGACAATCAGAGCATCGGCGCCCAGCTCCAGTGCATGAGCTCCCAACGCCACCGCGTCTGCCAACTCGTCGTCGAACACAAAAACATTGAGCGTCACGTACACGCGCACGCCATGGGCATGCGCCACGGCGCAGCCGCGCGCAAACTCGTTATCCGTAAAGCCATGGGCGCTCACACGGGCGTTAAAGCCGCCCAACCCCGCATAGATGGCATCAGCACCCGCGGCGATGGCCGCAAACATCTGGTCGAGTCCGCCCGCCGGCGCCAGCAGCTCGGGCAGCGCCGCACCGGCAGCATCCAATCCAGTATCGTATTGTCCGCTCGGCCCCATCGTCCGAATCGCCATCGGCAAACTCCTTACCAAGGTATGCATTCACTCTGAAAAATGCCGTCTTCCAGCATACACGAGGCCTCACGCGCCCCGTTTGGTTTATCGTGTAGTAACTTATGTCCATCCTGCCCCGACGGCACATCCACCGTCCGGCACGACATACCTGGAGGTCAATATATGGGTCCTCGCCAACGACAGGGACGCAGCCGTTCAAAGACGCATGCTCTGCCCATAATCCTGCTCTCGTTTTTGGGCTTTTTGCTTATCGCGGGCGTGGCGTTTGGCATCGGCATGGTCGGCAACGTCAACCGCTGGCTGTCCGATCTGCCCGACTACACCGACGCCAACGCGTATCTGGTGAGCGAGCCCACCGAGATCGTCGACTGCAACGGCAACAAGATCGCGAGCTTCTACACGCAAAACCGCAAGTCCATCACCAAGGACGAGGTCTCCCCCTACGTGCTGCAGGGCACCGTTGACGTCGAGGACGAGCGCTTCTACGAGCACGGCGGTATCGACCTGTGGGGTATCGCGCGTGCTGCGGTGGCAACCCTCGGCGGCGGGCACGAAGGCGCCTCGACTATCACCCAGCAGCTGGTGCGCAACACCATCCTGCAGGAGGAGCAGTTCGACTCGACCATCGAGCGTAAGGTGCGCGAGGCCTACATCGCCGTCAAGATGGAGGACATGTGCTCCAAAGACGAGATCCTCATGATGTACCTCAACACCATCTACTACGGTCACGGCGCCTACGGCATCGAGGCCGCAGCCGAAACCTATCTGTCCAAGAGCGCCGCCGACCTCACCCTGAGCGAGGCCGCACTGCTCATCGGCCTTCCCAACTCGCCCTCGCAGTACGACCCCACGGTCAACCCCGACCTGGCGCTGTCCCGTCGCAACAAGGTCCTTGACAACATGTTGCGCCTGGGCCACATCACGCAGGAGGAGCACGATGCCGCACAGGCCGAGCCCATCACCCTCAACGTGACCGAGATTTCGGGCAGCGGCGTCGACGTATACTCGCAGCCCTACTTTGTCGCCTATGTTAAGCAGCTGCTGGAGCAGGAGTTCTCGACCGACGTGCTCTTTAAGGGCGGCCTGACCGTCAAGACCACCATCGACCCCACGATGCAGCAGGTGGCAGAGAATGCCGTCCGAGAGCAGCTCGACACGCTCTCGCTCGACGGCCTGGACATGGGCATGGTCGTCGTCGACCCCAAGACCGGCTACATCAAGTGCATGGTGGGCGGCTACGACTACAACGCCGACGAGAACCACGTAAACCATGCCACGGCCAAGCGTCCCGTCGGCTCCACCTTTAAGGCCTTTACGCTGGCAACTGCCATCCAAAACGGCATGAACCCCAACGTCACCCTCAACTGCAACTCGCCGCTCAAGGCCAAGGGCACCACGACCGAGGTCCAAAACTACGCCAACCATAGCTATGGCAACATCACGCTTAAGCAGGCGACGGCATACTCCTCCAACACCGGCTACATCCAGGTGGCGGAAGCCGTCGGCAACAGCAAGATCATCTCGCTCGTCAAAAAGCTCGGCATCGATCCCGCCAAGGACAACATCGAGGACGTTCCCGTCATGACCCTCGGCACCGGCTCGATCTCGCCGCTCGAGATGGCCGCCGCCTACGCGACGTTTGCCAACGGCGGCTACTATCGCCAGCCGATCGCCATCACCGAGATCGACTCGCGCACCGGCTCGGTCCTGTACCAGCACACCGATAACCCGCAGCAAGTGCTCACCGAGGGCGAGGCCGCCGCGGTCACCGATGTCCTTTCCGGCGTCATGCAGGGCAGCGGTACGGGCGCTGCCGGCGCCCTGAGCGTCAATCAGCCCTATGCCGGCAAGACGGGTACCACCGACAACACCACCAACCTGTGGTTCTGCGGCTATACCCCGCAGCTGGCGTGCGCCCTGTGGACCGGCTATTCCGCGGGCGAGATCCCCATCCAAAAATACGGCACGGACCTGCTGGGCGACAGCACCAACCTGCCTGTCTTTAAGCGGTTTATGAACACCGTTCTGACCGGTACCGAGCGCGAGGAGTTTGCGACCGGAACGGCTCCCACCTACAAGAACAACAGCGTCTGGAAGTTCTACGGCACCAACAACACCAAGAAGACGGAGAACGACGACAAGGACGAGAACGAGGACGAAGAGGAAACCACTACCACAACGACTACCACGACGACCACGACCACCGAGACCCCGGGCGGCGACACCACCGGTGGTACCGGTACCACCGGTGGCTCGACGGGCGGATCCACTGGTGGTTCGACCGGCGGCGACGGCGGCACACCCACGCCTACGCCTACGCCCACTCCCGACCCCTCGCCCACGCCTGACGATACGGTCGGCTAGAAATTCATCCAGCCATAAGCAACAAGGCCCCCGAGCAGCTTATTAAACTGCTCGGGGGCCTTTTTAGTTTAAAGCGACCTGATGGGCGATCTTTATACCGGCAGACAAAAAAGGGGTACCGACCAACGTCGATACCCCTTACAAGCCACTATGTCAGCGCGCACAGTACCGAGCGCACGACCCGCACGCCTACTTACGGGAGATGCTCAGCTTGTTGATCAGCGCCTCGAGACGCTCGCCGTCCTCAGCCGTCTGGGCGATGACCAAGATGGTGTCATTGCCGGCAAGCGAGCCAAGCACGTCGGGCAGCTCAGCCGCATCAACGGCGGCGGCGATGCCGGAGGCCGTACCGGGTTGAGCTTTAATCATGACGAGGTTATCGGTGCGCAGAACGCCGGTAACGAGTTCGGAGACCATGCGCTGCAGATGCAGGTCCTCTGCCAGGACATAGATGCCCTCAGGGAGCTTACGCAGCCCCATATCGGCAATATCGCGAGAGACGGTCGCCTGCGTGCAATCAAAGCCCATGGCGCGGAGCTCATCCACCAGCACGCGCTGCGTACGCACGTCTTTGTTGCGCACAATATCTCTGATGGCATCCTGGCGCCCATTGCGTTTTTTAGCCATACAAACCCTCACTCCAAAAGATGGCGGAGACAATCAATCAGTGATTGAATAGTTTAGCGCTATTTGAAGGCTTTTGTGAATAAGAACGCATTTCGAAACAATTCTATGCAAGTTTGTTTCGAAATGAGCGTCCCTAGGCAGTTTTGGCACCCGTCCGGTTAAGAAAAGCCGCTAAATGCGTGAACATCACGCAACGTGTGGGCCTTGCACTTGCAATTGGCCCAAACAACAAGCCGAGCCCACGATGGTTATCCTTGAGGGCTGCAACCATCTGACGGGTTCGAGGCGCCTCGAGCATATCACGTATACGAGCAGAGCGCTCGATTGATGACACCCCATGCGGGCTCAGACACAAATTCTCGATGCAGGCGACCAGGCCGGCAAAGTAGAACTTCTGGCTTGCCATCATCAGTTGGCTGCCAACGCCCGTCTCCGCAAGCGAACCAGTAAGCTCGTCGAGAGCCCGGACATCATCGGAAAGCCTGGCAAACATGGTGGGATCAAAAACATCCGTAAGCTTTGGCGCCACCGTGTGGAAACAAGCGTCACCACACCCAGACACGCGTTGTGCCCGCGAAAGTGCGCATGCCATAAACCCAACGGTACGATATGCCTTGTCATGCGACAGGCACGCATCGAACAACGAGCGGCTGTACATGACACCCGAAGTCTGCGCAATCAAGCCGCTCGGAATGAGCTGAGCCAGCTCACGCGCCATCGAAGAAAGGTCCTCGATAGCAAGAGGGGCAGCGTCCAAGACACGCGAATGACGCTCACGATGCGCATCGTAGCGATCGAGTGACACCGTGGGGAACACTATGTCTGCCGCGGCGTCACACGCAGCATCAACCATCTTGGAAAGCGACTGCGGCGCAAACCACTCATCGGCATTCATGGCAATAATCTGAGATCCGCGAGAAGCGGCAAAGCCAGCACGCAGACACGCGCCACGCGCCGCATCCTCGACGTCAATCAAATCGATGTGAATATCCCTGCCGGCGGCAACTTCGAGCGAATGGCGCACGCCAGGGGCCGTATCGCGACACACGACGACAATCTGCAGATCATAGAGGTCTTGGTTCTGGACGCTCTCGAGCGCGCGCATCGCATAGCTGGGCGAACCCTCAACTACGAGGATCACCGAAAGTCGCGGATGCGAGCCACGTCGAACCAAGTTTTCCATCCTCTCGATAGCAATAAATCAAACTGTCGTTCATGGTACACCCCGGCAATAAAAGCAACGGGTCGTCGGGTTCGATGCACGCCAAGAACAGATGTTGCACACGTGCAGACCACACATGGCAAAGGTCGGCTAGGCACGCACCAAGCCCTCCCCTAGTCGAGCACGACGAGCTCGGCGGGGTCGTAATCGACACCCATAAACGTAAGGCCGCAGGCAGGCGCCGTGGGACCGGCGGCAGTACGGTCACAGGCGTCAATAACCTCGCGCATCCACGCGGGCTCACGGCGATGCATGCCAATCTCGACAAGCGTGCCGACGATGGTGCGCACCATCGAATGCAGAAACGCGTTGCCCTCGATAGTGAAGGTCAGGATATCCTCACCAAAGGCGACTTCGTGGCCAAACTCGGCGCGCATCACGCAACGGTGCGTAGGCTTGCCAACGGCCGAGGCGACCTTGCAAAAGCTCTTGAAGTCCTGCTCGCCCAAGAGCGTAGGGCAAGCCGCCTCCATGGCATCGACATCGAGCGGATAGCGGTGCCACCAAACCGCACCGCGCGAGAGCACGGGACGCGCATCACGATCGGCAATGCGATACGTATACGTACGGGAGCGTGCATCAAAGCGAGCGGAAAAGCCCTTACGAGCCTTGTAGACCTCGTTTATGGCGATATCTTTGGGCAGGAGAGCATCCATAGCCCGCAGCCACCTACGGCGCGTTAAAGACAGCTCAGCGTCCGTTACGGGCACGCTGATGTACTGAGCCACCGCGTGCACACCGGCATCGGTACGCCCCGCACACGTCAGGTCGATCGGGCGGCGCAACAGCGTCTCGATAGCACGACGAAGCTCGCCCGCAACCGTCGTCTGTCCCGGCTGCTCGGCAAATCCGCTATAGGACGAGCCATCATAGGCCACGCGAAACACCAACGTGGCATCGAGCTCGGGAATCGAATTGAAATCAGACGGCGCGGTCATGGGCGCTCCCAACAAACAATCAACGGTATCGCGACAAAAAAAGAGGGGTACGCGAACGTACCCCTCGAATATAGCCTATGCAGACGGAATGTCTACTCAGCGGTCTCCTCAGCAGGAGCCTCCTCGGCAGCGGTCTCCTCGACAGCCTCGACCTTCTTGGGAGCAGCGGCCTTCTTGGGGGCCGGAGCAGCCTTCTTGGCCTTAGGCGTGCAAGGCTCGGTGACGAGCTCCATGATAACGATAGGAGCGTTGTCGCCCTTACGGTTACCGAGCTTCATGATGCGGGTGTAACCGCCGTTGCGGTCCTGCCACATGCCCTGGGCAGCCTTGTCGAAGATCTCGGCAACGAGCTGCTTATCGCCGAGCTTGGCGATGGCCAGACGACGAGAGTGCAGGTCGCCCTTCTTGGCCCAGGTGATGATCGGATCGACGACCGAACGCAGCGCCTTAGCGCGGGTCTCGGTGGTCTTGATGCGGTCGTTCTCGAAGAGGGCCTTGGCCAGGCTCTTCTTCATGGCCTTGGTGTGGCTCGCATCGGTGCCGAGCTTCAGGCCCTTCTTAACGTTGTGACGCATGGTCTAGTTTCTCCTCAAATATGCGAAGCATTAAGCCTTCAGGCTCAGGCCCATGGACTCAAGCTTGTCCTTCACTTCCTCGATCGACTTAACACCGAAGTTACGGATGTTAAGCAGATCGTTCTCCGAGAACTCAACGAGCTGACGGACCGAGTGAATGCTGGCGCGCTTAAGGCAGTTGTAGGAACGGACGGAAAGGTCCAGATCCTCGATCTGCTTGTCCAGCTCGGCGTTGTCGTTGGTGACCTCGGGAGCGAAGATCGAAGCCTCCTCCTCGACCTCGGGGGTCTCGGCAAGGTTCATAAAGGCAGCCATATGCTGGTTGATGATATTGGCAGCCTGGACCACGGCGTCGCGCGGAGCGATGGAGCCGTTGGTCTCGATCTCGAGGACAAGGCGGTCGTAGTCGGTGTGCTGACCGACACGACAAGCCTCAACGAGCTTGGCGCAACGGGAAACCGGCGAGTACAGCGAGTCGACATGGATCACACCGATGGGATCGTTATCGCGCTTGTTGGCCTCGCCAGAAACATAGCCGCGGCCATAGCCGATGCGCATGCTCATGGTGAGATGGCCACCCTCGGTGAGCGTAGCGATGTGCTGCTCGGGGTTGACCAGCTCAAACTCGGACGGAATAAAGAAGTCCGCACCGGTGACCTCGCAGGGGCCGTCAACCGAGATGGTGGCGGTCGCCTCGTCGGTCGTGCCGAGAGCCCTGAAGACAAGACCCTTGACATTCAGGACGATGTCGGTGACATCCTCGACCATGTTAGGGATGGTCATGAACTCGTGCTGCGCACCATCGATCTGAATAGCCTCGACAGCGGCACCCTCGAGCGAGGACAGAAGAACGCGACGAAGGGAGTTACCCAGCGTATCGCCGTAACCACGCTCGAGCGGCTCGACGGAGACACGAGCAGACGTCTCGTTGATCTCTTCGACCTGAACCTGAGGCCTAATGAATTCTGACATGTATTACCTCCAGCCTCAGCAGCCCGGATGGACTACTTAGAGTAGAGCTCGACGATGAGCTGCTCGTTGATATCACCGCTGATCTGCTCACGCGTCGGCAGAGCGAGCACGTTACCAGACAGCTTCTCGATATCGACCTCGAGCCAGCCAGGAACCTCAAAGCGCTCGGAGGAAATCAGGGCCTCCTTGATGGGGAGGAGGTCACGGAACTTCTCGCCGACAGCGACGACGTCGCCGGCCTTGACGCGGTAGGACGGGATGTCCACGCGCTTGCCGTTCACGGTGAAGTGACCATGACGGACGGACTGACGAGCCTCTTTGCGGGTGCGGGCGAAGCCAAGACGGAAGACGACGTTGTCGAGGCGAGACTCAAGAATGATCATGAGGTTCTCACCGGTGACGCCGTTCATCTTACGGGCCTTGTTGAAGTAGCCGTGGAACTGCTTCTCCAGAACGCCATAGATGAACTTGACCTTCTGCTTCTCGCGCAGCTGCATGCCGTACTCAGATTCCTTGCGACGGCGCTTGGGCTGACGGATAGATTCCTTCTTGCTGCTGTAACCGAGCTCAGCGGGATCGATCCCGAGCTGACGGCAGCGCTTAAGAACAGGAGTCCTGTCGATTGCCATATTGATACGATCCTTTCAGTTACACGCGGCGACGCTTCTTGGGGCGGCAGCCGTTGTGCGGAATGGGGGTCTTGTCCTGGATGCTCGAGACCTCGAGGCCAGCAGCCTGGAGGGAGCGGATGGCGGTCTCACGACCGGAGCCGGGGCCCTTGACGAAGACGGAAACCTTCTTCATACCGTGCTCCATGGCCTGCTTGGCAGCAGCCTCGGCAGCCATCTGGGCAGCGAACGGCGTGGACTTACGGGAGCCCTTGAAGCCCACCTGGCCAGCCGACTTCCAGGAAATGACGTTGCCCTGGGGATCGGTGATCGAAACGATCGTGTTGTTGAACGTAGAACGAATGTGAGCCTGGCCCACGGAAATGTTCTTACGGTCCGCGCGCTTCAGACGGGCAGCGCGAACGTTCTTCTTAGCAGTAGCCATCTATCTAGCGCTCCTTATTTCTTCTTCTTAGCACCGATCTGACGCTTCGGGCCCTTGCGGGTACGAGCGTTAGTGTGGGTGCGCTGGCCGCGGACCGGGAGGCCCTTGCGGTGACGAAGGCCGCGGTTGCAGCCGATGTCCATAAGGCGCTTGACGTTCTGGTTGCGCTCACGGCGGAGGTCGCCCTCAACCATGATCTGGTTCTTATCGATATAATCGCGGATGGCATTAACCTCATCCTCGGTGAGGTCCTTAACGCGCGTATCCACGTTAACGTTGCACTCGACGCAAATCTTCGTCGCAGTGGTGCGGCCGATGCCGTAAATGTAGGTCAGACCGATCTCAACGCGCTTCTCACGCGGGAGGTCGACACCATTAATACGGGCCAACGTAGTCTCCTCTCTTAACCCTGACGCTGCTTATGACGGGGGTTCTCGCAAATGACGAGGACCTTGCCATGGCGCCTAATGATTTTGCACTTATCGCACATCTTCTTGACCGAAGGACGTACCTTCATCGTTCTTCCTTTCGGTAGCGCTCAAACTACTTCCCTACTATCTACTCGCCCAGCCGCAGGCGTTTAAAACTATGGCTGGTCTTCACACACAATCCGACCGTAGGTTGAGCTAAGCCTGCAGTCGGAAATGGAGTGCGTGTATGCGTGCCGCTATTTGTAGCGATAGGTGATGCGGCCGCGGGTCAGGTCGTACGGGGAAAGCTCCACGACAACCCTGTCACCGGGGAGAATACGGATGTAATTCATTCGGATCTTGCCAGAAATGTTGCACAGAACCGAATGACCGTTCTCGAGCTCGACCTTAAACATGGCGTTGGGCAACGGTTCCTTTACCGTACCCTCGAGCTCAATTGCGTCTTCCTTCTTCACAAGCAATCATCTTTCTCTAGAAAACGACAGCGATTGAGTATTCTACAACACGTATGCACGCATCGTAATAACTTCGTAATGGCTCCACAACTAAGTGGAACTTGTTACATTTCTCCGCCTTGGAGGGAGCACCAAGCACCTTGGGCATCCGTGGTGAGAATCACCGGACCATCATTGGTAATGGCGACGGTGTTCTCGTAGTGCGCGGCGGGCAGGTGATCGTTGGTCGTAACAATCCAACCGTCGGAGCCCGTGCTCACATGGTTGGAACCCATCGTAACCATCGGCTCGATGGCAATGACCATGCCGGCCTGGAGGCGAACGCCCCTCCCCTTCTTTCCATAGTTAGGAACGTTGGGGTCCTCGTGCATCACGCGGCCAATGCCATGGCCTACATAATCACGAAGCACACCGTAACCGTGAGACTCGGCGAGGGACTGAACGGCATAACCGACGTCCCCGATATGGTTACCGGGAACAGCCTGCTCGATGGCAGCCTTAAGGCAATCGCGCGTGACCTCGCACAAAGCCTTGGCTTCGGGCGTGGGGGTGCCGACGAAAAACGTCCAAGCGTTATCGCCGACCCAACCGTCGACAACGGCTCCCGTATCGATGGAGATGATATCGCCATCGCGCAGGATCATGTCGGGGTTGGGAATACCGTGGACCACGGCATCGTTGATCGATGCGCAAATGGTCCCCGGGAACCCGCCGTAACCCTTAAAGGCCGGGGTGCCGCCATGCATGCGGATAATCTGCTCCGCGAGCTGATCGAGCTCAAAGGTGGAAACGCCGGGGCGCACCATGGCTCCAACGTGGCGGAGCGCCATCTTAGATAGCGCTCCTGCCTTCTTCATCTGCTCGATTTGCGTTGCAGACTTAATCTTGATCATAGACCGAGAGCCTCTTTGACATCCCCGTACACGGTCTCGCGAGCCTGGTCACCGTTGACCGACTTGAGCAGACCCTGGCCACGATAGTAGTCGACGAGCGGGCTCGTGGACTTCTCGTAGACGTCGAGACGGTTCTTGATGGTCTCGGGCTTGTCGTCGTCGCGCTGATACATCTCGCCGCCACACTTGGGGCAGGTAGCATCGGCAGCGGTGCCGGTGTAACCGCATGCGCGGCAGGTGCGACGCGAAGACAGACGATCGATAATGACCTCGGGGGCCACATCGACCAGAAGGGCGCAATCGATCTCGCGACCCATGGCGGAGAGCTCGGAATCGAGCGTCACAGCCTGGGCGGTGTTGCGCGGGAAGCCGTCGAGGATGAAGCCCTGCTGGGCGTCATCGGCGGCAAGGCGCTCCTTGACAAGGTCGATCACGAGCTGGTCGGGAACGAGCTCGCCAGCGTCCATGTACTTCTTAGCCTGAATACCAAGCTCGGTGCCACCCTTGACGGCAGCACGCAGCAGGTCGCCCGTGGAAATATGGGCGACGCCAAACTCGGCGACGAGCTCCTGTGCGACGGTGCCCTTACCGGCACCCGGAGCTCCGAGCAATACGAGGTTCATGAGCAATCCTCCTCTAGCCTATTTAAAGAATCCATCGTAATCATACATCTTGATCTGGCCTTCGAGCTTATCGACCGTGTCGAGCACGACGCCGACCATGATGAGGATGGACGTGCCGCCAAATGCCTGGATCAGATGGTTACCCGTGAAGGAGAAGATGATCGAAGGCACGATGGCGATGAGCGCCAAAAAGACAGCGCTGGGAAGCGTGATCTTGTTGAGCGCGTTCTTGATGTAGGCCGCGGTAGCCCTACCCGGACGGACGCCCGGAATAAAGCCGCCCTGCTTCTTAAGGTTATCGGCCGTGTCATCGGGGTTGAACACCATGGAGGTGTAGAAGTACGCGAAGAACACGATGAGGACAACGTTAAGCACCCAGTTGAGCCAACCGGTCGAAAGCGCGGAGGCAACTGCCTGGATCCAGCCGATGCCGGGGAAGAACACGGCAATCTGAGCCGGGAAGTACAGCAGCGCCGAAGCGAAGATGATCGGCACGACACCCGCGGTGTTGACCTTGATGGGCAGGTAGGTGGTCTGGCCACCCATCATGCGACGGCCCACGACGCGCTTAGCGTAGGAGACCGGGATGCGGCGCTGGCCGCGCTCAAGGAAAACAATCAGCGGGATAACCAGCAGGATGATGGCGCAGATGATCACCATGGTGATGATGCCACCGGCATTGCCCTCGGTGCTGGAGAAGATAGCCTGCGGCAGACCGGCCATGATGTTCGCAAAGATGATCAGCGACATGCCATTGCCGATACCGCGCTGGGTGATGAGCTCACCGATCCACATGATCAGCATGGCGCCCGCGGTGAGCGTGCCGATGATCATGAGGTCGAAGATGATCTCGGGAGCGCCGGCGCCATTAAAGCTGATGCCGAAGCTCTTAAAGAGGAAGAGGTAACCCACGGAGTTGAGGATTGCCAGAGCCAGGGTGAGGTAACGCGAATACTGCGTAATCTTTGTCTGACCGACCTCGCCCTCGCGGGCAAGCTCATGCAGGGAAGGCACGACGGCCTGGAGCATCTGGAGGATGATCGAGCTGGTGATGTAAGGCATGATGCCCAGCGAAAACACCGACACATAGCTCAACGCGCCGCCAGAGAAAAGATTCAGGAGGGCCATAGCACCTGCGGCGACCGAATTGTTATCGGTCGAGAAAAGGCCCAGCATCCCCTGGAAGGGAATGCCGGGCACAGGAACGTGCGCACCAATGCGGTACACGACGAGCATAGCTATGGTAAAAAGAATCTTTTCGCGCAATTCTTTGATGCGGAAAGCATTCTTAAGACCATTTAGCACGGCAGCTCGACCTTTCCGCCGGCGGCCTCGATCTTGGCCTGCGCAGAAGCGCTGACCTTGTCGACCTTGACCGTGAACTTCTTGGTGAGCTCACCATTGCCGAGCACCTTGACGGGCTCGAACTCGCTCTTGGTGATGCGAGCGGCCTTAAGAGCGGCACCGTCGATCACAGCGCCGTCCTCGAACTTGCGCTCGAGACGCTCAACGTTAACAGCGGTGTACTCGATACGACGGGGGTTACGGAAGCCCGGAAGCTTGGGCAGGCGCATAGCCAGCGGAGTCTGGCCACCCTCGAAGCCGGCACCCTTGGTGCCGCCAGAGCGGGAACCCTGGCCCTTCTGGCCGCGGCCAGAAGTGGTGCCGTGACCCGAAGAATTGCCACGGCCGACGCGCTTGCGGTTCTTGGTGGAACCGGGCGCGGGAGTAAGATCGTGAAGCTGCATTTGCTACTCCTCTACAATCTCGACAAGGTGCTTGACCTTGAAGATCATGCCGCGGACGGACTCGTTGTCAGCAATCTCGCGAACCTCGCGGATCCTGTGGAGACCGAGGGCACGGACAGTACGGACCTGGTCCTGCTTGCAACCGTTGGTGCTGCGGACCTGCTTGATCTTGATGGTGTCAGCCATGCTTAGTTCTCCTTACCGACGAACATCTCGGAGACCGTCAGGCCACGGCGAGCCGCGACGTCCTCAGGGCTGGAGAGCTCCTTGAGGCCCTCGACGGCAGCCTTGATGATGTTGAGGCCGTTGTCGGTACCGAGGGACTTGGACAGGACGTTCTTGATGCCAGCAAGCTCGAAGAGGGGACGCACAGCGCCGCCGGCGATAACGCCGGTACCCTCGACAGCGGGCTTGATGATGATGCGGCCGGCACCAAAGTGGCCGAGAACCTCGTGCGGGATGGTGCCCTGATCGGTCACCGGCACGTGGAACATGTTCTTCTTGGCATCGAGAGACGCCTTGGAGATGGCCATGGGCACCTCAGCGGACTTGCCCATGCCAACGCCGACGTTGCCCTTGCCGTCGCCAACGACGACGAGAGCGACGAGGCTCATGCGACGACCACCCTTGACGGTCTTCGACACGCGGTTGATGTAAACGACGCGCTCCTCGAACTCGGAGGCCTCGCGCTGCTGCTTCTGATTACGAGCCATGTGCTACATACCTCCTAGAACTCGAGACCGGCGGCACGAGCACCGTCGGCGAGGGCCTTGACGCGGCCATGGTAGATACGGCCACCGCGATCGAAGGCGACCTTGGTGATGCCGGCCTCGATGGCGCGCTTGCCAACGAGCTGACCGACCTTCTCCGCAGCCTCCTTGTTCGAGGTGTGGGTGCCCTTAAACTCGGCCTCGAGGGTCGAGGCAGAGACGAGCGTCAGGCTGGAGCCCTTGCTGTCGTCGATGATCTGGGCATAGATGTTGGCGTTAGTACGGGTCACGCGAAGACGCGGACGCTCGGAGGTACCCGAGACCTTGCCGCGAACACGACGCTGACGACGCTTGAGGCCTTCCAGCTTCGCCTTATGCTTGTTCATACGTAAACTCCTAAAAAGGTTGATCTTGCCAGCACCTGACGGGGTGCTGGTCTTATGCGAGTGAGTCGGTTACGACTACTTGGCGGCCTTACCCAGCTTGCGGCGGATGTGCTCGCCAACGTAGTGGATACCCTTGCCCTTGTAAGGCTCGGGAGGACGATGGCCGCGGATCTCAGCGGCGATCTGACCGACCTGCTGCTTGTTGATACCCTTGACGTTCACGTGGGTGTTGTCGGGAACCTCGAAGGTAATGCCCTCGGGAGCCTCGACGATCACGGGGTGCGAGAAGCCCAGGGAGAACTCGAGGTTCTTACCCTTCTGCTGCACGCGGTAACCGACGCCGGCGAGCTCGAGCTTCTTCTCGAAGCCCTCGGAAACGCCGACAACCATGTTGTGGATGAGGGCGCGGGTGAGGCCGTGGCGGGCACGGGTCTCACGCTCGTCGTCGGGACGGGAAACGGTGAGGACGTTGTCCTCGACGTTGATAGCGAGCTTCTCAAAGACATCGAGCTCGAGCTGGCCCTTGGGGCCCTTGACGACAACGTTGTTGCCGTTGACTGCCACTTCGACTCCGGCGGGAATCTGGACAGGCTTATTACCGATACGAGACACGGTGATCTCCTTTCCTTCTACCTACCGAGCGAATTACCAGACGTAAGCGATGATCTCGCCGCCGACGTTGTGCTTGCGAGCATCGCGGTCGGTCATGACGCCATGGCTGGTGGAAATAATGGCGGTACCAAGGCCACCGCGGACGCGGGGCATGTCGGCAACGCCGGTGTACTTACGCAGGCCCGGCTTGGAAATGCGGCGGATGCCGTTGATGACCTTAGCCTTCTTGGGACCATACTTAAGCGTGATGTGCAGAGTCTTCTGGGGAACGGTGTCCTCGACATCGTAGCCCTCGATGTAGCCCTCCTCGTGCAGAACACGAGCGATCTCGACGAGCTTCTTGCTGCTCGGCATGGAGACCGTGGCCTTGTTCACAGAGTTAGCGTTACGGATGCGCGTAAGCATATCTGCGATCGGGTCTGTAAGGTTCATACAGATTCTCCTTCGTTCTTGATGAACACGTGCTCTTGGTTCTTCGCCGCCCTTAACGGCAAAGCCTTTTTAGCGCGTTTTCCCTGTTCCAAACTGATGCTTGAAACGCTGGTAGTGACTTACCAGCTGGCCTTCTTAACGCCGGGAAGCTCGCCCTTGAGTGCAAGCTCGCGGAAGCAGACACGGCACAGGCCGAACTTGCGGTACACAGAGTGCGGACGGCCGCAGCGCTGGCAGCGCGTGTACTCACGAGTAGAGAACTTCTGCTTGCGATTGCACTTGACGATCATCGATGTCTTAGCCACTTATATCCTCCTCACATAGAGTATTGTTCGCCCCAAGCGCCGCCCCCTTGTGGGAACGGCGCTTATAGGGCAGGTGAACCTATTTCTTGAACGGGAAACCGAAGGCGTCCAGAAGGGCCTTGGCCTCCTCATCGGTGTTGGCGGTGGTCACGAAAGTGATGTCCATACCACGCTGGTGATCGACGGAGTCGAAGTCGATCTCGGGGAAGATGAGCTGCTCGGTGACGCCCATGGAGAAGTTACCACGGCCGTCGAAGCTCTTGGCGGAGATGCCGCGGAAGTCGCGGATACGGGGGATCGCGACGGAGGTCAGACGATCGAAGAACTCCCACATACGGTCGCCACGCAGGGTAACTTTGCAGCCGATCGGCATACCAGCGCGCAGGCGGAAGGTAGCGATGGACTTGCGGGCACGGGTGATCATCGGCTGCTGACCGGTGATGGCGCGCAGGTCGCGCACGGCACCGTCGATGGCCTTGGAATCGGTAGCGGCCTCGCCGACACCCATGTTCACGACGATCTTCTCAAACTTGGGGATCATCATGACGTTCTCGTACTGGAACTTGTCCTGAAGCTGCTGCTTGACCTCGTTGTTGTACTTGGTCTTCAGACGCGGCACATACTTCTCTTCTACCATTGTTCACTCCTTCTTGGGGTTTTAAGCACGGGGCGTGGCCACGATGGGTTGTCCTCGTGCCTCCTGGCTGCATCCGCGCCGCTCATGGCATTTTGCGGTTTGGACTCGACGCAGCAGGAGCCGACAAAACAATCGGTACTATACGCGCATCGGGAGCGTATTTCCAGAAAAACCTCGTCTGCCTGCACAACTCCACAACTCCCCCGCACAAATGGGTCCCAAAAAGCTGTTGCGGTGAAATAGGGACTGTTTGGCGGCCTAACAGGCTTAAACAATCCGTATTTCACCGCAACTTATTGGTGGGGATGCGATTAGCGCTTGCGGGGGACGAGTTTGGTGCGGCGCAGGTGGATCATCTCGGCGGCGATGGAGATGGCGATCTCCTCGGGGTCCTCGGCCTCGATGGCAACGCCGATCGGAAGGTGCAGCTCGTCGATCTGGTCCTGCGTAAAGCCTTCCTGCTCCAGGCGGGCGCGCACAAAGGCCGTCTTGCGGCGCGAACCCAGACAGCCCAGGTAGGCAGGCTTGGCACGCATGGCCTGAATCACCACGTCGATATCGGACTTGTGACCCGCCGTGGCGACGACCACCAAGTCGCGCGGACCGATGGGACACAGCTCGCTCAGGTTCTTGTAATCGACCAGGCGACGATCGTAGACACCGGGCACCCATTCGGGCGTCAACGTGCCGGGGCGGTCATCGCAGGCCACGACGGCAAAGCCCGCCGCCGTGAGCACGCGCGCCGTCGCGGCGCCCACGTGTCCGCAGCCAAAGATGTAGGTCAGGCCCTCGGGGCAGAGCGTCTCGACGTGCGCCGCGGGAATCTCGGAGGCGGCGTTAGTGTAGGTGACGTTACTCCCCTCCTCCACCAGTGAAAGCCCGGGGCAGCCCGCAATGGTATGGCGCGATGCCTCGCCATGGTACTCGGCCACATCGCCCTCGAGCGCGCTCGCGATAAACGGTTCAAAGTCGATGACGAAGTCGCCGATGCGCCGATAGACCAAGACGTCGGCAATTTCCTGGAACAACGGTGCCTGGGTCGCATCCAGATGCAGATAGCACAGGCAAATGGCTCCGCCGCAGATCATGCCGGTATCGGAGTTCTCGCCGCCCATGGTGTAGCGGACCAGACGCGATTGCCCCGCGGCCAGCAGCTCTCGCGCCTCGTCCAGCGCAAAGAGCTCGATCTTGCCGCCGCCGATGGTGCCCGCCTGGCTACCGTCGGCAAAGACGGCCATCCAGGCGCCCACGCCGCGCGGCGACGACCCCGCCGTGCCGGCTACGACCACGAGCTCGCACGTCTCGCCAGCACGCAGGGCGACAAGCGCCGCATTCACAACATCGAGCTTTTCCATTGCCGCCTTCTATCCTCTAAAGATATCGGTGAGCATAGCGAGTGCCTCGAGCACGCCGCCGCCGACCGACGTCGCCTTGTCCGAAATGTAGTTGATATAGCTGGCATCGCCACGCGGATCGACATCGGCGCATTTAAAGCCCTCAGTCACCTGCACGCCGTTCGCCAAAAGCCCGCGCAGGCAGCCATCGATCTGCGTGCACATGGGCGTATCGTCCGCGTAGCCAATCACGTCTCCGGCGCTCACGATGTCGCCGATTGCGCGGTCGGACCGAAACACGCCGGCGGCGGGGCTGTGGATAACGCGCTCCTTGCCATAGCCGGCGATCACGCCCGGCACGCCCGTGTTGGGCTGGGGCGAGCCCTGGGTAATGACGCGGCCCAAAAAATGCCCGCGCATGGTCTCGACCACGGCGTCGCAATCGACCGGCGCGGTAAAGCCCGGCCCCACGGCGATGACGGTAGGCGCCATGTCGCGCGTGGTGCCCAGGTTGCGCTTGGCCAAAATCGCGTCGACCACAGCTGCGGGTTTCAACTCACCGAGCATCTTGGCCTGGGGGTCCACCACAACGGCGACGTCTCCGGCCTCGGTAATCGCAAGCGCCTCAGCCGGCGTCTGTGCCAAGCGAGCGCGAATGCCTTCGACCTCGACCTCGCCCAGGCGAATGGCCTCGCAAAAACTGATTGTGCGGCGGATGCACGTGGGAACCGCAATATCGGCCATAACGACCGACACGCCGGCGCGCACCAAGCGAGCGGCGACGCCCGTGGCGATATCGCCGGCACCGCGAACATAAACGAGCATTCCCGGGGCACCTCCCTGTGCTACGGTTTGAGCAGAGCAAAAGCGGTTCGACTGCTACTCTGATGATTATTTATTATCACAGTATTATACGGCGGTGAACAGATGGAAACGACGAGCGGAAACCTTGCCTCCGCGCTCAAGATCAAGCCGGGCATTACCGCGATCATCGGCAGCGGCGGCAAGTCGACGTTGCTCAAAACGCTGGGTCTTGAGCTCATGCGCGCTGGCGGCCGCGTGCTCCTCTGCACCACCACGCATATGCTTCCCGTTGCCGGCGTGCCATGGGACGGGTCGAATCGTCGCCTGGACGCCGTGCCTTGGAAGCCGGGCGCCTCGCATGTCCCCGGTTGCACCTGCGAGGCCTGCGCGGGCCTTGCACGCGGAGGCATCTGCCAGGCAGGCATCTTGGACCCGGAGACAGGCAAGCTCTCCGCCCCCGCCGAGCCGCTCAACGAGCTGGCGCAGCGCTTTGACTATGTGTTGGCCGAGGCGGATGGCAGCAAGCGACTCCCGCTCAAGGCGCATGCCGCCTGGGAGCCGGTAATTCCCGCCGCCACGGCAAACGTTGTCTGGGTCGTCGGCGCCTCGGGACTGGGCAAACCCGTCGCCGAGGTTGTCCACCGCCCCGAGCTCTTTTGCGAGCGTTGCGGCTGCGAGCTCACCGACACTGCCACCCCAGAGCGCGTCGCCCAGATGCTCAATGCCGAGCTGCGGATGCTGAACCTCAACAATGCCCGCGTCATGCTCAACCAAGTCGACACGCTCAGCGACCCCACGATGGCCGACCGCTTCGAGGCAGCCCTCGGCCGCCCCCTCATCGCCACCAGCCTCAAGTAGCCGGCCCCATCTCGTCAGTTGCGGTGAAATACGGACTGTTTGGCCGCCAAACGGCCGCAAACAGTCCGTATTTCACCGCAACTGCGGAGGGGAATCCGGTGATCTTCCTGTTAGCGGGGGACGTAGCGGCCGGGTTGGGCTCCGGTGGGCTCGCCGTCGCGTGCCACCAGCACGCCGTTCACAAACACGACCTTGGCGCGGCCATGTGCCCCAAAACCCTCGAGCGGCGTGTAGTCCACAGCTTGATGCTGTGTCGCGGCACTGATTGTCCAGCGCGCTTTGGGATCCCACACGCACACATCGGCATCGGCGCCCTCGGCAAGACAGCCCTTGCGCGGGTACATGCCAAACACGCGCGCCGGGTTCTCGCTCATCAAGCGGCACAGATCCTCGGGTCCCAGCTGTCCCTCAAAGCTCGTGGCAATCGCGACGGGACGATGCTCCACGCCGGGCCCGCCGTTGGGAATCGCGCGGAAATCGTCGCGCCCGCGGTCCTTTTGCCCGTGCAGGTTAAAGCTGCAATGATCGGTCGCAATCGTATCGATCTCGCCGGTCACAAGCGCCTCGCGCAGCGCGGCACGGTCGCCGGCATGGCGCAGCGGCGGGCTCATCACGTACTTGGCGCCCGCAAAGCCGTCCTCGCCCTGCTCCAGATAGCAGGTGTCGTCGAGCATCAGATACTGAGGGCAGGTCTCGACATAGATATTCTTCTGCCCGCGCGCCTTGGCCGCACGAATGGCCTCGAGCCCCAACTTGGTCGAAAGGTGCACCACGTTGACTGGGGCGTCGCCGGCCAGGTGCGCCAGATACAGCAGGCGGCTCACGGCTTCGGCCTCACACACGTCCGGGCGGCTGAGCGCATGCCCCTCGGGCCCATGAATCCCCTGCTCGTACACGCGCTTCTGCAGCTCATTCACCAGCGTACCGTTCTCGCAATGCACGCACAGTATGCCGCCAATACGCTTGAGCTCCTCGAGCACCTCGAGCGTCTCGGCATCGTCCAGGCGCAAATGATCGTAGGCAAAGTAGGTCTTAAACGACGATACGCCCGCCTCGCGCATAGCCGAAAGATCGGCGCGGTTGCGTTCATTCCACTCGGCGAGTGCCATATGAAAGGCGTAGTTGGCCGTGCAGGTTCCGTCGGCACGGCGATGCCACTCGGCCAAGGCATCGGGCATGGTCACGCCGCGATCGGCCGTCGCGTAGTCCACGATGGTCGTCGTACCGCCGCAGGCAGCCGCACGCGTGCCGGTCTCAAAGCTATCGGCCGTCCAGTCCATGCCGGTCCAGCACTGCATGTGCGTGTGCCCATCGATAAAGCCCGGGAACACCCAACAGTCCGTGGCGTCCTGGACGGTATCGTCCTCACCCGGCTCAATCGCCGCGGCAATCCGCACAATCTTGTCGCCCTCCATGGCAAGATCGGCGCGGCGAAGCCCCTGGGGCGTCACGAGCGCGCCGTTTTTGATGATGATCATGTTGCTCCTTATTGATTAATACAGTTGGCCACGCGATCAAAATACGAGCAGGCGGCGATATGCTCCGTTATGCGTTGCTGCCCCTTGGCGGTATCGACGTCCCACAGCTCGTAGGCACGCGCCTCGACCAGCACCACATCGGTACGGTCCTTGAGGATCGAACCGCCGCCGTCCTTGCCCTCAAGACGTATGAGCGCATCGAACAATTCCGCCGGAAAGAGCACCGGACTCGAAGGCTCACCGTTGCACGCAAGACGCACCGGATGCTTGCGGCCACGCTCGTCAAATGTACGAACCATAGCCTCAAAAGAATCCGAACTCACGAGCGGCTGGTCGCCCGGCAAATAGAGGCAACCTTTCCAGTTGCGTTCGACTCCCCACGAAAGGCCCGCACGGACGCTTTCGCTGCGCAGCTCGCCATCGTGCAGCACACACGGGCAATGCTTGTCCTCGCAAATCTGGGCGACCTCGGGCCAACGCGTCGAAACCACGACGTCAAAGCCCCGGGGAACCGAATCGATAGTCCAGGCAATCAGCGGCTTGCCATAGATATCGGCAAGCATCTTGTTGGAGCCAAACCGCTTGCCCTCGCCCGAGGCCATAATGACGCATCCAAGTTTCATGGTGATACCTCCCCTGAAACCATCGTACCCATAACTCGCGCCGCGGGCATCCACATCGAAAGCGCTTATCCCGCACGCCCGCGATGCAAAAAAGGGGCACCCCGCCGGTTGGCAGAGCGCCCCCTTTACATGGCTTACCTCAACCCGGCTTTAGGCCTGGAACCAACGGGCGGTATTGCGCTCGTCGAGGGCCTTGAGGGTAGCGGCGGGATCGGCAACCTTCTGCAGGAACATCATGGCTGCGATGGCGTACGGCTTGTAGCTGGCCTCCTTGTACATGCCCACACGGTGCATGTCGAAGACGTCGGCGTTAACCTCGCCGTGCTCGCAGGAGACACCGGAGATGTCGGCGGGCAGCGGGTGCATAAAGATGGTGTCCTGGCCGTTGGCGGTCTTCTCCATGAGCTCGGTCGTGGAGCACCAGTCCTGATGGGTGGCGTTCTGGGCGAGCAGCTCCTTCTCGAGCGCTGCGATGCCGGCGTCGTCGCCCTCGGCGTACAGGTTGGTGCGCTTCTCCATGGCGGCAAACGGAGCCCAGCTCTTGGGGATCACGATGTCGGCGCCCTCGAAGGCCTCGGCCATGGTGTTGACCTGCTTAAAGGTGGTGCCGGACTCGGCGGCATAGCTCTTGGCGCGCTCGACGACCTCGGGCATGAGGTCGTAGCCCTCGGGGTGAGCCAGGGTGACGTCCATGCCAAAGCGGGGCAGCAGGCTGATCAGCGACTGCGGGCAGGACAGCGGCTTGCCGTAAGAGGGCGAGTAGGCCCAGGTGACGGCAACCTTCTTGCCCTTGAGGTTCTCAAGACCGCCAAACTCGTTGATGAGGTAGAGCATGTCGGCAGAGGACTGCGTGGGGTGGTCGGAATCGGACTGCAGGGAGATGAGCGTGGGACGGTGATCCAGAACGCCGTCCTCGTAAGCCTGCTGGACAGACTCGGAGACCTCGGCCATGTAGGCGTCGCCCTTGCCGATGTACATGTCGTCGCGGATGCCGATGACGTCGGCCATGAAGGAGATCATGGTAGCGGTCTCGCGGACGGTCTCGCCGTGAGCGATCTGGGACTTCTTCTCGTCCAGGTCCTGCAGCTCAAGGCCGAGCAGGTTGGCGGCCTTAGAGAAGGAGAAGCGCGTACGGGTGGAGTTATCGCGGAACAGGGAGACGGCCAGGCCCGAGTCGAAGATCTTGGACGAGACGTTGTTCTCGCGCAGCTCGCGCAGGGCGTCGGCGACGATGTAGAGAGCCTTGAGCTCATCGGTGGTCTTATCCCAGGTGTGCAGGAAGTCGCTGCCGTACATACCCTTAAAATCGAGGCCGTTCAGCTGCTCGACGAGCTCGGTAAACTTGGCGTCCATGTAAATGTCCTTTCTAAAGGTGAAACGATCGCAATGAGTAGATGTGCTCCGGCATGCGCGTGTGGCTAGAACATGCAGAGCGCTATGACGAGGACCCGCTACCGTTGAGGAAGCATGGGAGATAACGACCGCGGGCCCCAAGTCAACAGGAGGCGCCGGGGGCATAAACTGTCCCCGGCTCAACAAAATCGAGGAATGGGACTAGTCGATCTTGTTGTTGGTCAGACCGGCGCGGAACACGGTGGCGTCGCCATCGGCCTGGCTCGGATCGTAGAGGTTCAGGGCAGCCACATACATGGCGGCAGCGGTGACCAGGTCGTCCTTGTAGGTGACCTCGTTGGGAGCGTGAGCCTGAGACTCGGCACCCGGGCCAAAGCCCACGCAGGGGATGCCGTAGCGGCCCTGGATGGAGACGCAGTTCGTGGAGAAGGTCCACTTGTCGCACAGCGGGCGACCGGTGCGCTTGTCCATGCTGGGCTCGCAGCCGATGCGCTCGTCACCAAACATGGCCTTGTGGGCGTCGACGAGGGCCTTGACGTGCGGAGCGGTCTCCTTGTTGATCCACGTGGGGAAGTAAGCCTCGGTCTCGTAGACCTCGCCGGTCCAGGACGGACGGTCGTACATGTACATGGAGACCTTCACGTCGTCGCCGTACTTCTTGGCGGCCGGCAGGTTGCGGATCTCGTCCAGGCAGGACTCCCAGGTCTCACCGGCGGTCATGCGACGGTCGATGGAGATGGCGCAGGAGTCAGCGACAGCGCAGCGGCTGGGGCTGGTGTAGAAGATCTGGCTGACGGTGCAGGTGCCGCGGCCCAGGAAGCGGGCATCCTCGAAGTGCTCGGGGTTGTACTTGGGGTCGAGCATCTTGACGAGACCCTTGATGTCGGTCGACTCGTCGCAGCCGTTGTTGTTGAGGGCGCGGACGTCGGCGATGATGTCGGCCATCTTGTAGATGGCGTTGTCGCCGCGGTCGGGAGCGGAGCCGTGGCAGGAGGTGCCGTGAACGTCGACACGGATCTCCATGCGGCCGCGGTGACCGCGATAGATGCCGCCGTCGGTGGGCTCGGTGGAAATGACGAACTCGGGCTTAATGCCGTCCTTGTTGTAGATGTACTGCCAGCACATGCCGTCGCAGTCCTCTTCCTGGACGGTGCCGACGACCATGATCTTGTAGCCCTCGGGGATGAGGCCCATGTCCTTCATCATCTTGGCAGCGTAGGTAGCAGAAGCCATGCCACCCTCCTGGTCGGAGCCGCCACGGCCGTAGATGATCTCGTCGGTCTCGTAGCCCTCATAGGGATCGGCATCCCAGTTCTCGATGTTGCCGATGCCGACGGTGTCGATGTGAGAGTCGATGGCGATAATCTTGTCGCCCTCGCCCATAAAGCCCATAACGTTGCCCAGGCCGTCGACCTTGACCTCGTCATAGCCAAGGCTCTCCATCTCGGCCTTGATGCAAGCGACAACCTCGCCCTCCTCGCAGGACTCAGAGGGATGGCTGATCATAGCGCGCAGGAAGCGAGTCATATCAGCACGATGAGACTCAGCAGCAGCCTTGATAGCGTCGAAATCGAGTTCTTTAGCCATTGTTCATAACCTTTCAAACGAAGGAATCTACCTGTGAGGTGGCGGAGCGATACCTATTTACTCCGCCCCAACGATTAGCAAGTGGGATATTCGCCTTCCCAGACAATGCGGCGATACTGGTCGGGGTCCGTGTCACCTTCCGTGGAGAAGCAGAGCACGGAGCTCGTCTTGTCCAGGCCGATGAGTTCCTTGAGCTCGGCGTACTCGGGATCGAGCATGAGGGTCTCGACCAGGCCGGTGGTCACAGCGCCGGACTCGCCGGAGATGACGCGCGGGTCGCCCTTCTCGGGAGCGCCCAGGGTGCGCATGCCGCGAGCGGTGACCCAGTCGGGGCAGGACACGAAGGCGGTGGCGTGGTTGCGCAGGATATCCCAGCCCAGAATGTTGGGCTCGCCGCAGCACAGACCGGCCATGATGGAAGGCATGTCGCCGTCCACGATGCGCGGATCGCCGTCGCCGGCGGCAGCGCCCTTGTACAGGCAGGCAGCAGGCGCGCACTCAACCACGACGAAGGTGGGCGGGTTATCGGGATACAGGTTGGTGAAGTAGCCCACCACGGCGCCGGCGAGCGAACCCACGCCAGCCTGGACAAACACGTGCGTCGGGCGGTTGATAGCCATCTCGCGCAGCTGCTCGGCAGCCTCGGAAGCCATGGTGCCGTAACCCTCCATGATCCAGGACGGGATCTTCTCGTAGCCCTCCCAGGCGGTGTCCTGAACGATGACGCCGCGCTCGCAGGCGTCGGCCTCGGCGGCGGCCATGCGCACGCACTCGTCGTAGTTGACCTCTTCGATGGTCACCGTGGCGCCCTCGGCGGCGATGTTATCAAAGCGGGGCTTGGTGGAACCTTTGGGCATGTGCACGACGGCCTTCTGGCCCAGCTTGTTGGCAGCCCATGCCACGCCGCGGCCATGGTTGCCGTCGGTGGCGGTAAAGAAGGTGGCCTGGCCAAAGTCCTTGGCAAGTTGATCGGAGGTCAGGTAATCGAAGGTGCACTCGGCAACGTCCTTGCCGGTCTCGTCGGCAATGTAGTTGGCCATGGCAAACGAACCGCCCAGAACCTTAAAGGCGTTGAGGCCAAAGCGATAGCTCTCGTCCTTAACGCACAGGTTGGACAGGCCCAGGCGCGCAGCCTGGCCGTCCAGGCGGGCAAGCGGAGTGACGGTATATTGGGGGAACGACTGGTGGAAGGCGCGGGCCTTCTTCACGTGGTCGAGGCTCATGATTCCCAAGTGCTTGTCATCGCTCTTGGGCATCGTGTTGCTCGCCCACTGGATCTTATCGGCCATACGGTGAACTCCTTAAGTCCTCTCTTGCCGGCCCCCGCATACGCGTTTCAGCCCATTCCCATTCATGCGACTGAACTTTTATGTGGATGCCAAACAAAAAGTTTGTTAGTAATGTTCTATCACACTTTTTGATTGGTATACCTAACGAATTGTTTGTTGCCGCAATCGGTACTTTTTCGCCGCCGAACGGTCATGAATTGCCTTGTTGATGGATTTGTTTGCGGTCATGTGTGGTTTATGGCACAGTGAGCCCAAACTAATTTTTAGGAAGGCACCTATGACCCCCGCACAGATTGAGTTTTATAAGCGCCTTGCACACGGCCTGGCGCTCCAATTTGGCCCCAACTGCGAAATCGTCGTCCACGATCTGGAGACCGATGACGTGGACCACTCCATCGTAGTGATTGAAAACGGCCACGTCAGCGGGCGCAAACTGGGTGACGGCCCCAGCCATATCGTGTTTGAGTCCATGCACGAGGGCGCCACCGATGTACACGACCGCGAGCCGTACCTCACTAAAACCACCGACGGTAAGCTGCTCAAATCGTCGACGATCTTTATCCGCAACGACGAGGGCAAGCCCGTCGGCATTTTGGGCATCAACTTTGACATTACGCTTATGAAGGCTTTTGAGCGTTCGCTCGACGCCTTTACCGGCACCGGCGGCTCGGGCTATACCGAGCCCGAGCCCATTACCAAGAACATCGGCGACCTGCTCGAGGACCTGCTGCACGAGTGCGAGCAGTTTGTGGGCAAGCCCGCGGCACTCATGACCAAAGATGAGCGCATTCGTGCCATTGGCTACCTCGACCGTCGCGGCGCCTTCCTCATTTCCAAGTCGAGCGAGCGCGCCTGCGAGTTCTTTGGCATCTCCAAGTACAGCTTCTATAGCTACCTCAATGAGGCCAAGGCTGCTGCCGGCGACAAGTAGGCACTCGCCTGGATTGCCCCTCCCCTTTTGGGCGCGAGTTCTGGAAAGCACGAATCCAAGACCGAGCCGCTTGGGAAGCTCCATATAATCGATGTCATTAGTATTTCGAAAGGATGGAACAGAATGGCGTTGAGCAAGGCATCATGCACCGGTCGCGGATTGATTCCGGCAATTGGTGGACATGTGCACCGCATGTTCGATGAGGGTGAAGACGACCTGTTTTCGCTAAGCCTTGACGACGTGATGGATGATCGCCCGTGGACCGCCGACGAACTCATGGGCGGCGGGGCTCGCCCGTCAAGCCCCAATCCCGCACTTGCGCCTAAGTCCGCACCTGCGCCGACTCCTGCGCAGTCGCCTGTTTCGACGCCCGCGCCTACGCCCGCACCCACTTCGGCGCCCACGACCGCTCCCCGCCCCGCAAGCGACCCGTCCGAGACGGCGGCATTTCTCGCTGCGGCGACGCAGGGCAAATCGGCCGACAGCACCGTTATGTACAACGCCCAGCAGTTGCCCGTTCCTGCGGCACGCAAGCCTCCGGTCACAAGGCTCGATGAGCCCGTTGCCCATCAGGTTGCCTACGATTCCTGGGCTGCAACCGATCTGGATGAGACCTCTACCGGCATGCCGGCGCTCGACGTTCCAGTTAACCCGCTTTTTGCCGCCAACACGAGCGCCGCGGACTATGAGGGCGGTGCGGCATATTCCGATTATTCCGATGGCTATGCTGGCAACGGTCGCATCGAGACCGAGAACTATGGCACCGCATCGAGCGATTATCTCAACGATCCGTACGCTGCCACGCCTGCACCGGAATATGACCCGGAGGCCGCGTCCGCACCGGCGTATACCAAAAGCACGGGCGAAGAGCGCTTCGCCGATTATTACGCCGAGGAAAAGGCGCTGCGTTTCTCGGAATTTCCGCAGGCAGTCAAGGTTGCCTTTATCGCCATTATCATTGTCCTGCTCGGTGTCATTGCGTTTGAGGGGTTCCAGCTGTTCCGCGGCCCCACCCAAGCGGAGTCGGAGACCCAGCAAAAAGAGGACGATAACCAGTACCTGGACATCAACACCCTCAAGGGCGACCCCAACGACGGAGACGACGAGTAGCGAGGGCTGAAGGCGGCCACAGGATCCCGCATCCAGCACCAGCTTCTTAGTGCTGTTTTGTCATCCAGCTACACTTTTCCGGATAATTTGCCTATTGAATTTGACACTTTTCCGAAGTTTTAAGGTGCCTATTTCAACACTTTTCCGGATGAAAGCCGAATAATCACTTGGGAACCAACGCCGTTCACGCGTCATTTCGCAGGCGGCGCTTGATTTCTGTCCGTACACGTTGATAGACTTCCTCTTGCCCGCAAGGAGCGGGCGCGTTTTATCCAGAGTCGGGGTAGAGAGTTGGCTCCACGATCCCGACGCCAACCGGCCAAGAGGCACGGTGGCCCTGCCAACATCGATGAAAGGAGTCCGTATGGACAATTTCTCCGTGCGCAGTGAGCGCAACTTCCACAACCTGGCAGCCAAGCCAAAACGAATGCATCTTCTGGACGAGCCGAGCGGCTATGCCTCGGCCATGGTCAAGAACAGCCTCTCCCACCAGATGCGCTTTACCGTGCAGGTGCTCGAGGAAGAGCTCTGCGCCGCCGGCGACCCGCACGTGCTGCAGATCAAGCTGCTCGGAGATGACCCTCGTGAGCCGTCCAGATGGATGCTCTTCGCCGACAGCGTGTGCGTTGCGGACGGATCCGGCGCCTTTGCCCGCGAGTGCTTCTGCGAGGGCGCCGAGGTGTTTTTGGATCTGTGCCACGACGCCGTCGAGGCTGCCGAGCTGCGCCAGTGGAGTCAAAGGGAGTACGAGCTGCTGAGTGCCGTGCGCGGGATTGCAATGATTTAGAAACAGAGCGGTGGCGTTATCGAACTGTCGACGCCGCCGCCTCCCCAACGCCCGTCGTGCTCAACGATCAGATCGACCTCAAGGCCCTTCTCATCTCGGAAATAATGAACACTGTTGTCGACACCGCCGTAGGTGGAAAGGAACACGCGCACGTCGCGCAGGATGAGATTCTCAAAGAGCATCCCCAGCGTTTGCATATCGCCAAGCAGCCGCTCAGGGGTAGCCCCCAGCAACGCCGCCGCAAGTGACGGGTCACAGAAGTAGCGCTTGGGGCGCACGCGAACGCGGGCCTTCGAGCGCACATACTGGCCTGCTCTCTCGCGCAAGCTCGTCCGAAAACCCAAGGTTTGCAGGTCACCGCTCCTGCAGCACCAGCGGGCGACGTCATCCTGCGAAATTACGCCATTCTCAATGCAGTTTTTACGCCGTTTTCATTGTAGGTTTTACGCTCGGCATCCTTGGCGCGGCGCTTGCTCAACCACCGGACCAGCGAATTGCCCGGATTCTGGGACGTGCTTTCCGCTCCAGGCCTCTACCGGAAAATGCGTCCCACTCTGAGGCCGAAATCTGGGACGCGCTTTCCGCCAAAGGGAAAGCGCGTCCCATTCCGAGCATCACATCAGAGCGCGCTTGGTTATCTCCGCTCGCACATCTCGGCAAACGAGATCAGCTTGACGTCTCCCCTGCTCTCCGCGGCATCCCGACATCCCTGCGTAAAGCCGCTTTTTGAGAATAGTGCATAGCTTTTTCGTTGCCGTCTAAAGAGCTCGCTTCGGTGCACGAGCTTTTGCAGCACGTCTTCGCCCACCGGTTCATTGCGCCATTTGCACTCCGCAAACAGAGCAGTGCTCTCGCCATCGTCAACAATCAAGTCGATTTCTTCCTGCGTATGCGTGCGATTATCCGTCCCCCACCAGCGCCCGACGCTCGCCGGAACCACATCGAGCTGGCCCGCGCGCGCGAGTTCGTACACGTATTGTCTGCATATAAGCTCAAAGACCGTACCCATGTAATCCGATACGTGTGGCTCAATGCGCTTATACGCCATCTCGGCCATATCGTTTTGAATCAGCCCGATGTTCTGCGGAACAAACTTGTACCAGAACCTAAACATCTGATCGCTCAGCAGATACACGGCTCGCTTATTACTCGTCTCGTTTAGGGGCAGCTCGCGCTCGACAATCCCAAGCGACGCCAGCTTATCCACATAGCTCTTTACGTTGCTCGCAGGGATTCCCGTAGAGCTCGCAATCTCCGAGATCTTCGAGCGCCCCTGAGCAATTGCTTGCACGATCGCATCATATTGCTCGGGATTGCGGCACTCCTGCAATAGCAGGTTACTCGGCTCCTCAAAGAGATAGCCCGTAGGAGTAAGAAAAAGACGTTTGATGTTGTCCTTGAGCGGTGCGGCAGGATCGACTTTCTCGATATATGCAGGAATGCCACCCGTCATGCCATAGCAAACTGCAGCGTCTTCGCGACCCATGCTCTGCCACAGGCCGAGGGTCGTCATAAAATCGAGCGGCATGATCTTAAACTGGGCCGTACGCCTACCGTATAGCGGACTCTCGTAGCCCAACACCTGCTCTTCCATAAACGAAAGCGACGACCCGCACAGGATAAGCATAAGCTTGGTCTCTTTGTACAAGTGATCGATCTTGTCTTGCAGCAACGAGCTGATCTCGGGATTCGATTGGGCGAGATAAGGATACTCGTCGATCACGACAATCAAACGTTCCGTGCGAGCCATGGTAGCCAACGCATCGAACGCCTCGTCAAAACTACGAAACGACACGCCAGCAACACCAACGGAGCCCGCAAGTATCGCCTGGCTAAAGCCATGCAGGTTTGCCTCTGCATTGGTACGACGAGCTTGAAAGTAAATAGCCTTCTTGCCTTGGATAAACTCTGTGATAAGACGCGTTTTGCCCACGCGACGGCGGCCGTAAATCACAGGCATCTCAAAGGAGCCCGTGCCATACAGTCGATTGAGCTCGGACATTTCCACTGTTCTTCCGATAAACATAGGGCCATCCTTCCTTTGCGTTATAGCTAGCTATATTATACCTTCCTATAATATAGCTAGCTATAACGTAATTCGACAAGCGGCGCACACGAAAGGGGCGGTACACCACCGCACGTGGACCGTTCCGGAAAATGCATCCCGTTCTGGAGCCAAAAACTGGGCCGTAGTTTCCGCCAAACATGCCATCCGTTCATCCCATTCTGAGGCTTGAATCCGGAACACAGTTTCCGCTCCAAACAAAAGGCCCCGGCTCGCGATGAAGCCGGGGCCAAAGGTGCAGCATATACAGTTGGTGTTGTGCGCGAACAGCCCATCAGCAATGCCGTCTGCGCCCTACCCACGGTGACGGGCGCGGCTGTACGGCGTATCCACCATGGGCAGATCCGGACGCAGCTTGCCGTCGAATGCGCGATAGGCGTTCTGCACGGCGGGCGCCGTGGGGATCGTTGCGATCTCGCCAATGCCCTTGCCGCCATATGCCACGGGCAGCAGCTCGTCCTTCTCCACGTAGATGGCGTGGATATCCGGAATCTCGGGCGCACGGAACAGCCCGAGCGTACCGTACCTTGCCTGGGGCACGCAGTCCTTGAGCGGCCAATCCTCGGTAAGCGCGTAGCCCATGCCCATGAGCACGCCGCCTTCGATCTGACCCTGGATGGAGATGGGGTTGACCACCTTGCCGGAATCGTGCGCGGCATAGACCTCGCTCACGCGACCGTCATCATCCAGAATGACCACATGCGTGGCAAAGCCGTAGCAGATGTGGCTCTTGGGATTGGGAACGTCGGCGCCCAGTTTGTCGGTCGGCTCCAGGTACACATAGCTAAACTCACAGCCCTCGAGCGCCTTGATGGCGGCCGCGGGATCCTGAGGATGCATACCCTGGCCGGCGACGAGCTCCTGCGTGCGTAGCTGGTAGGCGCGACCGTCGTCGTACTCGATCTTGACGCCGTCGCCATGCGCGCTCACGGGAGTATCGGGTGCGGGCTTGCCGGCCTCGATGTCAAGCATGGCGTCGCGCAGCAGGAAGGCGGCGCCGCGCACGGCCTCGCCGGTCACGACCGTCTGACGTGAGCCAGACGTGGTACCGGAGTCGGGAGCGTTCTCGGTGGAGCACTCGCCGTTGGCAATGCAGCTCAGCGGCAGACCGCAGGCCTCGGCAACGTCCTGCAAAAAGACGGTGTTGCAGCCCTGGCCGATGTCGGACGTGGCGGCATAGACCACAGCCACGCCGTTCTCAACGCGAATCTTGCAGCGGCCGGCATCGGGCAGGCCCACGCCCACACCGGCGTTCTTCATGGCGCAGGCAATGCCGGCGTGGCCGGGATGTGCGTAGTAGGCATCCTTGACCTCGAGCAGCGTCTCCTTAAGCGCCGTGGAGCAGTCGGCAATCTGGCCGTTGGGCAAAACCTCGCCCGGCTCGATGGCATTACGGTAGCGAATCTCCCACGGATCCAGGCCGACCTTCTCTGCCAGCAGGTCGATTAGGCTCTCAAGCGCAAACTCGGACTGGCAAACACCAAAGCCTCGGTACGCACCGGCGGGCGGGTTGTTGGTGTAGTAGCCAAAACCGCGAATGTCGGTGTTCTGGTACTTGTAGGGACCGACGGCATGCGTACAGGCGCGCTCGAGCACCGGGCCGCACAGCGACGCGTAGGCGCCGGTGTCAAAGTTGATCTCGCAATCCAGGCCGGTAAAGTTGCCCTCGGCGTCGCAACCCAGCGTAAAGGTGCCGTCCATGGCATGACGCTTGGGATGAAAAGCAAGCGACTCAGCACGCGTGAGCTTGCACTTCACAGGACGCTGGAACTTATAGGCAGCGAGCGCGGCCAGATGCTGAATGGACACGTCCTCCTTGCCGCCAAAGCCGCCACCCACGAGCATGGTCTCTACAACCACACGCTCGGGCTCGTTGTCCCAGCCAAACATGTGGGCGCACTCTTTTCGCGTATCGTAGGCGCCCTGGTCGGTCGACTGCACCTTGACGCCGTTCTTGTACGGGAAGCCCACGGCGCACTCGGGCTCCAAGAAGGCATGCTCGGTAAAGGGCGTGGTAAAGCGCTGTGTCACGGTAAACGCGCTCTCTGCCAGCGCCTTGGCGGCGTCGCCGCGCGTCACGTGACGGCTCTGGCACACGTTGTCCTTGAGCTCCACCGTGTTGCCAAAGGCAAAGAAGCTGTCGTGCAGGCGCGGGGCGTCGGCAGCCCTGGCCTCGGCGATGTTGCGCACGGGCTCCAGCGGCTCGTAGTCAATCTTTACGAGCTTCTTGGCCTTCTCGAGCGTCGCCTCGTCCTCGGCAACCACCAGCACGATGGCATCGCCCACGCAGCGGGTGATATCGCCCTGGGCGATCATGACATCCCAGTCCTGGATAAGGTGGCCGACCTGGTTGACCGGCACGTCCTCGGCGCGCAGGATGCCCACCACGCCGGGCAGGGCCTCGGCCTTGGAGGTGTCGATGGAGAGCACGCGGGCGCGCGGATACTTGGAGCGCACGGCGCTGGCATAGGTCAGGCCCGGCTGATCAAGCTCGTCGATGTCGTCGGGATACTTGCCCTCACCGAGCACCTTCTTGCGCACGTCAATACGGAAGGCGCGCTTGCCCACGCCGTAGTCGTCGCCGCGCTCCAAGTCCTCGTCAATCTGCTTTTCGCCGCGGAGCACCGCAGCTGCCAGCGAAATGCCCTCGATAATCTTCTTGTAGCCGGTGCAGCGGCAGACGTTGCCGCGGATGGCGTACTTGATCTGCTCCTCGGTGGGCTCGGGGTCCTCGGCGATGAGCGCTGCACCCGCCATGACCATGCCGGGGATGCAAAACCCGCACTGTACGGCGCCCACGGCGCCAAAGGCGTATACAAAGGCCTCGCGCACGTCCTCGGGCAGGCCCTCGACGGTCACGATGTTGCGGCCGGCGGCAAGAGCGGTGGTCAGCACGCAAGCCTTGACGGCCGCGCCGTCCACGTGGATGGTGCAGGTGCCGCAGGCACCCTCGGAGCAGCCGTCCTTGGCGGAGTGAATGTGCAGGTCGTCGCGCAGGTAGCGCAGCAGCGGTTTGTTTTGGGTCGTCGTGCGCTCGACGCCGTTAACGGTAAAAGTGAATTCCTGTGCCATGGTGATTCCCTTCTACACGCCGGCGGCGATGCCGGTGCGGTCGTGGATGGCGCCATGCGGGCAGATGACGGCGCACATGCCGCACGACAGGCAGTCCGCGCCGTCGATATGGGCGCAGTTGTCCTCGATGCGGATAGCGCCGGCAGGGCACTTTTTGGCGCACATGCCGCAACCGATGCAGCTCGTGTCGCAGATCTTGCGGGCGATGGCGCCCTTATCGGTGTTGTTGCAGCGCACCAGGATGTTCTGGTAGCCGGGAACGAAGGCAATCACGCGCTGCGGGCACGCCATGCTGCACAGGCCACAGCCCGTGCACTTGGAGCGGTCCACGCGGGCGATGCCATCGACCAGCGCAATGGCGCCGTGGGGGCAGGCCGTGACGCAGGCGCCACAGCCAATGCAGCCTTCGCTGCAGTGGGCGTCGCCGCCTGCGGAGGCGCAACCGCTTCCGCAGGCAACGTAGGCCACGTTATGTTGAATGGATTTGGCCATAAGAGACTCGCCTATTTCTTAAGAAGGTACGAATAGTTGTCGCGCACAGCCCTGATGGTCAGGCGGACGGCCTCGGGAAGACCGGTGTTGACGGCATCGACCGAGACGGTGCGGACCGTGCCGGCGACGCGAACCTTAAAGTGGTCCTCGTCCACGGCCAGGAAGCCCTCGTTCTCGGAGTTCTCCATGTCCTCCTCGCTCCAGAACAGGGTGAGCTTGTCCTTGTAGGGACGACCCTCCTGGTAAGGGCAGAACACGGCGCAGTTGCCGCACTCGTTGCACATGCCGTCGACATGGACGACCTGATGCTTGGCCAGGCCCGGCACCTTAATTGCCACGTTGGCGCGGTTGGGGCACACGTCGCAGCAGACCTCGCACACCGAGCCGCAGCCCAGGCAGCGAGTCTTGGTGCAGTTGCGCTTGTCGCGGCACAGCGACCCCTTGCGCTCGTAGCAGGTATCCTCGCGACCGGCCTGAGCATTCTGGTCGGCGTACTTGTTAAAGTCCACGCCGGCGATGGCACGGGCGACCTCGGCGGCGTCGGCGATAGCCTCGACCACGGTAGCAGGACCGCGACGGCAGTCGCCCGCAGCCCAGACGCCCTCGACGCCGGTGGAGGTGGCGGCAAGACGGCCGCGACGGTCGTGCTCAACACCCGCGGCGTCGTACAGGCTGGCATCGATGCCCTCGCCCACGGCACAGATCACCGTGGTGGCGGAAAGCTCGACGGTCTCGCCCGTGGCGACGGGGCTACGACGGCCGCTTGCATCCGGCTCGCCAAGCTCCATAACGTCGCAGGTTAGCACAGCGCCGTTGAGTGCCTTGGGCCCCAGCAGCTCGCAGAACTCAACGCCGTCGGCAAGAGCAAGATCGAACTCTTCCTCGTCGGCGGGCATCTGCTTCTTGGTGCGGCGATACACCAGGCGCACGTTCTTCACGCCGGCCAGGCGCTTGGCCACGCGAGCCGCATCCATGGCGGTGTTGCCGGCGCCAATGACGACGACGTCCTCGCCCAGCTCGAGCTTCTCGCCCTTCTTGGCGGCCTCGAGGAACTCCAGCACGTCGAGCTCGGCGCCCTCGCCCAAGCCTGCAGAGCCGGGCATCCAGGCACCGGTGGCCACGACCACGTCGGTAAAGCCCTGGGCCTTGAGTTCGTCGATGGAATCCACGCGAGCGTTGAGCCGCACCTTGGCGCCAAAGGCCAAGCAGAGCTCGGCATCGTGGGAGATATCGTCGCTCGCGATACGGAACTCGGGGATCACGTGACGGACCACGCCGCCGAGCGAATCGCGGGCCTCGAAGATGGTGACGGGCACGCCGGCACGCGTCAGGAAGAACGCCGTCGCCAGGCCGGCCGGGCCGCCGCCGATAACGGCAACGTTGCGCTCGCCGTCGTTGGCGATGGCCTGGGCGCGCAGCTTGGGCAGCACGGCGGTCATGGCCTCGCGGGCGGCCTTGAGCTTGCTGGCGCGGATCTGGGCGCCCTCGGGCTCGTAGAACGCACGCTCGCAGGCACGGCCGCAGGGATGCGGGCAGATGGTGCCGGTAATGAACGGCAGGGCGTTGCGCTCGATGATGATGTTGAGTGCGTCCTCGTAGCGGCCCTCGTCAACAGCCGCCAGGTAGGCGGGAATATCCTGCTGGATGGGGCAGCTCGTGCGGCACGGCGTGGTAAAGCAGTCGGAAAGCGGGCTCTTGCCGGCGACCTTGCGGTCGGGCAGCGGACGCAGCGGCTTCTTGTAGAGCGGGTTGGTGAGCGAGTCAGCCTGGATCGCAGTCACAGCCTCGAGAGAGACGCCCGCGAACGGCTTGCCGTCCAGATCGCCAAATTCGCCGGCCATCTGACTAAAGCGCTCGTAGCCACCGGGCTTGAGCACGTCGGTCGCCAGGGTGACGGGCCAAATGCCGGCATCGTACAGGGCGCGGATGTTGTAGACCGTGGCACCGCCGGAGTAGCTGATGCGCAGCTTGCCGTCAAACTGCTCGGTAATGCGGCGGGCAGCCTCGATGGTCAGCGAGAACAGCGAACGGCCGGACATGTACATCTCGGTAGAGGGCAGCTCGTTCCTCGTCACGTCGACGGGGAACGTGTTGGTCAGCTTGACGCCAAACTCCAGGCCGCGCTCGGCGCACAGGGCGATCAGGCGCTCGAACATAGGCACGGCATCGGACCACTGCAGGTCCTCGCGGAAGTGCGTGTCATCGAAGACGATGTAGTCAAAGCCCAGCTCGTTCAGACGCTGACGGGCAAACTCATAGCCCAGCAGTGTGGGGTTGCACTTGATGTAGGTGTTGAGGCCCTTCTCGGTGATCAGATAGGTCGCGATGCGCTCGATCTCGGCCGGCGGGCAGCCGTGCAGGGTAGACTCGGTGATGGAGTTGGAGACGCGTGCCGGGATGGACTCGACGAACGCGGCGTCGACATGCTCAAACTTGTCCAGGTTGGCGAGCGCCCATGCGCGGCACTCGTTCCAGACGTCGGAGCCGCTGGCGTCCTTCATGCCCTCGATGTAGGCGTCGACCTTGGGGCTCTTGATGCCCTCCAGGTCATAACCCACGGACATGTTGAAGACAAAGCCGTCCGGGCTGCCCAGGCCGTACTCGCGAGCGATCAGGTGGCAGGCAAACCATGCCTTCACGTACTCGGCAAAGGCCTGCGGAACCTCGAGCTCGGTCGACCACTCGCAGTTGTAGCACTCGTCCTGCGCCACGATGCAGGGCTTGTTCACACACTTGGAGAGCTCCTCGCCGTCCATAACCTGAACGGTCTTAAGCTCAAAGAAGCGGGAACCGGCCACATAAGAGGCCACGATGTTCTGGGCAAGCTGCGTGTTGGGACCGGCGGCCGGGCCAAACGGAGTCTCGATGCGCTCGTCAAAAATGGGAAGCGCGCCCTCCTGGTTGGTCGTGACCATCTTGCGCACGCCAAAGACGGCGCCCTGAGTCTTGTGCTCCTCGATGATCCAGTTCATCAGCTGCGAAAACGGGATCGGCCTCATGATGTCGCTCATAGTGAGCTCCTCTCTGTAACGCCCGGCGAGACCGCGCGGCGGGCGCAAATACGGTGTAGCGCTAGCACAGCGCCGGCGACCCCGCGGAGGTCGCCTATACGCGCGTCGAATGCGGCGAAACACCCGACGCGCGTGAATCTACTTGTGAATTAGTAGGTGCAATCGTTGAGCGTGCTCCAGAGCTTCTTGGACTCAGCCATGGTCCACGCGTTGATCTTGTCCTCATCAATCCCAACGAACTCGCGATCCTTGTACAGGACGCGGCCGTTGATGATGGTGGTGCGGCAGTTTTTGCCCATCATGCCAAAGAGCATGTGGCCGTCGATGTTCTCCTCGCTCAGCGGCGTAAAGGGCTTGTAGTCCATAACGATAACGTCGGCGGCAGCGCCGGCCTCGAGCACACCAAGCTTGCGATCGAAGTACTTGCTCGCCATCTTGGCGTTGTTCTCGAACAGCATCGTCATGGCCTCGCACCAGCCCACGTTGGGCATGGCAGCGTTGTGGCGCTGAATGATCAGGAAGACCTTAAGGCTCTCGAGCATATCGTGGGTGTAGGCGTCGGTACCCATGCACACGGGGATGCCGCGGCGGAAGAACTCGAGCACGGGGGCGCAGCCCACGGCGTTGCCCATATTGGATTCGGGGTTGTTGACCAGCCAGGTGCCGGACTCCTTGACGATATCCATCTCGGCAGGCGTCACGTGGATGCAGTGGCCCAGCATGGTGTCGGGACCAAGCAGGTTGTGCTGCAGCAGGCGCTCGACGGGGCTGATGCCACCGCGGTTGAGGCGGGAGTCCCACACGTCATTCATGCCCTCGCACACATGGATGTGGAAGCCGGTCAGGCCGTTGTTGGCCTCGGCCATCTTGTCCATGGTCTCGTCCGACAGCGTAAAGGTGGCATGCCCGCCAAACATGGCGGCGATCATGTGGTTGTCGTTATCGCGACGCTCCTTGGCGGCCCACTGGGCAAATTCGGCGTTCTCGGCAATGGCCTGGTCGCATTTTTCCTGGCCACGGCGATCGGAAACCTCGTAGCACAGGCACGAACGCATGCCCAGCTCCTGAGCTGCATCCTTAATGGTAAAGAGGCTTCCCGGGATCTCACAGAAGCTCGCGTGATGATCGAAGATCGTAGTGACGCCATCGCGGATGGAGTCCAGAATCGTGGCATAGGCGCTGGCCTTGGTGCCGTCGAGCGTCAGGTTGTCGTCGATCTTCCACCACTGCTGCTCAAGATTCTCCAGGAAGTTGGTGGGGTTGCAGCCCTTAATGGCAAGGCCGCGGGCCAGACCCGAGTAGATGTGGGTGTGGCAGTTGATGAGTCCGGGCATGATGAGGTTGCCCCGGGCATCGACGTACTCGGCATCCGGGTACTTGGCCTTGAGCTCGCGCTCGGGGCCCACTTCGACGATCGTATCTCCGTCAATGGCGACCGCACCGTTTGGAATGAACGGGGTCTGAGCGTTGCGGGTAAAGACGGAACCGTTAGCGACCAGAAGCATGGATGCTCCCTTCAACATCAGAGGCGGGGTTTGACACCTCTGACATGGCGGAGTGCGAAGCGCCGGCCTACACCGGAAACGGGCCCTCTCCCGTCAACGCTTCACCAAAGGGACAAACCCTTTGAAGTACGGCTTGGCGCCGCATGGCGTCGGCGGACGAGGCGATGCGTCCGCCGACGAATAGCACCGAATTGGTTACTTCTTGCTCTCGGGCAAGACCAGATCCACGGCAGCGTCCTTGGCGGCATCGATGTGCTGAGCCACGACCGGCGTCTGCGGAAGGATCAGGTTAAGGACAATGGCCATGATGGCGGTGGGGGTTACGGCATTGGAGCCGATGACGGTGGACACCCAGGCGGGCATACCCTCGCCGGCAAGGCAACCGCTGGCCATCCAGATACCCAGGCCAAAGACGACGGAGGTGCCGACGATAGTGGTAGTGCGCTGCGTGAGGCCCTCGCGGGTGAACATGCGCACGCCGTTCATGGTGATGGTGCCAAAGACGCCGACGGTCGCGCCGCCGATGACGGGCTGCGGGATAGCGGAAAGGACGGCAGAGAGCTGCGGAAACAGACCGGCGATGGCAAAGACGGCCGCGATGATCACAAAGACCCACTTGTTGACGACTTTGTTGGAGCAGATGATGCCAACGTTCTGGCCAAGGGCGCTGGTGGGAAGACCGCCCAGCAGGCCGCCGACCATAGAGGTGAGGCCCTGGGACACGATAGCGCCGGAGAGCTCGCGCTCGGTGGGCATACGGTCGATGGAGCCCAGGCAGGCGGCAGAGACGTCGCCGATAACCTGGATGGCAACCATGGGGAACACGACGGCAAGGGTAATGCAGACCTCGGGATCAAACTCGAGCGCATAGGGCATGAGCTTGGGAAGGGCGAAGACCTGGGCGGTGGCGACGCTGGAGAAGTCGATCATGCCAAAGGGGATGGAGACGATCATACCAACGATCATGCCAAAGAACACGGATCCCAGCTTGAGCGTGCCCTTGCCAAAGTTGGCGAGCGCAAAGACCACGGCGAAGGTGATAAGAGCGACGCACCAGGCCTGCGGGGTGCCCCACAGCGGCGTACCCATACCGCCGGCCATATACTTGACAGCCGTGGGATAGAGAGAGACGCCAATGGAGAAGATGACCGTACCGGTCACGACGGGCGGGAACAGCCACTTGATCTTGCTGTAAGCCAGACCAAAGAGGACCGCGACGGCGCCGCCGACG
This sequence comes from Collinsella sp., assembly GCA_046995905.1. GTDB lineage: Bacteria > Actinomycetota > Coriobacteriia > Coriobacteriales > Coriobacteriaceae > Collinsella. Next base: position 2,025,304 of record JBKXET010000001.1, read on the forward strand.
ATCTCGCCGCCCAGCAGTGCACCAAAGCTAAAGCCCGAGGCACCCATGGCCTGCAGGGCCGGCAGGAACGCGAACGAAACGCCCATGACGATGGGCAGGCCGCCGCCGATGCGACGGAAGGGGGCGAAAGCCTGAAGGGCCGTGTCGATCGCCGAAAGAATGAGCGCGACCTGGATGATGTCGGTGCTCTGCTGGCTATTAAAGCCGTAGACGCCGGCCATGATGACCGCCGGGGTAATGATGCCGGCAAACGATGCCAGTACGTGCTGAAGGGCACACGGGATCATTTCCTTAACGGGAGGCATGCCTTCGCGAGTGAACAGGGCTTCAGTGCCGTTCGTAACCGTCTCCTGGGTCATTTGACCACCAATCCTCGAAGTAGTTGTTTTCGCATCTAACGCTCTATTGTGACGCAGTGCGGGGTTGAGGTTGTGCCTTCATTGCATATCGTATTAAAGATGATTCTCATTCTCAATAATAATTTTTTGTTATCAGACCATTCTTCAGCTGAAATAACGCATTTCCACAGGTCAGGAAAGTGTCTGGTCAAAATAACATCTAACTTTTCTTTTGGTCAACCGTTTACCGCTAAATTCCTACCGTTCGTCTGCATTACGCAATGTACCTGCGGATATACGAGATGGTGGGCAGCGTGTTACCATGAGAAAAAATTGTTATGAACATTTCCGTTTTCACCCAAAGGAGTTGCCCGTGAACGAGACCGTACGCCGCTTTTTGCCGATGGTCGATTTTCTGGAGCAGATACTCGGCAAAAACAGCGAAATCGTGCTGCACGATTTCTCGGATCCCGACCACGCCATCGTCGATATTCGCAACGGCATCGTGAGCGGCCGCAAGGTCGGCGGTCCCGCCACCGATCTGGCGCTCAAGATCATGCACGACCCCAAGTATCGCGACCTGCCGTTTATTACGGGCTACGAGGGGCGTGGTGCCGGCGGCAAGACGTTGGAGTCAGCGACGTACTTTATCCGCGAGAATAACGAGATCGTCGGTATGCTCTGCGTTAACACCGACCTCTCGACCGTGCGCTCCATCAACGCCATGGCGCAGCAGCTCATGGCGTGCTTCGACGCGGCGCCGACGCGCACGGAGCCCGCCCCTATCGAGGTCGAAAGCCTTTCGGAGTCCACACAGGAGCTTATCGACCGCAGCATTGCCGAGCTGCTGAGCGCGCGCGGGCTGGATGTAGCGTCGCTTGGTCAGAGCGACCGCGTGGACGTCATTCGCCACCTCAACGGCAACGGGGTGTTCATGCTCAAGGGCGCCGTGGCCTGCGCCGCCACCGCGCTGGGCATCTCGGAGCCCAGCGTCTACCGCTACCTGCAAAAAGTCCGCAAGGAAGGCTAACGAGCAAAATGGAGCGCGGCTCCACAAGCGATCCGTCACTTAACAAAAGACCCTGCAGCTCGCACGCGCTGCAGGGTCTTTTTGCATGTCATGTTTAGTTGTTGCCAACGCCTTAGAGAGCGGCGACGACCTCGATCTCGACCAGACCGCCAGCCGGAAGGGCGGCAACCTGGAAAGCGCTGCGCGCGGGGAACGGGGCCTCGAACTTGGAGGCGTAGATCTCGTTCACGGCAGCGAAGTCGGCAATGTCGGCCAGGTAGACCGTGGTCTTGACGACATCGGCAAACGTAGCGCCGGCGGCAGTCAGCAGGGCCTCGACGTTAGCAAGGGACTGCTTGGCCTGGGCCTCGACGCCCTCGGGCATCTTGCCGGTCGCGGGATCGATGCCCAGCTGGCCGGACAGGAACACCATGTTGCCGGCCTGGATACCGGGGGAATACGGGCCGATGGCTGCGGGTGCGTTATCGGAAGACACGACGGTCTTGCTCATGTTTTTCTCCTTACGATCAATTGAGAGAGCGTGAGCGCGGTGTTCACACCGGGAGGCACAGTTCGGTCTGAACACCGCGCTTGATTGGGATAGTACTCAAGGTTTCTGTTTGATGCAAGAATATTATCAGCTTGCGAGAATATTTTATCGCCCAACGGTTTCCCCGAACCGCTGAACGGTTCTCATGTGGAGCAGCCAGTCCAAGCTGCTGAAGACTTTGTCCTGCTTAGGCTGCGGGCGTCGCCCACCGCAGCGACGCCACTATACTTTTGAATATCTGAGCATTTTGAAAGGCAGGATATGACCGCAACCGCCAGCCGAACCACTAACCGCAGGCCCGAGCTTTTGGCCCCCGCCGGAGGCCCGGAGCCCTTTGCCGCCGCGCTCGCCGCCGGGGCAGACGCCATCTACTGCGGCATGGGCAGCTTCAACGCCCGCCGCAAGGCAACCAACTTTACCGACGAGGCCTTTGAGCAAGCCTGCCGCGCCGCGCATCTAGCCGGGTCGCGCGTCTACGTCACGGTCAACATCGTCATCAAGCAGTCCGAGATGGGCGATGCGCTGCAGCTCATTCATCGCTGCTCCACGCTGGGCGCCGATGCCTTCATTATCCAGGACTGGGGTCTGTTCTTTGAGGCCAAGCGCACCATGCCCGGCATCGAGACGCATATCTCGACCCAGGCGAACATCCACGACGACCGCGGAACCCTTTGGTGCCGTGAGCAGGGCGCCGACCGCGTGACTCTCTCGCGCGAGCTCTCCATCGACGAGATCGCCGCCATTCACGACGCCGCGCCCGATGTGGACCTTGAGGTCTTCAGCCATGGCGCCATCTGCTTTTGCTACTCGGGCCTGTGCCTGCTGTCGAGCTTTGCCATGGCGGGACGATCGGCCAACCGCGGCATGTGCGCCCAGCCCTGCCGCCTACCCTACAAGCTAATTGACGAGAACGGCCGCTCGCTCTCCCCTGCCGGACGCGAGCGCGCGCTGTGCCCGCGCGACACCAACACTTCGCAGCTTGTTCGCCGTCTGTATGACGCCGGCGCCGCATCGCTCAAGCTCGAGGGCCGCATGAAGGCCCCCGATTACGTGTATTCCATCGTCGACGTGTATCGTCATCAGATTGATGACATGCTGGCCGATGTTTCGACCTCTAAGGATGAGGATGCGGCCCGCCAGCGACAGCTCAAGCGCTGCTTTAACCGCGACTTTACGCACGCCTACCAAGACGGTACCTCGGGTGACGAGATGATGAGCTACGAGCGCTCCAACAACCGCGGCCAGATCGTGGGCACGGTGCTGGGCAGCCGCCCGGCCAACCGCGATGTGCGCGGCCTCAAGCCCGACGACCGCCGTCGGCGCGCCGCCATCGCCCGCATTGAGTTGTTTGAGCCCGTGGGCAAGGGCGACCTGCTGGAGCTTCGCCACGATAACGAGTTTGACCAGTTCCTGACCACCATTGCCGCCGATGATGCCGCCGCCGGTGACATCATCGAGTGCCGCGTGCCTCGCAGCATGCCCGAGGGCTGCCGCGTGCGCGTGATTCGAAGCCAGCGCGCCATTGACGCTGCCGGCGCCGCGCTCAAGCGCGATGTGCTGCGCCGCCGCGCCGTTGATGTAACCGTTGTGGCGCGTTTGGGCGAACCGTTTGCCGTCACGCTTACTTGCTGCGACGCCCCTTCGCTTACGGCCACGGCCACGGGCTTTACCGTCGAGGCCGCCAAGACCCGCGCGGTCGAGGCGTCCGATCTGGTAGAGCATGTGGGCCGCATGGGGTCCTCGCCCTTTGAGTCCGCGAGCTTTGATGTGGCGCTCGATAAGGGCTGCGGCATGGGCTTCTCCGCTGTGCACAAGGTGCGCGCCGCCGCCTGCAAGGCGCTGGAGGAGGCCATTCTGGCACCGTATGACGAGCGTGCCCGCACGCTCGAGCTGCCGGTGCTCGACAAATGTACGCGGCCCATGCCCGAGCACTACCGCGACGAGCCGCAGATCTGCGCCACCGTCACCTCGCTCGAGGCCGCCGAGGCAGCGCGAGCGGAGGGTGCAACGCGCATCTACATGACCACCGACGCGCTCGATGCGGCCGAGCTCTCCCCCGCCGATGCGTTTGAGCAGGGCATCGTGCCCGTGCTCGACGAGGTCTGCCGTGCCGTTGACCACGAGCGCGTCGACCCGTGGGTTGTTGCCGGCGCCACGGTCGCTATTGGCAACATCTCTGAGCTTGCCCTGGCCGCCCAGGTTGGCGCCACGGCCGAGATTCGCTCTTGCCTGCCGGTGCACAACACGCCCTGCATGGAGGCGCTTGCCGAGCGCGGGGCCGGTGCGTTTTGGCTCTCGCCCGAGATCACGCTCGACGAGATTGTCTCGTTCGGCGCCGCCGCGCCCGCGACTCTGGGCATCACCGTCTTTGGCCGCCCACGCGTCATGACAAGCGAGCATTGCATTCTGCAGGTTGCCAACGGCTGCATCCACGATTGCGCCAACTGCCGCCTGCGTGCCCGCAAGCTCTCGCTCAAGAATATCGACGGCAAGGTCATGCCCGTACGCACCGACATCCATGGCCGCTCTCGCTTGTACGATGCTTACCCCATCGACCTCACGCCGCAGGTACCGCAGTTGCTCGACGCCGGCGTCCGTCGTCTTATGGTCGACGGAACCTTGCTCGAGGCCGATGAGATTGGCCGTGCCGTCGCTCGCGTCCGTCGCGCCGTCGAGGCGGCTCAAGCCGGCCGCAAGCCCGCCGCCCGCCTGCGCGGCGCCACCTCGGGCTGCATGTTTGTGGGAATTAGCTAATCGAAAGGCTTACACGTGAACGAAGAACCTCAAGTCCTCTACTGCGACGCCTGGCTCATGGCTATCGATAAGCCTGCCGGCATGATCGTCCACGGTGACGGCACCGGCGAGCGCACACTTACCGACTACGCCAGCGACCTGCTGCTGGCGATGGGCGACGGCTTTGCCGCGACCGACATGCAACCGCTCAACCGCTTGGACCGCGACACCACCGGCGTGGTGTTGTTCTCGCTCGACAAGCGGACGCAGCCCGCTTTTGACCAGATGGTCATCGACCACGCATTCGAAAAGCACTATCTGGCGCTCGCCGAGGGCAAGATCGACTGGAACGAAAAGCTCATCGACAAGCCCATCGCCCGCGACCGCCACGACAGCCGCAAGATGCGCGTCGGCGCCAGCGGCAAGCCGTCTCAGACGCGCGTGAAGGTGCTCAAGCGCCTTAAGAGCCGCCGAGGCCTGCCCACGCGCTCGTATATCGATGTCGAGCTGCTCACCGGCCGCAAGCACCAAATCCGTGTGCACCTGGCAAACGAGCATCATCCCCTGGTTGGCGACGACCTATACGGAACGCCGCGCCCCTGCGGCCTGATGCTCCACGCCCACAGCGTGTCCTTCACGCATCCCGTAACCGGCGAGCACATCCACATCGAAGCCCCCTGCCCCTGGGAGCCCTAAACCACCACAATGGGGACAGGCACCTTTGTGGTGGTTTTGCCGCAATGGCCCAGCCACGGTCCCAAAACGTCTCGATCTGTAACAGTTAGAACCCATTTTCCGGCCTATCTGTTACAAATCGAGACATTCGAATCCCCCTCAAGGGAAAATCTCAATCTGTAACAATAACTCGGCAAAATCGGCCCAAGATGTTACAGATTGAGATATTCGGATCCCACCGGAGAAATCATCTCGATCTGTAACATCTGGAGCCCGCATTTTGACCTTCCTGTTACAGATTGAGACGTTATGGGACCAACAGGAAAAATATCTCAGCTTGTAACATCTGGAACCCATATCCCTCTCTTCCTGTTACAGATCGAGACAAATCCCCAAACAGCAAAAGGCGGCAACGTCCCTGGTGGACGTTGCCGCCTTTCCATTGGCAAGACCCTTCCGCTCCCGCTACTCGGTAGCCTTGTCGAGAGGCTTCTTAAGGAAGCTCAGAACCAAGCAGCCGACCACAGCGCCGATAGCAAGGGCCAACAGGTACTGCACCGGGTTCGTGATGACCGCGATAACCCAGGCGCCACCGTGCGGAGCGGGGCTCGCGCAACCAAAGAGCATCGACAGACCGCCGGCGGTCGCAGATCCCAGGATGCAGGCGGGCAACACGCGAAGCGGATCGGCCGCGGCAAAGGGAATGGCACCCTCGGTGATAAACGACAGACCCATGATGTAGTTCACCAGGCCTGCCTTGCGATCGGCCTCGGTCCAGCGGTTCTTAAAGAACGTCGTGGAGAGCGCGATGACCAGCGGCGGTACCATACCGCCCGCCATGACGGCAGCCATGATCATATTGCCCTGCAGCGTTTGCTCGGCAAGGGCCGCGGTGCCAAAGACATATGCGGCCTTGTTGATGGGACCACCCATGTCGGTCGCCTGCATGCCGGCGCAGATAATGCCCAAAAGAACGATACTCGTGCCCGAAAGACCGTTGAGCGCGCCGCTAATGGCGGTGTTGATAACGCCCATAATCGGGTTAACGGCCATCATAAAGAGACTCGTAAAGAGAATGCCCAGCACGGGGTAGATGAGCATGGGCTTGATACCGTCGAGCGACTCGGGTAGCACGCTTGCAGCCTTCTTGAGCGCATTGACGATAATGCCGGCGGCAAAACCGACCAGCAGCGCGCCCAAAAAGCCAGCAGAGACAAGCTGAGCCTGGGCATCGGCATCCATTGCCGTGGTGAGATAGCCCAACGTAAAGCCCTGCTTTGCAATCCAGCCACCCACAAAGCCCGCGGCCAAGCCCGGACGGTCAGCAATGGACATGGCAATATAGCCCGCAAGGATGGGGAGCATAAAGTTGAACGCCTGGTTGCCCGCAAGGTTAAAGAAGGCCGCGACCGGAGTGCTGTGGCCGTATGCGCTCGTGCCCAGTCCCGCCTGGTCCAGCAAGAACGAAAGCGCCATGAGGATGCCGCCGCCAACAACAAAGGGGAGCATGTGCGAAACGCCGTTCATCAGGTCCTTATAGACCCTGCGGCCCAAACCCTCGGATTCGCCCTCGGCAGCCGCCTGTACCGCGGCGCCGCCGGACACATGATGAATAGGCGCATTGCCCGCAAGCGCAATATTGATAAGTTCCTCGGCGTCATTAATGCCACGCGTCACCGCACAGGAGTAAACCGACTTGCCATCGAAGCGATCGAGCTCGACATTTTTATCCGCCGCAATGATGACACCCTTGGCACCAGCGATGTCTGCCGCGGTCAGTACATTTTTAGCGCCGCCCGAACCCTGAGTCTCGACCTTAATGCTCACGCCCATCTTGGCTGCCTGGTCTTCCAACCCTTTGGCCGCCATAAATGTGTGAGCAATGCCCGTTGGACATGCCGTGATGGCAACGACATCGTAAGTGCCGCCCCCAACCTTCTCGTTTGCAGCTGACATGTTTCCTCCTTTTGCACAAGCAGGCCCAGCCCTCCCCTTCTGAGGGTCACAACCTGCGTATTACCTTGTGTTTGAGTGATTGATAGCGCCGAAGTGACGGCGCTTTTAAGCGATATCTATACGATGGCCCCGGCGGGCATGATCACGTCGTATGGAAACAGGGGTACTGGGAAATCATGCCCGACGGGGCCATCGGAACCACCACAATGGGGACAGGCACCTTTGTGGTGGTTTTGGCCTTACTTCGCCCTGTCGCTAGACCGTGATGACGTTGTCTATCGACTGGTACTTGGCTGGCACCTCGCCCGCGGTAATAATCGTTGCGTCGCGGAAGTCCGCGAATTTTACGGGAGCCACCATGCCAAACTTACTGGCGTCCGAGATTACGAAGCGTTTGGCTGTATGGCGCATCGAGATACGCTTGACCTGCGCTTCCTCGATATCGGGCGTCGTAAAGCCCTGCTCAGCGGCAATGCCGTTAGAACCCCAAAAGCCGCAGTTAAAGTTGTAGCGGTCTAGGGTTGCCAGAGCATCGGGGCCAACGAGCGCCTCGGTCTCGGGTTTAAGCTCGCCGCCCAGCACCACGGTGCGCATGCCGCGCACAGCGAGATGCTGAGCATGGAGCACGGAATCAGTCACATAGGTGACCGATTCGAGATGCGGAAGATGCTCGATGAGTCTGAGCGTTGTCGAACCCGAATCGATGTACACAAAGCTCTCGGGCTCCACGAGCGCTGCGGCGCGGGCGCAGATACGCTCCTTGTCGTCGTTATGGAGATCACTGCGCTCACTGATCGTTAGGTCGCGCGTCACGTGCGCGCGCTCAAGACTTGTCGCGCCACCGTGCACCTTGGCGATGCGGTGCGCTCGGTCGAGCGTCTGTAGGTCGCGTCGAATGGTAGAGGCCGTCACGCCCAGGGCCTCGGCAAGTTCCGGCACGGTAACCGAGCCGGCCTGCTGCACCATCGACACGATCGCATTGAGCCTATCTTCCGCAAGCATCGCTTACTCCTCCTCGGGGTAGACGACTCCCCAATCGGCGCGGAGCTTGGTCATGAGCTCCATCACATCAGAAGCATAATCCAGAAGCTCACGCTTGGAATCGTCGCCGGCGACGGCCTGCTCGAGGTCAGCCATCTCGTAGCACAGGGCATAAGCCTCGGTGCCAGCGTGGACCTCCTCACGGCGACCGTCCGCAGTCCACACGATGGTCGCATGGTCGGCGCGCGGATACTCGTTGACCTCGATATAGCACTTGTCGAAGCTAATGACCGAACGCTTGGGCTGCTTGGAGTGGAGCGTGAGGCTCACCACGCCCAGCTGCTGTTCGGCATTACGGCAGACGATGCCGCCTGCAACGTCCACGCCGGTCTTGCAGGTGTTACCCAGAGACACGACCTCGACGGGCTGGCTCGCCATAAACAGGCGCATGACGGACAGGGCGTATACGCCAATATCGAGCATGGCACCGCCGGCGAGGTTGCGATTGTAGAAACGGTTGGTCAGGTCGCCGTACTCCTTGTAGCTACCAAAGTTGAGCTGAGCGAGGTTCATGCGGCCAAACTCGCCGGCATCCATGCGGCGGCGCAGCTCTTGATACAAGGGCATGTGGAGCACCGTGGTAGCGTCCATAAGAACCACGTTGTGTTCGGCGGCAATGGCGCGGGCCTCTTCGAGCTCGGCGGAGTTGAGCGTGATGGCCTTCTCGCAGAGAACGTGCTTGCCGGCCGCCAGGGCGGCGCGCAGATAGGTGATATGGGTGTTGTGCGGGGTGGTGATGTAGACGGCGTCGATGTCAGGATCGGCGTAGAGATCCTCAACCGTGTCATAGACCTTCTCAACGCCATACTGTTCTGCAAAAGCCTGAGCCTTGGACAACGTGCGGTTGGCAACGCCCGCGAGCTTTCGGCCGGCAAGGGCAAGGGACTGAGCCATCTGGTTGGCAATAACGCCGCAACCGATCACAGCCCAACGGAGCTCGGGAGCCGTAAAGATGTCGTTAGGGAACGGCTTGTCCTGGACCGAAGCAAATGCTGCTTTGGCGGCTGCCGCGGCGTCGAGTGGAGCCTGCTTGGAATCTGCCATTATGTGTCTCCTGTGTCATAGAACGTCTTGCATTTCTGACAGCTCTATATTCGCACAAACACGCGCGTTTGTGCGCGTTTTTGCGTATCTCACCGCTAAACGGTCATTATTGCCCCGTAAACGGCGCATATATACGCATAGGTGCGTAATTAAACGCAATCTAACGCGCATAAACGCGCACACAAGCAATTTATACAGCACGACCCGCTCATTTATGCTTACCCAGTTAGGGTACTCATTTAAGTCTGTCCCAAATGAGTGGGGATAGAAAAAGGCCCGGGTGCCGTGGCATCCGGGCCTTTGCTAGCAACTTGATGTTGCGGGCAGCTTAGAACTTGTGGCCGCACTTCTTGCAGACGCGCAGCTTGTTCTTGCCGTCCTTCTCGTGACCGACGCGGGTAACCTTACCGCACTCGGGGCAAACGAGATTGACGTTGGAGGCGTCGATGGGAGCCTCCTGCGAAACGATGCCGCCCTGCTGGTTGGCAGCGTTGGGCTTGACGGCCTTCTTGACGACCGAAACGCCCTCGACAACGACCTTGTTCTCGGCGGGGAGAGCACGCAGGACAACGCCCTGCTTGCCGCGATCCTTACCAGAGAGAACCTGGACCTTATCGCCCTTCTTGATATACATATATCTCCCCTAACTACAGGGTCTCGGGAGCGAGCGAGACGATCTTCATGTACTTCTTGTCACGAAGCTCGCGAGCGACGGGCCCGAAGATACGGGTACCGACGGGCGAACCATCGTTGTTGATGACAACGCAGGCGTTCTCATCAAAGCGAATGTAGGAGCCATCCTTGCGGCGGATCTCCTTAACGGTGCGAACGACGACGCAACGGACAACGTCCTTCTTCTTGACGTTGGCGCCAGGGGTAGCCTCCTGGACAGCACCGATGAACACATCGCCGATGCCTGCATAACGACGCTTGGAACCGCCAAGCACCTTGATGCAGCGAATCTTGCGAGCGCCGGAGTTGTCGGCGACGTTCAGCATGGTTTGCATCTGAATCATGGTAGATGTTCCTCCGAACTAAGAACCGAAGAGAGGTGCGCAGCCTTTATGCGGCCCGTGGTATGCAAGCCAGGCATACGCACATCTTCGGAAACGTACAAGTCGTAAGAGCGACTGCTTATTTAGCGCGCTCGACGACCTCGATGAGGCGCCAACGCTTCATCTTGGACATAGGACGGGTCTCCATAACGCGGACGGTGTCGCCCACGCCAGCCGTGCACTCCTCGTCGTGAGCGTGCAGCTTCTTGGAGCTGGTCATCATCTTGCCGTACTTGGGGTGACGCTTGCGCTCGGTGATGGTGACAACAATGGTCTTGGCACCGGAGACGGAGGTAACGACACCCGTACGGACCTTACGCGAGTTACGCGAATCAGTCATGTTCTCTCCTTAGGTCCTACTCGGCGACAGCGGACTTCTCCGCTGCGATCTCGCGGGCGCGCTGCTCCGTGAGGACGCGAGCGATGTCCTTCTTCACGGTGTTGACGCGAGCGGTGTTGTCCAGCTGGCTGGTGGCCATCTGGAAACGAAGGTTAAAGAGCTCGGCGCGCATTTCCTTCAGCTTCTCAACGAGCTGAGCGTCCGAGAGCTCACGAATCTCTGCGGGCTTCATTAGTTCTCCTCCTTGGCGGCGGCGGCGTCCTCAGCAGCCCACTTGGCCTCGAGAGCGGCCTCCTCAGCCATCTCCTTCTCGATGCGCTGCTCAGCGTTCTTGGCAGCAACAATCTTGGTCTTGATGGGGAGCTTGTGCTGCGCAAGACGCAGAGCCTCGCGAGCGACCTCCTCGGGAACACCCTTGACCTCGAACATGATGCGGCCGGGCTTGACGACGGCCACCCACTCCTCGGGGTTACCCTTACCAGAACCCATGCGAGTCTCGGCAGGCTTCTTGGTGATGGGCTTATCGGGGAAGATCGTGATGTAGACACGACCGCCACGCTTCATGTAGCGGGTCATGGCAATACGAGCGGCCTCGATCTGACGGTTGGTGATCCAATGGGCCTCTAGAGCCTGGATACCAAACTCGCCGAAATGCAGCTCGGTATTACCCTTGGCCTGGCCCTTCATGGAGCCACGCTGCACCTTGCGGTGAAGAATACGCTTAGGGGCAAGCACTACTGACCCCTCCTCTCGGAGTTACGACGACGAGGACGGGAAGAGCCCTCGAGTGCAGGGTTGGGAACAGGCTGGCCCGGGAGCTTCTCGCCCAGGTAGATCCAGACCTTCACGCCGCAAGCGCCCATGGTGGTGCTGGCGACAGCCGTGCCGTAGTCGATCTTGGCACGGAGGGTGTGCAGAGGCACGCGACCCTCGCGGTACCACTCACGACGGCCCATCTCGGCACCGCCGAGACGACCGGAGCACTGGATACGGATGCCCTTAGCGCCGGCCTTGCGGGCGGACTGGACAGCCTTGCGCATAGCGCGACGGAAGGCAACGCGGCCCTCGAGCTGCTCGGCGATAGACTGAGCAACGAGGTTGGCGTCGAGCTCGGGGCGCTTGATCTCGACAACGTCGACGGAGAGCTGGCCCTTGGAGACGCCAGCGACCTTCTCGAGCTCGGTGCGGAGGGTATCGATCTCGGCACCCTTCTTACCGATGACAACGCCGGGGCGAGCGGTGAGGATGATGACCTTCACCTTGTCGCCAGCGCGCTCGATCTCGACGCGGGAGACAGCTGCGCGGGAAAGACGCTTCTCGAGGTACTTGCGGATCTCGAGATCGTTACCGAGGGTCTTAGCGTAATCCTTCTCTGCGAACCAGCGGGAGCGCCAGTTCTCGGTGATGCCAAGACGGAAGCCGGTGGGGTAGACTTTCTGACCCATACAGCTTTACGCCTCCTTTCGAGGAGCAACGACGACGGTGATGTGGGAAGTACGCTTCAGAATGCGAGAAGCGGAACCCTTGGCGCGGGGACGGATGCGCTTAAGCGTCGGACCCTCGTCAACATAGGCAGCGGCGACAACCAGGTTGTCGGCACGCAGACCGTTGTTGTTCTCGGCGTTCGCAACGGCGGAACGGAGAACCTTCTCGACATCCACGGCGACGGCGCGGTCGCAGAAGTGGAGGATGTCGAAGGCCTGAGCGACAGGCTTGCGGCGGATCAGATCGACCACCAGGCGGGCCTTGCTGGGGGAAACACGCACGTACTTAGCGACGGCGCGAACCTCGGTGGCCTCAGTTTCAATAGACTTAGTTGCCATTTACGGTTAACCCCCTATTTGGCCTTGTGGCCACGGAACGTACGAGTCGGCGCGAACTCGCCGAGCTTGTGACCAACCATGGACTCGGTAACATACACGGGCACATGCTTGCGGCCGTCGTGGACGGCGATGGTGTGACCAACCATCTCGGGGAAGATGGTGGACGCGCGGGACCAGGTCTTCACGACGTCCTTCTTGCCAGCCTCGTTCATCGCGGTGATACGCGAGAGAAGGCGAGTCTCCACGAACGGGCCCTTTTTGAGACTTCTGCTCATAAGTGCTTTCTCCTAAAACTCGGTATCCGAAATTACTTCTTACGGCGACGAATGATGTGCTGGTTCGAGACCTTCTTCTTCTTGCGCGTACGAAGGCCCTTCGTCGGCTTACCCCAGGGGGTAACGGAGGGACGACCAGAGGTGTGGTTCTTGCCCTCGCCACCGCCGTGCGGGTGGTCGACAGGGTTCATGACGGTACCGCGGACGGTCGGGCGCACGTTCATGTGACGCTTACGGCCGGCCTTGCCGATGACGATGTTGGAGTGATCGGCGTTGCCGACCTCACCGACGGTGGCGCGGCAGGTAACGAGGATGCGGCGCATCTCGGAGGAAGGCATACGGACGATGGCGTACTTGCCCTCCTTACCCATCAGCTGGCAGGAGTTACCGGCGGAACGGGCGATAGCAGCGCCCTTGCCCGGCTGGAACTCGACGGCGTGGATGAGCGTACCGACGGGGATGTCGGCGAGGGGCAGAGCGTTGCCCGGCTTGATGTCGGCGTCAGAACCGGACATGATGGTCTGACCGACCTCGAGACCCTTGGGGGCCAGGATGTAGCGCTTCTCACCGTCAGCGTAGTGCAGCAGAGCGATGCGAGCGGAACGGTTCGGATCGTACTCGATCGTGGCAACCTTGGCGGGCACGCCGTCCTTGTTGCGCTTGAAGTCGATCACGCGGTAACGACGCTTCACGCCGCCGCCCTGGTGGCGGGTGGTGATGCGGCCGTTGTTGTTACGACCGGCCTTCTTGGGCAGGGGCTCGAGAAGAGACTTCTCGGGCTTGGTGCAGGTGATCTCGGAGAAGTCGGAGATCGTCTGCCAACGCCTACCAGCGGAGGTCGGCTTAAGGTGCTTTACAGCCATTACAATCCCTTTCAATAGGAATCCGTTAGCCATCGCAGACAGGGATTCGAGGTTCTGCCTCGGGTGCGATGACACCGGACGTATACACGGTTCCGGGCGTGTCCATTTTATACGCCCAAAACCTTGAGCTCCCGCCTCCCCTATTTGGGAGGCATGAGCTCACTCAACAGCAGCGAGTCTTAGGCCTGGTTGCCAAAGACCTCGATGGTGTCGCCCTCGGCCAGCGTGACGATGGCCTTCTTCCAAGAACGGGTCTTGCCGGCGACATAGCGCACGCGCTTGGTCTTGGGCTTGACCGTCAGGGTGTTCACGCGAACGACCTTGACGCCGAAGATCTCCTCGACAGCGTCCTTGATCTGATACTTGTTAGCATCCTTGGCGACCTCGAACGTGTACTTGTTCAGCTCCATGCCGGAGAAGGAACGCTCGGACACGATCGGACGGATGATGATCTCGTGGGCGGTCATTTATGCAAGCACCTCCCCGAAGTGAGCGGCGATGTCGGCGGGCATCAGCACAGCGTTGTTGTTGACGAGATCGTAGGTGTTGGCCTCGTCAGCGGTGATGATGAACGTCTTGGGAATGTTGCGGAACGACAGGTAGGCGTTGACGTCCTCATCGCGAACGATGATGGTCAGACGCTTGCCCTCAAGGCCGAGAGCCTTGAGCATGGCGACGGCAGCCTTGGTGGAAGGCTTCTCGAAGCCGTAGTCGTCGACGAGCACGAGCTCGCCATCGGCCAGCTTGGCGGACAGCGCGGAGCGCATAGCCAGCTTGACCTCCTTGTTGTTCATACGCTTGGCGTAGGAACGGGGCTTGGGGGCGAAGACAACGCCACCGTGACGCCACTGGGCAGCACGGATGGAACCCTGGCGGGCACGGCCGGTGCCCTTCTGACGCCAAGGCTTCTTGCCGCCACCGGAAACCTCAGAGCGGCCCTTAGCGGACTGGGTGCCCTGACGCCAAGAGGCCATCTGGCACTTGACGATGTGGTGCATAACGTGGATGTTCGGCTCGATGCCGTACACCTCAGCGGCGAGCTCGGCCTCGGCGACCTTCTTGCCCTCGCTGTTCTTAACTTCAAACTTTGCCATTTAAGTGTTCTCCTTGGTATGACGCTGGGCTAAATGGGCTGGGCCCTTAGGCCATACGGATGGCGACGAGACCATTCTTGGCACCCGGGACAGCGCCCTTGACCAAGATGAGGTTCTGCTCGGCATCGATGCGGACAACGGAAAGGTTCTTGACGGTAACGCGCTCGTTACCCATGTGACCGGCCATCTTGACGCCCTTGAGGACGCGCGCAGGATAGGCGCACTGACCGATAGAACCGGGGTGACGCTGGAAGTGAGAACCATGCGTCATAGGACCGCGGCGCTGACCCCAGCGCTTGATGCGACCCTGGAAGCCCTTACCCTTGGAGGTACCGATGACGTCGACCTTCTCGACATCAGCGAAATCAGCGACGGTGACGACCTCGCCGACCTTGTGCTCCTCGCCGTTCTCGACGCGGACCTCACGAAGGAAACGGACAGGCTCGACGCCAGCCTTGGCGAAGTGACCAGCCATGGGCTTGTTCACGTTCTTGGCCTTGATGTCGCCGAAACCGATCTGGACGGCGTCATAGCCGTCGGTTGCCTGAGTTTTAACCTGCGAGACAGCGCAGGGGCCAGCCTGGATGACCGTGACGGGAACGACGTTGTCGTCCTCGTCCCAAACCTGGGTCATGCCAATCTTGCGGCCGAGAATCATGCTGATCAAGATATGATCCCAACTCTCGCGTGGTCTTGGGACAATGCGTACACCACCGAGCGTACGCCCCTAGAGGACCACTACTTACACGACGTGCTCCCCAGTCTTGTATTGCGCCCAGACTACCTGACAACCCTATTAAGCAGGCATTTTGTCCAGCCAGAATACTCCCCTGGTTTCACACAGCTGTTTAGTATACACGGCTGCGGGCGTATCCATCGAGATTCATATTTCACTCACATTGTTTACGCAGGTAAAGTGCGTGGAGTCGCCTGGGCTTGGCAGAGGGGCGGCGAAATATATTAAGTTTGCTGCTCTACAGTCCTGCGCAAGACGGAAAGCACATTAAGTGCTTTCCTTTGCGTGCGGAACTCGCGACAAACTTAATATATTTCGCCGCCCCTCTGCCAAGCTCGGGAGACGACACGTTGATGTCTGCTTAACTCTGCTCGCTCAGCTAATTACTTTGTTGGGGGTCCACTATTTGCTGAAGGGTGAACTTACACTGCATTGGCTCGCCTTCTGCTTGTGGCTTTGCCTCATCGAAATCGAAGATCATGATGGCGCAGTTGGGGAGTTTTGTTGGGAGCTCGAAGCCCTCTGGGGCTGCGGTCTTGATAAATTGGCGGCTGGCGCTGCCGTGGCTTACTGCTAGGAGGGTTTCGATGCCCTCGGAGCCCATGATATTGGTGAGAGTGTCTACCATGCGTTCTTGTAACGCTTTGCTTCCCTCTCCTCCGAAGGGGACCAGATCCTCGCCCGGATCCCAGACGTCGGTGGGCAGGGCGTCATGGGGGCCTTCTTCGAAGGTGCCGTAGCTGCGCTCGATAATGCCTTCACAGGGCTCGACTGCGGCGTCCGGACCGAGGAGTTCGCATGCGACAAGACTTGCCGTGTCCATGGCTCGGCCTAAGGGTGAAGAGACCACTTTGTCGGGAACGACGTTGTGAGATTTGATCCATGTAGCTGCCATCCCGGCTTGCTGACGGCCTAAGTCGGTGAGCGGTGAGTCGCAGCGGCCCTGGACCAGCTTTTTAACGTTGAATTCCGTCTGGCCGTGGCGGAGTAGATATAGACGCTTCATGCTCTCCCCTTCTGTATACCTAGCTTTACCGGCGCAGCCCTACTCGTGGGTATGGCCTACGTAGTCTTCGTCGATCGTAATCTTGGCAATCGACTTGGGAAATTCCGATTCGACCCGTTGTGCCAGCGCGTGCTTTAAGTCTTCGGCACTCATCTGCAGATCCGAGGGACGCACGCAGTCAAAGATCACGTTGGTGTGCGTAGGACCCGGCACACAGCGTAGGTCATGAATCGAGAGGCGGTTATCGATCTCCTGAGCCATGGCGTGAATGCGCAAGCGCATGCTCGCCACCTTGGGGTCATCGGTCACGATGGGATCGTAGTGAAGCGTGACGATCATGCCGTCTTCGTCCCTAAACGACTGCTCGATGTTATCGAGCGTGTCGTGGCTTTCCAGCGGGCTGGCCTCGGCCGCCATCTCGGCGTGCGCACTTGCAAATTTCCTGCCCGGGCCATAGTCGTGAACCATCAGATCGTGAACGCCCAAAACGCCGGGATAGCTCATGATCTTGTCTCGAATGTGCTTGACCAGCTTAGGATCGGGCGTCTGCCCCAAAAGCGGGCTCACCGTATCCTGGATGAGTTCAAAGCCGCTCCAGCCAATATAGGCGCCAACAGCAAGGCCGACCCATGCGTCAAGATTGATGTGCGTCACCTGCGAAACAATTGCGCACGCCAGCACGGCGCCTGTGGCAAGAACATCGTTCTTGGAATCCTGCGCGGTCGCATGCAGTGTCTCGGACTCAATGCGATCGCCGAGCTTTTGGTTGAGGGCCGCCATCCAGAGCTTTACGACCATCGAAAGCACGAGAACTGCCACCAGGGCAAGCGAGAACTCGACAGGTTCGGGGTGGATGACGCGCTCGACCGAGGACTTCACCAGTTCAACGCCAATCAGCAGCACGAGCGCCGCCACGACCAATCCCGAGAGATACTCATAGCGACCGTGGCCGTAAGGATGCTCGGGGTCGGCCGGCTTGCTCGCCAGCTTAAAGCCCAGCACGCTCACGATATTCGAGCTGGCATCGGACAGGTTGTTCATGGCATCCGCCACAATCGAAACCGATCCCGAAACCACACCAATTGCGCCCTTCGCAGCACAAAGCGCAACATTGGCGACAATACACACCATGCCAGCCAACGTGCCCACACGCGCACGATCGCCCTGTGCGCGCTTAACAATCCACTCGACCATCTACATCCGCCCCCACGGTTCTACTTATATATCTATTGCTCAAACGGATTGTAGTGTAGCCACTTTGTCTCCCAGATACAAAGAGGCCGCAGCCCGCACGGGCCACGGCCTTGGAGCATGACAAAAGAATCGTCCTTTTGTCGCACAGGTTTATGCGCTTACTTCAGCAGCGCTCGCCACTGTTTCGGGCGAATCGGCTCCGTCCTCCGTCGCCTGTTCCTTCGTCGGCACCACACCAAAGCAGTAGCTCAACGCCGCAGACACCGCAAATGACACACCGCCGGCAGCGCAGCACCACAGCAGGTTCGAGATACCGCCCGTGGCAAAGCCAATGACCATGAGGACATTCGTCATGCCGATGGTATAGGCCGTAACGTGGCCCACGGCCGCAACAAGGCCTCCGACGGCGCCGCCAATGGCCATGCACGTCAGGCACCTGCCATATTTAAAGCCGCAACCGTACAGCGCCGGCTCGCTTACGCCGCCAAGCACGCCCGAGATCGAATAGCCCAGCATGAGCGCCTTCTCGTCCTTATCCGCAACGCGGAGCGACGCGCCAAAAGGCATGCCCCAAACGGCGAACGTTGCCATCGTCGCGGCGATCAGGATGCACGAATCCGTTCCCACACTCATAAACTGCGCATAGGCGAGCGATAGGACGACGTTGCTGACGCCCGCGATCTTAAGGAACTCCCAGCCCGCGGCAAGCCCCATGAGCGTGAGCAGCGACACGATGCCACCGGAATTGCCAAGCATAAACATAAGCTGGCCCAACAGCATGCCCAGATAGCTGCCCGCCGGTGCCGTAATACACAGCGAAACCGGAACCATGACAAGCATGGTCGCAAACGGAACGAACGAAAACGCCACGGCCTTAGGGATAACGCGCGAAAAGAAACACTCCACTCGCCATAGCACGGGCACCGAGATGAGAACCGGAATAACAGTCGTCGTGTAATCGTTGACCGGCGCGGGAAGCAGGCCATACACGGAAGTCATCGATGCCCCCGTCGTCGATGCGGCATCGACGAGCTTAAGCAGATCGGGCGCAATCAATACGCCGCCCAGCATCATGCCCAGCTGCTCCGAGCAACCGAGCTGGCGGGCGGCCGCCCAACCAAGATAAACGGGCAAAAAGTAGTAGCCGGCGTTATAGAGCCAACTGTAGAACAGGCGATAGATTTCGGAATCGGCAGACCACAGGCCCAGCATGCCTTCGCCCATAATGACGGCGACGGTGCGGAACAACGCCGCGCAGACAATAAACGGCAGCGCCGACATCATGCTTTTGGACAGATAGTCCACCACGGCCATGGCGTTTGATGAAACCGTCGTTGTAAACGAGGTGTTAGAAACTTGTGGCATGGAACGCCTTTCCCAATGTGACATGTGGGCTGTCCCTTTATCACATCGTACGGTACTGACCGATTGCGCGGTACTTTTCGTAGCGGAGGTTTGTGAGGGTCGCGTCGTCGAGCCGCCCAAGCGTATCGAAGGCATCAAATGCCGAGGACATGACGGCACCGGCGATCTCCTCATGCGACAGGCCCCTATCGTCGACAATGCCGTCGATGATGCCGAGCGCCAACAGATCGGGGGCCGTGAGCTTAAGCGCCTCGGCGGCCTCATTCGCGCGCTCGGTATCCTTCCACAGAATCGACGCACAGGCCTCGGGGCTCACGACCGAATAGGCCGAGCTCGAGAGCATCAGGATGCGGTCGGCCACGGACAGCGCCAGCGCGCCACCAGAGCCGCCCTCGCCTGTTACCACCGAGACAATCGGCGTCTTAAGGCCGCTCATCTCCATGAGATTCTGGGCGATGGCCTCGCCCTGACCGCGTTCCTCGGCACCGATGCCGCAAAACGCGCCCGAAGTATCGACCAGGCACAGAACCGGCCGACCAAATTTTTCGGCCTGGCGCATCAGGCGTCGCGCCTTGCGGTAGCCCTCGGGATGCGCCATGCCAAAGTTGCGGCGCATACGCTCTTTGGTCGTGGTGCCGCGCTCGATGGCGATGACCGTTACGGGGCGCCCGTCCTTCCAGCCAATGCCAGCCACCACAGCGGCGTCGTCGCCAAAGTAACGGTCGCCGTGCAGCTCCACAAATCCGTCCAGGCCCAGCGAGATCATCTCGCCCGCCGTGGCGCGATCTGCCGAGCGGGTCTGCTTGACAATCTCGAGCGCGGTTTTTGGTGCCGTCGAGCGCTTGAACAAGTGTCCCAGCTTTTTGCCGCGGCGACCCGTATGCACAATCTCGTGCGGTGCCCCCAGGCCGGGCGCGTGCCCTTCGTGCAGCGCCAGCAGCTCGCCTACCGTGAGCGCAATCTCGCCACGCGGAACAACGGCATCGCAAAAGCCGTGCTCCAGCAAAAACTCGGAGCGCTGGAATCCCTTGGGCAGACGCTTGTGCATGTTCTGCTCGATCACGCGCGGGCCGGCAAATGCCGTCAGGGCATCGGGCTCGGCCAGGATAATGTCACCCTCCATGGCAAAGCTCGCGGTTACACCTCCGGTCGTGGGGTCGGTGAGCACCGTGATATACAGGCCGCCCGCCTCGCTGTGGCACCTAACCGCCGCAGAAATCTTGGCCATCTGCATAAGCGAGGTCACGCCCTCTTGCATGCGCGCACCGCCCGAAACGGTAAAGCCGACAACTGGCAATCCCAGCTCGGTCGCACGCTCAAATGCGCGACAGATCTTCTCGCCCACCACGGAGCCCATCGAGCCCATCATAAAGTTAGCGTCCATAAAGAAGAGCGCGGTATCGCAACCGCAGATTTTGCCCCTGCCGCACACAACGGCATCGCGCTCGCCCGAACGCTCGCTCACGCTCTTGAGCTTATCGGCATAGCCGGGAAACGAGAGGAAGTCCTCCGACGCCAGATTGGCATCCCATTCCTCAAACGTGCCCTCGTCGACCGTCATGCGCATGCGCGTGCGACCGCTCACGCGAAAGTGTTTGCCGCAACGAGGGCAGACCTCGAGGTTGTCGTGCAGGCGTGCCTCATCGATCACGCGGCGGCACTCCGGGCACTTGATAAACACGTGGCGCGCGGGAAACTCGGCGCACGACTCGGTCATCGGCCCCTCGAGGACGTTGACCGTCTTCGCTTTTCTATTCATCAGCATAGAGATGCCCCATCAGATCGGTGTGATACATGCCCGACAAGAACTCGTCGTTTGCCAGCACGTCGAGCTGAAGCTCGCTGTTTTCGCTCACGCCCTCAATCACGAGCTCGCCCAAGGCCGAGCGCATCTTGCGAATGGCACCGTCACGCGTGGGCGCGCACACGATGAGCTTGCCGAGCATGGAGTCGTAGTACGGCGGAACGGCGGCCCCGGTAAACATGGCGGAATCCCAGCGCACGCGCGGACCACCCGGCACACGCAACGCAGTGACCGTTCCGCATGACGGCAGAAAGTCCGGCGTTTCGGCATTGATGCGGCACTCCATGGCGTGGTTGCGAACCGGCATGTCCTCCTGCTCAAAGGGCAAAGGCTGGCCGGCTGCCACGCGCAACTGCCACTTGACCAGGTCGGTATCGGTCACAAACTCCGTAACCGGATGCTCCACCTGCAAGCGCGTGTTCATTTCCATAAAGTAGAAATTGCCATCGTCCGAATACAGGAACTCGATGGTACCGGCTCCTTCGTAGCCAACGGCACGAGCCAGGTCACGCGCCGCCTTGTGCATACGGGCACGAATATCGTCGTGTCCGTCGAGGCACGGCGCGGGGCTCTCCTCGATCAGCTTTTGGTTGCGACGTTGCACCGAGCACTCGCGCTCGCCGAGCGAAAACACATGGCCCTGCTTATCGGCCATAATCTGCACCTCAACGTGGTGCGCCGGCGCGACAAACTTCTCCATGTAGCACTCGCCGTCGCCAAAAACGGCCTCGCCCTCGGCACGCGCCTCGATGAACGCCTTTGCCGCATCTTCCACGCGCTCGACCTTGCGAATGCCGCGACCGCCGCCACCTGCACGCGCCTTGATGAGCACGGGACAGCCAATGCGCTCGGCCTCGACCGTTGCCTCCTCGGGACTTTTGAGCAAATCGCAACCCGGCACGATGGGCACGCCCGCCGCGGCAGCCGTTCGACGTGCGGCGTCCTTGTCGCCCATGCTGTCGATCACCTCGGCCGAAGGACCGACGAACGCCAGGCCATACTTGTCGCAGTCGCGCACGAAGCTCGCCTTCTCGGAAAAGAAGCCATAGCCGGGATGAATTGCCTTAGCCCCCGACTTCACGGCACAGGTGAGCACAGCATCGTCGTTGAGGTAGCTCTCGGCAAGACGCGGGCCGCCGATGCAATATGCCTCGTCGGCAAGCTGCACGTGCAGCGCGTCCGCATCGGCCGTGGAGTAGACGGCGACGGTCTTGATGCCCATATCGCGGCACGCGCGGATAACACGGACCGCGACTTCGCCGCGGTTGGCGATGAGCACTTTGTCGAACATGAAGCCTTCCTTAACTTTCGTGCATGAGTGCAAAAGACATATCGGCGCGGCAGCAAACCTCACCGTTGACGCTCGCAGTACCCGTCGCAAAGCGGAACGGCCCGCGCGCACGCGTGATGGAGCACACCAGATCCACCGTGTCGCCCGGGCGCACCGGACGCTTAAAGCGCACCTTGTCCAGACTCGTGTAGAACGGCGTCGCGCCGCGCGCCTCCTCATCGCCCATCAGCAGCACGCAGCAGTTCTGGGCGAGCATCTCGCACTGGATCACGCCGGGGACGACCGGGTTTCCCGGAAAATGCCCCTGCAAAAAGTACTCGTCGCCCGTAATCGTGATCTTGCCGTGGGCCTCGTCGCCCACTAGCTCGGCTTCGTCGAGCAAAAGCATCGGCTCACGATGCGGCAACAGCTTCTTGAGCTCTTCTTTGTTCATGGATATCACCTATCCGATCCTCATGAGGCAGCTGCCAAACTCCACGAGGTCGCCGTCGGCCACGCAGATCTCGAGCACCTCGCCGTCTGCCTCGGCCGTCACCTCGTTGAGAACCTTCATGGCCTCGATGATGCAGAGGGTCTCACCGGCCTTGACCTTGGAGCCTACGTGCACAAACGGCTCGTCGCCCGGCGCCGGGGCAGCATAGAAAACGCCGACCATGGGAGCGGTCACCTCGGTGCCCTTGGGCTCCGGTGCGGCGACAGGCGCCTGCGCGGCGGGCTCCGGTGCGGCAGCAGGCATGGCGACAGGAGCCACCGCCGGAGCAGTCACGGCACCCGGCATAGGCATGGGCACGGCAACCGGCTGTGCGGCGCTCGCGCGCTCGAGCTCGACCGCGGTGCCATCGGGCTCCTCAACGCGCACGCGCGTGAGGCCGCGGTCCTCCATAACATCGGCTATCTCGGCAAGTCTTTTGGAATCCATGCTCTAGCTCCTTGCATATCTACGCAGCGCGATGGCGGCATTGTGCCCGCCAAAGCCCAGGTTGGTCGAAAGCGCCCAGGTAAGGTCGGCGCGAACCGCGCGATTGGGCGTGTAGTCAAGATCGCAGGCGGGATCGGGTGTGTGGTAGTTAATGGTCGGCGGCACCACGCCCTGCTCGAGCGCCATGGCACAGGCCATGACCTCGATGGCACCCGTGGCACCGATCATATGGCCGGTCATCGACTTGGTCGACGAGACGTGCGCGGCTCGTGCCGCGTCCTCGCCGAGCGCACGCTTAATGCCCGCCGTCTCGGACGAATCGTTGAGCTTGGTCGAGGTGCCGTGAGCGTTGATGTAGAGGCCCTCGGAAGGCTTAACGTCGCCCTCGGCAACCGCCAGCGATATCGCGCGGGCAATGCCGGCAGCCTCGGGATCGGGGCTCGTAATGTGATAGGCATCATCGGTGTTGCCGTAGCCCACGACCTCGGCATAAATGTGCGCACCGCGCGCCTGCGCATGCTCCATGCTCTCGAGAACCAGCACGCAGGCGCCCTCGCCCATCACAAAGCCGTCGCGGTCTGCATCGAACGGGCGGCAAGCCGTCGACGGGTCAGGATTAGTGGTGAGAGCACGACAGGATGTAAAGCCCGCAACGGCATCGGGGATGATTGCGGCCTCGGCACCGCCGGCGAGAATCGCATCGGCATAGCCATGCTTGATGGCGCGGAACGCCTCGCCCACGGCATGGGCCGAGGTCGCGCAGGCGGTCACCACGGGCAAGGTCGGGCCCTTTGCCTTATGGCGGATTGCGATATTGCCCGAAGCCATATTGGGGATCATCATCGCGATCATATAGGGCGATGCGCGACGGGGCCCACGGTCGGCAATCGTGTGGACGTTGTCGACGAGTGTCTGCATGCCGCCCACGCCCGAACCCACGTAGACGCCCAGGCGCTCGCGATCGATGGCGCCCTCGACATCAAAGCCCGCATCGTGCATGGCCTCGTCCGACGCTGCCAGGGCAAACTGAACGCAGGGGTCGAGATGCTTGGCGTCACGCTTGCCAAAGTACTCGTTGCTGTCAAAGCCCTTGACCTCGGCTGCCACCTTGACGGCAAACGCATCGGTATCGAAGTGCGTGATCGGGCCGATGCCGCACGTGCCAGCACACATTGCCGCCCAGGTGGCAAGCGCGGTGTTGCCGAGCGGCGACACGGCACCGATACCGGTGATTGCAACTCTCTGTTCCATCATGGTCTCCTCATCCAAGCCGTTCTTCGGCCCTGGTTTCTACATCGCCATTCCGCCGTCGACGCGCACGACCTCACCCGTAATGTAGGCAGCCGCATCGCTCGCCAAAAAGCGCACCACGCCGGCCACCTCCTCGGGGCGCGCCATACGCTTAAGGGGAATCTGCTCCTCGGTTACCGTACGCACCTTCTCCGAGAGCTTTGCCGTCATATCCGTCTCGACAAACCCGGGGGCAACCGCGTTCACTCGTACGCCGCGGGGCGCAAGCTCGCGCGCCACCGCCTTGGTCAGGCCGATCACGCCCGCCTTGGAGGCAGCGTAGTTGGCTTGCCCAGCATTGCCCATCAGGCCCACGACCGAGCTCATGTTGACGACGCAGCCGCCGCGCTGGCGCATAAAGGTCTTGGTGAGCGCGCGCGTCGTGTTAAACGTTCCTTTAAGATTGACATCGAGCACGCGATCGAAGGCGTCATCGCCCATGCGCATGAGCAGGCCATCGCGGGTGATGCCAGCGTTGTTGACGAGCGCCCAAATGGAGCCAAAGTCGTTGAGGACCGCTTCCACGCACGCGTTGACGGCAGCGGGGTCGGCCACGTCGCATTGATATGAGCGCGCCGTGGCGCCAGCCGCCTCGCAGGCGTCGCACGTCTCGCGCGCCGCATCGACGCTGCCGGCATAGACGACGGCGATATCGTAGCCATCCTCCGCCAGACCGATAGCGCAGGCGCGGCCGATACCCCGCGAGCCGCCCGTGACCAGTGCCACGCGACGTGAGTCGTTGCGCTCGAGCGCGCCATTGTTCAAGTTGCCCATGTCATTCCTTTCGGGTTACAGCCCTGTGGACTATGCGAGCTCGTCGGCAATAGCTGCGACCTGCTCGGCCGTCTCGCACGAATACACACGAACGTCGCTCAGCGTACGCTTGACCAGGCCGGACAGCGTTTTGCCGGGGCCGACCTCAATAAATGTGTCGATGCCTTGATCCTGCAGAGCATGCAGCGTATCGACCCAGCGTACGGCATGGCTCACCTGATTGGCCAAGACATCCGATGCCGTCTGGGGATCCGCCGGATAGGGCGCCGCTGTCATATTTGCCAAAACAGGAATGAGCAACGGGGACGGCGCGTGACCGGCCTCAATATATGCGGCAAGGCCACAGGTCGCCTCGGCCATATAGGGGCTATGAAATGCACCCGACACCGCGACCTTCATGGCGCGGCCGCCAGCCTCTTTTACTAGGACGTCGAGCTCCTGCAGCGCCTCGGGCGCTCCGGCCACAACCGTCTGCTGTGGGCTGTTGTAGTTGACTGGCCAGCAGTCCTCGCCGGCCTGTTTTGCCAGGCCCTCGACTTGCGCCGCATCGAGCTTGATGACGGCGCGCATGCCGCCCGGATGGCGCTCGGCAGCCGCGGCCATCAGCGCCGCGCGCTCGCACACGAGCTCAAAGCCCGCTCGCGTATCGAACGCCCCCGCAAAGGTGAGCGCGGCGACCTCGCCCAGCGAGAATCCCGCACAGGCGGCAGGTACCACGCCGCGCTCACGCAGGGCGGCAGCCGCTGCTAGGTCGTGAACGAACACGCACGGCTGCGTGTTCTCGGTCTGCGAGAGCTCCTCCTTGGAGGCACTCCGGCATTGCTCGCTGGTCCCCGGGCGCACCTCGTCGGCAATGGCGAACACCTCGGCGGCCGCCGGCGATGTCTCGATCAGGTCGACGCCCATCGCGGGGTGCTGGGCACCCTGGCCGGCAAACAGAAACGCTACGCCACCCATGCGCACGCACCCTTCAGGACGTGCTCGGCGCCATCGACCAGGTCGTCAACGATTTCGCGTGCGCTCTGGCGCTCGTTGACCATGCCGGCAATCTGTCCACACAAAAACGAACCCTCTTCGTAGTTGCCGTCCTTGGCGGCCTTACGCAGCGCACCGGTTCCCATAGCACCGAGCTCCTCGGCACTCGCGCCGGAACCCTCGCTCTTGGCATAGGCGTTGGTGAAGGGGCTCTTGAGGGCGCGCACTGGATGTCCCGTCGAGCGACCGGTCGCACGCGTTGAAGTGTCGTTGGCCTTCAGGACCATCTCTTTGTACTGCTCCGAGACGGTGCACTCGTCTGCGACCAGAAAGCGCGTACCCACTTGCACGCCTTCGGCGCCCAGCATAAAGGCGGCCGCCACGCCGCGGCCGTCGGCAATACCGCCGGCGGCCACGACGGGAATGTCAACCGCATCGACGACCTGCGGCACCAGTGCCATCGTCGAGGTCTCGCCAATATGGCCGCCCGATTCGGTACCCTCGGCAACAACCGCCGTGGCTCCACGACGTGCCACGAGGCGCGCCAGCGCCACCGAGGCAACGACCGGGATGACCTTGATGCCCGCCTCGTTCCACGCCTTCATGTACTTGGCGGGATTGCCTGCGCCCGTCACGACGACCGGCACTCGCTCGTCAATCACGACCTGTGCAACCTCGTCGGCAAACGGGCTCATGAGCATGACGTTCACGCCAAAGGGCTTATCCATCTTGGCGCGCAGCTCATGAATCTGGTCGCGAAGCCAGTTGGCGTCGGCGTTCATGGCCGCGATGATGCCTAAGCCACCCGCCTCGGACACTGCGGACGCCAGCGAAGCATCGGCAATCCAGGCCATACCGCCCTGGAACACGGGCTTTTCGATGCCGAGCAGATCGCAGAGAGAAGTCTTGAGCATCTCTACTTCTCCAATGCCGCCTCGACCGTATCGGCGAACTCGCCGACCGTCTTGGGGTTCTCCTCGGTATCGAGCTGAATGCCAAACTCGTCCTCGACGGCGACGAGGATCTCGACGGTACCCAGACTGTCGAGACCAATCTCCTCGAGCGTGGAGTCGGGCTTCATCTCGACATCGTCAAGACCGGCGGTCTCGCGGATAACGTCGCAAACGCGCTCGAAGGTCTTCTGATCTGCCATGGTAGTTCTCCTTTGGTTGTGCCCTAGGGCGTTTTTATTTCCTATGTGCGACTACTTCCAACGAAGCAGATAGCCACCTATATCCAGACCGGCGCCAAATCCAACCAAGGCGATGGTGTCGCCCGTGTGAAGTGCACCGGCGTTTGCCAGCCGGTCGAGGGCAAGCGGAATGCATGCGCTCGAAATGTTGCCGGTCTCGCGCAACGTGCGAACCACGCGCTCGTCCGGCACGCCCAGGCGCTTGACCGCCTTGCTCAGGATTCGTTCGTTAGCCTGATGGAATACAAAATGATCGATGTCTTCGACCAAAATGCCCGCATCGATCGCAAGCTTATGGACCGTGTCGCAGATGGCGTTGACGCCGAACTTGAACACGCGGCGGCCATTCATGGACAGCACACTCACGCTATCTGCGGAAGCCTTAAACGGCGAGGTACCGACCAGACCGGGAACGCGCAACGTCTCGACGTCGGGCGCCGTCGAAAGCTCAACGGCAAGGGGGTTGTCTCCCCCAGCTTCAATCACTGCGGCGCCTGCCCCATCGCCAAAAAGCACGCAGGTGGCACGGTCGGTCCAGTCGAGCGCGCGCGTCATCTGCTCGGCAGCAACAACAAGCACGCGCTCGGCACGGCTGCGGGCGATATAGCCCTCGGCGACATCGAGCGCAAATACGAAGCCGGCACAAGCCGCCGAGACATCGAAGGCAGGGCACGTCGCGCCTAGTCGCTCAGCAACGGCACACGCCTCAGCGGGAACAAGGTGGTCACCCGTCGTCGTCGAGCAGACGATCAGATCCAGCTGGCTCGCGTCGATTCCGGACACCTGAAGTGCCCGCTCGCTCGCCGCTACGGCAAGGTCGTCAAGTGACTCGGTGGTGCAGACGTGGCGGCTCTTGATACCGGTGCGAGTAAAAATCCACTCATCCGAGGTATCGAGGAACTCAGACAGCTCGTCATTGGAAACACTGCGCTCAGGAAGTGCCGAACCTGTTCCAAGAATCGTGAAACCCATCACTAACCTCCTTTGAGTTGTTGACGTGTTTACATCGACCAAGAGAGGATAACGCATTTCAGTCTTTGTTGACGTGTTAACATTAAATTGTCCAAATGCGACAAAGGCTTCACATTGTGTCTATCTCTCGACACCATTACGCGATTGCCTTATTACCTTAGGAGGTACCAGCTGTTATGGATTTACGTTTAACAGTGGTCGACGTAACCGGATCGACCAACGATGACCTGCTCGAAGCAGGAAAACAGGGGGCGCCGCACGGCACAGGACTTGCCGCCCGGGCTCAGACAGCAGGACGCGGTCGGCGCGGGCACAAGTGGGACTCAACCGCCGGCAACCTATTGCTTTCGATTGTCCTGCGTCCATGCGTTAATCCCGCAAAGTACTCTGGTCTTGCCGCTGTCAGCGGCCTAGCGGTGCTCGAAGCACTCGAAAAGCAGGGTCTTGCAAACGAGATTGGCCTCAAATGGCCCAACGACCTGGTCGCGAGTGGACGCAAACTCGGCGGCATTCTGGTCGAGGCCGCACGCGATAACGAAGGCAGCCCCTTTGCGGTCTGTGGCATCGGCGTCAACGTGAACTATGTGCCCGCGGAGGTTCCCGATGGCGGCCTGCCCGCAATCGGTCTCTCGTATCTCAACGAGAACGTTCCCGCCGTCGATGTGCTACTCAAACAGGTCTATCACGCAGTCGTGAACGCTGTAGATGCGTGGGCAGAACGCCTCAACGCCATGGAAGAAGACGCCGGACCACTCGCGCCCGTCCACGATGATTATGTAGCTCACCTCAATTGGATAGGGGAAACCGTTATCGCCCGTTCCCCTGTCGGTGACGAGCTGGCGCGTGGCATCTTTAAAACGGTCGATGGCTTTGGTCGCGCGTGCATCGAAACGGAAGACGGCTTTCGATCTTTCCATTTTGAGGAGGCATCGCTGCGTCCCATGAGCGAATAGGGCGCCGCAACCACCTACTCGGCAGCATTACCCCGCAGTCCAAACCATCATTCAAAACAAAAGGGCCCCACTGCCGTTACGGCAGCGGGGCCCTTTAAGCTATGAGCGATATCGCTTAGAGCTTGATGTCGATGTCGACGCCAGCGGGGAGGTCGAGACGCATGAGCGAATCAACGGTGCCCGAGGTGGGGTCGAGGATGTCGATGAGGCGCTTGTGGGTGCGCATCTCGAACTGCTCACGGGAGTCCTTGTTCACGTGCGGCGAGCGGATAACCGTGTACAGGTTGCGCTCGGTGGGCAGGGGGACAGGACCGGAAACGCGAGCGCCGGTCTTCTGAGCGGTCTCGACGATGAGCTTCGCGGACTGATCGACGACCTCGTGATCATAGCCCTTGAGGCGAATGCGGATCTTCTGGGTAGCCAACTTAAACCTCCAAAGAGTGCGAGAGATGTTCTCGCGGATTACGTAACAGGGAGCTCGAACTTAGGCGTTCTTGCTCATGACCTCGTCCACGATGGACTTGGGCGCGGGCTCATAAGAGTCGAACTGCATCGTGTAGGATGCACGGCCCTGGGTCTGGGAGCGAAGGTCGGTAGCGTAACCGAACATCTCGCCCAGCGGCACCTTGGCACGGATGAGCTTGCTGTTCTTGCGATCCTCCATGCCCTCGATCTTGCCGCGGCGACCGGAGAGGTTGCCCATAACGTCGCCCATGTACTGCTCGGGGGTCTCAACCTCGACAGCCATGATCGGCTCGAGCAGCTGCGGATCGGACTTCTTGAGGGCGTCCTTGATAGCCATGGAACCGGCGATCTTGAAGGCGGCCTCGGAGGAGTCGACCTCGTGGTAAGAACCGTCGAACAGGGTGACCTTAACGTCGAGGACCGGGAAGCCGGCGATAACACCGGTGTTCAGGGCCTCCTGGATGCCCTTGTCGATGGACGGGATGTACTCTTTGGGCACGACGCCGCCGACGATAGCGTTGACGAACTCGTAGCCGAAGCCCTCCTCCATCTTCTCGAGCTTGATGACGGCGTGGCCGTACTGACCGCGACCACCGGACTGACGGACGAACTTGCCCTCAGCCTTCTCGACGTCGTGACCAGCGGTCTCGCGGTAGGCAACCTGGGGCTTACCAACGTTAGCGTCAACCTTGAACTCGCGGAGCAGACGGTCGACGATGATCTCGAGGTGCAGCTCGCCCATGCCGGCGATAATGGTCTGGCCGGTCTCGTGGTTGGTGGACACCTGGAAGGTCGGGTCCTCCTCGGCGAGCTTGGTCAGAGCCAGGGACATCTTGTCCTGCTCGGCCTTGGTCTTGGGCTCGATGGCAACGTCGATAACGGGCTTAGCGAACTCGATCTTCTCGAGGACGATCTCCTTGCCCTCGGCGCACAGGGTGTCACCGGTGGTGGAGTTCTTGAAGCCGACGCAAGCGACGATGTCGCCAGCGGCAGCGTCGTCACGGTCGATACGCTCGGCGGCGTTCATCTCGAGGATGCGGCCGAGGCGCTCGCGCTGACCGTTGGAAGCGTTGACCACGTAGGAGCCGGACTCGGCGCGGCCGGAGTAAACGCGGACATAGGTGAGCTTACCGACGAACGGGTCGGTCATGATCTTGAAGACCAGGCCGGAGAAGGGCTCGTCGAAGGAAGGATGACGCTGAATCTCCTCGCCGGTGTCCGGATCGGTACCGGTGACGGCCTCGACGTCGAGCGGGCTGGGCAGGTAGTCGACGACAGCGTCGAGCAGCTCCTGAACGCCCTTGTTCTTGTAGGCGGAACCCACGAAGACGAGGTTGAGCTCGTTGGCCAGAACGCCCTTGCGCAGAGCAGCCTTGAGCTCCTCGACGGTGAAGTCCTCCTCCATGAGGATCTTCTCCATGAGCTCGTCGTCAAAGCTGGCAGCAGCGTCAAGGAGCTCCTCGCGCTTGGTGGCAGCGATGTCGGCAAACTCAGCCGGGATCTCGTCCATCGGCTCGGGGTAGGTCATACCCTTCTCGTCGGCCTTGAAGTCCCATGCAGTCATGGTGACCAGGTCGATGACGCCCCAGAAGTTGTCCTCGGCGCCCATCGGGACCTGAGCGGCCACGGCGTTAGCATCGAGACGATCCTTCATGGTCTCGATAGCGTTGAAGAAGTCAGCGCCCACGCGGTCATACTTGTTGATGAAGGCGATGCGGGGGACGTTGAAGGTAGAAGCCTGACGCCAAACGGTCTCAGACTGGGGCTGAACGCCGGCAACGGCGTCGAAGACGGCGACAGCGCCATCGAGGACGCGCAGGCAGCGCTCGACCTCGGCGGTGAAGTCAACGTGGCCCGGGGTGTCGATGATCTGGATGCGGTAGTCCTTACCGTCCTTGTTCCAGAAGCAGGTGGTAGCAGCGGAGGTAATGGTTACGCCGCGCTCCTGCTCCTGAACCATCCAGTCCATGGTGGCAGCGCCCTCATGGACCTCACCGATCTTGTGGGTCTTACCGGTGTAGTAAAGAATACGCTCGGTCGTGGTGGTCTTACCGGCATCGATGTGAGCCATGATGCCGATGTTACGGGTATCGGAAAGCTTGTACTTAGGCTTAGCCATGTTAGTTCCTTACCTTAACTTACCAACGATAGTGAGAGAACGCGCGGTTGGCCTCGGCCATCTTGAAGACGTCCTCACGCTTCTTGACGGAAGCGCCCAGGCCGTTGGAAGCGTCGAGGATCTCGTTGGCGAGACGCTCGGCCATGGTCTTCTCCTTGCGAGCGCGGGAGAAGTTGACGATCCAGCGGATACCCAGAGCGGTGGAACGACGGGAGTTGACCTCCATCGGGACCTGATAGGTAGCGCCACCGACACGCTTGGGCTTAACCTCGAGCGTGGGCTTGACGTTGTCCATAGCCTTCTTGAAGGTAGCGAGAGCGTCGCCACCCTCGGACTTCTCGGCAACGATCTCGAAAGCGGTGTAAACGATGCGCTCAGCGGTGGCCTTCTTGCCGTCAAGAAGGACCTTGTTGATGAGCTGAGTCACCAGGCGGTTGTTGTAAACGGCGTCAGGCTGAACCTCACGACGATTAGCTGCTGCACGACGCGGCATGTGAAATCTCCTTAAGTGTCTACCGTGCGGCGCTTAGGCGGCACACGGCGAAAGTATCAAAACGTTATCTGGCTTATTTAGCCTTGGGGCGCTTAGCACCGTACTTGGAACGGGCCTGCATACGGTTCTGGACCGGAGCAGCGTCGTAGGCGCCACGGATGACGTGATAACGGACACCAGGGAGGTCACGGACACGACCGCCGCGGACGAGCACGATGGAGTGCTCCTGCAGGTTGTGGCCCTCACCCGGGATGTAAGCAGTAACTTCGATGCCGTTGACGAGGCGAACACGGGCAACCTTACGAAGAGCCGAGTTCGGCTTCTTGGGGCTCGTGGTGAAGACGCGGGTGCACACGCCGCGCTTCTGGGAGTTGTGCTGCAGAGCAGCGTTCTTGGACTTCTTGGGCACGGAACGACGGCCCTGGCGAACCAGCTGGTTAATAGTAGGCAAAGCGTACTCCTTCTCGAATGATTCCAGCTTTCTGTAAAGTGCAACGGCTTGAATCGAGGGGTCAGCATCCCCCTACGAAACACGCAGTTCGATAGGATACGTGGCGTTAGCTGTGCCGTCAACAGACCACGCCACCGGGCGTATCCCAAAATAGCCATATTTCCGCAAAGCCTACACAAAAGGAATCCCCTCCTGTGCGCGGGGGCGGATTCCCGGCCCGGGCGGCCCGCTGTTTAAGTTTGCTGCTCTACAGTCCTGCGCAAGACGGAAAGCACATTAAGTGCTTTCCTTTGCGTGCGGAACTCGCGACAAACTTAAACAGCGGGCCGCCCGGTCCGGGAATCCGACGTGCTCGTCGGGGCAACGTTACCCGCCAAAAAGGGACAGGTTTATTTTGGTCGGTTTTATCTGGGGAAACGTCGCGCTCCAGCGGTAATCTGCTCTCATCTGTCGCATGGAAATCGGCGGCGTTTCCATTTAACGCAAAAGAGGCCGCTTCCCCTAGTAGGAAGCGACCCCAAATCTTACGAATAGACGATGGTAAAGGGCTCTTTCGTTTCGGTCTCCCCTGTTGATGTATACCTCACAATTTCAAGGGTTACCGAGACAACTTGATCGACATCAATCAACTTCGTTGGCACCCAGATGTTCTCTCCGCTATTGCGCCCATAAGAAAAATATAAGTTGAACAGCCCTGCGTCGTCATCTTCGATAATCTGCTCCGATCCATCCTTGTAGCTGACGGTCAGCTTATTATCAACTGCTTCATAGCCCAAATCATCGATGTGCGTCTGGATGGAAAACGGGCTAATCTCAAGAGGCGAGTCACCGGAGCGGAGTTCCTTTGTATCGACGTACGCTCCAATATTGAACTCGGGTGTCGACGCCTCAAACCGCCTCTCACTCTCACCTTCACCCTCGGTCCAATGGATATTCCAGGTGACAGCATGTTGCAAATCTCGCTCGCGATCCATAGCGGCAAAGTACATCGTGCCATTAATGACAGTATCGCTTGATGTGTCCTTATCAATTGTGCTGCGTGTGTCAGGCCATTCCTCGCCGAACTTCATATCGGGCGTGCCGATGCCCTGCTCTTCTTCACCATAGAGAACAAGTTCGCCAATCTCTGCTGCTGGCTTGTAGTAGTTAACTCCATTTGGATTGGACAACGTAAACGTCACGGCTCCGCAGCCGTTTTGGTCGATTGCCATCTCATGGATATCAAGCGTATAGCCGTTGCCCTCGACGGACAGATTAACCTCCTGGACTGCGCCTTCCAGGCTTTGGGGCGCGATGCCATCGCCAAACTCTCTGGTGTAGGTATATTTAGTTCCCGATGAGCCGCCGTTGGTCCAGGTAATGGAATCCCCGTTGCCGTGGTTTCCCCAAGCTGAGGCAAAATAGCTGGAATTGATAACTGCGTAGGCGACCCCTCCGGTCGCCAACACTCCGACAAGACACCCGATTACGGCAACATAGAGAGGCTTCGCGTGGCCCTTTCGATGAAGCGGCTCACCCGCAGCAGTATTAAGGACGCGATCTGCAAGATTGCTATCGGCTTGGATGGACTCGAAGGCCTGCTTGATTTGATTGGATTTCACGGTCGCCCTCCTCTAGGATGAACTTGAGCTTCGACCTGCCGCGAGCCAAACGCGTTCGAACGGTCGCGGCTGGTACATGCAACAACTCGGCAATCTCTGAGGTCGAAAAGCCCAGATAGTAATAGAGCACGATGGGAACACGGAATCGCTCCGGAAGTCGCATAACGTCTAACAAGACCGCCTTGGTCTCATCCTGCGCCGCCGAAAGCGAATCAGTCAGACTTTCAATATCCTCCACGCGTCTCCACGGCTTTCGAAAGAGAGATTTGCATTCATTGATCGTGACCCGGATAAGCCATCGACGAAGATGCTCCCGGCTTTCAAAATGCGTATCGCTTTTGAGCAACTTAAGAAAGACGTCTTGTGCAACATCGTCGGCATCGGCGCGATCGCGCAGGTACGTCAATGCGATTCGAAACACGACATCCCGGTGATCTTCGACCGCCTGTCTAAAAGCTTGTTCTTCCATAATCACCTCCCGGTGATGCTGATATTTCTTGCTGAGGCCCTCACCATAGATACGCTCTGGCCGGACGAAATGTTTCAAATTCAAGCAGTAAAAACCTACCAAAATAAACCTGTCCCTTATTGGCAGGTTTTCTTCAACAAAAAAGACCCGCTCCCCTGTTGGGAAGCGGGTCTTTGGAAGGACGGTTAACGCACTAGGAAATTACTCCTCGTCGTTGTCCTTGGCCTCTTCGGCGTCGTCGGTGTCCACGAGCTGGTTGAGCAGCTCATCGAGAGAAGCCATGTCCTCGTTGATGACACCGTTGGCGGGAGCCTTCTTGTCGTCGATCGGGGCGCCCAGGAGCTCCTCGTCGGCGTCGGCGTGATGCGTCGGAGCGGAGGTACCCAGCAGGATATCGTCCGGACCGTCGGGGCTAAAGACCATCTGCAGCAGCTGCGAGAGGTCTTCCTCGTCGGCAACGTCGTCGTTGTTCTCGAGGATGTAGAGCAGGTCGTGGGCCTCCAGGCCGTCACGGAGCTCCTCGATCGCCTTGGCACCGATGCCATCGATGCGCAGCAGATCCTCCTCGGACTTGCCGACCAGGTCGCCGACCGTCTCGATGCCGACCTCGCTGAACTTGTTGGTCCAGCGCTGCGACACGCCCAGGTCGTCGAACAGGTACAGGCGAGCCTTCTCGGCGGAGATGGTGTGGCCGTTCCGGGTGAACGAACCGTCAGCACCACCAAACTCGTCGTAGCCGGCCCAGTCGAGCTGCTGCGGGAGCTGCTCGTCCAGGTCCTTGAGCTCCACAGGAGCCCACTCGGGCAGCGACTTGGCGTTGGGCGAAGCCGGGCCGTCGATGTCCACGTAGCCGTCGGCCGTGCGATACGTCAGCTTGGCGTTGGCGTACGGCTTGAGGCCGGTACCAGCCGGGATCTTCTTACCGACGATGACGTTGGACTTAAGGTCGAGCAGATGGTCGACCTTGCCCTCGATGGCAGCCTCGGTAAGGACGCCGGCGGTACGGATGAACGAAGCGCTCGACAGCCAGGAGTCGATGTTGGACGCGACCTTGAGCGTACCCAGGATGACGGGCTCGGCCACGGGAGCCTGACCGCCCAGACGGGCAACGCGCTCGACCTCGTCGGCGAACTCGTAGCGGTCGACGTACTGACCGAGCAGGTACTTGGAATCGCCGGGGTTGGTGATCTGAACGCGACGCAGCATCTGACGTGCGAGCACCTCGATGTGCTTGTCGTTCAGGTCGACGCCCTGGCTGGTGTAGACGTCCTTGACGCTCTCGACGAAGGTGTGCATCGTCGACTCGATGTCGGTCAGCTTGCGCAGGTTGCGGAAGTTGACGAAGCCCTTGGTGATCTGATCGCCGGCGCGAACCTCGCAGCCGTCCTCGATCTCGGGCATAAAGCGCACCGAAGCGGGGACGCGACGCTCGTCGAGGACACGGGTGTGGTCCTCGGAGTCGGTGAGCGTCAGCACGTACTCGGACTTCTCGGGCTTAATCGAGAGGTGACCGGAGTACGGAGCCAGCTCGGCCTCGCGACCCAGAATCTTCTCGTTGACGTTGCCGACGATATCGAACATACGGCTGACCGTAGGCAGACCCTGCGTAATATCGTCGACGCCAGCGACGCCGCCGGAGTGAATGGTACGCATCGTAAGCTGCGTACCGGGCTCGCCGATGGACTGGGCGGCAATAATGCCGACGGCAGTGCCGATGGCGACCGGACGACGGGTGGAAAGATCCCAGCCGTAGCACTTCTGGCACACGCCGTACTTGGAGCGGCAGGTGAGCAGCGCGCGAAGCTTGACCTTCTTAAGGCCCGCATCGACCATCTTCTGGATGTCGGCGACCTTCTCGATGTAGCCGTCCTGCTCAAAGAGCACGGTGCCATCGGGAGCCACGACGTCCTCAATGAAGCAACGGCCGACGAGGTCGGTGTTGAGGTCGGTGGTGCCGGGGATGATGAGGTTGTAGGTGACGCCCTCGTGCGTACCGCAGTCCTCCTCGCGGACAATGACGTCCTGGGCCACGTCGACCAGACGACGGGTCAGATAACCAGAGTCCGAGGTGTGGGATGCGGTATCGACCAGGCCCTTACGGGCGCCGTAGGTCGAAATGAAGTACTCGAGCGGCAGCAGACCCTCGCGGAAGTTCGCCTTAATGGGAAGGTCGATCGTCTCGCCGGACATGTCTGCCATCAGGCCACGCATGCCACCGAGCTGACGCAGCTGGGTCTTAGAACCACGGGCGCCGGAGTCGGCCATCATGTAGAGCGGGTTCTCCTCGTCGAACATGTCGAGCATGAGCGCTGCAACCTTGTCGGTACAAGCGGTCCACTCGTTAACGACTTCGATGTGGCGCTCCGTCTCGTTGATGAAGCCCTCCTCGAAGTACTCGTTGATCTGGTCGACGTTGGCCTGGGCGCGGTCGAGCAGTTCCTGCTTCTCGGCAGGGATGAGAGCGTCCCACACCGAGATGGTGAGGCCGGCGCGGGTAGCGTAGTGGAAGCCGGAGTACTTGATGGCGTCGAGAATCGGGCCGACCTTGGCCTCGGGATAACGATCGCAGCAATCGGCAACCAGCTTGGCCACGTCGCCCTTGACCATCTTGTAGTTCATGAACTCATAGTCTTCGGGCAGGCACTGGCGGTTGAAGATGATGCGGCCGATAGAGGTCTCGAAGCGCGCGGTCTTGTTGCCGGTGACGTCGTAGTCGACAAACTCGTTCTTGCCGTTCTTGACGCGGAAGATACGGGTGCCGTCCTCGTTGATGACGTTGGCATCGGCAGCGGACACGCGGACCTGGATCTTGGCCTGCATGTCGACCTCGGAGCGGCAGTCATAGGCGTGCAGCGCGTCGTCGAAGCTCGAGAACACGTGGTTCTCGCCCGGCAGACCCTCGCGAACCTGGGTAAGGTAGTACACACCGATGATCATG
The DNA here is from genome assembly GCA_046995905.1 of Collinsella sp. Lineage (GTDB taxonomy): Bacteria > Actinomycetota > Coriobacteriia > Coriobacteriales > Coriobacteriaceae > Collinsella. Next base: position 2,063,107 of record JBKXET010000001.1, read on the forward strand.
TCCTGCGAAGGGATGTTGACCGGCTTGCCGGATGCCGGCGAGCGCAGGTTGTTCGCAGAGAGCATGAGCACGCGAGCCTCGGCCTGAGCCTGGCTGGACAGCGGCACGTGGACAGACATCTGGTCGCCGTCGAAGTCGGCGTTGAAGGGCGAGCAGACCAGCGGGTGCAGGTGGATAGCCTTGCCCTCGACCAGCACCGGCTCAAAGGCCTGGATGGACAGACGGTGCAGGGTCGGTGCACGGTTGAGCAGCACGACGCGGCCGTCGATGACCTCTTCGAGGATATCCCACACAAAGGTGGCACCGCGGTCGATAGCGCGCTTGGCGCCCTTGATGTTCTCGACCTTGCCAAGCTCGACCAGGCGCTTCATGACGAAGGGCTTGAAGAGCTCCAGCGCCATGGTCTTGGGCAGACCGCACTGGTGCAGCAGCAGCTTGGGGTCGGTAACGATGACCGAACGGCCGGAGTAGTCGACACGCTTGCCCAGCAGGTTCTGACGGAAACGACCCTGCTTGCCCTTGAGGGCCTCGGCGAGCGACTTGAGCGGGCGACCGCCACGGCCAGAGACCGGGCGACCACGACGGCCGTTGTCGAACAGGGCGTCCACGGACTCCTGGAGCATGCGCTTCTCGTTGTTCACGATGATCGCAGGGGCGTCCAGGTCGAGCAGGCGCTTGAGTCGGTTGTTACGGTTGATCACGCGACGATACAGGTCGTTGAGGTCGGACGCGGCGAAGCGGCCGCCGTCGAGCTGGACCATCGGGCGCAGATCGGGCGGAATGACCGGGATGACGTCCAAGATCATGTTCGCGGGGCTGTTGCCGCCCTTCAGGAAGGCGTCAACGACCTCGAGGCGCTTAACGGCCTTCTCGCGCTTCTGCTTCTGGGAGTCCTCGTCGGCGATGATGGCCTTGAGCTTCTCGGCCTCAGAGGGGAGGTCGATGGCAGCGAGCAGGTCGCGGACGGCCTCGGCACCCATGCCACCCTTGAAGTACATGGAGTAGTAGCGAGTCATCTCGCGGAACAGCGGCTCATCGGAAATGAGGTCGCGCTCGCTGAGCTTCATGAAGGCGTTGAAGGCGTCCGTGCGGAGCTGCTTCTCATCCTTGCACTCTTCCTCGATGTCGACGATGCCAGAGGCGATCTCCTCGGGGGTCAGCGGCTCCTCGTCGGAGAACTCGTCAAAGTTCTCGGGGTTGCCCTGCTCCTTGAGTGACTCGATCTGGCGAGCGCACTCGGCATCGATCTCTTCCAGATCGGCGGCGAGCTCCTCGCGCAGGTCGTCGGCGTCGGCCTCGCGAGCCTCGTAGTCGACCTCGGTGATGATGTAGCTGGCAAAGTACAGAACCTTCTCGAGGTCCTTGGACTTGATGTCGAGCATACGGCTCATCGGGAAGCTCGTGGGGCTCTTGAAGTACCAGATGTGGGACACGGGAGCGGCGAGCTCGATGTGACCCATGCGGTCGCGACGCACCTTGGCCGAGGTGACCTCGACGCCGCAGCGCTCGCAGACGATGCCCTTAAAGCGGATGCCCTTGTACTTGCCGCAGGAGCACTCCCAGTCCTTGGCGGGACCGAAGATCTTCTCGCAGAACAGGCCGTCCTTCTCGGGCTTGAGGGTACGGTAATTGATGGTCTCCGGCTTCTTGACCTCACCGTGCGACCAGGAACGGATCTGGTCGGCGGAGGCAAGGGAGATCTTTACCGAGTCAAAATCAGTAGCTTCGAAATCTGCCACAGTCAACTACTCCTTATCAGTGGTCGTGGCGGCGACAGCCTCGGGTGCCTCGGCGGTCTCGGCATCCTCGGCCTCGACGTCGGCGTCAACGCCGGCGAGCCCAGCCAGGTCGTCGAGAGCGGAGGTCTCCTCGGCGGTCACAGGGGCGGAGGCGTCCTCGTCGGCATCGTGCATGGGCTCGATGTCCAGTGCGAGGGAGCGAATCTCCTTGACGAGAACCTTGAAGGACTCGGGGATACCCGGGACAGGAACGTTCTCGCCCTTGACGATGGACTCGTAGGTCTTGACGCGGCCCACGGTATCGTCGGACTTGACGGTCAGGATCTCCTGCAGGACGTTGGAAGCACCGTAAGCGTACAGTGCCCAAACTTCCATCTCGCCGAAGCGCTGGCCGCCGAACTGGGCCTTGCCGCCCAGAGGCTGCTGGGTAACCAGGCTGTAAGGGCCAGTCGAACGGGCGTGGATCTTGTCGTCGACCATGTGGCCGAGCTTGAGGATGTAGGACGTACCCACGGTAATGGGCTCGCGGAACTCCTCGCCGGTGCGGCCGTCGAACAGACGGGTCTTGCCGCGCTCATCAAGCTGGGTGACGAACTCGGGGCGCATGTGATCGCCAAAGGCAGCGGTGGCCTTGTTGAGCATGTTCTTGTTGGCACGACGGATGACCTCGGCGATCTCGTCCTCCTTGGCGCCGTCGAAGACGGGCGTCGCGGTGAAGAACGGACCGGGGACGTACTTGTCGGAGTCGGCCTGCTCGGTATCCCAACCGCAGGCAGCGGCCCAGCCGAGGTGGCACTCGAGCAGCTGGCCGACGTTCATACGCGAAGGAACGCCCAGCGGGTTGAGGATAACGTCGATCGGGGTACCGTCAGCCATGTAGGGCATGTCCTCGACCGGCAGAACGTTACAAATAACACCCTTGTTGCCGTGGCGGCCGGCAATCTTATCGCCCTGCTGGATCTTACGACGCTGGGCGACGTAGACGCGCACCTGCTCGTTGACACCGGGGGCCAGGTCGTCGCCGTTCTCGCGGCTAAAGCGGACGACGTCGATGACGCGGCCGTAAGCGCCGTGAGGCATCTTAAGGGAGGTGTCGCGGACATCGTGGGCCTTGGCACCGAAGATGGCGCGCAGCAGGCGCTCCTCGGCAGTCAGAGCGCTCTCGCCCTTAGGCGTGACCTTGCCGACCAGGATGTCGCCAGGGCCGACCTCGGCGCCGATACGGATGATGCCGTCCTCGTCGAGGTTGGCAAGCATGTCCTCGGAGAGGTTCGGGATCTCGCGGGTGATCTCCTCGGGGCCGAGCTTGGTGTCGCGGGCATCGATCTCGTGACGGGTGATGTTGATGGTCGTCAGCAGGTCCTCGGCCACCAGGCGCTCGGACACGACGATACCGTCCTCGTAGTTAAAGCCTTCCCACGGCATGTAGGCCACGGTGAGGTTCTGGCCCAGTGCGAGCTCGCCGTGATCGGTCGAAGGACCGTCGGCCAGAGGCTCGCCTTGCTCAACGGTGTCACCAACGCGCACGAGCGGACGGTGGTTGATGCAGGTGGACTGGTTGGAGCGCTGGTACTTGGCCAGATGGTACTCATCCATGCCGCCGGCATGCTTGACGATAATCTTGGCGGCGTCGGCAAAGATGACCTCGCCGGCGTTCTTGGCCAGGGTGACCTCGCCGGAGTCCAGAGCGGCGCGACGCTCCATGCCGGTACCGACATAGGGAGCGGCGGGGTGAACCAGCGGCACGGCCTGACGCTGCATGTTGGCGCCCATCAGCGTACGCTTGGCGTCGTCGTGCTCAAGGAACGGAATCAGCGTGGCTGCGACGGAGAGCATCTGACGCGGCGAGACGTCCATGTAGTCGACGTCCTCGACGGGCACGTCGGCGGGAGCGCCGAAGGAGCCGTCGAAGTCGCGGGTACGGGCGATCACGGTGTGCGGACGGACGACCTTGCCCTCGGCATCGGTCGTGATGAACTCGTTGGTCTTGGGATCGAGCGGCGTGTTAGCCGGCGCGATGACGTGCTTCTCTTCCTCGTCAGCAGTCATCCAGTCGATCTGGTCGGTGGCAACGCCGTTCTCGACGCGACGGAACGGAGCCTCGATGAAGCCGTACTCGTTGACGCGGGCGTAGAGGGCGAGCGAGCCGATCAGGCCGATGTTGGGGCCTTCGGGGGTCTCGATCGGGCACATGCGGCTGTAGTGCGAGTTGTGAACGTCGCGGACGGCCGTCGGCACGTTGGTGCGGCGGCTGGAGCCCGACTTGTGGCCGGCAAGACCGCCAGGGCCGAGTGCGGACAGACGGCGCTTGTGGGTCAGACCGGTCAGGGGGTTCGCCTGGTCCATGAACTGCGAGAGCTGCGAGGAACCGAAGAACTCCTTGATGGAGGCCACGATCGGGCGGATGTTGATGAGCGACTGCGGGGTGATCTCGTCGATGTCCTGGGAGCTCATGCGCTCACGGACGACGCGCTCCATACGGCTCATGCCGATACGGAACTGGTTGGCGACAAGCTCGCCGACGGTACGGATGCGGCGGTTGCCGAAGTGGTCGATGTCGTCGACCTTGAAGCCCTGCTCGCCGGCAGCGAGGGACAGGAGGTAGCGCAGCGTCGCGACGATATCCTCGTCGGTGAGCACCGTGACCTCTTCCTCGGTGGTGAGGTTGAGCTTCTTGTTGACCTTGTAACGACCGACGCGGGCCAGGTCGTAGCGCTGCGGGTTGAAGAGCAGACCCTCGAGCAGGCTGCGGGAAGCGTCCACGGTGGGAGGCTCGCCCGGGCGCAGACGACGGTAGATCTCGATGAGGGCGTCCTCGCGAGTGAGGGCGGTGTCGCGCTCCAGGGTGCGCTTGATCACATCGGAGTTGCCGAGCAGCTCGATGATGTCGTCGTTGGTGACGGCGATGCCAAGGGCGCGCAGGAACATCGTGGCGCTCTGCTTACGCTTACGGTCGATGGAGACCATGAGCTGGTCACGCTTGTCGACCTCAAACTCAAGCCAGGCACCGCGGGACGGGATGATCTGGGCCTTGTAGATCTGCTTGCCCGAATCCATCTCGGAGCTGTAGTACACGCCCGGGGAGCGGACGAGCTGCGAGACGACGATACGCTCGGTACCGTTGATGATGAAGGTGCCCTGATCGGTCATCATGGGGAAGTCGCCCATGAAGACGAGCTGCTCCTTGATCTCGCCGGTCTCCTTGTTGGTGAGACGGACGTCGGTCAGAAGCGGAGCCTGATAGGTCATATCCTTCTCGCGGCACTCCTCGACGGTGTGCGCGGGGTCGCCGAACTGATGCTCGCCGAAGGTAACCTCGAGAACATGGTTCTGGCTCTGGATGGGGCTGGATTCCTTGAACGCCTCACGAAGGCCCTCGTCCTTAAAACGCTCAAAGGATTCCCTTTGAACAGAGATAAGGTTGGGGAGCTCCATGGCCTCCGGGATTTTCCCGAAGCTGACGCGCTTGCGCTCAGTGGCAGTGTATGCGTAGGTCACCAGGTTTTTCCTCCTTCACGGAAATGCTCGGTGGGTTGGCGAGGCATAGCTTCGCCAGTTATCGCAACCTAATAGTTTATCAGGTACCGACCGTTGGGCAAGAAAAGCCTTGACGCGATTGAGTTTTTGGAGTAGCAAAGTTTTTCGACAGAAAACACGCAGGTAGATGTATGTGTATCGAACATCTGTTCATATATTTTCTGTGAAAAGAGAGCCAGCAATCGCAGCTCTTATAAAAAACGGGCGCGAACCGAAGTCCGCGCCCGTAAATGTCGATGCCCGAAGGCTTACTTGCGCATCAATCCGCCGCGCTCGTCGATGGCATCCCAGAAGGCATCGGCAAAGCGGGGGTCGCTTGCAGCCATGAGGGCGTTGGTGGCCATCCAGCCAGAGGGAGTGCCGGTGTCGTAGCCCGACAGCGGGTCGATGACGACCGCATACATGGCCTCGCGATCGAGCGAACGGGCCATTGCGTCGGTGAGCTGGATCTCGCCGCCCTTGCCGGCCTGCTGATCTGCCAGCAAGTCCATGACCAGCGGGCTCAGCAGATAGCGGCCGACGATGTACAGGTTGGACGGAGCAGCCTCGGGAGCGGGCTTCTCGACCAGACCGCCGATGCGCCAGACAGCGCCCGGCTCAGCATCGGCAACGCCCTCGGCGCCCTCGAGCGAACCGACGCGCTCACCGGCGATAACGCCGTAGCGGCTAACTTCCTCGGGCGAGCAAGCAGCGACGGCGATAACCGAAGCTCCACCGTGCTCCTTGGAAACGGCGAGCATCTTGTCGCAGATGTCGCGGTTAGGCACAACGTAGTCGCCCAGAAGAACCAGGAAGTTCTCCCCTGCCACGGCGTCGGCAGCAGAGCGGATAGCATGGCCGAGGCCCTTGGGCTCGTACTGATAACGGAAGTCGACCGGCATACCGCCAGCGTGGGCGACGGCATCGGCATAGGCGTTCTTGCCGCGCTCGCGCAGCAGGTTCTCGAGCGAGCGATCGGGCTGGAAGTAGTTCAGTAGCTCAGGCTTGCCGGGAGAAGTAACGATGATGGCGTCGTCGACTTCCTCGGGGTCGAGCGCCTCCTCGACGACGTACTGAATGACGGGCTTGTCGAGCACCGGCAGCATCTCTTTGGGCGTGCACTTGGTGCCAGGCAGAAAACGCGTGCCAAGACCGGCGGCGGGGATGATTGCCTTCATGTTATTCAAAGATCCTTTCGCAGGCGCAAAAGCGCCCCATGCGTGCGGCACACAGCCGCAGACCAAATTGCGATACCCAAGCATCTTACCGCTGGAACTATATGTCGCTACAAGGCAGAGACAATTCTTCAGCAGGTCAACGCAAATTATTGCTCGAATGATGCAATTTTATTGCCCAACGGCAGGGCGCCCGATACGACGCAAATCACAGAACATGACTGTTTGAGCTACCGATGCCGAGGGACCGAAAAACAAAAAAGACGGGGCTCGCAATGCGAACCCCGTCTGCAAAGAAATCTGGCGAGAAAGCCTGATTACTTGAGGGTGACAGCAGCGCCAGCAGCCTCGAGCTTCTCCTTGGCAGCCTCGGCGTCCTCCTTCTTGGCACCCTCGAGAACAGCCTTGGGAGCGCCCTCGACGACCTCCTTGGCCTCCTTCAGGCCAAGGTTGGTGAGCTCACGGACGGCCTTGATGACCTGGATCTTGTTGTCGCCGAAGCCCTCGAGCACGACGTCAAACTCGGTCTTCTCCTCGGCCTCAGCAGCGCCAGCAGCGGGAGCGGCGACAACAGCGGCAGGAGCAGCGGCGGAAACGCCGAAGGTGTCCTCGATAGCCTTAACGAGCTCGGAAGCCTCGAGAAGGGTCATTTCCTTAAGAGCATCGATGATCTCATCGGTGGTAAGCTTAGCCATTTCTAAGTCCTTTCGGTTTCCGTGTCTGTGCACGGAGATCAGTTAAAACACGGCGCGAATGCGCCAGGGGTGCGGCGTTGCCGCCGCGGGTGAAAACAGCGACTAGGCTGCCTTCTGCTCGGAGACCTGCTGAATCGAACGAGCGAGACCAGAGGAAACGCCGTTGACGCAGACAGCGATGTCGCGAGCGAAACCGGAGATGAGACCGGCGATCTGGCCGAGAAGCTGATCCTTGGTGGGCAGCTCGGCGATAGCCTTAACATCATCAGCGGAAACGGCCTTGCCGTCGGAGATACCGCCCTTGATCTCAAGGACGCCCTTGGACTTAGCGGAGAAGTCCTTAAGGGCCTTAGCGGCCTCGACCGGCTCGGACTCGTAGAACACATAAGCGACGGGGCCGGCGAGGATCTCATCGATCTCGGGCTGCTCCTGGTTCTTGAGGGCGATCTTGACCAGGTTGTTCTTGTAGACCTTCATCTCGGCGCCGCACTCGCGAAGCTGATGACGCAGCTCCTGAGCCTGCTTAACCGTCAGACCGTTGTAGTTGACGACGAACAGACCGGCGTTCTCGGCGATACGGGACTCGATCTCTGCAACCTTGTCGATTTTGTACTGCTGGGGCATGAATTACACCTCCTCGAATTCTTTCCGGGCACGGTCCGCCACAAGGACGTGACGGGGGCATGTCCAAAAAGAAAGCCCCCGCGCTGCATGAGCGACGGGGGCGAGAAGACATATCTACTCGACCACCTCGGCTGGCGGGAAGTCCCATTAAGCTCGCGGGCGATGCCCGTTTGCACCGGCTGTCTCTGGCAGCGGATTCGTGCGTGAACCGAAAGTATTATGGCGGGGACCCCGGCGTCGGTCAACGGAAAACCGGGCTGCACACAATTCCACCATCCGGCCGCGCCGCCGAAGGCCGGGCGCAAGGTTTTCGCTCGGTCAGGTCCTGGGCTCGCTCGGAAAGCACATTAAGTGCTTTCCGGCTCGTGCGGAATCTACGAAAACCTTGCGCCCGGCCTTCGGCGGCGCGGCCTGCGGTGACTTTGGGCAGCCCGGGTTTTCGTTGGCTGACGCCCCCACTCATAATGCTTGGGTCGGTGGGCTGATGTGTTGCGTCCCGCTGGGCTATAAGGTCGAAATGAAGGTGGACAGGCGATTTAGGCCTTCGTCCAGATCTTGGTCGGAAACGCAGTAGCTTAAGCGGATGTGGCCTTCGGTTCCGAAGCAGTCTCCCGGGACTAGGGCTACGTTTGCTTCTTTGATGGCTTTGATGCAGAAGTCTTCGCTGGTTAGGCCGAACTTTTTGATGCTCGGGAAAGTGTAGAAGGCCCCTGCGGGCTCTACTACTTCGAGGCCCATGGCGTTTAAGGCTGCGAGCACGCGCTTGCGGCGGGTTCGGTAGACATTGAGCATGGGGGTCGGGTCGACGGTGAGGGCTCGGGCTGCGGCGTCCATTTCGAAGGAGACGGCACTCGATACTAAGTATTGGTGAGCCTTGGCAATCTCGGCGATGACGGGGGCTGCTGCTGCGAGCCAACCTAAGCGCCAGCCGGTCATGGCCCAGGGCTTGGAGAAGCTCTCGATGATCACCGTCTGCTCGCGTAGCTCCGGGTGGCGCTGGGCAAATCGTTCGTAGCCGTCCACATAGACGAGGCGGTTGTACACGTCGTCGCAGACTACGTAGATACCCGCCTGCTCCGCTACGCGCGCCACGGCATCGAGCGATGCTGCGTCGAGGATGCAGCCCGTGGGATTGTTGGGCGAGCAGATAACGATGGCCTTGGTCGCTGGGGTCACACAGGCGCGAAGCGCTTCCTCGTCAACCTGAAATTGCGCGGGCTCCGTATCCAAAAAGACCGCCTTGGCATGGTTGGCAACGACGATGCTCTCGTACAAGCCAAAGGCCGGCGTGGGGATGATGACCTCGTCGCCTGGATTGAGCATAGCCATAAACGTAGCCGACAGGGCCTCAGTCGCACCATCGGTCAGGATGACCTCGTCAGCAGAAAACGAAAAGCCCGCGTCGCCCATATATGCGGACAGCGCCTCGCGCAGGGCAGGGCGACCGTTGTTGGGCGGATAGTGCGTGTCGCCGCGATTGAGCGAGGCAGTCACCTCAGCGCTAATCACATCGGGCGTAGGAAAATCGGGCTCGCCGAGCGCGAGCGCAATGCATCCCGGATGCTGCGCGGCGAGCGCGTTGATCCGGCGGATGCCGGAGGGCTTGAGCGTGGCAAGCGAAGTATTCATGGGCAGACGCATGGCGTTCCTTTCGTAAGGGTTGCACTAGGATAGCGCGGCGGAGCGCCACCAGACGGTGTAACCTAAACGGAAACCAACCGGAAAGGAGGCGGCATGGAGACGACCGCACGCGGCGATGTACCAAAAACGTTGCAAACCATTGCGTATATCAGCATTCCCAATAGCGCCGATCTTGAGTTTTTGCTCTGGGACCTGCAGGATGCCATCGCCGCCTATGCTCAGCTTTCTGGCACCGCGCTCCCCCGCCCGGTTGACTTGGAGGCGGATGACGCCGGTGTAGTCGATGGCATGGTGCTCGCTGTTGATGATGCATTTGACGATGAGGCTATGATCGCTGTCGAGGAGATACTCAATCGCTTTGGAAATACAGAGACACGCATCTATGTCGTCGTCCAGGCCGCGTCCAAAAACAACAAGCAGGCGGACGAAGTCCTCGACCGCCTATACCGGGCATGTATTCTACGTGACCTACCATGGTGTGACGGTGTTGTCATCTGTGCCGGCAGCGGCATCGCAGCGCTTCGCCATTCCCCACGCATGGGTCTCTTACGCCGGCCTTTTTCGGAAGCGATGGATAAGCTTGTGGGCGCTGTGCGCATGGGCTGCTCCATTGAGCATGCGCAGTTGCTTGGCGGTGGCAATGCCGAAAGCGTCGATGCCGACGGCATGGTGCGCGCCAAGCCCGCGCTGCCCGCACCGATCTGGCATGCCATCATGAAACGTCTCGGCACCCGCGCCCAATCAGATATCTAAATTACAGCGCGCCCCAATCAACGGCCTCACGCCAGCGCTCTACAAGGCGTTCCAGGCGCCATGCCGCATTGGCGGGACTTGTCGACGGCAGAACGATGGCCGGCAGCCCGGTGCGCTCTTGTAGATAGCGCTTGTAGAGCCGGCCTGCCGTGCCGCCGTTACAGACAACGACCTCGATAGGAGCTGCGCCGGCAATGCGCTCGACATGCGCCGGAACGACGTTTTTGATGCTGGCGTCACTCGAACCCTTAATGTCGCAGCTCTCGATCACATCCCACAGGGCTACGCCGCTGTTAAGCAGCATGGAGCGCTTGGCGGCAATCGAGGCGTCGAGCGTCGCAGGCTCGCTGCCTGCCAAAGGGTCGCCCTCGTTGGGCGGCACGGGCACACCGAGGCACGCAGCCATCACGCGCCAAAAGCGGTTCTGGGGGTTGCCGTAATAAAAGGCATTGGCGCGCGAAAGCACCGAGGGAAACGACCCAAGCACCAAAACGCGCGAGCGCTGGTCGAACACGGGCTCAAACCCATGCTCAATATGTTGATAGCCCTCGTCGGACGCAGCCATGGCCTAGGCCCTCAGCAGATAACGCACCTCGTAGGGCGCAAGCTCAAGGGCACCCGTCAGCTCGACCGTGGGCGCATCGTCGGCAAGCAGGTCGACGAAGGAGCCGTTGAGCTCGCCGGCTCCAAAGGTATAGGGCTCGTTCACGGCGTTGACCGCCACGAGCACCGTCGCGTCATCGCAGGCGCGCTCGAACAGCAGCTGCTTGTTCTGGATCACCACGTTGCGATAGGCACCGTAGTTGAGAGCACGGGCGGCCGCGTCGTCGGCCGAGCGAAGGTGCGTGAGCTGCGTGATGAAGGCCGTCAGCTCGTTGGGCGCAGGCTCATCGAGCGCAGGGCGCAGCGCCCAGTCGCCATCGGGGCCGCCCTTTTCGCCAGCAATTCCCCACTCGCTGCCGTAGTAGACGCACGGGATGCCCGGCATGCCAAAGAGCATGCCGTAGGCGGGACGCAGGCAGAACTTGTCGGTAAGGATGCTCGCCAGGCGCGGCACATCGTGGTTGTCGACAAACGACAGCAGGTGCTTGCCGCGGTAGATGCACCACGGATCGCCACCAAACTGGCGATGCAGCGAGTGGGCGATCTCGAACATGTTGACCGAATTAAAGCTGGAGTAAAGGCCTTTGTAACACTCGTAGTTGGTGCAGGAATCGAGCATCTCGTCGTTGACGATCTGGTTGTAGTCGCCGTGGAGCGTCTCGCCGATGAGCGCAAAGTCGGGCTTGAGCTCACGGGCAAAGCTATGCAGACGACGCATGAAATCGCGGTCGAGCATGTAGGCGACGTCCAGGCGCAGACCGTCGACGCCAAAGACATCGGCCCAACGGCGCACGGACTCGAGCAGGTAATCGACCACGGCGGGGTTTTGCAGGTTGAGCTTCACAAGCTCAAAATGGCCTTCCCAGCCCTCGTACCAAAAGCCGTCGCCATAGCACGAGTCGCCGTCAAAGCTGATGTGGAACCAATCCTTGTAGGGCGAGTCCCACTTGCGCTCCTGCACATCGCGGAAGGCCCAAAAGCCGCGACCGACGTGGTTGAAGACGGCGTCGAGCACCACGCGGATGCCGTGGGCATGCAGTGTGTCGCATACGGCGGCAAAGTCGGCGTCCCCACCCAGGCGGCGGTCGATGTGGCGCAGGCTGCGCGTATCGTAGCCGTGGCTATCAGACTCGAGCGGCGGGTTGATGAGCACAGCGCCAACGCCGAGTTCCTGCAGGTAGTCTGCCCATTGGGCGATTTTCATGATGGGCGCATCGGGGTTGGGCGCGGCGTTGGCAGCCTGGGCGAGCTCATCCTCGGCAACGGGCGCGGCGTTTTCGCGCGGAGCTCCGCAGAAGCCCAGCGGATAGATCTGATAGAACGTCGTCTCGTATACCCACATAGCAACCTCCCGGTAAGCTCAACACAACGACATCCATTGTATGCCCGGCGTGCACCCCCCTTCCCCAAAATAAGTTGCGGTGGAATAGGGACTGTTTGCCGGGTTTATTGGGCCCAGCAGTCCGTATTTCACCGCAACTGATGAGGGGACGTGATTAGGCGACGGGCTTGGCGCGGCGGATGGCCGGAAACAGCACGGTGATGGCGAGGATGACGCCCACGACGGCAATCGCCCCGCCCACAAAGCCGATCCAGACGATACCGGGACCCGAAACCACGGCTCCGCCGATCGCGGTACCCGTGCCGATACCGAGGTTGAACAGGCCCGAGAAGATCGACATGGCGACGGCCGACGAATCTGCCGGCGTGTGCTTGATGAGCTCGGCCTGAAACGCCACGTTAAAGGCCGTGGCGCAGCAACCCCACAGTGCGCAGACGGCAAGCACTGTCACGAGCGAAGATGCGGCCGGCCCCATGAGCAGCAGGGCCACCGGCACGCCGGAGAGCGTGATAGCCAAGAACGGGAAGCGATGCCCATCGAACAGGCGGCCAAACAGCCAGCTTCCGAGCAAACCAGAGCAGCCAAACGCCGTCAGCGTCATGGTAATGGCGCCCGCATCGACGTGCGCGACCTGCGCCAGGAAGGGCTCGATATAGCTGTAGCTTGCGTAATAGCCGGTCGCCATGAAGACCGTGACTGCGTAGAGCGCGATGAGGAGCGGGTTCTTGAGCAGCTCGGGCAGCTGTTTGACAGTAAAGCGCTCACCCGCCGGCATGGCCGGGAACACCGCTGCCTGGTAGACGACCGCGATGGCTGAGAGGCCCCCGACCACGGCAAACGTCATGCGCCAGCCCACGGCCAAGCCAATGGCGCGACCGAGCGGCAGGCCAAAGATCTGCGCGATGGACGAACCCGTAGCGATCATGCTGATGGCGAGCGCGCCGTGGCGAGTGTCGACCAGGCGCGAGGCCATGATCGAGGCGACTGACCAGAACACGGCATGTGCGCAAGCGACCACCAGGCGCGCGCAGACCAGGATGGGATAGGTCGGCGCCACAGCGGACAGGAACTGACCGAGCGAGAACACGGCCAGCACGCCCAGCAGCATCCGCTTGAACTCAAAGCGCGAGGCGAACACCATGAGCGGCAGCGACAGCAGCATGACGCCCCAGGCATAGACCGAGATCATGATGCCCGCCTGGGCCTCGGTGAGCGAGAACGACGCGGCGATATCAGTCAAAAGGCCGATGGGCATAAACTCCGACGTGTTGAACACGAACGCACAGCAGGTGAGCCCGACGAGTGGGAGCCACTGCTTGAGCGTGATGCCGTCTTGCCTTGTCTGAGTCATATATAACGTCTCCAATCGTTTTGAGCGGAGGCGATTATATAGCAACGGCCCCGCATCCGTCAGCAACAGATGCGGGGCCGAAAACAATTCGATACACAGAGGTTGCGCCGTCAATAAAAAACTAAGCCAACCCCAGCAATATGCCCGCCGAATGCACGACAAACGCCACGATCCAGGCGACCGTCACCTGAAACGCGAACACGGCAACGGCGTAGCGCGCGCCCAGTTCGCTCTTGACGGCACCGATCGCAGCCACGCACGGCGGGTACAGCAACGTAAAGACCAGGAACACATAGGCAGTAAACGGCGAAAACATGGTCGACAGTGCCGCGGGCGAGGTCGCGCCCAAAAGTACCGTGAGGGTCGAGATGACACTCTCCTTGGCGATAAGTCCGGTGACGAGCGCCGTGGATGCACGCCAGTCGCCAAACCCAAGCGGCGTCAGCGCCGGCGCGATGATGCTGCCGAGGCCCGCAAGCAGACTCTGCGACTGATCGGCGACCACGTTAAAGCGGATGTCGAACGTCTGAAGGAACCAGATGACCACGGTAGCGGCAAAGATAATGGTAAAGGCCTTGGTAATAAAGTCTTTGGCCTTATCCCATGCCAGCATCACTGTCGTCTTGACGCTCGGCAGGCGGTAATTGGGCAGTTCCATGATAAACGGCACCGGGTCGCCCTTAAATGCCGTACGGTTGAGCACCAGAGCGGCAATGCAGCCGACCACGATACCGATCAGATAGAGCGAGACCATGGCGGGAACTGTCGCCTGTGGGAAAAACGCCCCGCACAGCAGACCGTAGACCGGCAACTTGGCCGAGCAGCTCATGAACGGCGTGAGCATGGCCGTCATCTTGCGGTCGTGCTCGGATGGGAGCGTACGGGTCGACATGATAGCCGGCACGGTGCAGCCAAAACCGACGAGCATGGGCACGAAGCTACGGCCCGACAGGCCAAAGCGACGCAGCACTTTATCCATGACAAAGGCCACGCGCGCCATGTAGCCGGAGTCTTCCAGAATGGAGAGGAACAAGAAGAGCACGACGATAATCGGCAGGAAGGTCAGCACGCTGCCCACACCCGTAAGCACGCCGTCGACAGCCAGCGAGCGCACCACGTCGTTAGTACCGAACGCCTTGAGGCCCGCATCGGCCGAGGCGATGATGGCAGCGATACCGTCCTCCATGAGTCCCTGCAACGCCGCGCCGATCACGCCAAACGTCAGCCAAAAGACGAGGCCCATGATCACCAGAAACGCCGGAATGGCTGTGTAACGACCTGTCAGGATGCGGTCAATCTTGACGGAGCGCACGTGCTCGCGGCTCTCGTGCGGCTTGACGACGCAGCGCCCGCACACGTCGCCGATAAAGCTAAAACGCATATCGGCCAGCGCAGATAGGCGGTCGGTGCCGGCCTCGCCTTCCATCTGGGTAATGATGTGCTCGATAGCGTCGAGCTCATTGCGATCCAGGTGAAGCGCCTCGGTTACCAGCTCATCGCCCTCGACCAGCTTGGTCGCCGCAAAGCGCACCGGGATGTGCGCCGTCACGGCATGGTCCTCGATCAGGTTAGCAATACCGTGGATGCAGCGATGCAGCGCACCGCCGTCCGGGCCGTCGGGCGCACAAAAGTCCAGGCGACCAGGGCGCTCGCGGAACCGCGCCACGTGCAGGGCGTGGTCCACCAACTCGCCGATACCCTCGTTGCGGGCAGCGCTAATGGGAACAACGGGCACGCCCAACAGGCTCTCGAGCAGGTTGACGTCCACGGCGCCGCCGTTGGCGGTCACCTCGTCCATCATGTTGAGCGCGATGACCATGGGGCGGTCGAGCTCCATAAGCTGTAGCGTCAGGTACAGGTTGCGTTCGATATTGGTGGCGTCGATGATGTCGATGATGGCGTCGGGGTTTTCGTCAAGGATGAATTGACGGCTCACGATCTCTTCGCCCGTGTACGGCGACAGCGAATAGATGCCAGGCAGGTCGGTAACGCTTGCCTCGGGGTGGTTGCGGATGGTGCCATCTTTGCGGTCGACCGTCACGCCGGGAAAGTTACCGACGTGCTGGTTGGAGCCCGTCAGCTGGTTGAATAACGTGGTCTTGCCGCAGTTTTGGTTGCCGGCGAGGGCAAAGTGCAGCGGCGCGCCCTCGGGCACGGCCGTCTTTGCCGCACGGGGCGAATACGTCCCCTCGCCCAGGGCCGGATGCTCCGTCGTGCCGATTGCGGCGTTAGCGCGCGGACCCGTATCGGTGTCGTGAATACCCACGAGCTCGATGCGAGCGGCATCGTCCTTGCGCAGTGTCAACTCGTAGCCACGCAGGCGGATCTCGAGCGGATCGCCCATGGGGGCGTACTTCATCATGGTGACTTCGGTGCCCGGCGTTAGACCCATGTCCAAAATATGCTGTCGGAGTGCCTGATCGTCCGATGCCACCGATGCGACAACGGCGTCCTTTCCAATCTCGAGTGTATCGAGCTTCACGTCCGTGTTCCTCCCCCGGCGCCCACAGGGCGTTGCATTTATGTTCACCATGGCTAACCGTTTGCCATGGCTAACCAATTGTAACCATGCATGATAGCGCGAACACACAACGACGTTCAATCGACAGATCGGTGCGATGGGGACAGGCAGGAGAGTTCAGGGCCATAGTTTCCCGATGAGCCTCTCGGGGAAACTACATCCCAGAATTCTGGCTCGAAACGGGATATGGTTTCCCTAACAGGCCTCTTACGGAAAATGCATCCCAGAATCCCCGCTCGAAACGGGACGCGCTTTCCCAGTCGAGGCCCTATGGGAAACTGCGTCCCACCTTGAAAGGCAAAACTGGGATGCAGTTTCCAGACGGGATATCAAAAACAAAGTTGCGGTGGAATAGTTCCTGGATGGGCTGGTTGATGCCCCAGATCGGAGCTATTTCACCGCAAGTTATTGAAGGGCTGGGATGCCCGTCCTCTTACAGATGGCGCTCCAGAAAGCGGAAGGCCAGGCGGATCCAGGGACGGACTGCCACCTGCTTGTCCTCGTTGTCGACCGCGGTGTTGGCGTTGCCGAGCGAAAGGCCGTGACCACCCTGGTCGAAGACGTGCATCTCGCATGCAACGCCCTCCTCGGCCATGCGCTGCGCAAACGGGTAGACCTGCGCGATCGGCGCCGTCTTGTCGTCGGACACGCCCCACACAAAGGTCGGTGGCATCTGACGCGAAACATGCGTGGTGGGGCAGATGTCGGCCAGATGCTCGTCAGTTGCCTCGCCGCCCGTCACCATCGACAGGTAGTCGTTGAGCAAATCGCGTCCCGTCTTGCCGCCCGTCTTGGGCACGCGCAAGTCAATGCGCGGATCGCGCGTCTGCATGTCGCGCACATAGGCAAAGTCGAGCAATGGATAGCCCAGCACCACGGCATCGGGACGAATGTCGTCCGGACGCGCCCCGGCAAGTGCCGCAAAGGGGCCGGTCTTCCACTGTGTTGCCAGCGAGGCGCAAATCATGCCGCCAGCAGAAAAGCCCACGACGCACACGCGCTTAGGATCGACATGCCACTCGTCGGCGTTGGCGCGCACCGTGGCGACCATCTTGGCAAGATCTGCCTGGGGGTGCGGAAAGCTCACGTCACCCGTAGAACTCGTGACATAGTTGAGCACAAAGGCCTGGTAGCCGCGGTCCAAAAATGCAAACGCCACCGGGTCCTGCTCGTGCGGAGCGATATGCGTGAACCCGCCTCCGCCGCAGATGATCACCGCGGGGCGGCGGCCATTGGGCTTGTCGGGCAGCGGCTCGGCACCCAGATACGTAAAGGTCGCCGGATAATCCTCGGTCGGCTCCTCGCCCCACAGCGCATGGTTCTCGACAATCATATGTGCTCCCTTCGCGCAAATTAAGCGCCCTTGTTTTTCGCCTTCAAGCGTACCCCACTTGAACCCGTGGCGCAGAAACTCTCCGGCAATAAGTTTCCCTTCAACTGATATATCACATAATCCCAGTTCAGAGGTATCGTTGAGCAGCGTAGAATAGGGGCGTTGACCAAGCCGCGAAACACATGTGAAACGTTTCCGGCAAACCAAACGCGCGATATGCGCCTATTTAAGTTGGAGGCAACTATGGGTCTGCTCGATTCGCTTAAGTCCACCTTCACCTCGACCGGCGAGGCGTCCGTTCCGCCCGCAGCAAGCTTCGCTACCCGCGAAGGCGTCATCTATGCCCCCGTCAACGGCGTGCTCGTCAACCTGGACGAGGTTCCCGACGAGACGATCGCCTCGGGCATGCTTGGCCAGGGCTATGGCATCGAGCCCATTACCGGCACCATCTATGCGCCCGCCAACGGCCGCATCGGTGCCACCACTGTCACCAACCACTCCATCGGCATGATTACCGAGGACGGCCTGCGCGTGTTCATCCATGTCGGCCTGGGCACCGTGGAAATGAACGGCAAGGGTTTTGCCCGCTTTGTCGAGATGGGCGATGTGGTCAAGGCAGGCCAGCCGCTCATCAGCTTCGACCGCGAGGCCATTAAGGCCGCTGGTCACGAGGACATCGTGACCGTCATCGTCTCCGAGCTCGATCGTCTTAAGAGCATCGACCATGTCGGCGAGTCTGGAACGCTTATCGGCGGCAACCCGCTCGTCAAGCTTGGCGACCCGCTGCTGGTAGCCAAGACCAAGTAGCCAGGCCCCGCGCCACACAGCCAAAAGGCACCTCGTCAAGCGCCCGCGACCATTTGGCCGCGGGCGCTTTTCGTTTGAAAAACCATCCCGCCAATGCCTTATCTGTATAGCCCAAATGAGACGAGCTGCTAGAATAACGAACTGTATGGATAACTATCATTCAACCGTTATGGGAGGATACGTGAACCGCACCAAAATCGCGCAGCTCTATGCCGATGCCGAGTCGCTCGGCGGCCAAACCGTCACCGTCGCCGGCTGGGTCAAGTCCGTCCGCGACATGAAGAACTTTGGCTTTGTTACGCTCAACGACGGCAGCTGCTTCCGCGACCTGCAGGTCGTCATGAACCGCGAGGCACTCGACAACTACGACGAGATCGCCCATCAAAACGTCTCGGCCGCACTCATTTGCACCGGCACCGTCAAGCTGACCCCCGATGCGCCCCAGCCTTTCGAGCTTTCTGCCACCTCCATCGAGGTCGAGGGCACGAGCGCCCCGGATTACCCGCTGCAGAAGAAGCGCGCAACCGTCGAGTTCCTGCGCACCCAGCAGCACCTGCGCCCGCGCACCAACCTGTTCCGCGCCGTGTTCCGCATCCGCTCTGTCGCGGCTGCCGCCATCCACCGCTTCTTCCAGGAGCAGGGCTTTGTCTACGTCAACACCCCCATCATCACCACGAGTGACTGCGAGGGCGCCGGCGAGATGTTCCGCGTGACCACGCTCGACCCCAAAAATCCGCCCCTCACCGAGTCCGGCGAGGTCGACTGGAGCCAGGACTTCTTTGGCAAGCATGCAAGCCTCACCGTGTCCGGCCAGCTCAATGCCGAGAACTTTGCCATGGCCTTTGGCGACGTGTACACCTTTGGCCCCACCTTCCGCGCCGAAAACTCCAACACCACGCGCCACGCCGCCGAGTTTTGGATGATCGAGCCCGAGATGGCCTTTGCCGACCTTAACGACTACATGGATAACGCTGAGGCCATGCTCAAGTATGTCCTCAAGGACGTCATGGCCACCTGCCCCGACGAGCTCAATATGCTCAACAAGTTTGTGGACAAGGGTCTGCTCGAACGCCTAGACCATGTCGCCAACTCCGACTTCGCCCGCGTTACCTACACCGAGGCCGTCGAGATCCTGGAGCAGGCCGTCGCCGCCGGTCACAAGTTTGACTACCCCGTGAGCTGGGGCATCGACCTGCAGACCGAGCACGAGCGCTTCCTGACCGAGGAGCACTTTAAGCGCCCGACCTTCGTAACCGACTACCCGGCCGAGATCAAGGCCTTCTACATGCGCATGAACGAGGACGGCAAGACCGTCGCCGCCGCCGACTGCCTGGTTCCGGGCATCGGCGAGATCATCGGTGGCTCCCAGCGCGAGGAGCGCCTGGATCTGCTCGAGGCCCGCATCAAGGACCTGGGCATGAATCCCGAGCAGTACAAGTACTACCTTGACCTGCGCCGCTACGGTTCCTGCAAGCACGCCGGCTACGGTCTGGGCTTCGAGCGCTTGGTCATGTATCTGACCGGCGTGGGCAACATCCGCGACGTCCTGCCGCACCCGCGCACCGTGGGCAACGCCGACTTCTAATCGTCGGACGCTAGCTCGCGTCGCCACACGCCAACGCTCATCGCACAAGCGCCTCTCGACATCGGTCGAGAGGCGCTTTTTTTCAACAGCATCCGTCAAGCTTTTGGCAAGTTTTTGGTCAGTTGAGCAGGGCTGTTGAAAACTCGACCCGCCGTTTGCCGACGACTACCGACCGCCCAGAGCGCCCTGCGCCCCTGGGAAAGCCCCACGTCCTAGGCTCCATACCGTCGTCACCCAAAACGGAAAGGACGTGGGCACCATGACCGAAGCCGCTGTTGAAACCTACGACACCACGACGAGGGGCGCCGCCTCGATGGCAGCCTATCGCGCCGTTCGTATCCTGCAGCTCTTGAGCGAAAACACCGGCGAAGACAAGGCCATGCTTTCCGATGAGCTGATCCGGCGCCTCGCCCATCCCGACGACCCCGCCCGCATGCCCATCTCGGCGGCGCGGCGCAGCATCTACACCGCCATCTCCGCGCTTCGCCATGCCGGATACGAAATTGAATACAAACGCGGCGTGGGCTACAAACTTCTTACCCGCCCGCTCACCGATGAAGAGATCATCCGGCTCCACGGTATGGTCATGCGCAACCGCTCCACGCCTATCGCTATCCGCAAGAGCATGGCGCAGCACTTAGTTGCCATGGCGAGCGCCGACGTTCGCGGCTACCTCGATACACCCGAACCCGCTCCAAGCGCAGGCAGCAAGGCTACCAAGGCAACACGCACGCCCATCAAGCGCATCGACACGTGCGAGCTCGTCGAGCAGGCCATCGACCACGGAACCACGGTGAGTTTTGATATTTCGAGCGTCACGACACGCGGCGAAACCGAAGCAGCACGGATGACACTCCGTCCCTTTGCCATCAGGCAGCGCGATGGCATCTCGTATCTGCTGGGAACGGTCTACGACGCCCGAGGCACCGACGATACGCTGCGCACCGTCGAGATCGCCCGTATGAGAAACGTCACCACACGTCTCCTCGACGGCAAGAAGCTCTTCGCCGCCCTCGACGAGGAGGAGGACGCCTCCTCCGCCGCATAAGACCCTCCGCCGCCCATTCGACTACCCGTACCGCCCATCCGATTCTGTATTAAAAAACCCGCCAGGCTGTTGTAAAAATGGACATCAGCGCTACTATAGTCCCACTTGCACTTTGTCCCAGTGCAGTGTTTCCAGCCATTTTTATACTGGGGGTAATGATATGAAGGACATCACCATCAGCCGCAGGAGCCTTCTGGTCTCCGCCGGCCTGCTCGCGCTCGCCCCGCTCGCCGGATGCGGCGGCAACTCTGGTTCCGGCTCTGCTGCCGCCGGTTCCGACTACACCATCGGCGTTCTGCAGCTCACCGAGCACTCCGCGCTCGATGCCGCCAACGACGGCTTCGTCAAGGCCATCAAGAAGAGCGGCCTTAAGGTCAAGATCGACCAGAAGAACGCCCAGAACGACCAGTCCACGTGTAAGTCCATTGCCGACAAGTTTGTGGGCGACAACGTCAACCTGATTTATGCCATCGCCACGCCCGCCGCGCAGGCTGCCGCCGGCGCCACGGCCGATATCCCCATCGTGGGCTGTGCCATCACCGACTACGCCGCCTCCGGCCTGGTCCAGGACAACGACAAGCCGGGCACCAACGTCACGGGCGCTTCCGACCTCACCCCGGTCGCCGAGCAGCTCGAGATGATGCAGAAGGTCCTGCCCGACGTTAAAAAGGTCGGCCTGCTCTACTGCACCGCCGAGTCCAACTCCGACGTCCAGATCAAGGCCGCCAAGAAGGAACTCGACAAGCTGGGCCTGGAGTACACCGATTTCACCGTCTCGAGCTCCAACGAGATTCAGTCCGTCGTCGAGTCTGCCGTGGGCAAGGTCGACGCGCTGTACTCCCCCACCGACAACACCATCGCCGCGGGTGCCTCGCAGGTCGGCCAGATCTGCAAGGAAAACAAGCTTCCCTTCGTGACTGGCGAGGAGGGTATGTGCATGGCCGGCGGCCTGTTCACCCTCTCCATCAATTACGAGGACCTGGGCTACGCCGCGGGCGAGATGGCCGTTAAGATCCTGAAGGGCGAGGCCAAGCCCGAAGACATGCCGATCAAGCACCTCTCGAGCAAGGACCTGGTCGTCGTCAAGAACGACGAAATGGCCGAGGCCCTGGGCATCGACCTTTCCGCTCTGGACGCGTAATGCCATACGCGGCATGCGTCTAGAGCCCGTGCTCGCGCTTTAGCCGCGTTATTCAATATCTGAGCCACAGGGGCGGGCGCTGTAGACCGGCGTCCGCCCTGCTTGTTTCAGGTAAAACAAAACGTCTGTCCGCAGCTCTTCTATGCATTGTTACCGCTATTATGGTGAATCACGTGTCCACCCTATCCTAGGAGGTATGAAGCATGCTCATTGCATTGCAGGGCGCCGTTTCGCAGGGCGTCCTCTGGGGCATTATGGTGCTTGGCGTGTTTATCACGTTCCGCCTGCTCGACATTCCCGA
The DNA here is from genome assembly GCA_046995905.1 of Collinsella sp. Taxonomy (GTDB): domain Bacteria; phylum Actinomycetota; class Coriobacteriia; order Coriobacteriales; family Coriobacteriaceae; genus Collinsella. Next base: position 2,085,282 of record JBKXET010000001.1, read on the forward strand.
TATGACCTGCGACGGCAGCTTTGCCCTCGGCGGCTGCGTCTGCGCTGTGCTCATCGTCAATAACAACGTCGACCCGCTGTTCGCCGTGCTGGCCGGTATGTGCGCCGGCGCCATCGCGGGCGCCGTCACGGGCATTTTGACCACCGTCTTTGAGATTCCTGCGATCCTCGCCGGAATCCTCACCCAGATCAGCCTGTGGTCCATCAACCTGCGCATCATGGGCAAGTCCAATACGCCCATTCTTGCCAAGGGCACCGTGTTCTCCGCCGTCAGCAATATGACCGGTCTGCCGCAGTCCACCGTTGCCATCATCTTGGGCATCCTGCTCGCCGTGGCTATCGTTGCCATCCTGTATTGGTTCTTTGGCACCGAGATCGGCTCGGCGCTGCGAGCCACCGGCAACAACGAGTACATGATCCGCGCTCTGGGCGTCAACACCAACTCCACCAAGATGATCGCCCTCGTGCTCTCCAACGCCCTCATCGGCCTTTCGGGCGCGCTCATCTGCCAGAGCCAAAAGTATGCCGACATTGGTATGGGCACCGGTGCCATCGTTATCGGTCTTGCCGCCATTGTTATCGGCGAGGTGCTCGGCCGTCTGCTGCCCGGCGGCCTCGCGCAGTTTAGCGTCCGTCTTGCCTCCGCCGTCTTTGGCTCCGTGGTGTACTTCCTTATCCGCGCCATCGTGCTGCAGTTGGGCATGGACGCCAACGACATGAAGCTGCTCTCCGCCGTAATTGTCGCTGTGGCCCTGTGCGTGCCCGTGGTTTGGGAGCGCTATAAGCTCCGCAGCTCCTACACGAAGGGAGATGAGGCAGATGCTTAAGCTCTCGCATGTCAAGAAGACCTTTAACAAGGGCACCGTCACCGAGAAGCGCGCGCTCACCGGCGTCGACCTCACCCTGAATGACGGCGACTTTGTAACCGTGATCGGCGGCAACGGCGCCGGCAAGTCCACGCTGCTCAACATGATCGCCGGCGTGTACCCGCTCGATTCGGGCGTTATCGAGCTCGACGGCACCGACATCTCGCGCCTGAGCGAGTCGCAGCGCGCCAAGTACCTGGGCCGCGTGTTTCAGGACCCCATGCGCGGCACCGCTGCCGACATGCAGATTGCCGAGAACTTGGCCCTCGCCAAGCGTCGCGGCCAGCGTCGCGGCCTTTCGTGGGGCGTCACCAAGGCCGAGAAAGATGAGTACGTTGAGCTGCTCAAGCGCCTGGACCTTGGTCTGGACACGCGTCTCAACGCCAAGGTCGGCCTGCTCTCGGGTGGCCAGCGCCAGGCACTCACCCTGCTGATGGCCACGCTCACCAGGCCGCGCCTGCTGCTGCTCGACGAGCACACCGCGGCCCTCGACCCCAAGACGGCCTCTAAGGTGCTTAACCTGACCGAGGAGATCGTCGACGAGAACCACCTGACCACGCTCATGGTCACGCACAACATGAACGACGCCATCCGTCTGGGCAACCGTCTGATCATGATGCACGAAGGCCACGTGATCTACGACGTGGCGGGCGATGAGAAGAAGTCGCTCACCGTAGCCGACCTGCTGCAGAAGTTCGAGGAGGTCTCGGGAGGCGAGCTCGCCAACGACCGCATGCTGCTGAGCTAAAACCTGCCAAAAAGGGACAGGTTTATTTTGGTAGGTTTTATCTGCGCAAACGCCAAAACCGCCGCAAAGGGACAGAGGCCCTTGCGGCGGTTTTCGCATATTATGTCGATAATCCGATATTCAACCAGACATTCTGGCTAAGGACTAAGGAAACTGCCATGAAAAGACTCCCCCGCTTTGCGTTGGCCGCCGCGTTGTTTGCCGGCGCGCTCGCAGGCATCCCAAGCCTCGCTTTCGCGGGAAACCTGCCCGCCGCTATTGACGGCTCCGTGGCCGTCATGCGCACCAACGATATCCACGGCAGCTACAAGTACAGCTACAACGCAAGCAAGGGCACCGGCACTGTGGGCTTTGACGGACTGGCGGTTCTCTATAGCGCCCAAAGCAGCGCCCCCGATCTTTTACTCGATGCGGGCGACACCTTCCACGGACAGTCCTTCGCCACCATGAGCGAGGGCAAGAGCATCGCCGAGCTCATGGACACCTTCTACGCCGACGGCTACGACGCAACCACGCCAGGCAACCACGACTGGAGCTACGGCGCGGACAAACTCCGCACCATGACCGGCTACAGCACCACCGGCACGCCCTTCGCCATGCTCTGCGCGAATGCAACGTCCTCGAACGGCGCATGGAGCTCGAGCATCACGAAGACGCTCGATCGCACCTGGGAGGATAGCGAGGATCACTCCACATTCGACTACAAAATCAAGGTCGGCGGCGTCGGAGCCATGGATGAGTCGCTAGGTTCCTCGCTGCGCGCGGACCTGGTCGCGGGCACCAGCTTCTCGAGTGCCGCGAACGCCATCAATGCCGAGGCAGAGCAGCTGCGCAAGGAGGGCTGCGATGTTGTTGTGTGTATCGCGCACACGCTCGACGCAAAGACCTTTGCCACGCGGCTCCGTGGCGTCGATGCCCTTATCGCAGGCCACGAGCACATCAACCTTAACGAGAAGGTGACGGGAGCCGACGGCAAGACGATCCACGTTGTCGAGGCAGGCAGCGCCTTTGCCGAGGTGGGGCTGCTTTCCATTCCGTACAAATACGACACGAATGGCACCGAGACGACCGACGATGACACGGTCACGGTCCCTGCAGACGGCAGCGACGAGAAGCTCTACACCGCCAAGAACGTCAACGACCTTTTGACAGACCCCGACAAGGGCTCCGACTACCAAAGCCGCCTTGAAGCCGTCCGCAACAAGATCAAGCCGCTCGACGAGGACTTTGAAAACGAATCGAACAAGGTGCTCGGCACATCCACCACCAACTATTTCTACGGCGAGGACGCCGCAGGCACGCATGGTTGGGAAATGGTGCGCACCACCGATTTCCGCCCCGGCAAGGAGGGCGACACCACCAAGGCCCAGACCATCGGCCACGTGATTTGCGGCTCCTATCTTGCCCTGACGGGCGCGGACTTCGCTATCGAAAACGCTGGCGGCATCCGCGGCGGCATCGCGGCGGGCAACGTGACCGCCGGCAACGTCATCGCCATCTCGCCCTACGGCAACACTGTGGAGACCTGGACCATGACCGGCGCGGACTTCCTCGCAGCGCTCGAGCACTCGCTACAAATCAGCGACGATTGCAACGACAGCTACGAGCTTCAGCAGGCTTATGTGGCGGCCGGTCACAGCGAGCAGGAGGCGCAAGACAAGTACAAGTGGCGCGATGACTCTGGCAGCGTTCTCTCCTTTGGCGGCATCAACGTGACGATTGATTGGACGCAGCCCGAAGGCAAGCGCATTGTGAGCGCCACACTCACCAAAGACGGCAGCACGCTCGACCCCGCCAAGACCTATACCGTCGCCACCAACAACTACATCATCACCAACACGACCGACTTCCCCACCTTCGCAAACGCCACCAAGCACACCGAGTGGGGTACCTGCGAGTCAGCGCTAAGGGCGCTGATCGGGCAGGACAGCTGGGAGAGCAAGATGACCTCGCTCGCGGGCACCATCAGCTTTGGCTCCGCTGCCGTGGACCCCACGCCCACACCGGCCCCGACGCCTAAGCCCTCGCCTAAGACGGACACGACGACCACGAAGGTCATCACCAAGAAGACGACCGGTAAGCTCGCCGCAACGGGAGACCGCACGCTGGCAGTAGTTGGCGCGTGCCTTATCGGCGGCATCATCGTCATCATGCTCGGCATTATCTGGAAGCGTCGACGCTAAGCTACACCGCCGGGCCTTACAGCCCCGCCGCGTAAACCTTATATCGAGCACAGAAGCCCGTCCGAATTTGATCGGACGGGCTTCTTGGTGGGTATCATGGTTGAACGATCATTAGGAGGTTTTCCCTACATGGAATTGTTTGAGCCGATTCTTCATTTCTTTGAGCAACGGTGGGTCCACAACATCATCTGGGCCGTCATCTTGGCGATAGGCACCGCCGTCGCCGCCAAGGTCGTATCCAAGACCCTGAACCATCTGCTTAACCGAGACGATAACCCGCTTCCGGCATCGAGTATCTTCATCAACATCGCGCGCGCCGTCATCTGGATGATTGGCGGCAGCTTTATCCTCGATAACTGCTTTGGCATTAACGCAAACGCGCTCGTCGCCGCCCTTGGCGTCGGCGGCATCGCCATCTCGCTCGGCTTTCAGGACACGCTGTCAAACCTTATCGGCGGCATGCAGGTGACCTTTATGGGCATCATCAAGCCCGGCGACAATATCGAGGTCGGCGGCGTATCCGGCGTGGTCCAAGACATCACTTGGCGCCATACAACGATTGAGGATGCCTGTGGACAGACCATCATTGTGCCCAACTCCAACATTTCCAAGAACACACTCGTGCATTTGATGCCCTTTGGGCGCGTGGCCGTGCCCGTTGCCGTAAAGGACACGTCCAAGTGGGCTTCCCTTGACGTGCTGGCAGACGAGCTGACCAGCGCCACCAAGGCCGCCGTGCTTCCCATCTCGGGCTTTGACAAGGAGCCCTACGTACTCTTTAGCGAAATCGGCGACTTTGGCATCAAAGGAAAGATCATCTTTATCGTCAGCGACGACAGCACTACTTTCACGGCAGCCGACGCCTGCATCCGTGCCATCGCCCCCATCATCGCCTAACCCGCCAAAAAGGGACAGGCACCTTTGTGGTGGTTTTCATTCGTGGTACCATGGTTCATATAGTTGTTTAAACGACTAAGGGAGCAACATCATGGAAGAGGCCTATCGTCAAGCACGCAAGCGCGGCGAGCAGGGACGCCGTCGCGCCATCAGCCAAAGCGAGCACCCGTACCTTACGGACCTCGACAGCCTCGTTGCCCAGCTCCCCTTAGGTCAGCGAGAGAATGTCGGCCTAAGGGATATTCCGCTCGAAATGGTCGTCGGCACAGTCACCAAAGGCCGTCAGTCCGCCTTTTCATGCAACTTTATGCCCCTGCTGCCGTTTAACACTGAGTTCGCCCGCAAGTGGTCCAACCTCTACGACATCCAGGTAACCGAGGGCTATCGCGATCCCATCATCGTCACCGAGTTCATGCATCGGTTCTATGTCCAGGAAGGCAACAAACGCGTCAGTGTCCTCAAATTCCTGGACGCTCCAACGGTTTCGGCCAGGGTCACCCGTCTCTACCCCGGCACATGGGATTCCGTCGAAAGCCGCCTGTACGGTGAATTCTGCGCGTTTTGGCGCGTCTGCCCCCTATACGAAATCGAGTTCTCGCGTGAGGGAAGCTACGAGACGCTCGCCAAGATGCTCGGTCGGAACCTTATCGAAAAATGGCCGCAGAAAAAGGTCGACTACCTGCGCCACACCTTCCTGCTCTTTAAGCGCGCCTACCTTCGCGCAGGCGGCGACCACCTGGACATTACGCCCGCCGACGCCATGCTCGTCTACCTCAATGTGTACAACCAGGACCGCCTGCTGGATACGCCGACGGATATCGTCGTAAACCGCCTGTGCAAGATTTGGCGCGAGCTGGTCATTGCCGGCAAAAACGACGAGGACAAGGTCGATCTTGTCGAAGCGCCGAGCGTCGATGAGGAGGAGTCGCCCGCCAAGTCCACCTCCGGCGTGCTCAACTTCTTTATGGGCAAGACCGTCTATTCGGCGGACAATCCCCTGCGCATCGCCTTTATCCATGAGTTCCCCTGTGCGACGTCGAGCTGGGACAGCCTGCACGACCAAGGGCGTCAGTATCTCGATAAGCACTTTGGCGGTATCGTGCGCACCGAGGCGTTTGAGGACTGCCACGATCCGGACGTGTTCTACGCCGCCGTGGAAACGGCTGTCAAACATGGAGACAGCGTCATCTTCTCGACCTCGCACCGCCTGATGGAATACACGCTCAGGGCTGCCGTTGAGTATCCCCAGGTTCGGTTCCTCAACTGCTCTATCGGCCTTCCCCATCAAAGCGTCCGTTCGTACTTTGGCAAGATGTACGAGGCCAAGTTCCTCCTGGGCGCCCTTGCCGCCAGCATGGCGGACAATCACCGCATCGGTTACCACGCGTCGGTCTTCGCCTCGGGCGCACTCAGCGAGATCAACGCCTTTGCGATTGGAGCTTCGCTACTCGACCCCCGTGCGCAAATTATCCTGACCTGGGGCGATGTGCCCGCCGGTGGCCTTGCCGAGGCCATGTGCCACGAAGGCGTGAGCGTCATGACCGGCGCCGACATGTCCAAGTCGCTGGAGGACCCCACGGCCTACGGACTCCACCGCCTGATCGATGGCAAGGTCGTCGGCATCGCCATGCCGGTATGGAACTGGCGCCGATACTACGAGCTTATCGTGCGAAGTCTGCTGCATGGCACCTGGGACGAGACCAGTGACGACAGCCGGGTCCGCGCCGTCAACTACTGGTATGGCATGAGCTCGGGCGTTATCGACATTCGCTACGCTCCGGGCCTGCCCTATCAGACGCGCAAACTGGTGCAGCTGCTCCGCAATGGCATCGTCGAGGGCTCCATCAATCCATTTGGCGGCGAGCTTCACAGTCAGGACGGCGTGGTGCAGATCGAGGGATTCCCTCCACTGCCGAGCACGCAGATCGTCGAAATGGACTGGCTGGCTGACAACGTAGTGGGCACCATTCCGCAGCTCGAAAATGAGCCGGGAGTCCGCGCCCTATGAAGATCCTTGCCATAGCCGATACCGAAGAACGATGCCTTTGGGAGTGCTTTCGTAAGGAACGCTTTGAGGGCGTCGACCTGATTTTGTCCGCTGGCGATCTGGACCCGGACTATCTTGAGTTTTTGGTTACGGTCATCAACAGACCGCTCATCTATGTGCGCGGCAATCACGATGACCGCTACGCGCGTCATGCACCAGGCGGCTGTATCTGTGTCGAAGACTCCGTTTACGTGTATCGCGGCGTCCGCATTGCGGGCCTTGGCGGGTCCATGCGTTATCGCGACGGCGCCAACATGTACACCGAACACGAGATGGCCAGGCGTATGCGCAAGCTGTCCCGCAAAGTGAGGATGGTCGGCGGCTGTGACATCCTGCTGACCCATGCGCCCGCCGCTGGCATGGGCGATCTGGACGATCTGCCACATCGGGGATTCGAATGCTTTAACACAGCGCTCGAGTCCTGGAACCCCGACTACATGGTGCACGGGCATGTGCACCAATGCTATGGTCGCGACTTTCAACGTGTGCGTCAGCATGCATGCGGGGCAACGATCATCAACGCCTGCGGCTATACGCAGTTTGAGCTGGACGAAGCGCGCTACCCCATCCGTGGCTGGCAGGCAGCCTGGCTCAATTCGCAAACCATGCGTCGCGAACTCAAGCGCCACGAGGCTATCGAGTCCTCAACCGCTAGAACACCCTGGTAACCACCTTAAAGGGGGCACTGTCCCCTTTAAGGTGGTTTTAACGCGATAGCAAGAAACCCGGTCCTGCACGAGACAGAATCGGGTTTCTTTAGCAATGCTTGCTTTGCTCAGGCAGTAACTAAAAGTTACTCAGCCAGGAAGTCGCGCTGGATAGCGGGATCAACCTTGATGCCAGGGCCCATGGTGGAAGACACGGAGATGGACTTAACGTACTTGCCCTTAGCAGAAGAGGGCTTGACGCGCAGGATCTCGGTGTACAGGGCAGCGTAGTTCTCGACGAGCTGCTGCTCGGAGAAGGACTTCTTGCCCAGGGGCACGTGGCAGATGCCGTAGCGGTCGGCGCGATACTCAACGCGACCGGCCTTGAGCTCGGAGACCATCTTGGCGACGTCCATGGTCACGGTGCCGAGCTTAGGGTTCGGCATGAGGCCACGGGGACCAAGGATCTTACCGATGCGGCCAACCTTGGCCATCATGTTCGGCGTAGCGATAGCGGCGTCGAAGTTGATCTCGCCCTTCTGGATCTGGGCGACGAGCTCGTCGGAACCGATGATGTCGGCGCCGGCAGCCTCGGCCTCGCGGGCCTTCTCGCCCTCGGCGAAGACGGCAACACGAATGGTCTTGCCGGTGCCGTGGGGCAGGGAGATGGAGCCGCGGATGTTCTGGTCGGCCTTACGAGTATCGACGCCCAGACGGAAGTGGGCCTCGACGGTCTCGTCGAACTTGGCGGTGTCGAGCTCCTTGATGAGCTTGGCAGCCTGAAGGGGGGTGTAGAGCGTGGCGCGGTCGATCTTCTCGGCAGCGGCGTTATAGCTCTTACCATGCTTAGCCATGTGCATTACCTCCTGTGGTTAAACGGGCGTGAGCCCTCCCACATCGTATCGTGTGCCCTATTGCACACATTTAACGGGCGCCCCGGTTGGAGCACCCGTCGTTACCAAAAGAAATCGCTACTCAGCGATGGTGACGCCCATGGAACGGGCGGTACCAGCGATGATCTTCTTGGCGGCGTCAATGTCGTTGGCATTGAGGTCCGGCATCTTAATCTCGGCGATCTTGGTGAGCTGCTCCTGGGAGAGCTGACCAACCTTGTCGGCCTGGGGCTTAGCGGAACCAGACTTGAGGTTCAGCTCCTTCTTGATGAGGTGAGCCGCCGGCGGGGTCTTGGTGATGAAGGAGAAGGACTTATCCTCGAAGACAGTGATCTCAACGGGGATGATGTCGCCCTTCTTGTCCTGCGTCTCGGCGTTAAAGGCCTGGCAGAACTGCATGATGTTCACGCCAGCTGCGCCCAGGGCGGGGCCGACGGGAGGAGCGGGGTTAGCTGCACCAGCAGGAATCTGGAGCTTAATGACGTTGGCAACCTTCTTCTCAGCCATGGTCATTCCTTTCGAATCACGAGTGTGAAGTACTTGCTATATCGTAAGCACGCACGTGTTAGAAGCACTCCTGAGATGAGCAGTCACAGAAGAAGCACGCTCGCGCGAACGGACAAAAACTTAAGCGATGACAGCGACCTGGTTAAAGTCGAGCTCGACCGGCGTCTCACGGCCAAAGATCATCAGCGTGACCTTGAGCTTGCCAGCCTCAGTGTTAACCTCGGAGACCTTGCCATCAAAGTCGGTAAGCGGGCCATCGGTGACGCGGACGGACGTGCCGACCTGAATATCAACCGAGGTGCGCTTGGGCGAATCGCCCTTACCGGGACGACGAGTCATCTTGTTGTACTCGTCGCGGGAAAGCGGAGCGGGCTTGCCGTTGCCGCCCAAGAAACCGGTGACGCCAGGCGTGTTACGAACACACGTCCAAGCATCGTCATCCATCTCCATGCGGACCAGGACATAACCCGGGAAGATCTTGGAATCCTTGGTCTCGCGCTTGCCACCCTCTTTAATCTCGGTGACGCGCTCCATAGGAATCTCGATATCAAAGATACGGTCCTGCATGCCCATAGTCTCGATGCGATGCTCGAGATCGGACTTAACGCGGTTCTCGTATCCAGAGTAAGTGTGAACGACGTACCAACGCTTAGACATGGTTTAGCCCCTCAATCCAGAGAACAGAGCAAGAGCCTCGCCAAAGCCAGCATCGAGCAGAGCGATGACGACGCCGACGACGATCAGAGAAGCGCAAACGACGACCGAGTAGTTCACGAGCTCCTTCTTATCGGGCCACGTGACACGCTTCATCTCGGACTTGACCGAGGCGAAATACTTCTTGGTGCGGGCGAAGAAACCAGGCTTCTCGTTCTTCTTGGACTTCGCAGCCTTCTCGTTCTTCTTGGCAACGGCCTTCTTGGCCTCAACCTTGGAGTTGGCGGCAGCGTTGTTGGCAGGTGCCGGCTGCTGAGCCTTCTTCTTGTTCTTCTTGTTGGCCATTTGGGTTACCTCCGCGCAATGCGCTTATACATGAGTAAACCGTAAGCCCCCAATTGGGAGCTTACGGAATAATGACTGGCACGCCAGGAAGGACTCGAACCCTCAACACTCGGTTTTGGAGACCGATGCTCTACCAATTGAACTACTGGCGTATGTGACTAGAGACTAGCGAGTCTCTTTGTGCAGCGTGTGGTGACGGCACCAGGGGCAATACTTCTTGATCTCCATACGATCAGGCATGGTCGACTTGTTCTTGGTGGTCGTATAGTTGCGGCGCTTGCACTCAGTGCACGCAAGAGTAACTAGAGTACGCATGTATCCTGAACCTTTCATTTCCGCCCCGTACGGGCACGAGTTGGTACTTTATCAGCTCTATGTAAGTGCTGTCAATGAAAACCTCGAATCAATTGGTTCTCGGTGGATCCATTCATATTTGGAACACATCAATGAAGCCAACGAGAGCTAATCGACGGTGCGACCAGGACCATTATCGATCCTCTCGACACCAGCAACGGCTCAATATCCATTGCAGAAAAGAACCCGGCACCCATATAAGTGCCGGGTTCTCTAAGTCAGCTATATCAAAGAGCTAATTTACTCAATGATCGTGGAGACGATGCCCGAACCGACGGTGTGGCCACCCTCGCGGATAGCGAAGCGCAGGCCCTCCTCCATGGCGATCGGGTGGATGAGGTCGCCCTCGATGGTGATGTGGTCACCAGGCATAGCCATCTCGGTGCCCTCGGGGAGCTTGACCGTACCGGTAACGTCGGTGGTACGGAAGTAGAACTGAGGACGATAACCATCGAAGAACGGGGTGTGACGGCCGCCCTCCTCCTTGGTCAGAACGTAGATCTCGCCGGTGAACTTGGTGTGCGGGGTAACCGAACCGGGCTTGCAGAGAACCTGGCCGCGCTCGATGTCCTCGCGCTTGATGCCGCGGAGCAGCAGACCGACGTTGTCGCCAGCCTCGCAGAAGTCCATGGACTTACGGAACATCTCGATACCGGTAACGACGGTGTTCTGGGTATCCTTGATGCCGACGATCTCGACGGGCTCGTTGAGCTTGAGCTCACCGCGCTCGACACGGCCGGTAGCAACGGTACCACGGCCGGAGATGGTCATAACGTCCTCAACGGCCATCAGGAAGGGGAGGTCGTTGTTACGAGCAGGCGTCGGGATGTACTCGTCGACGGCCTTCATGAGCTCGCGGATAGCGTCCATCCACTTGGCGTCGCCCTCGAGAGCGCCCAGAGCGGAACCACGGATGACGGGGATGTCGTCACCGGGGAAATCGTACTCGGAGAGGAGCTCACGGGTCTCCATCTCGACGAGGTCGATGAGCTCGTCATCGTCGACCATGTCGCACTTGTTCAGGAAGACGACGATGTAGGGAACGCCGACCTGACGGGCGAGCAGGATGTGCTCGCGGGTCTGAGCCATGGGGCCGTCGGTAGCGGCGATGACCAGGATAGCGCCGTCCATCTGAGCAGCACCGGAGATCATGTTCTTGACGTAGTCAGCGTGGCCCGGGCAGTCAACGTGAGCGTAGTGACGGGCAGCAGTCTCGTACTCAACGTGGGAGACGGAGATCGTAATGCCGCGCTCGCGCTCCTCGGGAGCCTTGTCGATGTTCTCGAACGCAGTGAAGTCAGCCTTGCAGCCCTCGGTCTCGGAGAGAACCTTGGTGATGGCAGCGGTCAGCGTGGTCTTGCCGTGGTCGACGTGACCAATGGTGCCGATGTTAACATGCGGCTTAGTGCGCTCAAACTTCTCTTTGGCCATAAAGCCCTCCTCTTAACAGGTCGTCCCCGGACGGGACTTTGCCTTTATACCATAGTGGCCTCTCAACATACTATTGAGAAGCCACCGTGTTACCTATGGTAGCGGTGACTGGATTCGAACCAGTGACGCCACGGGTATGAACCGTGTGCTCTAACCAACTGAGCTACACCGCCGGATGGAGCCTGCAACCAGACTTGAACTGGTGACCTCTTCGTTACCAACGAAGTGCTCTACCGACTGAGCTATACAGGCACTTGACGGGTGGGAGCTATAGGATTCGAACCTATGTAGGCAGAGCCAACGGGTTTACAGCCCGTCCCCATTAACCACTCGGGCAAACTCCCAATCGTTCAAGTATCCGCAGGTTCTTTGGTCTTTTGGACCGCCGCCCCCGCGAACGAAGAAGATAATACGATGCCACCTTGGGGGCTGTCAACGAAAACCTCTAGATACACGGCTCCGGGCGTATCCATATACCTTTGACCTGCGTTTTTGCTGCGTTTGGATATGAAGGACGGTGGATTTGGCTGCGCTGGTGACATTTCCCGAGGGAATACTTTGGCACGGTGGAGTACATCTGCACCATCGACCTTCGATACCGACCCTCTTGCACTATTACATAGGTCACGATCGGGCTTCCACGACACGATCGAGCGTGGATAATCTCCCACTTTTAGCGCGGCCCTAAGGCCAAAGCGGCAGATTATCCACGCTCATTCTCCAGGCGGGAGAACTAAAGAGCCGCAACTACTCGGGCCAGGCCAAAGTGGACCCATAGAGCGGCTCCCCCTTGGTGCAGGGGTAGCGACTCAAGTAACACGACGATAGCAAGTCGAATAAATAAGTTATGGCGTATTTCGAATAAACGCCGAGTCGGTCAATTCCGTTTCCCGCATTACCAAGACGATATACACGGTCAAAAGACCTCGATTTGTCATCGTTGCTAAACGCAGTAATTAGAATCTTCCTGCCCGAACGGCAATCAAGATACTCACGCGCCTGTGACGCAAATAGCCCGGAGACCGATACGAGAATTATCAATGACTGCGAAGCGTCTCCCATGTTTTTCAATTCCGCGACGTTAGCCCCAGCAACTATGCGAACTATCTTGCCCGCATAAAACATTTCCTGCTGAAATCGTACGAGATTGGCGCTCACATTATTGGTGCACCAGATTTCAACGTTTTTATGGCCATCAATTTCGTCGGCAAGGTGCTTAATAGCGATATCGGACACGCCGCTTTCAACCTCAGCGAACATCTCGATCATGCGAACGTCGAGCTCTGCCCTGTACTCCTCGTAGCCATATTCCTCCTCTCGATGGCTTAAGTCGCTTGGAAAGACTGATTGAGTAAATGATTCTTTCAAATCGCTAAGAGACTGGTAGCCCAATCGATTGCAGAAACGACGAACAGCGGAACGGGTCACGAATGCATCGCGGGTTATTGCGGCAACATTGATTTCGCTCGAACGCCTAATGTGAGCGATGAGATATCGAGCGATGGCGGCATCGTTTGACCCAAACTCGCTGTTGATGATGGAGCTAATGCGATTGAGCACATCGAAGTCATTGATATTCACGTGATCCCTCTTTCCGCCCTCCTCGATATTATGGTTCATTTATTGAATCAAACAGCTTTGGTCGTTCTCCTATGATTCAAATCAGTTGACGTCATCTTAATCGTAATTCCGTCACACGTATCCACCGTGTTGAATGATGGAAAGGGGATTCATGGGCAACGTGAACAACATGCCGTTTCTCTGGGGTTCCGCCACGGCGTCTTATCAGTGCGAGGGTGCCTGGAACGAAGACGGCAAAGGCCTCGGCGAGTGGGATTTCTTTAACCACACAAGCAATAAGAACATCAACCATGTTGACGGTGATGTATCTTGCGACTTCTACCATCGCTATGAAGAAGATATCCGCATGATGAAAGAAGGCGGACAAAACACCTATCGCTTCTCTCTTTCATGGAGTCGAATCATCCCCACGGGTATCGGCGAAGTGAATGAAGAGGGTATCGATTTTTATAATCGAGTCATTGATTGCTGCCTCGAAAATGGCATAGAGCCCAACGTTACGCTGTTCCATTACGATCTGCCATTCACGCTTGCTTGCAAAGGCGGATGGCTGAACAACGACATGGCAGAGTGGTTCTGCAAATACGCCGAGATTTGCTTTGAGCGCTTTGGAGACCGCGTCAAAATCTGGGCTACCGTTAACGAGCCGCATTTCTACAGCTACTGCGTAAACATGTTGGGCAACTATCCCCCCAATCGATCGCTCGACGTTCAGTCGTACATGCAGTTTCAATACAACCTGATGCGCGCAAGCGCACTCGCAGTCCGAGCATATCGTCAAATGGGCTACGACGGCATCATCGGCGCCGTCCACGATGGCGGCGTTGTCGAACTCGACCCGGCAACCGAGCACCCCGATGACGTATTTCGATACGCAGACTTTTTCGCCAATCGCATGATTCTGGCACCAGCGCTTCAGGGTCAACTGCCGCCAGAAATGGACGAAATCCTTGAAAAACTTGGCGTCTCGCTCTATCGATCCCCAAATGACGTAGAAGAATTCAGAGACGGTAAAGTCGATTTTATTGGACTCAACGTGTATTGCCGAGAGTATGTAACCGACTGGCACGGTGGAGAGCTTGCCGTTTCGGCGAACAATAAGGGCGGTTCGAGCAAAAAGGTCGAAGGAAAATGCATTGCGCCCTTGTTTGAAAGCGCCCGCGACAGCAATGTTCCCCGCAATAAATGGGGCCGCGAAATACTCCCAAGTTGCATGTATTCAACCATCATGGATGTCCACGAGCGCTATGACGCGCCCCGCATCTTTATTACGGAAAACGGACATGGCGCCTATGAGCAACCAGACGCAGACGGAATGATCCACGATGATGACCGCATCGAGCTTCTGGGCCAGTTCATCGAGCACATGATGAGGGCTAAGCGCGACGGCGCGCGCGTTGAGGGCTACTACCTCTGGTCGACGATGGATCTGTATAGCTGGATCAACGGCTACGAAAAACGATACGGACTTGTCCATATCGACTTCGAGAACAATCTGGAGCGCACCCCCAAAAAGAGCTGGTATTGGTACCGAGACCTTATCTCGAAGTATCAGGAGCAGGAAGGTTAGGAGAAAGAGATGAAATATCAGGCAATGTCCGAAACAGTCCTAAAGGCTGTTGGCGGCAAAGAAAACATTACATCGGTAACTCATTGTGCGACGCGCCTTCGCATCGACGCACGAGACACCTCGATCATCGATCTCCAGCTCGCCAAATCGGCCGATCAGGCGCTCGGGGCAGTAGTCAGCGGTGGCCAGCTTCAGGTGATCATCGGCCCCAACGTCACCGAGGCTTACAACGACTTCCTCGACTTCGCGGGAATCGAAGTCGGCGGCGGCGCGGTTGCCGACGATGCCCAAACCGCCAAGGATCTTGCAGAGGGTATCAAAAGCGGCAACACTGCCATGAGCCTGGTTGAGAAATTCGGAAATGTCTCCGCACAGGTATTCATGCCCATCGTCCCGGCGCTCATCGTAGGCGGACTCATTCTTTCGATTAAGAATCTCCTGGTCAATTATTGTGGATTGAGCACCGATAGCGGAACTGCCCAGGTTCTGCTGGCGATCTTCAGTGCCTCATTTAGCTTCCTGCCCGTTTACCTAGGCTACCAGCTCGCCGCCGTCATGAAGATGCAGCCTATCATGGGCGCGCTGCTGGGCGCAATCATGATTAGCTCGTCTATTAGCGGTGCTGAGGGTCTCGACTTTCTTGGCATCCCCATCCCGACGAATGACTACTCGAGCACGGTGGTGCCAATCGTACTGGGCGTTGTGTTCATGTACTTTGTTGATCGCGGTCTTCAGAAAATCATCCCGGACGTTACCAAACTGTTCTTGAAGCCGCTACTCACCATGTTCATCGTCGTGCCTGTTGAGCTGATTATCCTCGGCCCCGCTGGCAGCATGATGGGCTACGCGCTGAGTGATGCCGTCACGTGGCTCATGGATAACGTGGCATTTATCGCTACTCCAATCCTTGCAGCCCTTAACCCCTATTTTGTCATGCTCGGTCTTGATAAGGCCTACATCGCAATCGAAGTTACGAGCTTGGCGCAGCTCGGTTGGGCACCCATTATCTTTGGATTCATCTCGAACCTCTGCATTGGTGGCACGAGCCTCGCCCTGGCAACTGCCATGAAGGGAAACAAAGAGAAGAGAGGTATGGTCACCACGGTTGCCGTCACCGCACTCTGTGGCGTAACCGAGCCCGCGTTCTACGGTTGCCTCATCGAGCGTCCCCGCCTGCTTGTCGGCACGGCAATCGGCGCGCTCTGCGCTGGACTCCCTGCAGGCATCTTTGTTCTGAAAGAGTATGTTGCGGGAGCATGCCCCGGCCTTCTTTCGGCACTCATCTTTATCGCTCCCGATGGGTCCATGGGCAACTTCGTGCTGGCATGCGTTGTCGCCATCATCGCCATCGTCGTCTCCTTCATCGCTGCACGCGTGATCATCAAGAAGAACCCCAGCTATATTGAGTAGATGCCCGCTGTTTGCATTGGAGACATCCT
Organism: Collinsella sp.; assembly: GCA_046995905.1. Lineage (GTDB taxonomy): Bacteria > Actinomycetota > Coriobacteriia > Coriobacteriales > Coriobacteriaceae > Collinsella. The sequence goes on from JBKXET010000001.1 coordinate 2,101,443, forward strand.
CGGCAGACCATTAGCAAGAACCCAAGAAGGTCCTTAGGAGCTCGATTAATCCATTCGGATTCCTGAGGCACAAACGACCCCGATTCCACAATGGAATCGGGGTCGTCGTTTCTAAAGCCGTCGATAGACAATCGGTGTTTACCTTAGCTCCCTATCCAAGTTAATTATCCACGCTCGTTCTCCGGTCGGGAGATTTTTTCTCTCGCGCGTCCAGAAATCCACGCTCGAGCAGGACATCCAGGTCCGTACCCGCCCTTGTCTCGATCTGTAACGGCAAGAGGCCTATTCCGCTTCTACATGTTACAGATCAAGATATTCCTAAAACACCCTAAGTTTCATCTCAATCTGTAACAGTTAGATGCCAAATATCGGTCTTGGTGTTACAGATTTAGACAAACTGGAGGACGAGACAAACCAAAAACGGGATGGGCGCTAACCCGATGGCGCACCACCTAAATAGAAACGGGCCCTGTCCCACAAGGAACAAAGCCCGAAACTCTCATGGAGCCAGTGACAGGAATCGAACCTGCAACCCACTGATTACATCGCTTTTCATTCTGGTTAATAGCGTCCATCTGCGACTATAGCGACCGTAACCTCGCCTTTTTCTTTCGTTTTCCGCCTATAGTCTCACTTGAGACGTCTCCGAAACAGTCAAATTGCACACTCATTGCACACGCGATTGCACACGGAGGGACAATGGAAGAGAAATACACCACCTCGTCTATTTATAAGTTTAAGGACGATCGCTGGCGCGCACAGTTCCCCTATTTGGAGAACGGCATCTGGCATAAGAAGACTCAGCTCTTGGAACATCGCGGACGCGATAAAGGCAGGAGCCATAAACATCGCGACGCGGCGATGCTCGAAGCCGAGTCCATCCGCGCCTCTCTCAACGAGAAGGCTGCCGCAGAAGCAGCCAAACCCAAGGAACCTGGCATCACCGTTTCAGAACTCGTGACGAGCTACATCGATATCGAGTGCGCGGACGTTGCGCGCTCCACGGCGACCGGGTACCACGGCATGCTCCGTCGGAATATCGAGCCGCACCTCGGCGATGTCCCTTTGGAAGACCTCACGGAAGAGGATGTTCAGGAATGGATAACGGCAATCGCCTCAACCCACGCACGGTCTACCGCCTGCAATTCCCTACGGTTGTTACGAGGCTCGCTCAAATATGGAATGCGAAAGAAGTGGGTGAGCGAAAACGTGGCCTCCTGGGCAAAAGTCCCCAAAAACGAGGACGCGAACTACGGTCTGCCGAATTCGCTTACATCCAAAGAGCGAACCAGGGTCCTGAACACCCTGAATGCCTCCATAGATGTCCCCGCGATGCTTGCGGCCAAGATGGCGCTCTACACGGGATTGCGGCGCGGCGAGCTCTGCGCCCTGAAATGGAAAAGCGTGGACTTTAATTCCGCAACGATCCGAGTCGAGGCCGCGATTGGGCACACAGACAACGAGTTCTATATCAAAGGACCCAAGAGCATCAGCAGCCGTCGCGCTATCCCCAACTGCCCGAAAGATCTTATGAAAGATCTTGCGAAACGCGAGGTCGACATGAAGTCCGAATGCGCAAATCTGGACGTCGAGTTCACCGACGAGCTGTTTGTCCTCGGCTTTCCGGACGGTTCCTTCCTGAAGCCGCCCAGAATCAACGACGCTTGGCGGGCCCTGGCAAAGGCTCTGAAGCTCCACGGTGTCTTGAACAAGAACACCGTTACCTTCCACGACCTCAGGCACAGCTTCGCAACATACGCCGTCTCCAACGGAATCGACCCGAGGACCCTCGCAAGCCTCATGGGACACTCGAAGGCGTCGATGACCCTCGACAGATACGCCAGTGCCGATCCAAAAGCCACCGCATCGGCCATGAGAACTCTTGGACGCTTATATAAAGAGTGAATTGCTTCGTCGAAAGCAAGGAAAACAACATTGCCTCGGAGGCCCGGCATTAACCGGGCCTTTTCTTGTCGCCTCGACCCCTCAAAGCCTATTTGGTCCATATCGTCCGCCCTGCCCGTAGTTTGACGAATGCCGGCGGCGGCGCGTCAGACTGCGAAATGAGAGAAATCGGCAGGCACCAGAAAGGAGACAAAAGTGAAAGTTAAAGAAAAGCGTATCGGGGTCGATGACTTCCGCGGAATGCCGGATATCGTCGATCCGCTGCCAGTCGCATACCTGCTCGGCATCAGCGACCGCTCCGTCTACCGACTCTGTCAGAACGGAACGTTCAAAGCCGTGAAGTGCGGCAAGTTGTGGCGAATCAACCGCGATAGCGTTCTCAACTATATCGGGGTCTCTATCGACCGAACCGAATGCCCATCAACCCGCATCAATTAAAAATGACCATTACATGGGGTCCAAGAGGCCCCTCTTTTTATAAGGACACCCTGTGATCGAAACTAAAACAGTCAGTGTGAAGCTCGATCCAAAGCTCTACACCGCCCTCAAGACGCGGGCCGAGCTCGACGATTCCAACGTCAGCGACGAGATCCGCTCGCTCCTGCGCTCGGCGCTCGCCGCGGAGGGGCTCGACCTCTACGGCAACGAGGTCGCGGGCTTCATCCGCGGCGTCGTCGACGCCCGCATGGACGTCGCCGCGCTCGACATCGAGCGCAAGCTCGACGCCACCGAGGACCGCATCGCCGCGGTCCTCTCGCGCCCCATGACCGCCGCCATCATGGCCGGCCTCATGTCGGCCGACGTCCTCAAGGCCTCCTACGCCTCACTCGACGACGTCCCCGTCGCGGACATCTGGAAGAACTACCTCGCGCAGGCCGGCGAGCTCAGCCGCGCCGGCCTCGGCAGCATCGACGAGGTGAAGCTCCACGCGCGCGAGCGCGCCGATGGCTAGCCCGCCCGTCATCGTCAACCACTCCGTCGTCCGCGCGGGGACGTCCGCGAGGGCGGCCGCCGCGGGCCTGGCGGCATACGCCGGCACCCGCCGCGGCGTCGTCATCGAGGTCAGCGAGGCCGACGGCAGGAGGCTCGGCGTGGACGGCCTGGCGGCCTACGCCGCGAACAGGACCGGCTCGACGGGCGGCCTCTGGGACGCGGACGGCCCGGTCGCCGTGGCGGAGGCGAGGCGCGCCATCGCCCAAAACGGCGGCGCGGTGCTCACCACCGTCGTCACGGTCCCGAACGACATCGCCCCAGGCGCCGGCCTCGACCGCCTGGACGCGTGGCAGGCGCTGGTGCGCTCCGAGTGGCCGAGGCTCTTCTCCGAGATGACCGGCGTCCCCGAGAGCCGCGTGGAGTTCTACGCTGCGATGCACGTCAACGGCACGAGCCACCACGTCCACATCCTCACGATCGACCGCGTGGGCGACTGGGACTCCCTGCTGCCCAAGGGGAAGATGGAGGCGGCGCGGCTCGAGATCTCCTCGAAGGCCATGGCGCCGCTGCTGCGGGAGGCCTACATCGAGCGCGACCTCGCGAGGGAGGCCGCGCTGGACGCCGTCGCCCGCATCGACCGGAACCGTTTCGATATCGAGCTGCCGCCGGGCGGAAGGATCGAGGCCGCCCACCTCAGGCGTTTCCACCCGGAGGCCTCCGCCGCGCTGAGGGAGGCCCTCGACCGGGCGGCATCCGGCTCCCCCGAGCTCGCCGGTGCACTGGACCGCTATAAGAAGGCGGTCGAGAGGTGCGCCGGCCTCAAGTGCCTGACCGGGGAGGCACGGGACGCCTACGCCCGCAAGGCGGCCGCCGACCTCAGCCTCAGATGTGAGAACGCGGCTCTGCGCGTCCTGGTACCCGACAGGGTGCCGGCGCGCGAGCAGACGCCGGCGCGGCGCGGCACCCTCGGGCGCGCCACCGCGATGGCGGCACTGGTCGCCAGGGAGGCCGCCCGGGACGCCGGCGGGCGCGACATGGGGGACGAGGCCGGCGAGAGGGCGCTGCGGCTCATCGCCGCGACCCTGAGGATCCTCGCCACCGGCGGCGCCAGGCCGACGAGCGTCCCCGCGATGAAGATTGCCAACAGGATAGAGAGGACGATCACGAGATGAAACCGAAATCCTTCAACCGCGACATGAAAAGGGAGCTCGCCGGCACGCTCGCGGGCCACGGCATCGCCGCCGGCGTCGCCTGCGCCGCGACCGCCGGCGCCTGGGGCTACGCCAGATGGTGGACCGCATCCCTCATCTCGGGCTTCTCCGCCCTACTGCGGCTGCCCGCGGGCGACCCGGGGCCCGAGCCCGACTGCGTCTTCCGCAGCCCTCTCGAAGCGGTCGCCGACGCGGCGGCGTCGGGCGAGATAGGAGAGATGCTCACGGCCCTCGCCCTCGTCGCGACGGCCGTCCTCATCCTCGGCCTCGTTTCTTGGGCCCGCTCATGGGCGAGGCTCCACGACGGGACGTTCGCCGGCGATCGCGCGCCCACGCGCACGCACGGGGACGCCTGGCTCGAGTCGAGGCCGTCCAGGGTCGCAAGGCGCTGCCCTCCCTGGGACGGGAAGGCCGCCGCGGAGGGGCTCGTTGCGGCCGGCTGCGCCGGCGATGGGATCGCGATGGTCCCCGCCGTCCACTGCCTCATAAGGGCGGGCAGCGGCGCAGGCAAGACGAGAAGGTCTCTTGCCGTCAGCGTGGCCGCCGCGATCGACCGCAACGCCCACGGGGCCCCGACGTCCGTCATCGTCCACGACCCGAAGTCCGAGATCCGCGCATGGACCGAACCACTCGCCAGGAGGGCCGGGATGGAGGTCGTCGCCATCCGGCTCGACGAGCCCGTCAAGTCGGCAAGGTTCAACCCCCTCGACCGCGCCATCTCGGCGCTCGGGACCGAGGGCGTCGCCGGCGCCGTGGCGGAGCTCCGCGAGCTGTCGTCCGCCATCGTGCCCGACGCCTTCTCCTCGGGCCAGAGGTTCTTCACGGACGCCAGCCGCAACCTGCTGACCGGCCTCTGCCTGCTCGCGATAACGGACGGGCGGATCCCCGACGGCGCGCGGAACCTATCGACCGTGCTCGCGCTCCTGGAGCCCCGTGACGGGAAGAGCGCCGTGAAGTCGCTGGAGGAGCTCGCCGCGGACCTGCCGGCGGGAAACCCGGCGCGCCAGTTCCTCCTCGTCGCCTCGTCGAACGGCGGCGGCGGGGAGGCCCTCGTCTCCACCGCGCGCAACTACCTCATGTCCTTCTGCGACGACGACGTCAGCCGCATGCTCTGGGGCGGCGAGGTCGACCTCGCATCGGTCGGGCGCAAGCCGACCATCCTCTACATCGCCAGCGCGACGGACCGGGGCGACCGCGGCGCGCTCGTCTCGTGTATCTTCTCGCAGGCGCTGTCGGCGCTGCGCGAGACCGCGCGCCTGTCAGGCGGCAGGCTGCCGGCTGAGACCCTGCTCGCTATCGACGAGGGGTCCGGGATCCCCAAGATCCCCCGCCTCCTCGGCGACCTCGCGGAGGTCCGCAGCATCGGCTTGCACGTCGTCTTCGTGCTCCAGAACACCCATCTGCTCGAGGCGCGGTGCGGCTACTCCAGGGCGGAGTCGGACGCGCTGCTGGCGCTGCTCGGCACCCAGGTCGTCCTCTCGGTAGAGTCCGTCGACGAGGCGGAGGAGATCAGCAAGCGGCTCGGCGACTACAGCGTCAAGACGACCGGGCAGAGCTCGACCAAGGGGACGCAGAGCTCCTCGTCCGGCAAGTCGTTCTCCGTGGCGCGCCGCCCGCTGATCACCCCGTCGGAGCTCATGGCCTGGAGCGCGCGCGAGAACGGCGTGCTCGTGATCGACGCCGAGGGCCCGATGGCGCTCGCCAGCCGCGACATCACCGAGACGTTCCTGGGGCCGCTTCTGGGCATGACGTCGCCGGAGGCCGAGGGCGCGCTGCTCGCGCGGGCGCTCGAGGGGGAGGTTCGGAATACCTCCCCGGCACCGGTCTGGCGCATCCCGGAGAAGCCGAAAAAGCCCAAGGGGTCGCCGTCCGGCGGCAGGAAGCGCAAGGTGTCCGCCGCGCCCGACGGATTCTGACGCGTCATACGGCCCTGCCTGCGCAAACCCGAGCCCCCGCAAATATGCACGCACATGCTCAGGCACCCAATACTCATCATCCACACCCAAGATCAGCCCAATCTCCCGCATCCAATGTCGAGCAAATTGAACCGTCCGGTCACAAGCGCCGAGCCGTATAATGCACCCTCGGATTAAGCAGCCGAGAAGAGGGGTCGCCCGTGGTTACGTTTGAGCTATTGAATGAATCTGCCGAAGATCTGCTCTACGCCTACCACCCCGAAGGCGATCGCCACCACGCCGGCATCGTCACCTACAACCCCAACACCCGCGCCACCCACATCATCGAACACGCCACCACCGACCACGGCGCCCACTACGCCCACCGCCTAGCCCACCATCTGGCCACCTCACCGGACCCAGCCCCCTCCGGTACCCTTGCCTAAGCTATCCTTGTCGTATCAAGAGAGAGGGGGCCGCATGGTAGACGTAAACAAACTTGACGAGGAACTCGGTGATGCCGATTCCGAGCAGCTTCAGTACATCTATGACACGCAGAAAGACCTGTATTCGGCCGAGGAACTTGCCTACATCCTCAAGCTGAAGGCAATGCGCGTCCAGGAGGAAGATGCCGAGGAAAGGGCCCTTCTGGCAAAAGCCGAAGAATACCTCCCCAAGGAGATCAACTGCCCCAAGTGCGACGGTCCCAACGATTTCCATGAAGACGTCTGCCGGTTCTGCGGGGCAAAGCTCAATAAGGCCAAATTCTATAACAGGGCCCGCAATATGGCCCTGGGTATTGAGGACGACGAGGATTCTACTGAAGAGCTGGATGACGAGGAGCGTCGTTCTTTCCTCGCGCAATATATCATCAGCTTCCTTATTCCTCTCGTTGGCTGGATTATGGGAGGCATCTTTCTCACACGAAAAGACTCCGAGGAGCATGATGCGGGCATCATCTGCATCATGCTTGGTATCGCCTCCGGCGTCCTTGTCGTCCTTCTTTACTTCTACATCATAGGAAGCGCTATCAATACGATTTAAGACAAAAACGGCCCCGGGGTAACTAGCATCTCCCGGGGCCCAATAATCAATATGCTGAGCATTCTACCGTCGAGTATTAAGCTGCCGAGTATTCCACCAGCTACCGTCACCCGCGCAGAACGTCGTCCATCATGGCATACCGCACCGCATCAATCGAGTGATCGTTGCCGTCCGGGATATCATCAATCCACGTCCCATCCTTATCCCACTCTTCCTCTTCCTTTCGCTCAGGATGTCCGAACGGCAAGAGCCAGGGCGTCCCCCTCGGCATTCAAGCTCCAAAACCTAAGGCGAAAGAGATAGGCCGATTCCAAACCTGGCAAATTGAAGTGCAGTTAGTCATTCGCACTTAAAACCGTTTGCCCAAAAAAGAAGACCGCTGGCCGAAATGGAAAGATGGTAACAACGAAAAAGATTAGTCGCACTTGTTTTTAAGAACCGTTTGTTCCAGCCCACCCTGTTTGTAAACACCCTAACTATTATGAAATCAGTAAACAGAGGCGGCATCAACACCTAACGCCGGCAAGCATGCGAGTGCCACCTCTGCCTAAGGGGCAAGTCCCCGAGATTAGTTAGGAGAGGGGAAGAGATGGATAAAGTTAAAACGGCCTTCCAGAACTTTGGCCGCGTTATCGTCGACCCTATTTTGTACCTTGCGGTAACGGGCATCATCTTGGCCATCGCCACGGTATGCTCGCTCGGCAGCGGAGCTGTCGCGGATCTGGGCACGCTGCTCTCCGCGGCAACCAACTCCGCGGTGATCGGCAACCTGCCCGTGATTTTCGCGGTCGGCCTAACGGCCGGCTTCGCAAAGAAGCAAAAATCCAACGCGGCAGTGTTTGGACTCATTAGTTACCTCATGTTCCTGTATGTCAACAACACCTACCTGACGCTTACCGATCAGCTAGCAAAGGCAGGCGCACAGGGTCTGTATGGAACTGGCCAGGCAACGGTCCTGGGGCTTCAGGTTACCGATGTCAACGTCTTCGGCGGCGTACTCATCGGGTGCTTCTGCGGTTGGCTTTATAACAAGCTGATCGACGTAAAGGTATCGGACTATATCCGAATTTACGGCGGACCCCGACTGGCACTTCTGGCGATGATCCCGCTGAGCATTGTCTTCGGCATCGGAGCGACCGTCGTGTGGCCCCCTATCGCCAATGCCATCAGCAGCGCGTCTTCATTCATCGCAGCCTCGGGCGGTCTGGGCGTTTTCATCTATGGTTTCCTGAACCGCGTCCTCGTACCTCTCGGCATGCACCACTTTATGTGGATGCCGTTTGACTACTCCGCGATTGGCGGCACGGCGGTCGTCGCTGGCCAGAGCGTTTCCGGTGCAGCAAACATCTTCTATGCCGAGCTTCCTCTTATCGCCGACGGATCCCTCACCACAGTCGACCCCTCCGTCCGCTTTGCCATGTTCGGCTTTGGCAAGGAATTCGTAACCCTTGGCGCCGTGCTCGCAATGATCGCCACCTCGCGTCCTGAGAATCGAAAAGCCGTCGCAGCCATGCTGGTTCCTATTTACATCACCGCCATGCTCTCCGGCATCACAGAGCCGCTTGACTTCATGATTCTGTTCGCGTCCCCGATTCTCTGGGTTGTCTACAGCCTGTTCTACGGATTGGGCGAGATGCTCCTGTTTGTCTTGGGAGTCCGCCTGCTTAACCTGTTCGGCGGCATCGAGCTGCTCACGGTTAACCTGCCTTTGCCAATGGGCATCACCAAGTTCCCGATTTACATCGTCTTGGGCATCGTGTTTGCCGCCGCTTCGTTCGTCGTACTGGCAATGGTTATCAAGAAGCTCAACCTCATGACGCCCGGTCGTTCCGCAGAATGGTCTGCTGAGGTTTCCGGCGACACCAGCGCCCTCGAGTCTTCCGGAACGCCGGAAGTCGACGCAAAACAGCAGGAGATGGTGCAAAACATTATCGATGGCCTTGGCGGTAAGGACAATATCGACACCATGGGCTGCTGCATGACTCGCCTCCGTGTCGAAGTCAAGGATCCCAACAAGGTCAACGAAGAGACCATCAAGAAGGCTATCGACAAGGGCCTATTTAAGAACGGCACTAATGTCCAAATTGTCGTGGGAACCAACGTGCACTCCGTCTACGACCTGCTTCGTCCCATCCTCAATCTGGAAGATTAACGCTCGCCTAATCGACAGGCGATAAGCGAGGAGACCTCATGTTGACCAAAACGTTTCATTCAATCCGAGGCATGTTCGAACGCTTGCTCAACATGTACAAAGAAAAGTCGACAAGGGGTCTTCTCGCCCTGATGGCTGCATTCGTGTGTGGCTTTATCTGGCCACTCCTTGGTCTACTCGCTGCGGCTTGGACCCGGCATTCAGGAAAGCACGCGGATGCGGGCAGCATTGCGGGCATGGCGGCCGTTATCAACATCGTGACTTACTTCATACAGATAGCGGCCAGGATTGCCTGCGGCTCGATTTGATTTGAAAGGCATGAACAACATGAACGGATACAAGATTGTCATCTGCGGCGGCGGAAGCACCTATACTGCCGGCATCGTCAAAGACCTGATTGATCAAAAGGATGAACTGGGGATTCGCGAGCTTTGGCTCTATGACATCGACAAGGAGCGCCAGGACACGGTCGCCGTGGTGGTTAAAGCAGTTATCGATGACCTTGCTCCCGAGATTCCCCTGCATGTAACCATCGACCCCAAAGAGGCATTTACAGATGCGAACTTTGTTATGGCTCAGATGCGCGTGGGCGGGCTCAAGATGCGTATCCAAGATGAACAGATCAGCCTGCGCCATGGCGTAGTCGGCCAAGAGACCTGCGGAGCAGGTGGCATGGCCTATGGCATGAGGACCATTTTCCCCATGTGCGAGCTTGTCGATTTCTGCGAGGAATACGCCTGCAAGGACTATTGGATCGTCAATTACTCCAACCCTGCAGCCATCGTAGCTAAGGCGATGCACAAGCTACGTCCAAACGCTCGCATTCTCGACATTTGCGATATGCCGGTTGAGATTGAAGCCCGCATGGCAGAGATTTTAGGGTGCGAGCTCAACGATATCGAGGTCGATTACTTTGGCCTCAATCACTTTGGGTGGTTCACCAACGTGCGTTGCAAGGGCGTCGACGTTACAGACAAGCTCAAAGAGCACGTGCGTAAATACGGCTACATTTCCGAGGCAAGCCTCAATGACGCTTTGGTAAAGGATCCCGATTGGGCCCATACCTTCAAGAATGCGGCGACGATTTCCACGCTATTCCAGGATTACCTCCCCAACACCTATTACCAGTATTACCTGTTGCCCGATGCCTGCGTGGAATACATGGACATCAATAACACGCGTGGCATGCAAGTCGTAAACGGCCGCGAAAAGCGCATCTTTGATGCATCCGCGGCGCTTAAGCGCGGTGAAAAGGTCGATCTCACGCAGTTCTACGTGGGCGTCCACGGCAGGTTCATTGTCGATGTCGTCAAGTCTCTGGCAAAGGATTTGCGCCATCGCCAGCTGGTGATTGTGCCCAACAATGGTGCAATCGAGAATCTCTCGGACGACGCAACGGTCGAGATTCCGGCGTACATTACCGATCGAGGGGCCGAACCGATCCGCGTCGGGAAGATTCCCCGCTTCTACAAGGGCCTTATCGAACAGCAGGATGCCTGCGAAGGCCTTGTGGTCGAAGCCGTTATCGAGGGCTCCTATCAGAAGGCACTCGAAGCCTTCACTCTCAATCGCACGATCCCCTCAGCCCGCGTAGCCAAGGAGGTTTTGGACGATATGATCGAGGCGAACAAGGGCTATTGGCCTGAACTGAAATAGAGGAACTGTCCAAATATCGAAAGCGCAAAAAGGGGCCCCAAAGTAATTTGGCTTTGGGGCCCCTTTTGTATGGCTAAATCTCAGCAAAACTCGTAAAGATGAACGAATCGGCCTCGCGTTTTACGCGATAGTTCTCTTGATAGTCCTGATTGAATATAAGCGAATAAATGACTTGAAGCGTATACGTGAGCGAAATCATGGAGGAGTAGTTCGCCACCTTTCCAATCACGCGCTCTGATTTTGGAATAAGCAAAACGGTATCGCATTGCTTGGCGAGTGCTGAATCAGAAAATGCAGTGATCAGGCACGGTTTGATTCCACGCTCTGAAAGAGTGGCAGCATATTTGGAATAGTCATAGTGAATGCCGCTGTAGCTTAGGAATAAATACAGGTCGCCGGGCTTGCCGTTTTTAACATGCAGCGTTTGCAGGCCTCCGTCGTCGGCCATGGTGACATGGCGGTCGAGCTTGAGAAGGTTGTTGCGAAAGATACATCCCGCCAGATAGCTCTCCCCTTTCGCGAAGATGTAAATTCGCGGGGCGCTAAGGACTGCCTTGGCGATTGTGCCCAATTTGGCGATATCAAGCTCGATTTTTGTTTGATCTATGATGCCCTTCAGGAGATTCGCGAGGTTGCCCTCGATGGCCTCAATTGAATCGGAGCTGTCAAAAGGACGATTGCGGTCGACTGTGGCAGCCAAAAGATAGTCTCCACTTATCTCCTGAATGAGCTGCATGATCAACTCACGATAGCCGCTTAGGCCCAGTTTCTTACAAAAGCGGATGATAGTCGCGTTCGAAGTGTAAGTCTCCTGTGCAAGCTTTGCCATGGTGAGGGTCTTAAGGTCACCGGTGTGATTGAGCAGATAGGTAGCAATGGCTCGGTCGGTTTCATTAAAAGATGCGCTGTTGCGCAGGCTGTCAAGAATCATGGTTGCTCCGATCGCTTTAGCTTGCCACCAATTATGTCATTTTCAAAACATTGGGTAGCCCTTCATGCACAGGCTTACGTCCTGCGGCCTCCCTCTTGATATCCCACATCGCACGACACCACTATCTGCGAAGTGTGCGTCTTGCAGGCCTCGGCGAACAAATACAAATAAAGCTCGATTGCCAGAATTCACCGTCCGCCCAGAAGCGAAGAGGTGACCCTGACTAATCTCCGTGTGGATTTGGGACGGTACAGTGTTTGCCGGCAAGCATCTTGCAGCCCTCGCCTCCTCCCCTACCATGTTCCCAGATGAGAACGATAGCCGGGGTCCCAAGGGGCCTTTGGCCCTTTGGAGCGCAGGGGTCCGGGGATGGCGCGATCCATCCCCGGGAAACGCCGCGAGGGGCACGCCGTCGCCGGTATGCCCGTGCGGGTGGCGGCCGGGGCTATTACGCCCCTGTCGCGTAGACCGTCCGCCCCGTCTCGCAGTCGATGGTCTCGGCATCCCCGAACCCGACCCGGACGGCTGCCCATCCGCCGGCGCCGGCCAGAGCGTCGGCCTCGGACCTCGCGGCGGCGACGAGGCACTCGAGCTCGGCCGATCCGGCCGCCGCGGTCCCCACCTCGAACGCGCCGGCGTCGCCGCCCGACTCGTACTCGACGACGACCGTCGAGCCGAGTGCCTCCTCGAGGGTCTCGGGCAGGCCGCCCACGCCGTCGAGGGCGCGCCCGGCGACCGTAGCCAGCGGGTAGCGGGCCATCCCGGACGCCGCCGAGTGGGCGGCCATGCGGAGCAAGCCGGCGGCCTCGAGCGCCTCGAGGAGCTCCGCGGGGACCGCGGCGTCGATGGCGATGTTGCCGCGCCCGCGGCACCACTCGGCCGCCGCCGGCACGTTCGCCGTGAGCACGCCCCACTCGGCCATGTAGCCGTCGGAGCGCGGGTCCGTGGCGTCAAGGAGGAGGACGGCGAGGCCGCCGTCCACGTACTCCCCGGCCACGAGGGCGAGGCGGACCGCCTCGCCCATGGAGTCGAACTCGACCGTGACCATGCGGCTACCTCCCCTCGAATGCGCTGGCGGGCGCGGGCTCGAAGTGCTCGTCGCGCTCGACGACGCCGAACCCCTTCTCGCGGTTCACCCTCTCCATCTCGCGGACGCTGAAGTAGCCCCACTCCGTCTCGAAGCCGCGCACGAGGCCGAACGCCTCGCCGGTCCTCGGGTCGTACTCGGTGAGGTACCAGTCCCATCCGTTCACGCACGAGAAGTAGTGGACGTGGACGATGGGGTCCTCCGCCCCGTCCTGCCCATAGAGCCTCGGCACCGTCTTGGCAATTTCCTCGGTCATCAGCTGCTGCATCTCTTCCTCCGTTCCGGGCACCTGCCCTCAACATCTCGCCCCTGCGGGCAAAGCCGAATGGCGACGCCACGCGTCGTCGTCGGCTTTGCTCCCTGCAAAGCCGCACCGGAGTGAAGGCGGGTCAAGGGAGGTCCATGACGACCTCCACCAACCGGAGCGGAGCGGAGGTTTGTGCGGGGTCTCATGGGCCCCCTTGACGCGGCGTAGCGGAGGTGCCACCCGGTCGCGGAGCCGTGGTCGCCTCCCGGCGGATGCCGAACTGTGGCTGTTGCTACGTTTTTATTTGCTGTTACCAAGCTAGTGCGCTCTGAACATGCCGCTATGTGACATTTATCTATGTTCGTGAGTCAAGTGAAAGGGAAACGGCGCCCTTATCCAAGGGCGCCGTTGATGTCCAATGGGCTATTCGGGTTAGCTGAGCTATCGGTTCGTAAAGGCGGCGGTCTCGCCGATCAATAGTTCAACGGGAATGTCGAGGCTGCTCGTATCGATTACGACGGCGAGCCTGGCTGAGTCTTCAGGATCGGACCATTTGATAAATATTGGGCGCCAGGCGAATCGGTAGCCGGCGATGGATAGGTACTTTCCATCGCCGGCGGGCTCCGAGTCGAGCGTTACCCATGCCTGCTGGTCGCCGATTTTGTCAATTAAATCTGGCAAGGAAGGGATTGGTTCTGCATCGATTACGGTTGCCATTGGCTGCTCCGATTCTGTCTTACACAAATGATCGTGTTATCGGCATCTAGTGATAGTTGTTTGCGAAGGTGCCATAGAACAGGGCTTTGCAGTCGACTTCATTGTAGTTCTCGATGGCATTCTGGACGTCTTCGCGCAACAGGTTGAGAACACGATACTCGCCGTTGCCCATATCGCCCACAAATTGAACCCGCTTGAACACGTCAGGATATTCGCGCAGGTAGGCAACGTAACCTCTGAGCTTGGCAAGCGTGTCGCCGAGGAAATCACCGTGCGGATCGATAATCGACGGCCTGATCGTTCCGTCACTGTCCTTCACAAAAAAGAGAAAGTCTGGGTGCAGGGCCATGCGCCCCACTGATGACGAGTACGGAATCGAAAACGCCTTGGCCGACATGCTGCCCGATGGGTTGCGATAGAAGGCAACCGTACGACTCTTCGCCAGCTCATTCTTAACGATAAAGTCTTCGACCGGTTTCAAGTCGAGCGGACAGAGACCGTCCTCCTTCTGCACGATATGGCGTGGATACTTGGCAAAGTTGTCGGACGTGCTGGTAGACGTGGGCCATTCTATCTTTGTGAGGCGCTTTCCTTCGGTTTCACGCGCTAGCTCGTCATAACGCAGCTTTGCGGCGTCGTTGAGGTCGTCGTAGTCACCGGATCCGTCGACCTTGTCGAAGTAGTCCTTTCGGCAGCGAGCTGCCCAGTCCTCGAGCGCATCAACGATGGGTTGCGTGCGCACTGCTGCGGCAAGGCGCAGATCGCACTCAGGGCGTCCGAGCTCCTTGAAGTTGGCGCGGCGATATGCCTGCGTGAGCTCCTTCGTGAAGCGTATGTCGGCGTCGCGAGCGGCCTTCTTGAGGCCTTCTGCGTCCGTACGAGCCTCCTCCTGCTCCTGGTCCTCGGTCTCATTGAGCTTATCGAGCGTAATCTTGACGGTCTCAGCAACCTCTACGTCATGGCGCGCCGCGCGGTATTCGTCTTCGTTGGCAACGATATAGCCCTTGAGCTTCTGGGTGAACTGCCTGTTCACGTCCGCTGCAGCGTTGACATCGAGACCGGTCTCGACGAGCAGGGTTGCCGTCTTAATCAAGCTCTGGAATTCGTTTCTGGCCTTCTTCGGAATTCGCTGCACGGGAATGGAGTCGAAGGCGGTGCGAATTCCCTCCCATTCGTCATGTGTGAAGGATTGCTCTCGCTTGTTTGGCGGCTCAGGCTTGGACATCGGGATAGGCTTCGCGACAGGCGCCGGCTGGACCGAATTGAAGTGCGCAATCTCTGACTCGGCGGGGCTATCGCCGCCAGCCGTGCCAGCTTGGGAAACCGGCTTCTCGTTAAGGGGCAGATTGCCACAGCCTTGAACGGGGGAAACGATCGATGGCTGGGTGCCCTGCATGTCCAGGGGCTCTTGGGTCGCAAAGCCCTCCAGCGATGACTGGTAGCCGGGTTGCGCCTGACGGGCAGCCTCGACAGCCTTCAGGTTCTCCTCGTATGCCCTCAGCTCCTGCTGATACTCCTCATTGGTTTTTGGTTCGGCAGCAGTAATAGTCACGGGGTTGAGAACGATGTTCTGCTTGCCGATGGAGCTCTCGCCCATGTCGTCCTTGCGGCCCATGAGGTAGTCGACCACGTCCTGAGTGCTCTCGGGATTGAACTGGGGCAGGTAGCAGGCGACGGAGTTCAAAAGATCATCGGATTCGATGCGCCGCGCAAGTGGAGTGCGTACCATACGTCCCACAAGCTGTGCGATATAGGTCGAGTCCGAACGCCTGCGCTGCGAGAAGATGACCTCCGCTCGCGGGCAGTCCCATCCGTTGGAGACAGCCTCCTTGGCGAAGAGCACGCGAATGCGCGAGGTGTCCTGAACGAACTCGGGCTCGACATAGGGAATGAGGTATTTTCCCGCCGCGATGTCCTTATGCTCGCCGAAGACGTTGGCGAACGACATCACCTCGGAAAGGCCGGGGACCAGGCCCGTGATCTGATCGCACATCTCAGCCAGGGCCGAGTTGCTCACGTTGTCCGCCGCTTGGATGAGCAGCAGCGGGTTGACGGGACTCTCGCCCTCACGGGCACAGTACTCGCCCCACTCGCGGCAGGCCAGGGCATAGCGCTCGCACGCCATAGTGAGGTACTGGTGCTCGACTGGGTCATCCTTCTCTGGCACGCGCAACTCGATGATGTCCTTGAGCAGACCTGACTCCTGGACCTCGCGAGGAGTCACAGCGACCTTTGGCATACGCACGCGATCGGCGCGCTGGTCCATAGCTGCCTCGAACCTCTGCGGCGTGGCGGAGACCCCGACGACGATGGGCATCGCTGCACGACCATCCAGGCCATCAATTAGGTTGGCGTAAATCGTCGCGGTGCCGCGCTCACTTGATGCATTGGCCCCCAGGCCGCGGTGGGCCTCGTCTATGAACAGATAGAGGTTACGCTCCGGGTCCCTGATGGTGCGGTCAAGGATATCCCAGAACACGCGGCCGGAGTTGGCCTCACCACCCTTGGTGAGCAGGCCATTCTTGCTAAGCAGGTCCTTGCTGAGGAAATAGACATGGCGCGGTTCGAGAATGTCGTGCGCGGCTCCGAAGTCGTTGGTAATCGTGACCAGATGGCGCCTGTCGAGGATGCTGTCTGCCAGCTTGTCCGCCACGTTGGAGAAACGCACGCTCGTCTGATCGTTCAGGCTCGGGGAATCCGAGAGCCAAAGAACAGCGGCATTCTCGTCGGGCATGAGGCCCAGATCATTGTCTCCGAAGAAGAGCGCTTCGATCGTCGCCGCGCACATGACCGTTTTGCCCGACCCCGTGGGAGATGCGAGGCATATCGAGGACAGCTCGCCGTCCTGCTCGTAGCGGCGGCGCATCGACTGCAACTTGTTCGCCAGGGTCGCGACCGCACCGGCTTGGAAATCCTTAAGTTTGACTCTCATGTTTACCTCACCGCATCCTCGGCGGCAATCTTGAACGATTGCAGGTAGTTCTCGTACAGGCGGACGACGTCGAGCCCAGGCAGTTGTGCCTTGACGGAGGCGTATCGAGCCGTGTCGTCCGTGATCACATAGGCGCACCCTATGCTTGCATTCTGCTTGACGGCGTCTATGAAAGCGCCGACCGAAGCAAAGTCGAAAAGGACGGCGTAGGCGTCGGCCATGGCAAAGCCCGGCTGTTCGTGCTTGATGATGCTGCCACGCGAACCAGCGCGCAGCCAGAGCAGGGGCGCGATCTCCTCGAAGGCCACGCCCAGCTCGACGGCGTCTGGGTCTTCGTAGGTGAGGTCAAAGAAGACGGCGTTCTCCTCGAAGCCGTCGGCCATGGGGAACTCGTCGGTGAACTTGTAGTCACCCTTGATGGGATCGCCCTCGGGCGTCTTGCCCGTGATGGCCGCCGTGACGCGAGGCTTGGTAACGTACTGGCAGATGCCCAGTGCCTCCCATTCGGGGTCGCCCTGACGAAGACCGCGCTTGGTGAGCTTCTTGGATTCGTCCTCGGAGACCTCGTTGTTCGTTACGCTGATGGAGCGCCTGCGCCCGCCGTCCTGATGGTTCAAGCGCATGACGGCATGTGCCGTGGTGCCCGATCCTGAGAAGAAATCGACTATAAGGGCGTCGGGCTTGTCGGCAACAACGGAAGCGATTGAGAGCTCGGTCGCATAAAGGGACTTTGGAAATGTGAAGCGCCTATCGCCGATGAACTTTTTGATATATCGGCTCCCGTATTCACCGGCAGAGAACTGTGTGCCACTCCAAACGGTTGTTGGAATGGCAGAGCGCTCTCCCTGCTCTTCGAGAAGCAAGGACCCATCCTCAGCCTTGCCGATGAGTTTTATTTCTCCATTCTTGAGACGCTCCTCTTGGGAATCTCCTAGGTAAAGGAGGGAGTACCGATCACTCTTTTTGTTGTACTCACCTACTTTTGCGCACCCGCGATCAAGCTTGGCCTGTAGAGCATTCTGGGAGATCCTCCAAGTCGCCTCTCGGCCATCGGTCCTAATAGGCCAAACTGCCCTGAGACCCGTTTTTGTCGGTATCTTTGTCCAGTCTTGTTCAAGGGGGAGAGAAGCGCCGAGCTCCTTAATGGTCGCGGTCTCCTCATCGATATAGATGGGATAAAAGAGGTTCGGCCTTGCGGTGCGAGCGGCATTGGGACCGCCCCTCAGCAGCCGCTCCCAACGTACTTTACGTTGGGAGCGGCTGCTCGACGCGTCATCAGCCACTTTTTCCTCAAGTTCTCCGAACTCAACGGAATAGAGTCTGCGGTCCACTTGGCACGGCGCGGCGGTACCAAAAAAGCAAAAGACAGCGTACTCGTCAGCTCTCTTGAACTGGTTACCGCGGGCAACCCCGTTCTTGTTTATGGTGATTGAAACCGTCTGGATACCGGTCGCGTTGGGAAAAACGCTCTCTAAAAGAAGTTCAAGCCTTGCGTACTCCTTCTCGTCGATCGTCACGATGAGTACCGAATCGTTGGGGTTGAGCAGCTGCTTGGCGAGCTTGAGGCGACGCTCCATGAAGGCAAGCCACTTGGAGTGTCGATAGGCGTCGGAGCCGTCGACGTAATCGTTGTTGTATTTCCAGTCGCGGGCGCCAGTGTTATAGGGTGGGTCAATATATATGCAGTCCACTTTGCCTGCATAGGCAAAGGCCAAGGTTTCAAGAGCATGGTAGTTTTCGCCGTTAATGACTACTTGATAGGGCTTATCGCCAGCGCGCTCGACACGCCCGGTCTCTTTGAGGCCAGCATAAATCGGCTGGTCATATTCAGCAACAGGCACGACATCGTCGACAGCAACAGAGCGGGGCTCACATTCGTTTTCGTCATATGAGGGCGATTGATATGACTTTAGATCAGCAACCCCCCCCCGAACGGCATTTACCAACCATAGCAGTTGGGAGCTAGAGTCCTCTTTTTTACCACGCTCGGGAAGCACCTGTACGACATCGCCCTCCATGATAGGTTTGCCATAAAGGCGAAGTCGCTCTGGACGGTTGTGTTCAAATACAAGCCCAAACTGGCGCTGCGCCGCAAAGGCGCGGATATCGACAGCGAGCTGACGATCGCCCAGCTTGACAGCGCGATCAACAAGGTTCTGAACGACCGCTTGCGCCGTCTGAGACATCACTTCTCCCCCTTGCACTTCTCGTCAATCCATTCGCGCACGACTTTGGCAACAGTTTTCTCCTGCTGGGCTGCGTATTGCTTAAGGGCCTTTTTGTCTTCACGAGTAATGGAGAGCGTGAACTTATCAAGTCTCTCTGGATCATTTACTTGGGCTTCAGCCATATCAACCTCCAACAATATTTGATTCAATTATACGTAATTACGTAATTACGTAATATTTGAGGCGCCGGAAATCGATGAATGGTTTCCTTCTTGGTACTGACCGTCCCCATATTTCGAGTTGATTGGACTGTTTTGCTGTTTCAAATTCAAGATTGTGACGTCATGGCATACGGGGTCGACGATTCCGTAAGGGTGCAAATTGGGCACGACAACTCGCCCGCATTTAGCCGTTAACTTATGATTGAGCTGTTGCGACATTGCAAAGGCCCTGTCGGCAGGAAGTATGCTTGCTTGCCGAGGGACGATCTGTTTTGGAAGACCCGCCACGCTCTATTCGGGCAAAAAGGATCCAACAAGCTGGGTCCCGATGGCCTGTTTCACAAAGAAAATATCAGCCTGATGCCGAGCGCACCGTTTTCTTTAGACACGAAAACAAAGTGTCAACCTGTTTCGCCTTGGCGCCGATGTTCAAATAATGCTTTCGAAGCTCATTGCCAGTAAATTCTGACGCAAGGACAGTCATACGCTTATTGATACGCCGATCGTCTAACAACTCGAAAAGCATATTCACCTCAGTCGAAGAATTCGAATAGCCCAAGTAAGCTATCAACAAATTCCGAGCCCCACGATAGGTATCCAAGGTCCTGTCCTTGCTATTAGGACCGTATAAGTTGGCGCTGTCCCAAGCCGACGTCAACTTCTTTGCACTTGCAAAAAGATATTTATCTCCAGAACAGATGGCAGTTGCAGCCGCCTCTATGGCGGCGGTATCTTGGTTATTTTCAACCACCCACAGCCACTTTTCGCCTACCGTCATGGAACGGCGATTCTCCCTTTGCGGTTCGGTCATATCCGCAAGCAGTCGTACTGCACCATCTGCGATTAGCTTAGGAGCATCTTTCATCTTTGGCTTTTGGACGATAGAGGGATTGTTATGTTTGCCCGCCAGTAGCATATACTCCTCAGCACTGATGACCGTCTTGATATTGAGGATGGGGGTGGGGGATGAGTCAACATTCATATTGTTCATCATGTCCATCTCGTTCTCACCGTTTGGGATCATTGCGGCGCCGCCACCGTCGACGGTACGCTCGGTTGCGCCACACGCGCCGGCGGCGTGCGCGGTGCAACCGCGCGTACCGTCGACGGGCAGTGCGTCTGCCAAAGCTTCAGCGATCGTCTTAGAGCGCATCGTTACCCTCCTCCACGGATGCTAGGTACAAGATCAGATCGGCCTTGTCCACGCGCCAGACGCCGGCAATCTTTACGCCGCCGGCAGCTTTAAGAATCTGTATGGACTTGGTCTTGCAGACATTCAGCAGCTTGGCGATGTCACGTGAGGTGGCATATGCGGACGGCAGTTTGACGATTGCCTGACACCACGCTTTACGCGCAATCGCGTCTCGTTTCTTCGAATCTATACCGTTCATTTAGACTCCTTTCGTTTGTGCTGTTTGCAATATTCAAGCTATGCTTTACCTCGACGGATGTCATATATAAGATGTGAATAGAACGGAATTGAATCGCTTGCGGATAGTAGGGAGACAGTTATGAACCAACCCGCAATCAAAGTACCAGCAGCTATGGCACCAGAAATCAGACCTTGGACGCTTCCATCCTGCCGCGAAAAAAATATCGAAATCTTCGGGAAGGAACACACCGCGCTCATTTGCAAGCCCCATTCGACGGCCTACGGCATCCCCTCGGGCTTCTCCACCGGGACCCTTTTGGACGTAGATCTGACGGATCCAAAGAAAATCATTCAATTTGTCGAGCGGTACGGACTTCCCGTCACCCCATACGCGGGGCAATCAGAGCGTGTTGAAAAGCGTTTCACTTCAAACGACGTCTTCTCCGATAAACCGGAGCAAGATGGTCTAGATATTTGGTACGACGCATTGAATGCATCAGAAAGGTGCTCTGAAATCAGCCTAAACCCCGAGTGCGCCTTGTTTAATAACTTCAAGGATAAGGGGTGCTCTCAGGGAACAGAAGTAGCAAACTTAATCGAAGATATTAGATACAAGAAGGAACAGGTCATACTGTTGGACGATCTCGTTACAACGATGGCATTCATGCAATTAGCTACGCTTCTATTCACGGGCAAAGCGGCTTACGGTGACCGTGCATACGACTATGCTCTGCATCAGGTATGCATCTCCCAAAACAAGGAGATTATTGAAAACAGATTTTCGCAGCTACGTATGTCGCTCCAGATGGTCGATGCGTCTGAGCCCCAGTTAGCAGTAGCCAAACCCGGAACATTTGAAATGGACGAAGGAACCAAGATATGGGTGAGCAATCAATTCAAGACAATAGAAGTTGCCCTGGCAACATTCATCGACCTCGCTATTAACCCTCAGCCAGAACCCCATACCTTCATTCAAGAGCAAACTTTACGTCGAATGGTCAACCGGAATTTAAACAGCCAAAACCCGATTTACGGAAGCCTAACAAGAGCCTGGGCGATACAACTACTAGAAACCCTTGGAAGCCATTTCTCCTGGAACACTTGCCGCGAATGCGGACGACCGTACAAAATCCGCCAGCAGAGAATGAGGGCCTACGTCAAGCAAGAAGACGCGAACGAAGACCGGTTCAAAGAACGAAACAACGCTCGTGACAAAAATGGCTATTGCTGCAAAGCGCACGAACAGCGTATTCGACGCAAAAATGATAAAAAGATCAGCAACGATCAGATGGATAAAATCGCCCGAAAAATGGACGGGCGCGACCAATAATAATGACGAAACTATGAATTTTGATAATTCGATATAGGATCCAAAACCCGTTTTATTGCACACATCGTTGCACAGTCCATTGCACACGGCAGCCATATAAAAGAAAGCAGGCCAGAGAAAAACACACTCTGACCTGCTTTTTCTTTCATGGAGCCAGTGACAGGAATCGAACCTGCAACCCACTGATTACAAATCAGTTGCGCTACCGTTGCGCCACACTGGCACACTTGGCGCTTTCGCGCGAAGCCAATTAAGAATAAAGGAATTACGGACGGGGCGCAACAGGCCCTTTGACCGACCACATCTTAAAACTATTCGTTAGAACGAATAGTTTTAATTACAATGGAATAGATAAAACTATTCGTTCTAGCGAAGGGTTTCTCGATGTTGACTACAAAGGAAGCAGCCGAACTGCTCGGCATCACCCCGCGCAGGGTGCAGGAGCTCATTAAGAACGGCGCGCTGACCGCCCGCAAGGCTTCTGGCGTGTGGCTTGTCGACAAAGACAGCGTAGACACGCGACTCCGCTCCGCAACCAAAAGAGGGGGACGGCCTCGTCGTGGGCATGGGAAAAGCGAAGTCGCATTCACCCTCATGAACCGCACGCACGAAGTGGCCCAGCTGGTCTACAGCAGATCACGGAAAGACTTCACCCACATCGGCGCCGACGTCGATCGTGCCCACGCCCCTATTGGAGTTTTTGCTCCCAGCAAACCTGTATCGCTCGACTCCTTCCGCATCTGGTGGCGCGGCCGCGGTATCCCGCTCGCACGCATTGGGCTAGCCTCCCTGCTTGCAGAAGCCGCAGTCGATGTTCCCGATGAACTCGTACAGCGAAATCTTGGCCTCTCCTTATCCGACCAGTATTGGATTAGGCCCCAAGACTCCGGTCTCGCGTGGGAAGATATCAATTTCTTCAATAATGCTTTTGACGACGTCTCGCTAACCATTGCACCCTTCGCCCCGGAGGGTAAGGCAGCTGCCGCAAAGCCTGACAACACCTCGGACGGCAATCTTCAAAAGTACTGGACATGCGAGGGTGACCGTCGAATCCTCCACAAGGCAGGTGCACATCTAAACCAGGAACCTTATAACGAGCTGGTGGCGACTGCACTTCACCGTCGCATCCTAAACGGTTGCGATTATGTACCCTATTCGCTCGAAGGCGCGGGTACTTCCGCCTTGAGCACATGCAATGTCTTCTTAACTGACGAAGAAGAATATGTCCCTGCGTTCTATGTAAACCAGCATGCAAATGCAGACGAGCGACTAACCGATTACGAACGGTATGTAGCAAACAGCGAGGAGCTTGGAGCGACAGATATAAAAGACGCCCTTGACCGCATGATCGTATGCGATGACATCATTGCCAACTACGACCGTCATTGGCGCAACTTCGGCCTCGTGCGAAACGTCAACTCACTGGCCTGCAGACCAGCCCCCATCTTCGATTCGGGCTCATCACTCTGGTGCAACATATCACTAGAGGAGCTTAGGGCGGGAGAGCACAGTTTTACCAGCGCACAATTTCATTCAAGTCCCGCCAAACAAATGTTGCTCGTCGAGGACATGGGCTGGTTTGACGGCGACAAACTCGAGGGCTTTGTCGACGAGGCAATCGAGATTCTGTCTAAAAACGATGCCCTAGCAGCGAGACTGCCTTATCTAAAAGAGGCGCTAACGTGGCGCCTCGAAAGAATGATCGACATCGCTGAATGGAGTTAGCGAGGCAGCATTGCCCCGCCAACTTCCCTACCTCCCGCGAAGGGCCTTGAGCTTGGCCAGGGCATCGGGGCTCAGGCGGCTGCCCAGGGTCATCTTGATCTGCGGGGCTTCCTCGGCCTCGTGAACGTCGTTATCGATCTGTTTGATCTCGTCCACCAGCATGCGGCTCGAGATGCGCGTGACGCCCTTGCCCATGACGACGGCCTGGATCGTGCCGTCGCTCGATACCACGGAGCACGCGCGGCCTTCCTCGCGCGCCTCGATGCAGAGCTTCTGCACCACGGTATCGGCAGAGACGCCCGTCGGCGAAAACTCAATGCGCACGCCGCGGGCCGGTAGGTTGGGGCGCTCGCTGGAGATGTTGCCCGCGCCGTCGAACACGATCACGGCCTCGTAACGGCCCTGGGCAAACGCCGCGACATCGTTGATGAGCGCAGTACGAGCCATATCGTGGACGTCGCTGGAATATGGATCGTCGGAATGGTCGTAGACGAGCTTTTCGTAGCGCGGCGTGCAGTGAATCACGTTGTAGCCGTCGACCACCAAAAGCTCAGGCTTATTGGAGTGCACCGTCGAGACCGGATCGGCGATGGCCTGCGCAAACGCATTGCCGCCCACGCCATAGGTCGCGGCCGAAACAATCGGCTTGGCCGAGCCCTCGCCAAAGCGCTTGGCCTTGGACTTGGCGCGATTCTTCTTGGACATGCGCTACTCCTCCCCCATGAGCTCGCCGGCATTGCGGCGCAGCCACTCAAAGCACAGCGCGGTGGTCGCCTGGGCCACGTTGAGACTCTCGGTCATGCCGCGCTGGGGAAGCTTGGTCAAAAAATCGCATTTCTCGAGCACCAGGCGCGAGATGCCGTCGCCCTCGGAACCCATGACAAGCGCAACGCGGCCCTCGAAAGGAGCGTCCCAGCAACTGCCCTCGGCGTGCTCGGAAGCACCGCCCACCCAAAAGCCGGCGGCCTTGAGATCATCGAGCGCACGAGCGATATTGGGAACCTGCGCGATGGGCAGGTGCATGACGGCACCAGCAGAGGTCTTGTAGCTGCCCACGGTCACACCGGCGGCGCGCTTGTTTGCAATGATGACGCCCGCCGCGCCCACGACCTCGGCGGAGCGCACGATCGCACCAAAGTTGCCATCGTCGGTCACATGGTCGAGCACGACGACGAGCGCCGGTCCGTCACCCGCGCGATCGAGGATATCGGCGACATCAGCATAGGGGAAATTACCCACCTCGAGCGCAATGCCCTGGTGAGCGCCATGGCTCGACAGCGCATCGAGCTGCGCGCGCGGCACATACTTAATGCGGACGCCTGCAGCGTTGAGGTCGTCGACCAGGCGCGACAAGGCGGCATCGCGCTCCCCGCCCTCGGCAATAAGCGCGCACTTGATGGGAAAACCAGTGCGTAGCGCCTCGGCGGCAGCACGGCGACCTTCGATAAACTCGCCCTTGGGAACCTGGACGTTATCGCGGCTACGCTCGCGCTGCGGGCGAGCAGCCTGTGAGCGCTCGCGCTGGCCCTTGGGAGCGGCAGCGCGGTCGTTGCGGCGAATCGGACGCGAGCCAGAAGCAGCCTGCTTGCCTCCACGCGATGCACGCTTGCGATTGTCGGCCATAAAGCGACCTCCTTAAATAGATAACGAACAAGAATCGACCGTCCGAGCCACGGCACCTTGCCTTTCAATCGTCGGGCATGACCACCAGGTCTATGCCCTCCTCTTTCAAGGCAATCTGCCGCACCTCGAACGGTCGACAAATACTAGAGACTCTTAATACGAGTACCCGCGGCAGTATCTTCAATCGTCAGGCCCAAGTCCTTGAGCTGGTCGCGGATGGCGTCGGCCAGATCCCAGTTCTTGGCGGCGCGGGCTTCGGCGCGGGCCTCGAGAATCTTGGCAGCGGCCTCGTCCATGTCGTCACCCGTATAGGCGACCAAACCGGCGGCAACGCCCAGCAGACCCAGCGGCAGCTCGACCTTGGGCTCGGGAAGCTCGACGCCAAGCGTATCGAGCAGCTCGGCCAGCGTGTCGGCGGCGGCAAGCGCGGCGGCCTTGTCGGCAGCGTCGCCCGCCTGCTCCAGGTACTGGTTGCACTCGGTCACAAAGCCAAAGACAGCACCCATAGCACCAGCGGTGTTAAAGTCGTCGTCCATGCACTCCTTAAAGGTGGCACGGGTCTCGGCGGCCTTGGCGGCAAACGCCTCAGATGCTGCCTCATCGGCATCGGCCGTCGCATGGTTCGCGGCCCAGCGCAGGTTCTCGACCGTACCGGCGATACGCGTGAGCGAGTTCTCGGCACCCTCCAGGCGCTCCCAAGAAAAGTCGAGCGGCGAACGATAGCTCGTCTGCAGCATCAGCAGGCGCAGGGCGGCAGCGGAGTGCTGCTCGAGCACCTCGGCCAGCGTAAAGAAGTTGCCAAGCGACTTGGACATCTTCTCGCCGTCTACCAGCAGCATGCCCGTGTGCATCCAGGTGTTGGAGAAGCCCTGGTGCCAGGCGCAGGTGGCCTGGGCGCACTCGTTCTCATGATGCGGGAAGGCAAGGTCGGAGCCACCGCCGTGGATGTCAATCGGGGTGCCCAGGTAGCGATGCACCATGGCGGCGCACTCGGTGTGCCAACCGGGGCGGCCCTCGCCCCAGGGGCTCGGCCAGCTGGGCTCGCCGGGCTTAGCGGCCTTCCACAGGGCAAAGTCGAGTGGGTCGTTCTTGTCCTCGTTCTCCTCGATGCGCGCGCCAACCATAAGGTCGTCGATGTTGCGGCCCGAGACCTGACCATAGTTGGGATCGCTGCGCACGGCAAAATACACGTCGCCGTTATCGGCGGCGTAAGCGTGGCCCTGCTCGATAAGCGTCTTGATCATGGCGATCATGGGGCCGATCTCCTTGGTGGCGCGGGGGCGCACATCGGGATCGAGCACGTTGGCGGCGCGCATGACGCCGATGAACTTATCGGAGAACTCCGTCGCGACCTCGGCAGCCGTACGGCCCTGCTCGTTGGCGCGCTTGATGATCTTGTCATCGACATCGGTAAGGTTTTGGGCAAACGTGACCTCGTAGCCGCTCGCGATGAGCCAGCGACGAATCACGTCAAAGCTGATGAACGTGCGGGCATTGCCGATGTGGATGTTGTCGTAGACCGTGGGGCCGCACACGTACATGCGGACCTTGCCGGACTCGATGGGCTGGAACTCTTCCTTTTTATGGGTAGCGCTGTTGTAGATACGCATTCGTTACTCCTTAACGGTTTTCTGTAGCAGGCAGACGGCCCAGGCGCCGATCCCCTCGCCCTGGCCTTCCCAACCGAGCTTTTCGGTCGTGGTGGCGGCGACGCCCACGTTTTCGACGTCAACGCCCAGGGCATGGGCAAGGTTGGCGCGCATGGCATCGCGGTGCGGGGTGATCTTAGGCTGCTGGCAGGCAATGGTGCAATCGGCATCGACAAACTCGAAGCCCAGCTCGCGCGCATAGTCCATCACGCGAGCGAGCAGCACCATCGAGTCGGCGCCCTCATAGGCGGGATCGGTGTCGGGGAATAGCTTGCCGATGTCTCCCCCGCGGCAGGCGCCCAGAATGGCGTCGGCCAAGGCGTGCGCGAGCACATCGGCATCCGAGTGGCCCAGCAGGCCGCGCTCGTAGGGAATGTCGACACCGCCGATGATACATCGACGCCCCTCCACCAGACGGTGGACGTCGTAGCCATGGCCAATGCGCAGGTTACTGAACATGGGGAAGGTCCTCTCCCTCGGCCATGCGACCGAGCAGAATCGCGGTTACAGGACGCAGGTCCTCGGGCACCGTCACCTTAAGGTTATCGCGCGGGCTCTGGACGCAGCGGACGCGTCCTCCCATGCGCTCGACCAGTGACGAATCGTCCGTACCGATAAAGCCCTCGGCAATCGCCGCGGCATGGGCGCGCTTCATGGCGTCGACGCTAAAGATCTGCGGCGTCTGCGCGGCCCAATAGAGCTCGCGCGGCGGCGTCTCGACGATATTATCGCCGTCGACGATCTTGAGCGTGTCGATCGCGGGCTGACCGCACACGACACCGTCGAGGGCGCGGTCGCTCACGAGCACGTCGATAGCGTGATCGATGGCCTCGGTCGTGATGAGCGGACGGGCGCCGTCGTGGATGGCGACATATTCGAAACCCGCCGGAACCGCATGCACGCCGGCACGGGTGGAATCCTGGCGGGTATCGCCGGCATCGGCAAAGCTGATGGGCGTGTCATAGTCAAACGGGTCGATGGCCAGGCGTCGCATCTCGGCACGGCGCTCGGCAGGGCAAACTACGACGATGTGGCCGACCTTGTCGCTCCGATCGAACGCGCGGATGGACCAGCTCATGAGCGGACGGCCCGCCACGTTAACGAGCTGCTTGCCGCCGGGATTTCCAAAGCGCTGGCCGCTGCCGCCGGCAACGACCACGGCGCATACGGGCGTCATTATGCGTTCCCCTGTTTGGTGCCCTTCATGCGGTACAGGGAGTCCGCAAGAATGGCAGGGTTGTTGACGCCAAAGTCGCCCAGGCGCTCCGGATCCTCGCTAATGTCGTCCATGAGCTCCTGCAGCGAGCCATACTCGTCGACGATTTTCTCGGCCACGCCGTCGCGCACGACGGACACGCGCGAAAGCGTGCGCAGGCCTAGCGGTGTCATGACGGAGTCCTCGTCCAGGTCGTCGTAACCCAGAACCGCCGCCACATGCTGTGGGTCGGACAGGTCCTTAGGCGTCATACGGGCAAGCTCAGTGCGAATCTTCTCGGCGTTTGCCTCGGAGGAATCGCTCGCGTAGTCGCGAATCATCAGGTCGTACTCGGTATCCATGCTGGAGCCGGCGAGCTGCTCGAGCTGCATCTGCACGAGCTTGCCCTGGTTGCCCAGCTTGACAATGCAATCCTTAAGCTCGGTCTTTGCCTGCTGCATGATCTCGAAGCTCGAAAAAATACCGGTAATGTCGGCGAGCGTAACGTAGTCGTCGAGCTCGAGGGCCGTCAGGCGCAGCAGGGAGCGATCGAGCGACTGACGGGTAGTCTGGAGCGTGGCGACGAGCTGGTTGACCGAGCTCATGATGGTGGTAACGGGCTGGATCTCGTAGCTCTTGCCGTGGACGTACACGTTAACGACGGCACGACGAGCCGAAACCGAGATCACGATGGCATCGGTGAGCACCGACATGCGAGCGGCGGTGCGGTGACGCATGCCCGTCTCGCTCGTGGCAAGCGAGGGATCGGGATTGAGGTGGAAGTTGGCGCGCAGGATCTGGGTGAGGTCGCCGTCGATGACGATGGCACCGTCCATCTTGGAGAGCTCGAACAGACGATTCGAGGTGAACGAAATGTTGAGCGGGAAGCCGTCGTTACCGGCGGCGAGCACGTTTTCGGTGTCGCCGACGCAGATAAGGGCGCCCAGGTGACCGGCAATGATCATGTCGAGGGCGGTGCGGATCGGCTGACCGGGGGCAGTCAGGCGGATGGCCTGTTCCATACGCTTTTGCAGCTCGTTCTTATCCAAGGCATCGCTCCCATCGTATACGCTCCATAAACGTCAATAAGTTTCTCACGGTTTGCCCCTGTGACGCCCGCAAAATCCGATGCTTACAGAATGAGCGAACACAGCTGAGAGCCCCAATCCAAATGAGCTGCTTATGTGGTAGCATCGGGATTCGCATAAATGAGGGAGTAGTCGCGTGATCGGGTTCGCCTCCGGTGGCGCGGCAAGTCAACACACTGGCCGATGCGGCCTGGCTTGCCTTAATGAACGAGACTCGTGGCTGTGCGCGCAACGCGTACGCCACGAGTCTTTTTTGTTACTCCCCCAAGAGGTACACGCGGGCCCGCCCGCAGAGAGGGAGCCAGACTATGGGACTCGCAGAGCTCGTGTTGCTCGCCGTTGGCCTTTCGATGGACGCCTTTGCCGTATCCATCTGCAAGGGCCTTGGCATGAAGAAGATCAACCTTAAGGTCGCCGTAGTGCTCGGCCTGTTCTTTGGCGGCTTCCAGGCAGGCATGCCCGTGATCGGATGGGCGCTTGGCAGTCAATTCATGAGCATCATCGGCCCCATCGACCACTGGATCGCCTTTATCCTTTTGGCCTTCATCGGCAGCAAAATGCTGTGGGAAGCCTTTACCGAAGACGAGGATGAAGACGACGGCAAGGATGCCGAGAAGATTGAACTGGGCGAGTACCTGATCCTCGCCATCGCCACCTCAATCGACGCCCTGGCCGTGGGCATCTCGTTTGCCGCGCTCTCGGTTGACATCGTGCCCGCTGTATCGCTTATCGGCGTCACAACGTTTATCTTCTCCGTCGCCGGCGTAGCGATCGGCCACACCTTTGGCGCGCGCTACGAAAAACCCGCCACCATCGTGGGTGGCGTCGTGCTCATCCTTATCGGCCTCAAGATCCTGCTGGAACACTTGGGTTTTTTGGTGCTGTAAAACACCCTTCAAAACTAA
This sequence comes from Collinsella sp., assembly GCA_046995905.1. GTDB lineage: Bacteria > Actinomycetota > Coriobacteriia > Coriobacteriales > Coriobacteriaceae > Collinsella. The sequence goes on from JBKXET010000001.1 coordinate 2,131,429, forward strand.
ACGTCCGTATGAGGTCTCATGCAGAGTTTTGCATGGGCCTTTTCATGCAGACTTTTGCATGTCATACTAGGATGCAAAAATCTGCACGTTAGGAGATTGCCATGGATACCCTTTCCATCACCACGCCGCGCCAAGCCGGCATCTACGTGCGTCAGGCGCGCGAGGCGCAGGGGATCACCCGTGCCGCCCTCGCTAAAAAAGCCGGTGTTTCGGAACGCCTACTCGCATCGCTCGAGCTGGGAGATGCCACGGGCATTCGGCTCGACAAGCTGCTGGCAGTTTTCGGTGCTCTTGGACTGGCGCTCGCCGCTCAAGGGGATATAGGCGAAACGAAAAATGAGCAACCAGTCGACGCCCCGCATGCTGATCAACCTTGCAGCACCTCCAGACGCCATCACGCCCAACGTCTTCATCATCGCAACCGTCGCAGCACAACCATTCCGGCTCTTGCAGATGCCCCCTTTACATCCGCACTCTACGACGAGGTCTTCGCCGATTTCGCCATGTCCAATCTCGGAGTCTCGATTGCCACAAACGCATCTAGCCAAGCCATGCCCGAAGGGAAATAGCCAATGGCCAGAACATCACTTCGGACCATTATTTGCGGCGTGCCTGCTGGAACGCTCACGCAAGATGAGAACGGTCTTATCAGCTTTACCTACGATCATGACTATGACGGGCCAGCCCTATCGACCAACATACCCGTATCGAATCGCACATACGGACAACAGGTCATGAATCCGTACCTGTTTGGCCTTCTACCCGACAGCGAGGACCAACGAAAAGCGATTGCCGCCGAATTCGACGTTAGGCCCAACAATCCCGTTGCGTTGCTCAGCCATATCGGACTCGACTGTCCGGGCGGCGTGCAGTTTTGTGCCGAAGAAGATACCGACGCCGTCCTGCATCGCGCTGGCGAATACCGCCCTATAGACAACCACGAAATTGCTCTTCGTCTCAAGTCGATCAGAGATGACCGCGATGCATCGTGGATGGGTCTAGATGAAAGTTGGTCACTTGGAGGCAACCAGGGCAAGTTCGCGCTCGCGTTCATAAACGGCCGCTGGTGCGAATGCATGGGCTCCTCGCCCACGACGCATATTTTCAAAAATGGCGTTATCGGATTTAAACTCGAGGCTCTCAATGAGTTTGTCTGCATGAAAAGCGCCCAGCGCGCCGGCATCGCAACGGCAAACGTCGAATATCGTATGTTTGAGGACGAACCTGCCCTCATTGTTGAGCGCTATGACCGCGTGAAAGTCAAAGACGGAACGATCAGGCGCCTACATCAAGAAGACCTCTGTCAGGCACTTGGGGTGATGCCCGCCCAAAAGTACACGGCAGACGGCGGCCCGACCACACGCGACATTCAAGAGCTCCTCGTAAATACGAGCCACCATCAACTTAACCTGTATCTGTTTACGCAGATACTTTTCTTTAACGCCATCATCGGCGCACCGGATGCGCACGCGAAAAACTATTCCCTGCTCCTTGGAAACGACGGCGCAGCCATGATGGCTCGAATGTACGATGTCGCGTCGGGTTTGGCGTATGAGCGCATGCGCCGCCGGGCGCGCCTTGCCATGAGCGTTGGCGGCGAAAATCGTGTGGGGTGCATCGGTCCAGGCGCTATCCGCCGATACCACGGTATGGGCGACCCCACGCTGGAGGCGACGCTCACCGATGCCGGGCTATCCGAGAAGTTTTGCTTTGCGACCATGATGGACCTCGCCTACGAGGTACCCATTTGCATGGAAGAGGTCATGGACGAATACGCCGACCTGCCCGGCATGGCGGACCTGCGCGAGCATATGCTCGGCCCCGTCCGCGAAAACTGCCAGCGCGCCCTCGACCTCATCAGGGCAGAAATGGACTAGGTGGCCGTAATTTCGCAATTATCAAACAAAAGAGAGGGGGCACCCGTCGCAAAAGACCGGGTGCCCCCTCTCATAATGTCATTTGCAATCCGCTAGCACGTGACTCGGACTGCTGCTAGCGCAACCTTTACGCAGCGAGGCGCTTGAGGACGTCGATGAGCAGCTCGTAGAAGCGCTCGGCAGAAGCGAGCTCCATGCTCTCGTCCGGGGTATGGACATCGGAGAGCGTCGGGCCCACGGCGATGGCGTCCAGGCCGTGCAGAGCCTCGGCAAACAGGCCGCACTCAAGGCCGGCGTGAATGGACTCGATGCGCAGCTCGGAGCCAAAGAGCTCTCGATAGCTCTCGACAAAGACTTCGCGGACCGGCGAATGCTCGGCATAGCTCCAGCCGGGATACTCAAACTCAAACTTGGCGTCGAAGCCCAGGACATCGGCCAGCGTCTGCAGACGGTCCTTGAACTCGTTCTGCAGCGAGGTGATCGAAGAGCGCGGGGACAGCATAATCTTGACCTCGTCATCGGAGGTGGCGACCACGCCGATGTTGGAGGAAACCTCGACGGAGCCGTCGGTGGCGACGTTGCGGCGAATCACGCCGTTAGGGGCAAGGCGCAGGGCGCGGATGAGGGCAAGCGCGGACTTCTGGTCCATGGCCTCAACCTCGGCGTCGTCGGCAATCTCGACGGTGCAAGTAAAGCCGGGGTCGAAGACCTCGAGCTCGGCAGTGACGTCGGCGATGATGCCCTTTGCGATCTGGGCCGCGGCCTCGGCGGCAGCGTGGTCGGCGTAGACCAGAACAGCCTTGCACTCACGGTTGATGGCGTTGTCCTTGGTGCCGCCGTTAAAGCTAACGATGGCGGGCTCGCCGGCAACCATCAGGCGGTCGATGATGCGGGCCATGATGAGGTTGCCGTTGCCGCGCTCCAGGTTGATATCGCTGCCGGAGTGGCCGCCCAGCAGGCCGGAGATGTCGAGCGTGAGGGTGCTACCGGTCTTGTGCTCGCGCGCGATCGGGCAGGTGTAGGTAACGACGACGCCGCCGGCACAGCTGACGGTGGCAACGCCCTCTTCCTCGGAGTCAAGGTTGATCATGGTGCGGGCGCTAATCTGGGACTTGTCGAGCGTCTCGGCGCCGACCAGGCCAGTCTCCTCGTCGGTGGTGAACACGCACTCGAGGGCCGGATGGGTAATCGAATCGTCGTTGAGCACGGTAAGCATAAGCGCGACGGCAATACCGTTGTCGGCGCCCAGAGTGGTGCCGTTAGCGGTGAGGACGCCGTCCTTGACGACCAGGTCGATACCATCGGTCGTAAAGTCGTGCTCAACGGAGCCCAACTTGTCGCACACCATATCGATGTGGCCCTGCAGCATCACGGTCGGGGCATTCTCGGCACCGGCAGATGCGGGCTTGCGAATGATGACGTTGTAGACCTCGTCCTGGTACACATCGAGACCGCGCTCCTTGGCAAACGCAACCAGGAAATCGCTGATGCCCTTCTCGTTGCCAGACCCACGGGGGATCGCGCTGACCTCCTCAAAGAAATGGAACAGCTGGGCGGGCTCGTAGCCGGTAATCTTGTAGTCCATGGTGCCTCCTTGGCGCAACTGGTTAGACAGTAAGACATGCGACTTGTATATTCCCAGACTTTGCGTGCATAAACCAGTCGAAAACGCCGAGCGCCCTCGCATCATCGGCTAACGGTGGACCGTATAGCGTAACGGTCACAACTTCCGCAGCTCTACAAATCGAGGCGCCCTTTCCGGAGCGCCTCGATTGCGCGTATCAAATTGTCGCCACGCCCTACAGCGCGCCGGAACCGGCTTGCATCATGCCGCCGGGGCCCGAGGTCACGCCGCCGCTCACGGGCGCGGCGTTGCCGGTGTGCGGTACCGCCGGGGCGGTATCGCCACCAAGCGTGCCCGCCGGACGCGGTGCCGGGATCTCGCCCGTGCCGCGGCTAAAGACAAACTTGCCATCGGCCACGTCGCACAGGACGGTATCGCCCTCGCCCCACTCGCCAGCCAGCAGTTCCTCGGACAGCGGATCCTCGATGAGCTTTTGGATGGCACGACGCAGCGGACGCGCGCCGTTGGTGAGGTCGGTACCCTCCGCCACAATCTTGTCGTAGGCCGCATCGGTAAGCTTGATGTTCATGCCGTTTGCGATCAGGCGCTGGCGCAGATCGTCCACCAGCAGGTGCGCAATCTTGGTCAGGTTCTCGCCCGAGAGCTTCTGGAACACCACGATGTCGTCGATACGGTTGAGCAGCTCGGGGCGGAACAGGCGCTTGAGCTCGCCCATCGCGCGGCCGCGGATCTCACTCGAGGTGAGGCCCTGCTCGCCGGTGGTGCCAAAGCCAACGCTCGCATCCTGCGCGATCTCGCGGGCGCCCACGTTTGACGTCATGATGATCACCGTATTGCGGAAGTCGACCGTCTTGCCCTGGCTATCGGTCAGACGGCCCTCCTCCAACACCTGCAGCAGGATATTGAAGATGTCGGGGTGCGCCTTCTCGATCTCGTCGAACAGCACGACCGAGTACGGGTGACGGCGAACAGCCTTGGTGAGCTGGCCGCCCTCGTCGTGGCCCACATAGCCCGGGGGGCTACCGATGAGCTTGGAGACCTCGAACTCACTGCCAAACTCCGACATATCGAAGCTGATGAGCGCGTCCTTGCTGCCAAAGAGATACTCGGCGAGCGTCTTGGCGAGCTCGGTTTTGCCCGTGCCGGTGGGGCCCAGGAAGATAAAGCTGCCGCCGGGGCGACGCGGGTCCTTGAGCGGCGAGCGGCTGCGGCGCACGGCCTTGGCAACGGCCTCGACGGCCTCGTCCTGACCGATGATGCGCGTCTTGAGCACGCTTTCGGCCTGCAGCAGGCGGCGGCTCTCGCTCTCGGTGAGCGAGGACACCGGCACGCCCGAGGTCACGGACACGATGTCGGCAATCTGGGAGACATCGATGGTGAGCGGGCTGGCGTCGAGCTCGGCCGTCCAGGCAGCCTTGGCCTCGGCGAGCTCAATCTCGGCAGCCTTTTGCTGCTCGGTGATCTCGGCGGCCTTGTTCATGTCGTCGCTCTCGGTGGCCTCCTGCGCGGCGGCCTTAAGCTCCTCCACGCGATGCTCGGCCTCGCGCACCGGCTCGGGCGCGCGGTTGGCGGCGATGCGGGCGCGGGCGCCGGCCTCGTCAATGAGGTCGATGGCCTTATCGGGCAGGAAGCGATCCTGGATGTAGCGGTCGGAGAGGTTCGCGGCGGCCTCGATAGCACCCTGCGTATAGCGCACATGGTGGTGCTCCTCGTAGCGCGGCTTGAGCGCGGTCAGGATCTTGACCGTGTCCTCGACGCTCGGCTCCTCGACATCGATGGTCTGGAAGCGACGCTCGAAGGCCGGGTCCTTGGTGAGGTACTTGCGGAATTCCTCGGCCGTGGTGGCGCCGATAATCTGGAAGGCACCGCGCGCGAGCACGGGCTTGAGCATGGAGCTCGCGTCGATGGAGCCCTCGGCAGAGCCGGCACCGATGATGGTGTGCATCTCGTCAATAAACAGGATGACGTCGTCAGCTTCGGTGGCCTCCTGGATCACGTTCTTGAGGCGCTCCTCAAACTCACCGCGATACTTGGCGCCCGCAACGAGGCCCGGCAGGTCGAGCGTCCAGATGTTCTGGTTCATAAGGTTCTCGGGCACGTTGCCAGCTGCAATCTGCTGAGCCAGACCCTCGACGATGGCCGTCTTGCCCACGCCGGGGTCGCCCAAGATAAGCGGATTGTTCTTGGTGCGACGCGAAAGGATCTCCATCATACGCTGGACTTCCTTTTCGCGACCAATTACAGGGTCGAGCTCGCCGTCGCGCGCCTTCTGCGTAAGGTTGGTGGCGAACTGCTTAAGCGTATCGGTGCCGCTCCCCTTTTGCTGCGACGCGTCCGAGCCGCTAAAGAACGGCAGGCCCGCACCGGGACGCCCGGCACCGGCGCCGGCGAGCGGACGCTTCTTGTCCTGGTCCTTGGCGGTAAGTTTCTCGATAGCCTTTTTGATGGAGGCGGACGACACACCCAGGCGCATGAGGATGTCCATGGCCATGCCGTTACCCTCTTCGACGATGCCAATCAGCAAGTGCTCGGTCGACACGTAGGTCTGGTTGTTCTCACGTGCCACGCGGAAGGAGCGCTCCATCACGCTAATGACGAGCGGCGTAAAGGCAAGCTTGGCAGCCTCGGTCTCCTCGCTGGGCTCGGGAACCGTGGTCTGGACCTCCTTGAGGGTGTCCATGATGTCGTCGTAGGAGATATCAAGCGAGCGCAGCGCCTCGGCAGCGATGCCCTCGTCCTCCTTGGCGAGTGCGAGCAGCAGGTGCTCGGTGCCCACCTTATTTGAGTGCAGATCGAGCGCCTCCTGTTTGGCCATCGACATGACCTTGCGCGCTCGATCGGTAAATCTATCTAACATGCTCGTTTCCTTACATGAGTTCATCGAAATCAAAACGCCCGCCCGTCGGCGGCGCTTTTGTCTCTTTACCCACAGGTTGTCTATGTTAACAGCTGGAGGAATATCTATAAACCCGGCTCACATGAATGCAGGTTATGACCGCATCGCGGGACTCACCGCGCGATGCGCGACAGGCGCCCCGCAAGAGAAACCCTAGGCGTCTTTCACCACGTCGGGACTCGTCGCACGCGATGCGCGATAGGCATCGGCCTCCTTGGAGACGCGTTCGAGCAGCTCGGATGTATCGACGCCCTCGACTTGCGCGACCGTTTCCACCGTCTGCATGGCGACCGCCCTCAGGTACGCGCACGCGCTGTCCCCCGGCTGCTCGAGGTCTATCTCCTCGCCGCCCTCCCGGGCAAAGCCGACCGCCATCACAAAGCCCATGATGCCCGAGACCAGAAAGCCCACCGCAAAGCTCGAATCTGCCTTGAGCTCTTCTCCGTCGGGGTGGACGATCTCTCTCACGCGGTCGATGATGATCGTATGGATGCCCTGCACGACCTGCTCGGCGGCACCCGCCCTCATGGTGATGACGATGCGCTGCAGCAGGCAGCGGACGTCGCGCCGGTCGAACGCCGAAAGGTCGCCCTCGCTCGAAAAATGCCAGAGGGCATCGGTGATGAGCTCGTTATCCTGCAGCAGCTGGGCTATGGCGATGGCGACGAGTTCATCGAAATCGTGAAAATAGTAGTAAAACGTTCCGCGATTGCACTGGGCGGCGCGGGTCACCTCGCCAACCGACAGCTCGAAGATGCTGTTGTTCTCGATGAGCTCCCAAAACGCCTCGATGATACGGGTGCGTGCATCGGGCGCATCGGCGTCCTTACGCGGTCTCGCCATGCGCCTCACCGCACCCCTGCGCCTTGGCGTTCATGATGAGCATCTGAAGACGGTTCTCCACGTTGGCGAAGCTCACGTCGGGATCGTAGTCGAGCGGCAGGAACTGCGCCGTGGGATACTGCTCCTTGAGCGCATGGATGAGCCCGCGCCCCACGACATGGTTGGGCAGACACCCGAACGGCTGCAGGATCACGAAGTTGCGGCAGCCGCGCTTGGCGTGCTCGAGAATCTCCGCCGGAATCAGCACGCCCTCGCCCGCATCGAACGTATGGTGCAGGATCTTATCGCTCGCGCGCACGAGCTCGGGCATGCGCGTCGGCGGCTCGTAGAGCGGGCTCGCCGCGCCCAGGCGGTCGCAACGGTCGTGCGCGAGCTCGAACAGGTTGTCCGCCGTGGCGTACCAGGCCTTTTCGGGCAGCGACAGGTCGACGTGGAACTCGCGCGACTGCGCATGCTTGTAGAAATAGGTCTTGCGGATCACGTCGGTCATGCGCGCCTCGATGACCTCGAGCCCGTTGTCCTCGAGGTAGCGCTCGATCTCGTGGTTGGCGCCGAGATGGAAATTGAGCAGGTACTCGCCCACGATGAGAACGGTCGGATGCGGGTTCGAGCGGTCGTACGGAACGGCGTCCATGATCGCAAGCGCGCGTTTGAAGCCCGTCGCCTGGCCTCTCAGCCCGGAGCGCTCCATGCCCTCGATAACCTCATCGAGCGCGCGGTCGAACGCAGCGTCCGCCGCGCCCTTCTCGAGCTCGTAGGGACGGATGCGCCTAAGCATAGCCTCGAGGGCATCGATCATGGGAAGACCGTAGGCGATCTGGATGCTCGGGCCAAGGCCGAGCTTGAAGCCCGGATGCGCATTGTGGGCATCGACGTCGTCGTTGGTGAGCACCGGGACATAGTCGTATCCCGCGTCGTCGAGCGCGCGGCGCAGCAGGGGCATGTAGTGCGTCAGGCGGCAGTCGCCGATATACTTGCCAGTCACCACGGCGACGTCGTGCGGGTCGTACTTACCGCTCTCGAGTGCCGCGAGCGCCTCGCCGATCACGATTTGCGCGGGGAAGCAGATGTCGTTGTGCACATAGCGTTTGCCCAGGCGGATGGCATCCTCGCGCCCGATATCAAGGGCCTCGGCGCGCACGCCCTGATTGCGCATCGCCGCGGTCATGAGCCTGCAGAACGCATGGGAGGTGTTGGGGACCAGCGCGATCTTGTCGTGCCGGTCGCGCTTGGTGTACTTGACCTTATACGGGTCGTCGAGCGGATGGACCGCGTGCACCCGGGCGCCCTCGGCACGCTCCTCCGCGCGACGACGGTTGACCGACTCGATAAACGAACGCACGCGAATGCCCATGGGACCGGCGACGTCGCTCTCATCGAGCTTGATCATCATCGGAACCTTGGAGCCCATCTCGCCCATCATGCGCGCGATCTCGTCGGTGAGATACGCATCGTGGCCGCAGCCGAAGCTGCCCATCTGCACGAGCTCGAGCTCGGGCGTCGATGCGACGATGACCGCGCACGACAGCATGCGCGCATGATAGTTGTTCACGATGTCGATGCGGCTGTTGGAAAGATCGACGTTGCAGACCCCCGGCACCGCATCGGGCGTCAGCACGGGGATGCCGCGCTCAGAGAAGAGCTTGGGCAGCCCGTGGTTGACCAGCGGGTCGTTGTGGTACGGGCGCGAAGCGATCACCACCGCGTAGCCGCCGTCCTCGTGCACGTTCTCGAGCACCTGCCTGCCGCGCAGCTGCAGCTGGTTCTCAAACGTCTCCTGCGCGCGGTCCGCCTGCTCGGTCGCCTTGGCAACCAGGTCGGCATCGATATCGAAGGTCTCCTTGCACCACGCCTTGAGCTGGCGGTTTCGGTCGCCCTCGTCGTACCAGTGGAACAGCGGCGTATCGAACGGAACGCCGAAACGCTCCTCCGGGTTATCGGAATTGCGCATCACGTAGGGGTATCCCTTTACGACGGCGCACATCCACTCGCTGGTAGAGGCGGTGTTTTCGGTGGGCACCGTCGTGATGATGGGCATGAAGATGCGGTCGACGCCGGCGTCGACGAGATTGCGGATGTGCCCGTGGACGAGCTTGGCCGGGAAGCACACGGTGTCGGATGTGACGTGCGCCAGACCGCGCTCGTACATCGCCTTGGTGCTGCGTCCCGAGACGCGCACCTTAAAGTCGAGCGTGCTGAAGAACGTCGACCAGAACGGCATGGTGTCCCAGAACTCGAGCACACGGGGAATGCCGATCGTGACATCGCGCCCCCCGCTGACGGGAACCGTGGGGTACGACTCGAACAGCAGCTTCTCGCGGTCGACAAAGAGATTGGGGGCAGCCGCGGTCCGGTCGCGCCCCGTGCCGGGTGCCTGTGCCTCGCAAGCACCCTGCGGACGCAGCTCCTCCGCCGCGGGAACCTCGCGCACGAGCTCATCCCATGAGATGGCGCCGCCGCGCGGGCAGCGATTGCCCGTGACGTAAAGCGAGCCGTCGCCAAATGCCACGACCGCGCGCTGGCAGCGGTTGTTGCACCGACGGCAGGTAACGCCGCCGAACTCGCGATGCTCGAAGCGCTCCACGGCATCGAGCCCGATAAACGACGTGCCGGCGTCGCCCTTGCGGCATTCCTCGCGCGCGAGCAGGGCGATACCGATAGCGCCCATCAGCCCCGGGTGGGGCGCACGCGTGACGGGTTTGCCCAGATACTGCTCGAATGCGCGCAGCACCGCGTCGTTTCGGAACGTGCCGCCCTGGACGACGACTTTGTCGCCCAGACGGTTGAGATTTGAAACGCGAATGACCTTGGTGAACACGTTCTCGATAATCGAACGGCAGAGACCGGCCATGATGTCGCCCGGACCCTTACCGCGCCGCTGCTCGGAAACGACGCTGCTGTTCATGAACACCGTGCAGCGGCTGCCGAGAACGGCGGGGGCTTTGGACGAAAATGCCTCGGTCGCGATATCCTCAACGGCTATTCCGAGGTTTTTGGCAAAACCCTCGAGGAACGAGCCGCAGCCCGCAGAGCACGCCTCGTTGACGACGATATCGGTCAGCACGCCGTGGTTGAGCCAGATGGCCTTCATATCCTGTCCGCCGATGTCGAGCACGAAGGTCGCATCGGGAACGCATGCGCACGCGGCGCGGGCGTGCGCGACCGTCTCGACCGTATGGTAGTCGGCGTGGAACGCGCGCGCGAAAAGCTCCTCGCCGTATCCCGTGGTGCCCACGGCATCGATCGCAAGCGTGACTCCCGCTGTCTCCCAGCGGTTCTTCAAGCTGACAAGACCCTGTTGGGCGACGTCGAGCGGTCTGCCGTTATTAGACGCGTAGAACGAATCGACAAGCTCACCCGCCTCATCGACCAGGGCGAACTTGGTCGTCGTGCTCCCCGAATCGATACCGAGCGCCACACGCACCGTCTCTCCGGGCGAATACGCATCCGGACCCTTTGCCGGCGTCTCTTTGCCATGGCGTGCCGTAAAATCCGCCTGCTCGGCAGGTGTGGCAAAAAAGGGCTGGGCAAGACGTCCCTCCCCGCTTGCGGGCGCGACCGTCTCGAGCTTATCCAGTCGGACAAAAGCGTCGGGAAGGTCGATCGGTTGGGACGATGCGAACATGTCGGTCAGCGACAGGGCGGCACCGCGCGCGACCATGATCTGCGGATCGCGCGGGACGATAACCTGATCGTCCGATAGATTCAGTTGCTCCCGGAACACGCGGACCAGTGTGGGGTTGTAGGCGAGCGTACCGCCCTCGAAGATTACCGGCGGCTCGATGTCGATACCCTGGGCCAGACCGCCGATCGTTTGGCGGGCGACCGCGTGAAGCGCCGAAAGCGCCAGGTCGGTGGTAGGAATGCCCTCGTTGAGCAGCGGCTGGATATCGGTCTTTGCGTACACGCCGCAGCGGCCCGAGACCTCGTGGACGGTCGTTCCCCGGCTTGCGAGCTGCTCGAACTCGCCCGATTCGGTGCCGACCCCCATGAGCTTTGCCATCTCGTCGATAAATGCACCGGTACCGCCTGCGCACGAGCCGTTCATGCGCATGTCGGCAACCTCGATGTCTCCCTTATCGTTGGTGCGGAAGAAGATCATCTTGGCGTCTTGGCCGCCCAGCTCGATGGCGCAGCGCGTCTGCGGATAGAACCTGCTGATCGCGAGCGCGTTGGCGACCACCTCCTGAACGTACGAGGCGCCCAGCGCGGTCGCGATATCGCGCGCACCCGAGCCGGTCACCGCAACGCGCAGTGACTCATGGGGAAAGCGCTCGGCGAGCTCGCCGAGCATGGCGCGCACGCTCGCTGTCTGACACGCCCCGTGGCGGCGATATCCCCACCACGCCTCGGTCATATCCTCGTGCATCGCGTAAACTTTGGTCGTCGTCGACCCTACGTCCAGTCCTACTAGCAACGCCATAATGCTCCGTCTCTCGCATTTTTCCCGCTAGAGATATACCACTCTACGTAATACAACAGACTGTTGTATTTAAACTCCGTATAAAAAGCGGCTGCCGAAACGCTTCAGCAGCCGCCGAATGCACCAACAGATTGTTCTGCGCGCTAGCACGTCGGGCAACGGAGCAGCACGGGCCCTCCGGTCATGCGCACCGCTCACGCCCGCGATGTCGCCGAGAGAGCTATCCACGCTTTGGGCTCCAACCAAGCAAGTCGCCCGCGCTCAGCAGATCCCTAAGCGAGCTACTCACACTCAGGAGCCATAGCCTGCTCCAAGAGCTCGGCATGCTCCTCCTCGAAAACCGTCCCCACAGGGAAGGCGCGACGGAAGACGAAGCGGGAAATCGGACCGGCTACCAAAAGGTTCCACGGCAGCGCCATCACAAAATTATGCGGGATGTTGATCATCCAGATCGCGGGCACGGAATACAGGTTCGCAAGGATGCCGCCGGGCATGTGCGTCAGACCCTCACAGGCACCGTACAGCGACATGATGATGACCATGGGAACGACCATGCAGGAGCTGACGGCAAGCGTCATGGCAAGCGGCGAACTCTTGCCCGGCGTGACCAGGAATTTAAAGGCGAAACCCTTGGCAAGGGGGCTGGCAACAAACCAGTCGCAGCACATGGCAAAAATGTAGGCAACGGGGAAGCCGAGCCACGCGGCGGCAACAACCTCGCCGTTGATGGCCCCATGCTGCAGGGCAACGTTGTAGATGCTCATCCAGAGCACCATGCAAAAGCACATGATAAAGGTGAACAGCAGGCTCTCTCGTTTGTTGATAGGCATAAAGGGCATTGTCCTTTCTGTGTTACGCCGCGGCACCACGCAACAAAAACGGGCGGGCAAGATGGAGCTGTTGGGACTTCATCTCGCCCGCCCGTGGTACGTGCGTCTGCGACTACTTATGTGGTGGAACTACCCTAACACGAACGGCGCGCGCTTCGTAAGCGTTGAGTTTATGGAGATGCAGGGCACCAATAATCCCCCCCCCGACCCCATAAGTTGCGGTGGAATACGGACTGTTTTGACCCTTTAAGCAGCAATTCAGTCCCTATTTCACCGCAACTCATTGGGGGTGCAAAGTAACCTGTCCCCTTTGCACCAATTAGCTGGTGTGGCGCCAGCGAGGGTCGGTGAGTGTACGTGCCACACCCAGACCAACGGGCAAAAACGCCACGATGAGCACTGCACGCACAAACCAACCGAGCATATTGACTGTGTCGAAGGTGCACATGTAATACATCGAGCGATACAGATACAAACCCGGCACCATAATGACAATCGAAGGCACCGTGAGAGCGATACGCGGGTAGGTGAGCTTGACTTCGGCCAAGCTTGCCAGCAGACCCGATACCAGCGCGCCGATAAACGCTGCTGCCTCGGGAGGCATTCCCGTGCTGAGGCCCAGGAAGGGAATCATCGTCGGCGCATCGACGAGCGTAAGGCGCAGGGTATTGGAAACGGCGCCGATCAACCCAGCTGCCGCGGCCATCTTTACCGGGCTGTTGAACATCACCGAGAAGCCGAATACGCCAACGAAGCTCATCACCACGCGCAGAAGCGTAAGGGCAAGCGGCGAAAGGCCCAGTGGGGCAAAGTCGTCCGGCGCCAGGCCAACACACTCGGCAACCATCCAACCTACGAGGGTCGCCATCACAATAATCGATACGGCATATGAAAGGCGCTCGATACCGCTTCGCATGTCGAGCTTAGCGATGTCGAGGCCTGCCGTAATGAGCGGAAAGCCGGGAATCACAAAGAGCATGGCGCCGATATAGCCTTCTTGGTGCGACATTGCCCCCGGTATGACCTGGCCAAGGCCGAGCAATGCCAGCAGATACGAAACGCAAGCGAGCGCAACACCGGTCGTCAGCGCGCTGAACTGACCAAGGCCTTGCTTGAGAATATGGGAGCGAGCAAAGTTACCGACACCAGCGCCTACGAATGCACAGGCCATCTCGATAGGGCCGCCGCCGAGCAAAAAGACGAAGGCGCCGCAAGCACAGGCTGCCGCAAGGCCCTGTTGCCAGGGAGAGTAATCGGGCTTTGAGCTCTCAACGGTCCTGAGCATCTCGTGATACTCGTGTACCGTGAAGCGACGACCATAGGTCTCGATTTCCTTGAGGAAACTCTCCATCATCCAAATGCGATGGGTATTGACTCCCGTTGTGGGCAGGCTGACAACCTCGTTAAAGCAGTGGCCATCTTCGATGCAAGTGCACTCAAACGACAGAAGACTCAGGTCGACGTGAATTGTGACGCCGAGCACGTCAGCAACACGATTCATGGTATCGCGTACACGCCAGGCACCCGTTCCGCTCGCGAGCATAAGCATGCCGGTGCGGCAGATGATGGATGACTTATCGGTGAGCGGCGCATCGACGGCAAGTTCATCGCCTGCCGTCACGATCTGATGCCAGTCAGTTTTCATATGGAGCGCGCCGGCACGAACGCCGTGGTGCATGGGGGCTCTCGAAAGCAGCGAGTCAAGGCGCGAAGGCTGTGGGGGCTCCACTGATTCACCCTCAACCTCATCAGCCTCTTCATCGACCAGATCAAAGGAATCAAGCGGCGCTGGCTCGCGACGGTCGATCAGCTCCTCGTCCTCATCATCAAAGTAATTGAACTGATCGAGCATGTCCTCTTCGATTGCACGCTCGCTCGCGTCGTCCATATAGACACTCCCTTCCTACCGACTAACCCCCATCCTAAGCAGCAACGGCTAAAGGAAACATAAAAGAGACGGCTGTCATGCGAGCCATGTGCACAATAGCCGTTGGGTAGTCGTTTAAGAACGTCCACAATGACTATTGACAGCCAAGGCAACGCCGATGCCTTGGCAACGACACACCCTGCACCAGTAACTCGACAAGGACTGTCCCCAAGTGCCGGCAGAAAAGGAACGTCCCTAAGTGCCAACCAGGGCAACACCGCAGATAGAGGACGGACAGCGAGCGACGTCCAGGGCGAACAAGTTGGCATGAAAAAGGCAAGGCATAGACCTTCTGGTCATGCCTTGCCTTTTGAATGACAAATTGTCGCCCTGGACGTCGCGCAGCGTCGAGCCGTTACGCGGTTCGTAGAACCGCGTAACTAGTTAGCACATCTTTGCGCCGGCGGGGATGGAGGCGTCGAGCTGAATCAGGTTGAGGCGCTCCTCGCCCTCCTCCTCGTGGACAGCGCTGATCAGCATGCCGCAGCTGGGAATACCCATCATCTTGCGCGGAGGCAGGTTGGTGATGGCGAGCAAGGTCTTGCCAACCAGGTCCTCGGGCTCGTAATAAGCGTGAATACCGGAGAGGATGGTGCGGTCGGTGCCGGTGCCGTCGTCGAGCGTAAAGTTCAGCAGCTTCTTGGACTTCTTGACGGCCTCGCATGCCTTGACCTTCACAGCGCGGAAGTCGCTCTTGGAGAAGGTATCAAAGTCGACGAACTCCTCAAACAGCGGCTCAACGGCGATCTTGGAGTAATCGAGCGTGGGCTTAAGCGACGTAACGAACGGGCTCGCGGCGTTGCCGGCCTCGGCAGCCTTGGCGGCAGCGGCACCGGACTGGAAACCCTTCTCGGGCTTCATGTGCGGGAACAGCAGCACGTCGCGGATAGAAGCCTGGTTGGTGAGCAGCATGACCACGCGGTCGATACCAATGCCAATGCCGCCCGCGGGAGGCATACCGTACTCGAGGGCGCGCACGTAGTCCTCGTCGTACTCCATGGCCTCGTCGTCACCGCCGGCCTTCTCGGCCATCTGGGCGGCAAAGCGCTCGGCCTGGTCGACCGGGTCGTTGAGCTCGGAGAACGCGTTGGCGTACTCGTGACCGGCGATGACCAGCTCAAAGCGGTGCGTCAGGCGCGGGTCGTCCTCAAAACGCTTGGCAAGCGGGCTGACCTCGATGGGGTAATCGCACACGAACGTCGGGTTGACGATGGTGTCCTCGCCCAGCTCATCGTAAATCTCGGCGATGATCTTGCCAGCAGTCCACTCGGGCTTGATCTCCAGGCCCTTCTCGCGCGCGGCGGCAGCAAGCTCCTCGACCGGCGTGTCGATGGTGACCTGCTTGCCGAGCACGTCGGAGACGATGTCGGTCATGGGACGGCTGGCCCACTCACCAGAAAGGTCGATGGTCTGGCCCTGGTACTCGATGACCTCGGGGTTGCCGATGGCCTTGTTGGCAGCCTTGATGACACCTTGGGCGAGTGCCTTCATGCCCTCGAGGTCGGAGAAGGCACGGTAGGCCTCCATCGTGGTGAACTCGGGGTTGTGGGTAAGGTCCATGCCCTCGTTACGGAAGATGCGGCCGATCTCGAACACGCGCTCAAAACCACCGACGATGCAGCGCTTGAGGTGCAGCTCGGTAGCGATACGCAGGTAGCACTCCTGATCGAGCGCGTTGAAGTGGGTAATGAACGGCTTGGCAGTAGCGCCGCCTTGGATGGTCTGCAGGATGGGGGTCTCGACCTCCATGTAGCCGTCGGACTCCATAAAGCGACGGAAGGTGGAGAGAATCTGCGAACGCTTACGGAAGGTCTCGCGAACGTCGTCGTTGGCGATCAGGTCGACATAGCGCTGGCGATAGCGGGTCTCCTTGTCGGAAAGACCGTGGAACTTCTCGGGCAGCGGACGAACGGCCTTGGAAAGCAGGGTCGCGCTCTTAGGGGCAACGGAAAGCTGGCCGCGCTGGGTGCGCACAACCACGCCGGTCACGCCCAGGATGTCGCCCAAGTCGAAGGCTTTGAGCGTATTCCAGGCAGCCTCGTCCATGTCGTTGATGCGGCAGAACAGTTGAATCTCGGCAGTCGCATCGCGCACGACGATGAACATGATCTTGCCCTGACCGCGCTTGGCGACCACACGGCCGGCGATCTTCACGACATCCTCGGTGTCCTCACCATCGGCAAGATCGGCGTACTTAGTCTCGATATCGGCGACGTAGTCCTCAAGCTCAGAGTGCTCGGGATAGGGGTTCTGGCCCGCCTCGAACAGGGCGGCGCGCTTGGCCAGGCGGGTGGCGCGCTCGTCGTTGAGCGTCGATGCCTGATCGGCGGCGTTCTGGTTCTCTGCCATAAGTTAGCTCCTCAAACTAAAACGCTCCCCAGGATTCGGTCCCAGGGAGCGAAAACATACCTTTACGCGGGACCGTGGTCTAGCGTGCGATCTTGGCGATGGTGTAGACGCGAGTCTTGCCGGAAGGCGTAACGACCTCGACGGAGTCGCCCTCGCCGTGACCGATGATGGCGTGGCCGACCGGAGACTCGTTGGAGATCTTGTGCTCGAGCGAGTTGGTCTCGGTGGTACCGACGAGCGTGACTTCCATGACCTCGCCGTTGGGATCAATCAGCGAAACGGTGGAACCGATGGAGACGGTCAGGTCGCCCGTGGTGGCAGCAACCTGAGCGTTGGCGAGGATGGCCTGGATCTCGGCAATACGAGCGGCGTTCTGGGCCTGCTTGTCCTTAGCGGCGTCGTACTCGGAGTTCTCCGAAAGGTCGCCGAACGCGCGGGCTTCCTTGATGTCCTCGACGATCTCCTTGGCGTAATCGCCCTCACGCCAAGCGAGCTCCTCGACGAGCTTCTGGCGGCCCTCAGCGGTCAGTACGATCTGGCTTGCGTCCATACGGATATCTCCCCAACTCTGATCAAACAATCAACTGTCAACAAAACGAAAAAGACCGGCTAGCCTGCGGGCAAGCCGGTCAGGTGCTCACCCCAAAGGGATGGGACTACTCTGCGTCCGCGTCGCTGTCCTCTGCCTGCTTCTTCTTGGCAGCAGCGAGCTTGGCCTCGAGCTCAGCGATCTCCTTGTCCTCCTCGGACTGCTCGACCACGACCTCCTCGGCCTGCTTGGTCTCGGCCTTATCGTCGCCCTCCATACCCTCGCGGATATTCTTGACGGTAGAGCCGAGGGACTTGCCGAGCTTCGGCAGGTTCTTGGGCCCGAAGATAATCAGGACAACGACGAGAATAATGATGAGCTCAGGAGCCCTCAGTCCAAACATGTAGACCTCCACAATACAGCGAGACAAGCTCGAATGAGTATACCGCGGGTATCGCGGTATCACAACAATAGCTAAAAAAAGGGACCGCAAGAAGCGGTCCCTCCTCATGCTCTGGTCGGGTTGACTGGATTTGAACCAGCGACCCCTGCGTCCCGAACGCAGTGCTCTACCAAACTGAGCCACAACCCGTTAGCTCGACTATAGTAACAAAGATTTCCGTCGTGTGCTAGAGAAATTTTTACTTCTTTGGCACTTCGACGCGAACCGTGTTGGGAATGAACTGCGTCGCGCAGGACCACCAGCCGTTTTGCTGGGCAGCGTCGGCAAGCCTTTCGGCCATGGCGGCGGTGCCGCAAATGGCAAACGAGCAGGCACCCGATCCGCACACATCTACAGCAACGGTGCCGTCCTGTTTACGCAGCCAATCGAGAACCGTTTGAATCTGCGGCTCCATCTGTGCGGAAATGACACCCAAGTTGTTATGGATGAGTGCATATGCCGTCTCGGCATCACCAGCACGCAAGGCAGAAGCTATCGCGCCGGGCTCGTCCGCAGGCACCGGGGCCTCGTCAAAACGTCGATAGGCTTCAATTGTCGAAACACTTGCCTCGCGCGGCTTGACCAGCACGACGGGCGTCGCGGGCAGCGCGGGGTACTCAGTTGCCAGCACGTCTCCCCCACCTACGTAGAACGCAGGACTCGCGTGCAAAAAGAACGGGACGTCAGCACCAATGCCCCGCGCAATGTCGTCGAGCGCTGGGTCGGTACGATCAATGCCCCAGAGCTCCGCCAAGGCGACAATGACCGCGGCCGCATCCGTCGAGGGGCCGCCCAAGCCGGCGCACAATGGAATGCGCTTCTCCATCGTCACGCAGATGTTTGCCTCGCGACCATAATGCTCGGCCATAGCAACCGCAGCCCGATACGCCGTATTCTTTTGCATGGGAAAATCTGATGCCGGAACCGTCTGGACAGTCAGCGCCTGCGCCGGCGTGACCGTCACGGTATCGGAAAGACCGACGGCCGCCATCAGGGAATCGACCCTGTGGTAGCCGCGGTCATCGCGCTCGGTATGAACCCCCAGGTAGAGGTTAATCTTTGCCGGCGCGGAAAGAGTCAGGGACCGATCGGTCACCGTTAGTGCTCCTCGAGCTGATTGCCGAGCGGGGTAAAGATATGCTCGCCGCTCTCAGGGTCGAACAGCTCGACCTGACCGGTGAGGACATCGATATACTGGTAGGACTGACGCGACTTGCGGCCGCGGCGCTCGTCAACCTCGACGATAAAGACGGCGGGGTGGACGCTCTTGATGGTGCCCATGCGCTCGACGACGCGGGTGCGGCCCATGTTGGCCTTAACCTTGACGCGATCGCCCACCATATCGGTCAGCTTCTCGTGGATGTCGTCGACGTGATTGACTTCCATCTCTTCCATGAACAGGGCCTCCAGAAGGTGCAATTCAAAAAGGGGATAATACCCCTAAGATAGACAAAACTCTAATACTATAGCACCCTGCTGCCGCCATACGCAAGTAGCTAAATAAGCCCCGTCCCAAATACGTACCAGACGACAATCTCGCATGACCAGTTGTTACGCGGTTTGGTAAAACCGCGTAACCTAAAGGTTGTCGGTGTCCAGGACGATGGTGAATGGACCGTCGTTGACCAAGTCGACTTTCATATCGGCGCCGAAGATGCCATGTGCTACGTGTTCGACATCTTGACGAACAAGCGTCAGGAAGTACTCGTAGAGCTCGTTGGCGACATCGGGGGCGCCGGCATCCGTAAACGATGGGCGGCGACCGTGGCGGCAGTCGGCGAACAGCGTGAACTGCGACACCACGAGCACCTCGCCGTCGACATCGGCAAGCGCCAAGTTGGTCTTGCCGTTCTCGTCCTCGTTGATGCGCAGCCCGCGGAGCTTGCCCCACAGCTTATCGGCCTCGGCACGCGTATCGCCATGGCCCACACCCAGCAGCACCAGGTAGCCGCGTCCAATGCGGCCCACGCACTCGCCGTCGACCGTCACGCCGGCGTTGAGTACGCGCTGCACCACCGCGCGCACGGCCTACTCCTCGCCCGTCAGCTTGGCGGACAGATGCTCGAGCGCATGGAATCGATGGCTGATGGCGTTCTTCTCATCCGCCGTGAGCTCGGCCATGGTCTTGCCCGGCGTGTCGACCGGCAGGAACAGCGGGTCATAGCCAAAGCCGTGATCGCCGCGGCCCTCGTGCGCGATAACGCCCTCGCAAGCGCCCTCGCCATAGGTGACCAAGCCGTCCGTGTCGATGAGCGCAACGACGCTCATAAAGCGTGCGGTGCGGTCCTCATCTGCCACGCCTTCCAGGTTAACGAGAAGCTTGGCGTTGTTGGCGGCATCGTCTCCGTGCACGCCCGCATAGCGCGCGCTATACACACCGGGCTCACCGTCCAGCGCGTCGACGACCAAGCCCGAATCGTCGGCAATGGCCATAAGGCCCGTCTCCTCAACCGCAGCCTGCGCCTTGATGATGGCGTTCTCCAAAAACGTCGTGCCGTTTTCCTCGGGATCGTCAAAATCACCCAGCTGGCCGAGCGCCACAAAGCGCACCTCGGGCATGACCTTGCCCAGAATGGCCTCGATCTCGGTGAGCTTATGGGCGTTGCCTGTTGCCACGACGATAGTCGCCGCCGGGTCG
Source organism: Collinsella sp. (assembly GCA_046995905.1). Taxonomy (GTDB): domain Bacteria; phylum Actinomycetota; class Coriobacteriia; order Coriobacteriales; family Coriobacteriaceae; genus Collinsella. The sequence goes on from JBKXET010000001.1 coordinate 2,151,768, forward strand.
AGGGTGTCGATGTCAATCTTCTCAAGTGCCATAGCTGGCCTCCTTGTCTCTATAGCAATGCCGTGTTGAGGACGACGAGGACCTCGGCCTCTCTCCCCTCTCAATCAACGGCAGTCTTATACTTCGACGTTTTCCCAGATAAAACCTACCAAAATAAACCTGTCCCTTTTTGGCAGGTTAGACGATGGCTTGGCGCTGAAGCTCGATGAGCTCGGCGATACCCTTGTCGCCCAGGTCGAGCAGGGCGTTGAGGCGCTTGCGGTCGAAGGGCGCCTGCTCGCCGGTACCCTGGAGCTCGATCATCTCACCGGTGTCGGTGGCGACGAGGTTCATGTCGACCTCGGCATGGCTGTCCTCGGAATAATCGAGGTCAAGCAGCGTATTGCCGTCGACAACGCCCATGGAGATGGCAGCCATCTGGCCGGTAAGCGGGATGCGATCGATCTTGCCCGCCTCGACCCACATGGCGAGGGCGTCGTGCAGCGCCACCCAGGCGCCGGTGATGCTCGCTGTACGCGTGCCGCCATCGGCCTGAATCACATCGCAGTCGACGGTGACGGTGTACTCGCCGAGCGCCTTCATGTTGACGACGGTACGCAGGCTGCGGCCAATGAGGCGCTCGATCTCCATGGAGCGACCCTTGCGGTTGGCGTGCTCGCGCTTGCAGCGCTTGCCGGTCGACGCCGGCAGCATGGCGTATTCCGCGGTCACCCAGCCGGCCTTAGCTCCCTTTCGCCAGCCCGGCACGCCCTCCTCGATAGTGGCGGCGCACAGCACGCGCGTGTCGCCGAACTCGGCCAGGCACGAGCCGTGGGCGTGCTTCATGACGCCACGGGTGAGCTTAACGGGGCGCAACTCGTTGGCGGCGCGACCGTTGGCGCGGTTGACCTGCATGTACTCCATAGAAATATCCTTTCGGCAAAAGATGTGGCGAAGGCTTTGGCGGCTGCCTTACATCTATTTCAGCTCATCGATATCGATGTGTTCGATGCTCTTGAGCGGCTGACCAAAGATAAAGCTGCCCGCCACCGCAAACTCGGCAATGTTATCGGCCGTCGTGGCAAAACGATGCTGCGGCTCGGCGGCGTCGCCCGCCAGCTGCTCGCGGCGCGTGAGGATATCGGTCAGCTCGCGCGTGGTCTCCTCGGCGGAACTCACGACGCGCACCCCAGGCCCCAGCGCATGCCGGATAGGTCCCACCAACAGCGGAAAATGCGTACAGCCGAGCACCACGGTATCGATACCGTGGTCGCGCAGCGGCTCAACCGTGGCACCCACCAGCGCACGCACGGCAGGCGTATCGAAGATGTCCTCGTTCTCAAGCCACTGTTCCTGCAGATGTGCACCCGAGGCGAGCTCGTGTTCGACAACCTCGACAAAGCTCGAGGCAGGACAGCCGTATACATCGACGCCGGCATCTAGATCCTGAATGGCGCGCGTGTAGGCGCCCGAGCGAATGGTGAGGTTGGTGGCGAGCACGCCCACACGACGCGAGCGGGTGCTGTTGATTGCCGCACGGGCACCCGGCGCGATCACGCCGATCACGGGAACGTCGAGCACCTGCTGGGCCAGACGCAAGGCCGCAGCGGTCGCCGTGTTGCAGGCGATGACCATAATCTTGACGTCGTGCTTCGAAAGCCAACGACCCGCCTGCAACGCAAACGAGCGCACCTCATCCTCGGTGCGCGTGCCGTAGGGGCAGCGCTTGGTGTCGCCAAAGTAGTAGACGGACTCGTGCGGCAGCGCCGTCGCGATGGCGCGCGCAACCGTCAGACCGCCCAAACCAGAATCGAACACGCCAATCGGGCGCGTGTCGCCTGCCGGATTCTCGATATCGGACATTACCTCACCAGTCTCTCTCGAAAAGACATGTCCAAGTGCGGCGGCGCCGCGCTACGAACGCGCCGCGACCAGCAGCTCTGCCGTCGCCGCCCAACCGTCGACAATTTTGCCGCGCGTAACGAAAGCGTTCTCGCAAGCAGCCAGGAACTCGGGCGCGCCGGCGCTCGTCAGGCCATTCTCGACCAGGCAGAACATGCCCACGTGATCGGCCATGTAAAAGTCGGACTCGGAATCGCCGAGCGCCAACGTCTCCTCGCGCTCGATCCCCAGGTGCTCGCAGAAGTGCGCAATGGCGACGCCCTTGTTGAGGCCCGCGGGGTTGATGTTGAATGCGCGACCGTCCTCGACGCGATCGAGCTCGAGCGTCGTCGGCTTGGACAGGTGAGTCAGGTGGCCGTTGCAAGCCCAGATCAGACCGCAGCCGGCCTCGTCCAGGATGGCCTGAACCTCATCGTCGGGCACATCGCCGCGCATGCCGACGGTGACCTCACGGTACTTGTAGCCGGTCGACATGTCGTTGTGATACTCGATCTTGTGCGGCCAGCGGGCGAGGATCTTCTCGCACACGCCGGTCTGCTCGATCACCTGGTGCGGCGTGAGGCCGCAAGAGGAGTCGTAGGGCATGTCGCCGGTCAGATACTCCCAATCGTTGGCTTTGAGGTCGTACATGACCAGGCCGCCCATCTCGCCGATGTAGGAGTTGAGGCCGAGCACGCGCGCATCCTCGTGGATCATGGTACGGTTGCGGCCCGAGGTGGGAACCACCTGAATACCAGCGCGAGCGAGCGCCACGACGGCCTCGACGAGTTTGGTCGAGGGGTTGCCGTCGTTGTCGCGCAGCACGCACGAGCCGGGTGCGAGCATCGTGGCATCCAGGTCGGTAAAGACGTACTTGACCTTGGCCAAGCGCTCGCGCATCTCGCCCGAAAGCTCAGCGACGGTCGGCAGGGTATTGTGGGACATGGTTACTCCGTTTACGTAGAAGGGTTTGGACTTGGACGGCATGTTTTGATTGAGGGAACACGCTTATGGCGACAGCGCACTCAGGGCGCCGCCGCCATCATGGTTCATTAGTCAAACTGGGTAACATCGATCAGGCGATTGGCCAACGAAAGGTCGCTCTCGATGGGCACGAACTCGTCGCCCACGTGCATGAGCTCTTCGTCACCCTTTGCCAGCAGCAAGACAATGGTGGGAGCATCGGGGTTGACGTACTCCTCGCGCGCCGCCTTGAACGCCGCATGCACAGCGGCTTCGCGGTCGAGGATGATCTTGTTCGGCGTATCGTCGGGAACATGCTCGGCAAGCTCGCGACAGACCTTCATCGGGTCCTCGTGAGCTGGATCCTCGTTGGCAAAGATCATCAGGTCGGAATACGGTGCGGCCTCGCGCGGAAGCTGCTCGCGGCGCTCCTGCGCCTTGCCGCCGGCAGCGCCAAACAGCGCAATGACGGGGCTAGCGGGAAACGCGCGCTTCACCGACGAGAAAAGCGAACGGAACGAAAGCTGGTTGTGCGCATAGTCGACGACGCAGATCACGCGGCCGTCCTTCGACTCCACGACCTCCATACGGCCCGGCACACGCAGTTTGGAGAGGCCCTTCTTGATAGCCTCGATACCGATGCCGATCTCGCGCGCAGCGGCGATAGCGACCAGCGCGTTTTCCACGTTAAAGTCGCCCGCGATGCCCAGCAGGACCTTCTCCCCCGTCTCGGACTCGTCGGCACACAGGCCATGCAAGTTGAACTCGATGCTAAAGCCGACCATGCGTACGTCGCTTGCCCACAGGCTCGCCTCGGGATGCTCGACCCCAACGGTCACCAAGCGATCGGCCGTCGACGCTGCCTCTAGCACACGGTCAACCTCTTCGGTGCCTAGATTCACCACGGCGGTCTTTGCCTGGTCAAAGATCCTGAGTTTGCTCTCAAAATAATCCTCAAACGTGGGGTGTTCGATCGGCGAGATGTGGTCGCGGCCGATGTTGAGGAAGCACGCCACGTCAAACGGCAGATTCTCGACGCGTTGGTACTTGAGCGCCTGGCTCGAAACCTCCATGACCATGGACTGGCGACCGGACGTGCGGCAGTTGGCGATATGGCGCCAGACCTCGGGGGCCTCGGGCGTAGTATTGGTGCTCTCGTAGCACTCGATGCCATCGTCGGTACTCACCGAGCCGATCATGCCGCAGGACTCGCCCGCCGCTTTGATAATCGACTGGAGCATAAAAGCGGCCGTGGTCTTTCCCTTGGTACCGGTGATACCCACGATCTTGACGTCGTGGTCGGGACGGTCGTAGACCTCCGGCGGCAACAGGGCCATGGCCGTGCGAACACTATCAACAACCAGCATCGCAGCACCGCTCTCCTGCGCCAGCGGCTCCAGAGACTCGACCAGCGACTCCTCGCACACAAATGCGACGGCGCCCGCATCGAGCGCCATGCTCAAAAACGCGGGCTTAAAGGCAGCACCTTTGCAAAAGAATACGTCACCTGCCGAGACCGCGCGCGAATCAAACGAGCAGCCGGTCACGGCACGCTCGTCAACCTGCTCTGATGAGCGCAGCTCGCCGCACACATCGAGAAGCTTGGCAAGCGTATCGACCGTGGTCACGGTCGCGGAATCCGAATGGTGCATCTTTCACCTTTCTCAGCCATTTGGCAGGGACGGTTTTATAGTAACTGAAACGCACCCACGCAAAAACGGCTCCCGGAGGAGCCGTTACGCGCAGGCGTTCGTAAGCCGAGGCTAGGCAGCCTGAACAGCGGGCTGGTCCTCGTCGATAAAGAAGCGCTTGTACCACACCAGGAACACGAGCGGCGTATAGATCTTGCGCTGGAAATCGCCCTTGCCCGCAAAGTGCAGATCGAGCAGGTGCATGAGCTCATCGGTATCGAAGAACTCGCTTGCCCACGGCGCGGTGAAGTACTCCTTGACATAGTCGTACCACTTTTGCTCGCGCAGCCAGTAGACAATCGGCACCGGGAAGCCCACCTTGGGACGGGTGGCCCACTCATCGGGCAGCGACTTGTTGGCAGCGTGGCGGAGTACCTGTTTGTTGCCGTTCTCGTTGATGCGGTAGCGGTCGGGAATGTGCTCGGCGAACTCCATGACTTTGCGGTCCAGGAAGGGCACGCGCAGCTCCAGCGAGTGCGCCATGCACATCTTGTCGGCCTTGAGCAGAATGTCGCCCGGGAGCCACATGTTCATGTCCAGGTACTGCTTCTTGACCAGCTCGGGCTGACCCTTCACGCGCGCGTAGATGGGAGCGGCAAGCTCGAAGGCGCCGTCGCCGGTGTTGTACTCGGGCTTGAGCACGCCGTCGACCTCGCGCTCCGGCCATACCAGAGCCTGTCCCAGGAACGACTTCTCGGGGATCTCGGCACCCTTGACCAGGAAGTTATGTCCCTTGAAGTACGGCATATGCAGCGCCAGGTTACCGAGCGCGCGACGGATGGGCAGCGGCACCATCTTTTTGTACTTGCGCACCGGGACCGTGTCCTCGTAGTAGGCGTAGCCGCCAAAGAGCTCGTCGGCACCTTCGCCCGAAAGCACGACGGTGACGTCCTTGCGGGCCATCTCGGCCAAGAACCACAGCGGCACGGAAGACAAGTTGGACTGCGGCTCGTCCATGTGATACTGGATGTCCTCGAGCGCACCGAAGAACTCGTCGGCGGTAATCATCTTGCGAACGTTCTCGACGCCGAGCTTATCGGAAAGCTCCTTGGCGTAGTTGGTCTCGTTGAAGTTCTTGTAGTCAAAGCCCACCGAGAAGGTCTTGTCGGGCATGAGGCAAGCGGCGATGTAGCTGGAGTCGACGCCACCGGAGAGGAACGACGCGACCTTGACGTCGGCGATGCGATGGGCCTCGACGCTCTCGTGCACGACCTCGTCCAGCTCGTCGACGTACTCCTCGAACGGCTTCTCGACGGCAGAGTAATCGCAATCCCAGTAGCGCTCGATGTTCATCTTGCCGGTCGGGATATCGACGGTAAAGTAGTGCGCCGGCGGCAGCTTGTAGACACCCTCGAAGAAGGTCTCCTCGGTTGCCGAATACTGCAGCGTCATGTACGGACGCAGGGCCTTTTTGTTGACCGCCTTGTGGAAGTGCGGGTAGTCCAGGAAGCTCTTGATCTCGGAACCAAAGAGCACGCCCGGAGCGCCGTCGCCCGCATCGGCCATGGGATAGTAGTAAAGCGGCTTGATGCCAAAGATGTCACGGGCGCCAAAAAGCTTGTTCTTCTTTTTGTCCCAGATGACGAAGGCGTACATACCGCGCAGGCGATCGAGGACAGCCTCGCCCCACTCCTCGTAGCCGTGCAGGAGGCTCTCGGTGTCGGCGCCGCAATGGAACTTGTAGCCCTTGGCTTCGAGCTCGGAACGGAGTTCTTGGAAGTTGTAGATCTCACCGTTGAAGACAATGACGACGCTGCCGTCCTCATTGGCCATGGGCTGAGCGCCGGCCTCGGTCAGGTCGAGGATCGACAAGCGGCGGAAGCCGAGGGCAACGCGGCCGTCGATAAACTGACCGCCCATGTCGGGACCGCGATGGACGATGCGGTCCATCATCTTGGTGAGCACCTCGGATTGGTTATCCGTCCCACCGACAAAACCGACAAAACCGCACATATACTATCCCCTCTGCTGTTGCTGGGCATCAAATCGAATCAGTAGCTTTTGAGTATACCCGAGGGCGTAAAGAGGGGCGGAATGTTCAGGCAATCTCAACTGAATCAGCTCCGCTGCGACACGTGCCAGTTACCTTTAATGGATATGAGATGAATGAGGCGATTGTTTTGCTATACTCTCTCCGCACGGGCGATTGGCGCAACGGTTAGCGCAGGTGCTTTACACGCACAAGGCTGGGGGTTCGAATCCCTCATCGCCCACCACTGAATTGGAAACGGTCCTCGCAAGGGGACCGTTTTGTTTGCGCCCATTTCATGGGATTCGAACCCGCCAGGGTGCGGAGCTGAGGAAACGCGAAGCGTTTTCCAGCGCAGCACGCGAGGGCCGCAGGCCCGAAGCGGAAGCGGGCGGCGCCAGCCGCACGCGGACATCCCTCATCGCCCACCACTGATTTGATAGGCTCCCAGCAATGGGAGCCTTTCTTTTTTGGGCCCATCGCAGAGGGATTCGAACCCCACAGCTCACTCGTTTCAAGGGCAGTGGTCAAAAAATGCCAAATATGAGTACTGCTACCTCTTTTGTAACAGCATTTTCGAGGTCCCAAAGGGCAAATCTGACATCAAAGCAACGGCTAACGGTAGCGCGCAGAGATGTGGTGTAAGAGGCGGGGCATGCCCCGCCTCTTCTCTTTCTTGAAAGGGAGGGGGCACCGCCTAGAATTCGTCGTTGGAGTAATGAAGGTGACGAATGGAAGGAAAGGCGATGCCCCAAGAAGAGAGTGTACTGCGCCTCGACCGCGACGAGGCCCTCGAGGCGGCGAGGCTTTGGCAGGAGTGCGGCGACGCGCGCGAGTTCGCGTGCAGGGTGCTGGGCGGCGTGATGAACGCGCTGATGGACTCCGAGGCCCAGCAGATGTGCGGCGCGGGCCGCAACGAGCGCAGCGACGGCAGGGAGAACAGCCGCAACGGCTACCGCCCCAGGTCGCTCAAGACCGCCGTGGGCGACGTGGAGCTCGAGATACCCAAGCTCAGGCACGGCACCTACTACCCCGAGGGCATGCTCGCGCGATGGTCGCGCGTCGACACCTCGGTGGCCGCCATCGTGCAGGAGATGTACGTGTGCGGCGTGTCCACCCGCAAGGTCGAGCGCGTGGCGTCCAAGCTGGGCATATCCTCGCTGTCGAGCTCGGAGGTCTCGAGCCTCTGCTCCGACCTCGACGCCGAGGTGGCGGAGTTCCGCAGCCGCGACCTGTCGGGCACGCCGTGCTGCTACCTGTGGCTCGACGCCACCTACATGAGCTGCAGGGTCGGCTCGTCGGTCGTCTCGCAGGGCGTCGTGACCGCGATCGGGCTGGGCGCCGACGGGCGCAAGCACTTCCTGGGCTGCGACGTGGTCGACACCGAGAGCGAGGACTCCTGGGCGGCATTCCTCGGCGGGCTGCGCGAGCGCGGGCTGGCCGGCGTTCGCCTCGTGGTCTCCGACAGCCACGCCGGGCTCGTGGCCGCCGTCTCGCGCCTGTTCCAGGGCTGCGCCTGGCAGCGCTGCGTGACGCACCTGCAGCGCAACCTCCAGAGCGCCTGCTCGGGCAGGCCCGAGGACTCCAAGGCGGCCGTCAGGGACCTCGTGCACGCCGCGGTCTACCAGGACGACCCCGACCTCGCGCGCTGCGTGTGGGCCGAGGCGGCGCCCTGGGTGGCGTCGGTGTCCGCCAGGGCCGGCGAGGTCTTCGAGCAGGCCGAGGACTCCGCGCTGGCGTTCACGGCCTTCCCAGGGCGCACTGGGCCAAGCTCCGCACCAACAACGTCCAGGAGCGCGCCAACCGCGAGATCAAGCGCCGCTACAGGGTCGTGCAGTCCTTCCCCTCGAGGGAGTCGATGCTGCGCCTGACGTGCGCGAGCCTCATGGAGACCGAGGGGCAGTGGTCCCAGCAGCGCGTGTTCTCCGAGGCCTCGGCCGCCGAGGGCTTCGCCGAGCCCGCGGACAGGCCGGCCCCGACAGAGGGAGGCGCCGCGCGCTCGGGCGGCGCGCCAGGGAGATAGTGGACGAGATAGTCGAGAAGCGCGGTCTCAAGAAGGAGTAACATCGGGACTTGCAGCGACGGACCTCAGGACACTCTTACACCACGTCTGCGCGCGCGACCCGGCTAACGGTCCAGATGAGCATGTTTTCTGACAGCAAAACTGGACATATGCGGTCCAATTCGTCAAATTGTGTCTAATTTATATGCTACAGAATTAGTGCCCGTACTCATATTTGGCATTTTTTGACCAGAGGGACTTTTGACCATCGCAAATCAGCAACAAAACGGGCTCCGGATCGCCAAATCATGCCGCATATGACACACCCAGCAGTCCGGAACCCGATCCAAATTGAGTTATTACGCTGCGTTAGCCCAAGACACCCGACAGGATCTCGATCAGACTGTCCACGTCGGCTTCCTCGCAGACGAGCGGCGGCAAGAAACGCAGCGTATGAGCACCCGTAGCGTTAATCACGGCACCGGCGGCCAGCGCGCGGGCAACAATATCATGTGCGTCACCCGCGGCATCATCCAAATCACAGCCGAGCATCAGGCCACGGCCACGCACCTCTACCACATGCGGAAGCTTAGCCAGCGCCTGCTCCATATAGGCGCCCACCTTGGCAGCATGCTCGGCATAATCGCCACGCACAAGCGCGGAGAGCGTCGCGGCACACGCCGCGATGGGCAAGCAGCTACCGCCAAAGGTCGAGCCATGGTCGCCCGGCTTAAACACGTCGGCAATCTCCTTCTTTGCCACGACGGCACCCATGGGCACGCCGTCGGCAATGCCCTTGGCAAGGCTCATGATGTCGGGCTCCACGTCATAGGTTTGGAACGCAAATGGCTTGCCGGAGCGGAAGATGCCGCACTGGACCTCGTCGGCGATAAGCACGGCGCCCACTTCGTGTGCCAGGTCGCGCGCTGCCGCCATAAACTCCTCGGTCATAGGGTGCACGCCACTCTCACCCTGGATCGGTTCGAGCATTACAGCGCATATTTCACTGCCCAGCTGCTTAAAGATCGCACGCAGTTCATCGACATCGTTGGGCGTGCAGGCCACAAAGCCACCCGGCAGCGGGCGGAAGCTGTCCTGCAGCCAATCCTGCATGGTGGCGGCAATGGTCTCGAGCGTACGGCCGTGGAAGCCGCCGCGCATGCACACGATGGTGTTGCCGCCATTACCGGCACGCTTGGCGTACAGGCGCGCGAGCTTCATCGAGCCCTCGTTGGCCTCGGCGCCAGAGTTGGCAAAGAAGGTCTCCCAAACCTGCTCATCCGCAGCCGGGGCACCAAGAGCAGCTGCCGTGGTCTCATCGCCGGCGGCAATGGCATCGGCAAGCACGCGCGCACCATCTACGTCGTCGTTAGCAAGCTTGGACAGCAGCGCCGCGACCTGTCCGCGCTGCTCAATGTAGAAGTAATTGGAGACATGCATGAGCTTTTTGGTCTGTGCCTCGAGCGCCGAGAGCACAGCCGGGTCGCCATGACCTAGGCTGCACACGCCGATGCCGGCAAGAAAGTCGAGGTACTCACGGCCATCGTCGCCGGTGAGCTTCATGCCGTGACCCTCGACAAACTCGACCGGAGAGCGGCCAAAGGTATGCATAACGTAATGGGATTCAAGCGATTGCTGAGCTGCAAGTGACATGGGATGCCTTTCGTTGGGCGCCAGACGGCGCGGGGCTATGGGTGCAGGAATGGGGCGGCTGCGGGTCAGCTAGACCGTCTGAAGCTTCTCGACCTCGTCAAGGTTTTCGGTCAGACGCGCAGCAAACGTCGAAAGCGGATGCGGATGCGTATCGAACTCGTAAGCCGTCTCGGTGGAATGGATCACGGTGCCGACGCCGGCATCGGTCAGCAGCTCCAGGAGCAGCGAATGCGGCGTAGTACCGTTAATGATGTGGGCACGAAATACGCCGCCGGTAAGCGCATCGACGGCCGCGCGCAGCTTGGGAATCATGCCCTTATCGACCTCGCCGCCGTAGAGCATTTCGTTAACCTCGTCGAGCGTTAGGTTGGAGATAAGCGAGTCCTTGTCGCTAAAGTCCTTGTACAGGCCATCGACATCGGTCAAAAAGATCGCCTTATGCGCGTGGAGCGCCGCGGCAACGGCACCGGCGGCGGTGTCGGCGTTGATGTTGAAGAAACCGCCGTCCTCCCCCGCCGCGACGGTAGCGATGACGGGGATGTACTCGCTATCGAGTAAGCGCTCGATATAGTCGGTGTTGACGTGCATCACTTTGCCCACGCGACCGAGCTCGGGGTCGAGCGGCTCGGCGATGAGCGTGCCGGCATCGCTGCCCGACACGCCCACGGCCAGGTTGCCGTGGTGGTTGATGGCAGCAACCAGCTCCTGGTTAACCTTGCCGCCCAGCACCTCGCGCACGATATCCATAGTCGCCGGCGTGGTCACGCGCTGGCCGTTCTTAAACTCGACGGGAATATCGTAATGGCTCAGCGCCTCGTTGATAGCCTTGCCGCCGCCGTGCACGATGACGGGGCGCATACCGATGATCTTGAGCAAAACGATGTCGCTCATCACGTCGCGGCGCAGCTGCTCATCAACCATGGCGGCTCCGCCATATTTGATAACAACCGTCTTGCCGGTCAGGTTCTTAATCCACGGCAGCGCTTCGAACAGCAGCTGCGCGGTTGCTTCGTTGGATTCGCTCGAACGACAATCGCGTGCGAATTTCATAATCTGCCTCGTCTTTCGTATCGTTATCGCGCCGTGCTCCGCTGTCCGCAATCGCGGCAAGATGCGCAGCGTGCCTGGAATCTAGGAACGGTAGTCGCCGTTGATGGAGATGTATTCATGCGTGAGGTCGCAGGTCCACACGGTCGTTGCCGCGTCGCCTGCGCCCAGGTCGGCCGAGATCACGATCTCGGGCGCCTCGAAACGTCGTAGAGCCTCGTCCTCGTCAAAGCGAACAGTCAGACCGTCGCGACAGACGGGCATGCCCATCATGTCGATGGAAACGTCTTCCTGATTAAACTTCACGCCGCACTTGCCAAGCGCCATGGCAACGCGGCCCCAGTTGCAGTCGTGGCCGGCGATGCAGGTCTTAACGAGCGGCGAGTTGGCAACGGCACGAGCGGCGATATCAGCTTCCTCGTCGTTGGCGGCTCCGGTAACGTTGACCGTAACAAGCTTGGATGCGCCCTCACCATCGGCGGCGATATTGCGCGCCAGGCTCTCGCACACCTCGTGCACGGCAAATGCCAACTCGTCGAAGGCATCGGAGCCCTCGACGATAGGCTCGGCATCTGCGGCAGCGGCGCCGGAGGCAAGCATGATGCAGGTGTCGTTGGTCGAGGTGTCGGAATCGACCGTTACCTTGTTAAAGGTCTGCTTGACGGTCGAGAGCAGCAGGGCATGAAGTGCCGCAGGCTCGACGGGGGCATCGGTGGTGATAACTGCGATCATGGTGGCCATATTGGGCATGATCATGCCCGAGCCCTTGCACATGCCGCCTACCGTATAGACATTGCCCGCATGACCCGCAGCCTCACTGACGTAGGACACGGCGTACTCCTTGGAGTGCGTGTCGGTCGTCATGATGGCGCGAGCGGCATCGGCGCCACCGTGGGCGGAGAGCGCCTCGTAGGCAGCAGGAATGGCTGTCTCAAACGTGTCGATCGGCAGAATCTGGCCAATCACACCCGTGGAGGCAACCAGGATCTGCTGGGGTTCGCAGCCGATAACCTGCGATGCGATGTTGCAGGTCTCGCGCGCGCAGGCAAGGCCGGTCTCGCCCGTGGCGGCGTTCGCGTTGCCGGAGTTGATTGAAACACCGGCGATGATACCGTAGCCCTTGTCCGCACCGCCCAGGTTGGCACGGCTCACCTGCACGGGCGCCGCGCAAAAGCGGTTGGTCGTAAACACGCCGGCGCCGGGACAGGGTTTATCGGGCATGACGAGCGCATAGTCTAAGCGCTCGGGATTCTTCCGGAATCCCGCATGGATGCCTGCGGCCTTAAAGCCGGCCGCTGCCGTAACGCCACCCTCGACGGCGCGAATCTTGATATCAATCAGGTCGGTATTCATCGTCTTTACGACTCCTTATGTCAAACAAAAAACGGACATCGGTTGGTGCGCCATGCCAGTCGCAATCATGAGACCAGCTTAAAAGTGGCGCCCCACTCGATGCCCGACTACCAAATCGTTAACAATCGAATGTGCTACACCGGGCACGCCACTGTGGGCAAGCCTCGTCGCTCGTCAAAGCCAAAGACGATATTGGCGCACTGGACTGCTTGGCCCGCAGCGCCCTTGCACAAATTGTCGATGGCGCCCGTCGCCACCAGCACGCCCGCGCGCTTGTTGAACGCAAGGCCAATCTGGGCGGCGTTGGTGCCGACGACCGAAGCCGTCTTGGGCTGCTGGCCGGCATCGAGCACGCGCACAAAGGTGCGTCCAGCGTAGAACTGCTTGTAATAGTCGACAACGTCCTCAAGGATCAAGGTATCGATAGCCTGCGGCGCAAGCGGCATCGTTACCGTAGAGAGTAGACCGCGCTTGAGGGGTGCCAGGTGCGGGGTAAAGACGACGCGATCTGTTAGACCAAGGATTTGCTCGATTTCGGGCGTGTGACGATGCTTGCCCACGCCGTAGGCCTCCAAATTCTCGTCGGCGCTGCAAAAATGCGTACGAGCGTTGCAGGACTTGCCGGCACCCGTCACACCGCTGATGGCATCGACAATCACGGGACCGTTCTCGGCCACCCAGCCCGCACGCACGGCAGGAGCGGCAGCAAGGCTCGTTGCGGTGGGATAGCAGCCGGCGCAGGCGACCAACACGGGCCTGCCAGCAGCATGGCTGGAAGCAGCGGTCTCCAAGTCCTGGCAGAACAGCTCGGGCAGGCCGAAGGCACGTGTCTTGAGTAGCTCGGGGCTCGTGTGCTCGGCGGCATACCATGCCTCAAACACGGCCGGATCGCTCAGGCGGTAATCGGCCGAAAGATCAAAGCAGGAAACGTCTGCGGCAAGCAGGGCGGGCACCTGCGCCATGGCGGCGGTGTGCGGCACGGCCAAAAATACCGCGTCGCAGTTCTTGAGCTCGGGGGCATCATGCGTCGTGAAGACAAGATCGCTTACGCCGGTGAAGCTCGGGTACACCGCAGACAACGGCTGGCCGGCATCGGCGTTGGACGTAATGGCGACAAGTTCAAACTCGGGATGACCGAGCACGAGGCGAATGAGCTCGGCTCCGGCATATCCAGCCGCGCCGACGATTCCAACCTTCAAAGACATATCAGACTCCTTGTCTGCGATTTATGCACCGATGCGCATTTCGCAGCGGTCGTTATGAAGTGGGTTGAAACTTTAGCACCAAAAGATGCATGAATACGTAAATGGCTTGCATATTCATGCATTGAAACATTCCCGACACATTCGCTTGAAGGAATTGACAAATGGAGCGGGCCCCATATTACCCAGTGCACCTTACGGTGACGTTGCAATGTGGGGCCCGCTATATGCGAGAATTTGAATTGTCGAAGCTTGCTGAGAGACTCGTTTAGAGCTCGACCGGCACCCATTCGTCGTGATTGCAGATAAAGGCCTCGGGTTCCTCCACGCTAAAGAAGACGAGCGTGGGGTCGTTAGGCCCCTCATAGTGCTCGCTCAAGCGCTCAAGATGTTTCCATCCAGCCTCGCGCATATCGGGAGCGGCCTGGTCATCCAGACCCGCATGCCCGCGCAAGATGAGCCAGCCATGGCCCGGCCACCAACTCGTGGCCTCAAAGCGCTGATTTTGCAGCAGCTCTTGCCACACGTCTTTGGTGCGCGCCGTCACAAACCACAGCTTACCGTCCTGAATCTGTGCAAACGAGAACGGACGTACATGTGGCTGCCCGTCCACGCTCGTCGCCAAGTACCACGCCGGCACCGACGTCAGATACTCCAAAACCGTATTCAATCCGTCCACGTTTCCTCCTGTACTAGCCAGTTTGAGAGCCTGGTTTGTGTGAGCTAGAGCTCCAGGCGCTCCTCGCTGCCGTCGATATCACAGAAGCGGGCGACGATATTGCGGACCGAGAAAAACGCAAGGCGGCCGTCGTTGGCACTATCGTGTTGCTCGCCAATGCCCACCATGTGCTTAAAACCCGCTTGACGCACCTTGTCGCTCGCAGCTGCGTCGTCCTCAAGTGCGGCTTCGCCGGTCAACACGATCCAACATTCCCCCGGCTTCCAGCCCGATACTTCAAACTTGGGATTCGCACTCAGCTCCGCCCACACATCCTTATCGCGCGACGTGCAAAACCACAACTTACCGTCATCGACCATGGCAAACGAAAACGGTCTCACGCGGGGCTGATGTCCGTCGGCCACATCGGTCGTGGCCAGATACCACGCCGGAATGCGCCTGAGATACGAACAGGCGCGCTCAAGCTGAGCCGTGCGGTCGTTGTCGGTCATAGGGACCCCTTTCTTGCGCTCGAATCGCGCCTAAACAAGTTGAAGATTGATGCCGATGACGCAGATGAGCAGCAGCGCCGTCACCACCGCAGCCAACGCATCGCCGCGGCCAAATGCAAGCGCATGCAGACGTGTGCGGCCCTGCTCGCCGTGATAGCAGCGTGCATCCATGGCAGCAGACAGCGTCTCGGCATGACGGAACACGCCGGTGAACAGCGGAATCGCCACACTGCCGAGCATGCGTACGCCACCGAGCGGACCGCCCGTTACGCGTGCACCGCGGCTCGCCTGCGCATCGGCCGTCTGCTTCATCTCGGTGGCGAACTGCGGCATAAAGCGCAACGCGATACCCATAATCATGCCGAGCTCGTGCGCAGGAAATCCCACACGCGCAAACGGTGCGAGCAGACGCTCAAAGCCCGCGGTGAGGTCGAGCGTCGGCGTAGTGAGCGTAATGGCACTCATGCCGGCCATCATCAACGTCAGGCGGCACGCCATAAAGGCGGCAGAACGCAGTGAGCCCTCGCTTATCTGCAGAAAACCGAGCTGCCACAAGATGCGCCCACTCTGATCGGTAAACAAGTTGAGCACCGCGACCACGACGACGATTGCCAGCAGCGGCGCCATCGATGATAGGACCCGGCGCAACGGCACCCGGGACACGGCATAGATCAGCACGACGAAAATTGCGACAGGGGCCAGTCCGCGGAAGCCACTGACCGTGAGCGTCGTGATCAGAAACACAAAGCCCAAGAGCAACTTGGTTCGCGGGTCCAGGCGGTGGATTGCACTATCGCCGGGATAGTAACTACCAAACGAAAACGCCTCCATCAGCAGCCCTCCTCTCGCGCGACCGTCTTGGATTTAGCAATGTCCGAGACGTTAGAAGAACCGTCTGAGCGACCGATCAGCAAATTTGCCAACTCGTCGGCCAACGACTCAACCGTATAGAGCCCGCCGCGACGCAGCGGCACGCCCGCCTCCGTAAGCGCCAGCGCCATACGCTGGGCGGCGGGAACGCCCAAGCCGATCGACTTGAGCCCATCGGCATGCGCAAACACCTGCACGGGCGTTCCCTCGGCAAACACCGCGCCCTCGTTCATCACAACGATACGGTCACAACAATTTGCCAGGTCATCCATGCTGTGCGAAACCATGACAACGGTCAGGCCCTCGCAATGGAGTCGATCGATGAGCCCTAGGAAATCCCTGCGCGCAGCCGGATCGAGCCCCGCCATGGGTTCATCGAGCACCAGGACCTCGGGCTCCATGGCAAGCACGCCGGCGAATGCCACGCGCCGTTGTTGACCGCCCGAAAGCTCAAAGGGGCTCTTGTCGCCGACCGTGGAAAGGTCGAGGCCCACGCGTGAGAGCGATGACTCGACACGACGGTCGACTTCATCTTGCGGCAAGCCAAGGTTGTGCGGACCAAACGCCACGTCCTGCGCCACGGTTTCGGCAAACAGCTGACGCTCAGGATATTGAAACACCACGCCGACCTTGGCCTTAACCGCGGCGGCGTCTTTCTTGTTTGACAGATCGAGCCCCAGCGCGCAAACGCTTCCCTCCTGGGGACGAATCAAACCGTTGAGATGCTGGACCAGCGTCGACTTACCCGAACCGGTATGACCTGCCAAACCCAGGAACTCGCCGCGACGCACCGTCAGCGATACATCGCGCAGCGCCCACGGGCTGCTGGGGTCGTTTCCCCAGAGAGCCTGTTTGTTCGATGAACCCTCGGCGGCCGAGCGCTTGTGCCAACGGCGACGCTCGCGGGCGTTCAGCGAATAACTGTACGAAACATGGGATAGCTCTATGACGGGCTCCGACGCGTTGCCCTCGTTGTCTACCGGAACAGTGCCGTCAGCGATTTCCAACTGGGATGCGGAAGACTGCCCCGCGGTGCCTGCCCCACTTCGCTCGGCATAAGTCTGCGCAATCTCGGCGACCATATCCGCCTCACGTACCTGCGCGCAAACGGGCACGCCCTTCGCACGAAGCGTCCCACCTAAGCAGCACGACGCCGGCATATCCAGGTTGAGCTGCGCAAGTTCGTCCGCTCGCGTCAAGATTTCCTCGGGCGTACCGAGCATGGCAACGCGCCCCGCCCGAAACACCGCGACACGATCGGCCTCGGCGGCCTCTTCCATAAAGTGCGTAATCATCACGATGGTCATGCCGCGATCGTGCAACGCGCGGCAAGCCTTCATGAGGCCCTTGCGCCCACGCGGATCAAGCATCGAGGAAGCCTCATCCAAAATGAGAACGCGCGGCTCCATGGCGAGCACGCCGGCAAGCGCCACGCGCTGCTTTTGGCCACCCGAAAGCGCGTGGGTCTCGTGGCGCTCAAAGCCCACCAGGCCCACACCCTTCAGCGCCTCGCGTACGCGCTGCGCAATTTGCGCCGATGGCACGCCAAGGTTTTCGGGACCGAACGCAACGTCATCTTCGACAAGCGTTGCCACCAGCTGATCATCGGGATTCTGGAATACCATGCCCGCGGTCGAACGAATGTCGTAGACCAGCTCGGGATCGGACGCATCCATGCCGTTAATGCGCACCGTGCCCGCATCGGGCTGCAGCAGCGCATTCAGATGCTTGGCAAACGTCGACTTGCCCGACCCATTGCCACCGAGGATGCAGAAAAACTCACCGTCCTCGATATTCAGATCGACGCCGTCGAGCGCCGGTGCGGCACCGTCATAACTAAAGGAAACGCCCCGACACTCAATCATGCGCGGCCTTTGACCTGGTCCTTTTTAGGCGTGATGAGGTTGGAGACCGCTTTATACACCGCCAGTGTCAACACCGAGTTAAGCACGGTCTTGATAAGGTTGAACGGCAGCACGGCAGGAATCATGAGCGGGGCGATCACATCGACCGAGCCATACCAGAACCAAACGCCAATGGTCAGATTCGCAACCATAGAAAGCACCGTAGCGGCAATAACGCCCAGTGCCAGGCCAATCACGGCGCCCTTGTAGGTGTGCATCTTCTGGTAGACGATAGCCGCAGGCAGAATATAGCCAAGCGTGGCAACCAAGTTCATAAGCGCACCGACCCAGTCACCCGTGGTAAGCGCGTGGATAACGATCGCCATGGCGGCAACAGCGGTGCCGGCACCGGGGCCATATGCAAACCCGCACACCATCGCCGGCACCAGCGACGGGTCATACGTCAAAAACGGCGCCGAAGGAAGGATGGGCAGCTGCACGTACATAAACAGGGCGCCCAAGGCGCACATCAACGCCATGGTAACGAGCTGTTTGGTGCTCCACCTATTCGTGTTCTCAAAATGGATATGCTGCGACTGTTCAGACATAAGATCACCTGCCTCTTTCATCCGGACTCTAACCGTTGGTACTGGGATCTCACCAGTTCAGCCGGCATGCGAACCAACGCACACACGGGTCGCGGACTCATCGGCTCGACGCAGGTCCTCGCCTGCGCCACGGCGTCCCTTTGACACCGCCCGATTTACCGCCAGTGGGGAATTCCACCCCGCCCTGAAACAGCAATTGCAAGTGTAGCACGGGCAGGTTTTCGCGCAAGTATGCCAAGGGTAATTTATGGTGGGGACCAGTTGCCGCAACAACCGCGTTCCCCACCCATCCCAAAGCAACGCGCCTTTCGCGCAAAGCGCGAAACAGCAACCGGGACACGCACCCCTATCAACCACGTCCTCCGCGCACGCCGACCTCAAGGCCGTAAACGCAGGGAATCCGGGGGCGGGACGGGGGTTTCTCTCCGGAACATTCCGCAGGACGCAAAGAGGCTCCGCAGCGCGAAGCGCGATGCGGAGCCTCTTTGCATGTCCGAGGACGTTCCGGAGAGAAACCCCCGTCCCGCCCCCGGATTCCCGGTGGGGAGTTCTAGACCTTGTCGGCCTTAGTACATACCGCCGCCCTGCTGACCAGCGGTGGCAGCAGCGATAGCGTCCTCAAGCTGAGTGTTCTTGGGCACATCGGAGACGGTGGCCTCGGTGATGAGGATCAGGCTGGCGACGGAAGCAGCGTTCTGCAGGGTGACGCGGCTGACCTTGACGGGGTCGAGGACGCCCATCTCGATCATGTCGCCCCACTCGCCGTTGGCAGAGTTGAGACCCTGGCCAGCGGGCAGCTCGGCAACCTTGTCGACCACGACAGCGCCCTCAAAGCCAGCGTTCTTAGCGATGGTAGCGACCGGAGCGGTCAGAGCCTTCTTGACGATGTCGACGCCAATCTTCTCCTCGGGGTCGTCGATCTCGACAGCGTCGAGCGCAGGAGCAGCATCCATGAAGGCGACGCCGCCGCCGGCGACAATGCCCTCCTCGACAGCAGCGCGGGTAGCCTGCAGGGCGTCCTCGACGCGGTGCTTGATCTCCTTGAGCTCAGACTCGGTAGCAGCGCCGACCTTGATGACGGCAACGCCACCGGAGAGCTTGGCCAGGCGCTCCTGGAGCTTCTCGCGGTCGAAGTCAGAGGTGGTGTTCTCCATCTCGCCCTTGATCTGAGCGATGCGGGCGTCGATGGCCTCCTTGGAGCCGGCGCCGCCGACGACGACGGTGTTGTCCTTGGAGATGGTGACGGACTTAGCGGTACCGAGCATATCGGCGGTGATGTCAGCGACCTTCACGCCCAGCTCGTCGAGAGCTGCCTGACCACCGGTGAGGACGGCGATGTCCTCGAGAATGCGCTTGCGGCGATCGCCGTAGCCCGGGGCCTTGACGGCGCAGACGTTGAGGGCGCCACGGATCTTGTTGAGGACGAGGGTGGGCAGAGCCTCGCCGTCGATGTCCTCAGCGATGATGAGCAGGCCACGACCGGCGCGCTGGACAGCCTCGAGAACGGGCATGATGTCCTGGACGCTGGAGATCTTCTGGTCGGTGATGAGGATGTACGGATCCTTCATCACGGCCTCCATGCGATCGTTGTCCGTGACGAAGTAAGCGGAGACATAGCCCTTGTCGAACTGCATGCCCTCGACGGTGTCGATGGTGATGTCGAACGTCTGGGAATCCTCGACGGTGATGACGCCGTCCTTGCCCACGACCTCCATGGCCTCGGCGATCTTCTCGCCGACCTCGGGGTCACCAGCAGAGATGGTGCCGACGGAAGCGATCTGCTCCTTGGTCTCGACCGGCTTGGCCTGGGCCTTCATCTCGGCGACGGCGGCGTTGACGGCCTTGTCGATGCCGCGACGGATGGCCAGCGGGTTGGCGCCGGCGGCGACG
This sequence comes from Collinsella sp., assembly GCA_046995905.1. Lineage (GTDB taxonomy): Bacteria > Actinomycetota > Coriobacteriia > Coriobacteriales > Coriobacteriaceae > Collinsella. The sequence goes on from JBKXET010000001.1 coordinate 2,171,890, forward strand.
TTGCGCAGACCGTCGTTGACGATAGCCTGAGCGAGCAGGGTTGCGGTGGTAGTGCCGTCACCCACGGTGTCGTTGGTCTTGGTGGCGACCTCCTTCACCAGCTGAGCGCCCATGTTCTCGATGTTGTCCTCGAGCTCGATCTCCTTGGCGACGGAAACGCCGTCGTTGGTGATGGTCGGGGCACCGAACGTGCGCTGCAGAGCGACGTAGCGGCCCTTGGGGCCCATGGTGACGGTAACGGCGTCGGCCAGAGTGTTGACGCCCTTGGCGAGCTTAGCGCGGGCATCGGTGTTGAACGTAATGTTCTTTGCCATGGTAGGTAATCCTCCAAAAGAAATGTGACTCGCGTCGCCGCTTCCGAGTCCTATGCGGCGGCCGCGTTCAAAGACGAATCAGAGATTCTGACGAGACTAGGCCTCGACGACGGCGTAGATGTCGTCGGCGCGCATCAGCAGATACTTCTCGCCGTCGACCTTGACCTCGTTGCCACCGAACTTACCGTAGATGACAACATCGCCGACCTGAACGTCCATGGGGATACGCTCACCCTTGTCGTTGACCTTGCCGGCGCCAACGGCAACGATGGTGCCGCGCTGCGGCTTCTCCTGGGCGTTGCTGGCGATATACAGACCAGAAGCGGTCTTCTGCTCGGCCTCGTCGGGCTTGACCAGAACACGATCTGCAAGCGGCTTCAAAGACGACATGCTTGTCTCCTCCTTTTTGGGCCGCGTGGTTATGCCACGCGAATTAACCCTTTTTGTTTGCGTACGCGTTGAATGGTACCCACGAATGGCGGGTTATACAACACGGAGTCAAAAAATCTTATTTTTTGGCACTTAGATTTTCTGAATGCCGGGGGATAACTTAGCGGTGCCTCCCGTGTGGCTCCGGAGGGGCGGGGCATAAGGTTTCCTGCTCGGGCAGTCCTGCTCGCACGAAGGCCACATTAAGTGGCCTTCGGCTCGTGCGGAACTCGCGATAAACCTTATGCCCCGCCCCTCCGGAGCCACACGGGAGGCAGGTTAACTAATTCGGTCCCGGCATTCAGAAAAGTCAGTGCAGCAAAATGGCGATGCTGATAGATGCACAGGAAAGGGGGCACGTTGTTGAAACGTGCCCCCCTTTAAGTTGCGGTGGAATAGTTCTTGTTTGGGGGCTTGAGGGCCTGTTTTAGGAACTATTTCACCGCAACTGATGGGTGGGATGTGTGAGGCTAGCGCTCGAAGATGAGGTTGCCGGCTAGGTAGGTGGCTTGGACTTTGGTGGCTTGGAGTTCTTGGGGGTCGATGGTGAGTGGGTTTTGGTCCAGGACTACCAGGTCGGCGTATTTGCCGGGTTCCAGGCTGCCGAGGTTTTGCTCGTCGCCCGCTGCATAGGCGCTGCCCAGGGTGTAGTTGCGCAGAGCCGTTGCCGCATCGATGCGCTCGCTCGGCAACCAGCCGCCCTCGGGCCAGTGGCTTTTGGGGTCCTGGCGCGTGATGGCCGTGTAGAGCACGTTCATGCTGGTAACGGGCGTGATAGGGCTGTCAGTACCGAAGGCTTGGCGGATGCCGCGCTGCTTATAGGTTGCGAACGGCCACATGATTCGGCTTCGCTCCAGGCCAAGGTCGCGCTCTGGGCCACCCGGATCGAGCGTGATGTGGCAGGGCTGGCTCGAGGCGACCACGTTGAGCTTGCGCAGGCGATCGATATCCTCGGGCAAGAGGTTCTCCAGATGCTCGAGCGTGTTATGACCGTGCTGGGGCAGGCCGTACAGCTCTGCCGCCTCCTCAAAGATATCGAGCGCAGCATGGATGGCACCGTCGCCGATAACGTGGATGCGCACGGTGTGACCACGCTCCGCGGCAGCGAGGACCAGCTTGCGCATACGCTCGGCAGGGACCGTCAGACGGCCCTGGTCGCCCGGGAAGCGCGGGTTGGTATAGGGCTCAGTGAGGTATGCGGTATGCTCGCTCGACACGCCGTCGAAGAACTGTTTAAAGCCTGGCGCCGAGAGCAGTGCGTTGTTCGCGTAACGTACCTGCAGCTCTTCTAGACGCGACTGGTCATCCAGCAGCGTGGGGAACAGATGGGCACGAATGCCCAACTTGCCGGCTGCCTGCAGTTTGTCGTAGACGTCGTCGCGGATAAAGTCGCAGCCCGGCATGGGCATGAGCGACATATCGCATATCGAGGTGATGCCCTGCTCGGCCATCCGCCTCATTTGATCGGCGTAAGCGCTTGCGATGCGATCCTCGCCCAGCCACTCAAGGCAGCGCGGTAGCAGCTGCATGGCAGCCGCCTCGTGAGCAATGCCCGTGAGCTCGCCGTTTGCATCCTTGTCGTAGCTGCCGCCCGCTGGCGGCTCGCTGTCGCGTGTGACGCCGAGCGCCTCGAGTGCGCGGCTGTTGAGCCAAAGCGTATGCCCGTCGCCCGAATACATAACGCAGGGACGATCGGGGAATGCCGCATCGAGCGACGCCTTGGTAGGATGCTCGGGCGGGTCCCAACGGTAGTCGCGCCAGCCCTGCGTCACAACCCAAGCGTCATCGGGCAGGTCCTTGGAAAACTCGAGCGCGTGCTGCACCAGCGCAGTCTCGGACGTGCCCATATCCATGAGCATGTACGGCGAGGAGCCGACCGAGGTATGGAAGAAGTGCAGATGAGCGTCATGAAAGCCGGGGCAGACAAACTGCTCGCCGTAGTCGATAACCGGCGTAGCGGCAGGCGCGGCGGCAATCACGTCATCGGGCGCACCGACTGCGACGATACGGTCGCCTGCGATGGCAATCGCCAGCTCGCGGGCGGTATCGATGCCGTCTTGCGCGGTAAAGACGTTCTTGGAGCGGATAATCCGATCGATATGTTGCATGGGCATCCCCATCTCTGGCAGGAAATTCAACACCCCCCGAGTGTACTCCCCCGCCCTTGTAACAAAACCCCAAGCGGCAAACGGCAACTTTACCAGCCCTAGCGGCAGGTGGCATACTGGAGAGAGCCTGTACGATTTTGCGATCAACCCAGCAAGGAGCAAATCGACCATGACGAAGACCAAGGCACAGCAGATTATGGCGGCGACCGAGGCTCGCGCGGCTGACGACGTCACCGCAGCCATCCAAGATATCGCTACCGAGTTTGAACCCTATATCATCAAGCAGCGCCGCCACTTCCATAAGCACCCGGAGCTGAGCCTCGCCGAGGAGCGCACGACTTCTGACATCGCCAACCAGCTCGACGCCATGAATATCCCCTACGAGCGTCCGCTCAAGACCGGCTTGGTGGCAACGCTTCGCGGTACCGCGCCGGATGCCTATCGCGAGGACGGCACGCCGCGCCGCCGTATCCTGCTGCGTGCGGATATCGACGCCCTGCCCGTCACCGAGCAGACCGGCGAGGAGTTCGCCAGCGTCAACGAGGGCTGCATGCACGCCTGCGGCCACGACTGCCACATCGCCATGATGCTCGGCACGCTGCAGATCCTGCGCCATATGACCGACGACATCCACGGCGAGGTCCGCATCGTCTTCCAGCCCAGTGAGGAAAACGGCCAGGGCGCGAAACTCATGATCGGCACGGGCGTGCTCGACGGCGTCGATGGCGCCTACGCCGCGCATATCTGGAGCGAGGTTGACGCCGGCACCGTAAGCTGCGAGCCCGGTCCGCGCATGGCCAATACCGACTGGTTCCGCATTGATGTCCGCGGCACCTCGTGCCATGGCGCCATGCCCCAGCGCGGCCACGACGCCGTCATGGTTGCCGCCGAGATCGTCAACGCCCTGCAGACCATCGTCTCGCGCGAGATCAGCCCCTACGAGCCGGCTGTCATCACCGTCGGCGAGCTGCACGGCGGCACCGCGCGCAACGTTATCGCCGGCACGGCCTACCTCGCCGGCACGGTGCGCACCTACGGAGATTCGACCCACGAGGAAATGCCGGAGCTTATGCGCCGCATCGTGGAGCATACCGCGGCCGCCTTGGGCGCCGAGGCAGAGCTCACCGACTACACCATCGCCAACTACAAGGTCGAAAACGACGCCGCCTCGAGCGAGCGCTGCCGTCAGGCCGTAATCAAGTGCTTGGGCCCCGCCGGTCAAGGCCATTACCGTGGCACGCTTTCGGGCGAGGATTTTTCGGAGTACCTGCGCCGCGTACCGGGCGTGCTCGCCTTTGTAGGTACGCGCAACCCCAAGATTGGCGCCACGTACGCCCAGCATTCCTGCTTCTACAAGATCGACGAGACCGTGCTGGCAAAGGGCTCCATGGTGGCCGCCCAGTATGCTATCGACTTTTTGGCCGAGCCCACGCAAGAGGAGCTCGACGGCCCCGCGATTACCGCGGTCGCCGAAACCAACCCCGATCTGGCCGCCAAGTTGCGCTCTGCCAAAGCGACGACCGCCGAGGCTCGCGACGCCATCCATGATGCCCGAACGGCTCGCCATGCCGCGATCAAGGGCATCCACGAAGCCCGCGCTGCTGCACGCCGCGAGGAGAAGCACGACGAGTAGTCGATTCGCTGGCATCTCGCAGTCATAGCCACATCGCGATGTCAAAGCGGGGGCGGACGTTTCGACACGTCCGCCCCCGCTCATTCTTCAAGCGCTATTTCTACTATTTCTACCCCGTCCCCAAATGGCAGACGGCATGGCTACTCGTCCTGAGGTTCCTCGTCGGAGCTTGGCTCGGACGCCGACTCAGGTGCAGGTGCCGGCTCAGGCTCAGGCGCAGGCGCAGGCTCGGGCCCAGATGCCGTCTCAGACTCGGGCGCCGGTTCAGGCTCGGGCGCCGGCGAAGCATCCGGAGCGCTGTAACCCGAAGCAGCGGACTTCTTCTCGAAGGGCAACACAAAAGTCAGGACGTCGTCCTTATCCTCATCGGCCCACTCGCTTGCATAGCGTGCGGCCCAATAGCCAACGGCACGGTGCTTGAGCATCTTGCCAAAGACCGTAAGAAATACGGTGACAAAAGCGACCAGCACCAAGAACAGCGCGAGCGTGACGCCACCGCCGGTAACAATTGCCTCAATACCCGTAGGACGATAGTAGTAGCTATACATACCGACAGAGGCAATGGCGCCAAAGACGACCGTCAAGATCCATGTGACAACGTTGGCGACCAGGCCCGTCAAAAACTCGGGAAGGAACGAAGCACAGAACAGCTTGGTCTTGTTGTGCTTAAACGCCGCCCAGACCTTATCGAGCGAAAACGCGCTCTCGACGCGACCGGTCACCGCAAAGTGCATCACGGCGATGTCGGCGAACATCTTAAAGAAGACACCCAGAATCGCCGAGGCAATTAGCGCCAGGACAAGCAGGCCGAGCGAACCGAACAGCGCAGCCTCGAGTGCATAAGAGCCGTAATAAGAATACGAGCCCGCGGCGCCAATTACCACGCCCTCCACCAGCGAAAGCACTACACCGATAACGGGAATGGCAGCGATAACCTCGAGTACGACCGAGATAACGCTCGAAAAGACTCCGAGGCCAAACGACGTGGAACGCATGAGTGGACGATCCATACCGTCATCAACCTTGAGCGACAGATCGCGACCCCACTCGATACCAAAGCCGGAACCGCACACGCTCGCAATGCAAGCTGCCAAAAAGCCGATGGTAGCCGAAATGCCACCAATAACGGGAATAAACAACACGAGCACCGACACAACGCAAATCAGCGCCGGCAAAAAAGCGATCTGGCACACGCGCCGCAGCACACCCGGAGTCTTGGTCATATCCTCAAACGCCTGAGCCACACAGCCCTTGGACGCGTTCATGGGAGGCTGAGGGACAAATTGCTGAGGCTGAGGTTGACCCTGAGGGGCGGAGGCTGCAGCACCGGCATTGGGGGCACCACACACGCCGCAGAACTTGTCGTTATCGCCCATAGGGGCGCCACACTGCGAGCAGAACATCGAAATCATCCCTTCGTATCTAGAGCGAATCACCTGGATCGCAAACGATGTCTTTGGCATCATTATCACCCAATGTGAGGACAAATACTCTTAGATGACGTATTTGCAACGCGCGAGGCGCTTTTCGATTGTTTGATGAATGTGTCCGCGCTAGTTCGTGCCGCGGAAGCCCTTGCCGACAATCTCGGAGCTGTCGACGATCGTGATAAAGGCACCCGGATCGACCTCGCGCGCATAACGGCGCAGCTGCACGGCCTCGCGACGGCTCAGCACGCTCATGATCACCGTCACGCACTTGCCCGAGAAGGCACCGTAGCCGCGACTGATGGTCGCCGTACGGTTGAGATGCTTGACGATAAACTCCTCGACCTTAAGGGGCTCGGAGCAAATGACCGTGCAGACTTTGCGCAGGTGAATGCTCTCAATGGCTTTGTCGACCACAAGCGTCTTGGCAAACAGGCCGAGCACACAATACAGACCGACACGCGGGCCATACAAAAAGGCCGCGATGGCCACGATGCCGATATCAACCAACAGCAGCGCGCGGCCAATCTCGAGCGTCGTGCGGCGCTTGAGGATCATGGCAAGAATGTCCGTGCCGCCCGTCGAGGCGCCAATATCAAAGACAATAGCGCTGCCGAGCGCCGGCAAGATGACGGCAAAGCACAGGTCGAGCCACATATCACCCGTCAGAGAGACATCGGTCGGAATAAAAAGCTCAAACAGCGAAACATAGGCCGAAAGCGCAAACGAGGCGAAGACGCTCCACAGGATTGCCTTGCGCTCCAAAAAGATAAAGCCCAAGACGACGAGAACCGCGTTGATAATCCACATAAAAACGCCGACGGGCAGGGTCGGGAACAGCGTGGACAGAATGACCGACACGCCCGAGGTGCCGCCAAAAGCAAAGTGATTAGGGGTTTTAAACGCAACGATGGCGAAGGCCGTAAGAATCAGGCCCAGATTGAGCTCGGCAAAAAAGCGCGGGAAGCCCGGCTCCTGGCTGCGCTTTTGACCGACACGCTCGCCGCGCTCGATATCGGTGCGATCAACCACGCGCTCCATCGGCACCACGGGAGGACGATGCACCTCCTCGGCAGCACGCGATGCCGCCTCTGCCGCGGCGGCCTCAATCGCCCATGCCTTGCTTTCTGTTTCGTGCTCGTCGGCCATTACGGCAACCCCTCGTTAACAATTTGGAAACAATGCGCCCATTAGGGTAACGCGGAACGCGACGATTGCAACCCCTAGTTAGACGAGCGGTATGCCCACATCGGGGGGCATACAAATAACGGCCGGCCACGCTTTTGCTTGCGCGGTCGGCCGTTTAACGTTTTCGCAGATAAAGCCTGCCAAAACAAACCTGTCCCTTTTTGGAAGGTTACTCGTGCTGGCTGGTGCGGTGCTCGTACTCCTCGGGGGTGATGACGTCCTCGATGCGCAGGTTGACGCCCGCCACCTCAAGGCCGGTCATCGCGGCAAGGCGCTCGGTGACACGTGCCTTGACATCGTCGAAGATCGCGGGCGCATAGGCGCCGTACTCGATAATGACGGAGATGTTGACGACCACGCGATTGTCATCGGTGACCTCAACCGTCACGCCCTTGGTCAGATTCTCGGCACCAAACTGCTCCTGCACAAAGTGCATAAGGTTACCCTTCATGCCCAGGACGTGCGGCACCTCGCGGGTGGCCATGGCGACGATCTTCTCGATCACACCGTTGGAATAGGTCAGCGAGTCCTCGGACTCGTCTGTTTCCTCATCATCCTCGTCCGCGTCATCGGCGGACTCGGCCTCGACGAGCGCCTCATCCTCGAGCGTCACATCCTCGGCTTCGGCGACGGCCGCCTCATTCTCCTCGAGCTCGGTATCGGCCACATCGACCTTCGTATTAAAAGCCATGGTTCCTCCTTATGCCCGCCGCAGATGCGACAGTCGAATACATATTAGCGGCCGCTAAACAGACGGCCGAAGAAGTTGACGATCCCGTTTTCGCCGTCGCGAATTTGGCCGATCACGGCGCCGATCAGCACGAAGAATGCAATGACGAGCGTGTCCCACAGGCCGAGCGTGAGCACCAACACGGCAAGGATAAAGCCAGCGACGGCACCGAGCGTGGTGTTGGGATGACGCACAGCATAGCTCCAGATGGCAGCGCCCGTACCCTTGATGAGACCCATAGCCTCGTCAAAATCCGCGGCTGCCGCGTCTTGTGACTCGGTTGCCTCTGCTTTGGAATCAACAGGTTCGTTCGCCGGTGTGGCGTTCTGGTCGATCGTCAGGCGCGGCGTGCGGGCGGTCTTGTCTTGATTGGTATCACTCACCGGAAACCTCCACGGTCTGGACGGTAGTCTTGGACGGCAAAAAACGGACGCGCGTGGTCGTACCCGGCGTGCCGAGCATGGTGTCGCAAGCTTCCTCGATGCGCTGCTGCATCGCGGTAGCCAGAGATGCCACGTCCTTATCGTCAAGCGCGATAGCCTCGACCTTAAATCGGACGTGCGAATCGTCGGAGCCTTGGACGCGGGCCTCGACATGCTCGACCATCACGCGGTCGTCGCGCTCGGCAGCGGCCCTGGCGCACGAAGAAAGCGCCGCAAGGGTAACCTCGATATTGCGCTCCCCCGCCGGATGCACGCAGGACGGTTCGCAACGGGCGAACATCAGGCGGAAGAAGCTTACCAGCACGCCAATCGCCACAACTCCGCCGCATGCCGTCACAACAATGCGCGGCATGGGGTCGCGCATCAGCAGCATAAAGCGATACGTATACGGCCCCCAAAACTGGCAGACAAGCGTACCCAGCGCCACGATGGTGGCGGCAAGATACACGATCGCTAGGGCTCGTTTGAATACGCGCACGCGGCGCTCCCTTCAAATCTCGGCTCTCGAAATGCAAAACGGTTCGCATCATTATAAAAGAGCCGGGTCCGGTGCTCTACGCACGCGGATCCGGCTCATCTATTCCACGAGGCTTGCATGCTCGCTTCATTATGCCCAGATATGCACGGCTCAATCCGTGCAGGCGCTACTCCTCCTCGAGGGCAGCGATGACCTCGTCGGTCATGTCCATGGTGCTGTAAACATCCTGGACGTCGTCGAGCTCCTCAAGACGGTCGATGAGGCGCTGAACCTTCTTGGCATCGGCGCCAGAAACCTCGGTCGGGGTGGTCGGGACCATGGTGGTCTCGGAGCCCTTGACCTGGACGCCCTGCTCCTCGAGCGCCTTGGAGACAGCCATGACCTCGTTGGCAGTAGTCCAGACGATCCACTCCTCGCCGGCGTCCTCGTAGTCCTCGCCGCCGGCCTCGGCGATGGCCATCATGAACTCATCCTCGTCACCGGCAGCACCGTTGGCGATCATGGTCTCCTTCTTGGCGTTCTCGTCCAGGATCTCCTTGGCGACGACGATCTGGCCCTTGCGCTCAAACTGGAAGGCGACGGAGCCGGAGGTACCCAGGTTACCACCAGCGTGGGAGAAGGCGGAGCGGACATCAGCGGCGGTACGGTTGCGGTTGTCGGTCAGGCAGTCGACGTAGACGGCGACACCGGCAGGACCGTAGCCCTCGTACACGATGTTCTCGTAGACGGCGGCGTCAGCACCCGAACCAAAAGCCTTGTCGATAGCGGACTTGATCTTGTCCTTAGGCATGGACTGAGCCTTGGCCTTGGCAACGGCAGCGGCGAGGCTGGCGTTGTTCTCGGGCAGCGGGTCACCGCCGAGACGGGCAGCAACGGTGATGTTGCGGCTGAGCTTGGAGAAGAGGGCGGAACGCTTGGCGTCCTGCGCGCCCTTACGATGCTTGGTTGTGGCCCACTTAGAGTGTCCGGACATACGTGTCTCCTATCGGTTTCGACCTAAAGCCCAGCGCAGATGCTCGGGCAATATAAACAAACGTCGTTATGATATACCTACTGGCCTGCGAGATAAACCCCAAAATGAAGGCGTCGTGATGATGGCCCCTTTGGTGCAAAGAAACCTGACCTCAATGCACCAAGTTAGAACCAGAGGAAGTCGCTGCGGGTGACGGTGGCGCCGATGGCGAAGGGCATGCAGGCGATGACCGGATACAGGTAGCGCATGTAAGTCGAGCCGTTGCACGGGCCAATCAGGCACACGGCGAGCACGCCCAACAGCGGCACCCAGATTGCCAGCGCACGCCATGAATGACGACGCAGCAGGTAGACCACCACGGCGATCATGATCCACACATAGGTGGCCGAGCTCATGGTGAGCGAGATAAAGGGAACACGCTGCACCGCCACACGGTATAGGTTGATCAGATGGTCACACCAGCGCACCACGTTGCTGTCAACCGGATGGAAGTCGAAGTACTTGAGGTTATCAGGCTTCGCCATGATCTCGGCACTGCGCGCGGTGCTGTAGACCCACGCATCGCGAGCGCTCGGATAGAAGTACCCGTAGTAGTTATTGACGAGCGCCGAGATATAGCACTCGGGGTCCTTTTTGAACATCTGGGCCCACACCTCAAAATAGGCCTTGATGTCATCTTTCGAGGCGTACTCATTGAAGCAGTTTTTGACGGCATCCGACTTGTCGGGGTTGTAGCGGCGGCCCAGGTTCTCGTACTTGAGTACGCGATCGATCACGGCACGCTCCTCATCGGTCACCGAACCGTCGCAAGGAGCCTCCACGATGGTGCCGTCCTCCTTAACCGTGGGGTTGACGCCCGAGTTGAGGCCGTCGTGCTTTTGGACGAAACGAGCCGTCTGCTGGAACGGAATCGAGAGGATTTCGCGCTTGGAACCGGGCGTGATATCGTGCGCCGGCATAAAGACCTTGGTGAAGTACATATTAGAGGCAAGGCAGAGCGCGAGCACCGCGAGAACGCCAACCCAGCGGAAGCGCGGCGTGGCGCATGAGACCGCGGTGCCCGTCTGCTTAGCCGCACGACGGGCGACATGTACATCCCATGCGCAAAACGCCGCCGCAATCACGCAGGCCGCCAACGGAAAGACCAGGCCTCCATTGCGCAAAAACGTGGAACCCATGGCGCCCAGAGCGAGCAGCAGCCAGTCGTGGCGCGCAAAGAGCACGGGGGCTTTCTCGCCTGCTCGCTCGACATTGGCATCACGACGGGGCAAGCCGCAGGCCACGAGCTTGACGGTCTGTACCAGCAGCACCAAAAACGCGTCAGCAAAGAGCACGTCTTTGGTGAGCAACGCCGCGTAGTTAGAGAACATCGGCATAAACGCAAAGAACAGCAGGATCGCACCGCGAACCGGCAGGCTCACGCCCAGTTTGCGCAGCGACGAAATGGAATAGGCCATGCAGGCAGCCGTGATGACAAATTGAGCGCAGGTATAGATGATGAGGCCCGCGTTAGCGCTGTTGAACAGCGAAAGCCCCAGTTGAACGCACGAGCCGATAATGGCCGTGTGCACTACGGGATGATGCCCGTTGAGCAGCACGTTGGGGTTGAGTAGGCGCAGGTAGTCGCTCGTGCCGTTGGGGTAGTTGAACCACTGGCGAATCTGCGCACCCGTATCCCCCATAAAAAGGCCGGGCAGCGAAGCGATGAGCGTGGGCGCCCAGGCGACCATAAGCACCAGGAAGGGCCCGGCAAAGGGATGGACCGAGAGCACGGCGTGAGCCACACGCCATACGCGGCCAAAGTGCGCTTCGGAAAACGGAATGCGCCGAGAGCTCAGCCAATCTAGACACTCAAAGGCGAGGTAGAAGGCAACGACCGCCAAGAGCATCCAGCCCGCGCCGCCTATCCAGGCGCAGATGATGCGGGCCTTGTCGCCGAGCACGATCTCGGCCGAATCGGTGAGGTCGTAGCTGCGGCCAAACACCATGCAGACGGCAAAGAACAGCGACGGAAGGATCACCGAGGGACGCCAGGAGTCGCCGCGGCCAAAGAATACGTAGCGAAACGGCAGCGTAAGCAGGCAGGCAAGCGCAAGCAGCATGACCGCGTCGGTATGGCCGGCAAACGAGAGGAGCACCTCGTAGCACACGTACAGCATGCCCGAGGCTTTGGGGTCAATCGCCAAGACCGCGTTGCTCGACACCGGGGCGGGATCGATGGAAAACGCCGTGGTCGCCAACAGCGCGAGCAAAAATGCGATGAGCGTCTGCTTGGCGGGATAGCGCTTAAACCAGACGATGCGGGCAGCGTCGCGCGCAGCCGTTGTGGAGAGGTCGGAATCCTTCACAGTCCTAAAGCCTTTCTAGAAACCTGCCAAAAAGGGACAGGTTTATTTTGGCAGGTTTTATCTGGGGAAACGTTACGGTTCTGTCATCGTTGTCCGGCATAACCACCACCAAGGTGTCTTTCCCTTTGTGGTGGTATGTGGTGGCTAGGCGTCCAGGTAGACGCGCTGGGGCTGGTTGCGGTGTCGGGCGAAGATGATGAGCGCCAGACCGGCGATCACGAGCGGCAAACTCAGCAGCTGACCCATGGTGATGACGCCGCCCAGCAGATAGCCCAGCTGGGCATCGGGCACGCGCACGAACTCAACGAGAAAGCGGACGATGCCGTACCCCATCACGAACACGCCCATAAACGTGCCCTGGGGCAGTAGCGGCTTTTTGCGGCTGAGCACCTGCAAAATACAGAAGAGCACAATGCCCTCAAGAAACGCCTCGTAGAGCTGGGAGGGATGGCGCGGCATATCGCCCGCGGTGCCGCCAAAGACCACACCCCAGGGCAGATCGGTCGGCTTACCCCACAGCTCACCGTTCACGAAGTTGGCGCAACGTCCCAGGCACAGCGCCAGCGGAGCACCGATCACAGCAAGGTCGGCGATGGTCCAGGCGTCGAGCTTATACATGCGGCACACGATGATGCCGCCCAAGATGCCGCCCACCAGGCCGCCGTGGAAGCTCATGCCGCCCTCGTTGGTGGCAAAGATCTCGAGCGGATGGGTCCAATAGTAGCCATCGCCGTAAAAGACGACGTAAAACAGGCGCGCGCCGATGATGAGGCCAAAGACCGCGCCGACCACGACGCTCGTCAGGTCATCGATCGTGATGTCGAAGCCCCAACGACGCTGCGTGCGGTACATAACAACCGCCGTGAGCAGAGCGCCGACCACGTAGGCCAGGCCGTACCAGTAGATGGTGATGGGGCCCGCCGAGATCGCGACGGGATCAAGCATATGGTAGAGGTCGTTGAGCATATCGATCCCCTGCTCCCTACATACAAATGCGGCCGCGGGCCTTACGCTCGCAGCCGCATATTTGGACGTAACGTCTACGCGGAGCGTACCGTCCGCAGCTTTCGCATCTTAGAACGGCGCGTACTCGTCGTACAGGTCCTCGGCCTCGCCGGAAGCATTGACCTGCTCGACGCGGGTAACGCCGGGCACGTGCTCCTTCAGGATGCGCTCGATACCCATGGAAAGGGTTAGCGAGCTCATGGGGCAGCCGGCGCAGGCGCCCTGCAGCTCCAGCTTGACGACGCCCTCGTCGTCGACGCCCACATACTCCATATCGCCGCCATCGGCCTGCAGGTTGGGGCGAATCTCTTCAAGAACCTTCTTAAGCAGCTCTTCGTTAACAGCCACAGGGGCTCCTTTCTCACAATAACGCGGGCGCGCCCGCGGACAGAAGCTATGTTACTACAGCCATGTACCCGCTCACGAGCCGTCCATGCGCGCAGACGCGACTTTCACGAGTAGTCAATTTGGGACGGGACTCTTTTGGCTGCCTTTTGTTGCCAGCTGGCGTTGGCACGCACTACTGCTGAGCCTGTCCCCCGGTACCAATCTGGACATCGACGATGACCTGGCGGTAGCTGATGCCGCAGGAGTCGAGAATGCGGCGGCTGATACGGCCGTCATCGGTGTCGGCATACTTGTTGTCCAGGTAGACGACCTCGCCCACGCCCACCTGCGCCAGGATCTTGGCGCAGTCGTGGCACGGGAACAGCGTGACGTAGACCGTGGAACCCTCGAGGTCTTTGAGCGAGCCGCGGTAGTTGAGCACGGCGTTTGCCTCGGCATGCACCACGTAGTTGTGCTTATCCTGCAATGGGTCGTCGCTCGTACCCCACGGGAAAAAGTCGTCGTTGAGCGCCGAGGGCGTACCGTTGTAGCCCACCGAAAGGATGCGGTGGTTGGTGCTGGCGATGCACGCACCCACCTGCGTATTGGGGTCCTTGCTGCGGCGCTGCGCGGCGATGGCCACGCTCATAAAGAACTCGTCCCAGCTAATGACGTCCAGGCGCTTGCCTGACGAAGTTTGATGAAGATCGTCCGACATGGCAGACACCTCCGTAATCGCAATAGTTTGACCCATTGTAGCAGGTGAAAGGTGGAGGCGTTTGTCCCACCGGCGCCCTCACTTTTACACGCGGCGGGGCTTTTGGTTGATGCGGTAGAGCTCGGCGAGACCCCGCAGCGTCAGTGCGTCATCTACCGTCAGACTGTGGCCGACCAACGCCGCGAGCGCCTCGGCATCGTCGCCGGTAATGACGATGGGCACGCCATCCTCCCCCGCCGCCTTGGTCGCGCGCATCTCGGCAAGCACCATGTCGAGCATGCCGTCGATGCGGGCCACCTCGCCCAGAACCACGCCCGAGCGCATCGCCTCGCGCGTGTTACGGCCGATTACATGCGTGGGTGCCGAGGGCTCGACCTGCGGCAGGCGTGCCGCAGCAGCCGAGAGCGAGCGGGCGCCGAGCGCCAGACCCGGCGCGATGACGCCGCCGACAAAGGTACCGCGCCCATCAATGACCTCAATATTGGTCGTAGTGCCCAGGTCGATCACAATGCACGGCGAGCCGTAGACGGCGCGGGCAGCCACGGCGTCGGCGATGCGGTCGGGACCGATCTCGGCCGGGTCATCGTAGTGCACGGGTATGCCGGTCTTGAGGCCCGGCCCCACGGTGAGCACGCGCCCCGTGCAGGTACGGGAAAGCGCCGCCTTCCACGGGCGCTCGAGCGCCGGGACCACGCAGCTCAGCACAGCAGCCGCGGGCACAAGCGCACCCGGCATGCCCGCATCGGCCGCCAGTGCGGCCATGACCTGCACGAGACGCATGCGCGCCTCGTCTGCCGTGATGCTCGACGGCGTGGTGATCTCGCACGTCGCAAGCGGACATTCCTGCGCCGCGGCCGAATCCTCTGCAAACAGGCCAAAGCGAATGAACGTGTTGCCCACGTCGACCGTCAATATATATGCGCACCCATTAAGCATCGTCGGCGCTCCTTTCGTCTGCCCAGCAGTATATCGCCTACCTAAACCAGTCATCCCAAAATGACTAGCTTACGGCTATACTGGTGCGCGGTCGCGCGCGAGCTCACGCGGCGGCCCTTGGTAACCCGACTTCCCGCGCCGTATCCGTAGCGGCGCTCCCGGGGGAAGCGGATATACGCAAAGGAGTTTTATATGAGCAATCCCTCGAACCGCGCTTCGATGCGCGGGCAACTCACGCTGCGCGGCGTCGTCATCGGCGTCCTTGGCTGCATGATCATCACGGCAAGCTCGGCCTACACCGCCCTCAAGATGGGCGCTCTCCCCTGGCCGATCGTCTTCGCTGCCGTCATCTCGCTGTTCTTCCTTAAGCTCATGGGCAACGCCAGCCTCAACGAGGCCAACGTCACCCACACCATCATGTCTGCGGGCGCCATGGTCGCCGGCGGCCTGGCGTTTACCATCCCGGGCGCCTGGATGCTGGGCTATGCCGATCAGATCAGCTGGCTCGATATGTTTATCGTGGCACTCGCCGGCACCATCCTGGGCCTGTTGGCCACCGCGCTCATCCACCGTCACTTTATCGTTGACGCCGCGCTGGAGTTCCCCACCGGCAACGCCGCAGCTCAGACCCTGCGCGCCACCGAGGCCGGCGGCAAGACCGGCAAGCAGCTCTTTGGCTCCATGGCCATTGCAGGCATCTACAGTGTGCTTCGCGACGCCCTGGGCGTGGTGCCCAGCATGCTGTGCACGCTCAATATCCCCGGCGTGACCTTTGGCATCTACAACTCGCCCATGCTGCTCTCCGTCGGCTTCCTCGTGGGCTTCGCCCCGGTCGCCTTCTGGTTTGCCGGCGCCCTGCTGGGCAACTTTGGCATCGTCGTCGGCGGCACCGCTGCCGGTCTGTTCGACGTTGTGACTGCGCAGGGCATCGTCAAGTCCCTGGGCATGGGCCTCATGATGGGCTTTGGCGTCGCCGTCGTCCTCAAGGACATCCTGCCGCAGGTCGCCGGTATCGTCCGCGGTCTCGCCGCCGACAGCTCCACCGACACCGACGAGCAGTCGCTCATCTCGGGCTCCCTCAAGCTCGACGCTGGTATCATCGGCCTGGGCGCTGCCGCCATCGCCGTGATCATCGCCATCGTGCTTGACCTTGGCCCCGTTCCGGCCGTCATCGTCACGCTGTTCACCTTTGTCACCACCATCATGAGCGCACAGAGCTGCGGCCAGACGGGCATCGACCCCATGGAGATCTTTGGCCTCATCGTTATGCTCATCGTGGCTGCCTTTGCACAGATCGCTCAGGTCAAGCTGTTCTTTATCGCCGGCATCGTAGCCGTGGCGTGCGGCCTTGCGGGCGACGTCATGAACGACTTTAAGGCCGGCGCCGTGCTGGGCACCAACCCGCGTGCGCAGTGGATCGGCCAGGCCATCGGCGGCATCGTGGGCGCCCTGGTCGCTGCCGCCGTCATGGTCGCGCTCGTCACTGCCTATGGTCCGGACGCCTTTGGTCCCGACAAGAGCTTTGTTGCCGCGCAGGCAAGCGTTGTCGCCACCATGGTCTCGGGCATCCCGAGCGTGCCGTGGTTCGCTGGCGGCTTTATCGCCGGCATCGTCATGTACTGGCTCGGGATTCCGGCCATGATGATCGGCCTGGGCGTGTACCTGCCGTTCTACATGTCACTCACGGCATTCCTGGGCTCCTGCGTCAAGCTCGCCTACGACAAGTGGTCCGCCCACCGCGACGCCACCGCTGGTCTTTCTGACGAGGAGAGGGCTGCCAAGGACGCCGCCTTCCAGGAACAGGGTCTGGTCGTTGCCAGCGGCCTGCTCGGCGGCGAGTCCATCGTCGGCGTTATCCTGGCGTTTGTCTCCGTGGGCTTAAGCCTGCTGGGCTAAGCTGAGCAGCTGCTCGACAGCAACCATATTGCCTACGGCTTGCCCGGCCGGTAGCTTTCGCGGCTACCGACCGGGCTTTTTGATATCGAAACAAAGAAAGGCCGGCGCGCTGCGTTTAACAGCGCGCCGGCCTTATCGTTTGGCTAACGAGACGGTCCCGTTATGAATTGAAGTTCGTTGCAGAAACTACGCTCGAAACGCTACATCTGCTTGCGACGACGATCGCTCAGCGTCACACCAGCGGCCACGAGGGTGATACCGCCGATGACGAACACCTCGCCCGCAAGAGCGGAATTGTCGCCAGTCTGGGCGAGCGCGGCCGACGTTGCCTTCTTCTTGGCGACAGGAGCCTTTGCAGCAGCCTGCGCAACCTGAGCCTTGGCCTGCGGCTCAGCCTTGGGATGATACTTGTCGTACTCGGCCTGCGCGGCAGCCAGGGCATCCTTGGCATCGCCAAGCTCGGCAAGCGCGGCGGCATAGGCGTCGTTGGCATCGGACAGCTTGGCATCGGCATCGCTCAGAGCAGCCTTGAGACCAGCGGCAGCATCGACGGCAGCCTTGTAGCGAGCGTAGGCAGCGTTCAGCTTGACCAGCTTCTCGTTGCCCGTCGTGCCCGCGGCAAGGGATGCCTTGTGGTCGACAGCCTCAAGATCGGCCTTGAGTGCCTCGTCGTTGGCAAGCTCGGCCTTGGCCTTGACGATCTCGAGGTTCGCATCGACGACGGCTTCGTTGGCGGCATCGAGCTGCTTCTGGGCATCGGCGACACCGGCGACGGCAGCGTCATAGGCGGCCTTGGCGTCGTCGACCGCCTTCTGGGCGCCGGCGAAGCGCTCGAAGGCCTTGTTTGCGGTGGCAAGCTCGCCCTCGGCGGCCTTGGCCTTCTCCTGTGCGTCGGACAGGGCCTGCGTCTTGGCGGCAACTGCCTGCTTGGCGTCCGAAAGAGCGGTCGCGGCGTGCATATCTGCGGCCTGAGCCTTGTCAACGCCAGCCTGGGCTGTGTCGTCGGCCTTCTTGGCATCGTCAAGCGTGCCCTGCTTGTTCGCAAGGTCCGTCTTGGCGGCATCGCGCTTGGCGGCAAGGTCCTTGACCGAAGCGGTAGCGTTGTCATACGCCTCATTGGCCTGCTCGGATTTTGCCTTGGCGGCATCGCGGGCGCTGCGAGTCTTCGCCTTGTGAGCAGTGGCCTCGGCTGCCTTCGTCTTGCTGTCAGCAAGCGTGGCGTTTGCCTTATCGAGAGCTGCCTGGGCAGTAGCGGCCTTGCTCTTGGCGGCATCGAGCTTGGCCTGGGGCGTCTTGACGTCGATACCCTTGAGTTTGGCTTCGGCGGCGGTGTAGGCGGACTTGGCGGCAGCAGTAGCGGACTGAGCCTTCTCGTACTCGCCCTTGGCGGTGTTCATGTTCGTGTCGGCCGCGGTATAGGCGTCGCGCGCGCTTTCTTGCTTATCCAATGCGTTAGAATAAGCCGTTCCAGCAGTCCCGAAGTTCTTCTGCGCTTCTGCCAGCTCATTCTGCAGCTGCTTCAGCTGCTCCTTCTGCTCCTGTGTGCCGCCTGCGTTGTATGCGGAATCGATGTAGTCGTTCAGGAGCTTCTTGAACTCGGAGACAGTGAAATCAGCCTCACTGTCAAAAGAGCTGTAATCGAAGATTGTTACCTCGGAATCGGTGTTCTTACCGCTACCGGTCGCGATGCCGATAGCCTTCGTGCCGGCATCGATGATGTTGAGATAGTGCCCACACTCATCGTAGATTTTGACGTCCTTGTTGTAGTGCTGGTAGATATAGTAGGAATCATATCGATGGCTTCCAAGTGCGTCGCCATACTGCTCGACGTACTTATCGAATTTCTCCTTTTCCTGGGTATAGAGACCGGTGTAGGGCCAGCCGAGTGTATCCTCGGTCTCGCCGCCGGTATATGCGCCACCACCGCCAGCAAGATTTTCTCCATTGTCCCAGTAGCAGCCCGAGTGTCCCCAGATGTTCGATGAATATGATGTATTAAGTGCTGCCGCCACAGTCATGCGGAGGCTGACGCTGAGCGCCGACTGACCGTTCGCCTTGCGGAGGTTGTTCTGGGTGTCGAGATATGTCAGGGCGTTGCGCATCTGCTCCAGGGAAAGCGGGTTGGTATCGCGAGACATGTCCTGATCGACGTACTGGTCATACCATTCGGCCTTGTCATCGGCACCGGTCAGCATCGATACGGCGTCCTGGGCGTTCTTCTTCTGCGTGGCCGTGAACTGGCTGCCGCCGATGATGTAGTTCATGAAGCCGAACATACCCTGGCTGATGACATTCTGGTCTACGGTCATGTTCGACTTGAGGTCGGCAATCTGCTGGTTGAGCTTCTCGACCTCGACGTTTGCGGCGTCGTATGCATTGTGTGCGTCGGTTACTTCAGCACGAGCCTGATCGAACTCGCTGCGCTTCTGCTGACGGACCTCGACGAGTCGGTCGTACTCCGCCTTCTTGTCGGCTTCGGTCTGCTGGGCCTGCTCGCATGCGGCCTTGGCGGCGTCGCGCTTGCTGACGGCGGCGTTGTATTCCTTGCTTACCGCATCATATGCAGACTGGGCAGATGCCACGGCGGCGTTGGCGGCGTTGGCCTTCTCCTGCGCGGCGGTGACGGTAGTCTGCGCAGCCTGCAGGTTCGCCTGTGCGGTGGCGTCGGCATCCGTCGCGGCATTGAGCTCCGCCTGCGCGGTCTTGAGCTCACCAGCAGCAGCGTTCTTGGTGGCCTCAAGCGCACTCAGGTCAACACCCGTACCCGAGACAGCAGCATCGAGCGCGGCTTGCGCCTGGTTGAACTTCTGCTGGGCGTTATCGCGCGCGGTGGTTGCGGCTGCGAGAGCAGCGGCAGTCTCCTGCTTCTTGGCCTGGGCGGAAGTCAGAGCGGCCTCAGTGTCCTTCTTTTCCTGCTGTGCACTGGCCTCGGCGGCCTTGGCCTGGTCCAGATTGGCCTGTGCAGCAGCAACGGCCTTATTGGCGTCATCGAGCTTTGCCTGTGCGTCCTCGACGGCCTTCTTGGCGGCCTCGTACTCGTCCATACCCATGGCCTCGAGCTTGGCCTGGGCATCATCGAGGGCCTTCTTGGCCTCATCCTGCTTTGCCTTGGCGTCCTTGAGCGCCTGGGTCTTATCCTCGACACTCTTGTTGGCCTGATCGAGCTGATCGTTCAGGTCGCCCAGCTTCTTCTGCTGCTGCTCGGCCTTGTCGACGGCCGCCTTAAGCTCGTCGATCTTCTCCTGAAGCGCGGCTACCTCGGCCTCGTTCTGCTCGGCGGCGTTATCGGTCACGGCCTGCGAGGCCTGATTCTTTTGCTGCTGCGCCTGCTTTTGAGACTGGCCCGCCGCGTCGGCCTTCTTCTGGGCGGCATCGTAGGCGGCCTGAGCGTCCTTGAGCTGCTTTGCCGACTCCTCGGCCAGCTGGGCAGCCGTCTTTACGACCGCTTGGTTACCGGCGGCAACGGTATTCTCTACAGAACTACCCCCCCCTGCACAGAATCGCCGTTACCGGTTGACGGTGCGGCGATTGCCGCCAGCGGCGACATAAGCGGCTGAGCGATGAGGCCCGCCGTCAAAACGGTTGCGACGGCGCGGTTGGCAACGCCCTTGACGTTGACGGCCTTGGCCCGAGGCTCAAAGTGTTGTGGACTGTAGTTTGTCATGGCTTTCTCCCTTTGACACGGATGTATCCATACGCTTCAAAATGTAGGAGCTGTTTTTTGAATTCTGTTGCGCAACATTGGTCACCAGCGGATTTTTTGAAATTCGTGCTCCTGTGCTTCACAATTTCGTCACATTTGAAGGAGCTGGCGCATCATATTTTCGCGGGATGGGATTGAGCCTGTGATTTGCATTTGCTCCCGCGTCATCCGCCCTATCGGATTCCGCATCCAACAGACACCCCGCCCGCCACGGTGTAGAGTTAGGACAACGGGCGCGTTGCGCGGACCGCGCTGGAACGAGGTGGACATGGAACTCGACAAACAACAGATCAAGCGACTACGCGAACGCCATCACCGGCGCCACGGCATCCGCCCTGCCCATAGTGAGGCTGCCGAGCAGGCTGGTCGCTTTTTAAAGCGCGCGTTCAACATTCGCGAGGGACGCGCGCCCTATCACGTGATCCGCAAGCGTTTTGTAAACGGGGCGCGTCTGACTGGCTCCCACCTATGCATCCTCATCATCGCCATGCTGATCGCGAGCATCGGCCTCGATATCGATTCGGACATCGCCATCGTGGGCGCCATGCTCATCTGCCCGCTCATGGGCTCGGTCCTTGCCATGGCATACGGCATCGCCACGCTCGACCGCGAGATTACCGTCGAGGCCGTCGCCAGCCTTGCGCTGCAGATGGCCTTTTGCCTGGTCACGTCCACGCTGTACTTTAAGCTCTCGCCCCTTGGCACCACCACGGCCGCCATCATCGACAACTCTACACCCACCGTCTGGGACCTTACCGTCGCACTCGCAGGCGGCTTTGCAGGCGGGCTGGGCAACTCGCGCGACCAGGAACCCGCCACGCTCATCGCCGGCGTGGCCGTGGCGACCGCGCTCATGCCGCCTCTGTGCGCGGCGGGCTATGGCATCGCCATCGCAAGCGGGTCGCTGTTTCTCTCGGCGCTTTACGAGTTTGGCATCAACGTGGTCTTTATCGCACTCGCGGCCGAAGCCGTATTACTTATCTTGCGCGTGCCGCTCAAGCGCGACCTCAACGGCGACGGCATTGTAACCGCCGAAGAAGATGCCGAGGTCGACGAGCTATCGCGCAAGGTGCGCCGCCGCATCATTGTGGGTACGGTAGTCTTTGCCATCCCCTGCATCGTTATGACGGCGGGGTCTATTGGCTCGGCGCAGACCGGCGTGCAGGACGGCTACGGTGTCACCGAAACTACGCGCGAACTTGCCGCGGTGCTGCCGGGCTTTAAGGATTACACCGTCGCCGTCGAGACCTCGGCCACCGAAGGGGACGAAGAAGGCATCGTCGAGCGCGAGATTGTCGCCCACGTGACGACAAGCGAGGCGCTCGGGGCGCACGACCGCCACGTCGCCCGCAAGCTCATAGACCTCAACGTGCCCGAACTCGATCGCGTGGAGTTTGATGTGGAGTAATGCGGAGCATGGGATGGCTCCCGCGCACAGGCGCAAGTCGCGGCGAGGCTCAGACGCGACGCAGGCACATGCAAAAAGCGGGACGTAGTTCACGCCCGCGCCCCGCTCGCTGTTTTATTGCCGTGAATCAGACGTCCGCATCGACATCGCCAGACTCCACCGTAAACGCCGGATCGGTGCTCACAAGATAAAATCGGGTCACCTCAGTATTTCTAATTAGGTAAATCTGCCCCTGATTGCGTCGGCGCGATATATACGCAACGTGAACCGTGCCGAATTCTTCGCCGTTTTCCTTCTTTAATACCAGGATATTGGGATCGTCCGTACGCTTAAACTGCCCGTCAACGCAGCTGCCGTCTTTGTCGACCAGTTGCCACCGATGGTTATCCTCTTCAAGAAAGGCCAGGGTTTCCAGACTCGTCTTGTCGTCCCGATAGTAACCGTCAATGGCAAACCCTTCGGAAGCGCATTCCTGCATATAGGACGTTTCTCGGCTTATAGCAAACAGCCCTGTAGCGCCCAGGAGCACAGCCAGGCAGACCACTGCAAGGGTTATCGAAATAGCACGGCGGCCCATGTTAGACCAACCGATAGTTGTTTAACGGAGCGCGAAACATACCTGAAACCTCCGATGTCAGGGGGAACGTCGCCAGCAGGCTGGCGACAACTATATGTTTCTGACATCAAACCATATGGCTACCACTCGCGGAGGGGGTATCGGCGAGCGGCGTGTTTTCATACTCCATTGGTCAAACCTAAGCGCAGCGCTACAGCTCGTGCTTGTACACGCGGTAGATGTACTTTTCGGCTTCCATCTCGTAGGTGGCGATGGCCAGACCGTAGCGGTCGTCTCGTCGTTTGGCAGATAGGTCACACTGTGCTGGCCTGCGTTGAGCGAAAAATCGCCCTGGGCTTGCAGCAGCTTGTCCTCAAAGCCCGAACCTGCCCAAAAATCGGACAAGCCCACGGAAGGCCGTAGCAAGGTCATTTGCGCAACATATGTCCAGTAAAAACGGGTGGCAGCCGCTACGGCTACCACCCGTTTGTCTCATATCTAGCCCTAAGCAGGCCAGTTACTTCTTAATGCCGCGTCCCAGGCGCTCAGCGACCGATGCAACGGCCTCCTCACTGGCAGATCCGCAGCTCGCACAGCCGTCGTGGGCACGCATCTGACCGGTGACCTCGTCCATCGCGAGCGGCGCCACCTTCTCAAGCTTAAAGCCCTTGCCGGCGCGCATGTTTTCCTTAGCCACGCTGATCATGAGCTTAATACGGTTGAGCTGGTTGACCTCGGACGCGCCGGGGTCGTAGTCCACCGCGACGATATTGCTCTCGGGATGCTGGCGGCGCAGCTCCTTGATCACGGCCTTGCCCACCACGTGGTTGGGCAGGCACGCGAAGGGCTGCGTGCAGATGATGTTGGGCGCACCGTGATCGATCAGGTCGAGCATCTCGGCCGTGAGCAACCAGCCCTCGCCCATGTTGTTGCACACCGAAAGCACCGTGCGGGCCTTGTCAGCCATGGTGCCGATGCGCTCGGGCGCCTCAAAGCGGCGGGACTTTTCGAGCATCTCCTCCACCGGCGTGCGCATCCAGTCCACGAGCTTGATGAGCGCCTGCATACCAGCGCGCGTGGTAGCAGAGCTTCCCAGCTCGTCCTTCTGCAGCTCGGCATTACTCATGGAGTACAGGAAGAAGTCGAGCAGACCCGGCACCACGGCCTCGCAGCCCTCGCGCTCGATGACATCGACCACGTGGTTGTTGGCTGTGGGATGGAACTTGACCAGGATCTCGCCGACCACGCCCACGCGAGGCTTGGTGCCCTCGCCCACAAGCGGCATGGTGTCGAACGCGCGGATGGCCTCGCGGCACAGCTTGGTGTAGTTGTGGCGGTTGAACTTGGGCGCCAGCTTGCGGGCGCGCGCCATGTACTCCTCGTAGAGCGCATTGGCGGCACCGGACGTTGCCTCGTACGGGCGACAGCGGTAGAGCATCTGCATCATCACGTCGCCAAAGAGCACCGCGTAGACCGCCTGCTTGAGCAGAGCCGGCGTAATCTTAAAGCCAGGGTTGTCCTCGCCGAGCGCCACGGCCGAAAGCGAGATCACCGGAATCTCGGGGTGGCCGCTCTCACGCAGAGCCTTGCGGATGAGTGCGATGTAGTTGGTGGCACGGCAGCCGCCGCCGGTCTGGCTGATAACCACGGCCGTCTTGGACAGGTCGTACCGACCGCTCTCGATGGCCTCCATAATCTGGCCCGTCACCAGGATCGACGGGTAGCAAATGTCATTGTTCACGTAGCGCAGGCCGGCCTCGACGGCATCGTGGTCAGTCGAGGGCAGCAGCTCCAAGTTGTAGCCGGCACCACGGAACACCTCTTTGACCAGATCAAAGTGGATCGGCGCCATCTGCGGGCACAGGATGGTGTAGCCCTCCTCGCGCATCTGCTCGGTAAAGGGCACCTTGGGCCACGCGGTCGAAGCACTCTCGCGCTGCGCCTCGAACGTGTACTTGCGGCTCGCGAACGCGGGGGCATCCGTGGAGGGCGCCACCGGCGCGGCATCGCCCTGCTCGTAGGCCTCGCCCGCGGCCGTTGCCTCAGCCAAGCGCTCAGCCTCCTGGTCCTTAAGCGCAGCCATGAGCGAGCGGATGCGGATGCGCGCGGCACCCAGGTTGGACACCTCGTCAATCTTGAGCACGGTATAGATCTTGCCGCTGGCCTCCAGAATCTCCTGCACCTGGTCGGTAGTCAGGGCATCAAGACCA
This sequence comes from Collinsella sp., assembly GCA_046995905.1. Lineage (GTDB taxonomy): Bacteria > Actinomycetota > Coriobacteriia > Coriobacteriales > Coriobacteriaceae > Collinsella. The sequence continues at coordinate 2,196,720 of JBKXET010000001.1, forward strand.
CAGCCGAAAGAGTTGAGCTGGATCAGGTCCAGGTCGTTGCGCATCGTCACAAAACGGGCGACGGCGTACAGGCGGCTGTGGTACATCCACTGGTCGACGACGCGGATGGGACGCTCGGGCTTCACCAGGTGCGCAAGCGAATCCTCGGTAAAGACCGCAAAACCAAAGCTCGAGATAAGTTCGGGCAGGGCGTGGTTGATCTCGGGGTCGTTATGGTAGGGGCGGCCGGCGAGCACGATGCCGTGACCGCCGTGGTCCTCGACCCACTTAAGAGCCTCCTCGCCCATAGTCTGGATGTCCTCGTGGAAACGCGCATCGGCCTCAAAGGCAGCGTTGACGGCGGCATCGACCTCGGAGCGCGTGATCTTGGGTCCACGCACGCGACCGCGACCGGCTTGCGCATCGGCCACGCGGTCGACGGCGAGTACCTGGTACAGACGGCGCTTGAGCTCGGTCTTATCGTGATAGGGCACAAACGGATACAGGAACTCGATGTTCTGTTCGCGGATCTCGTCGATGTTGAGCGCCAGCGCCGTGGGATAGCTCATGACGATGGGGCAGTTATAGCAGTTGCCAGCCGTCGGATCCTCCTTGCGCTCCCAGCGCACGCACGGCATCCAGATAAAGTCGACGTCACGGTCGATGAGGTTCATCACGTGGCCGTGGCTCATCTTGGCCGGATAGCACACGCTCTCGGACGGCATGGACTCGATGCCCGCCTGGTAGGTCTTCTTGCTCGACTGGTCGGACAGCTGCACGCTAAAGCCCAGGCGCGTAAAGAACGCGTGCCAGAAGGGGTAGTTCTCGTACATGTTGAGCGCGCGGGGGATACCGACGGTGCCGCGCGGGGCCTCGTCGGGGCTCAGCACCTCGCGGTTAAAGAGCAGCTCGTTTTTCTTTTTGAAGAGGTTGGGGGCCTCGGTCTTCTGCTTTTTGTGGCCGGCGCCCTTCTCGCAGCGGTTGCCGGTAATGAAGCGCCTACCGCCGCCAAAATCGTTGACGGTGAGCTGACAGTTGTTGGAGCAACGGCCGCAGCGGACGTGCTTTTGCGTCACGGTGAGGTGCGCGATGTCCTCGGCCGAAAGGATGGTCGAGGTGCCGTCCGCGCCGGCGCGATCGCGGGCGAGCAGTGCCGCACCGTAGGCGCCCATGCAGCCGGCAATGTCGGGGCGCACAGCATGAACGCCGGTAAGCTGCTCAAACGCACGCAGCGTGGCGTCGGACATAAAGGTGCCGCCTTGGACAATCACCTGGCTGCCGATCTCCTTGGGGTCGCGCAGCTTAATGACCTTGAACAGGGCATTCTTGATGACGGAATAGGACAGGCCGGCCGCGATGTCGCCCACCGTGGCGCCTTCCTTTTGCGCCTGCTTGACGCGCGAGTTCATAAAGACCGTACAGCGGCTGCCCAGGTCGACCGGGGCCTTGGCATGGATGGCGGCGTCGGCAAACGCGCGAACGTCCATGTTCATGGACACGGCGAAGCTCTCGATAAAGCTGCCGCAGCCCGACGAGCAGGCCTCGTTGAGCATGATGTGCTCGATCACGCCGTCCTTCACGCGCAGGCACTTCATATCCTGACCGCCGATGTCCAGGATGAACTCGACGCCGGGCAGGAACGCCTTGGCGCCACGCAGGTGCGCGACGGTTTCGATCTCGCCGGAGTCGGCCTTGAGGGCCTCGATGAGCAGCGCCTCGCCATAACCGGTGGTGGTCACGTGGCCGATGGTGCAGCCGGCGGGGATATGGTTGTAGAAATCGGCCATGATGACCTTGGCCGTGCCCAGGATGTCGCCGTTGTTGTTGCCGTACCAGGTGTGCAGCAGCTGGCCGTCCTCGCCCACGAGCGCGGCCTTCATGGTGGTGGAGCCGGCGTCGATGCCGATGAACACGCGGCCGGTGTAGCCGTCGAGCTTGCCCTTGGGAACGACCTCGGTGTCGTGGCGGTTCTTGAACTCGGAAAAGTCCTCGTCGGTGGCAAAGAGCGGATCCAGGCGCTCGACCTCGGCGCCCTGCGTGTCGCCCAGACTATCGATGGCATCGATGAGCTGCGGGAACGTGCTGAGCTTGTTGGACTCGTGCGCCATGGCGGCACCGCTCGCCACAAAGAGGTGGGCGTTTTGGGGCACGATGCGGTGCTCCTCGTCCAGGCTGAGCGTGAGGTAGAAGCGGTGGCGCAGCTCGGAGAGGTACTGCAGCGGGCCGCCCAGGAAGGCGACGTTACCGCGGATGGGACGGCCGCACGCCAGACCCGAGATGGTCTGGGTCACGACGGCCTGGAAGATGGACGCGGCGACGTCCTCGGGGCGGGCGCCCTCGTTGAGCAGCGGCTGCACGTCGGTCTTGGCAAAGACGCCGCAACGGCTGGCGATGGGATAGATGGTGGTGGCGTTGGCCGCGAGCTCGTTGAGGCCGCTCGCGTCGGTGTGCAGCAGGGTGGCCATCTGATCGATGAACGCGCCCGTACCGCCGGCGCAGGTGCCGTTCATGCGCTGCTCGATGCCGTTATCGAAGTAGATGATCTTGGCGTCCTCGCCGCCCAGCTCGATGGCGACATCGGTGGCTGGGATGAGGGTCTCGACGGCACGCTTGCTGGCGATGACCTCCTGGACAAACTCCAGGTCGAGCCACTGGGACAGCAGCAGGCCGCCCGAGCCGGTAATGGCGCAGGTCATCTGGGCCGTCGGCAGCACGGTCGCAGCGCCCTCGAACAGGTCGCGGGCGCAGGCGCGGACGTCGGTATGGTGGCGCTGGTACTTGGCGTAGACGATCTGGTTGTCATCGTTGAGCACGGCAAGCTTAACAGTGGTGGAGCCCACGTCGATGCCCAGGTGCAGGTTGCCACGAGCGTTCTCGGGGTTGAAGATCGCGCCTTCGGGGGCGTGGGCGGCGGTGGTGGCTACGGGCTCAGCGGCGGTGGCGGGCTCGCTAGCGACGGACGTCTCCCCTGCCGCGTTCTTGGCATCGGCAACTGCCTCGGCAACTTTCTCGGCGGCCGCGGTCGCGGCCTTCTGCGCGGCGTCCACCACGGCGGGCGCGGCCTCGCGTGCAGCAGCGACCATGCGGTCCTTGATGCCCTCGACGAGTTTGCTCATTGTCTCTCCTCTTAGTTGTTGGACCCGACGGTTGCGGCGGTGTCGGCCGCGTCCTCGAGCTGCAAGTTCAATAGCTTCATGCCGTATTCCGGCACGTTGATATCGATGGGTTGGCCATACAGGTCACCAGGGCGTACAAAAGCGAGCACCGTCATAATGCGCGCCATGGCCTCGGGCGATTCGGTGAGCCCACGCTCAAACCAGCGCTGAATCATGCCGACCTCGGCACTCACGACGTAGGTGACGTAGTAGTCAAAGAACGTGCCCAGCGCCAGGCCCAAAATGCCCGTCTGCGCACGCGGCACCACAGCCTCACGAGCGGTGTCGATAATCCTTTTAATGAAGGCCTGGTCGCCGCCCGGACCCAGCAGCGCACCGATTAAGTCGCGGTTGGCCGCAAGATAACGCAGCAGCTCAACCGAACCGGGCGCCGGCTCGAGCTCATCGATGTTGTGATAGAGATCGGGCAGCTGAGCTGCGGTGATGAGCTCAATACGCTCACGGATCTCGGCCAGCAAGCCATCCTCGATTTGATTGATAAAGTCGGGGATATCGCGGTAGTGCGAATAGAACGTACGGCGCGTAAGGCCAGCGCGCTCGGTGAGCGACGCGACACTAATGCGCGAAAGGTCGCCGCTTTCGGCAAGCTCGCTGGCAAGTGCCTGGCGAAGGGCACGCTGCGAGCGAAGGGACCGGCGATCGCATTTCTCGAGCTGGGACAAGCGTCCTCCTTGTTACTCAGCCTGTGCGCTATTGCACAGTGCGAGTATTATTGCACACCGTGTGCATCAACACGTAAAGGCAATATTTTGGATGTGACAAAGGGACAGTCCCTTTGTCACAACCCACCTGGCTTTTGGAGCGGCATTACCGATTGTCCAAAATGTCATTCGTGGGTAGAATAATGTCGACGGCAGCCCAAGTTCTGCAAAGCTGGGCAGCGCCGTTGTTTGCATTAGGGGGTCAACGCCTTAGCGGCGGCGACCCCTTCTGTTGCGCTTCGAACGCTGCTTGAGTGCCTCGGAAAGGCCGACAAGCGCCGTGAAGAACGAGACCAAAGCGGTCAGAAGTCTCACGAAATCAATCAAATCGGTCATGGGCATCACCTCCCATCAGATGGAGGGCGTTGCCCGGCACATGGAACTGCCGTCAACGATACCGATTCTACCAGAGCCTAGTTATATATACGAATATATGTTCGTATTCAAAGAACACAGACCCCCTCCGCGCGACAAAAGGACAGCCCCTTTGTCACATTATTCGATGATAGTGCGAGAGTTTTGCTTGTGCATGGTGGCGAGCATGTGCTTGGGAACGGCGTGGGTCATGCAGCTGCCGATGGTCGCACTCGCGGCGGCCTTCGCTGCATCGCTAGCGTTTTTGGTCGCGTAGCTGTGGCGGAAGCGTTTAAGCATGGCGATATCGTTGCCGCCGTCGCCGTAGACCGCGACCTCGTCCTCGGCAATACCGTAGTAGCCCGCCAGCCAGGCCACGCTCTCGCCCTTGTTGCACGCCACGTCCGTGATCTCGAACATCACCGGATCGAACGGCGCGTTGACCACGCGGTCCGATCGCTCGGCCAAATATGCCTTAAGGTCGCGCTCCAGCTCGGGCGAGGTCACGCGGCAGTTGATCTTGCACACATCGTGGCGCAGGATGTCACCAATCGACTGGTCGAAATACTGCTCCTCGTGATACCCGCCACGCGCACGCATGCCGCGCATCACAATACGCTTGATGGGGCTGTCCTTTTTAAAGCCCGCCTGGTGCATCTCGAACGACCCACTCGAGAACATGCCATCGGGCGTGGAGCAATCAAAGCAAATGTCCGGGAACGCCTTGAGCAGCTCCTCGGTAATCTGCGGATCGATAGTCCAGGTCTTGAGCACCTCTCCATGGCTGTCGCGCACGATGGAGCCGTTAGAGCAGCAGGCATCGAGCGCCAGCCCCGTAAAGCCATGCTCGCCGATTGGCAACGTCGAGCGTCCGGTCGCGGGAACCACATGCAAGCCAGCCTCGGTCAGCTCGCGAATGGCACGGCGAATGGTTCCGTCCGCCTCGTGCAGGGCGTTCAGCAGCGTTCCGTCTAAGTCACTCGCAAACATCTTGATCATGGGCGTGCCTCTCCTTCGTCTGCACGATATTGTAGACGAAGGAGAGGCACGTTCTCGTATGGGCACCCCACACTGCAGCGATTGCTTCTGTTAAACCGCTGCACTGCGAACGTCACATTGTTTGTGGTGAGCGACTTTTCAAGCGATAAAACAGCACCGTCGTCAGCACCAGTACCACCAACATGGCTGCGAACACAGCCGCCGGCGCCCATCGATCATATGCAAATCCGTATGCCAATTGGCCAATAGGCGTTGCGCAGGAAAGCGCCATGTATACGACCGAAAGCACTTTTCCGCAGAGCTCAGTCGTCGCTGCCCGCTGAACAAACGCGATGATTTCAACCGACGCAATGCTTGCCCACACCATGACCCATGCCGAGCCGACTGAAAGCGCGGCAAACACAATTACGTCAACTCCAATCGGTAACGTGACAATAATCGGCACGACTCCAAGACAGATCATTGCAACGTATCGACATATGTCATTGAAGGAAAAACGATTCGGCCAAATACCGACCAAACCGCCGCCTGCAAGGCCGCCCAGCCCCATAGCTGCCTCAATAATCCCGACGCAGGAAGATTGCATGCCGAGATGCCTGATAACAATAACGGGTGCACCAATCGTTAACCCAACCAGCGCAAGATTCAAAACAGCAGCAAGCAAAATCACAGCGAGCAACGAAGCGTTTTGAAACAGGTGCCGAATCGCCGACAGAAAATCGCTTTGGCATGCCATGCGAGTCGAGCTATCCCCCGTCATTTCAGAAGGGACATTTCGTTTGAGTGCGGCCCAAAACAGCAGCGTCGACATTGCAAACGCCACCGCCGCGATCGCGCAAAGGACGTTGATTCCAAACCATCCGTAGAAGGCTGTTCCAACCACGGGACCTAGAATATTGCTCGCCATGGTCGTCTGTGACACTAACGCGGTGGCCCGCTCAACCTTTCCCTTGCCGGCTATGCGCAGCGTCTCAATTTGAAGTATCGGCTTCAGAATAGATTGAGCTGCGTATTGGACGCACAGCATCCCCGCCACAACGACCGCAAGGGGCAACGAGCACTTCATGGGGACAAACAGCATCGCTGCGACTATTAAAACAATACCGAGAGCCGCTAGAACGCTGCGATGCCCCTCTCGATCAGCCAATACTCCGCCAACCGGAGTCGCAAGCACGCCCGGTATAAACGCTATCGCCGCGACGGCGCCATATAACGTCGACGAGCCACTGCGGTCGAGCAAGTAAAGCGGGCACGCAAAGCACAGCGCCGACAACGTCGAATACACGCACAGCTGCGCACCGAGAAGACCGACGAGTCTTATAGGCGGCGCCGTCTTTGATGCTGACGCGGCATCTAAATCTCTCATCCCGTCCATGGCTTTGCCTCCTATACATACTGTTGGTATGTATTTAACGGCTCGAAAAGGGCGCCCGTAGCCACCCTCTTACATCAATTACATACCGTTAGTATGTATATTACCACCCGACACGGTTCCATACGTCCCAAATCTGGGCCGTTGTCTGAAGCACTTCTTCCCCCAAATCGAGCCCCACCGCGGCCGCCATCTGCGCCAAGCATTGCGCACGAGCGACCATTCGTTCCTTGGACTCAAGCGGACGGAACAATGGCAACAGCCAAAGATTCGCCAACAACGATACGGCCTCCGCCGCTTCACGCGGGCATTCGCACACAATGGAGCCGTCGGCGATGCCCTCCTCGATCACCGGCAATAAATAGCCATCCGCCGATTCGTCAAACGAACCCTGATACTGCAACGCCAACAGACGCGAGCTCTTTACCGGATCCGCCGCAGGATGCATGCGCGCCCAAAGCTCAATTTGTGGTACAACGGACTCAGGCGCATAAAGCCGCCTGAGCTTTTGGGCGCCCGTCATATTGCCAGCACCAAGCGTCGCGCGGCGGCGCTCAACAACGGGAGCCATCGCTCGATCAAATGCGGCGTTAAAAATCTCTTCTTTGCTCTTGAAGTGATGATAGATAGCGCCCTTGGTCATGCCATCGAGACGGTCAACGATATCCTGGATGCTCGTTCCCTCATAACCCTGTGCGCAGAATAGCTCCAGCGCCGCGTCGAGAACCTTCGCGACCGTCTCTTCGGGATATTTATTGCGACCCATAATCCGCCCATCCGCAACGCAAGTCTTATGCCTCATTGCGATATTTTAACGTTGCGGATGGCAAACGGTCGGCCCTACACCGCGGCGGGGCCGTGTTCGCCGGTGCGGATACGGATGACTTCTTCGACCGGCTCGACCCAGATCTTGCCGTCGCCGACAGCGCCGGTGCGCGCAGCGTTGCAGATGATGTCGACAATGCCGTCGACGTGCTCATCGGCGCAGATGAGGGTGAACTGCACCTTAGGAATCGTGTTGACGAGCAGCTCGTTGCCGCGCACGTACTCCTTCCAGCCATGCTGCGCGCCGCAGCCCTGCACCTGGTTGATAGTCATGCCGCGAACATCAGCAGCAAACAGCGCGTCTTTAAGAACCTCAAGTTTCTCAGCACGAACGATCGCCGTAATCTTCTTCATAGTGAATTCCTCTCAATTATTAACGCATCCCTTGTATGGGACGCGGGTTTCCCAGGTGCCACAAGCCAGCCTTGCAGATCAAAAAAGTGCAACTAACAGGTCTTAGCAGGTTTCCCAAGTGCCGCAGATCGGCCTGAAAGAGGAGTGCCGCGTACTTAAGGTACGCAAACGACGATTGAAGGCCGAGGTGCGGTGCTTGGGGAAGCTGCTAATCGAGTCCCGAGAACGAGGGATATGCGCTCTCGCCGTGCTGACTCGCGTCCAGCCCCAACGCCTCGTCGGCCTCGTCCACACGCAGGCTGCCGTGGAACAGCGCCTTGACCACCGCGGCGATCACCAAATCGAGCACCAGCACGATGACGACCGTCACAACAATACCCAGGACCTGCGAGACGAGTAGCGACACGTCGCCCGTGTAGAACAGGCCACCCTTACCGGTCCACGAAAGCTCCGGCACGCAGAACAGGCCCGTGAGCACGCCGCCCAAGATGCCGCCGATACCGTGGCAACCGAACGCGTCGAGCGCATCGTCGTAGCCAAACTTGGTCTTGAGATGGCTAATGGCCAAGTAACAGACGGGCGATACAATCAAACCCATAACCAGCGCTGCCCACGGCTCGACAAAGCCCGCACCCGGCGTGACCACCACAAGGCCCGCAACCAGGCCGGTGCTGGCGCCCACCAGCGTGGGGCGGCCGGTGTGCACGCGCTCGACGACAAGCCACGAGACCATGCCCGCCGCGCTGGCCGTCACGGTGTTGAGGATGGCAAGCGCCGCCACGGCGTCGGCCTTAAACTCGCTGCCGCCGTTAAAGCCAAACCAGCCAAACCAAAGCAGCCCGGCGCCCAGCGCCACAAACGGCACGTTATGCGGACGGTAGCTCACCATGCCAAAGCCACGACGGCGGCCAAGCATTAAGCAGAGAATCAGGCCCGTGAGACCGGACGAAATGTGTACTACGTCGCCGCCGGCAAAGTCGAGCGCGCCGATCATGTCGCCGATAAAGGAGCCCTCGCCGCCCCAGACCATGTGGGCGAGTGGCGCATAGACCACGAGCAGCCAAATGCCCAGGAAGGCCGTCATGGCACCAAACTTAACGCGGCCGGCCAGGCTGCCCGTGACGATAGCGGCCGTGATCATGGCAAACGCCATCTGGAAGGCGATGTTAATGATCTGAGGGTAGACGGCACCGTCCGCGGCATTGCCCTCGGCCGCCTGCAGCACCTGGTTGAGCACCGGCAGGCACAGCAGCTGGTCAAGGCCTCCAATAAACGGGCTGGAACCGTCGCCGCCGTAGGCCAGCGACCAGCCGGCAACAATCCACAGCACACCAACCAGGCCAATGGCGCCAAAGCACATAAGCATGGTATTGATGACATTTTTGCGCCTGGACAGGCCGCCATAGAAAAACGCCAGGCCCGGTGTCATTAAAAACACGAGCATGGTGCAGATGAGCATAAACGTTGTCGATCCCGTATCGAACATTCGCTCCCCCCTTGGTCGCATGAACGTTGTCGGCGCCCATAATGCGGCCGAGGGGCAACTGGTGTAGACCAGATACGGCGTTGTTAAACGCCGCGTTGTCGAATGGAAACGGTGCCGCAATCTTGGAAACGGCGTGGCAACGGACGCGAAACGAACGGGAAATACGCGAGCAAGGGAGCCGTGAGCGCGCCCATCCCGGCTAGCGCCGAAACAGCTCGTGGGCGCGGTCACGAAGATTAGTAGCTCGGATGACGCCCTCGTAGCGGTTGATGCGCAGACGCGGGAAGGCGTTAAAGAAGCGTAGGTCGCGGCGGCTGAGTGACACGCTCGGCACCGGACGGCTCATGCGCTTACCGGCAAGGCGACGGCTGAGCGACGGACGCGGCATGCTCGGCGCGGCATCGGCCACGCGGCGGGCAGCGAGCGCCAGGCCGCGAGCACCATCCGCGATAAACGTCGGCATCGAAGCCTTCTCGCGCAGGGCATCGAGCGCGGCGTCGCCAAGCTCGGCCAGCCATGCGTTAACGGCACGGCTACGGATATGCGTCTGTGTCACCGAGTCAATCGTCGAATCGGGAATGCGCTCGAGCATTGAGTCCGAGGCATCGGCAAGCGACTCGTTGATGCGGTCGGCAAGGTCAGCCCGGACGCGCTCCAGCTGATCGGACAGACGCCGCCAGCTCGCCAACGAGCACACCGTGTCGACCATCATCGCGACCGCGACGATAAAGGCGGACAGCCGCACAATCAGCACCGGCAGATGGCCAAGCAGCCCCAGCAATGCCGGCTCCACTAAACGGCAAATGCATAACGCACCCAAGCCAAACGCGCAGGCCCAGTACAGGCAGATGCGCCCGTGCAGGTTAAACGGCAGATGCGAATAGTCCCAAAAGCGAGCGCCCGTTGTTTTTTCCAACAGCACGCCCACGCTGTACTCAATCACGCTGCATACGAGCGCTGCAGCGACAAACTGGCTCGACGCGTCAGGAATTCCGCGCAACAGCAGCCAGCAGGCAATGCCGCCCGCGCCATAGATGGGGCAACACGGTCCCAGCAAAAAGCCGCTGTTGGCAAAGCGTCCGTGGTTGAGCATGGCGCATACTGTCGACTCCCATGCCCAACCGCAAAAACCGTAGAAGGCAAACGAGAGCACCAGCGCCGAGAGCGGACAGGCGGCAAGCGTCGCGCCGCCGAACGCCATATCAATCGCGGTTTCCACCGTCTACCCTCTCCTCTTTTCGTTCGAGCCCTCGTTCGAATCGTTCGCGCCGCCTTTGCGCGGTAGACGGCCGGCGACCGTCTCGCGCAGCGCGCACCATTTATCTGCCAGGCATACAATCCAAGCCTCACGACACGTCGGCGGCACTGGCACCAGCGGAAACATATGCCGCACGATAATATTCCGTTCGCGCGGCGTCAGCTCAAAATCTTCCTCGGCACGCGCCAGGGCAAAGAACGGATGCCGAAACCCATGCAGCCGATGGCTTGGGTCGGGATCGTGCCAGTCATAGAGAAAGTAATCGTGCAGCAGGGCCCCGCGTAGCAACGAGGCGCGGTCGACCGAGACACCGACGCGGCCCAGGCGCTCGGCAAAGGACAGACTTGCCCGCGCCACCGAGGTCACATGTGCATAGACCGTCACATCACCATGCTGGATAAACCCGTGCGTCAGGTCCAAGCGGCCCGCCTGGGCGAGCTGACGGGCGGCATAGTCAACCTCGCGCGCGATTTTCTCGGCACGAACGGTATCGGACATGCTGCCTCCTTCCAGCGGCCCGCGGCGACAAGCCACGGCCTGCGCACAATCGATAAAAACATCATGGAACACATCAGTATGGCATCGGACAAAACGTTTTGCCCCACCAGTTGGCGAATTACCGCGCCGCCGTCACATATCAAACGCCAAAATGTGCGAGACTGTCTTGTGCAATTGTGCCGGCCGAGGGAGTGCCGGCGCACGATTCGCATGGAGTAACCCACAACGATGCTGCTTACGCAAACGACAACGCCCGAGAACGTCAAGGCTCTCGACCGCGCCGAGCTTCCGCTGCTCTGCGGCGAGATTCGCCACGCCATCCTCGAAAGCTCCGCCGCCGTCGGCGGGCACGTTGCCCCCAACCTGGGCGTCGTTGAACTCACGGTCGCGCTCCATCGCGTGTTTAACTCCCCCACCGACAAAATTGTCTTTGACGTGTCGCACCAGACCTACGCCCACAAGGCGCTGACCGGGCGCGCGTACACCTATATCGACCCGGAGCGTTATGGTGAGGCTTCCGGCTTTGCCAATCCCGACGAGTCCGAGCATGACTTGTTTGCCATGGGGCATACCTCGACCTCGGTGAGCCTGGGCTGCGGCCTTGCCCACGCGCGCGACCTGGCGGGTGACGCGTACAACGTCATCGCCATCATTGGCGACGGCTCGCTTTCGGGCGGCCTGGCGTTTGAGGGCTTTAACAACGCCGCCGAGCTCGACAGCAACCTGATCATCATCGTCAACGACAACGACCAGTCCATCGCCGAGAACCATGGCGGCCTCTATCGCAATCTGGCCGAGCTGCGCGCCAGCAACGGCACCTGCGAGCGCAACGTTTTCCGCGCGATGGGGCTCGACTACCGCTACCTGGACGCCGGTAACGATGTGTTAGCCCTCGTCGACGCGCTGCAGGAAATGCGCAATATCGATCATCCCATCGTACTGCACGTCTCCACCTCCAAGGGCAAGGGCTTTGAGCCGGCCCAGAGCGACCCCGAGCGCTGGCACCACGTGGGTCCGTTTGACATGGCGACCGGCCGCAAGCTCTGCCCGGGCCATCCAAGCGAGCCTGCGCCGCGCACCTATGCCGACATTACGGGCGAGACGCTCAGCGCCGCCATCGAGCGCGATCCGCAGGTCGTGGGCATCACGGCCGCCACGCCCTACATCATGGGCTTTACACCCGAGCTTCGCGCTGCCGCCGGCAAACAGTTTGTTGACGTGGGCATTGCCGAGGAGCACGCCGTCACCTTTGCCACCGCGCTTGCGCGCTCGGGCGCCAAGCCAGTCTTTGGTGTGTACGGCACGTTTTTGCAGCGCGCCTACGACGAGCTGTGGCACGACCTGTGCCTCAACGACGCCCCCGCAACCATCCTGGTGTTTGGCGCATCGATCTTTGGCACCACATCCGAGACGCACCTTTCGTTCTTTGATATCTCCATGCTGGGCGGTCTTCCCAACATGCGCTACTTGGCGCCGGCCTGCATGGAGGAATATCTGTCCATACTGAGCTGGTCGCTCGACCACCGCGAGCATCCCGCGGCGATCCGCGTACCGGGCATTGGCCTGGTAAGCCGCCCCGATCTGGCACCCGTCGAAGACACCGACTACAGCGCCGTTCGCTACAACGTGGTGCGTCAAGGCCGCGACGTTGCCGTGCTCGCGCTCGGCGATTTCTTTGAGCTGGGCGAGCGCGTGGCAAACCGCTTGGCTGCCGAGTACGGCATCGAGGCCACGCTCGTCAACCCGCGCTTTGCAACCGAGCTCGACCGCAAGCTCCTCGACAGCCTTGCCGCCGAGCATCGCGTCGTCGTCACCCTCGAGGACGGCATCTTGGACGGCGGCTGGGGCGAGCGCGTGGCGTGCTACCTGGCCTGCATGCCCGTGCGCACGCGCACCTTTGGCATCGCCAAGGGCTTCCCCGACCGCTACGACCCCAACGAGCTGCTCGCTCAGAACGGCATGACGGTCGAGAACATGGCCGCCGAAGCCGTGAGACTACTCAACGAGTAAGAAAACCTCCGCAAGGGAAGCATCCCTGCGGAGGTTTTTATTTTCGCGACGCGATTATCTCAATCTGTAACATCTAGGGCCCGAATTCCCGTCTACCTGTTACAGATCGAGACAAGACGTCTTAGTCCCTGGCCTTTGTCTCGATCTGTAACAGATAGAGACCTTTTGGCCGTCCAGATGTTACAGATTGAGACATTCGAATTCCCCTGAAGAGAAAATCTCAATCTGTAACAACTACTCGGCAAAAGCGACTGCAGATGTTACAGATTGAGACAAAGTAGCGAGACAGGCCACCACATCTGCAAGAACCACCACGAAGGTGCCTGTCCTTTTTGATAGACGCAATAACCCATAAGGTAAGTATGTTTCTGAGTTATTTCGTGTTGACCCATTTGAGCGCGATAGGGTATAACTCTACTCAACCGCTAGGGATTTTATTGAGAAAGGTGTTCTACCATGAGCAAGAACCTCTCCCAGCAGGTCGTTCTCGACCGCCGCGGCTTCGTTGCCGCCACCTTCGCAACCGTCGCCGGCCTTGGTCTTGCCGGCTGCTCCGACACCAGCGCCGAGGCCGACAAGGGTTCCGCCGCCGGCTCCTCCAAGAGCTCCGAAGATACCGAGGCTTCCACCACGCTCGACGCCAAGGCATTCGACAAGCTCGTCGACAACGGCCCCAAGGCCGACGACGACGCCATCGCCGCCAGCACCTGGGCGACGGCCGTCAAGGACGCCGGCGTCTTTAAGATCGGTGGCGTTCAGACCTCCACGCTCTTCTCCCTCCTCAACGAGAAAGACGGTCAGACCCGCGGCTTCGACGCCGGTATCGCACAGCTCCTGTCCAACTACATCCTGGGCGAGAACAAGGTCGAGATCACCCAGGTGACCTCGGACACGCGCGAGTCCGTCCTGCAGAACGGCCAAGTCGACGCTGTCTTTGCCACCTACACCATCACTGACGAGCGCAAGAAGCTCGTCTCCTTCGCCGGTCCCTACTACTACACCCAGCAGGCCATCCTGGTGCTCACCGATAACGACGACATCAAGGGCGTCGACGACCTGGCCGATAAGAACGTCGCCGTCCAGTCCGGCTCCAACGGCCCCGCCATCCTGGAGGAGTTCGCCCCCAAGGCCAGCCAGCAGGAGTTCAAGACCGACGAGGAGGCCCGCCAGGCACTCCAGCAGGGCCGCGTTGACGCCTACGTCATCGACAACAACATGCAGCAGAGCGCCCTGGTCCGCGAGCCCGGCAAGTACAAGATCGCCGGCAAACCCTTCGGCAACAAGGAGCCCTATGGCATCGGCCTGCCGCTCGATTCCGACGGCGTCGCCTTTGTCAACGACTTCCTTAAGAAGATCGAGGACGACGGCACCTGGACCGAGCTGTGGCAGATCTGCATCGGCGACCGTACGGGCGACACCAATGTTCCCGAGCTGCCCGAGATCGGCGCCTAGTCAGCGAGCCTGGTAACGGCCGCAACGAAACCATACGGAAACGCATGATGCGCTTTATTGCGATAAACTGTTTCCACACTGAGTTGTCGGGGCTTCCGTACACACGGGAGCCCCTTTCCTTACCGGCGGGAGGTCCGCATGAGTCTCTCCGAGCTCTGGTCGCTCTATGGCCAGAACTATATCGACGCGCTGCTAGCAACCTGGGGCATGACGCTTGAGTCGTTTGCTATCGCCATGGTACTGGCCGTCGCCGTCACCGTGATGCGCGTGTCGCCGCTCAAGCCACTGCGCGTCTTTGGCGACCTGTATGTCCAGGTCTTCCGTAACATCCCCGGCATCGCGCTGCTCATTATCGTCGTCTATGCGCTGCCGCCGCTCAAGGTCGTTCTGCCCTACCGCACCTGCGTTATCGTCGCCACGGTCCTTTTGGGCTCGGCCTTTGGCTCCGAGAACTTTATGAGCGGCATCAACACCGTCGGCGTCGGCCAGGTGGAAGCCGCCCGCTCGCTCGGCATGAGCTTTAACCGCATCCTTGCCAAGATCGTGATTCCGCAAGCGCTGCGCTCGAGCGTGCTACCCATGACCAACCTCTTTATCGCCGTCATGCTCACCACCGCGCTCGGCAGCCAGGTGCCGCTTAAACCGCAGGAACTCACCGGCGTGGTGAGCTACATCAATACCCGCTCGCTCGGCGGCGTCGCCGCGTTCTTTATCTCGGCGCTCGGCTACCTGGGCACGGCCTTTGTGGTGAGCCACATTGGCAACTACATCGATAAGAAGGTGAGGATCCTCCGATGAGCAAGCACTCCTCTCCCGCGCTCACCATGCGCGATGCGCTCTACGAGGCTCCCGGCCCCAAGATGCGCGCCAAGATTCGCATCGGCACCGCCATCTCGCTTGTCGCCGTGGCCGCACTCGTTGCCCTCGTGTTGCAGCGCTTTTATGTGACCGGTCAGCTTTCGGTCCACTATTGGTATTTCTTTACGCACCTCACCACCTGGAAGTTCTTGCTTGCCGGCTTTGAGGGCACAGTTAAGGTCGCGCTCACCGCCGGCGCTATCGCGCTGATACTGGGTCTGGCCCTCATGCTCGGCCGCACCAGCGACATTAAGCCGCTGCAGCTGGTCTGCCGTGTGCTCACCGATTTCTTCCGTGGCGTGCCGAGCCTGCTGTTCATCTACTTCTTCTTTTTGGTGCTGCCCCAGTACAAGATCGCACTGCCGTCGTTTTGGATGCTCACGCTTCCCGTCGCGCTCGCTGCGGCCGGCGTACTTGCCGAGATCTTCCGTGCCGGCGTCAACGCCGTGCCGCGCGGGCAGGTCGAGGCCGCCCAGGCGCTCGGTCTCTCCAAGGCTAAAATCACCTTTAAAATCGTGCTGCCGCAGGCTATTCGGTTTATCATTCCGTCGTTGATTTCGCAGCTTGTGGTCGTAGTCAAAGACACCACCGTCGCCTATGTGGTGAGCTACCCCGACCTCATGCAAAATGCCCGCGTGCTCATTACCAACTACGACGCCCTCGTGTCGGTCTACCTGGTAATCGCGGTCATCTATATCCTCATCAACGTCGCGATCAACAAGGCCGCTGTCTACGTTTCGCACAAGACCGGCGCGACCATCATCCGCTAACGCTTTACCATTTCGAGTCATAAGGAGCCGAGCACCATGGCACAGAGCACCTCTTCCACCGGCAATCAGCCGCTGATCGAGCTCAGACACGTCGATAAGCACTACGGCGATCTGCACGTCCTCAACGACATCAATCTCTCGGTCGACCGTGGCGAGGTCGTCGTGGTGATCGGCCCCTCGGGCTCGGGCAAGTCGACCATGTGCCGCACCATCAACCGTCTGGAAACCATCGACTCGGGTGAGATCCTCATCGAGGGCGAGCCCCTGCCGCAGGAAGGCAAGGATCTTGCCCGCATGCGTGCCGAGCTGGGCATGGTGTTTCAGCAGTTCAACCTGTTCGCGCATATGACCGTGTTGCAGAACGTTATGCTGGGACCGGTCGATGTGCTGGGCGTCTCCAAGGAGGAGGCTCGTGAGCGCGCCATGGACCTGCTGAGCCGCGTGGGCGTGGCCGAGCAGGCCAACAAGGTACCCGCACAGCTTTCGGGCGGCCAGCAGCAGCGCGTGGCCATCGCCCGTTCACTCGCCATGCAGCCCAAGGCCATGCTCTTTGACGAGCCCACGAGCGCCCTTGACCCCGAGATGATCAACGAGGTGCTCGAAGTCATGGTCCGTCTGGCCCAGCAGGGCATGACGATGATCGTCATCACGCACGAGATGAACTTCGCCCGCCGCGTAGCCGACCGCGTCGTGTTTATGGCCGACGGCCAGATCGTGGAGACCGGCACGCCCGATGAGTTCTTCGACCACCCCCAGACCAAGCGCGCCCAGGACTTCCTCAACTCCATCAAGGGCCACTAACCCAATTGCCATATCTGCTCGCCATGACCATCCAAACTCGAAAGCAACACCTATGATCGGAACTCGCACTTCATCGTCATACACCCCGCACGTCGACGTCGATCCCGCCGACCGCCCGCTCATCCTCGTCGCGCCGCGCTGGGAAGAGGCGAAGCCGTTTTTAAGCGAGACGCTCTCCCCCAACGAGGAAATCGCAAGTGTCTTTGTCGATGCCATCCTTGCCGCCGGCGGCCTGCCGCTGCAGATGTCCATCACCGAGGACATTGAGGTCATCCGCCATTACGTCGATATCGCCGACGGTATCGCTATTCCCGGCGGCCCGGATGTCAACCCCAAACGCTGGGGCGATGATCGACCCTACGACCCCACCCTCTGCTGCGAGATCCGCGATAGCTTTGAGTTTAAGCTGGTCGGCGAGGTGCTCCGCGCCAAAAAGCCGCTCTTTACCACCTGCCGTGGCACGCAGTTGCTCAACGTCGCCACTGGCGGCACCCTGTGCATGGACGTGCCGAGCCTGGGCGCTCGCGAGGGCCGCACGCAGTGGCGCCATACCCACGTGCTCAACGACCCCGTGCACCCCGTCGAGGTCGTACCGGGCTCGCTGCTGGAGCGCGCACTCGGCAGGCACAGGCTGATCCAAACCAACTCCGCACACCACTGCTGCGTCGATCGTCTGGGTAAGAGCACGCGCTTGGTCGCCAAGGCAACCGACGGCGTTCCCGAGTGCATCGAGGTCGAAGGCCAGCCATTCTGTCTAGGCGTGCAATGGCATCCTGAGTACACGTGGAAGACGCTCGAGACCGACTTTAACCTGTGGAAGTCGTTTGTCGAGGCAGCGGCCAAGGTAAAGCAGGCCCGCTAGCTCGCGAACCACTCAGGTTAAAGCCTCCTAAGCCGGGGGGGGCGGACACCAGCTACGGTGCCCGCCCCCCTGTATTTGATATGCTCGGTATGATTATCCCTCACAAACAATCAGAGAAATCTCGACCGCAATCGGTCGACAGTAAAGCAAATGATAAAAACGCTTGCTACGTTTATGAGGCAGTCAATTAAAATCGAGATGCATTGACCATTCCCCAACGGGGTCACGCCGCAAATCCACATGAGCATCGAGGCTGGAAGCGGAAGCATGGAATTGGCCCCGATCTGTATGTAGATCGCTACGACGTTGACAAGCAACAGCATGCCAATCGGACCGAAGCCGGACCCAAAATAGGAAACAACGATTACGCAAGAGACCACGTATGCAAGGCAGGCAGCGGCAGCAAGAACAAGTCGATAGCAAAATACATGCAAGTTGAAATACTGCTGAGCATCCGAAACGATTGCGCAGTTAAGACAGTACAAAACGACACTCGACAGGACAAACGCGCCCAAAAGGGCAAAAGAAGATAGCACCACTCGCGCAACGATAGCGCACACACGCTTCCCTCCCCGAGCCTCCGACAACCCCCACGGTTCCTCGACAAAGCCCGAACTGACAAAGCGCGGCACAATGCAAGCCGCGATGAACGGAAAGAACAATGCATGGGCCAACGGGGCTACGTTGAACAGCAGACCGCGAAAAACCTCTGCATTGCCAAATAGAAGGACATCCTCCGCCGATAGCCGAAGCGTCGGGTCTGGGAAAAAACCCAAGAAACTGTTCTCACGGAGGCTACAGAACCACATCGGGAAAGAATTAAGCTGCAATATCACCATGTACGCATAAATTACCAGGATTAAGGCGTACGCCCATTTGCTCACATGCTTCAATTCTGACTGGAGAAGTCTTTTAATCTGACGAGCCATTGAGCACACCCCCAGCGCGAAAGCTCACGAGAGCGTAAATCAATACCGATAGACAGCTGGCTGCCACGCCATATCCCAGAAGCGTCAGCTGCCCCATATCGCTATACCCAAGGGCACATCCGACTCCAAGGTACGGCCCCGGAAGGAAGAAGATCCATCGCAAGGATGGTATAGGTGCCTGAAGGAAGGCTCCGTAGAGCGTCAAGCTCATGACAAATCCAACTATCACCACGGGCCCGCTCAATACAGCGCTGCCCGTTATCCGATAGATGGTCACCGTCTCCAGCGCAACCGATATCACCAATACGGCGTTGACTATCATTGCAGGCAAAAATACAGTTAGTATGTTGTGCGAGTAGTTATGCCCTCCACGTATTATGGCTATTGCAAAAAGAAGAAGGCAAAGCGCGCTATACGCTGCGCCAATTATTAAAGCAGACGAAAATGCATGGGCTAGAGCCCCATAAAAGCGGTTGAGACCTCTTGCCGAAGAAATTCGGTGCCCCTCTTTATAGCCATGCTCCTGTAAAAGCACCAAACAAACGATGAGTGGAACGAACAGGAATGTACCGGCAAAAGCGCTGCGCGCAAGGGACTCATCAGGCGCAGAAGGATCGATTGCATTCCAGAGGAAACCAATATCCTCCCCACAAACGCCATAGCCAAAGGCGAGCAACGTTGTTCCGTTTTTTAGAAAGATGCCGAAGAGAAGGCCGAACGCCAGCATAAGCGCAAGACCAAACTTCGCCGGAAATATCCTGTGCAAACGCATCATATCTGCCTTTATGGGATGGATCGCCCGCTTCATAGCGAGACCGCCTTCATCAAGCGCCTGTAATACTCTTTTAGGGACGACGCCTCATCCCTTATGACATCCATCGATTCCTTTTTCAGCAGTTCACCGTCATGAAGAAACAGGCAGCTTGTTGCAACCGATGCCAGCTCATCCAAGTCGTGGCTAGAGATAAGCATGGTTTTGCCCTGCTCCCGATTCAATCGGCCGATAAGGGCCCATATACTCTCGATGCCCAACGGATCCAATCCATTTGCCGGCTCATCGAAAATTAGTACGTCGGTGTCGCCCAACAAAGCTGTAGCTATATCCAGCCGCCGTTTCATTCCCAGAGAAAAACTGCTCACGCTCTTTTTCTCATCGACGTCCAGCCCGACTAGGCCCAAGACACGAGGAACCTCACGTTTCTCATCGAGCCCCCATTCCGCACATCGGATCCGAAGATTCTCAGCCGCACTGAGGGATTGGTATGCTCCGCAGGAATCTGGCACATAGCCGACACGCGTCCGCATCAGGCTCAGCTCTTTTTTCGACTTGCCTCCAAAGAGCTCCACGCTCCCCGACGATGGCTCACAGAGGCCCAATACGATTTTAATAAGCGTGCTTTTGCCCGCCCCGTTTGCACCAACAAGGGCGCAGAGCTCAGACTGATGTACCTCGAAGGAAACGTCATGCAAAACGCGGCGCCTCCCATAGCGCTTTGACACCCTTGATAGCCTTATCGTTGATACGTTCATTGGCCTCCCGTTCCGCTTGATAGCAAAACCGCTCATATCGTTCCTTCTTTACTTTATCGTTTTCCATAGTTGTTATTGTTTTTCGATAACTCATATTTGTCAAGATAATCTAAAAGAAAGAACCCGTGTTAGACACGGGTCCCTTCACGCTGATATTTCGTTTTAGTTGTTCGCCTTAAGCTACTCGTCGCTCAAATCGACAGCAAAGACTGATGTCGGAAGCGACGCCTCATTGCCTCCGCCGTCCCGCATCTGCCTCACAACGTTTTTTGCACGCTCAACAATAAGCTCCTCAAGCTCTTTCTCACTCACGCGCTGAATAATATCTCCCGGTTGACAATCAAGCTCATCACAGATATCGAGGAGCGTCTTTAGGCGAATAGCTTTTATCTTTCCGTTTCTAAGCTTTGAAATATTAGCCGGAGTATGCCCCGTCGCTCGAATCAGATCAGCACTGGTCTTTCCGGTCTTAAGCAGCTGCGTCTCAAGCTCGATGATGAGATAGCTCATGTTTCCTCCTACACAAGCTCGTCAGACTGCTCTTGGAGCAGCGAGGCATAACTCCAGATCGCCGAGATAAACAAACAGACAACTGCGCCGATAAACGGCCCCGCATCAAAGGTAGCGCCTTGGCAAATCTCAATAACGAAGGAATGAGGCACGATGTAAAGCTCCAGTCCGCCAATGGTGAGATTGACCGATCCATAGGCACCAACAAGCGAAACCGCGGCGTTAACAGCAAAGGCAAGCGCGAGAACACGGATAAGCCGCACATGCGCCTTGGTAAAGGGCGAGACGCCCCGAGAGATGTTATGGCTGATTCCGCACAAAACGACAAGCGAAACACCCACGACGAGTGCCAGGCACAGCCCGCTTGGGATAACGATGCTCCCGCCATCGAGAAGCGTCACGACACCGAAAGCATCGACAGAAGCAACGTTTGCAACCGCATACCAGATCACGTAAACAACCAACGCGGCAAAAGCGACGAGCATCCCTGCAAAAACGGCTTCCATGCAAAAACCAAGCTTCCTGATATTTTCGCCCGCCTTGGCCATACGCTGAACGCTGTTGGACATACACTCACCCTCATCGACTCTATCGTTATTCGAACAGTTTATCGAACAACGATATGGATTGCATGCGGAAAGCCCTGCCAGTGCGCATAGGCCATTCACTAATCAGAAAGGGTGAGAGTGGATTTTTGGACACGTATCGAACGAGAGTGGATAATCTCCCACTTTGAGGCCGCCACCGGGCCTAAAACGGGAGATTATCCACTCTCATAGTCATCAAAGCACGCAAGCTTTTATTCAGCCGTCTCGCGCAGAGCCGACATCGTAGCCGCATATTGCTGTTGCAGCGCATGCATTCCCTCGCGAGCGCCGTCAACGGCATCGGCGCCGCGCAGCGCCTCGGTCACCACGACCGCCGGCTCGTACAGATTATCGAATCCCAGGTTCTGGCTCACGCCCTTGAGCGTGTACGCTGCCATAAACGCACCTTCGGCGTCTCCTGCCGCCATGGCAGCCTCCAGCTTGTCCATGCTCTCGTCATCCAAGAACTTAAGGGCAAAGCGGGCGAGCATCTCCTCGCCCATCAGGCGAACGCTGGCACCGTTGTAATCGGCGCCGATCTTCTCATACGCTTCACGCATGGAACCCATGAATTAAAACTCCTTCGGTCAAACTAAATCGTGGGGAACGCAACGACGTCGGCAGGACGTGCCAACGTTTCGGCAATACGGTCTTGCACCTCGAGCAGGCAGTCGAGCAGTAGCGGGTTAAACTCACCGCACTTGCCGTCCAGAATCATCTGAATCGCTTCCTGGTGCGGGATGGCATCCTTGTACACGCGCACGCTCGTGAGCGCGTCGTATACGTCGGCCACCGAAACCACCTGCGCGGCAATGGGGATCTCGTCGCCCTTAAGGCCGTCGGGATAGCCCTTGCCATCCCAGCGCTCGTGGTGCCAACGTGCGATCTGGTACGCATATTCCAGCAAGGAATTGCCGGCATGTTGGTGACCCAGCTCAAACAGCATGTCGGCACCGAGGGTGGTGTGCGTCTTCATGATCTCGAACTCCTCGGACGTCAGGCGTCCGGGCTTGTTGAGGATCGCGTCGTCGATCGACATCTTGCCGATATCGTGGAGCGCCGAGGCCATGGCGATCGTGGAGCGCTGTTCGTTGTCGAGCGGGAACTGGTCGCTGCGATGCACCAGGCAGCCCAGCAGCAGCTCGGTCAGCTTTTCGATATGCGTGACGTGCAGGCCGCTCTCGCCGTTGCGAAGCTCCATGACGCCGGCCATGATATCGATCAGCATGCGGCTGTTCTTGACACGCTCGTTGTACTGCTGAGACAGCAGGCTCGTCAGACGACGCTGCTTGGCATACAGGCGGATGGTATTGCTCACGCGGCGGCGAACGACGCGTGCGTTAAACGGACGGTTGATGTAATCCGAAGCACCCAGCTCGTAGGCGCGCAGCACCACGTCATCGGAATCCTCGCTCGAGATCATGATGACGGGCAGGCTATCGGCAACAGTTCGGCGTGACAGTTCGCCCAGTACCTCAAACCCGTTCATACCCGGCATGATGATGTCGAGCAGCACAAGCGACAGCTCATCGCCGTAGCGGTCAACCAAATCGAGCGCCGTACGGCCGTTGTCCGCCTCCAAGACGCGATACTCGTCCTTGAGCATCTCGTTGAGGATAATACGGTTCATCTCGGAGTCATCGACGATAAGCACCGAGGGTTTTTCGCTTTGGAAGGTCTCGATTGCATCGCTGTCGGTCACAACCGTACCGGGCTTTGCCTTGGCATGGCTTAAAAGCTGGACGGCACGGTTTACGCCCTCATCGACCGTCTCGCCATTGATGCGAACACCGCCCACGCATGCCGTAAGGCTTACATGCTCGTGACCAGGGACAATCGTGGCATGGACGGCATCGGATACATGACGCAGACGACGGGCAAAGTCATCGGAGGGGATATTGGGCATGACGGCCACGAACTTGTCGCAGCCAAGGCGCACAAGCTCGTCAGTCGAACGAATGCCGCCCCGAATCGCCGCCGCCACGGCGCCGAGCGCGAGGTCGCCGGCATGACGACCACAGGTATCGTTGAAGACCCTAAAATCATCGAGGTCAATCATCGCAACGCCCGCGTTCATGCGGGCGCTACGAAGCTTCTCCTCGTAATAGCGGCGATTACGAACGCTCGTCAGCACATCGGTGTAGACAAGGTCCTCTTCTGCGACCTCTTGTTCATCGATCGGGCGCACCATCAGCAAAACGTGAGGCTCGCCCTCGACCGTCAAAGAGCGCACGCGAGCACGGTACTCGACGCCGTCGTTGAGCAGCCGCTCCGATATCTCATCCGAAGTCGCCAAGGCCTCAAGACTTGACTGACGCAGGCAAGGGCACCGATCGCCGGCGAGCAGGCAGTTGCGCTCGCTTTTGACCTGATCGGCCGACATCAGACGGACCACGGGGTAAACCTTCGCGACACGGGCAACCTCGGCGGCAGCCTCTTCGTCGGTTAGATTGGCCTCGTGATTATTGAGCATATAGGGCCCTTTCAATCGTTGCGTTTGATAGCAGTTGGTATCAAATGGTACAAGGGTAGCATCTTGTTGATGCAGGTAAGCGCATGAATATCGTTACATTTTCATGAGTTGGCAAACGGTATATTTGGAGCTGCAGACGCAAGGTTTGGAGGGCGTTTGTTAACATCGCAGAAACGCTTGTGGGTGTCGGCCGCCAGGGTCATTAAATGCGTTGGAGCTCCAGGACATCGCGAACGGCCCGAACCGCTGCCGTCGGGCGATCTCGAAGACCGTTATGCGCTCCGGGAATCGTCACGAGCGGGCAGTCCAGGAACTCTGCAGTTGCTCGCGTGCCCGCCTCGCGGGACGTGCCAATCGAAAGCTCACCCAGGAACACAGCCGCCACGGCCCTCGAAGCACGCACGCTATCCCATTCGGGCGCATAGGTCATGGCGAGCCCATATTCGTTTGCCATGAAACAACGACCGTTGCGCAGGGCATGTCTGGCTTCCGCCTCAGTTGTCTTGGGAGCCTCGGGGTCCGGATCTCCGATGGCGCCCAAGAAGACCCTCAATGCCCTCGAGACCTTCCCCGCCGCAATCATGTCAAGCAAAACGGGGGCCACGCCCAGACCAGCGCCCTCGTCCGTAACGGCGGGCTCATGAAGGATCACACGCGAGACGACGGCGGGGTTTGTACGAAGAAGCTCCAGGGCCACCAGCGTACCGGCGCTGTGCGCGAGCACGTTTGCCGGAGCACCGATGTGCTCGATAACGGCTTGCAGGTCGGCTGCCTGAACGGTGAGGTCGTAGCGGCCGTCCGCAGCATCGCCGCTCTCGCCGCAGCCGCGGCGGTCGTAGGCAATCACGCGATAGTCGCGGCTGAGCTCGCGGGCGATGCCGTCAAAAAAGACACCGTCGACGCAGGCACCGTGCACGCATACCAGGGCAGGCGCGTCGGACGGCACGTCCGGGCCGGCATACTCGCGACAGGCAATCGTGGTGCCCGCATTCTCAACCGTAAAATCCATATTGCGCCTCATCGTCTTGTGCCTTGTTAACACATTAACTGTACCCGACCCGATACCTTTCATGGCGCGGTATCGAGGGCGGAGTTAAAAATCGAAACCTGCAAAGCACAAGCCCGGACCATACGTTGGCGCCGATGCTATGCTTAGGCACAACTATCTTGAGGAGCATATTTCTATGTCTACGTTTTTAAATGCCAGCCCCATCTTTGGGCCCGTCCGCAGCCGTCGTCTCGGCCTGTCGCTGGGCGTCAACATGATGCCGGCCAGCGGCAAAATCTGCACGTTCGACTGCATCTACTGCGAAAACGGCCTCAACGCGGAGCGTCCCTGCCACGAGCCGTATAACACAGCCGACATGGTGCTCGACGCACTCGAGGCCAAGCTGCGCGAAATGGCAGCCGAGGGCGAGCTGCCCGATGTGATCACGTTTGCCGGCAACGGCGAGCCCACCGCCGCGCCGGAGTTTCCCCAAGCGATTGCCGGTGCCGTCGCACTGCGCGACGAGCTCGCCCCGAACACCAAGATCGCCGTGCTCTCCAACGGCACGCGCGCCGATCGCCCCGAGGTGCACGATGCGCTCATGATGGTCGACGACAACATCCTCAAGCTTGATACCGTTGACCCGACATTTATCCAGCTGCTCGACCAGCCCGTCGGCCCGTACGACGTTGAACATCAGATCGAGACGTTCGCAAGCTTTGACGGCCACGTCATTATCCAGACGATCTTTTTGACGGGCGAGTACCAGGGTAAGTCCATCGACAACACCGGCGAGGAATACGTTGGTCCTTGGCTCGCAGCGCTTGAGCGCATTCGCCCGCAGGAAGCAACCATTTACACGGTGGCGCGCGAGACGCCGGTCGCCGGCCTTGCCAAGGCAGCACCCGAGGTGCTCGACGCCATCGCCGCACGCGTCCAAGCCCTCGGCATCCCCTGCCAAGTGAGCTACTAGCACGAGGCCACGATCCAGGCAGCCAGCGCCCCCTCTCACCCCATCAGTTGCGGTGATATAGTTCCTGTTTATGCTGTTAAACCGCTTAAATCGGAACTATATCACCGCAACTTTTATGGACGCGTGAGTGGGCTATACTAGCTGCGGATGAAAGGAAGTTAGCCATGTATGACAAAGGACCCGTACCCGGCCGCAACGACGCCTGCTGGTGCGGCAGCGGCAAAAAATATAAGAAATGTCACAGCGCCTTCGACGAGCGCCTCGAGCGCCTGTGGGAGGAGGGCTGGGAGGTTCTGCCCCGTACGCTCTACAAGACGCCCGCCGATATCGAGGGCATCAAGCGCTCCGCCGCCATCAACGTGGGCGTGCTCGACTACGTAGGCGAGCACATCGCCGCGGGCATGACCACCAACCAGATTGACCAGATGATCTACGACTACACCGTCGAGCACGGTGGCACGCCGGCCGATCTCAACTACGAGGGCTACCCCAAAAGCGTGTGCACCTCGATCAATGATGTGGTCTGCCACGGTATCCCCTGTGATACGGACGTGCTGCACGAGGGCGACATCATCAACGTGGACTGTTCCACGATTCTTGACGGCTACTTTAGCGACTCGAGCCGCATGTTCTGCATCGGCGAGGTCTCGGCCGAGCGTCAGCGCCTGGTCGACGTCACTCGCGCCAGCGTGGAGGCGGGTCTGGCCGCCGTCAAGCCGTGGCTACCGCTGTCCGTGATGGCCGAGGCCGTGCAAAAGACGGTCGAGGACGCCGGTTTTAGCGTGGTGCGCGAGTACGGCGGACACGGCATCGGTAAGGAGTTCCACGAGGACCCGTTTGTGGGCTTTACCACCGAGGCGCCCGATGTGGACACCATTATGGCTCCGGGCATGGTCTTTACCATCGAGCCCATGGTCAATGCCGGAGCGCCCGACATTAAGATCAGCAAGGGCGACGGCTGGTGTGTGCGCACCAAGGACGGTAGCGATTCGGCCCAGTGCGAGGTACAGCTCGTGGTGACCGAGGACGGTTACGAGCTGCTGAGCTGGTAGCTGTAGATGCGCCGGGCTTCGCGATGGATATGTTAACCATCGCGAAGCCCGGCGTTTTATTTGAACGTTTTGCCTGATAAAACCTGCCAAAATAAACCTGTCCCTTTTTGGCAGGTCGAGCGGAGAGGACTGCTTGTGAACATTCTGGTTTTGTTGCCCGTCAACGACCGTCATCGCGCAATTCTTGAGTCGAGCGCTCCGGGCGAGGACTTTATCTACACGAGCGCCGACGCCGCCACGCACGAGCAGGTCGCCGATGCCGACGTGATCCTGGGCAACATCGACCCTGGCATGCTCACGGCATGCGAGCATCTCCAGCTGTTGCAATTGCAGACCGCCGGCTATGACGATTACTTGGCCGCCGGCACCGTGCCGGCCGACGCTAAGCTTTGCTGCTCGGTGGGTGCCTACGGCCAGGCTGTGAGCGAGCACATGTTTGCCATGGTGCTGTCTATGATGAAGCGCCTGCGCGGCTACCAGGACCTGCAGCGCGAGCATCGCTGGGAGGACTTAGGGCCGGTCACCTCGCTCAAAAATGCCAACGTGCTGGTGCTGGGCGCGGGCGATATCGGCGGCCACTTTGCCACGCTCTGCCGCAGCATGGGCGCGCACGTCCGCGGCATCAAGCGCCATCCGCTCGTCTATCCCATTGTGTTTGAGGACATGGACGGCATGGACGCCCTGTCCGAGCGCCTGGCCGAGGCTGACATCGTCGCTTCCTTTATGCCCAGCACACCCGAGACCCGCGGCCTGGCGAACGCCGAGTTCTTCGCCGCGATGAAACCGGGCGCCTTCTTTGCCAACGGCGGCCGCGGCGACCTTGTGGTCGCCGACGACTTGGTTGCCGCCCTGGAGTCGGGTCATCTCGCCGGTGCCGCGGTCGACGTCACCGACCCCGAGCCGCTGCCCGAGACAAGCCCACTGTGGGATGCGCCTAACATGCTCATTACGCCGCATATCTCGGGCTGGTTCCACTTGGAGGCTACGCTCGACAATGTGGTCGACATTGCCGCAGAGAATCTGCGTCACCTGCAGGCAGGCGAGACCCTGCGCTGCTGGATCGAACACTGATTGTTCCGGCGTTTTGCCAAACGCCGGAACCCCTCGACGCTGCGAGCCCGCCGTTTGGCCAATCTGCCGTTCAATTTCAAAGGCGCGACCAGAAGGTCAGCGCCTTTTCATTTCACGGCACCTTGGCTCAAACGGCGGGCTCTCGCTGACTTTTGCTCAACCTGCGGCGTTTCTTTTTTGGTGCAATGGGGTCAGGTTAGTTTGCACTATGACGTTGGCTCTACCTGCGGCGTCCTGACAGTTCCGCCTAGCTGTTGGCATTTGCCCAGATAAAACCTGCCAAAATGAACCTGTCCTTTTTGGCAATCCCTATTTGGTAGGTTTTAGAGCTCTACGCTTTCGGCGCCGTTGATGGTTAGGTTGTGCTCGTAGAAAGCTGTGAGGGCGCGGATGGCGTACATCACGTCGCGGACGCCGCCGGTTTCGTAGCTCGAGTGCATGGCCAGCTGCGGCAGGCCCACGTCCACGGCATGCATGCTCGCCTGCATGTTCGACAGGTTGCCCAGGGTGGAACCGCCCGCCATATCGCTCTTGTTGGCGAAGGCCTGCGTGGGCACATCGGCGTCATCGCAGATGGCCTGGAACACCGCGCGGCTAAAGGCATCGGTGCAATAGTGCTGGTTGGCGGCTTCCTTGATGACAATACCGCCGTTGAGCACCACCTGGTTACGGGCATCGCACTTCTCGGCGTGGTTGGGATGCACGGCATGTGCGTTGTCGCAGCTCACGAGCATCGATGCGGCAAGTGCGCGATGGTACGACTCGTCGTCAAAGCCCAGCGATCCGTTAATGCGGCGCAGCGCATCGGCCAAGAACGTCGACATGGCGCCCTGCTTGGTCTCGGAGCCAACCTCCTCGTTATCAAAGCAGCAGAAGACCGAGACGTCATGCGCGTTCTCGGCACCCAAAAATGCCTGTAGCGAGGTATAGGCGCAGGTCAGGTCGTCGAGCTTGGGCGTCGAGATAAACTCGTCGGCCCAGCCCCAAATGCGCGCATCCTGACGATTGACCAGGAACAGATCGCGGCCCAGAATCTGCTCGGGCTCAACATCCAGTTCGTCAGCGATCAGGGCATCAAAGTCGCCCTGCTTAAGGTCACCAGCGCTGATGAGCGGGCACAGGTCGACGGCGCGGTTGGGCGCAAAGCCCTCATTAACGCCACGATTCATATGGATGGCAAGGCTCGGGATAATAGCGACCTCGCGCTCGGTGGAAAGCAGGCGGCTCTCAATACGGTCGCCTTCGCGTACCAACACGCGTCCAGCCAGCGCCAGCGGGCGATCGAACCAGGTGTAGTCGATCATGCCGCCGTAGGCCTCGGTGTTCAGGCGCAGCGTCTCGCCCGCGCCGTCAAGCTCAGGCACGGCCTTGACCTTAAACGTCGGCGAGTCGCTGTGCGACGCCGTCAGCTGAAAATGGTAGTCGCCGGCAACGCCGTCCTCGCCCCACGTCGCGGCCAGGTCCTCGCCCACCTTAAAGGCAACAACGCTCGAGGTGTTGCGCTGCGTGTAATAACGCTCGCCCGGCTCGATGTCCCACGCCGCATTCTCGGGCAGGTAGGTAAAGCCCGCCTCGTCGAGCTCGGCCATAATGGTCGCCGCCGTATGGAACATGCTGGGGCATGCCTCGATAAAGTCGATAAGGTCGTTGGCGGCCTCGATATCGTCGGCCGTCACATGTGCGCGCTCGAGCGTTTCCTGATCCGTCATGCTCTCCCCTTTCGCTGGGTTGATGGTCCCCTCCAGCATACCCCGCCACGCCAGCGCCGCACTCTTCATTCCATGTTTAATCCCGCGCCGCTCACCAAGTTGAGCCATCATGCCCGCGCTCCTTTTGCGACAATTGCGCTAACAGGACGAGAGGAGCCGTCATGAAGCCACGTAACATTGCCATCGCCTGCGGTGTCGCGGGAGTCGCCGTCGGCCTTGCCGCTGCCACCGGCATCGTTTATCACAAGCAAATCAAGTCCGCCGCGTCACTCAAACGCTTGACCGGCTACGCGGATGGCTATGACCTGTACGCAATCGACATCGCCTACGACTACGATCTTGATCGCATCATCGCCGCTGGCGTGCGCGACGACCAGGCCTACATCGATGCCGTGGTGGCGCAGGTGCTGCCCGGTGTGCCGGCACATGTCCAGGCGCCCCAGTTTGCCTGCAGCGCTTTTGTCGCCGTAGATGCCGAAGGCCGCGTGCGCACCGGTCGCAATTACGACTTTAAGGACGACACCTCGGCGCTGCTGGTGCGCAATCACCCGCGCGACGGCTATGCCTCCATCGGCTTTGCGGCCCTCAACAACCTGGGCACCAACGCTCCGCTTGACTCCGTCGCCGGACGCACCGCTGCACTCATGGGCCCGTTTGCCCAGCTCGACGGTGTTAACGAATGCGGCGTGTCCATTGCCGTACTCACCCTGGATTCCAAGCCCTGTGACCAGGACACGCAACGCCCCGTCATCAATACCTCGCTCGCCATCCGTCTGGTGCTCGACCGTGCCGCCACCACGCAAGATGCTGTCGACCTGCTTTCTGCCTACGACATGCACGCCATGGCAGGACGCGATTACCACTTCTTTATCAACGACGCCGCCGGTGACGCGCGCGTAGTAGAGTGGGATCCGCGCGATCCGGACCGTGCTTTCAAAGCGACTCCTGTACGCCAGGTTACGAACTTCTACGCCTGCTATGGCGACGAAGTGCTGCCCAACCAAAAGAATGGCGAGCTTGGCCATGGCAAGGAACGCGCCGTCGCCATCGCCGATGTCCTTGACGCCCATGCCGGCGCCCAAGACGAAGCAATCGCTTGGAAGGCCCTACGCGCTGCGGCGCAAGAGCCCAATCCGGAAGACATCACCAGCAATACGCAATGGTCGGTCGTCTTTGACAACACCGAGCCCGCTGCCGCCATCACGCTGCGCCGTCACTGGGGCGACGTCGACGCCTTCGCGCTGTAAGGAGCTGGCACCGTCGTCCTTACGCTCGCCTGACGTTGCTTACATTTCCATACGCTTGAGCCAACACGTTTTACCCCCGTATCAACAGTGTGCGGGGGTAAACTTATGCGCATGTTATAACTTGCCCGGAAGGACTCATCATGCTTAGAATCGGTCTTCTTACCAGTGGCGGCGACTGCCAGGCGCTCAACGCCACCATGCGCGGCATCGTCAAAACGCTCATGACCAATAGCGAAGAGCCTATCGAGATCTACGGTTTTGAGGACGGCTACCAGGGCCTTATCTACAGCAGGTTCCGCGTCATGTCGCCCGCCGATTTTAGCGGCATCCTCACCCGCGGCGGCACCATCCTGGGCACGAGCCGCACGCCGTTCAAGCGTCTGGACACTCCCGAGGCCGACGGCGTCGAGAAGGTGCCGGCAATGGTCCACACCTATCACAAGCTGCAGCTCGACTGCCTGTTTATGCTGGGCGGCAACGGCTCCACCAAGACCGCCAACCGCCTGCGCGAAGAGGGCCTCAACGTTATCGCTCTGCCCAAGACCATCGATAACGACACCTGGGGCACCGAGATGACGTTTGGCTTTACGAGCGCCATCGACGTCGCCACCAAGTGCATCGATGACATCCACACCACCGCCTCGAGTCACGGCCGCGTGTTCGTCATCGAGATCATGGGCCACAAGGTTGGCTGGATCCCGCTGTACGCCGGCGTTGCGGGTGGCGCGGACGTCATCCTGATTCCCGAGATCCCCTACGACATGGACCAGGTCATCAAGACCATCGAGCATCGCATGGAGACTGGCAGCCGCTTTACCATCGTGGCCGTCGCCGAGGGCGCCATCTCCAAGGAGGACGCGGCGCTGTCCAAGAAGGAGTACAAGAAGAAACTCGCCGAGCGCACGAGCCCGTCGATCGTCTACGACATCGCCAAGGAGATCGAGGCCAAGACCGGTCGCGAGACCCGCGTCGCCATCCCCGGTCACACGCAGCGCGGCGGCCAGCCCGACGCCCAGGACCGCATCTTTGCGACTCAGTGCGGCGTTGAGGCAGCGCTCGGCTGCCTGCGTGGCGAGTTTGGCTACATGATTGCCTTGCGTGACGGCAAGATGTGCCACATGCCGCTCGAGGAGGTCGCCGGCAAGCTCAAGTTTGTCGACCCCCAGAGCGATCTGGTGCGCGAGGCCAAGGCGTTGGGCATCAGCTTCGGCGACGAATAGCCTCGGCTGGAACCGCCCCATCGGAGGCCCCAGGGCTTACCTCCCAAATCGTCCTCGGACATGTCAGGACCCCGCTGCGCGCTTCGCGCGGCGGGGTCCTTCCGTCCTGCGGAAAGATTTGGGAGGTAAGCCCTGGGGCCTCCTGCGGTAACTAGGGAGGCCGAGGCTATTCGTCTTCTTGCTGCGGGTGTCTGGGGTAGGATGCGGCGTGCATTTTTGGGAGTATTCAGCAGCCGAGGGTGCCTGCATACTGGATTTTGGGCGAAAGGCAGGCACCATGGGCCGCGTTCTGTAAAAAATGACCAGCTCTTGAGGCATTGGGGGTCCAGGACCAGGGCATTCAGCACGGTTTTGTGCACCCGTTCCCGCGCCCGCGGACTCCGGGATGCTGAATACTCCGAAATTTGCACGGCGCCCCCTGGGTTACCCGTAGGCAAAAAGCAACCGCCCCGCCGAAATATGCAATCGGCAGGACGGTTTATGCAATTTAGTGGCTGTGGGCGCGTCGGTGGCTCGCTACAGCTTGAATCCCAGAACGGGTTACTCGGCGCTCTTAAAAGCGCCGAGTAACCCGCCAAAAAGGGACAGGTTCATCTTTGGCAGGTTAATCTGGGCAAACGCCGGACAACCATTAGGTGGCCCGGCGTTTGCCCCGCTTTGCTGGGAATGTCTGTCGTTCAGTGCTCTTACTGGCCAGTCCAGTGTTGCGCATAGCTTTTAATGTCTTCGGTAAAACCATCAAGATCGTCGAGGGTAATCACGCTGTCGATAAGCAAATTAGCTATCTCACGGTGCATTGTACTGCGGCGAAGGTCGTTCACCAGCACTCCTGAGGACAGCTTATCCCTATTGATACGCTCTTCTAGTGCCCAAAATCTACTGGACGCTTCGCTGTCGCCGTTCAGCATCTCAACGTACTGGCCGATGAGCTTTTCCATATAACGTTCTTGCCATTGGGGAAGCATTTTCTTAAACAGCTTCCAGTCGCTTTCGGCTACGTCGCGCATATGTCCTCCGCTCGCTAAACGGGCTTTTCCATTTGCCTTTCATTCTATTTGGTTTTCGTTCGCGGGCGTGGATGAGAGGCTCTCTTTAGCCTTCGAGATTGGGCCTGAATGGGTCGTATGCCACAAAACGGGCCTATCTACTACGTTTAATTGGATACCCTCAACCATGCCGGGAAAACGAAAAATAAAACCGACGCTCCTATAAGTTGTCAATAGGCAGTTTGCGGGAGCGCTCCCTTCAATTCGCACAGGAGCTCGTAATACCTCCTCTCCAGTTTCGTCGACCGCCGTCTCCCATGTTCCAGGTGACCGAGTGAGGCCGCGGACATGCCGAGCCCCGCGGCGGCCTGCTTCTGGGTCACCCGCATCGCCTTGCGCATCTTCGCGAGCTCGGGGCCCTCCGGCGCGGCGCCGTCGGGATTCGGGTCCATGAGCACGCGGTACACCTCCCGCGCTATGTAGCGCTTCAGGCAGCGGACCGCCTCCCTCCGGGACTTCCCCTCGGAGGTTCGCCTCGCCACGTACCTCCTCGTCCTCTCGTCGTATGCCATGCGCTTGATCGCGATCTCGTAGAGCGCCCAGTTCGCCTGCCGGTTGCCGCCGCGGTTGAGCCTGTGCCGCTCCGTCTTCCCGCTCGACGCGGGGATCGGGGAGACGCCGCACAGCATCGAGAACGCCGCCTCGCCCTTCAGCCTGCCGGGGTTGTCGCCGGCGGCCACGACCAGGGCGGCGGCGGTCGTCGTGCCGCAGCCCTCGATGCCGAGCAGCGCGGGCGCGTTCGCCTCCAGCAGCGCGCGGATGCGCTCGTCGAGGGACTCGACCTGGCTGCGGGCCTCCTTCCAGACCGCCGCGACGGACCGCAGCGAGGCCAGCACGCTCTCCTCGAGCGCGTCGCCCGCCTTCCTCCGCGCGCGAGCAGCGGCATGAGGTCCTTCGGCCGCTCGCGGCCCCTGAACCGCTCCCTCAGGGCGCTCGGGGCCGTCGTGAGCATCGACTTCGCGCAGGCCACGCAGGACGTGGACGTCGCGACGGCCAGCCTGCGCGCGACGTAGAGCTGGCGCACCGCCTCGACCCAGCCGTCCTGCGACTTCGGCACGGAGCAGCCCCTCCCGGACGCCGCCTTGCGCGCCGCGCGCTCGGCGTCCAGCGGGTCGCTCTTCCCCTCGCCGGGCCTCGCCTTGTCCCTCTTGGGCCTGAGCACCTCGACGACGTTGTACCCGAGCTCCACGAGCCTCCTCGTCAGCCCGGCCCCGTACGATGCCGTGCCCTCGACGCCGACGACCATGCAGCTCCCCGGGTCGCCTATCGCCTCCGCCAGCCTGTCGTAGCCCTCGGGGTCGGCCCCGAAGCTCCCGCTCCAGATCTTCCTCCCGAGGCCGTCGAGCAGGCACAGGACATGCACGTCCTTGTGCGTGTCGACGCCCGCGATGACCGTTTCGCCTTCCATTTTCGCTCCCCTCGGTCTGCCGCCTGCTCCGCGCCCGGGTCTCCCAGACATTGCACTGACGGGAGCGCTACAATCAAGTTGCCTTATCCGATTGTCCGCGCTCATGCTCCTATTAGGTCATGGCAGGACTCCGGGTCGCGGAAGCCGGGGCGAGACAGGTCGGATTTGAGGACGGCCGAAGAGGCGTCAGCAGGTCAGTGGGTCATCGTCCCGGCGTTCAGCATCAGGGTAGCGCTGCGACGCGGAAATCGCGCGCTGTTGACGCGCCCCCGCAGTGCCCGCTTCCCCCAAGGACAATTATCAGTGCAGGTAGAAGGCCTGTCGATTTTCGAAAAAGGCGGTCATGGTTGGCCCCATCGAGTTAAACGTAGTAAATAGGCCCTTTTCTTGGCGCGCGGTCAGCTCAATGCTAATCTCCGTGCCGGAACTGACCCAGTTGTTTGTAAGTTGCGGTGATATACGGACTGTTTGGCGCTTTGGAGTCTCAAAACAGTCCCTATATCACCGCAACTTGGAAGGGACGGGCGGTGTCGGATGAGTGGCGCTGGCGGGTTAGGGCGGTTTAGGCCTGTTTGCGGTGCTTCCATTGTTTGCGGCACCAGTGCATAAGCGCTTTTACGATGGGAATCGTGATGAGGATGACCCATGCGGGATGGGGCTGTCCCAGGCAGAGCCACATGTAGAGGAACCAAGTTATGGCAGCTGCCGGGTAGACGGCGTCGACAAGCTTTGACAGATGACGTCGGTCGATGAAATCGCCAAGCGCGTAGTAGACGGGAATCAAAAAGACGAGGAAAAGTCCCGTAGTCCACACGCCGCAAATAATGCCGAGCGCCAGATAGGCGAGGGCGACAAGCACGGGGAAGGGGAACTTATTCCACGCGCGACCGAGCTTGGTGTGGAAATGCTTGCCATGATGGTCGAGCTTGTCGCGCGCCTCTTTCCAGCTGGAGAATTGTTCGCCGTCGATAACCACGGTGCCATCGGCATTGGTGTGCACGCTGTGCCCGTCGTCCTCTAGCGTGTCAATATGTACGCCGCCCGGCCCCACGTGCACCTCTTCACCCTTGCGGTCGTTGGTCACATGGATGCCGCTCCAGCCAACATGGACTTCCTCGCCTTTATTGGGATCAATGACGTGGATGCCGCGCGCGAGGGAAATATCGACAAGTGGTTTGTCGCCGCAATCGGCGTGCTCAGTAGAAGCCTCAGCCTCGTCAGCCACATCCGCCGTCTCGGTGTCGGCACTGCCGTCCTCAAGGTCGTCGGCATCGCTAGCCGCTTCCCCATACAACAGCTCATCCAGCGACACGCCATACAGCGCGGCGAGCGCAATAAGGTTATCGGTATCGGGCGAGGATTCGCTGCGCTCCCATTTACTGACAGCTTGGCGACTCACACCCAGCTGGGCGGCAAGCGCCTCCTGAGAAAGCCCGGCAGCCTTGCGGCGATCAACGAGCCGCTGCGCCATCGCAAGATCCATGACAGTTCCTTTCATGTGGTGACCGTAATCGAATGAGCCGAGTATGCCGAAAACAACCGGTAACGACCACCATTTCTAGTTAGAATCTGCCCCAACCCTACCGCAACTACCGGTAGCAACCCCTAACGACCTGCCATTTCATGACAAATGTCAGTGCAAATAACAACCAAGAGCCCTCTCGATAAGTTGCGGTGGAATAGTTCCCGTTTGGCATAGCAGAGCCATAAACGGGAACTATTCCACCGCAACTTACTATTAGGCCACGCACTCGCAGAGTAGCTGCGGGTGCCTGGGGTAGGATGCGGCGTGCATTTTTTGGAGTATTCAGCAGCCGAGGGCACCTGCATACTGAATTTTGGGCGAAAGGCAGGCGCCATGGGCCGCATCCTGTAAAAAACGAGCGACTCTTGAGGCGTTGGGGGCTCAGAATCAGGACTTTAAGCGCTGTTTTGTGCGCCCGCTCCCGCACCCGCGGGCTCCGGGATGCTGAATACTCCGGAATTTGCACGCCGCCCCCTGGGGTACCCGCGGGCAAAAAGCAACCGCCCCGCCGAAATATGCATTCGACGGGGCGGTTTATGCAATAATGCGGATGTGGGTGCGTCGGTAGCTCGCTACAGCTTGAATCCCAGGACAGGTTACTCGGCACTCTTGAGGGCGCCGACCATGTCGATCTTGTTGAGAGTTCGGTTGGTGGCGAGGTTGACGATGATCGTAAAGCCGAAGGAAAGTACCACGGCAAGCACGTAGCTCAGTGGCTCGACCTCAACGTCAAAGTACAGCGACGGCATCTGCAGGATGTACGTGAAGCTCTCGGCAAGCAGGCCACCCAGCGGCACGCCCAGCGCGGCGCCAATTACCGTAAGAATCAGCGTCTCCTTGTTGACGTAGTGATGCACCTCGCCACGGCGGAAGCCCAGCACCTTGATGGTCGCCAGCTCGCGCTCGCGCTCCGAAATGTTGGTGTTGGACAGCGTAAACACCACCACAAACGACAGGCACGCCGCCATAAAGGTCACGAGCACCACGACCGAATTGATAATCGTAAAGTTCGCCTCATAGTTTTCCCAATGCTCGGCCGTGCTCGAAATCGTGAGCCAACCGTCGCTCTTAAGCTTCTTGCTAAACGCAATCTGGTCGGCCGACGAGCCCTTAAGCAGCACAAAGATGCCGTTGAGGCGTGCGCTTCGACCGAACGCGCGCTCATAGGTGCCCTGCGTCATATAGAGTGTGTTGCCCAGATAGTTGAGCGAGATGTCGCTGATCTTGACCTTGGCGACGTTGAGTGACGAATCCTGGACGTGTGCTGTATCGCCCGGCTGAATCCCCAGCACCAGCTGTGAACTCTTGCTCAGATACACATCTCCGTCGCGCAAAGATAGAGGCTCTTTGGACTCGTCCTCGAGACACACGTAGTCGTCCAGGTCGTTCGTGCGGTCATCGGGCACCACGATCAGCTGCACGGTCTCGCTCTTGCCGCCAAATGTAAAGGTGACGTTGTCGGTCATAATCGGCAGCGTCGAAGTCACGGTCACGTTGGAATCATTGGCCGCGCTGCGCTCATCCAATGCCGCGCACGTCTGCGAAAAATCGTCGGGATTGGCGACCGCCAGCAGGTCGTAGCGCGTGATATGCCCGTACTGTTTGGGCGAAAGCGCCACCGACGTGTCGCGAATACCCATACCGCAGATCACGAGCGCCGTGCAGCCGGCGATACCGAAGATGGTCATAAAGGCACGCTTTTTGTAGCGGAACAGGTTACGTGCTGCCACCTTGTTTAAGAAGCCCATGCGGCGCCAGATAAAGCCGATGCGCTCGAGCAGAATGCGCGAGCCGGCGCGCGGAGCCTTGGGGCGCATGAGCGAGGCAGGGGTCTCGGCCATCTCGTGGCGGCAGGCGATAATCGTGGCGCCCACCACGCCCACGGCAAACAGCGCCACCGACACAATCGACGACACAATGTCGTACGAAAGCAGCATCTGGGGCAGCGAGTACATGTCGTCGAACACCGTAAACAGGAACAGCGGCAGGCCCACAAATCCGATGATATTGCCGAGCACGCCGCCGATCAGACAAGCCCACAGCGCATAGTCCACGTATTTGGACAGGATACGTCCGCGCGAATAACCGAGCGCCTTATACAGGCCGATGAGCGTGCGCTCCTCCTCGACCATACGCGTAGCGGTGGTAAGGCTGATGAGCACGGCGACGATAAAGAAGATGAACGGGAACACCGTGGCGATAGCCTCAATTGACGAGCTATCGCTCTCCACGCTCGAGTAGCTTGCGATATTGCCGCGGTCCTGGATGTACCAGGTGCATTCACCAAGGTCAGAGAGCTCGGCGTGGGCATCGGCAAACTGCTGGTCGGCGGCGGCACGGCGCTGGTCCAGGTCGGCTTGCGCCTGCGCACGCTCGTCGCTGCCCTCGGCCATGCGATTGATGTTGTCCTGCTCAATCCCAAAGAGCATATTCGCCTGGCGCTCGGCCGCATCCAAGCTTGCCGGCGTGTCGACCGTCAGTTCCTGAGCGCGCGCCTTCTCACGCTCCTCGCGGATCTTCTCGATATTGCCCTTGACCTCATTGATCTTTGCCGTATAGGAATCCGAATAGGAGTTGAGGCTCTTGGCTCCCTCGACGATCACGTGGACCGCGGAGTAGGAAGAAGATGTCGCGGCGTCCTCGCTCACATAGAACTTATAGTCCGCCGCCGAAGCAGCGCGAAAGGCGTTGACTGTCGAGTCAGAACTTACATCAGTGGGGTCGAGGACCTCAGCCGTAATGGTGTAATCGCCCGCGGCAAACTGGTCCTTGGCGCTTTGATTGGACGAGCTCGCGTCATTGGCGGCAAAACTCACCGTATCGCCGATTTTCTTGCCCGATGCCTTCAGGAACTTCGAAGTCACCGCGACTTCATCGGCGCTCTCGGGCAAATCGCCGTTCACGAGCACCGGCTGATCGATGTTCTCCTTGGAGAGACTCTGCACGACCACGCGCTCGCGCGTTGTGCCCACGGCGGTGTAGGCGGTCTCGGTGTAGATGCCCTCGGCCGTTTCGACGCCATCGACCTCTTGTATGGCGTCGAGATCATCGTCAGTCAGGCCATAGGTCGACTGCACGTTAATGTCATAGACATTTTGCTGGTCGAAGTAGGCATCAACCGAATCACACAGGTCCTCGCAACCCGCCTTAAGGCCGCACATCACGCTCACGCCAAGCGCGGTGATGACCACGATTGACAAAAAGCGCTTAAGACTGCCTCGGATTGTGCGGTAGATGCCACGGCGAAAAACCGTCGGCACCATATCGTTTGAGCTTTGGGCAGTGCGGTAGGTCGTAAAATCCTGCTCGCGCTCCGTGTTCTGCGCGTCGCGGCGTAGGCTGTTTTGGCGGTCTTGGTCCATGGGCGCTACCACTCGATCGTCTCGATAGGCACGGGATTTTGCTGGACCGTCTCGCTCTCCACGCGACCGTTCTTAAAGCGGATCAGGCGATCGGCCATGGGCGCCAGCGCGGAGTTGTGGGTGATGATGATGACCGTAATGCCCTGCTTGCGGCAAGTGTCCTGCAGCAGCTGCAAGATCTGCTTGCCGGTTTTATAGTCAAGTGCGCCCGTGGGCTCGTCGCACAAAAGCAGCTTGGGGTTCTTTGCCAGTGCGCGGGCAATGGACACGCGCTGCTGCTCGCCGCCCGAAAGCTGCGCGGGGAAGTTGGCGAGGCGCTCACCCAAGCCAACCTGGCAAAGCGTTTGCTCGGCATCGAGCGAATCAGGGCAGATTTGCGCCGCAAGCTCAACATTTTCGAGCGCCGTCAGGTTGGGGACCAGATTGTAGAACTGGAAGACAAAGCCGACGTCGGCGCGGCGGTATTCCACGAGCTGCGCCTCGTTAGCGGAGCTCACATCGCGCCCGTCCACCGTCACGGTGCCGGAAGTCGCCGTATCCATGCCGCCCAGAATGTTGAGCGCCGTGGTCTTGCCGGCACCCGAAGCACCCAAAATGATGGCGAGCTCGCCGCGCTCGACCGTAAAGCTCGCGCCGTCGAGTGCGTGAATGCGGGCGTCGCCCTCGCCGTATGCCTTGATGACGTCTTTGAATTCGATATAAGCCATCGATCGGTTCCCATCTGGTCGGATAACTCTTTAGTATTACCCATTTCGCACCGACTAAAAAGGGACGGGTTTATTTTGGCAGGTTCTATATGGGGAAACGGCAGCTATAGATGAGGCGCCGGGGAGGCAGAGAAATCATCGATGGGGTCAGGCCGACCGCCAAACACAACGCACGCATCTCAATCTGTCAGCCAAATCATTCGAACAGCTGTTCGTTTCTATGATATGATTCAGCTATCTAAGCAGGCCAATACGCAGAAAGGCGGCCAACATGGCGTTCGACTTTAAGAAGGAATGCAAGGAGCTCTACAGACCTGCGAGCAAGCCGAGTATCGTAACTGTCCCGCCTATGAGCTACGTTGCCGTTCGCGGAAAGGGCGACCCAAATACCGAAGGTGGCGAGTATCAAAATGCCCTGCCGCTGCTTTACGGCATCGCCTATACCGTCAAGATGTCAAAGAAAGGCTCAAGGAGTATCGAGGGCTATTTCGACTTTGTGGTACCGCCGCTCGAGGGCTTCTGGTGGCAAGACTCCCCGAGCGGCGACATCGATTATGTACGCAAGGACGATTTCAACTTTATCTCGTGCATCCGCCTGCCCGATTTCGTCACTCAGGATGACTTTGACTGGGCGGTCGCGGAAGCCACGGCCAAAAAGAAACTGGACTTTTCTGCCGTCGAGCTGCTTAAAGTTGACGAGGGTCTCTGCGTTCAATGCATGCATACCGGACCCTACGACAGCGAGCCGGCAACCGTAGACGCCATGCATGAATATGCGACCGAGCAGGGCTATGTCCCCGACTTCTCAGACACCCGTTTACATCACGAAATCTATCTTTCCGATCCACGCAAGTGTGCGCCGGAGAAACTTAAGACTGTGGTTCGTCATCCTATCAAGCGCGCTGAATAGCGTGGAGCGTCATTTCACGCGCTGGGTTTTAAGCCAGCCAACCAGCCGCCTCCTAGGCCGTCCGGTAATTATCTTGACGCGGCCCGTCGCATCTTATAAGTTTGTTTTGCTAAAACTGGAAAGCCTCTCAACGATGCGCAACTCCAGCTCTTTTTCTATCAAGAGGCTTAATGAAATACCAGAAGTCGCGGATATCCATCAAAGAACAAATAGCACTATTGACAGAAAACAAGGGTCTTAAGTGCTCTGATCAAAGCGAACTCGAGCGAGCTTTGGTCGAAGCCAACCACTACAGACTGTCGGCCTACTGATTTCCCTACAAAACCAAATGCAAGTCCGGGATTACCATCTTTCGCGAAGGCACAACATTCGAAACCATCATCTACACGTATGAATTTGACCGAGCCCTCCGGCAGTTAATGTTTGATGCGGTCGGCAGTGCGGTCGGCAGAATTGAGATCTACCTCAGAAGCAGAATTGCCTATCTTGCCTCTGAGGAACGCGGGCCTTTCTGTTACCCAGATGTCGCCATAACGAGGCTCAACTCGGCATGCCCGTCGAGCTCTGCGCCGCACTGGGCTACGCAGCTGTCTTTGGCAGCGCCACCAATACGCTGCTCGCACCCATCCTTATTGGCTGCGAAGTCTTCGGCTTTGGTAACTTGCCGATGTTCTTTATTGTCTGCGTCGTGGCTTACCTGTTCAACATGGATAAATCGATCTACGCCCTGCAGGAGCGGGCGTAGATCGATGTCCAGGCAGGCGGTCTCAACCGGAAACGGCGCCCCACTCTGAGGCTGTATTCCGGGACACGGTTTCCGCTTGGGACGCCATTCGGAAAGCGCATCCCGCTTTAAAACGGAATTCCGGGACGTAGTTTCCGTCTGAGCCTCCATTCGGAAAGCATGTCCCGTTCTTTCACGGCATCTTGGCTATGCAAAGCGCTCGAGTGTTACTCCTCGTACGCGCCCTCAAGCCGAAGCAGCCACTCCTTGCGATCAAGCCCGCCGGCATATCCGTTAAGCGAGCCGTCGGCCGCCACCACGCGATGGCACGGCACGATAATCGAAATGGGATTACGCGCAACCGCAGCCCCCACCGCACGAGGAGACACAACGGGATCCTCGTTCCCCGGCACCCGATGGCGGGCGGCAACACGCTGGGCGATCTCACCATACGTGGCGACCTCGCCACGCGGAATAGAAAGCAGTTCGTACCAGACTTCACGCTGAAACGCCGTACCAATCATATGCAACGGCGGCGTAAACCGAGGTTCCTGCCCTGCAAAATAAGCATTCAGCCAAGCCCAGGAACGCTCAAGCACCGAAGAGGCCGCGCCATTTGTCGGACTCACCGACGACATGCCACCAATACCTGAAACCGCATCGGCACCTTCGATATGCTCGACATCTTCTTTGAGAAGCGTGGAGCCAAAATGCTCCTGCCCCTCAAACCAAAGCCCTGTCAAACCGCGGCCATCAGCGGCAAGCAAGATTTCGCCCAAAGGCGAAGGAAACGTCGTCGTGACCACCAGCGGCTCCTTTCAAAACTCCGCACCATAATACCGCGAATTGTGCAGACAACCCCAATCGACCCCAAAGTCACCCAAGGCAGTAGGCGCGACAGCGCCGCAGCTGCCGGCCGCGCCCCACAGTCCCCCAAGGCGGCAGGCGCAAAGCGCCGAGGCCGCCGCCGGGACCAGGGCCCGCAACAGCCACGCGCCCCCACATCAGCCCAGCGGCCTCAACCAACAACGGCCCCATCGCAGGCCGCTTGCAGCAGCGTCACCGCAGGCGGGGGCCGGACAGGTCACACTACTCGCAGAGCAGCTTAGCGATCTGGACGGCGTTGGTTGCCGCGCCCTTACGGATTTGGTCGCCGCAGCACCAGAAGGTAATACCGCGCGTGGCCTCGGGGTTCGAGATGTCGCGACGCACGCGACCGACCCAGATCAGGTCCTGGTCGGACGTATCCATCGGCATGGGGAAGCGATCGTGCGCATCCTCGGCGCTCATATCGTCAACCAGCTTCACGCCCGGAGCGGCAGCCAGCGCAGCACGGGCCTCTTCCACCGTGATGTCGCGCTCAAACTCGAGCGTAATGCTCTCGGAGTGCGAACGCAGCACAGGGACGCGCACGCAGGTGCAGTTCACGCGCAGCTCGGGCAGATGCATGATCTTACGGCCCTCGTTCTGCAGTTTCATCTCCTCGGAGGTAAAGCCCTCCTCCTTGACGCCGCCAATCTGCGGAATCAGGTTGCTCGCCAGCTGGGCGGCAAACGCGCGCGGCTCGGGAATCTCCTCGCCACGGCCCAGGGCGGCCAGCTGAGCCTCGAGCTCGGCCATACCGGGGGCGCCGGCACCCGAAGCCGCCTGGTACGTCGAGACGATCATGCGCTTCACGCCAGCGAGCTGATGCAGCGGCCACGTGGGAACCAGGCCGATAATGGTCGCGCAGTTGGGGTTGGCGATAAGGCCGTGATGCCACTTGATGTCGTCGGCATTGATCTCGGGCACGACCAGCGGCACCTCGGGATCCATGCGGAAGGCATGGCTGTTGTCGACCACGACGGCGCCGCGCTTTACGGCCTCGGGCAGCAATTCCTTGGCGATATCGTCGCCGGCAGCGCCAAGCACAATGTCACAGCCCTCAAAGGCCTCGGGGCAAGCCTCTTCGATCACGATTTGCTCGCCGCGGAACTCGACGGTCTTGCCCGCGGAGCGTGCGCTTGCCAACAGCTTGAGCTTGCCGACCGGGAACTCCTGCTCGTTGAGGCACTCGAGCATCTGGGTGCCCACGGCTCCCGTCGCGCCCAAAATAGCAACCGTGTACTGTTTCATGCTTCCCCCTTTAAAGGTTGTGGCTTTTGCCCGCACGCCGAGCAGGCCGATTATTGTTGCCAGTTTATACAAGAACAGGGCGGGCATGAAACCCGCCCCGTCGAAACGAAACCGAAACGAAACGCCCCGCCGTAGATTTTTGAGACATGACCCAAAAATCTACCGAGCAGTCGCTACTTTTTGAGCGCGGCCAGGGTGGGATCGGCCGGCGCGGGAGCCTCCAGATCGGAGACCTTCACAATGCCGTTCTCATCGGAGAAGGCACGGTAAATGGTCCGAATCGCAAGGTCGAAGTCCTTCTCCTCGACACCGATAATGATATTGATCTCGTCACAGCTCTGCGAAATCATGCGCACGCTCACGCCGGCCTGGCCAAGCATGCCAAACAGGTGGCCCGAGATGCCTGCACGACCGCGCAGGTTACGGCCGACGGTCGCGATGAGCGCCAGACCCTCGACAACCTCGATCTCGAGCGGCTCGACCTCCTGCTGAATGTCACCAACGAGCGAGTACAGCGAATCGTGCACGTCCTGCTCCTGCACCACGGCGCCAAAACGGTCGACACCGGTGGGCATGTGCTCGACGGAAACGTCATAGCGTTCGAACACCGAAAGCGCACGGCGCATAAAGCCAACGCGGGG
The DNA here is from genome assembly GCA_046995905.1 of Collinsella sp. GTDB lineage: Bacteria > Actinomycetota > Coriobacteriia > Coriobacteriales > Coriobacteriaceae > Collinsella. The sequence continues at coordinate 2,241,202 of JBKXET010000001.1, forward strand.
CTTGGTGCGGTCGCGGGCAACGTTGATGGCGACAAAGCCGCGCTTGCCGGTCACGCCGGTAATGATGGGCTCCGCCTCGCCCTCATCAGCCGTCTCGCTAATGATGGTACCGGGGTCCTGCGGCGCATTGGTGTTCTTGATGACCAGCGGAATACCCGCCTCGCGCACGGGGAACACGGCCTCCTCGTGCAGGACGCTTGCGCCCATGTACGAAAGCTCGCGCAGCTCCTCGTAGGTAACGCGCGCAATGGGCTGAGCCTCGGGAACAATACGCGGATCGGCAGAATAGAAGCCCGAGACGTCGGTCCAGTTCTCGTACAGGTCGGCGCCCAGGCACTTGGCCAAGATCGAGCCCGAGATATCGCCACCGCCTCGATCGAGCAGCTTGATCTGGCCCTCGCGCGTCGCGCCGTAGAAGCCAGGCATAACGAAGCCGCCCTGCTGGCCATACTCCTGCACCAGCTCGGAGGTGCGATTCATGCTGAGCGTACCGTCGTGATGGAACGCCACAACCGTCGCGGCGTCCAGGAACGGTAGGCCCAGGTACTCAGCCATCAGGCGAGCGGTAAAGTACTCGCCACGGCTCACAAGCTCCTCGGTGGAGTAGCCGCCCGAGCGGGCGCGCTCGGCAAAGGCCGCGAACTCCTCACGGATGGGATAGGTGAGCTCCAACTCATCAGCGATATCAAAATAGCGCTGGCCGATGTCCTCGAGCAGCTCCTCACACGACACGTGGTACTTAACGTGCGCATTGACCAGATAGAGCAGGTCGGTCACCTTGGTGTCGCCCTTAAAGCGGCGGCCGCAGGCGGAAACCACCACAAAACGGCGGGCAGGGTCGGCGTCGACGATGGCCTTGATCTTTTTGAAGTGTTCGGCGTCGGCGACCGACGAGCCGCCAAACTTGGCAATCTTAATCATGGGCTGGAGGTTACCTTTCTAAAAAGCCTCTGCGAACCTATTTTGCGCGCTCTGATACCATGGTTTCACCGATTGGGACCAAGGCATCCGAGGAGCAGTGTTATATGGGAACTTATCATAGTACACGAGGACGCACTTTATCGTGCTCAAGTAAGGTGGCAATCCGTACCGGCATCGCTCCCGACGGGGGTTTGTTTGTCTCGGACGAGCTCGGCACCCAGCAGGTCGATATCAGCTCGCTTGCAGATAAATCGTACTTTGAAATCGCTCAAGATGTGTTGGGAATGTTACTGAATGATTACACGGCCGAAGAAATTTCGGCGTGTGTCGACGAGGCATACCGCGGCACGTTCGCGAGTGAAGAGGTTACGCCGCTCGTCAAACTCGACGCTGCGCCGGGCGCTGACGCCCCTCAGACCTATGTGATGGAGCTCTTTGGCGGTCCCACGAGCGCCTTCAAGGACGTCGCCCTGCAGATGCTCCCCCGCTTGATGGCCCGCACTTCCGCCAAGGACGGCGGCGCCGAGCGCATCATGATCGTCACCGCCACGTCGGGCGACACAGGCAAGGCAGCACTCGCCGGCTTTGCCGACGCCCCGGGCACGGGCATCACCGTCTTTTATCCCGAGGGCAAGGTCAGCCGCGTGCAGAATCTGCAGATGTCCACGCAGGAGGGCGGCAACGTCGCCGTCTGCGGCATCCGCGGCAACTTCGACGACGCCCAGAGTGCCGTCAAGCGCATCTTTGCCGATAAGGAGCTGGCCGAGCGCCTGGAGGCCGCCGGCACCGTGCTTTCGAGCGCCAACTCCATCAACGTCGGCCGCCTGGTGCCGCAGGTCGTCTACTACTTTGCCGCCTATGCGCAGCTGCTGCGCGCCGGCGCCATCGAGGTCGGCGATGCCGTGGAGTTCTGCGTACCGACCGGCAACTTTGGCGATATCCTGGCCGGCTACTACGCCAAGCGCATGGGTCTGCCCGTCGCCAAACTCATCGTGGCCAGCGACAAGAACAACGTGCTCGCTGACTTCCTGACCACCGGCGTCTACGACCGCAACCGTCCGTTCTTCACGACCATTTCGCCGTCGATGGACATCCTTATTAGCTCTAATCTGGAGCGCATGCTCTACTTCCTGTCCGACGGCGACTGCGAGCTCGTTGCCGGCCTTATGGAGCAGCTTGCCCAGACCGGTCGCTACGAGGTGCCTGCCGAGCTGCTGGCCAAGATCCAGAGCGTATTTGGCTGCGGCTGGGCCAGCGAGGACGAGGTTCGCGCCGCCATCAAGAGCTGCTGGGATGCCAACGGCTACGTGATCGACCCGCACACCGCTTGCGGCTATCACGTCTTTGAGCAGGTCGCCCCCACCGAGGGCGCCAAGGCCCGCGTGCTGCTTTCGACCGCCAGCCCCTACAAGTTCCCGCGCGCCTGCTGCGACGCCCTGGGCCTCGACGTTCCCGAGGATGATTTTGAGGCTATGCGTGTACTCGAGCAGGCCACCAACACGGTCGCCCCGGTCCAACTCGCCGAGCTTGAGTCCAAGCCTGTCCGCTTCGAAGACGTCTGCGACGTAGCCGACATGGCCAACTACGTCGAGTCTGCAGCAAAAAAGATGACTACCAACTAAAACCCCTTATAAGGCGCCGGCGAAAGCCGGCGCACCTTCTTTTTATTTAGCTTTCGGGATAATGACGAGCATGCGAGCGGGTCTGGCCGTTTAGTTCGTCGCGAGTTCCGCACGAGCCGGAAAGCACTTAATGTGCTTTCCGAGCGAGCCAGGACTGCCCGAGCAGCGAACTAAACGGCCAGACCCGCCCAGGAGGACCCACATGATCAAAATCACCGTCCCAGCAACCAGCGCCAACCTAGGCATCGGCTACGACACCCTCGGCATGGCCGTCAGCCTTTACTCGCACTTCACCTTCGAGCGCGCCGACAAACTCACCATCACGGGCTGCCCCGAGGAATTCCAAAACGAGAACAACCTGGTCTACGTGAGCTTTGTCGATGCACTGGCTGCATGGGACGAGCCGGCTTTTCCCGTTGCCATCGACATCCAGACCGACGTGCCCGTCGCCCGCGGCCTGGGCTCCAGCTCCACCTGCGTCGTCGCCGGCATTATGGCCGCCGCCGCACTGACAGGCCACACCGTCGACCGCGCCGAGCTGGTTCGCATTGCCACCGAAGTCGAGGGCCATCCCGATAACGTCGCCCCCGCTATCCTGGGCGGCGCCGTCTGTTCCTTTACGCCGACCGATTCGCTCCCCCAGTGCCTGCGCTACGAGGTGAGCGATCGCCTGCGTTTTATTACCGTGATTCCGCCCTACGAGGTGCATACGAGCGAGGCGCGCAAGGTTGTGCCGCAGGAGATTCCACTCTCCACCGCCGTGTGGCAGATGGGCCGCATCGCCGGCATGACGCGCGGCTTGGAGACTGGTGACCTCGACCTGATTGCCGCCGCCAATGACGACCGCATCCAGGAACCCTATCGTCGCCGTCTGATTCCCGACTACAACGCCGTGCGCGACACCTGCCTTAACGGCGGCGCCAAGACCATCTGGATCAGCGGCTCGGGCTCGACTCTCATGGCCGTGACTGACGACACCATCGTGGCAAAGTTCCTGCAGGTCAAGCTGCGCGAGCAGTTCCCTAAGTGTGATACGCATATTCTGACGTGCGACACGGAAGGCGCCCAGATCGAATACCTGTAGTCGCCGTCCCGTATACTCGCCGGGGAGGCCAGGGGGCTTTGCCCCCTGGCCTCCCCTATGTTAACTTCGCCGGCGGCGGCTACAGGGACCTACGCTCTGGAAAGTCGCCGGGCTGATAGTTTGGCTTTTTATTGGTAGGGGCTCTTGCTAGGCTGGAGCACTTCCTAGAGGCGGGCATCGGCTGCGTGCCTGGTTTAGGCGGCGCTGGTTTCTTTGTATTCGAAGACTGGCTCTAGGAGGTCTTCGATGTTGCAGTGTAGGGCTTTTGCTATATCCCTTACGGTTGTTACCGAGGCTTCGTTGATGTTTCTCTGGCGTTGTTCGTACATTTGGATTGAGCGGAGGGACACGCCCGATTCGTATGCCAGGTCTTGTTGGGTTTTCTTAAGCTTCTTTCTTGCTAACGCAAGTTTGGTTTGCCTGGACGCTTTTTTCGCCATATCGCAGACGAGGCGAGCCACGCGTTCCTCAGAGGCTTCATGCCAGGGATAGTACAGACTGCGCAGTGCGTCAAACGGAACGACATGCAGCAGGTCTTCGAAAGACTCCCCTAAACGCCACTGCAGATATGCCAGTATCCAGCCTGTCCAATACTCTGGCGTCTTCTCAAAACGATAGGTGCGATCCGGTATAGACCCGCTCTGATAGCCGGACCTTTCAGCGATAAGCGCGAACAGCTCAACGCCCGATTTTCCCGATACGACCCATGCGTTGCCGCGTTCGAACTCGCGAGCTACGCCGCTCAGGCAAAAGAGTTCAGCAACTTCCGATCCTTCTGCTCCATAATCGTTAACGGCATAGTCAAAGCAGTCGCCGAGGTTGTTCATTGCATCCTCGAGGTAGTAGACGGGGTATGTCCTACTCGGCCCACAATCCGTTAACTCTTGGATCATTTAAATCAACCCTCCCTGCCATTAAATCCCTAATGTCGATACCTTCGGAATCGAACCCGTTAACCGTATCCAAGTATTTGCGTCGAGCATTCTGCTCTCGCTCAAAACGCTTGGGATAAAACTCAGACCCCAAAGCCTGCTTCCAATCGCAGAATCTAATCGCCGAAAATGCGCACTCGCTCATAAGAGCATATTGGATACCCAAATCACCCAAGCGCATGATACGTTGGAGCTGCCTGAGCGAGATCATGCCGCTGACAAACTGTCTTGCAAACGAAAAATAGGAGTCGTCGGCGCGATAACCTCGAATTACGTCATAGGGAGAAATATCAATCAGGCAGTTATCCAGCAGATAGCGAAGTCCTTCGCGCGCCAGCGGTGTCGAAACATTGAACTCCCTATTGTTAGCCAAAATCGCAAGCCAATTGAGAATTGAAAACTCCCCGGACTCCAAATCCAAGACTGCGAGACCATCCATATCGAGCTCATATCGATTTGCAATGCCATCAGACTCAGTCCGACATGCCCACTCCATTGCCATTTCCTCATGTGGCGTGCAATAAAACCCACACCCATAGTCATTGAATTGTCTGCATTTATCCAACGACGGATGCTCGACAACAACCTCCGACCCGTGCCAAAGCTCCATATCGACCTCCAAACAAAAATATCACCCCAGTGATAGTGTACCAATAACTATCACTGGGGTGATATAGATAGATGCAAACTATTGCCTGCCAAGAACCCTTACTAGAGGCAAGCCTCGGCGATGCGCTTTTTGAGTTCGTCGATGCCGGTGCCGATCTGGGAGCTTGTGATGATTACGTTCTCGGCCGGAACGTTGAGCTGCTTTTTGATGGCTGCTGCCTGGCGGGCCTGCTGGGTGCGACTGAGCTTGTCGGCCTTGGTGAGGCAGACGATAAAGTTGAACTCATTGCCCTGCAGGTAGTCGATCATGTCATGATCGAGCTTGCTGGGATCGTGACGAATGTCCACCAGCGACACGACCAAGTTAAAGCTGCGCTCGGAGTCGAAAAAGTCGCCGATAAGCTCGGCCCAGCGGTCGCGCTCGGCCTTGGAGCGACGGGCGAAACCGTAACCCGGCAGGTCCACGAAATGCACGTCGTCGGCCTCAAAGAAGTTGATGTTGCTCGTCTTGCCCGGCGTACTGGAAACCTTGACTAGGTTCTTGCGGCCAAATAGCTTGTTCATAATCGACGACTTGCCCACGTTGGAGCGGCCGACAAAGCTCACCTCGGGGCAGGTGGACTCGGGAATCTGCGAAACCTTGCCATAGCTGGCGACGAACTTGGCAAGCTGGTAGTTAATGGAATCGGCCATGGACACTCCTTGGTCGTAGGTTCTTACAAATAGACGCGCTATTGCGCAGCGGCAATGCGGCGGACGATATCGAGCGTAATGTCACTTGCGACACGCGCGTACTCGAACAGATCGAACTCTCGCTCGCAAATTGCATCGTACGCCTCGTCACAATTATCGCTGATAGCGCGCAACACCAGGCAATCGACACCATTTTTGGTTGCGACATGGGCAATTGCCGCGCCCTCCATGCCGACACAATCGGCATGCGTCGCCTCGATAGCGTCGTTGCGCATGGCGGCGCCCGTCACAAAACGGTTACCCGTGGCAATCGTGCCGACCAGGAACTGCTTGGTGCCCTCATTCGAAGCGACTGCATTTGTCGAAGCGTCAACAAACCCACGCTCAGCAAGCACGTCGGCGGCAATATCGACCAGCGCGGGCGTCGAGCCAAACTCCTCGAGCCCCGGTGCGGACTCGGCGATAAGCGCGGTATCGGTATCCAGATAGCGTAGGCGTTTGCCAATGACCACGTCGTCGATATGGAGCTTGGGGTTCAAACCGCCCGCAATGCCCGAAAACACAACAGCCTGCGGAGCATACTTGCTAATGAGGTGCTGTGTTGCAGCAGCGGCGTTCACCGTGCCCATGCCCGCCGTTGTGGCGACAACTGTCAGGCCGTCGAGCTCACCGCTCACAACGGTCAAGCCTGCCTCCCGTGCCTCGCAAACGTCGCTCAGCTCTTCCTTAATCTGCATGATCTCTTTTTCGAGCGCACCGATAATCGCGATGGTAGCCATACCATTCCCCAAACCTATACGAAATTCTCAACCAAGGTATGGTACCAGCATTTTGTTTGACCTCGCCAAACGAACACGCTAAGCCAGTGCAGCTCGCGTATCAAACAGAGCCTTTGCAATCGCAGCCGTAACCTCGCTCGAACGGTCGCTCGATGGCATCGATGTCATGACGCTCATGACATAGGTACGGCCATCGATGTCGATGAGGCCTGCATCGCATGTCGAATAGTAGCCGTCCTCGCTGATCCAACCCGCTTTGTTGCGCACCAAGACCTGATCGTCCGCAATGCCATCGCGAATAAACGAGCGCGATGTTGATGCCAAAAGGCCTGACAACCACTGTGAAGTCTCGGTATCCATGCTCAGATACTCGCTCATCTCGCGCCATAACCTCGCAGAAGTGCGCGGGCAGTAGGTCGGAAAATCACTCATCGGATTCAGTGCCGTTTCGTCATCAACACCCAGATTGGCAATCCAATCCTCATAGCCATCATGGTCAAACGCCGCGCGTAACGCGATAAACGAATCGTTGTCTGAGTTGGCGACGGCATTCTCGATAAGGTCGCGCACCGTCTGCCAACCCATGTTGTAGCCACCATACGTGGCTAAAGGCCCATCGAGCGACACCCGCCCCGATTCGACCAACGTCTCGCAAATATAGAGCGCATACAGCGCTTTGTAGCTGCTCGCTCCATACACCTCGACATCGGCGTTATACGTCACGCCCCTACCGCTCGATAGGTCGTAGAACACTACACCCACGTCGCCCAGCTCCTGCGCCCGACACAGGGCATCCTGGAGCGAGGCAAGGCTCTCATCCTCCAAGGCAGGAGTCTTGTTATCCACCAACGAGAAGGTCCGAACGGTATCACCCGAAGGGATATCGTTGAAGTCCGCCTTCGAAAGTCTCGTCTTGAGATCTGCCGTCGACAGAGCTTGATCTGCCGACGCTTTGGACTTTGAAACCTTCTCGTTTTGCAGCTGTACCGTTGACGCATCTGGGCGCACCGTTCGCTCCGAGGCGTAGGTTTTAACGGTAATTCCGAGGATAATAACCGCCGACGTTAGCATCCCAATGGCGGCAATCTTCCTCACGCGGATGCGAGCGCCGGCAAGGCCACGCGAAGACGTGCCCTTCGTCTTATATCTGCTGCCATGCTGCGGCACATACTCGTCCCGCGATGCGATGTTTCGCACGTGGTCTCCTGACTGCCACCGTTTATATACGAGCAGTATGATACCGAGCAGGCATTTCTTTCCAAAGATATTCAGCGGCGTTTAAGGTGTCTTTAAAGAAACCACAAGCGTATTTATCCAAATGGCACGATTCTGTTGCGCATCTCACCGCAACCCAGAGAGCAGTCTTTTAAGGACGGGGCTCTTTAGCAATCAACTAGGTGCCCAGGGGCACTCATTTAAGTCTGTCCCCAATGAGTGCCCTTGGGGAACGAAAATGGCATGCTATCCGATAGCGTTTTTGAGCTCCGCACGGCGCTTTTTCATGCCGGTCATGACGGCATTGCGCAGCTCGGGCATGCGCGCGGTATCCATCTGGGGCACGCCCTCGAGCTTATAGGGAATGCCCAGTTGCTCGTACTTGACGACACCCATCGTGTGATACGGCAGCATTTCCAGGCCCACCACGTTGTGCCATGGAGCGATGAGGCGACCGAGCTTCTCGCACTCCTCCACCGTGTCGGTAATGCCCGGCACCACCACGTGGCGGATAACGACCTTGATCTTGCGACGTGCAAGCTCATCGCCAAACGCCAGGATGCGTGCGGGATCACAACCGGTCAGCTTTTTATGCTCAGCCGGATCGGCATGCTTGATGTCGAGCAGCACCATGTCGGTCTCGTTGAGAACGGCATCGAACTTCTCGGGGTGGTTGGGATCGAACGCATAGCCGCAGCTGTCCAAGCAGGTATGCACGCGGCCATCGGAGTTGTTGTGCATTGCACGGAACAGGTCGGCCAAAAACTCAGGCTGTAGGAGCGGCTCGCCACCCGAAACCGTAATGCCGCCGCTGCGATAGAACTCATGGTTGCTCTGGAACTCGTCCATCAGGTGCTCGACGGTCACCATGGTGCCGCCGTTAACAGACCAGGTATCGGGATTGTGGCAATACGCGCAGCGCATGGGACAGCCTTGGACAAACACTACGAAGCGGATGCCGGGTCCGTCGACCGTACCCATCGTTTCAATCGAATGTACGCGGCCCAGGGCAAACGCGGAGTCCTCGGGACGAGCGTCCACACCCTCGAGCGTCATCTCAGCCATTCCCGCTACCTTGCCTCTCATTGGTTTTAGTTACATAAATGCCAGAGCCATTCTAGCCCATACGCATGATGGTGAAACGGTTTAGTGGTCAATTGGGTTGTTCTATTTGGCCCCACACAAAAGCGGCGGGAAGGTTGTCACAACCCACCCGCCGCCGAGGCAATAGATATCGATAGACGCCAGGCCTTACGCCTTGAGCGTGAGCACCGCACCGAAGGCGGTCGGGCCGCAATGGCTCGAGATGACACCGCCGACCTGAGTCCAGGTAACGTCTTTAAAGCCATGGTCGTGCGCATAGACTTCCATGTCGTCGCGCAGCTCCTGGGAAAGGCCTACCGAATACGCCAGGCCAATGTGCGAGTAGTCAATCTCGCCCTTCGCAACCATGTGGTCAATAAAGGCGCGGGCGCACTTGAGCATAGAGCCGCGGAACTTCTTGGTCGCCACAAACTTACCGCCCGTCACCTCAATGCAGGGCTTAATCTTGAGCAGGTGGGCGCCAAGGAATGCCACGTTGGACAGACGACCTCCCGCCTTAAGGAAGGCTAGGTCGGTAGGAACAAAGCCCAGCAGCACACGGTCCATCACCGAATTGGTGAAGGCGAAAATTTCGTCGACGGTGGCATCGGGGTGAGCCTCGATGTATTTGGCGGTCTCGACGGCAACGAGCGACTGGCCCACCGAGACAAAACGCGTATCCATGGAGAATACGTAGTCGCGGCCCTTAGCCGCAATCTTGGAGGACTGATGCGAGCAAGTCGTGACTTCGGAGTACGCAAGATGCAGAATGGTCGCATCGGGCTGCTCGGCATGGATACGGTCATATACGTGCGCAAAATCTGCAGGCGCGCAGCCGCTGGTCTTGGGCATTACGCCAAACTCGTTGCAGCGCGAGTAAATCTCGAGCGGATCGATGGAGCCGTCCTCGACGGTCTCGTCACCAATCGTGACATGCATGGGCACGCGCACGATGCCGTAGCGCTCGCAGAGCTCCGGCGTCACATCCGACCCAGACTCAACCACGATTACGTACTTGCCCATTATTATCACGACCCATCTCGACATTGGCTTTTCAATACATGGCACGCGCCGCCGCACTGTTGCACAACGGCGTCCAAGCGCCAAAGAGACGCCGCCCCTTGCGCACAACAAAGGACAGCGTCTCCCTGGAAAACTCCGTGCTAACCTGAGATTCTACACGGTTTATTACTAAGTGTTACTTACTCCGCAAACGGTCGCTATACGCGATAAACGGTAGTTGGCCGCGGCAACTGCGATTCATTTCGCCCAGCAAGTCCAATCGTGCCCCATGCACGGTTAATGCACGAGGCGGTAGAAATTCATCGATGCCGCACCCTCGGCATGCAACCCCATCGCCGAAACCGCCGGCGAATAGGTACGGCTCGTAAGTGCCGCCTCGCCGCCATTTGCAAAAATCTCGACCATCGTAGTGTCCGAAAGCACGCGCAGGTCGCGAAGCTCGCTGAGCTCGATCGACCTCTGGTCGCGCCCATAGCCTTCGTCACCCATGTCGAGGGTAAGCATCCCGTCTGCATAGCGCACAAAGACACCCTTGCGAATCTCGAGCTCGACCATCTTGGCGCCCTCACAGGAAACCACAAGATCAAACAGGCGGCCCGGCTCCTCAACGGTTTCACCGCCTGTCGCGCGAACGCAGTCGCCGCGCATCCTCTCAATCTCGTGCGCCGGCTGCTGGCAGAGCTTACCATCGCGCATGCTCAGCTCTCGCGGCACCGTCAACGCGCACTGCCACCCGCGCGCCACCGTCGGGTTTTCTGCCGTCGCATCGGGGCAACCCGACCATCCGATCATCAAACGCCGGCCTGCAGCATCCTCAAAGGACTGCGGAGCATAGAAATCAAAACCGGCATCGACCATCGGGGGCATGCCCTGCCCGACGATTTTAAAGCTCGGCGCCTCCCAATCGGCCTCGATAGGGAACCACACGCACTGATGCGGATTGCGGTAACGCCAACCATCGGCAGGCACACCCTGCGGACAGCAAACGAGAATAAGCTCGCCATCGAGCTCAAACAGATCGGGGCACTCCCACATAAAGCCAAAGTTCTCGTCCAGCTCAATGCGCGTCGCATAGCTCCAGACCCCTAAATCACGCGAAGTATAGACAAGCACGCAGCCACGGTCGTCTTTCGTACGAGCGCCCAGAACCATGTAGTAGATACCATCGTGCTCAAGAATCTTGGGGTCGCGCACGTGCGTACCGATATCGTCGGGGTAATCGACTGGTCCAACAGCCATGCGCTTCTCGCCCAATTCGTCGGGATTCTCGGCAACCATATGAATCTGGTTTTGCTCACGGCCCGTCAACACGTAGTCGTAATCATCGCGGTCAAAATGCTTGACGTTGCCGGTATAGAAGTAGTGAATCTTGCCATCACGTACAAAGGCAGAACCAGAATACGCTCCGCTCGAATCCAAATCGGAATCGGGGAACAGCACGGGGCCGTGATTCTCGTACGTCACAAAATCCTTTGTCGTCAGATGGTTCCAAAGCACTGGACCGCCATGCGCAGCATCGAAAGGATCGTATTGATGATAGATGTGATACGTATCACCAATCTGAACCAAACCGTTGGGGTCGTTGAGCCAGCCAAGCTCAGGCTCCACATGGAACAGAAGCCTATCGGGGTCGGACGCGATGCGAGCCGCCGTCTCATCCTGTCCGGCACGCCACTGCTCATAGTCCGCGCGTGTCACCTTGTTTTTTTGATTTAACATCGCCGTTGACTTTCTCGTCTATGGGGAAGGACGCTCGACTCACACGAGTCGAACGCCCTTCCTCAAATGGACTTATCCGCACATTGCACTGAATGGCTCAACTAGAAGCTGACATCGAAGCCAGCGCCAGCGCCCTCTTCATCGGTGGTCGGCACGCCCTTTGCCTTGTTGTAGGCAAAGATCAAGACGATCGGCACGATAAAGGCGATGAGATTGCCAGCCACATACCACACGAGGGTCTCGGGCGTGACGATGAGCAGGCCAAGCACGCCGGTCAGACCCTGACCGATAGCGCGCACCTCAAAGAGCTTGACGAAGGCACCGCCGCAGCCTGCACCGATGCATGCGCAGATGAACGGAATGATCGAATAGCGCATGTTTGCAGCAAAGATAGCGGGCTCGGAGATTCCGACCAGCGTCGGGATAAAGGACGACATGCAGATGTTGCGCTCTTTGGAGTGCTTCTTGTGAATGAGGTACATACCGATGGCGCCGCCGCCCTGGGCGATGATGGAAACCGACCAGATGGCCTGGATGTAGTTGAAGCCAGTCGTGGCAACAAGGTTTGCCTCGATACCCTGGATGAACTGATGCGTACCGGTAACGACGAGCGGCTGCAGGAACGCGGCGAAGACAAAGGCACCAAAGACGCCCATCCTGTTGTACAGGATATCGATTACACCGGCGAGGACGTCGCCGATCAGGTTGCCGAGCGGGCCGAACACGGTGAACAGGGCGACGTTAGCAAGAATCAGGGTAACGGTCGGGACAAAGACGAACGAGACGACCTCGGGGATGTACTTCTGGGCAATCTTTTCGACCTTGGCCATAAACCAGGCAGTCAGGATTGCAGGGAACACGCCGCCCTGGAAAGCAACCATGGGAATGGAGAGCGGACCAAAGTTCCAGTACTCAGCACCCGTCGGATCCATAACGAACGTGTTGCGGTTCATAAGGCTCGGGTGAACCATGACGATACCGACGAGGATGCCCAGAATCGGGTTACCGCCAAAACGCTTCACCGCGCTGTACATAACCAGGACAGGCAGGTAGTCAAACGTGGTGGCGATAATGGCAAAGAAGCTTGCGAGGTTCTTGAGGAACTCGCTGTGGTCGGCAAGGCTGCCCTCCATGCCAAAGAGGCCGTTGGCAACGATCAGCGACTTAAGGCCGATGATGATAGCAGCGCCGACGAAAGCGGGAATGATGGGGATAAAGATATCCGAGAATACCTTGAGGACCGAGAAGAACTTGCCCTTCTTGTCCGCCTCGGCGCCCTTGACCTCGGAAGCGCTGATCTCCTTAACGCCCGTCAGAGCCATAAACTCATCGTAGACCTTGTTGACGGTACCGGTACCGAAGATGATCATGAGCTGGCCGCTGTTGTACAGCACGCCCTTGACGCCATCGATGTTCTCGAGCTCGGCCTTGTTGTACTTGCTCGTATCCTTGAGCACCAGACGCAGACGCGTAACGCAATGCGTGGCGCCCTCGATGTTCTCCAGACCGCCGACGTTATCGACGACTTGCTGAGACACTACTTTGTAGTCCATGTTCCTCTCCATTCCCTTACGAAATCATAAAACGTTTTGATGCCATTACAGAGACGCGATCGTTGCATTTGCGCACTTGAGCGTACCGTCGGTGACCGTCAGTGCCACACCCTGGCCCTGCTTATTGCAGAAGCGCGCGTTAAGCGCAACATCATCGACAAAGATGGTCGCGATATCGTCGTCAACGACCAGGCGCACATGATGAGTGCCCTCGCCCTTAAAGAACAACGGACGCTCGAGGCCCATGTTGTTGACCTGGAACCACGGATACTGGGGGGCCGCCGTAAACTCGAGCTTGCCCTCACGCAGGTTGGCGCGGAACTCATAGGCAAGACCGGACTCGGCGTCCTCGGCAAGCTTCACCGAGAAGCCGGCAGCGTCACCGGCGAGCTCGATGTCGGCATCGAGCATATAGGTGGAACCGGCATCCGCGGCGAGCACCTGCTCGACCTTGCCCGACTCGCAGGAAAGCTCAAAGGCCTCGACTGCCTTAGCCTCGCCAAAGGCGCCAAGCATGCTGTCAGGGAGCTTGGTGCCGAGCGTTCCGTCGGCACGCTGAACGATCTCGAGAGGCATAAAGGTGCCACCCCACAGGTAAGAGCTGGGATCGCCACCCTCGTCACGCGTAGGAACCCAACCAAATAGAACGCGGCGCTCGCCATCAAATGCGGTACGCGCGGCATAGTACGCGCGGCCATCGAATGAATCGTCAGCAGGAGTGATCCAAGGACCGTTGATGGAGCGAGACATGCGGTAACGGGTCTTGTTGCCATCACTGTACTCGGAGAACACCAGATACCACCAGTCGCCCATCTTAAAGAGATCAGGCATCTCGAACATGGTGTAAAGGCCCGGATTCCACCAGTCGCCCTGGAACTCCCAGGTATCCAGGTCCTTGGAGGTGAACTTGACCAGACGCCCGGTCATCAGACGCTTGTCCTCGCCCACGCGCGTGCCGAGGATGAGCATGTACTCTTCGTTCTCCTCATCCCAAAGCACAAAGGGATCGCGCCAGTTGCGGTCATCGTAACCTTCCTGGGGCGGAAGCAGCGTCTCGGCGATGTTCTTCTCCCACTTGACGGCGTCGTCACTCGTTGCGTGAAGAAGAACCTGCTTCATCAAGCGTGCGCGGACCTTATCGCGATTGCAACCAGTGTAGAGCGCATGGTACTTGTCGCCCACCTTAAACACCGTGCCGGCATAAACATACTGGTCGACTTCCTCGTCGCCGCCACGCTCAAGGCTCTCGCCAAAGTCCTTGTAGTTGACGAAATCCTTGGTCGTCGCGAGTGCCCAACCAAACGGCTCTCCGAAAGGACCGGGGTTTCGCGTGTCACGCTGGTGATAGAGATAGAACGTGCCGTCCTCGCCGTACGGCATGATGTCGCCTACCCAAATTCCCTCAGGCTGGTAATACACCTTGTGCATCCGAGACTTCCTTTCTCACGAGATACTAACTCGGTACAACTGCAAGATATGTCAATCGTTTTCATATGTCAAACGTTTTCACACCAATACGTCTTTTCGCAGTTCCAGTCGTCGGCAAACGGTTGACATATGCCGGCGAACGGTCATCAGAGGCGTTTGAGGAATTCTTTTGGCACGGGATGAACTACGCGGTTTTACCCTCAATGAGTTCAACGGGGAGCTTGATATTCGATTCGGGCTTTTCGCCGTTAACAAGAGCGACGATGGATTGCGCCGCGAGCTCACCGATGCGATCGATATCTTGGCGTACGGTTGTTAAGTCAGGCATAAACGTCATAGTGCGGCGGGCACCATCCGCGCCCACGACCTTAATATCATCCGGAGCGCTCAAGCCGCGCTGCTTAATCACGTTAAGACAGATAGCCGCCATCGTGTCGTCTCCCGCAAAGATGCCGTCAATATCGGGGTTCTCATCGAGGATCTTCGCAACGACCGCGCTCTTTTCGTCGTCGGGCTTAACGAACTCGACCTCACGGACAAGCGCGGGCAAACCGGCCTGTTCAACAACATCGAGGTAGGCATCGGTACGCTTATTGGCAGGCATGCGCATGCGGCTATTGCTGCGCAGGCACAGGATGCGCGAACACCCGTCATCGATCAGGCGACGCGTGGCAAGTTCGCCGATGCTATAGCTGTCGCTCGCAATCTGAACAGAGGCTTCGCCAAGGTCGCAGTCGATACCAACCAGACTCAAGCCCATCTCGGCATACGCCTCGGCACCGATATTAAGCGAGTTGACGATGACGCCATCAACCATATTGCGTCGAAGCATGTCGATATAAGAGCGCTCAAGCTCGGGTCGATTGGCGCTATTGCACAGCAGCATCTTAAAACCGTTTTCGGCCAGGGTATGCTCAATGACTTGAACCACTTGGGCATGAAACGGACTGCTGACATAGGGGACGATCATACCGATAAGATTCAGGCGACCGTTGAGCATGGCACGGGCGATATCGTTGGGCGTATAGTTGATGCGCTTCATCGCGGCATGGACCTTATCGCGGGTCTCTTGGCTAATATAGCCGCGATTATTAAGCACGCGAGATACCGTAGTAGGCGAAACCCCCGCCACCGCCGCAACTTCCTTGATGCCAGGCTTAGCCGTATCCTTAGAACGAGCACTCTCGCGAGCCATAGCACCCTCCCCCATCAACATGTCATACGTTTACATACGAACAAAGCATACCCCAACAAGAGCGGGAAGACGGTAACAGTACAAGTAAGTAAACGACTCATCCAAATAATTAGGAGAGTTCCGCCTAAAGGGTGACTCCAAAGGACCCCACATGGCCGGTTTTGGGTTATTTTCCAAAACATCCCGCAGGACGCAAAGAGGCTCCGCCGCGCAACGCGCGCAGCGGAGCCTCTTTGCATGTCCGAGGACGTTTTGGGAAATAACCCAAAACCGGCCCCAGTAATCCTACAGGAGTTGAACCCTTTAGAACTTGTCGTGGAAGGTACGCGCAATGACCTCGTCCTGCTGCTCCTTGGTGAGCGTGTGGAAGTTCACGGCATAGCCGGAAACGCGGATGGTCAGCTGCGGGTACTTCTCGGGGTGGGCCTGAGCGTCGAGCAGCGTCTCACGGTTGAAGACGTTGATGTTCAGGTGGTGGCCACCCTTCTCGGCGTAAGCGTCGAGCATGTGGACCAGGTTATCGGCCTGAGTCTCGGAAACTTCAGAAACCTTCATAATGTGTCTCCTTCAATCGATAGGCGCCGGCCGAAACCGGCGCGCTAATCAGTAATCGTTATTGTTAGTATAGCACTAACAATAGTTACTCGCCCAGCTGATCAAGGTCGATATCGCCAAAGAACACCTGGTCCTCCTTGCCGAGCGCACCCGGGATGATGGAGAAGGTGTTGGAGATGCCGTCCTGAGCATCGCGGAACGGGAGCTTGGAAACCGAAGACAGCGAAGCGATGGCGCCGTGGCTATCGCGCTTGTGCATGGGGTTAGCACCCGGGGCGAACGGCTGGCCAGCCTTGCGGCCGTCAGGCGTGGAACCGGTCTTCTTACCGTACACGACGTTGGAGGTGATGGTCAGAACCGAGGTCGTGGGCACGGAGTTGCGGTAGGTGTCGTTCATGCGGATGTACTCCATGAACTGGTGCACAACGTCGTGAGCGATCTGGTCGACGCGGTCGTCGTCGTTACCGTACTTGGGGAACTCGCCCTCGGTCTCGAAGTCGACGATGATGCCGTTCTCATCACGGACGGGGTGGACCTTGGCGTACTTGATGGCGGACAGGGAGTCAGCCACGACGGAAAGGCCAGCGATGCCCGTAGCGAACCAGCGGTGCACGTGCTTGTCGTGCAGAGCCATCTGGATGCGCTCGTAGCAATACTTGTCGTGCATGTAGTGAATGATGTTCAGCGAGTTGACGTACACGCCAGCGAGCCACTTCATCATGTCGTTGTACTTGGCCACAACGTCGTCGTAATCGAGCGTATCGCCCTCGACGGCGCGATACTTGGGGCCGACCTGCTTCTTGGAGACCTCGTCAACACCGCCGTTGAGCGCGTAGAGCAGGCACTTGGCCAGGTTGGCACGGGCGCCGAAGAACTGCATCTCCTTGCCGATGCGCATGGAGGACACGCAGCAGGCGATGCCGTAGTCGTCGCCGTGGTAAACGCGCATGAGGTCGTCGTTCTCGTACTGGATCGAGGAGCTGGCGACAGAAGTCTTGGCGCAGAACTTCTTGAAGTTCTCGGGCAGACGGGTCGACCACAGAACGGTCATGTTGGGCTCGGGGCTGGTACCCATGTTCTCGAGCGTGTGCAGGTAGCGGTAGCTCATCTTGGTAACGAGCGTACGGCCGTCAACACCCATGCCGCCGATGGACTCGGTGACCCACTGCGGGTCGCCGGTGAACAGGGCCTGGTACTCGGGGGTACGGGCGAACTTGACCATGCGGAGCTTCATGATGAAGTGATCCACGAACTCCTGGATCTGCTCCTCGGTGAAGGTACCGTTGGCAAGGTCGCGCTCAGCGTAGATGTCGATGAACGTGGAGGTACGGCCGATGGACATAGCGGCGCCGTTCTGCTCCTTGACGGCAGCGAGGTAGGCGAAGTACATCCACTGGATGGCCTCCTGCGTGTTGGTAGCAGGGTTGGAAATATCGAAACCATAGGTCTCGGCCATCATCTTGAGCTCGCCGAGGGCGCGGATCTGCTCCTGCAGCTCCTCACGATCGCGGATGTTGTCGGCGGTCATGACCGTCGGGGTGGAAGCCTTCTGGGCCTCCTTGTCCTTGATCAGGTAGTCGACGCCGTACAGGGCAACACGACGGTAGTCGCCGATGATGCGGCCGCGGCCATAGCCATCGGGCAGACCGGTGATGATGTGGGCCGAGCGGCAAGCACGCATCTCGGGGGTGTAGACATCGAAGACGCCGGCGTTGTGGGTCTTGCGCTCGAAGGTGTAGCGCTCGACAACGTTCTCGTCGACCTTATAGCCGTGCTGGCTGGCAGCCTGGCAAGCGATGCGGATACCGCCGTTGACGTGCAGCGCGCGCTTGAGCGGCTTGTCGGTCTGGAGGCCGACGATGGTCTCCTTCTCGCGGTGGGCGTTATCGATGTAGCCAGCGGGGTGGCTCACGATACCCGTGACGGTCTTGGTGTCCATATCGAGGACGCCGCCCTGCTCGCGCTCCTTGAGCAGCAGGTCGAGAACCTCGCCCCACAGCTCCTTGGTACGCTCGGTCGGGCCGGCGAGGAACGACTCGTCGCCCTCGTAGGGGGTGTAGTTCTTCTGGATGAAGTCTCGGACGTCAACCTCTCCCGTCCAGATGCCTTCCTTGAAGCCTTCCCATGCCTCCTGCATTGTGTAACCACGCTCCTAGTTACGTGTAATGCGGCGCTCTCTCACACCGCTGCTTATTGAATTCTTGAATTATCGGCTTGCACTACCGGCTTCTTCCGTTCTTCACCACACGTTGGTACAGGGAAAAACGTTTGTCCACCTTGGAACTGCAACCCAAAACCCAAGATTTCACCCGTTTGAGAAGGATAACATAGCTACCCCCTTCATCAGGGCTGTTATATGTTTCTTTTTTTATACCATTAGGGCGTTTTTAACAAATCCGCAGGAAATGCGAGCGCGAACAACTACCGTTCACCGATTTGTTTGGTATTTTTCCTTGCCTTTGTACGACGTTCACTCTAGCTGTTATGCCAGCTTTAGCAGGGTAAAGTGTCCCAGAGACCCTACAGAAATTGCAGGGCGGCCGCGGGATCCCCCGTGGCCGCCCTGTGGCGTAGCTAGTTTTTAGCTTTGATTGCCGCTTGGCATTAGGCGGCTGCGGCGGCCTTGCCGGTCGTTGCCTTGCTATCGCCGTTGCCCTGGCTCTCAAAATGCTTGTAGCACCAGCTGGTGACCAGCGGGGTCAAAATAGCCGTCACGATTGCGCAGGCAGCAACCTGTGCCGTAGCCGTCGCGAGCACGGCGCCACCGTACATGGCCCCATTGACGCTTGCCATGGCAGCAGGCGTGGCCACATTGGCTCCGGCGCAGCTCGAAATGGCCGCACCTGCGACACCCGTACCGCCCGTGAGCTTATCGACCGCGATGACGGGAATTGCAAAGACCACCGAGCAGATCACGCCGAGCAGGATGCCGGGGAGACCGCCATTAATGAGCTGGCCAAAGGTCATGGTCGAGCCCATGGCAAAGAAGACGAGCACGATGATGGCGGAAAGTGCCGGTGCCATCATCTTCTTAAAGCTGGGGAAGAGGTTACCCAGGATAATGCCGATGACGATCGGCAGAATGGCACCCACGAGCGACCAGCCGATCGGAGCCTGACCGGCAGCGCCGAGCACGATCATCGTGACCGGAGGGCCGACAACGAGCGTGGTGATGGCGACAGCGCCACGCTCGGCCTCGTTGCCCATGGTGCCCATCAGACCAGCGTACATAGCGTTGTTGGCGCCGGTGCAAGCCGCCAGCATCACCATGGCAGAGATGCCAAACAGGTTGTCGTTGAACACATAAAGGATGAGCAGCGACACGGCAACGACCACGATCTGCTTGACAGCGATGATGATGGCGCCGCGTGCAGCGGCGGCGGGAGCACTCTTAAACGAAATCGTCGTACCGACGATGAGCAAAAAGGCGCCAACGAGCGGGCCTGCACCCTGCTGGGTCATGCCAAGCGTAAAGCTACCGAGCGTTTTAAACAGGTCGGGGAATAGCGTGTTGAGCAGGCAGCCCAACAGAAGCGGCACCAAGATATTGGCGCCCGGGATGGAGGACATCTTAAAGAACGGCTCCTTTGCCGCCGGCGCCTCCACCGCAGTCGATTCACTCATATATATCTCCTTTGGATGCATGCGAATCGTAGCCGCACGCGCCTATGTCAGAAAGAAGGCGACAACCCCGAGTCGCCAGGGTCGCCGCCAAACGATCACCGCGGGGTATTACCCGTCCAGAACGATGCCGCCGTCGCAGTCACCAATCTCGCCGTTCACGAAGCTGGCGAGGTCGGAAGCGAAGAACAGCACCATCTGCGCAGGCTCGCTAGCCTGGGCGGCGCGGCCCAGAGGAATACCGTTGATGATGCGCTGAGAGTTCTCGTCAGAGAGAATCGAGGTCATATCGGTCAACGTGAGCGACGGGCACACAGCGTTGCAGCGGACGCCGAACTTGCCGCCTTCCTTGGCGACTGCCTTGGTTAGACCGTTAACACCGGCCTTGGAGCTCGCGTAGGCAGCGGTGCCGAGCAGGCCACCACCGATTTTGCCCGCAACGGAACTCACGTTGACGATAGTGCCGGCATGGGCCGCCTTAAAGTGCGGGTACACGGCGTTCATCATAGTGAAGGTACCGTTGAGGTTGATGTCGATGGTGCGACGCCACTCGGTGTCATCGATCTCGTCAAACTTCTTGGTGCTGATGACGCCAGCGCAGTTGATCAGGATGTTGGTTTGCGGCAGGTCCGTAAAAATCTGCTCGACGGTCTCGCGCGCCTTGGGCGCATCGGCAACATCGAGCTGGTAGAACTTGTTGCCCTCGCCAAGCTCGGCCACAGCGGCCTCGCCCTTAGCAGCGTTCCTTGCGATGAGCGCGACGTGTCCGCCGCCCGCAACGATACCCTTGGCAATCTCGAGGCCAATGCCCTGAGTGCCACCGGTAACGATCGCGGTTTTGCCCGTGAAGTCAAATGCCATGACTCCAACCCCCTTGATTCAGGTGTCTCCTTGCGGGAAGTTGGAGCATCGCACGTGGCGATAAATGAGTCCCAGTCGTCATGGTGATGACAGCCCCTCGCCTAACCGCGGGCATAATAGTTCTTTGAAACGCTTCAGTAATTGAATGATTTTAAGTCTTTATGCGCTCTTTATATTGCCCACTGTATGAGGACCGCGTATGGGGGTATCATCTTTCACCGAAAATAGTTTCTAGTGTTAGGGGTTTTCGGTGGAAGATACCGATTTCCATGAGCTTGGGCGTCAGCTCCTTACCGAGTTTGGCGGCATTCACCAGCGCGTTTCGCGCTTTGTGGACAAAGCTCTCAGCGGCGAGATGGCTGTCATGCGCGCCCTTATGCTCGCTGGCGGTTCGCTCACGCCGAGCGAGCTCGCTGATCGCGCCTGGGTCTCGAATGCCCGCATTGCCAATATCCTACGCGCTCTCGAAGCCAAGGGCTGGGTTGAGCGTGAGCACTCAAAGACCGACCGTCGTCGCGTACACGTCATAGTGACCGACAAGGGATTCCAGGATCTCGAAATCAAACGCCGGGAATTCGAGGACCGCACCGCGGCTTTCCTCGAGCAGCTCGGCGAAACAGATACCCAAGAGATGGTACGCCTTCTTAGACGTGCCAACGAAATTATCGACCACAATCAAGAAAGGAGAGATGCCGAGTGAGGATTCTCAAGCTCTTTAAAAAGCATATCCTGGCACTGTTCACAGCTATCGTACTCATCGTAATCAGCTGCAACGCCGACCTGGCACTGCCTACCTATATGAGCGATATCGTCGACGTGGGCGTGCAGCAAGGCGGTATCGCCTCGCCCGTGCCCGACACCATTCGCGCCGAATCGCTCGACGACCTCGAACTCTTTATGAGCGCCAAGGACGCCAAAACTGTGGAGGCCGTGTTTAGCAATGCGGACAATAACGGCATTCGAACGTACAAGGGCACCGAGGAGGAGCGCGCCGACGGCGGCAAGATTGCCGACATCATGAGCCTGCCCGAGACCGTCGTGCTCGCCTTCAACCAGGGCATCGACGCCGACTCCATGGGCGACATGACCGGCGCATCCACCGAGGCAAGCGATGGCGGCGCCGCCCAGGCCATGCCCACCCCCGAGCAGATGGCGGCGATGACGCCCGAGCAGCTCGCCGAGATGCAGCAGAAGGTCGCAGCGGCGCAGAACATGCAAAAGCAGATTGATGCCGATGGCGGTAAGATCACCATGAAGAGCCTGCGCCTAGGCGTTGAAGGCGGTCTTATCGATCAGGGCAAGCTCGTCGAGGGCGCCAACGATATGGCTGACAAAATGGGCTCCATGTCGGGCTCCATCGTCACCCAGCGCGCCGTGAGCTACGTGCAGGACGAGTACAAGGCACAGGGCATCGACCCCGCTGACGTGCAGAACGCCTACCTGGGCCGCATGGCGACCACGATGTTTGGTCTGTGTCTGGTGTCGCTGGTCGCCACCATCCTGACCGGCGCCGTGGCTTCGCGCACCGCCTGCTCCATCGCCCGCGACCTGCGCCGCGAGACCTTCAACAAGGTTATGCACTTCTCGCCGGCCGAGGTGGGCAAGTTTAGCCAGGCCTCGCTCATCACCCGCTGCACCAACGACATTCAGCAGATTCAGATGGCCGCAACTCTGTTTATCCGCATGTGCCTGATGGCCCCCGTCATGGGCATCGTCGCCGTCATGCGCGTCCTGGCCAACCACACCGGCCTGGAGTGGACCATCGCCGTGGCCATCATCGCCGTCTCGGCCGTCGTCGGCGTGCTTATGGGCCTCACCATGCCCAAGTTCAAAAAGATGCAGAGCTTTGTTGACCGCGTGAACCTTACCGCCCGTGAGCTGCTCGACGGCCTTATGCCCATCCGCTCATTCAACCGCGAGGAGCATGAGCTCGAGCGTTTTGACAAGGCTTCGCTCGACCTGATGACCACGCAGCTCTACACCAACCGCGCCATGAGCTTTATGATGCCACTCATGATGCTCGTCATGAACTGCATCACCGTGCTTATCGTCTGGTTTGGCGCGCAGGGCGTGTCCGACGGCGTGATGCAGGTCGGCAACATGATGGCGTTTATCTCCTACACCATGCAGATCGTCATGGCGTTTATGATCCTCACCATGGTGTCGGTCATTCTGCCCCGTGCCGAGGTCGCAGCCGAGCGCGTGGAAGAGGTCATCACCTGCCCCACGAGCATCAACGACCCTGCCTCGCCCAAACTGCCTGCTGCCAGCGCGCCGCGCGGTGAGCTCACCTTCCGTGACGTAAGCTTCCAGTATCCCGACGCCCGCGCCGATGTCATCAGCGGCGTGAACTTCACCACACATGCCGGTCAGATGCTCGGCATCATTGGTTCCACGGGCTCGGGCAAGTCCACACTTGTGCAGCTGATTCCGCGCCTGTACGACGTCACGGGCGGCAGCATTTCGCTCGACGGCATCGATGCGCGCGATATGACCCTTTCCGAGCTACGCCGCCGCATTGGCTATATCCCGCAGCAGGGACGCCTGTTCTCGGGCACCGTCGAGAGCAACCTTAAGTTTGCCGGCGACATGGTGAGCGACGAGGACATGTACCGGGCGGCACGCATCGCCCAGGCCGAGGACTTTATCGCCGAGCGCGAGGGCGGCTACGACTCCCCCATCAGCCAGGGTGGCTCCAATGTTTCGGGCGGTCAGCGCCAGCGTCTGGCCATCGCCCGCGCCCTGGCCAAGAAGCCCGAGGTCGTGGTGTTCGATGATTCGTTTAGCGCGCTTGACTACAAGACCGACGCGCGCCTGCGCGAGGAGCTGGCCAAAAACGTCACCGACGCCGCGCTCGTGGTCGTGGCACAACGCATCGCGACCATCATGCACGCCGACCAGATCATTGTACTCGACGACGGTCACGTAGTGGGCACCGGCACGCACGAGGAGCTACTGCGCAGCTGCCCGGCGTACCTGGAAATCGCACAGTCGCAGCTTTCCGCCGAGGAGCTGGGGCTTACCCAAGAAGAAATTGCAGCCGTTACGGAAGGAGGCGAGCGCTAATGGCAGACGAGACCAAGACCCAAATTCCCAAGCCCACCCGTCAGCGTGGACCCATGGGCCGCATGGGCGGCATGCGTCGCGGCGAAAAGGCCAAGGACTTTAAGGGCACTATGAGGCAGCTGCTCGGCTATATCGGCCAGCACAAGATTGCCGTGTTTGCCGCCGTCGCCTTTGCCGTGTGCTCGGTCATCTTTAATATTGTGGGGCCCAAGGTGCTGGGCCAGGTTACGACCAAGCTGTTCGAGGGCCTGGTTGCCAAGGTCAACGGTACCGGCGATGTCGATTTTGGCTGGATCGCCAAGACGCTCGGCTTTTTGCTCTGCCTGTATCTGGCAAGCTCTGCCTGCAGTCTGATCCAGGGCTGGCTCATGACCGGTGTCACGCAAAAGATCTGCTACCGCATGCGCAAGGAGATCGCAGCCAAGATTGCCGTCGTGCCGATGAGCTACTTCAACGGTCACAGCAAGGGCGATGTGCTCAGCCGCATCACCAACGACGTCGATACGCTGGGTCAGTCACTCAATCAGAGCGTGACGCAGCTTATTACGTCCGTCACGCAGATTATCGGCGTGCTCGTCATGATGTTGTCGATTAGTCTGCCGCTTACCGGCGTCACCGTGCTCACGCTGCCGGCCGCCGCGATTATCTTGATGGTGATGATTCACTTCTCGCAGCCGTACTTCCGCGAGCAGCAGCAGGTCCTGGGTACCGTCAACGGCATTATCGAGGAGGATTTTGCCGGCCAGAACGTCATTCAGGTGTTTGACCGCGCCGAGGCTTCGATCGAGGAGTTCGACCGCCAAAACGACCGTCTCTTTATTAGCGGCTGGCGCTCGCAGTTCCTGTCGGGCCTGATGATGCCGCTCATGAGTTTGGTGGGCAACATGGGCTACGTAGGCGTCGTCGTGGTGGGCGCGCAACTCGCGCTGACCGGCAATGCCACGCCCGGCGACATCCAGAGCTTTATCCAGTACGTTCGCAACTTTACGCAACCCGTGCAGCAGCTGGGCAACGTGAGCAACACGATGCAGTCGATGGCCGCTGCCACCGAGCGCGTCTTTGAGTTCCTGGCCGCGCCCGAGGAGGAGCAGAAGGCCGACGCGCAGATTCCCGAGAAGCGCCCCGGCCACGTGGAGTTTGACCGTGTCAAGTTTGGCTACACGCCCGACAAGACCATCATCCACGACTTTAGCTGCGAGGCGCAGCCCGGCCAGACCATCGCCATCGTCGGCCCCACCGGCGCCGGCAAGACCACGCTCATCAAGCTGCTGCAGCGCTTTTACGACGTGGACGGCGGTTCGCTGCGCGTCGAGGGCGTCGACGTGCGCGACTGGGACCGCGCGGCGCTGCGCGGCGAGTTTGCCATGGTGCTGCAGGACACCTGGCTGTTTAACGGCACCATCCGCGAAAACATCCGCTACGGACGCCCCGATGCGAGCGATGCCGAAGTCGAGGCCGCCGCACGCGCCGCACGCTGCGACCACTTTATTCATACGCTCGCCGGCGGTTACGACTTTATGATCAACGAGGAGGGCACCAACCTGTCGCAGGGTCAGCGCCAGCTCGTGACCATCGCCCGTGCCATTTTGGCCGACCGTCCGGCGCTGATTTTGGACGAGGCGACCTCCAACGTTGACACTCGTACCGAGGAGCTTATTCAGCGTGCCATGGATGCGCTGATGCAGGGCCGCACCAGCTTTGTTATCGCGCACCGCCTGTCCACGATCCGCAACGCCGACGTGATCTTGGTAATTCGCGACGGCGACATCGTCGAGAAGGGCACGCACGACGAGTTGCTCGCCCAGGGCGGCTTCTACGCCGACCTGTACAACTCGCAGTTCGACGAGGCGGCGTAAATTCTGCCGCAGGGAACGAATAACGCCCGAGAACGGGGGCGCAGGACAACCTGCGCCCCCGTTTTTGTTCTACGGCCCTTGAGCCGCCTCCCCTGGGACCTGATTGACAGCCCCTTCGAGGCCCTGTGGGCAAAAAATGGCAAATATGAGTACTGTTACCTTTTTGGTAACAGCCAAACCCGCCTCAAACGACCTCCTTGCGGCCTCTATACGCCTTCAAATTAATCAAAACGCCCGTTAGCGGGCTTCTGCGTGCCAACGTTAATGAACATATTTTTCACTTTGTCTATTATCTTGCTAGACTGATATGTTACTAGGTTAGCAACCGTACTCATATTTGGCATTTTTTGCCCACAGGGTGTTTCCTGGGGAACCGACAACAGCCTTAGGGTCGCGCGCGGTGCCACTCCCTCCCGACATCCGCCGACGTTTACCCAGATAAAACCTGCCAAAATAAACCTGTCCCTTTTTGGCAGGTTTCGGGGTAACAAGGGCTTGCACTTTAGCGTGCGACAGCGGATAATGCCGAACACTCAACAGTACGCTTATTGCTCTTTCTATAGATTGAGGAGGCCCCTATGGCCATGGAATTCAAACGCAAGTTGCCGATCCCCATGGAGATCCGCGAGGAAATGCCGCTTTCTGCCGAGCTTACCGCCAAAAAGCAGGCATTTGACGCCGAGGTCGCCAAAGTCTTTACCGGTGAGGACGCACGCAAGGTGCTCATCATCGGCCCGTGCTCTGCCGACCGCGAGGATTCGGTGCTTGAGTACATGAACCGACTGGCCAAGACCGCCGAGGAGGTCAAGGACAAGCTCATCATCATTCCGCGCGTCTACACCAATAAGCCGCGTACCAAGGGCACCGGTTACAAGGGTCTTCTACACAACCCCAACCCCGTGGCTCCCGACGACCTGCTCGAGGGCGTCAAGGCGATCCGCCATATGCACCTGCGCGTTATTGAGGAAACGGGCTTCTTCACCGCCGACGAGATGCTCTATCCGTCCAACTACCAATACCTCGTTGACCTGCTGAGCTATGTTGCCGTGGGCGCACGCTCGGTCGAGAACCAGGAGCATCGCCTGGTGTCGAGCGGCATTTCGGTACCCGTCGGCATGAAGAATCCCACTGCCGGCTCTACCACCGTTATGCTCAACTCCATTTACGCCGCGCAGGCGCACCAGAGCTTCATCTTCCGCAACTGGGAGGTCGAGTGTGACGGCAACCCGCTCGCGCACGCCGTCATGCGTGGCTACATCGGTCTCGACGGTCGCACCTACCCCAACTATCACTACGAGCACCTCGAGCGCCTGGCCGAGCGCTATACCGAGCACGCCGGCTACGCCAACCCGGCGGCGGTCATCGACTGCAACCACGACAACTCGGGTAAGCGTCCGCTGGAGCAGTATCGCATTTGCAAGGAAGTGCTCGACAGCTGCCGCCGCAACGAGTCCATCTCCAAGCTGGTCAAGGGCTTTATGATCGAGTCTTACCTGGAGGACGGCAACCAGCCGGTCGACGGCGGCGTCTTTGGTAAATCGATCACCGACCCGTGCCTGGGCTGGGAAAAGACCGACTACCTCATCCACGAGATCGCGGAGCGGGTGTAGGTTACGGCGTTTTACCAAACGCCGTAACGGCTCGACGCTGCGCGGGCCGCACCTGTACAATCTGACGTTCAACTTCAAGGGCGCGACCAGAAGGTCAGCGCCCTTTCGTTTGATGTGGCAGTTAGGGACGCTCCTTTTCTGCCGGCAGTTTGGGACACTCCTTGGGTAGCCGTTGGGGACGTCCCCAACGGCTATCTGGGCAAACGTCCAAACCGCCGTAAGGGAGTTGCCTTCCCTCGTGGCGGTCTTCTAGCAGAAAAACCAAGTGAGTAGGCTTTTTGCAGGAGGCCAAGCACGCCCCAAAACGCCACAGCTCTGACCTGCAGTTTTTATAGATCATTTGTCGCGATGTGCTCGGCAAGTTCAAAAAAGTCTACTCACTTGCATCCGAAACGCACCAGATAGGCAAAAATAACCGCCGCGAGAGGGCCCCAGCCCCTTCGCGGCGGTCATACGCCTCTGATTTTGCGACGATTTTGCCCGCTTGTTACTCGCTGTAGCGGGTGGCGATGGCAGCTTGTACCATGCCGGCGCTCATGAGGTAGGTCACCAGGAAGTAGCCACCGTATGCTGCCAGGAAGATTGCACAGGTGAGGCCCACGGTGCCGCCTATGCTCATGTTGCCGAACGTGCTCACCAGCTCGATGATCACCTTGAGCGCCACAAAGGAGTGAGCCAGCCCCACTGCCAGCGGGAACAGGAAGAATACCGCTTGCTGCGCCATCACCGAATGGCGGATCTGGCGGTCGTCACAGCCAATCTGTGCCAGCACACGATAACTGCGGCTGCCGTCGGCCACGTTGGAGAGTTGCTGGATCGACAGAATCGCCGCGCATGCAACGACCAATACAAAGCCGATGTAGATGGCTAGGTAGCTAATAAGACCGTTCATTTGCGCTGCTTGCGTGTACATTTCGGAGCGTGTGATAAAGACTCCCCACGACCCCGGCTCCTTGCCGTCAACGAGCAGATTGTCGAGCAGAGTGTATTTAATGCTCTCGTCTGCCTCGGTCGTATCCATCCCCTGTTTGTAATTAACGAGCAGGCTACTGGAATACGGCTGCAGATTAAGTTGGGACAACAGCTCGTCGGCAACGACGACGGTACCCGGATTACTGCCCATCGCCGAGTTGGCGATGGCCGCCGTGTCCTTGTCCGACTTATCGGTTGCGGGCTTGAGCTCATGCCCGCCCAAGGTGAGGGTATGGCCGCCGGCCATGTACTTGGTGTACAGGTCGCCCAGCTCACCGCCCATATCACACGTAAGCAGGTACTGGTCGCGGCCAATGCTCACCGGCTCCTCGCCCATCATCTGGCGCAGTTTGTTGTACTGGCTCGCCGGCGTCACAAACAGACCCATCGTATCGGCATTGCTACCCCCGAGCGCCTTGGGGAGCTTTTCGCCCATGGTCTTGCACATCTCACCCGCAGACACCGAAGGATTCGAACCGCCAAACGGGTAACTCAGATACGAATCGATCTGAACATGCTCACCGGCAACATCGGCGATATTGACCTTCTTGCCGGTCTCGTCGTTGTTGTCCGCCGACTTGCCCTTGCCGTGCCATGCGGAGTACAAATCGACCGTTGTATCGGCTAGCACCATGCGGTCGGCTTCAGACGGATTGACATATTCTTTGTAGTAGTCGAGCGTATCGGGCGTGTAATAGACATACGTCTGAGACACGTCAACAGGGTTATAGCGCTCCAGGTTTTCGTTCATCACATTGGCAATCGACATACCGCACGTCACCGAGGTGATGGCCAAAAACAGGAGCATCGCGATGACGCCCATCGAAAAGCACACCGTGTTGACCTTGGCCGCAAGCTGGCGCACGGTAAACATGTTGAGGCCGCGCCAATACACGCCGCGCAGGCTCTGCAGCAGCTTGATGAGCATGCCCGAGAGTCCCCAGAACAGGGCAAAGGTGCCAACTGTAACCATAGCGGTCGTAATACCAAACTGGTTCATGGCCTCTTGCAGCTTGCTGTCCGTCGCGGTTAGCGGGAACCCATCACGTAGCAGACGGTAATAGGCCACGCCCACAAGCGCCACGCCCACGGCAAAGATGGCAATCGCGATCCAGGGGTTGCGTGTCTTGATGCTCTCGTTGCGACGCTCGGCACCCATAAGCTCGATAAGTTTGGTACGACGCACGGCGCGAAGGTTCAGCAGTAGCGTGAGCACAAACATCACGAGCATGCAGGCAAGGGTCAGGCTGAACGCATGCACCGAGAAAAAGAAGTGGAAATTGGCGATCTGTGTCTTAAAGAGCGAGGCCGTAAAGAACGTCATGAGCTGGGAGAGTCCCACGCCCAGCACAATGCCGGCGACAAAGGCCACGACCGATACTATCACGGTCTCGAGCGCCATGATCGTGGCGACGCGCCCGCGCCCCATGCCGAGCACCTGGTACAGGCCAATCTCCTTTTTGCGGCGTTTCATGATGAAGTTATTGGCATACACCATCAAAAAGGCCATGACACCGGCCAAAAAGTACGTCAGGTCGCCGAGCATGCTGCCCATAACCTGCGCCAAGCCCTCTTCATCGATGCCGGCGATGTCGACCTGCATTGAGATGGTGTTAAAGGCATAGAAGACCGTGACGCCCAGGGTGAGCGTCAAAAGGTAGACGAGGTAGTCGCGGCCGGCGCGGCGGACGTTACCCCAAGCGAGTTTACAGAGCATCGGAGCCCTCACCGCCCATCATGGCAACGACCTCCATAATGCGGTCGAAGAACTCTCGGCGGTCGGTGTCGCCGCGGCGCAGCTCGGTGAAGATCTTGCCGTCGCGAATAAACAGCACACGGCTCGTGTAGCTGGCGGCAAAGCTGTCGTGCGTGACCATGAGCACGGTGGCGCGCAGGCGGCGGTTAAGGGCCTCCAGGCTCTCGAGCAGCAGGCGAGCGCTCTTGGAATCGAGGGCGCCGGTGGGCTCGTCGGCCATGATCATGGTGGGGTCGGTGACGAGCGCGCGGGCCGCGGCAACGCGCTGTTGCTGACCGCCGGACATCTGGTAGGGATACTTGTCGAGCACCTGACTGATGGACAGGCGCGCTGCCACATCCTGCACGCGGGTCGAGATCTCTGCCGAGTTTGTGCGGGCAATGGTGAGCGGCAGGGCGATGTTCTCGCGTGCCGTGAGCGTATCGAGCAGGTTAGAGTCCTGGAAGATAAAGCCGAGCTCCTCGCGGCGGAACTGCGAAAGCTTAGCCTGCTTCATGCGTGTTACATCCTGCCCGTTGATGCGGATCGTGCCGCTTGTGGCGCTATCGATGGTCGACACGCAGTTGAGCAACGTCGACTTGCCCGAGCCCGAAGCGCCCATGATGCCAACAAATTCGCCGCGGTTAACGGTAAAGCTGACGTCGTTGAGCGCGCGGGTCACGTTGCCCAGCGCTCCATATACCTTTTCGAGATGCGCGACCTCCAGTACCGGGGTCGCCATGTGCGTGGTTTGCATACCGAGTCCTTTCTTGCGATTAGTCTACGGCATCTATAGTCGCAAGAAGACGAGTCGGCTACCATCGATATGGCTTACGCCTGCCTTACCGTTGTGTAAGGTACGGGTAGCTACCCTGCCGCGTGTTGATGTTGAGAGAGGACTCCTGTTGAAGACTGTTCATGTTGCCGCTGGGATCATTCGCAAGGAAGGATCTGACGAGCTGCTTGCCGTGCAGCGCGGCTACGGCGACATGCAGGGACTTTGGGAGTTTCCCGGCGGCAAGCTCATGCGCGGCGAGACACCCGAGGACGCCGTGCGACGCGAACTTATGGAAGAGCTGCAGGTAAAAGTCACCAACCTGCGCGATTTCTATACCGTTGAGTATGACTACCCCGATTTTCATCTCTCCATGGAGTGCTACTACTGCTCGCTCGCCGATGAATCCGATGAGCCCCAGAAGCACGACCGCCAGCTCGATATCCGCTGGATTCCACGCACCTCACTTGCCACGGTGGAATGGATGCCCGCTGACAAGGGGCTCATTGATGCCCTGATTGAGCTGAAGGAAGACCGGCTCGAGACAAGCTCCGCCGATGACGCCGTGCCCAACACAGCCGACAAACCCGCCACCAAACCCAAGCGCGCACCTAAGCGCCGCAGCAAGAAGCGTCCCAAGCCCGGCCTGCTCGACGGCATCGATACCTCGGACCTCTCCGCTGACGAGCGCGAACTGGTCCGCCGTCGCGCCGCCATCAAAAAGTCCATGAAGGGCAACAAGTGTGCAAACACCAAGCCCGAGCTGCTCGTTCGCCAGCGCTTGCGCGCAGCGGGCCTTACGGGTTATCGCTTGGAATGGAAGGTTCCTGGCAAGCCCGACATCGCCTTTCCCGGCCGCAAGATCGCCATCTTCGTCAACGGCTGCTTTTGGCACCGCTGCCCCAAGTGCAACCCTAGCCAGCCCAAGCGCAACGTTGAGTTTTGGGAGGCAAAGTTCCGTCGCAACGTCGAGCGCGACCGAGCCGCCATCGACGCGCTTACCCAAATGGGTTGGACGCCCATCACCGTCTGGGAATGTGAGCTCAAGAAAGACCGCATCGACGCCACGATGGAAAAGGTCATCGAGCAGGTGCGCGCCGCCGCACCTCAGCGCTAGGAACGAGCCGCCCACACGCCCCACACAGGCGAGCCACATCCGCGCCATAAACCTTAGAAAGCCCTTAAGCCCAAAACCTTTCAAGAGTGTTACTCGATAGCCTTGAGCTGCGGTTTCATGGTTACATCAAACCTGATTAAGCCTTTCTTTAGCGCTTCTTTGCAACAGCCGCGGCATAATACTGCCAACGCACGGGACCTAGCAGCAAACCCCGTGCGCAACCTTTTGGTGGACATCGAGGAGGCCGCATAAGCATGCATTCTTCCAATGACGCAACACAGCAGCCATCCCTAAAATATGCAAACCTTTTCTCCTTCCCCCCGACACAGAGAAACAGTCTCCTCGACTCCCCCGCCACAAAAGCCAAACGCTCAACAAACCAGAGCCACAACTTGCGAGCATCGTTCGAAAAGCTCCAAGCATCTCTAGACAAGGCGTTCCCCGAACAGGCAAGAGCAATCTAAGCCCATCGCGCTTTATACTGATGCCATGCGAAACATGGATCACATAGAATTGCACCGCGGAGGACGCGAGGAAGCGTTTCCCGAGACCGCCGAAGACTGGCCCTATATTGCCGAACGCGCAGAATTCGCTCGCTATCCGGGCAATTCCGTCCCCTGGCACTGGCATTCCGAAGTCGAGCTTTTCTACATGGAGCAGGGAGCGATTGACTATCGAACGCGCGCGGCTCATGAACACATGCGCTTTGAGGAAGGGTCCGCCGGCTTTATCAACGGCGGCGTTTTGCACAGCACGCTGCAATCACCCAATTCGGCACCGGCCATTCAAATGTTGCATATCTTTCAGCCGTCGATGCTCGGCGATCCCGCGGGACGCCTTCAAAAGCGCTATATCAATCCTTTGCTGCAATGTCGAGGCGTCGATGTGCTCAAATGGTCGCCCACCAACCCCGACGATATGCCCTTTATCGATTTGCTAAAGAGTTCCTTTAACCACGACCTTCAACGGCCGCAGAACGAGATGGCGCTTCGGAATAGCTTGTCAGAGCTCTGGATTCAGATTTACGCCAAGGCCGAACCGCTCTTTTCCTCCGACAACGCCTCTTGGATGACCAGCCGCGACGTACAGTTCAAGGCAATCCTGGACTTTATCCGCGCAAACTATGCAGCCGCTGTAGATGTGCCCCAGATAGCATCTGCAGCCGGCGTAAGCGAAAGAGAGTGTTACCGCATTATCGAAGCTTGCGCAGGAACGACCCCGGCGGCATATCTGCGCGCATACCGCGTAAACCGTGCTTGCGAACTTTTGGCACACACCACGCGAACGGTCCAGACAGTCGCGCGCCAATGCGGCTTTGCGACAGCAAGCCATCTTGGCCAGGTATTTAAAGAACAAATGGGATGCACTCCTTCGAGCTATCGAGCAGCGAGGCAGAATCTCGATAGTACCAGGCAGAAATCCCGCTAGCCTTTCTTCTGTCACCGCATCAAACTTGCAGGCAAACAACAGAGAGGAGCAATCATATGAAGCACTTTGACCATATCGTATTTGACGTTGATGGGACATTGGCAGATACAGAAGAAAGCGTTCTATCATCGCTTGTCCAGATTGTCCAAGAAGAGACCGGCAAAACGCTCCCCCGACACGAGCTTGAATTTGCCCTCGGCATACCCGGCAAGGATGCCCTTGAGAAACTTGGAATCTACTCGCAGGCAACGTTGGATCGCTGGTGCCAAGTTGCCGCCAGCTTTAAAAGCACCATCAGCGTGTTTCCAGGTTTGCTTGAAGTCATCGCAACACTCGCCGATAGCGGCTGCAAACTTGGCATCGTCTCCTCACGTGCGCGCGACGAATACGCAGAAGAAATTGCACCCCTTGGCTTCGATAAGTATTTTGAGCACATCATCCTTGTCGAAGACACAACCGAACATAAACCCGCACCCGCTCCCATGCTCGAATATCTCCGGCGTACGGGCGCGAATCCTGGCAACGTCGTCTACGTTGGCGACACCGTCTACGACGAACAATGCGCAACTTCGGCAGGGGTCAGTTTTGCCAGAGCGGCATGGGGATCACACCAAGACATCCCAAACGCCACCTACAACCTCAAAACCCCCAACGACCTGTTAACCCTAACAACCAAGTAACCCTCCCATCCCAAATTCGCAGTCCTAACGCCACAAGGGCGACGACCTCGAGAAGGTCAACTTGGGAGGGACGAGGGCTTAGTTCCCCAATCTTTCCGCAGGGGGCAAAAAGCCTCGCCGCACGAAGTGCGCAGCGAGGCTTTTTGCATGCCCGAGGACGATTGGGGAACTAAGCCCTCATCCCTCCCCGGGATATGTAGCGAGTCGGAGTACCCTTGCTGTTACTCTGCTTTGCCCACAGAGTTGAGGTTGGTCATGCGGATCTTAACCAGCTCGGTAATCTCACGCATACCCTCCTTGGCCGGCTTCTTAGGATCGAAGCAGGCGGGATTCTCGGCCATGTAGGCCATGAAGCCCTTGGTGTAGGCCTGACGCAGCTCGGTGGCGTAGTTAACCTTGCAGATGCCGTTCTTCACAGCCTCGGCAACCTGCTCATCGGGCACACCGGAGGTGCCGTGCAGAACCAGCGGCACGTCGACGGCGTCGCGGATGGCCTTGACCACGGACTGCTCGATGTGCGGATCGCTCGTGTACACGCCGTGGCTGGTGCCAACGCCAATTGCGAGGGAGGTGCAGCCGGTACGCTCGACGAACTCCTTGGCCTCGGCAGGGTCGGTGTAGGGGCTCTCGCCCTCAACCGCGGGACCGTCGTCCTCCTTGCCGCCAACCTTGCCGAGCTCAGCCTCGACGGGCACGCCCATGGCGCGGCCAGCATCGGCGACGGACTTGGTCAGGGCGATGTTGTCCTCGAAGGACTCGTGCGAACCGTCGATCATGACGGAGGTGTAGCCCGTGCGGAAAGCCTGCATGCAGCGGTCATAGCCATCGCCGTGATCGAGGTGCAGAGCGACGGGCACGGAAGCGCGCTCGGCGGCAGCCTTGACCATGCCGTAGAAGTAGTCCAGACCAGCGGTCTTGATGGTGCCCGGGGTGGTCTGCATGATGACGGGGGACTTGGTCTCCTCGGCAGCGGCCAGAACGGCCATAACAAACTCGAGGTTCTCGACGTTGAAAGCGCCGACGGCGTAGTGGCCGGCCTGAGCGTCCTTGAGCATCTTTTCGGTGGTAACAAGTGCCATGAGCGTTTGCTCCTCTCCCTCGCCCGCATCTGGACATCGGGCGTACGTGTCCGCAAGGCGTTTTACCTTGCGTTTTACTGTGCTCATTGTATGAAATTCAGCGGCCTTGCACGTGCGAGATATTGAGCCGATGCAGGTCAATACAGTCGTTTTTGAAAAGTAAACGGAAGGGGTCGAACCCGAGCGCGCGTGTTCGATATTGAATTTTGTGCGTTCAGCGTCTTTCTTTTATAGAAAAGATAAGTAATCGAAAGGTGTTTTCTTACTCAAAAAGAAAATGAACGAAAATAGAGTCAACACAATTCCTGCAAATTTAGCCGAGAATGGAGCAAACATGGCCCAAGCTACCAACCGTGCTTTTGCCGACGAACGCCGTACCGCCATTATGGAAATGCTCGAACATAATGCCTCGGTGCAGGTAGCAGAAATCGCCCAGACCTTTGGCGTGTCCTCCGTCACCGCCCGCGCCGACCTGGACGCGCTCGCCGAAGCAGGCAAACTGCGCCGCACACATGGTGGTGCCGTGTCGCTCCACAAGCGCCTGACCGTCTCCACGCAGGATCGCCGCATCAATGTCAACGTCGCTGCCAAGCAGGCCATCGCGCAAAGCGCCATCGAGCTTGTCAATGACGGCGACACGCTGCTCGTCGATTCGGGCACCACGGCGCTTGAGTTCGTCCGGCTCCTCGACCAGCGCGACGGCACCACCGTTATCACGGCCGACATTACCATCGCTGATTATATCGACGAGAGCATGCCCTCGGTCGATGTCGTCATGCTGGGCGGGGCACTGCGCAAAGGTCATCGCTATCTGTACGGCCCACTTACCATGCAGGCGCTCCAAATGGTCCACGCCGACCTTGCCGTCATGTGCCCCGGCGCTTTTGTTCCCGGCTGCGGCTTTACGACCGACTTTCCACAGATGGCCGAGACCAAAACAGCCATGATCGCCGCAGCCCATCAAAGCGTCGCCCTCATGGACGCCAGCAAGGTTAACGGACGTGGCATGTACCGCTTTGCCGAGCTTGCCGACGTCGACTCCATCGTGATGGACCGTGACCCTCATCACGCCGTCGCCACCTCAATCGCCGAGGCCACCGACGACGCCCGCCCAAATCTCCTCATCGCCGGCGCTTAAACAAAAACCACCACAAAGGTGCCTGTCCCCTTTGTGGTGGTTTGAGCATTAAAAGTGAACGTGTCGCTACTTGGAGAGTTCGTCGGCGAGGGCCTCGATCTGGGCGCGCGATGCGTCGTTGAGCGAACCCAGGACGGTCACCTTGTTCTGCGTCAGGGTGATGTCCTTCATAACCTCGAGCTCCTTGGTCATAACCTTGGCCGCGGTGGGCGCCCAGGAGCCGGCCTCAACGAGCGCCACCGTACGGTTCTGATAGGCGTGCTCGGCGAGCGCGTGGATGAAGGTGCTCATGAACGGGAAGATCTCGCCTTGATAGGTGATGGAGGCGAGCACCAGGCGGTCGTAACGGAACGCATCCTCAACGGCCTCGGCCATGTCGTCGCAAGCCAGGTCAAAGACAGAAACTTTCTGGCCGCGAGCCTCGAGCGCAGATGCGAGCTCCTCAACGGCGGTCTTCAGATGGCCATACACGCTCGCGTAGGCAATCGTGACGCCCTCGTCCTCGGGCTGATAGCTCGACCAGGTATTGTAGGTGTCGAGGTAATATCCCAGGTTCTCGGTAAGAACAGGGCCGTGGAGCGGGCAGATGATCTGAATGTCCAGATTGGCAGCCTTCTTGAGCACGGCCTGCACAAACTTACCGAACTTGCCCACGATGCCAAAGTAATAGCGGCGAGCCTCGCAGGCCCAGCCTTCCGGGTCCTCGATGTCGTTGGCGCCGAACTTGCCAAAGCCGTCGGCACTAAAGAGCACCTTGTCGGTAGCCTCGTAGGAGAAGAGCACCTCGGGCCAGTGCACGTTGGGGGCGCCGATAAACGTCAGGCTGTGGCCGCCCAGATCGAGCACGTCGCCCTCTTTGACGACCATTTTGCGCTCAGGGAAATCGGTGCCAAAGTAGTTGACCATCATGCGGAAGGCGCCCATGCTTGCCACGATCTGCGCCTGGGGATAACGCTCCATAAAGGCGGCAATGCCGGCAGAGTGATCGGGCTCCATGTGATGGACGACCAGGTAGTCGGGCGTACGGCCATCGAGCACGGCCTCGAGGTTGCCGAGCCACTCGTCGACAAAACCGCCGTCGACCGAATCGGCGACAGCAATCTTTTCGCCCAAGATAACGTAGCTGTTGTATGCCATACCGTTCTCGGACACATCGTACTGGCCCTCGAACAGGTCAATGTCGTGATCGTCGACGCCAATGTAGCGGATATCCTTGGTGATCTCCATCAGGCAAAGCCTCCTAGATAGACAAAAGAACCCGTCTATCATAGCACGCGCCTGCATCGCCACAGCTATCTGCCAGCATCATTCCGATTGCTATTGACGTGCAACGTTGAGCCGTTGACCTGTGAAAACTATGCGCGCGGGGCTGCCGTGGAATGTCGAACGATGAGCTGACCGGGGATGCGAATGGCGACAGCCTTGTCCGATGCCCCCGCCTCGGGAACCGCATGCTCGAACACCTCGCGCCCACGCTGATGCAAGTCAAATCGAACGGTCGTGAGCTCGTTATGTGCGACAAAGTCGTCGAGCGAGTCATCGACGCCCACCACGCTCACGTCCTCGGGCACGCGTAGGCCGCTATCGCGCAGCGCGGCGATGGCGCCATTTGCCATCTGATCATTTGCCGCATAGATCGCCGTCATGGTGCGATCGTGCTCGGCCAGATACCTGCCGGCCTCGTAGCCGCTGTTGGCAGACCAGTCGCCCTCGAGCGGCTCCGTTGGCTCAATATGCTTGCGCTCGAGCGCATCCTGCCAACCGGCACGACGGAACTGCTCGTCCACCGAAAAGGACGGACCGCCGATATATCGGATCTGCTCGTGGCCCAGCTCAAACAGATGATCCATAAGCAATAGCGAGCAGCCGTAATGATCGGAGTCGACCGTGGTCACCCGCGGGTGCGCGTACATGGTAACTATGACCGTGCCAATGCCCGGCAGTGGATCAAACGTCTCAAAATCGGGCGCCATGCGACTCATGCCGATGATGATGCCGTCCACCGGCAATGCGGCCATACGACGCGTGGCCTCGGCAAGCGAAAACTCCTCGGTCTTGGACATCTCGACCAGCGTGATGGCGCAATTATGCTCGCGAGCAGCACTGGCGATGCCGTCGATCATTGAGAGGTTGCCAAACTTGGTGACATCGTTGATGCATAGGCCGACCGAATGGTAACGGCCGTCGCGCAGCGAGCGACCGGCATAACTCGGACGAAAGCCGAGCTCTTGCATAGCGGCCTGCACGCGCTGGCGCGTCTGCTCGTTAACGTTGGGCAAGCCGTTGGCGACGCGCGAAACCGTCTGCTGCGAAACGCCGGCAGCGCGGGCGACGTCAGCCATGGAGACCGGACGCGAACTGGTATCGTTGGACGGGCGCCTTGCCACAGGATCACCTTCACCCTTGCGAGATCTGAATAGCGTGAATGCCGGCCCGGGCAGTAATACATCCCGCGCCGAGGCCCGCTATCGTCGGACGCATGTTAACGTACTCTACTTTTTCAATCCGCATCTCTTCTGCTTTATAAGTCCATACGGCAATACCGTTCACGGCTGAATTTCTACCGATTACCAGATTCTCAAAAAGTGACAAGAGTTGTGTTATGAGTACGTTAACATAGCCCTTAACGTGCGGCATTGTGGATGCTGAGTTCATGCCGCTTCAAATTGTTAACGTACTCATAACGACGCAAAAAATCGTCCGTACGCGCCAAGGAAAGGACCCCCATGACCACCCCCGACGAAAAGACGCTCGCCACGCTCACCAAGCTGTTTGAGGAGGAGTTTGGCCCCATCGGCGACCGACAGGTGCTCTATGTGCACGCGCCCGGCCGCTCCGAAATCAGCGGCAACCATACCGACCACGAGGGCGGCCACGTCATCGCCGGCTCGCTCGATGTCGCCGTCGACGGCATCGCCGTGGCGACCGACACCAACAAGGTTCGCGTTGCCGACGAGGGCTACCCCACCTTTGAGATTACGCTCGACACGCTGGATGTTCAGGAGGCCGAGAAGGGCACGTCCGCGAGCCTCGTCCGCGGCATGGCCCACGAGGTCGCTGCCCTGGGCGTTGAGCCCCGCGGCTTCGACTTTGCCTTCACCTGCTCCGTCCCCTCGGGCGGCGGTCTTTCCAGCTCCGCTGCCGTCGAGGCCGCATACGGCCGCGCCATGGAGACGCTCTGGGGCGCACCCGCCATTGAGCCCGTCGCGCTTGCGCAGATGAGCCAGCGCACCGAGAACAACTACTACGGCAAGCCCTGCGGCTTGATGGACCAGGCCGCCGTGTGCCTGGGCGGCCTCGCCTACATGGATTTTGAGGATCAGGCAAGCCCCAAGACTCAGAAGCTCGAGCTCAACTTTGAGGATCACGGCTATGCGCTCGTGCTCGTTAAGGTGGGTGCCGACCACGTGGCAGCCACCGACGACTACGCCGCCGTACCGCGCGAGATGCAGGACGTTGCTGCCGAGTTTGGCAAGACACGCCTGTGCGAGGTCGACGTTGCCGACTTTGACGCCAAGCTCCCCGAGCTGCGCGCCAAACTGGGCGACCGCGCTTGTCTGCGCGCCGTTCACTACTGGTACGAGAACGGCCTGGTCGACAAGCGCTGGGCAGCTCTTAACGCCGGCGACATCGACCAGTTCCTGGTCCTGACGCGCGAGTCCGGCTCCAGCTCTGCCATGTACCTGCAGAATGTCGTTGCCAAGTTGGGCTCCGAGCAGCCCTCCATGTATGCGCTGGCCCTTGCCGAGCATGTGCTCGACGGCCGCGGCGCCGTCCGCATCCACGGCGGCGGCTTTGGCGGCACCATCCAGGCGTTCGTGCCGCTCGACCTGGTCGACACCTTCATCACCAAGATGAACAGCTGGCTGGGCGAGGGCTCTGCCCGTCACTACGCCATCTCTGATAAGGGGGCTTACGCGGCATGGCTGTAATGACTGACGTGCGCGAGGCCGCGCAGAACCTGATCGAGTACGCTATTCACCGATCGATGATCGGCCAGGACGATCGCATCTGGGCCTACAACACCATTCTCGAGTGCATCGGCGCCACGGGTCCGGCGCTCGACATGGCCTGGGCGCTCCAGGTCGAGAAACTCTCGTTCTTGCACCCCGATACACTCCCCAATTTTGACCTGGAGGGCACGCTTGCCGCGCTTTCCGAGGCCGCCGTTGTCAACGGTGCCGCCGAGGACACGGCATCGGGCCGCGACCGCATCGCCATGCGCATCATGGGCGTGCTGATGCCGAGGCCTTCGGTTGTAAACGAGGAATTCAACGGCCGCATGGGCGTCAACGAGCCCCGCGCCGCGACCGACTGGTTCTACGGCCTGTGCTGTGACGCCGGCTACGTGCGCCGCGCCGCCATCGCGCGCAACATCAAATGGAGCACTTCCACCAACTGGGGTGACCTGGAGATCACCATCAACCTGTCAAAGCCCGAAAAGGACCCGCGCGATATTGCCGCGGCCGGTGCCGCCAAAAACACAGGCGAGAAATATCCCGCCTGTCAGCTCTGCATCGAAAACGAGGGCTACCCCGGACGCTCCGCCGCAGCCGACGGCGGCGCTCACCCCGCCCGCCAGAATCTGCGCGTTATCCCCATCCAGCTCGACGGCGAGCGCTGGGGTTTCCAGTACAGCCCGTATGCGTATTTTAACGAGCACTGCATTGCTATGAGCTCCGAGCATCGCCCGATGCACGTGGACCGCAAGGGCCTGACCTGCCTGCTCGACTTTGTCGACCTGTTCCCGCACTACTTTATTGGCTCCAACGCCGACCTGCCTATCGTGGGCGGCTCGATCTTGTCGCACGACCACTTCCAGGGCGGCGCGCACGAGTTCCCCATGATGCACGCCGCCGAGATCTCGCAGTTTAGCGTGCCCGGATTTGACCAGGTCAGCGGTACCGTGCTGCAGTGGCCGCTCTCGGTGCTGCGCCTGCGCTCGCATGACCGCGGCGCGCTGCTCGATACCGCCGAGAAGATTATCCTCGCCTGGCGCGAGTGGACCGATGAGTCTGTGGGTGTCATCGCGCACACAGCCGATGGCGTGGCACACAACACCGTGACGCCCGTCATCCGCCGCGTCGACTCCCGCGGCAATGCCGGCGGCGAAATCTACGAGGCCTACCTGGCGCTTCGCTGCAACATCACGACCGACGAGCACCCGCTGGGCGTTTTCCACCCACATGCCGAGTACCACCACATTAAGAAGGAGAACATCGGCCTGATCGAGGTCATGGGCCTGGCCATTCTGCCGCCGCGCCTGGTTCCCGAGCTCGGCGCTGTCCGTGAGCATCTGCTGGCAGCCAAGGTCGATGCCAGCTACGATCTTGCCGGTGCGCTCGAGGGCGATGATCTTTGTCGCAGCCATGCCGCGTGGGCCGAGGACGTCTTTGCCCGCCGCGCCGACGAGCTTACGGCGGATAACGCCATCGATATCCTGCACGAGGAGGTCGGCGTGGTGTTTGGCCACGTGCTCGACAACGCCGGCGTCTTTAAGTGGGACGAAGCCGGCCGCGCCGCCCAGCAGCGCTTTATCGACTCGCTGTAGCACGCGAGCTCGAACGCACGCACTTAACAAATAGCGCCTACACGACCACGGCGCCCGCCGGCAACATCGCCGACGGGCGCCGTTTTCTGATGCAAGGGTAGCTAATTTGCACCAAAACAAGGAGTGTTCCAAACTGCCGGCAGAGAAGGAACGTCCCCAGGTGCCGACCTAAACTCCCACATTATTCGATGGAAAAACGTGGTTGCCTCACACATTATTCGATGGAAAAACGTGGTTTACTCCCACATTTTTCGATGGAAAGACCGAAACGGTCTTATACTAACCATGATCGTTAGGAGGCAGTATGCAGCGACAGCTAATGGACGAACTCATCGCTTGGAAATCTAGGGCAAACCGCAAGCCCCTCCTGCTTAAGGGGGCCCGCCAGACGGGAAAAACCTGGCTTCTTAACGAATTCGCAGGCCAGCAGTATCAAAACGTCATCCGCTTTGACTTTATGCTCGAACCGGGCGCACGTTCGCTGTTCGACGGAAGCCTTGACCCCAAACGCATCATCTCCCAGATAGAGCTCCTGCGCGGCCAGACCATAACGCCGACAGACACGCTCATCATCTTCGACGAAATCCAAGAGGCACCGCGTGGCATCACCTCGCTCAAATACTTCAACGAGCTGGCGCCGGAATACCATATCGTGGCAGCCGGCTCCTATATGGGGCTCGCGCTCCGACGCGAAAACGAGTCGTTCCCCGTCGGCAAGATCGACCAGCTTACCATGCGCCCCATGGGGTTTGTCGAGTTCGTTCGTGCCGTCGATGGCGATCCGCTCGCAGATGCCATCCTTGCCGCAGACATGGACCTGCTGGCGAACGTTTCCGAAAAGCTCGAGCGCCTGCTCAAGGAATACCTCGTTGTCGGTGGCATGCCAGAAGTTGTCTCCGCTTTCGCCGCCTCCCACGATTTCATCGAGGCCCGCAGGCTTCAGCAGCAAATCATCGAAGCTTATGAATCCGATTTTGGCAAGCATGCGCCAGCCCGCATCGTCGAGCGCATGAGGCTGGTTTGGAAATCCCTTCCCGGCCAGCTCGCAAAGGAAAACAAGAAGTTCGTCTACGGCGCGCTTCGTCCCGGGGCGCGCGCACGCGATTTTGAGGAAAGCCTCCAGTGGCTCATGGACTATGGAATCGTTCATAAGGTACCACGTGTTTCCGCCCTAAGAGCACCGCTCACAAGCTACGAGGATCTCTCGGGCTTCAAGCTGTTCTGCATCGACACCGGCATCCTCGGAGCACTCTCCGGCCTCACGCCAGCCATTGTTCTGAACGGGCCCGCTGTTTTTACGGAGTTCAAAGGCTCGCTGACCGAGCAATACGTCGCACAGGAGCTTTTGCTCCAAGGCAAAACTCCCGCGTATTGGTCATCCTCCTCCGGCAATGCAGAGACTGACTTTGCCATCGACCATGCGGGGACCGTGCTTCCGCTCGAGGTCAAGGCAGCAGAGAATCTCAAAGCAAAGAGCCTGAGGATTGCCTGCGAGAAGTTCAAGCTCGAGCGCTGCGTGAGAACATCGTTAGCGGCATATAGAGACGAGGGCACGCTCGTCAACATTCCGCTCTGGGAGATTGGGCAAATCGACAAGCTGGCATAGGCGCTGTGGAGGGGTGCCCCGTAAGGAGTGTCCCAAACTGCCGGCAGAAAAGAAACGTCCCCATCTGCCGCATTCCCGAAGCAAGGCAACACCGATGTTTTGGCAACGGTAGCGAGCGGGCCGCATTTGAGACAAGGTGACGTGAAACGAAAGGGCGCAGACCTTCTGGTCGCGCCCTTGAAGTTGAACGTCAGATTGTCCAAATGCGGCCCGCGCAGCGTCGGCAGGTTACGGCGTTTGGTAAAACGCCGTAACCCTAAAGCTCCGTTACTTCAACGTTGTTGAAGATCTCATCCCAGCGGTCCATGACCAGGTGGCCGGTCTTGGGATCCATGGCGTTGAGCTTGCCGCAGGTATTGGCGGTCTTGAGCACCGTGACGTCGTCGGCACCAGCTGCAATGGCATGCGCAAAGCCGGCGATGGTCGAGTCACCGGAACCCGTTGCGTTCACAGCCGCAATCGCGGGCGTCTTGGCGCGGAACGCGCGGCCCTCATGGAAGCCCACCGAACCGGCAGCGCCCATCGAAACGACAACCCAGGGGATACCGGCAAAACGGTCATCGGCGGCAAGCGCCTCGCGCAGGGCATCGACATCATCGGTCGTAAAGGACGTACCCAGCAGGCCGTTAATCTCGGTCAGGTTGGGCTTTACGAGCTCAGGCTTAGCGTCGGACTCCAGCGCGGCCTCCAGCGATGCACCCGAGGTATCGAGCAGCACCTTGGCGCCCGCCTCCTCGGCGATCTTGACGAGCTCGGCATAGTAGCCGGCATCGACGCCGCGCGGCAGCGAGCCCGAAAGCGTCACAACGTCCGCCTTCGCTGCGAGCTCGGCGAACTTGGCCGTAAAGGCCTCGAGCTCGGCCGGGGCGATCTGCGGGCCGCTCTCCAAAAGCTCGGTCT
The DNA here is from genome assembly GCA_046995905.1 of Collinsella sp. GTDB lineage: Bacteria > Actinomycetota > Coriobacteriia > Coriobacteriales > Coriobacteriaceae > Collinsella. Next base: position 2,285,608 of record JBKXET010000001.1, read on the forward strand.
GATTACCCTCGTGCAGAATATTCAGGCAAATGCGCGTCTCACCGGCGATAGGCACAAAGTCGTTCTTGACGCCATCGGCATCCATAAGCTCGGCCATATAGGCACCCATGTGGCCGCCGAGCAGACCGGTCGCGAGCACATCGTCACCCAACTGCAGCAGCACACGGCTCACGTTGAGGCCCTTGCCGCCAGCGGTCTTTTCGGGCGTCACGCGGTTAACATCGTCGATGATCAGCTTGTCGAGCTGATAGCGCGTATCAATCGACGGGTTCATGGTAACGGTCAGAATCATATTGAACTCCTGTTCCGGGGCGGCATGACCTGCCCCAAACACACGATAACTCGTTAAAGGATCTCGATCTCAAAGCCGCGGGTGACGGTCTCTCCCGGCTTGGCCACCAGGCAGCCACGCTTGTGCTCCAGAATATCGTCCTCGTCGGAGCAGGTGGACAGACCACCCCACGGTTCAACAGCCACAAAGTCGCCCTCGGGCTTGCTCCACACAATCAAGTACGGCATATCGGGGAACGTCAGGCGCACACCCTTGTCCTCGGTTTTCTTGGTCAACGTAACCACGCGGCTCTCGAGCACGTCAAAGATGGTCTCCGCGAAGTCGAAGAGTTCGTGGGTAAGCGGTAGGTTCTGGCCGATCATGGGGTTCTTGCTGCGATGCTCAACATCAATCAGGCCCGTCGAGGGAACGGCAGTACAGAGCTCGGTGGCCTCACGCTGCTCAAAACGAAGCTCATAATCGTCATAAGACTCGCCCTCGTCGAGCGGGCACTTAAAGCCGGGGTGACCGCCCACAAAGAACGGCATGTCCACGGTGCCCTCATTGGTCACCTCGTACGACACGGCCACCTTTTCCGAATCGATCGTGTAACGAGCAACGATCTTAAACGGATACGGGTACTGCTCGAGCAACTCGGCATGGTCGGCAGAGCTTAAGCTCAGCGCAACCATGTTGTCGCTCTGCTCCTCGAGCTTCCACTCCTGCTTGCGAGCAAAGCCGTGGCGGGCGAGCTTGACCTCGCGGCCGCCTATGGTCATTGCGCGACCGTCACGAAGACCGCCGCAGATCGGGAAGCAAATAGGTGCCTGGCCCGACCACACCGCCGGATCGCCCTGCCACAGATACTCGCGACCGTTGGCCGCAATAGAAGTGAACGACCCGCCCGCCGTGCTCAGTGCCACGCGGATAGAACCGTTATCAAGAACAAACTCCATAGGAGCCTTCCCTTTCTTACGACAGCCCACCAAGTCAATAGGGCTGATAGAAAACCGGCCCGCGCCCCCTCACAGAAACGCGAGCCGTCAACGGACTAGTTAATTACGCCGGATACCCGCTAATCGTGGTACTCGCCGCGGTCCCACTTCTCAAGGAACTCGTCAAAGAAGTGCGGGTCAGCCTGAGCCTCGGCGTCGGCCTTATTGCAGGCATCGATCTTGGCGATCAGGGCGTCGTGCTCGGGAGTCTTCTCGTAGGGCTCCTCCAGGAAGGCAAGCATGATATCGGCCATCAGGAACTCGCCGGTGATCTTGCCACCAAAGCCCACGATGTTGGCGTTGAGCTCGCGACGGGCATAGAGGGCAGAGGTCATGTCGCGGACCAGGGCGCAGCGGGCGCCGGGGACCTTGTTGACGGCGTTGGTGATGCCGATGCCGGTGCCGCACAGGGCCACGCCAAAGTCGGCCTTGCCGCTGGCAACAGCCTCGCCCACGGCCTTGCCGTAGATGGGATAGTGCGTACGGGTGTGGCTGTAGGTGCCGCAGTCGAGCACCTTGTAGCCAGCCTGCTCCAGGCGGTCGGCCAGATAGATCTTCTCGTCCGTAACGATATGGTCGCAACCGATTGCGATGGTCTTCTTCATCAGAACGTCCTTTCGTCTGAATTCACAAGTTGAGGTAGAAGTTCGAGTTCTCGGTGGCTCTCGTTAGGCCATCTTGTTGAGCATGTCGACACGGATCTGGTGACGGCCGCCGGCGTACTGGGCACGCAGGAACTCACGGGCGATCTTCTTAGCGACCTCGGTGCCCACAACGCCCGGGCCCATGGTGACCATGCGCGAGCCGTTGTGCTCGCGGGTCATGTAAGCGGAACGCTCGTCGGAAATGTTGGCGACGACCATGCCCTTGATCTTGACGGCGGCCATATAGGAGCCGACGCCGTACTTATCGAATGCGAAGCCCTGGGAATCCTTGTGCTCCAGCAGGTCCTTGGCAACGGCGGTCGCGGAATCGACAAAGTCCGCGGCAGGGGTCTCGGAATAGTCGACGACCTCGTGACCGTCGGCGATGAGCATCTCCTTGATGGACTCCTTCATCGACATACCGTCGGCATCGGAAGCGATTACAACCCTCATGACATCCTCCTTGAGAGATACGCAGGTGCGTAGTTTCTGTTTGGAAGTGTTGAATCGCATTCAGGTCCGGGCATCTGAATGTGCGGTTCTTCACTGTTCATGTTTATTTGAACACATTCGAACATAAACTGCAACAACTATTTGTTTATCTTTGTTCTTTTTTGAACAAATACCGTTCACAGATGATTGCTGACCGTTTGGACCGGGCGCGGACGTAGCGACCATGTGTTCAACAAACAAAAGGGCGGCCGAGAACGTGTCTCGACCGCCCTTCTCACGGTTGATCTTCCAAAGATCGCTTTGCCGCCTACTCAGACTGCCCGCTCTTCTTGGCATGTTTGGACGGACCGCTCAAGAAACGACCCGTCAGATAGTTCGCGGGACCGGAGATATCGATCCCCAGCAGCACGTGTCCTAGCCATAGGAACGCCGCGAGCACCAGTAGAGGAATCACACACGAGGTCACGATCATTACGATGACGCCTTCGATGAGGTCGGTCACCTGCTGCACGATCTCGTCGGTCATCTGCTTGGCACCACTGGTTACCGACGTAACAAGGCTCGATGCCCCATCGGTCAACTGCTCGAGCACGTTTTTGGACTCCGTGGCCTCGGATTTTTTCTTGTTCGATTTTGAGCTGGTCTCGGCTGACTTGTCCGTGGTGTCGGCCGCGTCCGCAGCGTCCGCAGCCTTTTGCTCAGCTTGCTCAATACTTACGCGATACGTTTCATCGACCTTCTGCGACACCCATACGCTCGCGGGCACGAGCGCCATGCCGATCACGGCAACCACCAGCACGCGCGTCGCCACACGGCGCAGGACAGCGCTCGTGCTCCAGCGCCCGTGAATACCGAGCGACACCGCAAAGAGCACCAACGCAAACGGGATTAAGATGCCCAGGCCAACCGACCAGAAAATGGTTAGCAGGTATTTCTCGAGGTAGAGCACGGCAAGCACGATACCCAAGTTTCCTGAAAGCTGCGCGAGCTGTTCGGCAACCGGCGTTCCCGTATCACCCGGCAGCGCGGTAATACCCGCAGACAGAGCAACGCATGAAGCCGTGAGCGCCAAAACGTTGCCCTTCTTTTGGTCGATGACCTCGATGGTGGAGTCCCAAGTTTTGGTATCGGCGAAATGCGGACGAGCTACAAAGCCCGACAGCAGTGCCAGGACCACGAGCGCAACGATAAAGCCAATCTGCAGCTTTTTGTTTGTGCACACGACATCGGACAGACTGGGCTGCAGCTCGGTTACCGTCGTGTGCTCGGTTATCTGGACAGGACGCCCATGAGCCATCTCGTGCGCGTCTCTTTTTTGTATTGACCCGTTATCCGGCATTTGGATACCTCCTCAGTCCGGCGTTTAATGCGAAAGAAAGTATACCCACCGAGCAAAAATCGAACGGGAGGACGAACGGAGCGCACCAAGACTGTCCCCAATGACTAGTCGTTTAAGAACGTCCCCAATGACTATCACGGGATGAGTTGCGGTGGAATAGGGATTGTTTTGTGCCCGCCGGCCCCTATTCAGTCCCTATTTCACCGCAACTTGAAGTAGAACAGGAAAAGCCCTGCCGCGGGTAGCAGCAGAGCTTTTGGAAGGGGACTTGGTTGTGAGGGCTCGTTAGGCGAGCTTGGCCTCGAGCTCGGCGATGCGCTTGTAGGCATCGATGGTAAAGCGGGCCTGCTTCTCCAGGATCATAGTGGTCATGAGGGTGTCCTGAGCGTGAGCCATGATGAAGGTCATCTCCATCTCGCCACCGCCGGCCTCCTGCGAAAGCAGCTTGGTCTGCGTGTCGTGGGCACCGATGAGCGCATCGCTGGCATCCTTGTGCAGCTGCTCGGCCTTCTCAAAGTCACCCTCGCGAGCAGCATCGAGCGCTGCAAGCAGATCGGTCTGGGCGTCACCTGCGTATGCGACAATCTCGAATCCAACCATCGAGATTTCTTCTTTGGTTGCCATATTGCGTTCCTTTCACATATGAACCAATGGAGAGCATCGCGTCCGGGCATACGCGCTGCGTTCTGTATGGCAGAAACATTAACATTCAAACAAAAAAGAACAGCGCAAAACGTAATTTCAAGCTATGAACGGTCAATTTTTGCCCGTGAACGGTTTTTGAACCAATTTAAACAATATCGAACACAATTAGCGGCAACCCAAACAGACCCGCGCCCTAGCGCCAATCGCGTACCGTATCGCCCTCGACGAGCACACCGGGGATCAGCATGTGCTCCACGCCAGACGCACCCCCATCAGCGCCGGCAATCTTGTCGACCGCCCACATGCCGACGCGCTTGTTGTTAAAGCGCACCGTGGTCAGACGACGATCGGGCACGATGTCGCCCAGACTGTCATCAACACCCACCACGCTCACGTCCTCGGGCACGTGCTTTCCGCGCGACTCGAGTCCGCGAATGCAGCCGTAGGCCATGGCGTCGTTGGAAGCATAAATGGCCGTACAGGTCGGATCGTCCGCCAGAGCCTGACCGGCAGCATACCCGCTCTGTGCCGTCCAATCGCCACGAACGAGTCGCGGTGGCTCAATGCCATGCGCGCGCAATGTCTCGCGCCAGCCTTCCTCGCGCCGCATGCCCGAAAGCGAGCGCTCGGGACACGAGATAAAGTGCACGGTCTTGTGTCCCTGCCCCAGCAAGTACTCGACAACCTGGCGTGAGCAATCGAGCTGATCGTTATCGACCGTCGAGCACAGCGGGTGCTCCAGCATGGTAACGAGCACCGTCTGCATACCAGGCAGCGGCTCAAAGGTGCCAAAGTCCGCCGGCATGCGATTCATGATCACAACCATACCGTCCACTGGCAGTGCGCTCATGCGCGACGATGCGCTCTCGAGGGTATACGGATGCCCGTCTACTTTAGTAAGGGTGATGGCATAGCCATGTTTGTCGGCCGCGGCGGCAAAGCCCTCCATACGGTCGAGGTTGCCGGTACCGGTAATGTTGAACATGGCGACGCCGACGGTCTTAAACTTGCCACGGCGCAGCGATCGACCGGCAAAATTGGGGCGATACCCCAGCTCGCGCATGGCGGCACGCACGCGTTCCTTGGTCTCGGGGCGCACGCTGGGAGAATCGTGCACGGTACGCGAGACCGTCTGCTCCGAGACGCCCGCGAGGCGCGCCACGTCTTTGACGGATACCGATTTTTTAACAGCGGCCATAGGTCGATCTTTCTATGTCAACGATGCCATTGGTGGCACCTTGCGCAGTCAAATGAAACGTCTTCAAGTATATCTAACGCCTCCCCCACCATACGCTCACCACCCAAAACCTACCGTTCACCGACATTTTTGCTTCCCCGAACGGCTTCTGTCGCCCAAATGTTAACGTTGCCATTGTGCAAACACAGAGCCACCGGGCGGCTCAAACGTTTACGCGCAAGGAATCGACGGTTCGCAGGCACAGGGACCATCGGTTCGCGTCTTATTTTGTGTCACAAAATGGCAACGTCAACATTTTGGCAACCGAACGCCAAAAGCTACCATCGTTGTTAACCCACCGACTCTTAGGAGCATTGCATGGAGCAACTTATCGCCATCATCGAAAAGGGCCAGCCCTTTTTCAACGCGATCGCCCGCAACAAGTACCTCAAGGCGATTCGCGACGGCTTTATCTCCGTCATCCCCATCATCATCTTCTCGTCCATCTTCTGCCTGGTAGCCTCGGTCCCCAACATCTGGGGTTTCTACTGGCCCGATGACATCAACAACGCCCTGTGGAAGTGCTACAACTACTCCATGGGCATCCTGGCCATCGCCTGCGCCGCCACCACGGCCAAGCACTTCGCCGACGCCCAGAACCGCGATCTGCCCAAGAATAACCAGATCAACTTTATCTCGTGCATGTGCGCGGCCATCATCGGCTTCCTGCTCCTTTCGAGCGACACGATCGCCACGGACGCTGCCAGCGGCTTCAACACCACCTACCTTGGTTCCAAGGGCCTGCTGACCGCCTTCATCGCTGCGTTTGTGACCGGCATCATCTACAAGTTCTTTATCAAGCGCAACATCACCGTCAAGATGCCCGAGCAGGTTCCGCCCAACATCTCGCAGACCTTTAAGGACATCATCCCCTTCTCCGTCTGCATCACCGTCTTTTGGGTCTTCGACATCGCCTTCCGCGCTGCCTTTGGCTTCTGTTTTGCCCAGGGCGTCATCCAGGTGTTCCAGCCCCTGTTCACCGCTGCCGACGGCTACATCGGCCTCGCTGTGATCTACGGCGCCATGAGCCTGTTCTGGTTCGTCGGCGTCCACGGCCCCTCGATCGTCGAGCCCGCCATCGCCGCCGCTCTCGTTGCCAACATGACCGACAACCTGGCTGCGTTCCAGGCCGGCCAGCACGCTTCCGCTGTCCTGACCCAGGGTGCCCAGTACTTCGTCGTCTGCATGGGCGGCACCGGCGCCACGCTTGTCCTGGTCTTTATGTTCTGCTTCCTGGCCAAGTCCCAGGAGATGCGCGCCGTCGGTAAGGCCGCCATCGTTCCCGTCTGCTTTGCCGTCAACGAACCGCTGCTGTTCGCTGCACCCATCGTGCTCAACCCCGTCTTCTTTGTCCCGTTTGTCTTTGCCCCGATCGCCAACATCTGGATCCTCAAGATCTTTATCGACTTCTTGGGCATGAACGGCTTTATGTACACCCTGCCTTGGACCGTCCCCGGCCCCATCGGCACCATCATGGGCCTGGGCTTCCAGCCGCTCGCCTTTGTGATGCTCGCCCTTATCCTGGTCGTCGATTTCGTTCTGTACTACCCGTTCTTCCGCGCCTATGACGCCCAGAAGTGCGCCGAGGAGGCCGAGATCTCCCAGGAGGAGCTCGCCGCCAAGAACGCCGAGAAGGCCGCCAAGCTCAACGATGCCTTCCAGGGCAAGGCTGACGCCAAGAGCGTTGCTGCCGGCGCTGCCGCCGAGACCGTGAAGGCTGACGCCCCCGCCGCTTCTGCGGCACCCGCTGCCGGGGCAACGACCGCCAGCGACCTCAACGGCAAGCGCGTGCTCGTGCTCTGCCAGGGCGGCGGCACCTCGGGCCTGCTCGCCAACGCGCTGGCCAAGGCTGCCAAGGAGCGCGGCATCAATCTTGAGACCGCTGCCGAGGCCTATGGCAACCATGTCGACATGCTCCCCGACTTTGACCTGGTCGTCCTGGCCCCGCAGGCCGCCAGCTACCTGGCCGACCTGCAAAAGGACTGCGAGCGCGTGGGCAACAAGTGCGTCGCCTGCCGTGGCAAGCAGTACATCGAGCTCTCCCAGAACGGCGACAAATCTCTCGCCTTCGTCTCCGAGCAGCTTTCGAAGTAAGTAACGCTCAGGGCCAGCCGACCATCAACAGCCGGCTGGCCCTTCGATTTAGACGATTGGATATTTCATCATGTCCGTTAACCCTGCTAGCGTCACCAACCCGCCCGCGCAGTTTCCCGAGGACTTTGTCTTTGGCGGCGCCACTGCTGCCTACCAGGTAGAGGGCGAGACCCGCACCCACGGTAAGGGCAAGGTTGCCTGGGACGACTTCCTGGAGGCCCAGGGGCGCTTCTCCCCCGATCCCGCTTCGGACTTCTACAACCAGTACCCCGTCGATCTGGAGCTGTGCGAGGAGTTCGGCATCAACGGCATTCGCCTCTCCATCGCCTGGAGCCGCATCTTCCCCAACGGCACCGGCGAAATCAACCCCGAGGGCGTGCAGTTCTATCACGATCTCTTCGCCGAGTGCCACAAGCACCACGTTGAGCCGTTTGTCACGCTGCATCACTTCGATACGCCGCTTCCCCTCTTTGAGAAGGGCGACTTCCTCAACCGCGAGACCATCGATGCCTTTGTGGACTTTGCCACCTTCTGCTTTAAGGAGTACGCCGACCAGGTGACCTACTGGTTCACCTTTAACGAGATCTGGGCCGACGCCTCCAACACCTACATCGAGGGCACCTTCCCCGGTGGCGTCAAGGCGCATCTTGCCGAGGCCTTCCAGTGCGAGCACAACATGATGCTCGCCCACGCCAAGGCAGTACTGGCCTTCCACAACGGCGGTTTTAAGGGCAAGATCGGCGTCATTCAGTCGCTGGAGTTTAAGTATCCGCTCAACGAGAACGACCCCGCCGACATCAAAGCCGCCAACAACGAGCACGTGCTGCAAAACCAGTTCTTGCTCGACGCCACCTTCCGCGGCGACTACGCGCCCGACACCCTCGAGTGCGCCAACCGCCTGGCCGCCGTCTCGGGCGGTACCATCGAGATCCTAGACGAGGATCTGGAAATCATGCGCGAGGCCGCCCTCTACAACGACTACCTGGGCGTTAACAACTACCAGTGCCGCTTCTTGAAGGCTTACGATGGCGAGAACGACCTGCACCACAACGGTACGGGCGAGAAGGGCACCGGCCGCTGGCGCGTCAAGGGCATTGGCGAGCACGTGAACAAGCCCGGCATCCCCACCACTGACTGGGACTGGATTATCTATCCCGAGGGTCTGTTCGATCTGCTCGTCTACATTAAGCAGCGCTACCCCAACTACAAGCAGATCTTCATCACCGAGAACGGCATGGGCTACAAGGACCCCTACAAGGACGGTTTTGTGGACGACCAGCCGCGCATCGACTACATCGAGCAGCACCTACGCTGGTTGCTCAAGGCCATGGAGGTGGGCGTCAACGTGGGCGGCTACTTCCTGTGGAGCCTGCAGGATCAGTTCTCCTGGACCAATGGCTACAACAAGCGTTACGGCTTCTTCTACGTTGACTTTGAAACCCAGAAGCGCACACCCAAGGCAAGCGCATACTGGTATAAGCACGTGGCGCAGACCCGTCGTCTGGACTAGCGGCTGGCGGGGTTGCCCGCGCACATAACCTGTCCCCATTTCTCAGCCGGGGGCGGCACGTCACACGGCGCGCCGCCCCCGGTCTTTTTGTGCAGGTCGGAAGCCGTTTGTCTCGATCTGTAACATCTAGCCGAGTTTTTTGGGTCCTAGCTGTTACAGATTGAGACAAATAGGCAGAACGAGCTGAACCTACGCCCGTATATCTTTGACAGTCGAGCGTTCGACCAATGTACTCGGCACATGAATCGCCTCGATAGACGAGCTCTCTCCAATCGCCGCCTCAAACGCAAGCTTACCGACACCGTGCAAATCAAATCGCAGCGTCGTCAGCCGATTGTGAGGAACAAGTCCCTCGAGTGCGTCGTCGATACCAACCACGCTCACGTCGTCGGGCACGGACAGGCCCGCGTTCTCGAGCGCGGCGATAACGCCCAGCGCCATCTGGTCATTTGCCGCAAGCACGGCAGTCGGCGCCTGCGACCCGCCGGCAAGCACCTCGGCCGCAATCCGCTCGCCCATGGCGTACCCACTGTCCGCACTCCAATCGCCACGCAGCATCGGAGCGGCATCGACATGAGCACGACCCAGCGTATCGCGCCAACCGGCCTCACGAAAACGCGAGGAAATCGAGTTTTCCGGACCCGCCACAAACCGCATATTCGAGTGACCATGTTCCAGCAGATAATTGGTCAACAGCTCGCACGAACCATACTGGTCGGAGTCGATCGTCGTGCAGCGCGGATGCGCATACATGGACAGGATGACCGTTCGCACTCCCGGCTGGGGAACAAACTCCTCAAAATCGGGAGCCATGCGGTTCATGTTGAGAATCATGCCGTCGACGGGTCGCTCGACCATGCGGCGCGAGGCATCGGCAAGTGCATAGGGCTTGTCGCCGCCCATCTCGATCATAGTGACGGCAAAATCGTGCTCGCGCGCCGCTTGCATGATACCCTCGAGCGTCGCCAGGTTACCGACACGTGTGATGTTGTACATGCACAGGCCAATAGAACGATACGACCCGCCGCGCAACGCCGCTCCAGCAAAATTGGGACGAAAGCCCAGCTCTTCCATGGCGGCCAGCACACGCTTGCGCGTCTTTTCCGTCACGTTGGGCATACCGTTGACCACGCGAGACACAGTCTGGCGGCTCACGCCAGCGAGCGCCGCAACCTCTGCCGCGCTCGCCGAACGACCATTCCTTGTCTGCTGATCCATGCCTTCCACGCTAACCTGCTTCCCAACTATTCCCCGCGCCCATGGCGCATCGTACATACATTGATAACGTGCTCATGATACCCGAGCCATATACCACAACATGAAAACTTCTGTCAATCAAAACCGCTTACCGAACAAATACAACCGTTCGCGGCTGTTTGAAGTTGTTTTGTTTCTATACATCCCAGCCGGATGTTAACGTGCTCATTGTCAAATGTTCACGTGCTCATTTTGGTTCTAATCATTTTAAGATAGTGTTATCGGGCTTTTTCACCGCTGAACGCTAACCAGGGAGCCTCCTGAGCGCAAACGCACAATATCGAACAGCGAGACGAGAGGGTGTATGCATATGTCTTTGCTAAACCGCGTACAGCAGCTGCCGAAGGGCTTTGTTTGGGGCGCCGCAACCGCCGCGTACCAAACGGAAGGTTCCACGAAGGTGGCAGGCAAGGGTAAGACCATGTGGGACGATTACCTTGTCGCCCAGGGTCGCTTTTTGCCCGACCCGGCCAGTGATTTCTACAACCGCTACGAGGAGGATATCCGCCTTTCTGCCGAGCATGGACTCAACGCCATTCGTGTGTCCATCGCCTGGACCCGCATCTTCCCCAACGGCGACGATGCCGAACCCCTCGCCGAGGGCGTTAAGCACTACCACGAGCTGTTCGCCTGCTGCAAAAAGTATGGCGTCGAGCCCTATGTGTCCCTGCATCACTTTGACTCCCCCGCCGCCCTGTTCAACCAGGGCGACTGGCTCAACCGCAAGACCGTCGACGCCTATGTGCGCTATGCCGAGTTCTGCTTCCGCGAGTTCCGCGAGGTCAAAAATTGGTTCACCATCAACGAGCTCATCAGCCTCTCGCACTCCCAATACATCCAAGGCAACTTCCCGCCCAACCATCACTTTGATGTGACGAGCGGCATCCAGAGCCAGCACAACGAGCTCGTTGCCCACGCCCGCGCCGTCAACCTGTATAAGGATCTTGACGAGACCGAGCACCTGGGCGGACGCATTGGCATGGTCAACGTCCTGACGCCGGCATATCCTGCCACCGACTCGCCCGCCGACCAGCACGCCGCCGACCTGTACAACGCCTTCTACACCGACTTCATCATGGACGGCGCCTTCCTGGGTCACTACTCCGCGCGCACCCTCTCACTCATCAACGAGATTCTGCGTGCCAACAACGCCACACTTACGGTTGAGGACAGCGACATGGAGGAGCTCGCCAAGGCGGCACCCCGCAACGATATGTTCGGCCTCAACTACTATCAGTCGGCGTTTATCGCCGCCTACGATGGCGAGTCAACCAACAGCTTTAACGGCACCGGAGACAAGGGCACCTCGTGCTTTAAGTTTAAGGGCGTCGGGCAGCAGGTCGATATGCCGGGTATCCCCACCACCGACTGGGATTGGCTCATCTACCCGCAAGGCCTCTACGACACGCTCAAGCACATCAGCGCCACCTATCCCAACCTCCCCGTCATCTATATCACCGAAAACGGCCTGGGCCACAAGGACCCCGAGCCCGACGCAAACGGCATCGTCGCCGATCCCGAGCGCATCGACTTTGTCGACCAGCACATGGAGAAGGTGCTCCAGGCGCGCGCCGAGGGCGTCGACGTCCAGGGCTACTTTATCTGGAGCCTGCAGGACCAGTTCTCGTGGGCCAATGGCTATAACAAGCGCTACGGCCTGTTCTACATCGACTTCGACACGCAAAAACGCTACATCAAGCAGTCGGCACTCTGGTACAAGGAGCTCGCCGACACTATGGCGGACGCGCAGTAGCGCATCGCCTCGCTTTCCCCCGAGAAGGGAGCGGCCCTATGCGATACAAACCCAGCCGCTCCCCTCTCTCCCCCTGGGACCGACCCCGCCTGCACCCGGGCTTTTAGCAAGCGGGAGACCATATAGGTTTTCAACGTCCATGCCATTAAGATTTCATGCAAAGAGGAGCGTGAACTATGGAATCGATCGTTAAGTTCTTGGAGAAAGGTCAGCCGTACTTCGACAAGGTCTCTAAGAACATCTACCTTCAGGCCATTAAAGACGGCTTTTTGGCAGCAATGCCCATCATCCTGTCTTCTTCTGTCTTCCTGCTTATTTCGACCCTGCCGGGCGTTGTCGCCACGGTCGGCGGCTTTACGCTGCCCGACTGGTGGAACGTCGACGTCGTGAACTTCTGCAACAAGGTTTACAACTTCACGATGGGCGTCGTGGGCATCATGGTCGCCGGCACCACCGCAAGCGCGCTGACCGGCTCCAAGAACCGCCGCATGCCTGCCGGCAAGGCCATCAACGCCACGAGCACCATGGTCGCCGCCATGTGCGCTATGCTCATCTTGGCCGTTACCCAGACGAGTGCCAAGATCGACGGCGCCGATGTCTCGGTGTTCTTTACCGACAACATGGGCACCAAGGGCCTGCTGAGCTCCTTTGTCGCCGCATTTGCCACGGTCAACATCTATGCCTTCTGCATTAAGCGAGACATCACCATCAAGCTGCCCAAAGAAGTCCCCGGCGCCATCGCTCAGAACTTCCGCGACATCTTCGCCTTCAGCTTCTCCATCCTGTTTGTCGCCGTCATCGACGTTATCTGCCGCACCTGCTTGGCCGTCCCGTTTGCCAACGTCATCTCCACGCTGGTGAGCCCGCTGTTCGCCGCTGCCGATTCCTACGCCGGCCTCGCCCTCATCTGGTTCATGATCCCGCTGTTCTGGTTCATGGGCATCCACGGCCCCTCGGTCGTTAAGCCTGCCCTCAACGCCGCGCTGTTTGGCAACATCACCACCAACCTCGCCACGCTGCAGGCCGGCGGTCACCCCGCCCTCGCCCTGACCGAAAACTTCGGTAACTACATCGGCGAACTCGGCGGCACCGGCGCCACGTTCATTGTCCCGATCATCTTCCTGCTCTTTATGCGCTCCAAGCAGCTCAAGGCCGTCGGCAAAGCCTCTGTCGTGCCCGTGATGTTCGCCGTCAACGAGCCGCTGCTGTTCGCCGCGCCCATCATCCTCAACCCGTACTTCCTGATCCCGTTCCTGTTTGCCCCCGTGGCCAACGTCCTCATTGGTAAGTTCTTCATCGACTTTTTGGGCATGAACGGCTTTATCTATGCCATGCCGTGGGCACTCCCCGGACCGATCGGCACCTTCATCGACACCAACTTCCAGCCGATCTCTCTGGTCCTGGTTGTCGTCCTGCTGGTCGTTGACTTCTTGATCTACTACCCGTTCTGCAAGGCCTACGACAACGTCCTGTGCAAGCAGGAGGCCGAGACCCTGGCCGAAGAAGAGGCCGAGGAGACCAAGGCCGTCAAGACCGCTGCCGCCCCCGCCGTTGAGGCTCCTGCTGTCGAGACCGCTTCTGCCACTGAGGCCTCCGCAGCTCCGTCCGCCCTTAAGGGCAAGGATCTGAGGGTTCTGGTTCTGTGCGCTGGCGCCGGCACCTCTGCACTGCTCGCCAACGCGCTTAAGGAAGGCGCCGACGAGCTGGGCATCGACATTACCGCCAACGCCGGTGCCTACGGCAGCCACTACGCCATCATGGACCAGTACAACGTCATCGTCCTGGCTCCGCAGGTTCGCACCTATTACAACGAGATGAAGGCCGACACCGACCGCCTGGGCATCACGCTGCTGTCGCCCAAGGGCAAACAGTACATCGACCTCACTAAGGATCCCAAGGGTGCCGTCGCCTGGATCGAGGAAAACCTCGAGGCATAAGACGCTGACACCACCTGCCGCTTGCAGACAATAAATGGCCCGTGCATCGATGTGTGATGCGCGGGCCATTTTGTTTAGACCGCACCCGTCCTCCTGTTCATCTCAATCTGTAACATCTAGCCGAGTTTTTCGGTCCTAGCTGTTACAGATCGAGATGAACGCACAGGCCAAGCCGAAAATCTCAATCTGTAACATGTAGACCACTTTTGACCGTCTAGTTGTTACAGATCGAGACAAACGGAATAAGCCGGGCCGAATTGTCTAAATCTGTAACATCTAGCCGAGTTTTCGGGTCCCACCTGTTACAGATTTAGACGAGCAGGCCGAGCACGTCTACGCCCGCAAGTCCTTTACGCTGGAACGCTCGACCAACACGCCCGAGACGAGCGTACGGCTTCTGGAGCTCGGAGCTTCCAGACCCGCGACGACCTCGTTGAGCGCACGGATGCCCAGCTCGCGGTGGCGAAACTTCACCGACGTCAGAATCGAGTTGGGAATCGTCTTATAGAGCTCATCGTCGAAGCCGATCACGGACACATCATTGGGCACACTGAGCCCTTTGTCACGTAGAGCCATCATCACGCCGTTTGCCATGCAGTCGTTAGCAGCGAGGACCGCCGTGCAATCGGGCTTATCGGCAAGCACAAGGCCCGCGGCATAGCCACTATCCGCATTCCAATCGCCTTGCAGAGGCTCGGGCGGCTCAATGCCACGCGCCTCGAGTGCCGCACGCCAACCTTTCATACGGCACTGGCTCGACAACGACTCTTTCTTACCAGAGACGAAGTACACGTTTTTATGCCCGTGGTTCAAGAAGTACTCGCACGCCATGCGCGCGCCGCCCTCTTGGTCGTCACTGACGGTGGAGCAGGTAGGATGTTCCATCGGTGTGATAATCACCGTCTTGAGGTCTTTCGGTGCCTCAAAAGTATCAAAGTCATCGACCATCTGACGCAGGTTGAAGATCATGCCATCAACAGGCAGCTGCGACATCCTACGCGCCGCTTCGGCAAGGGTCATCTTCTCCCCCGCCCGCTTTTTGATCATCGTGAGCGCAAAGCCGCGTTCTTCGGCGGCATCTGCGATACCGTCAATCATGTCCACGGCACCGCCCGACAAGTGGAACAGCACCACGCCGATGCACCCGTAACGGCCCAACTTGAGCGAACGCGCGGCAAAGTTGGTTCGAAACCCGAGCGCCTCCATTGCGGAATGAACCTTATCGCGTGTCGACTCTCGCACGCTATCGGGCTCGTTGATCACACGCGAAACCGTCTTGAGAGAAACACCCGCAGCAATCGCCACATCGTTCATTGAGACATTTTTCTTGTCCATCGTTGCCACTACTTCTCCAGTCGGTTTTGCATCGCTTGTTTTTGCGTTCTAGCATACACTACCTGCTCGACTGACAAATCAACCGTTTACCGGACAATATCGACCGCTCACCCGTATATCCTTGTTGCTCTTCCAAAAATGTCTTACGTTGTCATTAACGAAATGACAACGTTGTCATTTCGCAATGCCTTCCTTAAGCAGGAAGGTTTCCGGGCAGTCCTGACCATCCATCGACGACCAGTTCCATCCACATGCATCGCGCATCAAGTAGCAAAGGAGCTCTATGGACGCCATCGTAAAGATGCTCGAAAAGCATCAACCGTTCTTTGAGAAGATCTCGAGGAACGTCTACCTCCAGGCCATCAAGGACGGATTCCTTGGGTGCATGCCCATCGTCCTCACCTCTTCGATCTTTCTGCTGATCGCCACCCTTCCCGGCGTCGTTGGCATCACGCTGCCCCAGCCGCTCATCGACTGGTGCAACAAGTTGTACAACTTCACCATGGGCGTCATGGGCATCATGGTTGCCGGCACCACTGCCAAGAACTTCACGGCATCCATGAACCGTCGCATGCCCGCCGGCAAGGTGCTCAACGACGGCTCCACCATGGTTGCCGCCCAGTGCAGCATGCTGCTGCTCGCTGTTACGCAGTTCACCACCAAGTTCAACGGCTCCGAGCTTTCGGTCTTCGATTGCACCAGCATGGGCACGCGCGGTCTGTTCTCCGCCTATATCGCCGCGTTCATTACCGTTTGGGTCTACAAATTCTGCGTCTCGCGCGATCTGACCATTAAGCTGCCCAAGGAGGTCCCGGGCGCCATCGCTCAGAACTTCCGCGACATCATCCCCTTTGGCGGCGCCGTCATCATCTGCGGCATCATCGATGTCGTCGTGCGCAACCTCATGGGCGTTCCGTTCTCCGAGCTGCTTATCAAACTGCTCTCCCCGCTCTTCACCGCTGCAGAAACCTATCCTGGCCTTATCCTTATCCAGGCAGCCACCGCGTTCTTCTGGTTCATCGGTGTCCATGGTCCTTCGATTGTCCAGCCGGGCATCGACCCCATCCGTCTTGCCAACCAGGCCGAGAACCTGCAGGTTCTGCTGGCCGGTGGTCACCCCGCCCACTCCCTCACCTTTAACATGTCGCTCGTGGGTGAGTTCGGCGGCACCGGTGCCACGTTCATCGTGCCGCTTCTTCTGATTCTCTTTATGAAGTCCAAGCAGCTCAAAGCCGTCGGTAAGGCCTCGATTGTTCCTGTTGCCTTTGCTGTCAACGAGCCGCTGCTCTTTGGCGCTCCCATGATCCTCAACCCCTACATGCTCATCCCCTTTGTTGCCGCCGGCTGCGTCAACGTGAGTGTTGCCAAGTTCTTTATCGATAACGTGGGCATGAACGGCTTCTCCTTCGTGGTGCCTTGGGCCACCCCCGCCCCCATCGGTATCTTCATCACCACGAACTTCCAGCTCATTGCCCTGGTATTTGTCGCGATCATCATCTTGCTGGACGCCATCATCTACCTGCCGTTCTTGAAGGCATACGATAAGCTGCTCTGCGACCAGGAGGCCGAGCGCGCCGCCGAGCTGGGTCTCGAGTCCGATGGTGCTGCCACCATCGCCGCCAACGCCCCTGCGCCCGTTGTCGAGCAGGCTACCGCTTCCGTCGAGCCGACCGCCGCTGCCGCCGACAGCAAGCCTGTCGCCAATCAGCCCGAGCCCGCCGCCGACGCATCCGCTAAGAAGGACGTCGATGGCCTGAAGGTCCTCGTCCTGTGCGCCGGCGCCGGCACCTCTGCCATGCTTGCCAACGCCATCAAGGAAGGTGCCGCGCAGACCGGAGAGAACATCGCTTCCTCCGCAGGCGCTTATGGCCAGCACACTGCCATCATGGATCAGTACGACGTTATCGTGCTTGCCCCGCAGGTCCGTAGCTACTACAACGACATGAAGGCCGACACCGATCGTCTGGGCATTAAGCTACTCGCCCCGCGCGGCAAGGAATATATCGACCTTACCCGCGACCCCGCTGGCGCCATCAAGTGGCTCCGCGAGAACCTCGACTAGTTCCTCCCTCTGTTGGTGCCCGGATCCCCAGTTCGGGCACCCTCCCTATTCGAATCCCACAGAAAGGATGACTCATGACCAATCCCATGCAGTTCCCCAACGGCTTTGTGTTTGGCGGCGCCACCGCTGCTTACCAGGTTGAGGGCGAGACCCGTACGCACGGCAAGGGCAAAGTACCCTGGGACGATTTCTTGGCTGCTCAGGGTCGCTTCTCCCCCGACCCCGCAAGCGATTTCTACAACAAGTACCCGGTCGATATCGACCTGTGCCAGCGCTTCGGCATCAACGGTATCCGTGTCTCCATCGCTTGGAGCCGTATCTTCCCCAACGGCACTGGCGAGATTAACCCCGAGGGTGTTGCCTTCTATCACGAGCTCTTTGCCATCTGCAATAATGCCGGCGTTATCCCCTATGTCACGCTCGATCACTTTGATACACCTGAGGCCTTTTACCAGAACGGCGGCGAGGGCTTCCTGACGCGCACGACGATCGACGCCTTTGTCGAGTACGCCAAGTTCTGCTTTGCCGAGTTCACCGAGGTCAAGCACTGGTTTACCTTTAACGAGATTCCCGCGACCGCCGAGGGCAGCTTTATCGTCGGCAACTGGCCGCACGGCGAGAAGTATCGCCTGGACAAGGCCTTCCAGCTCATGCACAACATGATGGTGGCCCACGCCAAGGCTGTCGTCGCCTTCCATGAGGGCGGCTTTGAGGGCGAGATCGGCATTGTCCAGAACCTGGAGCCCAAGTATCCCCTCGATCCCAACAACGCCGCCGACTGCGAGGCAGCTCGCATGGCCGACGTCATCAACAACCGCTGGGTACTCGACGCTACCTTCCGCGGCCACTATGCAGCCGACACCATGGAGGCTGCGACCAAGCTGGCCCATATCGCCGGCGGCGAGCTCGACGTCCGCGACGAGGACATCGCCGCGCTGACCGCCGCGCTCCCCTACAACGATTGCCTGGGCGTCAATACCTACAAGTGCCAGTTCCTGCGTGCCGCCGAGGGCGAAAACGACATCAACCACAATGGCACCGGCGACAAGGGCTCCTCGCGCTGGTTCCTCAAGGGTGTGGGCGAGGCATGCGTGCGCGAAGGCGTTCCCACGACCGATTGGGACTGGATCATCTATCCCGAGGGCCTGTACGACCTGCTGCTGCGTATTAAGAACGATTACCCCAACTACAAGAAGATCTACATCACCGAGAACGGCATGGGCTATAAGGACGACTTCGAGGACGGCTTTATCGACGACGCTCCTCGCATCGACTACATGCGTCAGCATCTCGCATGGATCCTCAAGGCAATCGACGGCGGCGTGAACGTCGACGGCTACTTTGTGTGGTCGCTGCAGGACCAGTTCTCCTGGACCAACGGCTACAACAAGCGCTATGGCCTGTTCTACATCGACTTTGAGACCCAGAAGCGCTATCCCAAGGCGAGCGCGTACTGGTACAAGAACGTCGCGGAGACCGGCCTGCTCATGGCCTAACTTCAGCCGCGTATCCCCTGTCGGCCGCATGCGAATCCCCTACGGGTTCGCATGCGGCCTTTTTATTTTTTGCCGAGCCGCGCGGATCGTTTGTCTCGATCTGTAACATCTAGCAGGGATTTTCGGTCTTAAATGTTACAGATCGAGACAAACAGAACGCCCGAGCAGAAATATCTCAATCTGTAACACGTAGCCCACTTTTAACCGTCTAACTGTTACAGATCAAGACAATAAGATAGTCAAATCCGAACTTTCCAAGCAGTTATGAACCATGGTTTCCAGTTTTCGGTATCACGAACATACTTTCGGTATCATTTAATGGTATTATGATATCGAAAGTATGTTCGTGATACCGAAAGGAGCCGCATGCGCCAGTTCGATTACACCACAGTCCCAGCGGAACTCGAAGCAACTCCAATCACCAACCTCCTCCTCTCGATACGCGAGCATAAAGGCCGTCAGCTTGCTCTGAGTCAAGTCAAACCCGAGCTTCTATCGTCCCTAATGGAGGAGGCTAAGATCCAAAGCACCCGGTCCTCCAACGGACTTGAAGGAATTGTTACCACCCAAAAAAGACTCAAAGCGATCATGGCGTATTCCGCCAAGCCAAGCTCCCGCGCAGAGGAAGAAATTGCTGGATACCGAGATGTGCTGTCGCTTATTCACGAGCAACACGATTCCATTCCCGTAACGCCATCGGTCATTCTGCAGTTGCATCGTGACCTCATGGCGCACACGGCAATCTCGTATGGAGGCCATTGGAAAGATAGCGATAACGAAATCGTCTCCATTGACGATCAAGGAAATCGATTTGTGCGCTTTAGGCCCCCTTCGGCCCTAGCAACCCCGGGACTTATTAAAGAAGCCTGCCAGTCCCTCAACGATGCTTTATCTCGCCAAGTTTGCGATCCCCTCCTTATATCGCTCCGCTTTATCTTCGATTTTGTTAGCATTCATCCCTTCAACGATGGCAATGGCAGGATGAGCCGGCTCCTTACAACGCTGCTGCTCGAAAAGACTGGATACGACGTTGCGCGTTACATCAGCATCGAACGACTTATTGAAGACAACAAAGCGCTTTACTACAACGCTCTCGCTGCAAGCTCCACTGGATGGAATGAAAATCAAAACACCGAAGTACCCTTTATCCGTTTCATGCTCGGAACAACCCTGGCCGCCTACCGACAGCTCGAGCAGCGTACCTTAATTGAATCAAGCACTCGTCCCATGTCGAAGCAAGCGCGCATCGCTGTTCTATTTCAACAGAGACCCGGCGTCATTAAGAAATCCGACATCCGATCCAACTGCCCCGATATCAGCGAGGTCACCGTTAAACGAACCCTCGGTCAGCTTGTTAGTTGCAGCGCAATCGAAAAAACAGGAGCGGGTCGTTCGACAGGCTACATACTCAAAGACGTCCATGCTCTAGAACTATTCTTGCAATCCACAATACCCGATAGCGAGGCCGCAATAACAAAAGAGGCTCCAAAGGATAAGCTCCTTGAACGTATAAACCACGCTGAGGATGAAAGCAAAGAGGGGCTCTATGAAGACTATGATTCATTCTCAAGGGACATAAAGACGAAATACGGAGTCTAGTCATATCTCAGAATAGCCTCATCCTTGTTGCTCAAAGTTATTTGCGCGTCATTGTAAAGCGGTACCCCCGCGCCGGCAGGGGGGCAGATGTATCGCCTGCCGATCCTGCTGGAGTCGGCAATCAGATAGCGCGTATCGACCTTGCTAAAGGCGAGCTGCTGGATGCGGCCCTCGTCCATGTTGGACGTGGACACGTCGCCGTCCAGAATACCGTTGGCGCCGATAAACGCCGCATCGATGCCCAGCGCGCGCAGGGTATCCTCGGCCGTGGGCCCCACAAAGGCGGCGGTGCGGCGGCGGTACATGCCGCCCACCAGGCACAGCTCGCAATCCTCGCGCGCCTCGAGCAGGCTAAAGGCCGAAAGCGAATTGGTCACATAGATGGAAGTCAGCTTGTCGGTGACTCGGAGAGTGCCAATGCGATCTCACGACGGTTGCGCTCATTGTCTCAATTAGATACTCAACGAAATACGGCCCCGCAGCTCAATAAGCTGCAGGGCCGTACTATACACCGACGAATCAACGACGGAGTGCATCCACTATTTGGCAAGCTCCTGAACGATCCAGTCAATTGCACCTTCGGGATCGTTGGTAAGGTCGATATACTCCTTGCCCCTTGTGGTGAGCAGTTTAATTCCAAGGCGATCGGTATCGGCCTTCATAGCGTCATAGTACATGCGTGCCTGGGGCGCCAGAACAATCACGTTGTACTGATCCATCGTCTCATAGTGGCTTCCGTACGCACCGGACTGAGAAACCAGATCGATACCCTTAGCAGCGGCACCTTCGCGAAGAGCATTTGCCAAGAGAGTCGAAGTGCCGGCACCCTGGCAAAGCACAAGCACGCGGATCTGCTCCGCCTTGTCCTTTACCGCCTCGAGAGCTTTTGCGACATTTTCCTGTGCGGCAATAGCATCTGCATCCGAGTTTCCTGCAGTCTCCTTTGCAGACTCTTCCAAACAAAGCTGATGGTCATACGCCTTGCAGAACGGATAGTAAATCACAAAGTCAACGACCAACAGCACTGCCATCAATACGAGAGAACGTAGATCGAGACCCGTGGTGAGGAATGCACCGATTGGGCCGGGAAGCGCCCACGGCATGGTATACATGGGGGCGTTCATTCCAATGACGTCAATGAAGAACTTACCGATAATGGCGTTGACCATAGGAGCCACTAGGAAGGGCACGAACATATAGGGATTGAGAACAATCGGCATACCGAAGATAACGGGCTCGTTAACTCCAAAAATCACCGGGATAATCGATGCCTTGCCCATGGCTTTAAGCTGCTTGGAGCGCATAAACATGACCAGGATAATAGGAACGATGAACGTGCAGCCAGAACCACCCAGACCGCCGATGAAGCTTGTAAAGTCCTGCGTGAGAGCAATTGACGGGTGTCCACCTGCTTGGAAAACCTCAAGATTGGTAACGGTATTGCCGTAGAGCGCAGCATTGATCGGACTCATGACAACCGAAGCACCGTGGATACCCATAAATTGGAAAAGTGCGACCGCGCCTTCGATAAGCGCCATGCCAGGATAGGTGTCGACCGCGGAGAACAGCGGCGAGATGAGAGCGGATACCAAATTGGCGAACGGCACAGCAAGCAGCTTGCGGCTCGCAAGATCGATAAAAGCGCACGCAAGGATCGAAAACCCAAATGCAAAGATATCGCGAAAACTCTGCGCAATAGAGCCAGGGACCTCTTTGGGGAGCTTGATCGTCACATTATGGCTAATGCACACCTTATAGATATTAACGGTCAAGAATGCGGCTACGAACGCAGCGAGAAAACCCTTGGTTCCCATATAGCCGGTTTCAAAAACAGATGTATCTGCTCCGCCAATCGAGACAACATCGTTCGTCACCGATAGTAAGAGCATGCCGCACATGGCACAAACCATGCACGAGGTGGGGTTGAGAGATTTACCCGAAGGCATGCGACGGTTCATCGACATGGCAAGTGAGCTCGCCGTGGTGCCGGCCACCATAATGCCAAGAAGTCCCATGGTATATGCATAGATTTTATTGAAGAAATCCAGCACCTCAGGCGGAAGCGTGATGCCTACATAGGCAGGGAGCGTCGAAAGAAGAAGGAACAGGCTCGAGAACAGCACAATTGGCATATTCGAGAGAAAGCCATCCTTAATCGCCACCAGATAAATGTTCCTCGAGATTTTGTCGAAGAGGGGCTGGTGTTTTTCAAGGAATTTGACGATAGCGTCCATAACACATCCTTTCATGATTCCCGGGCACGTAACGATTTATCCGGACTCAACCGTCGTCGTCCCCGTTTGTATCCACTTATGTAAGTGAATACGTTCTTGTGCGAAATGTAATATCATTTGCGCGATTTGTCATAACCAATTCTTTTTCCGCTTTGTCGATATGTCAAGAATTCAAATACTTATTCGGTGAACGGTAGCTGATTACTATAAGGTTTTCCCAGCTAAAGACTATTTTCCCTGAGCAGTACTATAAGTTTGCAACCGTTCACCGATTGGATATAACATATTGAATATATTGTTGTAACAATATTAGAGACAATGTCACAAGCCTGTCGTTCTAGTCAAAGGAAGTAACAATGCCCAAACGATTACTGAACATGTCCGCATCCGATTTTGCCGCCACGTCACCCATGGATCTAAAGCAGGCAATTCTGGCTTCCGAGGGACGTACCATCATGGCGGAAAACGTACCCTCTTCCCAATTTCTCGGCGGCGTTACTAATGCCGAAATCGAACGTGCCGCAGGTGCCGACCTGCTTCTGTTTAACGCGCTCGATGTGTTCGATCCAGTTATTGCCGGTATTCCAGATGATCTCAATGAAAACCCGGTCACTTGGGTGAAGCGAGCATGCGGAAGGCCCATTGGCGTCAATCTGGAGCCAGTTGATAACGAGGCAGAGATGTCTGAATCCCGAACGGAAATCCCCATGGGTCGTCGCGTCTCTCCCAAGACCTTAGAAAAGGCTAACGAACTCGGATTTGATTTTATCTGCCTGACGGGCAACCCTGGAACCGGCGTCTCCAACGATGCAATCGCCCATTCGATTAAACTCTCCAAAGAGCATTTCAATGGCCTGGTCATAGCCGGAAAAATGCATGGAGCGGGCGTTGCGGAACCTGTCATGACGCTCGAAATTGCGCGCAAGTTTGTTGACCTCGGCGTCGATATCCTTCTCGTGCCAGCCCCCTACACCGTCCCTTGCTTCCAAGAAGCAGACCTGCGCGCCATCGTAGACTTTGTACGATCCCACAACGTAGGCAAGTCAATTGAAGAGAAGGTTCTCGTCATGGCGGCGAACGGGACGAGTCAAGACTCCTGCGACAGCGAGACCATTAAGAAAATAGGCCTTGCAGCAAAAGCAGCCGGTGCTGACCTCCAACATATCGGGGACTCCATGAACGGTATTTGCCTGCCCCAGAATATCTTCACGCTCGGACAAGCCCTTCGTGGATACAGGCATCAGATCGTCATGCTGAGCCGCTCTGTGATACGTTAAGGTTACCTTGCCCACGTTACATCCCGACTGAGGCAACCATCAGGTATAACCAACATGCAAACTGAGGCTCTAATGCTCGATACACACGAAAAACGGCCACTCTATTTACAGCTCACCGACGCGCTGCTCAAGCAGATCGTCGATGAATATCAAGCAGACGATAAACTTCCAACAGAAATGGAACTCTGCGACGAATACGCCGTAAGCAGAACAACCGTCCGACTTGCCATGAGTGAGCTGGAGCGTCGTGGAAGTATCTATCGAATCCAAGGTAAGGGATCGTTTGTTGCACCGAAACGCGTTAGCGAGCTCAATTCACTTTTAGACTTTGACTTTGCAAGCCATTGCGATGGCGTTGATCCGGATGCCATCACCAAACATTTCGGCGGCCTCACATCAGGTCGTCCAATTTCCGTAATGATGCTCCAACAATTTGGATGTCAAAGTCGCGATGAAATTCAGCGTCTTGAATTGACCTACGAACTTGAAGGCAGCTTCATAGGCGCTGATACGTTCTTCATTTCAAAGTCGCGCGTTCCGAATAACCAGTTAGATTTTCAGGCATTTAGCAGAATCATGGACGACTTGTCCAAGTCTATCCAATCTGTTAGGGAAAGCTATAGAGCACGTCAGCTTAGCGATTCCGAAGCCAGTAATTATGGTGTTGCAAAACTTCCGGTCATCGAACTGACTCATTATGCTTACGACTCCGGAGGCAAACTAATCTCAATTGTCTGCCGCACCGTCTTAACTGGGCGGGTCCCTTATCAAAACTTTATTTTCAAGTCCTAATGTTCTTTTTCTTTTGTCTCGATCTGTAACACGTAGCCGAGTTTTAAATCCTAACCGTTACAGATCGAGACAAACAAGGTAGACCACGCCGAATTGTCTCAATCTGTAACACTAAGACCGGTTTTGGACGTCTAGATGTTACAGATTGAGATGAATGCACAGGTCAATCCTCTCAATCTCAATCTGTAACAACTAGCTGAATTTTTCGGTCCTAGCTGTTACAGATCGAGACAAACGGAATAGGCCGAGCCAAAAATCTCGATCTGTAACATTTGACTCGCTTTTGGCCGCCTAGATATCACAGGTTGAGACAATTTGATAGTGGAGTCCTCATTTGCGCGTCATATCGCGTAGCGCTGACGCGCTGGTTTCCACAATGACAGGAGGTAAAAGTCCTCCCGCATCGCCTGTTGGCAATCCCGTAGCTTTAGCTAGCAAATGACCTGCGTATGCTCCTCGATGGCGACACGATCCTCGGCGGCGATGCCCGGCTCGCACACCACGGCGTCCAAATTGTCCAGGCGGCAGAAGGTGTAGAAGTCGCGCTTGCCGATCTTGCTGGAGTCGGCGATCAGATAGCGCGAGTCTGCTTTGCTAAAAGCGAGCTGCTGGATACGGCCCTCGTCCATGTTGGACGTAGATACGTCACCGTCCAAGATGCCGTTGGCGCCGATAAACGCCGCATCGATGCCCAGCGCACGCAGGGTATCCTCAGCCGTTGGCCCCACAAAAGCGGCGGTGCGGCGACGGTACATACCGCCCACGAGGCACAGGTCGCAATCTTCGCGCGCCTCGAGCAGGTTAAACACCGAAAGCGAATTAGTCACGATGCGCAGGCGAAACGCCGGCAGCATCGAGGCCATCTGCTCAACCGTGGTGCCCGTACCCAAAAAGATGGTCGAGCCCTCCTCGATAAGCTCCACAGCACGGCGCGCGATCTGCAGCTTTTCCTCGGCATGCTTGGTGCGCTTTTCGCTGTGCGAATACTCATGGCGCAGCATAGCGTGTGGACGGCCCTGCGCACTGCGGGCTCCGCCGTGCACGCGCTCGATCTCGCCCAGGCTCGCAAGCTCCTCAAGATCACGGCGGATCGTCATATCCGAGACACCTAACGCATCCGAAATCTCCTTGACCGAGACCGTTCCCTGTTCCTCGAGCAGCTGCCGAACCTTATCCTGTCGCTCCGCTTTAATCACGATGAGTCCTCGCTGTTCCACGCTCACGTCAATTCAAACAATAACGAACAAATTGTATCAGACTCGCGCGCGTCAGAAATGAACGCCCGCACAGCTCCAATCATCACTTTTTTGAGAAAAATACCCCCTGCTTTAGTGGGGTGTAGTGATAATCTCGCCTGTTCGCGCTACAGTTTGTCCGAAATACCTCGATGTTAGGAACCAAATGATCACTTCCGAGCTTTTCGGCACCGCGCCGTGCGGTACCCCCGTTCATCGCTACACCCTCAACGGGCCCGAGATCTGCGTTCGCATTATGGACTATGGCGCCACCGTGCTGGGCATCGACGTGCCCGACATTCCCGGCAACGTGCGCGATGTGGTGCTGGGCTTCGATAAGCTCGAGGATTACTTTGACAACCCCGCCTGCTTTGGCGCGACCATCGGCCCCGTGGCAAACCGCACCGCGGGCGCCACGATCACCATCGCCGGCACGGACTGGCATATGCCAGCCAACGAAGGCGTCAACAACCTGCACAGCGATCTTGAGCATGGTCTGCACAAGCGCGTGTGGGATGTTGAGCTCGACGAGGTCCATAACGCCGTGCGCATGACCACCTCGCTTGAGGACGGTGAGCTGGGCCTGCCCGGCAACCGCACCTTTACGGCCGTGTTTACCGTGACACGCACCGGCCGCTTCCGTATCGAATACGGCTGCGAGAGCGACCGCGCCACCTACGTGTCCATGACCAGCCACACATACTTTAACCTTGCCGGCCATAACGCCGGCATGGACTGCGAGCACTTCTTTGTTGCCAACGCTGCCCACTACCTGCCCATCAACGAGCAGAATATCCCCACCGGCGAGATCGCTCCGGTCGAGGGAACACCGTTTGACTTTCGCGAGCTGCGCCCCGTCGCTCCCGGCATGGAGGCCGACGACCCGCAGATTAAGCAGGCCCGTGGCTACGATCACTGTCTGTGCATCGATGGCTATCAGTACGGCCGCAATCTCCGCCGCGCGATGCACGTCGAGGAGATGTGGACCGGCCGCGAGCTGGACTACTACACCACTGCCCCGGGCGTACAGCTCTACACCGGCAACTGGCTGGGCGACGAGCACGCCAAGGACGATGCTAACTATGGCTGGGGCGCCGGCTTTGCTCTCGAGGCCGAGATGTACCCCGACACGCCGCACCAGCCGTTGTTCCCGCAGGGCATTGTGGGCCCGGGTCACCCCTACAGCAATGTGATCGAATACCACTTTATGAGGCACTAAGCCCACAACGCAACATATCGCACAGCAGCGCCCGCCGGCACCACCGCCAGCGGGCGTTTTTTCATCTTTTGGGCTTGTTTTCGCTGTGACTGTATGAGTGACATATCAAAACTATGCCCATTTACTACGTTTAGCCTGGGATGCTCGACCATGCACCGGTTTTTGTTAAACTCTCGAGCCGTCTACCTGCAGTTTTGTTTTTCTCAAATTCGACATGCTCGGCGATAGCCGATCAAACGTAGTAAATGGACATAGTTTTTGACAGACGGCATCGCTCGCATCCCTCGCAAGGGCAAAATGATCCGTTTTCCTCCGTCCCCAAGGGATCACTTGAACAGATTGCCGATGGGGTCGGGATTGGAGCTGGGGAGATAGCGGATTTCTAGCTCTACGCCGAGCGCCTGCAGTTCTTTGAGGGCAGCAACGTCTGCGTCGCTCACGGCAACCGCGGGCGTTATGGGGCGCTTGCCCTTCCCTGCCTGCATATGGCCAATGCTGATCTTGGTGATTGGCACACCACCCTTAACCAGCGCGAGCGCATCGGCGGGTGAGGCCACCATGATCAGAATCAACTGGCGCGGCGTTGCGGTATGAATGATGTCGATGGTCCTTTGCACCGAGAAAAACCGCGTCCACACGCCCTCGGGCGCCGCGACCCTCATAGGCGCCCACTTGCGCGAATCCGCCGCAATCTCGTCGTTGACGATTAGGACGAGGTTGGAACCCATAGCCTCGTTCCACAGCTCGACGTCTTGCCCGTAAATAAACCGGTCATCGATACGCGTGAGAAGGATCTTGGGTTGAGCCATGGCAGTCCCATTCTGTTTGAGACTCGTAAGAGCGAGACATCACGTCTCCAATATTAGTGCATTTAAAGTGAGAAAAGCCGTCAGAACACTTGCACGGATGTGTGATGTCCCGTATCATAGATAGCCGTTGACGCCTCAGTTGCGTCACCACATGGCCGCCAGCGTAGCTCAGTTGGTAGAGCACCGCTCTCGTAAAGCGGGGGTCACCGGTTCGAGCCCGGTCGCTGGCTCCATTGCACAAGATAGCCGCCTTCGGGCGGCTTTTTTGTTGCCGATTCGCCCACTCGGTGGACTTCGGATTTAATGCTTAGGGGGCGGGGATTTACCAAAGTGAAATTTTAATGAAAAGAAACCCAGCTGCAACAATTGCCATGGTGAGGGCTCGAATTGGTCATATAGATTTAAAATAGCCACGATACCTTCTCTTTTGCTGGAACGATATATCTATACAAGGTTGTGAGCGGAAAACAAAAATACGTCGATTGCTATCCGACAAACGGGTCTGGAATTGCATTCACCGGCATTTCGGGGCAGATTGATACACATGTACGAAAGGGAACCTATGTGGTGCGTTGGGTTGGAGCTGCTGCAGGCCCGATATGGATTGCGGTCTTGCGCCCCGATGTCCAAATAGGTTTCTCTCTAGACGGGAAGTTGCTCATGGACGTCATCTATGACGGAGATGACTGGGTCGATCATTATACTTGGCGCCTGGTCGGCTCGAACGACAATGGGGATGTGGTGTTTGATGGACTATGTCCAAAGCATCTCCATCCTTTTGTCTCGTCGTTAATTGAGAGTTCCGCTCGTGTTGCCCCCTACAGCTCGGCATCGCTTCATGATACGGACGTTTTGAAGACCATAAGGGAATCAATTGACGATGGCACGATGAGCGGCCCGCTGTTTTCTCGGCTTGTGGGGCTAGATGAGATTGGCTCGAAACGACTGCTTGCGGGCGAAAAAGTGGAACTCACTTATCGGTCGATGATTTCAATCCTGCGGCTAGCCGATGTTCTTCGCAAATAAATGAGGCTTCCCTATTCAAAAACAGAAAACCCCGCTAAACGTGATTCCCCTAGGGAAACACGTTTAGCGGGGTCCTAGCGTGATTTCCCTAGGGGAATCACGCCAGCATACGAACAGCTCAGCCGAGCAGCTCGCTACTCCTCCCAGTAGGCGTCGGCAAGCAACTTAAAGCAAATCTTCTTGACCGGCTGCGCGCCATCGCCCGGGAACTCGAGCGTGGGCATATGAGGCTCACCGGCAACAAACAGCGCAAACTTGTCGTCAGCAAGATCGCCGGCAATCGAAGCGTCGGAATCGACCAGATCGTAGTCGTCCTTTTCGTCAAACTCCTGGACCAGCGTCAGACTGCCTGTGGCAACCTTAAAGGCCTCGCGACCCTCAATGTCGATCTGCAGGTCGTGATAACGCTGATGCGTCTCATAGTGAGCCTCGGCCTCGGGACGCGTCGTGGGAGCCATGACGTTCGCAAAGACCTTGTCGCCCAGAATCGGATGGCTGCCGACCTCAAGCTGCGCCGGATCGTTCTCCTCGAGCCAATCGATCAACACGTCGAGGCCCTTGAGCATTCCGCGGTACTCCTCGATATCGCCCAATGCACCGTAAATCATCTAAATCCCCTCTCGGATCGCTTCTTTGGCGGCTACTCGGCAAACGCGTTACCGACGCTGTTGCCACCCACATACGTCTCGACCAGGGTAAGGTCGGGATTGAACACGACAACGTCGGCGTCGCGCCCCGACATAATGCTATCGCACTTGTCGTCGACATGAGCTAGCAATCGATGCCGGGGCCGACGCCCAAGCCCTTACAGCTCGGTCACGACAACGCCGTTGTAGACCTCGTCCCAACGATCCATAACCAAATGGCCAGTCATGGGATCCATGGCGTTGAGCTTGCCGCAGGTGTTGGCGGTACGCAGCACCGTCTCGTCGTCTGCGCCAGCAGCAATGGCATGCGCGAAGCCTGCGATAGTGGAGTCACCAGAGCCCGTGGCGTTAACGGCAGGGATATCGGGCGTCTTTGCGCGGAACGCACGGCCATTGTGGAAGCCAACGGAGCCGGCAGCGCCCATGGATACGACGACCCAGGGGATATCGGAGAAACGGGCGTCAGAGGCGAGCGCGGCACGGAGCTCGTCCACATCGTCGGTGGTAAAGCTCGTGCCCAGAAGGCCGTTGATCTCGGTCAGGTTGGGCTTGACCAGCTCGGGCTTAATTTCGGACTTAAGGGCGGCCTCGAGCGAAGCACCCGAGGTATCGAGCAGCACCTTGGCTCCGGCGTTCTCTGCAATGCCCGTGATCTTGGCATAGTAGTCTGCCTCGACACCGCGGGGCAGCGAACCCGAAATGGTGACGACGTCGGCCTTGCCCGCAAGCTCGGTAAACTTGGCGGTAAAGGCATCGAGCTCCTCGGGGGCAATTGTCGGGCCACTCTCGAGCAGCTCAGTCTGGTTGCCGGCGTGGAGGATGTTGAGGCAAATGCGAGTCTCGCCCTTGATGGGCACAAAGTCGTTGTTAATACCGTTGGCGTCCATGAGCTCAGCCATGTAGGCGCCCATGTGGCCGCCGAGCAGACCGGTTGCCACAACGTCGTCGCCCAGCTGACCCAGCACACGGGCCACGTTGAGGCCCTTGCCGCCAGCGGTCTTTTCGGGCGTCACACGGTTAACGTCGTCGATAATGAGCTCATCGAGCTGATAGCGCGTATCGACAGACGGGTTCATCGTAACGGTGAGGATCATTTTTAGCTCCTTATCTCGCAGGCTCCTTGTGCCTCGCGATACGAGTCGACAAAACGGAATTACAGAATCTCAATCGTGAACGAGCGAACGACGGTCTCCTTGGGCTTGGCGACAAGGCAGCCGCGCTTATGCTCAAGCACGTCGTCCTCATCGGAGCAGGTCGAAAGGCCGCCCCAGGGCTCAACCGCCACAAAATCGCCCTCGGGCTTGCTCCACACAATGAGATATGGGAAGCCCTCAAAGCTCAGGCGGACGCCCTTGTCCTCACCCTTTTTGGAAAGCGTGACCTGACGGCTCTCGAGCACGTCAAAGATGGTCTCCGCAAAATCGAAGAGCTCGTGCGACAGGGGCAGCGTCTTTCCCACCATGGGGTTCTTGGAGCGGTTTGCCACGTCAATCAAGCCAGTCGAGGGGACGGCGGTGCAGAGCTCCGCAGCCTCGTCCTTCTCAAAGCGCAACTCGTAGTCCGTATAGGCCTCGCCCTCATCGAGCGGACACCTAAAGCCGGGATGACCGCCAATAAAGAACGGCATGTCCTCGGTGCCCTCGTTGGTGACCTCATAGGAAACGCGCACGGCAGCGTCCTCGAGCGTATAGCGGGCGACAAGCTTAAACGGATACGGATAATCGCTCAGCAGCGCGGCGTTATCCTCCGAATCCAGGCACATCGCCAGCTCGTTCTCGCTCTGGCTCAGCAGCTTCCACTCCTGTTTGCGCGCAAACCCATGGCGAGCGAGCTTTACATGATGCCCGGCAAACGTCATGGCGTTGTTATCGCGCAAGCCTCCGCAAATCGGGAAGCAGATCGGCGCCTGGCCGGACCACACGGCAGGATCGCCCTGCCACAGATACTCGCGACCGTCGGCCTCGATTGAGGTGAATGAGCCACCGGCTGTGGAAACCTTAATAGAAATCGAATCGTTGGAAAGAGCGTATTCCATTGCCCATCCTTTCGAACAACTGCTTTGTCATTGCTCGCAAGCACCCATCTCAGTCCTAGCCATAGAACAAACCCGCACGTTCATCGATGTGTCCGGTATCCCAGCCATCCAACGGGGTACCATATTGACATTGACTTCATTACAGCTGAAAGGCCTTCTTATGCGAACCATCATCCTCTACGCCTCGCGCCACCACGGCAACACGAAAAAGCTCGTGGACGCCATTGTCGAGGCACATCCCGAAATCGATACCCTCGACGTAAAGGCACTCGGTAAAAACGAGTACCCCGACCTGCACGAATACCATCTGATCGGCGTCGCCACGGGCATCTATTACTCCGAGATCGACAAGGACATGGCACGTGTGCTCACCAACGTGCTGCAACCGCAGGACAAGGTGTTTGGCCTGATGACCTACGGCGGCAAAAACAAGTGGTACGGCAAAGATATCGATGGCATCTGCCGCATGAGGCAGGCAATCTTTATGGGTGTCTACGGTTGCACCGGCTTTGATACGTGGGGCCCGTTCAAACTCACGGGCGGCGTCCAGAAGGGACACCCGACCGCTGAGGAAATTAAGGGCGCTGTCGATTTCTTCGACAAGATCGAAGACGAGTATGGCGACATCATCGTCGAAGAGTACGCCAAGCGCGAGAAGCGCCTAGCATACGAGAAGGAGCATCCTGCGGGAGGCCTGGTGGCCGGCGTTAAGCGCACGGCAAAGAAGATTGCTAACAAGCTGTAACTGTGAAGGTGCTTTTGAGCGTTTAACCCATACGGCGGGTCCGAGCAGATTCGGGCCCGCCGTCTTTTTTATCGTTACTCGGTAAAGGCGTTGCCGACGCTCTGGCCGCCAACATACGTCTCGACGAGGGTGAGCTCATGGTCGAACACGACAAAGTCGGCGTCGCGACCCGGCATGATGCTGCCGCACTTATCCTCGATGTGCGCGGAGCGTGCCGGCACCTCGGTTGCCATGCGAATGGCAATATCGGCGCTGGCGATGCCCCAGTCGACGATGTTCTTGACGCCCTGGGCAAGCGTGAGCACCGAGCCGGCAATGCTCTTGCCGTCAGCGAGCCAGCACAGGTTGTCCTTCATGATGACGTCCATACCACCACTGGTGTAGCTGCCCTCGGGCATGCCGCCGCAGCCCAGGCAGTCGGTGATGAGCACCGTATGCTGCCAACCCTTTGCCTGCAGCAGCGCCTTGATGGCGGCAGGGTTTACGTGCTTGCCGTCGCAGATGATCTCGGCGTAGGTCTCGGGCGTGGACATGGCTGCACCCACGACACCGGGCTCGCGGTGATGCAGACCGCGCTGGCCGTTGTAGGTGTGCGTAAAGCAGCTGGCACCGGCGTTGATCGCAGCGACGCACTCATCGTAGGTGGCATCGGAGTGGCCAATGCTGGTCACGACACCTTTGGCGTTCAGGGCAGCAGCGTAGGCAGCGGCGCCGTCGCGCTCAGCGGCCATAGCGCTCTTGACGATACGCCCACCGGCAGCCTCCTGCCACTGGTCGAAGACCTCCTCGGAGGGGTCGATCAGATAAGCGGGGTTCTGTGCGCCCACGTGCTTCATCGTAAAGAAGGGACCCTCAAGGTAGATGCCCTGGATGCGGGCGCCGCAGAAGTCGGGGCCGCGGCCCTCGTCAGCCTGAGCGATAGCCGCGCAGGCGTCCTTGATCTGCTCAACGCCGTCGGTAAACGTCGTGGGCAGCCAGCTGGTAGTACCGCGACGAGCGAGCTCGGTCGAGCTGATATCGATGCCCTCGGGGTCGTTATCGGTAGTCGAGTGGTTATAGAAGCCGTGGATGTGAGTATCGACCATACCCGGTGCGATCCACGAACCCGTGTAGTCCTTAATCTCGCAAGAGGGCTCATCGGTCTGCCAGGCGCCAAAGACGCCGTCCTCGACCATGAGGTAGCCGCCCAGTTGCGGACCTGCCGGCAAGAAGAACTTGTCAGCCTTAATTGCGTACGTGCTCATATGCACTCCTTGCTTCTAAAGCAGTTGACTGTGGTGTTGCTTATACCCAGCTCATGTAAAAACAAAAAGCGCCCGCCCGCCGTTATGAGCGGACGGGCGCCCTTACAGGGGGACGCGATTAAGCGGTGAAGGGGTGAATCGTCACGCCCTTAACCACGCGGTTGACCGTGCCGGTGGGGCTCGGCGTATCGGGCGTGTTGCCCACGCGCACGGAGTTGAGCAGGCTGATAGCCTGGGCAAACATCACGAACGGCAGAGCAAGGTAGCCCTCGGGAAGCGCCTCGTAGCCCTTAAAGGTGAAGGACTCGCCCTCATAGACGGTGGCACCTTCCTGCTGAACGGCAACGGTGTGCTGAGCGATCTCGTCGCCGCCGATCTCGTTGAGAATGTCGATGTCATACTGACGGGTGTAGGCGTCGTTGTTGACGAACACGAAGACGAGCGTCTTATCGTCGACGAAAGACTTAGGTCCGTGACGATAGCCCATGGAGGTGTCGTAGGAAGTAGCGACCAGACCGTGAGCGAGCTCAAGGATCTTGAGCTGGCTCTCCTGGGCAAGGCCACCGAAGGAGCCAGAGCCCAAGTAGGTCACGCGGTTGAAGTCGCCAGCCAGGTAATCGGCGATCTCAGGCTCACGGGAGATGACCTCCTCGCCCATCTTGGCAATCGTCTCGACCCACTCGGCCTTCTGCTCGTCAGAGGCAGTGTCGAAAATAAGGGTGGAGAGCAGGGTCATGCAGGAATAAGAACCGGTCATGGCGAAGCCCTTGTCGTTGGCGCGCGGAATGAGCAGCGTCAGCGCGTTGGGATCATCGGCAGACTCGACGGCGAGCTTGCCCTCGGGAGCGCAGGTGATGTTGAGGAACTTGACGTTGTGGACGAGCTCCTTGGCAACGGCAACGGCGGCAAGGCTCTCGGGGCTGTTGCCAGAGCGGGCAAAGGAAACCACGAGCGTGGGATCCTCGGCGCGCAGGAAGTCGCGCGGGGCGCTCACGATGTCGGTCGTGGCGATGGGCTTAAAGTCGTAGAGATCAGTGTTGCCAGCGTGGCGCAGGTACGGGGCGCAGGTGTCGCCAACGTAGTCGGACGTACCGGCACCGGTAAAGACAACGGACAGACGGCCCTCGCCCATAGCGCGAGCCTCGGCCAGAAAGGCCTCGATGGCCTCCTTGTTCTCGCGATAGATGTTGAGCGTATCACGCCAAAGCTCGGGCTGCTGAGCAATCTCGGCCGTGGTGATCTGGGCGCCGAGCTCGGTGAGCTCCTCGACACTCTTCTCGAACATTTCTAATACCTCTCTCTAGAAGTAATCCTCTGACGTGCAATTATACACTTCGGTTGGTTATCTGGTAGTAACCAGTTAAATGCAAAGAATCACCATATGGAAACGATGCGAACACTAGTTGCTACGCTGGTGGTAAACCTTGTATTTAAACTGATCGGCACGAGCAACCGAGAGCGTATACTCCACAACCTCGTTTGACTCGTTATACGTAGTCCTGACCAAATCGAGCACAGGCGAGCCCTCGACAATTCCCAAAAGGTGGGCATCGGTGGGACGAGCTATGCTCGCATAGAACTCCTCTTCGGCCACGCGTATCTTTTGCTGAAAGTCTTGCTCAATCACATCGTAAAGCGGCTTACGCTCTAGCAGCGGTCGCTTTAGGGACAGAAATTGACGAACCGGTAGATAGCTGCGTTCGACCATCATGGGCATGTTATCGGCAGAACGAAGGCGCTTGAGCTTATAAATGCGATCACCGATACGCAATCCCATATGCTCGGCCAGATTCTTATCGGCCTCCATCTCGCAAAACTCGAGAATCGTGGTCTCGGGGTCGCGACCCATCGCGCGCATCTGCTCGGTAAAGCTGTAGGACTGCATAAGATTGGTTGCCTTTGCCGAACGGTCGGTCACAAAGGTACCGCGACCGTGCTGCCGAACCACCAGTCCTAAACGCTCCAGTTCCTGCAGAGCCAGACGTACCGTAGTTCGCGAGAGACCATAGCGCTCCGAAAGTTCGCGCTCGGAAGGAATCATGTCACCGGCGCGATATTCATGGTCGATCTTTTCGGTCAGAATATCGACCAGCTGATCGTACAGCGGTTGCTTACGCGCTCCGATCGCCATCCTATCCTCCCATTTTCTCAAACTCGGCTACTACCTTGGGTGTTTAGCATTATCTGTCTGCCACACCCGAATCAACAAGAAAACAAAAGCCGCGCGCTCTTTCGAGCACGCGGCTTTTAACATACACATGGCTTAAGGGGTCGGGGTGTGAGCCGCGTAGGGACACACCCCTCAAGCTAGAGCCTTACCAGATGCTCGGCCAGAGACCAAGCGGGCCAGCGCCCAGGATGCCGAGGACGAAGAGCAGCAGAATGCCCTTGGTCGGGGTCCAGCTGTGCTTAGCGAACATGTAGTAAAGCAGCAGCGTAAGCATAAGCGGGACGAGCTTCGGGACGATGGTGTTGAGGGTGTCGGCAACAGAGAAGTTGACCGGATCCTCGGTGACGGTAGCGTAGGTCACGGACTCCATGCCGTTGCCCAGATCGGCGACGCCGCACTTGACCTCGTTGCCGTCGGCATCGACGGCGGTGAGGGCGTTGCCGTCCTCATCGGTCATGGCGATGGTACCGGCCTCAGCGGTCTCGGTATCGATGCCCTCCATACCGGTGAAGTTCTCGGCCTCCTTCTCGGAGACGATCACGGTAGTAGGGGCAAGGCCACGGGTGGTGCCGTTGGGGATCTGGAGGTTGATCTGGGTGCCACCCATGGTGACGACCAGGCAACCGACGACGAAGACGCCCATGATGGAAGCGGCACGCGTGAAGGCCTGCATGTTGGCGGTCAGAGCGTCAATAGCGCTGGTGCCAAGCTTGTAGGACCAGTTCATGAGCCAGAAGCGCAGAGCGAACTGGACGGCGTTGAAGATCACCAGGAAGATGATCGGCGCAGCGGCGTTGCCGTTGATGGCCATGTTGGAGGTGATGCCGGCCGTGATAGGCACGAGCGTCAGCCAGAACAGGGCGTCACCGATACCACCGAGCGGGCCCATTGCGGCGACGCGGACGGCGCGGATCGTGGGGATGTCAACCTTGTTCTGCTCGAGCGAAAGCACGATGCCCATAACAAAGGTGACGAGGAACGGGTGGGTGTTGAAGAACTCCAGGTTGTGGCTCATGGAAGCCGCGAGGTCGTTCTTGTTGGTGTGGATCTTCTCCAGACCGGGGATGATGGAGTAGAGCCAGCCAGCGGCCTGCATACGCTCGTAGTTGAACGAGGCCTGCAGGAAGCAGGAGCGCCAAGCCATCTTGTTGAGGGTCTTCTGGTCGAGCTGCGGAGCAGGAGTGAGATCCTCGTAGTGCTCCGGGATCACATACTCATTAGATGCCATCTTCGAAGTCACCTCCGTCAGAAACAGCTGCACCCTTCAGCTCGGTCTGCTGCTGGAAGTCCCAGAAAGCGATGCCGAAGCCGATGAGAGCGAGGATGAGCAGGGCAGGGGTTGCCAGAGAATCGTTGGCAACGGTGATGAGCGCGAGGCCAAAGCCCATGAGGAAGAAGCCCCACATATCGCGGTTCATCATAACCTTGAGCAGGACGGCGAAGCCGACGAAGCGCATCATGCCGCCTGCAGCGGAGAGACCGGTCTGCAGCCAGGTCGGGATGGCGGAAGCGATGGTCTGACCGATGGTAGCGCCAGCGATGAAGAACAGGGTGACGACGACAGCGAAGATCAGGCCGAGCAGAGCCATGGCGAAGTAGTTCAGACGCTCGATACCCTTGGTGTCAGCGTTGTGAGCCATGTTGTCCGCGGAGGACATGAGCGGCGACATAAGCGTGAAGACCAGGGTAACGCCGAGCTGACCAAGCAGAGCGAACGGAATGGCAAGGCCGACTGCCGCGTTGGGCTCGAGGCCCGTAGCAATAGCGAGAATGGCTGCCATGATGCCGCCGATAACAGCGTTAGGCGGCTGAGCACCTCCGATCGGCATGTTGCCGATCGTCATGAGCTGATAAGTACCACCCACGAGAAGACCGGTGTTGAGGTCGCCAAGGATAAGACCGATGACGGCGCCGGTGACGATGGGCTGATAGAGAGACTCGAGGAAGTTAAACTGGTCGATTGCCGCGACGAACGTGACGATGAAGACCAGAGCGACCTGGAAGATCGTGTATTCCATCTTGCTCCTCCTTTCAAAATGTATGTACGCACTTTGGATTTCACGTACAGAATGTCAGGGTTTCACTCCCGACAACGTGGATCACGAGGATTACGAGAAGAGCTTGCTCGTGTCCTCAACAGGCGTGCTCGGAACGCGCCTGATCTCCAACTCCACCCCCAATTCCTGCAGCTCTTTAAACGCAGCGACATCCTCGTCGTTAACTGCGACGGAGGTGGCGACTTGGCGCTTTCCTTCCGACATGTGCATGTTGCCGATGTTTACCTTCTTTATAGGCACACCGCCCTTGACGAGCGTAAGCACGTCTTCCGGTGTTTCGGCCACGATGAAGATCTTCTGGCGCGGGCTCGCCTTGCCAATGACGTCGATGGTCTTCTGCAGAGAGAAGAAACGCGTAGCGACGCCGGCGGGAGCGGCCATCTTCATGAGGTTCTGGCGCATGGTGTTGGTCGCCACGTCGTCGTTGGCGACGAGGATGAGGTTGGAGCCCAGAGTGGAGTTCCACTGGGTGGCAACCTGACCATGAACCAGTCGGTTATCGATGCGGGTAAGAAGAATGTTGGGTTCTGCCATGTTGATCAGCTTCCTTTCGTTATTTGCTGACGACAGTTACTTGATCTCTTGAATCGCGTAACGCGAAACGTCTACGACGGCTCCGGATCGGACTTTGATCTGGACCTTTTCGCCTTCGATGCCTTTTACGGTTCCGTAGATACCGCCGGCGAAAAGAACCTCCTGACCCGGCTTGAGCTCGGTGTGCAGCTCCTTGAAGTACTTCTGCTTCTTCTTCATGTTGATTTGCGACCAGATGGTGTAAATCAAGCCCATGATGACAAGCAGGCCCAAAAGGGCGACCGAGGAGCTCAGGACGTTGGCTCCGAAATCGGCCATTAGATGCCGTCCTCGTCGCCGAAAATATCCTCTTCCTCGGCTCCAGCAACAGAAGCGACCGTCTGGGCGGTGATGCCCGTCTGGCCAACGGTCACGGCCTGCTCGCCAAGCTCGGCGAGCGTGGCGTTACCGCGGAGGAACAGAAGCTCGATAACCATGGGAAGGTTGGTGCCAGTCAGAACCTCGACGTTGTCGACATCTTGGGCAATCATCATCGACTGATTGAACGGAGTACCACCGAGCAGGTCGGTAAAGACGAGCACGCCATCGCACTCCTCGCGCATGGCGGTAATAGCGGCGCGGAGATCCTCACCGTAGGAAGCAGCCTGGTCGCCCTCGAAAGGAACGACGGTAAAAGCGGGCTGGTCGCCGGCAACCATAGCGATAGCGCTTGCAAGGCCGGGTGCGAACTGTCCATGACCGGTAAGAATAAAGCCAACCATTCAAATTTCCCTTCCGAAGGTGTGTACGATCTGAGTCCGATGATTTTCGGAAGCCAGCGGGCAATCGCCCTTAAAGCTTCTTGGAAAGCGTTCTTTAAAGACCAGTGGTTTCTAAACTGGTAGTAACCACGTGATGTGTTGTTGCCACTATATCACCACAGAAGAGGTCGCTTTCGTTGATTCATACGGTAAAACGTTTTTGCACCGCTCACGGTGATAAATCGACCGTTTACCGCTCGTTAACACTTCTACCTGCGGTTTTGAAACCGTTTCGAAATGCTTTGGCAAAAGATCGAAACTTTTCCTGTGTCTAAACAACGCAGGGCGGCTAAAAATAGCGTGTAGAAAAATTGCAGGTCATTGTGAAGATATGTGAATTGGTCTTTTTGACTTAATACCAGTTAGAACCAGTTTTGAGATTATCGGTGAACGGTAGTTTTCGACCGTTCACCGGTTACTTGCAATCGTTTGCAGTTGTTTTCCCAGATGAATTAGGGGAACCCGATGGAGCGCTTGCGCGATCACGGGAAGTTTTGGCATTTGTCCTCATCCCCCGCGCGCCAAACTCCGGCATCCAAAATGAGCTAATAGCTCACGTTAATCGTTTTCAATCATTACTTACTCAATATTCGTAATTATTTATCGTTTATCATTAATTCTGATATGATACAAGTATCATCCAAAACGCCGATTGGAGGGGTTATGCTCCATCGAAACGCATCTATATCGAATGAAACCATCAGCCGCGAACAGACAATAGCCAAACTGAGGAAGCGCGCTCGCATCTGCAAATGGGCCACAATCTGCATTACCGCAGCGCTCGCTCTGGGACTCCTCGCAGTCATTGCGATTGACCTTCTGCTCATATTGCCTGGCCTCTCCCAAGGGTCGTGTCTCCAATCCGTAGAACTTCAAGCCGGCGAGGGGCCATGCCTTGCTATCGTCGGTACCGATGCGCAGGCCCCACTTATGTTCGTCGCACACGATGGTCACACTGCCATAGGGAGCCTCTTGATGACATGCCTCGCGCTTACCATCGCGATAAGCGTGCGCAGGCTTTTCTTCAACATTGAAAAGGAAGGCAGGCCCTTTGACCTTGAATGCAACCACACACTTCGTCGAGTAGGACATTTATTCCTTATCGGCGGCGTTGCCGTGAGGCTTCTTGGTGCCGTAATCACGGGAATGATACTCTCAGGATTTGGCGGCAGCTTTACGGATGCGTTCGTCGGCCAGTTATTCGAGCCCTCCATGCTCTTTGCAGGCCTGATTATTTGCCTGATTGCCAGCATCTTCCGCTACGGGTATATCCTGCAAAAGCAAGATGACGAGTTGCTCTAGGGGGAATCCATGATTATTCTGCGGCTTGACCGCATGCTGGCCGAACGCAAGATCTCATCCAAAGAGCTTGCGGAACGTGTGGGCATCTCCCAGGTCAATATGTCACGCATTAAGACGGGCAAGGTTTCTGCCATACGTTTTTCAACTCTTGATGCGATTTGCCGGGCACTCGACTGCCAACCAGGCGATGTACTGGAATATATATCCGACGATGAAGCCGATAGCCTTTTTGGACTTAAAGATGAATAGCCATAATTAAGCCGCCGATCATACCCTCAACGCAAAAAGCCTGCCAGTACGACTTCCGTGCTGGCAGGCTTTCTGCTGTCAATCGGCTAGATGCTCGATGAGTCGTGTGACTCTTTACGCAAACAGGCCGTAGATGCTGATGTTAGCCTTGGCGTAGAGGCCGTTGGCGTACTCGGTCCACTTGGAGCTGGCGCTCGAAGCCTGCGAGGAATACTGCTGGTAGGCGGTGTAATAGGCGGTCATGGCCTGCTTATAGGTGGCGCTATCGGCCGTAAAGGCATCATCGGCAAAGGCCTTGGCATAGGTGCTGTCGGCATCCTTCCAGGCGCCCTTCTCGCTATCCCACTCGTCGCCGGCAAGTTTGATGATGTAGTCGGCGTAGTCCTTGCTCGCGGTCTCCTCGTTGCCGTCAGCAGGCTCGGTCGGGGCGGTCGGCATGCTTGCGGAGCTATCGCCCACCTTCTTCTTGTAGAGCTTCTGCAGCGTCGCGGACTGGCGGACGATCTGCTTGGCCTGATCCTTGGACACGCCATACTGCGTGGCCATGGTCTTGTAGTCGGAGGTGCCGATGGAATCCTCGGCGTACTGCTTCATTTCCTTGGAAGAAACGGTAACGCCCTCGTCCTCGGCAGCGTCCAGCAGAATCTGGTTGCGCACGTAGGACAGGATGACGTCGGCAGACGGAGCGGTGTAGTTGCCATCGCTATCCTTGACGGTGTCGAGGCTGTACTGGCTCTCGATGGCCTCACGCGCGGTGATGTCGCTCTTCTTGCCGTTGTAGCTGTAGCTTGCCACGGTCGAATCGAGCTGGTCCTCGGTCAGGGTCGCCGAGCCGACACCCTTGCCGCCAAAGCCGCCATTGCCAATAAAGAAGCCGACCACCGCAGCGATCACGACTGCAACCACGAAGGCGGCAATCATCGTCTTCTTGTGCTTGGATGCATGGTCATCTTCGTCGGAACCCAGGATATCGTCGTCCTCGTCTCGCTCCTCGGGCATCAGATTCTCGTCGGCGGCATCCGCGGCGATCTGAGCCTCCAGACGGGCGTCCTCCTCTTCGGCCGTCGTACCGGCAGCAATGTGCTCGGCAGACGTACCGGCGACCAGATCGATCTTCTCGTCCTCGTCACCGTCGGGGCCTTCGCCGCGCTCGATGATCTGGATGCCGTCGATCTCGTCCTTCTCGTCCTTCTTTTGAATCAGACCCATATCAGTTACTCCTTGTTAGGAAACATAGTCCGCAATAGAATACGCCCGACAGAGCGCCGGGCGTATTGATTCTCAGGTTATACGCAAACACTTAAGTACTATTTAGGCGTTTGCAGCGTGCATACCTTAGGCCAGGTGCGCGATAACGGCATCGGCAAAGGCCTGCGTGCCCACAGCACCCTCAACGGAGCCGGTCTGGGCACGACGCACGTCGCCGGTAACCTGCTCGCCCTCGTCGAGCGTGGCAGATACGGCGGCGCGAATACGATTGGCAGCGTCATTCTCGCCCAGGTGATCGAGCATCATCGCAGCAGAGAGGATCTCGGCCGTGGGGTTGGCGATATCCTGGCCGGCGATATCGGGCGCGGAGCCGTGCGTTGCCTCGAAGATGGCGCAATCGGCACCGATGTTGGAACCCGGAGCCATACCCAGGCCACCCACCAGGCCAGCGCACAGGTCGCTCACGATGTCGCCGTACAGATTGGGCAGCACCAGGACATCGAAGTCGTTGGGGTTCTGGACCAGACCCATGCAGGTGGCGTCGACGATCTTGTCGTTGAACTCGATATCGGGATAGTTGGCAGCCACCTCGCGCGCCACGCGCAGGAACAGGCCGTCGGTCGCCTTCATGATGTTGGCCTTGTGCACGGCCATCACCTTTTTGCGGCCGCAGCGGCGGGCGTACTCAAAGGCGTACTCCACAATACGGCGGCTCTTGGCGATGGAAATCGGCTTAATTGAGATGGCGGAATCCGCAGCGAAGGTCTTCTGGCCCGAGCGCTCGACGAGCTGCGAGAGCTCCTCGACCTCGGCAGCGCCCTCATCGAACTCGATGCCGGCGTAGAGGTCCTCGGTGTTCTCGCGCACGATGACCAGGTCGACGTCGCGGAAGCGCGAGCCGTCGCCCGGCTGCGACAGGCAAGGGCGCACGCAGGCATACAGGTCGAAGTGCTTTCGCAGGGCCACATTGACGCTGCGGAAACCCGTACCGACCGGCGTGGTGATGGGGCCCTTGATAGCAACCTTGGTCTCGGCGACCGCGTCGAGCACGTGCTGAGGCAGTGGCGTGCCAAACTCGTCCATGACGCCGGCACCGGCCTCTTGGACGTTCCAATTGATCTGGACACCGGTGGCCTCGACCACGCGGCGCATGGCCTGCGTAATCTCGGGACCGATACCGTCACCGGGGATCAGGACTACATCGTGCGCCATAATCTGTTACTCCTCGTCTTCGGCGTCGTCAGATTTTTTAACGCTAGCACGCTTCTTCTTTTTGGAGAGATCCAGGCCAAAACGTTTAACAAGCATTTCGCAAATCTCGCTCGAACGGGCCTTGAGATAGCTGCCCTTGCCGTTTTCGGCGTCGAACTTAAGGCGCAGCGCGAGCTTCTCGGCGACGTCGGCGCCGATCTCGCCCTGGCCAAACTCGTACAGGCAACCGAGCATGTCGCGATACTCGAGGTCGCCGTGGTAGCACTGGATGGCCTCGTCCAGGATGGGCCAAGCCTCGCGCGAACGCTCGACGCTCGTGGCGCCCCACACGCACAGCAGGCGGAAGGCGGAATAGCGCAGCGTGGAGGAAATCTCGTCGAACAGCGCGGTCTCGGCGCCCTCAAAGGCATCGCCCAGCTGCTCGGGGCAGGTGGTGGCGAGCGCCGCCAGGGCATCGAGAGCCTCCCAGCGGGTCTGAGCCTCGGGGCGATCGAGCGCCTCGATCAGCGCGGGCACGCAGGGCACGACGCGCTGCGGATCGCGCTCGGCCAGCAGATGCAGCACGCGGGCGGCAAACTGGCGGATGCGGCGCGTGGGGCAGCCGAGCTCCTTGACCAGACGGTCGACGGCGTTCTCGTTCTCCTCTGCCAGCTGAAGCTGTGCCAGCTCCTCGTCGGTGAGCTGTTCGTCTTTGTTTTCTGCCATAGTTACCTCTTCTTACTATTTCTTAGCGTGCTTGC
This sequence comes from Collinsella sp., assembly GCA_046995905.1. Lineage (GTDB taxonomy): Bacteria > Actinomycetota > Coriobacteriia > Coriobacteriales > Coriobacteriaceae > Collinsella. The sequence goes on from JBKXET010000001.1 coordinate 2,329,771, forward strand.
CAGCACCCTTGCTGTCATCGGTGACCGAGATAAGCTGTCGGTCGGCAGCGCCATTGCGACGCGCACGGCGGCGCTCCTCGGCATCGCCCGCGTCGGCGGCGGCGCGGTGAGCCTTGTTGACGTTAAAGACCTCGTCGTGCTTGCGCCACGGACCCACGGACTCGCCAAAGCTCATCTTAAGGCCGGCGATAAAGCCACCGAGCCAGCCGATCGGCGCAAACTGCACCAGCGGGAACAGCGAGAACACCCAGGTCAGCAGGACGACTGCCGCCGCACCTGCAAAATTGGCAATCCAGTAGTCGCGCTTGGTGATGACGCGCTTTTCGCACGCCCACTGGCCGCACAAAAAGCCGATGTAGATCGCAAAGAGAAAGAGCACCAGCGCAAGCACCACGAACGTCCAGCTCATGGGCGCTACTCCCCGTGATGGTGGCCGCAGCAGCACTCGTGGCCGTCGTCATGGCCGTGGCCGCCGCAGCACTCGTGGTCCTCGCCATGGTGGTGGCCACAACCGCACTCGTGATCGTCGTCATGCTCGCCGCAACCGCAGCCTTCCTCGTGAGCGCCATGCTCCTCGGGACGATACTGCGACCAGTCCAGACCGGCGGCGATGGCGTCGGCCTCCTCCTTATAGAGGACCGTGACGGCCTGGGTGCCCAGCTTGGCGCCACCGATGGCATCGAGCATGTCGTAAAGCGTAAAGGCCACGTCGGCGCCGGGCAGCGCAAGCTCGCGGTCGTCGGCATAGGCGAGCGCCAAGCGCAGGTCCTTGATGAAGTGCTCGACCATAAAGCCGGGCTTGTAATCGCCGTCGAGCGCCTTGGGCGCCAGGCTCTCCATGGCACCGGACTTGCCGGTGCCACCCAGGATCATCTGACGGGTCTTCTCAAGATCAAGGCCGCTCAGCTCGGCAAACGCCATGGCGTCTGCCATGCCGACCATGCAGGCGCCCAGCGACACCTGGTTGGCAAGCTTGGCAGCCTGACCCTTGCCGGCGCCATCGAAGCAGCAGATGGTTGCCGCAAAGGTGGAAAGGATGTCGCGGACCGGCGCGATGTCGTTCTCGGTGGCGCCCACGATAGCCGTGAGCGTGCCGGCGATGGCACCCGACTCGCCGCCGGTGACGGGGCAGTCAAACGCCATGCGGCCGGAGACCTGGGCGGCCTCGGCAATGTCGCGCGCCAGCTCGGGCGAGCTCGTGGTAAGGTCGATCAGGACCGCACCGGGCTTAGTGCACGCGAGCAGACCGTCGCCCGCCAGGTAGAGCTCCTCGACCTCGGAGGGATAACCCACCATGGTAAAGACGACGTCGGCGTTCGCCGCGGCATCTGCCGGCGTATCGGCCCAGACGGCACCGCGCTCAACGAGCGCTGCGGCCTTGGACTTGGTGCGGTTGTTGACCGTGACGGGATAGCCAGCGTCCAGAATGTGGCCGGCAATGGGGGCACCCATGATTCCGGTGCCGATGAATGCGACGGAGAGCTTGTTTGCCATGAAACCTTTCCTTTTGGGTTGGGTGTTGTTACCAGGTTGAATACTCGGTGCCAGCGTTTCGGCCGTGACTTGAGGGCGCTTGCAGCCGCAGCACCTGTCTACTCGCCACGCACGCGGCGCGCGATGCGGTCGGAAAGCGAGGCTTTCTCGGCACGGTTCTTGCCCCAAAACGCGCAGGCCACCATGCCGGGGCCCACGTGCGAGCCAATGGTGGGACCCACGGAGCTGCGAATGATCGTGACGTCGGCGCAGCCCTCCTCCTTGCGGATGGCAGCTTCGAGCCAGTCACCGTCCTTTTCGGCATCGGCAGTCATAATGGCGATGGGCATGGTGCGATCGGGCACATAGTTCTCGCGGAACGACTTGAGGATGGACTTGAGCGCCTTCTTGCGGCCGCGGTTGACGCCGATCAGCGACAGCGAGCCGGCCAGGTCGTAGGAGAGCTCGGGCTTGACATCGAGCTTTGCCGTGAGCTGCGCCGCCGCGGGCGGAATGCGGCCGCCGGCAGCCAGTGCGTCGAAGCTCTCGAGCGTAAAGTAGCCGTGGACGTAGGTCTTTGCCTCGTTTGCCCAATCGACCAGCTGCTTGGCGGTCAGTCCCGCCGAACGCTGGCGCACGGCCTCGAGCGCCAGGAGCGCGCCGGTCGCACAGGGTAGAGCGTTGTCGACCACGTACAGCTCAAAATCGGGATACTCGGCGCGCACGGCGTCCGCCGCCTGGCACGCGGAGTTGTAGCTCGACGACAGCGCCGAGGTAAAGCACAGGTAGACCGTGGGCGTGCCCTCTTTGGCGCACTCGGTAAAGAACTCGATATAGCGACCGAGCGACACAGCGGAGGTAGACACGCGAGCGCCGGCGCGCATACGGTCGTAGAACTCCTTAGGGCTCATGCTCGACCAGATATCGTCCGTGCGCTCCTCGCCATCGATGATAAAGGGGAAGCCCAAGATATCGACATCGAGGTTCGCAGCGACCTCGGGGCTAAAGTCGCAGCAGGTATCGACGACGATGCGGCAGCGGTCAGAATGGCCGGTAGATGCAGCCTTGTCCATCAAAGCGACTCCTTACGTAAAAAAGGCGGCCATCCGCATGGGGTGACCGCCGGCCGTTAACTCATGCAAGTTAACGTATTTTACTCGTCAAGTGTTTCGATGCGGGGCTTGATGATGCCATATCCACCATTCTTACGGTGATACACCACATTGATGAGGCCAGTCGTCGCGTTCTCGAACACGTAGAAGTCGTGGCCGAGCAGATCGGTCTGCACCAGCGCCTGCTCCTCAGTCATCGGGGTGACATCAATGACCTTCTCACGGACGAGCAGGTCGTCCTCCTCCTCGGGCAGCAGCAGGTCGGCCAGATCCTCGACGCGCTCGACCGGTGCGACATCCGCTGCGCTGGCACCGCCCTGGCGGTTGTCCACGACCTTGGTCTTGAACTTGCGCAGCTGGCGGGTGACCTTATCGGCGGAGAGGTCGATGGCGGCGTACATATCTGCACCGTGCTCGGCAACGCGAATCACCGAACCGCGGGCACGAACCGTAACCTCGACGATTGCCGGGTTGGGGTTCGAGGGGTTCTTCTCATAGCGAAGTACAACGTCGACCGTCATGGGCTCGATATCGAAAACCTTGAGCGCCTCGCCGATCTTCTCATCCACATGCGCACGCAGAGCATCGGTTACCGTCGTCTTGCGTCCAGAAACCTTGATATCCATACGTGGCTCCAATCTGCCTCGGGGACTTACTGTACTGGCTATGTACCCATTGCCGTGCATTTAATCACGCGGATTCCCAAAGACCCGAATAACGATTGCTTGGTACCGCATACCGAAGTCTCGCACTTTTCTGTGGCAAAGTGCGCTATAGGAAGGCGACGGCGACTTTGTATTTGGTCCCGAAAATTGGCTTTGACCTGCTGGTTTTATTGGGATGAAAAAGCCGGGCTCCCCCATCGGGGAAGCCCGGCAGTGCGTGTTGAAACCGTGAAGAGGCATCTCTCCTAGCGCATAGGAGACGCCACCCCTAGCAATAACTAGCTATTGAGCTTGTTAATGTCGTCGTCGGTGATAGTGCCCTCCTGGCCGGACGACTTATCCTCGGAGGTTGCACCCTCGCTGCTCGAATCGGAGGATGCAGACTCGCTGGATCCGGTGTCGGACGACTGCACGTCGGCGCCCGAGACCGTCTTGGTGGTGAGATCATAGGGCATCGTGCCGTACCAGACGGAGTGGACCGCCTCGAGCGTGCCATCGACCGTGATACCGTCGAGGGCATCGCTCACGGCACGGCATAGCTCATCGTTGGCCGCGAGGCCCGCGACGTCGAGCGTCGAGGGTGTCTCGAGCGCGCCGACGTAAGAGATCTGGCTCATCAGGCGCGCAAGGTAGCCGCCGGCCGTGGAGTCGCAAATCACGTAGTCGATCTCGCCGGACTCAAGTGCCTCAAAGCACTCGTTGATGTTGGAGAAGGTCTTTTGGTTGGCCGTGATACTCTGCTTGGCGAGCGCTTCCTGCGAGGCCGAGGAGGTCTGAACGCCCAGGGTAGCGGTGTTAAGCGTTTCGGTGGAAACGCTCAGCGACTCGCCGTCGCTCGTCTTTCCGAACACTGCCGCAGCGTCGTACAGGCAAGTACCAAGCGTGCTGATGTCACCTTCCGTGGAATTGATGTCACCAATGAAGATGTCGGCCTTTTTGTCGCCAAGCGCGGAATCGGCAGAAGAAGCATCGACGAAGGCAACCTTGAGGCCCATGCGGCTTGCAAGGGCGCGGGCAGCGTCGACCGCGTAGCCCGTGAGGTTACCATCGGCGCCCTGCATGGCCTGCGGGGCATCGGAGGTATCGAGGGCAACCGTCAGGGTACCGGGAGTGACCAGGGCATCGTCCGACACCGTAGGGGTAACGGTCTCGCGCTCGATCTGGTCAATCGTGGGCGTCGTGAACGTGGACAGTGGGATGAACGCGCATCCGCTCAAGCCCAATACGGCAATGACCGCCGCGGTCCCAGCACCTAACCGAGCCGCGTGCATCAAGCTGCCCCTCACCATGTCCACTACCCTGCCTTCTGTGTCGTATACAATCCGTGCGTTGCGCGGAATAACGGGTGTTCCCACCAGCTGACCTGGTATTTGACCCCACACTTGCGCACCGGGGTGTTTGCTCGGGAGGCCGTAACCACCTTCACGACTGGCCCGCTCGCCCGCGAGGCGGTATTGCCCCAAAGAAAGTAGAACGGACGGTGCGGCTTACATCTAGGACGCGCCATGATCGCGCCGCGCGCACGCGGTCGCTTACGTGGATCCCTTTGACCGCGTCTGTCTTGGACTAGGATGGACATTTCGTCCGTCCGCAACCACAGCCTGGCAGGAACGTAGCGCATTATAGCTAAGTTCAAGCTAAAGTTTAAGGTTAGGGGCGTCATTCGCACCGTGAGCACAGATTTTGCAGGTCGGAGCGGACCATTCGTGCCCCCATGAAGCCCGGAGCTCCCCTACGGGGAGCTCCGGGGCACCCGTCTCAGGGCGCCGTGTGCAAAAAACGGCAAATATGAGTACTGTCACCAATTTAGTAGCAGCGTTTTTCCGCCCCGCGAGCCCTTTTTGAGTTCCGTACAGCCTGCTTGGCGCCAAGATATTCCACATTCGTTTATTATCTCGGTAGCGCGCAGAGATGTGGTGTAAGAGGCGGGGCATGCCCCGCCTCTTCTCTTTCTTGAAAGGGAGGGGGCACCGCCTAGAATTCGTCGTTGGAGTAATGAAGGTGACGAATGGAAGGAAAGGCGATGCCCCAAGAAGAGAGTGTACTGCGCCTCGACCGCGACGAGGCCCTCGAGGCGGCGAGGCTTTGGCAGGAGTGCGGCGACGCGCGCGAGTTCGCGTGCAGGGTGCTGGGCGGCGTGATGAACGCGCTGATGGACTCCGAGGCCCAGCAGATGTGCGGCGCGGGCCGCAACGAGCGCAGCGACGGCAGGGAGAACAGCCGCAACGGCTACCGCCCCAGGTCGCTCAAGACCGCCGTGGGCGACGTGGAGCTCGAGATACCCAAGCTCAGGCACGGCACCTACTACCCCGAGGGCATGCTCGCGCGATGGTCGCGCGTCGACACCTCGGTGGCCGCCATCGTGCAGGAGATGTACGTGTGCGGCGTGTCCACCCGCAAGGTCGAGCGCGTGGCGTCCAAGCTGGGCATATCCTCGCTGTCGAGCTCGGAGGTCTCGAGCCTCTGCTCCGACCTCGACGCCGAGGTGGCGGAGTTCCGCAGCCGCGACCTGTCGGGCACGCCGTGCTGCTACCTGTGGCTCGACGCCACCTACATGAGCTGCAGGGTCGGCTCGTCGGTCGTCTCGCAGGGCGTCGTGACCGCGATCGGGCTGGGCGCCGACGGGCGCAAGCACTTCCTGGGCTGCGACGTGGTCGACACCGAGAGCGAGGACTCCTGGGCGGCATTCCTCGGCGGGCTGCGCGAGCGCGGGCTGGCCGGCGTTCGCCTCGTGGTCTCCGACAGCCACGCCGGGCTCGTGGCCGCCGTCTCGCGCCTGTTCCAGGGCTGCGCCTGGCAGCGCTGCGTGACGCACCTGCAGCGCAACCTCCAGAGCGCCTGCTCGGGCAGGCCCGAGGACTCCAAGGCGGCCGTCAGGGACCTCGTGCACGCCGCGGTCTACCAGGACGACCCCGACCTCGCGCGCTGCGTGTGGGCCGAGGCGGCGCCCTGGGTGGCGTCGGTGTCCGCCAGGGCCGGCGAGGTCTTCGAGCAGGCCGAGGACTCCGCGCTGGCGTTCACGGCCTTCCCCAGGGCGCACTGGGCCAAGCTCCGCACCAACAACGTCCAGGAGCGCGCCAACCGCGAGATCAAGCGCCGCTACAGGGTCGTGCAGTCCTTCCCCTCGAGGGAGTCGATGCTGCGCCTGACGTGCGCGAGCCTCATGGAGACCGAGGGGCAGTGGTCCCAGCAGCGCGTGTTCTCCGAGGCCTCGGCCGCCGAGGGCTTCGCCGAGCCCGCGGACAGGCCGGCCCCGACAGAGGGGAGGCGCCGCGCGCTCGGGCGGCGCGCCAGGGAGATAGTGGACGAGATAGTCGAGAAGCGCGGTCTCAAGAAGGAGTAACATCGGGACTTGCAGCGACGGACCTCAGGACACTCTTACACCACGTCTGCGCGCGCGACCATTATCTCTTCAATGAATCCAGATTTTCGGCCTAAGTTTCTTTGTTTTTGCTGCCACTAATCTAGTAACAGTACTCATATTTGCCGTTTTTTGCACAGGACATATAAACAGACACCCTATAAAGCCATAGTTTTACGCCAGCTTGAGCCCAAAGCACGCTCGGAGCGTATTCAGCAGAGCATCCTGCCTCTTTCGACGAGCCTCTACGCGATTCTGATATCGCTTACCCATGCGCTGGTGGATGCGCCATGCGAGCGCTTCCATCGCTTCCATGTCGCAGAGCATTTCGTTGTTGACCGTCGCGACCTCGATTCCCATAGTAATCAAGCCCGTGTTGCGTTTTTCATCATGGACACGTCCCCTCCGGGAGGAATGACCCAGCTCACCGTTGTATTCAAGGTCAAACCGGGCTGCCTCCTGATATGCATCGCAAACTGCATGGGGCATCCCCGAGATTGCCTGCGCGCGGTCATCGAACTCGATCTTGTAGTCGGTCTTAAAGGGACCGCAGGCAAATCCGCCATAGGAAAACGGAAGCGAAAACATGGCAAGCATGATGCACTCCATGGGTGAGCGCAGGTTTTCCGACAGATAGGGGCACAGCCGCCGCAGTTGTTTGGCCGCACTCCCCTTGCATGCCGCGAGGTAATCTGTCAGGCGATCGGGCGTCAACACCGGCTCGACTTCAAAGTAGCCCACGTCTGCCGGTTGGTCCTTGTCCTTTGCAAGTCTATTCGCAACAGGTGAGGTGTAGGGAGGCAGATACTTCCCGCGATCGCTCAGTGAAATCTTGGAACACAGTTCCTGGGCCAGAGCAAACGCCTGGATACAGCCGACCTCGCGGGCGACGGCAACACAAAGGGCCTCGGGAGATAGGCTGTACACCCCCGGTTCCACCTCTAGAATCGAGCCGGCAGGCAACCCGGAGCACACGGACCAGCCCACACCAGGCATGCGGCGGCGCTGCGCCGCAGATCCCACCAGCAAGCACAGATCTTCTTGCACCTCGCCGCTTTTGGCTCCAATTCGCACCAGGTCGGGAAGATAGATATCCTCGGTCGAAGGCGATGACGTACACAGCACGCGGCGCTCCTCCTCGGGCTCAAGGTCCTTCCAGCCGATGTAGCCCATCTGCCGGCGCTCGGCTCGAATCATGCGCAACGCCGAGGCGCCCGTCAGGATCACGGAAGCCGCTAGCTGCTCTTTTGTCGGTTTGTTGCACTGCCTGATTGTTACCGCCACACGAATCACCCCTACCAAACGCGTGCGATAGCGAGGCCATCAACGGCCGCGGCACCGGCGCGTTTGAGTTCCGCCGAAGCCGCTGCCATCGTCGCACCCGTGGTGATAACGTCGTCGATAAGCAGCAGGTGCTTGCCCCGCACATCCTCAACGGTCTCGTACATGCCTCGGGCACGTTCGCGGCGTTCTTCACGACCGAGTTCACGCTGGTCGCCATGGCCGTACTTAACGAGGGCGTCGAGCAGCGGAACACCCGACAGCTCGCAAAATGGGCGCGCGATGGCTTCCATATGATCGAAGCCGCGCCGCCGAAACGCCGCCGCCGTCGCGGGCACAAACACCACTGCATCGGCGCCGGACAACACACCGCCTAAGCGTTCGGGTGCCGCGACCTGGGCATGTAAGGCGGTATCGTATAGCAGCTCTGCCAGATACGGCGCCAGGCGTCGCTCGCCCGCGTCTTTGTACGCTTTAATGATCCGCGGCAGCGGATGCATGTAAACGGCACATGCCAGGCACCGGTCGAGAGCTTCGGCCATCGCCGAGGACGTACCCTCGACCGAGCACTCGGTGCACAGCAAGTCTCCAAACGGGGCGCCGCATCGAGTGCAGCTATGCCGCGAGTCGATGAGCGCGAGCGCGGCCAGGCAGTCTTGGCAAATAAGCGCGCCGGCGCGCTCGCAGCCAGCACATCGCGTGGGCGACAACGCCTCAAGCGCCTCGTGCGCCGCCTGCTCGGCAAACGGTAACAATTCGTCCGCAAACGGTAGGATGCCAGCACCTTGCAGGCATCCCAACACATCCAAATGTCTCTTCACGACACAACCCTCCCTACGCTCGGTCGCAGGGAGGGTTGTTGATTCAGCGTCATGGTACCCCGACGCGTTTGGGGTCAGGCAGGTTAAATCCGTTTGCGGGCACTATTCGCCGGTGGGCGGTTGCGGTGCGGACGAGTTTTGGGTCGAGCCCTCGCCACCATCTTGACGCGGCTTGCGGGAACGACGACGGCGACGGCGCTTCTGGCCCTGGTCGGCCGAACCCTCGCCACCACGATCTTCGCGCGACTCGCGTTCGTCGCGAGCAGCGCCGCGCGCGGCCTTGGCAGCCGCCCCTCCGCCATCTCCGGGGCGACGACGTGTGACCTTGACCTCGCCATCCGAGACCTGATCGGCCACGGAGGGCACCGAGGGCTTTTGCTGCGTGCCCGAGGAATGGCGACGACGCGGACGCGGGGCGCGCTCGTCATCGTTGCGCTGCTTGCCGCCCTTGTCGGCAGGCGTATCGGAACCCGAACCACCCTTGGGGGCGGCACCGGCTTCGCGAGCGGCTGCGGCGCGGAAGGCGTCCTCGCGCTCCTCGCTCGACAAATGGCGGCGGCGACGGCGCGTGGGATTCATGCCACCGCCGCGGTTTTGCTGCTGAGGCTGCTGAGCCTCGCGCTCGCGGGGGGAATTCTTGCCTGCGGGAGCGGCCTCGCCGGCATCGCCCGAACCCGAGCGCTTGCGGCGGCGACGTCCACCGGCAGCCTCCTCAGCCTCGGGTGCCTCGGCCTTGCCGCGACCCTTACCGCGGCCGCGACCCTCGCTCTGGCTCTGACCGGCACGGGTATCGGCGTCCGCATCGCGACGGCGACGCTTGGGCATCGTCGTCCCCGCCAGACGGTCGGCGCTCGACAGGCCATCGCCCACGTCGACGCCGTTCTCGCGGTCGAGCTCCATAAGCGCCAAGCGCATCTCGGGCGACTCGATACGCTCGAGTACATCGCGCGTCACGCAGTCGGGACGGCAGTTGCAGCCCTGCTCGGCGGCCTTCTTTTTGCAGCCCTCAGAGCAGGTCATGTCGGCCAGGTTGACCTTAAAGACTTTGCCGTTCTCCAGGCGCAACACCAGCTGCTCACGCGGCGTGTCATATTCCTGGATGCGTGCCTTGCCAAGCGGCGTATCGATAAGCGTCTTCTTTTTGGGCGCGCGGCTCTTAAAGTCCTTGTACGCCTCGAACTCATAGCGCAGGCAGCACATCAGGCGACCGCAGACGCCGCTAATCTTGGACGAGTTGAGCGGCAGGTCCTGCTCTTTTGCCATACGGATCGAAACCGGCTCAAACTGTCCGCCAAAGCGCGTGCAACAGAGCTCCTGGCCGCACTGGGCATAGCCGCCCACCAGGCGGGTCTCGTCGCGCACACCGATCTGGCGCATGTCGACGCGAATGTGCAGCGTCGAGGAGAGGTCCTTGACGAGCTGGCGGAAATCAACGCGCTCCTCAGCAGCAAAGTAAAACACGGCCTTCTCGCCGCCAAACAGGTACTCGACGCCGACCGGCTTCATCTCGAGGTCGAGTTCTTTGACCAGACGGCGGAAATCGACCATCGCCTCGTCACCCTGGATAGCCAGGTCGTCGGCAAGCTGCAGGTCGATGTCGCTCGCTACGCGCAACACGGGCTTGAGCGGCTGACCGATCTCGTCTTGCGGCACCTCGAAGGGGTCGGCCGTGACCAGGCCGATCTCGGTTCCGCGCTCGGTGGAGCAGATGGCATAATCGGCCTCGAGGATATCCAGATCCTGTGGGTCGAACCACAGGTCGCGCGAGGCGTAGGTAAACTTAACGGGTACGACTAACGGCATTTCAGTGCCTTCCTGATATCGAACAGCATGACCTCGATGGCCAGCTGGGGAGTAACGTTTCTGGCGATGTTGCGCTCAGCGGTGGCAACCGCCTCGAGCGCCTGGGTGGCGCCCGCAACATTCGTCACCGCGGCAAGCCGCCCGATCGTGTCGCGCACGTCCTCGTTCACAACGTCTGCCGCCTCATCCTGAAGCGTCAGCAGCACGTCGCGCATGAGCGTCCGCGCGCTCGCCAGCGCTTCCATGATACCCGAACGCTCGCGCGCGTTGAGTTCGCGCTTGTTGCGGTCCTCAAGCTGCTTCAATGCTCCACGCGACAGGTAGTCGGCATTTTGCTCGAGCACCTTTTCCTGCGTGGACTTGACCTCGGCGAGCGGCGCCTTGACGGCGACGATGAGCGATTTGGCGCGACTGAGCACATCGGCCTCGTCGGCGGCGATGAGCGAGTCGATGGCACGGACCATCTGGCGACGGGCGTCCTGGCGCTCGGCGCTCTTAAGGAACTCGATACCGCGCGTGGGGCTTCCCGCCACAGCGACGGCCATGCGGCAGCGCGCGGGATCCTGACCGGTGGCGCGGCACACGGCCTGCGCGGCCACAGTGGGCGAAACCAGCCGAAACGGTACGCACTGGCAGCGGCTCACGATGGTGGGCAGCATCACGTCGGCCGAGGTGCCCAACAGGATGAACATGACACCCTCGGGCGGTTCCTCGAGCGTTTTGAGCAGCGCGTTGGCGGTGTTGGCGCGCAGCTGCTCGGCACGGTCGATGATGTAGACCTTTGCCTTGGCGCGGATGGGTGCCAGGGGCACGTCGTCGAGCAGCTCGCGGGTCTGCGCGATGAGGTAGCCCGTAGCGCTCTCGGGCGTGTAATAGTGCACGTCGGGATGCGTATGACGGGCGACGCGCACGCAGCTGTCGCACGAACCACAGCCGTCCTGCTCGCACAGGAATGCCTGGGCGAGCGCCCATGCGGCGTCGAGCTTACCGGCACCGGGCGCACCCAAGAACAGGTAGGCGTGCGATGCACGGCCGCTTGCGATGGCGTTGGTCAAAAAGTCGCGCACGCGCTGTTGGGTGTCTAGCTTGGCCAGCAGGCTTGTCTGCACGGGGGCCATGTTACTCAGCCTCCTGGGCAAGCGCGGCGGCGACGGCATCTTGGGGAATGTCGAGACCGTACGCGCGAACCAGCTCGACCGTCTGCGCGAAGACGTCTGCGATCGACGCAGTGGCGTCGATCAGCTTCACGCGGTCTGGCTCCTCGGCAGCAATGGCACAAAATCCCTGATAGACGCGCTCCTGGAAGGCCATGCCCTTGGCCTCCATACGATCGGCCGCACCACGGGCGGCCATGCGCAGCGCCGCCTGCTCGGGCGTGATGTGATAGACGAGCGTAAGCGCCGGATGCGTACCGGCGACAGCCAGGTTGTTGGCATCGCGCACCATCTGACGGTCAAGGCCATCGGCAAACGCCTGATAGCAGGTCGTGGAATCGTAGAAACGGTCGCACAGGACCACCTTGCCGGCAGCGAGGGCGGGAGCTATGACCTCGTGCACCAACTGGGCACGTGCCGCCTCGTAGAGCAGCAACTCGCAGGTGTCGCCCATCGCCGTATTGGCGGGGTCGAGCAGCAGAGCGCGGATCTTTTCGCTGATGGCAGTGCCGCCCGGCTCGCGCAGGCTCACAACCTGGTAGCCAGCGAGCTCGAGCGCACGGGCAAGCAGGCGCGCCTGCGTGGACTTGCCGGCACCGTCGACGCCCTCGAGCGTGATAAAGCTATGTTGAGCGGGCTCAAAAGCCATGGGCGCAGCCCCTTCCTACAAGGCGCGAAAATGCAAGTTATAGCAACCAAGCCATGATACCCCAGGGGCAGGGGCTAGGTGGCAGTTAGGAACGTTCCCAAAGTGCCGGCAGAGACGATATGAGCAGGACATAAAAACATTGAGAGCCCCTGCTGCACGAAAATCCGCGGATTAGGCCGACAATGGTGAGTGTCTAATTCAGCCGCGGCGGCCGCGCCGCATTCATGGAAGGGGCTCCCATGCTCGATACTACCACCTTCGTCGGCCTCGACGTCCACGCCCGCTCGATAAAGGCCGTCTCCCTCGACGTCATGACCGGGGAGGTGCGTGTTAGCGCTAATCTAAAATTGACCACTTTCGCAAACGCATCTCGCCGAATGCGCTAACGCGCTTTCGCCGACCCCGCTAATGTACTTTCACCAACTGCGCTAACGGAACTATGCTCCGATCGGGTATCCGACCCGGGAGGAGCGGGATATGGAGCGAAACGTAATGGGAGAGCTGAACGTCTACAGGGGGTCCGGCGCGAAGCCGAACTTCAGCGAGATCGCGAGGAGGCACGGCATGGACCGGCACACGGTCGCCAAGTACTGGCGGGAGGGCGAGTCCGCCGCCGACGGGAGGTCCGCGAGGGGCAGCGCCTTCGACCCGCTCGAGGAGGTGATCCGCGCGAAGGCCCAGCTGCCCGGGATGACCAAGATGGCAGTCTACGCGTTCCTGCGCGAGGGCCGCGGGGAGGGGCTGCCCGGGTACGGTCGCCGCCCGGGAGGTCAGGATCACCAACCAGCGCATACGTTCGTCGGGGTTCCCCTACGTCAAGGGGCTGGCGGACTTCGACTGGGACTTCCAGCCGTCGGTCCCGCGCGCAGAGATCGAGGAGCTCGCGACCCTGAGGTTCGTCGAGCGGGCCGAGAACGTCCTGTTCGTGGGGAGCCCCGGCGTGGGCAAGACGCACCTCGCCGTCGCGCTGGGCATCGAGGCCGTCAGGGCGGGGCGCGAGGTCAGGTTCGTGGACTGCGCCCGGCTCGTCGAGGACCTGGAGGACGCCTCGTCGCGCGGCATCCTCAAGAAGAGGCTCAAGTACTACGCCCACTCGAGGCTGCTGATCATCGACGAGCTCGGCTACCTCGACGTCGGCAGCGCGGGCGCGGACCTGCTGTTCCAGCTGATATCGACGCGCTACGAGCAGCGCTCGACGATCATCACCACCAACGTGGGGATCAGCGGCTGGGGCAGGGTGTTCGGGGACGACGTGGCGGCGAGCGCGATCGCGGACAGGGTGTGCCACCACTGCCACCTGGTCAAGATAACCGGCAGGTCCTACAGGCTGAAGGACCTGCCGAGGGACGGCCCCGTCAAGCCGTGACCGGAATCGGTGAAAATACGTTAGCGCAACCGGTGAAACCGCCTTTGCGCGAACGGCGCGCCTGTTTAGCGAAACTGGTGAAAAATAGATTGACGCTAACAGTGCGCTCCGCGACCTTCGGCTACGACGCCGGGGCCGTCGCGGAGTGGGTCCGGTCCGTGGACCCCGGGGCCAGGTGCGTGTACGAGTCCGGGGTCACGGGGTTCGACCTGCAGAAGAGGCTCTCCGGACTGGGGGTCGGCTGCGCGGTCGGCGCCGTCTCGAAGATGATCAAGCCCAGCGCGGACAGGCGCAGGAAGAACGACCGCAACGACGCCGAGTTCCTCGCCCGCATGCTGTCGGTCGGCAACGTCGTCGAGGTGTGGGTCCCCGACGACGAGTGCGAGGCCGCCCGCGACCTGACCAGGGCGCTCGAGGACGCGAGGGACGACCTCTCGCGCTCGAAGCAGCGGCTCTCCAAGTTCCTGCTCAGGCACGGGCTCGTCTTCGACGAGAGGACGCCCACCGGCCGCAGGAAGGGCAACTGGACCCGGGCGCACTGGTCCTGGATCGAGTCGATAAGGTTCGCGGAGGGGGCCGACAACGACGTGCTCGCCTACTACGTCGACGCGGTCAGGCGGGCGGCGGAGGAGAAGGCGAGGCTCGAGGGGCTCGTCGAGGCCGAGGCCCGCAAGCCCAGGTGGAGGAGGAGGGTCGACTCCCTGCGCTGCCTCAAGGGCGTAGACACCGCGTCCGCCGCCGACCTCGTGTTCGAGGCCGGCGAGTTCTCGAGGTTCGGGAATGCCCGCTCGTTCGCGGCGTGGGTCGGCCTGACGCCCTCCGAGCACTCCAGCGGGGAGAGCGACCGCAGGGGCGCGATCACCAAGGCCGGCAACAAGCACCTGAGGAAGGCGCTGGTCGAGGCCGCGTGGCACTACCTGACGTGCTCCGCGCGGCCGAAGGACCTCGCCAGGGGCCAGGCCCCGGACCGGTGCGCCCGGAGGCATGCCGCCAAGGGCGTGCGGAGGCTTGTCGAGAGGCGGGAGGCGCTGCTCGCGCGCGGGGTCCACGGCAACAAGGCGAACGTGGCCACGGCGCGCGAGCTCGCCTGCTGGGTGTGGGCGGTCGGCCTCATGGCCGAGGAGGCGTAGGGGGCCGGTCCCCCGCACATAAGCCGATCACCCCGGAAGCGGTTTGATCCGAAGCCGTTGAGGCGAACCTCAGGTCCCTTTTCTGCGAGCGCCCAGGGCGCCACACGCGTGCACAGACTGTCGGTTCGACGAAGAAGCCTCAGCCGTAGCAACGGATTGCCCAGCGAGAGATCGCCACGGGCGGATATTAAACTGCAAAGACGAGCGTCGGAAAGACACGCCGAGGTCGCCGCGGAGGGGTTGATATAGGGAGAGGGCCTGACCCCATATCGTTGGGGCCAGGCCCGATTTTGCCTCTTGACAATGTCCTGCTCATATTAAAAGGAACGTCCCTAACTGCCGACCCTCTAAGTTGCGGTGAAATAGGGACTAGATACGCCTTCTAACAGCAAATACAATCCCTATTTCACCGCAAGTTAGGAGTGGGCGCGGGCGTTGATGGCGAAGGAAATGTCGCGCTCGAGGGCTAGGGCCTGCTCGCGTTCGAGGTCCTGGGTGAGGATTGCCAGCACGTAAGGGCGCTCGGCGTAGACGATTGCGGCATCGTGCTGAGCATTCGCCAGACTGCCCGTTTTGTGCGCGACCAAAACGCCGCCGGGAACGCCCTCGACAATACCGCGTGCGTCTTCCTGCGCCAGCAGATATCCGCGCGCTCGCTCGCACAGCTCGGGCGTCGCGATTGTCCCCGCCGCCAGTCGCTGCAACACGACCGCAGCATCACGGGCGCTCGTATAGTTCTCGTGACCCTGTGCCTGGGCATCGGTGTCCATCATCAGACGAGCGAGCACGGTCTGGGTCAGTCCCGATGCGGCACACGTTTCGTTGACCGTATCCATGCCAAGCCTGCCGATAACAAGGTTCGCTGCCACGTTATCGCTCTGGGCGATCATAGCGTGCAGCAGCTCGTCAATACTGTACGACACACCCGCGCCGCGCGACTGAATGTTGCCGCTGCCACCCACGATATCCTGTTGCGTCACCGTTATCTGTTCGTCGAGGGACAGCTCGCCCGCCGTCACGGTCTCGAGCGCACAAGCGAGAATGGGAAGCTTGATGATGCTTGCCGCCACACGTCGCGCGTCCGGCGCCACAGCGACTTCGCCATCGAGCGACGCAAACGTTTGAGGATCAAGCGCCGCAGCATAGACCGAGGTAGACCCACCATACGGCTCGACAAGGGCTTCGATATCTTGCTGAAGGCCGGCAATCCAAGAAGCCCGAGCGACAGCTTCCGTCTTTTGAGCGGACGGATGATTCGCTTTTTGTTTGGCAGGGACAGCGGAGCCCCCAGCCTCGTTGCGGCGTGCGGCACAACCGTCGAGACTCATCACCGAGGCAAGCGCTCCGGTCAACATCCCGGCACAAAACACTCGACGCGAGCAATCGCGCACAGCGAGGGGCGCATCCCCCGGCGGGAACCGGAACGCCCCCACGTTGTCGCCGCCACCCCGACCTTGCTCGCCGCAATACACAGACTCACTCCCCACCATCGCATTCTACCGAGTCGTCGATAAACGGCCGCGCCGAACACCCAGCATGCCGCATTCATTGTGACGCATGCGACAGGGCTTGCGCGGCACGACTGTCCTCACATAACCAGTTGGGCCGGCGCGGCCCAACCGCACCTGAACCACCTTATAATCTAGCCAACACATCGAGTGGAAGGAACCATCATGCCCCGGTTTTGTACCCATTGCGGCAAGCTTCTGAATGACGACGAGCGTTTTTGCACCAGCTGCGGAACGCCGATAACCGATGATGGTCAGGCCTCTCAATCGCAAGAGGATGCGCAGGCAGACGTGACCGTACAGTCCGCCCATCAGCCCGCGCCCGCTCCCCAGCCGGAAGCTGGCGCGACGCAGCAATGGGCGACGCCAGCCGGCTCCGCGCCGCAGCAGCCCATACCGACCGCCGCTCCGCAGGCCGGTGCTCCCGCCGCGCCCAAAAACAACAACGCTCTGTTTATCGGCATCATCGCCGTGCTGGTCGTCGTGATTATCGCGCTGGTCGCATTATTTATGATCGGACCGTTCAACAAGAACGCCGACGATTCCAAGGGCACAACCATCGAGAAGGTCAAGATCGACCACGATGACGACGATGTGTCCGTCAAGGGCGACCCCAACAAGCTTGACGATGATGACGATGACGCCCACGGTGCCGCCACCATCAGCGAGCAGAACGTCTACGACCAGCTGAGCTCCTACTACAGCAGGCTCTCCGATCTTGATCAGCAGGTTCGCGACTGCGCTACCACGTTTAACACGTACTATCTCAAGGATGACCGCGGCTCGCGCCAATCTGCCAGCGATGCCGCCGAGGCGCTCGAGGATCAGATCGGCGACCTGAAGGACGAGGTCGAGGACCTGGACGTTCCCATCGACTCGCAGAATTACGGCTCGCGGAAAGACATCATCACGCTCTACGACGATCTGGAGAACCGCATCGACGTGATTTGCGATGCCTGGGAGATCAGCCTTGAGTACTCCAGCCCCGCCAACCACAAGGACGAGATCGTGGCGCCGCTGGCGCGCGACAACGTAGCGGGCACCAACGACAACAAATACCGTCTGGACTTTGAGGACCGCTACCCCGGCGCCGCACCCGTCGAGGTGAAGTAGCCGCTTTGTCGTTCCAGAGCCGGCAGTTAGGGACGTTCCTAAACTGCCGGCAGAAAAGGAGCGTCCCTAACTGCCGGATAAAAAACGAGCGAGGATCATGAGACCCTCGCTCGTTTTTTGTTTTGGGCAATGTTTCGGCTGCACCGCTACTTGTCGGCAGCTGGCTTCTTGGTGGTCGTCTTTTTCGCGGTAGCCTTCTTGGCAGTCGACTTCTTGGCGGTCGAAGTCTTCTTTGCTGCCGTGGTCTTCTTCGCCGTGCTCGCCTTGGTCGTGGTCTTGCGGCCGCGGGCAGGCTTCTTCTCCTTGGTCGGGCAGTCCATGTTTACGCAGATACGCCACGGACCGCGCGCCGTGTTGACCACCACGATGGGGGCACCGCACTCGGGGCAGGTCTCACCCGTCGCCTCGAGCTTGCCGCGCGCCGGCAGCGGATAGCTCACGCCACAGTCATCGTAGTTGGTGCAGCGGATAAAACGCTTGCCGCTCTTCTCGCTCTTGTGCGCAATCAAATCGCCATGGCGTCCGGCCTCGGCACACACCTTGCACTCGCCCACCTTAAGGTCGGGCTCGTAGTTAGTGGGGCACGTGGGATTCACGCAGATCTCGAAAGCCTTCTGGCGGAACGGCTGGCACTTAATGCGCGGCGCACCGCACTCGGGGCACACGGCGGCCTCGCCCTCGAGCGGGCTGACCTTGACGCCGCTCGGCACCGGATAGGTCACGTCGCAGTCGGGCCAGCCCATGCAGCCAATAAAGCTGCCACGGGTCTTGGCGCTCGTCTTCATAACCAGGTCCTTGCCGCACTTGGGGCAGGCGCCCACGCGCGCATCGGCCGTAACGGCGTCGCTGATGGCGTCGCCCAGCTCCTGCGTGTGCTTGAGCAGCTCGTCGAGCACGCCAGCCAGCAGCGCGCGCGAGTGCGTCACGACATGCTCTTCGGTATCCTCGCCGTGCTCCACGCGAGTCATGTCGCCGTCGAGCTCGCTGGTCATATCGGGGCTCGTGATGCGCGGGGCAAACTGCGTCAGCGCGTCGATGATGGCGATACCCAGCTGGCTCGGCTCAACGGGATCGTTTTTGAGGTAGCGCACGGCATACAGGCGCTCGATGATGCTCGCGCGCGTGGACTTGGTACCCAGGCCGCGCTTTTCCATCTCCTGCACGAGCTTGCCCTGGCTGTAGCGCGCAGGCGGCTCGGTCTGCTTGGCCTCGAGCTTAATGTCGAACACGTCGACCGTATCGCCCTGCTCCAGCGGCGGCATCTGCTCGTCGCGCTTGAGTCCATACGGGTACGCCTCGCGGAAACCCGGGGTCACGAGCACATCGCCCGAGGCCACGAACGGCTCGCCATTCACATCGAGTTCGAGCTTGGTGTTCTCGATGGTCGCGGGCCCCATGAGCGTTGCCAGGAAGCGACGGGCGATGAGGTCGTAGAGCTTACGCTGGCCGCCGTCGAGCGTGGACGGGTCGCCCTCGCCCGTGGGATAGATAGGCGGGTGGTCGGTGGTCTCGACCTTGCCGCGCGTGGGCTTCATGGGGCCCGCGAGCACCTTTTTGCATACGGGCGCTAGTGCCGGGTTGATCTTTGCCAGGTCGCTCACCACGGCGCCCAAATCGAGCGTCGCAGGGTACACGGTGTTGTCGACACGCGGGTAGCTGATAAGACCCGCCATGTAGAGGGACTCGGCGATGCGCATGGTGCGCGCAGGCGAAATGCCCTCGGCCGCGGCGGCAGCCTGCAGCGAGGTGGTCGCAAACGGCGTGGGCGGCTGCTGCTTGCGCGAGCGTTTGGTCACCGCGGCGACGGTCGCCGTCGTAGCGCCGTCGACATGGCCGTACGCCGTCTCAGCAGCATCTTTGTCGGTAAAGCGCGCCGTCTTGTGAGCGATCTTAAAGCGATCGTCCTCGGCAGCGCCCTGCGCGGCACCCATGCCGCGAATCTGCCAATAGTCCTCGGGCACAAACGCCATGCGCTCGCGCTCGCGCTCGACCACCAGGGCGAGCGTCGGCGTCTGCACGCGGCCGGCGGAGCGCACGTTGCCAAAGCCGCCGAACTTGGCGAGCGTCAGGTAGCGCGTGAGCACCGCGCCCCAAATGAGGTCGATGTGCTGGCGGCTCTCGCCGGCGTCGGCCAGATTCTGGTCGAGCGAGACGAGGTTATCGAAGGCCTGCGTGATCTCGGCCTTGGTAAACGAAGAGTATTGGGCGCGGGCAACCGGCAAGTCGGGCGCCACCTCGCGCACCTTGTTGAGGGCGTCCGAACCAATCAACTCGCCCTCGCGATCGAAGTCCGTGGCGATGATGACGCTGTCGGACTTCTTAGCCAGGTTCTTGAGCGAGCGAATGAGCTCTTTCTCGGCCGGCAACTTAATGACTGGTGCCCAGGTGAGATAGGGCAGACTCTCGAGCTTCCAGCCCTTGATGGAGATGCCATCGGCAAGGAACGGCTTACGCTTGGTGTCGTAAGGCGGACGAGCCAGGCCATCGGGCATGTCGGCCGGCAGCATCTCGCCGTCCTCAGTGACCGAATACCAACCCAGTTTTTTATCGAACAGCACGCTGTCGCAAAAATCGGGTGCCAGGATGTGACCGGCAAGGCCGATGGTCACGCACTCCTCGCCCTTCCACTCAAAACGGTAGATGGCGGTGTTGTACACCTTGTCCTTTTTGGGCTTGCCCGTGGACAGCCGCTCGGCGATCTGACGCGCGGCGTCGTTTTTCTCGGCGATGATGAGCTTCAAAAGAGGCTCCTATCTCGTATCTCTGCGGCTACGCCCGCCCGTATGGCGGCCGACTTACGCCCTTGCTTGCTCAATCTGCCCGATGAGCCAATCACACCAGGCATCCATGCCCTCGCCCTTGCGCGCGCTCACGGCAAACCGCGGCGCCTGCGGATTGAGGTCATCGAGTGTCTTAGTATACCTATCCATGTCAAAATCGAAAGCCGGAGCCACGTCGACCTTGTTGAGCAGCTGTGCGCCGGCGTGCTGGAAGATGCCCGGGTACTTGATGGGCTTGTCGTCGCCCTCGGGCACCGAGAGAATCATGATGGACAGGTTCTCGCCCAGGTCAAAGTCGACCGGACAGACCAGATTGCCCACGTTTTCGATAAAGATAACATCGATGTTTTGAAGACCCACTGCCTGGTCGAAGGCGTCAACGGCCTCCATGATCATGTTGCCCTCGAGGTGGCACAGGCCGCCCGTGTTGATCTGGATGGCGGGCATGCCGGCTTCCTTCATGGTGATGGCGTCGACGTCCGAGGCGATATCGCCCTCGATGACGGCGCAACGCAGGCCGGCCTTGTCGCGCAGGCGCTCGTTGGTGCCCAAAATCGTGGTGGTCTTGCCCGAACCGGGGCTCGACAAGACGTTAATCACATAGGTGTTTGTCTCTTTAAATCGCTGACGCAGTTGATCTGCCAGGCGCTCATTGCGCGACAGAATCGGCGACGCGATATCAATCGTTTTCTCAGCCATACTCGGCACTCCTTACTTTGGCCCCTTTATACCCCGTCCCCAGGTGGCCGGCGAGCTAATCGTCGGGGGTCTCGATTTCGATACTTGCGATGTCGAGCTCGCGACCGTGCAGCAGGCGCACGTTGGCGCCGCCACACTGGGGACAGCGGCAATGAAAGCGGTCGTGATCGAAGACCTCGCCGCAGCCCAGACACTCACTTTGTGGATGGACTTCCTCCACGGCAAGCTCGCAGCCGCGCGTGAGCGGGTCCTCGTCGCGAAACGTCTCCCATGCAAAGTCGAGCGCCTCGCGCACGACCTCGGTCATATCCCCGATACGTAGCGTAACCAAAACGGCGCGCGAGGCCCCCGCCCCACGCGCCGCGCGAATCACTGTATCGAGTATGCCGTTGACAATGCCAACCTCGTGCATACCGATTTACTCCTCGTCGTCCTCATCGTCCGAGAACAGGTCCAGACGACTCACGAACAAGCCCTCCTTGCCCTCGCGCGCGGTAATGACCACACGGGCGATGGCAAGCGAAATCTCGTAGAGCGAGAGCAGGGCGCCGTACATAAGGCCCAGGGTGACGGGCGAGCCGTCGGGCGTGATCACAGCCGAACCCACGAGCAGGCCAACGTATACGTAACGCCAGGCGCTGCGGAAGGCCGCGTAGGACACGATGTGGAAAACGGACAGGTAAAAGATGATGAGCGGCAGCTCAAACGCCACACCAAAGCCGATCATAAAGAGCAGCTCCATGTTGACGTAGTTCTCCAGATCGGGCAGCGCCGTAGCGACGGCCGAGGTCTCGCCGATGAGCCACTCAAAGCCCGCAGGGATGATGATGAAGTAGCAGAAGATGGCGCCCAGGAAGAACAGCACCGTCGAGGCGAGCACCGTGGGCACGACCCACTTGCGTTCGTTGGGGCGAAGCGCCGGCAGGAAAAACGCCAGAATCTGCCAGATGATCATGGGCGTGCACATGACCACCGCCATCTTGATGGCCAGCGAGAAGCGCAAGCCGAAGCCGCCGAGCGTGGTGGTGATGTAGAACTTACCATCCGGCACAAAGGAGCGAATGGGGTCTTCCAAGATATCGAGCACCACGGGCGTGGCGAAATACAGCACGATGGCTGCGGCAAACACCGAGACGACCACGATGGTCAGGCGGCGACGGAGCTCTCCCAGGTGATCGAAGAGCGGCATTCGCGCAGGTCCGATAGGCATTACTCATCGCCTCCCTTCGGGGCAGCGGCTGCGGCATCGTCCTCGGCCTCGAGCTCGCGGGCGAGCTGGTCGACGACGGCCTTGCGCTTGCGGGGACGACGGGCATAGAGGTCGGCCGTCGTGGGCTCTGCCGGCTCCGGCTCCGGCTCTGCAGCAGGCTCGGACTCGACGGCGGCAGCGGCAGGCTCGGCCTCGGCGGGCTCGGCGCCCTCGGCCTCCTCAGCAGCACCTTCGTCCTCGGTGGCACCCTCACTCGCAGCCTTCTCGGCGGCGAGACGGGCGCGACGCTCGGCAAAGGTCTCCTTCTTTGCGGGCGCTGCCGTCTCGGCGGCATCCTCGTCCGCATCGGAATCGTCGTCGGTCGCAGCAGCCTTCTTGGGCTTGACCGGGGCCGACGCGGCCTCGCTCACCGGATCGATAATCTCGGACTGAACAACGGCCGTCATCTTTTCCTGCGTCTCGCGGAACTGACGGATGGCACGGCCGATCGTGCGGCCCATCTGCGGGAGCTTATCCGGGCCAAACAGCAAAAAGCCGAAGACCACGATGATCGCGAGCTCACCCTCTCCAATACCAAACACACATACCTCCAAGGCTCGATGTGAGTCGAGCCCGCACCGCGCCATTCGGCCGGAACTCGTCTATTCATTCGGTCAAGTATAGCGCCCGGACGCCAAAACGTCCGAGCGCATCACAAACATATGCCAAACGGCACGCCCTTTTGGGGGCAAAGATTATGCAGCGGTGATTGAAATCTCCTGGTCGACACCCAACAGCTGAACCACGCGCATCACCGGGGGCTGCACATTGGTGCAGCTAAAGCGCTTGCCGTGGTCGACCGCGTGGTGTGCGGCGCCCACGAGCACGCCAATGCCCGTCGAATCGATGTAGCTCACCTGGGCAAAATCGAGCTCAACGGCCTCAGTGGGCTGCTCGAGCGCCAGGTCGATGGCATTGCGCAGGCTATCGGCGTTAGAGATATCGATCTCGCCGGTTACCTTAATGGTGTAGAGCTCCGGCGTGGGGTTGGTGGAAATACCCAAATCCATGTATACGCTCCTTTACGTATCGAAAGTGCGGATAGTACGGGAAGCCGCGCGTTAGGCGCGCTCGGCACGCGCAAGCTCGGCAGCGACAAGCTTAACGGCCAGCACCAGCACATCGAGCGCGGCCTCCAGGTCCTCGACCGTGGGATAGCTCGGCGCGATGCGAATATTGGTGTCGCGCGGGTCCTTGCCATAGGGCCAGGTGGCACCAGCCGGCGTGAGCTTGACGCCCAGGTCGGCGCAAAGCGCGGCGACCTTCTGGGCCGAGCCCTCGGGACCATCGAAGCTTACAAAGTAGCCGCCGCGGGGGTGCGTCCAGGTGGCGCAGCCCGTGTCGCCCAAGCCCTCGGTGAGCTTGCGCTCGACGGCCTCAAAGCGCGGGCGCAGGAACTCGGCATGCTTTTTCATGTGCTCCTTGACCGCCTCGATGGTGGGAAGGAAGCGCACGTGACGCAGCTGGTTGAGCTTGTCGGCACTGATGAGGCCGGCCTTCAGGCGCTTGGAGAACTCCGCGATAACCGCGGGGCTCGCACCGATAAAGCCGATGCCGGCGCCCGGGAAGGTGATCTTGGACGTCGAGGCAAAGGCCACCACGCGGTCCTCGGTGCCCGCCGCGCGAGCAAGATCGAAGATGTTGGCGAGCTCGTCGGTCTCGTCGTACAGGTCGTGCACACAGTAGGCGTTGTCCCAGAAGATGCGGAAATCGGGCGCGGCCGTGGGCATCTCGACCAGGCGACGCACGGTGTCCTCGCTAAAGGTGATGCCCGTGGGGTTGGAATACTTGGGCACGCACCAGATGCCCTTGATGGAATCGTCGGCGGCGACGAGGCGCTCGACCTCGTCCATGTCGGGGCCGTTGTCGGTCATCGCGACGGGGACGTTCTCGATACCCAGATCGGCGGTGATGCCAAAGTGGCGGTCGTAGCCGGGAACCGGGCACAGGAACTTGACCTTCTTGCCGTCGTGCGCGGCCTCGTAAGCCTCCCAAGGGTCGCTACCACATGAGCCGCAACGCCAGAACATACCGGCGATATCGTGCTCGATCAGCAAGCTCGACGAGCCCAGCACGAGCGTCTGCTCGGCGGGGCAACCCAGGAACTCCCCCGCTAGCTTGCGTGCCGAGGGAATGCCCTCAAAGCAGCCGTAGTTGGAGCAGTCGACGTTGCCGTCGCGCAGATCGGCATCGGCATTGAGGATATCGAGCATGGGGCGCGAGATGTCCACCTGGGCGGGCGATGGCTTGCCGCGGGCCATATCGAGCGCCAGGCCCTTGGCCTTGACCTCGGAGACCTCGGCTTTGAGCGCCTCG
Source organism: Collinsella sp. (assembly GCA_046995905.1). Classification (GTDB taxonomy): domain Bacteria; phylum Actinomycetota; class Coriobacteriia; order Coriobacteriales; family Coriobacteriaceae; genus Collinsella. The sequence continues at coordinate 2,354,251 of JBKXET010000001.1, forward strand.
ATGGCGGCATCGAGTTCGGTGGTTTCCATCTTCTGGTAGATCGTCTGCATGGGATGCGACCTTTCGCGAAGCGGTACGTTGCAGTTCGTCTAAGTATAGACCGCCACCGTCGCAACGTTATGAAGCCGTGATAGATTAAGTCCATCGCAATGAATTACGAATCGCCGCGCATGCCGGCGTGGGGCGCCCAAGGAGGCACTATGGAGTACGGATCGTTCCAGGCCGAGGAATTCGGCGACCTGCAGCGCCTGGTCGACGGATTGTTTTACGACCGCCACGCCATCGACCGCCTGGATCTGATCGTACAGGCCGAAATCTTGGACCTGGCGCCCGATCTCATGGAGATCGTCAACCTGCTACCGCCCGGCTATTACGACCGCCAGTCACTTTGCGACCAGCTCAACTCCGCCTTGGCCGCCCACGGCTGGGGCGCCGTCTACGGAACGGTGGAATAGCCCTAGTCATTGCGGACGTTCTTAAACGACTAGGTTAACGCCGATGTTTTGGCAGCGTCAGCGAAAACGACCCTAAGCGAGCAAGGTGACGTGAAATGAAAGGGCGCTGACCTTCTGGTCGCGCCCTTGAAATTAAACGTCAGATTGCCGCTTAGGGTCGCTTGCAGCGTCGAGCAGTTGCGCGGTTTGGTAAAACCGCGCAACAAAAGGGCCTGTGGTCAAAAAAGAGCAAAAATGAGTACTGTTACCTTTTTAGTAGCAGCGATTTTTGGTCAAAATCGACAACCTCGAGCCCGAAACTCCTTATTCACCGTCAACCGGCGCTAAATTGAAAGCCGATGACCGCTTATTAACGTACAGTATTTACGGTTTTGTCCATTATTTTTTGCTCGCAAAATGAAACGCCGTTTGTGACAGTACTCACAAACGGCGTTTTTTGACCACAGGGGTATTCAACGAATGGCAGACATTGCTCTAAGCCACATTTTGCACGCGCTCGAGACATTACCAACCAAGCTTTAGCGCCCCTACTCGTCCTTGGGCGCGGGATGTTTGCAGACCACGCTCATGTAGATCATGCCGAGCACGGCGGCAGTGACCGAACCGGCAAGGATGGCGGCCTTGGCAGCCAGAACCTCGAACTGAGCCGTCGGGAAGGCAAGGCCGCTGATGAGAATCGACATGGTAAAGCCGATGCCGCCCAGAATGCCCACACCGGCGATCATGTGCCAGTTGACGTTATGCGGCAGCTCGCAGGCCTTGAGCTTGACCAGGGCAAACGTCATGCCAAAGATGCCAATCGGCTTACCCAGCAGCATGCCAAAGTACACGCCAAGCGTCACCGGGTCGGTCAGCAGCGTGCTCATGTCCACGCCCACCAGGCGAACCTGCGCGTTGACGAACGCGAAGATCGGCAGGATCACAAAGTTAACCGGCGTGGAGATCAGGCGCTCCATGCGGATGAGCGGCGGAGTCACGCGGTGCATGACGCGCTCGACCTTGGTGGTCGAGACGGTAAAGTCGTGCTGGCCCAAGATGTGCGCCTCATCGTCGTAGCGGTCGTCGAGCAGCGGCAGGCACTCGCCCAGCCAATCGGTGAGGCTGTCGAGCTTGACGCCGCACTTGGCCGGGATGGTAAAGGCCAGGATGACGCCGGCGAGCGTAGCATGCACGCCACTCTTGAACATACAGAACCACAGCAGCAGGCCCAGCACCGTATACGGAGCCAAGCGGTAGTGCTGAGTCTTGTTGAGCCACATGAGTGCGCAGGTCACAACCGCGGCGGCGCCCAACCAAAACGGGTTGGGGCTCTGACCGTAAAAGATGGCGATAGCGGCGATGGAGATCAGGTCGTCGGCGATGGCGAGCGTCGAGAAGAACACGCGCACGCCGTTGGGCACGCGGTTGCCCAAAAGCGACAGCACGCCCAGCGCAAAGGCGATATCGGTTGCCATGGGAATGGCCCAGCCGTTGCGGGCGCCGGCATGGTTAAAAATAAGGTAGATGCAGGCGGGAACGACGACGCCGCCCACAGCGGCCAGCATGGGGAGCATAGCCTGACGCGGGTTCTTGAGCTCGCCGACCGTCATCTCGTACTTAAGCTCAATGCCCACCAGCAAAAAGAAGATCGCCATGAGGAAATCGTTGACGAAAAGCTCAACGGTGAGACCGGCCGTAAGGTTGCCCAGACCCACATACAGCGGGGTCTCCAAAAAATGATGGATAGCCTCGTAGGCATCGGTATTGGCGCAAATAACGGCGGCGATGGCGGCGATCACCATGACGGCGGCGGAAATCGTGCCGTTCTCGGCGATACGCTCCCAAATGTCATGACGCTCAAAACGCTTGCGCTCACGAACGTTGAACAGCTGCTCGGGTGCTGCCATGGGCGGCTCCTTTCACGGGAAGGTTCCCGTCTTAAAAAAGCACGGCCCGCCCAAGTGGCGGCGCCGCGCTCTAACGTATTACGCTTGCATCTAGCCTACCCTGCACAGATACCACGCGGGCGCGGCCGAAAAGCGGAACCACAGGTTGAACATTATTTGCTCAACGGCACGGGCGCGCCTGTCCAAGAGACGACGCGGCGCCGTGCACAAAAAACGACCGGAGCGCGGGGCGTCCGCGATCCGGTCGTCGGTGTTAGGTCAAAAGAACCTAGCAGGCGGCCATGATGGGGGCAGCGACCTGCTTCTTACGGGAGAGGACGCCCGGCATCCAGACGCCGTCGTGCTCGTCGGCAATGCCCAGGCCCTTCTGAGCGGCCTCGGTCTCGCCCTCGAGCAGGACCTGCGAGCCTTCCTCCATGATGTCGGTGATGCACAGAACGATGCCGTCGGCACCCTTCTCGGCGGCGTAGGCGCGCATGGCCTCGCGAATCTCGTCGATCATGCCGAGCGCACGGGTCTTGTCGACGGTCTCGTACTGACCGATGAGCAGCTTCTTGCCAGCGGGTTCGAACATCTTGATGTCGTTGCCAACCATCTCGGCTGCGGTGAAGGAGCCGGACGGGCGGGTGAGGAAGACCTCCATGCCAAACTTGACCGGGTCGACGCCCACCTGCTCGCCGAGCTTGGCGGCGACGGCGCGGTCGACATCGGTGGTAGTGGGGCTCTTGAGCATGAGCGTGTCGGTCATCATGGCCGAGAGCAGCAGCTTGGCCTGAACGTCGGAAAGCTCAACGCCGAGCACGCCGGCGAGCTTGGTGACGATGGTGCAGCTGGAGCCCCAGGGCAGGCAGATGTAGTGCAGCGGGCCGGCGGTCTCGAAGTCGCCGATGCGGTGATGATCGACAACGCCAAAGACCGTGGCGTCCTTAAGGCCGGCGACGGACTGGGCGGACTCGTTGTGGTCGGTGAGGACGACGAGCTGACCGGCCTCGACGGACTCGATCACGCGAGGCTCGGCGATGCCGGCGTCGGCGAGCAGCTTGGCGGACTCGGCCGGAAGCTGACCAAGGGCGCAGGCCTCGTAGGTGTTGCCGGCATACTCAACCTGGTTGAGCAACTGGGACAGGACGACGGCGCTCATGATGGCGTCGTTATCGGGGTTCTGGTGACCAAAGACAAGAACGTTTGCCATGGATATCCTCCACTTGATATGTGTACTTGGACGTAGCTATGGTAGCACGCCGATGCCGAGCCTTCGCAGACGGAAGGGCTACGGCATATTTTGGGGCAGGCACGGGGCCAAGGTTGTCCCTTTTGCACCATATTGGTGCAAAGTAACCTGTCCCCCTTGCACCAGCTATTTACCGGCGGCGCGCAGGGCTACGTAGGCGGCACCGATGATGCCGGCGTCGTTTCCGAGCGAAGCGACCTCGATGGGCGTCTCGCGCGAGGCAGAGAGCGCGTAGCGCTGGAAGTACTCGCGAGCCTTGTCGAGGTAGACATCGGCCGAGGCGGAGGCGCCGCCACCGATAAGGAACATCTCGGGATCGACCACGTTGGCAATAAGCGCCAGTGCGCGACCGAGATAGTCGGCCATGGTATCGGCCGCGGCCAGCGCAAGCTTGTCGCCCTCGCGGCAGGCCTGGAACACGTCCTTGGAATCGGAGGGACCGGTGAGCTCGATGGGCTCGACGCCCGCTTTCTCGCACTCGGCAAGGTAGTTGCTCACCACGCCGGTGGCACTGGAATACTGCTCCAGGTGGCCATGGCCGCCGCAGCCGCAGGTGCGCTCCTCAGCCGGGTTCAGGCACATGTGGCCAATCTCGCCGCCAGCACCCACAACGCCCGATACCACGTCACCGTTGACGATAACGCCGCCGCCCACGCCGGTACCGATGGTGACCATCACCACATTCTGCACGCCCCTGGCAGAACCGAGCCAGGCCTCGCCCATAGCAGCAGCGTTGGCGTCGTTCTCGTACTTAACGACCGCGTCGGGGCAGTGCTCCTGGATGGCGATCTTGAGCTCGGGCAGGTTGATGGCGATGTTCGCCTTGACCTTGGCATCGCCCGATGCCGGGATGGGGCACGGAACGGCCAGGCCAATGCCCGACACAAAGGCACGCGGAATCTGGGCCTTGGCGACCACCTGGTCGATAGCCTCGGTCACCGCGGCAAAGCCCGCAGCGTCAACGACGGGAGGCGTGGGCACGCTGGCCTTGGCAAGCAGGTTTCCGTCCTCATCGAACAGACCCTCCTTGACCGAGGTGCCGCCGACGTCGATGCCGATGTAATACTGCTTAGGTTCCATGGGAGCCCGCCTTTCTCGTTTAAACATTGCCTGTATGGTACCGCTCCCAAGGCAAAAACCTACCAAAAAGGACAGGTTTGTTTTGGCAGGTTTTATCTGGGGAAGCGCGAATGACCGCTTAACGCGACATTACTCAGATGTTTATCTATTTAGAGCGCTCTAATTTATATGCAAAGCGACTTTTAATTATATCTTTCTCGAACTTTTTAAATATACAATAGGGATGCTTAGGTGTTAACTATACTTTCTTTTATACTCAACCAAGTTGGAAAGGAGGTTCCATGATTCCCAAATACGAGGCGATAGCTGCGGATATTCGTCGCACTATCGAGGATGGCGCTCTTAAACCGGGCGACAAGCTTCCTACCGTCGTTGAGTTCTGCAAGCTCTATAGCGTTTCCAAAATTACCGTCAAACGAGCTATTGAACAAATCACCGAGGAAGGTCTTATTACCAGCCGGCGTGGATCGGGTACCTACGTTAAGGACACGGCGGGGCTTCCCGGCCAGGCGTTTTTCCAAGGCAAAAACGACCGTACCCAGGGTTTTTCGTATGAGCATCGCGGGGAAAAGGTGACCTCGGTGGTCTACGATTTCTCGATTGTTAATCCACCAGCGGACATCGCAGCCCAGCTGGGAATTGCCGAGGATGACTTTGCCTATCACATCGTGCGCGTGCGTCAGGCCGACGAGAAGCCCATCGTTATCGAGTACACCTACATGCCCCTCGAGCTGATTCCAGGCCTTAAAAAGAAGGACCTGTACGGATCGCTCTACCGCTTCATCCGCGAGCAATGTGGCCTGAAGATTTCGAGCTTCCACCGTACCATTCGCGCCGTAGCGGCAACCGAAGAAGAAGCCGAGCGTCTGGACACCAAACCTGGCTCTCCCCTGCTCGAGCTCACCCAGATTGGCTTTTTGGACAGCGGTGCCGCCTTTGAGTATTCGACCTCGCGCAACGTTGGCGACCGCTTTGAGTTGCACAATGTAACGTTGGCGTAGGTTTTGTAGTCATGCGGGCGCTCGTTTTGCGCTGCTTTGCGCGGCGCCCGCGCAACACAATGGAGGTATGAATATGTCCGATTTGATTAAACTGACGCCGATCTTCCGCAAGAAGATCTGGGGTGGCCGCCAGCTCGAAACCGTATTTGGTTACGACATTCCCGAAGGTCCCATCGGTGAGTTCTGGGCTATCGCGGCCCATCCCAACGGCGACTGCCAGATTGCTGAGGGACCATATGCCGGCCACACGCTGTCGTGGCTGTGGGCCGAGCACCGTGAGCTTTTTGGCAATTGCGAGGGCAAGGAGTTCCCGCTGCTCATTAAGATTCTGGACGCCAAGGACGACCTTTCGATCCAGATTCATCCCAACGACGAGTACGCCGCCGAGCACGAGAACGGCAGCCTGGGTAAAACCGAGTGCTGGTACGTGCTGGATTGCGAGCCCGGCGCCACGATCATCGTCGGCCAGCGTGCTAAAGACCGCACCGAGGCCGCGCAGATGATCGAGGAGGGCCGCTGGGACGACATGCTCAACGTACTGCCGATCCACAAGGGCGACTTTTTCCAGATTGATTCCGGTACCGTTCACGCCATCAAGGCCGGCACGCTCATTTTGGAAACGCAGCAGTCGTGCGACGTGACGTATCGCCTGTACGATTACGACCGCCCCGGCACCGACGGCAAACTGCGTCCCCTGCACATTGAGCAGAGCCTCGACTGCATAAACTTTGACGCTCAGGCTCCGACCGACGGCACGGTGACCGCGCCCGAGGTGGATGGCGTGACCGAGCTCGAGTCTGGCTCCCACTACACCGTCGATCGCGTGCGCGTCGACGGCAGCAAGACCCTCGACCAGCGCTGGCCCTTCATGTGCCTGTCGGTCATCGACGGCGAAGGCACCGTCTGCGGCGACCCCGTCCACAAGGGAAGCCACCTGCTGGCCCCGAGCACCGTCAGCTCCATCGACCTCGAAGGCAAGATGGAACTGATCATCAGCCACCTCTAGGTCGCAACAACAACCAAAACGAAACAAGGGGCTCCCCCGTTCTTCAACGAGGGAGCCCCTTGCCATGTCTAAGTATTCAGCCCACCCGGCTCTCCAGATCAAAAAGCGAACGAGCAAAGCGACGTTCGCAAGCTGCAGGCCAAAACGCCACAAGGAAGAGGGCGCACCGGGGGCTTTGGTCGATCGCGAGTTCCGCACGAGCCGGAGAGCACTTAATGTGCTCTCCGTGCGAGCAGGACTGCCCGAGCAGGCGATGTTGCCCCATACGCCCGCCCAGGTCCGCCGGGATTATGACAGCTTGACGATCGGAGCGAATCCCTTCATGAGCTTTTTGGTCTGGCCGGTCTTTTCGAACTGGACCTCGATCATGTCTCCGGCGACCGAGATCACGGTACCCGTGCCAAAGGTCTTATGGCTCACGGTATCGCCCGCGGCAAAGTCCTGCGATGCGCTGGCGCGATCGACCTTGCGCTCCACCGTCGGGGACACCTTGGACGACGGCTTTTTGGCTCGCGGCGCGCCCGAGCCAAAGGTCGAGGCAACACGGCCGGCGTCGGGCGAGACCCCACGATGGCGCTCGGTCCCGTAGCTGCTGCCGCCAAAGAAATCGTCAAAGCTCGATCCACCGCGCGAACCGGAACCGCCGGTCGAGCGCGTATGCGAGCCAAACACCTTGCCGCCATACATATCCGAACCCATGCCCGAGCCAAAGGTGCCGTGACGGTCGCCGCGCTTCTCCCAGCCCGTGCCTTCAAAACCGGCAGAACCGATACCGCTAAACTCGATATCCTCAAACGGAATCTCATTGAGAAAGCGCGAGCGTGGGTTGGCAGAGGTCGAGCCGTAGGTGCGACGCGTGGCCGCATAGGTCAGGAACAGGCGCTTACGGGCACGCGTGATGGCGACGTAGGCCAGGCGACGCTCCTCCTCGAGCTTGCCCGGGTCATCGCTGCCGCCAAAGTCGTGCACGTGCGGGAAGATGCCCTCCTCCATGCCGGCCACGAACACCGCCGGGAACTCCAGGCCCTTGGCGGAGTGGATGGTCATCATGGTGATGGCATGCGTCTCGCCGGCCAGGGAATCCAAGTCGGAGCGCAGGGCCAGCCACTCCATGAGTGCCGGCAGCGCCTTACAAGTGAGCGGGCCGTAGGTGCGCTCGATCTCGTCGGCATGCACGGCGCCCGCCGGCAGCTCCGTCGGCGTGGCATACGCGTTGCCCGCGATGGCGGCGGCCAGGGCATCCTGCGGAGACAGCGCCGGAGCAGCCAGACTATCGAGCGGATTGGAGCCCGCGGCATCGCGCGCGCCGACGAGTGCCTCAAACGAGGATGCCGGGGCAGATGGCCCCGGTTCGGGCGCGGGCGCGCTCACCACGACGGGCTCGGGCTCGGCGCCGGCAGGCACGTCGGCAACACCGGCTGCGCGCAGCTCTTCCAAGCTCTCGAGCGTACCCTCGATGTCCTCGTGCGTCTCCTCAAATTCGGCAGCGACGCCCAGGAATTCCTGGATGTTCTCGGCGCGGCTCTCGGACTCCATGGTGCCCTCGGCGCGGAAAGCCTGCAGTAGGCCCGTCTTATCGACAATCATCTCGACAACGTCCTTGAGCTCGCCGTCCATGCGGCGACCCTCGCGCACCAGCGACACAAAACTCGACAGGCCGTTGCGCACCTTGGCGCTAAACATGCCGGTTTCGGCACACGCGATCTCGCAAGCCTGGAAGAACGAGCAGCGGTTGTCGCGCGCCAGCTGCTCGATCTTTTGGATCGAGGTGGAACCGATGCCGCGGCGAGGTGTGTTGATGACGCGCTTGACGCTCATCTCGTCGGCCGGGTTCACGATCATCTTAAGGTAGGCCATGACGTCGCGGATCTCGGCACGGTCGAAGAATCGCGTGCCGCCCACGATCTTGTAGGGCACGCCCGCGCGCAGGAACATATCTTCGAGGATACGCGACTGGGCGTTGGTGCGGTAGAACACGGCGATGTCGTCGTAGCTCGTGCCTTTGGCATGCAGTTTCTCGATCTCGCCGGCAATCCAGCGACCCTCGTCGCGTTCGTCGCTCGCCTGGAAGGCCTGGATCTTCTCGCCATCGCCCTCGGCCGTAAACAGGCGCTTGTCCTTGCGCTGCGAGTTGTGGCGCACCACGGCGTTGGCGGCGCTCAGGATGTGACCCGTAGAGCGATAGTTCTGCTCCAGCTTGACGGTCTTGCAGTTTTTAAAGTCCTTCTCAAAGTCCAGGATGTTGGTGATGTCAGCGCCACGCCAGCTGTAAATGGACTGGTCATCGTCGCCCACGACCATGAGGTTTTGGTACTTAGCGGCCAGCAGGTTGGCGATTTCGTACTGGACGTGGTTGGTGTCCTGATACTCGTCGACGCTAATGTAGCGGAAGCGCTCTTGGTACTTATCGAGCACCTCGGGACGGGTGCGCAGCAGCTCGAGCGCGCGCACGAGCAGGTCGTCAAAGTCCATCGCATTGGCGGCGCGCAGGCGGCGCTCCAGCTCTAGGTAGACCTGCGCGGCCTTTTTGTCGTTGGGGCTATCGGCGCTCTTGAGCATGTCCTCGGGGCCGATCATGGCGTTTTTGGCCGAGCTGATCTTGCTGCGGATCATGTTGATGGGGAACTGCTTTTGCTCGATGCCGAGCGCCTGCATAATGTCGCGCACCATGCGCTTTGAGTCATCGTCATCGTAGATGGTGAACTGGCCGGTGTAGCCCAACAGGTCGGCGTCCTCGCGCAGCATGCGCACGCACATAGCATGGAAGGTGCACACCCACATGCCACGGGTGCCGCTGGGAATGAGTGCCGCCAGACGCTCGCGCATCTCTGCCGCGGCCTTGTTGGTAAACGTAATGGCAAGAACCTGCCAAGGCTTAACACCCAGGTCGCCGAGCATATGTGCGATGCGGAAGGTCAAGACGCGGGTCTTGCCCGAGCCGGCGCCGGCGAGCACCAGCAACGGGCCCTCGGTGGACAGGACCGCCTCGCGCTGGGCGGGATTAAGGCTGTCGATGTCGACGAGCGGTTTGGCGGGCTTGGGCGCCGGCGCGGGAGCGTCGTAGATGTCGAGCGGAACGAGCTCGGGCTCCGGCGCAGCGGGGGCGGTGTATGCATCGAGCGGCACGGGTTCCGGCGCGGGCGGTACGGGTACCGCGGCGTTCTTTTCCCAGGGCAGGGGCTGGGTCATGGGCGACTCCTCATCTGACGGACGGCGCGCCTGCGGGCAGCGCCATAGTTTGAGCCGTACCAGTATACCGAGCCGCGCGGACACCGGCGCAAATCACACCACGACTCCGTGCGCCACCGTCAGACCCGCCCCAGCGGATTTGGCGCAATGGGGTCAGGTTGCTTTGCACCAATCTATTGACAATCACGGAACCGCCGATGTCATGGCCACGGTAGCGAGCGGCGGCCAGGGCGAACAAATTGGCATGAAAAGAGGGCAGCATAGACCTTTTATGCCGCCCTCTTTGAATGACAAGTTGTCGCCCTGGCCGCCGTGCGGCATCGACCGAGTTACAAACCGAGCATCGGCTCCAGGACAAAGAAGTACGCGAGAACCACGATGCCCAGGATGATGCGGTAGACGCCGAAGCACTTGAAGTCGTGACGGCGCACGAAACCCATAAGCCACTTGATGGCGATAAGCGAAACCACAAAGGCCACGATGCAGCCCACGCCCAGGATGGCGATCTCGTTGGTGCCGAAAGTACCGCCCTTAATAAAGTACTTGACCAGCTTGAGCGCGCTCGCGCCAAACATGACGGGAATGGCCAGGAAGAACGTGAACTTAGACGCCACCGAGCGTGTGCAGCCAAGCAGCAGGCCGCCGATGATGGTGGAGCCGGAGCGCGATGTGCCCGGAATCAGCGAAAGCACCTGGAAGCAACCGATACCCAGCGCGGTCTTCCAGCTCAGGTCCTCGAGCGTAGTGATGGAGCCAAAGTCTAGGCTATCGTCATCGTCTGCAGCGGCAGTCGCAGTGGACGTGGCAAAATGCGCACCAGCGGGGCGTCCGCCCGTCACCACGGCACGCGAACCAAACGAACCGGCAAGAGCGGCCTGGTCGCGCTTGTTCGCGCGCCAGTTCTCGATCACGATAAACAGCACGCCGTACACAATGAGCGCCAGCGCCACGACGGGAGCATTATAGAAATGCTCCTCCATCCAGTCGTTAAGCGGCAGACCGATCGCCGCGGCGGGAATGCAGCCAAGCACAATCTTGCCCCACAACACCCAGGTGTCACGACGGTCCTCCTTGCCCTTGCTGGGAGAAAACGGATTAAGGTCGTAGAAGAACAGGACGCAGACGGCCAAAATGGCACCAAGCTGAATCACGACCAGGAACATATTCCAGAACGTCTCGCTCACGTTCATCTTGACGAACTCGTCCACCAAGATCATGTGACCCGTCGACGAAACGGGCAGCCATTCGGTGATGCCCTCGACCAGGCCCATGAAGGCAGATTTTAGAAGCTCGATGATATCCAAAGGGACCCCCTCATTAGACACCCGCCGGTAGATGTTCTGCGGACGATGCGGGCGATGTCCCATTATCAACCGTTGGCGGTGTGACCGCGCCTACCCTTACCAAAAAACTCGCCCGTTCACAGAATTGCGAGCGGTCAAACCGAAATCCTTGGGTATAACTGCAACAAGATAAAGTGTCCGGCGGCCAACGCACCCGCGCCCGCCCGACGCACGAGCCCCGCGCCCGTGCGATAGACCAAGGAGGAAACCATGAACGAGGGCTACACCAAGGTATTTGTTTCACTCGACGGTACTGAGCAGCAGGATTTTGTGCTCGCACGCGCCATCAAGGTCGCCGCGAACAACGGCGCTAAGCTGATCATCGGCCACGTCATCGACTCCACCGCGCTCGAGAGCGCCGGTTCCTATCCGGTCGACCTGGTCAACGGCTTGGAGGAGGCCTTTAACAACTCCATCGCCAAGCAGCTCGAGGAGGCCAAGGCCAATCCCGACATTCCCGAGGTCGAGGTCATGATTCGCACCGGCCGCATTCGTGAGACGCTCAAGGATGAGATGCTCGACGTGGTCAAGCCCGATCTGGTGCTCTGCGGCGCTCGCGGCCTGTCCTCAATTAAGTACGCGCTACTGGGCTCGATTTCGACGTTCCTGCTGCGCAATACGGACTGCGACATTCTGGTCGTGAAGTAGGTTCCTTCCCGTCGGTGCAAGGCCTGCGGGGTTATCACGCCGACGTCCTCGCCGCTTCGCGGCTGCGGGATGTCGGCTTAGATAACCCCTCCCGGCCTTGCGCCTTCGTCACCGTACTTCAGCGAGTTGGCTGATAAAAGATGGCGTGCCGCCCCGTTTGGGGCGGCACGTTTTTGTTATAGGAGATTCATTTGAGCATCATGGCTATGTTCACGTTCGGGAACATAGCGCCAATTGCTTTAGCTAAGTTCACGTTCGGGAACATAGCCGTCCGCACCGTAAGACGGGCTAACTACTCAAAGTATTGGAACTTGTTGGTTGAGAAGGCGAACGTGACGACAAAGCCTTCGCCGGAGTCGGATGCCGCGGTGACGTCGATGCCCATCTTGGAGCACAGGCGTGCCACCAGATAGAGGCCGATGCCCGTTGCGCGCTTGGTGGTGCGGCCGTTGTCGCCGGTAAAGCCCTTCTCGAACACGCGGGGCAGGTCGGCCGCGCTCACACCACAGCCGTTGTCCGCGACGGTAAGCTCGATGCGCTCACTTGCCAGGCCCTCGTCCAGCAACGCGCCCGAAAACGTAATCTTCGCACCATCCTCACGCGCATATTTAATGCTGTTCTGAATGAGCTGGCCCAGAATAAACTCGAGCCACTTCTCGTCGGTAAACACCTCAAAGTCGAGGTTCTCGCACACCGGGGCCACATGCGCCGCGATGAGCTCGCGCGCGTTGGCCTTAATCGCGCCCGTCACCAAGGTCTTAAGATCCCAGCGGCGAATCAGGTAGTCGCGCTCCACGACTTCCGAGCGCGCGTAGTACAGCGCCTGGTCGATATAGCGTTCCACGCGAGCCAGCTCACGGCCCAGGTCATCCACACGTGACAGGTCGTCTTCGCTGCCATCCAGATTTTCCAAAATTAGATGGGCCGCCGCCAAGGGCAGCTTGGCCTCGTGGACCCAGCTCTCGATATAGTCGCGATAGTCATCGGTCTGACGCCGGCCTTCGGCAACCTCGTCGCAAGCGGCTTTGCCCACCCGGCGCAAGACCTCGTACTCGAGCTCGCCCTCGGCATAGGTCGGGCATTGCACCATCTCCTGCACCCATGCGGGACTCTCGAGCTCCTCTGCCGCACGCTCCAGCTGGCGCAGAAAACGACGGCGACGCGCGTACTCGATCACGATGCCGAGCATACCAAAGATAAAGGACACGCCGACCGCCACGACCACGATAGAAACGGGTGCGCCGGCGACCGTCAGCACAAAGCAGCTCAGCAGCACGCCGCACGTCCACACGGCGACGGGAAGCAGCGCATCTTTAAAGAACTTGGCAAACGACATAGCCGGCCCCTAGACCGAATAGCCTTGGCCGCGGTGCGTCGTCAAATACCCCTTGATGCCGATTTTTTCGAGCGTGGTGCGCAGGCGGTTGATGTTAACGGTAAGCGTGTTGTCGTCCACGAAAGCGTCGGAGTCCCACAGGTCCTGCATGATGGCCGGACGCGAAACGATCTTGCCCGCGCGGCTCAGAAGCAGCGAGAGGATACGCAGTTCATTTTTGGTGAGCTCGGTGCTAGTGCCGGTTTGCGTATTGGTGACCATGGAGCGGGCGAGGTCAAGCTCCAGTCCCTTGTGGACGAGCGTACTGCGCTCGCCTGCCGCCGAGGTGCGACGCAGCAAGGCATTGATGCGCGCCACGAGCACACGGGCACTGTAGGGCTTGGGAACAAAGTCGTCCGCGCCGAGCGTCATGGCCATGACCTCGTCGATCTCGGTCGTGCGCGACGTGAGGACGATGATGGGAACCTCGGATTCGCGGCGAACCTCGTGGCAGATATGCTGGCCGTCCTTGACGGGAAGCGTGAGGTCGAGCAGCACCAGGTCGGGCGCGGCGGCGAGAATATCGCGCGAGACATGCTCAAACGATTCGCAGGTCTCAACCTCAAAACCAGCACGGGCAAGGATATCGGCAAGCTCGCGACGAATGGGTTCGTCGTCCTCAACGACATAAATCAGCGCCATGGATTCCACTCCCCTCTTGGTTGTCTTGCCACCATTATGGCTGCGGAGCCGCAGGTATGCGCCTCGCGCGTCACCAAGGTGACAGAACTGTTCGCGAGCGGCAGGGGCTTGCCCCTCGCTCGCAACGGGCACGGGAATTAAATGAGTTTTTAATCCCGTCCCAGAAACATCATTTAGCGGCGGGCGCGAAGCTTTTCGTAGCCGTCGGCAAAGAAGGCGACCGTGGCGGCGTCGGCCTCCGCGGCGTCCGTCTCGGTTGCGGGGACCACGCCGTGCTCATCGCTCACCAGGAACAAGGCACCCTTGAGCTGCGCGGGAATGTCTACGCGCGTGACTGGGATGCCCTTGGTCTGGGCCAGCTGTTCGATGAGCGTCGCCGTGCCGCACAGGCACTCGTCCCCCGGCGCCACAAAGGCCAGCTCGCCGTTGTTGACGGCAGCGAGCAGCTCGGGCGCCACGCCGGTCTCGTCGGCTTCGGAGCGAGCCTCGGCAGAACGGGCACGCAGCGCCTTGGCCGACGTATCGGCCAGCGGCTCGTACTCCCCCACCGTCATGGCGGCGTTGCCGTTAACGTCGATCACCAGCATGAGCACACCGTCGCGGGCGGTGTAGTCGCCCTCGGCAAGCGACCACTCAACGTGTTGCTTGGCCCAACTGAGCATGTTATGGGTAAGTGGCTCGCCCTGCACCAGGCGCTCGGATAGCGCGCGGATGTGGCGATTGAGCATGGGCACCTTTTTGTTGGACATGCGCCAACGGCAGATGAGCGCGGGCTTGTCGAGCGTGAACTTCTCGATCGCCTCCTGATTGGCGCAAAAATCCTCGTACGCACGCTGATCCTCGGCGTTACCAAACAGCTCGGCATCATCAATCTGGGGCATGGTTGTACCTTTCGTGTTAGTCATTCCGTCCTCTTATACCAAAAAGACGGCCCTCCAAACGGAGCGACCGTCTTTTGCGGAGATTATTTTGTCCCGGGGCGAAACTTAGTGACGGAAATGCCTGGCACCGGTGAAGACCATAGCGATATTGTGTTCGTTGCAGGCCTGGATGCTCTCGTCGTCGCGCTTGGAGCCGCCGGGCTGGATGATGCAGGTCACGCCGTGCTCAGCAAGCACGTCGACGTTGTCGCGGAACGGGAAGAACGCGTCGCTTGCGCAGGCAAAGCCACCCTTCTCCACGCCCTCGCGCTCGCAGAAGTCCTCGGCACGCTCGCAGGCCAGCAGCGCAGAATCCACGCGGTTGGGCTGACCCGGGCCCATGCCAATGCCGGCCTTGCCCTTGGAGACCAGGATGGCGTTGGACTTAACGCCCTTGCAGACCTTCCAGGCAAACTCGAGCTCGGCCATCTCGGCGTCGGTGGGCTTGCGGTCGGTGGGGAACGTAAAGGTCGCGGGATCCTCGGTCACGTGGTCGACTTCCTGCACCAGCATGCCGCCGTCGACGGAGCGCAGCTCCACCTGAGCGCCGTGGTCCACGCCGCCGGTCGCCAACACGCGCAGGTTGGGGCGCTTTGCCATGCGCTCGAGCGCCTCGGCAGTGTAGCTCGGGGCGATGATGACCTCGACGAACTGCTTGTTCTGGTCGGCGAAGTGCTCAACCAGCTCAAAGGGAACCTCACGGTTGCAGGCGATGATGCCGCCGAAGGCGCTCTTGGGATCGCAGGCGAAGGCGCGGTCGTAGGCGGCCGTGATGTCCTCGGCAACGGCGGAACCGCAGGGGTTCTGGTGCTTGAGGATCACGCAGGCCGGCTCGTCGAACTCGCGGACCAGGTTCCAGGCGGCGTCGGCATCCAGATAGTTGTTGTAGCTGAGCGGCTTGCCCTGGATCTGCTCGGAGCCCACGAGCGGGAACTGCGAGCTCGCGGTGTTCTCGCAGCCCTCGGCAAAGCGGTAGACCGTAGCCTTCTGCTGAGGATTCTCGCCATAGCGCAGGTCGTCGACCTTCTCCAGCGAGATCTCGAGCTTGGCAGAGGTGTCCGCCACGTCGCTTGCCTGGGTGGCAAGCCAACGGGAGATAGCCGTGTCGTAGGCGGCGGTGGTCTGGTAGACCTTCACCTGCAGGCGACGACGGGTGGAAAGCGTGGTGCAGCCGCCGGTCTCGCGCATCTCGGCCAGGACGGCGTCGTAGTCGGCCGGGTCGGAAATGACGGTAACGCTCGCGGCATTCTTGGCGGCAGAGCGCAGCATGGAGGGGCCACCGATGTCGATGTGCTCAATGGCATCCGCGAAGGTGACTTCGGGGTTGGCGACGGTCTTCTCGAACTCGTACAGGTTGACGACGACCAGGTCGATCAGCTTAATGCCGTGCTGAGCGGCCTCCTGCATGTGCTGCTCGGAATCGCGACGGGCAAGCAGCGCGCCGTGGACCTTGGGGTGCAGCGTCTTGACGCGGCCGTCCATCATCTCGGGATAGCCCGTGAACTCCTCGATGGGGGTTACGGGAACGCCCGCGTCCTCGATGGCACGAGCCGTGCCGCCCGTAGAGATGATCTCGACGCCAAAGTCGTCAACCAGCGTCCGTGCGAAATCGACGACGCCCGTCTTATCGGTAACCGAGATCAACGCGCGTGCGATCTTCACATCAGATCCCATGCAGTCCTCCTGTCTGGTACGCCGCCGTGCTCTGTGAGTCGGTGATACGTCGATCTGCAGCGCTCGCGCAGCGGCATTGAAAATACTGATTTAATGTAGCGCATCGAGCGCGACGATGCACCCCGCAACGCGCGGCTGTGCAGAAAAAGCTTCGAGCGGGGGTTGCAGGAGCGCCACTGGGCACGGTGAGTTGATGGAACACAGGGGCACCATAATTAGATGCCAACGGCGTGGTAGAACTGTGCTCGATATGCATCCGCAATAGAAAGAGGCACCATGGTCTCGCGGGTTCTCTACCGACCGTTTGATACCGAAGATTTCGACGCCATCGCGCTGATCTTGCAGCAGCTTTGGCACAACAACTCGGATAACGATGAGTACAACCGCCTCGAAGCCGCGTGCGATCTTGCCTACTGCCTTTCTTCATCGACGTTTTCGCAGGTTGCCGTAATCGACGGTCAGGCGCGCGGCATTGCACTTGCACGCGCAGGACAGAGCTCCGGCGTCACTATCAACGAACATTGGATGGATACCGAACGCGCGTTGCTGTCGCAGATGCGCGAGCTGGAGCCCGAAGCTTGCGCCGAGTACCTCTCGTTTGTGCGCGCCACCATTCGAACCAACAACCGCCTGCTCGAATGCAGCCCGCTGCCGCACGACAACGAGGTCACGCTGCTTGCCGTGGATCGCGATGTCCACGGCCTGGGCGTTGGCACGGTGCTGCTCGACGCCGCAATCTCGCATCTGTCCTCGCGCGGGGCGACCAGCGCACACCTGTACACCGATTCCAACTGCTCGTGGAAGTTCTACGAGCTGCACGGCTTTAAGCGCACCGCCACGCACCGCGCCAACCGCGAGGAACGCCGCCACGCCATGCCGCGCGAAAGCTTCCTCTACGAGCTGGACCTAACCGTCTAGGCCCAGCAGCCATACCTAGTCGTTGGGGACGTTCTTAAATGACTAGTCGCTGGGGACAGTCTTCGTAGGTAGCGCAAAAAAGGGGATGGACTTTCCCCGACGGCTGTCGAGAAAAACCCATCCCATAGCTTACGACCGCTAGAACGTTCCGCCGCCGCCTCCGCCGACGCCGCCTCCGCCGCCGCCCGAGAAGCCGCCGCCTCCGCCGCCGCTCGAGCTATCGGAACTCGAAGCCAGCTCACGGATGCTCTCGTGATACACATTGTTAAATGAATCGAGCGGCGAATCGATACCGTAATGATGGTAGTACCACCAGTAGCAGGGGTAATTGTCGTAGAAACCGTCGGCCTCGCGCACCTCGGGAGGAACAGCCTCGGCAAGCTGACGCAGGACTTCCTTCGAAACGCCCAGCGCCGCGCCCATCACCAGCAGCTTGTTCCACAGTACCAGATCGCCGGGGACGGCTTCCTTTAGGCGCGTGAAGTCCTCGAGCCAATGCTTAAGCGCCTTGCAGCGAGCCGCCACCTCGGCGCCCTCCGGCGTAAAGCGGCGGAACGTAAGGCCCACGCCAATACCCACCAGCACAATCGGCGCCGAGATAACCGCGGCGATAATGTTCACCTGCGCGCCGTCAGTAAAGAAAATGGATCCCACGGGAACAAAGGCGATCAGAATACCAAGAACCAGGCAAAACACCATTGCAACGATGCCGTCCGAGGCAACGTACTCGCTATCGGCCAGCTTGCCCTTAACGGTGTTCTGATAGTCCTCGAGCTTGTCGCCCACGGGCGTAGCGTGCTGCTTGACGTAGTGCTGCAGCTCGTCGAACGTGCGCGAGCGATCGCCGTTCTCGTCGGGCTTAGCACCGGCAAAGAAGACCTTGAGCACCATGCGGTCAATGCCCTTGGCCGACTTCCAGCCCGCATCACTCACCGTCACGCGATACGTCTGCTCTTCTTTTTCACGCCCCAACAGGCCCTTCTTGGCCTTGGTCACTGTCGCCTGCTCCAGCTTGATCACACGGTCGTCAGTGAGCTTCATGAGCGTTGCGATATATGCCTGATCGGGCACCTCGTTCCAGCTCATGAGGGCCGAAAGTACGGCGGGATGGTCGGCCGAAGGCACATCGCGGAAATATTCGTCCTGGAAAAGCGGCTTGGGCTTGCGGCGGCGCAGCTTGAGCGCAATGATTGTGCCGGTAAAGGCCACCGCCGCGACAACACTTAGCGCGGCAAGTGCATTGGCAATCATGCGCGCGCGGGCGCGGCGGGCGTTGGCCTCGTCGGCCCACGCCTTCTCCTCGCTCAGGATTGTCGGCATGCGCTCCTCGCTCGAAGCGGAAAGCCATGGCACCCAGTCGCTGGGGAAGGCGATGCGCGCCTCGGCGAATTCGCCCTGATGCACGCACGGAATGGTATAGGTGACCATGGGCTCATCCTCATCGAGCGACACATCGCCCGTCAGCGGACCGTGGCCCCATGCGCGGAAGTTATCGCCCTTGACGGCCGCCGTCCCGGCAGCAGCATTTGCGAAGTACACTTCCATCTCGACGTCATCGGAATCCGCGGACCAGCCGTCACCCACGAACTTCCAGTAGAGCTCGGCGGTATCGGCCCAGTTCATAACCGCACCGGTCATGGTGTAGCTCACGTAATAGATCGCGCTGTCGCCGCTCTCGTGGGGGCTAAAAACCTTGATCTTTACGCCGCCGTCGGACTGCTCAACCGTATAGACGCCAGAGTCGCCCTTGTTCGCGCTATCGACCCTGTTAAACGCGGTGTCCTCTTCCTCGACACTCAGCACGTCAACGTCCGCCGTGCCGCCCTGCTGGTTGGTGCCCGTATTGATCTCCCAAAACACGCCGTTGATGTCGTCGTCGAAATCAAACTGGCGTCCCTCGACAACGGTCAGCGACCCATCGGCCTCGACCGTGGCACTGATGTAGGTTTGGGTCATGGAGTAGCCGTCGGCACGTGCAACGGCGGGCAACAGCAACAGCGCGCACGCGACGAGCGCGCAAATGGAAGCAAATCGCGCGAATAGGTGGTGCTGCCGGCTGACTTTGGCGGCGAGGGTGTTCATAGGCACATCCTTTGTCTGTAAAACCAACAGCGCCATTGTCCCACGTTTGCGGGTACGCATGACGAACATCTAGGCGACCGGAGCGCCAAACGGGATGAAAGTCACACCCGCACCCCGGCAGCTAGTCATTGGGGACGTTCTTAAATGACTAGTCATTAGGGACACCCTTGGCATGGCCCGCGCCAGCAATAGATACCACTTCACAGCTCTGTCACAGGTGTAGCGGCTTTGTGTGGGCGCGGCACGCGCTGATTGAGCCGCCAGCCGAGGGGCATAAAGCAGTCGAGCGAAAACGGTTTGCCCCTTTGCCGTTCGCTTGAGGATCATGTCCCCCTTTTCCGCGGAAACCCCGGCAGTTGCGAAGAGCTGCCGGGGTTTCTGTCGTTTGTGAGGCTAAGTCGGTACGCAGCGATCGAGACCTTGAGCCGCAAACCCACCGTGCGCAATGCGCACCGCCGCCAACTTGTGAGCGCAGCAACGCCTTCCCTGCCAAGCCCCGCGCTATACTCGTCCGCATGGATATCAACGCACGCAACATAGCAACACACGCCGCGGACGCACCAGCAACGGCAGCGCCCACCCCCGTCGTGGGCCGCTTTGCCCCGTCGCCCTCGGGCCGCATGCACTTGGGCAACGTGTTCAGCTGCCTGTGCTCGTGGCTTTCGGCCCGCAGCCA
The DNA here is from genome assembly GCA_046995905.1 of Collinsella sp. Classification (GTDB taxonomy): domain Bacteria; phylum Actinomycetota; class Coriobacteriia; order Coriobacteriales; family Coriobacteriaceae; genus Collinsella. Next base: position 2,374,377 of record JBKXET010000001.1, read on the forward strand.
AGGCGGCAGCATCGTGCTGCGCATCGAGGACCTGGACGATCGCTGCAAGCGCCCGGAACTTGCCACTCAATTGATTGACGACCTGGCCTGGCTGGGACTGGAGTGGGACGAAGGCCCCTACTACCAGCACGATCGCCTGGATCTGTACGAGGACGCCCTGCGTCAGCTGCAAGACGCCGGCCTCACCTATCCCTGTTTTTGCACGCGTGCCGAACTCCACGCCGCGAGCGCGCCGCACGCGAGCGACGGCACGCCCATCTACCGCGGCGCCTGCCGAGACCTTTCTGCCGAGGAGGTTGCCCGCCGCAGCGCTCTGCGCGCTCCGGCCACGCGCCTGCGCGTACCCGCCGTCGACGACCTAGCAAACGATGTGATCGAATTCGTGGACCGCACGTATGGAGCCCAATGCGAAGCACTCGCCACCGAATGCGGCGACTTTTTGGTGCGCCGCAGCGACGGCGTTTTTGCCTACCAGCTAGCCGTGGTGGTCGACGACGCTGCCATGGGCGTCACCGAGGTCGTGCGCGGATGCGATCTGCTGGGCTCCACGCCGCGCCAAATCTACCTGCAGCATTTGCTGGAACTTCCCACGCCGCACTACGCGCACATTCCGCTGCTCATGTCGCCGGATGGCCGCCGCCTTTCCAAGCGCGACCGCGACCTGGACCTGGGCGAGCTCCGCACCCGCTTTGGCGCGCCCGAGGCACTACTGGGCTGGCTCGCCGGGCAAACAGGCATCGCGCCGGACGCCACACCGCGCTCTGCCGAGCAGCTGGTCGAGCACTTTAGCTGGGATGTTATCCGCACGCATCGGGAAAACATCACTGTAACGGTCGAGTAGCCAGCCACCCCGCCCCTACGCGACATCCCAGGGCTGGAGTTCGTCGCCCAGGCGGACAATACAGTCGTAGAGCACGGTGTGGCACTCGACTGGGTTGGCGTCACGATGAAAATGCCCGTAGTACCAGCGCTTGTAGTCCAGGTGGTCCTCCAGCTCGTCGAAAAACGTGGTGAGTCGATCGACATCGGGATAATTCCAGCCAGGTGCCGGGTAAAGCGTGGGCGAAAGCATGCGCGTGGAGCAGGTATGGGTGATCGCATAGTCGACCTTCCAACCCACGCTGTCGAGCTTTGCCCGCGCCTCCTCAAAGTTGCGCTCGTCCGGCAGCTCCTGCGGCCACCAGCTGGAATACGGAATGCGGTATTCCTTATCCACGCTCGTGGCGCCGCCCATGGTAAAGATCGTTGAGCCGTCGAGCTCAAAAACCTCACCGCGCGTCAGGCGTCGGATGGGCGAGGTGTCCGACAGACGCTGCGTCAGGCCGCCGTGCCACAGCTCCATGGGGCGCTCCGACCAGTGATCGAAACGCTCGTGGTTGCCGTCGACAAACAGCACGGTATAGGGGCGCGACTCCAGCCAGGCGATGTCGGCACATTCCTCGGCAGAGAAATCCCACGGAAAGCCAAAGTCGCCCGCGATGATGAGATAGTCGTCACTTGTCAGACCATCCCCAAGATCCCAGTCGCGAAGCTTTTGCATGTCGACGCCGCCGTGAATATCGCCCGTCACATAGACCGTCATCGGATCACCACTTCCCTGTAAGTCGCTAGCCCACATTCTGCACGATCACTAAGTCAACCGTTCCAGCCCTTCCATCCTTTGGGACCTGCCCCTCGCTCTTCCATCCAAACGGGTCAAACACCCAAAAGATCAGATCGAGCACGCCGCCGGTCATCGTGGCGCCGGCAAGAGCCATGCAAACATGCAGAAAGCTGGCACTTCGGAGCACGTCGAACGGCCCCAGAACAGCCAGCAGCGCGACCGCTGCGCCGGCTACGCACAGCGCGAGGCACGGCCCCGCGTCCTTTACGCACTTCTTTGCGAGATGCTTTGCGTTGTCACTCATCGGTATCGAACTCCTTAGAGGGTCGTTGTTCAGATACATGCCGCCGCGACAGAACGGATCGGCAGGGTAAGTGTCACATGCTGTGCGGACATCAATGGAGAAACCGCCTGCTCGACCAACCTTTGACGCCGTTTTGCACCGGCACCACATCCCCCGCTATCGAGGTCTAATACTTTTCCCACCGCTACCCAAAAACTCATCCAACGTTAATCTTGGCTCAAGAATCGCTTAATCTATAACCTGCACTATAGAGTTCGACCAAGGGCGGGGCGGCGCTGCGCAACGCAGGCCGCCGAACGCAACGCTCGCGCCCGGGCAGATCGCCCGGCGTCGCGCCCATCGAACGAAAGGACAGGTCATGGACGACCTCGAAAAAGTTGAAACCATCCGCACCAAGTGCAACGTGAGCTACACCGATGCCAAAGCCGCGCTCGACGCCGCCGACGGCAACGTTTTGGACGCCATCATTTGGCTCGAGTCGCAAGGCAAGACCCAGACCACGTCGGCGCACGCCGCCACCGAGTCCGCGCCGGTCGACGAACCCTCGGCCGAGATGGTCGCCGCGCAGGCCGCCTACGAGAAGTCGAGCGAAAAGACCGACTTCTCCAAGAAGATGGACAGCGTGTGGGAGTACCTCAAAAAGCTCTTCCGCCTGAGCCTGGACACCAAGTTTATCGCCACGCGCCGCGATGCAATCATCCTCAACATCCCCATCCTGATCCCCATCATCGCCCTGTTTGCCTGGGGCGCCACGATATGGCTGATGCTGATTGGCCTGTTCTTTGGCATGCGTTACCGCATCGATAGCGACGGCGACGTGCCCGGCAGCATCAACAACCTTATGGATCACGCCGCCGACGCCGCGGACGACATCAAGCAAAATCTGAACGACGACAAGTAATCGCAAACGGGGGCACGCATGGCACGGATCCTGATCGTAGAGGACGAGGAGAAAATCGCCCGCTTTGTGACGCTCGAGCTGGAGCACGAGGGCTACCAGGTGGAACACGCCGCCGATGGCCGCACCGCCGTGGACCTGGCGCTGGAGCGCAACTACGATCTTATTCTGCTCGATGTGCTGTTGCCGCAGCTCAACGGCATGGAGGTCCTGCGGCGCGTCCGCAAGCACAAGGATGTGCCGGTGATAATGGTCACCGCGCGCGATGCCGTGATGGACAAGGTGGCCGGGCTCGATGCCGGCGCCGACGATTACCTGACCAAGCCGTTTGCGATTGAGGAGCTGTTCGCACGGATCCGCGTGGCGCTGAAGCGCTCGGAGGCCGTGCGGGCGGCTTCGGGCGTTGGCGGCGCCGGTGCCGGGGTGGGTATGGCGGGCGGCGCGGCCGGGAACGCCGCTGCGATGCCCCCGGTCAGCGGCTCGACCCAGGCATCCGCCTTGCCCTCCCCCGCCGCACTCACCGTGGGATCGGTCGTGCTCGATCCCGACCGCCGCGAAGTCACGGTCGGAGGCTCACCCATCGTGCTCACGGCCCGCGAGTTCGACGTCCTCGCCCTGCTTATGGCGCATGCCGAGACCGTGCTCACGCGCGAGCGCATCGCGCACGAAGCGCTGGGCTACGAATACGTGGGCGACACCAACAACGTCGACGTACACATCGCGCACCTGCGTGCCAAGATCGAGGACGCCGGCAGCGCCCGCATCATCCAGACCGTGCGCGGGGTGGGCTATGTCTGCCGTGCGTAACGCCGAGGCCAAGCGCGTCACCTCCATCGCCCGCGCCATCAACTGGAGCTATATGTGGCGCCGTCTGATGAGCTACATCTGGCTCGATCTGTTGCTGGTAGTGATTGCGGCGGCGATCCTCGTCTATGGATACAACCAGACACTGCCCGACGACACGTTTACCGCAGGATGGATCCCCGGTGCCACCGTTCACGGCATGTCGCTGACGCCCGCGCGCGGCTGGGACCCGACAACGCTCACCTATACCGTCGAGCTTGCGCGCACCACCAAGACCTTCCCCCTCGCGCAGGACCTCGTCGCGCTATGGCCTCTCTACCTTGTCGTTGTGGGTTGGCAGGTCATCAGCGTGCTCAACATGCTCGGCGGCGCCCGCCGCGTGCGCCGCACCATGGCGCCGCTCAACGATCTGGCCCTGCGCGTGGACGAACTCGGTCGCATGCAGCTCTCCGGCGGCAAAATGGAAACACTGGAGCAGGCCATCGCGCGCGCAAGCGTCGACTCGCCGAGCGTCACCACCGGCGACGCCGACCTGGCAAGCATCGAGGTCGCGCTCAACCGCCTGCTGCGCCAGATGCAAGAGGCCAAGCTGCAGCAGATGCGCTTTGTCAACGATGCAAGCCACGAGCTACGCACGCCCATCGCGGTGATTCAGGGCTACGTAAACATGCTCGACCGCTGGGGCAAAGACGATCCGGACGTGCTGGCGGAGTCCATCGCCTCGCTCAAAGCCGAAAGCGAGCACATGCAGGAGCTCGTGGAGCAGCTGCTGTTTTTGGCACGCGGCGATGCCGGGCGCACGGTCCTGCGGCGCGCGCATACCAACCTGGCAGCACTGGTCGGCGAGGTGTGCGAGGAATCGCAGATGATCGATACCGAGCACACGTATCGGCTAGCCTTTGACGCTGCGCTTGCCAGCGACCCGCGCTGCGACGCGCCCGTCGACGTGGCGCTCGTGAAGCAGGCTCTGCGCGTGATCGTGCAAAACGCCGCCAAGTATTCGGACGCGGGCACGACCGTCACATTTGGCATAGCGCCGGATGCGGGCGCGGACAAGATCGACATAAGTGTTGAGGACGAGGGCATCGGCATGAACCAGGAATCCGCAGCTCACGCGTTTGAACGGTTCTACCGCGCCGACAACGCACGCGATGCCGGCACGCAGGGCTCGGGTCTGGGGCTTGCCATTGCCAAGTGGATCGTCGATAGCCATGGCGGTGTCATTGGCGTGACCTCAGTCGAGGGCGTCGGCAGCCGCTTTACGATTCGCCTGCCGCGCTAGGAAGCCCCTCGGCATAAATAAAGGGATAGGGCCACGCAGCCCTATCCCTTTTTGCTAGCTATGACAGCTTGTGCGTTACTCGCGGCACAGGTGCACGGCGAAGCCGGCGAACTCGCGCTTAAAGTACACGAGCTTGGTACCACCGTCGGGTAGCAGCGCGCGCGACTCCTCGTTGACCTCGAGCCCGCGCTCGGCAAACCACTTCTCAGCTGCATCGATGTCGTTAACGGCAAAGCCGATGTGGCCTTTGGTGCCACGACCGTTCTGCTTCATGACCTCGACCAGCGAATCGTTGAAGTACGAAACCGGGGTCTCGATAACAGGCAGGCCCATCATCGTCGAGAACAGCTCCGCGATCTCCAAGGCGTCTGCCGGGTCGGCGGCGTTAATGCCCACATGGGCAACGCGCATGCCAAAGAGCTCGACCGGGTTGACGTTCTGCTCACTCATACAGGCAGTGCCTACTGAGCCATGACGTCGAGAACGGCCTTCTCGGCAGCGACGCGGTTCATGCCGGTCATGAAGGGCACGCCACTCACGTACGGGCAGGTGAGGCCCTCGGGGGCAACGGTGGTGGCGATCAGCAGGTCAGCGCCCTCGTCGCAGTAATCCTTGGCCTCGGAGATGGCGCACTGCACGATCTCGTACTTGTCGGCATAACCGTTGGCGTCGAGCAGAGTAGCGACCTTCTGGGCAACGAGCGTGGAAGTAGCAGCGCCAGCACCGCAAGCCAAAACGATCTTCTTCATAGGTAATGTCTCCCTTCATGGTTTACTTTAGGTAAGTGTACCGCAGCGAGCGATGGCACTCGGCCTCGATGAGCTTTTATGCCAGTTTGCTTGCGCGCTGCGTATAATACATCTAGTACGTGTTGTCATACCGCTCGCTTTATGAGCGACTAAGGACCCTAATATGCCCGATTCCCGCACACTCTGGACCGCCGTCGTTATCATCTGCATCGCCGTGTCGGTGTTCTTTAGCGTCAAAAAACGCACCACGTTTAAACGCCTGCAGCAATTGATGGCCGCCAAGCAGTGGGACGAGTTCGATCGTTTGCTCGACGGCAAACTCACCAGCATGCTGTACCCGCGCTACAACCGCGACTACCTGCGCCTGAACTCCTATCTGCTGCGCGAGGACCACGAGCGTGCCAGCGAGATGTTCGACCTGCTGCTGGGGCTCAACCTCCCCAAGATGCAGCGCGTCGACCTGGTGATCAAAGCCTTTAACTACTACGTTGGCCAGGAGGACCGCAAAAAGTCCAAAGAGCTGTTGCACGAGATCAAGGGCTTTGAGGGCGGTCAGGCCGAGGCAGTTGCGCACGAGTGTCAGCTGATGTACGACACGATGATCCTCAAGCGCCACAACGACATTCCTGAGCTGGAGCGCATGCTCGAGGATGTCGGCGACGACCCGGTCAAGCGCTGCCGCTTGGAGTACCTGCTGGCCCTGCAGTACCAGAACAAGGGCGACGAAGCCAAGTTCCAAGAGTTCCTGGAGAAGTCGGGCCAACACTCGATGGCCGTCAACGCGTAACGGACGGCTTGTGCTAGACTTCTAGTCTCACGGGGGCGTGGCGGAATTGGCATACGCAGGAGACTTAAAATCTCTCGCCGCAAGGATTGTGGGTTCGAGTCCCACCGCCCCTACCATGTGATTGCTTGCGAGCCCGTGTTCCCCAGGGATGCGGGCTCGCTTCTTTTAGATGCCGGTGGGACTCGAACCCGCGAGGGGGCGAGCGTCAAGCGGACGCGCAGCGTCCGTAGCGAGCCGGCGAGGGCGCCGACAGGCGGCCGAAGCCGGTGCGTATTTGCGCAGCAAATGCGCGGACGTCCCACCGCCCCTACCATATGGAGCTTTCGAGCCCGTGTCCCCAAGGGATGCGGGCTCGTTTCTTTTACACGCCGGCGGGGCTCTAAGTTGCGGTGGAATAGATCCTGTTTATACCGTTTACCAGCTTATTTAGGAACTATTTCACCGCAACTCAGAGGAAGACGGTTAAAGAGCACTCAGGCTCGGGGTCCAGCCGATGGTGGGAGTCGCGCCGTCGAGGGTTTCGTTGATAGTGGCGGCCATGCCGGCGAGGAGGCTGTTCTCGCTTACGGTGAGCGCATCGTAGCCGCCGGCACGCATGAGCTCGCGGATCACCACGGCGCCGGCCAGAATCACGCCCGCGCGCTTGGGCTGCACGCCCGGCAACGCGGCAATGCCTGCAACATCCAACGCAGACATGCGCTCGATAGCGGCCGAAACCTGATCCAGCGAAAGCTCGCGCAGGTGCACAAAGCTCGAATCGTACGGTTCCAGCTCATGAACGAGCGCCACGAGTGTGGTGACGGTGCCACCCACTGCGACCAAGCGTTCGGCGCGCTCAAAATTGCTCGGCAGGCCCTCAAAATAGGCAGCGAACTGCTCGCCCGCCCACGCGGCAGCGGCAGTAAGCTCGCCGCGTGCGGGCGGCGGTGCCGAGAAAAATCGCTCCGTCACACGGCGACAACCGATGTCCAGCGAACGCGTGCCCTCCAGCGCAAAGACCCCACGCTCCGGCGCATAGACGCCCGTCGCGAGCTCCGTGGATCCGCCGCCCGAATCGGCAACAATGATGCGCTCGCCGGCAAAGTCGTGCGCCACGCCAAAAAACGTCAGGCGCGCCTCGACCTCGCCCGGAATCACCTGCGGTTCGAGCCCCAGCTCACGCAGACCGTCCAGCAGCAGTGCGGCATTGGATGCATCGCGCGCGGCGCTCGTGCATGTGGTGCAAATGCACGCGGCCCCAAAGGCACGCGCCTCGTCCACAAACATGCGGCATGCAGCGAGCACGCGCTCGACCGCCGCCTCGCAAAAGCGACCCGTCGCGTCCACACCCTCGCCCAGGTCGGTAATCTCGGTATGCTTGGACGATTCCACGATCGCCCCGCCCTCGACCTGCGCCAGCACCAGTCGCGACGACACCGTTCCCAGATCGATCGCCGCCACCTTATATCGTTTGCAATCTGCCATTGCGGGCTCCCCTCCGGGCGCTATTTGCCGTTGGACACGACCGTCTGGCCCTCGACACCGTTAAACCCAAACAGCATGTCGAGCGCCTGGATGTACCACGGGGCGTCCTTACCGACTTCTTCGATTTCCTTGGCAACTTCGCTGGCCTTCTTGGCGTTCGACGACTTCTTGCTCGAAGACGAATCCGAATCGTCGTCCAGGCCCTGCACTTCAACCCTCTTCTCGCCGGGCATCACCAGGCCCAGATCCTCGGACGCCGCATCCTTAATGCCCTCCTCCGAGAGCAGTTTGTCGACGCTTTTTTGCAGCTCATCATTGTATTGCTGACGAATCTCGACCTGCTTGGCCAAGATATCGCTCGAACGCTTTGCCACGTACAGATCGCGCACGGGGAAATACAGGCTCACGAGCACCAGGGCAACGACAATGCCGATGAATAGCCCTCGCTGAGGACCGTGGGTAAAGTCGTAGATCGCCTTGACCACCGCGTTGTCGTTGGCGTAGTGCATAAAGTCCGAGCCCGAAAAACGGTTCGAAGGCCTGCTCGACCTATCGTGCGTTTGAGCCGACGAGCGCTGAGCATGCGACGAACGTGCCGGGCGCACTGGTCCATCTGTCGAAATATTCACTTGAGCATTGGGGCGCGAGGTACTTGTCGGGCGCTGCATGGAGCGGTCGGCGCCGGCGTAGGCGGACCCACCGAGCTGCACCGTGCGCGCACGGCGAGGCGACGGCTCACGCGAACCGGCGGAATAGTACCTGTTGTCGTAAATCTGATCCATGTGCGCCTTGTGCGGTTGAGGTTTGTTTGCGCTAAGTATTCTAGTTATAGCACGAGCGCCCGCACCGCCTTCGCCAGCCTTTGCTCGACATAAAAAAGGCGCTGAGTCATATGGCCCAGCGCCCAATGGTGCTCAACAGCGCCCGGCTGGAGCAAGGCAAATCCGAGTCTTCCCCGCCCCCGCGACCTCCGCGTGCCTAGCGAATGTTGTAGAACGCGGCCTTGCCGGCGTAACGCGCGCTGCCCTCGAGCTCGTCCTCGATGCGGATGAGCTGGTTGTACTTGGCGATACGGTCGCTGCGGCACGGGGCGCCCGACTTGATCTGGCCGGCGTTGACGCCCACGACCAGGTCGGCGATCGTGGAGTCCTCGGTCTCGCCGGAACGGTGGCTCACGATGCAAGCGTAGCCGGCCTCCTTGGCGGTCTCGATGGCCTCGAGCGACTCGGTGAGCGTGCCGATCTGATTGACCTTGACCAGGATCGCGTTGGCGGCACCCAGCTCGATGCCCTTCTTGAGGCGCTCGGTGTTGGTGACGAACAGGTCGTCGCCCACCAGCTGCACCTTGTTGCCAATGCGGCGGGTAAGCTCAACCCAACCGTCCCAGTCCTCCTCGGCCATGCCGTCCTCGATGGAGATGATGGGATAGGTGTCGACGAGCTTCTCCCAGTAATCAACCATCTGGGCACTCGTGTACTCCACGCCCTCGCCCTTGAGCTCGTACATGCCGGTCTCGGCGTTGTAGAACTCGGTCGAGGCCGGGTCCATGGCGTACATGAAGTCGACGCCAGGCTTAAAGCCAGCCTTCTCGACGGCCTTGGTAATGTACTCGAACGGCTCGGCATTGGTCTTAAGGTTGGGCGCAAAGCCGCCCTCGTCGCCCACGCCGCCGCCCAGGCCGGCCTCGTGCAGCACGCCCTTGAGGGTGTGGTAGACCTCGGCGCACCAACGCAGGCCCTCGGCAAAGCTCGGGGCGCCCACCGGCATGATCATGAACTCCTGGAAGTCGACGTTATTGTCGGCATGCACGCCGCCGTTGAGGATGTTCATCATGGGCGTGGGCAGCAGATGGGCGTTGACGCCGCCCAGGTACTGGTACAGCGAAAGACCCGCCGACTCGGCAGCGGCGCGGGCGACGGCCAGCGACACGCCCAGGATGGCGTTGGCACCGAGCTTGGTCTTGTTGGGGGTACCGTCCGCGGCAATCAGCGCGGCATCGACGGCGCGCTGGTCGAAGGCGTCGAGGCCCACGACGGCGTTAGCGCACTCGTTATTGACGTGCTCGACGGCCTGCGAAACGCCCTTGCCCAGGTAGCGGCCCTTGTCGCCATCGCGCAGCTCGCATGCCTCAAAGGCGCCGGTCGAAGCGCCCGAAGGCACCATCGCGCGGCCGAAGCTGCCGTCCTCGAGCACGACCTCGACCTCGACGGTGGGGTTGCCGCGGCTGTCGAGTACCTCGCGACCGTAGACATCCAAAATATCGCTCATGTTGTCTCCCTCTCACTTGGAAACGGGTTGAATGCTTGGCGACACGGCTTGCACGCTACAGTGGCGCGCAGGTTCATAAGTTAGCCTTATCGCACTTTTTGCATTATGCCCTAAGTTAGCCGAGGGATACAATTGTTTTTCGAAAAATTTAGCGGGAACGATGAGGCATGTCAGCCCGTCGCTCCCGCAGTCTTACTCCTCTGCCTTTGCGGCATCCCGGAGGTCATTGAGGCCGTGGGTCGAAAGCTCGGCCAGATCCACGTGGGCGTCGGCCGCCATCTGCTCCATCGCGGCCCAGCGGCGGCGGAACTTTGCCGTGCTGGCACGCAGGGCGCTCTCGGCGTCGATTCCCTCCTTGCGCGCAACGTTGACCAGGGCAAAGAGCAGGTCGCCAAACTCCATCTCGCGCTCGGGCGAGCCGGGAGCCTCGGCCTCAAACTCGGCACGCTCCTCAGCGACCTCGTCCCACACGTCCTGGACCGTCTCCCACTCAAAGCCCACGGCAGCCGCCTTGCGCGACACCTTCTGAGCCTGCATCAGCGCCGGCAGGTGCGTGGGCACACCGTCGAGCAGACCCTCGGGTGCGGCCCCGCCTGCCGCCACGGCCTGGTCTTTGGCGGCCTTCTCGGCAAGCTTGACCTCGTCCCAAATCTTGAGCACCTCGTCGGAGTTGTCGGCATCCGCATCGCCAAACACGTGCGGGTGACGACGGATGAGCTTGGCGTCGATATCGCGCGCCACATCGGCCAGCGAAAACTCGCCGGCATCCGCCGCAATCTGCGCATGCAGTACGACCTGCATGAGCACGTCGCCCAACTCCTCGCGCAGGCGTGCCGCGTCGTCGGCCTCGATGCAGTCGAGCGCCTCGTAGGCTTCCTCGATCATGTTCTTGCCAATGCTGCGGTGCGTCTGCTCGCGGTCCCACGGGCAGCCGTCGGGCTGACGCAGGCGCCAGATGGTCTGCACCAGATGCTGCAGCTCGGCCGACGCGTCTACCAGCGTGGACAGGTCGCGCGAACCCTCGGCATTTTGCTGAGCCATATGCTCGGCCATGGTTAGTCCTCCCCCATGATCACATGGCGGAACGCGCCGCCCTCGTAGACGCCGTAGCTATGTGTGCCGTCCTTGGGGATGCTCACGCTGCCGGGATTGAAGAGCCACAGACCCGGGTGCGCGGCGCTTTCCTCGTTAACCTTGATGTGCGTATGGCCGTAGACGAGCGCGGAGCCCTCGGGCAGCGCGGGCGCGTGGTCAACGCTGTTATGCATGCCGGCGCCAAAGACGTGGCCGTGCGTCAGGAACAGTTCACGTCCGGTCTCGTCGAATAGTGTGGCGTAGTCAGCCATGACGGGGAAGTCGAGGACCATCTGGTCGACCTCGGCGTCGCAGTTGCCGCGCACCGCGATGATGCGGTCGGCCAGGGCGTTGAGCAGCGGAATCACGCGTTTGGGGGCGTAGTCGCGCGGCAGGTCGTTACGCGGGCCGTGGTAGAGCAGGTCGCCCAGCAGCACAATGCGGTCGGGCTGTTCGGATTCGATGGCAGTGCAGAAGCGCTCGGCCCAGTATGCCGAGCCATGGATGTCGGAAGCGATGAGGTATTTCATGGGGAGTCCTTTCGGTGTGGGGTTGACGGGGGCTGAATACGGAGTCCAGCGGATGTGGAGCCCATCTACTGTGTTACTCAAATCGAAGCGCCGCACTCTGAGCCGTCTGCATCACGCGTTGGAGCGGCACGCCATGTTCGCGGGCAAGACGGGCGCAGTCTTCGTACTCGGGCGCCGCGCGCTCGCTGCCGTCGGGCAGGGTGGCCACCTTGACGGCTACCTCGCCCCAAGGCGTCTCCACCTGCTCAAAACGACGCGGCAGGCAAACGCGTTCCATCACCTGGCGCCGGATACCGTTGGTCGTGGTTTCCAAAAAGATAATCGTCTGCAGGCGGTCGATATCCTCGTGTGAGCAAATCACCTGCAGCTGCCATCCGGGGCGGCCCTTTTTACAATAGAGGGGCAGCCAGTGTACCTCGCGGGCGCCCGCCTCGCGCAGGCGTTCGGCGGCGTAGGCGAGCACCTCGGGCGATGCGTCGTCAATATCGCATTCCAGCTTGACGATGGTCTCGGGCGCATCGGTCTCGCGGGACAGCGGAGATGTACTTCCACGTTGCATACGGTCCGGGTCCTTTCCGCACGGGCTCGTTTTATTCACCCAAACGCTAGCACATCGGACGTGGCACGGGCGTGACTTTCGTTCGTCGCCGCCCTCGCCCCTATCCAAACATGTACATCAGCCTCCAAACATGTCATTTTTTGTCGGTTTTGGAGGCTGACGTACACGTTTTGGAGCGGGGCCGCACACGATCAGAATTGCGCCCGCATTCCGTCCACCACAAAGTTCGCCACACTCAACAATTTTGAACTTTCTACGCAGTTCATCGGCCAAAAAATAACCCTCGGCATACTTATCCGCTACACGATGTTACTCTAGTTGCATTTGGCTAACTAAGCGGCTGCCGAGAACCCCGCCCGGCACCGTTACGGCATAGGAGGTTTCATGTTCGAGAAGCGGCTCTTCTCCCTGGTTCCGCAGGCAACGCCCTACATTATGGCAAGTGTCCTGTTTAAGTGGATCGCACTCATGGCAAACATCACGGTGATGTGGGTGCTTGCGCGCATCTTGGGCGGCATCGTCACGGACGGTCTTTCCGCCGCGCTCGCCGTCGATGCCCTCGCACAGGCGGCCTTGCCGCTCGCCGCCGCCATCATCGTGCGCGCCGCCTCCATCTACCTGGCCCAACGCGCCGGCGACAAGGCCGCGTTCGAGGCCGTCCGCCGCGTGCGCTCGCTCGTCTACGACAAGCTCACCGCACTCGGCCCCTCCTACACCGAAACCGTCCCCACCGCCGAGGCCGTCCAGACCAGCGTCGAGGGCGCCACGCAACTCCAAGTGTACTTTGGCGGTTACCTGCCGCAGCTCTTCTTTGCCGGCTTGGCACCCATCACGCTGTTTGTACTGCTCGTGGGCCAAGCGGGTCTTCCCGCCGCGCTGCTGCTCGCCTGCGTTCCGGTCATCCCCGTCTCCATTATGATGGTCATGCGCAACGCCAAAAAGATCGGTGCCGAGTACTGGGGCGGCTATGTCGATCTTGGCGGCATGTTCCTGGAGGCCGTGCAGGGTCTCACCACCCTTAAGGTCTACCAGGCCGATCGCAGCTGGCACGAGCGCATCAACGCCGAGTCCGAGCGTTTCCGCACAGCGACCATGCGCCTGCTGGTGATGCAGCTGCGTTCCATTTGCGTTATGGACCTGGTCGTCTATATGGGCGCCGCGCTCGGCATTATCGTAGCCGCGCTGCAGCTCGCCACGGGCAAGATCGGCTTTGAGGCTGCCTTCCTCATCGTCTTTCTGTCGCAGGAGTTCTTTTTGCCTATGCGCCGCCTAGGATCGCTGTTCCACACAGCCATGAACGGCATGGCCGCCTCGCGCCGCATGTTTGGCATTTTGGATACGCCCGAGCCCGAGCGCGGCGATGTTGAGCTTGACGGTCGCGGCGACATCGAGCTCGCGGGCGTGAGCTATGCCTACGGCGACCGCACGGTGCTGGACAGCGCCAGCGCGACCATTGCGCACGGCTCGCTCGTGGCACTCGTGGGCGAAAGCGGCGGCGGCAAGTCCACGCTCGCGGGGATTATCTCGGGCCGCAAGGACGCCTACCGCGGCAGCGTGCGCATTGGCGGCGTTGAGCTGCGCGATGCCACGGCCACCTCACTCATGTGTGCCGTCACGCTGGTGCCCACCAACGGCTACCTGTTTGCCGGCACCCTGCGCGACAACCTGCTGCTTGCCCAGCCCAACGCCACCGATACCGAGCTTTTGCGCGCGCTCGACCGCACGCGCGTGGCGGCCTTTGTGCAGGCCAACGGCGGGCTCGACATGGTGATTAACGAGGGCGGCACCAACCTTTCGGGCGGCCAGCGCCAGCGCGTGTGCATGGCACGCGCCCTGCTGCACGACTCGCCCATCTATGTGTTTGACGAGGCGACGAGCAATGTGGACGCCGCAAGCGAAGCCGCAATCAGCGAGGTCATCGCATCGCTCGCCGGCGAGCACACCGTAATTGTGGTGGCGCATCGCCTGTCGACAATCATGGACGCCGACCAGATTCTGGTGCTGGAACGCGGTCGCATTGCCGAGCACGGAACTCACGGCGAGCTCTTGACCACCGCGGGCGCCTATGCGCGCATGTGGAACAGCCAGGAGCAGCTCTCGGCATATGCGTATGCGGAGGATGATGCCGAGGATGCCGGCGCGGTTGAGGCTGTTGGCGGCAGTACTGCCTGTACCGATGGCCTCAACGGTGCCGGCTCGTCTTCCGCTACCGCGGTGCCTGACTCCGGCCGCGCCCGTCGCTCGGCGCCGTCCATCATGTGGCGCATGATGGGGCTCGTCCGACCGCTTGCCGGCTGGCTTGTGCTAGCCGTCGCGCTGGGCAGCATTGGCATGCTCACCGCCGCGTTCGTGCCGGCCTTTGGCGCCCTCGGCCTTATGGCCGCGCTGGGCCGCAACGCCTTGGGGCTTGGTCTGATCGCAGCATGCGCGGCCTGTGCCGCCTGCGGCATCGCACGCGGGCCGCTCCACTACGGCGAGCAGCTCTGCAACCATTACATCGCATTCCGTCTGCTCGCGCACATTCGCGACCTGGTGTTTGGCGCCCTGCGCCAGCTCGCCCCCGCCAAGCTCGAGGGCCGCGGCAAGGGCGAGCTCGTGAGCCTGGTCACCTCGGATATCGAGCTGCTCGAGGTCTTCTACGCGCACACCATCTCGCCCATTGCCATAGCTCTGGTCTGCACCGTTGTGTTTGAGGGCTTTTTGCTGGCTGTGAGCCCCGAGCTCGCGGGCATCGCGCTCGTGGCCTACGCGGTCCTGGGTGTGCTGCTGCCCCTGACCTCGGCCAGGGCATGCGGCACCACCGGCCGCCAGAGCCGCGAGGGCGTCGGTAAGCTGGGTGCCTTTGTGCTCGACAGTCTACGCGGCGCGTCCGAGACTATCCAGTTTGCCGGTGGCGCCGATCGCAGCCGTGCCCTGGGCAAGCTGACCGAGCGAGTCGGCGCCGTGGACGCGCGCCTCAAGCGCCGCCAGGCGGCCAGCGAGGCCGTAGCCGATGCGCTTATTCTTGCGGCCAATCTGGTGATGCTCGAGCGTGCGCTGCAGCTGGTTTCTGCGGGAACGATTGATTTTGCCGCAGCGTTTGTCGCCGTCTTTACCTTTGTGTCGTCGTTTGGCTCGGTGATGGCCGTGAGCCGCCTGGGCGCCTCACTGCAGGAGACGCTCGCCTCGGGCGCACGCGTGCTCGATTTGCTCGACGAGCAGCCCCAGTGTGCCGAGGTCGCCGACGAACAGGACGTTGAGTTTGCCGGCGCCGCAGCCGAGCATGTGAGCTTTAGCTATGCGGGCGGCGTGGACGCGGGCGGTGCGGGCGCCACAGGGCAGGTCGCGAACGACACCGCCACGAGTCTCATCCTCGACGATGTGACCTGCACCTTTGCGCCCGGCACCATGACCTGCATCATGGGGCGCTCGGGCTCGGGCAAGTCGACGCTGCTTAAGCTGCTCATGCGCTTTTGGGACCCCACAGCCGGCACCATCACGGTGAGCGGCATCGATGCCCGCCGCATCAACACGGCGAGCCTGCGCAGCCACGAGGCCTATATGACCCAGGACACACATCTGTTCTGCGGCACCGTGCGCGAGAACCTGCTGATCGCGCACGCCAACGTCACCGATGCCGAGCTGCTCGACGCTTGCCGCTCCGCCTCACTCACCACGCTCATCGACCGTCTGCCGCAGGGACTCGACACGCCCGTTGCCGAGCTGGGCGACTCGCTCTCGGGCGGCGAGCGCCAGCGCATCGGCCTTGCGCGCATCTTCCTCAACGACGCACCTTTCATCTTGCTCGACGAGCCCACCAGCGCACTCGACGCTCTCAACGAGGCAGCCGTAATGCAGGCCGTTGACGAGCTCAAGCGCCGCGGCAAGACCATCGTACTCGTGAGCCACCGTGCCAGCACCTGCGCGTTTGCCGATTTCTCGCTTTCGGTCGAGCACGGGAGGCTGAGCTAATGGCGCGCCCGGTCGACACACCGGAGCTGGCACGCAAACGTGAGCGCGAGACCCAGATGGTGTCGCAGATGATTGCGCTGTGGTGTCGTGGGCATCATGGCGGCGGGCATGCGGTCGAACAGGCCGGCGACGATGAGTCCGTGCGCGTGAAACTCGGCCTTCGGACCATTACGCTCTGCCCCGAATGCGCCGAGCTGCAGAAATACGCCATCGCGCGCATTGGGCACTGCCCGCACATGGGCACCAAGACATTTTGCTCGGCATGTCCTTCGCATTGTTACCGGCCTGCCATGCGCGAGAAGATCCGCGAGGTCATGCGCTGGTCGGGACCGCGTATGATCCGCTATCGCCCCATCACCGCCGTGAGACACGCGATGGTAACGGTGCAGGTCAAACGTGCGGCGGCACGAAGCAAGTAGTCGCCGGCGCCGGCACGCGCCGCACAGCCTTTCCAATCGATTTCGGCACCCCGCGCGCACGACGCGCTGAGGCTGCGCCATTACAATGGAGCGGATTCGCCGAATGCAAAGGAGTCACCATGTCTGCTTGCCCGCTGATCGATTGCCATACTCATACCTCGTTTTCGGATGGCCATGCCTCGTTTGAGGACAACGTCCGCGCCGCCGCTGCGGCCGGCTGCCGCGTCATGGTCTCGACTGACCACCTCACCCTGCCCGCCAGCATGGACGCCAACTGCGAAGTGCAGGTTGTCGAGGGCGACCTGACGGCGCATCGTCTGGCATTTGAGGACGCCTGCAGGCTTGCCGCGCAAATCGCGCCGGAGCTCGAGCTTATCTATGGCTTTGAATGCGACTGGTACGAAGGTTGCGAGCCTTTGGTTGAGGGCTGGTCCGATGGCGCCGTGGTGCGTCTGGGCAGTGTGCACTGGATTGGCGATCCGGGCGATATCATGGCCGGTGCCGCGGGTACGGCGGGAACGGAAAACGTCGCGCGCCCCGATACACCCGATTCCCTTTGCGGCTGGATCGACGACGATACCAACCTGCATGTTTGGGAAAACCTGGGCGTGCGCGGCGTGTGGGAGCGCTACGTCGACGACTGGTGCCGTGCTTGCGAAAGCTCACTCAACTTTGATGTAATGGCCCATCCCGACCTGGTCATGCGCTTTTCGAAGGAAGGCTTCGCGCCCGATTTTGATCCGGCACCGTTTTGGGAGCAGATGGCCGAATGCGCTCACGACACGGGTCGCCGTGTCGAAGTCTCGACCGCCGCGCCGCGTAAGGGCCTCGACGACTATTACCCCTCGACGGGACTGTTGCGCCGCTTCGCCCACGCCGAGGTGCCAATCACCTTTGGCTCGGACGCACACCGCGCCTGTGACATCTGTTGGAATATCCGCGAAGCGCAAGCCCACGCCTACGACTGCGGTTATCGAACCTTCGACATCCCCCACCTCACCGGAGAATGGGAGTCCACGCCCCTCGTCTAAGATTAGTCGTTGGGGACGTTCTTAAACGACTAGTGGCGGCGGGCATTGAGTTCGCCGGCCAGTTCGTCGAGGGTGATGCCGTAGCGCTCGAGCGTCACGAGTAGGTGGTAGATCAGGTCGCCGGCCTCGTAACGGATGTGATCGTGATCGTTATCCTTGCAGGCCATGATCACCTCGCTCGCCTCCTCGGCAAGCTTCTTGAGTAGCTCGTCCTCGACTTCGGTCAGCAGACGCGCGGTATAGCTCTCCTGCGGCGATGTATCACGACGACCGTGAATCACCTCGGCCAGACCTGTCAGCGTCTCGCCGATGTTTCCCGGCTGTACGTTAGCTGTTCTGACTCCCATGGTTATTTCCTCTCGTTACTGCAGCGTAAAGTAAGTACCGGTCTCATCGAACCGAAGCTTTGCGCCCTTTTTCTCAAAGAACTCAACGATGACGGCATGGGCCTCGTCGAGCCTTTCCTTCTCGGCCTCGAGCCAAAACGACTGCGCCCCGCAGGCATCGGTCAGGTGCACGCGGCATGGCACGCCCGCGCGGAGGAGCTCGGTGTTGCAGTCGGCGACCTCGAACGGCGTCACGACTTTCATCGCACTCCCCCTTCCACGCGCTTAAAGAAGCAGGTACGGTTGCCGGTATGGCAGGCCGGACCCGGCGAGTCGACCTTGACCAGCAGCGTATCGCTATCGCAGTCGGTCCAGAGCTCCTTGACCTCCTGCATGTTGCCACTCGTCGCGCCCTTGTTCCAGAGCTCCTGGCGGCTGCGGCTCCAAAACCACGTGGTACCGGTCTTGAGTGTCAGCCCCACCGATTCCTCGTTCATCCAAGCAACCATAAGCACCTCGCCAGTGTCATACTGCTGAACCACACAAGGAATCAGCCCGCGGGCGTCATATTTGAGCTCGGTAGCATTTACCACCTCAGTCATCATTTCTCCCAAGTAATAAACGAAATCCCACAGGTCGGCGAGGGTTGTCCAGGTGCCGCAGGTTGCCGCGAAAGAGGAGCGACGCGTACTTTGGTACGCGAGCGACGGTTTGAGCGGCAAGATGCGGTGCCTGGGCAAGCCGCAGCGCAGCCCGCAGCACTAGAAGTCCAATCTCACAGGAATACCTTGAGAGGCCATATACTCTTTGACTTCGCGAATGCTGAACGTCCCAAAGTGAAAGACGCTCGCCGCCAGCACGGCATCGGCCTCGCCCTCGATCACGCCCTCGGCAAAATGCTCGAGCGTACCCACGCCGCCGCTTGCGATCACCGGAATCGGCACCGCGCGCGCCACGGCGCGGGTGAGCGCCAGGTCAAAGCCGGCCTTGGTGCCGTCGCGGTCCATACTGGTGAGCAAGATCTCGCCGGCGCCGCGACGGGCCGCCTCCTCGGCCCACGCCACCGCGTCGATACCCGTGGCGTTGCGGCCGCCTGCGGTAAAGACCTCCCACTTGTCGGCACCAGATGCGCCGGGCAGGCCCACGCGCTTGGCATCGATCGCCACGACCACGGCCTGACTGCCAAAAGCCGCGGCAGCCTGGCTAATCAGCGACGGGTCACGCACGGCCGCCGAGTTGAGCGACACCTTGTCGGCACCGGCGGCAACCATGGTCCGCATGCCCGCCAAGTCGCGAAAGCCGCCGCCCACGGTATAGGGAATAGCGAGCTCCTCGGCCGCGTGCGCCGCCATCTCGATGGTCGTCGCGCGGTTGTCGCTCGTCGCGGTAATGTCCAAAAATACAACCTCGTCCGCACCCTCGCGGTCGTAGGCGCGGGCCAGCTCCACCGGGTCGCCCGCATCGCGCAGGCTCACAAAGTTGACGCCCTTAACCACGCGGCCGTCCTTAACATCCAGACAGGGAATTACGCGTTTGGTAAGTATGGGCTACTCCTCCCCTCGGGCGGCGGCCAGCGCCTGGGCCAGCATAAAGTTGCCTTCGTAGAGCGCACGGCCGGTAATGGCGCCTTCAATCGCGCCCTCGCCCACCGCGGCCAGCGCGCGGATGTCGTCGAGCGTCGATATACCGCCCGAAGCCACAACGGGAAAGCCCGCGACATCGGCCACATGGCGATACGCCGCCACATCGATGCCCGTCTGCATGCCATCGCGCGCGATGTCGGTATACACCAGATGCTTAAAGCCCAGCTCGGAAAGCTGCGCCACGGCATCGTCGAGCGCCACGCCCGCGCCGTCGCGCCAGCCATTCACCTTGACCTGGCCGTCGCGCGCGGCAATATCTGCCACCAACAGCTCGCCAAAGCCTTGGGCTGCCACCTCGGCAAAACCCGGCTCGGTCACCAGCACGGTGCCCAGCGCAATGCGGCGAGCACCATAGCCGGCCAACTCGTCGATGCGCGCGAGCGAGCGGACGCCGCCGCCCACGTCCACGGACAGGCCGTCGACGCCGCAGATAGCCTTGATCGCCGCCGAGTTGGCAGCGCACGCGTCCTCGTCCTCGCCAAAGGCAGCGGACAGGTCGACGACGTGCACCCAGCTCGCGCCCTGCTCGGCAAACGAGCGGGCAACGGCCATGGGGTCGTCGGAATATACCTTGCAGCGGCTGCGGTCGCCGCGCTCCAGGCGCACAACCTTGCCGCCGATCAGATCGATTGCGGGAAACAGGATCATCGGCCAACCTCCTCGACGATGTTGACGAAGTTCTTAAGAATGCGCTGACCAAGCGCGGAGGATTTCTCGGGATGGAACTGACAGCCCCACACGTTGCCATGACGCGCGATGCACGGGAAGCTCCGCGTGTAGTGCGTGCGCGCCAAAACATCAGCGGCATCGGCGTCGTCGGCCACCGCGTAGCTGTGGGTGAAGTACATGTTGGCGCCCTCGGCAAAACCGGCGAGCAACGGATCGGCCGCGCCGGCGGGCGTCATGTGCACCTGGTCCCAGCCCACGTGCGGCACCTTCAGGCGACTCGATTCCAAGCGCGTACACGAACCGCGCATGATGCCCAGGCCATCGACCCAGGGGCCGCCAGACTGCTCAGGGGTGCTGCCGTCTGCAGCCATGCCCTCGTCCGCAGGCACGCCCTCGTTGCCGCGCTCAAAAAAGAGCTGAAGGCCCAGGCAGATGCCGAGCAGCGGAGTTCCGGCGGCGACGGCATCGAGCACGGCCGCCTCCTCGCCGCTCTGGCGTACAAAGGCGATCGCGTCATAGAACGCGCCCACGCCCGGGATGACCAGGCCGTCGGCGCGGCGGATCTGCTCCGGGTCGTCCGACGTGCAGGCAGCGGCACCGGCGCGCGCAAGCCCGCGCACGACGCTCGACAAGTTGCCCTTGTGGTAGTCGACCACCACGATCTTCGGTTCGCCCACGCGACCCCTCCTCCTCATCTTGTCCAAAAACCACCACAAAGGGGACAGGCACCTTCGTGGTGGTTTCTGCCTTTGTAGCGGTTACAGTGAGCCCTTGGTGCTAGGGATGCCCTGCACGCGGGGATCGAGCTCGCAGGCGTGGCGCATCGTGCGGCCCACGGCCTTAAAGGCGGCCTCGATAATGTGATGCGAGTTGCCGCCCGCCAGCTCGTGCACATGCAGCGTGAGCTTGGCATCGCGCGCAAAGGCGTAGAAGAACTCGACCGCCAGCTCGGTATCGAAGCTGCCCACGCGCTCGGTCGGCACGGGCAGCTCGCAGTAGGCCTGCCCGCGGCCCGAAATATCAACAGCAGCCATCACAAGCGTCTCGTCCATGGCGATCGCCGCGTCGGCAAAGCGCGTAATGCCCGCCTTGTCGCCCAGCGCCTGACAAAACGCCTCGCCCAGCACAATACCCGTGTCCTCGACGGTGTGGTGCGCATCGACCTCCACGTCGCCCACCGCGTGCACCGTCAGATCGAACAGACCATGGCGGCCAAAAGCATTGAGCATGTGGTCGAAAAACGGCACGCCGGTCGAGATATCGCACACGCCAGATCCGTCCAGGTCGAGCTTTACGACAATGTCGGTCTCGCCCGTCTTGCGGGTTACCTCGGCATAGCGATCCATCTACATCTCCTCCTTCACCAGCGCGGCAAACGCGGTCAGCACCTCATCGTTTTCCTGCGGGGTGCCCACGGTAATGCGCAGACAATCCGCGAGTCCCGGCGCGTAGCTAAAGTCGCGCACCAGAATCGAATACTCGTCGCGCAGACGCTCGCGCACGCGCGTGGCATGCGGCGTGCGCGCGAGCACAAAATTCGCCGCGCTCGGCCATACCTCCACGGGCAAGCCCTCGGCAGCCATTGCGCGTAGGGCGCACAGCTCGCGCTCGCGCTCGGATGCAACCTGCGCCACCACGGGTGCGTATGCATCGCGGGCACGCACGCAGGCAAGCGCTGCGGCCTGGCTCAGCACGTTGACCGAGTAGATCTGGCGAATCGCCGCGAACACGTCGATGACCTCGGACGCCGCGATCACATAGCCCAGACGTGTGCCGGCGGCGCCAAACGCCTTGGACAGCGTATGCAGAATCACCAGGTTGGGATGCTCGGCGATAAGTCCCTGCGCCGTGGTGGCCGCGCCAAACGAATCGTCGGCAAACTCAACGTAGGCCTCGTCGACCATCACCATGCCGGGGCATGCATCGCACAGGGCCGCGACAAAGTCGAGCGGCGCCACATCGCCCGTGGGATTATTGGGCGAGGTCACGATTGCCAGGTTGCACTCGGGCGCCGCCGCGAGCACAGCCGCTTGATCGAGCTCAAAGGTCGCCGGGTCGCGCCACACGTCGCGCACCTCGGTCTGGCACAGCGACGCAAAGAACGCATACTCGCTAAAGCACGGCGGACAGTTGAGCAGGGTCCGCCCCGCGCCGCCAAACGCCAGCAGGTAGTTATAGAGCAGTTCGTCGCCACCGTTGCCCACGCAGATATTCTCGCGCGTCACGCCATGCCAGGCGGCTAGCTCGTCGCGCAGGTCGTTAGACATGGGATCGGGATAGCGGTTGAGCGGCGTGGCAGCCAGGGCGGCGTCGACCGCCTCGCGCACGCCGGCCGGCACGGGATAGGTGTTCTCGTTGGCCGAAAGATTGATGCGCGTGGGCGTAAAGTTAGGATCGTAGGGCTCAATACCTGCCAGATAGGGCTGGACGAGCTCCTTCATGCGCGGCGTGAGTTCGGCCATATTAGGCCTCCCCACCGGTCACACCGGCGCCATCCGTGCCCGCAGCCGCCGTCAGGTCCACGCCCTCGGCAACCGTCGCCACGGCGTCGCCCGGCCAGGCAACCTTAGTCAGGTCGGCCGCGGCCAGCGACTCGGCACTCACGACATCCTCGCCCTGTTCCAGCACACGGCGACGAAGAGCGGCGGAAAGCGCGTGTGCCCACAGGCCCTCGGCCTCGGCCAGGCGCTGCGTAGCAGGAGCGTCGGAGAGCAGACCTTCGGGCGTATAGCAAATGACGCTCGAGCGCTTAACGAACTCTTCGACCGAAAGCGGGTTGGAGAACATGGCCGTACCGCCGGTCGGCAGCGTGTGGTTGGGGCCGGCGACGTAATCGCCGAGCGGCTCGGAACTCCAAGCGCCCACAAAGATGGCGCCGGCGTTGCGAATGCCGCCGAGCAGGCCCATCGCGTCCTTGCAGTGCAGCTCAAGGTGTTCGGGTGCCACGGTGTTCACGGCCTCGACGGCGGCAGCCATGTCGGCGGCAACCACGATGGTGCCCTCGTTATCGAGCGAGGCGCGCGTGATCTCGGCGCGCGGGGACTGCGCCACCAGAATGTCGATACCCGCCTCGACCTCGCGCGCAAACTGCACGTCGCAGGTCACGAGATAGCAGGCCGCCAGCGGATCGTGCTCAGCCTGGGCCATCAGGTCGGCCGCGACCACCATGGGCTTGGCCGTGGCATCGGCCAGCACGCAGACCTCGGAGGGGCCGGCGACCATGTCGATGCCCACATCGCCCGAAACAATCTGCTTGGCCGCAGCGACAAAGGCGTTGCCCGGGCCGGTAATCTTGTCGACACGTGGAATGGTCTCGGTACCGTACGCCAGTGCGGCCACGGCCTGGGCGCCGCCCACCATATAGATCTCGTCCACGCCGCCGAGCTTGGCCGCGGCGAGCGTGTAGGGGCTGATAAGGCCGTCCTTTTGCGGCGGGGTCACCATGACCACGCGCTTGACGCCGGCGACCTTGGCGGGAATGGCATTCATGAGCACCGTGGAGGGATACTGCGCGCGACCGCCCGGCACGTAGATGCCGGCCGCCGCGAGCGGGGTCACCTTAACGCCGAGCATCGTGCCGTCCGCGCGCGTGGTAAACCAGCTCTGCTCGACCTCGCGCTGGTGGAACTCGCGAATCTGGCGTGCAGCCTTCTTGAGCGCGGCGACAAAGGCCGGGTCGAGACCTTCGAGCGCGGCATCGATTTGCTCTTGCGGCAGACGGAAGCTCTGCAGCTCAACACCGTCAAAACGCTGACAGTAATCGCGCACCGCGGCATCGCCGTTGGCGCGCACGTTGGCCACGATATCACGGGCGGCATCGACGATGTTTTGCGGCAGCACGCCCTTGCGGTTGAGCTGATTGGTAACAAGGCGCTCGCCGGGAGCAAGTTTGATGGTCTTCATATCGGTATCCCCTATCGGTCGAGGTTGCGTTTGAGAAACGAGAGACCAGGCGGCGGCGACAATCGCCCCGCAGCCCGGATATGGGGGCGCCCGTGCGTGCTCGCGCTATTGTGCCGAGCCCGCGACGGGCTCAAAATGCTTGTCCTTCACGGCGGCTGCCAGGCGATCGGCCAGGTTGCGCACGCGCGGATCCAGGCGTGCGGAACCCGGGTTGACGAAGAAGCGCGCTGTGCAGTCCATAATGCGGCCGGTGATGACCAGGTCGTTGTCGCGCAGGGTCGCACCCGTGGCGGTAATATCCACGATGCGATCGGTCATACCGACGATGGGGCCCAGCTCAATATTGCCGTGCAGCGAAACGATGTCGGCATTCACGCCACGCTCGGCATACCAGGCGCTCGCGATGCGCGGGTACTTGGTGGCCACACGAAGCGACCCGCGGCGGGCATAGTTGCGCTCGGCCTGGCCGGCGCGCCATGCGGGCTCCGCCTCAATAAAGGTGCACGGGCCATAGCCCAGATCGACCAGCTGCAGCAAGTTGAGGTCGGCCTCGATGAGCGAGTCCCAGCCGCAGATGCCGCAGTCGGCGCCGCCGCACCCCACAAAGGCCGGCGCGTCGCTGGGGCGCACGATGACAAACTCAATATCGCCGACCGCGCCCTCTCCGGCACGCGTATCGCGGCCGCGCACGATCAGGTGACGGCCGGGGTCACGCAGCTCAGAGACGTCCAGACCCGCGGCCTCGAGCACGTCGAGGGTATCGGCCTTGAGCGAACCCTTGGGCACGGCGATGCGCAGCGGGCCCTCGGCGCCACGGCCCACGGCGTGATCGCCATCGGAGGCGGCGTCCTCGGCCGAGGTGCGCGCGGCCTCCAGGCGCTCAAGCGAAAAGGCAAAACCCGCCGCCGGCACCTCGATGCCGTCGCCAAACGCACCTGTAAAGATGGAGTCGTAGCGACCGCCCGAGCCGACCGGATCGGGCAGACCACCGGCATAGGCCTTAAAGACCAGACCGGTGTAGTAATCAAACGAGTTCATGATGGAGAAGTCGAAGGACAGCACCTGGGCGTCCTCGGGAGCCAAGCCCTCGACCAGAGCGCGTAACTCGTGCGTGAGCGGCGCGACGATACCGGCGGCAACCAGCAACGCATCCACGCGATCGAGCACCTCGGCTCCGCCGTGCAGACGCGGCAGCTCGCTAATGGCGGCCTTGACGGCATCGGACTCGGCGCTGGCAGCCACGCGGGCATCGAGGCCCACAAAGTCGTTGGCATGCACGCAGCGCAGGGCCTCGGCAGCCAGTTCGCAATCCTCACAGGCCGCGAGCAGTTCCTTAAACGGACGCACGCTGCCCGCGATAATGCGCGCACCGGGAAGTGCCAGCTTGCGCACGGCCTCGGCGACCAGTGAGACAATCTCGACATCGCCCGCGGTGTCGCCCGCGCCGATGAGCTCAAAACCCAGTTGCGTAAACTGACGCGAGCCGCCGGCATTGCGCTGACACTCGCGAACCACCGGCGCCTCATAGCGCAGGCGCAGCGGCAGATCGGCCGCGCGCATGCGGGTCGAAACCAGGCGCACGATCGGCAGCGTGTTGTCGGGACGGACCACCAGCAGGCGGCCGTCGTCATCAAAGAGCTTAAACGGCGTGTCCGCAATGCGGCCGCCTTCCTCGAGCGAACCCTTGTCCTCGAGCAGCGGCGTCTCGACCGGAAGGTAATGATGCTCCCTAAAGCAGCCCTTCACCGTATATGCGATCTCCTCGCGTGCCTGAGCCTCCTCGGGCAATATGTCCCGGAATCCCCACGGTGTGGCCGTCATCTGGTGAGCCTCCTCATGCTGTGTTTCATATAGAACGAAAGACCGGCATAGCTTCGCCGGTCTTCTGGGTACTTTAGCATACTAGAGTGTTTGCGGGGAGAATCGCCCTCCTCGGCTCACAGCGTATTCATTTGGAAACATAGGGCGAGCGGTTAGCAGCAGTCTCTTGTCACAACGCAAAAAGGGCGCCCGCGCAAATGCGGACGCCCTTGTGCAGGGTCGAGATATCAACCAGCCAAGATATCGGACCCGTGACCAGCTCTTAGTAGTCGAACTGGTGGTAGTAGCGGCGGTACTTGAGGTTGTGCTTGGTGACCAGCTCGTAGTTGCGCGAGAGGCGGTCGGTGGTCAGCACGGACAGGATCCACGGCGACACGATGACGCGGAAGTCGTCGTCCAGGCCCGGGATCGCGTACTCGGCGGTGTCGATGATGACGTAGTCCTCGTCGCCGGTCACGCCGCTGGTGAGGAAGGCGCGGACGCGCTCGTCGAGGGCGCGGCACTCGTCCTCGCCCATGAACAGGAACACCGGGACGCCGGGCTCGAGCAGCTCGAGCGTGCCGTGGAAGAAGTCGTGCGAGGTGATGTGGCGGATGCGCTTCCACTGCATCTCCTCGAGCAGGCACATGGAGTACAGGATGGTCTCGCCCCAGAGGGCCCCCGAGCCGATGAACATGGTGTAGTCGGCCAGCGCGTACTTCCTGGCGAGCTCCTCGGCGCGCGGCTCGAAGCGCTTGCGGATGTCGAGCATGTCCTTCCAGACGTCCTTCGTCTGCTCGATGAACAGGTCGAACTTGGGGAAGCAGCCGCGGCGGTTGAGCAGGCGCAGGCCGAAGCAGTCGGCGAGGTAGTAGCCCTTCTCGCAGCCGCCGGCGCCGTGGTCGGAGGCCATCATGACGCAGTTCTCGGCGCCCACGGCCTGCCCGATCTTGCCCTCGGGGTTGGTCATGGCGAAGACGCGCACGCCCATCTCCCTCATCTTGCCGACGGCCTCGAGCACCTCGGGGGTGGTGCCGGACTCGGAGGCGGTCAGCACGACGGACCTGTCGGTCATGCGCTTGTGGCCCATGACGTTCCACTCGGCGGCGTGGATCAGGTAGACCTCGAGGTCGCGGTCGCCGAACTTGTTCATGAGGTACTCGAGCTGCATGAACTCGTCCCAGGTGCCGCCGACGCCCATCAGGAAGACGGCGTCGTAGCCCTCCTCGTGCACGCGGTCGGCCAGGGCGGTCATCTTCTTGCCGGCCTCGTAGACGTTCCTGCCGTCCTCGAGGTAGCCCTCCTGGTCGAAGTGCATGATCTCGATCTTCTCGGTCTCCTTCATGTGTGTCCTCCCATCACATGTGCGCAATTCTATACATCGCGCTTCTTGCTGATACCAATTATAGCCATACGATTGCTTGTTATTTAATACCAATCCAAACTCACGGAGATTTGCGGCGAACGGTCGGTTTCCTCGCCCGAGTGGTATTACAACGCCAATAGTTGTCTATTTCGAGCGCTACTGCCAACGGGTTCCCCACAACTCGCCAGCTATAAAAGCGTTGCGCCAGACCCGCCCAAGCGTTTCCGGCGCAACCGCGCAGTTTAGTTATTCGGCTTCCATCTCCGCTGTCACACGGCGATACATCTCGATAACCTGAGTCGTCGCCTTGGACGGATCCTGATAGTAGCGGCCATCACACGTCTCGGCCGAGACATAGCCCGTATAGCCGTGGCGCATGAGTGCCTCGAGGTCGGCACGCATATCACGCTCGCCGTCGCCCCAGGCAAGATGCGTCGTGCCGCCGCCCACATCTACAAAGTGGGTGTGAACGATCTTGTCGCTCAAAACCTCAAAGTAGCCGTCGATCGTGTCGCCGGCAACTTCCATGGCGCCAAAGTCGATACAGGCCTTCAGGTTGGGACGATCGACCGCCTCGAGGATGCGCGCGACATCCTGTGCGGTGTTGACCAACACGGACTCCGACGGCTGCAGGGCCTCGAGCGCGACGCGAATACCGCGCGTATCGGCGTAGTCGCACACCGAGCGCAGCATGGCAACGCTGCGGGCCCAAGCGTCCTCAGCCGGCTCGTCCAGATAGGCCCAACCACTCGTCACCAGAATCTGCGGCACGCCCAACTCAACGGCAACGTCGATCACATTCTTAAAGTACGAGAGGATGCGTTTTTGGCCCGCCTCACCGCGCACCGCGACGTTCCACGGCTTGGGGTTGTTCTGCTCGGGGCACACGCACACGATCTTGATACCGTATTGGGCGGCAAGATCGCGAATCTTATCCACCGAATCGTGCTCATGGCAATCCACATACAGGTGCATCGAGCCGGTCCACAGCTCGATATTGCGATAGCCGGCCTCACCTGCAGCCTTAAAAAACGTCTCGATGCTGTAGTAACGATGGTTGATGTTCATGAGCGAAAGCTCGGGTACGACCATAGCCCTCCCCTTTCGTACGGAGTTTTAAAAAACAGGGGGCCGCCGCAGATGCGACAAGCCCCCCAAAGATCGACGCAACCGTTAGACGCGATGGAAGCGCGATTCGAACATATTAGGCAAGCACGCCAAAGTAAGCGCCGATGATGCCCACGACCATGGTGCAGAGGATCAGGACCATCGGGTTGATCTTCTTGGAGAGTAGCCAATAGTAGAGCCAGAAGGCGGCCATGCCGAGCATACCGGGCATGATACCGTCCAGGATGTCCTGGAGAGTCTGGGCGGAGTCGCCCTGACCAATGGCGATGGGCAACGAAGCCCAGAACATGTCCTTGCTCATGGCGCCGACGACCATGACGCCGACAATGCCGACGCAGGCCATGATCTTTTGCATCAGGCCGGTCTTCTGAGCCTCGTCGAGGAAGCCAATGCCTAGCTCATAACCCTTGATAGCGCCAAAGATACGAATCAGGAACGCCGGGATGTTGTAGACGAGCAGGAAGGCGATGGGGCCAAAGACGTTGCCGGCTTGGCACAGGCTGATGCCCACGGCAGCGGCGACGACGCGCAGGGTGGACAGGAAGAAGGAGTCACCCAGGCCGGAAAGCGGACCCATGAGGGCGGCCTTGATGTCGTTGACGCTCTCGGGCTCAACCTCGCCACGAGCGACCTTTTCTTCCATGGCCATCGCGATGCCACCCACGAAGGGAGCGAGCTGCGGGGTGATGTTGAAGAATGCGCTGTGACGGTGCAAGGCCTCGGCGTAATCATCGGGACGGCCGGCATAGATCTTCTTGAGCATGTTGGCGACCATCAGGCAGAAGGCAATGTTCATCTGCTTGTAGTAGGTCCAGGAGAATTCCATGCCCAGGGCGCCGGTGTTCACGGCGCTCTTAATGAGGTCGGAGCGAGTAATCTGGTTCTCGGAATTAGAAGTCATCGTCCTCATCCCCTTCCACAGAAAGCTGGGACTGGGCGCCACCAAGGCCCAGCAGGTCGTACTTGTCGATGCCGATGATGATTGCGATCAGGGCGACGCCGAGGACGGGCACGTTGGCATAGGAGCACAGCAGGAAGCCCAGGAAGTAGAACGGCACGAGCTGCTTGGTAAGCACCAGACGGCCGAGCATGGCGAAGCCCATGGCAGGCAGGATGTTGGCTGCGACGCCAAAGCCATCGAGGACGAACGTCGGGATGAAGTCGAGCAGGCCCTGAACGGCGTCGGCACCCAGATAGAAGGAGACCGAGCACAGGATAAAGGCCAGGACGACAATCACGAGACCGATAATCCAGTGCATAGCGTAGATACCCTTGAGGTTACCCTTGCTGGCAAAGACGTCGGCACGGTCGACCAGAAGGGGCATACCGGCGTTGACGACGTTCTTAATGGCCAAGCACAGAGTGGCGATGGGCATCGCGAGCGCGATAGCGGCCTCGGTGCTCTGACCCAGCTGAATAGCGAAGGCGCAGGCGAGCACACCGCCAATACACTCATCGGGCGGCACGTAAGCGCCGATGGAGATTGAACCCATGAAGAGCAGCTCGAGGCTCGCACCGATGGCGAGGCCGGACTGCAGGTCCCCGAGGACTATGCCGACGAGCGGGCACAGAACGATCGGGCGGAACGCATAGAGCGTACCGAGCTGATAATCGAGCTTACCGAAGGCAGCGATAAGTCCGATGAGGATCGCTTGAACAAGCATTGTTCCTCCCTTTGATCCCTCTTGGATCCGCGCGGCGATTCCCGACTTGTCAGCGCGCCCTTTTCCATGCCGACAATCGCCTAGACAGATCCAGCTTGTACCGGTGTGCTGTTAACACCTAAACCGGTGCAAATGATTTGATACCAATTATATAGTCATGAGAAAACTATTTAATACCAATCGCTCAACGGGCGTGTACTCCCGGTGAACGGTAGATGGGGGTAACGGGTAAAGCGTTTATCCGGTACGCCCACGAATAGGGGCGGCGCCGTGCGCGCCGCCCGTGGTTCCCAATTAGAGGGCGCTTAGGGCATCGACCTTGGGGTCGTCGGCCAGAGCGCGAATCTCGACCTCGACACCGCGGCCGACGAGCTCACGAATGTCCTCTTCCTCGGCAGCAGTCACAAAGATCTGGCGGGAGATCTTACGGGCATCGGGACGCTGCTCGTCCTTGGACTTGGTGTTGCCCAGGTTGATGGAGGTAATCTGCGGGCAGCCGTCGACAAGCTGCTTGGCCTCGGCGATGCTGGCGACGCAGATGATCATCTTGTACTTATCGGTAACACCGGAGTTGATGGCCTCGATGGCGTGCTCCATGTCCTTGATGACGAGCTTGACGTTGGCCGGCTTTCCCATCTTGAGCGTAGTCTTCCAGACGGGATCGTTGGCAACCTTGTCGCCAACGCAGAAGATGCAGTCAGAGCCCAAGCCCTGGACCCAAGAGACGGCCACCTGGCCATGAAGCAGACGATGGTCGACGCGAAGCAGTTGAATCATGATTGACCCCCAAAGGTCTCATGCCGGAAACCCGGCCCCATTAATAGCAGGCGGTGACTAGAACTCTTCCTCGTCATCCGCATCGGTCAGCAGGTCGTTGACAAACTTGACGCGCGTGTCGTCAGCCGCGAGGATCTCGCGGATAACCTGATCGGCGGGAGCCTCCTGGTCCGAAAAGAGCAGCTGGATCAGCAGCGGCAGATTCATGTTGGCAACCAGGTAGGTGTTGGGGCGCGTCTGGACGATCTTGGTGAACTCGTTGTTGACGCTGCCGCCAAACAGGTCGGTGCACACGATTACGTCGTCGGCGGGGTCGAAGGTCGCCAGGAGCTTGGCGGCCTCCTCGGCGACGTCGGTGCGGCCGTCGACAAACATCGACAGGTCGTGGACGTTATCGCGCGCGCCCGAGAGCAGCTCGGTGCTCTCCTTGATGCCGGTCGCAAAATGCGCGTGGCTGGCGAAGATGTATTGCCTCATTGCGGTTTCCCCCAAATGAAATTAGTAGTCGAACTGGTGGTAGTAGCGGCGGTACTTGAGGTTGTGCTTGGTGACCAGCTCGTAGTTGCGCGAGAGGCGGTCGGTGG
This sequence comes from Collinsella sp., assembly GCA_046995905.1. Classification (GTDB taxonomy): domain Bacteria; phylum Actinomycetota; class Coriobacteriia; order Coriobacteriales; family Coriobacteriaceae; genus Collinsella. The sequence continues at coordinate 2,405,960 of JBKXET010000001.1, forward strand.
TCAGCACGGACAGGATCCACGGCGACACGATGACGCGGAAGTCGTCGTCCAGGCCCGGGATCGCGTACTCGGCGGTGTCGATGATGACGTAGTCCTCGTCGCCGGTCACGCCGCTGGTGAGGAAGGCGCGGACGCGCTCGTCGAGGGCGCGGCACTCGTCCTCGCCCATGAACAGGAACACCGGGACGCCGGGCTCGAGCAGCTCGAGCGTGCCGTGGAAGAAGTCGTGCGAGGTGATGTGGCGGATGCGCTTCCACTGCATCTCCTCGAGCAGGCACATGGAGTACAGGATGGTCTCGCCCCAGAGGGCCCCCGAGCCGATGAACATGGTGTAGTCGGCCAGCGCGTACTTCCTGGCGAGCTCCTCGGCGCGCGGCTCGAAGCGCTTGCGGATGTCGAGCATGTCCTTCCAGACGTCCTTCGTCTGCTCGATGAACAGGTCGAACTTGGGGAAGCAGCCGCGGCGGTTGAGCAGGCGCAGGCCGAAGCAGTCGGCGAGGTAGTAGCCCTTCTCGCAGCCGCCGGCGCCGTGGTCGGAGGCCATCATGACGCAGTTCTCGGCGCCCACGGCCTGCCCGATCTTGCCCTCGGGGTTGGTCATGGCGAAGACGCGCACGCCCATCTCCCTCATCTTGCCGACGGCCTCGAGCACCTCGGGGGTGGTGCCGGACTCGGAGGCGGTCAGCACGACGGACCTGTCGGTCATGCGCTTGTGGCCCATGACGTTCCACTCGGCGGCGTGGATCAGGTAGACCTCGAGGTCGCGGTCGCCGAACTTGTTCATGAGGTACTCGAGCTGCATGAACTCGTCCCAGGTGCCGCCGACGCCCATCAGGAAGACGGCGTCGTAGCCCTCCTCGTGCACGCGGTCGGCCAGGGCGGTCATCTTCTTGCCGGCCTCGTAGACGTTCCTGCCGTCCTCGAGGTAGCCCTCTTGGTCGAAGTGCATGATCTCGATCTTCTCGGTCTCCTTCATTCCCGCTCCTTTCACGAGCAGTTTGAATTGTCGCACGGAATGAACGGGCTTGCCGCCCCGTCGCACCGCTTAACCTTGTGGACATCTTGGCCCCAAGCTCAACAATTCAAAGGTTCTTAATACCAGTGAACGATTACAGGTTAGCCGTTTTTAATACCGATTTTTCGATTTAATCCTCCTCTCTCGGTAGACGGTCAGTTTTGGCCGTTCATCGGTCGAGCGGCACATGTCCTAAAAAAACGAGCGTCCTCGCCGTGCGCAAGGACGTTCTAGATACTAATAGTTGTAGGCATAGCCGCCGGCATCGCCGCGAGTAAAGGACTTGGCGTGCTCGATGACCTGTCCGCTCGCATCGTAGGTCAGGCATTCCAGCACAAGCGCCAAATCGCCCGCCTCAAGATCGAGCAGGCTCGCGTCGCGCGCACCCAGTGCCTCGATATCGAGCCTCTCGATCGACTTGTCCGGCTTTCGGCCGAGCATGTCGTATGTCTCGTACAGACTGAAGACCGAAATATCGACATCCTCGATACCCGGGAACAGCAGGCACGGAATCAGCGTCATCTCGATCGACACGGGCTCGCCATCGATGCAGTTAAGACGGCGCACCGAGTAAAGCAGATCGTCCTCGGCGATACCAAACAGGTCGGCATAGTACAGGCCGGCATAGCGTTTGGAACGCGCGAGGATGCGTACCGATGGCGTCGCGCCCGAGGCCAAAACCGTCTGGCGAAAACCGCCTTTGCGAACGTGCTCATCAAACCACTTATGCCCCACAAAGGCGCCCTTGCCCTGCACGCGACGAATCTGACCGCTCTTGACCAGCTCGTCCATGGCGCTACGAATTGTCAGACGCGTGGTGCCAAACTCCTCGGCCAGTTCATTTTCGGACGGAATCATCGAACCCGTCGGATAGTCGCCGCGCTCGATTCGCTCCGCAATACAGCGGCGGATTTGTTTGTAGACCGGCAGGTCCCCTACCGCTTCAGCCATTCGACACCCACCTTCGTTGCAACGCCGTCCGCCTCGCCGTTATCGGCAAAGCGATACTTTGTCGGCAGAATCACGGACTTGCAATACTCGACAAAGTCGTCGTTCTCGTCGCGTTCGTGAGACGCCTTGTAAAACACTGGCGTGCCCTCCTGGGCATCCAGCAGCTTGGCCTCGTCGGCGTTCAGGCGGCTGATGGAAATATGCTCCTTGCCGTGCGTCACATGGACATTGCCCTCTTTGAGCAAAACGTCATAGAGGCTCTCTTGCTCAAAATCGTGATCGGGAAGCGAGGGACATAAAGACAGATTGACGTATGCCGTCTCGATCGATGCGGGGGATCCATTGACCACGCGAACGCGTCGAATGCAGAAGAGCGGCATACCCAGATCGATCTGCGCCTTTTGAGCCAAATCGATATCGGCATACACGACCTTTGACCATATCAGGCGTGCGGTGGACTTTGAGCCGACCCTCTCGACGGCCTGGGTATAGTTCCACGTTTCCTGGAAAATGTTCAGCGGTTTGGGCGGGCACACATAGGTGCCCGAACCACGGCGGCTTTCCAGGGTTCCGCACGATATAAGACGCGTAATGGCAGCGCGCAGCGCCGTGCGCGACACGCCCAGCTCCTCGCAGAGCACGCGCTCGGCGGGCAGTCGGTCGCCACCTTGTAAGTCATAGTGTTTGATATACCAAAGAATGCCCTCAAAGGCGCGATCTTTGGGCGGAATCGCATATGGTTCGCTCGACATGGGCAAGGCTCCTCAACCGCCTGATGCTGCGGGCATCATTTCTCCGAACACCCCATGGCGTCGAAGGCCTCCTTAATCTGTTCCGCAACGTTCCGATACGACCGATACAGGCCGGAGTCTCGCTTGACTTCGCCCGCGGTCACCGGAATCTCAAGCTTCGAAATCTCATCCTCGCCGGTTTGCACGGCAACGATGACACCCATACCAAGGCACATATTACGCTTGGCGGCGTTATTTTTGGTAGCCTGAGCTGGATTAATCAGAATCTGCTGAGCGAGCTCACGATTGCTGAGCTCCGGTACATCCTCGGGATTCCCAGTCTCGACGATCTCGCACTGCAGCACATCCGCATAGTCAAAGATCTTTGGCTCGGCACCACGCTGATGCACAGCCCACTTGTGGCGCGTGGCATCTTGGTAGATAGCCGGCAAAAACGTAAACCGCGGCGGGTCCAAAATCGTATCCGTGATGGTAAACACATCGGGATCAAAGGCATCCTGCGGGTTTTTCTTCTTGAACAGCCCCATATCAGCCTCCCGTACTAGTATTAAACAACTCAAGCCGAATATAGCACCAATTTGAAGTTGCAACGGCAACCCTTCGGTACACGGCGGCAATCACGCGCTCAGCGGAAAAGTGTACGGGCGAGGGCCGGGGTGCCTGCTTTGTTTTGAGAAGTGGGCTCCGCGAACTTCTCAAAACAAAGCAGGCACCCCGGCCCCGGCGATGTATCTCGGGCTAGCCATAGTAAGACTTCCTGTTTCCAAGGCAGCAACAGCCATGTCCCCAATACATTAAAAAAATCAGCCCCCGCATATCGAAACGGTCGAGAGGGCCGCCTCCGGGCGGGTTGCCTTGGTCTGAGAAGTTCGCGAAGCCCACTTCTCAGACCAAGGCAACCCGCCCGGAGGCGGCCCCAGCGCGAGACCGTCCCGAATGTCTACCCGCACAGTGTGGTTACGAGTGGGATAGTCAGAATGGAGCAGATGATCGACAAAAACGTGCACTGCATCATGGGGCGTGCATCCTTGCCGTATTGTAGACAGTACAGCGTACCGTTGCTGCCCACCGGCATTGCCATCTCGAGCACAAGCGTCGCGATAAACATGGGCGTCATGCCCGGCCACACGCGAGCCACGGCAAGACACGCCACGGGCACGATAACCAAACGGAATGCCACGGCGACATAGGCACGCCAGTTGGTGAGCATGTCGAGCGGATGATACTTGGCAATGGACGAACCCATGAGCAGCAGCGCCGCCGGGGTGGTCATGGTGCCCACAATGGAAATCGAATCGCCCACCACGCCCCAATCGGTCCATCCCGTCAACACGATCACGAGCACAACGACGCTTGCGATGAGACCAGGGTTTTTGCAACAAGCGGCAAGGTTTCGAAGTTGCTTCTTCAGGCCGCCTTGTGCACCACTAAAGAGCATGACACCGACGGTAAACATAAATATGTTGAGGGGGATGAGCGCAATCGAAGCATAGAGCAGCGCCTGCTTGCCAAGCACCGCCTGAACAACCGGAAACCCGATAAAACCGGCATTTCCAAAGAGCACGGCAAAGCGATACGAGCACTCGGTTCCCTTAGGCACACGAAAGACAGCGGTAACGGCAAACGCGATTACGATCGCCACCACATACATGACAATAGACAGGCCCATGAGCGAAAACGTATCGGCAACGCTCGGCAGCTGCACATCGTCACCCAGCGCCGACGAAAGCACCAAGCACGGCAACGCCACCTGAAGCAGCAGACGCGAAAGCTCGCGCTCAAACTCAGCCTTCATAAATCCCAGCTTGGAGATACACCACCCCAACAGGATCGGCAAAGAGACCGTCACCATCTGCAACGCCACGCTCGTAAAGCTCATCTACTCCCCCTCTTAGCTATTCCACGAGGGCCGGGGCGGCCTGGTTAGGTTTGGGAAGTGGGCTTCGCGAACTTCCCAAACCTAACCAGGCCGCCCCGGCCCCGGCAATGTAATCCTAGCTGACCAAAGTTAGATGCGCAGTCTCCAGGGCAGCATCAGCAAAGTCACCATTGCATTAAAAATTTTCAGCCCCGCAAAACGAAACGGCCGAGAGGGCCTGCTCCGGGCGGGTGCCCTTCCTCGGGGAAGTTCGCGAAGCCCACTTCCCCGAGGAAGGGCACCCGCCCGGAGCAGGCCCCAGCGCGAGACCGTCCCAGATGCCTACTTACTCGTTGTCGCCCGCGGTCATTTGGGTTGCGGAGAGCGCGCCGTCGGCTGCGGTTGCGGCAGCGGCGTCAGGCCAGACCCAGTCGGTGAAGGCCGGGTGATCGTAGCCTTCGTCGCAAGCGAACTCAAAGGCCTCGGTGCGGAAAGCTTCCCACTCGTTGATCTGCTCGGCAAACTTGTCAGCATCGACCATGCGCAGCACGTCGGCAGCCAGGGCCCAGCGGTCCATGTTGTTCAGGCGCAGCATGTCGAACGGCGTGGTCGTGGAGCCCTTCTCCTCATAGCCGTGGACGCGGAAGGCGTCGTGGCCGGGGCGGTTCCAGATCAGGCGTCGAATCGTGCCGGCATAGGCGTGGAAGGCAAAGAGGACGGGCTTCTCACCGCAGCCGAACAGCTCGGCCCAGCGCTCGTCGCTGATGGCCTGGTCGTTCTCGCAGACGTTCTGGATCTTGAGCAGGTCGACCACGTTGACGAACCACACCTTGATGCCCAGCTCGCGCAGCATGTCTGTCGCGGCCAAGGCCTCGAGCGTCGGCACGTCGCCGCAGGTGGCGACCACGACATCGGCCTCGGCGAGCGAGTCGGCGGTCGATGCCCACTCCCAGGTCGCGACGCCCTCGGCGAGCTCCGCCTTGGCCTCATCGACCGTCTGGAAAGTCGGGGCGGGCTGCTTGCCGCAGAAGATGGCGTTGACGCAGTCGGTGGACTGGTAAACGCGCTCGGCAACGGCAAGGGCCATGTTGGCGTCGGCCGGATAGTAGGCATTCACGATATGCGTATCGTTGGCCTTGTTGAGCAGCAGGTCGATAAAGCCAGGGTCCTGATGCGAGAAGCCGTTGTGGTCCTGACGCCAGACGTGGCTCGACAGCAAAATGTTGAGGCCGCTGATGGGGGCACGCCACGGAATCTCGCGCTTGGTGGCCTCGAGCCACTTGCAGTGCTGGTTGACCATGGAATCGACCACGTGGACGAAGCTCTCGTAGGAGCTCCAAACACCGGAGCGGCCGGTGAGCACGTAGGCCTCGAGGAAGCCCTCGCACTGATGCTCGGACAGCTGCTCCACGACCTTACCGGAGCCTGCCAGCAGCTCGTCGTTGGCCTCGTCCTCGTAGAAGCCGGCGTCCCACTGCTTCTTGGTCACCTTGTAGGCAGCCTGCAGGCGGTTGGACGCGGTCTCGTCGGGACCAAAGATGCGGAAATCATCCATGTTCTTGGCCAGAACGTCGGCAGTGTACTCACCAAAGACGCGGGCTGCCTCGGTGGAGCCCCAGCCATGACCCTTAGTTGCGACGGGGACCTCGTGGGCATGAATATCGGGCAGCTCGAGCTCGCGACGCACCTTACCGCCGTTCGCGTTGGGGTTGGCGCCGATGCGCAGCTCGCCGGTCGGCATAAAGGCCGTCACCTCGGGGCGCACCTGGCCCTCGGGCGTAAAGAGCTCCTCGGGCTTGTAGGAACGCAGCCACTCGCGCAGCACGCGGAAGTGCTCGTGGGTGTCCTTGGCACTCGCCAGCGGCACCTGATGGGCTCGCCAGGAGTCCTCGGTCTTCTTGCCGTCGATTTGCTTGGGGCAGGTCCAGCCCTTGGGCGTGCGGAACACGATCATCGGGTAGGCGGGACGGACCACGGTCTCACCAGCGGCGGCCTGGGCCTGCGCGGTGGCCTTGATGTCGCAGATCTCGTCAAAGACTTGCTCAAACAGGGCAGCGAAACGCGCATGAATGCTTGCGTGGCTCTCGTCGTCAAAGCCGGCGACAAAGAAGTGCGGCTTATAGCCCATGCCCTCAAAGAACTTGGTGAGCTCTTCGTCGGACACGCGGGCGAGGATGGTGGGGTTGGCGATCTTGTAGCCGTTGAGGTGCAGGATCGGCAGGACGATGCCGTCGGTTGCCGGGTTCACGAGCTTGTTGGATTGCCAAGAGGTCGCGAGCGGGCCGGTCTCGGACTCGCCGTCGCCCACCACGGCCACGGCCAACAGGCTCGGGTTGTCCATGACGGCACCGTAAGCGTGGCTGAGCGTGTAGCCGAGCTCGCCGCCCTCGTGGATGGAACCGGGCGTCTCGGGCGCAAAGTGGCTCGGGATGCCGCCGGGATAAGAGAACTGGCGGAAGAACTTCTGCAGGCCGGCCTCGTCATTGGTGATGTCGGGGCGAATCTCGCGGTAGGTGCCGTCGAGCAGCGACTGAGCAGTACCGGCGGGGCCGCCGTGACCAGGGCCCATCAAGAAGATAGCATTCTGGTTGTGGTCGGTGATCAGACGATTGACGTGACCGAACAGGAAGTTGATGCCGGGCGTGGTACCCCAGTGGCCAACCAGGCGGTGCTTAACGTCCGGACGACCAAAGTCGCGCGTCTCGCCGGTCTTCTCGTCCACAAAATCGGGGCGCATCAACGGGTTGGAGCGAAGATAGATCTGGCCGACGGACAGATAGTTGGAGGCGCGCCAGTACAGATCGACGCCTTCGAGCTCGGAAGCGGGCACCTCGTGTCCCAGCTTTTGCCACGGCGTTCCCAGTGTTTTAGCCATTGTTTATGTCCCTTCGCTGCGCGGTCGCCCTCCGATACGGCAACCTTTCGTTGGGACTAGTATATTTGCTAAAACGTTTTATCATGATGAAAAAACGTTTTACCACCCTTATCAATCGCATCGATCAACAAAACGCGACATTCACCTGCGGCATTGCCCGTCACAGGTGCTCCACATTCGATCTCTGCAAATTGATAAACGTGTTTAGTTGTGTTTAGTAAGCTCGAGCACGCTGCCCTTAACGATAAGCTCCGGCTCCAGAACGACCTCTTCGGCACGCCTGCCGCCCCTACCGGCAAGACGCTTGGACATGCAGCCAAAAGCATGCTCCGCAAGGACACCAGGGTCCTGCTCAATCGCGGTCAGCGCCGGCTCAAAGAGAACGTCGGCCGCCGAGTTGTCATAGCTCACCACCGAGATATCGCCCGGGATGCTCTTCCCCATCTCGTGCAAGCGCTTGAGCAAACCGAGGGCAATGTTATCCGAGCTTGCGAACACGGCAGTGGCGTCAGTTGCGAGCACCGCCTCCGAGGCCTCGTATGCGCTCGGAATGTAGTACTCGCTCTCAAACTCCAAACGTGCGTCGATCGGCAGGCCAACCTCACGCAGCGCGCGCTCATAGCCGGCAAGTCGCTTGCGACCCGTATTGGAACGGCGCGCGTTAACCAAGCAGGCAATGCGACGGTGGCCTTGCTCGATCAGATAGCGGGTGGCCATGTAGCCACCCATCTCGTGGTCGAACATCACCTTGTCGCACTCGAGCCCCTCAATGGCACGGTCGACCATCACGGCCGGGATGGGCAGGTGGCTGACTTCTTCGCGCAGGGCACGGTCGTCGGAGAACTCGTCGCCCACGACCAGGAAGACGCCATCAACGCCGCGCGTCACCAGCTGGCGCAGCAGCTCCAGATCGTCATCGGCGCTTCCACCCGAGCTGGTAATGAAGAGCGCATAGCCATCCTCGCGGCAGCGCTTTTCCAGGCTACCGGCGAGCGAGGCAAAAAAGCGGCTCTCGATGTTAGGGACGATAAGGCCCAGCGTGCGCGACTCGCGCATGACCAAACTACGCGCAATCTGGTTAGGAACATAGTGGTTGCGCGCCGCGACCTCCTTGATGAGTTTGCGGTTTTCTTCCGAGATGCGACAGGGCCGATTATTGAGCACAAGCGAGACCGACGAGGGGGAAAGCCCCACCTCCTGGGCGATCTGCTTGAGGGTGACTTTGTTGGCCATCTCGCTCCTTCCGGGTTTACGCGCAATCTCTTGAAAGTATAGCGACTACCCCTCTACCTCGGTGATAAACACTTTACCAATCCGGTAGACGGCTGTTTTATCGCCGCCAGCGCACCAAATCCGTCCGGGTGGGGTATATTGCAATCGATTGATGACAACGACCACCAAAAGGCGGATATTCGTATGCACGAGAACGACTTTTTTAACGAGGACCTGCTGTGCGCGCTTGCTGGCGTTGCCGGCGAGGACAACGTGCTGATGAGCGAGCCCATGCGCGAGCACACCACGTTTAAGATCGGCGGCCCGGCCGACGTCTTTGTCACGCCCGATACCGAGCAGGGCCTCGTCGCCACGCTCGACACCTGTTATCGCTGCGACCTGCCGCTCACCATCGTGGGCAACGGCTCCGACCTGCTCGTCGGCGACAAGGGTATCCGCGGCGTTGTCGTGGCGCTGAGCAAGGGCCTCTCCGACATTACGGTCGACGGCACGCATGTCACGGCGGCAGCCGGTGCCTTGCTTTCCGATGTCGCCGCGGCGGCAGCCGAGGCCGGCCTTACCGGCATGGAGCCCATCTCGGGCATCCCCGGATCGGTCGGCGGCGCCTGCTACATGAACGCCGGTGCCTACGGCGTCTGCATGGCCGATGTGCTGGAGTCCGTGCGCGTCTACAAACCCGCTCGCCAGCTCGACGACGGCACCCGCGGTAGCGGCAACATCATCGAATTCGATGCCGACGAGCTCAACCTGGGCTATCGCAAGAGCCGCATCGCCGACGACGGCTTTATCGTGCTTTCGGCCACTTTCAATCTCGCCCCGGGCAACGCCGCGATGATCAAGGCCGACATGGACGACTACCGTCAGCGTCGCGAGGACAAGCAACCGCTCGACATGCCGAGTGCCGGCTCCACCTTCAAGCGCCCCGAGGGCCACTTTGCCGGCAAGCTCATCATGGATGCCGGCCTGCGCGGCCATGCTGTCGGCGGCGCACAGGTAAGCGAAAAGCACTGCGGCTTCATCGTCAACGCCGACCACGCCACCGCCGCCGACGTCAACGAACTCATCCGCTACATCCAAACAACCGTCAAAGACCAATTCGGCGTAGACCTAGAACCCGAAGTCCACCGAGTAGGCGAATTCCTTTAACAAAGAAGGCCCCGAAAGGGGCCTTCACCATAATTTATTCAGATAACCCAGTCCGGTGTGTCGCGCTCAGGACCCGAGAGGGCCGGGACAGTCCGAGAGGCATAAGGTTGATCGCGAGTTCCGCACGAGCCGGAGAGCACTTAATGTGCTCTCCGTGCGAGCAGGACTGCCCGAGCAGGCAACCTTATGCCTCTCGGGCTGTCCCGGACCAAGCCGCAGCTACGACAGCGCAATACCGCCAAGCCAGCCCCAACGCACGCCAGAGCCAGTGCCATAGAAGCTAATAAACGAATCGAGCGACTTAGACGTAATGGCACCCTCGTTGCTCATAACGATGCCGCCGCCAACGTAGATACCCACATGACCGTAGATGAGGCCCGGAGCACCCGTGCCGCTGTGCGAGGAATCGGCCACGATCATGCCCACCTGCAGCGCCGAGCGGTCGGAGCTATAGCACCATGCGTTAAACATATCGCACGCGTTACCGCCAAAGTAGCCAACGCCGGCGTTACGGAAGACATTGGTAACCCACGCCGCGCACCAGTTCTGACCCGGCGAAGGCGTGGAGTAGCACGCGTTGACGACGGCCTGCTGTTTGCCCGAGCCGGCATTCTGTTGCGGGGTTCCGGGCGCATACGATCCGCCACCCGAGCTTGAACCACCCGAGTAGGAATTGTTCTTGTTCGCGGCAGCCGCGGCAGCGGCAGCCTTCCTAGCAGCCTCCTCGGCCTGGGCGGCAGCGAGGATCTCGGAATCGCGCTGAGCCATGAGCTCCTTGACGTCGTCGGAAAGACCGTTCAGCACAGTCTGGACTTCTTGCTGCTTGGCCTGCATATCCTGCATCTGAGCAGTCTGCTGGTCCTTGAGCTTCTCTAAGTCGGCCTTCTGCGACTCGAGCTCGGTCTTTTGCGCATCGAGCTCTTCCTGGATAGTCTGAATGTCCTCGATGGCGTCGCGGTCGCTCTTGTTGATCTTCTCAACATAGTGCGCATTGGCGACGAGTTCCTCAAACGAGCCAGAGGCCAGCAGCAGCGACAGAATGTTCGTGCCGCCGGACTTGTAGCTGGCGGCCACGCGATCGGAAAGGTCGTTGCGCTTCTTCTTGAGCTCGGCCTTCTTTTCATCGATCTGGGCCTGCGTGTCGTCAATCTTGCCCTGGACATTCTCGATGTCGTTGAGGGTCTGGGCATTCTTGTTGGCCAGCGCCGCATACTCATTTGCGATGCTGTCGAGCTGGGCCTGAACCTCGTCGAGCTGGGCCTGGGCGGCATTCAGTTTATCGGTTGTTTCTTTGGAAGCCTCCGCCGCATGGGCGCGAGCGGGCAGGCCAAAAAGAACTGCCGCAGAAGCGGCGCCGAACAGGGCCTTGAGGGCAGTGCGGCGCGAGAGCTCCTGGGAAAGGATGGAATCGCTGTTTGGTGACATATGTACTCCGTTACATGTTTATTTATATGTCGCTCAACTCATACATATTAGCGTACATATGGCGCGTCCCAACGATTTCCACGAACGGCAGGAAACTACAAGGTCAGCGGCTCGTAAGCAAATGCCAAAGATCAGGTTATGCGTACGCAAGCTCTTCTGATGAGTACGTTAGCACAATCCTCTGCTTTTCCCACAGCGCACGATTTGGGCGTCCCTGCCTGCGCTATACTCCCCTGAAGAAGTGTTCCTGATTCGATAGGAGACTACATGTCCAAAGCACTCGACCCCAAAGACACCTGCGTCCTCGTTACCGGTGGCGCCGGCTTTATCGGCTCGCACACCGTCGTTCAGCTGCTCGAGGGTGGCTACCAGGTCGTCATCGTCGATGATCTTTCCAACTCCAGCGCCGTCGCCGTCGACCGCGTCAAGACCATCGTGGGCGACGAGGCCGCCAAGAACCTCACCTTCTACGAGGCCAACGTGCTCGACCGCGATGCGATGAACAAGATCTTCGATACCCATCAGATCGACCGCGTCATCCACTTTGCCGGCTTTAAGGCCGTCGGCGAGTCGGTGAGCAAGCCCGTCGAGTACTACCACAACAACATCGAGAACACCCTGGTGCTCATCGACGTCATGCGTAACCATGGCTGCAAGTCCATCATCTTCTCGAGCTCCTCGACCGTCTACGGCGACCCGGACAACCCGCCCGTCACCGAGGAAGACCCCAAGAAGCCCGCAACCAACCCCTATGGCTGGACCAAGTGGATGATCGAGCAGATCCTTATGGACGTCCACACCGCCGACCCCGAGTGGGACGTCGTGCTGCTCCGTTACTTCAACCCCATCGGCGCTCATCCGTCGGGCCTGATCGGCGAGGACCCCAAGGGCATCCCCAACAACCTGGTGCCCTATGTCGCCCAGGTCGCCGTGGGCAAGCTCGAGGCCGTTCAGGTCTTTGGCAACGACTACCCCACCCCCGACGGCACCGGCGTGCGCGACTACATCCACGTGTGCGATCTGGCCTCTGGTCACGTTGCCGCCCTTAACTGGATGAACGGCAAGACCGGCGTCGAGATCTTCAACCTGGGCACCGGCACCGGCACCTCGGTACTCGAGGTCGTCGCCGCTTTCTCCAAGGCTTGTGGCAAGGAGCTGCCCTACGTGATCCGCGAGCGCCGCGCCGGCGACATCGCTGCCAACTGGTGCGATGCCTCCAAGGCCGAGCGCATGATGGGCTGGAAGGCCCAGTACGACATCGCGGACATGTGCCGCGATAGCTGGAACTGGCAGAGCCACAACCCCAACGGCTTCGCCGACGCCGAGTAGCAAAAACCTACATACCGCTCTTGCCCCGATCTCACGTTGTGAGGTCGGGGCTTTTTCATGGCATGTAACCATTCGCCGAAAATCGACCAACTTTTTTATCTTGCCTGTACATGTTTAAACAACATGTTTTACAATAGGCGTATCGAATCAGAACATCGGAGGCGGACTGCACACCCATCGGCAGGCCGACCCCACAACAAGAAGGTTGGTGAGCGCATTCATGGAGCGTGCAAGCGGCGTCCTCATGCCCGTCTCATCTCTGCCCGGACCATACGGAATCGGCGGCTTTGGTTGGAATGCCTACGACTTCGTCGATTTTCTCGCCTCGTGCAAACAACATTACTGGCAGATTCTGCCCCTTACGACGACCAGCTATGGCGATTCGCCCTATCAGTCGTTCTCGGCCCGCGCAGGCAACCCCAACTTTATCGACTTTGCCGAGCTTGTCGAGGCAGGGTATCTGGAGCAGCGCGATATCGATGACGTGTACCTGGGATCCGACCCCAGCAATGTCGACTACGGTGCTATCTTTGGCGGCCGCCGTCAGATTCTCGACCGCGCCGCCGAGCGCTTTGCTGCCGACAAGCCGGCCGATTTCGATGACTTTATCCAGGCCAACGAGGACTGGCTCATCCCCTACTGCGAGTTCATGACCGTCAAAGAGGAGTGCGGACTCAAGGCCTTTTGGGAGTGGCCCGCAGAACTGCGCACCCGCGGCGAAGCATCTGCCAAGGTCTGCGCCGCCCATCCCGCGCGCATGCTCTACCACCAGATGACGCAGTATTTCTTCGACCGCCAATGGAGCCGCCTCAAGGCCTATGCCAACGAGCGCGACATTCTCATCATCGGCGACCTGCCCATCTATGTCTCGCGTGACTCCGTCGAGATGTGGGCGACGCCTGAGCTCTTTAAGATCGACGCCGCCGGCAATCCGGTGAGCGTCGCCGGCACGCCGCCCGACCAGTTCTCGGCCACCGGCCAGTACTGGGGCAACCCCATCTACGACTGGGACGCCATGGAGTCCGACGGCTTCTCCTGGTGGGAGGGCCGCATTCGCGCCGCCCTCGACATGTACGACGTCATCCGCCTGGATCACTTCCGCGGCTTCGAAGCCTATTGGGAGGTGCCGTTCTCCTCGCCCGATTCGTCCTACGGTTCGTGGACGCAGGGTCCCGGCCTTAAGTTCTTCAAGACGCTCGAGGAAAAGCTCGGCACACTGCCCATCATCGCCGAGGACCTGGGCTTCCTCACCCCCGGCGTCATCGACATGCGCGACAACTCGGGCTTCCCCGGCATGAAGATCCTGCAGTTTGCCTTTGAGGGCACCAACTCGTACTACCTGCCGCATAACTACATCGCCAACACCGTCGCCTATGTGGGCACCCACGATAACGAGACGGCGCGCGGTTGGTTTGAGGGAACGGCCACCCCGCGTCAGCGCGAGCAGGCAGCCCTGTACACCCATCAGCAGGCCGGCGAACCCATGGCAGATGCACTCAATCGCACCATCGCCGCCAGCGTGAGCGACACGTGCATCTACACCATGCAGGATCTGCTCAACTTGGGCAACGAGGCGCGCATCAACACCCCTGCCACGCTGGGCGGCAACTGGACCTGGCGCATGCTCGACGGCGCCATCACCCGCGAGCTCGAGCACAAACTCACCGACTGGACCGAGACCTACTTCCGCATCCCATCGGAAGCCGAAATCGAGCTTCCTCAATAGGAGCTACCGCGCCCGACCCCTCCCCACCGTGCGGACGCGCTTGCTTTTCCCGCGCGAGGCCACCCCAATCCCCTCGCGCGGGCTTCTTATGAATTGCAGACATGAAACAACCCATCACAGGAGAAAACATGCCCCAAATTAACCTCATGGAACTCGCCGAGCAGTCTTTTGGCGCCTCGCTCGAGCAGCTCGACGACCGTCGCATTTACAAGCTGCTGGTCAAACTCGTGCAGGAGCGCTCCGCCGCCCGCCCGCTCAACAACGGCAAGAAAAAGCTCTATTACATTTCCGCCGAATTTTTGATCGGCAAGCTGCTCATCAACAACATGATCGACCTCGGCATCTACGACGAGGTTAAGGACCAGCTCACCGCCGCAGGCCACGACCTCAACAAGATCGAGGAGTTCGAGGTCGAGCCGTCACTCGGCAACGGCGGCCTGGGCCGCTTGGCCGCATGCTTCCTGGATTCCATCGCCACGCTGGGCTTGACCGGCGATGGCGTGGGCCTCAACTATCACTACGGTCTGTTCCGTCAGCGCTTTGTCGACAACCAGCAGAAGGCCGTCCCCGACGAGTGGCTCGGTGAGCAGGACATCCTAGTCGACGATGACCGCACCTACACCGTCGAGTTCGGCGATTTTGCCGTTACCTCCAAGCTCGTCAACATCGATGTGCCCGGTTACGGCCAGCCCACCAAGAACCGCCTGCGCCTGTTCGACCTAGCGAGCGTCGACGACGGCCTGGTCCCCGGCAGCTCCATCGACTTCGACAAGACCGAGATCGCCAAGAACCTCACCTTGTTCCTCTACCCCGACGATTCCGACGAGCAGGGCCGCCTGCTTCGCATCTACCAGGAATACTTCATGGTAAGCAACGCCGCCCAGCTCCTGATCGACGAGGCCATCGAGCGCGGCAGCAACCTACACGATCTGGCCGACTACGCCGTGGTCCAAATTAACGACACGCACCCCACCATGGTCATCCCCGAGCTCATTCGCTTGCTCACCACCGAGCATGGCATCGAGTTTGACGAGGCCGTGACCATCGTACGCTCCATGGTCGCCTACACTAACCACACGATTCTTGCCGAGGCGCTCGAGAAGTGGCCGCTCGCCAGCCTGCAGAAGGTCTCCCCTGCCATCGCCGACATTATCGTCAAGCTCGATGAGATTGCGAAAGCCGAGCACGATGACCCGCGCGTCGCCATCATCGACGAGCACGACACCGTCCACATGGCTCACATGGACATCCACTTTGGCTTCTCCATCAACGGCGTAGCCGCCCTCCACACCAAGATCCTGGAGGACACCGAGCTTCATCCGTTCTACGAGATCTATCCCAAGAAGTTCTCCAACAAGACCAACGGCATCACCTTCCGCCGCTGGATCCATGGGGCCAACCCCGCGCTCGCCAGCCTGCTCGACGATGTGATCGGCACCGACTGGCGCAGCACCGGCGATCTGAGCAAACTCGCCAAGTTCGCTGACGACAAGGACGTTCTTGAGCGCCTGGCCGCCACCAAGGTCGAGGCCAAGGCCATCATGCGCCAGTTCATGGCGCTCGAGCAGGGCGTGACCATTCCCTCCAACGCCATCATCGACGTCCAGGTCAAGCGCATCCACGAGTACAAGCGTCAGCAGATGCTCGCGCTCTACATCATCTGGAAGTACCTCGATATCAAGAACGGCAACAGACCTAAGCACCCCGTCACCATCATCTTTGGCGGCAAGGCGGCGCCTGCCTACACTATCGCGCAGGACATCATCCATCTGATCTTGACGCTGTCGCAGTGGATTGCAAACGACCCCGACGTGGCTCCCTACCTGCAGGTCGTCATGATCGAGAACTACAACGTCACCGCCGCCGAGCGCGTGATCCCCGCTGCTGATATCTCCGAGCAGATCAGCCTGGCCTCCAAGGAGGCGAGCGGCACCTCCAACATGAAGTTCATGCTCAACGGCGCCCTAACCCTGTGCACGCTTGACGGCGCCAACGTGGAGATTGCCGAGCTCGTGGGCGACGAGAACATCTATACCTTTGGTGCCTCGTCCAAACAGGTCGAGCAGCTCTACGCCGACGGCACCTATGACGCCGGCACGCTCTACCGCAAGCCCGGCATCAAACTGCTGGTGGACTTCATCACCAACCCCGCCTTTATGGCGACCGGCAACGCGGAGCGCCTGCAGCGTCTGCACGACGACATCAAGGGCAAGGACTGGTTCATGGCCCTGCTCGACATTGAGGAGTACATCCAGACCAAGGAGCGCGTGCTAGCCGACTACGAGGACCAGGACGCTTGGATGCGCAAGGCGCTCATCAATATCGCCAACGCCGGCACTTTCTCGTCCGACCGCACCATCTCCCAGTACAACGACGAGATCTGGCACCTGAACTAATTTCGCTTCCCTTACCCATCCTCTTGAGAAACGGAGTCGTGGCAACACGGCTCCGTTTTTTGTGCCCGTACGTTACCCTGTGACCCGACTCGACCAAACAATCTCAATCTGTAACAACTACTCAACCAAAACGGTCCCAGCTGTTACAGATCGAGACATACCGGCCCCTCCCCTTGGGTTTATCTCAATCTGTAACATCTAGCAGCTGAAATTCACCTTTGGTGTTACGGATTTAGATGAAATGGTTAGCTCAGCGGAACCGTCTCGATCTGTAACATCTAACGTCCGAAATCGGCCCTACCCGTTACAGATCGAGACAAACGACCGGTCAGACAATCCCAACACAAAGAAAGGCTCCCCTCTCGCCCAGTGGACGGGAGGGGAGCCTTATATGTGACCGCGGCAAAAGGATGGCAATACCGCAGTCGCCCAAAGGGAGGGCCTGGATGCACCGGGCCTAGATAAGGTTCTTGCCAGAGACCTTATCGAAGAGATGGGTCGCGTTCTTCTCGAACTTGAACCAGATGGTGTCGCCAGCCTTGAGCGCGCCCTTGGCCTCGAGGTCGACGACGGGGATAATCAGAACAAACTGGCCGTCGGGAGCGGTCACGTGGACATGCTCGGTCGAACCCATGAGCTCGGTCACCTCGACGGTACCCTGGAGCGCGCCCTCCTCGTCCTTGTCGGCAAGCAGAATCTGCTCGGGGCGCACGCCGGCCGTGATCTCCTTCACGTCGCCGCCGTCCCAGTTGAGGGCAAGCTGAGCGCAGGTCTCGGGGGCGAGCGCCACGTTCATATCCTCGGTCTTGACGGTAAAGCCGTTGCCCGAGCGCACCAGCTGGGCATCGAAGAAGTTCATCTGCGGCACGCCGATAAAGCCGGCGACGAAGATGTTCGCGGGATGGTTGAAGACCTCCTGCGGGGTGGCGATCTGCTGGACGACGCCGTCCTTCATGACCACGATGCGGTCACCGAGGGTCATAGCCTCGGTCTGGTCGTGAGTAACATAAATGAACGTGCCCTTGATCTCGTGGCGCAGCTTAATGAGCTCGGCACGCATCTGGTTACGAAGCTTGGCGTCCAGGTTGGACAGTGGCTCGTCCATCAGGAAGACCTTGGGGTCACGCACGATGGCGCGGCCGATAGCGACACGCTGGCGCTGGCCGCCCGAAAGCGCCTTGGGCTTACGGTCGAGGTACTCGGTAATGCCCAGAATCTCGGCAGCAGAGCGAACTTTGCGGTCGATCTCGTCCTTGGGGACCTTCTTGAGCTCGAGCGTAAACGCCATGTTCTCGTACACCGTCATATTGGGGTACAGAGCATAGCTCTGGAACACCATGGCGATGTCGCGGTCCTTGGGCGCCACGTCGTTGACGCGCTTGCCGTCGATGAGCACATCGCCCGAGGTAATGTCCTCCAGGCCGGCGACCATGCGCATCGTCGTGGACTTACCGCAGCCAGAGGGGCCAACGAGGACGACGAACTCCTGGTCGTGAACGGTGAGGTTGAAGTCCTCTACAGCGAGCACACCGTCCTCGGTAACCTTGAGGTTGCGCTTCTTCTCCTCGGTCTTCTTCTTTTTGCCAAAGAAGCCCTTCTTTTTGGACTCGGTGTTGGGATACACCTTCTGAACATGCTTGAGAACGATCTCGGCCATGTCTTTACCTTTCGATATGCGGCGCCGCGCTGAGGGGCGCCGCAGAAACTTGCAAAACAGTTACGGCATCAGCCCTTGACGGCACCTGCCACCACACCGTCGATGATGTACTTCTGGCAGAGGATGTACATGATGACGATGGGGATAACGACCATCATGATGCAGGCCATCATGGGGCCGAGCTCGACGTGGCCGTAGCCGCCGCGGAAGTACTGGATCAAGATAGGAATGGTCTTGTACTTGGTGGAGTCGAGCGTAAGGTAGGGCAGCAGATAGTCGTTCCAGACCCACATGGTCTCGAGGATGCCGACCGAAAGATAGGTGGGCTTCATGATGGGAAGGACGATCTTAAAGAACACCTGGACCGGGTTGCAGCCATCAATCATGGCCGCCTCCTCGATCTCGAGCGGGATGTTCTTTACAAAACCGGCGAACATAAAGACCGCCAGGCCCGCGCCAAAGCCGAGGTAGATAAAGCAGATGTTGAACGGCGTGTTGAAGCCGATGCGGTCCGCCAAATTGGACAGCGTGAACATGAGCATCTGGAACGGCACGACCATCGAGAACACGAACAGGTAATAGAAGAAGTTCGAGATCTTGTTGTTGACACGAACCACGTACCAAGCGCACATGGAGCAGCACACCAAGATCAGCACGACCGACGTGACCGTGATGATGAGCGAGTACATAAATGCCGAGGCAAAGCCCTGCTCGTTAAGGGCGTGCATGTAGTTTGCGAGGCCGTTGAACGTCTCGGGCGTGAGCAGATCGAATGCCGTGGTGGTGCTGATTGCGGTCGCTTTCTTAAAAGAATTAAGCGCAATCATGAACACGGGGTAGATCCACGCGAGCGACAGAATCGTAAAGAAAATCGAGAGCGCGCGGTTGATAACCTTATCGCGTTTCATTACTGCTGCACCTCCTTGGACCTCGTGGCCTTAAGCTGAATCATGGAGATGGCCACGACCAGGATGCAGAAGATAACCGCCTTGGCCTGACCAATGCCCTGCCATGCGATACCGGCACGCGAATAGAACGTGTTGTAGATGTTCAGGGCGAGCATCTCGGTGGAGTGCGCGGGGGCGCCGCCGGTAAGGGCGAGGTTCTGGTCGAACAGCTTAAAGCCGTTGGTGATGGACAGGAACAGGCAGATGGTGATGGTCGGCATCAGGTTAGGGATCTTAACCTTCCAAAACGTCTGCCATGCCGTAGCGCCGTCGACCTTGGCGGCCTCGATGTAGTCGGACGGAATGGACTGCAGACCAGCGATGTAGATGATCATCATGTAGCCGACCTGCTGCCACAGGGTCAGGATGATAAGGCCCCAGAAGCCAGCAGCAGAGTTAAGGGCGATAAGCTGGGCGCCCACGTTGGAGAGCAGGCAGTTGATCAGAATCTGCCAAATGTAGCCCAGCACGATGCCGCCGATCAGGTTAGGCATAAAGAAGATCGTACGGAAGATGTTGGTGCCCTTGAGCGCTTTGCGGGTGAGCGCCTGCGCGATGGCGAGGGCAATCACGTTGATGAGCACCGTCGACAGGAAGGCAAACGCCACCGTAAAGAAGAACGACGTGGCAAACTGCGGATCGGACAGTGCGCGCACGTAGTTCTCGATACCGACAAAGTGCGTATTGTTGATGGTAATAAACTGGCAGAACGAGAGATAGAAGCCCTGGATAAAGGGAATCACGAACCCGATCATAAACGCCAGGCACGTGGGCAGCATAAAGAGCGGCCACCAGCGCTTGAGTGCTTTGCCCATAGAAGGGTCCTTTCAATATGCAGGGGGCGGGCAAACCAACGTCTGCCCGCCCCCTGTCGCTAATCAGATAGCTTGGGCAGCAACTACTTACTCGGAAGCAGCCTTCTCGGTCTTCCAGCCATCGACGAAGGCGTTCTTGACGCCGTCCCACTTGCTGTTGTCGGCAGCATAGGCAATCAGAGCCTGCTTGAGGTTCTTCTTCCACTCCTCAGAGGGGATGTAGACGAAGTCCCAAGCGACGGTCTTCTTGCCGTCCTTGGCCATGGCAACGGCCTGCTGCGAGAAGACGTTGGTGGTTTCCTTGGCGCTCTTGAACGGGGCGGTCAGACCCATCTTGTCAGCGATGATGCTGGTGGCGGTGTCAGAAGTGACGCACCAATACATGAAGTCCTCGGTGGCCTTCTGGGCATCCTCGGAAGCCTGGGAGCTGACGCACCAGTAGTTCTCGCCGCCGGAGCACAGGCCCTGGTTCTCCTCGCCGTCGACACCGATGTAGATGGGCATCATGCCAATCTGATCGTCGGTCATGCCGGCCTTGGTGAGGTCAGCGTAAGCCCAGGAGCCGTTCTGATAGAAGACGGCCTTGCCGGTTGCGAACTCGTTGGTGGCGTCGTCGCCAGTCTTGGAAGCAAGCTGCGAAGGATCGCAGGTGGAGTCGGTGATATACAGGTCGAAAATCTGCTTGAAGTTGTCGAGATACTCGCCCTTAATCTCGTCGTCCTCCTGGTTGTGCTCCTTCTCGAACTCGTAGTAGAGCGGGAGGTTGGCGAGGTGGGTGGTGTAGCGCCAGCTGGAGGAGTCATCCATGCCAGCAGAAGTGAAGGCGCCCTCAATGCCGAGCTCGTCCTTGCGGGCCTGGATGTCGTCGGCACAAGCCTTCAGCTTGTCGAAGGAGTTGATGTCCTCGGCCTTGTAGCCAGCCTTCTCGAGCAGCTGCTTGTTGTAGATGATGCCGTAGCTCTCCTGGACCCAGTCGATACCCAGATCCTTGCCATCGGACTGCAGAGCCAGGGAGTCGTCAATGAGCTCACCGCGGAGCTTGGTATCGGACAGGTCGGCGCAGTAATCCTTCCAGTTCTTAAGACCGGTGGGGCCGTTGACCTGGAACAGGGTCGGAGCGGAGCTCTTGGACATCTCGGACTTGAGCTTCTCCTCGTAAGTGTTGGAGGCGGCGGTCACGATCTTGACCTCGACGCCCTTCTCCTTCTTATAGGCCTTGGCGATCTCCTTCCACTCCTTGTCGACCTCGGGCTTGAATTGGAGGAAGTAGACCTCGGCAGCGTCACCAGAAGCAGAGGAGCCGGAGCCGGCAGAACCACCGCAGCCCACGAGACCCAGACCAAGCACCGCAGCCGCGGAACCAGCAAAGCCCAGGAACTGCCTTCTGCTCATTTCGTTCTTCATTACAATCCACCCTTTCACACCGTGGCGGCACCCTTTGCCGCCGCCTTCGGAGATTGGCTCGGGGACTTTGCCCCTTTTGCTGATTTGTACAATACGCTATTTGGCTAGTTGTTTGAACAAGTATTACTAGAGCGGTAGAAAAACATCGGTGAACGGTAATTTCAACTTGATACTTGACAAGTTTTGTATAAACAATTATTTGTTATCGAATATAGAGAAAACGCCCGGTCAAGCCGATGCATCGTCGGTTTGACCGGGCGTTTTCGCTTTGAGGGCATGAGTCTCGTCAGGCTGCGAGCTAGCCGGCTATCGCTTGGAGTTGACGCGGTAGTGGAAGATCTCGGGGTGCGTACGGGCGTGCGTGACCTCGAACAAGATGCCGTCCGAGGTGTACGATTGGCTCTCCATAACGGCGACGCAGTTGTACTTACCAAGGTCCAAGTAGCTGCAGTCCTCATCGTTGGCGAGCTCGACACTCACCGTACGACGACTCGCCATCACTTTGACGCCGCGCTTGTGCTCCAGATAGTCGTAAATTGACCTTGCGGCGATCTCGGGTGTCAGGCCTTTGGCGATCGACTCCAGAAAATAGCCGTGGTCCACCTGGCGAGCGTTACCGTTAAGGCTACGGACGCGCACCACGCGAATCAACTTCTCGCCCACCTTAAAGCCCAGGCGACGAGAGAGTTGCTCGGTGCAGACCAGATGTTCAAAAGACTTAACGTCCGTCGATGCAACGGCATTGTTGCGCTTTGCAAACTCGCCAAACGACTCAACCTCTTCGAGTGCGCCCAACATGTCGGTTTCGCCCTTAAGCCAAATAACGCGCACGCCCTTGCCGTGTATGGGCTGCACAAACATCCCGTCGGCCAGCATGCTCAAAGCGCGGCGGACGGTATTGCGCGTGCAGCCAAATTCCGCGGTCAGCTCGGCTTCGGTTGGCAGCATCTCCTGAAACGCATAGGTCCCGTTAATGATGCGCGAACGGATCTCGCGGTAGATTCCTTCGTAAATCGCTTTTGGCATGACTTCACCTCTAATGAATATGTATGGCTAGGAACGATAGCATTTCTTAAAGTTGTTTAAACCGATTATCGGCAAAGCGACAGTATTTAACCGTTGACGGCTTCTGTCATGCCCAAATCGGTTTCACTCAAAACTGCCGGCACGACAATCGTCCGGTCCTCTACAATGAATCCATTGTTTAAACGTTTCACCACCCGCAACGCACCTCGATATTCGGGAGGCAGAACATGCTGCAAAAAATCCAACGCTTTGGCGGGGCAATGTTCGCGCCCGCCATGCTGTTTTCTATATCAGGCCTCATGGTCGGCGTCTCCGCTCTCGCAACGACTGCGGACATCGTCGGCGATCTCGCCGTATACGGAACCCCTTGGTATGTTTTTTGGACCATCATCCAGCGCGGCTCGTGGACGGTCTTTAAGCGCCTTCCGCTCCTTTTTGCTGTAGCGCTGCCCATCGGCCTTGCCCAAAAGCAACCGGCACGTTGCTGCCTCGAGGCACTCGTGGCCTATTTTGCCTATTGCTTCTTTTTGAGCGAAATCATTAAGCTGAGCGGAGACAATCTTGGACTTAAGTACCCGTCGTCTTTGACCTCCGCTAGCGGCATCACCATCATCGACGGCATCAAGACGCTCGACACCGGCATTATCGGCCCGCTGGCGGTATCGGCAACCGTCGTCGCCATCCATGACCGCTTCTACGATGCCAAGGTTCCCGATTGGCTCGGTACCTTCTCGGGCTCCTCACTGGTCTACCTCATCAGCTTTTTTGCCGTGTTTGCCCTTGCCGCTATCTCGGCCGCCATCGTGCCCTACGTATACGATGTAACCGATACGCTGCGTCACGCGCTTGCAGGCGTCGGTCCCTTTGGCGTGGGCATCTTTGTCTTTTTAGAACGAGCACTCGAGCCCTTTGGCCTGCACCACCTGCTCTACATGCCGATCTACTACGACAACCTGGTCATTAACGACGGCATCTACGCCACGTGGAGCAGCTTGCTCCCCATCCTCTCCCATAGCACGCGCCCCCTTAATGAGCTTGCGCCGTGGGCCGGTTTTACCGCCACCGGCTGGGTCAAGCTCTTTGGCCTTCCTGCCATCGCAGCTGCGTTCTACTCCACCGCAAAACCCGAGCGCCGCGCCGGCCTTAAGGTCATCCTTTTGCCCGCCATCGTCGCCTCGGTGGTTTGCGGCGTTACCGAGCCACTCGAATTTCTCTTTATGTTCACCCACCCCGGGCTCTTTTTGCTCTACGCCGTCTTATCGTCTTGCCTTGCCACAACCATGAATCTCTTTGGCATCGTCGGCATCTTCTCGGGCGGCCTCATGGAGATGGCAGCCTTCAACTTTATTCCGCTCATGCGCACGCATGCCGGTGCCTATCTTTTGGCGCTCGGTATCGGCCTTGCCTTTAGCCTCATCTTTTTTGTTAGTTTTCGAGCACTCATCTTGGTCTATGACCTTAAGACTCCGGGCCGCGAGGATCATGTCGCCAATCGCGCGGCAATCGATTGTTTAACGGGAAGCGACTTTGCCAAAGAGCAATCTCCCAATGACGAGGTCAATAGTCGATCCGATCAAGATCACGTCCTCGCTGAGCGGGTAATTCAGCTTTTAGGTGGCGTTGGCAATATCGTGGGCGCAACCAACTGCGCCACGCGCCTGCGCGTCGAGGTCGCAGACCCTTCCATCGTTGCAGATAACGCGTCGTTTGTCGCGGTGGGCGCCAAGGGCCTCATCATTACGGGCAAGACCGCCCAGGTGATCATCGGCATCTCCGTTCCCCGCGTTAAAGAGCATTTTGACCAGATCATGGGCCTCGAGCCGGAATTTGTGCCCGCCACCTCGGCCTCCCCTGCCGCCAGCGCAGCCCATAAGCGCGGCGATATTTGCTTCTTCGATATCGACGGAACGCTCGCCTGGCAAGACCCCAGGCTCGCCCAAGACCTTCCCGAAGACGAGCGAGACCTCTCCCCCTATCCCAACGAGGCGGTTTCGCAGGCAATCCGCGAGTTTGTCGCCAACGGCAACATGGCCTTTATCTGCACGGGACGCACCCTGAGCTGCATCCACCCCAAACTTCTTGAGCTGCCTTGGACCGGCATCGTCTGTCTTGCGGGCGGTTACGCCGAGATCAACGGACACGCAATTCGCGATCTGTCGATGACGCCCAGTATGCTGCAGCGTCTTGCCCCCTACCTTGAGCAATCGGGCGAGGTCATCCGCTTTGAGGGCCTCAACGGCGTCGTGCGCATGAGTGCCGATGCGCCCGATGCTCCCGGATACGCGCGCACCCTGGGCGACGCAGTCACGCAGCTGCACCATTACAGTGTCTACAAGATCTTGATGTCTACATCACTCGCCAACCACATCGCTCAAGATAAGGCACTTGAGCCGCTGCTGTGCTTTAACGAGCTCGAACTCGAGGTAACCGAAATCTCGCCCCGCGAATGCACGAAGCGCGGGGGCATCCAGTCTGTACTCGACGCCCTCGATCCCCACCACGGAACCGTATACGGCATCGGCGACGCCAGCAATGACGTCTCGCTGATGAACGCCGTCGATGTCGGTATCGCCATGGGCAATGCGCCGGACTATCTAAAGGATAAGGCCGATTACGTGACCGACACCGTCGATCACGACGGTGTCGTTGCGGCGCTCGAGCATTTTGGGCTGATTTAGGCGCGCTCCATCAAACGCACGCCCGTGGTCCCAAATCGCCAAAACTGCCGCGCCAAACGCCCTAATGTGGCAATATGTTGTCTGCATATTGCATCAACGCAACCTCAGAAAGAATGCGAGAACCCGTGTCCAGTCCGTTTACCAGCTTTTTAGCCCAGCACTTTGACCAGATTAACGACTATCTGGCCACGTTCTTTGACGGACAGGCGACCTCTGCCGATATCGAGCGCTACCTGTATGCGCCGCTCTCGGCTTTTACGGCCAACGCCGGCAAGCGCCACCGCCCGCTTATCTGTATGCTCGCCGCAACCGCAGTGGGCGGTAGCTTTGAGAGCGCCCGCAGCGCCGCGGCAGCCATCGAGCATTTCCAGTCGGGCGCGCTGATCCACGACGACATCGCCGACAACGGACAGCTTCGTCGAGGCAAGCCCTGCATGCACCTTACCGAGGGCACGGGCCTTGCCATCAATTGCGGCGACCTGGCGCTCACCATGGTCACCAAGACGGTTCTCGACGACCCCACGCTGGAGTCCGACGTGAAGCTGCGCGTGCTCCACGAGCTTACCGAGATGATCGTCCGCACCATCGAGGGTCAAGCGCTCGACCTGGGTTGGGTCCGTGACGGGCGCTTTGATATCTCGGTTGATGACTACCTGGACATGGCGACGCACAAGACCGCGTTTTACAGCGGAGCCACGCCGCTTGCCGCCGGAGCCATTATCGGCGGCGGCAGCGATGAGCAAATCGAAGCGCTGCGCGCCTTTGGCCTACACACAGGCCTCGCCTTTCAGATTCAGGACGACCTGCTCAACCTTGTCGGCACTAAGGAAGCCGCCAACAAGGACTTCCGCACCGACATCACCGAGGGCAAGCGCACGCTTGTCGCCGTACACGCCCTCTCTGATGAGCGCCACCACGACGAGGTCGAGGCGATTCTTTCCTCGGGCACCGATGATCCCGCGCAGCTCGCACGCGCTGTGGAGATCTTCCAGGAGACCGGCTCCATCGATTACGCCCACACTTACGCGCTCGACCTGACCGCTAAGGCCAAAGCGGCCATCGAGAACGTTGAGCTTGATCCGCACGCACGCGAGCTGTTCCTCTCCATGGCAGATTTCTTTGTGGAGCGCCTTAACTAACGGGGGTTATAAAACCTGTCAGCAGCGTATTTAGGCACAACTTGCTACACTGTTGAGTGCATGTTTATGCATCCCTTTGCGTTGTCTATCCGACAGACGCTCAAATAGTACGAATGGTACGCCGAAAGGGGTTCGTTCATGGAACCTATTACAACGGGCATGCAAGGAGCAGCCGTCGAGGACGTGCAGTCTCGTCTCCTGCAGCTCGGCTACACGATTGATGCCGCCGAAGTCACCGACAAGTACTTTGGAGCCACCACTGAGCAGGCCGTCAGCACCTTCAGGCTCGACAGCGGCCTTGCTGCCGGTCATGCCGTCGATATCCCCTGTTGGAGCGCCCTTGTAGACGCTTCGTATAAGCTGGGCGACCGCACCCTCTATCTGCGCATGCCCAATTTCCATGGCGCCGATGTGCAGGCCCTGCAGCGCGCTCTCAACGTTTTGGGCTTTGCCTGTGGCGAAGACGACGGCTACTTTGGCCCGCATACCGAGGCCGCCCTGCAGCAGTTCCAGGAAAATGTCGGCCTGTTTGCCGACGGCAT
Organism: Collinsella sp.; assembly: GCA_046995905.1. Classification (GTDB taxonomy): domain Bacteria; phylum Actinomycetota; class Coriobacteriia; order Coriobacteriales; family Coriobacteriaceae; genus Collinsella. The sequence continues at coordinate 2,432,874 of JBKXET010000001.1, forward strand.
GGCCTTCCAGGACACCTACGCCTACATCAACCGCCTGCACCATGTGTGGGAGGGCAAGCCCTCGGTCACCGAAGCCGAGTCCCGCATCGGTTTTGCTCGCGCCGCCAACGTGCTCGAGCGCTTCCAGATTGCCGTTATCGGCGAGGACCCCATCGCACGCAGTGTTGCGTCGCGCATGTGGAATATCGCCACGGCAACGACCGACAACAGCGGCATGATGCTCTGCGACTCCGAGGTCCCAACCGACGTTGACCTGGTGCTCGAGATCGCAAGCGACGAGCTGCCCGCCGACGCCGCACCGCGCGCCACGATTGCCCTCGCCGAGTGCCACAACCTGGCCCAGCGCATCCGCACTGCCAATGTCGCCGCACAGCAGAAGCCGGCACGCATTCGCATTGAGCTCACGGGCATGACGCGCTACAACGGCACCTTCACGGCCAGCGACGCGCAGACACTCGCCGTACGCCTGCTCGATGGCGTTTGCGATGCCCTCGCAGATTAGGTAAACTAGACGAGTTGCTTTTGGCAACACCCATACTGGGACGTAGTTCAACGGTAGAACTCCGGTTTTTGGTGCCGGCTGTTGGGGGTTCGAATCCCTCCGTCCCAGCCAAGGTAACTGAGCGCCCTGGGCTTTCATCAGCCCGGGGCGCTTTCTTGTGGGCAAGCGAAGGGATTCGAACCCGCGAGGCAACACAACTTCTCGTCCAGCACGAGAAGTTTCAGCCATATCTTCTCGTTCTACACGAGAAGATAAAGGTAGATTTTCAGGCATGTCCCAAAAATCTACCTCCAAAAGATAGGCGCCCCAGGCCCATTAAGACCAAGAGCGCCTTACATCTAGAAATCATCAGCCCAGTTCCGAAAAGCGAGCCGCCATCTACAAAATGCCGCGTGGCCCCGGCGGGCCGGGCATTAAGTTTGTCGCGAGTTCCGCACGCAAAGAAGGCCACTTAATGTGGCCTTCGTCTTGCGCAGGACTGTAGAGCAGCAAACTTAATGCCCGGCCCGCCGGGGCCACGCGTCCCTAATTGTTCAGCATGCGGTCGAAGCTTCCCGAGTCGCCATCCCGATAGTCTGCGGTCATCAGGATCTCCTGCGGAATGCGCCCGCCCTCGCGCAGCACGTTGCGGAACTGCACGCGCGTGACCATGGGCAGATCCTTGATCGTCGCTGCCAGGTTCTGCGGCACGCCCTGGTTGGCAGCCGCGGGCTCGCACTCGCCGCCGGCCTTCACGCGACGCTTATGCTCGGCGAGCATGGCGCGGTACATGCCGGCATGCAGGCGAATCTCAACCACATTGGCATTGCGAGCCTGCTCGACGATGCGCGCGCCCTCGCGATCGATATCGCCCACGTAGTAGACGTAGTTAAAGCGATAGCCAATCTCGGCCAGATAATCATCCAGTGCGTGCGAGACGCTTGCCTTGCAGCCGCCGCCAAAAATCACGCCGCCCACCTTGGTACCAAAGAGCTTGGCATGTTTGCGTCCGCGCAGGAGCTTGACGATCTCGTCATAGGTATCCAGGTTCTCGACCATAATGAACGGCTTGTCGGCACCCAGCGTAAAGAAGCCCGTAAAGTGCACGGGGCGATTGGGGGCGACCTTGATCGCCTGCATGCTGATGCCCTTTTCGGTCATACGTCTGATCAGGCGCTCACCGTGCTTGCCGTCAAAAGCCTTCTCGTCGTTAAAGATCTGGTAGGCACGCTGGCGGCGCGAGGCAACCGGCGTATCGGCACCTCGGTTCTGCTCGATCCAAGCCTGGATGATTGCGATTTCCTCGGCAATCTTGCGGTTGGACATCTCGTTGTGCTGAGTGCGTTGCGGAGCCTTTTTGCCGTCCTTGCCCTCGACCTTTACGATCTGTGTCTGCTGCTCCTTGATCTTAGAGAGCGCCGTAGGCGTAGGGACAACTTTGAGCAGCTGCCTGCCTAAAACGCGGGCAAGGGCAAACGCCGAGACCTCGCCGTGGACTGCCGACTCGGGCTGCTGGGCAGCAGTATCTACTGCGGTAGACTCCGGCTTCTTCTGAGACTTGCGCTTAGAATCGCCTTGGGAATTGCGCTCGCGCTTCGGCATAGGCGCCTGCTTCTGCGGACGATCGGACTTGCTCTCCTTCGCCGGCTGGCGCTTAGGCTGCCCCGAAGAAACCTCGACCTTCGCATCCTCGTCCTGTGGCATGGTCTTCTCGGCTGCAGTCTCGGCATGGGAACTGCGGCCCCCACGATGGCGACGGCGGCGAGGCTTGCTCGACGCGCCCTGCTCCGCCTGCTCATCAGTAGGCTGCTGGCCCTTGGCCTCGGCATCAACCTCAAGCTGCGGCTCAGCAGGCTTCTGTTCGCGAGCCGCCGCCTCAACGGCCTTCTCGTCCTGAGTGGTCGAAGCCGGCTCGCTCTTCTCCTGATGCCTTACGGGATACGCGCGCCCCGCAAAACCACGTCCGGGACGGCATGAACCCGGAGCCTTCTTGGCAGACTCCTCAACATCGTCTGCAACCTCAGAAGACTCTTCAACCTCACGCGCGGCATCCTGCTGTGCAGTCTTAAAGTGAGCACCGCGACGACGCTTGGGCTCTTGGGCCTCCACGGGCTTTTGCTCCCTCGCGGGCTTCTGCGACACGGCAGCAACCTCGGTCTCAACAGCCTCAGCATCCGTCTCGCCCTTTTGAGCAACGGCGCGACGGAAGCGCTCCTGCTGGGCGCGGCGCTGCGCATCGCGCTTGCCACCCCCACCAAAACCGCCGCGTCCTGCCTTGGCCGTAAAGGCACGCACGACGTTCTCATCGAGCAACTCATCGGTATCGACATGCTCGCGCGGAGCAACTTCTTCCACAGCAGGCACGTCAGCAGAATCCTCGACGACAAAGTCTTCGACGGACTCGGTAGGTTGTTCCTGGACATCGCTGATCTCGGCATTGATGGTATAGAACGCCGGGCGCCCGTTAATGCCGCTACCCTCGATCTTTGTCACGATTTTTGCCGCGATAAGCTCATCGCGCATCGCCTTGGTGTCACATTCCTTATCGACGGAGCGGAAAATCTGCGCCAGCGCACTCGACTTAATCTTGAGCGCCTTGCGGCAGAGCAGGTCGTAGGCAACCAGCTTGGCACGCTCGGCAGAAAGCGACGTCTGGCTGCTCAGACGTTCAGCCAGGGCATCGACATTATTTTGGTTATCGGAATATACCGTCTTGGCCACGGGGCCCCTTTCATATGTACACATATACGTTTATATGGTACAACGCACGCCCTTATCCACGCAAAACATCTGCGAGAACACTCGAGCGTCACCAGCTTTTGCATGAAAAAAGGACCGAGCCCGCGAAGTCGCGGACCCGGTCTTTCCGAGTCATATAGATGTGACGCTCAACTCGTCAGGCCGATTAGGCCTTGGCGGCCTCGGCGTCGGCGGGAGCCTCGGCAGCAGCAGTGCGGCCATACTCGGCCTTGCCCATCTCGGACCACTCGGGCTCCTCGTCGGGCATGGAACCGGCCTCCTTGCCGAAGAACTCCTTGAGGCAGTTGACGGCAACGATAAGGCCCAGGACCATCAGCAGGACGGCGAAGACGAGCTGCAGGCCCTTGGTGGCGGCGACGGAGACGGCGGCCGTGGTGGCAGTAGCCGGGATGGTACCGAAGAAACCGTAGGCCTGGACGGCGGTCATGCAGCCCATGGCGCTCTGGACCAGCGAGGTGAAGGTGCAGCAGAGCAGGAAGGCGACGGGCACGTAGAGCATCCAGCCCTTGCGGCCGGTGCACTTGCAGAACACGGCGAGGGTGATCATGGTCATGCCGCCGAGCAGCTGGTTGGAAGCACCAAAGAGCGGCCAGATGTTGGCATAGCCACCAAAAGCGAGGGCGAGACCGGGAAGCAGGGTAACGACCGTGGCGAACCAGGGGTTGCCGAGGACCTTCATGTAGCCGGCCTTGGACTCGATGGCCAGGGCATCGTTGGTCTGGGCAAAGAACTCGGAGAACGAGGTGCGGGCGATGCGGGCGACGGCGTCGAGCGAGGTCAGAGCCAGAGCGGAAACGTTCATGGTCATAAAGACGGTAGCGAGCGTGCCGTCAACACCGAAGGCCTGCATACCGCGGGAGATGCCAGCGGCGAAGATCTGGAACGGGGTGGAAGCGACACCGGCGTTGAGGACGCCGGTACCGGCGGTGTTCATGTCGGAGAACATGATGCCGGCGACGATGATGGCAAGGATGCCGACGAAGGACTCGACGATCATGGCGCCGTAGCCGACCTTGACGGCGTCCTGCTCCTTCTCGACCTGCTTGGAAGAGGTGCCGGAAGAAACGAGGCTGTGGAAACCGGAGAGAGCACCGCATGCGACGGAGACGAACAGGACCGGGAACATCATGCCGGAGGCAGTGGAGAAGCCGGTAAAGACCGGAGCGGTGATAGTGGCCTGACCGTTGACGCCCAGGACGACGATGCCGAGGACAGCGCAGACGATCATGACGATCATCATGATGGAAGTGAGGTAATCGCGCGGAGTCTTGAGCATCTGGATGGGCATGGCGCCAGCGAAGACCAGGTAGACCATGACGACGGCGAACCACTGGAACTTATCCAGGTAGACCGGGAACTGCATACCGACGGCGAACATGAGAACCATGAGGACCACGCCGGTGACGAACTCGGCAGCGCCGGTGAGGTTGAACTTCTTCTGGGCCCAACCAAAGGCGATAGCGACGAAGGTGAACAGGATGGAGATGGTACCAGCGCAGCCGGCGGCATAGGACTTGGTGAAGTCGATGGCACCGGTAGCAGCACCAGAAGCGTCAACGGCCGGGGTGAACATGAACGTCTTGCAGACCATGTCGGTGAAAGCGGCGATGACGATGATGCAGAACAGCCAGCAGAACAGCAGGAACAGGCGACGGCCGGTCTTGCCGATGTACTTCTCGATGAGCTGAGCGAGCGACTTGCCGTTGTTCTTCATCGAAGCGTACAGGGCACCAAAGTCGTGGACGGCACCAAAGAAGATGCCGCCGACGAGGACCCAGAGCACGACGGGCAGCCAGCCGAAGGCCATGGCGACGATCGTACCCGTGACAGGGCCAGCACCGCAGATCGAGCTGAACTGGTGCGAGAACGCGGTGAAGGCGGAGACGGGCGAGAAGCTCTTGCCGTCCTTCATGCGCTTGGCCGGCGTGAGGGCCTCTTTGTCAACGCCCCATTTGTTGGCCAGCCATCGGCCATAGCCCAGATAGCCGCAGGCGAGCACCGCCGCGGCCACAACCATGAGCAAAACTCCGTTCATTACATTTCCTCCTCTAAAAAGAACTTCCTAGACATAAAAAATGAGGGCCGTCGGTTGCGCTCGACGGCCCTCATCTTTATCAGCCGCCCGTTATCGTACGGGCTAGCTGTATGTGCTAACCCGCATCAGATAATTACTACGCTGATAATGTTTAGCTGATGCGTGAACATGTCTAAGAAATCCTCTTCAATCATGATGCGAACGATCCGTGCGTGTTCACATCCCCCAGTGGTTGAAAAGGAGTATGAAACTTTAGTTGCCTAAAGTCAACGCAAATATGTAATGAATTTTCAGCTTTTTTTGAATTTCTTGGTATAAAACGCCACTGACCTCGGACTTTACCCGACAAAAGTTTTTGCATGAGAGTTGCCCCTCGGGAGCGGGCGGGCGTATACAAGGTTTCCTGCTCTACAGTCCTGCTCGCACGGAGAGCACATTAAGTGCTCTCCGGCTCGTGCGGAACTCGCGATAAACCTTGTATACGCCCGCCCGCTCCCGAGGGGCTCCCATCCCAAATGCGGAGCAAAGCTCCGCACGCTAACTTTTCTTTCAGCTAAAGCATGCCGGAAATTCGACGCAGCTGGCTAACCTTGTCGGACGTTGTCGACGCCGATCCGGCTCAGAAGCCGCATCGATACAGAAAGGTCCCCGACCGGAGGGGCCGGATATAAGGTTTATCGCGAGTTCCGCACGCAAAGAAGGCCACTTAATGTGGCCTTAGTCTTGCGCAGGACTGTAAAGCAGGAAACCTTATATCCGGCCCCTCCGTCCGGGGACCGCGCCGTACCAGCTACAGCGTCATGTTTGGATCGGCGTCGACATCGAACGGCGAGATTTCGCCTCGGTCGAATTTACGGCGAGCGACCTCCGCGATCATGGCGGCGTTATCGGTACAGGCAGACAAGGGCGGCACCGTTACGCGAATCCCCTGACGCCCAAGCTTCTTGATCATCATCTCGCGCAGATGCGGGTTGGCCGAGACGCCGCCACCGATGCAGTATTCCTTGCATCCGGTAGCGTGCAGTGCGTTTTTGGCCTTCTTGTACTGCACGTCAAAGACAGCTGCCTCAAACGAAGCTGCCAGATCGGGCAGGTGAATCGTGCGCCCGGCCTTGGTCTCCTGTTCAATGTAGAGCGTCACAGCGGTTTTAAGGCCCGAAAGCGAGAAGCGATAGTCTCCCCTGCTGTTAAGCGCACGGGGGAAATCGATCGCCTTGGGGTTGCCCGTCTCGGCCAGCTTGGAAATGATGGGGCCACCGGGATAGCCCAGACCCAACGCCTTGGCTACCTTGTCGAAGGCCTCGCCCACAGCGTCGTCGAGCGTCTCACCGAGCACCTCGTAGTCGCCCCACGCCTTCACGTGCACGAGCATGGTGTGCCCACCCGAGACAAGCGTGAAGATAAACGGCGGTTTGAGGTCGGGTTGCGCCAGCAGGTTGGCAAACAGATGCCCCTCCAGATGGTTGACGCATACGAGCGGCTTACCGGCAGCGTAGGCAAAGCCTTTGGCAAAGGCAACGCCCACCACGAGGGCGCCCACCAGGCCCGGACCCTGTGTCACGCCCACGGCGGCAAGCTCGCTGGGAGCAATGGCTCCACCCTCAAGACCAAGCGATGCTGCGGCATCCTCGAGCGCCGCATCCACGACACTCACAATCACCTCAACGTGTTTGCGCGAGGCGATCTCGGGCACCACGCCGCCAAAGCGGGCATGAAAATCAATCTGTGTCGACACCTGGTTGGCCAGCATATTGCCATCCGCATCGATAATCGCCACGGCCGTCTCGTCGCAGGAACTCTCGATAGCGAGCACCAGGCGGCGGCGCTCAATTTCGGCGCGCTCCCCCTCGGAGCGCCCAGGCGCAGGCAGCGGCCATACGCGTTGCTCGGCTGCCGTCGGCTCGGGCGAGGCGTTATCGACCGGAAGTACGAGGGGAAGTGGGGCCGTCATGACGATGGCGTCTTTGCCGACACCGTAGTAGCCACGACGACGACCCACCTCGGTAAAGCCCAGAGCGGCATAGAGCGCAATCGCGCCCTCGTTGCCGTCCTCGACCTCGAGCGAAGCCGTGGTGCAGCCGAGCATCTGGGCATCATAGCTCACATGCGACAGCAGCTTGCGGGCAATGCCCTCACGGCGATGTGCCGAGTCGACGGCGACATCCAGAATCTGCACATCACCGTCCACGACCATACCGCCGGCAAGGCCCAGCAGCTTGCCGTCGTCGTGTGCCACCCACCAACTGCGCGGCGCAGCGACGTCCTCGCCCAGTTCGGACAGGAACATGCCCGGCGTCCACGCCTCGTGTCCGGCACCTTCAAAGCAGGCAGCCTCTAGCGCGCTCGCGCCCTCGGCATCCGCCGCGCCCATGGGACGGAACTGCAGATGACGACCGGCGAGCTCATCGGCAACGCCCGTAATTTCGCTCTGCGCACTCTCGGCAAGACCAAGACGCTTGCGCTCGTTTTCCTCGGCATCCGAAAGGCGCGTGTAAATCGGCAGGACGCGAGCCGGATCGCCGTCACCCGCAGCGTGCGCGAGCAGCAAGCCCTCGCCCGAAGGCCACCACAGGTCGCGCTCCACGCAGCGGGCGGTCTCGTCCTCACCCAGCAGCTTGCCATAGCGCACGAGACCGTCACCGGTCAGCTGAACCTGGTCCCAGTCCGCTGCTCGGCGCCACTCATCGAGCGCCACGGCGGCCTTGACCACGTGTTCGCGCTCAAATTGACGCTCGGGACCCTCATCGCCCAGCATATATAGTGCCGGATATACCTCACCGCGCATGGCATCGGCCAAGATACCAAGCTTGCCGCGCACGCCAGCCTTCCACGCCGTCCAAGCGCAAGCGTCGAGCGTCGACACGCCCAGCAGTGGAACATTGGCACCGCGCGCGAGGCCCTTGGCAGTGGAGATGCCGATGCGCACACCCGTAAACGACCCCGGGCCGCGGCCGACCACGTAGTAACCAACATCGCTGCGATCCAGACCGGCTTGAGCCAGCACGCCATCAACGGTATTCACGAGCTCAACGTTGGCGTGACGGCGACACATGTGGTCGCCACTCACGAGCTTCGTCTCGCCCGTCTGCCCATCAATCCAGCTTGCCGCGCAGGCAAGCATGTCGGTCGAGGTATCGAGCGCCACCACCAGCGCGTTGTCGTTATGCAAGCTCATCTTGTACAGCCTTATCAATCAAATGGGAAAGCTCCATTGCGCGGTCACCGTGCGCCTCAAGCGTTATCGTTCGCACATCGCTGTCGCCCTCATCACGCTTGAGCGTCACCGAAAGATACTCATCCGTCAGCTCGTCCTGGAATTGTTCGCCCCATTCCAGCAGGCAAGCACCCTCATAGCCCAGCACATCGAAAATGCCCGTATCCTCGAGCTCGTAGGCATGCTCCAGGCGGTATAGATCAAAGTGAAACAGCGGAATACGACCTTGATCGTGAACGGCCATGAGCGCAAACGTAGGACTCGTAACCATATGCCCATCGCCCAGCCCGCGCGAGACGCCCTTGGTAAAGTGAGTTTTGCCCACTCCCAGGCCACCGGTCAGGATAAGCACATCGCCGTCCTCAAGGCACGGTGCAATTAGCTCGCCAAAGTACTCCGTATCGGCAGCGCAAGTCGTTTTGTAAGTACCTACCCCCAGGCGCTCCAGGGACATATATGCTCCTTATTATTCCGAGGCGTCCTCTGGTGCGGGATGTCGCTCCAGATAATCGCCCAGCATCTTAAAGTCTTCCTCCAGCAGCTCCTGCCACGCCGGATTGCGCAGCGCTGCTGCCGGATGAAAAGTGGGCATTACTACAAAATGCCCCATCTGGTGGAACCTGCCGCGCAGCTTAGTAATGCCAATCTCGGTCTTAAGCACAAAGTGCGTCGCGGGGTTGCCGAGCGTCACGATAATATCAGGCCAGATGCTTCGAATCTGCTCACGCAAAAACGGCGAGCAAGCCAGCACTTCCTCGGGACGCGGATTGCGGTTTCCCGGCGGGCGGCACTTAAGCACGTTGGCAATGTAGACGTCTTCGCGTTTGAGCCCCGCCAGCGACAAAATGCCGTTGAGGTCCTCGCCTGCCGCCCCCACAAAAGGCTCGCCCTGCAAATCCTCATTGCGGCCCGGCGCCTCACCAATAAACATCACGCGAGCGCGGGGGTTTCCCACGCCAAACACGATATTGTGACGCGACTGGTAGAGCTGGCAGAGGTGACAATCGCCCAGAACGGCCTCAATTTCCTCGAGTGCGACCTCACGTGGTGCCTGATGGGTATGGCCGGGGATGTGCATGACGCCCATAGCGGCTCCTACACGTAGACCTTGTCGAGACGCATGCCAAAGCCGCAGGCGACCTCGTAGTTAATCGTTCCGCGCAGTCGGGCCATCTCGTCCATAGTGATCTCGGCATCGCCATCGCGGCCGACAATGATCATCTCGTCACCATACTCGGCCTCGGGAATCTCGTGTGCCGGGTTGGACTGAATGGCGACCATAAACTGGTCCATGCAGATATTGCCAACCTGATGCACGCGCTCGCCGCGATACAGCACATCCATACGATTGGAAAGCGTACGCGATAGGCCATCGGCATAACCGATCGGCAGCGTGCAGATCTGAACGCGCGTACGCGGTACGCGGTAGGTAAAACCGTAGCCCACGCCCTCACCCATCGCAGGGTGTGCCACGCGCGTCACACGCGCATGGACGCTCATAACGGGATCAAGCTGCATCACGCGGCCACTCAGCTCGCACGGCTGCATGCCATACAAGCCAACGCCGGCGCGGATCATATCAAAATGCATCGAGGGGTCGAGCATCGAGGACGGCGTGTTGGCGCAGTGCACGATACCGCACTCAAAACCCGCATCCTTAATGGCCTGAACGGCCTCGGTAAAGCGCTGACACTGCAGCTTGTAGTCCCAGCCCGAAGGTTCATCGGCCGTGGCGAAGTGCGTAAATACGCCGTCGCACTGAATACCGCGATGGAAATTTATACCGCGGACAAAGTCGAGCACCTGCGTGTAGTGAACGCCGATACGATTCATGCCCGTCTCGATGGCGAGATGATACTTGCCCACTTTGCCCGCCGCGACGGCACATTCGCCATACGCAAGAGCAAAGTCAGACGTATAGACCGAAGGCATGATATCAAACTCGAGCAACGTCGGAATGGCCTCGATAGGCGGCTCGCTTAGGATGAGGATGGGTTTCGTAATCCCGCCCTGTCGGAGCTCAACGCCCTCGTTAACCGTCGCCACGGCAAACATGTCGGCACCGGCCGAATACATGATCTTGGCGCACTCAACAGCTCCATGGCCATAAGCATCGGCCTTGACCACGCAGCACAGGCGCTGACGTGGATTCAGCAAGTTCTTATAGGCCCTCGTGTTGCGACGGAGCGCCCCGCGGTCGATCTCGACCCAGGACCAGCGCGTCAAATCGGCTTTATTCATGATTAGTCATCCGACCCTTCGTCCATGATTCCCAGATCTTCGAGCGCATCCTTTGCCGCCAGTTCCATGGCCGGACCGATCAAGTCGATAAGATCGGTCGCGATGACGCTCTTCTCACCATACTCCGTCGCCGCGGCAAAACCGGCGTAGCTGTGAAGTGCGACGGCGTACGAATACAGCAACTCCCAACGATCCATCTCGTCGCGCATGGTGGCAAGCGTGCCGGCCAAAATACCCGCGAGGACATCACCCGAACCGGCAGTTGCCAGAGAAGCCGGACCCGAGAGCGGCAGCAGCACACGCTCAACGCCACAGATAGCCGTCGTCGGCCCCTTGGCAATGACCACCAGATTGTCAGAGCCTGCAGCCCAGACAACCTTCTGCGCGGCTGCAATCGCAGTACCAAGGTCGTTCACCTCGTCACCGGCAACCAGACGCGAAAGTTCACGATAGTGCGGCGTCATAACCAACGGCTGCTCGCGACGATACATCTCGGGATTACTATCAATACCGTCAATGGCAATCTTAGCAAGGCAGTTGAGTGCATCGGCGTCCAAGATAAGCGGCACATCAAGCTCGAGCAAGCCCGAAACCACCTGCATAGCGCCGGCAGATGTCGTCATACCGGGACCGCACAGTACACAGCTGTACTTCTTTGCAATCTCGCACACAGTCATGCGCGCAGCGGCGCCAAAGGAGCCGCGGGAATCAGACGGAATAGCAAAGACGGGAATCGAAGGAAGTGCCATGCGAATAAGATTGGCGCAGGCGTCAGGAGCCGCGACTGCCACGTAACCAGCACCCGCGCGAGCTGCAGACTTGGCCGCCATAATGGCAGCACCAGGATATTGCGCAGATCCGGCGACAATAAGCACAGAGCCACGGGAATACTTATCGATATTCGTAGGTAGTGGGGCAAAGTAATCAACTAAGTCACCGGGCTCGACAATCTCGGCGGCGTGGTCGACATCATCGATGACCTCGTCAAGACGGTCGTAAAGATTGCCGCAGATCAAATCGCCAGCATACTCAGGACCATCAGCGCTATACAGACCAATCTTGGGCGCAATCATCGTCACCGTATGCTCGGCACGAATGCAGTCGTCATCAACAACGCCCGTCTCGGCATTCAGACCCGAGGGAACATCAATGGATACGACACAATCGGCGCATTCATTGACCGTAGGAATCCAGATGGAGAACGGCGCACGCAGATTTCCGTGGAAACCGGTACCAAAAATGGCATCGACAACAACATCGGCCTTATCGATCAAAACCTCGAGTTCGTCACGCGAGGGGCCGACGCAAACGTGCACATCGCGGCCGGCAGTACGACGAGCAACATGACGTGCCAGAGCAGCAGGAATCTCATCCGGCTCAACCGGAGAAACGATATCCACGTCCACACCCTTATGGCTCAGGATATCGGCGGCAACCCAACCGTCACCGCCATTATTACCAAAACCGACCAGAACGAGAACCCGATCGGGATTGAGCTTCAAGACCTCGTTGGCGGCAAACTCACCCGCTAGCTCCATAAGCTCGGCCTTCGAAGTCCCTTCGCGTTCGATGATATCCTCGAGACGAACGACTTCTTCGGTACTCAAAACCGGTTTCATCTATGCTCCTAGCGTATCTTGCGAAGCATCGCCCAGGTGCTCCGTCAATGCTGAATTCTGCAGCTGCTCAAGCTCATCTAAAACAGAGCGAGCCTCTTTAAATGTCTGCGCTACGCGTTTCTTGGTGCTCACCTTTTCCTCTTTTGGCTTAGGCCGAGCATCTTCGGTAATCGCGATGGCATTCGCAACGGCCAAGTCTCCTGTAAGCGTAATGGAAAGAGCGACCTCAACAACACCCAGTTCTTGAGCGATCTCGAGAGCACGGCCCGAAAGCAGCGCCTTCGGTTTGCCGAGTTTATCACGCGTAACCGAAACATCCTTGCGACCCACGCCTTGACTAAAACCCGTGCCGAGAGCTTTAAGTACCGCCTCGCGCGAAGCAAAGCGGCTCGCATAGTGAGCAGCGGGACGCGATGATGCATCGCAATACGCACGCTCTTCTTCGGTAAACACACGCCGAGCAAACGACGGCGTCTTTTCAAGAATTGATTTCATGCGGGAAATCTCGACGATATCAACGCCGATACCAGCTTCAGCCATGTTCACCTCCATATCGCACAGACTAAGTTATTGTAGCCCGTTCACAGAAGATGCGACAAACGAGGGTTATAAAACACAGCTACTATGTGAGACAAATTGCCCGAGATACAAAAAGGGAGGCCGCGAGGCCT
>JBKXET010000002.1:0-64484 GCA_046995905.1 Collinsella sp.
GATCTTCCGCAAAATACTGGAACCACTGCGCAGATAGCCACAACAAGAAAAGCCGCCGTTAAAGAACGGCGGCTTTTCTCGAATTAATAGCGGCGACTAGGCACTCCCCAGCTCTTCCTAGTCGGGCATGCGGAACCCGACAGACTCGAGCCTGGACAAGTCGAGCGCGGAGTGGACAGGCGCGGGCGACAGGCCGCGGCATCCAAGCAGTATCGGCGGTCGACACCGGCACGACCCTCTCACCGTTGCCGTTGGCGGCCTCGAAAGCGCGGGCGATATCGGCCAGGACAGCGCCGGAGCGTGCAATCGTAGGTGCCGTAGGGGACGTCACCAGCACGGCCATGTCGCGCGTGAAGGTCAGGCGGCCCAGCTGGTCGACGACCGTGACCTGCTCGGGTCCTCGGGATCGACGCGATTCAGGCCCTTCGTCTTCACGAAGTTGCGGCCCTCGCCGATGACCCAGCAGCAGCGCATGATGTAGTGGCACGGGCACCCAGCACGGCGATGTCGCCGGCGGCCTTGACAGAGACGGACAGCGGGCTGAGGGCTCCTCCTCGGCATGCACCTCGGCGGTGCCGTCGCTGGACACGACGATCCCGGCCCAGAGCATGTGCGGAAGGGCCGGGCCGGTCGCGTTGGCCTTCCAGGCGGTCACGCGGCCCTCAGGGTCTCCGCCCTATCCACGGCGATGTGGCGCCGCAGTTGATCACGGTGCCGTAGGCGACCAGTCGTACTGTGGCGTCCGGGTCTGATATCGAAGGTGTCGATGTCGCAGAAGTCGAAGTCTGGCGACGCCGCGCTCCTCGGCCAGCGCCATGCGCACAGCGGCCGTGCAGCCGGTGACGAGGTGCGCTTCGGCGCCATGGGGACGACGTCCCTGAGCATCGGGTGGTTGAGGTCGGCCTCGGAGACGGTGGCCTCATCGAGCGGGATCGGCCACTCGATGGCGAGCTCGGGGTCGGCGAGGTTCACGAAGGTGTAGGTCTTCTTGAGCTCGAGGGACCAGTGGGCGTCCACCAGGTAGGTGGGCGGTGCCGTCCTCCAGCGCCTGGAAGGGCCCACGCCGCGCGGACGTAGATGGCCTTCGAGGGTCGAGCGTGAGAACGCGCGTAGGTGGCGCTGCCCTCGCAGGTCCACCCAGGCGCCGAAGACGCTGCGCGCCACGGAGATGAACTTGTCCCAGGGCTCGGCGTGGATGCCGCGGTGACGCCGCGGCTGTCGTTGTAGTTCTGGACGACGCGGAGGTCGGGGATGCCCAGCGCGGCATCTTGGCGCGCTGCCAGTTCTCCTTGAACCAGCCGCGCGAGTCGCCGTGGCGGCAGGTCGACGACCGTGCCGGTCTCGGCGACGGAGAGGTCCTTCTCGAATGCGATGTCTGCCATGTGGGAAAAGCTCCTATCGAAGAGGTTGGCAGGCCCCGCGCGGGCAGGATTCCCTGCCCTGCGGCCGCGGCCGGGTTGCCTACTGGCCCTGTGCGCGGTAGCGGCCTCGGTGGCCTCCTTGGCCAGCCAGGCTCGTTGGCCACGTACCAGTCGATGGTCTGGCACAGGCCCTCGGCAAAGTCCGCGTGGGCGGGACGCCAGCCGAGCTCGCGGCGGAGCTTGGAGGAGTCGATGGCATAACGGCGGTCGTGGCCGGGACGGTCAGGCACGTGGTCAAAGTCATCGGGGTCGCGCCCCATGGCCTCCATGATCATCCGCAGCACGTCGATGTTGCTGCGCTCGCCGTCGGCGCCGATGAGGTAGGTCTCCCCCACCTGGCCGCGGGTCAAGATGGCCCAGACGGCGCTGGAGTGGTCCTCGACGTTGACCCAGTCGCGGACGTTGCGCCCGGTGCCGTAGAGCTTGGGGCGGAGTCCATCGATGATGTTGGTGATCTGCCGCGGGATGAACTTCTCCACGTGCTGGTAGGAACCATAGTTGTTGGAACAGTTTGAGATCGTTGCGCGTAGGCCGTAGGTGCGCGTCCAGGCGCGGACCAGCAGGTCGGAGGCGGCCTTGCTGGAGCTGTACGGGGAGCTCGGCCGGTAGGGAGAGTCCTCGGTGAAGCGGGACGGGTCGTCAAGGGCGAGGTCGCCAAAGACCTCGTCCGTGCTCACGTGGTGGTAGCGCACGCCGCACCTGCGCACGGCCTCAAGCAGGCAAAACGTGCCGTCGACGTTGGTGCGCAGGAATGGCGCCGGGTCCGCGATGGAGTTGTCGTTGTGCGTCTCGGCCGCAAAGTGCACGACGGCGTCATGCCCGGGAACCAGACTGGCCAGGAGCCCGGCGTCGCAGACGTCGCCCGCCACAAGCTCCACGCGCTCGGGCGGCAGCCCCGCGACGTTGGCAGGATTTCCGGCGTAGGTAAGCTTGTCCAGCACCGTAACGTGCACGTCGGGGTGCTCCCATGCCACGTAGCGCACGAAGTTGCTGCCGATGAAGCCCGCAGCCGCCCGTGACGATCGATCGTATAGGTTCGAAGATCTCAGACGCGAAAATCCAATCTGAAGCATGTGCAGCTTCTTTGGTATGCCACCAGGAAGTGACGACACTATTCAACAAAACCTATCGGACATTTCGGCAATGCGATAAGAGCCATAACGTACAATCCGGAATGCAGTCTTCTGCGTCGTAGTGAAAAACCGAATCCTCAGTTATTTCACCGTAATTACTTATAGAAAATCCTCAGCTTTTAAACTGCACTGTTTACAAACTGCAAAACCGTCTTCTAACATCTAGCCCTGAAATGCTCGCCGGAGCTCAGCGAAGCCATTCGAACGACTCGGGAAGACAAACCGTAACAGTATCGCGGTGAATGTCTTGCGGCTTAAGGACGGTCCGCATAGCAATGCCGCAACTCCGTCCGCAACAACAAACGCGCAATCGTCGAGATGCTGATCCAACCAGCGCAAAATCGCGCTGTTTCATAATAACAGGTAAGCTCACTGTCAGCGAAATGCCGTTCAAAGAACTGGAAACCAGACTTACTGTCCTCGCATAGAAGGATAGAAAAGTCCTGTTTTGGCGCCGACCGGAAATAGCATAACGATGATTCCCGCGATCGATAAACATTTTCCGCTCGTCTTAATCTTATCGATCTCATCCACGCTATACGATTGGGGAAATCAGCCCTTGGATGACACGAAATAATTCGAATACAGCACATGATGGGCAAACTCATCAGAATGAATCTGCAAAGCCCTCATCGACAAATACAATCGAGTGTGAACGGACGAAAGCTGGTTTCGCCAATCATAATCAGTCAAAGCGACAGGGACAATCACATTGCAAGGAAACACCCGACTGCTCGCCCGTTCGCATGTAGTCTGCGACCATGTCAAACAGTGTCGTCTTACCCGTGCCATACCGCACACAATAGTGATGTTCAGCGATGGTAAATGTGTGCTCAGTTTCCCCTGCGGCGGGAAATCTTAACGAGATGCGAACCGTTCATAAGCAGCACCTGCAGATGGGGAATCGACTCGTGAATCAATTCGGCCATGTTTGTGAACGATTCGGCCGCTGTTCACGAAACTTTGATTTTGAAATCCTCGCGACCAAGAGTCCATCACATGATAGAGATTCACAGCAGCTTGCGGTCTTTCGCCATGTCGAGACATCTTGGCACAGTTGTCACCACGGGTAGAAAGCGTTAAAGTATGCTTACGATGAAATCTCGCAAGCGGCAGCGTTTTCACGCCACCAGAAAGCATTGGAGTGGGGAGATGGATGCCAAAGCACAGGGCTTTCGATGACGTTTTCGGAGACAACAACCGATCGATCGACATCTTTATTATCGAGACTGCATAGGGATCCGTAATCCAAGAAGACCGGTAAGAGTTTTTGAAATATGTCGCTGTGTTGTAAATCGCTTCTGGCATATCGCCAAAGTAGACGCTTAACATCCACTCCCAATCATATTGTCTTTATGGTCAACGTAATCATGACGAAAGAGGCCGCCAGATAAACGGTGACCCCTGAAAGAAAACAAGCTTGCGCTAGTACTCGCGCGGGCTGTTGACGATCTCGCCGGCGGCGACCTTCCTGAGGTGCCGCCCGTAGACCGACTTGCCGTAGGCCTTCGCGGCCTCCTCGAGCTCGGCGGTCGTGATCCAGCCGTTCTCCCAGGCGATCTCCTCGGGGACGGACACGGGCAGGTCCTGGGAGTGCTCCACGGCGCGGACGAACTCCGCGGCCTCGTGCAGGCTCTCCATGGTGCCGGTGTCGAGCCAGGCGTACCCGCGGCCGAGGGTGACGACGGACAGCGTCCCCTCCTCCAGGTACATCTGGTTGAGCGTGGTGATCTCCAGCTCGCCGCGCGCGGACGGCTTGACCTCATGCGCCTTGGCGGCGACGTCGCCCGGGTAGAAGTACAGGCCGGTGACGGCGTAGGAGCTCTTGGGCTCGGCGGGCTTCTCCTCGATGGAGACGGCCCTCCCCTCGCCGTCGAACTCCACGACGCCGAAGCGCTCGGGGTCGTCCACGTGGTAGCCGAAGACCGTGGCGCGGCCCGACTCGGCGTTCTGGACGGCGCGCGTCAGGTGGCGCGACAGGCCGTTGCCGTAGAAGATGTTGTCGCCGAGCACCAGGGCGCACGGCTCGCCGGCGATGAACTCCTCGCCGATGGTGAAGGCCTGCGCCAGGCCGTCCGGGCTCGGCTGCTCGGCGTAGGAGAGCCTCACGCCGTAGCGCGAGCCGTCACCGAGCAGGCGCTCGAAGTTGGGCAGGTCGGTCGGCGTGGAGATGACCAGGATGTCGCGGATGCCCGCCAGCATGAGGGTGGACAGCGGGTAGTAGATCATGGGCTTGTCGTAGACCGGCAGCAGCTGCTTGGAGGTCACGAGCGTGAGCGGGTACAGGCGCGTGCCGGACCCGCCGGCGAGGATGATGCCTTTCATAGCTGATAAGCCTTCCAAAACATAGTTTTAATTCAATTCCATTCTAAGATGAATGGAATTGAAAAGCTTGAACTATGTACAAGAACCATGAACCGAATGAGCGCATACACGATTAATTTACAGAGTTCCCATGAGATCAAGTATTGCCTGACTTCGTCATTAAACAGTGGCAAATCCGCACTAGGTTGCATACGTACGGATTGGCCCATCAGACAAAGCAAGCTAACGCGTACTCATTGGGCAATGATAGGGATCGCCATTTACATAATAATCGGCCCATGCAGTCCGCAATTTACCCTGCTCGCGCATAAAACGAGCCTTCTTTGCACCGGTTTCATACCCACGGCTAAACGACTCATAGTGGTAAAGAAGGGCGTCGGCATCGAACACAACCAATCGATCAAGAGAGCGAACTCTTAGGCAGTAATCGACATCGTTAAAGGCCACTTCAAAACTCTCATTAAAACCGTCCAGCTGTTCGAATATAGAGCGTTTCGTCATCATACAGGCAGCAGTAACAGCGGAAAGGTCCTGAGAGATTACGGCTCGGCGCATATAGCCAGGATCGTCGCGGTCAATATTATTGAAGACGTGAATGGGGCCGCCCATTTCGTTCTCGCTGTTGCAATAAATCATTAAAACGCCAGCATGCTGAACGGTGTTATCAGGGTAGAGAAGTTTTGCGCCAACGGCACCCACATCATCGCGTTGGCAGAAACCAAGCATTGAAGAAAGCCAGTTCGGCTCAATAACTTCAGTATCATTATTCAAGAACAAAAGGTACTCGCCATTAGTCATACCGACACCGTAGTTATTAATAGCAGAATAATTAAAGGGGCCTTCCCAGGTTGCAACTCGAACATTTTCAAAAGCGGCGCAAACGCTGTCGTAATACTCGAATGTCTCTTTCTCGACACTATTATTTTCGATAATAAGGATCTCGTAGTTCGAATAAGATGTTTTGCTTTCAATTGAATCAATACATCTACGGAGAACTTCAACGCTGTCCTTGTTAGGGATAACAATACTTACAAGAGGCTCATCATTTATAGCGTAAGAAACATGATAAAAGCAGGGAGTATCGGTCAGTTCTGCCGAGGCATTTAGTCCGCATCTATCCAAATGCTCTTGCAAGGCACGCCGACCAGCCTCGTCGGCATAATTTTTGTTGCCAGCGCTTTTAGCAGTGGAAGAATCACTGATGCGCCAATGGTAGAGAACCTCGCGAACATGAAAAAAGCTATGGGTTCTCTCGGAAAGACGAAGAAGGAAGTCATAATCTTGTGCTCCATCGAAAGCTTTACGAAGCATTAGCTCTTTAACCAGCGTGGAACGAACGCAAAGCAAGTGAGTGATGTAATTGTGCACGCGCAACAGGTCAAGATTGAAATCACTTTTGTAGTGAGGATCAACATAGTCGCCCGCCTCATTGAGGAAGTCTTCGTCGCAATACAAAGCATCCGTATCAAAATGAGCCGAGATCTGTTCTGCATATCTATATAAAGCAAATCGATCAGGGTGTCATCGTGATCGAAGAACACAATGTAGTCGCCGGAAGCAGCCTCAATACCGGCGTTTGTATTCTCAGCAATACCCTTGTTTTCAGTTAAGGTAACAACCTTAACTCTTGAATCTAACAGCCTAACAAGCTCGTCAGAAAGCGCGGCATTATTTGGGCTAGCGTTTACAAGAATTAACTCCCAATTTTCATAAACCTGCCCCTCAACCGAATTAATCATATCCCAGAAAAATGAGACAGGGGTATTGAAGAGGGGGACAATAATGCTGAATTTCACACCTTCTTGGATTGTGGGGACATCTTGAGAACGGAGGAAAGAAAGCGAACGCTTCCTCATTCTCGCTAGATGAACATAGGAATCAATATAGGTGGATTTATAGAATGCAGGGGATCTTGAATCCAGCATATATTTAACTGCAGCTGGGTCCAAGGATAGAAAACCGGAACCCTGCAGATTATCCCCAGATGCAACCAAGCAGAACGTTTTATCGCCCTTAGGAATCCTGAGAGAAAAGGACGACTCGTAACGATAAAAGCCTTGATACTTAATTTGTGAAGGTTTGCCCAAATATACGGGGTAGTTTTCGAGGACTTCAGAATCACCATCGGTAACATAGACATGTTTTAAAGAATCGATCTTAGGGGAGCATATAACACCCTTGAGAATGATTTCATTCTTCTCGAAGGCTTCAACTGCGACATTACAACGAATATGAATTTTTCCAAAATAAGAATCGGATTCAATATTGCGAAAGCGAGCAGTGAAAGAAGGATTGATTTTGTAATTAAGACGAGAAATCCATTTTATTGCACCGAAGGAAAGAAAGGTATCGAATTTATCCGCTCCGGCTACAGAAATCCTAAGACCCTTACAAGAGAGAAGCGGTACCGCGATTGTAGCAATCTCACTATCCTGATGATAGTGAAGCGAAAATGGGACAGAAGCTCCAGTATCCGTAACCACATTTACGGAAGCAAGCTCCTTGTCACCTTGCTTCAATTTGAATGGAATATAAGCCGCGCCAAAACCACGACATATACCCCTATAATAAATTCCCATAACAAACCATTCCCTAGAACAATTATGCGACCGTGAACTTAGCGCATGCACCGCACACTTCTCAGCACAAACAGCCTAGCTGAACATGAAGGGCAATACGACCACATTTGGAACTGCAATTACATTTCCAATCTTACGATGCATGGACACACGCTCGATAGCGGAGAAGATTACCAACTTGCCCTTGGCGATGTGCAAATCGACCATCGAGCCAACGAGCATGCAACTCGAGTAATGGTGGTTTCGGACGTGCGAGACGTGGCAGCAAGCCTGATCTTTACGTCGGCAAACCCACTCACACAACAGGAGTCTCGGTAGGCAGGGACCTCATCACTGTTAGATAAAAGAAAAAGCCCGAGAGCATTACGCGAAGACCTACAAACAGGATGCAACACTAATAAAGCGAATGAGATACAGACAGTTCATTAGACACATGCCTAAAGTAATGAAGATAATTGATGATGAATTGAATCTAAATAAGCGAGTTCTTAGTCCAAACAACAATGCAGGTAGGGCAGGCAAAAAATATCGACCCTGAACACCCTGAATTACTTTTTCGTAATTGAACGTCCAACCCAGCCACATAGACGCGATAGAACCGAGTGCAGCCAAAACAAAGGCAATAATGAATAGAGCGGAACAAGAAGGACTGAGGAATGAAGGCTCATCCTCAGAATCAAGGCAGCAGATAAAGCCAAACAACAAATACGGAATCATATAGAAGACTGGAAAACGCAGGTTTTCTTGAAACCAACCAAGGGAATAGCCCAAAGTTGTTTCCCAATAAAAATCTCCTAATGAATCTAAGGTCCTAAAGAAAACCAGAAAACTATTTCTCGGATGCAAAATAATATCGTTGAGAGTGTAATATTGCGCAGCCTCCATGCCACGGGTAACACCCGAAGGCTGAGAGACCAGTCTGCTCATTGACACTATGCGAAGCGCTAAGACGGAAACTACGACAGTAAGGACTAATATTAATTTGCCGCAACGTCCGGTTCTCTCATCTTGGAATTTCGAAAGGGGTACAAACAGTCCAAGCAATACCAGCCCGGAATAAACAACCTTACACGGAGCCAAAAAAGCAGAGATGACTAAATAGAAGATTATTTCTTTATATCCCACCGACCGCTGTTCACCGAAAAACCCACGCATCAAACAAGCGAATAGTATAAGCGAATATGCAATAATTCCCGAATCATAGGAGTATGAAGCAGCCAAATGAAGCGTCATTGGTAGTAATGAAACAAACGCTATGATTGACTTTCCCTTAGGCGCAATCCGATATGCGCAGAAAGCACAAAAGCAAAAATATAGGGCAGAGCCAATTCGTCCCATATAAAACACAGGGAAAGCACCGAGTCCGAGAAGCAATCCTATCTGCAAACCAACGACAGACCCAATTTTTGCAATAACGTTCTCGCTACCGATGCTAAAAGAAAAATCACTGAAAGGAACGAGTCTTCCGTTTCCAAATATCGAAAAATTTTGAAATATCGAGTTAAATGAAGCAGAACTGATCGCATTTGATGTCAACGGGCCCTTATAAAGAGAAAGATCGATATCTCGCACCAAAAAAGTATCGCCATCTATTACTCGGCCGTTAAATGGAAGACTGTCGACCAACCAATAAGTTGAAAAGAAATGATGGCCCTCATCCGGAACAGTGAAGGGGGGGAATATAAAGCAAAAAATAATTGAGAATGATAGAAGTAGAGCGAGGAATACCCAATCACTTTTAAGCCGGTCACTTTCACGAGCAAATACGCTGCCGAGTGTAAGAATTAAAATTACGGATATCGCAATAGTAAGCAGAACAAGTAATCTAGGATTATTCAGGTACCAGAAAACTGAATAGACAGCGAAAAAAAAGGCGAACACAATGAATGCAGGCTTATATCTTACAGAACTTGTCATGGGAATCCTTTGAAATCAAAATCTATATTGCGAAATAGAAGTGGCTAAAATAGGTCTTAAAAAGCAAACAGGAGACTGCCATTCAAAAAAAATAGTTAAATTTGCGGCATCTCGGCTCCGAAGATGTCCGTTCATACCGCAATCTCACATTCGTTAGTCTCTAAGCAGCAGGGCCCAGATGGTGAAAAATAAGTCTGATTCTGAACCGACCGTTCAGCAAATCCACAACACGACAGAACGTCGGGCCTCTATAGAGACAATCCCTAATCCCCTGCACAGATACAAAAACTACCTGGAACTGCTTTTCTTTTCAAGCAAAGCTATTTTTTGAGTCAGATTTTTAATCGCAAGCGCCTGTCTACTAACGGTCACAGACAAGGACAGCAGGATTAAAATCACGAAAATAAAACCAGCGACGAAAATAAAATTAGAGGACGTAACAAAGCCAAAAAAGGAAGAAAGCCAACATACCGGGATAGGGAAAAAACTACAAATCAAAAGAGTGACAACCAGAGCTAACCATAAAAGGGAGTAGCGTAATTGAAGCTTATCGGTCAATACGAGGCGAATGACATAAAGAGCCAATAGCAAGCAAGCGACTATTATGGTAATCCGTAATGATACAGACATTATCGACTCCTATTTTGAGAAAGCGGATATAAAAATAGCTAAAGTAACCTTGATCATGTAGTAGACGCTAGATAAACCAGAAATAGAAGAAGTGCCTCCCTGGCGTTCCCTCATGACAACGGAAACCTCTGTTACGTCTAATCCCTGAGCGAGTGCATAGACAATAGAATCAGGCTCGGGATAGTCAGAAGGATACTTATTGCAAAAAAGCTCAATCGCCTTTTTATTGCAAGCCCTAAAACCTGAAGTCGGGTCTGTAATTCTCCGGCGAGAAACCAATCTGATTACATTTGAAAACCAAGTTATGCCAATTCGCCTTAAAAAAGAGGACTGAAATCCGGCTGTCGGTATTAAAAATCTAGACCCGACAACAATATCGGAGCCGGCTTGAATCTCTTCAATAAGTGTGCCGATGTATTTTGGATCGTGTTGACCATCGCCATCCACTTGAACGTCGATATCATAGCTAAACTGTCGAGCATATTTATGACCAGCCTGAACTGCACCACCAATGCCCAGATTCTGAGGCAAATCAAGCACATTAAGGTGATTCTCTATGCATATCTGGAGAGTCTTATCCGTAGACCCGTCATTGACCACAAGATAGTCATAGCCAAATTGCATCACTGACTGAACCGTGCGAAGTATATTAGCCTCTTCGTTATAAGCTGGAATTATAACCAAAACGCTAGGGCTATTATTCATAACAATCCTTAACAGAAGTTTAGTAATCGAAGTTACACTCAAAGTATAGGCTTGGATATTATAAACTTTAAACACTATAGGTTTATAAATAGAGACTACCGAACTATGAATCAATACAGCCGAGGCGTAGCATGTAGGTCTTCAAATGCATCTATAATACAATTGACGAGAATCTCAGCAGAGCCCACGCCGAACCTCATCGAGAACCCGCTCGCCGCAAGGTCAATATCCCACAACCGACTCGATGCGAGAGACGTCGTAGGCACACAAAAAGGTAGCAAAACGGCTAGTCTTTAGCCTTGGCGAAAGCAGAGCAGAGCTTTTCTGCTGAATTAGCCCATGCATGCCCAAGCTCAACCAATTCCTGAATTGATTTTGATTGTTTGCATAATACTGACCGCTGAGAGGCCATCAAATACACAGCCGCCTCAACAGTTGTAGCACTCATCGATTCAATAATTGTCCCATATTCGCTATTCGGAATAAGCTCCCGCGCTCCCCCAACGTCAGTAACGACGGCAGGACATCCGCATGCAGCAGCTTCCAGCAGTATTGTTGAAAAACCCTCGGAACGAGTCGGAAGACAAAGCAAATTTGACTGTTGAAGAAGCGCGGAGACATCAGATGCAGACAGGCGTCCCACCCAGTGAAGCGACCCTCCCTGGGCGAGCTCAACCGCAGAAGACATTGGCCCATCACCCGCCAAGACGAAATGAACCCCAAGATCAATAAGTCGTTGGCTTTTCGAGGCGTCAATGATTGACTTGATACCTTTTTCCGGAATAAACCGGCCGACATAAGAAACTAAAAGCTGGTCTTCACTTAATCCAAGCTCATCTCTAAAATTGCGACCTGAAGCCATATCACGATATCTCTTAGCATCGATTGCATTAGGGATAACGCCTTTGGCAGTAATCCTAAAATGACGAAGCCATTCAGCGCTTTTTTCAGATACACCATAGTATGCCGGTTTATATCTTTTTCCCCATAAAGTAATAGCATGCTCATAAATACGCACGAAAGGGTCGAGAAACGAACTGCTAAATGAAAGATGAGCCGACCCGTGATCGAGAACGATGGGCGTCAAACCTTTCCTTCGCGCATATTTCATACCCATAATTGAATGTAGATAAAACCGCGCATTTATCAAAACACCGTCAACATCTTGGGCTTCAAGCCAATTCCATAAATTGCGATTTTTCTTATTATGCTTGGCGACTGGAAAGCGACCATCAACAAATGGAAAACAAAATAAGCGAAGGACCCTAACATGAGAATCGCCTTCGATACCCGGTCCAATTGAATTGGTATCATTCGTAACAACGATTACCGATGCGCCTTTTCCCGCAAGCGCAAATGCCATATTACGCGTAAAGCTCTCAATCCCGCCCATATGGGGCGGATATTGAGCCGAAAAAATCACATACGTATACGCCATCTTAATTGCCAGACTCCCAAATATGACCATCACCAAAATCAATTAATAGAGGTAAGTGCGTATGGCGATCCTCGGGTGCCGGGATACTCCTCCAGTCACCATACATTGTCGTAAGGTAGATCTCCGTGGATTTCGGAACGGGGTACGATCTGCCTTCAAACTTTGCCCGCGAAGTCGGAAGAATATCATCAACTGAAATGGGAGCCATATTAGGCCACGCAAGCGTCAGGCACTCATCACCAATCTGTCCAACGTTATCATCGCCAACTGCGCTATCGAATTTATTCTGATATCGACGAGGGTCCTTGCAACGCATCCTTTCAATACCATGAAGCAAGGCACAGCCAACCTTTTCTATTTCACCAAGCATACCCCTATGTGGAACAGAGATACTACCGGAATGGTATAGATAGGAATGCCGTTGAGCGGAGGAAGCGGTTTTTATCTGTCGGGCACGCAATTTAGCATCAACATACAAATTATCGTAAGGGAATATATCCACGAAAATACCCATCGCAGACCCGGCATCTCGTCCTTCTTGATTTTCAAACCTAGTTCCGTCCATGTAAACTTTCGAAAACATAGCCGCATAAGAGTCTGTATTTTGTGAGTTATGAAGGGAAAAACCAGACTGAAGCTCCCTGGGCGCAAGTTCACAAAAACGCTCATAATCGGAACGCATCATGCCGATATCAATGTCATCATCCCAAGGAATAAAACCACCATGTCGCATAGCCCCAAGGCAGGATCCCCCGTCGAGCCACCAATTAATATTGAATTTGAAGCATAATGACGCAATGGCATCCAAAATTTTAAGTTCAGCCGCCTGTAAGTGCAACAATGCCTCGGAATCATTCATCTTAGAAAACCCATTCCAACTAATCATCTTGAGTGTCAGCAGTGCTCTTGCGAATAGATCTATAGAGAAAGCCAAGTAAGATTGTACAGGTCACAAAATAGCTAATAATAACTACATAGCTGGCACCATTTAATCCCATTTGCGGAATCAAAACCCAAGACAAAGGGAACGAGACCAAACAACCGATGGCATTTCCAATAAAGCAACCAGACATATCACGAATACTAATTAGAAGGTCACTTAAAAATGCTACTAATGCAGTAAAGGCAGAGCTAAATAGGCCTGCATAAATTAAATAATCATAGCGAGAGATTGTGCCTCCGAAAACCATGCGGAGCAAATCCTTCCCAAAGAAAACGAAAACGCCAGCACACACCGCAAACAAGGCAAACATAGACAAAGCAACGGTAAAAACAAGACGGAAAAACCCCGAAGCGTCTTTAGCCTCAAATCGTTCGGCAAAAGACCCCAGAAGAGGGGCATAAACATAGGAAGCACAAGCTTGAATGATCACGATCGGCGTACAAACAGTCGCATAAATGCCAAGCGATGAGGAACCGTAACACTCCCCCAAAAACTGACGGGAATAGGTAACGACCACCGAACAGAGAGACATGCCAACGACGGCGGGCAGGCATGAGAGAAATAAATGTTTACTAGTCGAAAGATTAAAAGAAGGCCTAACGTCCGTAAATCGAGATGAAATTTCATAGTCATAGATAATCACAGGATAGGTGGCGATCACCATGCCAAACAATGCAATTTCTAGGCTATCGAAGTATCCCAATCCAATGATAAAGGCAACGAGAAATAGAGTAGCTCGAATAATCATCGAGATACCACAGTAGTCCATCCTTTGATGCTGTTGATCAACCCCGTGCAAGACGTCAATAAAAACGTCTCCGGCTCGAAAGACAAGGTAGAGCGATATAGCAATATAACTATCTCTTGAACAAGTGAAGCACATATATATCAATGTAATTATAAGGCCCAAGGCGATGGTAACAATTCTAAAACCAACATATTGCCTTGCCGACACCTTTTCATGAATGTCAGACACTTGGTATGATCTAATTCTAAATAGCCCAATTTGCGAAAAAATATTTGACACCGACATTGCCACTGCAAGCACTCCGGCAGCTCCGTAGGTACTAGAAAGCCTCGCTACAGCAACGGTTATAAGCCATTGGCAAGCTGAATAGTATAAAGAACCGATAGAGTTCCATAGCATGTTTGACCTAAGTGACTTTTCTTTCAAGTGATCCTCTTACCCAAATTAACAACGCGCACCATTGAGACACATTGTATTTACTCTAGACAAAATAATATCTATAGTCCAAAGCAACAAACAATCGCGTAAATGCCGCGTATCGAATGTAACATTAGTTACCCTATCGACATGAATACCCTTTTATCAATCTAATTAATAGTCTTTGTTAATACGTAACAACCTTTGTTCCATAAGGAATATTATCGTAAATCCATTTTGCGTTCTGAATCTCAAGACGAACACATCCCGCAGAGGACGGAATGCCCATCGTGGGATCCATCACGCGGTTGCTATTGACGTAATAGGGCGAGGAATGGAATAGGTAATCACCGTAGAACTGTGTGTAGTAATAGCAAGTATATCCATGCCCAAAGGAGTATCCCTTTCCGTAGACTTGGTACTCCCCTATCACCGTAGGTGTGCTGGCTTTACCCGTCGAGCATACATATCGACGGTTTAAGGACCAGTTATTCCATGACCCAGTGTAGATGCTCGTAATACAACGCGACGTATCGACAAGTATCAGCCAATTTGTCTTGCTTGAATAACTTTGAGCTTTAGCGTCCATATAGTCTGACACCCACGCGCCGTTAGCCATGAAGTAATTCCAGGATCCGTCCACAACGCGCCAACCAGTAGCCATAGCTCCACCAGCGTCTAGCCAATACCAGGTGCCGCCCAGATTGAGCCATCCTGTTTGCATATAACCAGATGAATTCAAGTAATACCAAGATCCGTTAACGGCAACCCAACCGGTTTTCATAACGTAAGTGGATGGATCTAAATAGAACCAGGAGCCATCCTTGTACAGCCATCCAGATCGCGCATAGCCGGCGGTCTCATCAAAGAAGTACCATTTTCCGTTAACGTTCAGCCAGCCGACGCTCAAGGAGCTATCAGTCGGATCAGCATAGAAAATACAGCCACCAAGCGTCACGAAACCGCGCGCTTCGACCAATTCGCCATCGCCGTTTGAAGTAAATAATTTCCCGTTGCGCAATGTTCCGCACAACGAGCAATCAGAACCCGCAAAGGCCTTAGAGGACTCCTCCGTAAACGAGTCCTGAGCATCTACCCATTCACGACAAGCAACAGCGCCTGAGGCTTTTGCATAATAGCTTTTCCCATTTACAGAAAAATAACCGAGCAGCATTTTACCGTCGGCGGCAGGATCAAGATAATAGTATTGGCTACCGTCCTTCAGCCAGCCCGTCTTTACAATGCCCGATGCATTAGATGGCTCAGCGTAATACCAGTCGCCATCGCTCATAAACCAGCCGAGCGACAGTGCTCCCGTTGAAGAAAAATGATAGCGATTGGGTCCAATGGCAGAAAACCCGGTAGCCATTTTATAGTCATTTGCGACATCGAGCCAATACCAAACGCCATTCACCAAACGCCAGCCCGATGCAAGTGCGCCGGAACCGTCAGCGTAATACCAATTCGTCCCATCAAACGCCCAACCAACAGCCATTACGCCGGAATCCGATAAATAGTAACGAGACGAACCGACAGAAACGATTCCTCTAGACATAACACCATCATTGGCGGGATCAAGCCAATACCAGTTATTGCCAGTTTGAAGCCAGCCGGTTAAGACTTCACCATTGCTACCCCAATACCATAAACCGTTATCAAGGCACCATCCATTAATCAGTCCATAGGTTCCAAGAAGATAAGGGTGCCCATCAATAACACGTCGACCAGTAGCCATAGAACAGCTGTTAAGAGAGTCAAACCAGTACCATTGGCCTCCAATAAACTGCCAGCCACTTGCCAAAGCGCCTGACGGACCCGCGTAATACCACTTATTTTCAGTAAAAATCCAGCCATAGCTCATTGCGCCGTCACGAGCGGGGTCCAAGTAGTACAACGAGTCGTCAATATTCTGCATACCGGTCAAACGACAGCCATCTAGATAGTAATACCAGGACAAACCGTTCCATTGCCATCCAGATAGTTGTTCTGCAGTCGACGGGTCATGGCTTTCGACAACCTGTAGGTTCGAATCTTCCGTTGTTTTGCCGGCACAATCGCTGGAGTCTTGAGAGCAACCGCCACCGACCAATGCTCCCGGCCCTCCTGTCGAGTCGCGCTCTACGACACCGTTATCCGCCCCCTCTTCCACGGCATAAGCAGTGCAAGAAAATGCTGGGGCTGTAACTGAGAGTAAGGCGGAAAATAGCATCAAGCCAATTACTCGCCAGCAAATTCGATGATCAATCCGAGCATTCATTTCAGGCCCCCAACCGGTACCGACTGTCTTGCAGGGAATCTATTAAATAAACGGACGAGCTGCGCCGATTACATTTCCCCTTGCGCTAATAGGATGAATTCCGACACCTTGATGAGGCCAGGAATCAATCATCAAGCCGCCGCCAAGTGCAATTGCAATATGACCGCGGTAATAAATCACATCGCCGCGTTGAATCGAGCTCGTGCTCACGGGCATAAAGATATTGCTTCGATACCAATTCATGGAATTATAGGTTTGGCTTGGATCCCAGCGATGGTTATAAGGGTTGTAAACACCCATATCCATGCCAGTAGCATAAAGGCACTGCAAGACAAAACCAGAGCAATCAACAGCTCCACCGGGAGCGGTAGACCAAGGCTCAATATATTGCGTACCAATATACTCATAGGCGCGCTGGATAAAGAGGCGTTCACGCAATCTTCCCCGCGTTGCTTCGACAGAAATGCGAGAAGGGGTCACATAGGTAAAGTATCCGGTGCAATAGCTAGGCAGCCGAACAGTCCAAGAACTGACCTGAGGATACTGGGATGGATTTTGCCAGCCAACTTTGTCGCACTGTCCATCGCTCCAGAAAACTCGACGAACGCCATCGATGGTCCTTGCGCCCGTTGCCATAGCGCCGCTGCCGTCTAACCAATACCACTTACCCGAATCTTTAAGCCAGCCAACATGCATGCTTCCATTGGACTCAAGGTAATACCATGTTCCATTCAGGCATTTCCAACCAGTTGCCATTTTTCCGTCAGCGTTTAGGTAATACCATGCACCGCCAGTAAAAACCCATCCGGTCTTCATCACGCCAGAATCGGCATCAAGCCAATACCAATCACCGTCAATCTGCAGCCATCCAAGATGAATGGCACCCGTTCCGGGCTCAGCGTAAAACCTAAGATTTGCGACATTAACCCAGCCGGACGCAACCTGCCAACCATCAGCTCCAGCGGTTTTTAGGATAGTGCCGTTTTCGCGAATCACATCCTTGCAAAGATATCCATTATCATTAGCGTATCTTTGAACGCCGTCATTAACGGTAACCCAGCTTGAAACCACAAGCCTACCGCTCAGGTTTGCAAAACAATCGTTGCCGCCCACCTCAAATAAGCCCGTTTTCATGAGATGGCTAGCAGGGTCCAGGTAATACCAACTCGCGCCCTCTTTATACCAGCCAGAAATGAGCGCGCCAGATTCAGAGGCAAAATACCAGCCGTCCTCGGACTGAGCCCAACCAATAGCCATAGCCCCATTGGAATTCAAATAATATGCTGCGTTGCCAAGGTCTAAATACCCAACAGACATTTTGCCGACGGAAGCCGGATCGAGATAATACCAGGTTCCGTTAACGAGTTGCCAGCCAGTGACCGCAATACCATTAGAGCAGTAATACCAATCTACTCCATCTTTAAACCATCCATTTACGAGGCCATAGTCGCCAAAAATGTAGGTACTTCCATCGATCTCGTGACGACCTTTGAACATAGCCAGCGTCTGCTGGTCAAAATAATAACGAGCTCCGCCTATCGACTGCCATGATGAAGCAAGAGCACCCGACGAATAGGCCCAGTACCAATTCCCGTCTAGGAGAATCCAGCCAGTTTTCATAGCGCCAGAAGCATCTAAATAGTATTTCCCACTTCCGAGGCTGACAAAACCAACCTGCATGACATGGGAAACAGGATCCAAGTAATACCATGTGCCGTTTTGGTAAAGCCAACCAGCAGCTAAATCGCCTTCAGCATTGGCATAAAACCAGTTTCCATCTGAGCTACGTAGCCAGCAGTTCTGATATAGCGCGCCATAAGGCGTTGTAGCATTACCGTCGTTCGCATAAAACGAAGCAGTCGATCCGCCAGCAATGGTCACATTGAAATAACCTGTCTGCATTGCGCCATCACTGGCTGGATCAAGCCAATACCAATAGCCGCCGCTTTGCAGCCAGCCGGTTTGGTGTTTACCGTTTTTTCCGTAATACCAAACTCCAGACGACTCGTCCCGTTGCCAGCCATCTTTTACGACGGAAGAAATATCAGGTTGCAAATCATCGGAAACCACAGAAGGAAAATCCGCTTTTGACTCAACGCTCTGAGCCTCAACGGAGTCCTGTGCAAACGCGACATTCGCACTCAAGGGCAAGCAGCAGGCAACGATTAATGACGCAGTGGCGCAAACAAGTGCAGCCTTCTTTTCGAATCGATACATAATCAACCCTTCCAGATATCTTAATTGTTTATTTTAATCCACATTACGTGATTGATTTTCACCACTTTCTGTTCAGTCTATGTAGGTAACCGTATTTGATTGAACATAGCGTTCAATCAATCTATTCTTTTACCAAGTAATGAACACCTTAATCGGAGGCCTACAGTGGAACTGACCAAGCGTAACTTTACAGTTCTGTACGAATACTTAAAGCACCCATATGCCAGCCAGCGAGAAGTTGCCGAGCGCACTGGTCTTTCACTTGGATCAGTAAACGCAGCAAATAAAGAGCTCACAAATGAGGGCCTTCTCGAATCGGACAGCCTAACTGACAGCGGTTACGAAGCACTTCACCCCTATAAGGTTGAAAACGCAGTGATATTGGCTGCGGGGCTTTCGAGCCGCTTTGCTCCTATTTCATATGAAAAGCCCAAAGGCCTTTTAAAGGTACGTGGTGAGATTCTCATCGAACGTCAAATCCGACAGCTACAAGACGCGGGCATCAGTAACATCACCGTCGTTGTCGGCTACAAAAAAGAATACTTCTTCTATCTTGAAAGCAAGTTTGGCGTTTCGATTGTCGTCAACAACGAATACGCATCCAAAAACAACCACGCATCGCTTATGTGCGTAAAAGAGCGTCTTGGCAACACCTACATTTGCTCAAGCGATGATTACCTTCTTAACAATCCGTTTGAGGCATACGTTTGGAAAGCATTTTATTCTGCTCAATATGCTGAAGGCGCCACCAAAGAATGGTGCATTCAAACGGGAGCAATGGATAGAATCACCAACGTTACGATTGGCGGGGCCGATGCATGGTACATGCTCGGGCATGTCTACTTTGATAAAACCTTCTCGCTTGCGTTTAAGCAAATTCTTGAGGCGGAATATAACAAGCCGGAAACAACGGACAAGCTCTGGGAAGATCTGTATATCGAGCACATCAAGGAGCTCGATATGGTGATCAAAAAGTATCCTGAGGGCGAGATAAACGAATTCGATTCTCTTGATGAGCTGCGCGTCTTTGATCCGCATTTTATCGAAAACGTTGACTCCGACATATTCGACAACATCGAGCAAGTGCTCGGCTGTTCCAAATCAGAGATCCACGATGTTTATCCCCTTAAACAAGGCCTTACGAACCTATCGTGTCACTTTAGGACCAATGATGGAGAGTACGTCTACCGTCATCCAGGAGTCGGAACCGAACTCCTTATCAATAGAAATGGAGAAGTAGCCGCACTTAAAAAGGCCAAGGAACTTGGCCTTGACGATACGTTCATTCACGAGGACCCAAAGCGCGGTTGGAAAATTTCGAAGTTTGTTCCCAACGCTAAGCAGCCCGATCCGCATGATGCTGCCCAAATGAATCGCATGATGCAGATGTGTCGTTCACTTCACGAGAGCGGTGCTAATGTCGAAACCGAATTTGACTTCTACCTCGAAGCGAAGCGCTACGAATCGCTTCTTCTGGAAAAAGGTCCCATCGACATTCCGGGCTACAAGGAAATGGCCGCCGAAATCGATGAATTGGAGCACTTTGTTCAGGCCGATAATGCTCCAAAATGCCTTTGTCACAATGACTTCTTTTACCTCAATTTCCTTATCGATGAAAACGACAAGTACTATCTCATTGACTGGGAATATGCTGGCATGAGCGATTACGCGAACGATTTTGGAACATGCAGTGTCTGCTGTGAGCTCTCCGAAGATGAAGTCGACCGCGCGCTTGATGCATATTTTGGACGCAAAGCAACAAACAACGAAGTTGCGCATAACTATGCGCACATTGCCCTTGCAGGATGGTGCTGGTACCTCTGGTCTCTTCTTAAAGAAGCCGAGGGTGACTTCGTTGGAGAATGGCTCTATATCTACTTTAATTACGGTGCCAAATACCTCAAAAAGGCACTGGAGATCTATCGGAAAGGTGAGTAACGATGCAATTCGGCTTTTTTAGCGGCCTTCTTTGGGGCCTTGATACAGTAATTCTTGGGAATCGGCTTGGCGCTCGCGCCCTATATCGGATCGACGGAAGCACTTGCATGCGCCTCCATTGCGGGTTCATTTCTCCATGATGCCTTCTGTGCGATCTGGCTCTTTGGCTACATGGGAGTCCGAGGCAGACTAAAAGACACGCTCGCCGCGCTTAAAACTCGTTCGGGAAAGGTCGTCATCGCCGGCGCTCTGCTCGGTGGACCCATCGGAATGACCGGCTACGTTTTGGCAATCAATAACATCGGAGCTGCCTACACGGCAATAATCTCCGCCTTCTATCCCGCGGTCGGAGCATTTCTTTCTTTCCTGCTGCTGAAGGAGAAAATGAGCAAAGGCCAGATTCTTTCCCTTCTTGTTGCCCTTTGCGGCGTAATGACGATGGGCTATCTATCCGCCGGATCGAGCGAAATCGCAAATGCCCCCCTCGGATTGTTAGGAGCCGTGCTCGCCGTTATTGGATGGGGATCTGAGGCGGTACTGTGCGCATGGGGAATGAAAGATGACGCTGTTGACGACGAAACTGCTTTGCAGATCCGTGAAACTGCAAGTGCGCTTGTTTATGGAGTACTCGTTCTCCCCCTCTTCGGCGCCTGGCACTTTACGATAGGGGCCATCCCGAGCATGCCAACGTTGATCATTGCACTCGCCGGGCTCGCAGGAACGGCTTCTTATCTGTTCTATTACAAGGGCATTGCCGCTATTGGAGCAGCACGTGCAATGGCTCTGAACATCTCCTATTCGGCGTGGTCTGTAGTCTTTGGCCTGATCTTGCTTGGGACAATTCCCGACATGGCTTCCGTAATCTGCTGCGTAGTAATTGTATGCGGAACAGTTTTGGCAGCCAGTAACTGGGACGAGCTATTTGGACGTAAAAGGACAGCATAGCTCTATTGACGGCAAATATAGCAAAGGGGAGGACTCATCGAGTCCTCCCCTTTTTGGCATCAAAGCTATTCAATCACTACGGCCTGGCTATCCATCTGCTGCCATGTACCAAAAAACACCTGGGCATTTCGCGTAACATTACCGTTTATCGAATCAGAGAGGTAGACGATTCCCCGCTCATCATCATAGCCTTTGAGGACTACGGCATGATTACCGCCCCACAGGCCATAGGAATGCCCGTTGTACCAACGCGTAGCATAACGCCCTCCTGGCCAGCTTCCCCACTCGGTGTTCCACATCTCTACTGGCTGTCCACAGGTCAATCTATTTTTGATTGATGCGATAGAAGAGAAAGAAACGTCCTTCGCCTGCTTGCCACTCCCGGCAGCACGGAGGAAATTATTGCCAGCAATGGTAATTGCGGGGGCAACACATCCCATAAGGCCCCCGCTGCTACGCCTTGGGTTGCCATCAAAGGCGGTAACAAAGTTGCCACCGCCTCCCTTGGGCAAATAGTAATCCGCAATAATCGTCTTTCCCAAACGGAAACCATAGTAGTTAAGCAAATTTGTTAGGGCAACCGACTCGCATCCAGTAGGAAGTTCCGGATATTGAGAATAACAAGGAACATCGACCCAGGCACCGACCATTGCGCCAGACGAGCTGAACTTGTAGTCAGTAGAGCCGATCCAATACCAACCATTGCTCAACATTACTCCCCCACGCGCAGCATCTAGGTAATACCATGTGCCCCCAAGCGAAAGCCATCCCGTATTCATCGCGCCAGAAGCGGAATCCAGCCAGTACCAGTTGCTGCCATCGTTAAGCCAGCCGGTCGCCATTCGACCATCCGAGTTAAAGTAATACCAAGACCCAGCAATTTGCTGCCACCCAGTCAGAATTACTCCACTAGCAGAACAATAATATCGGGCACCCTGACTCTCAATCCAACCAGTTCTGGCATTACCGTCATCGTCAATCAGCTGGATTCCCGAATCGGTCATGATGCCTTTAAGGTCAATTGCGCCGCTGGATGACGAATGATACATCCAAGACCCATCACCGTTTGACCAGCAATTAGCCATCATCTTGCCGGTACTATTAAATATGTATTCACATGATCCGATAGTTTGAACGCCCGTTGCCATGGCGCGCGTCAAGGGGTCGAGCCAGTACCACGTACCGTTTAGATTGAGCCAGCCGGAGGCGAGGGCGCCGGAGCCAGTCGCGTAGTACCAGGTCCCGCCGTCGAGGATCCAGCCTGTCGCCATGGCGCCGGAGGCGTTGAACCAGTACGCGAAGCCGCTGCACTCGTGCAGGCCGGTTGCCATAGCATGCGTCGAGGGTTCGAGCCAGTACCACGTACCGTTAAGGTTGAGCCAGCCGGAGGCGAGGGCGCCGGAGCCAGTCGCGTAGCACCAGGTCCCGCCGTCGAGGACCCACCCGGTCGCCATGG
This sequence comes from Collinsella sp., assembly GCA_046995905.1. GTDB lineage: Bacteria > Actinomycetota > Coriobacteriia > Coriobacteriales > Coriobacteriaceae > Collinsella. The sequence goes on from JBKXET010000002.1 coordinate 23,070, forward strand.
CGCCGGAGGCGTTGAACCAGTATGCGGAGCCGTTGCATGCGTGAAGGCCCGTCACCATGGCGCCGCCCGCGTCGGGGTCGAGCCAGTACCAGGAGCCGCCGGTGTAAAGCCAGCCGGTCGAGGCGATACCGTCAGCGAACCAGTACCAGGAACCGTCGACGAGGCCCCAGCCGTTAAGGGGGCCGCAGCTGCCGAAGTAGCGGCGGACGCCCTGCGCGTCCGTCTGGTAGCCCGTCAGCATGGCCCCCGTCCGGGCATCGAAGCAGTAGGTCACGCCGCCGACGGATACGGGGCCGCGCGCCAGCGCGCCAGAGCCCGTCGCGTAGTACCAGGTCCCGCCGTCGAGGACCCATCCGGTCGCCATCGCGCCGGAGGAGTTGAACCAGTACAGGGAGCCGTTGCACTCGTGTAGGCCGGTGGCCATGGCACCGCCCGCGTCGGGCTCGAGCCAGTACCACGTGCCGCCCTGAAACAACCATCCGGCATACGCCTTACCGTTGGAGGCTGCATAATACCAGGTGCTGTCAATTAGTTGCCAATGATAAAGGGAGACATCAACATATGCGTAGTTCATATCAACGTTGCCGTTGATTCCAGGGACTTTTCCATTGCTCTTATACTGCCAAAAACTGTAATTACCGGTATAGTCACATTGCGAGTTATATTGAGCAATCCAATGATCCCAAGAACCACTCTTAAATACAGGGTCGGTCAATATATTGTTAAACCAATTTAGGTTCGCATAAATGCCTGACTTATATCCAGCGGCAGAAATCTTATTACAGAATGTCTGAGCTCTAGATGCAATTCCAGATTGACGACCATCTGCAATAATTTTGTTATCCTCAAGATCGTAATACACCGGTAGCCTAAGATTGTGCCCGGATAGGCAGTCAATCACCATGGACGCCTCATCGGCTGCCTGCTGATTATCAAAAGCATATGAATAGATATAGACGCCGTAGGGAATTCCGAGTCGCTCGCACTCAGAAATATTTCGATTAAATTGATAGTCAACTCGACCGCCGAAGGACGGAGCGCCAAACCCAACGCGCAGAATAGCGAAATCGATGCCAGAAGCTTTAACTGCATCCCAGTCAATTCGTCCTTGATGCTCGCTGACATCGATGCCCTGCGCTGCAGCCCCATCAGGAAGAATGTCCATTGACAATAAGGCTATTTCACCTTCTTCGGAAAAAGCATCCTCATCGACCAATTGTCCATCCTCATAACGCCAAGAATTCTCGACTGGGAACTGTGCAGCTTCCGCATTTGACGGGAATAGAAGCATTGAATTGGGCGTTAGCATCAGCAACGTTAGTGCCAGTAGGAACATTTTAATATGTTTCACCATGTCAACTCTACTTTCGAGTAAATCCTTGTTAGCCTACAGCATATATCAAGTAAGTTCCCATGGGTTACCAAATGGTCTAGGTCAAAATAACGTGAAAGCAATCCACGCGCTTCGTTGTCTATACACACTTACTCATAGACAACGCTTATGCTAGTACTATTATCGGGGCACCTGAAGTAACTAAGGAAAGCAAATATATGACAAAGCCAAAACAACGTGCATACGGCATCGATATTGCTCGACTGACCTCAATGTTTATGGTTGTGCTGCTACACAACCTTGGGCGAGGGGGAGTCCTTGACTGGACACTAGATTCCATTAGAGACTTAACATATATGGCAATTGAGAATTATGCGATTGTCGCTGTAAACGTATTTGCATTAATGTCAGGTTATTTATCCGCCGGCAGACCGATTAAGGGACGTTCCATTTTCTCGATTTGGGCAACAGCATGTTTTTGGTCCACAGCATCCGCACTAACGGGATTCGCGCTTGGACAAATCAGTAAAATCGAATTGTTTGCTTCGCCATTTCCGGTTTCCACTGCAGAATATTGGTATCTAAATAGCTTTCTTCTTCTGCAGCTAATGGTGCCATTCCTTAATTGCGCAATCGAATCATTGACATCATTTCAGTTGGGCTTAACATCTTCAGCGTTGCTAATTGCCTCAACTCTATTTGAATCAACAGGGTTAAATGAAGGCTATTCTACGATGTGGCTTGCCGTACTCTGGCTTGCCGGTGCATCGATTAAAAGAAATAAAGAAACTATAGACAAGGTCGTGAGTACAAAACGACTGTTCTTTGTATATTTATTGCTGCCACTTGTCGTTTTATATCACCAGTGGAACGACGTTCATGTGCTACAGATGAATCCCCTTCGATGGCTCGCCTATTCCAACCCCTACGTTGCAACGAGTTCTATTTGTCTCTTCATCCTCGCAACAAGAATTAACGTCAGTTCAGAAAAACTGCAACAGCTACTAAAGCAAGCTTCACCGTTGGCCTTTGCAGTCTACACAATAGATAATAGCAATTGGTTTTACAGCATCTGGCTCAACGGAAGACTCAGCTGGCTGCTAGACAGAACCACTTTAATTGGTGTGCCCCTTCTGATATTAATAAGCCTTGCTTTTTTCGTGGCCTTTTTAACTCTTGAGCTATTTCGAAAAAAGGCAGTAAGCCTGTTCAGCTCCGTAAAGCCTAATTGATCTAGCACCCATCGTTTAACATATTAGAAATATGTTAAACACAGCCATCAAAAAGACGCCAAAAAGATGCAAAGAAGTAGGGGCAACTTGGCCCCTACTTCTTTGCAGTTTAGCGAATCAAGATTACTTTCGATGGACCCAAAGCAGTCAAACCGGAGATGCGATTTCCATAACCATCACTATGCCAGAACAAATTTTCGCTCGGCGAATTGCCCCAGAAAAAGCCAATGTGGCTATCGTCCGCATATGGGTTGTAAGGATTGAAGAACACAATGTCCCCCTTACGAGCCAAACCACTACGTAACAACTCATCAATAGAGTTGAAATAAGTCACGTTCGCGCACGTATCGATAGCGTAGCCGTACCAACGATACGCGTTTACGCAGCCGCCCCTTCCGGGACCTCCACTCCAAGGGGAATGGCTCTGCTCGGCGGCAATGGGAGCTAAATTACCGCCCGCTTTCATATACGCATGCGATACAAATCCACCACAATTCATGCCCGTATAACCGTCCCAACGCGGATCGCCCTTTGGGTATATGCACGTTTCCTGGCTGAGATGTGTGTCGTAGCGTGTTCCACGGTAATAGCCATCGTTTTCGTGGCTCATAAGCCAATTGACCAGGCTGGACCTATTGACCCCCAAAACAGAACCAGACGTATTCAACCATGCACCGCTTGCATTGAAGTAGTAGTCGACGCCATCGATTTTCAGCCACCCGTTAGCAAACATAGCGCCCGAAGGCTGAAGCCAGTACCACGTGCCGCGATCATTGAGCCATCCGGTCTTCATCTTGTACGTGGAAGGATCCATCCAATACCACGCACCGTTAACATATTGCCAACCAGACTTAAGGACACCATTGGAAGATGCGTAATACCAAGTATTGCCGCTTTCGTCAGAAGCGTCTTTCGACATAATCCAACCAGATGCTACATTGACGGCGCCGTTTGCATCCGCATAGAAAACCGCGTCTCCAATATGAATCACACCTGGCAATGAAGACGAGTCGGTACGATCAGCGACTACGGGAGATCCATCAGATGAAGTAGGCAACGGCTCGCTCAGTGCTCCAGACGAATTCGCCCATGCCATACCGTTGCTCAAATTGATCCAGCACGAAGATGCCATCGCACCAGAATCATAAGAAAAATAGCGTGTGCTTCCTATCGCGAATTCACCAGTACGCATTGCGCCGGACACCTCATCAAGGTAATACCAGGCGCTTCCGGACTTTATCCATCGTCCTCGTTGAATAGCTCCGCTTGAGGCGGCGTAATACCAAGTACCATCAGCAAGTGCCCAGCCCGTTGCCATGGCACCAGAGCTCGTAAGGATATAGGAGGATGTACCCACTTGCACAAAGCCCGTGAGCATAATATGGCTTCCTGGATCCAGGTAATACCAAGAATTCCCTAGAAGTAACCAGCCTCCATGCAGTAAGCCGTTGGAGTCAGCGTAATACCAGTTGTTGTCAATAAGTGCCCACCGGGAGGATAGCATGGCCCCTGAACTGTCAAAGATATAAGAGGTGCCATTGCATTCATTCAGCCCGGTGACCATAGAACCGTCTGCAGGATCAAGCCAGTACCAACGACCCCCATCCGAGAGCCAACCTTTTACCAGGGGGCCAGAGCCGGAGAAATAGTGCCAAACGGAAGCATCAAGATGCCATCCGATAAGCATCGCACCAGAAGAAGAGAATCCATACGTAGCTCCCCCGATCTGCAGCATCGAGTCGTGGACCATCTTGCCTTCATCATCCAGCCAATACCAGTTGCTGCCATCTGAAAGCCAGCCTTTTACCATGGCGCCAGAGCCGGAGAAATAACGCCAAGCAGAAGTGGAGCCTGCAGAATCTAGGTACCAGCCGACACGCATTGCACCCGAAGAGGAGAATCCATAAGTCGCACCCCCGACTTGGACCAATCCATCCTAAGCCATTCGACCTTCGTCGTCGAACCAGTACCAGCTACCGTTTATATGTCTCCAAGAAGAAACAGCGATTGTTCCGTCGGACAAGCCCCAACGCCAAAAACCAGCCCCTTCTTCGGGTGATATCCACCCCTGATGCCAAACAATTTGATTCGAGACCTCAGAAGAGGTCTCATTATCCACCTGAGAGTTCTGCTCGACAGCGAAGGTCGATTCGCGCTGAGCATCAACGTCTGACTCGACAGAAGCAATAGCAACGTTAGATGCGGGATCTTCGTCAGTGTTATTCAAATCAAGGGCGTATAACATCGAGGGCGAACCCAAAAGGAGCCCCAAAGAAACAAGGCCCGAAAAGACCAGCACCCCGAATGACCATTTCTTCATAGCAGCACGGTATCCAATCACGCAGCGGCCCCGTCACCTCAGGGCAACGGGGCCTCAATCAAAACTAGCTCAGTAATGTACTAGCCAATTTGCTGGCAGTTTTTACACTCTCCGTGAAGCGCCACGCCTCTGGGCCTCCTGGATAGAGATCTGCGAATAGCCCTTTGCGTCCTTGCCAACGGTACGGCACTTATGCGTATGGTAAACAATGGCTACCGCTCTTATACCAAACTAAACCGTAGCCCGGAATCCACTTGCCGTCCTCGCCGACATAGTAAGGAGCCAACCCAGAGCATTCGTAGCCATGGCACCGGAAGACTGGAGGTAGTAGTCGCCAACCCAGGCGTCGAGGGCCGTAGCAGCCGGAACCGCTAAAGTAGTACCAGGCGCCGCCGACCTGACGCCAGCCGGTGGCCATCGCGCCGGAATCGTCGAACCAGTACCAAACTCCACCAACGTTAGCCCAAGAGTTAGAGGCCATAGCGCCCGAACCTCCGAGCCAATACCACGTGCCGCCATTGCTGAGCCAGCCGGTTGCCATGGCGCCCGAACCGCTCGCATAGTACCAAGAGCCGCCTGCCAAGAACCAGCCAGTGGCCATTGCACCGGAGTCGCCGAACCAGTACCAGGAGCCGCCGAGGCTGCGCCAGCTGTTAGCGACCATGGCGCCCGAGCCGTCGAGGTAGAACCACGTACCGCCGATGTTGAGCCAGCCAGTGACCATCGCACCGGAGGCATTAGTGTAGTACCAGGTACCCGAATCGTTGATCCAGCCAGTCAGCATGACCCCAGATTCGTTGAAATAGTACCAAGCCCCGCCGAGATTATGCCAACCGGTCAATAGCTCACCGCCGGAGGTCGCATAGGACCACTTTCCGTAGATGGAGTCGTAGAACCAGCCACTATGCTGCATGCGGCCATCGGCGTTGGCACCAGGGGTGTTCAGGAAGTAGTTCTTGCCGTCAATCTGAACTCGGCCGTATGCCATATCATGGCTTTCGGGATAGAAGTAATACTTGTCCCCACCGATAGACTGCCAGCCCGACACCGCGGTCCCGTCAGCGCCAAAATAGTACCAGACAGCTTCGTATTCGTTATGCCACTGGTTCGTGACCATGGCGCCAGTTTCGGGATCGAAATAGCGAAGGTTGCCGTCCTCGCACCGAACGAGTCCAGTCTTCGGACGACCGTCGGAACACCATTCCGTAATCGGTCCACCGCCTCCGCCACCGCCAGCAATATCAGCAAATGAGGGCGCCGGGGCAACCGTCATGCAGGCAGCGGCAAATGCAGCAACTCCCAGCACTGTTAGTCCACGCCATCTTTCTCGAAGTTTTTTCATACGACATCCTTTCTCCGAGATTTAAGGCTCTCTTAAGTTATTCTCAGACCATCAATTCAGTTTTTCAACGGGAAATCGATAAAAGGTGTCTTTGTGACTGCAATTTAAATATGAGTCGCCACACCTCAACCGTTACGCCAAATAGCTTCTGAGTCAAACCGAGCACATAAGCGAACCAATTTAATACAACCACCTGTAAAAATCCTGAGGCACGTTTTCGATATGACAAGAGCCGCTTGAACGAGGAGTACTTGAACCCCACCGCTCTTGCAGCCCTTGAGGGCACTTTGTCGGATCTTGAAATTAATTCGCGCTAAAGCGAGGAGCGCTCACTGTCGAAGGATAAGTTCGGTCCGGGTCAGGAATCACCATCCAAGAAGAACTCCGGGCAGCGCTGCATGAACAGCGCCTGCTCGCGCTTCCAGCGGCGCAGTTTTTCCTCGTTGGCCTCTTCCCTGCCGCGCGAGGTGAACTCGTAGTGGTACAGCTCGGCATAGGGCGTATAGATGGTGCGGTAGCCCGCCTCCCATACGCGCAGGCAAAAGTCTGCATCGTTAAAGCCAACGGCGAATTCCTCGTTGTAGCCGCCGACCCGCTCAAATACGTCGCGTCGGACCATCTGGCAGGCACCTGTCACGGCGCCGAAGTTGCCCGGGCGCACGGCGCTGTTAGCGCCGGGCGATTTTAGCCGCTAATAGTCAAACTATTTTGACCAATCCCGGTCACCGAATAATGGCCACCGTGCCTCCCCGCCGCCACTACGCTGGTGGTGCCAACACGCCGGCGTTAGGAGGACCATTGAGGTGAACGAGAGACACGATGACCTACAGGAGATTATAGACGCGGCGCTCCGGGAGATGGCCGCGGAGGAGGGCGACGGGTTCGACCCGCAGGCATGCAACCTCGCGGAGTTCTGCAGGAGGACGGGGCTCACCCGCTCCCGCGCGAGGACGGTCAGGGCACACGGGTTCAGGGCCCTGCCCCACGGGAACAGCGGGAGGAGGGCCGCGCCGGGCGTGCTCGCCGGCCACACCGGCCTGGTGGACGACCTCCTGCGGAAGGGCGTCACCAACTCGCAGGTGATATTCGAGCGGCTGCTCGGCCAGGGCTACGCCGGCGGCCTCACCACGGTGAAGACCTATATCGCCGCGCACCGGGACCTCGTGCCCGCGAAGAGGCGGCAGGCGGCCCCGCAGGGCTGCCGCGGGCAGCGCTTCAGGACGGCGCCCGGAGAGGCCTACCAGATGGACTGGGGCTTCGTCGCGGTCGAGCGCCCCGGCGGCGAGCGGGCGCGGATCGCCTGCTTCGCCATGGTCTGCCACCATTGCGGGGGCGCCCACGTCGAGTTCTTCCCGAACGCGCGCCAGGAGAACCTCCTCATCGGGATGCTGCACGCGTTCTCGGCGCTGGGCGTGCCCGCGACCGTGCTCACCGACAACATGAAGAGCGTGGTCGTCCGCCGCGATGCCGACGGCCGGCCCGTCTGGCAGGCCGACTACACCGAGTTCATGGGCGTCGTCGGCTTCCGCACCAGGCTGTGCAGGCCGCGCCACCCTATACGAAGGGCAAGGTGGAGAGGCTCGTCCGCTTCGTGAAGGGGAACTTCCTCGCGGGAAGGTCCTTCACCGACCTTGACGCCCTCAACCGGGAGGCCGCCCTCTGGTGCGCCGAGCAGGGAGGCCGCTGGCGGCGCCCGGCCGCATGCGTCCCGATGCGCGAGCACGAGGCGGCGTGCTCGGCGAACACCAGGCCGCTCGAGGTCACGGCCGAGGTCGAGCGGTACCTGTGCCCGCGCCGGAAGATCTCCTTCGACGGCTTCGTGAGCTTCGAGGGGCACCGCTACGGCGTGCCCTACTGGTACGGCCGCCGCGAGTGCAGGGTGAGCCGGGAGGGGCGCGCGGTGCACATATACAGCGACGACCTCTCCCGCGAGCTCGTCGCCCACGCCGTCGGCGCCGGCGCCGACAGCTGGTGCGAGGGCCAGTGGGAGACATCGCCGGCGCAGCCCGAGGAGCTGCCGACCCAGCCGGTCGGGACCGTGGTCGAGCAGATCGCCCCGCCCCGGTCGAAGCCCGGTTTCGAGAGGTTCGACTTCGGGAGGGCCGAATGATGGCGGGCGCGGGGGCGAGCCCCTACGAGCTCGCGAGCGACGCCGCGTCGAGGCTCGGGATCGCCGTCGGGGCGGAGGAGCTCGCGACCCTCGCCTCGGACCTCGACCTCGGCGACGGGGAGATGGCCGCCGTGGCCGCCACCTTCTCCTACCTTGCGGAGAAGAGGAGGCTCGCCTCCATCGAGACGCTGCTGAGGCTGAGCAGGCTGCCCAGGCGCGAGCCCAAGACCTTCGAGGGCTTCGACTTCTCCAGGATCCGGGGCCGGGACGCGGCCGCGCTGGGCAAGCTCCCGTCGCTGGCCGACCTCTACGCGCACCGCAACGTCGCCTTCGTCGGGCCCGGCGGCATAGGGAAGACGCACCTCGCGCAGGCCTACGGGCGCGAGTGCTGCATGCGGGGGCTCAAGACCTACTACATAAAGGCGACCGAGCTCAGGGACAGGTTCCAGAAGGCCGTCCAGCGGGGAAACACCTCGCGGGTCGTCTCCTCGCTCGTCAAGCCGTCGTGCCTCATCGTTGACGAGGTGGGGAGATGCGTCTACGACAGGCCGTGCACCGACCTGTTCTTCGATGTCGTCGACAGGCGCTACGAGAAGGAGGGGCCGAACGCGATGGTCCTCACGAGCAACATCGCCCCGAGCGGGTGGGATGAGTTCTTCACGGGCGACGACACGCTCCTCTGCGCCCTCGACAGGCTGTTCGACAAGGCGTCGGTGTTCGTGATGCGGGGCCCGAGCTACCGCGGCAGGGGGCTTGACACCTACTCGGTGGAGGCCGTCCCCCAGGCGGTGAAGGTGAGGGGGATCCAGCCCGAGGGGATGTAGGGAAGCGATAGGAAAGACATAGATGCGGGCGTGTTGGCTAAAATGGGTCGGCCGGGATTGGTCAATCTCGGCCGACTATATTTGGCTAAATTATTCCGGCGCTAACAGCGCGGGCAAGATAGCCCTCGCGCTTTGCAAAAGGCATCTTTGTGGCCGCAAATTAAAAAAAGCAATACCATGCCCATATCGATACGTCATATGCGGCCAGCGCATTCCATTGATGTGGAAACCGGTTCGATTCCTTGATTTAAACCGAAGCCTCTACAGCGATTAATAGCGCCTCCAACAACACCAGCACCAGAGGCATGCCGACCGAGTCATCATCGACGGTCTCAGAAACTTAGCAACGGTTACCATGTCAGCCTTCGGCTCGATCGGCTTCTTAACAGCAGCCTCGGTGATAGTCGTCTTAGTTGCAACAACCGTGGGCGTTACCATGCCTCTAACAGGTTTTGCGTGCTCACGACGCGCTTTCCTAGATGATTATCGACCAATCCGCTACAACCAGTGAACGCTGGTTCGGAATCCCAATCGTTCCACCACCAGCGTAGCGGGATCGTCGTCAAATCACGTATGCGGAAGAAAATGTCAAAAGTCTTGGTTCTACGACAAAGCTTTATTTACCAAATCGAAAGGACCGATAAAACGTTTGATAAAACCAACCAAGAGCTTCCTGAGACCTTCCAGCATTAAGCAGATCGCGAACACAACCGTTGGAACAAGAAGTACCTGCAATATTCCCAGCCCAACGCCGACACGCGTAAAGGGAAACTGCGAGCTCCAGAGCCAACTTTGGATAGGCCCGTAGTCAGAAATAAGATAAGTAGCAAAACAAAGTTTCGCGACAGTGTTAACGAAATGGGAGGAAAAAAGCGGCATTTTTAAATCGATCAACAAAACTGAGATGGCTATAACTAACGAAAAAATAGACGCCGGCGAACCAAAAAAGCCGTTATACAAATTCGCAAAGGTCGAACCCAGCAAACCATCAAAATGGAATTGACCATAAAACGAGATTGCAACTCCCGCAAAGGAAGCAATGCAGCAAGCAACCAGGCGCCGTATATCCACTGTTGACAAATCTAAATACCAGCGAATATAGGAAACAAGAACGCAAATTATAATAAAATCCACTAGTAGCCCGTCGATGGGAATCCAAAAGAGCGGCACATAACGCAGGAATCCAAAGACAGAAACCAGAAAGACTATTAGATATAGATGCAGTTTCTGGCCCAACGCATGCAAAGCCGGAATTATAAAGGGCAGCAAAAATACAAGCCAAGCATAGACGGTTACAAACCACCAACTAGAACCAGTAAGAATTGGTGCAAAAATATCTATCAAATTGGTTGGACGGGGGTGCGGACGATTTCTTGGACCGCGCCTAGGCGTATCCAAGCTTCCTGCGGTACTCCATCGGGCTCAGCCACCCGAGGGACTTCTTGATCCGCTCCTCACGATAGTACACGAGGTAGGCCTCGAGCCTTCCCATGAACTCCTCGGCCGTCACGCCCTCCCAGTCCCTGTAGTGGAAGAACTCGTTCTTGAGGCGCCCGAAGAAGCCCTCGCAGGCCGAGTTGTCCGGGCTGCAGCCCTTCGCGGACATGCTCCTGATCAGGCCGTTCTCCTCGCAGATCCCGATCCACTCCGGCCAGCGGTAGTGGCCGCCCCGGTCCGAGTGGATCGTCGTGCGCGCGCCCGCCGGCCTCGCCGCGCAGGCCTTGAGCAGGCTCGAGTTCGCGAGGCGCTTGTCGGGGTGCAGCCCGATCGACCAGGCGACGGGCATCCCGTCGAAGCAGTCGACGATCGGGCTCAGGTAGACCTTCTCGCCGCCCGGGAGCCTGAACTCGGTGATGTCGGTGAGCCACAGCCGGTTGGGCTCGTCGGCGTGGAAATTCCTGCTCACGAGGTTCTCCGGCGCCTTTGGAGACCTCGCCGGCGTAGGAGCTGTAGCCCCGGGCGCGCCTCTTGTTGTAGACGACCTCGAGGCCCTCCTCGCGCATCACGCGGGCCACGCGCTTCTCGCTGGCGCGGACCCCCTCGCGGCGCAGGCGCGCCCAGACGGTGCGGTACCCCCAGCACCCCGAGCCCTCGCGGAAGATGCGCACCACGCGGTCGCGTATGTCGGCGTCGCGGTCGCGCGGCGCGGCGACGCGGGGCCTCCAGTACTCATAGGAGCTCTTCGATATCCTCAAGAAACCTGTGATCGAGCGGAGGGGCAGGGCGGTCGCCCGCCTCAATCTCTCGCCGAGCTCGCACTTGCTCCTGTTCGAGATCGAAGCCGGGTCCCACCCTTCCGCTTTTAGGTCGGCCAACACCGCCCTGAGCAGCAGGTTCTCTATCTGGTCCTCGTTGAGCCCGGCGAGCGGGCCGGTCGCCGGCGGGGCGTAGGTCGACTTGTCGGGGCCCAAGCTGGCCTCCTTCCGTGGCGGTTTCCTCGCCCCGATTCTACAGCGCGCCCCGGTGTAGCTGTGCGGGAGGTGCCCCGTCGCCCACTTCTTGGCCGCGCCCACCGAGACCCCCGCGAACTTCGCGGCGGCGGTCGGCCCCATGCCGTCCTCCGTCGCCAGGAGGAAGAGCTCGACCTTCTCCCTGCTGTACATGCGAACCTCCAGTCCGGACCGCTTCACGGTCCAACTTTCTGTCCGCACCCCCGACTTACTTGAATATCGCCGCGAAGCATGAAGAAAAAACCCAGCGCAATACTATAAAAGAGAACCGTGCCTTCGATTGAAGCTATCTGTTTGACAGCTTGTTTAATGGAGTATCCAGCTTTCCCCGCAACAAACCAGATTGTTATTGCAACAAAACAGCCGACCGCAGTTCTTCCAATTGGATAGAAAAAGATATTGTAGAAAAACCTAGTAAACGAACCAGGAAATACGGAAACAGAATCAGCGTTGTGAACAACAAAATGATGAGCCATTACCGTCCACATAAGGACAATGCGAAGTAATTCGATACGGGAATCTCGTATTTTTGCCATAATGCCCCCAAGTAAAATCAAAACCTAATTAAGCCTCGACCTAGAACCGTTCGAGAATCTCCTCGGCGTTCTCTCGCAGATAGATATCTAGGTCCGGCACGGCAAACTGAACGTAGCCCCTCTGTGGTGCCTGAATAACCTCTCTTTGTAGCAATTTGGCCCTAATAGAGCTGACCTCATTGGTCTTTTTACCCATGCGCTTAGCAATCTCGGATGATTTGGACTGTTGTTTATCCTCGCACATGGCCAAAAGGTATTTGATATCGTTGAGCCCCAGTCCAGAAATCGCGGGCTCGTGAACAACATCGTGAAAACGAGCCTCTGCCAGCGCAATGCCTTCGGTGACGTCGCGCTCGCTCACAATGGCACTTTTGGCACGATGCAAGTTGGCGCGCTGCCAAATGGAATAACCGACCAGTTGCACCAGATAGGCATAGCCCTTAGTGGCCTTAGCGGCTCTCGACAGGAGATTGTCCTCTATGGTCAAGCCAGTCGCGACAAAGCTATCGCCCATAGAGAGCGCTACCTCCACCTGGTTGATAGGCGCCAGATCTTCGGGGAGGGCACGACGCAAGAACGTAAGCGCCTTGCCGTTAATAAGATCCATAACACCGGCGGGTAACCCGGCAAAGGCAAGTGCGATATCTACTTTTTCCCCTATCAAAAGCTGAACCGTAGACGCAATGGCACGCATATCGTCAATCGGAGCGTCCTGAACTTCATCGATGGCAATAAAAAGACCCTTGGATGACTTCGCTGCCGAACTCAGTAACTTTCTAAGGCTCGGCTCTTTGGGCGCAACGTCGACTTTCGCGGAAACAAAGCCGGCGTTTACGCCAACCGAAGCATTAGTCTCAAGGGAAGAATCGGCAACCTGATCCCTTAAGTCCAGCAATAAGTTAGGGCCAGCAGAGACAATAGCGGTCTTCCATCCAAGCTCTCGTGCACGATCCCTAAGGTCGCAGAGCAAAACAGTTTTTCCGGAGCCCCTCGGTCCAGCAATGCGCATGAGCCTCGCAGGTGCACCTATTCCCGCATTCAAACTCTCGGTAAACTCAAGGGCGATATCATCACGACCAATTATGCGCGGAGGCTCAGCGCCGGCAGTGGGACGAAACGGATTATGGAATGCTGTGGCGCTCACTTGTTTGCCTTTCTAGGGAATCGATTAACAGCCAATCATCGTTTAAATAATTATCGCAGACTATATCGGATAATATCGAGTTATATAAGCCTGTATAAACTTATCGCGGAAGTATCGAGCTTTCGTAATTTGTCTTAATTAGTAGTCCACCATTGCTTTCTTCCAAGCTCATAGCAAAAGAAAGTTAAGGACTTCCTAAAAACCATTGCCTTAGACCGAGAAATACTCACTCTCATCGGATAAGTTCGGCCCCAACCACGGATCGCCGTTGAGGAAGAATTCTGGCCAGCGCTGCATGAACAGCGCTTGCTCGCTCTTCCAGCGGCGCAGTTTTTCCTCGTTGGCCTCTTCCCTGCCGCGCGAGGTGAACTCGTAGTGGTACAGCTCGGCATAGGGCGTAAAGATGGTGCGGTAGCCCGCCTCCCACACGCGCAGGCAAAAGTCTGCGTCGTTAAAACCGACGGCGAATTCCTCGTTATAGCCCCCGGCCTGCTCAAATACGTCGCGTCGCACCATCTGGCAGGCGCCCGTTACGGCACTGAAGTTACCGGGGCGCACAGCGCGGGCAAGATAGCCCTCGCGCTTTGCCGAGAAATCCTGGTTGGCATGGGCAAGTGCGCCACGCACACCAACCAAAATGCCGGCATGCTGTACCAAATGATCGGCAAAATAGAGCTTGGCCCCCACCACGCCCGCATCGGGACGCTGCAGATAGCCCATCATCTCTTCGATAAAGTCGGGGCTTATGACCTCGGTATCATTGTTCAGCAACAGAAGGTAATCACCCTTGGCATGCTCCACTCCAAAGTTAATGATCTGGGAGTAATTGAACTCACCCGGCCAGTACGCAACGCGCGCGATGCCCTTGCCTTCGGATGCTGCAGCTACGCGCTCTGGCAGGGTTTCGTAATACGCAAACGTCTCCGGGGCTTCGCTGTTGTTCTCCACCAAGACGATCTCGTAGTTGGCATACGTGGCCTTCTGGGCGATCGACATCACGCAGGCGTCGAGCGTCTCAACATGGTCCTTGGTGGGAATCACAATGCTCACCAGCGGCGCGGGCTCTGGCAGCGCATAGCGCATACGGTAGACAAACGGCGTCTCGGTCTCCTCGGCCGTTCCGCAAATGCCCAGCGCCTTAAAGTGGCGCTGAAGCGCAAGGCGCCCGGCTTCAATAGCATACGGCTTGCTATCGGCAGAACCGTCGGCGGTGGAACCGGGGTGCACACGCCAGTGATACAGCACGTGCGCAACATGCTCAAAGCGCGCACCCGCTGCAAGGCAGCGGAGCGTCAGGTCGTAATCCTGGGCACCCGCAACATCTTCTGGCGACATGCCAATGCGATCGATGAGCGCCTTCTCAACCATCAAAAAATGCGTCACGCAGTTATGGCTATAGAGCAGGTCAACGTTGAGCCGCGTCTTAAAGACCGGCTGACCCCACTCCCCCGTTTTCTGGAACATGTCTTCGTCGCAAAACAGGACCTGGGGGCGCTCGTCCTTAGCGCTCTTGTTCAGAGCGGCAACATAGTGGAACAACGCATCCGGTTCCAGGATGTCGTCATGGTCCAAAAACGCGATGTAGTCGCCCGTCGCCTGCTGAATACCGGCGTTGGTGTTGACTACGATGCCGCCGTTACCGGGCAGCTCGATGCGACGGACGCGCTCGTCGTGAGCGGCTGCCGCAAGATTGGCCACAGCATCCCATTCGGGCGAGGCGTCCATCAGAAGCAATTCCCAGTTGTCATAGCTCTGGGCCAGCACCGAGTCCAGCAGCTCGCGCAGGTAGACCCGATCAGTCTTATAGCACGGCACCACAATGCTCACGAGCGGCCTGTAGGCGAATGCCGCCGCGGCGGCGCACTGGCACGCCAAGTCGCCCGGCTTTGCGCGATGCTGCTCAAACCAACGGCGATAGGCGGCGTCGTCCGCGCGCGCATCCTTCATGCGATTCCAGCTATCGTCGACCATGCCGTTGTACAGGCGGCCATCCATGGCGCAAAAACCGCCCTGGATCTGGCCCGCAGGATCAGTTGCAATCGCGACAAAATCTCGAATGTCCTCGGGCATCTCCACGCTCAGATACGTTTTATTGACGCAGCATCCGTTCTGCTGAGGAACGTCGACCTGCGACTCGAACATATGAACCGTGGCATCGATGACATTCATATGCGTATCGAGTATCTCAAGCTGGGGCGTGCACTGGGAGTCTCCCGACCATGTGACCTCGTAGCGCCACACAGCACCCGAATCGGCCGGAAGATAACGGACGGCATCGATCTCATAGCGGCCGCAGCGCTCGCCGCGCTGCGCATCGCGGATAAGCGCACACAGCACAGGCTTTGCCTTGTAGTTGATCTTGGATTCCAGCCTAGCCATACGGCTATCGAGGCGAATGGATCCAAGCTTTTGGCCACTGGATGCAAAGTCAATGTCCATCGACGAGCCATCCAAAAACGGAAGCACCAAGACGGCGAGCTCGCGCTCGTAACCGGAAACGGAAGGGCAAAGCGCCAGCACACGGCCATGATCGACCGGGAGCACCAGCGACGGCACACGAGAACCGCTCGTCGTCGCATGGACAAACGCTTGAGAACCCTCCCGCTCAATAAGCGCGGCGACATCCTGACCGGCAAAACGAAGCAGCACAAACAGACGGCCCTGGCTGCGGCAAAGTGCCAAACGTTTGATACTCATCTACACTTCTCGCTTTCCCAGGGCGTTCGCTGCCATGCGTTTGCAGGCACCCAGGCGCCCAAACCTCAAGACGTCGTAATCGAACATGAGCTTTTTGCACAAACGAGCAGCAGGGGCCTTACCGATAAGTGCCGTGCGCACCATGGCGGCAACCGAAGGAGCACATTGTGCGAGCGCAGCATCGTTGTCCACGGCAGAACCGTTAAGCGCCGCGGCAACGGCAGCAAACACTTTGCCGCAGTCCGAACCCAGCAACCTCAGCGCATCGTACAGCACCAGATCACACAGGAAGTACGCCAGGTCATCAGCATGCTGTGCGTCGAGACCGTCGCGCTGCCAGTCAGCCAGCATAGCGGAGTAAATCTTCACGTGCTCCAGCAGACGTGTCTCGTCGTCGTAGCGCATGGTGTCCATGAGCGAACCCTTGCGAGCCACGCGATAGTCGTACAACTTGTTCGAGATAAGCGCGGTCTTGTGCGAACGACCGTACACGGCAAAGTCGAAGACCTGGTCCTCGCCATACTTAACGGTTTCGTCGAACACGATCCCGTTGCCCAGCAAGAAGTCGCGCTTGCAGGCGGTGCGCCATGCAAAGGGACGAGACGCTTCCTTAAACAGCAGGTCGGAGCTATAGCCCTCAAACGACACATCGCGCGGGCTAAGCACATAGTTAAGCCACGGATACCCCGCCTCCAGCGGATACGGGTTCGCGCCAAAGGTCAACACGTCGCAGTCCTCGCGCTCAAAGGCATCGACGATCACGCGGCATGCATCGGGCGTAAAGCGGTCGTCGGAATCCAAGAACGCGACAATAGGCGCCGTGGACGCGGCGATGCCTGCATTGCGCGCGCTCGACAGGCCCCCGTTCTCTTTATCGACCAACGTAAAGCGCGCGTCCTTTTCGCAATAGGCAGCCGCAATATCGCGCGAACCGTCCGGCGAGCCATCGTTGACCAGCACGCCTTCCCAATCGGGCATGTCCTGCGCAAGCAGGGAGTCCAGGCACCAGGCCAGGCACTCCTCCACCTTATAGATGGGAACGACAACGGAAATCTTGGGGGTAGTCATAGCCAAGTGCTCCTACTGTGCGGCCGGCACGTCATCGGGATGCGGATTATCGCCGTAGGTGCGCTGATACGTCAGCACGCGCCAGACCAGCGGCAGGCCGCCAATCTTGAAGTGGTGCTTCTAAACGTATTGAGCTTGCCCGGCTTCTTAAAGTCAAAGCGCGAATCGATATGAAGGCGGGCGACGCAACTCGACCATCGGAGCGCCAGTCGGTGCGCCGCGGCGGATCGAGCAGCGACCGGTCAAAGCGACCGGCATCCCCAATCGGCGCCACGAAGCTCGGGCAGGGCGGCGCCTCTCCCAAACACCTCGCGCGCAGTGGACTCATCTCGACCCCAGACGCCTGTCATTCCGAAGCGGTACGTATCGACCTTCATGCGCATTAAAATGCCCTGGGCTGCAGGCCTTGAGCTCAGGGCAGCGTTCATCCAAAAAGCGCTGCATCTCGGCGTATTCGTCGCACACGCAAAATACCTTGTTGGGCGAATTAACTGAGCTCTTCTCGTTGTCTTGGCGATAGCACAAAATGCGGTCCGCGATAAACGCTGCACGCTCGGCGCATGCCCAAACCTTAAAGTTAAAGCCTGCGTCCTGATACGAGCTTCGGCGGGAAGGAACCGAATCTGATTGTCGTTGAGGAACTCGCGCCGATAGATGGTCACCAAATGGAAGGTTTGCGGTAGAAGATGCCTGGGCGATCGACGGGGGCGATACGGCTGCTCGTCATATACTCGCCGACATCCCCAAACAGCTCACGGCGTCTGCTGGGCGGACCAATAGCAGATAAAGTCGCCTTTACTACATCGGCATGCTCAGCATCGGCCTTGGCGACCAGGTTTTTGGAGCGAATCCTCAAACATAAAGTCGCCGGATCAAGAACGCCCACGTACTCACCGCGCGCCATCTCCAGACCGCGGTTCATCGAGTCGCCGTAGTTCAAGCTGGGGGCTTTCCTGTCGATCATCTTTACACGGGGTCGCGGTTTATGTACCTCGCGGATGATATCCGGCGAGCTATCGGTGGAACCGTCATTGATATAGATGATCTCTGATGTCCTTGAGTTCAGCCACGGCGGAATGAGGCACTCGCGCAGATAGCGCTTCCTGAGCATTGCAAATGTGGACACAGCGAAACTTTAGGGGTATCAGAGTTCTGCAAGAGAACTCTCCTGGTTGATAGCGGCAAAATAGGGTTATTTTAGCAGCCGGGTTGCGGCGGGCGGCAGCGCTTGGAATTAGATAAAGCGCTCCAGACAGGCTTTGAGACCGCGAGTCGAAAGATAGAACAGCGTGGCGTCTGCCATCGAAACGCCCGAGGTCGCCGCAACGAGCTTGTGGGCAACACGCCGAACGGCGCCCTTAGCAGGCATATCCGCCCACGCCGTTCCCAAAAACGTCGTGAGATCCATGTTGACGCGAGCCGCCACGCGATGGAAACCATCGGCATCCAAGCGCGCCAGATCGAACACAATTAGGTCCAAGAACCAAGTTATCAGCTCGCCGGGACACAGGTCCAGAAGACCATAGGCCGCCCAGTCTTCCAAGACCTCCTCGAGCATCTTCATGTGGGCGTCAAGCTTTTTGGCGCGCGCCTCGGCACTGTTGAACTCGTGCGTCGCCGATTCGCTCTCCATCACGTAGTGGTAGAACTTGTCAGGCATGACGACGGTCCTGCGGGCAAGCGCATAAGCCGCAATGGAAGATTATCCCGCCTGCAAAGAATCCGGCGGCCGCTTCGCGATTGCGCAGTTTGCGCTGAAAAGGCTGTACTTCGGCAGCAAGGTTGTGGTTTACCTGAATGAACAGCAGTTGACCACTGGCCACAACAGCCAGCTCAGAGTTGCTGGACGCGTCAGGCAGATCGCAGTTCAGACGCCGCCAAAACGCGGCGGCCTTCGGCATCCGCAGATCTCTTAAGCGGCATGCAGCACGCGCTCGACTCGTTCGGGGCATCGATGTAATCGGTCGGCGTCCAGCAAAAAAGAGCGGTCTCCGCCCGGGAAGCGGCATCGGATCCCGACATTTCGTTAGCACACGAGACGCCTCGCGTTTTCCGATCAATCACACAGCACAGATCATCGGCCTGCGGCAATCTGGCGCAACACGTTCTGACGAATCATTATCAGCTCGAACCGTCAGTGTTGACGCAGACGCACCCGAATCGAACGCGCTCAGACTGGGCCAACAGGCGAATCGAGGCATCGGCTGGAATGGAGCGCGACGAATTGTAGACGGGAACGACAATGGTCGCTTGGCGGGCCAAAGTTCTCGACTATGTCGACCTACCCCTTGCAGCGATTCTGACGAGTGTAGGCGGCAGCAACCACGCTCAGCTTCCTCCAACCGAGGCGTAATACTTAGCATCGCTCCCAAGGCACCAATCCGTCGCAAAACTCGATGCTCGTCAACCAGCCCCTGTGACTTTGAGAGACGGCAGCGAGATTCTGCGCGCTTCCACGGCTTGAGGTCGTCAAGCCGAAAAGTCCCCGTGGGCGTCCAAGGCACGGCAACTCCTCGGCCATCTGAACCAGAAACCCCTTTATAGAACTGAGGCGCCAGGCGCAATGTGCAAGTTCACGTACGAATCGTACTTAATGAGCTGGTTGAACTTGAGCATGCGCGACGATCACGTCGACGCTTGCGTGGTCGCGGCAGGATAATCCTCTCGGGAATCCACCGCTCAATCTCGGCATACTCGGTATTGACGCAAAAGACCTTAGCCGAAGAATTAATCGACCGAGGAACTTCTCGTTGTCCTGGCGATACGACAACACGGCATCATGGCAGGCAAACAGCCTTATCAAGCGCACGCGATCACCTTTAAAGGCGAACGATGTCAACTGAAAGTGACGCCCCCGGAGTCGGCAGGAACTTAATGCCGTTGCAGGCCTAAGAAAATCGCGACGCGCACGACTGGCCAACCGGACGCCGCTTTTGCTTACAAGAACTGCACCGTATCGTCGGGTGCACCGGCTTCGCTGCGCAGTCCTTGGCTTTAAACGATACTCGCGCAGATCAGAACGGCGCTCTCGGCTTAGACCAGTAGAAATCAAAGTTCGCCTCTCGCAAAGTCGGCATTATTGGCACATTTCGGCGCGCCGAGACAAGCATTCGAGTGCGTCGGGCTGCCATAAAGTCATCGGACTTCCAAGATGCCAACGTACTTGCCACGCGCCATCTCCAGGCCGTGGTTCATCGAGTCGCCGTAGCCGCTGTTGGCCTTGTCAATCATCTTTACACGGGGGTCGCGCTCCATGTACTCGCGGATAATATCTGGCGAGTTGTCGGTCGACCCGTCGTTAATGCAGATGATCTCAATATCCTTGAGCGTCTGCGCCAGGGCGGAATCGAGGCACTCGCGCAGGTAGCGCTGGAACATTGTAAATGGGAATAAGCAGCGTACAGAACAGGGCTGCCAGAGGCGTTAGTAGACAAATGTGCTCCTAGAAATACCTGTCGTTTCATGGTATCAAAGCGGTCGCGCGCTGACGGTGTTTATATAATCTATGGAGCCTCTTGCGGGCAAGCAGCCCCACGTCATGCGGCGGGCCCATGGCGGTTCCTGCGTTTTATTCAAAGCTTGCCGCTAAGGTGCGCGAGCCTTTACAATAGGGCCAGTCCCGGCGACGTGTTCGAGTAGCTTCGCGCAGCTTCAGCCGACGCGTGAGCAGACATATTGCCCCATGCCTTCAACCCCTTCCCGCTCCATCGACAAGACTCGCCATCGTCGTCGTTATGCATAAGCGCCAGGAACCTCAGCCAACTTGTTCGACTCCATGACCGAGCTCAGCGGCACCGCCCTGGCGCATCGTGATTGTCGATAACGAGAATCGCGCGAGACCGAGGCCATGTGCACCGCATTCAACGAGCACCTGGCCAACCTGTGGGGCATCGATGCGACAGCCCGACGCGCAGGGCGGCACCGACCGTGTCATCTACGCCCCGCAGCTCGAAAACGGCGGCGGTGCGGGCGGCTTCCTCCGCCGGCACTGAATGCGCCTACGACCTGGGCGTGCTCGGTGGTTCTGGGTGATGGACGACGATGTGCTCGTCATCCCCGAAGGTATCGAGCGTCTTGCCGAGTGGACCGACCGCTACGATGTCATCCAGGGTTCGCGCCTGGACTTTGACGGCGGCGCTTCTTCGGCAGTACCAGCTCATCGCCTTTCGCTCGGCATCCCTAACCCCATCGCCAAGTGGGATCTGGGTCCCGAGGGCTACCGCGCCATGAACCAGCTGTGCTTTGAGGGCGGCATGTTCTCGCGACGCGTGGTCGACAAAATCGGCCTGCCCGACGCGCGCTTCTTTATCTACGGCGACGATGCCTGCTACGGCTACGTAGCCAGCCAGCACTTCCCCGCCGCCGTGGTCGCCGACGTGGTGCTCAAGCGCGCCCGCGCCGTCTCCAACTGGGATATCGCCGGCAAGCGCCAGCTCAACTCCACGAGCGACACCAACCGTTACTACATCATGCGCAACCGCGGTTATCTGGCCCGCTACATGCAGATTTACGGCGACTATCACCCCGTGCTGTTCCGTCTGGGCAACGCCGCGACCTTCTGCAAGGAGTTCATTCGCCTGGCCGCCGTTGACAAGTGCTTTAAGACCGGAATTCCGGCGCTGCGCCGCGGCATGAAGGACGCCCGCAAGATCATCAAGGACCCCAACTGGAAGCCCATGCCACCCATGAAGGCCACCAAGTAACGGAAGCCGGAAACACCTCAGTGCTTAAAGCCGCTGGCACACCGTAGTCACATGCTGCCCATCAAAACCAAACCCCCAGCGCATGCGGCCAACGCCCGGTCGCGGCACACGGATTTCGTCGATGCCGTCGCGCTCTATGTCGAGCAGCGCCTGCACGGCCAGCAATTCCAGGCCCAGCGCATCCACACCGGGGTCATACATCATGTTGATCGTTATCAGCGGACGTTCATCGAGCATACCGGATCGTCATCGGCTATGCGTCGAACACGGCGCCCGTGGGAAAAACCTGGATGTCCCAGCGATCCGCGCCACACTTTCGCCTCGAGGCAGGATTGGCATAGCCCGGCAAGCCAAAGCAGAGCCCCTGCAAGAGCAGATGATATGGCAGCGGCGTATCTGGGTCGGTCGCACCGATTCCCGCATCTCCCAAGATGCGGCTTAGCGCCCGCCTCACGGTATCCTCGTCCCCACAGCACAGCCCGTCGCGAAACGCATCGACGTCTCGAATGTCTTCTGCGGCACACTCAAACCACTCAATAATCACTAGACGCAAGGCCTGACGAAGCTCGTTATTGGGCAATCGCAAAGCACGGAGGCGATCGCCATGCTCTGGCTCCTCAGTCATATCCGTCGTGAGAAAACCGGACAGATACAGCGCTGTCCACATGCCATCGTCAGGCGAGACATCTGGCTCTGCAGTGCCCAAACAAAGCGGGACCTCAGCGCACCCATGGGCCTCGAGCAAATCAAACAAGACCGAAAGGCGGTCGAGATTCCACCCGGCAACTACCCTACTCAGGCAATCGGCATATCCATACAGATCGGCACGCACAGGAGCCGTGCAGCCTCGGCCCAGAAAACCGATCACACGCTCTGGACTCGAGCAATAGGCCCTGCCAAACCGATACCCCTCGAGCCATTCACGCGCATCATCCAGGTATTCCTCGCGCCCAGCATGATTCAATAGAGCCTCGACCTCGGCATCCGAAAAACCGAAACATCGGTCACACCACGCCGACAGCGGCGTCGTCAGACAATACGAGCAGCCGCGCGAAGAAAGCGCCACTTCGGCAGGACTGGGACGCTCCCCCATCAGACACGTCAGCCGCAACGAATCACGCGCAGTGGCAATGGCGTCGAACAGCACACGGTCAAGTAGTTCTGCCGGATCGGCGTCGGAAGCGTCCCTCGCGCTCGCACGGCGAGACCACGCCGCATCGTACCCATCAACGAGCAATACAACCTGCTCATCGCAGGCAATCTCCAGCAGCTCTATGAGCACACCGAGCACCGAGTCAACCTCATCCGCGCTCGCCGCGCCACGCGCGACGCGTTCGATGTGACGCACCTTGTCTCGAGCTAAATCCGGAGCCTCCAAAAGCGCCAGCAGGCGAGCGCACTCGTCCGAAAGAGCATCGCGCACGACGCCGGCAACATCGGTGCCACGCCTCGCAGCGCCAGAAAAGTCCAGCGATATCACCGGATAGCAAGCGTACTCATCCCGATAGCGCCCGCCGTCCGCATCCCAAATCTGAGCATCGGCAAACGAGATCCGACCGGCGCGACCGACCGCTGGACGCTCCAGAAAAGCCCTGAGCATCGACAAGTTCATGCTCTTGCCAAAACCCTCGGGTCGACAGCACACCACAACGGACGCGTCGCAGTCCAACACATCGGCAATAAACATGGTCTTGTCGACCAGCGTGCAGCAACCAAGAGCCTCCGCATAGTCGTGCATGCCAATGGGCAAAGCCGCATCGTCGGCACAGCCGATCAAGCGCACGCCAAAGCCGGCAGCACAACCATTATTTGCCTGTTCAGACACCAAAACGTTCCCCCTAAATCGCAACACGATGCCAATTGTAATGACCGCCTCGCGCGTACCGACGACGCCGCGCGAACATATCGGGCAACGGTAGCAACAAGAGGTGTGAGGGGGCACAACTAATCGTTGCACAACAAAATGGGGCCCGATGCATCTGCACCGGACCCCGTCCCGACTCTTTAGTTGTCGGGCAACCGAGAGGCTACTCCTCCGAGCTGTCCTCCCCAGAAGCCTTCTTCTGCTGATCGAGCTTATGCTTACCACTTACGATAGACGTAGCACCCAGTGTGGCCAAGCTCGCGCTGGCAAGGCTCGCCATCACGATCAAGTCGCCCGTCTTGGGCATGTTGCCGCCAGATGACTTGGTTGTGGTGGTCGTGGTGGTTGTAGTGGTCACCGTTTTGGAGTCATTTTGCTCCTGGACCTGGTTGTCAGCACCGCTCTTGTCGTCGTCTTCGGGCTGTTTCTTTTCGCCCTCGGTCTTGCTCTCGTCCTTCTTCTGAGCGGATTTGTCGTCCTTCGCCTCAGAGCTAGAACCCTTATCGGATTCGGTCTTCTCGGAAGCCTTGTCCTTGGAGTCGCCCTTTGCGGCTTCGGTCTTTTCCGTGGAAACCTGATCAGAGTTGTCCTTGTTCTGGGTCGAGCCGTTATTGACGCCAGCCATCAGCGAAGAGCCCAGCGTAGAACCAAGCTGCACGGAGAAAGAAGGCTTCTTGTCCGGCGAAGCAACGGGAGCGTCCGGCGCCTTATTCGAGTCGTCCTTGGAAGCATCGGAATCAGAAGCGGCGCCAGTGTTAGAGTCATTGCTAGAACCAGTATCGGCGGAAGAATCGCTCGAGCCAGTGGAAGAGTCAGAGGAACCAGCGTCGGTCGAACCAGAGGCGGCGCTGCCCGTATTGCCGGCAGAGCTTGAAGACGAATCGCCCGCAGCAGAGCCGTTCGAATCGGAGCCGTTCGAGGTAGAGCCGTCGTTGGTAGTGCCACCAGCAGAGCCATTACCGTCAGCATCGGTCGAGGGCGCATCCATCCTGTCATCGTTGGCATCGTCACTCGAGTCGTCATTCGAATCAGGTGTCGGCGAGGGCGCCGGCGTAGGCTCGGGCTGCACGGGCGTCGCAGCGGCAGCCTCATCCTCGGCGATAAAAACCAAGCAGTCCTTCAGCTCATTCTTATAACGATTCTTCCAGCCCTCATGATACTGGGGCTGACTCGAAAACTTAGTGGCGACATTGTTGACCACGCTGTAGGAAAGCGCCGTCACAAACTCGCGATCGGACATATCGTTGGAAAGATTCGCCCAGCGGAAAAAGTCCCTGCAGCCACCAGTGCCGCACATGTTGGTAATGCTCCACACCATGCCCTTGACGCAATCGGCGCGGCCCGAAATATCAATACCCAGGCCGCTCTTGAGCCACGCCTCGGTCACCGCATAGTACGAGTTGTACGCATAAGCATCTTGAAGTGCTGAGAACTCAACAGGATCGGTGTTGTAAGCACCCTGGAAGGCCTCCTGCGCAATACGGCCCAACTCGGTGAGCTGACCGTTCTCGTACATGGCATTGCTCGTGTTGGAAATCTCGCTGCCGCGATCAATCGCATCCTTGAGCATGCTGTATTTTTCGGGGCTGTAGTTGTAGACCTGCTTCATAAACGGAATGAGCGACCAGCGGCGGTCGAACTGGTAATAGCCCAACGCGTTATAGCCGTCACCGTACGAAAAGCCCTGGTTGTAGTTACCATGGCTCTCGTACTTGGTAAAGTACTTCATCTCGGGAGTCACGTTGACAAACGAAACGCCCTGGACCGACCTCAGCACGCCCGAGAAGGACTGCTGGGTGTAGAGACCCTTATCGATATCGGTGGCATCCGAGGCAACGCCCGGCGTGGGCTCCTCGGCAGCGGCGGGTGCCGGCGCGGAAACGGCGCCAAACGAAAGCGCCAGCGTCAGGCCCGCGACAATAGCAGAATGCTTGGGCTGCATAAGATCCTCCCTGCATTGGTGTAGTTAAAGTTCAGTTTGCAAAGATAAAAATAAGTATTGCAGCTCGCCCGTTGTTACACAACAACCCCTCGGTAAACGGCAACAACCCTCCGCGAAATCTTAAGGAATTAGACAAACTGGTCATCGGGCGCCAACAGAAGCTCGCCGTAACGTTTCGTCAGCCCGTCTCTCAACTGACAGAAAGCGGGAATATAGACGTTCAAGATGCGCTGAATCAAATCTTGAGCGAGCTTGTTGTCGTAGATATGGACGTTCGTATTGCGGTCTCTGAGCATATCCAGCCAGGCTGCCTCATCAATAAAGTCGTAGAATCGGTAGGACTCCTTCAAGATGGCACGAGGAGACCCCGACGCGGCAAGCGTGGCGCCCTCATACTCGAGCAGACGCTTAAGGAGCGTAATTGAGGAGACCGAAAACCTGCTCATAGATATACGCACATCCGGAGACAACATAGTCGTTATCGAAATCTTGGAATCGAGCTGTCTCTAGCAGTGCCAACCGCGAATCCGAGGCTTCGTACGACTTCACGAAAGCCAGCCCCTACAGCTTAATGTCAAAGTTGATCTCGAGGACGGCAGCCAGGTCGGTCAACGTCACGCCGTCGACGTACTTTTCGATCACATCGTCCAGGCCGCGCCAGAACTTGACGGTCGAGCACAAATCGCTACGGGTGCAGCTGTTGTCGATGCCATCGCACGCCACGGGCGCCGTGCTGCCCTCGACAGCGCGCAGGATGTCGCCGGCACGCACCTCGACCGGGTCCTTGGCCATCATGTAGCCGCCGCCCTTGCCGCGCACGCTCTTAAGCAGGCCCGCCTTCATAAGCGGACGAACCAGCTGCTCCAAATACTTTTGCGAGATATGCTCGCGGTCGGCAACCTCGCGCAGGGCAATCTTGCCCTCGGCGTCGCCCAGCGCCGCGATATAGATCATCAGCCGGAGGGCATAGCGGCCCTTAGAAGAAATGAGCATACCTACCCTCTCATCGTAGCCGAGACAAAATACCAGGCTTGTTTGTCCCAAATCCTATGCACGCGGGGCAAACAAACCTGATTTTATGTCCCTCATCTAAAAAGTCGAGTGGATTAGTCGGATTTTCCCTTGACTAACGCCGAACCCATAGTAACTTTATTCCGAGAAGATTCCTAGGGTTTAGTACACCTATGAGTACACCATATACAGAGAGGACAGCATGAGCGCAAATCCGCTGCTTTCCATCGAAGGTCTGACCGCCTCCGTGGACGAGAAGACCATCCTCCACAACGTCAACCTCAACGTCGCCGCCGGCGAGACCCACGTGCTGATGGGACCCAACGGCGCCGGCAAGTCCACCCTCGGCCACCTGGTCATGGGCGACCCCGTCTCACACGGTCAACGACGGCCGCATCGTCTTTGACGGCCAGGACATCACCGAGCTCACCACCGACAAGCGTTCGCGCGCCGGCCTGTTCCTGAGCTTCCAGGCTCCGGTCGAGATCCCGGGCGTGCCGCTATCGAGCTTTTTGCGCGCCAGCATCGCCGGCCGCCCCGGCCTGGAGATGAAGGGCAAGGAGTTCCGCCGTCGCGTCAAGGAGCTCGCGGCCGAGCTCAACATGGATACCGCCTACCTCAACCGCGAGCTGGGCGTGGGCTTCTCGGGCGGCGAGAAGAAGAAGGTCGAGATGCTCCAGCTCCTGCTGCTGCAGCCCAAGCTCGCCATCCTGGACGAAACCGACTCCGGCCTGGACGTCGACGCGCTTTCCACCGTCAGCCACGGCATGGACGCCTACCGCAAGAGCTGCGACGGCTCCATGCTCATTATCACGCACAACACGCGCATCCTGGAGCACTTGGATGTCGACCGCGTCCACGTTATGGTCAAGGGTCACATCGTGCGCGAGGACGACGCCTCGCTCATCCCCTGGATCGACAAGAACGGCTTTGAGACCTTCGAGCGCGAGGCCGCCGAGCAGCGCGCCCAGGCCGAGTCCGCCGCTGCCGAGCAGCAGGCGTAAAGGGGCGACGCAATGACCAAGAACCGCACCGAGGTCGCGGACATCGACCGCAGCCTCTACGACTTCACCTATGGCGAGGAGGGATTCGAGCGCCTCGACGCCGGCATCACGCCCGACATCGTGCGCGAGATCAGCGCCAAGAAGGACGAGCCGCAGTGGATGCTCGACCTGCGCTTAAAGTCCCTCGAGATTTTCAACCGCTTCCCGGATCCGACGTGGGGCCCCTCCATCGAGGGCTTGGACATGGACAACATCGTCACCTACGTCAAGCCCAACACCGACCAAAAACACGACTGGGAATCGGTGCCCGACGACATCAAGAACACCTTTGAGCGCCTGGGCATCCCCGAGGCCGAGCGCAGCTACCTGGCGGGCGTCGGCGCGCAGTACGACTCCGAGCTCGTCTACCACAACATGCAGGACACAGCATCTAAGATGGGCATCGTCTACTCCGGCATCGAGGAGGCCCTGCACGACCCGCAGTGGGAACCGCTCATCCACGAGAAGTTTATGACGCTCATCCCGCCCACCGACCACAAGTTTGCGGCCCTGCACGGCGCCGTATGGTCGGGCGGCTCGTTTGTCTACGTGCCCAAGGGCACCAAGCTCGACTTCCCGCTGCAGAGCTACTTCCGTCTTAACGCCAAGGGCGCCGGCCAGTTTGAGCACACGCTCATCATCGTCGAGGACGACGCCGACCTGCACTTTATCGAGGGTTGCTCCGCGCCCAAGTACAACGTAGCCAACCTCCACGCCGGCGCCGTCGAGCTCTTTGTGGGCAAGCGTGCGCACCTGCGCTACTCGACCATCGAGAACTGGTCCAAGAACATGTACAACCTCAACACCAAGCGTGCGCGCGTGGACGAGGATGGCGACATCGAGTGGATCAGCGGCTCCTTCGGTAGCCACGTGGGTTACCTCTACCCCATGAGCGTGCTCAACGGCCGTCGCGCCCGCTCGAGCTTTACCGGCATCACCTTTGCCGGCGCCGGGCAGAACCTCGACACCGGCTGCAAGGTCGTGCTCAACGCGCCCGAGACCTCGGCAACCGTCGAGACCAAGGGCATCTCCAAGAGCGGCGGCATCCAGACGTTCCGCAGCTCTATCGTTGCCACGCCCAAGGCCGAGGGCTCCAAGGCAACCGTGAGCTGCCAGTCACTGATGCTCGACGACCAGAGCCGCTCCGACACCATCCCGGCCATGGACATCCGCGCCAAGAACGTCGACATCGGCCACGAGGCCACCATCGGCCGCATCGGCGACGACAAGGTGTTCTACCTGATGAGCCACGGTATCTCGGAGGAAGAGGCCCGTACCATGATCGTCAACGGCTTTGCCAACCCGGTCTCCAAGGAGCTGCCGCTGGAGTACGCCGTCGAGATGAACAACCTGATCGAAGCTCGAGATGGAAGGAGCGATCGGATAATGAAACAGACCACGAACACCGCTGCTACCGCCCTTGAGCAGGTCAACGCGATGCCGGCCGCCACTTGGGGCTGGCTGAAGATGAATCAGACCAAGCTCGAGCTCTCTGACGAGCTTGCCGCCGCTCCCACCGAGGCCGTTGAGGTCGAGGGCTTGGACGAGCAGTTTACTGGCGTGGCAGACGCGTTCGAAGCCGCCATGGACACCATGGCCGAGCGCTTCCCCGAGCGCCGCGCCTCCGCCCCCGGCGACGCCGCCGACCGCGCCCGCATCACGCCCGAGACCGAGCTCGACGTGCCCGCCACCTCCATCTACCAGGCCGGCGCCATCAAGCTCGAGGAGGAGCTCTCCCCTGCCGAGGCCTTCGAGACTGGCATGGGCGAGGCTACCTACACCTACCTGGCCGACCACGCCACCAAGCGCGTCGTCATCGATGTGCCCGCATACAAGCACGCCACGGTTACCGTGCGCGTGAGTGGCGTCGACGCTGCCGCGGCCATCGCCGCCATCGATGTCGTCGCCCGTCCGCAGGCAACGCTCGACCTGCGCATAGCCCTGGACTCCCCCGTTGCCGGCCAAGGCGTCGTGGGCTCCGCGCTACTCGTGTGCGCCCACGAGTACGCCACCGTCAACGTGACCTGCACGCAGACGCTCGACGATAGCTGGATCGCGCTCGACGACACCGGCCTGTTCCTGGACGAGGGCGCGCGCGTCAACGTGCAGCACACCGTCCTGGGTGCCGGCGCCAGCGCCACCGGCCTTGCCGGCGACCTGCTGGGCGATACCGCCAAGGTGACGATCGATACCGATTACCTGGGCGCCCGCGAGCAGGTGCGCGACTTTAACTACGAGCTGCGCCACCGCGGCCGCAAGACCGAGTGCGAGATCGACGCCAACGGCGTGCTGACTGGCACGTCCAAGAAGGTCTACCGTGGCACCATCGACCTCGTGCACGGTTGCAAGGGCGCAACCGGCACCGAGCGCGAGACGGTGCTCTTGGCCAACAAGGGCGTCGACAACAAGACCGTCCCCGTCATCCTCTGCGACGAGGACGACGTTGCCGGCAACCACGGCGCCACCATCGGCCACGTCCGCGACGAGCAGCTGTTCTACCTCGCCTGCCGCGGCCTTGACCAAAACGCCGCCGAGGACCTGTTCATCCGTGCCAAGCTGGAGGACGCCGCGCTTTCCGCCACCGACGAGCGCACCCGCGCCGCCGTCGTCCGCCTGGGCAACAACCTGATCGACAACTTTGAAGAGGAGCTCGCATGATCGACACCGAGCACGTTAAATGCGATACCTGTACCGCACCGGAGCCTATGGAGCTCGACGCCAGCGACGAGGCCTCGCGCGGCTGGCCTACCGTCGACATCGAGACCAATCCCTACAAGGCGCAGTTCCCACTGTTCCAGCAGCACCCCGAGATCGCCTTCCTCGATAGCGCCGCCACCGCGCAGCGCCCTGCCTGCGTGCTCGACGCCGAGCGCGACTTCTACCAGCGCATGAACGCCAACCCCCTGCGCGGCCTTTACTCGCTGTCCGTCGAGGCCACCGAGGCCATCGCGAAGGTGCGCCAGCAGATCGCCGACCTCATCGGCGCTTCCCAGGCCAACGAGGTCGTCTTCACCCGCAACACGAGCGAGTCGCTCAACCTGGTCGCCAAGAGCTTTGCGCCCACAGTCCTCGAGCCGGGCGACGAGGTCGTCATCACCATCATGGAGCACCACTCCAACCTGATTCCGTGGCAGCAGGTCTGCCGCGAGACCGGCGCCAAGCTCGTCTACCTCTACCCCACCAAGACCGGCCAGCTCACGACCGAGGAGGTTCTGTCCAAGGTGAGCCCCAAGACCAAGATCTTGGCCGTGGGTCAGGTCTCTAACGTCCTGGGCGTTGAGAACCCGGTCAAGAACCTCGGCAAGCTCGTGCACAAGTACGGCGGCTATCTGGTCGTCGACGGCGCGCAGTCGCTGCCGCACATGCCGGTCGATGTGGCCGACCTGGGCGCCGACTTCTTTGCCTTTAGCGCACACAAGGCCATGGGTCCCATGGGCATTGGCGTGCTGTGGGGCAAAATGGACCTGCTCAACGCCATGCCACCCATGCTCACCGGTGGCGAGATGATCGATTCGGTCACCGAGCAGGACGCCGTCTGGGCGCCCGTTCCCGAGAAATTCGAGGCCGGCACGCAGGACGCCGCCGGCATCTTCGCCACGGGTGCGGCACTCGACTACCTGGTCAACACCGTGGGTTACGAGAACATCCAGGCCCGCGAGCAGGCACTCGTCCACTATCTGATGGGCGAGCTCATGCAGCTCGACTTTGTCCAGATCATCGGCTCCATCTATTGGGACAACCACCACGGCGTTGTGAGCTTTAACGTCAAGGGCATCCACCCGCACGACGTCGCGAGCATCATGGACATGGACGGCGTCTGCATACGCGCCGGCCACCACTGCGCGCAGCCGCTGCTCACCTGGCTGGGCGTCGAGAACCTTGCCTGCTGCCGCGCCAGCGTGGCCTTCTACAACGACAAGGCCGACATCGACAAGTTCATCGCCGGCCTGCATCACGTTTGGAGCACGTTCAATGGGTAATCTGTACACCTCCACCACATTTATGGAGCACAACTCGCACCCCGACTATAAGTATGAGATGGATGCTCCCACGCACGAGCACGACGGCATCAACCCCAGCTGCGGCGACGAGCTCACCTTGCAGCTGCGCGTCGAGAACGGCGTGATCGAGGAGGCCTCCTTTACCGGCCACGGCTGCGCCATCAGTCAGGCCAGCGCCGACATCATGGCCGACCTCATCACCGGCGAGACCGTCGAGGAAGCTCGCCGCCTAGCAGAGCTCTTCCTTGCCATGATCCGCGGCGAGCAGCTCTCCGAGGAGGACCTGGAAGACCTGGACGAAGCCGCCCAGCTCCAGGACATCTCGCACATGCCCGCCCGCGTCAAATGCGCCGAGCTCGCCTGGCGCACCCTCGACGGCATGCTCACGGGACAAAATAATCAGTAGAACTTGTCCCAAATCTTAAGATTTTTGTTGGCCGAATCGCTTGACAAGAGTGGTTCGGCCATTTTCTATTCCGAGAGCTCAGCCTGTGCCTTCACCCGCGCATAAGCGCGCACGATACGAGATACGGTACTCTTGCTGATTCCCGTATACCGTTCGACCTCGCGCACCGTGTAGCCGCCATCGTGCAGAGCGAAAATGATTCTGTCTCGCCGCGAGGGCGCAACGGTCTTGAGTTCGTTGAGCGGAACCCCGAGGCTCTTCGCCATCTTGTCGGCAAAGGCGTGGCGTTCCCACTCCGTCTCTTTCATATCGCACAGCGCTGGCTCACTGCCGTCGGGCGTCGAAAGCGAATAGGCAATAAAGCCCTCGGCAGAGCCAAAAAGCTCAAGCACACAAGAAGGATCAGAAAATCCCCTCGCGGCATCGGCCACATCACCGTCGTAAGCGCGTAGATGTTCCGGAAAGCTGCTCCAGGGATAACGCTCGATTAGGCTAACGCCCACCTCCTGCGGATCGGCGTGTACAGAGCGAATAGCCTCCATCACCTGCCAGTCGGTATCGAGCGAGCGCCGGTCAAAACGGTTTTGGAACAGATGGCCTGTGCGCCCCGTGCGCTTATTGAACCGCCGCGCGTACGTCAAAAGCAGCCGGTGCATTGCCGCGCTCATCCTGTCCTCGTAATCTGCAAGCACCAAATGCACGTGATTGCCCATAAGGCACCAGGCGATAACCGTCACGCCCTCCTCGCGACAGCACTCGCGCATCAGCTCCAAAAACTCCCACCGGTCGTCATCGCCCTCAAAGATGAGCCGCTTGCCCGTACCGCGGGCACAGACATGGTAAAAGCCGGTAACCGTTCTCCAAACGCGCTGCATGGCGCTCCCTTCGCCGGGATCTGCTTGCCATCCAATACAGCACGATTGAAGCGTGCCATCAAAACATTCACGCAAAACAATACACTCGCGCGGCCAAAGGCAGTAATCAGGCGGCGAACGGCACCGTTGCAACAGGTCAACCCCTGCAACGCTTACAAGAGCTGACCAAAAGCTTGCCAAAGACGGACCCCCTCTACGGAAGTTCGCGACCACAGAACATAGCGTTAAACCGTTTCAATTAAAACTTCCGGACTTCTCGCTACGAAAACTGAGCCGTTCGCCGAATATTCCGTGCATTTCGCGGTATTATAGGGGCTGCATGTCATGTCCCTTTCGAAGGGTCGCCCGGCAATCGCCAGCCACGACCCCCAGACGGGACGCCAACACGATAGAGAGGAGAGGCATGCAGTACTCACAGGAAGTGGAGAACATGTGCCCCGTTGCCAAGGGTGCATACCACGGCCCCGCACCCATCCCCGAGGAGGGCAAGTGGGTCCAGGCTAAGGAGATTTCCGACATCTCCGGTCTTACGCACGGTGTGGGTTGGTGCGCACCTCAGCAGGGCGCCTGCAAGCTCACGCTGAACGTCAAGGACGGCATCATCGAGGAGGCCCTCGTTGAGACCATCGGCTGCTCGGGCATGACCCACTCTGCCGCCATGGCTTCCGAGATCCTTCCCGGTAAGACCATCCTCGAGGCCCTCAACACCGACCTCGTCTGCGACGCCATCAACGTTGCTATGCGCGAGATCTTCCTGCAGATCGTTTACGGCCGCAGCCAGACCGCGTTCTCCGAGGGCGGCCTGCCCGTGGGCGCCTCCCTCGACGACCTCGGCAAGGGCCTTCGCTCTCAGGTCGGCACCATGTTCGGCACCAAGGCCAAGGGCGCTCGTTACCTCGAGCTCGCTCAGGGCTACGTCACCCGCATGGCTCTCAACGACAAGAACGAGATCATCGCATTCGAGTTCCTGAACCTCGGCAAGTTCACCGACGCCGTCAAGGCCGGCAAGACCCCCGAGGAGGCCATCGCTGGCGCTATGGGCCACTATGGTCAGTGGGAGAACGCTGCCAAGTACATCGACCCGCGCACCGACGAGGAGACTCACTCCGTCGCCAGCGTGTTCCCGGTTCACGAGTAGAAAGGGAGGGAAATAACTATGACTGTTACGTTCGAAGGTTACGAGCGCCGCGCTGACAAGATCAACAAGTGCCTCGCCGACAACGGCATCGCCTCCCTCGAGGAAGCTCTGCAGATCTGCACCGACAAGGGCTTCAACCCGCGTGAGATCGTCAACAACACCCAGTCCATCGCCTTCCAGAACGCCGAGTGGGCCTACACCCTCGGTTGCGCTCTCGCTGTCAAGCGTGGCGCCAAGTCCGCTTCTGAGGCTGCCGCCATCATCGGCGAGGGCATCCAGGCCTTCACCGTTCCCGGCTCCGTCGCCGAGGACCGCAAGGTCGGTCTGGGCCACGGCAACCTGGGCGCTATGCTGCTCTCCGACGACACCGAGTGCTTCGCCTTCCTGGCCGGCCACGAGTCCTTCGCTGCCGCTGAGGGCGCTATCGGCCTGGCTCTGAACGCCAACAAGGCTCGCAAGAAGCCGCTGCGCGTTATCCTCAACGGTCTGGGCAAGGACGCCGCTCAGATCATCGCCCGCATCAACGGCTTCACCTATGTGAAGACCCAGTTCGACTACTACACGGGCGAGCTCAAGGTCGTCGAGACCATCCCCTACTCCGATGGTCCCCGCGCTGCCGTTAACTGCTACGGCTCCGACGACGTCCGCGAGGGCGTTGCCATCATGTGGCACGAGAACGTCGACATCTCGATCACCGGTAACTCCACCAACCCCACGCGCTTCCAGCACCCCGTCGCTGGCACCTACAAGAAGGAGCGCCTCGAGGCTGGCAAGAAGTACTTCTCCGTCGCTTCTGGTGGCGGCACTGGCCGTACCCTGCACCCGGACAACATGGGCGCCGGCCCTGCCTCTTACGGCATGACCGACACCATGGGCCGTATGCACTCCGACGCCCAGTTCGCCGGTTCTTCCTCCGTGCCTGCGCACGTTGACATGATGGGTCTCATCGGCATGGGCAACAACCCCATGGTCGGTGCCACCGTCGCTTGCGCTGTCGCCGTCGAGGAGGCCCTCAAGGCCTAATCGCGCCCGCGCGATGCTCATATAGTTGAGCTTGGAGCCGCTACCTTTTCGAGGTGGCGGCTCTTTTTGTTTACACTGACGCAGAGTAGCTAATGCCGATATGTCAGTTGCGGCGAAATACGAGATGTGATGAGATGGAGCCACCAAGCAGCCCTAACGTCCACGTGCCATATTCGCCCTTTACCGATTTATTCAATCTTTGCGATACCTTTGCCGATCACCCATGCGACAATGCGCCGGACGAGAAAGGAATCCGATGGAATCGACTGATGTACTGGTAATTGGATCTGGCAATGCGGGCCTTTGCGCCGCCATCGAAGCGGCACGCACGGGTGCAACCGTCACTGTGGCAAGCGCCGGCAAAACTATGAGCGGATCGAGCTTTTTCCCGGGAACCTGGGGTCTCGGCCTTATTGGCCCCGTCGACGAAAACGACGAACAGGACCTCATCGACACCATCCAGACCGTTGGTGGCGGCGTCGCCGACCCCGAGCTTGTCCAGACGTTTGTCCACAGCATTCCCCAAGCAATTGAATGGCTCGAGCAAGACCTGGGCGTTGAGCTCCAGCGTCCGCAAAGCGCTGAGAGCGCTCAGCAAAAGCAGTTTATCCCCTGCTTTGACCACAAGACGCGCATGTGGCGCGGCCTTACCCGCAAACCCCTTGAGGACGCACTGACGACCCGGATCGAGTCGCTCGGTATTCGCCTGCTCCCCCGCCATGAGCTTATCGACCTTGTTGAAGATACGGACGGCAGAATCACCGGAACCGTGCTCTACGACCTCACCGAAGATCGAATCGTGCCCTTTGCTGCCAAGGCCACGATCATCGCAGCCGGTGGCACAGGCGGCCTGTTCGAGCGCAGCCTTACGTCGGCTGATGTGCTCAGCTCCTCGCAGGCCATCGCACTGGCGCACGGCGCATCGCTTACCAATATAGAGTTCATGCAAATGATGCCCGGCTTCATCGAGCCCAAGCGCAACCTGGTCTTCAACGAGAAAACCTGGCGCTATGTCAAGTTCGACCAGCCGGCAGATATTGCCGATGACAAGCTAGACGACCTGCTCGAGCAACGCTCTGGATATGGTCCCTTCACGTCACGCTTAGCCTCCCGGGCTATCGATCTCGTCATCGATCAGGCTGGTGCCGAAGGCCTGGCACTCCACTACGACTTCCCCCGCGAGGATGTCCCAGAGTTTGTGCAGACCTTTGCCACCTGGCTGCAAGACGAGCACGGCATCGCCCCGACTGACGAGATGCGCGTTGCGATGTATGCCCACGCCGCTAACGGAGGCATCAAGATCGATAAGACCGCGCACACGGGCGTTGAGGGCCTCTACGCTTGCGGCGAGGCGACAGGCGGCATGCACGGCGCCGACCGCATTGGTGGCTTGTCAAGCGCCAACGGCATCGTGTTCGGTCGCATTGCGGGCGCATCGGCAGCCCTTGCAGCGCAGAAAGAGCCTGAGACAGCCCTGAAGGCGGATATCGCCCTCCCCCAGCATGGCATTGCCACAACAGATGCCGAACGCCTGACACACAGGCTTAAGCACACGATGAGCACCTATTGCATGATCAACCGCACCGAGACGGGCCTATCCGAGGCACTACACGAGCTTGAGGGCTTGAAGACAGAGGCAACGACCTTGAGCACACAGAAAGCCCAGGACAGCGAAGTCGCAGCCCTCGCCCGCCTGCAATCACAGATTCAACTAGCACAGGAAATGGTCAAAGCCATGCGTAAGCGGACCGAAAGTCTCGGATCGCACTATCGAGCAGACTAAATCGATTCTCACTTTGAGTTTGATCACAACTTTTCAACATGCATCGAGCCCTGTGAGCATGATTCCTCTAAGGAGAACACGCCTACGGGGCTTTAGCCGTGTTTTCCCTAGGGGAATCACGGTGCAGATTTCTCAGCTCCGCGCCCTTTCGGGTTCGACCCCATGCAAGGTCAACAAAAAAGACGGCCAACCGAAGTTGACCGTCTTAACTTGCTTTGGTGGGCCGTCAGGGGGTCAGCCTGCTTTGCAGGCGGCCGCTACGGCGCTTTGCGCCTTGCGCGCTACGCTGGTAAATGCTTACGCATTTCCTCAGCTCCGCGCCCCGACGGGTTCGACCCCATGCGAGGTTAACAAAAAAGCGACCAGCCTAAGCCAGTCGCTTTACCATGCTTTGGGTGGGCCGTCAGGGGGTCGAACCCTGGACCTTGGGATTAAGAGTCTTGAACGTGATGTTATGGAGTGCCTTGTAGCAGCAAAATCGCAGGTAGTTATGTTTCCACACGCTCTCACCGCACTGAAACTGCATTGCAGAACGGATATTGACGGATATCTGGCAATGCATAAAGCCCCTCCCCGGCAGTTCATGCCGGAGAGGGGCTGCATCTATCAATTTCTAAAGTCTTTTTGGCTGCCGACGCGCACGATTGCCCATCCGAGAAGACCGGTCAGCAGTCCTGCAGCAGCGCCGACAATAAAACAGATATCAAATGGATTCATATGCACACCTATCGATAGAGTTGCTTGACGAGCGCTTGGCCGATGGCGACGTTGGTGTCGCGGCCCTGGTATCCGTCCGCACCCGATGATCCGCACGAGATACCTTGAGCGATGAGCCACTGCTGGTGTTTGAAGACCGTTCCCGAACCCATCTGTCGCGCCTGAACACCGCCGACCACGGGATAGACTTTGCATCCGACCTTGTCCTGCAGGGCGCGGACGGCATTCGAGCCAACCCCGCCCTTGACGTACTCGATTACGCCGCGG
Organism: Collinsella sp.; assembly: GCA_046995905.1. Classification (GTDB taxonomy): domain Bacteria; phylum Actinomycetota; class Coriobacteriia; order Coriobacteriales; family Coriobacteriaceae; genus Collinsella. Next base: position 60,899 of record JBKXET010000002.1, read on the forward strand.
TCGCATGCCCAAAGGTATCGCTCATTCGCCGGCCATTGACCGGAGATCACGCCATCGGCAGTCGTGCCGAGCTGGCATTGCAGCTCCTTGGCCATCTTCGGGCCGAAATATCGCGTGTCTCCGAGGCTCGGGACCGTATTGTCCGCGACTTCCGTATTTGACCCATTCAGTGTCTTGCCGTCGCCAAGCCAGTAGAGCGTGCCGTCCCATGGGTAGCTGTAGTACGCCTTGATGTTGGACTCGCGCCCGGTCTGGTCGCCCTTGGTGCCGGTGACGGTCCCCTTTTCAGAAATGGAGAATTGGGCCAAGAGGTCGCCGCGAGCGGATCCATAGGGAGAGACGCACACGGCGGTGTGGCACTTCTCGTTGAGGTAGATGTCTCCACGCTGGGCGGACTTGACGCCCATCTTACGCCAGCCGAAAAGGCCCGTCTTGAGCAGCTGCTCCCGCATGTTTCCGGTATACGAGGCTCCGAAGGTACTGACGCCGACCGCGCGGAGGGCGGTCACTACGGCCGAGGAACAGTCGCGATCGCCACCGGCAATAGTGACGGTCGTGCCGTCGGACAGACAAATCGTCTCGGTCGTTCCGTCCCCCATGCGGTTGGCCTGCGAGTATCCGTGACCGCCGCCCCCATCATGGGAGACGAGGTGTTCCATGACCTGCGCGAAGGCCTCGCGCTGTGTGATGGCCATGGCCTACTCAACCGCCTTGGCGTCATATGCGGCATGGGGCTCGCTGTACGACATGGCACGCTTCGAGTCCGACGCGCCCTTGGTGGTCGGATCGACGATCACGCCGAAGCCGGCGAGAACGGTCAGGATGATTCCGACGAGCTGGATGAGCGACCCCTGGGAGATAGGCGCCACGACTCCGAGGATTCCGAGCACCTGATAGGCTGCGCTGATTACGGCGGCGGCCAATGCCGCGAGCGTCTGCTTATTCTTGAAGCGAAGGGCCCAGTTGATTTTCATTTTTCAGCTCCTAATCTGACCCGCCGATACCGTGATGCAGGTCGTAATTCTTCTCGACGCGGTCGAGCCGGTTGAACAAGGTGATGACCTGTTGCTCGACCTTCGTGAGGCGCTCGCCGTGGTCGTCGAGCTTGCGGTTGATCTCCTTGACGCCATCCTTGATCTCGCTCGTGTCGCCGCAAAGGCTGTCGAGCTTGTCTTCGGTCCGCTGCTCCTTGGCAGACGATGTTTTGGATACGGAGACGCGCCCGATGAAGAACGTGACAATCACAACGGCGGCCGAGAGGACCGACGTTGCCTCCCCGATGCTCAGCGCCGGCACCCTAAACCTCCTCCGCGTACTCTTCTCCGACGATCTCCTCATATTCGTCGCATGTGATCCACTTGCAGGCCACGGCTCGATGCACCATGGCCTTGGTCCAGAGGCCGCGCTCGTAGTAGCGCCTCACCTTGTCATAGTTCTTCGAGTGCGCCGCCGTGGTTGCAGCCTTGACGCGTCCCGCCATTACTGTTCACCCCCGACCGTCATCATCAGGTAGTCGATGTTTGCCGTGTTGGTCTCGGTTTGGCTGGGCTCGGCGACCTTCTCGCGCATCTGCTCAAGCAGCTTGTCCACGTCCGGGGCCTCACCCTTTCCGTAGGCGGCGACGGCCGCGGTGTAGGCGAGCTTTCGCGCCTTCCGCTTCAACGTACTCCGTCATCGTCGATAACGCCCGGCGTCGCGCGTGCGTAAGCCGGGGTCCGTCCGATCTGGCGACAGACAGCAGATCGCCGCAGGGCGCCGACCCCGGCCATGGTGCCGTCTTGAAGCCTCGATAATGGCGGCGCGGGCATGTCTTCCTGTAGCGGGTGTCCATGCGGACTCCTCTCTTGTCGGGGAATCGTGTCGCCATCGTATTGGCTGCCGTGAGATTGCCGGGCCGCCTCGATGGGCGTCAAAGAGCAGCTGAGCGCCGCGGCACGCCTTCGATGCTTCAATGGTCCATGTCGCGGCCGTCCGCTTAGGCCGCTGCTTGAGTTGCCGGTTCTCCGCCATTGCGTAGGGCTCGCCTCCGCTCGAATCGTCCGTCCCTTCGGGCTGGCTCCGCATTGGAGCACCCTCCCCGCGCGAGATCTTCGAACAGGCTGCGGCACAGCAGCGATCCAGAGGCCAAAACGCTTGGGTATGCGCGTCCAGCCGCTTCATGCCGCCGCGCCAGCGCTTCGGCGGGTCCGCCCGGCCTGCTCGGCGGTAACAGGATCGCCATCGGCGACCGTGCGGCGTCCGTCTTCTTCAGCTTCGCGAGCGCTCGCGCGTGATGGAGTCGCGGCACGGCTTCACGACTATGCGGCCCGTCTCCGTGTAGAAGATGCGCTTCTTCAGCCACGTGAAGCCGCGCGACAGCTTCACCACGCGGGTCTTGCGCGGGTTCAGCTCTATGCCCAGCTCGGCGCACTTGCGCCCTATCAGCAGCAGGCACACCTGCAGGTACTCCTTGCTCTCGTGGATCAGGTAGAAGTCGTCCATATAGCGCCCGTAGGCCTCAGGGCGCAGCATCTCGGTCACGTAGTGGTCGATGCGGTTGGGGTGGGCCACCGCGCATATCTGGTTCGGCTCGCTGCCCAGACCCAGGCTCCATCCTCCTGCCCCAGCTGTTCATCAGGGCGGTGCTCGAGGGCGACCACGCGCGGATCGAGCAGTGCGTCGGCCACCTGCCGCTTGACGGGTTCGTGGGCTATGCGGGCGAAGCAATCCGAGTAGTCGCCCGTGCGATGGTACCTCGCGGGCCTGTGCCGCCGCCAGTGGTCGGCCAGGTGGCGCTTGAGCAGCTTCAGGGCGTAGTCGGTGCCGCGCCCCTTGATGTTGGCGGAGTTGGACCGTTAAGGAGTGTCGGGATCCATCGCGGGCACGATGGGTCGTTCTGAGAAAGCGACTTCTGAATCACCCGCTCTGGGCAAGCGCACGGCGCCGATGTGGCGAACAGCTTGCCGCGCTCCCACAGGTCGAAGCGGTGGATGAAGCTCCTTCGGCACAGCGTCGCGGCCCTCCGTGAAGGTCGCTCCTCGATCTGACCGCGCTTCGCAGATAGTCCTTCATGTAACGCTGCGTGGAGGACTTACCACATCACGCTCGCCCGCTCGTCTGGAGGCCTCGCAAGGCTGCCGAGGTCGGCCAACGGATCTCAAGGTGCACGGCTTCACGCGCTCGGCCTTGGCCTTGGCGCGCCTCTCCTCGCGGCGCTTGCGGCGCGCGGCCCTTCTTTCCTCGGAGTTCATCGAAGGCACCCCGCACGGCTCTCAGTGTGGCTCTGGCAGCCGCTTGAGGTATGACTCATGAAACGGCGGTCGAGGCCGCGGAGCGCCGCGCCATGCAATGGCGAAGCGTCCGGGCCACCTCGCGGGTGGGGCGCATTTGCGGGCGCATGCCGCCCGACGGTCGCGCCTTCCTTCCTCTTCGCGCTCCGCTTTCGGCTCTGGGCCTGTCCACTGGGGCCAGTTGCATGAAGGGAATCCGTTACGTGGCGTCAGAACCCAGACGTTCGTCGCGGAGTTGTAGTTGACACTGCCGTTGTTAACGTGACGCAGCACAATGCCGACGACCTATGCCCGGCGACGGAACGCGCATGCCACCA